>CAWFGE010000013.1:1207500-1213030 GCA_963815195.1 uncultured Planctomycetaceae bacterium
GGTGACCAAAGGCGGTTCCACAGAAGTCACCATCGACCGCGTGAACCTCAACACGCAGCATCTGGGCACCACGGTTCGCATGCCGGTCGGCAAGCCCGTCCTCATCGGCGGCCTGTCCCGGATGGGCACCGACCTTCAAACCAAAGCCAACCCCGACGATAAAAGCCGGCAACTGTATCTCATTATCACGATCACCGTGAACGAACCGTCCAATCCACCCGTGGCCGACAAATAGCTTCGCAAATGGTTCCTGGTCTCCAGATGCGTAGTCGTTCATTGTTCGATTCGCTCAATACACCTCGGCACGTCATTTCGGGGGTTGTTTACCAGCGTGCTGATCGGGTAGGCCATCAGTAGATCGGGATCGCAGGGCTGCAACAACCCTTTGAGCGATTCCTTGTCCTTGAACTCCGCATCCAACCACACCGGCCAATCCCTCTCGGCGAGGATCACCGGCATCCGGTCATGAATCGGTTCCATCAGGTCGTTCGCCACCGTGGTGATGATGGTGCAGGACTGAATTTCCTCCCCGCCCCCGTTCCAGTATTCCCAAAGTCCTGCAAAGGGAAACGGCTCATCGTCCGGTCGATGGATGTAGTAGGGCTGCTTTTTGCCGTCGATCTTCTGCCATTCGTAGAACCCGTCCGCCACAATCAAGCAGCGGCGTTTGGCGAAGGCGCTGCGGAAGGATGGCATTTCCGCCACGGTCTCGGCCCGGGCATTGATCAGCCGGTTGCCGATTTTGGCGTCCTTCGCCCAGGAGGGTATCAGGCCCGAGTGCAACAGGACCAGTTCCCGGCGGTCGGACTCCTGGTCCAGTCGCACCGCCGCCACGTCCTGGGGGGCAGCGATGTTGTAGCGGGGCGGCAGATCCGGGACGGACTCCAGGCCGAAGGCCGAGGCGAGCGCTGTGCGGATAAACTGGTGCGGCACGGCATCGGCACGTGTGCGGATTTCATCCGGGCCCGACCAGAAGTTGATTCGGGCCCGACTCACAATCAGCGGTGAGGGCCTGTGGTGGGAACTTCGGGTAGAGGCGGCCAAGAGTTTCTTGGGGAATGGTCGCGGTTCTCCTCCGCCTCTTTCTCGTCAACTTGCAGTCACTCCGCACCTTTGACTTTCCATACTGGAGGTCGAACCGGTCCGGCAGCTTCGCTGTATGCCCCTTCACCCAGGCAATACAGATCCTGTCTGCCATACCCGGCTTTGTCGAGAAGCTGACCGATAAAGGCCCGTGAATCGGCGATGACCTCCGCCGCCCGTGTTTCGTTCATGCAATGTTGTAGCCAGTCTGGAAGCCTTTGCTCCCCAATCTCCTGGCCATCGTCAAGGTAACATTGTTCACCAATCCAGGTTTTTCCGTGGGCGAGCTTGTCCCGGACTTCAAACGCCTCCTTCACGGTTTTGGCTGGGCGACTGGTGAAGTCCAACCGCATCCCATTTTCCGTCGCCAGGATTTCCAATTTCTTTTTCCAAGGCTTCCTTTCTTTCTTCTCCAGCCACTCTGGATCGTGGTCGATTCCGACATGATTGACCGCAGCTTCAACTGCAAATGCCGAAAACGTCACCGCTGTGATGTAGTGGTAGTTCCTTCCGGGCAATTCTTGTCTAGCTGCGTTTAAGGCGGTATCAGCAGCAATCAGCAAGTAGCAAAAAGGATAAAATTCCGTCCACCCTTCCATAATGGCTGGCCTTCGGTTCATTGGTCAATCCTCCTACTCATTGGCATGTCACCGGGCACTTTAAAACCGGCCAGGGGTGGGCACTTCAAAACCGACAGGGGTGTAAATGATTAGTGCCGCAACTTTGTCGCACAGTTTTTCTGTCGGTTGAGGTGGACCCCATTCTTTGGACAGCAAACGGGGTTGTTTAGTGGTGTGAGTCAGCGGCAGACGAGGCCCCTCATAGGCCTCGTCGTCTGCCGCCGATGACAAGGGGCCCGGGACGAGACCTCACCAGTTCCCTCCCGGTTTTGCGCGAAACTTGTTTTCATTTTTCGTCCATCACTTTGTGCAGGCTTCAATCTTTTCCTTCGTAGATCATCGCCGGCGTTTGATAACCCAGCGACTGATGAATCCGTTCCTCACAATAGAACTCAAAGTAACTCTGCAGGCTTCTCTCGGCCTCCCAACCATCCGTGTAATCCTTCAAGTAAACCTCTTCGTATTTCACGCTCCGCCACAGCCGCTCGATGAATACGTTGTCCAAGCACCGTCCTTTTCCATCCATACTGATCGCGACATTCAATCGTTCCAATCGCTCGGTGAACTTGATCGCCGTGAATTGGCTGCCCTGGTCGCTGTTGAAGACCTCCGGCCGCGAGATCGACAAGGCTTCGTCCAACGCCTCCAAGCAAAAACTCCCCTCCAACGTGTTCGACAATCGCCAACTCAACACGTAGCGACTGAACCAGTCCATCACTGCCACGAGATACAAAAACCCGTGGCGAAGCGGGATGTAAGTGATGTCGCTCGACCACACCTGGTTGGGCCGGAGAACCTCCACATTCCGCAGTAAATAAGGGTAAATCTTGTGTCCGCGCCCCGGTTTGGTCGTGCGGCGTTTCGGTCCAACCGCTTCGATTCCCATCTGCCGCATCAGCCGCTGCACTCGCTTGCGATTCACGCCGAACAACTCGGCCATCTTGCGAGAACCATAAAACGGATGCCGCGTGTATTCCTCGTCGATTCGCCGCATCAGTTCCAAATTTTCCGCGGTCTCGCCGCCAGGTTCGTAGTACCAACTGCTCCGCGCCAATCCCAACAGATCGCACTGACGCGACACGCTCAACGTGGAATGCTTCGGTTCGATCCATGCCCGCAAAACCTCGTGGCTTAATCCAGCGTCAGCGACTTTTTTTTGAGCCACTCGACTTCCATTTTCAGCCGGCCGATTTGTTCATAGAGTTCTTGCTCATTGGCCGATTGATCGTCGGATCGCTTACGTCGGCCATCCGTGAACAACTCAGTGGCTCCCGACAACAACTGCTTTTTCCAAGCCGTGACTTGGCTCGTGTGGACGCCAAATTCCGACGCCAACTGAGCCGTCGTCCTATCCCCTTTGACCGCCGCCAACGCCACCTTGGCTTTGAACGCGGACCCCAAAACTCGACGCTTCCTGGTCATAATCGGAACCTCCCAATGCGACAAATGAACATCGCAAATTCTACCTTATTGGGCTGTCCAGTTTTCGGGGTCCACCACACAACGCGCGGGTGCCACTCAACGCCGGTAACGATTTTAAGTCTATAATTTCAGGGCATTTAACGTTTCGTTTCCAAACCGACGTGCTAAACGACCTATGAAAGCCAAATATCCCTTTTTTTAGGGGACGAAAATCGTTACCGGCGTTGGGTGCCACTGGCAACTTGTTGCCAGTGCTTTCAATCGGCATGGAATAGGGACACGTTTCAAAACCTGGAATGGCTATTCCGCTTCGCACTGGCAGGCAAGCTGCCAGTGGCACCCGGCGGAGGACATGCTCATGCAAAGCCATGAGCATGCCACCCCGCCGCACGCACGGTTCGGAGGGAGGAGGGACCGAACTCAATTGGTCCTTCCTACACCTATCGAGGCTCAATGACTCCCCATTTTAAAGTCCGTTTTGAAACCGACGAAATAATTCGCTGAATTTCGTAGTCTCCACTTCGGCAAGTTCGTTTCCGTGACGTTCATAGTATTTTCCGTCAAAATGCGACGGGTCCGCTTGCGATTTAGCCTCAAAAATAAAGACCGATTTTTCAAAGTATCGAATCTGTTTTAGATTTCTAGAAACATATTCGCGCAAGGGGTTGGACAATTGGGAGCGTTTGACCTTCTCATTTATTTGCTGAAACAGTTGGTCGAGGTTCTTATTCAATGCAGTTGCTTCATGCGCAACGCCGGTGATATGGAAGTTTTCATACTTTCTGGATTTTACTGAATATAATTCTTCCACACGTCGTGCGTCTTCGACGGAATCAGCCACGCCAACTAAAACATAACCTTTCACGCCCCGTCTGATATTCGCGATTCCTACTAATGTTTTGAGAATCTTTTCAAACGATTGTTCGTCGAATTTCTTGGACGTGTCCAATCGTAGAAACCCTTGCTTAAAGTCGTAAGCAGACTGCTCAGTGTAGGATTGATGAAGTATGTTCTCGAACTGGGTAATCCAGCGATTGTGGTGGACCCCGAAAACTGGACAGCCCAATAAGGTAGAATTTGCGATGTTCATTTGTCGCATTGGGAGGTTCCGATTATGACCAGGAAGCGTCGAGTTTTGGGGTCCGCGTTCAAAGCCAAGGTGGCGTTGGCGGCGGTCAAAGGGGATAGGACGACGGCTCAGTTGGCGTCGGAATTTGGCGTCCACACGAGCCAAGTCACGGCTTGGAAAAAGCAGTTGTTGTCGGGAGCCACTGAGTTGTTCACGGATGGCCGACGTAAGCGATCCGACGATCAATCGGCCAATGAGCAAGAACTCTATGAACAAATCGGCCGGCTGAAAATGGAAGTCGAGTGGCTCAAAAAAAAGTCGCTGACGCTGGATTAAGCCACGAGGTTTTGCGGGCATGGATCGAACCGAAGCATTCCACGTTGAGCGTGTCGCGTCAGTGCGATCTGTTGGGATTGGCGCGGAGCAGTTGGTACTACGAACCTGGCGGCGAGACCGCGGAAAATTTGGAACTGATGCGGCGAATCGACGAGGAATACACGCGGCATCCGTTTTATGGTTCTCGCAAGATGGCCGAGTTGTTCGGCGTGAATCGCAAGCGAGTGCAGCGGCTGATGCGGCAGATGGGAATCGAAGCGGTTGGACCGAAACGCCGCACGACCAAACCGGGGCGCGGACACAAGATTTACCCTTATTTACTGCGGAATGTGGAGGTTCTCCGGCCCAACCAGGTGTGGTCGAGCGACATCACTTACATCCCGCTTCGCCACGGGTTTTTGTATCTCGTGGCAGTGATGGACTGGTTCAGTCGCTACGTGTTGAGTTGGCGATTGTCGAACACGTTGGAGGGGAGTTTTTGCTTGGAGGCGTTGGACGAAGCCTTGTCGATCTCGCGGCCGGAGGTCTTCAACAGCGACCAGGGCAGCCAATTCACGGCGATCAAGTTCACCGAGCGATTGGAACGATTGAATGTCGCGATCAGTATGGATGGAAAAGGACGGTGCTTGGACAACGTATTCATCGAGCGGCTGTGGCGGAGCGTGAAATACGAAGAGGTTTACTTGAAGGATTACACGGATGGTTGGGAGGCCGAGAGAAGCCTGCAGAGTTACTTTGAGTTCTATTGTGAGGAACGGATTCATCAGTCGCTGGGTTATCAAACGCCGGCGATGATCTACGAAGGAAAAGATTGAAGCCTGCACAAAGTGATGGACGAAAAATGAAAACAAGTTTCGCGCAAAACCGGGAGGGAACTGGTGAGGTCTCGTCCCGGGCCCCTTGTCATCGGCGGCAGACGACGAGGCCTATGAGGGGCCTCGTCTGCCGCTGACTCACACCACTAAACAACCCCGTTTGCTGTCCAAAGAATGGGGTCCAC
>CAWFGE010000014.1:0-205096 GCA_963815195.1 uncultured Planctomycetaceae bacterium
TGCGCGGGGCGGTTGTGTTTCTTTCACAGCCGCCCCCGCTGGGGCGGCCCTTCTATGGAGGTTCGTCCTTATGAGTTCGCACGCTTCCACTCCCAATTCCTCGTCTGATTCCACGGCTTCCAACACTCCGCCGACAACTTCAGCGTGTTGGCACGAAAACTTCCTTCAAATGCTTCCCAAGATCCAGGACCACGCCAGCTATATGTTCCGCAATTTGCAGGGCGACAACCGCGATGAGGCGATCCAGGAAGTCGTTTGCAACTGCTGTGTCGCGTTTGCTCGGCTGGTGGAGCGGGGCGAAGTGGAGGCCGCGACGTGGAGTTCGCTCGCCAAATATGCCGTGGCCCAGGTTCGTAGCGGGCGGCGGGTCGGCTGTTCCCTCAACATCAAAGATGTGTCCTCGGAATACTGCCAGCAGCAAAAATGGGTGGAAGTCCGCCACCTGCATTGCTGGGACCATCGAAACGAAGAATGGACGGAAATGGTCGTCGAGGATCGGCACTCCACGCCGGCCGAACTGGCCGCCTTCCGCATCGACTTCCGGGCCTTCCTGAAAACACTGTCCCGCCGGGATCGCAAGGTGGCTCTCAAGCTGGCCCGGGGACACGCGACGAGTTGGATCGCCAAAAAGTTCAAAATCTCTGCCGCCCGGGTTTCTCAGCTTCGGCGGGAACTGTGCGAGGCGTGGCATCAGTTCCAGGGCGAGCCGGCGCTCGCTTAATGCAAAATCGCCAACGCGCAATGGCAGCATCTGGAAGAGGCCCAAACGTGTCCCAGCCGACACAGTATCCGACCGGTCGCATTGTCATCCTCCCCGCCAGCGGCTGCCATCCCTGTTGCCGGGCCTTGTGAATCTGGACAGCGAAACGGCGCCGATGCGCAACAATATCCGCCGCCAACGGCGAAAAAACCAAGAAAGCCAAAAAGAAGGTGAAAGCCAAGACCCGCTAACGAGCGGGTTTTGAAGCTCAAGAATCCAAGATTGTTACGCCCGCACTGCGGAGTGATTGCATTTTCTCTCATGCGATCGCCCCGGTGTGGGGCGGTCGCTTTCTCTCAATCTTCAAAGGAGCAAGCGATGACACAACGTGACCTCAACCGAGCAGTGGCCCAATCCACCGGAGAAACCGTCAGTGAAATCTCGCGGCGGGGGTTCGTGCCCGTCGAAGAACTCGACCGCGAATGCGAACCGCCCATCGACTGGGACGAACTCGAAGCCCGGCGGCACGTCAATATCTTCCCGCAGCGGAAACGCACCGCGATCGCCGGCTGATTTCCATCCCGTAACAGGGCACGACGCCGTTCTCCGAACCTCCGTTTCATTTTTCACTCTTGCAAAGGAAATCATCCATGAAAGTTTACGTCATCAACAACTTCGGCGCCGGCTTCGCGGACACCGTGGAAGTTCCCGAAGGCACCACCATTAAGACGCTGTTTGAGCAGACCGTCCCGAATGGTTCGCCCCAGGATTACTTGATTCGCTTGAACCAAGGTCCGGTCGAAGCGACCTACATCCTCCAGGAGGGCGACCGCGTTTCCATCACGCCGCGAAAAATCGAAGGGGCGGCGTAGTCCAATACCACACCGGCGTCGCAACGAGGGCTGTCGGTTCTTTCGCCGACAGCCCTCGTTGCTTTCGTTTGCCCTCTCGGATGCTCAAGGTAGAACATCATGCCCGATGCCCGATCACAAACACACCAACAGCCATATGCCCCGCATGGCCGTGCTTCTTCGCAATCGTTTGAGGGAATTTCGGGGTCCGGCGAGAACGCCAAATCGCGGATCGCGGCGTCGTGGGCCAGAATCGTTTTCATCAACCGGCCGTCGGCGAGGTTCCAGATCCGCACGCGGCGGTCGCTACCCGCCGAGGCGACGAGTTTCCCATCGCGCGAAAACGCGACCGCGCGGACGGCGGCCATGTTGCCTTCAGCCGCTTGATCTCTTCGCCCCGCGCCACGTCCCAAATCCGCACGATCTTGTCGTAACCGCCCGAGGCCAGCATCTTCCCGTCTTCGAAAAACTGCAAAGGGTTCGACAGGGAGTACTTACGGAATGTAACGGCATTGATTGAATTGGGCATAGTCGTGTCCACAACTACGCCAGATTCAATCAAAAGGCTAAACTTGCGTTTATGCATTTGGAGTTCGGGTCCAAACAGCCGTTCCAGTTGAAAGAAAATAGTGGGGCTACGTCAAACGAAGACCTCTCTCTGAAACGGCGAATAATCTCGTTCGAGCCTAACTCGGCCCAAAACTCTCCCTCATCGGAGCATGTGCAATTGCTTCCGCCAAATGACAGCCAACAAACAACGAAAACGTGACCTTTTTTGTTCCAACGGCGGAAATCCGCGGCTCACATCAATTCGTTTCCATTTGCGAAAAGCATTGATTTCAGAAAGTTCGGCCTTATCCGTTCTCCAGCACCCATTGGACGGCGTAGCGGTTCAATTCGGCGCCATTGGCTAGGTTGAGTTTGATCTTCAACTTCTCGCGGTAGGTGTCGATTGTATGAACACTCAGATGAAGTTGCTTGGCGACGGCACTTGTCGTGTGGCCTTGGCCGATGAGTGTGAAGACCTCCAATTCCCGGTTGGATAGGCTTTCGACGGGGGACTTGTCGGCTTCGGAAAGGCCGCCGACGCGACTCCTAACGATGCGGTCGTTCAATTCGGGGCTGATGAATATCTTTCCGGCGAGTACCGTGCGGATGGCCGTGATGACGGTTTCACCGGCCGTTTGTTTGTTGATGTAGCCAAGCGCCCAGCTTGCAACGAGCGTTCGGCGTAGACGGATTCGTCATACATCGAGTTGACCAGCATTTTTACCTTCGGGTGACGTCCCCGGATTCGCTTGATCAAGTCAATCCCGTGCCCGGTCTTGAGCGATATGTCGATGATCACTAAATCGGGGTTTAACTCGTCGACCAACCGCAGCGCCTCATCGAGGGTCTCGGCTTCGCCGCAAACGGTCAGATCGGGTTCGGTGGAAAGCCGAGACGCCAAGCCATCGCGCACCATGGGGTGGTCGTCCACAATCAGAATTTGTGTTGGAGGAATCGTCATCGTATGTCGCCTCCTCCCGAAACTCGGCAGGATACCAGGGTGCCCCCCCTCCCCGTACAAACCCCTCTGCCTAACCGACAAAGAAGAGCGCGGAGAGAGCGCTGAGAGAATCGGCGCTTAATGTTGCACCAGCAGGACTTACGTCAGCGGGTGGTTGAGCGGAGAAAAAGTGAGAGCGCTCTCATTTCTCGAACGAGAATTCGCTGGCTCGTCCGTGCGCTCTCAAAAGCAGTTAACCCGCGACTCGCTGCGAACCTGCAACCCAGCGGTTGACAGCCAAAGAGAGCGCGAGAGCGCAGGACTGAATCGGTACGAAATCCCGCCACCCCGATCATCGGCCTGAACCGGTATTTCGGGCTCTTGGTGTGCTTGTTTATCTACGATTGATTGTTACCGACCCGCATCTTAATACAGGCCGCCTGAAGTCTCAATCGGTTCGATTTGGTGCTTCTCGCAGTGACACGCACTGTCACACGATCTACCAAGTTGGCGCACCTCGCCAAGAATTTCTTGATCGGCATAACAAAAATGGACGGAAAAGCTTACAGAATTAGACGGCAATTATTTTACGGAAATTCACGCAATATCGATTTTTCTCTTTGACAATTCGACCAGTCCGCTGCATCTTCTTCATAATCCTTTCAATCGCTCCATTCCATAAAGATACGACCTTCTCTTTCTCACGTCTTGAAGAGGTGTATTATGGTGTTGATGGATTGGCTTGAAGCCTTGCGCGGTTCCAGCAAGCAGCGGCGACGGAAGCTCCGACACGATTTGCCGGTGGCAGTGGATGTTCTTGAAGACCGGACCCCGCCCGATGCCTCCTTGTTGGGCGTGGCGAGCGGGTGGGCAGGGCCTCATTCTTTTGACGCACCGCCGCCACCATTGACGGACGACGGAGACGACCCGCTTCAAACGTTTTCGGTCGTCCAACCGGATGACGATCGCGACCTCATCAGGACCGAAGAATCCACGGACTCGGCGACCCAAACGCAAGAGTTCCCGAACCTGCCGGCCTCCAACGACATCGTGGGTGGGATACTTCCAGACGTTTTGGACACCCTTCTTTTATCCCCATTCAATCAGCCGATTGATTCCCAAGTCTCCAACTTCGTCGCCCCAACAGTCCCCTCAGTCCCGGCGGTAGCCGCACAAACGCCGGTCAGCGGATCGGGAGCCGTGGGAAGCCCGCCGCCCGTTTCCTTGGGATCGGCGTCCTCTCAATCTGGAACGTCATCGTCCAGCGTGAATGAATCCGGCCAAAGCGGTCTTATGAGCGGCCCGGCCCCGTTCACAACCGACACCACCGCATCTTCTCTTGAGACGGCGACTTTCACCACGCTAACTGTCACGAACTCGCCACCCCTGGCAGATCACGACAACGTCGCTCTCGATGAGGATACCAGCGCCACCTTCGATGTCCTCGCTAACGACTCGGATCCGGACGGCGACACGATCACCATTATGGATGTTACGCAGGGCATCGGTGGCTCGGTTGACTTCACAAATACAAATGTAACATATACGGCGAATGTGGGTTATTGGGGACCTGATCAATTTAGTTACACGGTCAGCGACGGCAATGGCGGAATGGACACCGCCTATGTCTATGTGTCCGTAAATTCTGTGAACCATGCCCCAGATGCCGTTGATGACAGTCTGTCCACGGACGAAGATTCGCCAGTGACATTAGAGCTTCTTGCCAATGACTCCGATCACGACGGGGATGCGATCACTGTCATCGGCGTCGCCGACCCTGCAAACGGAGAAGTGGAGTTTACGGACACGGGCATAATTTATACGCCTTACTCAGATTTTTGGGGCACGGACCAATTCAGTTACACAATTAGCGACGGGGACGGCGGCACGGCCACCGCCCTTGTCAATGTCACCGTAAACCCGGTGAATGATGATCCGGTCGCCGTCGATGACAACGTTTCGGTGGATGAGGATGGGACCGCGACTTTCGATGTCCTACAGAACGATTCTGACGTTGACGGCGACACGCTCACGATTACCGGCGTCACCGGAGGCGAGGGCGGAAGCGTTAGTATTGTAGACAACAAGCTATACTATGTGCCCCATGAGAATTTTAATGGAGCAGACCAACTCAATTATACTGTCGAGGACGGCAACGGAGGCATGGCCACCACCGATGTATTTGTGACCGTGAACCCGGTGAACGATTTGCCAGTCGCCAACGACGACAGCGTGGCGACGGATGAAGATACGCCTGTGACGGTCGATGTTCTGTCCAACGATACCGACATCGACGACGACTTGCTTTTCATCACCGCTGTCAGTAGTGGTGCGAATGGAACGGTCACATTCACATCGCACGATCTGACCTATACTCCCGCCAAGGATTGGTCGGGCAACGACCAGTTTACTTACACGTTAAACGATGGGCACGGCGGCACCGACCAGGCGACCGTTGCCGTGATCGTGAACCCGGTCGAAGATTGGCCGGTGGCCAACGAAGACTTTGTGATTATCGGCGAAGGCGGTTCGGCGACAATCAATCTGATCGGCAACGACTCCGACGCCGAGGGACCGGTGACGGTCGACTATGTGGACGATTATAGCTATTTCGGCGGCATTGTCACCGACAACGGCGACGGCACCGCGACCTATGACAACTGGATGCCGTACATCGACCCGGAAACCGGCGAGGATATGGGCTATTCCGTCGGCACCGGCTGGGACGGATTCGGTTATGAAATCGCCGACTCGGCGGGAAATGTCACATCCGGCTGGGTGGACATATATATCAGCCCCGCCGATCCGGATTACGACGACCCGCCGATTGCCGGCGACGATTACGAGACCACGGCGGAAGACACGCCGGTCACATTCGGGATTCTGGGCAACGATTGGGACGACCAAGGATTCACACTTGACGAGGTGTGGACGAGCGACCCCAACGCAACCGTTTCCTGGGGCAGCGATGGCAATGTGACCTACACGCCCGCCCCGGATTTCCACGGCGAGGATTATGTATATTACACGATCACGGATTCCTCATTCCAATCGGCGTTGGGGACTGTTATTATTGAAGTGACGCCCGTCAACTACGCTCCCGAGGTGGTCGTCAATGCGGCCTGGACTGGTTGGGAGCAAACCATCCGGATCGACGTTTTGGACGGTGCCACGGACGTTGAAATGGATGCGGAGGAACCCGGCAACGAATTGATCGTCACGGAGGTCGTTGGTGCTGTTAACGGCCAAACCTGGTTTGATGGAACATCGGTGTATTACAAGGGGAATGAGAGCTTCACCACCGGCACGGACACCTTCACTTACACGGTCGAGGACGGGCACGGAGGTTTTGTCACGGAAGACGTGACAGTGACAATGGTGCAGGTCACGGATTGGTCGGTCGAATACAAGGACAGCGACGACAATTGGAACGCCAGTCCTAACGGCGAAGCAGTTTGGAGTCACGAAGAACTCCGTTGGAAACCCACTTATGGGCCGTGGGCCCCGAATCAGCAGTGGATCAAATGGATCGCGCAAGATTGGGACGCTTTTGAAAATGGCGACGATCACGAGTTCATCAGCCCCTTCGCTGAATATGATTCTGTGCCTGACGGAGATGAATGGGCCTACGGAAACCCCGGCGTGGGAATCTGGGCGATCCTGCCACAAATCAACTTCGCCCCGGATCACCAATCCGATTTCGTTGCCCAAATGGATAAAGCGGCCGTTGAAGTCAAAAATCCCGAAGGGCAAGGTGACGCCCAGATTGCAACGATTTATTGGACTAGCGCAAGTATCTTATACGACAAACCAGGGATAATTCATAATGCTAAGAGCGATACCAATTTGAAGTTCTTCCCGGATGCGATAAATCCCAACGGCCCAGTTTTCACTGAGCCTATGAATGAGGCTTGGATCGTTGCCAAGGTCACACCCGATATTGAGACGACCCTTTATTTTAAGGTAATTGACGTAGATGATCCTTCGGACGATGATGGTCCAATCGACTCCGATCCCGGACTTGACCCGAACACGGGTACGTCCAGCAAATCTGATCTGGTGGGCGGTAAGGGGGACAATATCCCAACTCCCGGATCAATGGAGCCGGATTCTCACCTTTTAGCCAGCGCTCGAACGCATCCAGATTTCGTTAACGAAAACTTTCAAACGGTCCATCTCACGTTCACAATAAACTGGATTCAACCGGGCAATAATTATCGCGTTGCCGTGTCTATGCGAAAGCGCAGACGAGCTTAACAAAGTTAAACCCCTCGCGGCAGACGACAACAGCCGCGTCTTCTTTGATAAGAATAAGGATGACGACATAAATAAGGATGGCCCGCAGCCAGATGCAATTTTAGACAAGAACAACTCTCACATGGGTATCCGTGTCACCCCGCGATTGACCGTTTGGCGAAAGTTGCACGTGGAATCCGACTGGATGACCGCACCGCCGAAAGCAGAGGTCTTTGCGAAGGACCTCGAAAATCTCGACGTTAATCCAAACGGACCAATTCCGCAAATCGCAACCGGTCTGTTAGTCTCAGCATTCCAGCCCCTTTACATCGTCGTTGTGACCGATACAAAGAACGATCACTGGGTCTCTTGGCGTCACAACCTGCCGCGATCGGTGATGCAGGGACGCACGGAAGATCGCAAAACTGGTGTATCACAGGGATATTGGGCCGTCGCGGTGATCGCGGCCTATGAGGGAGAATCCGGTGCGGATTACGACGGTGAGTTGTTCGCCGAACTGGGGATAACTTCACAAAATCTCGGGGTTGATAGGTCCTACGTTTATACCGAGACGATTAGGGACCTCATCAAGGACAAGAACGAAGGTCTCGGGGGTCAAGACTTGCAGGATGCTATCGACAAGATGCGGCAGCGAGTCGCGGTTCACGAAGTCGGTCATATATTCGGACTCGACGACAACGATCCATTGGGTCCGTATGACGTGATGGCGATTGGGGAGGCCGCAGATTATACGGTCGATCAATTTGGCAATTATGATGCCACGTTCGAGAAATTCATGCAAAGCAATGCGCTCATCATTCGCAAACGCTCTAAGCCTTAGATTTGGAGATTACAGTGCTGCACCCCACCTTTCACCTTCTGTCAGCTATCTTGCTTGTGGCTCCGGCACAGGCCGAAAAGCCCCCGAAAGTGGAATTGAAACTCTCTCTCTCGAAGAGCGAAATCGTTCAATTCGAGCCAATTGTTTTGACGATCGCGGTTCGGAATCTATCGAAAGAACCGGAGCAGATTCATCTGAAATTCGATCCAATTGCGCAATATCTAAGGATTTTCGTCACAAGTGAATTGGGAAAAACCAAACGGATCAAGCCGGACATTATTAGCAACGTGTATGTCGGACCCCATGAATTTGGCCCCAAGGACGTGATCCGCTACCGACTCATGCTTTCAGGTAAACCGCACGACTGGATGGACACCCCGGGCGAGTATAAATTGCACATTACCTTCGATTGTCTCAAGGATGCCAAACGGTTGGAATCTGAGTCAGTGAAATTGACCATCAAAGCGGCGGAAGGCGTCGATAAAGAGGCGCTGGATCGCTTTCGCGGTTATCCGCAGGCCACGTTTCTCGACAGAGGATCGACAGCCGAGGCTATCGCCGGCCAATTTCGGTTCATAACCCAGAAATATCCGAAAAGTGTTTATACCCCGTGGTGTTATTACATCCTGGGTTGGGCCATGCAAAATCGACGTGCTGATTTTGCGTCAGACTCTTTGCAAGCGGAGGCTGCTATTGACTATTACGAACGGCTTCTGAGGGAATATCCCAAATTCCCCATGAAGACCGAAGTAGAATACGAAATCGCCCGCGAATCATTGAGAGCGGCAGCGAAGGACGATGAAGCAAGAATGGGGGCCATTGACCAAATCGAACACCTTGCAAGGAAGCACCCCGACCTTTGGTTGCTTCGTCGCTTCAGCTACGCACTAAAATCAAGTCTTAAAGCCGGTAAAATACCGGAGGCAGACGAATTGCCGCCGCATTGCGGGCTTTAATCCCGAAACCACGCCGTATCCCCACGGGTGTAACCGGCGACCCGCAATTAGGCTGATAGGGGTTTGTAACCGTTGAGCAAGTTCCGATTCGGGTGGAGTTGTTGTTGCTCCTGCTGGATGCGCGTTGTCTGAAAATCATCCCAGTAGGAGGACTGGAACACGGCTCGGACGTTGAGCATTGAGGCGGCGTTCTCCAGCCGCCAGCGCATTCCCGTGCGTTCCATGCGATCTTTCACCGTAAGCGTCCGGGGTAACCAATCTTGACGGGTGGTTTACGCTGTGGGGATTTCTGGAGTTCTCACAGCGGAGGCGGCATGATGGCTCATCAGCAGCGGCAGACGGAAGCGGTGTGGCGGGAGCGGGTGGCGCGGTTTCACGAGAGCGGCTTGACGGCCAAAGCCTTTTGTGAACGCGAGGGGGTTTCCTACTCGAACTTTCATGCCTGGAAGCGGCGGTTGGGATTGGGGAAAACGCAGTCGCCGTCTCGGCCTTCGGCGAATCGCTCGGACAACGAATCGCTGTTTGTGCCGGTGAGTGTGACGCCGAAAGCGGCTGCGACCGAGGTGCGGATCGTGTTGCCGGGCGGGGTCGTGGTGCATGTGCCTTTGGAGGCGGACGGGCGGGTGCTGGCCTTGGTGATCGAAGCTGCGGCCCGGACCGGCCGGGAGGATTCGGCATGCTGAACCTCTCGCCTTTGGTCCGCGTGTTTCTGTGCACAAAGCCCACTGATCTTCGGAATTATGCGGAGTTGGCAGTTATGCCAAGTTCCGGGCCGATACGTGTTTTTGGGCGGGGCTCTTGCCCGTGGGGTTCTCTGCATAACGAAAGCCTTGTCAGGAGGAGCGCAACATCTCTAACAACCGATCTGGGGCTTGGAATCGTCCTTTTCTCAGAGTGGGGGCAACGCCGGCTTCCAGGGCCTCAAGCTTTTCTGTGGGATCGGCACGCAGGTAGATTTCCGTGGACTTCACACTGGCGTGCCCCAGCCATAAAGAGACTTTGCGGATGTCATGTGTGGCTTGGAGTGTGTGCATCGCGCAGGTGTGCCGAAGCACGTGGGGCGAGATGCGTTTGGAAGCGATCGAGGGACAGTGACCGGTGGCCGTTTTGACGTGTTTGGCCAAAATGTATTCGAAGCCGGACCGCGTCAGAGGATAGCCTTGGGCATTGAGAAAAAGTTCGCAAGCCACCGACGGCCTTCGGATGGCTGTCCAGACCTTGAGCACCCCAGTCGTTTCCTTCCACAGGGGCAGAACGCGTTCGCGGCGGCCCTTTCCGCGAACCCGAAGGCACGCTTGAGGATGCGTTTGGAAATCCTCAAGCCGTAGGCCGACCAGTTCGGAAACGCGAAGTCCACCGGCAAAGCAGACATGGAGCATCGCACGATCGCGAGTTCCCGAACGCGTGGCCGGATCGGGAGCATCCAACAGAGCTTGCAGTTCATCCTTCGCGAGATAATCCACAAGGGCCTCATCGGTTTTCTTGAAGGGAATCGCCAGGAGGCAGCGAATCTGTTCGAGGGCCGAGGGAACTCGGTACTCCAGGAAATGAGCAAACGATTTGAGGGCCGCCAAGCGAGCATTCCGCGTTTTCGCGGTATTGCCCCGCTTGGTTTCCAGGTCTTCCAAAAACGCCAGCACCAACGGTGCATCCAGTTGCTCGAGGACGAGAGCCGAAGGCGACGTCCCGTAATGTTCGGCGGCGAAACAGATCAGCAGTTGGAACGAGTAGGCATAGGCATCGCAGGTATGGGGGCTTACGGCACGGTCTCGGGGGAGATACTCTCGGAGAAACGCGGCCAAGTGAGGGGCAATCGCTGTCATGCGGAACCTCCTCGGAACAAGGCTTCGCTGGCGCGGGCGGTTTCTTCCATGAGTTTCGGCGTCGCCTGCAAATAGTAATAGGTGTCCGACGGGTGGGCATGTCCCAGATACGTGCTCAGGGCGAGCAGATGGCGGGCGATGTTTTCCTTTCCGCCGGGACAGGCCTCCAAAGCACGGACGGCGAACGTATGCCGAAAGTCGTGCAGGCACGGCCCAGGCGATCCCGGTTCGCCCCGCAATCCGATGGAACGCATCAACTCCAGAAACACAGAGTAGACAGTGCGATAGGCCAACCGGGTTCCCCACAGCGAGATAAAAACAGAACGATCCTCGCTGACAATCTGTCGGCGGCGGGTCAAGTAGCGATCCAGTCCCTCTCGGGCAGTCGGGTGTAATGGCACCAACCTTGTTTTGCGGAACTTGGTCTCTCGGATGAGCAGGCCATCGCCTGTGATGTCCTCGAATTGCAAGGCGAGAGCCTCGCTGATCCGAAGCCCTGTCGAAACCAGAAGCGAAAACAATGTTTTGTAAGCGACCGGACGAAGCGAATCTTTCGGCGTGAGATTTTCCGCAGCCCGGAGCAATTTCTGGATCTCATCCGACGTGTAGAGATGGGCTCTCCGACGTTCTCTCGTGGGTTTGCCGAAGGCGTCTGCCGGTGGAACTTCATATCGAATGTCTTCCGCCTGCATGAACCGGGCAAAACGCCGGACGACTAGCAATCGGAGTCGGCGTTGCGGAGTGGAAGGCGCCTCGGCAGCCCATGCCAACACGCTTTCGTTGCGGACTGTGTCATCGCCGTGGGCTTCGGCATACCGGGCGAAATGAGAGAGCAAGGAGGCCTGAAGCTTGAATTTGAAACCCAGAGCCCGATGCAATTCAATGTAGCGGGTGATGTTGTCGGTTAGCATGGTTCTTCCTCCGGCCAAGGTTGAGCAATTTGTCCCAAAAGTCCGGTGTCGACTTTGGCATAGTAAGCGGTGGAATCCGGCGACTGATGCCGCAGCACCGAGGCAATCACCTCCAGACTGGCACCAGCACGCAGCATGCTGGTCGCAGTCGAGTGGCGAAGCAAATGCGCTCCCTTCGAGGGGGGATTGACAATGCCCGCCCGATTTAAAGCCAGTCGGACCACATCGGAAACGGAAGCCGAAGTGGCGAGAGGACGAATCGGCGCATTCAGGCACAGAAAAACGTGGTCCGTTTCGGCGGTGGGCCGCGCATGAACGATGTAATCGATCACGGCCTCGCCCGCATCCTGAGCCAAAGGCAAACGGACCTCCCTTCGTCCTTTGCCCAGAACGCACAACGTCCCTTCTTCCCAATCGAAGTCCCCCAACCGCATCGTCTTGATGTCACCCCCACGCAGACCGAGTCGGGCCAGCAGCAAGAGAATGGCCCGGTCTCGCATTCCCTGAGGCTGGCTCCGGTCGCAGGAAGCGATCACGCGCTCAACATCCTCCTTCTCGAGATAACGGGGCAGAGCCGACAGATTCCACTCCGGCAGGACCGGCACCGCTTGGTCCAGATAGGGCCGACATCGTCCCTGAACAGCCAGAAAACGCAGGAACGCGCGGAGGGCGGTGACATACGTCTTGGCATAACTGCGGCTCAACCCTTTGACCTGACGCAGGAGAACCTGACGGACCATAGCCGCATCGTATTGAGCCGGGTCGGAACCCAGCGCAGGAAGCAGTTCTTCGATGAGCCGTTCGTATCGATCGAGCGTCCGGGCCTTAATGCCCCGGTGTTGCATCATCCAACTCCGAAAACCGACCAGTGGTGTCGGCAGAGCTTTGGGAGCTGGCGATGTCAGTGGAGCCCCCACCCCGATACGACTGAGGTACTCAGCGAACCGCCGCGCCCGGGCCACATAGCGCCGCGAGGGCCGTTGCCCAGGCCGACTGCTGAAAGCACATCGGCACTTATGCCGGGCAAACAGAGACAGAGTCACTTCGCCGAGCTGGTCCATCTCCCTGTGACGCGAGTCCATCCACTGGCCCAAATGGATGGCCGATCTCATGTAGTCGCGAGTCGAGAGTTCGGTATAGCCTTGCGAAATTAACTCGGCTGCGAACCCCTCCAGATACGGCTGGGCCGAGCCGACGACTCGAATGCCAGCCAACACGTTCTTCAGATCGCTTTGCATGGTGCTCTCCTTTCGCCCGCCGATCAAGGGACGTTAAAAAACACCATACAGTTATGCGGAGTCCTCCGTCATCAACTTTCCACTGAAATAGACTTGCTCACGGACATCCCTCAAACCGAAAATCGCGGCGCTTGGCATAACTGCCGGCTCCGCATAATTGCGAAAATCGGCGGGCTCGGTCGCCACCAGGATCTTCATCTGCGGCGTGATCGCGAGCATTAGTCAGTGCCTCGCAGGCTGCGTCCGATGGCCGCGATGTCGGCGGCGCGATAACCCTTCAGATGAACCCGCCAACTTCCGACATCGTTCTTCAACTCGATCACGCATTCGGGAACCGGGCCGAGAACAGTCGGCAAGTCGCACTCGTGAACCGGAGCGAAAGCGGACGGCAACTCGACAAACGAAGAATGCTTCGCCTCGACGCGAGTTTCATCCTGCGTCTCGGCATCGACGGCCGCCGCGAGAGCACGCTTCTTAAGCAAATAGTAATCCAGTTTCAGAGTGCGAGAGGTCCGGTGCACCCCATGCTTCGCGGCCAACTTGACGGCCATTTCCCAAAGTGCTTCAGGAATCCGCGACCGAGATGCCTTCGTCCGCCGCCACGCCGCCAACCGGTCCCGCCCCCGCGCCAAATCCGCAGGCAATTCGTGCTGATTCTGTTTCGCCATCGCCGACCTCCCAACAAGAGAAGCCAACCACGATAGCAAATCCAAAAAACCAACTCAGGCACGCTCACCGAAAGGACACGCTCGTTTGCGGGAGGAAAGCTATCCACCAAACACGGCGTGACAATTGGAAAAGGTGGGGTCGAAATCGCTCTTGGAGCACAGGCGTTTGGCGAGTATCAGACCAGTTTCCGTGGTCTACTCGATAGTGTAGGGATTACCTCTTGAGATGTCATCCGGATCCCGCGTATGCTTTGGTTTGCAAATATTTCGTGGAGGACAGGATCATGCGCAGCAGAAATGCAGAGACAATTCAGGTTTCGAGGGGAGTTTTCTTTGGAATGGTCACGCTGATGTTAGCTAGCATGGCAGGTTGTGGGGAGAGTGGTGGTGATATGTCAGTGCCAGATGCCGATTCTCGGTCCACCGAAAGCCAGACGCCCTCGCCGCTTGAGTGTGGTGTCGACACGCCGATGTCAGATAGTAATTCTTCGCCTCCGCATTATTGGCTACTAATTTCTAGAACATAACAGGAAGCGAATTCCGAAGACGACAACACCGTTGCTATAGGAGGTGGGCCGATCGGAGGTATCCTGACAGTTTATGTAAATAAAAGCCCTCTAAGACTCTATACTTTTGGCGGACACCTGATCCGTATCACAGAGTGGCTGGAAAACGGGCAGAATCAGTCGAAAGTCGAGGGGCACCACCAGGAGCGTTTATACGCGAAAGTATTAGCGATTCCCACAAAGACCATCAGTGGTCTTGTGGATTTTTCTAAAGTACGCATCAAGAACGTCTTGGCGAAAGGCTGGTTGGAACCTAACCAAGAGAGTTTTTCGTTGACGTTCAAGGCACATCCAGCTTGGTCTGCTCAAATGCAGTCGCTTCCGGATCATGGCATCGCGCACCGGAGGATGGAGCAGCATTTGAAAGAACTGCTTAAACGGGTTGAATCCAATATTCGTGATCGCAATGGCTCAGCCGCCGCAGAAATGCTGTCGGGAGACAAAGGGGACATTCCTAGCGAGTTGCGAGGGGACCTTGATGAAACGCAAAAAGAGGAACAAACGCAATGCCCAGTTCCTCAGCCAGCGAACCTTGGAAGTGCCAAACCAGCACCAAAGAACTAAAACTCCTTTGGGGCAAAAGATCAGTGCTTGTTTATGCTGGTACTACGAAAGACGAAATGGGTGACCCGATTCCGTATAGTTTCTTGTTTACAGTAGATGCAGAAGAGTATCACATAGATCCAATAGTTTTCGTCAGGCTAAACCACGAATGGGTTGTCTGGTAGGAGCGGAGTAGGGTCCGCTGTGCGGCTCAATGAATTTGGGTGATGTCGTAATGGTGCCAAGCTGTCGACCAACGAACCCGCTTGATCTGATCACCACCAGCGGCTACAATGCCGTGGGCCGCAAAACGCTCAAGCTCGATCCCCGCGGCGAGCAGATCACCTATGTGTTCGACGCCGCCGGGCGGGAAAGCGGCCGGCTGTATTCAGACGGTTCGCGGGTCACAACGACTTACGACCCGGTGGGCAACCGGCTGGTCGTCGCCGATTCTACCGGCCGCTATACGCGGACGTATGACGCCGACAATCTGACGACCTCCGTGACCAATCCCGATACCAACCGCCTGACCTTCATTTACGATGCCTTGCGACGAAGGGAAGTTGTGACCGTCCAAATTCTGGTCGCATTCGTTGCCGAATTAACGCTGTAGGGATTTTGGCTTGCTGAGCGTCGTTTTGCCGAATTGTTGCGAATTCTGGAGAGGGGGAGCGCGATGGTTTTGGTAAGATTTGCATCTCGCGCTCTGGATTGTTGGTCGCGGACGGAAGGTGAGCGTCGGGTGGTTCGTCGGAGCCGTCTTGGGTCTTGGACTCCGATGGAATTGAGATTTGACTCGGTTGCTGGTGCCCGTCGAGATTCTGATCGCATTCGTTGCCGAATTAAGGCGGTAGGGATTTGCCCAGGCGGCTACATATGCGCGGCGGGCGGGGTCGGATTGTTCTTTTGGGTTTGTTGATTTTGGTAACGTTGCAGCCAGGATTCCAGTAGGGCGACGGCGGAGGGGAAGCTGTAGCCGAGCTGGATCAAGAGGTCGATGTTGTTGAGGTTCTCTCCGCAGCAGAAGCAGTGGGCGAGGTTGTTGCTTGGGGTTGACGGTGGCTTTCATCTCGCCGCAGTTTGGGCAAAGGAATCGGAAGTAGCCCTCACTGTATTTGGACGGCGGAGCCTCGTTGCCGAGGGCGGCGATGGTGATCGGCATGGGCAGGTCGTTACGGATTCGACGCAGCAAGTTCGCGGGAATCATGGCGGGCTCCGGGGTGAGATGAGATCGACTCTCCCACACACTTACACAAAAACGTCCGCAGAGTGTGCTGGAAGGCGGCGATGGGACAGTCCGAGTGGGGAAAGGCGGCTTGGAGGTGAGCCAGGACCTCCGCTGCCGCAGTCTGAGGAGGCTCGGCAGGCAGTTCAGGCGGGTCAGGCGGCTTGCCCAGTTGCCAAAGCGCCGTGCGGATCGGGCTTTGGCCGAGGTCGAATCGTTTCCAGATGCGTTGCATCTGCCGGTCGCTCAGGTGGAAGTCGACGCAGCGAATGGCCGCGCTGATGCCGTCAGCGACCACGGATTGGAGAAACGTCCACAGACCGCCGGCCGAGAGGCTCAGTCGGCGGATTTTGTCCGCGAGCCAGATGCTGAACGTCCGCCCGCACCCTTGGCGATTATTGCGGTTGCTGCAGAAAATCCGCCGGGCGCGGAGCGTCTTTTCCCGCGGGCTGGTCTCGTCATAACCACGCAGGAAGCCATGCAGAACCAGCCGCCCGGTCGCCTTGCAGTGTGGGCACGCCGTCGCCTTGAGCTTCTCGTAAATCGCGAGAAAGCCCTCTTCGTCCCGATAGAACCATCGCCCCTCGCTCACGTGAGCACACTCCCCGAAAGCCGACGATTCTAGCGGCCGCCGGTTCAGGGCGGGGTATGACAAAAATGCATTTGAGCGGGGTACAAAGATCCCGGCACGGTCCGTACCGGAAGCAACGGTTTTGCCAAATTCTCCCGGGAACAAACATCAAGGAATGCGGCGACAATTCGGCAATTCTCGGCCAAAACTGCGACCAGAGCGAGGGAAAGGACACAGAACCAGCCGCCCCGTCACGTCGCAGTGCGGGCACGCCGTCGCCTTGAGCTTCTCGTAAATCGCGAGAAAGCCCTCTTCGTCCCGATAGAACCATCGCCCCTCGCTCACGTGGGCACTCTCCCCGAAGGCCGACGATTCTACCGGCCGCCGGTTCGGGGCGGGGTATGACAAAAATGCATTTGAGCGGGGTACAAAGATCCCGGCACGGCCCTTACCGGAAGTAACGGTTTTGCCAAATTCTCCCGGCAACAAATATCAACGAATGCGACGACAATTCGGCAATTCCCGGCCAAAACTGCGACCAGAGTCAGGGAAAGGACAACCAAAGGAATCGGTCGCGATCCCGCCCTGTTGCGGGAGTCGTTGGCCCAGGCCCGCCGCGAGGCCGAAGAGACGATCAAACGGCTCGAAACCGAACGGGCGGGGCTGAAGCGACAGATTCGACGCGACGAAACGGAGTCGGCCAAGCTGGGCACCGCTACGGACGCCCATGCCGTGGACCGCTTGGCGGATTTGCAGGACCGACAATCCAATGCGGAACGCCGGTTGACCGAGATCCACGAAGAGCTTCTGGTCCTTCGTTGCCATTTGGTGGACGAGGCCGAGGTCGAGACGGCGCTTTGGGCATTTGATCCCGTTTGGGAATGCCTTTCCCCAAAGGAGCAGAGCCGCGTCCTGGAACTCTTGATCGAACGCGTCGAGTTCGACGGCGCGAGCAGGCAGGTTTCGATCGTGTTCCGATCCACCGGGTTTCATGGGCTAATCCAACGCCTGGCCGAGGAGGACGACGCATGAAACCGAAACTTGCTTTCACCCGGAAGTTCCACGTCGAACTCAGTCAGCGCGGCCGCAAACACCTGCGGGAGCCCAAACCCGGACGCGACGTGGGCCACCGGGTGCCGCGTGTGGCGAAGCTTATGGCCCTGGCGATAAGGTTCGAGGGTTTGATTGAGGGCGGCGTGGTGGCCGACTACGCGGAACTGGTGAGTCTTGGGCACGTTACGCGAGCTCGAATCACCCAGATCGCCAATTTGCTCAATCTGGCCCCGGACATCCAAGAGGCGATTTTATTTCTGCCGGCCGTGGAGCACGGCAAAGATCCGATCACCGAGCGGGATCTGCGGCCAATCGTGGCCGTGGCGGATTGGAAGAAGCAACGGCGGTTGTGGAGGGCGATTCGGTGAGACAACACTTCTGATGGAATTGGCTCTGTTTCCGGTTAGCCCAGGGCGTCGGCCAGAATTTCGGCAAGCTTTTTGATTGCGCCCTCCATTTGATCCCTCGGGATTTTGACAGCCATGTAATCCGTCAATTCAGTAAGCGTTCCGAGGCACTTCAAGGCGTCCTTCAGTTCAGTAGCCTCGTCCAGCGTTGACGTGAGGCAAGCGATTCGGCAGGCCCCGTCCATGACATCAACCTCAATGCGGCAAATCCGTTTGCCATGTCGATAGTTGAGCTCGAAGAACGGCTCTGCATCTCGTCCAATTGCAGGTTCATAGTTTCCCAATTCCAAGGGCTTCAAAGCCCCTTCTGCTTGGAGCGCGGGCAGCCGGTTCATGTAAAAGCAGTAGCTGAATAGTTCGACGTGTGCTCCATTCATTTGCGTCTTCTTTGGAAGGTACAGGTTGTCTTCCGAAAAACGAATGATTCTACGATGGCCATACTCAAAAACCGCAGGGCACGCGATAACCGCCGATCGCCACGGCTCAATTCCTGAATCAGGAGATGCAATCACCTCCCGCAGTTGCTCTTCATAGGGACGGTTATCAGCTAAACAAGACAATAGCCTGCCAAGTTGTCTTCGCGATGTCCTTTCGGGAGCGGAATACGCGCGGAGTAATCGCTTCCAGCTGCCTTGATCTGAAGTTGCATTGATAAGCAAGGATCTGTTTTCGCTACCAATGGCGATTGTATAGTCCCCGACTGCAAGCAGCGCTCGTTCCCAAAGGTGCCCTGGCGTTGTGATCAGCCCCTTGCTATTAAACATCGCCTCCGACTTTTTAAGGTATGCCTCAAATTCTTTCTGAAAGTGCGTGTGTTGTTCGTCATCCCATTCGTTTGCTGGCTTGTCCGAAACAGCAGCCATGACCCCACTAAATTCCAAAAGAAACTGCACTTGGCCACGAAAGTAGCCATGTCGCTCTGCACGAAGGATAAATTGCCTCCACCCCGCGTGGCTTGTCATCAGACTAGCTTTTATCATCTCCTCGCGCGCTTGCTGCTTTAGATTCCCCGTCAGTTCATCAGCCCCTTTCCATACAGGCAGCATTTCTAGAATCTCACCTGAATGTGGCAGGAGTGACAATATGAGGCTCATGCCTATGGGCAGCCTTTCTTTTCGTTCGATGTTCGAATTAACGATGAAGTTGAAGACCACTCGCATCCAATTCTCAAATATGTCGGATTCAACATTTGACTCGTGCTCTCGAATGAACAGAACATAGGCCATGAACAGCAGTGTTTCGTTGCTGTCGAGGCTCCGCGCGTCAGTCTTTATGCGCGCAACGCGACCTGTTCATCGAAATAGCCATTCGGCGACAACACCGTATAGGGCTCGTCTCCACTGCCGGAGCACCAAAATTCGAGAAGCGGAATCAGTGTGCTCGTGAAGGTCTCGTCAAGCCAGTCTCGGTCGTGAAACACCGTGTAGCTCGGAAGTGTATCGGTGAGTGTTTTGACGTCGCCGATCGCCTCTTCATCGCTAGGATCTCGTGTCACCAAGGCAACCATCCGGAACACGTTGAACATGTTCTCATCCACAGTCGCCGCAGACTGGTGGTCCTTCGACCAAAACAGGTCGAGCCACGAAGTATCCATTCGACGAGCGACGAATTCATGAATCAGGAACGATTGATCGCCGATGCGGCGTGTTTCGCCTAAAAACTGCGCCTTCGACTCTTGCTCATACCTTGCCTTGAACGTCTCAAACGGCGTCAAAGGCATACCGCGAGCATTCATCTTGATGTAGAGGTCGTCGGTTAGATTAAAGCTATCAAGGTCAAGCAGTTGAAATGTTATCGGTGGACGTTCTTGGTCTATCAGCCGAGCGAACAGCCCTGCAGTCCCACTGAACCGAGCGTGAATCGAAGCCAACATTTCAAGTACGGACTGGATCGTCGGATCCAACCGCCAACTCCGGAAGTACCAGGGCTGATTGGTCAGGAAATCAATCAGGCCGCCAACGTCCTTCGTGTCTATGCCAGGAACAAAACTCACAAGTCCATCAAAGAATTCCGTGCTGCTTTGGCGAACACTATATGCGAAGCGTGATCTTCCTTCAGTCACGAATAGCTTCGCGAAATCACCGAGACAGTCATCATTCCAAGCTAAGTACCAATGAAGGAGAAACAGTGTTGTAAGACGCTGTTGCCCGTCGAGCGGCAAGAAACGTGGTTCGTCTTTGCTCCCCACAACACTTCCATAAATGAAGTCAAGGTTCATAGGAAGCGACGGATCGCTCGCGGGGAGCTTGAGCTTCTCCTCTATAGCGGCCAGAAACTCTTCTCTCACTAGGCTGGCGTTGGGCCGCCCTTGAGCATAATCTCGCTGGATCATAGGGATCCGGATATGGCAATGTCGCTCCAGAAGTTGCTTGTAGTTGTATTGATGGTGCATGTTGCTCATAGTGAGGGCTTCACCTTTCCGAGGAAGAACCCAGTCAACGTATCGGCGATTGCGTCAACGTACGCTTCTCGGTCGGACTCATTCCAAAAGAGGGCGTTGTCAACATGCCGACTGTAGCACTTCAAAAACACGTTTCTAGTACAGAGTGGCACGAATATCCCAGCCCGGTCAAGGTCTAGTAGCCGCTTGCACTTAATCGCAAAAACGGCATTCTTGTAACTGCGATTCGTTCCAGCATCCAAAAGAACCAAATTCGCGATACTATGATCTGGCTCAGGTTCGGTCTTCTCTCCGAAGTGCTTCACAAGCTCTTCATACAGGCTGTTGAACTCATCTACCAAGGATTTGGGGTTCGGCTTCGCCAAGAATGCATCTATTTTGTCTTGGAAGTCTTCATTTGACTCCTCCGATGCGAAAAAACTCTTAACGGATTCAAGCCACTCCCGTCTCGCAGCGACCGTGTTGAGATCATCAGGAGAGACGGAGCGGATGTGTTCGATGTCCCACTCACCTCGTTTGAAGCTATCGAACTGAAAGCGAATATTTGACCGCTCATTTTCAAGAAGTGTCGCGACATTGAAGAGCAGCAGCAAAGAGCGAATTTGAGCGGACCTGCCTGGATAGAGGAGCTTTTCCAGCTTATCGCCAACCGCCTTCTCGATGTGATCTTCAACAAAGGGGTCGACGGAGCTTCCGATTGCAGCCCGAAACGCTTCGCGTCTCAGCCGACGTTCAAACGCGTTTTTGGTACAGCCCTGTGCCAACATTGAGAGAATGTTGATTTTCTCACCCGTGTGGACGAGAAAGCCGATGACATGAAATAGAGGTCTGTCCTCGAACCACTCTTCGAGCATGAGAAATGTTTGCTTGATGCGTTTCCATTCCGATTCTGGATCCTTGCGATCAGGTTTATTCGGACGGAGTCGCTCGTTGAAGTGATAGAAAACGCGGTATACGTCCCCCTCGCCGGACAAATCTAGACCGTCTGACTCTGCTACTAAGTCGAATAGAAAACCGATGCGGCTCTGAGACTTCCCTTCCTCGTTGCTGAGGAAGTACCAGAACGCATCATCCTGGAGGCTCTTTTCAACCATATCCCATTCGTGGGCAATTCGCATTTGGAGATCCGTCGCGTCGGACGCATTGTCCGAAGGCCTTCGTAAAAAGAGCGCGAACGAGTTCATCGTTCGTCAGCGGTATCTTGCCCACGTTCAACCGCGTGAATGCGTCGACGGGATTGTCAGCGTCGGCCAACTCGAACCAGATCACCTTGACATTTCGCCCTGCTTCGTCGTCGTTGAGGAGTCCTTGGACAAATTTGAGTTTGTGAGACCCATCCCTGCCTGCAAACCACGCCGCAACAGCCTCGTACGCCGCACAAATGTGCCAGAAATCGATGTTCTCGCCGGCCCTCCCAAGGTCGATGTCGAGTAGAAATTTCCCGCTCGACTCGGCGCGTGTTTCAAACGAAATGATGAATCGATTCTTGCCGAGTATGGAAACGATATCATTGAGGAAAGTAAGGATGATGTGGATCGTTGTCAGCCGTTGTTGGCCGTCGACAACCTCACATCGTCCGTCATCGAGCCTATTGATCACCAAAGGCTGAAGACAATAAAAAGCGGTGCGAGGTCCGCCTTCGCTGTTCTGGACGAAGTCCCAAATGTCGTCAAGTAACTGAGTGACTTGACGAGGTGTCCAGCGATACCCTCGCTGGTACGACGGGATCCAGAATCGAGTGGGGTTGCCTTCCTCGTCGGTCAGCAAACTTGATACAGACTTGAGGCAGATGGATGATTCGCTCATGCCCTTCGCATTTTCTCGATTGAAGAATAAGCACAGTGGCGTCCCGGTTGTCGAATTGGCTGCCCGATGATCTTGAATTCTGAGCTTTTGCCGCGAATCCATAACGGCGGGCAGCGATGCCACAATTATATCGCACCTTGCCCAATATCTCACGTCACGAGAGCGCGGCTGACGCAGATCATGAACCAAGGGGCGATTTTGTTTTTGTTTTGGAGCAGATTGAACGAGGCAAGGATCCGATCACCGAACGGAATCTGCGGTCGATTGTGGCCGTGGCGGATTGGAAGAAGCAGCGGCGGATGTGGCGATATTTGGAGGAGCGTTTGGAAACCGGATGAACCCGATTTCCATCAATGGCTCCGGCTCGCGGCTCGCCAGCACGCCTTGAGCCAGTCCTGTTCATCCCGATTCAACACCAGCGACGGTGCGGTTCCGTTGATTACCTTATGAGCCGCATTCCAACCGATGTCCCCGCCGCGCAATTCGGCTTTCTTCGTGCGGTAATCGTAGGTGAAAATCCATTGTTCGCCGAACATGTTCTGGAAATAGCCGACATAGACGTTGGAATCGTCCGTGGTCACGATGGGAGGATCCCCGCAGGCGACCGCATGATTATTGCGGATTTTGAGAAGTGGTTCCGACATTGCGTGGCCCCCAGAGCTTGAGTTAAAAACGCCATTGCCCAATTTTACCAAATCGAGATTCAAAATCGCGCCGGTAATCTTGCGGCCGACCCATAAATCCCGGAGATCAACGTTGAGCACCAACACCAAAATCGAATGGACCGACGCGACTTGGAATCCGGTCCGAGGCTGCACGAAGATCAGCCCCGGCTGTGCCCACTGCTACGCCGAAACATTCGCCGAACGGTTTCGCGGCGTGCCGGGCCATCCCTACGAGCAAGGCTTCGATCTGCGCCTGGTCCCGGAAAAGCTGACTGATCCGTTCCTTTGGGCCAAGCCGCAAATGGTGTTCGTAAACTCGATGAGCGATTTGTTCCACCGCGACGTTCCCGACGAATACATCGTGCTGGTTGCCGAAATCATGGCCAAGGCGAACTGGCACACGTACCAGGTTTTGACCAAACGGTCCGAACGCTTGCGGGATTTGCTTCAAACCAAGCTGGCGTTCGCCGCGGACATGGAGCACATCTGGTGGGGCGTGAGCGTCAAGAACCGAAAAAACGGCCTGCCGCGGATCGATCATTTGCGAGAGGCCAATCCGAAAATGGCCTTCTTGTCGGTGGAGCCGCTGCTGGAGGATTTAGGCGAAATCGATTTGTCGGGGATCGATTGGGTAATTGTCGGGGGCGAAAGCGGCGCCGGTGCCCGGCCCATGAAAGCGGAATGGGTCGAGAGCGTTCGGCAGCAATGCGAATCGGCAAACGTGCCGTTCTTCTTGGTTCTTCAGGATAATAGGGGGGTAGGGCCTAGTGAACCTATCCGACTAGTTCCCATTGAGTTGTGTGCAGTGAGAGGATTCGTAGTTTGAGTAGTTCTAGATCGCGATAGCCGTAGGCGCGGCGTTGCATGAGTTTGATCTTGTTGTTCGTTCCCTCCAAAGGGCCGGTCGAGATCGGGTGGCTGTGCCAAGCTAACAGACCCCGGCGGTGGCCGCGGAGCGTGTTGGCGAACTTCATTAACATGCGGATCCCGCTCGCCTCGGCCCGGCGGCACCAGTCCGCGAGGAAGCGGTTGGCGGCGTGATAGCTCGGCTGCTCCCAGAACAGCCGCAACTCGTCCTTCAAGTAATAGGCGATTGACAGCGAACGGTTGAGTCTGAGGGCCTCGTCCAGTCGCTCACGTTCGTTTTTCTTTTCATCGAGGTTCTCGGGATTCTTGAGAAGCAGCCAACGCGTTCCCTTGAGCACGCTCTTTGCTAAACCGTCGACCGCCTCGCTATACAACTGCCGCCGGAGTTCGGTCAGCTTCTCGTTGAATAACTTCACCACGTGGAATCGGTCGAACACCAAGCGGGCCTTGGGGAGGTTTTCGAGCACGGCGGAAATGTAGGCCGGTGACATGTCGGTGGCCACCGCTTGGATCTTGGCCTTGGACGATTTGAGCCTGCACCAGAAGGGTTTGAGAGCCTCTGCGCCTTTGCCTTTGCCCACGAACACCACCGCCCCCGACCCGAGATCGAGAACCAGCGTGATGTATTTGTGCCGTTTGCCCAGATAGATTTCATCGATCGCGATCTCTTTGAGATTCTTGAGTTTCGGCCGGGCGAATCGCTTGCCCAACCGCCGCTTCTGAATGTCGTTTGCCAAGTCCCAGGTGATGCCCAAATGCGTTGAGACATCCGAGGGTGTCATGAACTGAAGCAACTCCATCACGTACCGCTCGAAGCTTTTCGTATGCTGCCGCTTCGGCTCGGCAAACCCCAACTTCACACGCCTTTTGGCTCCGCACTTCTGGCATTCGATCTTGGGAACGTTCATTTCAATCCAGACCGTCTTGGAACCGATCGGCAAGGTCCGCCAACGCCTGGGATACCACTCGTCAATATGCACATGAGCACTGCCGCACGCGGGGCACTTCACCGATTTTCGCGGGGCTTCGATTTTCAAGAAAATTTCTCCTCCAACATATTGCGTGGCAAGATAATCGTAGCCGCGGATCCCAAACGCATGATATAACAGACTCGTGGACATGCTGGTTTCTCCGTGTTAGGGGTCGGATTGTGAACACAACCCCTTATGAAATCAGCATGTCCGCAATTTTCAAGCCTCCCCCCTATTTTCCGGATGAGCCTTCTTCTTCAAACAATGGGGCGGGGTCCGGAAGAACCTTTCTGGCCGGGAATTGAATGGGCGAACTTATGACGAGCATCCTCCGATTGTTCGGGGCGAAATGCCGGATCGGGCACGGCGGAAAGAGATGGCGGCGGAATCTTTGGGCTTTCAGATGCCATAATTTAAGTAGGTCTGCGAGGAAATGCGGTGGCAAGAAGTTACGCCCTAGATTGCTTTTGCGGTACGCATTGCACAATTCGTGCTCCGTCAAACTGAATGCGTTCGTTCGACCTCGGGTCGATTCCCAGAATACGAAGACCAATAGCGGTTTCAGCAGCACCTAACGGGATGATTGTGAACGACTCACCGTCGTCCAGATAAACTTCACAAATCGTGTGGGATATGACGTGGTCCCAAAAACGAAGTAAAGGTCGCGGCAGATGCCTGGGAAATTTCGGCTCTTCGGCTAACTTCGTGGCTAGGTGATTGAGGTCTCGGGTTCCAGATCCAGTCGGCCGCAGAAGAAGAGGATGCGGATGCGGTAGTTCTCGAAGTTCCGAAAGCCCCGGGCGGCGGATTTGATGGCTTGGATGCGACTGTTAAACCCCTCCGTCGGTCCGTTGCTGATCGGGTGCCGAAACCACGTCACGATATTGTCCAAATGCCGCTTGATCATTCGTCCGACTTTAATGATCGGCTGGCAATCGAGCAGCGCGAGGCCCAACGTATGCCAATCTTTCGAAGAAAGCCCGCTCCGTGTACTCGCCCGGCTGTTCCCAAAATTCGCGGAACAAATCGCTGATGCCCCAGGCCCGCGCCGTCTTCAGTTTGGCGTTTTTGAGCTCCTCAAACGTCGCCGCCCTCTCCTCGGAAAGATTTTCTTCGTTGGTCAGCCACAGGTAGCGACTGCCAGTGAGGCGTTCGTCGCCTTCCTGCTTCAAAGCCTTGTGCTCGGCCCGGCGAACCTGATCGACCGCCTCGTTCAGATGCTTGCGGATGTGAAACCGATCATGCACGATTTCGGCCTGGGGAACATGCTCGGAGGCACTCGCCATGAACGCGGGCCACATATCCATCGCCACCGCCTCGATCTGGCCCTTCTGCTCGTCAGACAGCGTATTCCAAAGCGTATCGGCCGCTTCCTGCGTCCTGCCCTCAGCGACCTCCAGCACGCGATGTTCGTCCAGATCGACGAGCACCGACACATAATCCTGGCCCTTGCCGAAGCTCTTCTCGTCGATGCCAACATGACGCGATGTCCTCCGTGTCCCGGACTTCCAACCCGCGCCGGACGGCCACGCTCATGATGTCTTGAGCGGAATGCCAACTCAGCCGCAACAGTTTTCTGCCCTGCTCGATGCTGGCCGAGGCTTGAAGCACGCGGATCGCAAACGCCTGAAACATCAGCGTGAACCGGCCGTGCGGCTCGGCCCAAGGCAAATCCACATTGAGCACCCCGCACTTCGGGCAACTTGTGCGAGGCGTGCGGGCCACCAGAACCGTCTCGAACTGCATGGTGTCCAAGTGCCGCCACTCGCGCTCGGCCGCATGATCCTTGAGCGGTCTTTGCTCTCCACACACCGGACAATAGCACGCCGAACCGCCCACCCGCTCAAGACGAATCGTCACTCTCTGAGAAGAAAGATCGAGGTCCACATCAGCGACTTTCCAGTCTTCACCGAGTCCCAACAACCGAGCATAATGAACCGAGAGGTCTTCCATCAAAGTCGCATCCCAAAAACCGCAGAATAGCAGCCGAAACCCCATCTTAGGATCGGTGAAAAAACAACTGTCGGATTTTTTGTTATAATTGAAATGGAGAATGACACCAGGACTAAGTTTGCCACGGAGGAACGGATTGATGGCATTTCAGTTTTTTCATCAGTATGACCCTGACATCGAAGAGCGGATGTGGAGTGTGTTTCAGACGCTTGGCGAGAAAGAGAAACGCCGCTATGCCGCGATTGAGGCGATCAAGCTGCCTCACGGCGGGATTCAATACATCGCCGAGGTGCTCGGCTGTTCCCGCCGCACCATCGAGCGCGGCATCGAGGAGTTGGATGAACTTCCGGACGACCCCGCCGCCGGAGGCGCAGCGTCGGCCGGGTGGCGGCCGCAAAAAGGCCACGGAAGAGAATCCGGAACTTGAAGACAATCTTTACGAGGTGCTCGATTTTCGTCTGGCGGGTGATCCCGACGATCCGCTCGAACTGTGGACGGACCTCGAATTGCCGGAGATGACCGAGGAACTGGAGGCGATGGGAACCCCCATCAGTGGGCCCACGCTGGAGAACTTGCTCGGCGATCTGGGCATCGCGCAACGGAAAATTGACAACTCGCTCCCCGGCGGCCACGCGCCCGATCGCAACGAGCAGTTCGAACACATCCAGGCGTTGCGGGAACTCTTTGCCCGAGAAGGCAATCCGATTTTCAGCCTGGACACCAAGGCGAAGGAGCATCTGGGCTATCTTTACCGCGAAGGCCGGACCTGGCGCAACAAAGCCGAGCGGGCCTATGATCACGACTTTCCCAGTTGGGCCGACGGCGTGCTCATTCCGCACGGTATCTACGACTTGAAGCGCAATCATGGACACATCAACCTGGGCACCTCGCATGAGACCAGCCAGTTCGCCTGCGAGAGTTTTCGGTGGTATTGGAAGCGAATCGCCCGGCAGCATTATCCCCACGCCTCGGAAATCCTTTGGCTCTGCGACGCGGGCGGTAGCAACAACTATCGACACCATATCTTCAAACAGGACTTGGAGGCATTGGCTGGGGAAATTGGCTTGCCGATCCGGGTCGCTCACTATCCGACCTATTGTTCCAAATATAACCCGATCGAGCGGCGGTTCTTTCCGCACGTCACGCGGGCCTGCCAAGGCATGCTGTTCGACACCATCGAGACCGCGACGCGTCTAATGCGAAAGACCAAGACCCGAACCGGACTGACATCGAGTGTGCACGTCATCAAAAAGCTCTATCACAAAGGCCGTAAAGTCCGCGACAATTTTCTGGAGACCGCCCGCATTATATACGACACGATACTCCCCAAATGGAACTATACTGCCCTAATAAATTGAATACGACAGTTGTTTTTTTCTCGATCCTTAGCCATGAAACTAGGCGAAGAACCGAAATTTCCAGGTGAACGATAGTGTTTCCACGGAAGCTGTATGTTGTATCAATGGCAGCCGAATTAGGAAGAGCCGTTTCGCCCAGAGGACATCTATGCTCGCTCGATGTGCGGGGGATTCTTTCCAACCGTAGAATGCCGCAATAGTTGGCAGCCGATGATTTGGTAGCTGAAGCAATCGCCTTGAAGGCGAGAGCGTGTCAAACCATGTCCAATTTGGTATGGGAAGTCCACATCGTTCGAATTCCCAAATCAGCACATTGTGGTCGAATGATGCGTTGTGTGCTACAAGAGGGGTTTCTGGCGTTATGAATTCTGAAAGTCTCTGTAAAGCGTCTTTCGTCGGTAGTGCATTACACAATCTGCTCTGAAGAAAGATTTAGGAAATCTCCGGCATCACGTGGCAATGGCATGCCACATTGTACTAACGAGTAGAACCGGCGGAACTCGTGACCTTGTGTGTCAAACTCAATTGCGGCGATTTCGACGATACGAGATCCTGGTTCGACGCCTGTCGTCTCGCAATCGAGAGCCATAAATCGATCGATGTCGGATAAAAGCATTTATAACTCCAATCAAGACCGCTTCACCCCCACGTGCGTGGGGACAACCGGATGGCTTAGGCGTCAAGCACGTGCGATTTGCGGTTCACCCCCACGTGCGTGGGGACAACTTCCCCAATGGCTTCCAGAAGCCCCCCATAACGGTTCACCCCCACGTGCGTGGGGACAACTTGGCGTGATGCGTCATTTAGCTTATCGGAGGCGGTTCACCCCCACGTGCCGCCGTTGGTCGTGCTGCCGAATTCGCCGGTTCACCCCCACGTGCGTGGGGACAACCCGGGCAGATAAAAATTCAACCATTGTTGACGTCCGGTTCACCCCCACGTGCGTGGGGACAACGTTCTGGTACATCGTTTCGCGGTCGATCGCTTCCGGTTCACCCACGTGCGTGGGGACAACAAAAATCGGCAGGCACTTGAAGGGCATCTCGTCGGTTCACCCCCACGTGCGTGGGGACAACGAGACTCCGCGTCGGCGGCCTCGCCGTCTCTTCCGGTTCACCCCCACGTGCGTGGGGACAACCGCGCCATTGGCTTCCAGCTTGGCCTCGGTCCGCGGTTCACCCCCACGTGCGTGGGGACAACCCAACCGAGCAACACGCCCGGCGGCTATTTCGGTTCACCCCCACGTGCGTGGGGACAACGAGCTGCTGGAGACCGATGCCGTGCTTGAAGTACGGTTCACCCCCACGTGCGTGGGGACAACTCGGTCGCAATCCTCCCCGTACACAACACGTTACTAACCATTCGCGCACGACCCGATTGCGGAACTTGAGACTCGGCAATGCTTTACGAAAGTTCGAGTCTTCTATGGTGCCTGAAAACGCAGACAACAGGTTACGAACCTTCGACCCACGGGTTAGCAGAGAGCGCGAATCCAGCAGCCGGTTTGGAAGTTGGTTAACAGCCGGCGCAAATTAAGACCTGGATTCGAACCGGCCGTCGACTGCTCTTCGCGATCCCCAACCGCGTGAATCTTGTCACTCGCAACGGCCGAATCCGCGCGTCTGTTGCCAGAAGACATCGCGCGGAAATGGTTATTCCGATGTGCCTTTCCCAATTTTGCTTTGATTCCAAACAAACGAAAAAAATCGGCTCGGCCTGGGTCTTAGCGGGGTAAAAAAAGTCCGTCCTCCCTGAAATTCTAGCTTCTCTTGATTTAGCACCTATGCCGAAGATTTTCCACCCTCTGCTCATTATGCTGGCCGGTTGCACGGAAAAAGAACTGGCCCGCCAGGTCCAGTACCTGAAAGAAGAGAATCGAATCCTCCGGGAGAAACTGCCCAAACGGATCACGGTCACGCCGGAAGAACGGCGGAGCCTGGTGAAGTTTGGCAAACCGGTCGGAAAGGCGATCAAAGAATTGATCTCGATCGTCACACCGCGAACCTTTGCCCGCTGGGTGGCCGCTGAGAAAAAGACAGACGAACCGAAGCAGACGAAGAAAGCTGGCCGGCCGAGAACGCCGGAAGAGATTCGCGAGTTAGTGGTGAAGCTGGCAAAAGAAACCGGCTGGGGCTACACCAAGATCCTGGGCGAATTACGAAAGCTTGGCATTCGCAAGATCACCCGGCAGACCGTCAAGAACATTCTCAAAGAACACGGCTTCGATCCCGGTCCAAAGCGGGGCAAGGGCACCTGGGATGAGTTTTTGAAAATCCACGCCGAGACGTTATGGCAATGCGATTTCTTCACCAAGAAAGTCTGGACACTCGGCGGCTTGGTCGAGATGTATGTCCTGGCTTTCATCCACGTCGGCAACTGAGCCGAAGCGAATCGACCCCGGTAAGCCTACCCGTGATCCGCTCCGGCTCGCCCGGTATTACCAGTCGCTGCTCGACACCGGCAAGTTCGAGAGCCGGGCGGCACTGCGCGGTTTCTGGGAGTCAGTCGCGCCCGCGTGACGCAGGTTCTCAACTGCCTGAAGTCGCCAGCCGCCGATTTAGAACGGATACCACCGAATCAAGGCGACTTCGAAGTTGCATGAAGTCTCCGCCTCCCTTGCTGCCCTAATTCGGAAACACGGCGTCAGAACCCAGGACCGACACCGACTCGTCTATGTACTTCCGCACACTACAAACTCCATCTGACTGGAACCAGTACTGAAACCGTAACTCGAACAGTTTGGCAAATCGAATACGCGACGAAATATCCAGCCCGACAACTTGTTGGCAAATGAGGTGGGACAGGCTATGCCGCATGAGTGTCAGTGAATCCTCTTCAAGAACTGTATCGTTCGTTGAGTCGAGTCGGTTTGAGCGGTTGCGGTCCACTCGACGCCTTCAGGCTGTCCTGGGTGGCCGCAGTCGTAGTCATTATGGAGCTTGCAACTGACTCCGTGTCCGTCGAGCCATCTTTTCAGTTTCCGCGACTGCGAATCCGGAACGACGATGTCCTGATTGCCATGATGAATGAGAACCGGTGGTAATGACCGGACGCGGGGGTCAGTCAGTTTCATTGCTGGCGGCATCGGCATGAGTCCGAAACGCTCAACCGGACCAAAGTAGTCAACAACCGCAGTGACTCTCTTCTTCAATGCTGCATTCAGCACCAGATTTGCGCCAGAGAAAAACCGACAAACGCCACTTTTCCGCTACTGACCTTTCCGTTCACCCAATCGACGACTGCCGCCAGTGTATCAATCCACCTTTCCGACTTGTTTAGGTTTGCGGTGACTCCGACCGTTCCTGCTGACGTTCCTGTGCTTTCAAAATAATCCGGAAACGCCGTCAGATACCCGGCTTCCGCAGCTTCTTTGCAAAAGTCCTCAATCAGCGCAGTTGAACGGAGGATTCATTCCCTCAGTCCCGTAAGCCACAATTACAGCACTGTTGGGTGTGGTTGCTCCGTCCTGATAAATGTCCACGTTGATTGGCTTGCCAGCCAGCACAGGCGTTTCGCGAGTCGGCATCACTCTCTCCTCAGGAACAGTAGTAGCCCAAAGCCGGACCATTGAGCACATGTGAATACGATTCTGCTACTGCGATTGGATGTGGCGACTAAGTTGTCTGCATGAAGTTCACCAGAACATGGCCATCTGAAACCAACCCATCAAGTACCTGCTTCAGAGCACTCGCGGTCGTTGGTTTGACATGGAACAGCAGGCGAAAGGTGGTGCGTGAAGGATTGCTTGCGATGTCCGATCGAATCGCCGCCAGCATGGAAGCGGCATCGTTTGCGCCCTTTGAATCTTTGCTGTCCGCATGAATATCGCAGTGCGATAACTGATAGAGCGGATTTTCGCCGCCGGTCAGCAGTCCCTGCAGCCGGGAAATCTGTTGAAGGCGAGGAGCCCGCCAGAACTTCATGGCATGTCGTGTCGCCGAAAGCACCGCGTCGTGTGTGTCCCTAAACTGCTTCAGAATCTGAGCGTCCGTGTAATTGGCCGTGGCGGGTTCGAGATGATCCCATGAGTGATTACCCAGCGCGTGTCCCTGTTCCAAGATTTTCTTCGTGGCTGCCGGACTGTTTTGAACTTCCTGCCCAAGATTGAAGAACGCACCGACAATACCTCGCGTTTTCAGCTCCGCCAGAATCGCGTCCAAAGCCGACGCGACAGGTTCCGGACCGTCATCAACGGTGATTTGCAGTTTTGCCATGGTGTTCTTTCGTCAGCGAGTATCTGCGAATGGGAATTGAGATTGCCTGCCTCAGGCATCATGTCATCATGTAACAGTCGAAGCCGCGATCTCCTGATGCGTTTCGACCGTGGCCCCGTCGTCAAATACTTTGACCATGTGCAACTCTGCAGACGCGTCGGTCGTGAACGGATCGGACAGCGCCACCGTTTCCACATCAGCAGCATCAAAGCGAAGCCACGGTTGTTCCCCTTCCGTCGAGTGCAGTTTGACGTTGAGGCCGTTTGATGAAGCAGCCGGACCATCGATGAGCGTCAACTCCCGGACCTTCCCAAGTATGCCGGAAAATGAGTCTTCCTTTGAACGCAGGACAGCATGTACGCGCGGAGATTGCGGCTGGTACGGCACATCGCGGGTCGTCAGCTCTTCCCCAGCCGCCAGAAGTTTCGGGGCCTTCTTGTAGACATCATCCGTGATCGTGTCGGCATCTTTCCACCAGGCCAGATTGAGACGCGTTTCCGCTGGGGCCAGTCTGTTCAATATCGTTGGTGGAGTCGGTCCTGAATCGTTGGCCGGGCGAGTCAACCGCCAGATTTTATAGTCTCCTGACTCGGTAACGTCTCCGAAGATCTCGTCCGCAGGCCATGCTTTGTACTCGGGTCCGGATTCACCTAGCACAATTTCAACGAGTTTCGGCTTCACTTTCGTCCCGTCTCCATTGTTCAAGTCTCGCTCCGCCCAAAGGTCCGTGATGCGAGTCACGATGAAAACGTCGAACGCCTCAACCGATCGTTTTTCAGCAACCGCCTTCAGTGGCATCGGTAGCTGGCTATCGATCTCAGTAATCTGCTCGCCGAGGCGGACAAACCAACGCAAACATTTGTCCGGTTCCTGGATGGTGTACTCCTCGGCCCCATCGACCTTGACGATGGCTAGTGAGTCCGAGAAACCGGACTTCTCCATCGGAACAATACTCAGCGTTTCCGTCCAGGCGATCCTGGCTGTCATTCTGCCGTCTGCTCGCTCGAACTTCGTTCCCCGAACAAGATCAAAATCAATATGCAAACTCGATCGCGGTGGCGGGGCGAAACGCTGCGGGTCGCGACGCAGGTAGGTCGTCGGAAGTGCGGAATGCATCATGTCGCTGTCAGTCGCGGGGGCGGTACCGACACACTGCACGATCTGATGGAACGCGGCGCCTGGTTTATCCACTCCGAATCCCAGTTCAAACGATTGTGGAACGAACGCTGCCCCGTTTGCTTGCGCGGAAGCCGCCACTAATGGTCTGGCGGGCGTCTCCGCACCTCGCAACGCCGGCAGTTCCGCAATGCGAATGGCTGGTAATGTTTTCTCGTTCGAATTGTCGTTCGACTGCTGCGACAACATCGGCATACGTTCGAAGCCTCTCAGGGCCGAACGCTCGTGCGAAAAATAAGCCGGGAAGAAGCGAGGCGACCCGTGCGTCTTCATCCCGTACACGACCGCCGGCGTAGCAATCGGGGGTCGCTGTCCTCCAACTTCTCATCCTCTGTTGCCGGTGCCTGCTGTTCCTGTCGTTTTGCCGCGAGGGGAACCAGGCTGTGGTACGGCGAATTGACGAAGCGGTAACTGACGCGTCCGCGAGCGTCTCGCGTTCGAGCTAGCAGGACTCCGGACAGTCCCGCACGAAGAGCATGCGTCTGAATGCGGACATCGTCGAACAGCATCGTCACTTCGGACTGAGCCGCTCCGCTGCTTCGCAGAATGGTGCTGGTGAGCACGTTGCGAACGGTCGGAGTGGCCATTTCACCATCGGAGGACTGGCTGTTCGGCTCGCCAAACAAGATGGAACCGTCACGATGAATGGTCAGAACACTCTCAGTCAGCAGCCGCGACCAGTCCAGTGCGCGACCCTGTGGACGGACCAGAAGATTGAGCGTGAGAGCCGTAATTCCGCGGCGTTCTGGCCAGCGGGGCCAACAGCCAGAGTTTATCTTCGGCTGCGTCGGCAAAGTCGTCTATCGGCGTCGACGGGGATCAATCTCAGGACGTTGTCTTTGAGTTCCACCTTGCCGGCGAGTCGAGCGATTCGACCTGGCAAGACAGATTGATTGTCCGGCGGCAATTGATCGGTGAGCGGAAACCGCCAGTCGAACGTGCTGCCTTCTTTGATTGAGACACTTCCATTGGCAATCACCAGATGCACCAAGGCCGATGTGATTTTCTCTTCTTTCTTGTCGTCGATTTCCTTATCGACGATCGGCACTGTCTTGCCGTCAGGCGTCATTTCAGCGGGATTCGACAGAATGACGTCGAGTTCCATTTTTGTGACGTTTACGTCCTGACCGCCCGTGACAGCAGCGATCGGTTGGTCCAATACAACTTTGGTAAACTGAACCAGTTCGATCGGCAGGCCAAACAGACGAGCCACCTTGCTTTCGTCGTCTCCCTTGCCGCAAATCCCGTAAACGCCGTGCCGATACTGGCGGTGGTGCCTATCAAACGGGACTGGCTTCCAGGCATTCGTCCCATCCGCCGGCGTCAATGGCAGGTCCTGGCACAGGAACCGAACATTCTCTGCGACGCCTACCGGCTCCCCGACCGTTGACAGCATCAGAACGAGTTCCCGACCGTTACCGTCATCCTTTGGCACACTGATCACTTCCGCCCAATAACGCGTGCCAGACTGATTCGTGCTCGTTTGACGCGTCACTCCAAGCACGTCGAGATATTTCTTTGAAGTTTGCGTGTGCCGAAACTTCTCCTGGCCGGATTCAGGATCCCAAACTCGAACCGTCCCATCGGCACCGCCCGTGACGACCCACGCACCGAACCTGGCTTCGGGCGAACTCATCATCGTGTCAGCCTGACGTCCGGGGACGAGCACAGCCGAAAGCAATTCGCCTTCGTGATCGCCAAATCGGATTTCTTCAGCGATCTGAGGTCGGAGAAATGGGAGTTGATCACCGACCCCTTCCGTTTCAACCCACGTCTCAACTGGCCAAAGCAACACATCTGACTGACCGACTTCATTGGCTCGTGTCGTTGCAAGGATCCATCTAGCCTCCGGATTGACTTCGCCGAGGTCATCGTCGTCCTTGAGAATCGGATCCGTCTTCAGATTCTGAACAATATTCGGCAGGGCCAGTAAGCTCTTCTCACCGCGAGATTGACCCTTGAATTCGTTCAATGACGCAAGTTCGCTAGAGGAAACGACCGGTGCCAAGTTCCACGTCACGGTTCTTGTGGATTTCCCGTCCGATCGTTCCCAGACGGCGTACACCGAGGCGTTCGTCTTCGGGTCCGCGCTTCGCGTGATGGTCTGTAGAATCACTGCGGGCAGTTTGTCTCCGCTCTCGAAATCCTGAACCGTCAGTATTGCACTGGGTTGGATGGTTTGGACAGAGGCTGGAACGGTAATCTTGCTGGGCCAGTGGAACAACCTGACCTTCCCATCATCTGATGCGGTCGCAACGGTCAGGTTCTTAGCATTGGACGAAGCTCGGACATCAAGGCCGGAAACCTTGCCAGCCGCGCTTTGTGCAATTGGAGAAGGCTTCTGATTGTCATCAATGTCGTAGACAAAGAACGTTGCGCCGGTTCCGGCGGTGCCGAGGAATATACGCTGTGCCGCGATCCTTGCAGCCGTTATCGGAGCCGACAAAGTGACTCCGTCCTGTGGGTCAGCGAATTGCAACGGCGAGTCATTCGGGCCTGCCGAAATCTTGAGCGTAATGTGTCTGAACTGAAAGGACGCGGACTGAATAATCACAAGCCGGATTCGTTCACGATCTGCGTCTACCTCAAGGAAATCGATGCGTCCGTTCTGCAGCGTGATTTCCGTAATTTCCTTCGCCAAAACCATTGACAATGGTTCCCAGGCGAAGAGCTTTGGTTTGGCCTGTGGAGTCGGAGGATCAACGGCGAAGAAAACCCACATGCGACCTTTGAGCCAGCCGGCGGCGACGGCCGTGACGGGAGTGCGTTGTTCGAGCAGAGGGATGTCCGAACTGCCTGCTCGGCGTGCCCCGTTCTTGCCGTCCGGGTGAACGTGAACAGTCGGCTGACCGTCGGTGTCGTCCGCCGTCCAGCGCAGCCAGGCTTTCAGCCAGTCGCCTGGAAGCCGCTGCCATTCACCTTCGCCTGGACCTATGCCCGGTACCGCGGAGCCACCCGCGGTTGCGGACAACTGAAAGGTGTCATCGGAAGTGGTCGTCACGTAGTAAGTTGTGTTCGGTGCAACGCCGACGGGAAATGTGCCGGTCGGCAGCAACTGAATGGGAGTCCCATTAGTCAGACCATGAGCCGTGCTTGTGAAAATGCCATCGCTGGCGACGGTGAACGGTCGCGGCGAAGGATTCAAAGTGAGGGATTGCGGCTTCAAATCGTCGGTTGCACCATTCCACTCGAATTGGAGTGCCCCGGGTGAATCGGCCTTACGTTTGATCTGCGGAGTAATCGGCGTGTCTGCTTCTTTGTATGCCACTCCGGACAGCCAGTTGGCAACCGGCTTTGTGTCATCGCCGCTGAGTTTCAGAGCCTCCAATGTCGCGTTCGAAAATCGGTCGCGAACAGCTTTTTCCCTGGCGAGTCGCAGTTCTTCATGGCGAAAGTCACGAATGCCACCTTCACCGCCGTCGGGATCCACCAGCGGCGGGAGTGCTCCGGGTTCGGCATCCTTCCGATCAGGCGTGCTGCGAGCCCAGTCGAATGCTTCCAGCAGAGCGTTGTGATGCAGCGGCTGTACTTCGTGTGCTGCGAAATTCATCCTGCTTGACACTCACAAGGCTCCACGGGTGCAGGGCGGCGACCATTTCTTCTGAGGGGAGAAACAGGTCGCCCGTTTTACTGACCGTGATCATTCCCAATTTGTGTTGGTCTGAACCGGGTGTCAGCGTGATGTTCTGTTTCAGATGAACGGCCACCAGACCGGATTCGTAATTGCGGACGCGGTCGGGCGGCGGCGGATCGTTGGGGTTTGTGGAGGCTGCCGGCGTCAGGTTGCCACCGACGCGGGGGACCAGATCGATACCCGCAACCGGACCGGGGACATACGCAATAACAACATCGTTTGCACCACGGAATGACGAGAGCGTAATGCTGCTTTTGTCTTCCGTCTGAGCTGCCTGAAGTGCGTACACCTGAGTCACTTCGCTGTCGGACAGTTCACGATCATTGGCCAGCAGAATGCGTGTGTCTGCGTGCAGTCCTGCAAACCGGTCGGCCTGATTGGGAAGCGATGCGGGATCGTTGAGTACTTTCTGGAGCGCCATGGATCTTCGGCGATGCCGCTTCTATGCGTGCGTCTTTCATCGTGAGCGTCACGCTCCGTGCGTTGCTGTTCGCTGCGTCGACCGGGTTCAAAGCCAGCCAGATGCGTCCGTTTGACATGCCGGAATCGGGCAGCAGGCTGAGATCGATCCTCCAGTCTTCACTGGCGCCTTCGTCCTCGCCCTTGAGCTTGTCCAGCCGAATGGAACGGCTGAGCCCTGCATCGTAGTCCGCCTGGCGGGAGACGGCAGTTTCGCGTACCGGCAACGAATCCAGTCGGTACCGCAGCCAGACGCCCGGCTCCGTTTTCTTGTTGTTGGAATCATCCTTCTCAACCTCAAGCCGCGTTCGCTGCCACAGGTACGGCAGGTTGGCTCCGGCACCCGGCACTTCGCCGGTTGAGACAAGTTGGGACTTGCTGGTCAGTTTCTTCAACGCCGGCAGCACGACTTTGTCAGCACTGGGCGGATTGTCATCCCACGACCACTCGAACGAGGTCTGTTCGTCTCTCTGGTCGTCTGGCGGATCTTCGAACGCATCGACTGCATCGGTGTAGACGAAATCAGCCTTTTCGACGGCGGGATCACCCTTGATCACCAGTGACCTTGGAGCCCAGTCCGCGCCACCGAGTGACAGGGCCCAGCCCGGCGCAATTCGTTCACGAGCTGTGGCGTTCGCGGTTGTCCCATCGTGTTTGATTTGAACATGAACAAACACAGCCCCTTCGGCATCCGACCGATCGTCAAACCGATTGACGTGGGTCACGGGAGCGGCCGTTTGAGGCTCCAGCCTTTTCTTTGACGTATCCTCCACCTGCTTGAGCCGATGGTCTGGGCCTTTGTGAGCGGGTGTCGCGTCTCCTGACAATCCAGCATCGCGCCATGCGATTTGTCTCCAGACCAGCCGCGACTTCTGATCCTTCTCAGATGGGACAGACGCGCCCTTCACAAGATGAAATCTGCGACGATTCTGATTTGCGTCAAGAGTTTCCACTTCCAGTCCCGTGGCAGTGGCGATCAGTCGATCCAGATTTCCCAGCGGGGAGTCAGCAATCCCGGGCCAGACGGCATTCAGTACGGGAGGAAGAGTCTGGAACTGGCTGACATCGACTCGGATTCCCCCCGAGACGACTTCGAACGCCACATCTCCGTTCGGCTGCTTCGGATTTCGTGCCGCAACACAGACGCGTTCCGTTCTCTGGTCAGAACTCGCGGGAACGGCAATCTCTACGCCAAGGAACTTCAGTGTGAGCGCCTTGTCGGTCCACGAAATCTCCGGTGCGGCACCTCTTCCCGCGGTCGCTTTCTGCGCGGCAGAGATCACTTTTTCGTCGATAATTCCGTCAGTGTTCCCACCTCCGTTAGTGATGGTCACACTCACGCGCAGGATCGAGGGATCCTGCTGCGAAAACAAAATCAGATCGCTCATGATGCAAGTCCTACTGAGATTGTGTATCGAAGATTTTGAACTTCACGGGCCGTGTCCGGTAACCATCACGCTGCATCTGCAGCCAGGGTAATCCCGGGTTCTTGGTGTCCAACGGGTTTCTGAAGATGGCTGCGGGCGTTGGATTTTCGCCTTCCGAAACCGTCACCTTGACATCAAACATCACCACGTAAACGGGGCGTGCATCCTGAGACGGCCACCAGAGTTTGATCGCAGTTTTGTCGACGACCTTGACCTTATCGCCATTTCGATTCTGGATGAGAATTGGGTTCGCGGGAACGGGGTCCCCTGAGTACTGCGGACTGCCGGGCAAGAGCAGTTCAACGAGTTCCGCGTAGACTGGCTCGGCGTCGGTTGAATCGGGAAGTTCCCACAGGATTTGATAAGTGCAATTCAGGTCTGGCAATTCGGCCGCGGACAAGTGTCGAATTCCAGACAGAACCGCGGTCTTGTCTGGATCGACCATTCCCAGATCCGTCTGAATTTCTTTCGGCGTGAGCAAATCACCCTGACAACTAAGGAACAGTCGGAAGGAATAGGCAATCACTTCCTCTGACTCGACTATTGCAGTGAGTTGGGGCTTGAAAAGCGAAAGGACTGACGGTTTGCGTTGTGCATAGGATGTGTCACTCGTTTCGGATTCCGTGTCTGAGGTCGACTTGTCGGATATTTCAGTGCCGTCGAATCGCGGTGCGATCGAGACTTTGTATTTCCGGTAGTACGGCAGTTCGGGAAGACTGACCAGCCGCTCGTGGCGAAACAGAGTCGGGATACCCGATTCAACGCGCGCGACCGGCGTACGCGACGGTGGTGTCACTCCCGCAAGAATCAGCACCGGCGGTTTGCCATTGAGGTCAATGTCGGCATTCAGAGTAAGCGTCTGATCGTGCGCTCTGTAATCTTCAATGAGCCTTGCATGGCTGGGCTTTTGCGAACTGTCCAGGGCGAGTAGCAACTGTCCCTTGTAGAAGTGTCCTGCTTCGCTCAATGGAGTAGAATCGCCTTGCGGTTCTAAGTGAAACTGCCGTTGATCCGCAGCTCCTACACGCGCTATTCTCCCCGCGAAACCGTTCTTCGCGATCAGTGTTGTGGTTGGGTTCTTCAGACCGCCGACGATCTTATTCTCCGGGATTTCAAAGCCCGCCAAAGCGTCTGTACCAAGAAAGTTCAAGTTGCCATTTTCGCTACTCGCCACCGGAACGAATACGGCAAGTGCGACGTGCGTGCGATTCTTGTCGAATACAACAAGTGTGTCGCCGCTCGCCAAGCCGGTTGCGGGGACTGTCCATTGATTTGGAGATTCGCTCGTGATCTTGATCTGCATCAACGAATCAAATCCGGTGATACCCGCAATCATGCCAGCCGGGCCGTCAATCCTCGTGTGGGAAAACTGCGCCGTAACGCCTTGATAGCCCGTACGTCTGGCGGACAGGCCGGAGACGGTGGCGCGGGCACCGGACGTTGGCAGGGAGTAAATGAACTCAATCCGTGTCGGATGCGGGCTGATCTGCGAGAATGGTGCTGAGCAGTGTGGCACGCGCGTTTTTGAGACGTCTTGCGGCTCGTGGGGCGGCGTCTTCGAGGCGGCCCTGAGTGACAGACTCGCTGACTGACCTGGTCGTACCGCAGCAGGCGACCGATGTCGCCGCGACGGCTGACGCCGCTGAATCCTTCAGACACAAGTTCCTGAACCGGACGATACCGGTAAGGGTAAACGCCATCGGGTCGCGTCATCTGATCGGTGAGTGTCCAGTACACGCGGGCAGACGATTCGGGACGCGGGTCGCTGACAATTTCAGCATCCGTCAGTGGTACGCCCGGATCTTCCTGTTCGTCCCAGGCTTGCTTTTCATTGGTTTCGGATTCCGCCTTCGCCGCTGTGTTCAGGAACGCGGATTCAATTTGCGTCAGCCTCATCACCAGATCAACCAGCGTTTGATCGTCTTTGTCGCCAGGGAGCGAGTCGAAATTCCCACGATCCCAGGGCATGGCCAGATCAACGACTTTCTTGAGCTGCCCGCCTGAAGAATCCTTGAACGGCAACACCATCCGCATCACGGCATTTCGGAACGGCGAGAGATGTTGCTTCTCGAGTTTGCTGGCAATGCCCGCGTTGTCCGTGTTGTTATCATCGGGGGCAGCCGACGTGTCGCGTGGCAGGTTCGCGTATTGGCTCATGCCGGTTGCATACGGCGTGTACCACCAACTCGGGTACTCGGGCGACGGAACCAGCAGGTGATACACTTTGTCGCCGCTGACGCTCTTGTAGTAATACCATGTCTCAACAGGCGGCAATTCTTTTGTGGTGTTGGCCGGCAGCGTTTGCACCGGGGCTCGTGGCAGACCGCGAAGCCGATTGATCTGGTCTTCCACAGCGGCGATACGGCGTCGAACGTTGGTCGCGACTTCCGGCCGGTAGTCGAACCGCGGTGCGATCCGCAGGTCGTGTCCGCAGACCGACGTCGAGATGGCCATCGTGCCGGAAAAGCCGATGCCGCCGGATTCGTCGAATGCCAGGATGCCTTCCAGAACCAGATCCAGCGACGATTCCGGCAGGTGGTATTCCTCAATGGAGAAGACCGGGTAAACCAGTTTGATGCGGACGGTCACAGTCTCGGTGATGTCACGTGTTTTCCATTTGCACTTCCAGCGTTTGCATTTCAGGTAGGGAATGCTGACAGTGATGCTGAATGTTTCTTCGTATTCGATGGTCTCGAACGCGACGGTGGGAATATTCACGAATGCGGAGACTCGGAATGACAGCCCGGCTCGGATGGCTCCGTACGCTGCCAGACCACGGGACGAAACGAGACCGCCGAAGTCGGCATCCAGCCCAAAATTCCCGCGGAAGGCAAAGCCGCCGATGCCGCCCTGCAGTTTCTTCTCAGGCAGTTCACCGCGAAGTCCCAGCGTGGCTCGCATCAGGGCTCCGAATCGACCGATCGCGATGCGATAACTTGCCATCACGGCAATGTTGATACCGAACAACTGATCGCGGTACGACAGACTCTTCCAGGTAGAAGTCCGCCAGTTCGGACGACAAGTAGAATGAGAATCTTGCTCGGACGCGGCTGAGCAGATCGGAAAGCATTTGGTTGCTTTCGATCGCCGGCCTCGGCGTCGTTTGAGCGACCAGCGAGAACGTTCGCTCCCGGGCGGACAACCCTGCGGCTCCGATCAGTGCCGGACGCCGTTCGTGATCCTGCTGAGTGATATAGCCCGGACTGGAAAACAACCACACCTGAGCCGCGGCCACAATGTCGATGTTGGTGTCAATGCTCAGCAGCAATTTGGCCACGTACGCGCAGACTACGTTGTCCTTGCCGCGATTCGAGGCGATCATGGCTGTGGCGACGACCGATACGTAAACGCCGGCTTCCGAAACGAAGCTCCAATTGCGGGACTGTTTTGGGTCGATGTGATCCAGGTTGGCGAGAATCGCTCGCGGATCCGGCCGGTCGCCAATGCCCGCCAGTCGATTGTTCAATCCAAGCCCCAAACCAACGCGTTTGAGCACGACGCCGGAAAACAGATCGGCTTCGTACGGCAGTTCGGCAAAGATGGCGAGGTTCGGAGCGGTCTTGCCGTCTTCCTTGAGCCCCGTGCCCAGTTTCAAACTGCCGGCAACTTCCGGAAAGCCGGTCATCTGCAGTCGACCGTCGGCCCGGAAGTAGTGTTCGGTTGGCGTGTCTTCCCAGCCCACGTTGCCGGCGAAGGAAAGCTGAGTCCCAATGCGCACCTGCAGACCGAAAGAGGACGGCGTCTTGAATTTGAGCGATCGCTTGTTGAGATCGAACATCAGTTCGACCTTCCCAGCCTCGATGGCGACATCGAGATCGCCGCTGCTGGCCTGATATTCGAATCGGGCGCGTTCGATTGCGAAGCTGGCCGTTTTCGCGTCGAGATCCCAGTGCAACACGGAGTTGTAGAATTCGACGCGAAACTGCTTTTCGAGCAATTCGAATCGTGCGACCTGATCGACCGTGCTGGGTGTGCTGTTTGAGGGGCCGCCATTGCCGTTATTCACATTCGCGGGCTCATCTCTCACCGGTCTGCCAAGTGGAATCTGGCCCGCACCATTATGGAGTCGGGTCAGGTCGAGGTCACGGAAGGGAATCGCTTGCGGCTGATCCAGTCCTTCGATCCCGCCAGTTGATCCGAGATCGCCGGTGATGGAGATGGCTCCCGTCGCCCATGCTCGGAAATCCCAGTCTGAACTATCGCTCCCTTGCTTCTTCGTCCATGTCAACTGCATCCGCAGATCGTCAAGCTGTGCCTTGAGCAGTGGAATCTGCATGCGGGCGAGCGGCTTGCGGTCTGTGCGATCGATGTCGATAACGGCCGTGACAACGGGCGGTTCGTTTGGTTTGTCACGTCTGAGACCCAGTGCGACGTCGGCTTCAAAGTTGTCCAGGCCGGGAATTTTGATCCGTCCAGCCAGATTGGCGTAGCGCACCTGGTTGTCAATGACGACCAGACCGCTGCGAAGGCCGTCACGAGTCTCGACCAATCGCATGGGAACGGAAGCACTACCTGCAACGGTGATGTTGGCTTCTTTGACGGTGTCCGCTTTGGCTGAGAAGGTCAGTCCCCGGGCACCCAGTCGCAATTGCAGCGTTTTTGATTCGTCCTTCGGTTGTTCCGGCCAGACTTCCGGTTCGAAATCTTCGAGAAGAATGCGGACGCGTTTCTTTTCGTCGTCCGATTTGACCGTGCCGTCGTCGTCCCTATTCAAGCCGCCAGGAAACAGCACCGCCAACTGCGGCCGATTGGCCTGCGAAACGGGCTGCGCATCCAGCACGACATCAAGCGATTCGAAGTCGAGATAACCGTCGTGATGCTCCTCACTCGGCAGGCGTTTCTTGGGATCCTTCAGGATACTCGTGAGGTCCGCAACGGTCCGAATGGGTAGTGTCATGGCGAACGCTGTGAGGTCCAGCATTTGTGGACGGTCAGTCGCTCCGGCACCCGCCGCGACGTAGAAATAAGCCCGGTTGCTGCTGAGCCGTCCTTTCCACAGATTGATGTGCAGAACGACCAAAAAGACGAGATCGGGCTTGCTCGCGTCTTTCTCTTTGCTCACCTTCAATGCGACGGGCAGCGGATAGTCTTCGGTATTGAATGCGTCGAGTTCTTTGATGACGTCAACCAGATCGGTGCCGTGGTTCAAAGCTGACTTAACCTGACTAAGACTGAAGTACAATGCTTCGCCAGCTTGCCCGGCGAGTTCCTGCAATGGAGCAAAGAAGCTGCTTAGGTCCGTGTCTTTGACATTGGTGTCTTCCTGAAAGACCGCGAGAACCTTCTTGCCAATCTCTTCAGCAAGTTGCCCGGCCTCTGCCAACCCGGCGACCGTCCGTTTGACAGACCACAGCAGCGGGGCGATGTCGAGAGTGCCCTTCGGTCGCTTGATTTTGACTGTGTATTTGAGTGGAGTGAGATTCTCCGCTGACGAGGGGACCAGTTTGGCCAGGGCGTTCGTTGCCGAATCGCCGATTGCGGCCTGAACCAAGGGAAGTACAAACGTTGCGGTTCCCAAGTCCTCATTGTCGCCCGGATCCGCCGCGATCCCGATGTGGTCATCGTGCAGCCGAATTCGAAATTGTTCCCACTCAAACGTGACCTTCGATTCAGGTATGCCGCTTACCAGTGGTTTGTGGTCGTATGAACTCTTCGGAATGACAATCTCAAAGCCGATCTTACGGGCACCTCCGGCTCCGTCCTCGAGAACGAGTGCTGTATTCAGTGCTGAATCGTTGTCGAGCGGGATGTGCATCGGACCCGAATCGGGAACTAGCGTCGAAAGATCCTTTCCATTGACCTTGAGCTTCTTGTCGTCCGTGCTGTAGCTCAGCGTGATCGTCTTGCCGATTCTGAATGGTGTCTTGAAACCGACCTTGGTGAGGTCGATGTTCTTCACTGTGATCGCAATCGCGACTGAGGAAGACGGCACATTAGTATCTGCCGTGATCGTTGCCTCGACTTTTTCAACGTTTACCACGCCGCCGACTGAAGAACTGGTGGTGGTCGACAACGTGACGGACGCCGTGGACTTATGCGTCAGGAAATGGTGCGAAGCTTGTAGTGTTGCCAGATCAACGGTCGCGCCACCGGCTGGAGTGAGTGACATGTCTTCAAAACGCAGCACACGCCATCCGTCAGGTACTGTGGGATCTGCGTCCGCATTTGCACCCAAAAGCGAAAGCAATTTGTTCAGTACCGGGTTCTCTGCCTCAGCCCGAACAAGCAGAGCTCGGTGTGAAGGTGTTGGGCGAAGCTTGCGCATCCCAGCCAAGCAAGGCCACGACCGTCCATTTGTCGGTGCCATTGCTGAGGTCTCCCTCCTTCAGCTTGCCCGTGGTGGAATCAACGACGCTGTTCTCACCGAACCAGATATACGGAATTGGCATGGTACTGTCTCAACAGATGCAATGGGCCACAAACGGTGGGGGCGTTCAATGTTGATCAATCTCGCAGTGAGTTGCCGGGGCACACTTCCGTTGCGAACCTCAGGGCGATTTCCAGTCCGGCGGGCGTGCACCGTAGTCAGCATCGCCCGGTCGCACGTAATACTCCGGTGCATGCTGCAGCCACGCGCGATCGGCTGACGAAAACCGAAATTCAATCGAGTCCGGATATTGCTCCGCCGGACGCAGGTACTGATTGGGCACCATCAGTGTGTTCACCGCGTCCCGAGAATACGGCTCTCCCGCTTCACCTGGATGCCGAAGATTGAACACGTGCCCCAGCTCATGAGCCACCGTCCGCAGATAGGTGCGGTCATCATCCTGCACCCGCCGCCACGCAATGGCACACCCCTGTCGCGGCTTCGTCCCGGAATCGCTGGCCGTTACATCGAACATCAGTCCCAGCGGACGACTGAATCGACCGTTGGTGACCGTGAGGATCTCCGGTACGATCAGCATGCAGGCGATCCACTCGGTAGCGTCGATACTGCCATGTTTCGTCAGTGTCGAAACGAGTACGGAACGTAGGTCTGCGGGCTCAAAGGACCGTCCGCCTGCGGGGGGCACAACGTCGTCCTCAAGCAAAGAGCAGTGGAGCGAAACGCCGGCTTCGGCAAAGATGTCAACAAGCCCTACCAAAGCTCCACGGTGCGTCACGGTTCTTGGTGGCCAGGTCGTCCCAATGGCTTTGCGAACCAAGAGTGTGCAATTCCTCTGCTGCGACAATGAAGTACTAATGCCAGACAAGTGTCATCCCGTCGTAAGTGTTGACATGACCTCGACTCCTTTTATTCAATGCTGTCCTTCTAATGCCATTCTACTCGCAAGTAATACTTACACAATGGTAAGTCCGAACGGTCTTGAACGCCGACTCTTCAGACACTCAAGATGTCGTGCTCTTTGCACCACTCGAACGTGGCTAATCCAAACAGCAATTCTTCAATTTCTGCAATCGGAGTTTGGTAAGGCTCCCAATCCTCGGGTACCGCAAATTCTAGAGGAACGCCCGTGAGCTTTTGCTTGAGCACGAAGCCGAAGGCACGCGGACCATCGTCGGTATTGGCGACTACTATCTTCCAGAACTGCTTCGGAATTTGAATCTTGACTGGGCCATTCGAATCGACGCCATTGAATCGCTTGTCGGAGGGATCGAGAACTGGTCCCGCAAACACGATCACCCGCTCAGATGTCGTTTCATGCTGAATTAGGTTTTCCAGATCTCCCCAATTGTCGACCCCTTTGGTGGCCTGGTTGAATTTCGCAACTTGGGGTGAGCAGTTCGTCGTATGAAACGTGTCGCCATTCCCCTTTTGCATGTCTTCGAATGAGTCCCCCCAAGCGACGTCATCTCGCCGCACCAGATGACCCCGGTCAAACGCTCCCTGGTCCTTGATGAAGAATTTGTCGGGGAGCTGTTCCCCAGCTGGAATACGCTCGTCGATCGCCCAGGCTTCTCGAATGTTGTCGTCATCAAATCCGTTGAGTTCGTCTCGTGTCGGCTTGTGGCCGTTGGAGAGGAACTTGTCTTCCGACTGCCAGCTGACGTTGGACGCAGTGAACAACGCGAGGCGGCGCTCTTTATGCATGACGACTGAAAACTTGTGGTACTTGAGTTCATGGCTGTCATCCGACAGCCGGGCGACGACATCCGCACCGTCCTCCGTGAGTTCCGGCAATGGCACCAGTTCCCCGCCATCGAGTTCGAGAAAGTGGGGATCGTATCCAGTGCGCTGATCCAGGTTGGGGTGAATCACCGGGACTTGAAACGTTGCTTCACGCGCAGCACGGACTGGTGCTATTGCTGGCCCGACGTTCGCGCCCAGCAGTGGTTGTCCCAATGAGATGGACACTTGGATGGGGATCGTCCAGGTGACCGACTGTTGGTCAGGCTGGCCAGTCACGAAAGGAGCAGCTGGGAACGCTGCGGATACGCCACTGTCAGCCAGCGACTCAATGCCGCGCCAGGCACGGTCCCATTCCTCGGTCGGCGGAACGCTGCCGACAAAATTCATGCCTGTATCCACCACGCGCGGGTCACGAGCCAGCTCGAATAACGGCACCGAGTAGTTCGCTTTGAGAGTTATGCCGGCGAAATGCAGTCCCACAACTTCTCCAGTGTCCACGTCGACGATTGCAGAACCCGAGTTCCCAGCAAGCGTGGAGCTATCGTGTGTCATCGCTGGAACGACGTAATCGAAACTCTCGATCCGCTCCCTGACTTCGATTTCGCCAGGAGCCAGCCGCTTGACGCCAAAGATTGTTCCATAGACCTTTCGCTCCAGTTGTACGGCTTTACGAGATCGGTCATTTCCGCGACCCGGATATCCGATCACCACAATGTTGCGTCCGACCAGATCCTCTGGCGCCCGAACCGATAACCGCAGCCCCCCATTTGCAGCCGACAACCCGTCGACGCGGAACAGCGCCATATCCCAATACGGATGCACCATCACCACATCCGTGAGCCGAACACTGGTCGAAAGATCGTTCGGATCGAGTTCGTTCTCGCGCCGGAAGTCGATGGCAGACTCAACCCCCGGAATGAACGACAGTTGGTTTCGCAGCCGTCCCGTGCCACGCACGAACGCCTCGGCAACGTGCCGGTTCGTCATCATCAGATTCGGGCCCACGACAAAGCCGGTACCGATATGCTGCGGGATACCGCCAGAGATGTCCTCGATACGTCCAATGGAAGGCATCAGGGCGTTGATACGCGAGCGAACTGGGTCTGCATTGAGCTGCGTCCAAGGATCTGGAAGTACATCAAATTCGTCGTCGATCACGAACACGACGGGACGGCCATCCTCCTCAACGATCGCTTCTAACACCCCATGCTCTCGTCCCGTGATATCGTCAAAATCACCATTCTCCAACTTCCGTAGAGCCGACGTCTCCACATCGAAATCGCGCGTGACGAGATTGTCCAGATTGGACCCGCGCCCACGGGCCTCGCCCGTCAGACTCTCCCTTCCCCCTTCGCCCGCTGGTGCCGTGCTTCTCTCCTTCGCCAGAGATTCCAACTTGCCAGCTCCGGCAACTCTGGAAAGTTTTCTTCGAAGGGCATGAAGTGAAGTATCTCGTGGCATGGAATGTCTCCTGCGAAGTGAGGATGTAGAATGGGTCAGTCTCTCGCTTTCGCAGCGATCTTGGCGATGTACTTGTCCAGGCTGTGGTCGCTGACGCTGGGAAACAGTCCTTCGGTCTGAGGCTGCAAACGCGATTCGATCAATGGACGATTGACGCTGACAACTTCCTGACCAATCCGTGATTGCAGAGCTTCATATTCGGCTGCTGTTAGCATGGGTGGTCCAGGTTCAACACCTTCATTGCCGATCGACTCAACGAACGCCTGCTCAGTCGATGGCAACGATTGCCCGTTCTGTAGGTTGCCCAGGGGATCGAAGTGCAGCAGGCGACCCACATGTTGATAACCCGGTGGTACTCGCGGCACTATGTCATCATCGTTCACGAAACGGAAGAACTTCCTGGAGTAATGCTGCATGAAGTACATTCGGAAAGCACCTCTCCCGACGGCTGGCTGCCCAAATGTCACGACCCATGATGCTGGCATGAAATCCTGCCATTCGGCGGCCATCATTGTTGCGAGTGCTCCTCCCAAACTGTGGCCTGTCAAAATGAGCTTTCGCCCACCGACTCCCGAGAGCGCCGTCCTCAACCGCGCCTCGACGGCCTGAAATGCTCCGAGAAATCCCCGGTGCGCAACCCCGTAGTTGCGCGAGTTCGCCCGGGGACGTTGATGTTTCTCAGCCAGTCGCCACGGCTTTCGGTCCCGCGAAATGAGACCAATGCGATCTCTGAGGTTAACGCGACGAAACACTGCGTGTCATCGACATCGATGAATTCGCAAGAACCAAAACCCCATGATCTCGTCAAGCCAAGGCAGGTCGACTTGACGCTCTGATCGGACTCGTATGCCAACTTGCTGGTAAGCGCCAAAGACAATGCCGCTTTCCAGGTGAAGGTCGACTTCGAGAGCGAATCCAGATGGAACGGTGCTGTAACAATCGTCGGTGGTGAACTTCCGAGCTGTCCCTCTGGCAATGGCTCAAGCGACATCTTGGGCTGCATGTCGCTCGCATGCATCGATAGGACAGGCATTCCGATCGTCACCGAGAGCAAAACGGGAACTGAAAACTCAGCATTGTTAGCCCGCGCAGCTAGAACCACGGTATGTGATAATGATCCGCCTCCGGAACTCATGACATCTTTACTCCCAGCTCAAGAACAACAATCCAGTGCTGATCGGGTTTTCGTGAGCCCACGCTGACCTCTTTCATGCGATAGAAACAACAAGGACAGAAACAGGGACAATTGGTGCCAGCCATGCGATCGCTGCAACGCGCAACCAACCTTCGAAAGGGTCAACACACATATGGAACAAACATCCATTTGACCCTGTTCGCGTAAGCGGCATATTCCGCGTCACCCAGGAACACTCGCTCCTCAGCGAAGGCTCTTGTCACTAAGCAGGCTATCCCCACGCTTGCCACGACAACATTCCATCCTGTTGGATTACACGCCACAACGATTGCGTCACCACACATATACAATGAATGGATGGCGAACTATCGTGAAAGCTCCACGAGAGACGACCGCCCGCCTAGCGGGTAGAATGCCAAAACTCGTCCCCATGGCCTCAGCTCCCCGCCGTGCCTCGCGTTCTCGCTGCGATTGAGCAAGACGTTCTTGTTCAATCCGCTGCTGCTCTACCGTAGCGGTCGAAAGAATCTGCGTTGTTGATGCCCGGATGGCTGCTATATCGGATGGCAGCACCTTATCGATTTGTGCTCTGACAAAGGGGTCCGCCCAATCAGATGCTGGTGGAATATCAGGAGGAGGGTTTGCAACGTATCCTTGCTTCACGCGCGTTAGTAAGGCTTGGACTCTGGCGTTATCCGGGCTCGCAAGTTGGTGCTCGTTAAGTCTCAGTTCGATTGCCTTGTAGGAACTGTCCAGTGTTGCGGCTGCGTGCTCAATTTCGCTGGGACTTGACGCGGATCGATTGTATTTAGCGAGAACACCTAACGCGTCTCCATTCCTCCGAATTTCTTTTTCGGCATCCCGCCGAGCGGCATCGACGAAATCGAGCTGCGCGGCGAGTCCATCGAGCGCGGTTTCGAGCCAAGCTCGCTTCAATTCGGGTGTGCCAGTTCGCTCAACAAGAATGCGAAGGATACCGTACAGCCGCTGCGGCTCGGGCCTGTCAACACGAAGCGAAGAATTCAAACGCGACTCACCTGCCGAAATATCTCCTGGTCGTCGTGCGTTTTCCGTCACAAGCGCACGGCGGGTTTCCTCCACGTCAACGCGGTCGTCGGCGTGAGGTGCCCGCGGATCATTGATCGCGGCGAGGTCCGAGAAGATTCCCAGGAGTGGGTCGATCCGCAGCGTGACAAGCTCATACAGCCGAGGGTGTCGATGGCATCTTTGGCGAGGATCAGATTGACGATCTTTTGGAAATCATCGGAGCGTTTCGCCCGACAGATACATGATGCGGACCGTGACTGATGCAACAACGCACCTTCGACTTCGATGCTGATCTGCGTTCGTCAATCCGGGCCGCCACCAGGCAACACACACTTGAGACCATCTTTGACCTACGGAAAAAATCCATGATTACCGGAGCACTTCGCAGCAAGATCGACCGCCTCTGGCTGGAGTTCCACTCAGGCGGCATCACCAACCCGCTGACCGTGATTGAGCAGATCACCTACCTGATGTTCCTGCGTCTGCTGGACATCGCCGAGATGCGGAACGAAAAAAAGGCGGCTCGCGCGAAGAAGCCCTTCAAGCGGGTCTTCGCCGATCCCGACGCCGATGGCACCAAGGGTCACAGCGAGCAACATCTGCGCTGGCATCGTCTCCGCACGATGGACGGCCCGGCCCTGGTCCAACTGATGACCAAACCGAAGACCAAGGAAGACCCGGCGGGCGGCGTCTTTGCGCATCTGAAAGAAATGTCCGCCGAGCAGACCACCTTCGGCGAGTTCATGAAGGATGCCCAGTTCCTGGTCATCAAGCCTCAGCTGCTGGTCAAGGCGATGGAACTGATCGAAGACCTTCCGTTGGAAAAGGGAGACACCAAGGGCGACCTGTACGAGTACATGCTCGGCAAACTGACCACCGCCGGCATCAACGGCCAGTTCCGTACGCCGCCGCACATCATTCGCATGATGGTCGAGATCGTTGATCCCGAACCGCAGTGGAAAATCGGCGACCCAGCCTGCGGAACCGGCGGCTTCCTTGTCCGCACGATGGAGTATTTGCAGAAGAAATACACATCCGAGGGAGGCACGATCATCGAGGAAATCGTAAACGAAGACGGCTCGAAGGAAACGAACACGATTTATACCGGAGATGAACTGGAACCGTATCGAGATCACATTCAGAACGACATGTTCTACGGCTACGACTTTGATGCCACCATGCTCCGCATCGCCGCAATGAACATGATGCTGCCCCGCAGGGTGTGGTTGACGTCCTGGATGGTGGCTTCGAGATTGCAGCCTTTCTTGCGCCGCGTCTTTTGGCGGATCGCGTCTTTCAGTTTCTCCAGGCTCTTCTTGCGGGGAAAGCGTTTGCCCCGCGTGAAGTGATAGCCCAGAAACGCGAAGCCGTCGTCCACGGCGTGCGCCACGTGCGTTTTCTCGGGATGCAAAGAGAGTCCGGCGTCCGCCGTCCAGGTTTCGACCAGAGCCAAAGCGTCTTGAGCTTCCTGCTCCGTGCGACACAGGATCACGAAGTCGTCGGCGTATCGCACCATCTCGAAGCCATTGAAGGCCATCAGGTGGTCCAGCGAATCGAGGTAGATGTTCGAAAGCAAAGGCGAGATCACCGCCCCTTGCGGACTGCCTTGTTCGGGAGTCCATTCGGAGAGGCCATCCATTACGCCTTGCTTCAGGAACGACTCGATCAAGGCCAGCACCCGGCCGTCGCTGATCTTCGCGGCGATCAATTGCATCAGACCTTCGTGAGGAATCGTGTCGAAATAGCTTTTCAGGTCGGCATCCACAACATAAACATAACCGGCCTTCAGGAGCGCATCGACACGCCGGAGCGCATCTTTGCATCCGCGTCCGGGACGGAAGCCGTACGAATGTTCGGCGAAGTCCCGTTCGAAGATCGGTTCGATCACATCGCGAAGCGCCGTTTGCACGACGCGATCGCGGATCGTGGGGATTCCCAGAGGTCGCTTGTCCCGGCTGCCCGGTTTGGGGATCAGAATTCGGCGAACGGATTTGGGTTGGTACGTGCCGGCTTTGAGTTCGTCGGAGAGTTCGCGAACATTTTCCGCGATCCGATCTTCGAACATCGCCGGCGTGACGTGATCCACACCCGCCGCTTTGTTCTTTCGTCCCGTCACCTGGCGGGCTGCCGAGTGCAGCGTGTCCTCGCGATAGACCTTGTCAATCAGACTGAACCATTGGCCCCCTTTCACTCCGTTCACCAGAGCTGTCAACATGCGGTCCGTCCAGATCCAAGGTTTAGTCCACGCCCAGTTGCTCCGGACGCTTTCCGCTCCGGCTTGTGTAGCCTGATGAGGCACTTCCGCCGGTCTCATTTCCTTGTTGTCTGTCATCTCGCATCCACCTTCCTGCCCCCCTTTGCTCCACGGGAATTACCCCGCTTCCACGCTCGTATGAGGGCTCTGACTTTCGCGGCCCCTTCGCCTCCGGCGAAAACCTTTGCAGGTCCGCGAATCTCTGTGCTTAAATTGTTTGGCCTTCCGACCATTCCGTCCCCAACCACCTTACTGCCCTGCCCCTGCCGTCAGTTGCACACTACCCTTACTGCGGCAGGCGTCCCCAAAGTTGCTCCCCGGCGGACCGAAAAGGTCGGGAGCTATGGCCACGACTTTGAGGTTCGGGTTTCACCATTAGCTAGCAGGCTCACCGGTAGGCTCGGCCGAAACGGGTTCGCTTTACTACGGACTGGTCGTTCTCCTCCAGTTGCTTCCCACCCCGATGGTTCGCACCTATCCCTGCTTGCCATCGACGCAGTTCCCTTCAGATTCAGGTCGGAGAGTGACTCCCTGAAGAGGACTTCCACCTCTCTGACCAAACAACTTCACACACGCACTAGCCACCGGATCACCGGTCATTCTCGACGCCATCCTCGAAAAGATCGACAACTGCACCGCCTTTGTCGCCGACGTCTCGATCATCAACTCCGCCGACGTCCGCCGTGATCCCTCGGCACGCTCGATATAGGAAGAACAGGAACCATGATCAAAGGAATCTATGTCAGAAACTTCAAAGGCATCGGGGAGCAGGGCGTCACGCTGGAACTCGAACCGGTCACATTGCTCTTCGGGAGCAATAGCGCCGGGAAAGATACTTACGACGTCGTTGCCATCACGCATCTTGATAACGATCATACCTGCAAGGCCGAGACCTTCTTTCACTTCGATTACGCCAAAAAGTACCAGGGCGAGGGGAGGTTCAAGATCAAGAGTTTGTGGGTGCCCGCGGGTGTTATCACCGAAAGCCGCAACGGACTCGGCGACGGGGCGAAGGCGCTGCAGGCGGAAGCGCGCCACCGGCTGAGAAAGGGGTACGGCATCCGCGTCTTTTCCCGACCGGCGGCACTGAAGGACTGGCTGGAAGCCAATGATTTGACGCTGGAGGACCGCGAACACCTCATCACCGACGCCGGCCAATTGGCCAAGGAGGCTGACGCTGTCGGCCGATAGCGTGGAGTTTTTCGTACACAGCCCCTTCGCTTGGCGGCAGGATGACGAGTTGTTCGACCGCAACCGTGATGCTCTGGTCATGCAGGCGACGTTCAATTCCAGCGACCAAATCACCCGCGCCATCCTCGGCTCCGACGCCGACTGGGATGCGCTGGCGAAAATCGTGCAGACCACAAAGCGGCACAAGCGATCTGAACGCCTCAACTGCATCTTTAAGCTGCCGCATCACTGCTCGTATCTCTCCATCGGCCCCGAGAAGGGAGATGAGAAGACCGTCCCCGATAAGCATGTGAAGTGGCTGTTCGAGACCCAGAGCAATGACGGTTGCATAATCGTCTCTCCCAGCTGGCCGATCCCCGCGAAGGGCAGCAAGGAGGACAAGGATCCACAGCCGCCGCACCGTCAGGCCAAAAACTATTATTACGACGATGTTGTCACCGCGCACGACGGCGAGTGGAAAGTGACGATGGAGCACCCGAAGGTCTCCGCTCCCAAGCCCATTGTCATCGAGATCTCAAGCAGCGGGGCGATGCTCAAGAAGCAGATCGCCGTCGGTGCCGCCGCCGTCATTGGCACCAACGCTCCACGGGCTGGCTAAATAATGGCTGCGGAATACCTTATGCCACCAGGCATCGTCGTCCAGCCGATGGCATTGACGTTGGGTCGAGCGCACGGCGCTGACCGAGGCGCTGGCGCCGGTCGGCTGCCATATGTTGAGCTTCTGGACTGCGTGCAACACAGCGCGGACGGGGACCTTGAGGAGACGGTGGTCTTTGAGGTGGAAGTCGAGCGCCGCAAAGACGTGTGCATGACGTGCGCCGGAAGGAGCGGATTGCAGTCACCTTTAAACCGGCGGACAATTGGTATCCCGAAGTGGTGGCGTTGCGCGCCGACTTCCCGAAGGTGCCGCACACCAACCTGCGCGACGCCGAGTTCCCGCGAAGTCTCTGCCTGTACGACCAGCCATGGTCGCAAATCGCGTTGCGTTGGACGCCCACTCTATTCGTCGAACGCATTCGCTTTTGGCTGGCCGAGACCGCCAAGGGCACGCTCCACCAGGACGACCAGCCGCTGGAGCCGCTGTTGTTCGGCAGTGGCTACCACATCGTTCTCCCCGCCGACTATTTCGAAGGCGAAACGGAAGGCAATTACCAGGAGCTGAAGGTCTCACTCGCCTACAATAAAAAGGACTGTCGCACTCTTTTTGCGGAGAAGGGTCAGGGCACCGAAGGCCTGCCATATCTCGCACTGTCATTCCTCGCAGCTCCACAGATGCACGGTACAATCCGCCACTCGCCTCACAACCTGCGCGAGCTTGACGAATTCCTAAAGCCGGCGGGTATCGTCCTGATCGAATCGCTCCGCGCGAAGCTGGCCGACTGGAATAAGCCCGAACTGCTTGACATGCGCATTCTCTTTGTGATCGCCTTTCCGTTGCTGCGAGCGGGGCAGGCAACCGTCGAGAGCACCGATATGTGGGTTTTCTTCACGCTGAAAAGCATCGCCGAAGTCGGAATCGACATCGGTTTGTGGGAGAAAAGCCAGCACGGGCTGGGAACTCAGTTGAGGCACAATCCGGCAGCAGACGGCAGCAGCGTTCCGCTTGACATCATTTCGCCGCATTTCGACTTTTCTCGCTCCAATGCCGCTGCTGCTAGCGGACTCAGCCCGGACACCTGTCCCGCCGTTGCCATCGGTGCCGGCGCGCTCGGGTCGCAGATGCTCAGGCTTCTGGCGCAGTGCGGCTTCGGCGTCTGGTGCGTGATTGATGAAGACATCCTCCTTCCCCACAATCTCGCCCGCCACGCCCTCGATCAAGCGGCCGTCGGAAAGCCAAAGGCAGCGACCGTTGCCGCTTGCTTGCGGCAGATTTATTTTGAGGACCAGCCGCTGAACTTCATTGAGGCCGACATCCTGCACCCCGGCAGCAACAAGGGAAAAATCGAGGAGCAACTCCAGACCGCAGAACTGGTCCTCGACCTGGCAGCGGCGATTCCGGTGTCGCGGTATCTCCGCACGAAGCGCCGGGTGCGGCACGTCGGGTATCGCTATTCCTGAATCCGCGCGGAAATGATCTCGTGCTGCTGGCGGAGGATGTCAGCCGAACGCTCCGCCTAGATTGCCTGGAAATGCAATATTACCGCGCACTCTGCCGCGACGCCGAGCTACGGGAGCACCTAGCCCCACCGTCCGGGCGGCTCCGGTACGCGCGCTCCTGTCGGGATGTTAGCGCCAAGATCCCGAATCATGCCGTGGCGATGCATGCGGCGATCGGGGCTAAGGGCATTCGGCAGGTGGCCGATTCGGATGGCGCGGCTATCCGCATCTGGCATTCCGCCCCCGAGACACTCGATGTCCGGCGATTCGATGTCCCACCCTCGCCCGTGCACCGCCATGTCTATGGTCCGTGGACACTCGTGGTGGACGAATACGTGCAGTGCCGGGTTTCAGAGCTGCGGCAGTCCAAGTTGCCGAAGGAAACCGGTGGTGTTCTGATGGGTGCGTACGACCTCGACCGGCGAATTATCTACGTCGTTGATACCATCCCGTCACCGCCGGATAGCGAAGAGTGGCCAACGCTCTACATTCGTGGGAAGAAAGGCTTGGCTGGGCAGGTGAAGGAGATCACCGCGATCACCGACGGCCAGCTCGAATATGTTGGCGAGTGGCACTCGCATCCCGAAAACTGCGCCTGCAGGCCCAGCGACGACGACCTTAAGGTTTTCGGTTGGCTGACGAAAAATATGGCCGAGGCCGGCTTACCGGCTCTCATGGCGATCGCCGGCCAAGGGCCTATCGTGGCTTGGTATCTCGGCGTCATGCCGCGTAGCGGTGGCTGGGAGGTAGGATTATGATCAGTTACCGCGGAATTGGCTGACCGGAGTACCCACATGAAGATCCCGTTTTCCGTTTACGACTTCTTTGCCTATCTCACGACTGGTTTTCTACTCCTGTGCGCGGCCGACTATGCCTTTGACATCGGCTGGCTGCAGAAGGAGAAGGTGCCGCCAGGCATAATCGGCTTCCTCATCGTAAGCGGCTATATCCTTGGTCATTTCGTCGCCCACCTGTCCAGTTTTTTCCTGGAGCACAAGTTCCTGCGCGGAGTGCTGAAGTCTCCGGAGGAAACACTGTTCGAGAAGCAGGCGAAGGACTTCTGGTCCTACATTTTCCCAATTTTTTACAAGCCGTTTCCCCCGGAGACACAGCAGCGCGTTATGTCACGTGCAGCCGCAGCAGGAATCGAGCGGCCAGGGCGGGCGCTGTTCTTCCATTGTTTCGCCATCGTGAAGCGGGACAAGTCCACCGCCGAACGGCTTGGCACGTTCCTCAATGTTTACGGCTTCTGCCGCAACATGAGCATGGCGGCCCTAATCGCCGCGGGCATCCTTCTTTTTGCCACATTCCAGCACTGGTCCGCGGCGGCCATTGACACGGCAAAGCTGGCCTGGGCGGGTGTTGCCATCGTGGTGGCGATTGTCTTGTTCTACCGCTATCTCAAGTTTTTCAAGCACTACACGGAGGAGGTGTTCCGGGATTATGCCGAGCCTGAGAAGTTAGCGGCATCGCAACCAGCGGCATCAAATACACCTACTGAGGCAGACACACCACCTGCACCGGCCAGCACTGCATGACAGCAGTTCCAAAACAACCTCAAGATTGTGGCGCGCTGGGAGGCGGGGAGCAGTCGGTAGACGCTTGGGGAAAAAGGAGTACGGGGCGCATGGCTTTAAGCGGCCTTTCGGATTTTCTGGAGCGTTTCAATGGCGGCTTTTGCCTTTTCCACGCTGCCCATATTTTCCACGAACTGCCGCAATTTCAGGATGTCCTGTTCCTCGGGTTTGTCGTCGGCCATCAGAATTCCTTTCTGAATGTTTGGGTTCTGGATCTTTCCTATTTGATCGGCAATGGCGATCGTGGAAATTGAACGAAGTCGGCACACATGTTCGCCCATAGCGTATTACTGACGCTCCCGTGGCTTCTGGGCACGCGTTTACTGTATATAGCCACGCAGAATCGCTAACATTCCACATCAGCCCGATCACCATTCAGATTTAGAAAGACGGCATCATGGCGAAAAAAAAATCCAAAGGCGTTAGCAAAAGCCAAGCCATCCGCGACTACCTGGCGGAGCACCCGGACGCCACGGCATCAACCATTCGCCCCGCACTTGCCGAGCGCGGTATTAACGTAAGTCTGGCGCTGGTTGGTCAGATCAAACATCGGATGAACGATTCGGGCGGATCGGGATCCAAGAGGAAAACCGCGAAAAAGACGGTGGGCAGAAAGAAAGCAGCCCGGAAGGCGACGCCTAGGAAAGCTGCGTCCGGCAGTGCCCTGAGTGCAGCCAATCTTGTTGAAGCGAAGAAACTGGTCGATGACCTGGGTGGAATCGATCAAGCCCGCCAGGCGCTGAAATACCTGGAAGAATTGGGATAGGCTGGCGGCTGGTGTCAAAATCGAGAGTGGCGGGGTGGGGAATCGGCTGAAATACCTGGAAGAATTGGGATAGGCTGGCGGGCATCCAAGATTTGCGACGGATTATTCGTCTGGTTACTCGCTCCTTTTCTCAGAGCAACTCCAGCACATTCTCTGGCGGGCGGCCGAGCACAGCGCGATCACCCCGCACCACGATCGGCCGCTCGATGAGCTTGGGGTGTTCGTGCAGAAGTTGGATGGCCTCCTCGCGCGACAATTCACGCGAGCCGAGGCCGAGTTCCTTGTAGACCGATTCCCCCTTGCGCATCAAATCTCGTGGCTCAACGCCGAGCTTCTCGAGAATCTGCCCAAGCTCACGAGTCGACGGAGGGGTATCCAGGTAATTGATGATTTCCGGCTCGATCCCTGCGTCTTGGATGAGTTTGAGCGTCTCGCGGCTCTTTGAGCACCGCGGGTTGTGGTAGATGCGGACTGTCACTGATTCCTCTCAGTTTTCGAGATGTCAATCGTCAATCATGGCGTTCCGGTCGGGCACCGGCACTATCGCGTCAGATCATGTAATTCCTGCAGGAGTTTTTCCGCGTCCTCATCCGAAGGGTCCCAAGGGACGGCAACATAATAATTGTCAGGGATGCCAAGCAGGGGTTTCAAGGGGCGGCTCTGTTCGGGAGAAGCGTCCTGCCAATTCTCGGCTTCGAAGTCGTTGTCCCAAAGGACGCTCGCTTCCAAGCATTCAATCAGAAAGTCCCATATCTCCTTGTCTCGACTTTCGTGATGCGGAAAGTCTTCCAGTTCCAATTCGCGGGCGGCTGCGAGCACCAATTCTCGCCATGTCGGCAACTTATCGTCGAAACATTTCACGTCAGGCGGCAAATTGATTTCCAGCATTACCATTGAGCGGGCATGTTCGTAAACGCTCGCCACCGCGCCTTCGATGACGGCCGTGAGATCCGGGGCGGGTGTGTCGTCACATAACAACGCGTGGGCGACTGTGTGCAGGGTGGCAATCTTCTGATTTCGCTGCAAAACGTCGAAAACAGGGATGTCGACGGCGAAATCGTCGCTACCCAAAAGATCGACGATCATTCCAAGGGATGTAACGAACAATCTGCGTTCGGGACCGCGAAGGACGCGCACGCCGCCTGGGGTGTCGTACATGAATGTCTCCCCGATTTATCCAGCCCCGCAGCACTTTTTGTATTTCTTCCCGCTGCCGCAAGGGCATGGATCATTTCGACCGACCTTGTGGCGGGTGTTGCGGACCGTTAGCGACGCTTCCCGCGGGTCTTCCTGCACACGGTCTTCAGCGATCATCAGCGGTTGTGATGTGGGGTGGGCGCGGCCAATGGAGGGATCCTTTTGACTGTAGGATGCCCAACTGCGGAGTTCCTCGACCGTATCCTCGACGCCCGTCGGACGACAGTGGTTTAGCGATTGCCGAAACCGCGATTCCGCTTGTTTGAGGCTCTTGCGCACAGATTCAAGGCTCACCATCCCCAAGTCGACTAAATTAAGGCGAAATGCCTTTTCGATTTCACCAAGGGCTTCCCGAGAGGCGAACGAAGCCAGTTCACAGACCAAGCCCGTGGCCACATCCGAATCTCGATTGGCAATCGCTTCATTAAGATGTTTGCGAAGGTGCTGGACCGCCACGTCACGCATCATGAGACCGTCACGAACCCAATGCAGGTACGTCTGGGCCGCTCCCCAACGCACATATTCATTAAGCGAACGATTCGTAATCAGCTCGTCGATCACTCGCGGAGAATCGTCGGCAAGTGCGGCAAGCACACGGGCCAAGTCCTCAGTGATGGCGTCGCCGAAGAGGTCGAATGGTCCCTCGCCCGGAAGCGATACGGCTTTAAGAATCGCCGGCAGCGATTCTTTCGCTCGAAATTCCGTCAACAGGAACAGTGCAAAAAGATGGCCGTTGCCCGTGGGAAGATTTCCCGCGCGGATCGCTTGGGTGGCTTGCTCGATAAGTTGAACCAATCGGGGCATGATTTCGTCGCGCCGGCGCTGAGCCGCTCGCAGCGCTTCCTCGGGCAATTTGCCCGTGTATTCCGCATCGAGGTCGGCGATGATCTCATCCAGATCCGGCTCTCGCTCCTGATTTCCCCGAGGGGGGCTTTTCGTTGGTTCGCGTTGTTGCGTCTGTTTCGCTTTCCGTGCGTTCGCCACCTGTTCGCGCAGACGGGCGGCTTCTTCACCTCGGCCAGTCTCGTCACATAACATCGCCAGCCGCTCGAGGATGTATTCCCGATCTTCCACGCCGGAAACAGCGAGACCCGCTTTCAGAATTTGCTCCGCCCTGGCCGGGTTTTTCCGATCTTCAGGCGCAAAGGCGTGATAGAGATCCGACCAACCAATCCATCCCCATCCCCAGCCAGGCTCTTGCGCATCCATTGCGTATAAAGTTCCTCCGCGGTATCGTACTCGCCCACGTCCGCATGTGATTCCGCCAAGTCCCTTCGAAAACTGCGAATCAGCGAAAACTCTCTGTCGGTCTTCTCAGAAAGATCGAGCACCGCACGGCATAAGGCAATTCGCTCCCGAGCCAATGACGGGTTAGCTCGGGCTGCCCAATGCAATCCACTGCTGAAATCCTGGACCCAGTTAAAAACAGATTGCGTCCCGCCGAAGCACTCGTCGAATTCCTCAATTGTTGGGATGTCAAAAGTCTGCATCAGATATTGGATGTCGCGCCAAGCCTGGAGCCAAAGCTGAGCCGTTTCGAGCCGGTCCTTGCGATCGTAGGCGTCGTAGCCCTGCTGCATCCGATCGTCGAGCATCTCGAAATTCGGCCGGTCCGGGAACCAACGCTCCCAGAGACACACCAGCGAGATCCACACCCAGTCCACCTGATTGTCCGGGATTTCGAGCCCGCTGTGCTTTGTGATCGCAGTTGCCAAAACTTGAGCCGAAGGGCACTCCCGGCTGAATCGGTCCAGCCAGTCGCGGCTGGCTTTGGTCACACCGAGCGATTTGAGCTTTTCGAGCAACAATTCATCCGAGAGAATACGCCCGTCAGCCAGCGTGCATTTTCCATTGCGTTTGACAAGCCGACGGGTTTCCTCATCCTCGGCGGCCCGCTTCTCCAGCATGCGATTCATCGCAATATACGAAATGAACATCTCGATCTCCCTGTCAGATGATCCGCAATAGGAATTCGTTCGGACGATGGACGACTTGAAACAACCTATTATGTCGTCTTGGGCCGCAGTTTTCCTGTGAGCAGGTCATCAAGTTCCCGGGTCACCTGAAGCTTCTCCGCCCAGTGCTTGAGATACTCCAGATCGAGAGCCCCGGCCTGCACCGTGAACACTCCGGCCGCATCGTACAGTTGCCGTTCCGAAGGCGTCAGCCGGTTCCAATACAGCTTATGAAGGAGCACATCCTCGGCCGTGGCGATCCAAGCGGGCGTGCTGAACAGCTCGACGGCGAGTCGCCGGCGAAACATCTCCCGCTCAAACTCGCTGTCGCGAAGCTGCCAGAAGTCCGCTTTGAGGGCGGACTGCTCGTCCAGCACGTTGAACTGATACGGGGGCTGAAACACCGAACGCACGGACTGGGGTTGAATGAAGAAGCCTTGTTGGAACCCGGCTACGAATAGATCGACCTGATCCGGCTTCAGGAGAACGACAAAATCGAGGTCGTGCGTGGTTCGGGGGAATCCCCCAAAAGTTGCTGGCCATCGATCCCGTGAGCATGTAATCGACGCCGATGAGATTGAGTTGATGGAGGACATCAACCAGGAACTCGATTTCGCTTCTCATCGCTGTCCCAATTCAATCCGTCGCCTCAGATGTTGTTCGACTTCCTTATCCGTGGCGTTCGGATACTGGCGGCGAATCCCCGCCCGTGCAACGTCGCAAGCAAACGTGTGCAGGTCGAGCGAGATTTTCATGCGTTGTTCGCCGGTCATCGCACGGTAGATTTCAATTTGCTTGGCGAGGGCTTCGTCGGGGGTCATGGAATCGCCTCGGAAGAAGCGGGTGTTTGGTGTGGGCTCCGAATCTACGGTAATTCCGGAACCGTCGGCCCGCAAGGGAGCGTCGCCGGAGCGTTTTAGGCAAAGGGTTCGGCCCGGTGCCGAAAACACGAAGCGTCAACCCACTGGTTTACAGGCGTCCTGTTAACCAGTGGGTGCTGTTCACCAAGAGAGTCCGAGAGTTCGTACGCGATTTTTTGGGGTCCGGTCGCAACCCTATGGGTTCGGTTCGGACCCCAAAAATCGTTTGCCTAACCGAGAGCGCCGGACCGGCGGGGTAAAATCGCCAAAAGCCTTTGGCCCACGCGAGTTAAGAAAAAACGCCGGGCGCTCTCGCGCCGACGTTTTCCGTAAACCCTTGGGTACGGGGGTTCCGTACCAAAAGTTTTGGCTCCCCGTACAAAACCCTCTGCCTAACCGACAAAGAGACAGCGCGGAGAGAGCGCTGAGAGAATCGGCGCTTAATGTTGCACCGGCAGGACTTACGTCAACGGGTAATTGAGCGGAGAAAAAGAGAGAGCACTCTCAATTCTCCAAAGAGAATTCGCTGGCTCGTCCGTGCGCTCTCAAAAGCTGTTAACCGCCAACGCGCTGCGAACCTGCAACCCACCGGTGAACAGCGAGAGAGAATGTGAGAGCGCGCGACTGAATCCGTCCCCAAATTCCGCCACGCCGATCGTCGGTCTGAACCGGTTTTTCGGGCATTCAACATTGGCTTCGGATCAATACCCAAAAACGCGTCGATTGCTGGTTTCGGTGCCGGCTCATCCGGGGTAAAAAAACTCCGTCCACCCTGAATTCTAGCTTCTCTTGATTTAGCACCTATGTCGAAGATTTTCCACCCTCTGCTCATCATGCTGGCTGGCTGCACCGAAAAAGAGTTGGCTCGCCAAGTCCAATACCTGACAGAAGAGAACCGAATCCTCCGAGCCAAGTTGCCAAAGCGGATCACGGTCACATCCGAAGAGCGGCGGAGCCTGCTGAAGTTCGGCAAGCCGGTTGGGAAGGCGATCAAGGAATTGATCACGATCGTCACGCCGCGGACATTTGCCCGCTGGGTGGCCGCTGAGAAAAAGACAGACGAACCGAAGCAGACGAAGAAAGCTGGCCGGCCGAGAACGCCGGAAGAGATTCGCGAATTGGTGGTCAATCTGGCAAAAGAAACCGGGTGGGGCTACACCAAAATCTTGGGCGAATTGCGGAAACTCGGAATTCGCAAGATCACGCGCCAAACGGTGAAAAACATTCTCAAGGAGCACGGCTTCGATCGCGGCCCCAAGCGAGGCAAGGGCACTTGGGATGAATTCTTGAAAATCCATGCTGAGACGCTCTGGCAATGTGATTTCTTCTCCAAGAAAGTTTGGACGCTCGGCGGCTTGGTCGAGATGTATGTGCTGGCCTTCATCCACGTCGGCAGCCGGCGCGTGTGGGTGAGTTCGCCGACCGCCCATCCCGATGGCCGCTGGGTCGCCCAGCAGGCCCGGAATGTCTGCATGGAATTCGCCGAGGAAGAGCACAAACCGACGGATATTATTCACGATGCGGACACGAAGTTCACGAAGCAGTTCGATGAAATCTTTGAGGACGAAGGCATAAGAGTCAAGAAACTTGTGCCCGCGTCGCTGAACATGAATGCCTTCATCGAACGCTGGGTGCAGAGCATAAAACAAGAATGTCTCGACCATTTCGTCGTGCTCGGCGAGAAGCACTTGCAGCACATCGTGAGCGAGTACGTCTCCTATTACAACAACCTCCGCCCACACGAAAATCGGGATCACCTGCCGCCGGCGTTGAAGGAATCGCCTCCGGAAGTTGAGACGATTTGCTTGGAAAACGTGGTCTGCCGGGAACGGTTGGGCGGACTGCTGAAGCATTATGAATGGGCGGCATGATCCAGGATTTGAGTCAACGTCCGTGAAGACTGGGGCCGACCGCTCGCGCGGCTGGCTGCAAAAGGCACCACACCGCTGTCGAATTACTGTTCCCCTTAAGATCATACCTCCGCCGCGATGGCAGATGAGAAAGTCCGTCGTCCGTGGCCAGCGACTTTTGTTTTTTTACGGGGAGGAGTCGGACGCTATGAAATTACCTTTGGGAAAGCCATTTTTCGCAAACCACTACACGCAAAAGGTTTATGATAGAAATCTATGATGGCAAATGCTGCCCACTGAAGGTTTTTTTGGGAAAATGGGATTTTTACAGTTTTTTCGTGCCCGGTTAGTCGCTGCTTTAACGACTGGTGAAACAGGGAAACTTTGTGCATTGACCGCCGTGTCACCTGGCGAATGTTCACTGAGCTTGAAGAGGCCGAATTGCCCCAAGTTCACGGACTCTTTGTTCGTCTCGCGAAGGCTACAAAACCTTAGATCCAGCAATTCCTGTTAGTTTTTCACCATCCTTGATGCGGATTAGGAGTTCGTCCCCATGAAGTTAACGCATTGGCTGAGTACACTTTATCTGCAGCGAGGCATTTCCTGGAAAGCTCGATCGGCCCGTCGGCGCATGCGTTCAACACGTCCTTTTCCTATTTCTGCTGAAATTGAGCGTCTTGAGGATCGGACTCTCCTCTCAGCAATCCAGGCATTCGAACCCGTCGTCGTCACCGGCGTTGACGCGGGCACGACCAATGACGATCAAGTCAAGGTTTTCGATGCCGCGACGTTCTCCCAACGGATGAGTTTCAATGCGTATCCTGGCTTCAACGGCGGCGTGCGAGTCGCGACCGGTGATGTCACGGGCGATAATATCCCGGATATCATCACCGCGGCCGGCACCACGGGCGGGCCGCACGTCAAGATCTACGACGGCAGCAGCCCCGATCCTTCAAACCCCGTCCTCATCCGCCAGTTTTATGCTTATGACCCGGGATTTACAGGCGGAGTATTCGTGGCGGCCGGGGATGTCGATGATGATGGCCGCGCCGACGTGATCACGGGTGCCGATGCCGGCGGCGGGCCGGATGTCCGAGTCTTTCTCGGTGCCGATATTCTTACCGGAGCTGATTGGGCGGTTCCATTCAAACATGATCTGTTTGCGTTTGGCAGCAACTATTCGGGCGGGGTCCGCGTCGCCGCCGGCTATTTTAACGACGACGACAACGTCGATATCGTCGTCGGGCAGGGAACGGGAGATTCCAACGGGGCCGAGGTGAAGGTCCTCGATGGCACGAAATTAGACGATCCTTTGCAAGGTGTTTTATTTGACCGTTGGGTTTATCAGGGCGTGTCCGGCGGAGTCTATCTCGCCGCGGGCGATGTGACGCACGACGGAAAAGACGATGTCATCACGGGACCAGGCACGGGCGGCGGCCCGGATATCCGCGTTTACGACGGAAGGGACTTTTCCCAGGCTTATCAATTCTGGGCCTATAATACAAATTTCACCGGAGGAGTTCGCGTCGGGGCCGTCGATGCGAATGCTGATGGCCGTGCCGATGTCGTCACCGCGGCCGGTCCCACCGGCGGGCCGCATGTCAAGGTGTTCAATGTCAATCCCCTCCAGGAGCTCCACTCCCAATTCGTGTATCAGGATGGCTTCGCCGGAGGAGTCTATGCCAACGGGAATCATTCGGACACGCCCCAAACCGCCACGGCGGTTGAAGGACAACCATTCGACGTGGATTTGACGCTCCTCGGCTACAGCAGCGTCAGCATCGCCAATATCACCCAATGGACCGTCGACTGGGGTGACGGCAGCGCTCCTCAAACCGTGAACGACAGTACCTCACCAATCTCCCACGTTTATGCCGACGATGGGACCTATGATGCGTTCCAAGCCGTGGCTTATGATGCCAGCGGCTCCCTGGCGTCCAACCTCGTGAAAGTCGTGGTCAATGATCCGGGACCCACGCTGACGCTTTCCGGGGATCCCGTCGATGAAGGCCCTTCCACTCCTTTCACGTTGCACCTCAGCGCGATCGAGCATACGGCCGATACGGTAACTCAATGGACGATCGATTGGGGCGACAACACCACGCCGGAGATTATCAACGGCAATCCCAGCAGCGTCATGCACGCGTACGCGGACGATGACAACTACACCATCCAGGCCACGGTGACGCAGGACGACGGCAATACGTTTCAGGCGGACGACTTCCTGGCGACCATACAGGATGTCCCGCCCAGTTTGTCGCTTTCCGGGGATCCCGTCGATGAAGGCCCTTCCACTCCCTTCGCATTGCACCTCAGCGCGACCGACCCCGGAGCCGATACGGTAACTCAATGGACGATCGATTGGGGCGACAACACCACGCCGGAGATTATCAACGGCAATCCCAGCAGCGTCATGCACGCGTACGCGGACGATGACAACTACACCATCCAGGCCACGGTGACGCAGGACGACGGCCGGGAATTTCAGGCGGCCGACTTCATCGCGAACATCCTCGATGTTGCTCCAACCATCAGCCTCATCGGACCGGACACCGTTCTTGAAGGCAATGACTACATCCTCAACTTGGGGCCGGTGATCGATCCGGGCACCGATACCGTGAGCCAAGGGGAGATCGATTGGGCCGATGGGACCATCGATCCCTTCACCGGATCACCTCCCACTTCCGCAAGCCATCAGTATGCCGCCAAGGGCGATTATACGGTTCACGTCAATCTGACGAACGAAGACGGCACCTTTTCCGATGTGGGAACAAAGGACATCACGGTCACCCCCGTGAGCCTGAGTCTCTCGGGTCCCAGTACGGAAGTGTACGAGGGTGACTCGTACCAATTGGACCTTTCAGCCACTGGCGGCGGAGTGGGTTCCATCGACCATTGGACGATCAACTGGGGCGACGGCGTCGTCCAATCCTTCGCCGGCAACCCCACGAGCGAGTCCCACATTTACGCGGACAATGGCAGCTACACCATCAGTGCGTTTGTGACCCTCGATGACGGCGAAAGTTTCAATGCATCCGACTTGGCCGCCGAGATTTTGAACGTCCCGCCCACCGTCAACTTGAGCGGCCTGGGCAGCATCGATGAAGGCACCACCTATTCCTTAACGGTGGAAGCCGTCGACGATCGCGGCGCCGACACAGTGAACCAATGGCGCATCGATTGGGGCGATGGGACCTTCAATACGTACATCACTCCCCCCGGCACCAAAACCCATTTCTATGCTGATAATGGGACCTACCCCATTAGCGTTCAACTGACGGATGAGGACGGCACCTGGGCGAATGCGGGAACCAAGTCGCTGACCGTCAACGTCGTCCCGCCCACCGTCGCGTTTGCGGACTATAATTTAGACTACGCCTATCAAGGCAACGATTACGCACTGGCGTTCTCCGTCACTGATCAGGGCGATGACACGATCAGCCACATCACCATCAACTGGGGCGACAACACCAGCGACACCTATACGGGCGTTATTGAATCCGCCGGGCACATCTACAACGATTTGACCAGCCACACGATATGGATTACGCTAGAAGATGAAGACGGCATCTTCCAAAACGTCGCGCAGAACACGGTGAGCGTGCACGATCAAACTCGCTTGTTGGTAGCACCCGTGTTCGGTTCCTCGACGTATAGTTGGACTCCCTATGAAAACGTCGCCGTGAACACGGTTGTCGGACAGGTTCACGCCACGGACGACTTTTGGCAGACCGTGAGCTATTCCCTGGGCGAGGACTCGTTCGGCACGCCGTTTGATGTGAACGAGACGACCGGAGAGATTACCGTGAGCTATGAATTGGACTACGAATGGGAAAGCTCTTACACGCTGAGCATCATAGCGACCGACTCGGATTGGAACGAGAGCACCGCCGAGGTGTACGTTAACGTGCAGGACATCGCCGAGGCACCCGCATTCAACCAGTCCTCCTTCGCCTTCTCGGTGCCGGAAGACGCCCAGTCGGGCGCGCTGCTCACCACGGTCAGCGCGGCTGACCCCCAACCCGGCGACACCGTCACCTATTCTCTCAGCCCCGATGAAGGTTACGAGCAGTTCGGCAATTCCTTCGCAATCAATTCCGCCACCGGTCAAATCACCGTCCAAGGCCCGCTGGATTATGAGATGGCGGGAGGCTATGTCAGCCTCACGGTCTATGCCTTCGATAATGAGGCGAACATCGGGGAGACCCAGGTTCAAGTCAATATCGACGATGTCGACAACGATCCGGAGTTCATCGACGACGGTTATGGCCACTATGACGGGTTTGGTTCTTATACGTTCGACCCCCTCCCCGAAAACGCCCTGGCCGGCACCTCCGTCGGACAGGTTCAAGCCTGGGATCCCCTCGACGAGACCCTGACCTATTCCCTCGACGACGGCTACGGCGGCGCAGGCGTTTTCCATTAACTCCACCACCGGGGAAATGACCGCTAACGTCTCGTTCGATTATGAATCGACCACAGATTTCACCCTGACCGCCTATGCCACCAACACCAGCGGCGTCGTATCCGCCGTGCTGGTTTACGTCGCGATCGGCAACATCGATGAAACTCCCGATCCAAACAACCCGCCTACAGTTTCCAGCCTGGCATTCAACGTGACCGAGCGACACGACGGCTACGCCATCGGCGAACTGACGGGCACGCTCACGGACGACTATGTTGCCGAGGGCTACTACGACGTTCAAATTGATGTGGACAGCGATGGGACGATCGACTTCGAATACCAAAGTCCGGAAGATGTGACTGCCCTCTCCGCTTATCTCTCGCTCAGTTATGGAATGCACGAGATTCTGGTGTCAGTTGATGAATACGAACTTGAAACCGCGAGTACGTTATACGGGACGTTGCATCTTCTAAACGTCGACGTCGTCGCGCCGGACAATTTCGCTCCCCAAATCAAAAACCTCGCATATACTCCGTATGTTGATGAACGCGGCGTCGACCCCCATCACTTTCTCACCGGAGACATCGTTGATGATACGCGAGGGAATAGTTCCTATACGATCGAATTCGATTTGGACAACGACGAGGTCGTCGATGATTCCATATCAGCTGAAAACGACTCGACAGGTTTCACTTATGATTACAGCCCAAGTGAAGGACTTCAGACCGCGTCCGTGAGGGTTGTTGAGTATGACAATAACACCGACCAGGAGCTCGTGGGAGCGTGGGCCACGCCCATAACTTTTACAGTCGCGCCCCCTGTGAACAACCCGCCAGGTATTCATTCAGCGTACTTCTACCCCAACACGGAACCGGAGTCGGGTTACACGGACGTAACAATCGCGGGCCAATTCAACGATGATTTCTCCGACGGCGCTTATGTGCTGGAAGTGGACACGAACGGCGACGGCTACGCGGACGACGTGGACATCGATGGCGACGGGTCCCCGGACAATGAGCCGATCTACCTATACGTAAATCCTTTTTCCGTGACGATCCGGCTCCAACCGGGGGAAACAGTCTGGAGCGTTCGCGTTGTCGAAAGCGGGTCCGGCAAATTCAGCCCTTGGATTGGCGATAAATTTGAAAACCATGCCCCGGTCTTTGAGCAGCCCACAAAAGAGATCAAAATCTCAGAGCATTCGTTATTCGTGATTGGTTCGGATCCAAACGCGACGAATAATGGTTACGAGGTAATCAAAGTAAAAGCCAACGATCAAGATGACCGAGATCGCGTCGCCTACTTCCTGAGCCAGCCAGAATTGAAGATTGGTAAAGTAACAATCCCCTTGCCAGCGTTAGAAATTGATCCGAACGGATCAATCACAATTAAGAATAGGTTTACCCTACAACGCTTCTTGAAAAGAGATGCTAAATTCGAATTCACCGTCGTGGCAATCGACCGTGAAGGGGAGGCCGCCTATTTGCAGTTGACGATCTATGATGATCCAGAGTACTACAAAACTAATGCGATCCTCTTACTTACTGGATGGGAAGGAGCGGCGACAAACTACGTCAATGCAGTTTACAAGAACAGCTTGGCCGCGGCTGAAAAGCTAAAAGACTTCATTGATAGTGAATATAATGATATGGGACTCAAAGTTACGGAACTCACGAACATAAGCTGGGCTGCGGCAGCTTTTGCGTCCACACCAATTTCGGGAATCGCCTCCTTGGCTGCCGTTACAATAGGACAGATCATTTCTAAGGTGATTGCTATCAATCATGCAGGTGATGTTGCGATTTGGAAACAGATCAAGCAGGAATTGCTTGCTGTTAATCTAGATGATATTGAGAAGATTGAGCAGACAGCGGGAAAAAATGAAAAACAGGGAGAACGAAAGAAGATCAGTGAATTGGTGGCCGGGATGGCGAAAGATCCCCTTGACCAACAAGTCATTAAATGGAGAGATTATATTAACGATTTGACAAGTCGATTGCCCAGCACATTTTCCGGAGGTGAAAAACTGGAGGCTCCGTCGGTGAATGACATCTATGGAGAATTGCTGATGCGATTCGTGCACGGGCAGGGTTGGCGTGTTGCTGGAGCGCTTGGAAATCTACAGCACAATCGGCCATTTTGGGTGAGTTGGGGGCCGAATTATTTGTTCGCGCTTGATGCAAAAGATGTTGCAGGTGAACTTAACAGTATTGGCTACGTGCCGGCAGGCGCTTACGGCGTCATAGTTGGTCCAACCGGTATATATGTGACTCCTAGAAACTAATATCTATTCTTTGAGAGGCATTCTCGTGAGAATCTCTAACACAATCGCGATCGTGCTCTATTTGGTTTCATCGTCCGGGTGTGCGCGTGCTGATGAAAAGCAGCCCAAGGAAATCGATCCATTCACGCCATTTGCGGCAGCCAATTTTGGGCGCTTTGAGACTCTGAAATCATTAATAAAAGACAAGCCAGAGCTCTTGAGAGCGACCGAGCGCCGCTCAGGAGGAACTTTGCTGCACTACGCGGCTCGAGGAAATCAACCCGAGATCATCCGTTATCTGGTCAAGCGGGGCGCCGACGTGAATGCGCGCGACGACATAAATGAGACGCCGCTGCATTCTGCCGCAAAATTTGGCGGCACGTTTGAGGCGGCCGAGGTTCTGATCGAACTGGGCGCGGACTTGAATTCTCGACCCGAGTTTCCGTCAATTCCGAGGACACGCCTAGACGGCACGAAAGTGTCCAAAGAGTATCGTAATTCCGTGTTGGAATACGCGGCCCGGTCAGGGGATTATCGCCTGGTGGAGTTGCTTCTCAAAAAGGGTGCCAAAGTGCAAGCGGAACCGCTGAACATCCTCGGCAATGCGTTGCACTTTGCCTGTATGGGGTATTTCGACTCCAAGTACAACGAAGATCCCAAAACGGCCGGGAACCGCAAAGTGATCGCGATTCTATCCAAATACATAGACATCAACTGCGAAAATGAGGTAAAAATGAGGCCCCTGCATTATGCCGCAGCAAACGGGGCCGTCGAGACGGTAAAGTATTTAGTTTCTAACTATGACAAAATCGATCTAAATGCCGTGGAGTTTAGTGGAGGCAACACCCCTCTCCATCTCGCGGTTGATCCTGAGCCCGATTTTTTGGGAGGCCCCGCGAAAAATCGGGCGATGGTCATCAAGATCCTGATCGAGGCGGGGGCCGATGTCGATCGCGTCAACTCCAAACGCCTCACCCCGCGGCAGTTGGCGGAGAAACTGGGCAACAAAACCATCCTCAAAGCCTTTGAAACGGCTTCGCCCCGTCGGGCGGACAACAAACCGCCGTCAGATTCGCCGAATTGGTCCGCGGAGCACCAGTGGACGCTGCGGCACGATGAGGGCGTGTATGCCCTCGCCTTTTCCCCAGACGGCAAGCAACTCTTAACGGCCGATGGCGGCGGTACGGTTCGGCTTTGGGATCCCTCGACAGGCCGTGAGCTTGAGAGATTCAAGGACGAGAAGGCCTGGCCTCTCGTCCGGGACATCGCATGGTCGCCCGATGGCCGGTACGCTTTGCTCGCCGCGGGACAGTACAAGGGAAATGAGTCGCTGACGTTCTGGGATGTCAAGAAGTGGAAGGCAGTCCGACGGTTTGAAGGCCATTGGTACGCGGTGACTGGCGCTGCGTTCTCTCCAGACGGCCGCCGCGCCGTTTCTGGAACGATCGAGGGCGATATTTTTGCGTGGGACGTTCAAACGGGGAAGCAAATCAGCCATTACAAGCCGGAGCTTGGCCTGTGGAACGGCAAACCCGATGGTGACACACACAGCCTCAACGTCTCTCCCAATGGCAACATTTGTTTTTGGGCGGGCGGGAACGACAACTACCAACTGAGACTGTTCGACATCAGCACGGGACGCGAACTCAAGAGATTGGAGACGAAGGAGCGGTATGGCAGCCCGGGCGTGGTCGATGCGGTTTTTACGCGAGACGGTTCCCGAGTCCTCGCCGCGAACTCGCAAGGTTTTCTGCGAATTTGGGACATTGAGCAGGGAACGTCATCGCCTGATCTGAATATCTCCCCCGAAGCTCCCGAAGTAATCGAAAGCGTGGCCTTCTCGCGGAACGACCGGCTTGCGCTGGTCGGCAGTGGGAGTGAACTGGCTCTCTGGCAAATCGAAGACGCAGGGAAGGGCACGCCAAGCGTCCGGCGGCTCCTGCGAATTCAACATCTTCATGCCGGGATCGAGATTAGCAGCGCCTTCGGGCGGGCGACGGCAGGAATCCAGCGAGTCGCTCTGTCGCCGGATAACCACTACGCTGCGGCAGCGGACCGTGGCATGGTGCGCATTTGGAAGATTCGCAAGAAAGAATCCACGGGTGAGTAGAAAAGTCGCCTTTTGTTGGGAACTGGGCGGCGGGTTCGGGCACTTTTCGCCTTTGGAACCCTTGGTGGATTTCTTCCAGCGGGAAGGCTTTGAAATCTCCTTTATCGCGCGGGATGTCTGGTCCGCAGGGCGCTGGTTTGACCAAGACCGCTTCATGCTGTTTCAAGCTCCGTTGCGCCACGGGGCCGGGCTTCAATTCACCTCCACGCCGACCTTTGCGCATATCCTCCATAACGTCGGCTACGGCGATCCCGCCGGGCTGTCCGCCCTGGCTGGCAGTTGGAAGTCACTCTTCGAATTGATCCGCCCGGATTTAATTTTGGCCGATCACAGCCCCACGGCCGTTCTCGCTGTCCTTTCCCTGACTCTGGTCGCAGTTTTGGCCGGGAATTGCCGAATTGTCGCCGCATTCCTTGATGTTTGTTCCCGGGAGAATTTGGCAAAACCGTTGCTTCCGGTACGGACCGTGCCGGGATCTTTGTACCCCGCTCAAATGCATTTTTGTCATACCCCGCCCCGAACCGGCGGCCGCTAGAATCGTCGGCTTTCGGGGAGTGTGCTCACGTGAGCGAGGGGCGATGGTTCTATCGGGACGAAGAGGGCTTTCTCGCGATTTACGAGAAGCTCAAGGCGACGGCGTGCCCACACTGCAAGGCGACCGGGCGGCTGGTTCTGCATGGCTTCCTGCGTGGTTATGACGAGACCAGCCCGCGGGAAAAGACGCTCCGCGCCCGGCGGATTTTCTGCAGCAACCGCAATAATCGCCAAGGGTGCGGGCGGACGTTCAGCATCTGGCTCGCGGACAAAATCCGCCGACTGAGCCTCTCGGCCGGCGGTCTGTGGACGTTTCTTCAATCCGTTGTCGCCGACGGTATCAGCGCCGCCATCCGCCGCGTCGACTGCCACCTGAGCGACAGGCAGATGCAACGCATCTGGAAGCGATTCGACCTCGGCCAAAGCGAGATCCGCACGGCCCTGTGGCAACGGTGCGAGCCACCGGAACTGCCGGCCAATTCTGCTCAATCTCCGGCGGCGGAGGTCCTGGTTCATCTTCAAGCCGCCTTTCCCCATTCGGACTGTCCCGTCGCCGCCTTTCAGCACGCCCTGCGGACGTTCTTTATGTAAGGCGGCCCGCTCTTCCCGCCTGACCTCCGGGTGTCATTGTAGGTCGCTGCCAAGATTCTGCCGGAATGAGCGAATTGTGACACTTGTGATGCCGCCCGCCGCGCCAATCGGCGCGTGTCATGGTTTCCCAACGGCTGCCACACCGCGCCGATCGTGACCGAATTGTCATCGCGCGACCCTGATACCATCTGGCCAAAAATGGGCGACAACACAAGCTGTCGTTTCTCGACGCGGCCGCTTTTGGGACAACGTCTCTTTTGGTTTTGGTCAACCATTCCCAAAGCAAGGAGAACCCCATGAAGCAGCCTTCGGTTTATTTGAAGATGCGCGTTCTGGGAGCCGTCGACACGGTCGAGGGCCGGACCCGGCACGAGCGGATCCACCAGGTCGCCGCCATGACCTTTCTCGATGAGGAAGGCAATCCCCGGCAGTTCACTTGGCGAACCATCCAGACCTGGCACTACCGCTACAAAAACCACGGCATCACCGGCATGACCCACAGATCGCGGAATGACAAGGGAAAGACCCGCAAGATCACTCCCGAGGAACTGCTCGAAGCCCTCAACGCCGCCAAGCCGCACTTCCACAATAAACGTTATAACAAGTCGGCGTTGTACCGCTTTTGCATCGAAAAGGGACTGCTTCGCCGCGACCAGATCGCCCAGACCACTTTCTATCGATTCATTCGCGAGTACGACCTGCTCGCCCCCGAAGACAAGGACAACAACAAAAAACGGCTCGCCTTCAGCATGAAATACGCCAACCAACTCTGGCAAGCCGACACGATGTTCGGCCCCTATCTGGACACCGGTGTATCCGGAGCGGCCCGCAAGCAAGCCAAGCTGATCGCCTTCATCGATGATGCGAGTCGAGTGATATGTCACGGTGAATTCTTCTTCGAGGAGAACGTCGATTCGTTGGTGCAAACCCTTCGCGCCGCCTTCTATAAACGCGGCATTCCCGAGCAACTCTTAGTCGACAACGGCTCGATCTACAGCGGCCAGGAGATCACGCTGATCTGCGCCCGATTGGGTTGTCTCCTGCGGCATACGGCGGTCCGAGACGCCGCCGCGAAGGGGAAGATCGAACGCTTCTTCCGCCGCGTCCGCGATCAGTTCCTCATCCGCCAACTCGACCTCTCCTCGCTGGCCGCCCTCAATCGGCAGTTCACCGCTTGGGTCGAAAGCGACTACAACGCGGTGGAACATGACGCGATCGGCATGAAGCCGATCGACCGCTTCGGCATGGATTCTAGTCACGTTCGCTTCCTGTCACCGTCCGAACACAACGACGAACTCTTCTATGCCGAGGCGACCCGCAAGGTCAAAAAGGACAACACGTTCAGCTTCCGCAACCGCCGCTACGAAACGCCCGTCGATCTGCGCGACAAGCCAATTGAGATCCGCTACGACCGGCACCATCATGACACCGCGGCCATTGTCATCTACCCTCCCCGGAAGGAACCCTCTTCATAACCATTCTCACTTTATCAATCCACGCAACCTCTTGCAAGAGCCTGCTTTAACGATTTGAAGTAGCTTTCGGTCCCCCCCCCCTCAGCGGAAGCAACTTTTTACGGAATCTTCTCCTTCGGGTTTACAGGGATTGGGAATTGCGTGCAATTTAAATTGGAGTCAAAGCTGTCGCCATTCGGGACGGCTAACGGGTAAGAGGCAAATCCGAACGAACCAACTCAACTGCCGGCGGGGTGCGCCTGGTTCAGCGCGGTCTACTGCCAGAGCAATTGCAGACCCTTGAGAATGACGTAATCCAGCACGAGCCACTTATTGGGTCCCGGAGCAGTATCAGGCGTAAACTCCCCACTCATGTACTTGGCAGGCCGCTGGGCCATGATGATGTCGTTATCCCGCTCCCTTATGATGTACGCTGAAGCATAAACATCTATGTCACTCACGCTGAATGACCGGCCGGCCGTGATGCGAAATGCCGGCCCCCATCCTTTGTCCGCATGAAGCCGATAATTCTTCCGCCACGCATCAACATCTTCGTCGTCCTTCCCCCACTTGACGCACGCCTCGCTCACAACCCCCAATGCATTGAAAACCGAATAGGCGTCCCGTGTGGCGAGATCCTGCCACGGAAGTTGAGCCAGCAAGTTGTTCGCAGCCAGAGCGGTCGAGAACTCAAATCTGCAGCGGTCCCGGCGGAATCCCCGTAGGTAATCAATGCCATACATCCTGCATGCGATATCAATAGCGTACCTCTGGTTGTCTCGGAGCTGTCCTTGCTGCGTGTCCGAGAGTGCGCCGTGGCGACGGTCGAGTTCGATCAGTTTCTGCAGAATGGCTTGCGCAACGTTCTTCGCGTCACCGCTCCCAAAGGCGCTGACGCTGGCCGAGAAGTATAGGAGCGGCGCAAGCTGATCTCCGGAAAACTTTTGACTGGGGTTCTTCGGCAAAGTCCACTCGTCAACTCCAGCACAGTTGTCCCGAAAGTAAACCAGAAACCGCTGAATTTGGCTTTCCGCGAGTCCGTGTTGCTCGCAGATGTGCTGAAATGTGGCCGGGTCCTTCGCCTTGATTATCAGCAGCGATGAGAAAAACCACGACGACCGCCAGACACCGTCGCCAAACGGGTCGGTCCAGCCGGGTCCCTCAGGCCGCTTGACAACTCCTGATTCCTGATCGATGTACTGACCATACTGCTGTTTGGACATATCGCTTTTCCTACGCGAGATTAACGAACCAAAGCGTCAGCTTGGCGTGCGACGCCCCCAAACCGATATTGTAGCCACAAGCAAACCTACAGCGCCGCGAGGATGGAGGAGATCATTCCGTCTTTGCCTTCCGTGACGAGATCGCATCCGATTCTCTATCGCTGTAAACCCAAAGGACAAAACTCCGTAAAGGGTTGGTCCCGCTCAGAGGGGACGGACTGATTGGCAGGTCGGTTGCGTAACAACCCAGATCCAGCTCGCCGCTCGGATGGCATCCTCGTCGGCAGATGGGCTTGCGCTACCGGCCGTTGCCCCTCAACCGCCCCCTCCCTCGCCGAATGTCCAGCGTAGCCGGGCGGGCGGAAGCGACGTTGATCTCACAAACGCGCGTTGTCGCCCGCTCCGGGTCAGGCAATTGTTCGCCAGCTTTGCTATTGGGTTGGCGGAAGCTTCTTGAACGGAGCGTCGAGCCGCACCTTTGAACGGCCAGTGCCAGAGTTTGGGCCGCTCGGGCCGCGAGCGTGAACCCAGAATTTGACAGTTGTCGGAACATAGACACGTGTTCCTGGGTAAATCTCGACACGATTGTGCCATTCGACGTAGTAGCGGTTGTCCGTTCCCCTATCGATCAACCAATGTGCCGATGCATCGGCTTCGACAAAGTAGTAGCCTGTGGGCACGTTGACGACTTGTGGATCAGAATCGCAGTCGCGTCGGATTCCACTTGATGGTGTTGGATCGGTTTCACAATCAGCGGTAAGATGGACCGCTTCATCAGTATTGAACGATGCGAGAAAGTCGTCCGACAGCCGCATGTAAGACATGTCCGTTTCAATCGGGACAAGCTTCGGTTCAGCGCCACGCTGGAATTCCACCTTAAAGTGGTGTTCTTTGCCGGTGTGGTGCGCCGGCGCATCTTCCTTTTTGTCAGTGTCTTGAGTCATTGCATCGTGGGCAATAAAAAAAAACAACGCAGCAGTCACGAGGACCGTGCAGGAAACGAGGTGTTTCTGAGACATTGTAGGCTCCTTTGGCAAAAGTACGAACGGTCAAACGGTCAAACTCACGATCACTCAACTCAAAGATCCGGCGTGTATCACCGCAGAGATCGCCTACAACGGGAGTTTACATCGATTCTTAATATAACAGAAACCCATAGCCGACGGGCAGTCCAGCCCCTACCGAACGGCCGGCATCGCCGGGTTGGCTACCGGACGATGCGAATCTAGAAAGAATCCAGAATTTTCCCCGCTGTGGCGGCATCAATAAGCAGTGGGAACATCTCGCGACCAGCCCGAATTTGGACATAGTCGATCTTTAAATCTATGCTGCCATCTGAATTCTTCAGTGCATCATATCCGATACGAACCAATTCGCCCGCGACGGTGACCCAGACGCCGGCGACGCCACAACCACATGCCGACAGCGCTCCTCCAATTGCTCTTGTCGCCTCCGAGACACCTTGTGTAATTCGCTCCGCGACGCTTCGTCCCAAGTGAACTTCGGCGTCTTTCCGGTAGCATTCACCAGTAATATCATTTCTCGCTCTATCAAGATGGACTTTTGTTGAAGTCGAGGCGTCTTCCCAATATTTGTCATTACATGAAGCTTTGACGCCACCTATGCAGCTACAATCACTCTTAAGAGGTTCGGCAAGGGTCTCGATTAGTAACCGCTGGAGCCATTGGCCTTCGGTCGTTTCAGCCGGTTTGAGAACAAGCGTCGCATACCACATAAATAACACTCGACCACCGCCACTGCATCGGTGAATCTGTCCTTGCCGAATGTCTAGTATCTCATCTCTGGGGATCGCGAGGTGCGGGCATTTGTACGAATTAGGACCAAACAAAATCACTGATCCGTCACCCGGGTCGCGCGCGATATATCCCGTAATGGTAGTCTCCGCTAGCCTGGCTGCCGCGAGAAACGCGTCTACGGAGTTTGGACTAGAATCACTCATACATCATCTACCTTTGTGAGAAAAGACGGAGCCGATAGTGCGAAATTGCCGAACAAAAAAAGCATTACAGGACCAAGGTTCTCTCCGGAAAGGATTTCCGTCGATCCCCCGTGGTGCGTTAGTGGCTGGATTTGATGCATGGAAAGTTGACGTCAATCCAGATCATACCTCGCCACCCGCACCCGTTTCACCACGTACGCCGTCACACGCTATCCCTGGCTGCAATCCCGAAGCCACCATTCAAAGCTCACCGACCGTCACCATTATGGTTACCTTTAAGTGTGGTACAGAAGGTGTTACAACATTGGGTGCGTGCAGTCGCATGTCGGTAGGGTTTGGGTGCCGGCAAACTTGGACCGCCATCCTCAGTTGACGATTATCATGTCGCCAAATCGAAAACGTCAAATAAATTCTTCCGGATTCTCAAAAAAACTTGAAAAATAAACACTTACCCTCGTGGCCTAGGTGGATCTATCTACGATCGTTGTTGGTCAGTACCGGCCTTGCGACGCGCACCCGTTCCACGACGTCTGCCGTCACACCATCACAAACCAACCGCACTCCAGCAGGCAATCCGGACGCCACCATCCAAAGCCCTCCCGCATCCTGGCCCGAATACTGCCATTCTTCACCCGTAAATGCAGAAGCGGCGTCGTACAGTCGATCTAACTCCGCATCGGGCAATTCCGTCCCCAACCGCACCGCAATCTCCCGCGCCCGATCTCGCGAAAGTTTTCCGTCCGCATCCCGCCAGAGCCCAACTGCATCAGCCAACCGTTCATACTCGATCCATAACTTTGGCCCTTGCCAATTCGCATACAACCGCCCCGCCTGTCGAATCTGCGAATCGTATTGTCCCGCCGCCGAGTCCCGCGGCACGCCGCGTTTACGCTTTGATTCCAGCACGGATTCACGGTCGCGAATTACCCAAAGCAAAAGCGGGTTGTATGGAGCCAAAAACGGCTGCCAACGGCCCAAGGTGCGAACAAAGCGCGGATCTTTGATCGCCCACGGCTGCGGCAGGCCGGCCAAGTATTCGGCCGCCCCACTGAAATTCCCGGATTCGTTGATGTCCCGAAGCTTTACCGATTCTCCGAAGATTTCATCGGCGTCCGCTGCCTGCCAACCCAAGGCATGCAGCATTTTCGTGACGATCGTGGTGCCGGAATTGCCGACGCCAAGGACGACGATATTGGGACGACGATCGACCAGGATCCGCGGATCGGTGCTGGGCAGGATGTTCAATTCCCGAACGCCCATAGACTCCAAGCTCCCCGTACAAAACACGTTACTAACCATTCTGCGCGACCCGATTTTGCAAAGCATGAAACAGCTTGAGCTTACGGAGTTCGCGTCCTCTACGGTTGCCTCGGAGGTAGGCAACAACTTTCGAACTTTTGGCATCTTGGTTTACAGCGGGCGCGAATCGAGGCGCGATTCGCGCGCCTTCGTGAGCGTGTGGATTGGACCGACTTCCGCGGCGGGGCGAGCATGCGCGTAACTGCGTGTTGACGAAGTCGCGGGGTTCGCGGAAGACTTCGGCCTATGGGTTTTCGATCGCGGGCGGAGTCGTGGGGAAGGTCATCGCGCCGGTGGAGTGATCTTCGCGGCAGGGCAAGGCGCGGAACCTGAGCGCAATCGGCGGAGCGCCGAAAACTTGCGGATCGAGTTGGATTGTTCGGATTCGCATGACGGAGGTCGATTTCGCTCAATCAGGATGTATCGGTCACAACCGCCGGAATCCGGCCAAAGTCGCAGCGGACACCGCGCCTATCAGAACGCAAAGAATTAAGGGCAAGAGCAAACAATGCCGGCTCTTGTTGGAATCTTAGAAGCCGATTTGGGCTGAAACCTTGACGCGAGAATTTCTGTAAATCTGCTTGCACGTGGACACTTTACCCCGTACTGTGTACCCACATTACTGATATTCCTTTGCTTCCTTGTCACTCTTGGCATTCCCCCGGCGTATTGCTTCTACAGACTTCTTGGTTCGATTGAAGCGTAAAGTGATTGGTGATGATGCGATTCTTGGTTGCGTTCGACGTCCCCAGCATTAAGCAGTATGTGTTCGGCACCGACCCTCTGCGGGAAATTCGCGGGGCGAGCAGCCGGCTGGTCACGCTCAATTGCTATCGAATGAAGTCGGTGCTCATTGAAGAACTCGGGGACGATCAGGTCGATCAGGTTTATGCCAACGGGGGGACGGCGCAGTTTATCATCACCGCCAATACTGAAAGCGACGTCGAAGAAGCCTGCCAGAGGCTTGCTGGGGTGTTCCGTGAGGAAACGGGCGGGGAAGTCGGACTGGTTTGGGGAATCGAAGAGTACCGGGAAAGCGAAGGCGACTATAAACGTGCTGTCCAGCAGGCCCATCGGCGGCTTCGGCAGTGCCGGGATTCCGCGCGGGACGAGCCAGTTTCCCTTTTGATGCCTTTGGTGGCCGAGTGCAAATCCTCGTCTCACTTGCCGGCTAGCCAGAAGAGTTTGCGGGATGGACGGTGGCAGTTGATCTCCCGCGCGGTGGAACAAAAAGAGAATGTGCCCCGCGAATCCCTCTGGGAGGCGTGGATGCAATTCGTGAACACCCACTTCGCTCAAGAAGGTTGGGAAAACGAGAGCCAATGGAAGAATCTCCACTGCGGTGAGTTCTCGGAGTTGGTCGGCCAGGAGAATTCCGACTTGGGGCTGGTTTATGCCGATGGCAATGCGATGGGCAAGGTCGTGCGAAAGCTCAATACCCCCGAACGCAGCCTGGCATTCAGCGAGATGATCGACCAGAGCGTGCAGCGGGCGTGTCACCGGGCATTGGCTCAGGTTTGTGGGAAAGACATTGCGCAGCTTCGCCGATCGAACTTTGCCAACGGCAAACTGCGAGCGGAAATTCTCTTGTTGGGCGGCGACGATCTGTTGGTCGCCTTGCCGGCGGAGCGTGCATTGGCGTTTGCCAAACTTGTGATGGAGGAATTTCAAGCCGAGACCGAAAGCCACCTCAACACCCTCGATCCGGATTTGCAGAAGTATTTCCGTGCCGATCGACCGTTTTCTCTCTCGTGCGGGGTGGCGATTGGCCGCGTGACCTTTCCCTTTGCGTTGTTGCTAGAACTGGCCGAGGACTTGCTCAAAGAGGCTAAGCGGTGCGGGACTGCGCAGCAACAGAGCGACCGCACGAGCGTGGCGAGCTTTCTGGACTTCCATCAGGTCCTGGGCTCGGGCAGCTTGGAACTGGCCACGCTTCGGGACGAGGATTTCCGAATCTCAACCAATAGACCCCGCACCCTGCGACCGTTCCAGATTACGAAAGGACCGCAAGAATCCCCGGCGGGAGCGGTGGAGTTCAAGCGATTGACGGACGCCGTGGGAATCCTCAAACGGTGTGAGCCGGGCATTCCGCGGACCAAACTGCACGCCTTGCGGGAGGCGGCGCTGACCGCTTCGGAAGCGAAAGCGGAACAGCGGAGCCGCGAACTGTTTGCCCGTTTGACGGAAAGGCAACGGCAGGCGCTCTGGAAGGCGATGGCCTGTTTGGATGAAAACGGACGCGTGGAAAATTTCCCCTGGATTTCCTGGCGTGGCAAAACCCCCACGCCCTTGCCCGACCTCGTGGAAGCATTCGATTTATGGCAATCCTACGACTCGATTTGACGTTTCAGTTGCAATTTGTGACCGACTGGCACGTGGGCAGCGGAGCGGGTTCCGCTTTGGTGAACCGCCTGCAGGCCCGGCGGCGGATGCGGTCTTGGGGAGAGGTTCCGTTTGTGCCCGGGGCTCAACTCAAAGGCGTACTCAGGCAACAGTGCGAACGGTTGGCCCTGGCCCTGAACTTGTCGGATGTGCTCGACCCGCATGACCAGGAGGCCGCATTGGCCGCGCACTTTGTTCCGCTTCCGCAATCGCAGATTTTCGTGGATCGCTTGTTTGGGTCCCGTTATCAAGGCGGGTGTTTGTTCCTGAGCGATGCCCTGCCGGTGGACGATCACAGCGACGGGGCGGTTTCGCCAGGGACAACCGTGCGGCAGCGGACGGCGCTCGATCGGTTGACGGGCACGGTCAAGCATCAGCATCTGTTCGCCACGGAGATCGTCTCCGTATCTAAGGGGGCTTATGCCGCCCGGTTGCGGGCACGGCATCCCTCCGAGGCCCTGACCCACAATGGGGGAGGTTTGCCGTACGAATACGCTTTGTTGGTGACGGCGCTGTTGGGCATCGAATCGCTCGGCGGCGACAAAAGTGCCGGCCGCGGTCAGTGCGTGATCACCGTGGATGAGTCGACTTTGAAATGGAATCGCACGCCGCAATCCCTGGATGCCATGTTGGCCCCCTTCCGAGAGGATGGGTGGCAAGAGTACTACCAACTGATGATCGACGAAAAGACTGGCTCGGAATAACCAATCGCAAAACGGCAACCGCACGCCTTCTTTACCCTTATTGAGGCGTGCCCTGGCGGAATCAAATCGAAATCTGAACTTGGAAAGCCCTGTTGGTGAACCGATATCTCGATCAAAGCCTATTTGGAATCGCCCTTGGCGATCAAACAGTCGCGGCAGTCGCAACGGTCGACGGGCGTGAAATCCATCAGCGGCACCATGCTGCGGGGGGCACTGGCCCGGTTGTACCTGGATCGCCACGGCTCTGCGGATGAGGGCTTCCGCGAACTGTTCCTGGAAGACAGCGGCTCACGGTTCGGACCGCTCGATCCCGCTCCGAGGACGCTGCCCCTCACGGCGGCGGCCTGCAAACGGACTCCGGGGTTTTCCAAGGCTGGTCAGCACGGGATGGCCGATCAATTGTGGTTACGGATCGGCCTTGCCCTCGCCGAACAGGATGGGCGAACCGTACCCATTGACGAATTGGAACAGCCCTTTCTGGATTGCGGCGTCTGTGGGGCCGCGATGCGAGACGAACGGGGGTTTTACGAGTGGCACGATCAAACGTATCACGCCAGCCGGACGGATCGGCGGCGGGTGGAGACGCACGTCGGCATCGACCGCCACACCATGACGGCGGCTCGGTCCATTTTGTATTCCAATGAAATTCTCGAACCGAACACACCCGTTTTGATCAACTGGATCGTTGCAAGAACAGAGAACGCTGAGCGGTTACGACAGTTCTTGAAGGGTGAAGATCTCTTTGATTGGTTAGCCAACGACAAATTCAATGCTGCTCGGTTACAACAGTTCTTGAATGGTGAAGATCTCATTGATTGGCTCAGAAGCAAGGAAACGAATCCCCGGCAGTTGAAAGGCTTCTTAAAAGGGGAAGACTTGGTTGTGTGGCTCCGCACGCCTCCCCAGAAGATTAGAGCGTTGATCGAACTGATGGATGTGGAGGATCTCACCGGCTGGATCGAAACCACGGACGACAACGCCCGGCGATTCCAAGAGTTGCTGGAGGAAGAGGAAAACTGCATTGATGTCGGTCATGCCCGCACGCGGGGTTATGGTCGGGTCCGGTTGGAGTGGGGTGAACCGTTCGCCGCGGCAGGCGAGTCCCCAACCCGGTGGAACCAGTGGAGCGAGGACCTGAAAGTGTTCCTGAAAAGCGAGCCGTTTCGACTGGAGGGTCCGCAAGTGGAAGGATTTTACTTTTCGTTGGGATTGCCCTCGGGCGCGATTGTGGTGGATGAGTTGCTGCGCTATTCCCTCGATCCTCGCCAAGCATTGTCTGGGAACCGCCCGGAGATCGAATGCCTTCTCACGGTCGCCCGGCATGAGCGGGTGCGGGGCTGGAACGCCGCCCACGGATTGCCTCGCCAGGATGAATGGGCCATCGCCCGCGGCAGCGTCTTTGTCTATCGCTTCACGGGGGAGGACAAGACGGGTTTGTTCGATTGGTTAAACACCTTGGAACGGGAAGGGCTGGGACTCCGGCAGGGCGAGGGATTTGGCCAAGTCGAAGTTTCGGCACAATTTCATCGCGATCTTTCCCGGCAGGAAGGAACATCGGCATGAGTCAGTCTATCAGCATCGAACAACAACGGAAACTGGATCGGGAACTGGAACAGCCCGACCGCCGAGCCGCCTACGAACAACTGGGCGAGGCGCTCTACCGGGCGTTCGGCGGAACAGAGAACGTCAGCACGCAGGTGCGGAACCTGCAACAGACTGCCGCCACCGCCCGGCGGTTTGCGGACATCGAAGCCTTCGTGAAAAACCAGATGGGCCGCAACACCAAGGATGCCAAAGCCTGGCGCGAACCCGGCGTGGGCCAGACCGTACTGGATCAACTGGCCGAACTGCGGGAGATCGCCCGGCAGCATGCCGAGACGGACGAAGACGCCCAAGCCAATCGGTTTTGGTTGGCCCGGAATTGGGTCCGGGTGGTCGTGGGAGCCTATCTCTACGAGAAAGCCGTGGCGGGAATGCCCTCGGCCCATTAAATGCCCTCGGCCCATTAGGAGACTTTCCATGCTTCAAGCGGAATGGAATCAGATGGCGGATGATGTGCTGGCCCCGGAGGCGAGGCGATTCTTGAACGAGTGGATCGCTACCGCCGAGAGCTTGCGCGACCAGGCTCTGCAAAAAGAAGAGGCGGAAATACAGTCGAGAGAGTCCGATCCCGAAAAGGTTGCCAAGCAGTTGGCGAAGCTCGAAACGCGCTTGGCGAAGGTAGTGCCTTTTCCGATGGAGCGGAGTCAGATCGTGGGGCTCCGGCAGGTGGCGGTCAATCCGCCATCGCACTGGAACGATCACCAACCCTCGCTGGTGGCCTCGTTCGCCAATCATCAAAAAGAGAAATTCACACGCAGTTTAAGGAAAGAACAAGACGAGTATGAAAAACGGCGTCCAGGCAAATCGTTCAAAGAGGTGATCTTGAAGTCTCAGGATTATTACAGGCAACAATTCTGGGAACGGGTGCGAAAGCTGACCGATCTACAAGACAACCCGCCCGGCGAATTGATTCAACTGGCTGTCGTCAGGAACTATCTCCCCGCCGAGTACCGGGATGAGGCCATGAAAGAGTTGAGCCGCAAGCAACAACGACTCCGTAAAGCGGAGCGGGACCGCTGGTTTGGTGAGCAATGGATCCCGCACACGATCCCGATGTTCTTCGAGTACTTTGCGGTCGAGTATTTGTTTGAAGCCGCGAAAGGGAAGTGACAAACGCAAAAAACGAACACGCACCCCACGATGCCCCGGGAAAAGGATGAAAAAGCCGCTTCTTTACCGTTTTGAAGTGGCTCGGGGCATTCACGAGAATGGATCAAGGACAAGCAATGACAAACAACACGACCGAGCGGGGGTTTTTCTCCCTGAAGCGAAAAATCCAGATCGAGGGCGAGATCACCTTCACCACGCCTTGGCGGATTGGATCGGGTCGCGAGGGCGACATCAGCGATCTGGGAGTCCTGCTCTCTCCCACGGGCGAGCCGGTACTGCCGGGCAGCAGCCTCAAGGGTGTTTTGCGAAGCACCTGTGAACGATTGGCGTACGTCCTCGGGTTGGAGGCCTGCCAGTTGGACAGCCATTCCGCAGGGCTGTCCTATGTTTGCTCCAGCGATGTGAAAGCGTTTACCAATTGGAAAAAGGAACATCAAAAGGAATGGGAAAACCTTTCTGGTTTGCCGGCCGCCGAGCGGCTGGATTGGATCGCCCAGCACACCTGCGATGTCTGCCGGTTGTTCGGGTCGCCTTTGATGAAAAGCGTTTTGAAAATCTCCGACGGCCGACTCTCGGAATGGGCCGGCGTGGTGGAAGTTCGCGATTCGGTCGTATTGGACCGCGACAGCAAAACCTCGCGGAACAAGTTCGACTTCGATGTGGTCCCGCCGGCCAAGTTCGCCATCCGCTTGGATTTGGACAACCCAACCGATGCCGATCTGGCCCTCTTGGGAGCGGGGCTGTTCGAGTGGACGGCGGGCGTGTCCATTGGCGGTTTCACCAGCCGGGGGTTGGGGCAGGCCGAACTCACCATTACCGGCCTGCGGTCGGCGAACCTTTCCGATCCCAAAGAGCAAACCCAATACCTACTCGGCAAAACCGCCGAGGAAAAGCTGACTCTCCAGAAGGATTGGGAAGGGGACTTTCAAGAGTTCATCGAAAAGCAGTTGAAGAAAATCAAAGATCAACAAGAAACGCAAGGTTAAGAACGCTCGGCACAACGCACCCCAAAAAGAGGAAATAAGCCCTTTTTACGGTTTTTGCGGTGCGAGGCCGAACGCCTCGGATGAATAAACCCCAATCAAAAAGGTTCCTGCATGCTCCGCAAATGGTTTTGTCAGGCTGAGATCACGATTGAGATTCACCCGGTCGATCCGGTTTTGGTGAAAAGCGGGTACGCCACGTTTTCGGGGCCGGACATGGTTCCCGTGCAAACTCTGCGGGATGGCGAAGAGACGTTCTATCTGCCAGGCACGTCGCTCAAGGGGGTGCTCCGCAGCCATCTGGAGCGGATCTGCCGTTCGCTGAAGGAAGGCGTGACGTGTTTGCCGTATTATTTCGATGCGAAGAAAGACGCCCAGAACGTGCCCGTGGCCAGCGAGCAGGGGGCGATCAGTTGCGGCAAGCGGTTGGAAGGCGACCGCACCACCGCCGAGATATACCGCCTCAGCTGCCCCGCGTGCCGGGTGTTCGGCTCCCTCAAGTTCAAGGGACGAGCCGGGCTTTCGGATGCCTACGCGCTGCCCGACCATAAGCCCGTTCGGGAGGACCGCAACAACGTCTGCATCGACCGCTTTACCGGCGGTGTGGCTCAGGGACCGTTCGATATGACGGTGCTCGTCGGTGGGGTCTATCGAACCACGCTGCAAATCACCAACTTTGAACTCTGGCAACTGGCGGGGATTCACTTCCTCTTGGCCGATTTGGAAGATGGCCTGCTCAGCGTGGGCAGCGGGCAAAGCCGCGGCCTGGGCCGGGTGGAAGGGAAAGCCACCAGCTATCGACTGACCTACCTGCAAAAGCCGCCGCGGTTGTGCGGGCTATTCCAGTTTGCGACGGCGGAGGAACGCCAAGCCTACGGCCTGTCCGCCGAACCCGGAAATCTGCCCGAGTTGCCCTCTCCCAAAAGTTCGCGAGGGCTGCGAACAGTCTACGATGTCACCGGCGAGTGGCAAAACTGGACGGAAACCCTGGCGGGCAGTTTCCCCGCGTTTCTGGATTGGTTCGCCGAGAACGTCGGTCCCCTCGCCAGTCAAATGGAGGTCCCCGCGTGAACCCGCAGACTGCCATCTTGAAATCCGCCGACCTGAACGCGGCCGAGAAGGTGTCCGCACTGATTGCGGGTCTTCCCCGGCCGGACCGCCAGCCGCGTTGGGTGTGGCTGGCGGCCCCCGATGGGTGGACGTTGGATTTTCTCCCCAGCCCGGAAGGCTCGGTCCGCTGGTATGCCGCCCATGCTCGTCCGAAAGATGTTCCCTTGGCCGAGGTGCTGCCTCGCGCGGAGGAAGGGCGGGTGTTTGATCCCTCGGGCGAATTGCGGTTTCGGCGGTTGCCGCACCCCGGAGGGGCTTCGATTTGGCGGGCGGTCTTTTTGGGGGATGAGGAGTGGTTCCCCGATTGGGGCCACCCACAAAGCGAACTCGGTGGACTCCGTCGCACCCGCACGGCGTACTACCTCTGGGGTGAGCAAACCCCGCAGACGCCGCGCGAGTGGGTGGAGTTACAAATCCCGCACCGCTTCGACTACCCCATGTTGGATCCGAATGCCTCGCGGGTGACGCTGGAAGTGGAACTCTGGTGCGACCCCAGCGGGCGAGTCCACTTCCAACGCTTCTGCGGTCTGCGAGGAGAGGGCCGATGAGAAAACGCAAAACGGTAAACGCCCCGCACCACACACCTAAAAAAGGGTAAAGAAAGGCTTCTTTACCCTTTTTTAGGTGCTTCCCCGAACGCATTGAGAAATCGAAAGGCCGACCGATGCCCCAAGGACAAAGCTACTGGAACCCTTACCGTTGGGTGCCGATGCCCGACGGCCCGCCGCACCGGCAGACGCCGGCCTATTACCATCGTTTGGAAAACCTGCGGGGCCGCCTCACCTGCGACGTGGAAGCGCTGACACCGCTTCTGATCGGCGACGGGGGACCGTCGGACAACATCCAATTTGTGAAGACTCCCGGCGGCACGGCGTACGTTCCGGGGACTTCGCTCAAGGGGATGCTCCGGCAGGTGTTGGAGGTGGTCAGCGGATCGGCGGTGCCGTTCGGTCAGCGGAACAATGCCGATACGAACCATCAAGCCGATCAGGCCAGCGCCGGTGCCGGATCGAATTGGCAGTTGGACGCCGCCGCCCGGTTGTTCGGCTACATGGACAACAGTCGGTCTTACACAGGAGAGGTCCGGATGGGCGACGCCCCACTGAAGTCCTCACCCACCCCAGCTTCGGAATGGCCGGCCTACACAGTGGAAACTGGCACGCCCAAACCGACTCACACGGTTTTCTACAAAGGACACGCCCACGGCCTTGCCAAGTGGAAGTTCTATCACCACGCCACGGGCGCGGAGGGACTCCGGGAAAATTCCACCGTCCCTGAGAACAGCCTTCGGAAGGTCAGGCCGGCACCGTCGGACAGTCTGTTCGGGCCGTTTACGCTGGCGTTTCAGAACCTGACGGAAGCCGAACTCAACCTGTTGGCCTATGTTCTCGTTCTGGAAGAGAACGTGACCGTCACCCTCGGCCCCGAGGCGATGGGAACGGAGGAGGGCTGCACCTTGAGCGGACCGCTCCGGCACAAGCTCGGAGCCTGCAAACCGCAGGGCGGCGGCAGCATTCGGATCGTGCCTCTCCAGATGCAACTCGAAGCCAATCCGCTGGCCCGTTACCAAACCGGGAACCGCCAAGTCCACTCGCTCGAAGGCGAACCGCTTCAGCAGGAACTCCGCCGGCGGGCCAACCAGGTGGCGAAGCAGATTCCGCAAGCGACCCGCGAAGCTTTTCACGCGATGCTGGTTTACGATCCCAACGATCCCCGCGCGAAGCATCTGCAGTATCCCGATTGGGACTTCTTTCAAAATGAGAAACAAAAGTCCAAGCTAGAGACTCCGCTCACGAAACTCAAACCGACCCTTTAATCCCAGCGAGACGGCCAAGCATGACCACGGCGGCGACCACATTGATTTCCACGGTGGGAACGAGTTTGATCTATCCGAATTTGGTCAACCTCTCTCCCGACGATCCCGACCCGGCGCGGGCTGCGATTGCAACGGCGTTTGCCCGGCGGGATGCCGCCGCGGTGGCCGAGGGATTGACTCAGTATCCGCCTACAGAACGCTTGTTAGGGGCGGAGATCAACTCCATTGCCAGCCTGTGGGAGAAGGGCTACCTGGCCGAATCCCCCAATCTGTTGTTCTGCCACAGCCACACCGAAGACGGGCGGTTCCTGGGGGAGGTGTTGACGGCCTACTACCACCGGCGGTCGCTGCCGGTGGTCGAGGCCTGCGAGATCGAAGGCCTGCAAGATCACGACCCCCGCCAGTTCCGCACGCTGGGTCTGCGGAACCTCACCAAGCAGATTTCGCAGTCGGTGCGGAATTACGGGGCCGATTACACGGCCATCAATGCCACCGGCGGTTACAAGGCCCAGATCGCGATTGCCGTGTTGATGGGCCAGGCTCTGGGCGTGCCGGTGTATTACAAGCACGAGCGGTTTTCCGAGATCATCGCGTTTCCGCCCTTGCCGGTGGCCTTGGACTTCGGCGTGTGGATGGAGTGCAGCGGGCTGCTCTACGCCCTCGATCAGACGGGCGGCTGCCTGCCCCGGCGAGAGTTCGAGGAGGAATACAGCGAAACCCTGGCCAGCCTGGTCAACGAAGTCGAGATCGACGGCGAGTGGCACTGGGAACTCTCGCCCACCGGGCAGATTTTCCACGAGACCTTCCGGGGGCGGTTTCAGGCCCTGGCCCCGAAACTCCTCCCGCCTCCGGCCAAGGAGAAAAAGCCGCCCCGCCTGGAAGACAGTGGGCACTTGAAAAGCCACTCGGAGATCCGCGCCTTTCTGGAAAAGGTGACCGCCGAGGTTCCGCAGGTCATCCGCTGCCAAACGCACTACTACAACCCCGACCTACCCGGCGAGACCCGCTTCCGCTTGAGCACGCACGGCGTCGAAGGCGTCTACAGCAACGGCAGTTACACGGTAAAGTTTTATGTGGAGTCCACCGCCACCACTCCCAGCGAACAAACAGCCGTCATCGCCGCGTTAAACCAATGGCTGGCGGAGAGACACTGAGTGTCGACGAGGAAACGCCAAGGCCACGGCGTTTGATAGTAAGACCTTCGGCTAATCCGGCCATTCTCTCATGAGGCGGCCCAGGCCGAAGACGGTGGATTTGCCCAGGTGCAGCCACTCGGCGGCGGCGAAGAGGGGGGCCAACGGACCGGGGCCTTGGGGGAGCGGCAGATCGCCGGTGATCGTGGGCAGTTCCAATCGCCGCTTTTGACTGCCGGAGTAGCGGGCAAACGACTGGGGTTGTCCTCGGAACGCTCCGGCGGGATGGCGGCGCGCGATTTCTAGCCACGCGGCTTGATCGGCTTTCAAACGGCTGGCGGCTTCCGGAGGCAGAAAGGCTTCCGCTCGGCGGAGGGTGGCCATCGTTAAATCGACGAAGTTCGGTTCACGGACAAACTGCCGTTGGTAGAACATCCGCAGGCCCCATACACGCAGATTGCATGGCCGACGCGGATCAAGATCACCCAAAGGCCACAACCCGAACCCCGGATGTAACCGCCCTGGCGAGAGCGTCGTGCCCTCCCATGCCAACGGGCGAACTTCATCCAGAAAGAACGGTGTGCGATCACGACCCAATCCTTGGCAGCCGGTGTGCTCCCAGGCCCGCCACAGCCGATCCTGCTCCTTCGGAGAGACCTCGCCCATCAAGAGAAACTGCCATCGCGTAATAGGCTCGGACCGCGAGACGACCCCAGCATTAGCGGGCCGCACAATGTACCGCGGCCTCCGGTCGGGGCCATCTCCGAAGATCGTTTGATAATCCGCAGGAGAGATGCCCGCAGCCGGCTGCCCCACACGCCCCGGAGCTGCACGACCGTCGCCCGATGCCCCCGCGTGTCCAACCGCATCTCCCACGCCCGCACCCGCACCTGGGCCAACTCGGCCATGAGACGTTTTGTGAGAATCTCGACCGCGGGGACTCGTGCCGCCCCGTTCGTCTCCGCCGCTTGCCCCCGCCGTCCGTTCGCCAACTCTAATGCCATGATTGCTCCGTTTGTCAGAACCTCCCCAGAATATACGCCTTTCCTTTCCAAAAAGGGACACCCGGCACAGGAAATTTTAATGAAGACCTGCGGCCGAAAATCGATTCGCTGAGTCTTTCGTCTCCGACATTGGTTTTTTTGTTCCGAGGGGGCGATCCGCTGCGTATTTCTCTCAGTGGCGGAAGAGCACGACCTTGCGAACTGAGAGCGAACCGAATTTCCGAATCCGAAAAAGGGAGGACAATAACATGGACTTGGCTGTGATGATTTGGTGGCTAGGCGGAGAACTTTGGGTGTCGGCCCGCACCCCGGAAAGGAAATTCTTGCCTGGCGGTGGTATTACTGGTAGGATCGGCCGCAATGAGAATCCGGTGACGCAACACCAGCGATTGCGAGGAGCGACCCGATGGCGGGCCACAAGGCAGACCAAGAGCCAAACCATGGAGCAGATCACGAGCGGGAGCAGATCCGTCAATGGATCGAGGCGATCCTCGACGGCTCAGGCTCGGAGCACGACGACGCCATGCACCGCCTCTCGGAAGTGATTAGCCACGTTCGCGGCGCTTGCGGGTGCTCGGTCGCGGCAACCAAATCCTGCGAGATCTCATCGAGGAAGCGCCGTCGGTCATCTTCCAGAAGCTCCGTCAGTTCGACACCGAGCAGGAGTTCGAGCCGTGGTGTTGGATTGTATTGAAGAACGCCTTTCTGGATCGCTGCCGGAGAAAAAAGACCGACCCGCTCGCCGCGAGCGGATCGACAAATGCCGAGGACTCGGACCCCATCCAGCGCCTCTCCGACGATGAGGCGGCCGACTTTCGGCGACGACTGGAATCCAGCCTCGACCATAACGAACCGTTCTCCGCAACCGATCAGAACGAGATCCTTACCTGGCGTCTCGACGACCGCATCGTATTGCTAACTCTGGGGCTTTTGTGGCAGAAGGTTCCTCCGGAACTGTGGTCGGACTGGCTCAGCGAGCGGAATGTCCCAGCACTTTTCCGCCTAAGGGTTGGGAGACTGAAACCCTTAAGCAACATTGCGAGATTTTGGGGGACGCGCTCGGTCAGAACTCTGAGGCGATCAAGCGGCGGTGGTATCGTTATCGGCAATTGCTGTCGAACTTGGAGTACGTGCGGGGGATCCAGCCATGACCCAATCCTCTCAACCACAAGGGACGATCTGGCAGGGACTTCGCGACCCGCGTTCCGACTGTGGGAAGGCCGGTGCGGTCACGATGCCGCGATCTAGTTGGCAGCACACAGCCGAGCGGCATATTTGCCGATCGGTCGAGCCATGGGACGAAGTATTTCCCGCAGAGATTGTGACGGCCCTGCAACGATTCGGACGAAACCAGGAAACACTGAGTTGCGAGCAGTGGGAGATCGCTTCGAACCTGCTCGGTGAGCAGGTTCGGCAGTCCCTGGATCGGCCTTTGGTGATTCTGTATCTGCAACGCCAGTTCTACCAGGACGAACCCTATGCCGAGCGTTGGCTGCTTCTGTTACCTTGCGGCGGGCTGATGGCGATCCGTAGCGTCCAGCATGGCGGCAGCGTCCTGACGTGCTTTTTCATGGAGCAGTCTGGTCGCGGCCATCAGCTTGACAACCGCTGGAAGTATGCGTTGTTCTTCCTAAGAAACAAATACTCCGAACAGGATCCTAAGACAGGGCGACGGCATCCGCCCCACCCTGCCTATGCCGTTCCGATCCCTCGCCGGTTGGCCGACGAGGACCGCGCCGAGATTTGTTTTGTCACGGAACACGAGTGGCACCTGCCGGGTCCGGCTCGGCTCGAAACGAATATGCTGCGCCCGTGGCCGACCCACGAGAAGGACACGACCCGTTCGGGCGCCGGCCGTGGATGAAGCCTAAAGACACCGAGTGAGAACCTCAGCGATGACTGACCGAAGATCGAATCTGCCAGACGATGAAGCCGCATTCCGGCGCGATGAAGTGGAGCAAGCCTACGCGCTCCCGGGGCTAGACGTCTTCGATCACGGGGGGCCAGTCGATGACGCCGTGCGCAAGAGCGGCGCTTCAATTGGCCCAAGCGATCGGGTACTGCCGGCTGTTCGGAGTCGAGATTGGCGAACTCGATGGCGTGCTCCCGGCGGACGTGGCCATCGCAGCGTGCCGGGAACTCGCCGATCGGGTAGCCGCCTGGACAGAGCAACTCCAGGAACTGCCAGAACGGTATTTCGGAGCAATCGACGGATTCGAGGCCGAAGCGGCCTCCGACGACGTGTTGATCGCCTGCATGGACTCGTGGGCGACCACCGCGGCGATCGAGGAAGCCTACACGCGCTGTGGGCCGGAGGACGACGTCGATACATTCTCCGCCGAATTGGACCGGCTTGGGGACGCCCTGGACGAGTTTGACCGAAAGGCCCGCGAGCACGCCGACTTGTTGTCCACGCTCGCGAAGACCAACCTCTTGTCGAACTGGCGGTCGTATCTCGTCGAGCCGTGGAGTGAATTGCTGCCCTGGTGGCTGGATGGAACGCTTGAACGAACGGCTGAGGCCGTCGACCAGCTGGTGGCGGCCACCGTACCCGGTGAGTCCGACCGCCGTGCGGAGAAGGCCCGAGACCGATCCCAGATCACCGGCCCGAGCCCGCCTTGCGCCCGCGATGGCCGCTGCCGGTCCTTTGGAAGCCGGCAAAACCTATTCCTGGGATTCTCCAGATGGACGGTACCAGGCATTGCTCACGCTGACCACGACTTGGCAGGAGACGGTTCGGCTCGGGTTTGTGCACCGCGAGAGCGGAGCACCGACCGCCGAACTCAAGGGCCGCAAGGCCCGACTCGGCGATTTGCCGCCGGTGCCCATCGACGACAAGGGCCTCGCAGAGTTCGCCACCGCGTCGGTTCTTGGGCAGCCGTCGCGACTGCATCTCGATGAGGACGATCGAAACTGGACGCCCGTTGGACCGGAAGACAGTCTGTAATCCGCTGGTGGAAAGCTGGCTCCATCGGATCCGGCAAGTTCTGACCTTAGCTTGTTTGGATGCGCCATGGCCGTCACTTGGCTGAACCGATCATCTGCGGACTTGACCCCGGCTGCCGCCTGCCAGCTTGTCGAGTGGCTCGGTCCCTTCGCGACTTGGTGTCTTCAGGCGGACACTTTAAACAAAGCCGCGGCCTCCTACCGCCATCGCGGTGTGGCGGTCCTGGCCGAAGCGCTTGAGAAGCCGTGTGGACTGCCCCAGGAGCCGGGAACGTGCGGCGTTCTGTTCGTCCGCAAACGAAACGACTACCCCGGCCTGCGGGATGCCTTCGCCTGGCCGCTCCGATGGGTCGCCGAGGCGGAGCATGAACGAGTTCTCCCGGTAAAGTTACTGGCCGAGGCCGAGCGGGTTCGCGAGACGCTGATCCAGCAACTGGGTGATCTGTTGCCGACAGAGCGCTGGGGACTGCGGCCGGGGCTTGGCGGACCAGCCGACTGGCCTGACCTCCGGCACATGGACGTTTCCTGTGACTCGGCCTGGGTCCCGCTGGCGGGCGGTCTCCTCGCCGCGTCTCTGGAGGGACAGGTCGACCGCACAGTCTGGGCCACAGGAGCCTGGCAGGGCGGCATCGCAGCGGTCGGCTTTCTGCCGGACAAGCTCCGGGAAGCCGTCCGCCTGGCCGTACAGCGCGTGTTTGTGCCGACACAAAATCTCGACGAAGCCCATCAACTGGTCGAATCACACAACCTCGACCTGTCGATCGGGGAGTTGCGGCACGACAAACCTCAAGCGGCCGAAGCGCTCGGGCAATTCCTGGAGGAGTTTTCTGTCCTGCCGCCCCGCATCCCCGACGATGCGGAGAATTTCGAGCGACGTTGCCGCGCGTATCTCCGTCATCCACGCGCGGAGAGAGCCCGCGACTATTATCTTTCGGACCTGCTGCCGGACCTCGCCGACCAAAAGATTCGCGGTCCTCTTGCGACAGTCTGGCCGGATTGGCATCCCGATCTGCTGGTGGCTGTGGTCAGCGGCGGGTGGGAGCTGATCCCGCTTCTCTCCGAGGCTCTCCGGCCGCAGCGATGTCTGCTGGTCTACACCGAGGGGGAGAAAGAAATGCTGAAGGCCACCGACCGGGTGGAAGCAGAGCTCAAATTGCAAGACATCCCGGTCGACCGCATCTCGTTCGACGACGCCGACACGCTGGTCGCCGAGTTGCCGGAAGCATTGCCGGTCACGCTCGAATCGTCCGATCCCGAGGGCGTGTTGCTGGATCTCACGCTCGGAACGAAACTGATGACTCTGGCCGTCGACCATGCCGTCCAGCCAGGCCATCGCCTGATCTACATTCAGAGCCGGCCAGGGGCGGGCCGGCGAAGCGATCCCGCTTCCCTCTGCCCGTGGACGACGCAAGTCCGCCCGGATGGCACCCGCCCCCCCCTGACGCTGGCACGGCCCTCGTGACAAATCGTCGCGGATGACGGTCGAACGCCATCGTAGAACCGGTTTGCATTGCTTCCTGCAGGCGACGACCCTCTGGCGCCCCACTTTTCACGAAAATCCCGGCTTGGCTTTCCGTTCGTGTCCCTTTCTGCGGCTGGGGTGCGTATTCCCGGAGGACGCGGTGATCGAGCATGTCTATTCCACCAAAACGCCCGTCAGACGAGGCATTCCTTCCACCAGCAGCCCCGCCGTCTTGACAGAGGAGACGTTCTTCATGCACTGGATTATCGCCTACGACATCCATGCCGACCGTCGCCGCGCCCGCGTCGCCCGCCGACTGGAACGCGCCGGACTTCGGGTACAGCAGTCGGTGTTCCTGGTCGAAGAATCCAGTCCGCAAATCCACGACCTGTTGCACGAGCTGTCTCGCCTGATCGCGAAGTCAACGGACCGGGTAGCGGCATGGCCGTTGCAGGCAAACTGGATTGCCGCGTTTGAGGAGGTCGGTCTGTCGTCCGGCCCCGTCCACGAGCCCACCGTCATCTGGTGAAAACATGCCGCAACGAAACCACGACCCTTCCAAAACCCCAACTTCACGCCGCCGGGCGGCCGGTTCCAAGACGATGGCCGAGACCGTGCATTTAGTGGGTCCTGGCGTGCTCCGGGTCCGTAACCGGATGCCGTGCTGGGAACCGATCGACGGCGAAGCGTTGCTGTTGCATCCGGAGCGGCTCCAGACCCTCCTGCTCCACGGTTCGGTGGATCTGACCGGGGCGGCCTTACGGGCGCTGTGGGGGCACGGGGTCCAGGTCAGTTTTCTGAGCGTCGAAAGCCACCGCTTATTGGGACGCATCAACCCACCAGCGGCGCGGGCCGGGGCGCTGGCGTTTTGGCAACACCAGGCTGCCTGTGATGCCGCGTTTGCGTTGGAGCAGGCGAGGCGCCTCGTGCGGGAGAAGCTCGAAAGCATCGAGCGGGTCGCCGCCCATCTCCGACGTCACGGCCACGCCGAGGCCTCCGATCTCCGCCATTTAATCGGCGCGGATCTGCGGCAGGTCGACCGGGCCACCTCGCTGGAAAGCCTCCGCGGTATCGAAGGCGCCTCGTCCGCCCGCTGGCACCGTCTGCTCCGCACGTCGTTTCCGAGGCACCTGCCCTACCCGGGGCGGAAGGCCCATCCGCCGACCGATCCGGTCAATGCCCTGCTCTCGCTCGGTTACACCTTTCTGTTGGGCCGGACCCAGACCTTGATCGACGCGATTGGTCTCGACCCCTTGGTCGGCGTCTATCACCAACTGCGTTCCGGACGGCCCGCCCTGGCCTGCGATCTGATCGAGCCGTTCCGCGTGCCGGTCGTGGACCAGATGGTGCTCGCCCAGATCCGGCAGCGATTCTTCCTCAAACATCATTTCCACGAAACGTTGCAGGGCGTCCGGCTCCAGCAGTCGGACTTTCGGCGATTCCTCGAGGCCTTCGAGCAGCGACTGACTGAAACCCAAGACGGGCAGACCTTGCGCGACCACATCGAAAGTCGGGTGGAGCAATTCGCCCGCGAGGTACGAAGCCACGCGAAGCAGTGAGACGACTGAAAAAGCGAACCAGCGACACCGCTGGATGCAGGTCATTCCGCAGACCGGTCGGAAGGGACAGTCATGGCAGCCATCGAGCGAAGAGTGTGGGCTATGCGGCGATCTGCGACGTCGAGATCCTCCGGGAGGCTTGGCATGCGACGCGACGGGGCGGGTCGGCTCCCGGTGTTGACGGGCAAACCCTTGCCGAGTTCGAGGCTGACGTCGAGCAACGGTTACGGAAGCTGGCAAATGATCTCCGCAACCGGCGCTATTGCCCCTCACCCTTTCGCCGATCGTTTTTGAGAAAAACCGGCGGCGGCCATCGCCCACTCGCAATTCCTACCATTCGGGACCGCATCGTTCAGCAGGCCATCCGTCAAGTGCTTGAACGCGTTCTCGAACCAAACTTTGCGGCCTCCAGCTTTGCTTACCGTCCCAACCTGGGCGTCGAGCAGGCAATGGATCGGTTGCTTAAGCAGTTGCACCGCGGGCACACCTGGGTGCTGGAGTCGGACGTGGAGAACTTCTTCGATTCGATTCATCTTCAGACCCTTTGGGACCGTCTGGGGAACGTCGTTGCCGATCGTGAGTTGCTCGACTTGGTGCGCACCTCACTCACTGCCGGTGTGGCGGGAACACGGACCGTCCGAAAATCCTTCCAGCCTCGCTGTGGCCTGCCCCAAGGCAGCCCCCTTTCGCCATTGCTGTCCAATTTCTACCTGACACCCTTCGACCGGGTGTTGGAGAAACAAGGCTACGCGCTGACGCGCTACGCGGACGACCTGGTCGTGAGCTGCCCCGATCGTCGGCAGGCAGCGCGAGCCCGAGAGGACGTGACCGCCGCGCTCCGATCGTTGCGGCTCCGAGTCAGCGTGCCGAAGACCCGAATCATCAATGCCCGGTGGGAGTCGTTCGAGTTCCTGGGGTTCCTGCGACACCCGCGCTACCTCTGGCCCTCGCCCGCCAAGGTCACTCAGTTCGAGACCTGGATCAAGCAGGTCACCGAACCGCCGGCACGCACTTCGGTCGACAGTCTAATCAAGGAGTTGAATCCACCTCTACGGAGTTTCGGTTATTATTATCGCCGCTGCGATGTAGGCCGCTTGTTCCGACGGTTCGACCGAATCGTTTGCCGCCGCCTTACGCAGCTTGCGCGGTCGATCGAAAACAGGACGCCGCGAACAGGGTCCGGTTGGGCCGGGCGCGGGCTCGTATCCTTGACGTCAATAAGGGATGGACGTGATCCGCATCCCCCGGACGGAAGAGACGGTTATGGCGGCCCGATTGTCCCTTGCGGGAACCGCACTTCCCCCTGACCGTGAGAAATCGACGCGAAAGAATCCGGAAAATGCTTGCAATCCGTCGGAGGATCCGGACAATCACTTACGCCCGCTCAAAACAGGTCCACCTCACACTTTCTCATAAAATTGGGAGGAGGGTGGACCTTGCTGTTTCGTTGACGCAAATCCAAAGGCATTTGCAGATTACACCCAACCAACCTTACCAATTGGAGGTTACATTTAACGAATGGAAACGAGTGTGAGACGCCAGGGTGGCCAAAACGCGTCCTAACCCCACACCCAGAAACAGCATAGGCGAGAGCGGTCTCAACGAACGCCCCCACTTCGAGGGGATTGAAACGGGAGCAGTCGGTGCAGCGGGAGCAGTCGGAGCAGTGTCTCAACGAACGCCCCCACTTCGAGGGGATTGAAACAGCGAGTCCGTCTTGGACCCGCCGCCCGCCCCCCCTGTCTCAACGAACGCCCCCACTTCGAGGGGATTGAAACGTAAACGCCTGAGCGAACACGAGACCGATGTTTTCGTCTCAACGAACGCCCCCACTTCGAGGGGATTGAAACGCTACGATGAGCCACTCACCGCGAGGCTGGTCAGGTCTCAACGAACGCCCCCACTTCGAGGGGATTGAAACTCGGGCTGGTGGAAGACGTCGAAGAGGAGCTTCCTGCGTCTCAACGAACGCCCCCACTTCGAGGGGATTGAAACTCCTCGCGCGATCGGCTGCAGTAAACGGTCTGGAAGTCGTCTCAACGAACGCCCCCACTTCGAGGGGATTGAAACCCGCGTTCGCGTCCGTCACGATAAAGTCAGTCGCGTCTCAACGAACGCCCCCACTTCGAGGGGATTGAAACAATGGCCCCGCAGACGCACGGCGTTGGACATTTAGCGTCTCAACGAACGCCCCCACTTCGAGGGGATTGAAACGGGGGGGGACTGCGTGCATTCGCGTGTCCGCCGAATGTCTCAACGAACGCCCCCACTTCGAGGGGATTGAAACGCTGATGTCCTTCGCAAAGTCTCCCAGGAGGCCCCGTCTCAACGAACGCCCCCACTTCGAGGGGATTGAAACCCGGCTCAATTTCGCTTCAATGCCTTCATTTGATAGAGTCTCAACGAACGCCCCCACTTCGAGGGGATTGAAACGTGGCATGTTTGAGCCAAGAGCCTCTCGCTCTATCGTCTCAACGAACGCCCCCACTTCGAGGGGATTGAAACAACCCTCGCAATTGCCCAAGTATCCCAGACATCACCGTCTCAACGAACGCCCCCACTTCGAGGGGATTGAAACCGTGCCAGCATCGTCCCAGTTGACCCGCATGTCGCGTCTCAACGAACGCCCCCACTTCGAGGGGATTGAAACCGGTGGTGCTGTCGGGGGTCGGCATGATGTTGGCCATGTCTCAACGAACGCCCCCACTTCGAGGGGATTGAAACAATTGCGGCAACAGCCTTTTGGTGGTCCCGTGCGGATTGTCTCAACGAACGTCCCCACTTCGAGGGGATTGAAACCAGACCCAGGGTCCGACGCCAATAATTTACGCGTCTCAACGAACGCCCCCACTTCGAGGGGATTGAAACCTTGAGCAACTGGATGAGTTCATCCGTGGAAAGAACGTCTCAACGAACGCCCCCACTTCGAGGGGATTGAAACTAGAGCATTGCAAGCCTGACCCAGTGTGATGGTTTTGTCTCAACGAACGCCCCCACTTCGAGGGGATTGAAACTCCATTCAGGAATGTGCTGACAAGTCGGCATTTTCTGGTCTCAACGAACGCCCCCACTTCGAGGGGATTGAAACTAGAGTTCAAGCTCTTCGCTAACCCGTGAGCCCCAGTCGTCTCAACGAACGCCCCCACTTCGAGGGGATTGAAACAAGCTGGTGCAGCACCTGCCGCAGAGGCTCGATTATGGTCTCAACGAACGCCCCCACTTCGAGGGGATTGAAACGTCGAGGCGATCAGTGCGGGTCATCTTGCACACGAACCGTCTCAACGAACGCCCCCACTTCGAGGGGATTGAAACCATACACGGCAATGAACGTAAACAGCAGAATGCCGAGTCTCAACGAACGCCCCCACTTCGAGGGGATTGAAACCGAACAGTTATGCACCCGCTTACGCGAGTTATAACAAGTCTCAACGAACGCCCCCACTTCGAGGGGATTGAAACGAGAAATCCATGCGGTCACCGGCATCAGCATCGTCGCGTCTCAACGAACGCCCCCACTTCGAGGGGATTGAAACTATCAATTCGTGCATTTGTCATGGCAATTCTCCCCTCGCGTCTCAACGAACGCCCCCACTTCGAGGGGATTGAAACGGAGAGCGTGATTGTGACGACTGCCCCGGAATAGTTCACGTCTCAACGAACGCCCCCGCTTCGAGGGGATTGAAACAAGAGAAGATTCTTCCCACAACTGTCGACATAGGTCGGCGTCTCAACGAACGCCCCCACTTCGAGGGGATTGAAACGACGGTCAGCCATTGGTCCGGGTCGCCGGGGTCGCGTCTCAACGAACGCCCCCACTTCGAGGGGATTGAAACACGATCGAAGAGTCTGACGTGCTGACGAACGTGGAATCGGGTCTCAACGAACGCCCCCACTTCGAGGGGATTGAAACTCTAACTTATCCTCTATAGTAACTTGTGTATAAGGTCTCAACGAACGCCCCCACTTCGAGGGGATTGAAACGGCGGGTTTTTTTTACGCCCACACGCCCCACAACGCGTCTCAACGAACGCCCCCACTTCGAGGGGATTGAAACATTCAGTGGGGCGGTCCGTGGACATCCCCAGGCGTCCCGTCTCAACGAACGCCCCCACTTCGAGGGGATTGAAACTTGATTGACTGCGGAGACGACGCCGGGGTCGTTGCGTCTCAACGAACGCCCCCACTTCGAGGGGATTGAAACAATACTGGCTCTGGGAATGTCACAAGAGGAATCAACGTCTCAACGAACGCCCCCACTTCGAGGGGATTGAAACCTGGGGGGGACTGTGTAGTGCATTCGCGTGTCCGCCGAAGTCTCAACGAACGCCCCCACTTCGAGGGGATTGAAACCTTTCGCAACCTTCCTTAGAAGGGAGACCGCCCCAGTCCGTCTCAACGAACGCCCCCACTTCGAGGGGATTGAAACAAGTCCCGCATCGGAGGGTTCCGGCGGGGTTCTCTCGTCTCAACGAACGCCCCCACTTCGAGGGGATTGAAACACGACAGGCGGGCAGTCCCAGAGATGGGCCACGTCCAGTCTCAACGAACGCCCCCACTTCGAGGGGATTGAAACATTTGTCTCCAAAGTTTCGCATTGGCATTTTTGTCTCGTCTCAACGAACGCCCCCACTTCGAGGGGATTGAAACGCGTCGCCAGACGCCGCGCACCGAACAGGGGCACAAAATCGTCTCAACGAACGCCCCCACTTCGAGGGGATTGAAATGTTGTTGCTGTCGATTATCCAGCCGGACTTTTCTCGTCTCAACGAACGCCCCCACTTCGAGGGGATTGAAACGTCCCGGGGCGACCCCGTAGAGCGTGGAACGACTCGTCTCAACGAACGCCCCCACTTCGAGGGGATTGAAACAATTGCGGCAACAGCCTTTTGGTGAGCCTGTGCAAATGTCTCAACGAACGCCCCCACTTCGAGGGGATTGAAACTTCAGGTCGGCGTGGCTCGGTGGGGAGGCTGTGTAGTGGTCTCAACGAACGCCCCCACTTCGAGGGGATTGAAACAGTCTTCGAGTCCGTCTCGTTGAGGGGGTCCTCTAGTCTCAACGAACGCCCCCACTTCGAGGGGATTGAAACGTCTTCGTTATCTGCAAATGCTGATAAGAAGGCCAAAGTCTCAACGAACGCCCCCACTTCGAGGGGATTGAAACGTGATATTCAGTTGATCGGCAAGGTTCGGCCCGTCAATCTCGTCTCAACGAACGCCTCCACTTCGAGGGGATTGACGGCAGGTCGCCCAGTCAGCGGCTGACCTCATGTCGCTAATCCGCGTCCATCCTGCCAACTTCTGTCTCTCCGGACTACAGGGCATCGCGACTAGGAAAATTCTTCCGCGCTCCTGTCACTCAATCGTCGGCCGTTGCGTAGAGCCTATAGAGTTTTCCCGTGCAATCGCATGAGCCGGAGGTGTGAGATGGCGTCCAATGACCTGGTGAACCTGCTCTGGGCTAGTTTCTTGCCGTTGAGCGTGCTCCTTTTCGTGGCCGCCCTCGTCGGTTTCTATGCGTGGCAGCTCCACACGGAGCTTAACGCCCGCCTGGAACGCCTCAAGGCCCTAGCGGCAGATGTGCGGTGTGCACGCGAGCGTCGGCGCCGTGGACCGCTCGGGCCAAAAGCACGCGAGCCAGCGAGGGGGTCGCGGGCTCAAAATCAATGCCGACATGTGGCCGGACCCGCGGGGGGCGGCAACCCACGAACGGGCCTTCGATGCCGCTCTTGAGGCGCAGGCCGGCGAACAGGCCGTTCGGGAGCGGCTGCATCGTGAGGCGGCCGAGTACAACGCGCGTCTTCGGTCGTTTCCCGCGCTGCTGTTCGTCAGGTGGCTGGACTTTCGGCCTTGGCAATTCCGTCAGCCCCACGCAAACCACCGCAGACCTCGCGGGCATGGCAGTCGGACTGGAGCCGGCCGGGCACGGAGGAGGTCGCCGAGCAAACCCCGCCGCCGGGGATTTTCGTAATCGCGACGCGAGGGCTCAGAGAAGTCGAATCAGAATTGCTTGCCATATTTTTCGCGTTCATGTCACTCGACCACGCTAGGTCCCGTAACTACTACCAGACACTTGACAAGACGGTCCCGACACCTGAAGGAAGAAACCATGCCTGCTGCCAAACACGGCACCCACAAGACTTCGCTGCCCCGGACCCTTGGCTGCCCGGAGTGCGGCGGTCGCATGAACCATAGCGGTCGTGGCCGAGCCCCGGGTTCTGCCTTTTACTTCTGCGCCGCGTGCCCGGCGTCGAAGCAAGGCAAGGAACTGTGGCTCGGACGGGTGATCCGCACCGGCGCAAAGGGGTTCGGTTTCCTCAGCCTCGATGGCCTGCCGGCCGTGGACGCGGTCCACTTCCGCCACTTGGATGTGGTGTCGCCCACCGGATCCGCCGACCCGCTCCAACGCGACGACCGGGTGCTGGTCCTGCTCGCCACGGACCCACAGCGTGCCCGCCGCGTATGGAAACTCCGCCGGCCAGAGAGCAACGGCCGGGCGAACACCAACGGCCAGGGTGACCGCCATCGCGGAATCATCACACGAGTGGTCGACCCCGCCTATGGGTTTCTCACTGAGATCGGTAGCGGCGAGGATTACTTCGTCCACTGTAGCCAACTCGCGGAAGGGATCCGCTGGGAAGCAGGCGAGAAGGTGACATTCCGACCGGTCCGCACGGTCAAGGGGACGCAGGCCCACGAGGTTCGCCGTGAGACCTAAGGGGGACAGGGCGGGTATCTCCCCTCCAAGATGTCCCGACGTCTCACCCTGTGGTGAGCCTGTTCGTATCAAACTATCACTGCTGTCGCAAAGGGAGTCTGACCATGGCCGACCGTGGCCTTCTCGACATCCGCAAGACCGTCTCCGCATTCGACTTCATTCTCCGTTCCTACGGTCAGCCAATCCCGTGGGGTACCCGCCGCGGGGACTATGAGCACGACCTGCTTGTCATGCGGCGGCATGGTGACTTGGAGCATGCAGCCGTGGAGATTCTCGGTCAAGACCGCACGGTGGCGTACCGTTACCGTGTCCGCTTCGGCGAATCGGCGGCCGTGGGTTTTGACGCAGCCCGGGGAATCGAGCTGCCAATCCTGCCGAAGCAAAGCGTGAGTGAGTCGCGGGTGCTGATTGGGCCGACGGTCCGCCTCGATGAATACCGCCTCCTGCTGCGGAACCGCTGGGCTCGCGCCGACCGGCTGACTTTCCGAAACGGGGGCCGGTTCGTCAGCGAGCATACCGCCCGGATCAACGGCGGCCGGGTAGCGGGCGAGGTCTTCGTCGCCGACGACTCGCGGAAGAGCGGGACGCTGTTGAATGTGGCACAGACGGGCTGCTACGGTTTCGTACGTCATCCCCAGTTCCCCAGCGACATCTACGTCCACCAGTCGAAGTGCCCGCCTGGGATGCGGCTCGCACCGGGCCTTCGGATCTCGTTCGTGGTCGTGCAGACGCCACGCGGTCTCCAGGCGTATGACATCCGTCGAGCCTGACGCATCGGCCTGGGAAGTTGGGTAACGTTCCGCGCCACTTCGCTGCCTGCGTCATGCACCTCGACGACGCTATAGGGCGAATTATCGACAACTGTCCGAACACCAAGTTGGATTGACCGGTAGAATCTAGGGCAATACTTTCTTTTCAACGGTCGCGATTACTTGCGTGAGCGACCTGGGAGGAATTGTTCTCTCAACGAATCACTCCTCGCCACCCGCACCCGCTCAACCACATCTGCCCGCACTCCCTCACAAACCAACCGCACCCCGAGGGATAAGCCCGAAGCCACCATCCAAAGCCCACCCGCATCCGAGCCCGCGTAACGCCACTCGTCTCCCACAAATTCACAGGCAGCATCGTACAAATCATTCAATTCCTCCTCAGTCAACTCCGTCCCCAATTGCAAGGCGATCTCCCGCGCCCGATCCCTCGACAGCTTGCCATTCCCCGACTGCCACAACCCCACAGCATCCGCCAACCGTTCGTATTCAATCCAACATTTCGGCCCGGTCCACGCCGCGTACAAGCGCCCCGCCTGCCGGATCTGCGAATCAAACTGCTTGCCGGCCGATTCTCGCGGCACGCCGCGTTTGCGTTTGGATTCCAGCACAGATTCGCGGTCACGAATCACCCAAAGTAAAAGCGGTTTGTAGGGGGCCAAAAACGGCTGCCAACGGCCCAGCATGCGAACCAGCCGGGGATCTTTGATGGCCCACGGTTGGGGCAAACCCGCCAAGTACTCTGCCACTCCGCTGAAGTCGCCCGATTCATTGATGTCGCGAAGCCTGACCGATTCCCCAAAGGTTTCATCGGCATCCGCCGCCTGCCAGCCCAGGGCATGCAGCATTTTGGTGACGATCGTCGTGCCGGAATTCCCAACGCCCAAGACCACGATATTGGGCCGCCCATCCATCGCCATTCGCGGATCGCCGCCGGGCAGGATGTTCAATTCCTTCAGACCGGACAGGTCCAGCATTGTGTTTAAGAATTCGTGATTCCGATGCCGGTGTTCCTTATATTCGGGCGATTGAACCCGCAGGTGTTTGCAGCGGACCTGTTCGCAGACCGCAACCTGCCACTGCCCCGCCTGTTTCACCCGCCAGAAGAAGTCGGCATGTTCACGCAGTTTCAGCGGTTCGGTCCAACGATGGTCGGACAGCATTTCGCGGCGGAACAAAGCGAAGTTGTTGGCGGTGTCGGACAGATAATACTGCGTCTGGCCCGCGAATTGAATATCGCGGCGAACGGGTTTGCCGTTCAAGACGCCGTTTTCCAGGACCAACCGCTGTGCCCAAGTGGAAACCTGCGGGCCGTGTTTGGTGTGTTCGACCAAAGCCCCGCCGACCACGCCGATGCGTTCGTCGGCATCCAGCACGTCCAGGAACCGGCTGCAATCCGTCTCCGCCGTGAATTCGTAATCGTCGTCCAGCAGCCAAAGATATGGGGTTTGCAGCGTATCCACGATCCGGTTCCGCGTGGCCGACAAGCCGATGTTGAACGGCAACCGCAGATACGTCAGATGATCGTCGCTGACGTTCGCCGGCTGATCGCCATTGTCGCCGATGATGATTCGGGTGGTGGGATAGAATCGGCGGATGGATTTCACCAGTCGTTCCACGCAGCCTGGCCGACGGAAGGCGGAAATCCCGATCGTCACGTCGCGGGCAATGCGTTCTGTTTCCAGCGTTGCCACGTTCGGTTTCGATTTTGTTTGCATCGCGGGTGATTTGTCCCAGCGACCAATCGGACACATCGCCCCCGGCGTGCGGGCCAGGATGCTGACGATCTGGTTCGCGAGGCGGCAACGGTTGCCCCAAGCCGTGATCGTGGCCGGGATTCAGTCGATCTACAAACGGGCAAGTGAACTCGGCGCCTTCGATCTGGTGATCGTAGATGAAGCGCATATGATCCCCCCGGAAGGCGAGGGCATGTATTCCCAGTTCCTGGCCGAAGCCAAGTTCGTGAATCCCCACCTGCGGGTGATCGGCCTGACGGCCACACCCTACCGTTTGAAGTCCGGGCTGATTTACTCGCCGGATCATTTTCTGAGCACCGTCTGTTACGAGGTGGGGGTGCGGGAGCTGATCGTCGGCGGTTACCTCTGCCCACTCATTACAAAGAGCGGTTCGGCCAAGGCGGATACGCAGAATCTTCACATTCGCGGCGGTGAGTTCATCGCGGGCGAAGTCGAAGACCTGATGGACAACCAAAACCTTGTCGAGGCCGCCTGCGACGAGATCGTGGAACTGACTCGCGAGCGGAATTCCGTGCTGATCTTCGCCAGCGGCATCCGCCACTGTTCGGCGGCGATTGGTTTTCCTCTTTAACGACAATTAGGATTTCTGCTGAGTCGGTTGATTAAAGCTCCGAAGGGGCCTGTGAGCGTTTGCCAGATTTGGCGTCTTTTGCTGTTTCCACGCGATAGCTCGGGACGTTCAGTTCCAGGATCACGCTGTGATGCACCAGGCGGTCGATGGCCGCAGCGGTGGTCATGGCGTCTTTGAAGATTTGGTCCCATTTGCTGAAAGCCAGGTTGCTGGTCAAAAGCACGCTGCCGCGTTCGTAGCGCTCGGCGAGCAATGTGAACAGCACTTCCATTTCCTCGCGGCTTTGTTGCACATAGCCCAAGTCGTCGATGATCAAGCCCTCGAAATTCCCCAATTGTTTGATCAACTTCGGCAACCTGAGATCGCGTTTGGCAATCAGCAGTTGTTGCACCAACAGGCTGCAGGTCGTGAATAACAAGCTGCGGCCTTTCTGAATGAGTTGTTCCGAGAGACCGCACAAAGCGTGACTTTTTCCAGAGCCCGGCCTCCCAAAAATCAGCAAGTTTTCCTTGCGATCCAAGAAGGTTCCGTCGCGAAGCGTCTCCATTTGCCGCGTCACGGTGAGCGGGAGACGGTTCCACTCGAACGAGGCCCACGTTTTGCCCATCGGCAATTTCGAGCGGGTCATCAAGCGTTTGATCCGGCTTTCCCGCCGCGCTTCGCACTCGAGCGTTGTCAGTTCCGAAAGGTACTCCAAGTGGGTTTGGTTCTCGCGGGCCGCTTGATCCGCCAGCGGGCTGAAATGATCCCGAAAGCTCGGCAGGCGCAGTTCCCGGAACTGTTCCGTCAGCGGCTTGGTCAGGTCGGGTTTCGCCGGCAGAGGCTCGCTCGCCGACGATTGGGGTGGGGTTCTCTTGCGAGAGGTTTTCGCCGAAGCTTTGGGTTTCTTGTTCATCGTCATCAATCGGACTCTCCATGTCAGGGTGATCAAGCAAACAATCGAACTCCGAAAGCGATGGCGGTTCCACATCCACATGGGTGGCCAAGGGAATCTCCGCCGCCTTCCACACCAACGAGCGAATCTCATCGAAGTCGATCGACGCGCCCGATTGGATTTTCACACGCAGCGCCTCCTGCACCGCGTCTTGACTTTCGTGGGCCGCCAACTCCAACAGTTTCAGATAGGTTTTGTCGGCCACTTTTTGCGAATGCGTTTCTAACAACCGATCGTAGGCCATGCGAAAATAGCTCGTCGGAAACAGTTCCTCGCGATACTTGTAGTTCTCGAACGCGCCCGGTTTTCGGACCAGCGAATCAATCACATGCCGATAGTTGATCGAGGCTCCGCCGCTGCCGATCAATCGCGGCATCCGCTGGATGAAAACACCCTGGTGCGTGACCTCGATGAACTCCGCGGAAATCTTCACGTCCACCATCCGACCGATCAATCGACTGGGCACCGAATACCGATTGGTCCGCACCCGAATCGTGCTGCTCTTGGCCACACGAATGCCGGAAAGGCGTTCATCCGTGTCGAGCCGATGATCTGGCAAGCGGGCCAAGAACTCTTGTTCCAAGGCAAAGCGTTCTCGACGATGTTGATTCGTCTTCACGATCAGGTCTTCCAAGAAGGTGACATAGTCTTCGCGACTCGAAAAATCTCGACTCCCCCGCAGAAGCAGGGCTTGATCCACCCGGCTTTTGAGATGGCCGTTGGAGGATTCCACATCGCCGTTTTCGTTCGCACATCGTGCGTTGGTTTTCTCCGGTTTGACTCCGTAATGATCCATCAACGCCTGGTAGCGCTTGGTGTGGGTTTTGCGATCCGAATGATTGTTGACCGCCGCCGTCAAACTGTCGGTGCGATGCCGCTTCGGCACACCGCCGAACTCCCAAAAGGCTTTCTGAATCCCCGCGGACAAGGCACTCGAACGATTCGGAAAAGCACAACGAAACCGACTCCACATTCGAGTACGTCAACACGCAATGAAACAGCGTATGATCGAACCGCTGCCCGGCGATCGTGACCCGCAGATCATTCATCACCGTAAAATCGCTGGCGGCCAATCGCCCAGGATGATGCACCTGCTCGAACATCACCGGCTTTCCAGGTCCCTTAAGACTTCGCCATTTTGCCACCCGCCGCTCGAAGGTCCGCCGCGTGGAATGGGGATACTGTCCCGGATACTTTTCCTGGAGCCACTCGAAAAGCGTCTTGGCTTTGAGACGCGGTTCGGCCTCCAAGCGGACTTGGACTTCGTCCCACACGCTCTCAAAGGGATCGACCCGCGTCCGGTAATCCCGGGCCGTTTTCCGCTCCGAGGGCAACCGCCCGTTATCGCGGTAATCCCGCGCCGTTTTTTCATCCATGCCACTCATCCTTGCCGAGGCGGCGAGAGAGAACCCCTTGTTCATGCGGGCCCGCTATCTGCTCGCGCGTGATGCCTACTACGGCCCGATTCTCCACCAATTTTTTTACGGACCCGTTGAGGACAACAGCTAATCCGGCTCGCTGCGCCTTAGCCGTCAATTTCACTTTTTGCGGAGATTTCATTTGAACGCACCGCTCGTTTATGTCGCCGGCCCCTACACGAAGCCGGACCCGGTCGAGAACACCCACCGAATCATTGAGATTGCCGACCGGCTGTGGGATCTCGGCGTCGTACCGGTCGTGCCGCACCTGACCCTGTTCTGGCATTTCTTGAAGCCTCGCTCCTATCAGGAATGGCTGGACTACGACCTGCACATCATGGCTCGCTGTGATGCCGTGCTCCGCGTGCCCGGTGAATCCCACGGCGCCGACGGCGAAGTGGCCGAGGCCCTCGCCCGTGGTCAGCCCGTGTTGCGCCCCCAATCCGCAGACATCGCAGATTGCGTGACGGCGGTCAATGAATGGCTCGCAGCCCCGTCGTGAGCGATCCGCTTCGGAATAGCCTGATTCCTTTTCTTTCCCATCGGAGACCTCTGCATGAACGAAGCCCAAGAGACCATGACCTGCGATTCCTGTGAGACCGAAGTCGACAGCTCCAACACGTGCCCGGACTGCAGACGCTGCCATGTCTGTTGCCGGTGCGGCGCCGGCGAAGGCTGATTCCTCCCATCAGACTCGTGCGTGAAATTGTCATTGCTTCCACTCTCAAAGGAATAGAGCCTTGATGACCGAAGAAGACGTTCGCCGGCTGCAATCCGAGAATGAGAACCCGAAAGATCGCATCGGGGCGACGAAACCGCCACTGCACCTGATCCCCTCCGCGGCCGAGATCCTGGAAAGCCTCGCCATGGCGCACGGGGCCAGGAAATACGGGCCGTTCAATTGGCGGTGGTCGAAGATCAAAGCTTCGATCTACATCGCCGCCGCGAAGCGACACCTGGCGCAATGGTTCGATGGTCAGGACGTTGATCCCGAAAGCGGCATCTCGCACCTGGCTCACGCGCGAGCCTGCCTCGGAATCCTGCTCGATGCGATCTCGCTGGACCAGATGATCGACGACCGCCCGGCAACGGGCGCTGCGCCCGAGTTGATTGAGAAATTCACGTCCCAGTCAAAGTAACAAACAGGATGTCTATGTCGTCCGGCAGTATGCTTGAAGCCGCTCTCCGCTACGCCGAACTCGGTTATCCCGTCTTCCCTTGCGCACCAGGCACGAAGCGTCCGCTCACCGCGAACGGATTCCTGGACGCCGTGACTGATGCCGGACAGATCGAGCAATGGTGGACCGAGCGGCCGAACGCCAACATCGCCATCGCGACCATCGGATTGCTCGTCGTCGACATCGACTCCGCCGATAACACCTGGCTGGCCGATGAACCCGACAAGCAGATCGAACTCGCCTCGGGAGCACTCTCGCTCACCGCGGGAGGTGGGCGGCATTACCTCTTCCGCCAACCCGAAGGTCGGCATTGGCACAACACCACGGGCAGACTCGCCGAGCGAGTCGATACGCGAGCCGACGGGGGATATATTGTCGTCCCGCCTTCCGTCCTCGAAGGCCGCAAAGCGTATCGCTGGTCACCCGACCTCGAACTGGATGTCTCACCGGAGTTATTGCCAGAACCTCCCCAATGGCTCTCGCTGGAACTCGATCAACTCGCCGGAGGCTCGCAATCGGACCACGTCGCGGGCGAGGTCTTAGCAAACAGCATTCCCTCCGGCCAGAGAAATACGACGCTCGCCCGTCTCGCAGGAACCATGCGCCGGGCCGGGATGTCTCGCGCCGAAATCCTTGCGGCGATCCTGCAGACAAACAGCGATCGTTGTGATCCGCCCCTCGACGAGCGGGAAGTCGAGCGAATTGCGACGAGCGTGGCCCGCTACGAACCAGATCAGGTTTCGGTCGCACTCGTTGAGAACCATTGGGAGCAAGACAATCCCAAGCCGGCTTCCGCTCGTGCGGGGCCGCTTCGTTATGCGGCGATCACATCCCGCGAGCTGGCGGAGACAGAGTTCGAGTTGAATTATCTCATCGAGGGATTGCTCGTCCAGTCGCAACCGGGCGTGATTGCAGGTCCCAAAAAAACGCTCAAAACCAATATCAGCATCGATTTGGCTCTGTCGCTCTCACAAGGCGGCTTATTCCTGGGGCGGTTTAATGTTCCCGAACCCGTCCGAGTCGGTGTCATGTCCGGAGAATCGGGAGCGGCCACGATTCAGGAGACGGCGCGGCGGATCGCAACCACCAAAGGCTGGCATCTCGCGGATTTTGAGAATGTCGTCTGGTCGTTTGATGTTCCCCAGCTTGGGGAAACCGCACATACCCACGCCCTGCGGGAGTTTATTACGTGCCATGAACTCGACGTTTTAATCCTCGATCCCACCTACCTCATGATGATGAACGTGGGATCGGACGCTGGGAATCTCTTCGTTGTCGGGGCGTTGCTCAAGTCCTTGGGAGAACTGGCCCAAGAGACGGGGTGCACGCCCCTGTTATGCCATCACTTAAAGAAGGGCGTTTATGAGCCGTATGAACCGGCGGAACTTGAAAATATTGCCTGGTCTGGTTTCCAGGAATTCGTGCGTCAATGGATTCTCCTGAACCGGCGGGTCAAGTACGACCCCGATTTTGCGGGACATCACGAGCTTTGGATGTCGGTCGGCGGGAGTGCCGGACATAGCGGCTTGTGGGGACTCGATATCGACGAAGGCTCGCGGCAAGATCCCCGCGGCCGACATTGGGACGTGCACGTCTTGCCGGCCAACGAAGCCTATGCCGAACGGCGCGTTCCGTGGAAGAAGTCGTCGAGGAGCGAAAACAACGTCAACAGGTCGCCCGGGAAGAAAAACAACGCGAGGCCGTCGTTGCCGCCTTGCGGATATTTCCGGACGGGGAAACACCTCGGGTGATTCGGGAATTGGCGGGCATGAGCGGAGCGGTGGTGACACGCCATCTCGCAGCACTGATTCAAGCCGGCGAAGTGGAGGAATGCGTCGTGAAGAAAAACACGCGTGAAGAGCGCGCCGTCAAGCTGGTGGGTGGTGGGACTGGTGGGACTGTCCCACCAGTCCCAGCAGGTGGTGCTGGTGGTGGGACAGCCCCTTATATAAGGGCTGTCCCACCCACCACCACCAGCAGCTCGTAATCCCGGCATGGTGGGACAGCGAGTTGTCCCACCAGAAACACCCCCGAGAGGTTTCTGTCAAGAATTCCCAAACCAAGGAGACCTGCCCATGACGCCCGCCTGTGACCAATGCCGATTCTTTCACCGCCTGCCCAACGACCCGGACATCCCCAACGGGCCGAAGTCGATCAAAGGCGAATGCCGCAGGCATCCGCCGGTGGCCCGCCCACTGATCGGGGACCGCGACGATCACCAGTTGGCTGCGTTTCCGCACGTGGTGGTCTTCGATTGGTGCGGGGAATTTGAGCAGATTCAAGTACAAATGTAATTTGTAACGTACAAACGTAATTTAACTACGTCGATAGCCCATGCCATAAGTCAAAGCTGATTAGGTACTTCGGGGCAATAGATTTGACCGAAATCCCAGCGGGAACCACCGCATTATTAACGAGAGTTTGTTGTCTGCGGCGTGGGACGGAACTTTTCTTGACCCAAATCGACCGCGATGGAAAACACATCTTGCTGGCCGTCCTGGCGGAACTGGAAGTTTTCAGCACGCTGGATGAAACGCTGTTTGAGAAAGGGAATCCCTATGTTTGGAACGTCCGGCACGTTGGTGTTCTTTACCGCCCTGCGGTCTGGTTTGGCGGTCCCCTGTCCGCCAGTCGCCGCAAATCACTTACGCGGGCCACCAGGAAATTGACCCGCGACGGCTTGGTCGATCGCGTGACAGAAAAACGCCGGGACCGCGTGACGCACCTGAAGCTCACACCGAACGGATTTTCCCAAGCCCTGCAATTGGCCGACCAAAAGGTCGAATGGCAACAGTTGGTGGATTCCTTGGCCTGGATCGAGTGGGCCGACGACCTTTGGAACACACTGGATCAATATCCGCCTGCCCTTGAAATCATGGCAGCAACCCTTTGACTGATTTGAAATTCTCTTTGGAGCCGCCCGCATGAAAATCGAAAATTGGCCGCTGGACCGATTGAAGCCCTATGAGAACAACCCCCGCCAAAACCAGGACGCCGTTCCCGCCGTGGTTGCGTCCATCCGCGAGTTCGGATTCAAGGTTCCGATCATCACTGACCGAGACGGCGTCATCGTCGCCGGGCACACCCGCTATCTGGCCGCCAAGGAACTGGGCATGGAAACGGTGCCCGTGATCGTGGCCGACGACCTGACGCCCGCGCAGATTCAGGCGTTCCGGATTGCCGACAACAAGACGGCAGAGATCGCGGATTGGGATTACGACTTGCTGCCGATCGAATTGGCGGCCCTGCAAGATCAGCATTTCGACTTGGATCTGATCGGGTTTTCCAGCGACGAACTGGCCGACCTGTTGGATCCCGGCGTGCAAGACGGGCTGACCGATCCTGATGAAGTTCCTGAACCGCCCGATGAGGCGATCACTCAACCCGGCGATTTGTGGATCCTGGGGAATCATCGTTTGCTATGCGGCGACAGCGCGAACGCGGATGACGTAAACCGTTTGCTGGACGCCAATAGTATTCATTTGGTCAATACCGACCCTCCTTACAATGTGAAGGTTGAGCCGCGCAGTAACAACGCCATCGCCGCGGGTCTGAGTTCTTTTACTGGCGTCAAGCATCATCAAAAGCTGGACGTCGAACGCCATCCGGAGAAAGCCCAGGCCACCCACGCGAAACTTCGGGCGAAGGACAGGCCGTTAGAAAACGACTTCGTATCGGATGAGGAATTTGATCGGCTGCTGGATGCCTGGTTTGGGAACATGGCCCGCGTGCTTGTTCCCGGGCGGAGCTTTTACATTTGGGGCGGGTATGCCAACTGCGCGAACTATCCGCCCGTCCTGAAAAAGCACAAGTTGTACTTCAGCCAGAGCTTGATCTGGGACAAACAGCACCCGGTCTTGACGCGAAAAGATTTTATGGGTGCGCATGAATGGTGTCAGCCGCCGGACACCAGCGTTTTGACCAGCGCAGGAAGCAGCCGGATTTCGGACTTGCGCAACGGGGACCAGGTGGTTGCGTTTTCCACGAACTGGCCCGTCGTCATTGGGTATCGGAACGGTCCCGAGGTAACGGTCGGCCAACGGCACTACGGCGGCCCTTTGTACGGCGTCACGGTGGGCAAGAAGACGACGTGGGCCACCGATGGCCATCACTTCAGCGTCAAGCTGACCGCCAATGTGCGCAATATTTGGTGCGTATATCTGATGCGGAAAGGCGATTGGTGGCGCGTCGGCAAGACCAAGCTGCTGACGACCTGGGGTCTGGGAGTCAAGCAACGTCTCCAGATGGAAGAGGGGGAAGAAGCTTGGATTCTGAGCGTCCACCCGGACAACCAGGAAGCCGCCACGGTCGAGCAAATCGTGTCGGCGCGTTATGGAATCCCGACGACGTTCTGGGTCGAGGCCAACACGTCGAAGAGAACGACGGCCCAGATTGCATCGATCTACGAATCGATCGATCCTTTGGCGATTCACCGGGGGGCGCTGTGGGCGTTGTCCGATCACAACCGCCGACTGAAGTATCCGCTGATTCGCGCCGGTCGAACCCGCGATAAGTTTGGCCGTCGTGTTTCCTTCCGATGTCACGTCTGCAACCTGTTGCCCGAGGCAATGGAGATTCCGGTCCCCGTAGAACGGATGAAACACCGATGGCAGCCGATTACGCACGTCGACGTGCAGCACTACAGCGGCCCGGTCTATTCGCTGGATGTCCCGAAGTATCACCACTACATCGCTGACGGGATCGTCACGCACAACTGTTTTTACGGCTGGAAGGAAGGCGCGGGCCATCAGTTCTTCGGTCCCAACAACGCGACCGACCTGTGGCATGTGAAGAAGGTCAATCCGCAGAGCATGTGCCATTTGACGGAGAAGCCGGTTCAGCTTGCGGTGCTTGCGATGCAGTATTCGTCCCGCCCCGGTGAGAACGTGCTGGACCTTTTCGGCGGATCGGGATCGACGCTGATTGGTGCCGAACAGACGGGCCGCAAGGCATTCCTGATGGAACTGGACCCGCTGTATGCGGACGTCATCGTTCAAAGATACGAACAATTCACCGGGCAGAAGGCGATTCGCCAATCGGTCGAAACGGAGGTGGTCCATTGATTTACATCGCTTCCCCATACACCGATCCCGACCCGGCCATTCGCCAAGCCCGCTACCGTGCGGCGTGCCTGGCCACGGCCGAACTGATGCGGCACGGCCTGAATGTGTTTTCGCCGATCGTGCACAGCCACCCGCTGGCGGAATTGGGACTGCCGTCCGATTGGGGGTTTTGGCAGCGGATCGACCGGGACATGCTGGTCCGCTGCGACGAACTGGTGGTGTTGATGCTGGACGGCTGGCGGCAGAGCCGCGGGGTGACCGCGGAAATCGAACTGGCCCACGGCTACGACATTGCGGTCCGCTACGTGTTGTTGGAACGGGTGTCGGATTTCGCCGCCAGACGCGTGACGTTGGCCCGTGGGCGAAAGGCGGTGCGGGTTTGAAGAAACCTCCCAAGCCACAAGAAAACGCCCGCGTGTGGCGAACACGGGGCGTTACAAGGTGCCTACCCGGCGACATGCTGTTTACGCCTGCTGGTCGTATTTGGAGGCCAAGGCGAGCAGCTTCTTTTTGATGGCGTTCCAGTCGGGGGCCTGGCCATCGGCTCGCAGTTCGCCGTAGCGTTTGTCGCGGTTGGCCCCCTTGTACCAGCCCTTGGTCCATCCCAAGCGGTAGAACAACCGGTTGAGTTCGGTTTCGCCGACCCCGGCGCCCGGGCGGTCCCAGCAACTCCGCGTTCCGGGACGTTTCGCGTAATCCCAGGACGAGCGGCGGCGGGCCGAGACGGCCAATTCGACCAAGCCCAGGCAAAGCATGATGTAGCCGGCGATCTTGGTGGGATTGAGGCTGGCGGCGAAGCAGCGGAATTCGATCCGGTTTCTTCCCCGGGCCAGGTGGGTGAGGTTCAACAAATGGTAGCGGTCGCGTTCGCAGCGGGCTTTGGCGTCGTCGTGGTTGCCGTAGGTTTTGATGTTCTTGCTGTAGATGTTGCGTTCGCGGCGTTTCGTGCCGGTGCTGGCATAGATCCCTTTTTCGTGGTTGGCGACGAGGGAGATCAGGCGGGCCAAAGCCGCCGCATCGCCGTCAAAGGTGATCGTGATGTGGATCCCGCAGGAATGATTCACCCGCCCGCCGTGCTCTCGGATTTTTTCGACCGCCTGCAGGACGTCTTGGAGTCCCTCGTAGCCTGTGAGCTTCGGGCTGACGAATTCGCATCCCTTCCGGCCAGGCACCAGCGGGCGGATGCTGGAATCGCGTTCGGCCTTCCAACCGTCCGGCAGCCAGGGAACTTGAATTCCGTGGTGGTACGGTCCGATGGGCGTCGTGTCCGAGTTCGGAAGCGTCGTTTCAAATTCGACCCCGAAGCAGATCTCGCTGGCATTCATGTCTCTGTCCTTTTTGGCGGAAGGTTGTTTTCGACAAGGACATGTGAGCCATGTTTTCGCGGACACATCCAGCAGCGTTTGCCGAGATTCCGAAATGTTTCTGAGATTTTTTTCGGGGCCCGACGTTGGCCCGTGTTGGCCGCAAGCCGCGCATTGGCGTTTGTCCCGCGGCAACGCAAAACGCCCCACGTGGGCCAACGTGAGGCGTCGTGCGGGGGCGTTTTCGGATTGTTAGTCGGCGACGTCCCAGGCCCGGCCGCTGCCGTATCCGAGTTGCCGGCCTTCGCAGATGTAGATGACATCGTCGGCTTCGTCGGCTTCGTCGGGATCGTCGGCTTCGTCCTCATCCTCGGCGTCGTTGATCTCGCTTCCCGAGCAGACGCCGGCGATCTCGTTTTCGAACGGCCAGTTCTGTTGCGTCATCAATCGCACCTCGGCGTCGCCGCCAAGTTCGTCACGGTAGCCTTCCAGGCGTTCGATCAGTTGGTTCAAAGTCATCATGAGTATCTCCTGGTTTGGGAAAAGAAATGTCGTTCAATAGGTCCATGTGAGCCAGGATTTCGCGGAGACATCCAGCGCAGTCCGCCGAGAGTCTGAGAAATCATGAAAATATTCGAGGTGGCGAATGGGCCGTCGCGTTAGCCCACGGGGCGGAGGAAGCGAACCAAGTATCGACCAACGAGAGAACGCCCCGACGTGGGGCGTTCTGGGCGGCGTCCGGGCGTCCGGGGCTATTTCGCCCGGCTCCGCAGACGCTGGGCGGATCGGATTTCGACCTTCCGACCCGTCGCCTCGTTGACGGCAAGCCAGGTCGTCCGTTCCCGCCGCCGGAGCGCGTCGTAACGGACGCGTTCTTCGATGATGCGGACAACGGTCAGCTTGCCGGAGATCTTGGCGGTGTAGCGGCCGCCGATTTGGATTTCGTGGAGTTTCATGTGAGATGTCTTTCGCTAAATGGAGAAGAAAGCAGCCGCCCCAAGGGGCGGCCGAGGTCATTCGCCGCTCGGAGGCACGGGCGGGTCGAACGGCGGGTCCAATTCGTCGGCGATGGCCAGCAGGATGTCGATCAGGTCCTGCGCATCCAGCGTGCGGGATCGGCGGCCCTGGTCCAGGGCCTGCTGCATGCGGACGGTGACGTTGCGGATGGCGTCGGCGATTTCGTGCATGGTTTTACGTCCTCCGATTTACGAGTTGGCTGTGAACAATCCGCGGTCGGCCTTCTTGAATCGGGAGTCGTCGCCTTTGTCGCGGATCTCCCGCATGATGGCGGCGGAGATCGTGGCGTGCGGCGTCTTGCCGCCGGGCGAGGTCCAATAGCCTTTTGCCGCCATCTGTTCGATGATGTCTTTCGCCCGCAGCGGTTCCGTCGATTCGGACAAGACCTTCGCCGCCGCGTCGAGGGCGCTGAGCTTCTTGCCATCTTTGGCCTTCGATTTGGTCGTCGCGGCCTTGGCCTTCGATTTGCTGGCCGCCTTCTTGGCGGGTTTTTCTTCCGGCTGCGTTTCGGCAGCGGCGGCGGCTTCGGCTTCGCGTTGTTCGACCGCGATCCATTCTTCCAAGTCTTTCTTCACCAGCCGGCGGACCAGTTCGTCCAGGTAGAAGCGGTCGGCTTTCTTGGCTTCCACCAGATCATTCTTCTTCGCGTTGTAGGTCACCGTCTTGCCTTCGAACGATTGGCCGAGTTCGCCTTCGTCTTTGAGGCGTCCGTTGGTGACCACCAGCAGCGCGTGATCCTTGGTTTCGTAGTAGTTGCCCTTCGCGACTTTTTCGATCTTCTTCGTCATCGTGGTGTTCCTTTGCGAGAACCCAAAAAGAAATCAGCCGGCCACGTGGCCGGCTTAGGAGTTTTCGTTTTGCTGGTCCCGGTCGCGGGCCAGCATGTCTTCGTGCCATTTCCAGAATTCGATTTCGTCGTCCGTGGCCAAGGCGACGCTGCGAACGGTCGTCTTCTGCATCAGTTCGGGAAACAAGTCCCGCAGGGCGGTTTCGCCCAACCGGCGGGCTTCCGTTTCGTCCGCGGCTTCGACCAGCACGTAGCGGCTGAGCGTGGCCACCCGGAAGAATCGTTTCATGGTTTGGTCCTTTCGATTCGAGATTGATCTTCGACAGGACCATGTGAGCCAGGTTTTCCGAGAAACATCCAGCGCAGTTCCGAAACATTTTTCAGGTTTTTTCAAATGTCCCAATCCCCGAACGATGGCCCGGTTTTGAACCCGCTGGCGGTGCCGATCCCGGACGCCGCCCGGCTGCTATCCCGGTTGGGCGGCAAGCCGATCAGCGAGGCGACGATTCGCAGCGACATCGATTCCGGGGCGCCGGTCAATCCGGACGGGACGTTGAACCTGGTGGAATACGCGGCCTGGCTGGTGCGTGAAATGGGGGCGAACTAATGGCCATTGATCCCCGCAAATTAAAACCCAGCGAATTGTGCCGGCTGTTGAATTCCACGCCGTTGGGCGAGGTGATCAACGAACGGCAGCTGTATCGCCATCGCACGCGGGCCGGTTTCCGGATCGGCGACGGCCGGCGGATCGACCTGCTGCGGTACGTCGCGTGGTTGATCCAGGTCCGGCACGAACCCAAGCCGGAACGCGACGCCGGCGGTTATGAGGCGATGAAGGAGCAGGCCCGTGCCCGCAACGCGGCGTTGTCGCAGTCGGGCCGGGACATCGGCGATCTGCCCCCGGTGGCCAACCCGGAACGCAAAGCGGCGGCCGCCGTCAGTTTCCGATTCTTCTGCGAATCGTATTTCCCGCAGACGTTTCATCTGCCGTGGTCCGACGACCATTTGCGGGTGATCAACAAGATCGAGCAGGCCGTGCTGCACGGCGGGCTGTTTGCGATGGCGATGCCCCGCGGCATCGGGCAAGACGCACGCAAGCGGAGAGTGCCTGCATCTGGGCCGTCGTTATACGGCCATCGCGAGTTCGTGTGCCTGATCGGATCGGACGAAGGGCACGCGATGGACATGCTGGATTCGATCAAAATGGAATTGGACAGCAACGATTTGCTGCTGGCGGATTTCCCGGAGGTGTGCTATCCGATCCAGTGCTTGGAGGGCATCGCCAACCGCTGTGCCGGGCAGCTTTACCAGGGCGAGCGGACGCACATCAGCTGGACGGCCAAGGAGATCATCCTGCCCACGATCCCCGATTCGCCAGCGCAGCGGCGCCATCATCAAGGTGGCCGGCATCACCGGCCGCATCCGCGGGCATGAAGATGCAAACGCGCCGACGGGCAGACCGTGCGTCCGTCGCTTGGTCGTGCTGGACGACCCGCAAACAGACGAGTCGCGCCCGCAGTCCTTATCGCAGTGCGCCAACCGCGAAAGCATCCTGGCCGGGGCCGTGTTGGGCCTGGCCGGTCCCGGCAAGAAGATTTCGGGCATCATGCCCTGCACGGTGATCCGCCCCGGCGACATGGCCGACAACATCCTGGATCGCGACAAGCATCCCGAATGGAATGGCGAACGAACGAAAATGGTGTATGCGTTCCCGACGAACGAAACGCTCTGGGCGCAGTACGCCGAGATTCGGGCCGAGGGATTGCGGGCCGGCGACGGCGGCCGAGCCGCGACGGAATTCTACCGGGAGAACGGCAGGCGATGGACGAGGGCGCGATCGTCGCCTGGGCCGCAGCGGTTCAACCACGACGAGTTGTCCGCGATCCAGCACGCGATGAATCTGAAGCTGCAGGACGAGGCGGCGTTCTTCGCCGAATACCAGAACGAGCCGCTGCCGGAAGAAACGATCGGCGACGATCTGCTGTCGGCCGATCAGATCGCCGGCAAGATCAACGGCATGCCAGCGGCGGGAAATCCCCATCGGCTGCAATCAACTGACGATGTTCATCGACGTGCAGCAGAACCTGTTGTTCTACGTGATCGCCGCCTGGGAAGAGGATTTCACCGGCTATGTCGTGGACTACGGCAGCTATCCCGATCAGCAGCGGGCGTATTTCACGCTTGCGGGACGCCCGCAGGACGTTATCGCACGCTGCCCCGAACACGGGCTTGGAAGGCGCCATTTATGCGGGCTTGGAAGCATTGACCGGCCAGCACCTGGGCCGCGAATGGAAGCGAGACGACGGAGCCGTGATGCGGATCGAACGCTGCCTGATCGATGCCAACTGGGGTTCGTCCACCGATGTGGTGTATCAGTTCTGCCGGCAGAGTCCGCATGCCGCGGTGTTGCTGCCGTCCCACGGCCGGTTCGTCGGGGCGTCGAGCATGCCCTATTCGGAATACAAACGCAGGCCCGGCGACCGCGTGGGTTTGAACTGGCGGATTCCCAACGTCCGCGGCAAGCGGGCCGTCCGGCATGTGGTGTTCGATACCAACTACTGGAAAAGTTTCATCCAGGCCCGACTGGCCGTGGCGATGGGGGATCGCGGTTGCCTGTCGCTGTTCGGCAGCCAAGCCCGAAACGCATCGGTTGTTCGCCGAACACCTCACGGCGGAATACCGGGTGAAGACCGAAGGCCGCGGCCGCACGGTGGATGAATGGAAGATTCGACCGGAACAGCCCGACAACCACTGGTTGGATTGCCTGGTGGGCTGCGCCGTCGCGGCATCGATTCAGGGCGTGATGTTGTTTGGGACGGATGCCAAACCGGTGGTGAAACGGACGCGGGTGAAATTGTCTGATCTGAAACGGGAGCGAAAATGAAACCTTTTGACGAGGATATGATGCAAGACAAACGGCAGATCCCACCCGACGAGATGTCCGAATCCCAACGCGACCGCGAAATCGCCACGCTCTTCGCCAGAGGCATTCTGCGGCTGCAAAAACATCGTTCTCCTTCCCGACGCAGCGACTCTGAGGAACCGCCGAAATCCTCCTCCCGATGGCCTTGAGCTTTCCCGCGAAACGAGGCTCAGTGTCCCCACGGGTTAACGATTTCGAGAGTCGCCGCCGGCCCTGCGTTGTGGCCGGCCGGCGCCTTGGATTCTTTTCGAGGAGATGCGATGACTTTGAACGTGGCAAAAGAGTTGGCCGCCTTGGAGCGGATGACTCCCAAGCAACTGCGTGCCAAGTATGAAGAGGTGTTTGAAGAAGAATGCCGCTCCCACCATAAGCAGTGGCTGATCAAGCGGATCATCTGGCGGATGCAGGCCAATGCCGAGGGGGATTTGTCCGAGCGCGCCCGCCGGCGGGCCGAGGAATTGGCCAACGATGCGGACCTGCGGCTGAAACCGCCCCGCGATTCCGAGCCGGAACCGCGCCGGAAGACGGCGACCGCTACGGTTCCCCGCAACGAAGACGATCGGGTGCCCATGCCCGGCGTGGTGCTGACCCGCGATTACAAAGGTGAGACGTTTGCGGTTACGGTCGAGAAGGACGGCTTCGTCTATGAAGGCGAAAAATACAAATCGCTGTCCGCCGTCGCCAAGGAGATCACCGGCACGCATTGGAACGGCTACCACTTCTTCGGTCTGAAGAAAGGGGGTGCGAAATGAACCGCTGCGCCATCTACACCCGCAAATCGACCGAAGAAGGTTTGGAGCAGGAATTCAATTCGCTCGACGCCCAGCGCGAATCGGGCGAGGCGTTCATTGCCAGCCAGCAACATGAAGGCTGGGAGTGCCTTCCTGAACACTACGACGACGGCGGATTCACCGGCGGGAACACCGACCGGCCCGCATTACAGCGTCTGTTGGCGGACATTGAAGCCGGGCTGATCGACACCGTGGTCGTCTATAAAGTCGATCGTTTGAGCCGTTCGCTGTTGGATTTCGCCCGCATCCTGCGGACGTTCGAGAAGCACAACGTGTCCTTCGTTTCCGTCACGCAGCAATTCAACACGGCGACGTCGATGGGGCGGTTGATGCTGAATATCCTTTTGTCGTTCGCTCAATTCGAGCGGGAGATGATCAGCGAACGGACCCGCGACAAAATGGCCGCCGTGCGCCGCAAAGGCAAATGGGCGGGTGGCATGCCGATCCTGGGCTACGACGTCGAGAAGTCCAAACTGCGAATCAATGCGGACGAGGCCGAGCAGGTGCGGGAGATTTTTCGGCTGTACCTGGAGCACAAGGCCTTGATGCCCGTCGTCAAGGAATTGAACCGGCGGGGTTGGCAGCGCAAACAATGGACGACTCGCAAAAACACGATCCGCGGCGGCGGGCCGTTCAAAAAAGCCACCGTTCATGCAGTGCTGACGAATGTCGCCTACATCGGCAAGGTGCGATACAAGGACGAAGTCCACGAAGGCGAGCACCAGGGCATCGTGGACGCCGAGGTGTTCGAGCAGGTCCACGCGGTCCTGAACCGCAACGCCCGCACCGGGGGGCGGACGATGCAGAACAAGTACGGGGCTTTGCTCCGGGGTCTGTTACGCTGTGCAACCTGCGAGTGTGCGATGTCGCACCGCTACACCGCGAAAAAGAAGTCGCTGTATCGCTATTACGTCTGCCGGCAGGCGCAGCAGCAGGGCTGGGAAGCCTGCCCGACGCCCTCGGTCCCTGCGCCGGAGATCGAGCAGTTCGTGGTCGAGCAGATCAAAGGCATCGGCCGCGATCCGGTCCTGTTGCGCGAGACGTTGGCCCAGGCCCGCCGCGAGGCCGAAGAGACGATCAAACGGCTCGAAACCGAACGGGCGGGGCTGAAGCGACAGATTCGACGCGACGAAGCCGAGTCGGCCAAGCTGGGCACCGCTACGGACGCCCATGCCGTGGACCGCTTGGCGGATCTGCAGGATCGCCGTTTCGGCGCGGAACGCCGGCTGACCGAGATCCACGAAGAGCTTCTGGCGCTTCGCTGCCATTTGGTGGACGAGGCCGAGGTCGAGACGGCACTTCGCGCATTCGATCCGGTTTGGGAATGCCTTTCCCCGAAGGAGCAGAGCCGGGTTCTGGAACTTTTGATTGAACGCGTCGAGTTCGACGGCGAGAGCGGGCAGGTTTCCATCGTGTTCCATTCCACCGGATTCCACGGGCTAATCCAACGCTTGGCTGAGGAGGACGACGCATGAAACCGAAACTTGCTTTCACCCGGAAGTTCCACGTCGAACTCAGTCAGCGCGGCCGCAAGCACCTGCGGGAGCCCGAACCTAAACGCGACGTGGCCCCACGTGTGCCGCGTGTGGCCAAGCTCGTGGCCTTGGCGATAAGGTTCGAAGGTTTGATTGAGGGCGGCGTGGTGGCCGACTACGCGGAACTGGCGCGCCTCGGGCACGTCACGCGGGCCAGGATCACGCAAGTCACCAATCTCCTCAGCCTCGCCCCGGACATCATCGAGGCGATTCTGTTTCTGCCGGCCGTGCAACGGGGAAAAGATCCGATCACCGAGCGGGATCTGCGGCCGATTGTGGCCGTGGCGGATTGGAAGAAGCAGCGGAGGTTGTGGAATCTGTGCACGAGCCGAAAAATCGAATAATTTCAGGCTCCTGGCAGCTTTCTTGGGGCCTTCTCCGCTGTTGCAGGAGAATTCTAGGGGACGATTTGCTTTAATTGTCTGAGACAATGGGCAATCCCTAAAACTCCTGACGATAGCTCTCGCACGCATGACGACCGCCACCGAGTACGCGCTACGCGTCCTGAACTTGCTTCAAATCACATCTGGCACCTTCGAATCTCCAGAACTCGACGAAAAGCGCCAGAATAATGCGGCCAACACCATGATTGCGATTGTGTTAAGCCGGTTGTCTTCAAATCAGGCCGTGCCGAAACATCTGAAGCACACCCGATACCAGTGGGCCGATGGGGTCATTTCGATAAGAAACACCCGCATTGGAGACCACCATTGGTCGAACATCAGTAAGAAAACATTAGACGAGTTAAGGCAGTTGGCCGAGAAGGAACCCTTGCTCCAGTTGTTCACATTTTTCGATGTCGATAACAAACGGCTTCATGTTTGGAGCGTTCCCGAATCAGTCGCCCGTGAGTCGCTGCTGGAGTTGGAGCCCGGCAAAAGCGGTTTACGAAACATTGAAATCTATCCGGGCACGCACCGGTTCCATAAGGTTCCGGATTCGTACGACCTTTCGCCGTATTATTGTTCGACTCAGCTTACAGACCCAGAATCAAACTGCTTGGCCGAGGCCATTAAATTGGATCTCGTTGCAAAAGAACAACAGCCCACTTCGGTCGTCCTCTCGATCGACGAAGATGAAGGGACGGAAGCCGAAGCCACGGGGATTGCCTACACGAGTTCCACCATCGATTTCCTTCTCGAACTTCCACAGCACGCCACTGATTCGAAGTGGCACAAAGAGAACAAGCGGCGCTATGAGAAGGTGCTCAGAGAGCCTACCCGCAATTTGGTCGAGGAACTGCGGGATCGTTACATACAAGCGCTAAGCCAAGAGGTCGCAGCAGCAGGAAACCATTTATCGATCTTAAAAAAGAATGATTACGGCCAAGGCGGATACCATGACCATTTTTGGTTCGCATTTTACGATCCAGAGGCGGGGAGCAAGATCAAAAGTTGCCAGCTCTTTTTCCGCATGTTCGGTGGCGAACAGGTTTGGCGATATGGGTTTTCTATGGGAAACCTCTGCGAGGCCTACATCGCTCGACTAAAGAATGCGATTCAAACGAATCGAGAAGCCGTTGTGAGGTATGTACGGTCCGCGCCCGAAAATACGATTTTTCGCGAGCATGGGGATAAGAACGACTGGGACTACTCCCGCGAGGAATTTGCAGAGGCCCTTTCACGGCCACTCACGGACGAGCCACATCCCCTGGATTCCTCGTCGACTTGGTTCAGCGTCATTTGCGAATTCCCACTGGACGAGCTTGTCGACCATGCAGAGGAAATCGTCGACGAGGTTGGCCAGTTTTTTGACTGGGTCTGGCCGTTTTTTAAGTCCAGTATCGATGGTCAATGGCCGGTTTCCAAAGGATCGGAATCGACTGGAAGCGATGTCGAGGTCGACGAAGACTCACCCGAGACCCTTGAGGAGCTCCACGAGCTTTCCTCGTTGCCCATCGACTTTTTAGCAAACTTGGAAAACGCACTCCTCACGAAGCAGCAGGTTGTGTTAACGGGTCCACCCGGAACCAGCAAAACGTATATCGCCGACCTGTTTGGGCGGTATTTTTCACGTCAACGGACGGGTCAATCCCAAGGCAAATCCGGAACGTTGTATATGCATGCGAACTGGTCCTACGAAGATTTCTTCGAGGGGCTCAAACCGTCCTCGCATAGTGGGTCCCTGGTGTTTGAGTCGAAGAAAGGATTTTTCCTGGAGTGGGTGGTGGGGCTCCGCGAATACGATCCGTCGGCCAGACATGTATTGATTCTCGATGAGATCAATCGATGCGACACGGCAGCGGTTCTGGGTGAATTGCTTCAGCTGTTGGAATATCGCGGGCGGCAGGTGCCGCTTCTGTCGGGGTCCAAGTTTATTTTCCCGAGGAACCTCTACATCATCGGGACGATGAATAGCGCGGACCGATCAATTGGGCGCATGGATTTGGCGTTACGGCGGCGGTTCTTGTGGATAGAGCTTCTTCCCCGTCCCGATGTGCTTCAAAAATGGCTCGATCGACGGGGGAATAACCCCGTGGGATTCTCTGCGGACTCTCTGCGCCAATGCAACCTGATTCTTGAAGAAATGGGCATACCCCCTGTTCGGCGACGATTGGTTTTCCACTTTAGCGGCGATTAGAATTTCTGCCGAGTCGGTGAATTAAGGCTCCGAAAGTGCCTGTGAGTCTTTGCCAGATTTGGCTTCTTTTGCCGTTTCCACGCGGTAGCTGGGGACGTTCAATTCCAGGATTACGCTGTGGTGGACTAGGCGGTCGATGGCCGCGGCGGTCGTCATCGCGTCCTTGAAGATTTGGTCCCACTTGCTGAAGGCCAGGTTGCTCGTCAAGAGCACGCTGCCGCGTTCGTAGCGTTCGGCCAACAGCGTAAACAGCACTTCCATCTCCTCGCGACTTTGCTGCACATAGCCCAAGTCGTCGATGATCAAGCCCTCGAAACTCTCCAGTTGTTTGATCAGTTTGGGCAACCGCAAATCGCGTTTGGCAATTAGCAGTTGTTGCACCAACAGGCTGCACGTCGTGAACAGCAAGCTGCGGCCTTTTTGAATGAGTTGCTCCGAGAGACCGCACAAAGCGTGACTTTTTCCAGAGCCCGGCCTCCCAAAAATCAGCAAGTTTTCGCGGCGATCCAAGAAGGTTCCGTCGCGGAGCGTTTCCATTTGCCGCGTCACCGTGAGTGGAAGGCGGTTCCACTCGAACGAGGCCCACGTTTTGCCCATCGGCAATTTCGAGCGCGTGAAGAGCCGCCTGATCCGGCTCTCCCGCCGCGCTTCGCATTCCAGCGTCGTCAGTTCCGAAAGATACTCCAAGTGCGTTTGGTTCTCCCGCGCCGCTTGATCCGCCATCGGGCCGAAATGATCCCGAAAGCTCGGCAAGCGAAGTTCCCGAAACTGTTCCGTCAGCGGCCTGGTCAGGTCCGGTTTTGGGGGATGCGGCGTTCTCGCTGGGGAACTCGCCGGGCGCGGTTTTCGCGGGGAGGTTTTCTTTGGACTCTGAGATTTTTTCCGGTTCTTGTTCGTAGTCATCAAACGGACTCTCCATGTCAGGGTGATCAAGCAAACAATCAAACTCCGAGAGCGACGGCGGTTCCACGTCCACGTCCGTGGCTAAGGGAATCTCCGCCGCTTTCGACACCAACAAGCGAATCGACTCGACATCAATCGACTCGCCCGATTGGATTTTCAAACGCAGCACTTCATGCACGGCGTCTTGACTTTCGTGGGCCGCCAACTCCAACAGTTTGAGATAGGTTTTGTCGGCCACTTTTTGCGAATGCGTTTCCAACAGCCGATCATAGGCCATCCGAAAATAGCTCGTCGGAAACAGCTCCTCGCGATACTTGTAATTCTCGAACGCCCCCGGTTTTCGGACCAAAGAATCAATCACATGCCGATAGTTGATCGAGGCTCCGCCGCTGCCGATCAAACGCGGCATGCGTTGAATGAAAACGCCTTGGTGCGTGACCTCGATGTATTCGGCACTCATCTGGACATCCACCTTTTGGCCGATCAATCGGCTGGGCACCGAGTAGCGGTTGGTTCGCACGCGAATCGTGCTGCTCTTCGCCACGCGAATGCCTTGAAGCCTTTCATCCGTATCCAGCCGATGATCCGGCAGGCGGGCCAAAAACTCTTGCTCAAAGGCAAAGCGTTTTTGACGATGTTGATTCGTCTTGGCCATCAGGGCTTCCAGGAAACTCACATAGTCTTCGCGGCTGGAAAAATCCCGGCTGCCGCGCAGAAGCAGGGCTTGATCCACCCGGTGTTTGAGATGGCCGTTCGAGGATTCCACATCGCCGTTTTCATTGGCGCAACGGGCGTTGGTTTTCTCCGGCTGACTGCCGTAGTGATCCATCAACGCCTGGTAGCGTGCGGTATGCGTCTTGCGATCCGAATGGTTGTTGACCGCCGCGCTCAAACTGTCGGTGCGATGCCGCTTCGGCACGCCGCCGAACTCCCAAAAGGCTTTCTGAATCCCCGCGCTCAAAGCCTCAAACGATTCGGAAAAACAGAGCGAAACCGACTCCACGTTCGAGTAGGTCAGCACGCAATGAAACAGCGTATGATCGAAACGCTGCCCGGCGATCTTCACGCCCAGATCGTTCATCACCGTGAAATCGCTGGCCGCCAACCGGCCCGGATGGTGCACCTGCTCGAACATCACCGGCTTTCCCGGCCCCGAAAGGCTTCGCCATTTCGCCACCCGCCGCTCAAAAGTTCGCCGGGTGGAATTGGGAAACTGCCCCGAGTATTTCTCCTGGAGCCATTCAAAGAGCGTCTTGGCTTTGAGGCGCGGTTCCGCTTCCAAGCGGGCTTGGACTTCGTCCCACACCCTCTCAAAGGGATCGACGCGTGTTCGGTACTCCCGGGGCTTTTTCCGCTCCGAGGGCAACCGCCCGTCATCCCGGTACTTCCGCCCGGTTTTTTCATCCATGCCACTCATCCTTGCCGAGGCAGCGAGAGAGAGTCCCTTGTCGAGCAATCGCCGCAGTTCCAAAACTTGTCCATTGGTGATCATCACAACCTCCGTGAAAACGAGAAGCTGCCATGATGACCTGAACGGAACCTCCAGGGAAATCTAATTGTCGCTGAAAGAAGAATTGCGAGCAGAGAACCCGCGGAAATTCACACCAAACCCGGAAATCCAATCGCCGCCAAACGGGAAAAGTAGTTGTCGTTAGACACGCAGTTCAGCAGTGCATCGCTCGCCTCGATGCTATTCGCTTTTTTCCTCGCTGACACCACCTTCAACGCCTGATAGTTCTTCCAGGTCCGTATTTTTGAAATGAGGACCAATCAACCGAGACACAGTGGCCGAAATCGAACGAACTCGGCCGGCCACCCACGGTTCCGAATGTGGTGCCATCTCCTGCATATTCGCACGCCAAGTACTGACCGCACTTACCCATTCGGTCCATCGTCCGGACTCGGCGAGCCGCTGCACCGCACTTCCGGCACCCGCGTTGACCGACATCTGCAGAACACGCATTGCCAGGAGGCGAACCCTTTCAGGATCACTGAGCCCCTCGATGGCATATGTGAGCAGGTGTGGAAGGCGAATGGACCAATTGGCGATCTGATGCTGCTGGAACTCAGCGCACGCCTCTAAGAGCGGGTCCACGACAATCTCAGATGCACTTGCCAGAAACTCCACCACATCATCCGTCTGTTCCAACCACTTCGCGAACGTCTCATCGTATGCTGTCGTCGAATTGACGAGGTCCTTCAATGCGAGAGCGAGCAAATGTTGTACGTGCGGAGGGAGTTGAGAGAACCGATCGAGATAAGATGCAACCTGTTTAGGGTCCGACAGTTCTTTGCGAAAGGCTAGTAGACCGACGAGTTGCTCACTGACTTCGTGCGGCCCGTACCCTTCAACGGTACAGAGAAATTCCAGCCCTTCATTCTCCTGAAAAGCAAATGGAACTTCTGCATCGCCCCAGGGCTGTGCAAGATGGCTTGTCACGAGATAGCTGTGAAGCATGTTTGCAATGGTTTGCTGGACCGCGTTTGGAATTCCCGGTAGCTGCGGTAAGGATTCTGCAGCCAAACCCAGATTTGTTAGAAGAGACATGGCCCACACGGACTGTAATTGGAGTGTCGCGTACCTCATCGGTGAAGGGATAACCGGAGAGCGGGCAACGGTCCACCGAAAATAGGCGGACCGCCAATGCGGCAGCACAATTTCTCGCAATGCCCATTCCGCATTCCTCTCACTTTTTCCCAAGAGTTCTCCAACCTTCGCCGCAAGCCACCACGCATAACAGGCAATGGCTTCCCCGTGCTGAGTGGGGTGAATTGCTTCGATGTGATAAGCAAAATGCGATGCCAGTTCGCAGGATAGTCGCCAACGTGCACTGGTTTGCGGCAACTCCTTGGCAGTGTCATCCGGGTTCAGGATGTTGGACGCTTCGCTCCAGAATTGCTCCCACTCGTCGACTGGCCGCACCTGCGGGACGTGCAAGGCGACTGTAACGGCATGATAGCGTGCAATAGGGTTGATTTGTCGCTCGGCCCATTTCCACACGTCTGCCCAACTCACTTTGTTATCCTGGTGCGCGGATATCCATAAGGTTACAAGCCGAGCAGCGCTGAGATCGTTCGACAGCGGGACATACCCGCAACGCTGCAAGTAGCCTGTGAGTGCATCATCAAGGGCCGGGTGTTTCGCGAGATCCTGAATCCAGGAAATGATCTCCTGCCGCTGCTCGGAGGGGTGCCATACATGTGGCCGATAATTGACCAGAGTCTCAAAACTGGGGTTCATCACTTCGCCGACGTAATGGTTTATCCCCTCCTTGTAGTTTGCAGCCAAGCATTGACGAAGACAGGTTTGGATACCGAATAGATCAATCCGTACCGTTTCGGCTGCGGTGGTCGCCGCACCTCGCCATCTATCCTCTTCCATTGAGGCAATATCAGCGTACGCGTCCTTCAAAATATTTAAGGTGTGTGACGTCAGCCACGGGTATTCCGACTCTCCTGCGGCGATCAGGTAGACGAGCGCGGCCCGGCGTAACTCAGCCTCTGGGCGAAACAGAAGACTGTCTACTTCGATGACAGATACGCTTTCTTCCTCAGGAATAAAGACGAGTCCCCCTGGTCCACCGAGGTTCTGCGTGGATTGACTTGCTTCGCGCAGCATGTCAGCAAGGCCCTCAGGAAGGGGAGGCGGCGTGGCGTCTTCCAATAAACCGAGGGCCTTGAACCGCGAAAATGCCAGTGCGTCGAGTCGACCTTCCTTGAGGTGGAACAGCGTATTTTGCATCATCAGGTTGCAGAATGCCATTTCACCTTCCGGCTCGACTCCAAGCGTATCTTCTTTATCCATCAACACTTTGATGGCGTTGGCCGCTTCAGCTAAATACTGATCTTCACTAATCCCAAGAGCCTCGGCTAGGGTCCGCAGGGCTCGATTTGCACGGCCCCGGTCATGAATGCTCGTGAATTGGACCATCGCCATGCTTAAAACAGAGAGTCGCTCCCTCTGGGCAATATTGTAGCCGATTTGGTTGTACCATAGCCCTCGAGGGCAAGAGGGGATCAGCTCCTCTCCAACCCACATCGTCAGAACTACACAGGCTTCCTCAGAGAATTTTCCGTCACTCCAAACCTTAGCGAGAAACGAGGCTGTGGAATTCATCCAGGCGGTTACGTATTTGATTGCCATCGGCATCGGTGGATCGGACTGCTCTGGGCCACAGTGTAGGCCGGGATCTCGCAATGAGTCATGCAGATAGAAGGCAGCGTCGAGCAGGGCGGGTCCCGGTAAATTCTCTGCGGACTCTTCAGCCCACGCATAGAGGATCTCCGACGACGGTACCAGGAACCGATACCGCCATTTCATCAACTGGTGAAAATCCCGAGCAGCGGAAACTGCATCATACGTTCCACATCTCTGCATACCGAGTACCACACAATCGGACCCACAGGCGAGAAGAGGGCCGTTCGTCTCATCGTGGGACGCTAGAACTTGGAGAACACGATCATCGGCAAGAAGTGGATATCTGAGGTGTTGCGCAAGGCGGATCGAGTCGAGGAAGAGTACATCGTCCTCCTCTGTATCCGGGTTCTCACTCGGCTCTGGAGGTGCCGGTAGAGGTTTCCAACTGATCTTGCCACGGTCAGCCAAGTCAGTAACAGTCTGCCACAGTTCGTCGTGAAGTTGCCGCGCAGAGCGAGCGGACTCATGTGCCCGCAGCTCCGAAAGCAGTTCCTCATATTCTGTAGCCCGGATGCAAATCGACAGCGCACTGATTACCTCTTCGAAGACGGCCTGATTAGAAATCTGTCGTAAGGTCATCAAGCTAACAAGGACGGTGTCTCCTAATTGAAGTTCGGGGTGCACCGCATCAACCGCCGATGGCCTGTGGGCGACCCTAGACAGTTCCGCGAGGGCCGCTGGCGTGACCTTCTGTGTGGTTTTCAGGAGCGGAAGGAGGTCTTGCAGTCGGTAAACGTGGTTCTCCCGATCGTCGGAATACTCATCTAGTTCGATTCCGCTCTCCGGCCACTGCGATTCAACACGAATTCGGCGTTGCTCAATACTCTTCCGGATTGCAAGAAGCTCTTGCTCGCGGGAGGGCTGGTGCTGCGCAAATCGATCGGCATCACGGACATGAAGAAGGCCATAGCTGGCTGGGAGGATGATGCAGTCGAAGTGCTCTGCCGCTCTCTCCAGTGCATCGAGCTTGAAAAGAGTCAGGAGGGCAGTCAGATCGGCAACCACATGAGTGCCTGCCGGCGGAGCGGTCAGTTCATGCAGGAGTTTGCCCATTGGTGTACTTAGACCAGTGAAACTATTCGTCGCATAGACTGAGAATGCCGCTCGCGTCAGCGGCTCTTCTGATAACCATTTAAGTTCTTGCGTATGAAGAGTCCACGCCCATGCTGGAGCATTTCCTAGGGAGTCCTCAGCGAAAAGCCACGTCATTCGTCCAGCGATTAACGCCCGCTGCAGAGCTTCTCGACGGCTCTGAAAATTCCTGCCATGCTCAAGTATCTGCTCGATTGTCCCTTCCTGGAGCAATTCCATTGGGATCTTTCCCTCGCGGCGCAGTTCCAGGATCCTCGCAAAAGCCTCATGTGCGAGCCGATCATTACCAGCGGCGTAACCACGTTGCATGTAGCTGAAGAGAAATCTTGGATCGTCCCAATGGTCCGGTGCAATAGCCTCGAGCAACTGAAAGGCATCAGCCGGCTTAGTATCGGCTACCAGAAGCTCGCTAAGGAAGAGAATGGCTTCAAGCGGAGCATCCTCCGCGTCGCATACGGGCTTCAATACCTCGATTGCCTTAGCGGTTCGAGCTGTTCGTGCTAGGGCTTGTGCAAGCCACATCCGGTAGTCCCGATTCGAAGAATTCAGTTCGACCAAGCGCTTGAGGTAGGTCGCCGCTTGTACGTGGTCACCAAGTTGCACAAGAGCCCACACCAGCGTCCTCAGGTGCTCTTCATTGTCGGGTTTTTCTTCCAATAGCTGTATTAGTCCTCGAATCGCGCTCTGATATCGACGACGGTCGATCGACGCCTTGATGCTCCTGCGAACCACATCTGGATGCGGCACGAGTTCGCTGGCCTTCTCCCATGCGTGTACAGCACCTGCCTCGTCTCCGCTTCGTTCACAGAACTGAGCATGTGCCTGCCACCACACTCCGTCCGATTCGTTACGCACGGCGTCGAGCTGCTCCTTCGCCTGCGGAAGGTTACCATCGACCAAGTGTTTCATGGCATGCAAGAGACCGAGGAACCGACTACCGCCCGGCCTGAGACGTGTGACGACCTCGATGGCCTTATCAATTTGAGCAGCCCCGCACCGAACACTAGTCTCGAAGAGACTGATACATACCGATTCCTTCGCGTCCTCGCTGGTTGCATTGGCGGAGAGTTCCACTAGAGCCTTGAACGCGGCTTCGGGTTTGTCGAATAGATCTCGCTCCATAATCGCCGCCAGAAGCGCGGCCTGAAAGTCGTTGGGGTGCTCCACACGCATTCGGTTGGGCAGTCCCTCGGGTGTGATCTGTATAAGCCCTCGGAGACACAGCTCGGCTACAATCAATGGTACTGGCACGTACTTCACCAGCCAGTGAGTATACTGAGAAAGGAATTCCTGGTCTCTGGTGATCCAGCGCAATACACGGCATAGGTTACCGCACTGAACTCATACTCGCCTACGATCTTTCGGTTAGCGCGTACTGAAGAGAGCAACGGATCAAGGATTTCGATGACAGTCCTCGCCAGTTCGACGTCAGTGTCTGCCCACGGCTCAGGATCTAGTAGTGAATGGCCCGGATGCTGCTTCCGCCAGCCCTCGATGACACCCTCAGCGAACCCGAGGCGAGATAATCGCATAACGACAAGGCTGCAGGAAGCATCCGCCTGTTCCACGAGGTATTGTGCGCGGGTAATGTCTCCCAGGAATGCAAAGGCAACAATGGCAAGGTGAATCCACTCGTCGTCGACGCGCCGGTCACGGATAAGGTCTACAGCAACTTGATGGCGGCTAGCGCGCAGCAAGATCGCGAGGGCAGCGCGCATGCGTATTGGGTCCGTGAGAGGGCCTAGCAGCTGCAATGCGGCATCGGGTCCACTGGTGAGTTCCGCCTCTAGCGCTTTCGCGGCGATAAGCTTGGCGTGTTGCTCGTCAAATTGATTAGTCAGTGACACACTCAGCCTCCTTAAGCAATTCCTGCAGCCGCGTCACGTCGGGTACTTCTCCGGATTGTTTCTCGTTTAGGAGGTGTTTCTGCTCAAGCCTCACTAGGAGGAGCCACCCATGCCGTACGATTGCTCCCTTGCGGGATACGGTCCTCAGCAGTTTCTCCAACTCAACGGCCGATGGGCCGGTTTCCTTCCAGCGACCACTCTCTATTAAGGTGTCTACTCGCTCATTCAACTGCTGGATTTGGACGTACTGAGGAGCCAAGGGTTGGAGTTCCGGGACAATGATCAATGGGAAATCGAGTTCCGGAGGCACGCCGACGCCTTCGGAAGCCACCGGTTTGAATGCGATGGTCGGAGATACTTGGTGCTTCACTGGCCCAGCTTCCCCAACCTGTTCCGCGGATACTTGGTCTGTCGAGTGTTTGGACGAGTCAATCTTCGGTGGAATAGCTGGCGATTCGACGGAGGTGGAAGCTGCGGCGGTGGGAACCGCCTGGACTGGCGGAAAAGTTTCCAATTCCTGAAGCGCAGTCGGGTGGAGGTGCTCAATGACGGCCCGAGTGTAGGCCGCCGCAATCAAAGCGGCGTAGGAGTGCCAGTCATCGTTTTTCGTTGAATTGCAGTAATCACAGGTACCACGGACGACGAGATAACCTACATTTGCGACCCAGCTCGCGTCGGCCACTCCGGAGCCTTCCATTTCAACAGCTCTGATGTTCCAGCGATTCCGTAGTGCATCGCGTTTTTTCGGGTCAGCAAGCACGATGTTGGCCGCGCCAATGGCACCGCGGAACACGCGAGGTTTGCCATGCCGACGATCGAGATCCTTTGGATGTGGGACGGCATCTCCCGTTCCATCCGGCGTATCAATTAGTCTATCCTTTTTCGGTGCCGGGCGTTTCCACGACCGAGAACTCTCGAAGCGTCTCAGAAACTCGTTTATTTTCTTGTCCCAATCCCGGAGATCCTGGTGCCCCAATAACCTCTCACGGGAATGCATATTTCCCACAGCCGCCAGCAGTTGAGGGCACGGTGGCCGCGCTGTTCCGCGGAACTCGAACCCAGTGAACGGATCGTCGTTTGTTCGGTGGGGGTCGCGCTGTTTTCCAAAATCGTACTGAATGATGCCGGGCGGACCACTCACGACAATGTCCCCCAGACGGACATGATCCTCCGGCTTACCTGGGTGCGGCACTGCACCCGCGATGCCGCACATGATCAGTGATTCAATCGCTTCGCAGTGTTGCAGGAGGATGTTCGCTGCGATCGCCGCCGCGGTGTTTCCCATTGACGGTAGACGCGTAATGGCGACCACGTGCTCCCCCCCGTGCTTGGAGGGAATAAAGCACAGCCAGCAGGTGAGTGCACCGGAGGTTGAGCGTTTCTGCCTCTCAATTCCCTGCTGGTCGGGGTCAAAAATGCCCAGACAGGCCGAGTATTCCTCTTCCAGCGCGGTTAATACCCCAATAGTGACGTGCCGAAACTCCAACTGTGGTTCCTCGGAATACTGGCGTAACATTACGGCAGGCTCCTCCGAGATTACCGTTCAAACACTCGGAATTGTTAGGGAGAATTCCTCGCCAGAAGATGTTGAATCGACGAGAAACACGCATTGTCATTGGATCAGTGATGATGCCTTAGCATACCGCAAAACTCCGAAGCCACACAACTTCTTGCATCTCAATTTGATTCCAATCCGTCCCAAAAATACGGCTAATCCCTCGTTTTCCAGGACAAAACCGACTTTTCGACCGCCGATTTACCCACAGATTCAGGTGAGGAGGTAGAATGTTAGCGACGGCAATACTATTTGACCCAACACAATGCTTCGCGACGGCACGATCAAGTTGGATGGAAAGGAACAGCAGACTGATCGACACGCGGGGAAGTCGGAAGACGATCGATTCTCAATCGAACTGCACGACGGCCTATCTATTCTCAAGCCAAGTCAGTTAGGCAAGGGTTCGGACCGGTGCAAAATTATGAACCCCGAACCCACTGGTTTACTGGCCGGTTGTTAACCTCTGGGGGCTGTTTACCAAGAGAGTCCGAGAGTTCGTACGCGGATTTTTGCGACCCCGAAGCGAACCCCTAGGGTTCGCTTCGGACCCCAAAAAACAATTGCCTAACCCGAGAGCGCGGGGTAGGATGGAAAGATTGCCGAAAGGCTAGAGTCCACGCGGGTTAAGGCAAAACGCCAAGCGCTCTCGCATCGGGCGTCTTGAGTCAACCAGTGGGTACGGGGATTCCGTACAAAAACTTTTAGCTCCACGGCAAGGACGCGAATCTTGAACCTACCGGTTAAGAGCTCAACTGGGTGATTCAAAATGTAGTAAAATGTAGTTAATTGAACGGAAGTTTTCCAAATATGACTGAATTTGACCGGAATTCGATTAGGATCAAGAATCCATGAAAACGCTGGATTAGTAGAGTTTCTGCTTACTCGGTGGTGGTATTCTGATACTTATCGTCGACGAGAATCAGCAGGATGTTCGGTTTTCGGGCGGGCTCCGCGCCGTCGGCCGGACCTGGGCGGACGATCCCATAACACAACGCGAGCAACACACAACAAAACCAGCGCATGGAAAACCCTTTCTGTCTCAATTCGCCCAAAGCGCAAGTTTTGAAGTTGCGCTGGAAGCCGCCGCTACGACGGGCGCGCCGCCTTTCACAACCGGCTCTTTTTACTGTTTTTTGCGGCGGCGGATTTTCTGCGGGCCTCCGCTGGAGGTTCCGGTTCAAATAGGACAGGCTCCTCCGCGAAGCCTTGCTGAGCCTCCAACTGTTCGCGGAGGGCGGCCAGCTCCTCGCGTTCGTGCCAGAGCTTCTCCCGCTCGCGTTCGAGCAGCTCCCGTTCCCGTTGGACCGCGGAAAGTTGCCGGGCCAGCTCTTCGCGTTCGCCATCCGGACGGTTCTCCTCGGCGGAGTCCCCGGCTTGATCGGCCAGATGTTCTTCCCACTGCTGGCGGATTTGCTCGAACTCCGCCCGGTCTTGCTGAAAACGCTTCCATTCGCGCTCCATGAGGCTTTCGCGCTTCGCCAACTGAGCCTGCTGCGATTCCAACTCGGCCCGGAGCGCCGCCAATTCTTCCCGCGCTGTTGACAGGTCTTCGTCCGCCGGCCCGTTTCTCCGCCGGGCCTCCAGTTGATCCCGCACCGCGGTGCAGCGGTCGCTGATGAATTCCGACAACTGCGCGATCTGGTCGCGGTCGGCCCGGCGCATCCGCTCGGTCAAGAGGGACAACAGCGCCTGCGTCAGCCGTTCGTAGCCATCGAGGGCCGCCATGTTTCCGTACCGCAGCGCCACGTTGGTGCAGATGTGCAGGCCGCTCCACTGCGTCGGGGCATGCTGTCCGCCGAACGGCCGCGTGCTCTTCCAATGAAACGCCAGGAACTCGCCCGCGTTTTCGGGGGCGAGGTGGGCATACGGAGCATATTGCGTCAGCCCTTTCCGGGCGAAGGTCTTGGCGGCGGATTGGAAAAACGGGGCCGCGAACTCGGCGAAATCCCGCTCCAACGGGTTCCAGCGTTCGGCGAGGAGGATTTCGGTCATCCGCAGCAGATCATCCAAAAGGGCGAGCATCACCAGCGACTTGCCCGTGCCGCTCTTTCGCAGTTGATCCAAATCGTCCCCCAGCACGTCCCGCGCGCTGCATTCGTCCAAATGCAACACGACCGAGTCGTGCAAATCCGTCAATTGCTCCATCAAATGGGTTTTCAAGGAGTCGGTCATTCCTGTTGATCCTGACGAGTCGAAGCGAACCCGGAACTCTTCTCTCCGAGATTAGCCCGAAACCCCGCCGGCTTCCACCCGAAACGGGGTGCACGACAGCTTTTGTTTTTTCAAGATCCGCCCAACATCTCAATAGATTCAGTCGTTCCAAATCTCGTGTGATTGTGGTGCAACCGTCTGGCTGCATTCGCAGACGCCTGCGCCAAAAGGATTTAGGACCGAAGGTCCGGCCCTATGTCAGCCCAGGGCAAGCGCAGCGCCGCCCTGGGTTACGAATGAACAAAATGCAAGCCCCAACGGGGCGGCCCTATCACCCGCAGGCCCCTTCATCCTTTTTTCGTAACGACTGAGATGGGTCATCAGGGCCCGTCTTGGTGAAGCTCCTTCGCTAGATTCGTGACATATCGGACGAATGGATGTAAAAAAACATTACCCCAAAATACGCAGTCCTTTCCATAACGGTTTTGACCCCGATTTCCTTCGTTGACAAGACGCTCGCATTTTGCAACCGGCGCAAAAGCTGACGTGCTCCACCCGAAACGCCTCAAAACCCGCGGCTGTTTTTCTCCGCGGCGGGTTTGAGTATGCTTAGGCAACATCACGCGGCTCACTTGGGGAAAATTATGCACGCATTGACATTGGGGTCTTTTGCTTTCTTCACGGCTTTGGTGGCCGTTCTCACCTGGATTCTGACCCGCAAAGACCGCCACGATACCTCTGCCGGGTATTTTCTGGCCGGGCGGGCGTTGACGGGCGGCTACATCGCGGGCTCCTTAATGCTGACGAACCTCTCCACCGAGCAGTTGGTGGGGCTCAACGGGGACGCCTTCGCGGACGGGATGTCGGTGATGGCCTGGGAAGTCATCGCCGGGATGTCGCTGGTGGTGATGGCCTTGTACTTTCTGCCCAAGTATCTCAAAAGCGGCATCGCCACGATTCCGGAATTCCTCGAGCAGCGGTTCAACGAATCCACCCGCACGATCACCACGCTGATTTTTATCGTGGCCTACGCCGGCATTTTGCTGCCGATCATTCTCTACACCGGTGCCACCGGCCTTTCCGGGATTTTGAATATGAAGGACATCTTCGGCATCTCCTCCGACACGGGGGCGCTCTGGTTCAGCGTGTGGCTCATCGGGATCATCGGCTCCATCTATGCCATTTTCGGCGGTTTGCGGACGGTCGCCGTCTCCGACACGCTCAACGGGTTCGGGCTCTTGGTGGGCGGGCTTTTGATCGCCTGGTTTGGATTGTCCGCGATCAATCCCGGGGCGCCGCTGTCCGCGATCTCGGAAATCCGCCAGGCCGACCCCGAGAAATTCAATTCCCTGGGCGGCCCCGAGCAAACCGTCCCGTTTTCCACCCTGTTTACGGGCGTGTTGCTCTTGAACCTGTTTTACTGGTGCACCAATCAGCAAATTATTCAGCGGACGTTCGGTGCCTCGAACCTCGCCGAGGGACAAAAAGGCGTGCTGCTCGCGGGGCTTTTGAAAATCCTGACCCCGATCATTCTCGTCGTGCCGGGGATCATCGCGTTTTTTCTGTTCGGGAGAGTGCTCGCGGACGGAGAGGCGTTGGTGGTGAAAGACGTGACCGGCGGCAAGACGAGTGCCGTGGTGCTGTCGGTGAAGCCGAAGGACAGCGACAAAGCCAAGGAGGAAATCCTCCACGGGGGCGCGGCGTTGGAGAAGCTCGGCGTCAAGTCCTTTGCGGAAGCCGGGAACCTGGCGGGACAGACCGTCGAGCGGGACGAGCAATCGATCACGGTGGAAAAAATCGTTCCGCCGAACGTGGTGATCGCCGCGGGGAAAGACGGCCAAAACCGCTACCTCACGCCGGGCGAATACCAGCGGGTGCGCGAGTTTAAGAGCGAAGCCGAGTCCGAGCCAGATGCGGAGGAGGCCAAGAACCCGCGGGTCATCGGTCCGCCGAACCGCGTGAAAGCCTACGGGCTCTTGGTGCGAAGCGTGCTCCCCAAACCGTTGGCGGGCTTTTTCGCGGCGGTGGTGGTTGGGGCGATTTTGAGTTCGTTCAACTCAGCCCTCAACAGCACCGCCACGCTGTTCAGCCTGGGGGTCTATCAGCACATGATCCGCCCGGGCGCCACCGAAGAGCAGGTGATTCGGTCGGGCAAGTGGTTCGGATGGATCATCGCCATCGCCGCCATGAGCACCGCGCCGCTGCTCGCCGGCCAGGAAAGCATCTTCGGGTATCTGCAGAAGATGAACGGATTGTATTTCATCCCGATTTTCTCGGTGGTGTTCATGGGGATTGTGCATCGGCGGGTGCCTGCCGCCGCCGCGAACACCGCGCTGGTCCTGGGCTTCGCCGCGATTGTGCTGGGATATTTCGTGCCGCCCTTCAAAGGTTGGGCCGAAGCGATCCACGGCTATCATTTTCTGGGGCTGGTCTTTGCCGCGCTGGTGCTTTTAATGTCCGTGTGGGCGAAGGCCGCTCCTTTGGAGAAAGCCTGGGAGCAGAGATACTCCGGCGACGTCGATCTGACGCCCTGGAAACCCGCGAAAATCGTCGGCTTGATCCTGATTCTGATCGTGCTGTCGATGTACCTCTTCCTGGCGGACCCGTCTGTGATCGGTGGACCCTGATCGCTTCGACTTTCTGCGCGCTCAAATTGGCGACAAACGCGCAATTCCGATCAAAACTTGCCAGCAACACTCCCGAAATGTTTCAAGCCGACGACGGCATCTTGCCGCGGTCGATCGCGCTCGGCGGCTGGAATCCGCCGCTCCGAAAATGCCCTCAACGCGCCGAAGCCCTAAAAACCGGCATTTTCCGGGAAGAATGCTTTTTTGAGGAAAAGCCGATGTTATCTGAACGGATGCCCGAAAACACTTGTGCTATGTATGACGGTTCATTAGTATTACTGAGGTTGAGCATCAAGCCTTACCCTAAACGCCAAATATTCATCAACAAATTTTTGTCCATTGGTTCTCTTCCATTGCATACTATAATCGAGTATACTCATGCCAATCTTGCGAGATTGACAGTTGGTGTCGGTCTCATCGGTTGTCCACTTTTAGTCAGGGAGTCGCGACAATGCTAAACAGCACTTCAACCAAGCCGGCGTTAACGCCGCGTCAGCGAGAAATCTACGAATTTCTCAAAGACAAAATCGTCAACCGGGGATACGGGCCGACGGTCCGGGAAATTGGAGCCCACTTCGACATCAAATCCCCCAATGGCGTGATGTGCCATTTGAAGGCGCTTGAAAAGAAGGGTTTGATCACACGGGAATCGCATATGTCCCGCGCCATCCAACTGACCGAATCGCCCCAGAAGCGGATGAGCCTGCCGCTCGCCGGCCAGATTGCCGCGGGCAGCCCCGTCTTGGCGGAAGAAGACACCGAACGCGTCGATTTCGCCGACCTCTTTGATGCGGAAGATCACTTCTGCCTCAAAGTCAAAGGCGATTCGATGATCGAAGACCACATTTCCGAAGGCGACTTTGTGATTGTCAACAAGCAAAGCAGTTGCCGGGACGGAGAAATCGTGGTCGCTTTAGTGGACGGCCAGGAAGCGACATTGAAGCGGTTCTACAAAGAGCGCGACCGCATCCGCCTGGAACCGGCCAATTCCAAAATGAAGCCCATCTACGCCAACAACGTGGATATTTTGGGCGTGGTCGTCGGCGTGATCCGCCGCTGCTAGTTCTGTAAAAACGTGGGCTTGAACAAATGAGCCGCAGGGCGCTAAGTGCTCTGCGAAAGCAAAAACTTTGGGTGAAAAAATTAGCCGCAGGGCACTAGCCGCGGTTTTTCCAAATCGAAATAGACGATTCCACAGAAAGCCCGGCTTGTCCCATTAAGCCGGGCTTTCTTTTTTGAAATTATCGCCGAGTGGAACCGTCCGCGCCGCGGGCAAACTGGATTCCGCCGGGCTTCGGGCGGCCGAGGATCACGATGTCGTGCCGGCGCAGAAACCGCCGCCGGCGGGCCAGGATTTCCGTCCCGTCCGGCAATAGCGGCCGCAGGTGTTCCAGGCGGTCGGCCCGCGTGATGAGCAAACTGTCGTCCCGCGACAAGAGTTCCGGCACGTCTTCCGCAACCTGGCAGCGCTCGATTTTTCGCTCGGCATAAAACACCAGGCCCGGCGGCAAATAGTTGAAGGCTCCCGCGGGCGAGTTCGGATCCTGATGCTCGAGCAGTTCCGCCGCGAGATAGGCCCCGTCTTGATGCCGGCTGATCCGCGGTGCCGCCCATGTGAACACGACGAGGATAAACAGCACCGCGACTGCTCCCACCGCTCGGCGGGCGGCGATGAGTCCGCGGCGTTTGAGAATCCGCCAAACCGCGATCCCGCCCAACATCGGCACCAATCCCACCATCGCCAGCATCGTTTCGCCGGGCAGCAGAATCGACGCGGCAAGGCCCAGGCCGACCGCCATCGCGATCCCCACGCCTACAAAAGTCCAGGCCGCCCAGGCGAAATCTCGCATCACCGAAGCGAACACGGCCTCTTCGCCCGCCCGCTCAAACCACCACGCGGTGATGAGGGCCAGCGCCGGATAGCAGGGCAAAATGTAGTTGGGCAGTTTCGTGCGGGCACAGGTGAAAAAAATCAGATACACCAGAAACCAGCACACGACGAAGACGACGCCCGCCGACTCCGGCGTTCCCCCGCGAAGCCGGCGAATCACCCCCCGAATGACCGGCACGCAAAACACCGACCACGGGAAGAAACCGATCAGAATCGCGATCGGATAATACAGCACCGGACCGTTGTGGCCTTCCATCGGCTTTAAGAATCGGCCCACGTTGTGCTGCCCCAAAAACCCGCGAAGCCAGGCTCCATCCGTTTTGATTCCCACGGCGACGTACCAGGGCAGGGCAATCACCGCCACGCATACGAGAATCCAATACGGCCGCATCGCCCAGGCGATCCGCCAAAGCTCGCCCGGCTGAAACGAACGCTTCAAAAATTGCTTGACTCTTATCCAGCGCGAGACGGGCGTGGCGATTTCCTGCGGTTCGACGCGGTTCGCGCGAGCGATGGCGGAAACGTACAGAAAGCAGCCGATCACCACCGAAGGCAACAGCACGCCCACCGGCCCCTTGGCAAGCACCGCCAGCGCCATCGCACTATAAATCGCCAGAAAAGCCGGCGTCCGCTGCGGCAACAGGTCCCGCCAACCGCGGGCGGAATCGCACCCGGCAGCCGGCCCCAGGCGGACAAACAAAAACAGCGAAAGCGTAGTAAAGAAAATCAGCGTCGAATCCGGCGTCGAGGCCCGGGCGATCGTCGTGAACATCAGCGTGCTGCACAACATGATCCCCGCCCACATCCCCACGCGCTCGGAGAACAGCACCCGGCCGATGTTGTAGGTCAACAGACACGTCCCCAGACCCAGCGCGGCCGACCAGAACCGGGCCGCGAACTCGCTGACCCCGAACACATGGTACGACGCGAGCATCAACCAATACACCAGAATCGGCTTGTCGGTGCGAAGCTCCTCGTTGTACGTCGGCACGATCCAATCGCCCCGCACGAACATTTCCCGCCCGCACTCCGCGTTTTTCGGCTCATCCTCGTCGAACAGCTGCGGCGCGCCCAGGCCGAGAAAAAATGTCAGCAAAGCCATCCCGGCCACAAGCATCCATCGGGGCATTCGGCGTTCCATCGCGTTGTTGTCTCCGTTCGTCCGTCTGCGGGCTTCCCAAGATTGCCTGGATTCTTTGGCTTATCGGATTTTCGGACCGATTTGGGCAGATTCCCTCTTTCGCGAAATCCAAAAATGGTGAAAATGCCCCGGTCCACCCGACAAGATAAACAGGGTTTTCTCAAAAAATCGCTTTGAGATCCAGAACATTTCGGAATCGCTCGCTCCACTCGACAGATTACCAGTTTATGACGGTCACTCCGCTCAAAGGGCATTCCACCGCCTGTCCACAGGACAACCGCCTCTGGCAAGAGGAGCATCCGTTGTGGATTTCGCACGCCTTTACCTGGAGAGGCTTGATCCCGCCGGGTCTGTTGCTGCTGGCGGCGTGCCTGTTTCTTCCCGCGGATGTCTGGGTGTCGCTGTATTACTACAAGATTCCCGCGGGGCATCCCAAATTCTTGCGGAACATCTTGGATAACGTGGAACCGTTCGGGCACGCGGTGGGCGTCGTGGTCGCGGCGTTGTCGGTGATGCTCTTGGACGGCCGGCAATGGAAAACGGGCTTCAGCGTCTTGGGGGCGGGACTCGGGGCCGGGCTCGCGGCGGATGTCGCCAAGCTGCTCATCGGCCGGGTCCGGCCGCGGAATTTCGATTTTGACACCCTGGACGTCCGGGCGACGTTTGAAGGGTTTCTGCCGTTTTTCAGCGGGACCTCGGGCAGCCAGAGCTTTCCCTCGGCCCACACCGCGACGGCCTTTGCGATGGCGGTGATGCTCAGTTCCCTCTATCCCCGCGCGCGGGTGCTGTTTTTCCTCTTGGCGTTTCTCGTGGCGGGGCATCGCCTGCATTCGGGCGCGCATTATCCGAGCGACATTCTCACCGGGGCCGCGATCGGCTGGCTGTTTGCGATGTGGTGCATCCGTCTCGCGGTCCAGCACCGCTACCTCGCCACTCCCTCGGAATCCACGTCCGCTATTCGATAAACTCGAACACGGCCTTGGTGGGCGGGTCATCGGGCAGGCCGAGTTCGGCATTGATCCTGCGGTGATTGGTGTCTTTCGCCGGGAAGGTCTTGGCGGAAATGCCCGCTTCCCTGAGCGCCTCGGCCAGCCGGTTCGATTGCAGCTTCGTTTCGGGATGCTCCGCCACATGCAAAATCAGAAACGGCGGGAGCGATTTCCCCTTGGCCACGTGGCTCACGGGCGAGAGGTCCTTTTGGCTTTCCTCATCGCCGAACTTTCGGCGGTAGATGTTGGCGATCCGCTCTTCGACGGTCCGAATCTGCAGGGGGACATCGTAAGTGTCGCCGTCCACGGGGACGCAGCCTTTGACGATCTTTAGGGGCAACCCCTCGGCCTTCAGATAACTGTCATCCGTGCAAAGGAGGGCGGCCAGTTGCGCCCCGGCGGAATGGCCCATCACGTAAAACCGCTTGGGATCGCCGCCGATCTCGCCCGCATGATCGTGAACCCAGCGGAACCCCTTCGCCACGTCGCCGGCCATCTCTTTGATGGATGCTTCGGGAATCAAGCGGTAGTTCGTCGAGACAAACACGTACCCGCGGTCCACAAACGCCTGGGGCTTTTTGTCCATTTCGGATTTGTCCCCCGCCTGCCAGCCGCCGCCGTGGATCCAGAACACGATTGCGTGCGTTTTGCCGTCCGCCGGCGAATAGACATCGAGTGTCTGCCGTTTGTTCTGCGTCTCGGCATAAGCCACATCCCGAAGGGTCCGCATTTCCGCCCCGCGCACGGAGCCGGCGAGCAACAACAAAACCGGAAGCCATCTCATGCCGTATTCCTTATCGCAAAGAGAAGAATCATCGCCGAAATCCCCTGGTCATGTCCCCTCGTTGCCAAGCTGGAGCTTGGGAACGAGAGGAATCACTTCACGGATATGATGGAGCGCCCCGACGCTGGAAACAAGTCTGCCGGAAAACGCGGGTTCCCCGGAACGGCCTTGTCATTTAAGATTAAGAGTATTCCCCCTGAGCAACGGTTCGCCCGCATTGCATATTGTCTTTGGGCGGTTGCCTCTCTTGCTTGTCCAATCCTTCGGAGTCTGTTGTTTTGGCTGCTCATAAACAAACCATTTGCCGAATGGGTTCTGTGCTGGCGTTGTGGCTGGGTTTGGGCGGCTTCTGCCCGCCGGTTTTCGGAGCCGTTCTCGCCGACCAAAGTGCGCGGGCCAGGCAACTGGCGAGCTATCAAGAGCAATACCGCGAACTGGCGGAGAAATACACCCAGGGGTTGGGGCAAATCGCCGACAAAGCCGAGCGGTCGGGTTTCGCCAAGGAGGCGAAAGCCATCCGGGGACTGGCGGTTCCGTTTGATCCCGAAAAAATCCAAGCCGACGGCCTGCCCCGCGCGGCGCTGCCGGATCTGCCGGTGAGTCTGCCGGACGCGGAGCGTTGGCGGCTCGAACTGCGACAGCACCGCGAAGACTACGCCAACCATCTGTATGTGCTGTCCCGGCGACTTTTGCGGTCGAAGTTTCCCAGTGCCTCGTACCGGCTCGTGCGGGAAGTCGCCTCGGCCTATCCCGATCACCCCGGAGCCCGGCGGATTCTGGGATTTCAACCTTGGAAAGGCGAGTGGATCACCCCCTTCGAGGCCGAGCAAGCCCGCAAGAATCTTGTCTGGCACGAGAAATACGGCTGGCTCCTCAAAACCTACGTCAAACGCTACGAAGACGGCGAACGCAATTTCCGCGGCAGCTGGATGCCGGCGGCGAAAGAAGAAGGAATCCGCCGCGTCTTCTCGAACGCGTGGATCATTCGCACCGAGAATTTCCTGATCGAGACCAACCACAGCCTGGAGCGGGGCGTCGAGATCGCGACAAAGCTCGAAGAATATCACGACTTTTTCGTGCAGACCTTCGTGGGATTTTTTCAAACGCCCAAGCAGCTCGAGGATTTGTTCAACGAAGCCGCCCGCCACCGCCGGGGCACGAAGTCGGACGCCGAACGGTTCCACGTCCACTATTACCGCACCCGCGACGAGTACATCCAGGCCCTCAAGCAGAAAGTGCCGCAGGTCGCGATCACCAACGGCCTGTACCACAACGGCGACCGCATCGCTTACTTTTACGACGCCCCCAAAGAAGACAAGGAAAGCTTGGACTCGACGTTGTTCCACGAAGCGACGCATCAACTGCTTTACGAAACCCGCTTCCGCAACCCCCGGATGAGCCAGGGCGTGGGGGACGATGCGAACTTTTGGATCGTGGAAGGCATCGCGTGCTATATGGAGTCCCTCAAACGCCAGGCCGGGAGCGTCACGCTGGGCGATCCGGAATTCATCCGCTTCTATTGGGCGCGGAACCGTTACCTCAAGGAAAGCTATTACGTTCCGCTGGCGGAGTTCGCTTCCATGGGGATGCGAGAATTCCAGAGCCATCAAAACATCTCCCGCAATTACAGCCAGGCTTCGGGATTGGTGCATTTCTTCATGCACTCTCAAGGCGGCGTGTACCGCGATGCGATGATCGAGCACATTTCGCAGATCTACGCCCCCGGCCGGCGGCTTCAATCCGCCGCGAGCTTGGCCGACCTCACCGGCGTGTCGTTCCCCGAGTTGGACAAGCAATACGGCGACTACCTCCGCGCCGAGCAGGATGCGATCGACCGCGCCCAATCCCGCACGCCGTAAAGCGTCGAATTCCGCGGTCCTCCCTGGTATAGTGAACGCTGCAATCGAAGCCGGTTTTCATCATCCTTGCGAGGATCATCCCCTTGAGCATTCGCCGAACCGCCCGCGAGTTGTTGTGCGGGCCCGTATTGTTTTTCCATATCGTCGCCTCGGCGCCCTCGGCGGAGAAGACCCCGGCCCCCAAGTGGTCCGTGGACGTGGAGTTCTCTCCCCAAGTTCATGCCAAACCCTACACCGGCCGGGTGTATTTGTTTTTCAGCAAACAAGACGAGCAGCCGCGCATGGGGCCGAACTGGTTTCGCCCGGAGCCGTTCGTGTCCCGCGATGTGAAAGACTGGAAACCCGGCGAGACGCTGACTTTCTCCAATAAAACTCCCGGCCGGATGCTCGCGTATCCGCGCGAGTTCTCGACGGTCGATTTGTCCGGCTACCATGTGCAAGCCGTCGCCCGGTTTAATCCGTACGAGCGAAACGTCGGCACCGGAGCGGGCAACGGTTATAGTTCCGCCCGGGAACTTCCCGCCGATCTGATCAAGGACCAAGAGCCATTGCGGTTGGCGATCGACCAGATCGTGCCCGAGCGCAAGTTTTCCGAAACCCGCTGGACCAAAGAACTCACGGTCCGCTCCGGGCTCTTGAGCGACTTCCACAATCGGGACGTGTATCTAAAAGCCGCGGTGCGGTTGCCGGCGAGTTATTACGAACAGCCCGAGCGGCGGTATCCGGTGATCTATCAGATCCCAGGTTTCGGCGGCACGCATTTCATCGGGAAGCGAGAAGAACCCGTTGAAGAAGACAACAAACAGGGCGTGGAATTCCTGCGGGTGATTCTCGATCCCAGTTGTCCCTTGGGGCATCACGTGTTTGCGGACTCGGCGAACAACGGGCCCGTGGGCGAAGCGCTTATCAAGGAACTCATCCCCGCTCTCGATGAAAACTACCGCACCGTTGCAAAACCCACCGCGCGGTTTTTGACGGGGCATTCCTCGGGCGGCTGGAGCAGTCTTTGGCTGCAGGGGACCTATCCCGATTTCTTCGGCGGGACCTGGAGCACCGCCCCCGATCCCGTGGACTTCCGCGACTTCCAGCGAATCAACCTCTACAAAGATGGCGAGAATATGTACAAGGACGCCGACGGCGAACGCCGTCCTCTGCCCGCGCCGGCGGCAAAGTCCTGCTGTGGTATCGCGACTTCGACCACATGGAAACCGTGCTTGGTCCCGGCGGCCAATTGCATAGTTTCGAAGCCTGCTTCAGCCCCCGCGGAAAAGATGGCAAACCGGTGCGCGTCTGGAACACAGACACCGGCGAAATCGACACCGCCGTCGCCAGGACCTGGGAGAAGTACGACATCCGCCTGATTCTCGAACGCCACTGGAAAACCCTCGGGCCGAAACTCCAAGGCAAGCTGCACGTGTTCATGGGCAGCGAGGACACGTTTTATCTCGAAGGGGCCACGATGCTCCTCAAGGAATCCCTGGACAAACTCCCCGGCGATGCGGTCGTCGAAATCCACGAAGGCAAAAACCACGGCAGCCTGATGACCCCGGAACTCATCAGCCGCATCCGTAGCGAAATGACCGCAGCCTTCTTAAAACATCATCAACCGATAGAGCGACAAGACAATTGACGCCACGGATGAAACACGAATCGAACACGGATTATAGAGAATGAGTTGACGTAATCTGGTCTGCGATACAAACGACGCAATGTCTTTTTTGCACCCAAGTCCTGCACAAGAATAGCCATGCTATTTTTGTCCTTACGCCGAAGGCGTTATATGACAAAGCCCAGGGTCAGCGGCGCAGCCGCGCCACCCTGGGTATCGGTTTCGAAAAAAAATTACGCCGAAGGCGTTAGACAAAGCCGTCGTTTTTTGAGGAACAGTAACACCGTTTTTATGCTGATGGAGTTATCCCGATGAAGTTCACCTCGTTAATTTTTGGTGTGTTGTGTTTAAGCGTTTCCGCGGCTTTCGGGCAAGATCTGAAACCCACCGGCGAGGCTTCGATCATCCCGAAAGGGGCGAAGCTTGAAGAGGTTTGGAACGAAGGCCTGTTCACCGAAGGCGTGGCGGCGGCGCCCGATGGAGTTTTGTATTTCAGCGACATTGCCTTTGTGGCCGAGAAACCCGGGCGGATTCTAAAGTACGATCCCAAGACCGGGAAAACGGAGGTGCATTCCGCCGACAGCGGCAAGAGCAACGGCCTGTTCTTCGACACCAAAGGCCGGCTGATCGCCTGCTGCGGCGCAAACAACGGCAAACGGGCCGTCGTGGAAGTGCTGGCCGACGGCAAACTGAACGTGCTCGTGGACCGCTACGAGGGCAAACGGCTCAACTCGCCCAACGACCTGGTCGTGCATCAGGACGGCAGCATCTATTTCAGCGATCCGCGTTACGTGGGCGAGGAACCGGTCGAGTTGTCCCAAATGAGCGTGTACCGCATCGACCTCGACGGCTCGGTGCACCGCGTCACCCAAAGCACGCCCGGACCGAACAGCATCCAAAAACCCAACGGCGTCAACGTCTCGCCCGACGGCAAAACGCTGTATGTGGCCGAGAACAACAACGGCAGCCTCGATGTCACCAAAGAAGACGCCGACACCAAGATGGGCCGGATGACGCTCAACGCGTTTCCCATCCAAAAAGACGGCTCGCTCGGCAAAAAGACCGTGCTCGTGGACTTCGGCGACCAGGCCGGCACCGACGGCATGACGATCGACACGAAGGGCAACATCTACGCCGCGGTCCGGAGCGAGAAACGCCACGGCATCGTCGTGTTTTCGCCGAAGGGCAAGGAACTCGCCTACATTCCCACCAAGGATCTGCCCACGAATTGCTGCTTCGGCCGGCGTGATGACGCCCATACGCTGTACGTCACCGCCGGCACGGGCTTTTATCGCATCAAGCTGAACTCGATCGGTTATCACTCTGTGGAAAACTCGGCGGACTGAGTTTTTTCAAAGCATTTCGGCAACGTGCGAGTCCGAATATCGTCTGGTTCAATACGGTCTTTGTCGCGCTTTTCAAAATCCAGCCCCGGGAGAACTCCATGCGAAACCCCTTTGCCGTCGGTGCCTGTGTTTTTTTGCTGGCGGGTTTGCTTGGCGCGGAAATCTCCCCGGCACGGGGCGAAGACATCTCGCCGGACGAGGCGCGGTCGGCCCTGCATCGGGCGGTGCGGTTTTTCCGGCAGGATGTGGCGGCAGGCACCGGCGGCTATTTGTGGCGGTACAGCGCGGACCTCTCCAAGCGGGAAGGCGAAGGCGTCGCCAAGCCCACCACCGCCTGGCTCCAGCCGCCCGGCACGCCCAGCGTCGGCGAGGCGTATTTAGAAGCCTATTTGCTGACGGGAGACGAGGTGCTCCGCGAAGCGACTTTGGAAACCGCGATGGCCTTGGTCCGCGGGCAGTTGGTCTCCGGCGGTTGGGCGGACCGCATCGAGTTCGCGCCCGAAGACCGCGGCCGCTATGCCTACCGCATCGACAAAAACCGCGGCAAGTTCAACCGCACGACCTTCGACGACAACAAATCCCAATCCGCCCTGCGGTTTCTCATGCGGACCGATCAGGCTTTCAAATTCCAGAACGCCACGATTCACGAAGCCTGCCTGTATGCACTCGATTCGTTTATCAAAGCCCAATATCCCAACGGGGCGTGGCCGCAGCAGTATGACGAGTTTCCGAACCCGCAGGACTATCCCGCGCTGAAAGCCTCGTATCCCGAATCGTGGTCCAGAACCTATCCTGCCAAGACGTACCGCGGCTATTACACCCTCAACGACAATACGATTTCCGATGTGATCGAGACCCTGCTCGAGGCGGCGGAGATTTATAAGCAGCCTCGCTACCGGGCGGCGGCGGTCCAGGGCGGGGAGTTCTTTCTGCTCGCGCAAATGCCCGACCCGCAGCCCGGCTGGGCGCAGCAATACACGAAAGAAATGCACCCCGCGTGGGCCCGGAAGTTCGAGCCGCCCGCGATCACCGGCAGCGAAAGCCAGGGCGTGATGCAAACGCTCCTGCTGCTCGCCCGCGAAACCGGCGAAGACAAATTCCTCGAATGCCTGCCCCGGGCTTTGGCGTACTACAAAAAGTCCGTCCTGCCCGGCGGACGGTTGGCGCGGTTTTACGAACTCAAAACCAACCGCCCGCTGTACTTCACGAAGAAGTACGAGCTGACTTACGAAGCCAACGATCTGCCCACGCATTACGGCTTCATCGTGGGCAACAAGCTGGACCGCATCGAACAGGACTACGAGCGACTGAAGGGCAGCGATCCCTCGAAATGGCGAACCGACCGGAAAGACAAGCCGCCACGGATGACCGATTCCTTGAAGGCCCGCGCGAAGAAAACCGCGGCGCAACTGGACGAGCGCGGAGCCTGGCTGGAAGCGGGCGAACTGCGCTATCAGAACGCCGAGGATGTCAAGCAGATCATCAACCCCCGCACCTTCAGCCAGAACATCCTGATCCTTGCGGAGTTCCTCGCCGCCTCGCGCTAATGTGCACACCATGATGATGACAAGTAGACATTTGGGGAAGGAGAGATCGCGCGATGAGCAGCGTTCGGTTGTTGTGGGAAAGCTTGTTCTATTATTGGCGGACGAATCTTGCGGTCTTGTTGGGCGTAATCGCGGGGACGGCGGTCATCGGCGGGGCGTTGATCGTCGGCGATTCCGTGCGGGGCAGCCTGGAAACCATGAGCCGCGAACGCCTGGGCGAAATCGATTACGCCCTCAGCAGCCACCGCTTCGTGCGGGAGAGCCTCGCCAACGATTTGGCGGCTCATATCAAGCAGTCCGATGGAACGCCGGGAACATCGGGATCGAAAATCTCGATGGCCCCGGCCCTCGTGATGGTCGGAGCGGTCGAGCGGAAGTTGAAAAAAAACGACAAGCAATCCAAAGGCCAGGCCCAATACGCCCGCGCGGGGCAGGTGAATGTTTACGGCTTGAATCAACGCCTTTGGGATCTGACCAACCACGATAGGGTCCCCCGGCCGGCGGGGAACGAGGTCATCCTCAGCGGACGGCTGGCGGAGCAATTGGGGCAGACCGAAGCGGGCGTCACCAGGCCGGTGGAAGTGGGCGACGAGGTCACGCTGTGGATCGAACTCCCCGCGAGCATTCCCCGCGACACGCTGCTCGGCGACCGCGAGCAGCAAACGTCCGTCCGCATCCCGCTGGAAGTCTCCAAGATCCTCCCCGACCGTTCCGGCGTGGGGCGGTTGGAACTCAATCCCAGCCAACAGTTGCCCCTCAATGCGTTTCTCGATTTGGAAACGCTCCAGAAGGCTCTGGATCTCAATGCCCGGCGGGTCCGCGATCCCGACCATGGACGGTTTGTCGAAAAGCCCGCGCGGGTGAATGCAATTTTCGTGGGAACGCACACGCCTTCCGTGGCCGAGGAGCAATCGGCCATCGACGTCGCGGAGACCTTAAACAAGCGGCTCGATGAATCCCTGGATCTCGACGATCTCAGCTTGCGAATCGTTTCGTATCCGAGCGAGGGATATTTCTCGCTGGAAAGCCAGCAGCAGATTCTGGCCGACCCCTTCGCCGAGGCTGCGCGGAAAGCGGCAAAGGATCTCAAGCTGCCCATCTCGCCCGCGCTGGTTTACATCGCCAACGAAATCGACAACGCCGATGCCTCCCAAGTGCAACATAAGACCGCGGAGCAACCGGGGCGGGGGTATTCGATGTATTCGATCGTCGCCGGGATCGATTTGAACCAGGCCGGTCCGTTTCCCAAGTTTGAGTTCGCCGGCGCGCGGCCGAAATCATTGGGCGATGACGGCATCCTTCTGAACGATTGGCTGGCAAAAGACCTCAACGTCCAAACGGGCGACAACGTGCAAATGAAGTATTACCAGGTCGGCGGGCATATCTTGGGAGCGAAAGGCGAAATCCCGCAGGAGTCGCGGACCTTCACGGTGAAGGGGATCGTGAAACTCGAAGCCGCGGCGGTGGATAAAGGCTGGGTCCCCGAAGTGCCCGGCATCACCGATGCCCACACCTTCGATGACATCAAAGAGCCGTTCCCCATGAAACGGAACCTCATCACGAAGCGCGACGATACGTTCTGGGAACAATATCAAGCCAGTCCCAAAGCCTTTGTCTCCTTGGACACCGCCCAGAAACTCTGGCACAGCCGATATGGAAATCTGACCTCGGTCCGAGTCGGAATTCCGAACGGAGCCGACGCCGAGAAGATCCAACAGCAATTCACCAAGGCGTTTCTCAAGAACGTCGACATCCAGCAAGCGGGCTTGGCGTTTCGGCCGGTGAAATATCAGGGCCTGAATGCAGCCCGCGGGACGACCGACTTCAGCGGCCTATTCATCGGGTTCAGCTTCTTCTTAATTCTCTCCGCGACGATTCTGATCGGGCTGTTGTTTCGCTTGGGGATCGAACGCCGGAGCGCGCAGGTCGGCTTGCTCGCAGCGGTCGGTTACACGCCGGGCCAGGTCCGCAGCATGTTTTTGAAGGAAGGCTCGCTCGTCGTGGTCTTGGGCGGAATCCTCGGCGTCGCGGCCGCGATCGGTTATGCCCAGTTGATGATCTACGGCCTCAAGACCTGGTGGATCGGAGCCATCGGCACGCGGTTTTTGGATGTTTATCTCACCCCGATGAGCCTGGCGTCCGGGTTTCTCATCTCCGTGGTGATTACGCTGATCACCATCTGGTGGGCGCTAAGGCAACTGAAAAAACTCTCCACCCGCGACCTGCTTTCCGGTGAAGTCGAGGTCCAGGTCCCGATCGAAAAACAGCACCGCCGCGGACAGCTCGCTTGGAAGGTCAGCCTGGTTTGCGGCGTGCTTTCGCTGATTATTTTGATCGCGGCGCTCGCGGGTTTGATTCCGTCGAGCGAAGCCTTTATGGGATTGTCCTGGGCGGTGGTGGCGTTTTTTGTCGTGGGGATGGCGATGCTGACGGCGAGTTTGACGCTGCTCGCGTGGCTGTTGGAAACGGGCCGGGGTTTCGAGGTGCGGGGTTCGGGACTCTCGGGCACGACGCGGCTGGGCATGCGAAACGCCGCCCGCAGCCGGATGCGGAGCGTGCTCACGGTGGGATTGATCGCCTCGGCGACGTTTGTGATCGTCGCGGTCGCCGCGGGTCATCGAAACCCGGCGGTGGAATCGCCCGACATCAACTCAGGCAACGGCGGTTTCACGCTGGTCGCCGAGAGCAGCACGCCGATCAATTACGATTTGAACACAGCCGCCGGCCGCGAAAAAGTCGGCCTCACGGTGACCGGCGATTCCACCGAGGCCCAGCGCAAACGCGAGCTTTTGGACAAGATGAAAGTCATGCCTTTCCGCGTCAAGCCGGGCGAGAACGCGAGCTGTTTGAACCTTTATCAAACCCAACTGCCGACGGTGCTGGGGGCGACCCCGGCGATGATCGAGCGGGGCGGATTCAAGTTTATCGGGGCCAACCGCGAGAATCCCTGGACGCGGCTCGAGGAATCTCTCGATCCCGTGACGATCACCACCGCCCAAGGCAATGAGGTCGAGGTGCCGGCGGTCCCGGCGTTCGGCGACATGAACACGCTGCAATACAGCCTGCACAAAGCCGTGGGCGATGTGGTCCCCGTGCCCAATTCCACTGCGCCGGAATATGCGCTCAAGATTGCGGGCATGTGGGACGGCAGCGTGTTTCAGGGCGTGCTGGTCGTTTCGGAAGCGAACTTCAACCGCCTGTTTCCCGAGCAGGCGGGCTACCGTTATTTCCTGGTCGAGACGCCGCCGAAAGAGAAGGGCGAAGTCTCGAACATTTTGGAATCGGACCTGCACGACTACGGCTTCGATGCCGAGCCCGTGGGCCGGCGGCTGGAAAGTTTTCTGGAAGTGCAGAACACGTATCTTTCCACGTTCCAGGCCTTGGGGGGATTGGGCCTCTTGTTGGGGACGCTCGGATTGGCGACGGTGATGCTGCGGAATGTCCTCGAACGCCGCAGCGAACTTGCCCTGTTGCGGTCGGTAGGATTTCTCAAATCCCGGCTGGTGTGGCTGGTGCTTTGCGAGAATGCGTTTCTTTTGGTGTGGGGCCTCGCCGCGGGGACGGCGTCGGCTTTGATTGCGATGGCTCCGCATCTGGTGACCATCGGGGCGGACGTGCCTTGGTCCACGGTGGGGGTGATTTTGGGAGCGGTCGCCGTCGTGGGCATGCTCGCCGCCCTGTTTGCCGTCTATGCAGCGGTCCGCACGCCGGTGCTGGCGACGTTGCGCGGAATAACCCCGAGCCGTGGATCGAACTCGGCGGTTGGAAGCCTTCCCCCTACGGAAGACGCGCTCCGCTCATGCGGTGACGGTGGCATTGAGCGTGCCGTCGTCGTAGCTTTCAGGCGAATCCTTCGCGGCGCAGCAGCGGCGGCTGAGCGGAAAATCGTTTTGCACGCCGAGGTCCATCTCCGCGTGTTGCTCATCGACGCGCTCGGCGAGTTCCGCAAGGTCGAAGGCTTTCCATTTCTCGCCGAGCTTGAGCAGCAAATCGAGCCCGGCCTTTTCCTGCCGAAGTTGGTCCGGGAGCATCGCCGAGAGAGCGACCGCGGCGGCGGGCGTGCGGCCCAACTGCGGATGAGCCAGAATCCGCAATCCGAAATGATGGAACAAGATGCAGCCGACCAGTTCGTCCGGCAGGCTCCATTTCTGGGCGAGCGAGGCCCCGGCGAGGGCGTGGTTCCATCCAAAGGTCTGGTCCTCGAATTCCGTGATGCAATCGGGAAACGCCTCGCGCTGATGAATGAAGGGCAGATACTTTTCGTCCATTTCATTCGTCAAAATCGGCAAGAGATAATCCTGCAAAAGCGCGCCCGCGAACGCGACGTCGGTGTCGGCTTTGAGCATCTTCGCCACCTCGCGGGCGAACAGGGCTTTTTGGAGGCAGGCGTTCCAGAACCCGGCCTGATGGATCAAGCGGGACTTTCGCGCCTTCACCGCGGACTGCATGCCGTTAGAGACGATGAACATCTTCACCTGGCGGACGCCTAACAGCGTGATGGCTTGCTGCACGCTGCTGGCCTTGTGCCGGAGCCCGACATAAGCCGAGTTCACGTGCCTGAGCAACTCCAGCGTGAGCCCGGCATCCGTTTCCAGGATTTGCGAAAGCGTTTTCACGGGCGCATCGGGGTCTTTGGAAGCCTCCAAAAACCGCGTGACCGCCAAGGGCAGCGCAGGGAGCTTCAGCATCGACGGCAGGCTGGTGAGGCGAAAATCTCCAATGACTTCCGCGCACAACCCGCTCCAATCAATCGGCTCTGTCATATTCGCACCTGGATTGTTTGTGAGCCGCGGCTTCCTTCAAGCGGAGTCTCAAAAGCAAATCGCAAAGAACCGGAAACATCGGCTCTCGCGGTTGGGATTTCACGCTGCAAAATCGAAAGAATCCCCCGAACCGTCGACGGCCAAGGCGCACATTTCTCGGGTCTTGTCACGAGTTACCGAAATATAGAACAAGTTTCTTCCGCATGCGGCGTCCGAAATCGGTTTGACTCAAACTTTCGGCCTTCGGCGGCCCCCTTCCGAAACAGGCATGGATTGTCAACAAAAAACTCCCGCTCGTTTTCCAAATCGCAAATAGATATACTCATGGTGGGAACCGTTGAGCAGGAAAGCTTCGCTTCGCCGGGGTCGGCGGAGTTTGGAGGACAACGGATGCATGCCACATCGGAGAGCCGCCGAGCACCACGGCTGGGAACGAGGAAACCAAATGCAGACGGTTTTGGTGGTGGATGATGATCGTTCGATCCGTCATCAACTGCAGGCAGCCCTCAGCCAGCTCGATCTCGTGGCTGTCGGGGATGCCCAGGATGGTTTGAGATGGCTCAAGGAGAACAGCGCCGATTGCGTGCTCTTGGACATCGTGCTGCCGGGGACATCGGGCCTGGAGGTGTTCCAACAGATCAAAACGCTGGACAACAAGCTGCCGGTGATATTCATCACGGCGGGGGGCAGCAGCGAGACCGCGATTCGAGCGATGCAATTGGGGGCTTATGATTTTCTGGTCAAGCCGCTGAAATTGCCGGTCGTCAAGGATCTGGTGGCCAAGGCCCTTGAAACGCGGCGGCTGATGAACGTGCCGGTGGCCATTCCCAAAGATGAAGCCCTGCCCGCCACGGGAGATTTCCTGGTGGGCAAAAGCGAGCCGATGCTCAAAGTTTATGCGCAGGTCGGCCGCGTGGCGGCTCAGGATGTGATCGTGTTGATCCGCGGCGAGAGCGGGACCGGCAAAGAACTGATCGCCCGCGCCATCTATCAGCACAGTCCCCGCGCCAGCGAATGCTTCATGGCCGTGAACTGCGCTGCACTTCCGGACAGTCTGCTGGAGAGCGAACTCTTCGGGCACGAAAAAGGCGCTTCACGGGCGCTCATTCCCGGAGGATCGGCAAATTCGAGCAGTGCAACGGCGGCACGCTGTTCCTCGATGAAGTCGGCGACATGGCGCTCACCGTGCAAAGCAAAGTGCTCCGACTGCTCCAAGAGCAAAGGTTCGAGCGGGTGGGCGGGAACGAAACGATTCAAACCGACGTGCGAATCATCGCCGCCACCAACCGCAACCTCGAAGACATGGTCGAAGAAGGCGAGTTCCGCGAGGATCTGTTTTATCGGCTGAACGGCTATACGATCTTTCTGCCGCCCTTGCGGGAGCGGCCCGGCGATCTCCCGCCTTTGATTCAGCATTTTCTCAACCGGCTCAGCCCGCAATTGGGAAAAGACAACGTGGAGGGCATTTCCCCGGAAGCCACCCGCTTGTTGATCCGTTACGACTGGCCGGGGAACGTGCGGGAAATGCAAAGCGTGATCCGCCAGAGTTTGCTGAACGCGACCGGCCCGGTCATTGTGCCCGATTTTCTGCCGCCGGAAGTCCGCGCGGCCGAAGGACCTTCCGATCAGACGGCCGAACAGGTTTCCACCGAATCCAACGGCGAAGTCTGCAACCTCAAGCAGTTCTTGGACGAGCATCTGGCGGACGGGAAGGATTCCGAAAACCTGCACGCCGAGACGATCGAGTTCGTCGAACGCTACCTGTTGACCCGGGTGCTCGAGCGCACCAACGGAAATCAATCGCAGGCGGCACGGATTCTCGGAATCACGCGGGGCAGTTTACGCAACAAAATCCGCACGCTGGGCATCGTTATCGAGCAAATCGTCCACGTCGATGAAGCGTAAGACTGCTGGTCGTTTCGCCTCCAGGTTGGACAGACCGCGTCCAGTTCGGAGGAATCCCCCTCCGTCCGCCAGGCAATTGGAAGCCGAACTCTTTGGCATCCGCTTTGCTTTGCAGTTCCGTCTGTTGTGATGACAAGTGCCATCACTCCAATCCATCCCCTTCCGGGAGGTATCCATGCGCATGGAAACCCAATTTCCTTTTCATAAAGAGTTGTCAGAAAAGCTGCACGCGTTGATTCGTTTTAACAGGGATGCTCACGCGGGGTTTCTCCAAGCGGCCGAGGAAATCCAGAACCCGCACCTTTCGAGATTGTTCCGCGATTTGGCCCAGGAGCGGGCGGCGATGTCCACGGAGTTAAAAGAGTACGTGGGCTCCCACGCCGAACACGAGGCCTCGCCGCCCACGGCGGTACGGCGGTATTGGATCGGAATTCACCACCGCATCGCCGACGGAGAGGCCCACGCGATTCTCGCGGACGTCGAGCGTCCGGAGGATTTCATCGAGTCGGCTTATGAGGAAGTCCTACAGGACTTGCCCGAGAGCGATTTCAAAGAAATCCTCCGGCATCAGCATGCCCGGGTGAAGTCGGTCCACAACCGCATCCGCGACCTGCGGGACAGCTATCAAACGTGAACGTGCCTGATAATGTGAACCGTTGGCGCTCGCCTCGGGTTTCGCGGGGGATATTCCCGAACTCAGGACCGGCGGCGAACTGCTTGCCGCTCTTGTTTTGCAAGAATCTCTCGATGACCGCCGCACCGCGGCGACTCTCCGGGTCGCGGCGGTGTTGGCTTATAATGGCCGGGACGACGTCGCGGTTGCTTTCGTCCTTCCGATGAGGTGGCGGATCCCTGATGAGTGTTTGGTTGATTCAGATCTGGGACCGGATTCGCGCGGGCTTTTGGTTCGTGCCTTTGGGCATGATAACGTTCGCCGCGTTTTTCGCATTGTTCATGGCCTGGGTGGACGAGCACACAACGCTTGAACAGCACGGACCGCTGGGTTGGCTGGTGGTGAATGCCGCGACAGCGCGGTCCACGCTGTCGCTGTTGTCCGGAGGGATGCTCACCTTGTCGGGCGTCGTGTTCTCGATGACGATGGTGACCTTGTCGCTGACATCCAGCCAGTTCGGCTCGCGGTTGTTGCGAACCGCCTTGACCGACCTGACCATGCAGGTTTCGTTGGGGATGTTCCTGGCGACGACCATGTACTGCCTGACGGTGCTCAGGTTTATTCCCAGCAATGCCGATTCGCCCTTCGTGCCTCATCTTGCGGTGTTTTTGGGAAGCCTGTTGAGCTTCGTGAGCCTGGTGGTGATGATCGTGTTCGTGCATCACATCAGCGTTTCGATCCAAGCGCAAAACGTGGTCGCGGAAGTCGCTCACGACCTGGACGCCGCCATTCAACGCCTGTTTCCCGAACGTCTAGGCCACACCCTCGACGACGAGGTGTCGAACGACGATGCCGATCAACCGGAACTCGGCAGCCGAGGTGACAAAAACCGGCAGACGCTGCCCGCGACGTCCGAAGGTTATCTTCAGACGGTGGACGTCGAGACATTGCTGGATTTTGCCTGCAAAAACGATCTGGTCATCGAGTTGTTGTATCGGCCGGGGGATTTTGTGATTCGGGAATCTCCCCTGGTGCATTTGCTGAGCCAGAAACCCGGCGAGTACGGAAAGGACGAGCGGAAGAAAATGACGGAGTCCCTCAACGCGGCGATCATCACGGGCCACAGCCGCACGCCCCGCCAGGATGTGTGCTGCGCCGTCAACGAACTGGTGGAAGTCGCGGTGCGGGCCTTGTCGCCGGGCATCAACGATCCGTTTACCGCCGTCGCCTGCATCGACCGCATGACCGCCGCCCTTTCGCGTTTGCTCGAGCGGTCTCTGCCGTCGCGTTGCCGCTACGACAAACACGATCATTTGCGGGTGATCGCCCAGCCGCCTTCCATCCCGCATGTGATCGAGTCGGCCTTCCAGCAGGTCATCCATTATGGCGCCGACAATCTGATGGTCGCGGTCCGCGTGATGGAAGGACTCGAGCAGTTGATCGGCGTGGCCCGGCGGAAGGCGGATCGAAACGCCATTCAACAACAGGCCGATAGCTTGTATCGTCTCGCCGGCCATCCCAAAACAGAACCGCAGGACAGATCGCGTCTTAAAACCCTGCGGGATCGCATTTGCGACGAACCGGCCCGAGAGGTTCCCTGAAAGCCGGCCTGTTCGCGTATTCGCGGAAAAAGAAGGGCCTCCACCTCTCCTGCGAGAAAGCGGAGACCTTTCGAAGGGAAAGGCATAAAACCTTCACAATTCCCAGGCTGGGCCAATCGAGGCCCGATCAGTTGATGTTTTTGTCTTTGTCCTTCAAATCTTCATGGACATCCTCGGCTCCGCGTTCCACATCCTCCGCTCCTTCCTTCACCGAATCTTTGAACTTGTGTGCCGCGTCGTGACTGTCTTCTTGCAGGTCATCCACGGTTTCCCGGGCGCCCTCGGCGAACTTGTCCGCGGCTTTCGCCGTGGCCGTCTTGGCGTTTTCCGTGTCCTCTTCGACCTTCTCTTTGTTGATCTCGATGGTGGAACTCGAATCGGTATTGTCGATCGTCAACCATCCAATCGCCCAACCGCCGAGCACAACGCACGCGATCAAGAGAAGTGTAATGACAAACCCTTTCATTGGTTTCTCCTTTGTGTTGCGGATTTGACTGATGACCTTGTCAGGGATTTGCTGTTTGGTGGTCATCGAGATTTCAAAAACCTTTGATTTCGCCCGATGGTCATCGCAAGATCGATGCCAAATCCCGGGCCAAGGCTCGGCTCGGACGATAAATGTCTTTTTCCCTGCAATTGATTGGAGCAGCGATCGGATTCTGGTCGCAGCCGGTTCAGCGTGATTGCAAAGCCACCACCCTCCGATTTCGTGTCGATGCTCTTTCAGGCTGCCGATCCGCCCTTCTGAGGACGTTTCGCTCAAGAAACGCCGGCGGTTCGGCGAGTTGGCACGGGACGTGCAATGCAGGATTGCCGTCGGAAACAAAAAACAACCCGCCGGGAGTTGCACTCCGAATCTCCATCAGGAGTTGAAGACACCAAAGTGCTTGAGATTCCCGTTTCCGCCGATCCGGCTCGACGACTTCAGAGCCAGCTCCCCCTGGGAGGATCGACGGCGTGCCTCTCCCGGCGGCTCACGATATTTTCCGCAGTGGTCGCGAGTGGATTTTTACTTCGCTATCGCCGCGTGACGATCACAAACCCGAGCTGTCGGGCCGGTTGACAAACTCCTTCACACATTCCTATTGAAAGGAACTCTACGATGTTAGGATGGGCAATTACCTTTTTTATTATCGCACTGATCGCAGGACTTTTGGGATTCGGACTCGTGGGCGGAATGGCCTACGGAGCGGCGAAGATTTGTTTCTTCGTGTTTCTCGTGCTGTTCATCGTTTCCCTGATTGCCGGCCGCCGCGCTCCCGTGTAGGATTCCTAAACGGGTTGAATTCGAATTACGATGTCCAAGGCTCGGTGACAGGTTTCGTCATCGAGTCTTGCGTCGCATTCGAGGGACCGGTGGTCCCGGGCGACTGGATTGGAGAAGCAACAGGGTAACAGGCTCCATGAATGATACTCGTTCCGCTGTCGCATCCGCCCCTTTGGATCACATGACCGACGCCGTCATCGTGATGGATGTCGAAGGCCGCATCGTGGATTGGCCTTCGTCGGCGGAAGCCCTGTTCGGCTGGGCGCGCACAGAAGCCGTGGGGCGTTTGGCCGCTTCACTGCTGATTCCGAATCGATTCCGGGATGCCTTCAGCGAAACCCTGGACCGGCTGGTCTCGCCTTGTGACGATTCGCTCGTTCCGCACCACATGGAGGTCAGCAGCCTCGACAAAAGCGGTGAAGAATTCCTTTTGGATTTCACGGTGACGCGGCTGGAAGTCGAGGGAAAACGGTTCCTGTTCGGCCAGGCGCGGAACTTATCCGACAGCCGCCGGCGGGAAGAGCACTCGTCCCGGCAGAGCGTGCAATTTCAGTTGCACAATCACACGGCCGCCTTGTCCTCCGTGGGAGAATCGCTGCAGGCCTCGTTGACAAAAAGCCTGGACACCCTGTGCTCGATTGCGGGCTGGCCGGCGGGCATTGCTTTGGCCCTCGATTATTCCGACCGAACGGCGTTAAAAGAAAAGGCCCGGCACGTCGCTGGGGACGATCGGCTCCAAAAGTTTCAAACCGACCACCCGTTTTTTCAGGCTCCATGCGATCGAGGGTTTCTGGGGAGAATCTGGAAATCCAAAGAGCCGGCGTGGACTCAGGAGTTCCACAATCTGGACCCGTTTTGCACTCCCGGCCTGTCGGATTTGGGATTTCGAGCCGCGTTCGGCTTACCCGTGCTGGCGGACGAGGAAATCGTCGCTGTGCTGGTGTTCTTCGCTTGGGAGAAGACCGTTCCCGATTCGAACATGCGGATGCTCATCGAGAATCTCTGCGAGCAGTTGGGGCGAGTCGTGGAGCGCAGCCGCTGGATCGAGGAGCGCGCCCGGCTCGCCGCCATTGTGGATTCCTCCTACGACGCCATCATCAGCAAAGACCTCCAGGGTCGGATCATCTCCTGGAACCAGGGGGCCGAGCAGACCTACGGCTACGCCGCCGAAGAGGTGTTGGGACAATCCGCGCGGTTGCTGTTGCCCGAAGGCATGGAGGAGGAAGAGTCCTCCGTGGCCGATGTGGTCTCCACGGGGCACCGCCTCAAGTTGTTTGAGACGAGGCGGCGCTGCAAAGACGGCTCGATTATCGATGTGGCCCTCACCGTCTCGCCCATTCGGGATTCGCGCGGACGGATCGTGGGGGCTTCCTCGATCGAACGCAACGTGACGTTTCCCAAGCAACGGGAAAAAGAACTCCGCCTGGCCAAACGCGACGCCGAAAAAGCCAACCAGGCGAAAAGCGAATTCCTCGCGAACATCAGCCACGAACTCCGCACGCCCATGAACGCGATCTTGGGCATGGTGAACCTCAGCCTGGGCGAAGAGCTGTCCGACGTGATGCGCGACTATCTGACGACCGCGTACGAGTCGGCCCAAACGCTGTTATACCTGCTCAACGACTTGCTGGATTTCTCGCGGATGTCGGCGGGGCATCTGGAATTGGAAAACGAACCTTTCCGGCTAAGGGAGACGCTCGACACCGCGATGAAATCGCTCTCGATCCGGGCCAGCGAGAAAGGCTTGGAACTCGCCTGCCAGATCAACAAGCACGTCCCCCATTTCCTCCGGGGCGATGCGATGCGGCTGCGGCAAGTCATCGTCAACCTCGCGGGGAATGCGATCAAATTCACCGATCAAGGGGAAGTCGTCGTCGATGTCCGCGCCCTGTCCCAGAGGAACAGCGAAGTCTTTTTGCAGTTCTCCGTCCGCGATACGGGCATCGGCATTCCACAAGAAGACCAGCAGAAAATCTTCTCCCCGTTTACGCAGGTCGACGCCTCCACGACGCGAAACGAGACGGGCAGCGGCCTGGGCCTGGCCATCGTCCGCGAACTGGTCGGGAAAATGGGCGGGACCGTCGGCCTGGAAAGCGAACCGGGCCGAGGCAGCCATTTTTATTTTACCGTGCCGTTTGAGATTCTGCCGGATGCCAACGCGGCGCCGCACAGCACCGAACTGGTCGATCTCCCGGTCCTGGTGGTCGACGACAACCGCACGAACCAGATGATTCTGGAGGAATCGCTTTCCAACTGGTCCATGCGTCCCACCGTCGTCGGGAGCGCCAAGGCCGCCTTGGAGGGTGCTGCGAAAAGCCGAGGACGCCGGACGGCCTTTTCCCTTGTTGATCGTGGATGCGCTCATGCCGGAAATGGACGGCTTCCTGCTCGTCGAAGAGCTCAACGAGAAACAGCGGGGGATGGACGAGCCGATGACGGTGCTCATGTTGTCGTCGGCGGATCGGCAGACCTTTAAAACTCGCTGCGAAAAACTCCACGTGTCGGCGTATCTCGAAAAGCCGATTTCCCAATCGGAATTGCTGGATACGCTGATGACCGTGCTCCGGGGGCCGCTTTTGAATCGGGATTCCTACGAGCGGATCGATCCCTCCCCGCAAGCGATGTCGATTCTCGTCGCCGAGGACACGCCCGCCAATCAAAAAGTCATCCGCGCGATTCTGGAGAAGCGCGGGCATCAGGTGCAGATTGCCAACAACGGCCGCGAAGCGGTCGATCGGATCAAGCAGCGGACGTTTGACGTGATTCTCATGGATGTGCAGATGCCGACGATGGACGGCCTGCAGGCGACGCAGTTAATTCGCCAATTGTCCAAGCCGGCTCAGGCGGAAATTCCGATTGTGGCCATGACGGCGCACGCCCGGCGGGAAGATCGGCGGAAATGCCTCGCCGCGGGCATGGATGCGTATGTGGCCAAGCCGATCGACGCCGGGAAGCTGGTCCATTTGGTGGAATCGGTCAAACGGCGGACGGAGGAGATGCTCTCCTCGGATTCGTGGGAGTCGGTCGCGGTGACGCCGCCGCCAAAACTGATCAACGTTGAGTCTGCAAAAGCCCGGATGGACGGGGACGAATCGCTGGTGATCGATCTAGCCGAGTTTTTCCTGGAAGATGCCCCGAAGCTTGTGAACGAAATGGAAGACGCCTTGGACGCGGGCCATGCCGAGGTGGTGGAACGGGCCGCGCACAGCCTGAAAGGTCTGGCCGCCAACTTCGACGCCGAGACGCTCGCCACGGCGTCCATGATTATCGAAGAGCACGGCCGGAACGAGAATCTCGAACAGGCGCGGGCGCTATTCCCCGATCTGCAAAAATCCGCCGCCTCCGTCACCGAGGCGATTCAAGCATATGTGGACGCCAAGAAAGGAACCCGTCGGGATTGATTGTGAGGGGCGGGTAGCGCCGTGCCGCTCACAAAAATCATTTTGCTTCCGATAGGGACGAGGATCACTATGACGACCATCTTGATCGTGGACTGTTCCGATGACGACCGCCAGACGATTCGGGATCTTCTGAACCAAAGATCCGAGTGGAACATCCTGGATGTGGCGAGCGCCGCGGTGGCGAAGGATCTGCTAAGGCAGCAGCACGTGGACATGGTGCTGGTGGACCTCAGCACCGCCAGCCTTCCCGAAGAGCAGTTTCTGAAGTTCCTGCGGCTGGAACTCACGGATCTCCCCGCCGTGCTCTTGACGACCGACGGACATGCCGACCGGGCGATGGTCGAGGCTCTGGGGATCGGGGCGGTGAGCTACGTTCCCAAATCCATGATGGCTCGCGACCTTTTGATTACGGTGGAGCGGCTGTTGGGATTGACGGGCTGCCGGCGCCGGCACGCACGGTTGTTGGAATGTCTCACCCAAACCGAAACTCAATTTGAGTTGAAGGGAAACGACATTTCGTTGATCTCCGCCTTGATCGGGCATCTGGTGGATACGGCCGAGGATTTCGGCGTCACCACGCACGGCAACCGCGCCCAAATCGCAGTCGCGCTCGACGAAGCCATGACGAATGGCATCCTGCACGGCAACCTGGAAGTCTCCTCCGATCTTCGCCAAGGGGACGGCAACGCCTTTCACGATTGCGTCCAAAAACGCCAAAACCAAAAGCCCTATTCCGACCGCATCCTCCGCGCGAGGGGAACGTTTCAGGCCGGCGAAGCGCGGTATTGGATTCGCGATGAAGGACCGGGCTTTAATCCGGCGGAAGTCGGCGATCCCACGCAGGGGTCCAATCTCCACAAACCTTACGGCCGGGGATTATTCCTGATCCGCGCCTTCATGGACGAGGTCGAGTTCAACGACCAAGGCAACGAAATCACCCTCATCAAACGCACGCCCCCCGGCCAAATTCCAGACTCGCCCGCCGAGTAAACGGAACACGGCAGGGTGGCTGGGGTCAGGCTGCCGCAATGGGTTATGGATCCGAGGGACGACGACATCGGCAACCTGCCCCCAGGTGAGCCAAGTGCCATACGACTGGGGCAGTTTGTCGATGGCACTTTCACTGAAAACTATGCCATTCCCGACAAACTGACCCCAGCCACCCCTTTGGCTTAATACTTGATGACAACCGCAAATCTGTGTGAGACTCTGATGCAAAAGATCATCGCATTGATTCTGATCTCTCTCTTCCCTCTCGCCCAAACCCAGGCCGCAAGCCGGCCGAATGTGGTTTTGATTCTCGCCGACGATTTGGGCGTGGAGGGGCTGAATTGTTACGGGGGGACCAGTTACCGGACGCCTCGGTTGGATCGGTTGGGGGTGGAGGGGCTGCGGTTTACCCAGGCGTATGCCCAGCCGCTTTGCACCAATTCCCGCGTGCAGTTGATGACGGGCGATTACAACAACCGCAATTGGCTGTACTTCGGCTGTCTCGACCCTCGGGCGAAGACCATCGGGCATTGGATGAAAGACGCCGGCTACCACACCGCGATCGCGGGGAAATGGCAGCTCACCAGTTACGATCCGCCCGATTACCCCGGCAGCGAACTCCGCCGCGGCAAAGGCATGAAGGTGCAGAATACGGGCTTCGATGAGTATTCCCTCTGGCACACCGGGCACACGGAAGACAAAGGCCCAAGGTACGCCGACCCTGTCATTTTTGAAAACGGCAAGTTCCGCCAGGACACTGGGGGCAAATACGGCGAGGACATTTGGGTGGAGTTTATCAAGGATTTCATCCATCGGCACAAAGACAGCGATCGGCCGTTCTTCGTCTATTACCCGATGACGCTCCCGCATTGGCCGTTCGTCCCCACGCCCAAAAGCGGCGATTGGGGCATCCAGAAAAAAATGCACCCGCCCTTAGGGACGACCGGCGGCGATACGAAATACTTCCCCGACATGGTGGCGTATATGGATGAAGTCGTGGGCCGGGTCGTCGATGCCGTCGATGACATGGGCCTCAAGGAGAATACGCTCATCATTTATTTCAGCGACAACGGCACCGACCGCCGGGTGGTGTCCAACACGAGCTTTGGAGACATCAAGGGCGGCAAGGGTTCGACCACGAACGCCGGCACGCATGTCCCGCTGATCGTCCGCTGGCCCGGCACGATCGAGCCGGGCCTCAACGAAGACCTCATCGACTCGACCGATTTCCTGCCGACGATCTTGGAAGCCGCGGGCCGACCGATTCCAAAATCGGTAGGCCTCGACGGCCGGAGTTTCTATCCGCAACTGCTCGGAAAACCCGGCCAACCTCGCGAGTGGACCTTCTGCCATTTCGATCCTCGCCCCGGTTGGGACAAGGACAAATTCACCCGCAAACGCTATGCCCGCAACAAGCGGTTCAAACTCTACGAAGACGGCCGGCTGTTCGATGTTCCCTTTGATTTGAACGAAGAACATCCGATTTCCCCCGGCGACGAGACACCCGAAGCCAAAGCGGCCCGGAAGCAACTTTCGCAGGTTTTGGAGTCGATGAAGGAAAAGAAAACCGCGGATGGAAAACGGACGAAGCCCCGAGATTCCATTACTCCGCCGCGATGTTGACGAAGACTTTCAGGGCGGATTTGTCTTCAACGAGGAGCCGCATCATTTCGTGGTAGTTCTCGAGGCCGTCCACGGGGGAGGTGAGAATTTTTTCGAGGGTGCCGGGGTAGGTGACTTCGCCCAAGGCGAGGTCCGCGATGCCCATTTCGAAATGGCGGTAGTTGGCGTTGACGGTGCCCAACAGAAGTTTGTTGCCCAGCACCCAATCCAGGTTGACGCGGTCGGCGGGGACTTCGTGCTTTTGCTGGCCGCCGGTGATGCTCGTCCACACCAAGGCCCCGTTGTGGCCGAGGACTTTCATGGCCTCGAACGCCAGCACGCTGCTGCCGGTGGCTTCGATGATGAGGTCCGCCTTGCCGACGCTCTTGGCGAGTTCCTGGAGCGTGGTTTCGCTGGTGCTGACGTACTTCGCCCCGAAGCCTTCCACGATGTCGGCTTTGAGGGCGGGCTTGGGCGTGCGGGCGAGCGTGTAAACGTCGAGACCCCGCAGCCGGAGAATCAGCGACGCCAGAATCCCGATCTGCCCGGCTCCCAGTACGAAGGCCCGTTCGGGCGTCCAAACTTGCAAACGTTTTTGCGCTTCGAAAGCTTGCTCGACGGCTTTGGCGGCCACGCTCATGGGTTCGGCCAGAACGTGCAGATGCTTGAGGCCCTTGGGCATCCGCACGATGAACTCCGCGTCGTCCACGAAGTATTCCGTCAAAAAGCCGTGGAGCAAACAGATGCCCCGCTCGTAATAGGTTTCTTCGCTGGTGATGTCGGAGCGGCCGATCTGGTCGTAAATCGAGCCGCCGGGCCGGCGGACGGTGCAGGCGACGTAATCGCCGGGCCGGACGTGGCGGACGTTGGGTCCGACCTCTTCGACGATCCCGAAGCACTCGTGCCCCAACACGAGGAAATCCGATCCCGGCGGCGCCGTGCCGTAGAGGGCCTCGTTGATTTCGCGGTCGGTGGCGTCCACGCCGACTTTGAGCACTTTCACCAGAACGCCGCGGCCATTGGGAATTTCGTCCAAGGCGGGCTTGGGGAGTTCCGCCAAGTGCACACTCTCGGCCTGGCCGGGAAAAACAGCGATCGCCTTCATAACATTTTGACTCGTTGGGGTCGTCTTGGGTGGGAGAACAGTTTCGTCTCGCGGCCCCGCAAAACACGGGAACCGCCGCGGGAGCGGAGATTTTAGCGACCTTCCCGGCGAATTGCGACGGGCGGATTGTCGCGACGGTGCGTCAAGCCGCCACTGCCCTACTAGGGTTTTGTATATCATCCTGAGCGGTTTTTTCGCAAAATCCGCGGGGGATTCTAGAGAAATTCCCTGTTGTTCCGGTTATATTGGAATGACCTGGTTTTTTATTGGGGGAAATGCGGGTCGCCTCAGTCGAGTCTGGTGGGAAGCGTCCATCCATGCACACGGTGGACTTTCCGTCTGTTTGGAAGAGATCGACTTATGAAGTGGCTGATCCGCTCGCACCCTTTGCGCAGAAGCTGTTCGTCGCACCGCCGGCGTCAAACGCCGATCGCGGGCGAAGTCGAGGTCTTGGAAGCCCGGCTGGTTTTGTCGGCGGCGTTCGATGTCACGCAGCTGAGTTTGCTCCGCAGCCTGCCGCAGTACGCGGACGTGGACGGGCAGTTGCCGGACAATACCAAGATCGGCATCGCGATCATCGACAGCGGCGTGTTGGGTTCGCATGTCGATTTGCAGGGGAACTTCGAGGCGTTTTTTGATGCGGTCCGCACGGATGCCAACGCCGACGGGATCATCACGCCGGCGGATACCGAGAATCCGGCGAGCGCTTTCGATCCGGTGGGGCATGGAACGCACGTGGCGGGGATCGCGGCGTCGACCAATCCGGACATCGGCGTCGCCCCGGACGCGGGATTGATCGCCATTCGCGGACTGCCCGGTCCTGGCGAGCAGTTTCCGCAATACGATACGCTGCTCTCCGGTTTGCAATGGGTCGAAGAAAACTACCAGCGATACAACATCAAGGTGGTGAATATGTCGATCCAGAACGGGACGAACTTCAACTTTGTTCCGAACCCCACCGACTTCGCCCGCGAGATCGACGTGCTGGAATCGCTGGGGATCACGGTGGTGTCGGCGTCGGGAAATGCCTATGCCGATTACGAATCGCTCGGGGCTTCGTTCCCGGCGGTGTTTTCCTCCCTGAGCGTGGCGAACACCTGGGAAGACAACGGCCAAGGCGATCGGCTGCCCTATTTGGGAGCGGGGCCGAACCCGCAATACGTGGCGATCGACGTCGCTCCGAAAGCCGACGACCTCGCCGGCACCAGCCAGCGGAGCACGCTCGACAACCAGGTCGCCGCCCCAGGGACGACGATCTTTAGCACGTGGAACGACGGCGGCTACAACACGATTTCCGGCACGAGCATGGCCGCCCCGTTTGTCACCGGGACGGTGGCCTTGATGCAAGACGCGGCCTACACCTTCGGCGGGCGGTATCTGAGCGTCGAAGAAGTGGTCAATATCCTCGAGAACTCGGCGGATACGATTGTCGATTCGCAAAATCCCAACACGCTCCGCGCCGCTCATTCGGGACCAGAACGGAAACCTGAGCCTGGGCCAGGCGGAGGATCTGCTCGAAAGCGGCCAGTCCTTCAAGCGGGTCAATGTCTACCAGGCGATCCTGGCGACGCAGGCGCTTGTGAGCCAAGGCGGTTCGACGAGCAACGACACGAACAACCAGACCACAACGGCGATCGCGGTTCCGCCTTTGGACGGCACGCAGGTTTACGCCGTGTCCGGAAACATCGGCACCGACGGGCAAGTCGCGATCGGGCCGAACGATGTCGATCTGTTCCAAGTCACCGTGGAATCGCCGGGGCAGCTTCGCGCCCAGACCGGTCCGGTCAGCGGCGGGACGTCGTTTGACCCTTACCTCCGAATCTTCGACGACCAAGGCCAGGAGATCGCTTCCCAAAACGACGCCACCGGCGGCAATTCGTATCCCGACCTGACCACCGGGCTGCTTGCGCCCGGCGTGTACTACGTGGGCCTGAGCAGCTTCGCCAACACGGGCTACGACCCCGCCGATGGCAGTGGCGCGTTTGGCGGCGGGAGCATGGGGGATTATCAACTCACGGTGTCGCTGTCGAATCCCGATCCCGACGGCGTGGTTCAGGGATCCCGGGAAGTCGATCTCACCAGCCCCAATGCGCTCAACCCCGACGCGAATCTCGTCAACGTGGGCGTGTATGTCACGAATCAATTTCTCAATCAAAGCATCGGCGAAGACTCCGGCGGCTTGGCGAATCCGAGCCAGGAACTCGAGCCCAACGCGGGCACGGTCACCGTGGGCGACACCGACGTGGATTTTTATCGCGTCATCGCGCCGGACAGCGGCGTGATTTTTATCGAAACCGACACCACCCCGTACGGCAGCAGCGGCATCGATCCGTATCTCGAAGTCTTCACGCAGAACCCCGTCACGAAGAATCTGGAATTTGTCGATGACAACACCGATGGCTTTCTGGCGATCAGCGTCGCGATCGGCCAAACCTATTTCGTCGCCGTGACCACCGCCGGGAACCAGGGCTTTGATCCCCAGGATCCCTTCGGAAGGACTTCGACGACGCATCAGACCGGACAGTACGATCTGTTTTTGTCGTTCTTCAACGGCGACGTGAACGGCACCGCCTTGGGAGCCGTGGACTTTACAACCTTCGACGAATTGGACGGATCCAAGGACGGCTCTATCAACGGCGTGATCGGCGCGGACTTCGGCCAACCGCTGTTGGGGGCGAACGGCGGGTTCAAGGACGTGGATTTCCTGACCTACACCCCCGCCCAGGACGGCCTCTTGGACATCGACCTCACGGTTCCGGCCGGGGCGGGCGATCCGCTGGACGGGGTGCTTGGGATCTGGGAGCTCAACTCCTCGCAGACCGACATCATGCAGGTCGTCGACACCAACAACAAAGAGCCGCACGCCATCGTCCAAGTCTCGGCGAACGAGACGCTTTACATCTCCGTCACCGGCAAAGGCAACAGCGGCTTCAATTGGTCCGCACCGGGAAGCGGGACCGGCGGCGATACGGGAGACTATCGGCTCTCCATCACGGAGCGTCCCACGTCCACGCTCGCCTCGCTCACCAACAACTCCATCGCGCAAAACACGCCCACGCCGATTTCCCAGGGACAACTCTTCGCGGGAAACATCGGCTTCGACAACGACACATTCCTCGGCGCGACCGATGTGGACGTTTTCGCTTACACGCCCGCGGTCGATCAAATCGTCCGCATTCAGACGTTCGCCAATCAGGAAGACAGCGCGGACACGTTTCTGCGAATCTTCGACGCCGGCGGAAATGAATTGGCGTTTAACGACAACTCGCACCCCGGCACCAAAGGCAGCGAAATCACAATCCGGCTCGTCCGCGGGCAGACGTATTACATCGGCGTCAACGGGAACAGCGCCAACGCCCACAACTACAATCCGCTGACGGGAACCAGCGCCGCGACCGGCAGCACGGGGGATTATTCCCTGCTCATCACCGAAGCCCCGCCGCCGATCTATGCGACCGGCGCGGACGCGGGCGGCGGACCGCATGTGCGGGTGTTCGATGCCCGCGACAACGCCCAGATTACGTCCCTTTATGCTTACAATCCGCTGTTTACCGGCGGGGTTCGCGTGGCGGTGGGAGATGTGACGGGCGACAACGTGGACGATGTGGTCATGGCGCCCGGTCCCGGCGGCGGACCGCACATTCGCGTCCTCGACGGAGCGACTCTGCAATTCCGCACGGAACCCATCTACGACTTCTTCGCCTTCGCGCCCGGCATGACGATGGGCCTCAACGTGGCCGTGGGGGATGTCAACGACGACGGCTACGGCGACATCATCGTGGCTCCCGAAGCCGGCAGTTCGCCGGCCGTGCGCGTGTTTTCCGGGGCCGACGGGTCCATCCTCAAGGACTTCTATGCCTATGATCTGAATGTCTCCGGCGGCGTGCGCATCGCCGCGGCGGATGTTACCGGCGACGGCGCCGCCGACATCATCACGGTCCCCGGTCCAGGGTTTCCCGCTCGCGTCCGCGTGTTCGACGGCGGCCTGCCGCAAACCGGCGTGGGCGTTGACCTGGCCCAATCGAGCGGCCTCAGGATCGGCAGCTTTTATGCCTTCGACGGCTTTACCGGCGGAGCCTATGTCGCCGCGGGCGATGTCAACGACGATGGTCTTCCCGATGTGATCGTTGGAGCGGGCGCGGGCGGCGGGCCTCGGGTGCAAGTCTTCAATGCTTCCAACAACGGGCCGAGCGTGCTCGCCGATTTCTACGCCTATGACCCGGGCTTTCACGGCGGCGTCCGCGTGGGGGCGACGGAGTTCAGCCTCGACGACCACGCGGACATCGTCACCGCCGCGGGTCCCGGCGGCGGTCCGCACGTCCGCGTGTTCGACACCCAGAACCCGAATTTCAACGTGGAGAACAATTTCGTCTACGGCGGCTTCACGGGCGGCGTATTCGTCTCGGGCAGCAAGAATTACACGGTCCAGGACCAAATCCAATTTCTCGCGGGCGGCGGTTCCCTCGCCAATGCCGCCGGCGGTTCCCTCGCGCTGGCGGTGTCGGACGGGAAACTCGAACCGACCCCAGCGGCCTCGACCAATCAATCCGGCGAGCCGTCGGACGGGGCGCAGGGCAGCGCGGCCGGGTTCATCAATCCCGCATCCCACGCGGATGAAGAACCTGCCCCCGCCTCGGCGAGCGGTTTGGCCGCGGTCTCGTCCGACGGGGATTGGCTCGCGATGATCGAGCCCGAATCAAACGACCCGAATCAAATCGCCGCGTTCCCGCCGGTCGATCCCGTCGCATCCGCGGAAAGCCCGGACCCGAGCGTGCAAACTTTGGATGCCGTGTTCGTTCACCACGGTCTCCTTGGCGATTTGCTCCAATCATCCGTGGAGGAATGACCGTCGCAACTCAAGAAAGCGTTCTCTCGCGAAAACCTAGTCCCCATGGAATGGAACCAACTTTGTCAAATCCTCAAAGCGCATGGCTGGCATGTGGATTTGACGATTCAGGCGCCGCCGCTCCCAGAGGAAGCTGGCGTTTCCACGTCGCCTGATGCCGCGAATCTTTGCATCCGGCAACTCACGACGGAAAGCGAACTCGCCGATTGGCTGGGCCATCGCCCGGAGGAACCCTGCAGCCGGGAATCCGCTCTGGCAATCGCCGTCCAGGCGTATCAATCCCAATCCCTGCCGCCCAGCGATGCGGATGAAAGATTCATCTCGATCGGCTGCGCCGTTTCCGCTCAAAGCCCTGCGATCTGGATGGCGGCTCAAACGAGCGATGCCACCAGCGTGTTGGAGTTTCATCAACAACATTCCCAACTCGCCCAGGATTGGCCCGCGCTGGTTTTGGCGGGCTTAGCGAAGATCTGTCCCCTGCCCTTTCCGGTGGCAATTCCGAGCGACGCGGTCTTGGCGGCACATCGAACGGCCGCCGCGGAGCCGCTATTGAGACACGTCTGGCAAGGCACGCGGCCCGGGGTTTGGCGGCTCCCGGACGGCGAGTTATCCGTGGACCTTTCACCATTCCCGCGGGGGCTGCTTTCGGGATCGTTCAATCCGTTGCACCACGGGCACCGCGAATTGCGCGCGGCGGCGGAAGAGCGGTTGGGCGGACCGGTGTGGTTTGAGATGACCATCACAAATGCCGACAAGCCGCCCTTGGACTTTCTGACGATCGAAGACCGCTCCGCGCAGTTTGTGGAGAATCCGCTGTGGATCACGAACGCTCCGACTTTTGTCAAAAAGGCGGAACTCGCGCCGCAGACCGTGTTCGTCGTCGGAGCCGACACGGCCGAGCGGATCGTCGAGCCGAGATTTTATGGAGGCGAACCGGCCATGCAATCCGCGCTCGAACAAATCCGCGAAGCGGGCTGCCGATTTTTGGTCGCAGGCCGGCTGGCAGGCGACCGGTTCCGGACGCAGGCCCACATTCCCATCCCGGCCGGCTTTGAGGATCTGTTCGATCCGCTGCCCGAAACCCATTTTCGCCGGGACATCTCCTCCACCCAGCTTCGCCGCCCGACAGAGGAGTGAACCACGAAACACGCGAAAAATCACTCGTGGTCCGCGACCTCTGGCCCCTGATTCCCGAACGTCTTATGATGCGACCTTCATTCCTTCTGCATTTTCCTACCGGACAACGGCGAACATGGCGGACGATTGGAATTCCGAAGACCTGACCCACGCCCCGCGGCCCGCCCGGTTGGGGCTTTGGGACGCGGTGAGCTTGATCGTGGGCATCGTCGTGGGGTCGTCCATTTTCAAGGCCCCCGTGGATGTGTTCGCCAGCCTGAATTGCGCCTGGGCGGCGTTTGGCATGTGGGGCTTGGGCGGCGTGTTGTCTTTGATCGGGGCGTTCTGCTACGCGGAACTCGCCACGGCCTACCCGCGATCCGGCGGCGATTACGTTTACCTCACGCGGGCCTATGGTTCGTTTGTCGGCTTTCTCTTCGGCTGGTCGCATCTGGCGGGCATTTTGACGGGCAGCATCGGGGCTTTGGCCTTCGTGTTCGCGAGCCATGCGATCGAGTTCTGCGGACTGGGATCGGAGTGGGAGTTCTCGTTCGCCCTGGGTGCCGTGGCCGTGCTTTCGCTGTTGAATGTGTTCGGCCTCGTCTTGGGAAAAACCGCGCAGAACGTGTTGACGATCCTGAAAATCATCGGCCTCGGCGGCGTGATTGTGTTGGGCATCAGTTGGGGAATCACGAACGGCGTCGCCTGGGAACCGCCTTCCACCCCCGAGAATTTTTCGCCCGCTTGGGGGCTTTCGCTGATCTTTGTGCTTTATGCCTATGGCGGCTGGAACGATGCCTCGTTTGTCGCCGCCGAGGTCAAGGACCGCTCGCGAAATCTTCCCCGAGCGCTCTTCGGCGGCGTGGGGGCGATTACCGCGGTCTATCTGTTGGTCAACCTGGGGTACTTGATGGGGCTGGGCTTTGACGGCGTGGCCCACGCGAAAACGCCCGCCGCCGATGTCTTCGGGAGATCGTTGGGCGAAGCCGGTTCGCGGGCAATGCTGGTGTTGGTGATGATCTCGGCCTTGGGCGGCGTGAACGGGTTGATCCTCACGGGTTCGCGGGTCCATGCAAGCCTGGGGGCCGACCACCGGTTGTTCGCGTGGCTGGGCCGCTGGCATCCGCGCTGGGATGCGCCGATCGCGTCGCTCGTGACGCAGGCGGCCGTTACGTCGGGGCTGATGACCATCGGCACGCCTTGGGGACAGGACTGTCTGGATCGCTTAAACGGCTGGATCACAACGGAACCGCTCGACTGGTCCCGGTTCGGCGGCGGGTTCGGGCTGCTCGTCGCCACGACCGCTCCCGTGTTCTGGTTTTTCTTTTTCCTCACCGGAACGGCGGTCATCACGCTCCGCTGGAAAGATCCCGACACCGAAAGGCCGTTTCGCGTGCCGCTGTTTCCGTACTTGCCGATCGTGTTTTGCGGGATGTGCGTTTACATGTTCTGGTCGAGCATCCAATACGCCGGCACGCTGGCCTTGGTGCCCGTCGTGCCGCTGGCGGTGGGCATCGCGCTTTACGGAGCCAGTCAGTTTCTAAAGCGCCGCTGATCGCGACTACGGCTTGTTGTATTCGCGGGAATCCTTTTCGGAGAGGCTTTCGGGCTCCGGCGGTTTGACGCCCGCGGCACGCATGACGTTTTGAATCGCTGCGATGGTTTCCGCGGAGGGTTTGAAGTTGCCGGGGCGATGGCCTTGGGCGATTAAGAGCGGCGTCCAGCCGTATTTGTTTTTGCGGTTCCAGAGTTTGATGTCGGCTCCGTTTTCGGCGAGAAACGCCACCATTTCGGGCAGGCTTTTATACGCGGCCCCGTGCATGGCCGTCTCCCCGTTTTTATCGACGGTGTTGACGTCGCCCTTATGCTTCAAAATGAATTTCGCCGCTTCCAAAGCCTCGGCTTCGGTGCCGGCTTCTTCGCCGGGCGCGAGTGTTGCCCAAGCCGGCGGCGGCCATCAAAGGCGTTACGCCGTCCGTGTTCGGAAGCAGCGGGTCCGCGCCGAGTTCGACCAGCAGTTTCATCAAAGGCACATCCGCCGTGTCCGCGGCCATCAAAAACGGCGTCGCCCCGCGCTGGTTGATCCGCCCGCGTCCCGAACGGCCCCGCTTCAGCCGCGCGTTCACGTCGGCTCCATATTTCACGAGTTCGCGAACGAGATCCAGACTCGTTCGTCTGCCTGAACCGATCGGCGGCGGGTCGCCGTCTTCGCCGTCGCCGCGGTTGGGCTTTCTGACCCAGGTCAACGTATGCAACGGCGTGTAGCCCGATCTTTGATCGTTGGGGTCGGCCCCGGCTTTCAAAAGTTCCACCGCCAGATCGAAATGCCCATTCTCCACGGCGAGGATCAAGGCACTCGTGCCGGAGTTCACACCCTTGGCGATGTGTCTTTCGGGCTGCATCGCGGCTGTGACATCCGCCCCGGCTTTGATCAAGGCTTGCACCGTTTCAATATGCCCCGCGCGGACAGCGAACAACAACGGCGTAAAGCCCGAAGAGAGCGGCGTCTGGAAATCCGCCCCGGCTGCGATCAAAACTTTGACGACCTCCGTGTGTCCCTCGGCCGCGGCCCACATGATCGCCGATTGCCCGCGGCGTTCCTTCGCATCGACTTTGGCCCCATGTTTTAAGATCGCCTGAACCGGCCCGAGCTTTCCGGTGCGGGCGGCGGTCATCAGCACCGTTTCCCCGCCGGGCAGTTCGGTGTTGGCGTCGGCCCCGGCTCCCAAGAGCAATTCCACGATCTCGCCGCTCCCGTTGGTGCACGCGAGGGAAAGCGGCGTCACGTGGTAGCGGTTCTCCGCTTTGACGTTCGCTCCGGCTTTCACCAACTGCTTGGTAGTTTCGAGATCATCGTAATACACCGCCCAATGCAGAGCCGTCATCCCGTCCACTTGCGGAGCGTTGACGTTGATGTCTTGCTCCAACAGGGCTTTTAGCGATGCGTGGTCCTGCCGCTCCGCAGCGTCCGCGAGTTTGGCATTTTCATCAGCGAAGGCTGGGAACGTCATCAGCATGAACAGTAAACACAGGCGAGCGGGGGGCGTAAGCCCCCTGGTTACTCGCGAGTCCTTATAGAGCTTGCACATGGTCAACGTTTTCCGAATCAATGACGCTCCTCCCGGATTCAATATAACCAGGGGGCTGACGCCCCCCGCTCGCCTTTTCACACGGACAACGGTTCAAACAAATCGTCAATCTGGCCGTTGCTGTCGGCGAAGGATTCCAACCGCACGCCGACTTTGTCCAAGAGCGTCAGATGCAAATTCGCGAGCGGCGTGAGTTCTTTAAATTGAATGTGCCGGCCGCCTCGCATCTTTCCCGCGGCGCCGCCCGCGACGAGGATCGGCAGGTTGCGGTGATCGTGCACGTTGGGATTGCCCATCCCGCTGCCGTAGAGATACAGGCAATGATCCAAGAGCGTCCCGTCCGCTTCCGGCGTGGCTTTGAGCTTCGCCAAAAACTCCGCGAACAGCGACACGTGGAAGCGGTTGATCTTGGCGACCTTGGCGATCTTCGCGGGGTCGTTGCCGTGGTGGGTCAGCGGATGATGCGGGTCCGGCACGCCGATTTCGGGATACGTGCGGTTGCTCGTTTCCCGCGCGAGCTGGAACGTAATCACCCGCGTCACATCGCCTTGAAATGCCAAGAGTTGGAGGTCGAACATCAGCCGGGCATGGTCGGCATACGCGGCGGGCACGCCCAGCGGCCGGTCCAAATCGGGCAGCGGGTTGTCCTTCGCATCGGCCTCCGCTTTTTGAATCCGCCGCTCCACTTCGCGAACCGTATCCAGATACTGCCGAAGTTTGTTGCGATCGCTCGGCCCGACTTGTTTTTGCAGGCGGTTGATCTCCTCGGTCACGGAGTCCAACAAACTCGCCCGCTGCTTGAGGGCCGCCCGCCGCTCGGCTGCGTTTCCGCCTTCGCCGAAGAGATGCTCGAATACAATCCGCGGGTGAGCCTCCGCGGGCAAAGGCGTTGTCGGCGAGGACCAGGAGAGATTGTTCTGATACACGCAGGCATAGCCGTTGTCGCATTGACCCACTGTCTCAAGCAGATCCATCGCAAGTTCCAGCGAAGGCAGTTGCGTCTCCTGCCCGATCTGCCGGGCCGCGATCTGATCGACCGTCGTTCCCAAGTGGTAATCGCTGCTCTCGGTAGGCTTGGATTTCGCGCAGCTTAAAAAGGAGGCATTCGACGTGGCATGCGTGCCGGGGTAGGCGTTTTTCACTTCGAGATTGGAAATCGCGGTGACGTGATCTTTCACCGGAGCCAACGGCTCCAGCGTAGGCGAGAGCTTGCTGAGATCATCCCCCGGCAATCGCCAGCGGGTGATGTCGCAGCCCATCGGCATGTAAACGTAGCCCAATCGCCTCAGCCGAGCCGGGTTCGCGGGCGTCTCAGCCGCAACGGTCAGCGAAGGAACCATCGCATCCAACAACGGCAGCGCGAGCGTGGTCCCCACGCCTTTCAAAAACGTCCGCCGCGGCAAGGCTTTTTTTGTAATAAACATCATTCGGCCTTTCTCATTTGAAACGGCACGCTGCGAGTGATCCCTAAAATCAAAGCCGAAAACCGGTCATCATCGGCGTTGGCGTCTGAAACGATTTTCCGAATCGCCGGGGCATCGAATTCTTCCACGCCCCGGCCTAACGCATAGGTCAACAGTTTTTCGGTAAGCGTCGTCACAAACAGTTCGGGGCGGTCGAGCAAGGCTTTTTCCAAGCCGGCGACGCCTTCAAACTCGCTGCCGTCGGGCAGACCGCCGGTCGCATCGATCGGTTGGTCGGCTTCGATGTCCCGCCAGCGGCCGACGGCGTCGAAGTTTTCCAAGGCAAGTCCGACGGGGTCCATCAGGTCATGGCAGCGGGCACACGTCGCGTTGGCCCGATGCTCGGCCAGACGCTCGCGGACGGTGAGATTCGCAGCCACGGTATTGTCTTTGAGAGCCGGCACATTCGCCGGCGGCGGAGGCGGCGGCGTGCCCAGAATGTTCTTGAGCACCCAATGCCCGCGAAGCACCGGCGACGTCCGCGTCGCATACGATGTCACCGTCAAAATGCTCCCTTGCCGAAGCAACCCGCCCCGCTTGCTGCCTGAGTCCAACTTCACCCGGCGAAAGCGGCTGCCGTAAATGTGCGGGATGCCGTAGTGCTTCGCGAGGCGTTCGTTGAGGAACGTCTCATCCGCCCGCAGCAAATCCAACACGCTCCGGTCCTCCCGGAGAATGCTTTCGAAGAACAACTCCGTCTCCCGCCGCAACGACCGCCGGAGGTTGTCGTCGAAATCGGGAAACATCCGCAAATCCGGCGTGAAGGAATCCAGGTTCCGCAGGTACAGCCACTGGTCGGCAAAGTTCTCGACCAGGCTTTGCGAGCGGCCGTCTTTCAATATCCGCCGAACCTGTTGTTCCAGAATCTTCGGTTGATGCAGTTTGCCTGCCTCGGCCAGATCGAGCAGTTCATCATCGGGATTGCTGCTCCACAAAAAGAACGACAACCGCGACGCCAATTCGATGTCGCTGATGCGGTACGCCGTGCCCGGCCGAGCATCCGCGGGATCGCGCTCCACGCGGAACAGGAAATGCGGATTCACCAGGATCGCGCTCAAGGCCGATTCAATCCCCGCCTCGAAATCCTTCTCCGATCGTGCTTGCCGATAGAACTCCAACGGTTTTAAGAGATCAAGTTCGGACACCGGCCTGCGATAGGCCCGGCGGGTGAGGTTGGCGAGAATGCGTTTCGCGGAGGCTTCTTCGTCTTCAGAAGTTTCCGGGCGGGTGATGAAAATTCGCCGGCGGCTGGGCGTATCGCCGGGGCCTTTGGTGGAAAACGGGCCGGTGATCGACACCTGATACACCGCCGGCGACAACCGCGGATGCCGGTGCATGTTGAAGTGGGCTTCAAACGATTGGCGTTTGGTTTCGAGCAGCGACGTGGGCTTCTTCAAAAAGGTGACGCCGAGCTTGTGCGGACCGGCGGTTGCCTCAAAGCGGGTTTTCAAATGCCGATCCACTTGGGAATGATCCGCCCCGCGCGGCGGTTTGACGGGGAAGGATTTGACGAGCTTCCGGTCCAACAGCACTTCCATCTCGTGCGGTTCTTTGAGGCCTTCGACTTCTTCGTTGCGGTCGCGGGTCAGGCGGACCTGGATTTCGTATTCGCCGGTTTGCGGGAAGTTGTGGGAGACGACCGCGCCGCCCCGCGTGCCCGCAGGCAGCCCGGGGACATGTTTTTCCTGCGTGAGATCGGGCCGGAGGCGAACCGTTTTGCCCTCCGGCGAACCGCTGCCGCCGCCGACTGCGAGCCGGCTGATTTTCTGGGCGGCCGAGATGTAGCGGTTCAACAGCGTGGGCGAAAGATTGCCGACGGTGATGTTATCAAATCCCTGGCTGGATTCCTCGGCCGGCAACAGCGTCTTGGCATCGATCTCCAAGTCCAATAAATCCCGGATCGCGTTTTGGTACTCCGTCCGCGTCAGGCGACGAAATGTTTGCGTCCGGCCCGGCTGCGGCTGCTTTTCGTAAGCCGCGTCGAGCGGAGCAACGATCGACGACACCGCGGCCTGATATTCCTCTTCCGAAGGCTTCGGCATCTCGCGGGGCGGCATCTGGCGGGTCTTTAATCGCCGGACCACTTTCTCCCAGACCGCGGCATGCTTTTCGAGCGGCTGTTGGCTCAAGGATTGCAAATCCAATCCCGCCGTTTTCGCGTTCGCGTTATGGCAATCCGTGCAATGTTTGCTGATAAACTCGCGGGGAACGTCCGCCCGGCAAGGCGAATGGATCGCCGCGAAGAATAAGCAGAGCCATAGCAGCTGGCGAAAGGACATAAAGAGCAACTGTCCGTGCAAAGGCAAAAATCGACGGTTGATTGAATTTTGCTGCGGGAGATTTCAGTATAGACGCAATTCCCCGAACCTCCAAGTTACGTGTGACCCATGTCCCGCGTCGGCAGTCCCTGGCTGCGGATTCTCTCGTCCAGCTTTTTTCGAAAGTTCGCACCATGAAAACCACCCGTTTGCGTTATGTCGCGGCCCTCCTGCTCGTGACCAGCGTCGCTTTGGGGCAGGAGCGCCAAAACCCGCGGCAGGCGCGGAACGTCAAAATCACCCGCGACGTGGAATACGGAAAAGCGGGCGAACGTAGTTTGAAGCTGGACATCTACCAGCCCGAAAAACCCGCCGGCGACAAGCTGCCCGTCATCGTCTGGATTCACGGCGGCGGCTGGCGGGGGGGCGACAAGTCCAGCGGCTCGCGGCTCGTGGGCCTCGTGAACACCGGCGAGTACGTCGGCGTGTCGGTGGGGTATCGGCTCAGCGGGGAAGCGACCTGGCCCGCGCAGGTTCACGACTGCAAAGCCGCCCTCCGCTGGGTTCGCGCCCATGCCAAGGAGTACGGCATCGAACCCGACCGCATCGGTCTCTGGGGCAGTTCCGCCGGCGGGCATCTGGTGAGCCTGTTGGGAACGTCGAGCGACATCAAAGATCTGGAAGGCGAGAACGGCACGCCCGGCGTTTCCACGCGCGTGACCTGCGTCGTCGATTATTGCGGACCGTCGCTGCTCAACGTGTTTAAGCATCCCGCGGTGATCGCCCTGTTCGGGTCCGAGGAGAATCACAAAGCCGAATCGAAAGCCGCGTCTCCCGCGGCCTATGTCACCAAGGACGACCCGGCGTTCCTCATCGTGCACGGCACCCAGGACAAAACCGTACCCATCTCCCAAGCCGAGCTGTTTTATGAAAAGCTGAAAGACGCGGGCGTCGATGTGACCTTCATCAAAATGGAAGGCGGCGGGCACGGCATCGGCGGTGCGGAGATTTCCCAGCGCGTGGCCCTTTTCTTCGACAAACACCTCCGCGGCAAAGAGGTACAAGTCTCGGATGAACCGATCGCCGTGAAATCGCCAACCGCAGAATAATCGAAGTTCCCGTTGGCCGTTTGGAAAACAATTGTGTCAAACACGATCACCTGCCACGACCGCGCGTGTCTGACCTTTCCGGTGGAGTGCATCCGCTGCGGGGTTGTGCCGGAAACCATTCTGACGGTGGAGGCCACCCGTCGCTGGGATTTGCTGATCTTCGAACACGACGTCACCCATGAAATCACCGTGCCCATGTGCCGTCGGTGTTGGGCGATTCGGAAGTTCGCGGGATTTGTCCTCGGGCTCGTCATCTTGGCCGGCGGATTGGGTTTCGGCATGTATTTGCTTGCCAACGCGCCCCAACAGGCCCGCCTGCCGTGGGTCGCGGGATTTATGATCTGGTTTGCCGCAATTGTTTGGTACATCCGCAACCGGCATTCCCGGTGGATGGACCGCTTGTTTGCGGGGGTGTCGGCAGGGCCTTTGCGGAAAGACGGCACGTTTTCGCTTTGGCTGCGCCGCCGTCCGCTTGTGGATCAAATCGGGTACCAAGACGAACCGAGGAAATACATCGCGGCTGCCGGCTACGCCACACACGAAGAACGCGACTTAAAGCGGTTGGCCAGTTGGTGGGGCAAATGCTTCCTGGGAGGATTCTTTATGCTGGCCGGTTGGTTTGTCTGGTGGGATTTGTCGTTGCTCGAAGCCGGTCGTCGGCCAAAAGTTTTTTTGCCCAGCGGATTCACGCTCCTCTACGACCTGTTCGGCAAATGGCCGCCGAGCCTGATTTTTGGAATCCCCGGCATCCTGCTCGTGGGTTGGGGAGTCTGGCAATTCCTCAACGAAAAACGATTTGGCGTTTAGCCGCCGCGGGTGCAAAACTCGGATCCTAACGCCCCGGCGATACGCTCTTGCGGGAGGGACGCCGAAATCGGGAACGCTTTTCAGGGGGCCTTTGTGAAACTACATTAGGCGCCAGTGGCAGAAACCGGAAACTCATTTCACACATTGGCAAGCGAATATGATCGTCAGTTGGAATTGGCTCAAAGATTATGTGAACCTCGAAATGCCGGTGGACGAGTTGACCCATCGGCTGACAATGGCGGGGCTGAACCTCGAAGAAGTGCACCACCTCGAAGGCGATGTGGCGATCGATCTGGAAGTCACCAGCAACCGCCCCGATTGCCTGGGGCATCTGGGCGTGGCCCGCGAGATCAGCGTGCTATTTGAATTGCCGCTGAATATCCCGCCCGCGAGCGTGCCGGCCGTCCCGCAACAAACGTCCGAAATCACGTCGGTGGACATCGAATGCCCGGACCTTTGCCCGCTGTATGTCGCGCGGGTGATTCGCGGCGTGAAGATCGGCCCCAGCCCCGACTGGCTCATTCAGCGTCTGCAGGCTTCGCTGTCGCGGATTGATGAAGAGGACCCAACCAAAACCGCCCTGTATCGGCCGATCAACAATGTGGCCGACATCACGAATTATGTGATGATGGAATGCGGGCAGCCGCTGCATGCGTTCGATTTCGACAAACTGCATGGCGGGCGGATCATCGTCCGGCGGGCGAAGGCCGGCGAAAAGGTCACCGCGATCGATCAGGCGGAGTATGCGCTCGATCCGGAGATGTGCGTGATCGCCGACGCAGACCGCCCCGTCGCCATCGCCGGCGTGATGGGCGGGTTCGATACGGAAATCAGCCAAGGCACGGTGAACGTGTTGATCGAAGCCGCGGACTTCGCGCCGCTTTCCGTCCGCAACGCGGCCCGCCAGCTCAAGCTGCACAGCCCTTCGTCCTACCGGTTCGAACGCCAGGTCGATCCCGCACAAATCGATTGGGCCAGCCGGCGGTGCTGCGAGTTGATCCAAAAACTCGCCGGCGGGGATCTCTTAACGGATCCCGTGATCGCCGGCCAACGTCCCGGAGCAACGCGGCCGGCCATCAAATTGCGGTTCGACCAGATTCCCCGCATTCTGGGGATCGACATCCCGCCGGGAACCGCCGTCAAGATTCTAGAGGACCTGGGCCTCGAAAAAACCGGCGGGCAAAACGGCTCGTGTGAAGTCATCCCGCCTTCCTGGCGGCGGGATCTGAACCGCGAAGCCGACCTGATCGAAGAAGTCGCCCGCATTCACGGATACGATAACATCCCCGCCGATGTTCCCGTGCCCTTGGCTCCAAGCGCTCCGACCACGCGCGATCAGGTGCAAAACCGCGTTCGCGAAACGCTGACCGGCGCGGGCTTTTTCGAGGCGATCACGCTCTCGTTCACCACCGAGGAAAACCGCGCCCGGTTCATGCCGCGAGGCGATTTGGCCCCGCTCGCCGTCGAGCATTCCAGCCGCAAGCACGAAAACCTGTTAAGGCAAAGCCTGGTGCCGCACCTCTTGGAATCCCGCCGCGAGAACGAACGCCAGGGCAACTTCAATGTGCAGCTTTTCGAGATCGCCAAGGTCTATCTAAAAGCCTCGCCGGGGACGGCGGAGCGCGAAGTCGAGCCGACGGTCATCGGCCTCGTCAGCGGGCGGCCGTTTCGAGAATTGAAGGGCGTGGCGGCCGAATTGGCCCGCCGGATCAACCGCGGCGCGCTCGTCACCACGCGCCCCTCCGACGTTGCCCAGTTCGCTCCCGGCCGCGGTGCCGAGTTGCTGCTCAACGGCGAGCCCTGGGGTTGGCTGGGCGAACTGCATTCCAACATCGCCGACGACCTGAAGCTCCGCGATGAAACCACCGTGGCGGAACTCGACCTGGCGGCCTTGGAGGCGATCGCCGATCTGACGCCGCAGTTCGAACCGCTGCCCCAGTTCCCCGCCGTTATGCGGGATTTGAACTTCATCCTCGACGAAGGCGTGACCTGGCAGCAACTGGAACAGACGGTCCGCGCCGCCGCGGGCGAACTGTTGGATGCCGTCTCCTTCGGCGGCCAATACCGCGGCCAGCAGATCCCCGCGGACAAAAAGTCCTACCTCGTCACGGTCGGCTACCGCTCCCCCGACCGCACGTTGACCGCGGAAGAAGTGGACGAAGCCCAGAAGGCCGTCATCGAAGCCTGCGAAAAACAACTCGGGGCCCAACTGCGGTAACATCGATTTGACACGAGTGATTCATGGAATGGATGAAAGACCTACGATCCAATCACACCAAACCGCGGCGTTTGCGGAAGAACCATTCGAGGGATATTAAACCCACGAACACACACAGGAACCACCAGTTGTCCCAGAGACGCGTGCGGGTGATTCTGGAAACCAGTGTTGGCGGCGGATCGTCGAGCAAATCCTGCAAATAGTCCTTGAGTTCTTCCGGCCTCAAAAACCGGCCGCCGGTGGCGTTCGCGATGTCTTTCATCAGTTCCGGGTCGGCGGCGGGGTGATCGAGTTCCAAGTCGCGGGTGTTGACCAGAAACCGCGTCCAGCCGTCCGGCCCCAGTGACGTGCCGTCTTTGCTGCCGGACACGCGGACCCAATAATCGCCCGGCTCCGCGGTGCCGGCGAACTCGGCGAGATGCGTGTCGCCGCTCTGCCGAGGATTGAGCGATTGCTCTTCTTTCTTTTCCGTCCCTTTTTTTCCCGGGGCGATGACGATGGGCTTGAACTCGGCCCCGGGGATCGGAAGTCCGTGCTCGTCCCGCGCTCCGAACTCGACCTGCACCGATTGGTTCGGCGAATAGCTGCGCGGATTGGCCCGGGCCCACACCGCCTGCTCGCCGTCCATCTCTTTGCGGGACAGGTACAAAATCATCTGCTGCCAGAACCGCTGATGCTCTTCCTCATGCCCGGCCATCACCCACTGCCACGTGGTATCGCCCGCGAACGCCATCACGCGGGCCGCCCCGACTTCGTGCGTAAACAACAACGGCGCGCCGCGCGGGGGTACTCGGCATCGGTCGCCGCGAGCACCTGGACCGCGGCGTTTTTCTGCTCCAGGCGGTTCGCGCTTTGGAGCGGCGGCAGACTTTGCCAGCGCTCGAGATTTTTGGAGAGCGTATCGAGCCGCATGATGTAATGCGCAAGCCCCTGCCGGGTGGGGAGCATCTTGAGATCCTGGAAGTAATGATCGGACTCCGAAACTTCGCCGCCCCGCGCCGCCGTGCCTGTAAGCCGGACCGGCAACAAGGGCTCGAGGGCTGTGCCTCGATAGCCGCCCGACCCGAACGTGTGAAATCCGCCGAGCATCAACAGCCCCGACCCTTCGCTGACGCGGTTCGCCAACTGGTTGAGCAAATTCGGGCCGAAAACTTCCGCAGGCACGTCGCCGATGATGTAGGCATCGTACTCGCCGGGCTCGAACATCCGCGGATCGATCTGGTTCTTCGCCAGGTAAGGCAGCGGGCGGATGGGCACGAAATCGATGTCGATCTTCTTCGAGCGGTTCGCCAGTTGGATGTATTTCTGCTCCCAGTACGGTTTGTCGAAGTAGGCGATCTTCACGCCGCCTTTGCGGACGCTGATGATCGTGGCTTGCTCGTTGTTGGTCACCTTGAGTTCGCCGTCGGTCGTTTCCACGCGGACGGCGAGCTTGAACTCGCCCGGCAACTCGGGCACGAAGGACAACTCGATCGGGATGACTTCGTTGTTCTTGGTCGGCGTGACTTTGACGAAAGGCTCGGCATTGCGGGTGACGGGCAGTTCCACAAGCGGCCCCGTCTCGCCGGGGGCTTTGCCGGTGCGGTCTTCCAAGAGCACCCGCACGGTGAGTTCCCGGCCGACGGCCCCGAACGTCCTCAGCCGCGCCACCACCGGGACCGTCGTTTTCACGAAGGGTTCCGGAGCGACCGACACATCCTCGATCGCCAGATCGACGGCTCCTTTGAGCTCCGTGCTGCCGAACACGATCGTGGAGATCGGCACCCGGTGCGTCGGGTGGTTGCCGATCCGCTGCGCGACCTGCCGCGGCGGCATTTCCAAGGGCGGCAATGCCCGTTGGGCTCCGTCGCCCAACATTAACACCGCGACCAGTTGCTCGCGGCTGTTTTCCTTGAAGGTCTGATCGAGCACCGCCCCCATCGCAGTCTGCGGACCGGTCGCCTCCGGCGAGAGCGTCTCCACCGGCGTGAGCGAATCCGAAAAATCATAGTAGCGGATTTCGATCTTCTCTTCGAGTTCTTCCAAGAGATCGCCGGCATCGCCCAGGGTCTTGATGAGCGCTTCCCGGCGGGACAAACCGCCCGGGGCGTCGCGGGTCGTCATGCTCCGGCTCGCATCGGTGAGGATCAGCATCGCCCGCTGCTTCTCGTCGCGTTCTTCGTGCTGGATCTCCGGCCGGAGCATCGCCAGACCGAGCACAACCGCCGTCGCCAACCGCAATCCCAACAGCCCCCGCCGCCAGGGCACCGGCAAATGCCGAACGCGAGGCGGATAGGTCACCAGCACCAGCGCCACCAGCCCCAGAATGGCCAGCATGACCAGCGGATAAGACCAGATTGGATCCAGATGGAACGACATCTTCAAGAGGATTTTCGGTTCTCGGTTTTAGTCCCAGTTTTCGGTTTTCGCTTTTTCAATTGAAATTGGTCATGGGTGCCTGGTCATTGGTCATTTCCCTGCGGCACCTGGTCCGCTTCGTAAAAGCGGTTGGACACCAAATGCTCGCCGCAGAAGACGAGGATCACCAAAAACAGCACCTGTGGAAAGAGTTCCTGCCCCAACCGGCCTTCGGTGACGATCCGCTCGAGCTCGTCCAAGTTGCGGCTGATACGGTAGCGGTTCTCGCCGAACATCGCGTTGAGATCGTCGGTGCTGAGTTTTTTCAGATTGCTTTCCTCGGCGGGGGAATTGACGCTGAAACCCACGGCGAAATCGGAAGCCGGGTCGGCATCCAGCACGCGGTACTGCCCGGGCTGCTGCGTTTCCACCAGCGTGAGAAAATCCCGGCCCGCCGGCACCGTGCGGGATTGCTGCGCTCCGTCCGGCGTGCGGAACAGATAGTTCTCGATCGTTCGCTCGGGATCCCAGCGGACGAGGGCTTCTTCCCCCGCCTGGTAATTGAACCGCCCCGCCGACTCCCGGCTGAGGTATCTCATCAAATCGTGCGTGAAGACCAGATACGCCCAACGGCCCATCGGCAACTCGCTCCAATTCAATTGACCGATCTTGAGGCTCACCCCGGTCGTCAGCAGCACCACCCGGCCCGCTCCATGCGCGCGTTCCACAATCGCAGGCGTCGGGGCGGGATAATCGATTTGCGTGTACCAATCCACGACCGAGGCATCTTCCGCCGGCGTCACATGCCAGCACTCATAGACCGGCATCTGAGACAACAGCGTCGCGCCCTTCAGTTCAAACAGCCGCTTGAACAAGGGATGCTCGCGCTTGGTAAGGCTCAAGGTTTCGGGCGGTCTGAATTCCCGTTTCGCCTCAAGCTTTGCGGGCACCAGGGATTGAGCCGTCGGCTTGTTGTATTCCACCGGGTTGATTTTTGCGCTGCCCAGAACAATCGCCAGGCCGCCGCCTCGGTTGGTAAACTCGGCCAGCGCATTCCACGCGGCTTCGCCGGGACCGGGCACGTTGACCAGGCAGACGACCTGATAATTGCCCAGTTCTTCGAGATGCGTGTCCAGCCAGTTCGCGGCGTGTTGATCCACGCGAAACGGAGCCCGGCCCAGCTTGACCAATCTTTGCGGCGCGAGGGCTTCCTTCAAATAATCCCCGTCGCCCGGTTCGCCGTCCACAATCAACACCCGCGGCGGGAACTGGACGCCGACCGTGAAATACCGGCGATTGTCGGCGTCCAAGGGATCGCCGCTGCCGAGCCGGACTTGCCCCTGGGCGAACGGCTGCGAGAGGTCGGTGAGTTGAAACGTCTCGACGATCGGCTCGCCGGGCTTCAATCGTACGGTGCGTTTGCCTTGCGGGACTTCTTTGCCCGCGGAATTGGTGGCGAGGATTTCCACCGTCTGGGTGATTTCCTCACGGCCCGTCGCCGAGATCGTGACATCCACCGAAAGCGGCGAGCCGAGCGGCACCGTTTGGCTCGACAGCTTGAGCGATTCGACCATCGCGTTCTGCGGCTTCTCCACGCTGAGATCGATTACATACACATTGATGAACTTCAGCCGCTCGAGCTCTTTCCGCAAGAGCTTGGACGCGTTTTTCCGCCAGGCGGTTTCGCTGAGGTCGGTGAAGATGTAAATCTCCCGCAGGAATTGGTCCTGGCGATTTTCGGCGGGGACGGCCGCTTGGGAATCGAGCGTCCGGCCGTAGTCCTGTTCCTGGGCACTCAATGCCTGGCGGACGCGCTGGTTGATCGGCACGCTGACCGCGGAGGTTCGTAGGCTCTGCACATCGCCGCGGGCCACGGCCAAGTCCTCGCGGAACGCCAACGGATCGTCCGCTTTCGTTCCGCCGACCGCGACCCGACTCGCGGTGGGCAGCTTCGAGAGATAGTCGGCCGCGATCTGTTGGGCTTGTTCCAGCCGCGTCTTGCCTTGGTGGCGGTAGTCCATGCTCAAGCTGGTGTCGAACACGAACACCGCGGCGATGGGCAGGTCTTCGGTGAGGTCCGCGGCGGGGGCTTCGATCTCCGCCGCGATCCGCCGCTGATAAGGCCAGAACACGAGCAGCAATAAAAGCAGCGCAATCGCCAGACCCGTGCCGCCGCGGAGCACGCTTCGGCGGTACGTCAACGTGTGGTGCGACAATCGCTGTTTTCGCCAACGGGTGATGAGCGCGAAATAGACGCCCACTGCCAAGGCGAGAATCCCGAGCAGCGTGGCGGTTTCGGTGCCGGTGAGCGAATAGTTCGCCGCGGGCAAGGAAGGCCGGGCGATCGCGAGCACGATGAGCACGATCACCGCGATCCGCAACAGCAAAAGCCAGAGATGCCGAAGTTTCAGCCGCCGGACGTTGTTTTTCCGCCGATTCTGAATCAGCCGCAGGGCGGGAAATATCAACTTCTTCGGTTTGGCCCGCATCAACAGATGCAGCAAGATCGGCACGAGGGCGAGGGCCGCCCCGAACAAGAGTCCCGGCCGCAAGAAAATGTCTGGCGTCAAAAACGACATCGCTTATTCCTCGGAAATCCGAATATCGAAATCCGAAACAAATTCAAAATTCTAAAGGTTCAAATGCGGAGAAAAACCACCATTCACACGAACATTTCCTCCCTCGTTCCCAAGCTCCAGCTTGGGAACGCACTCTCGCGAAGCTCCGCTTCGCAACGCATCCTTAGTTCTTTGGCCGACGATTGAATGTGGGTCGTCCGACGTGAAGCGCGTTGCCAAGCAGCGCTTGGGAACGAGGGGGGAAAAGACAAGTCTGCTCGCACTCTGGATATGCATTCTCTCCGTTTTCTGACCGTGAGGCTATCTCAGATTCACGTTGCGCAATTTCTTACCTTTCGACTAACGTTTCAATCGAATCTACAAATGCGGCCAGATCGACGGGGTGGCTGGGGCGCAATGGAATGTTTCAAGGAAAAAGGAGATTTGAGGCCTGGGGCCGTGTGAGATTCTTCTCGCCGGGCCACAGCCCCAGCTTTCGCAGTTCAAGCCCTATTCCAAGGGGGATTTGCGCCCCAGCCACCCAGACGCTCCCCTCGTTCCCAAGCTCCGCTTCCCCTCGTTCCCAAACGGAGCTTGGCAACCACGGGAAATTCGTGTGATTCGTGGTTCCCGCCTCTTCATGCCTTCGTGATCCCCTCGTCTTCGTGCCTTCGTGGTTCAATCCTTTTCGCGTCCGTCGTTTACTTCGTGGTCCCGTTGCCTCTCTTTGATCGTAGTGGTCTCGCAAGTGGCGACGGGGTGGCTGGGCGCAAAGGAATGTTTCAAGGAAAAAGGAGATTTGAGGCCTGGGGCCGTGTGAGATTCTTCTCGCCGGGCCACAGCCCCAGCTTTCGCAGTTCAAGCCCTATTCCAAGGGGGATTTGCGCCCCAGCCACCCAGACGCTCCCCTCGTTCCTAAGCTCCGCTTCCCCTCGTTCCCAAACGGAGCTTGGCAACCACGGGAAATTCGTGTGATTCGTGTAATTCGTGGTTCCCTCCTCTTCATGCCTTCGTGATCCCCTCGTCTTCGTGCCTTCGTGGTTCAATCCTTTTCGCGTCCGTCGTTTACTTCGTGGTCCCGTTGCCTCTCTTTGATCGTAGTGGTCTCGGAAGTGGCGGGCAAGGTGGGAGTTCTGAGTTCTGCGGGCGTTCTCTTTCCATTTTACGCTCGGCATGCGACACTGGAGGAAATGCCCCAAAATTTGGATTTTTGTTCGCAAACCCTCAGCCCCAAAGGACGCACCGACGATGACCCGCCCGAAACCTTCGCTGCCGATGCTGTTCTGGATGATTCTGATTTTGTGTCTGCCCTCTGTCCGTCTGTTTTCCACCACGGCCCGGGCGGAGGACAAAAAAACCGCCCAAGAGCCGCCGTTGGTCAAAGATAAAGACGGCTGGATTTCGCTGTTCGACGGCAAAACGCTCAAAGGCTGGAAAATCACCAACTTCGGCGGCCAAGGCGACGTGACCGTGAAAGACGGGGCGATCTTGATGGAAGTCGGCTCCAACCTCACGGGCATTCACACCGAACGCAAACTGCCCAAGATCAACTACGAAGTGGAACTCGAAGCCCAGCGGGTCAACGGCACCGACTTTTTCTGCGGGCTGACGTTTCCGGTGAAAAAAGATCCGTGCAGCCTGATCTTGGGCGGCTGGGGCGGCGGCGTGTGCGGGCTGTCGAGCATCGACGACATGGACGCTTCGGAAAACGACACCACGACCTATCAGGAGTTCAAAAACAAAAAGTGGTACAAGATCCGCCTCAAGGTGGCCGAGGACAAAATCGAGGCCTGGATTGACGGCAAAAAAATCGTCGAGCAGGAGCTCAAAGGCAAAAAAATCGGCATCCGCTACGAGGTGGACCTGTCGAAACCGTTCGGCTTCGCCTGCTGGCAAACGACCGCCGCCCTCAAAAACATCCGCATCCGCTCCCTGGCCGATGCCCCTAAGCGGGAAACCACGAAGAAGAACAAGAAAGCCTCTTAGCTTCGACGGGAAGAAGGGACCACGAAACACACGAACGACACGAAAAAAACCGGCAGGAAGCCGTCCCCAACGGTGATTTGGGGGAACACTCATCTCCACTAATAACCGCCAATCAAGCAGAGCCTTCGGATTAGCGGTGATTAGAAAAATAGGGTTCCCGACTCCAAAATGGTTTTTTATTCGTGCTATCCGTGGTTCCAACCCCGCGCCCCCCTTTTTCGTGTGTTTCGTGTCTTTCGTGGTCAAACCTCGGCTTTCGTGGTGTTTGAATTGATGATGATTTTCTGTGAGCGCTGAAGCCCATTCTGCGAAGCCTTCCCCGCCGGCGGACCGCACGACGCTCTCGTGGCGGATGATTGTGGCCGGGGTTTGGTTGGTGGGGTTTTCGGTTTACTTCTTCACGCGGCCGATGCCCAATCTGCACGCGTCGTTTGCGCAGACGCGGGGCGAAGCCTGCGAGCTGGTGCCCTTCGTTCTTCTGGATTGGGTGCTGCCTGAATCTTCCGCTCCCCCGCTTCGCGGCGACGAACTGCCGGCGGGTTGGCGCTTCCTGCCGGAGCGGTTGGTGCTCTGGAGTTGGGCCGGATTGATTTTGCTGGGGGCGTGGGGCATTGGGGCTTTGATTCTGCGCCCGCTCATTCCCGGCGATGAACTCTCGGCCTTGGAACGCTTCGTGTTCGCCTGCGGCGCGGGGCTTTCGCTCGTGTCTTTGCTGACGTTGTTTTGCGGAATCTTTGGGTTTCTCTCGCGCGGTTTTTTTATCGGTGTGTTGGGCGCAGCGTTTCTTTCGGCCTGTGGTCTGGCCGGGCGGTCGCTGTGGAAGCGGCGCTCGGAAATGACGTGGAGATTCTCGGGCGGGCCTGGGTTGTGCGTGTTGGCGTTGTTGCCGTTTTTGGCGGCGATGGTGTTCGGTGCGGTTTCGCCATCCACGGATTTCGACGTGAAGGAATACCACTTCGAGGGGCCGAAGGAATTTTTTCTCGCGGGCCGGATCGAGTTCCTGCCGCACAACGTTTACACGAGCTTCCCCTTCCTCACGGAGATGCTCACGCTTCTGGGCATGGTGCTCAAAGGCGATTGGGCCGACGGGGCCCTCGTGGGCAAGACGGTGTTGATGGCATTTGTGCTGCTCACCGGCCTGGCGATTCTCGCGGCGGGCCGGCGTTGGTTCGGGAATGGGGCCGGCTGGTTGGGAATGCTCATCTGGCTGACGACGCCTTGGGCCACGCGGATTGCGATCATCGCGTATGCCGAGGGCGGGCTGACGTTTTTTCTGTTCGCCGCGTTCTTCGCGACGTCTTTGGCGATCGAGCAAATGGCCCGCGGCCGACCGCAACCGGGGTTGTTCCTCTTGGCGGGATTTCTCGCGGGGAGTGCGATGGCCTGTAAGTACACGGGGCTGGTTTCCGTGGTGTTGCCGCTGGCGGTCGCTGTCGCGATTGGGGTTTGGCGATGCGCTCGCAAAGGTTCGGCGAGCGGATCGGCGGTGAAACTCGGCCTCCGCACCGTGGGCGTGTTCGGTCTGGGCGCGGCGATTGCGATTGGGCCTTGGCTTTTAAAAAACCTGATCGAGACCGGCAATCCGGTGTACCCTTTGGCGTGGTCGATCTTTGGCGGGCGGGATTGGGACACCGACCTCAACGCCCAATGGACGAAGGCCCATAGTCCGCCCGATCACCGCGTGTCTTCGCTGATCGTTCTGGACAACGGGGCCCCGGGTTGGATCATCGATGTCTCCGCGATCAACGATTGGCTCAGCCCGCTGCTTTACGGGTTGGCTCCGCTCGTTTTCCTGGTGCCCGCGTTTCGGAAGCGGGCCTCTTGGATGTGGGCTTACGCGGCGTGGCTGTTTTTTGCCTGGTGGTGTTTTACGCACCGCCTGGACCGGTTTTGGGTGCCCATGCTGCCGGTGATCGCGCTCGCCGCGGGAGCGGGGGCCGTTTGGAGTTCCGAGCGGATTTGGAAGATTGCTCGCCGGTGCCGTGATCGCGGCGGCACTGCTGTTTAACTTCGTGCTCATCGGCACGCAGAACGCGGGTTATATTGCGTGGCTGACGGAACTCGAAGCCGCGAGGCAATTCACCACGCAGCTCACCGCTCCGGAAATCGCGGAGGTCAACCGCCTCGCGAAAACTTCGCCGGGAAAAACTCGCGTGCTTTCCGTGGGGGAAGCCGAGGTGTTCGATGCCCGTTTCCCGGTTGCGTATAACACCGTGTTCGACCGCTCGATTTTTCAGGAATGGACCGCCGAGCCGAAGCCCGGCGTGCCGGACGCAAAGCTCGCCATGAAATCGCCCGCGGAGATTCGCAAAAAACTCCACGAGGAAGGCATCACGCACGTGCTGGTGAATTGGCAAGAGATTCTGCGCTACCGGCCGACCTACGGCTACGCGGAATACGTCGCTCCCGAGCGATTCCGCCGGCTCGTGGAAACCGGCGTCCTCGAAGACCCGGTCATTCTCAATCGCCAAAAATGGAATGGTCTCACGCCGAGCGAGAAGCGGGAACTCACGCGATCTGGCTGGCGGGAAATCTTACAGTTGCCGGATTTTTCCGACGAAGAGCAGATTCTGCTCTCGGCGCTTTACCGCGTTCGCTGAAGGTTGGGGCTATTTCAGCGAGAAGGGTTGGCGGAGGGCTTCCCGGTGGGCCGGGTCGTGACGCCGCTGGGGTGGCGGCGGCGCGGCGTCTTCGGTTTTGGGCTGTTCCTTGCGGGCTGTTGCCAACTCGCGCTCCGGTTCGTCGGAACAGCGGTTTTCCGGATCCAGCCCGGCTTCATCGCGGCGGGGAGTCTGACTCATCGTAGGTGCCTCATCCGTGGAATTTGCTCAACCGATTCTGAAAACTTCGCGATAAGACGACGTTGGTGTTCCAGATTGAAGTTTTCACGCAAGCCAAAATTGATTAAATCCCGGTAGTTTGCGAATTAAAGCATAACCTGGGCCAATCAGGCGGGACAAGAGGTAATCTGGAGAAATCAGGCGAAATCGATTTCCCCATTAGGCGGCGAGTGCGCTCGCAGCGACGCCGGGAGTGCGGAATGGAAGATCACAACATGCGGCCTCAACCGTGGTGGCGGGAGATTCAAGTTCTCTGGCTGGTCGTTTTGGTGGGGGGCGTGTTCTTCACCCGCATCGACGATCTGAATCTGCACGGCGAGGAAACCCGCCGGGCCCAGGTGGCCGCCGAGATGCTTTGGAGCGGCGATTGGCTCGTGCCGCACCAGCAGGGCGAAATCTATCTCAGCCGCCCGCCGTTGGGAAGTTGGGCCATCGCGGCGGCGGCGGAATTGCGGGGCACGTTGGATGCCGTCACCGTGCGGCTGCCCACGATTTTGGCGACGCTTCTCACCACGCTCTTGATTTACGCCTACACGCGGAATTTTCTGTCGCGGACGGGTGCCTTTCTGTCGGCGCTTGCGTATCCCACGATGGCCCAGGTCCTGCAGTTGGGCCGGGTCGCCGAGAGCGAAGGGCTGTTTACGCTGTTGATCTCGGCGTCGCTGCTCGTCTGGCATTGGGGCTATTTGCGAAAGTGGCCTGCCTGGGGCTTTTGGACCGCGGGCTATGTGCTCTCGGCACTCGCCGGCTTGACGAAAGGTCCCCAAGGCATTGCGTATTTCGTGGGGCCGGTCTGGTTTTATTTGATCGTGCTCGAACGGCAGTGGCGGGAATTGCTTCGGCCCGCACATTGGCTTGGAGTCGCCGCGGGCCTGGCGACGGTCGCCTCGTGGCAGGTGCCCTACATGCTCGCGACGAGTTGGGACGCGGGGATCGCCGTGTGGTTCACGCAGGCCTCGAACCGCTTCGCCTATCCCAGCGTGTCGGCGCCGCCCGGCATTTCGTGGGATTCCCCCTCGAGATCCTCGCCTGCACGCTGCCCTGGTCATTGGCCCTCGCGCAGCTGTTCAACCGAAACTTCTGGCGGGCGATCCAACCGATTCGCTCCGAGGTTCGCTTCTTATTGGTCGCGCTGTTGGTGACGTTCCCCACCGTATGGCTGGCTCCGTTTGCCCGCGGGCGGTACTTCATGCCGCTGTATCCGCTGATCGGGATCCTCTGCGGCATCGTGTTGGACCGCTGCGCGTTCGCGGACGCCGGAACCTGGCTGAACCGCGGCTGGCGGAATTTCTTATTGACGTACGCCGGCGTCGCAGTGGCCGGCGGCGCGGCGGTTTGCGGTTTGGCCTTCGAACCCGATTGGGTCGACAGCACGGTCATCATCCCGGCGGGATTGGCGCTCGGATTTCTCGCGGCGTCGCTCGCGGTCGCGGCGTGGCTGCTTTTCACGTTTCGCTCCCAATCCGCGCGGACCATTCAAACGAGCATCTGGGTCTTGGCGGCACTTTGGGGCTTGTGTTTTTCGGGGGTGGTGATGACGTCCCAAGTCGCCCGCCAGCCCCGCGTGTCCCATTTGCTGGCGGATGTCGAAGCGGAGCTGCCCAAGGATCAGAAGCTCGTCAGCTTCGGATTGATCCCGCATGCGTTCGCCTACTACTACGGCGAGTTCATCCCCGCCCGGCCCTGGCCGCAAGCGGAAGCCCGCGAGACGTACCCTGCGTATTTTTGCGTCCGCAAAGTCGACCTGGAAAAGCACGCGCTGCCTTTCGCCTGGGAACCCATCGCGGAAATGTCGTTTGAAGATGATGATGAACCCAGCCGGCCAAGCTACGTGATCATCGCCCGCCGCCTGGATCAAGTCGCGGAAACAACGGAACGCCGCCGCATCGATTGATTATAACTCCCGGCATCGCTCAGGAAGGATGAAAACATGGTTTGGTTTTCCCAGCCAAAAACAACGCGGCAAAAACTCGGCTGGCTCTTCGTGTTGATCGCGGCGGCCGGGGGATTGGGATTTCTGTTGTGGGAAACCGTGCTCGAAGACCGCCTTGTCGCCAAGCGGTTCGGCGTCGTCGTGCCCGGCGAGGTGTACCGCAGCGGGCAAATCTCCCAATGGATGCTCGAACCCACGCTCGAAAAGCACGGCATCCAGGTGATTATCGACATGAACGGCGTCGAAACCGACGATCCGCATCAAGCGGCGGAAATCGATTTCCTCAACCGTACGCGTTTCGAGCATTACCGCTATCGGCTCTCCGGCGACGGGATCGGCGACATTCGAAACTATGCGCTGGCCCTCAAGACCATCGAGGATTGCCGAGCCAGACACAAACCGGTACTCGTGCACTGCTCCGCGGGAAGCCAGCGCACGGGAGGCGTGGTCGCGATGTTCCGGGTGCTGATCCAGAAGCAATCCCCCGAGTCCGTCGTCGCCGAATTGGAGCGCTACGATTGGCGGCCGGGCAAAGACCAGGTACTGCTCGACTACCTCAACAGCCACATGGCCGAGTTGGCGAAATTGCTGGTGGAGATGCACGTGATCGAAACCGTCCCCAACCCCCTGCCGGTCCTGCATCCGCCCGAATGAATCAGTCTTCCAAGCGTTCGTAAAACCTCAGGAAGTCCGCTTCCAGCATTTTGAGGTCGCTGCCGAAGGCGGCTTGGAAATCGCGCAAGCGTTCCGCTGTCGGGTAATCCGTCACCGGGTCGCGGCCGGCGATGATCTTCAGATAGCCCGCATACTTCGAGGGGCGGGTTTCGATCAGATAAAAACTGAGCGCCCAGGCCTCGGCATACCCGTCGAGAACGGAGCTTTGAAACGGCTTGTCGCTGGAAACAAAATCCGCGAGCGACTTGGGCTTTCGGCGGGACTGGGCATAGTTCTTAAAGGCGACGTAGCGTTCCTTGTTGACCCGCTGGATCGCTTTCCCCCGCGCTGGCCGAGTCGCGAATGCCCGGCGCTTTCGAACACCGTCGCCAAACCTTCGACGACCCATTGGGGCGTCACGCCGATCCGCGAATGCAGCCCCGCATTGAACGCCACTTGATGCGTGGTTTCGTGAACGATCGTGTCGGCCAGGTTCGCCTGGATGTTGGCATCCATGAATCGGGACGGACGGAAGCCTTCGCCACCGGCCTGGGCGGTTTGCGGATCGCCGGGATCGTAAACCGCCACGCGGTTGGATGTTCGCAGATAATAGCCCCGGAGTCCCGCGGGAACCGGCACGCGGTCGGCTTTGCAGTAGTCGTGAAAGCTCTTCTGATCCGGAAACACGATCGCCACGAGCGGAAACTCCGGCTCAGAAAGCCGAAATCCCCGCACGCCGAAGTACCCGCGGAAGGAGCGGTAAATCTCCTCGAAAAGCTTGACGTAGTCGCCGGCTTTGCCCACCGGTGCGCACACCAAATAGTGCTCGCTGGCGGCAATCTCAAAACCCTTGCCGAACTCCCGCCGGAGTGAATCGCGAACCTCGCCGGCGTTCGCCGGCTGAAACACCGGCGCGAGCCGTTTGAAGTCTTTGACGTCCCGCAGTTCGAATTCGGACAGCCGCCCTTCGGGGGACATCAGCCAGACGTTCGACCGGTCCATCGCCAACAATTTGCCACGCTGGGGCTGATCACCCACCATCAATTCCAAATACGCCGGCGGCCCGGCCATCGCATTTACCGCCGTTCCGACAATCAGCCCCAGCCATACAATCAGACCCACGCCTGCCGGCATCGCTGTTCTCCCCTCACTCTTGCTGTTCAAAGAAGTGGCTTCTGGGAAACCATAGGTCGAACAGCAACCGGTGCCGAGCGATTCGGCGGACTTTCCTCGCGTGGGAAAAAGAATCTACGGAAAAAATCGAGTGCCGGCGCGACAGACGAAATATCCGATTCGACCGGCATCAGCCTTTCAAGCGCCAGACGTGGACGTAGCCGGGATTGACCCGTTGACCCATAACGACGAAACTGCGTTCCCGATTTTCCCACCTCTCTGTCTCGTGGGACTGAGGATCAAGCCATCTCAAGGAGGACGTCAAATGCTCGGCCGTTATCTAGTCTTTTGCACCCTTTTCTCGGTGTTTGCCACTCCAACGTTTGCCGAAGAAACGACGCCTGAAACCAGCGTTCAACTCTACAATGTCGCCGACCTCGTCACCTATGGCACGCCGCATGAAAGCATGGAGCGCCAAATCTCTCCTGCGGAATGGCAATCGCAACACGTCGAAACGATCCAATCGCTCGATCGGTTGGCCGCTTTGGTGAAGGGAATGAGTTCGACAAAATGGTCAAAAGTGGAAGCGTACCCCGAGACGCTCAGCCTCGTCGTCCGGAACACCGCCGACGGCCATCGGGAGATTCATCAGTTGCTGAAATTGCTGCGCACGGCTAACCAACCTTCGATCCGATTGACCTGCTACGGAACGGATATTGAAGCTCTCCCAGAAGATCGGGCCGTAAAACTCTGGATGAAAAAAACGCTAACGTCTGATGAGGCACGGGAAGCCAAGGAGCTGTTCGGGAAACCAGACTTTGCGAATTACGACCAAACACTCCAACTCGCCGCCGGTCGAAAGACGGCCTGGGGGATGCCGGCGCTTCCGGCAACGGCGACTGCGTCTGTCGTTCCAGGCAAACGTTCAATTCAACTACGCATTGACTATGTGTCCAACAATATCGGCGACAAGATCCCGGTTAAATCTCAGGTCTTTGAGATCGAAGAGGGCCACTCGGCAATTTCGCTCCAGACGTGTGATGGTGGCACGGTGATGTGGCTGATCACTCCGACGCGGATCGAACCCAAAGCGCCAGGCGATTCGACCGCAATCGTGAAATGAACCGTCGCGATAATCCGCATCCCGTCCCTTGGGTGTCACCGGGCACTTTAAAACCGGCCAGGGGTGGGCACTTCAAAACCGACAGGGGTGTGAATGATTAGTGCCGCAACTTTGTCGCACAGTTTTTCTGTCGGTGGCAGTTTTGCTATCGGATGCTTGACCTCAATGGCTCAAGCCTCAGGTGGGGTTTTCTGGTCCTTTGAGCGTTTGGCTTGCTTATTTTCCGGGCAGTTTTTCTCCGCGGATTTCTCGCCCTGGACCCGGTGGGCACTTTGGCCGGTTTTGGGGCTTTGATTCCCCGTCTGCGTTTGGCCGGTTTTGGCGTCCCGTTTGGGCTTCTTTTCTTGGTTGGTTTTGGTGTCCTGGGGAGTCGTTTCCTCCGCGTCGCTTTTCTCTGCGGTTTTGTTGCGAAGGCGGTAGCTTTGGCCGGTGATCTGGATGATCTCGGCGTGTTCCAGGAAGCGATCCAAGATTGCGGTCGCGGCGGGAACATCGCCGATAAGCTTGCCCCAATCTTGTAACGGTCTGTTGGAAGTCATCATCGTGCTTTTGACTTCGTGCCGGCGGAGGATGATCTCGAACAAACATTCCCCGCTTCGCTTGGGTATGTTTCGACATAGTGCTACATCTCTCCAATAAGGGTTTAATTTAAGGGTAATTCCTTCTGTCGGCGGTCGGTTGATGGGCTTCGTTTTCCCGAATGAATGGCTTGGATGGTTCGCTTGACGGCCGGTAATTCCAAATCCTTTCGTTCGATGATCCAGGGTGCGTACTTGACAACTTGTTTGGCCGGGAGGTGGCCGAGCTTGATCAGGCGGCGAATGGCGGTGAAGCTGACATTTGAGATTTCGGCGGCTTGGCTCAGAGTCAGCCAGTCTTCGCTCTTCCGAAAATTCGGTAGCTGGTATTGGTAGCGCACCTGACCGATTCGCGAGGCGATCCACGAGTTTCCCTGGCCCGTTCGATAGCCCAAGCGGTTGAGTATCGAAGCAATCGCGCGGTCGTCGCAAACCTTCGAGAGTTCGGTGATCAACTCGCGAACGGTTTGATCGGTCACGCGTCCATGCTTGCCACGCGGGTTCCGGCGGACGAACAGTTCGGTATGCACTCCTCCTTGCCAGTGCAAATGCAAATCATGTTGCGGAGGATCGTCTTGGCTGTTGACGACGATTTCGACAAGAACCGTTCGCAAGATGCGTTTCTTGGTTTCCGCGGATGTGGCGGAGTGGCTCCAGAGTTTCTTCAAGTCCGCCCCCAGTTTGAGCAATTGTTGCCGATCCTGGTCGCTAAGAACGGTGACGTGGGAATCCAACTCGGCCAAACGTTTTTCCATCTCCGCCACATGTTTGAGTGCTGCGTTCCATCGTGCTTCGAGTTCCGCCGCCACGAGTCGGTTATCAGGATCGACCAAGTCGTATTGTTTTTGGGCTCGTCCCGCCTCATACCGAGCTTTCTCTAACGCCAGTTCGAGGGAGCGCCGCTTGTCTTCGTCTTCATGCAGCACTTGGTCCATCGCGGCGAGGGCGGCTTGGACTCCCGCGGGTTGGATGGCATCCAGAACGGTCTCACTGACCGCTTCATCCAAACGCAGACCTCCGATGGCCAAGCAGGGAGCCGAACCGCGATGCGTTCTTCCGCCGCTGCAAACATAGCGCGGCACATTGCCGTCCGCGCCGCCGTACTTGGTAAACATCATCCGGCCGCAGCGACCGCAACGCAGCAATCCGGCCAGAAGTGCGGGTCCGGTTTTGGCTGCCCCTCGTGTGGTTCCGTCAGGCATGTTTCGATTCGACTCCAAAACCTGTTGATTTTGCAAATACTCTTTCCAAGTGATGTACCCGGGATGGTGATCCAAAATCAAGACTTTCCATTCCTCACGAGGCCGCTTTTTTCGACCGTTACTCTTCGCGCGGCCGTTCTCGACCACTGTTTGTGAGACCGTCCGTCCCCAGGCAAAAGCTCCCGCATAACACGGATTCTTTAGGATTTGCAGAATGCGGTGCCGGCCTGGAATATGCTACTGAGTCTCGCGACCCGAGGTGCCGGGGACGGCTTCAGGAAGCCGCAGTTGCTCTTGAGCGTACCAGAGCGCTGTCTGACGCGCGCTGCCCAGTTCGCGAAACTTGCGAAAGACTCCGCGCAAGGCGTCTTGCACTTGCCGATCGGCAATCATCTCCACCCGATGATCTTCCGTCTTCACGAAACCCACGGCAGGTTCCCAAAGGATATGACCCCGGCGAACTTTCTGTTCATAGGCGGCTCGGGCACGTTGCCGCAATAGTCCCAGTTCAAATTCCGCCAAACTGCCCTTGAGCCCCAACAGCAATCGATCATTGAGTTGCGCGGATCGTAGACGCCGTCTTCATCGATGATTAACGTCTCCGTGATCGCACAGAGATCAATCAAGTGATGCCAGTCCCGGTTGTTTCGCGCCAAACGCGAAGCCTCCAAAGCCAGAACGGCCCCCGCTTCGCCTTCGCAGACCGCCGTGAGCAATCTTGCGAATCCCGGGCGGTCTTGAAGTCCGCTGCCCGAGCGGCCGAGATCATCATCAATCACCGTAACCTTGCGGAACTTGAGCTGCCTGGCGTAATCCGCCAGAGCATATTGCCGTTTTTGACCTTCGCGGTGCTCCCGCACTTGGTGATCACTGGATTGCCGGACATAGACAAAAGCGGTTCGCTCTCGGTGTTCAGATCGAATCTTCTCGTTCATCGACGTTCTCCTGTTGAGATTGAGAGGGGAAGGATTGTTTCAACTGCTGTGTGATTAAACGTTGGCACTCATCGCGGACGGCTTGCGGGAGCTTGTCCCACAGATCAAGCCGCGCGAACGCAAACACCTGTTGTTTAGGAGGAGGGTGGACTTCGTTTCGCGGCATGAGGATCTCCTTGAGGAATTGAGTTTCCCTCAGTCGTAGAGTCTGCCTCCGCGTGAAACAATGGTTGGTGGTCCAGAAGTCGACGAAGCTCAAGCAGAGCCGCGATCCCGATTCGCGGATGGTCCGCATCAGGACAATGACCGCAGGCGATGGGATCAAGCATCCAACACGGAATCGCGAGTTGCACATCGTCTCGCAGTCGTACGAGATGATGAGCCGCATCAAATCGGCGAACGACCTCGACCTCTTCGCCATAGAAAGCGTGATAACGATAGCAGATCATTACTCGGGGCGATTCATGAGCAGTGTGTTGATGGATAGGGGCAATTGTTTCATGCCCATGTCGTCGATGATCAACAGGTCGGGCTTGAGGTATCGCATCAACGTTTTGTCATCGCCATCGAACGCGGCCTCGTGCAGGAAGTCGCGGACCACGTCGAAGATCGAACGGTAGAGCACCGAAAAGCCCGCCTTGATCGCGCTGCGGCCCACGGCCTGGCAGCAATGGCTC
>CAWFGE010000015.1:0-795226 GCA_963815195.1 uncultured Planctomycetaceae bacterium
CCCGGATCGGTCCGGATCGCCGGTTTTTACCAGACGGGGCGGGGGAAATCTGTTACAGTGATAATGGCGGGTTCCCGATGATTTCCGGAGAAGGTGTTTGAAAAGATGTTCGGTAGGCGCTAGCGGTCGGTCAGAGCAAAAACTTTGGGTTGAAAGAAATTAGCCGCAGGGCGCTAGCCCCCGTTTTTGTTGGGTTGAAAGAAATTAGCCGCAGGGCGCCAGCCCCGGTTTTCGTGGGCGAAATGTCGGCGGAATCGGCGTGTTGTCGGCCGGGTTTCCGATCAAGCGAAACGAATTGCGGGACATAAAACAAAGGGTGCGGGACCGATGGCCGAGCGAATTGCCTGTATCGATTTTTCCAAAGCCCCCAAAGACTTTCGGCAGATTGCGTTGGAACCGGGCTATCCCCTCCTGGACCGCACCAACGCGAACGCGCGGATTGTCTCGAAGTGGCTGGGGCGAACGGCGGCGGAACCCGAACGGCACGGCGAAGTCGTAAGTTGGTATGTGCGTTCCGAGCAAGGAGCGAGGCTCGACGGCGTGGCGGTCTGCCCGGTCTCGGCGAAGGATCTGAAAGGCGGCCTCAAGAGCGAATTGAAGGAAATGCAAAATCGGCTCGATGCCGCCGGGCCCCGCACGCGGGCCGAGCAAGCGATCCACCGCACGCTCAAGGAGAATCTCGCCGCCATGATGGAAGACCCCGGCCGGCCGGATCTCGATAGCTACTTCCTCAAATACCAGGATGAGCAGGGCAAATGGCGGCTGCTGTGGATGTGGGGTTACGAACGCACAGATCCGGCCGCGGTGGAGGTTCCCGCCGCCATCTGCGTCAAACACGATTGCCGAACCCTGTTCTTGAACTCTGCCGAGGCCCAAGGCCAATGCCCGCACTGCAAAACGGGGCTGCCCATTCCGCCCAATCCCCTGAAGCGCCTGGCGGTGGCTGTTCTGCTGCTATTGTTGATGGGCGGGGCCGGCTTTGGCGGATGGTGGTACATGCAGCCGCGGGCGGTGCTCAAAGGCGTGGTGCTGTGGGCCGGCGACAATCAGCCGGTTCCCGGCGCGGAAATTCGCATTCCCAGTTTGAATCTGTCCGCGCAGACCGACAAGGCGGGACAATTCCAACTCGCGCGGCTGCCCGAAGGCTCGGTGGAAATCGAAATCGCCGCCTTGGGCTTTCATCCCAAGACCCACACCGAACTCTTGACCGCGGGCGAGGAGACGTCTCTGAAGATTCCGCTCGAAGGCAACGCCGCACTCACGGGACGCGTCGTCAACGGCATGGGGGAAAAACGCCCCGTGCCGAACGCGACCGTCCAAATCGCGGGCACCAACCTGACGGGAAAATTCAATCAAAACGGCGAATTCCACATCGAAGGTCTCCCCGGCGGCGCGCGGCAGATTCACGTCACGGCCGACGGGTTTCCGGCAAAAGACATGGATGTGAAATTAACCGCCGAGAAAACCCAATCGGTAACCGTGGACCTCGTCGGCGAGGCGATTTTGGCCGGCCAGATCCTGCAGGCGAACAACGAAAAGCCGATCTCCGGGGCGAAGGCGGACGTGATCGGAACCGGGCAATCGGCGTCGACCGATGCCGACGGCTGGTTCGTCATCAAAAACCTGCCGGCGGGCGAACGGGAGTTGGAAGTCTCCGCCGAGGGATTCGCGACCCATGTGGCAAAGATTCTGCTCGCTGCGGGGAAAGAACGGTCGGAGCGCGTGCTGATGTTGGGCGGCGCAGATTCTTTCGGGGACGGTCGCGACCCAGAGCGACAACAAACCCATCCCCGGGGCCACCGTGCAGATTGAAGGAAACCGGCAAAGCGCTCAAACCGATCCCAGCGGGCGGTTTTCGCTGGGGGGCATTCCCAGCGGGACGGTGAGGATTCTCGTTTCCGCTCCGGGATACCTCACGGCGAAGTTGGACCGGAAACTGCCCACGGGCAAACAAACGGTCATCGACGTCACGCTCGAAGGCGGAGCGTCGCTTGCAGGCGTGGTCATCGATGGAACCACCAATCGTCCGCTGGCCAATGCCGAGGTCCGGGTGTCGGGATCCTCGAGCGCCTTTCGCACGGACGATTCGGGGGCGTTCAAAGCGGGCGGACTCAAGGCCGGGCCCGTGACGATCACCGCAAACGCCGACGGCCTGAAATCGAAGACGGCCACCGTCACCCTGGAAACAGGCAAGGAAACCAAGGCGGAACTTGTACTCTTGGGCGAGGCGAAACTCGCCGGCACCTTGACCGATGCCGTTTTCGGAACGCCGATCGCCGAGGCCCTACTACAAATCGTGGACACCGCATTGAAGGCGACGACGGACAAGGAGGGCCGGTTCGAAATCGCCGGCCCGCGCAGCGGACCGGCCAAGATCGAAGTCGCGGCGAAAGGCTACCCCAACACCAACTTTACGCAAGACCTCAAGCCGGACACGTCGGTGGCGTGGGACCTGACGGGTGGCGCGGTGTTGACGGGAACCGTCACCGACCCCGCCAAGAAAAACGCACCCATTGCGGGTGCCGTCGCCACGATTGCGGGAACGAACATCTCCGTCAAGTCCGACGCCAAAGGGCAATTCCGCCTGGAAAAACTCCCGGCACTTCCCGTCAAACTCGACATCGCCGCCGCGGGCTATAAGCCGCAAACCGTTACAGAAAACCTTTCCGCCACGAAGCCCAACGAAATCAAAGTTCTCTTGGGCGGCGACGCGGTGCTCATCGGCAAGGTGTTTGACGAGATCACCGGCCAACCGGTTCCCGGGGCAACCATCGGACTCGCAGGCTACAACGTGACGGCCGTCACCGACCCCCAAGGCAAGTTTCGCCTGGAAAACGCCTTCGCCGGGGACCACGAGGTGATGGCCACCGCCAAGGCCTACCCCGCAAAGTCCCAAGCCGTGACCCTCAAGTCCCTGACGCCGGGACAAAAGCCGGTCGAGGTTTCCATTGGCCTGAGCGGAACCGCCGTCGCCAAGGGAAAAGTCCTTTCGCCCGACGGGAGTCCGATTGAAGGGGCCGTCATCCAATTGGCCGGAACGCAACATCAAGCCAATACCGACAAGGACGGGCTTTATGAACTCAAAAAACTGCCCGGCCAAAAGGTGAGCCTGGACATCTCCGCCGCGAACTACAAAACCGAAACCGTCGCCGCCAATTTGACGATGGGCCAAACGGCAACGATCCCGGCGACGCAATTGACGAGCGGGCTCAACGTCGCCGGGCAGGTCATCAACGCCCTCAACGAGCAATCGATTCCGAGTGCGAAGCTCAAGATCGAGGGTTCCCAGATCGAAGCCGTCAGCAATGCCGAGGGGCGGTTCCAATTGAGCGCCGTTCCGGTGAATCCCTTTACGCTGAATGTGGAAGGCCAGGGCTTTTATCCCGAAACGATGACCGTCGATCCCAAAACCAGCGGCCAGGGCATCAAACCCGTGCTCGCGCCGATCCTTAAGCCCGGTGAAATTCGGATCGTGCTCTTGTGGGGCCAAATGATCCCCGACCTCGATTTGCACCTCTACATCACGGAAAAAAGCGGCAAAAAAATCCAGGTGTGGCACCAAAAAAGGAATCCCCCTGGATCCACCGCCACGTTGGATGTGGACAACCGCAACGGCTACGGGCCGGAAACGATCACGATCAAAAACCCCAACCCCGGTGAATACCTCATCGTCGCCCGCGCTTATCAGGATCCCAAGAACAACCAGCTTCTCAAAATGAGCGAATCCGCGGCCGAGGTGCGGGTATATCAAGCGGGAAAAAAGAAAGGCGATCAAATCCGCGCCAGCAATACTCCCGGCAAGAACAGCAACGCCAATCCCCTCGGCGCGGACCACTCCGTGTGGTACGTGGGAAGGATTACAGTGTCCGGCAACGAGCCGGCGAAGCTCGAATTCTTCGGCCGCTATAACTACAAGGATGAACTGCCGAAAGGTTATTAACTCAAACTGTAAGTCGAAAGTGCAGGGGGTGGCTGGGGCGCAAAGGATTGTTCCAAAGAAAAAGGGGCTTTGAGACCTGGGGCCGTGTGAGATTTTTCTCGCCCGGCACAGCCCCAGCATTCTTAGTTCAACCCTTATTCCAAAGGGGATTTGCGCCCCAGCCACCCAAACGCTTACAGTTTGAGTTATTAATCGCCGATCAATTCGCCCGGACCAGGAGGCTCACGCCTCCCGCTCGCCTAGGCCAAATTCAGAACTGGCGAAAATAGTCTTCCGGGGAAGACTTGGACTTGTGCGGCTCCCAATAGGTTTTTGCGCGGATCGAACCGCCGCTGCATGGAATCGCGTCCCCGCAGGCGGAATAAAACTCCCACCGGCGTGAACACCAGATAAAACACGATCGCAAAGATCACGTGGGACATCACCCAGCCGATGGGGAACGCCAACACCATAAACACGCAATACACCGCGCGGAGCCGTTCGGGAACAATCAAACTCAGGAAGAGTGCCAGCACCGCGGCGGCGACCAACCCGCCTGCGATCCCCGCGTGATGCCCTTCGCCTCGAAGCAACACAACGGCAATGACCGTGCAGAACAACGTCAAACCGCAGCCGAAGAGTCTGAGTTCGCTCCGCGCGGGTTTCCAGTTGATTTCCATCAAGGCCACGGCCCGTTCCTTCTAATCCAAGGGAAAACCCGCGAGGTAATCTTCGACTTCGTGTCTGGGAACATCCTTCTGCTCTTCCTTGAACAGTAAAAACGGCCCCATCACCAGCACGTCCATATTGGTGGCGAGGAAACAGCGGTAGGCATCGGCGGGCGTGCACACGATCGGTTCCGCGCGGACGTTGAAGCTTGTGTTGATGACCACCGGCGTGCCTGTCTGCTCTTCAAATTGGCGGATCAGTCGATAAAACCGCGGGTGCTGCTCCTGGCCGACGGTCTGGAGGCGCGCGGAGTTGTCCACGTGCGTGATCGCCGGGATCGTGGACCGCACCTGGGTTCTTCGCTCCAATCCGCGAACCTCGGGCTGCCCGTTTTGCGGGACAAGTTGATCGGGATGCACCTGGGCCACGAGGAGCATGTAGGGGCTGGTCGCGTCCGGTTTCACTTCGAAAATTCGCCGGCCCGCTCTTCGAGCACGGCCGGGGCAAACGGGCGAAACGATTCCCGGAACTTGATCTTCTGATTGATGACCGATTGCATCTTGGGGCTGCGGGCATCGCCCAGGATGCTCCGGCTGCCGAGCGCCCGCGGGCCGAATTCCATCCTTCCCTGGAACCAGCCGACGACTTTGCCCCCGGCAATCTGCTCCGCGGCAATCCGATCCACTTCCGCTTCGGAATCGACTTCGTGATAAGCCGCCCCTTTTTCGTCGAGAAGCCTGCGAATCGCGTCCGCCGAAAATTCTGGGCCCAGCAGCGAACCGGATTGCCGATCGGGCTCGTTCGTTCGGCGGGGGTGATCCAGTAACTGATACCAAACCAACAGAGCCGCCCCCAACGCCCCGCCCGCATCGCCGGCGGCGGGTTGAATCCACATCCGCTCGAACGGCCCCTCCCGCAACAGCCGCCCGTTGGCGACGCAATTGAGCGCCACGCCGCCCGCCAGGCAGAGGCTTTTAAGGCCCGTTTGCTCGTGCGCGTGCCGGCCCATGCAGAGGATGATTTCCTCTGTGACCTGTTGCACCGAGGCGGCGAGATCGAGTTCCCGCTGCGTAAACTCCGCTTCGGGCCTTCGCGGCGGGCCGCCGAACAGCCGATGAAATTTCGCCGAGGTCATTGTGAGCCCCTGGCAGTAGTTGAAATAGCTCATGTCCAACCGGAAGGAGCCGTCCGGCTTGAGGTCGAGCAGCTTCTCCCGGATCGCCTCCGCATACTTCGGGTCTCCATAGGGGGCCAAGCCCATGAGCTTGTACTCGCCGGAGTTGACCTTGAATCCGCAAAAGTATGTGAAGGCGGAGTACAGCATTCCCAGCGAATGCGGAAAGCGAAGTTCCTGGAGCAGCCGCACCCGGTTTCCTTTCCCCTCGCCCACCGAGGCGGTCGCCCACTCGCCCACGCCATCCACGGTCAGAATGGCGGCTTCTTCAAACGGGGACGGAAAAAACGCGCTGGCCGCGTGCGATTCGTGATGCTCGGGGAACAAAAACCGCTTTTTGTACGCGTGGTCCAAGCCGCGGCGAAGCTCGCGCGGCAGGCGAAGTTTTTGCCCCAGCCACTGGGGCATCGCTTTGCAGAACGACTGAAAACCGCGCGGAGCATATGCCAAATAAGTTTCGAGCAGCCGATCGAACTTGAGCAGCGGCTTTTCGTAAAACGCGACGTAATCCAATTCCTCCGCCGAGATGCCCGCCTCTTCGAGGCAATACTGGATGGCGTTTTTGGGGAAATCCGGATCGTGCTTTTTCCGCGTGAAGCGTTCTTCCTGAGCCGCCGCCACGATGTCCCCATCGACGACCAGTGCCGCCGCCGAGTCATGATAGAACGCGGAAATGCCCAGGATGCTGGTCATCGGATGGAATCTCAATCGGAAAGAGTCGTGCGTTTTGAGTATAGCAAACGAGGAAATTCAATGGCGAGACGCGGTTCAACGAAATGCCCTGTTCGGCTTCTGGCGGGGGACAAATTTTTCCGTCTGGACACGGTTGGACAATTCTCTAAAATCCCGCTCCCCGCGAAAAGGGTGAAGCTTTCGCAATACTCCGGGTGGGGGTTTTCCATCTGTTGGGGTTGGTCGTTCGCCAGGGACTCCCGCAAAAGTCCCAGGGGAAGAGCAACCCTTGGCCGCGTCGGCCTTTTTTATCCCCTCCCCACGAAACCACGGCTGAGAGGACCCAAACATGCCGTCCTTTGCTGCAATCTTGCGTTGCTTGTGCGCGCTTTTTGCATTGACGCTCGCAGGCTGCTTTTCGTATACCCGCTACCCCTACTATCCCTATAACCCCTATGTGCCGGCGTACGGCGCACCGGCTCCCTTGCAGCCGCAGCTTGGCCCTCCCACGGGCGTGCCCACGCCGGTCGATCCGAATAGCCCGAATGCATTCCCGCCCGCGGACGGTGGCTCGCAATTCAACAACGGATCGCAGCTTGCTCCCACGCCGGATTCGGGCAACGGGTTCCCGCCGACCAACAATTTCAACCCCGACTTGTCGCAGCCGCCGCTTGGCGGCCAGGGCGGAACGGGAGCCGGCCTGGTTCCCAATTACAATGATCCCAATAACCTGAACCCGGCCAACAGCGGCGGCGTTTTTGAGGGCGGCGGTGCCGCACCGTTCGATCAGAACGGAGCCAGCTTGCAACCGGACTCAAAACAATCCGTCAGCCAGGTTCGCTACGAGCGGGCCCCTCAAGCTCAGGAAGTGCAACTGGCCGCTCACCAAACCTCTCCGATCGAAACCTGGCCCGTCGCCACGGACGCTCCGCCCGCCGAGCCGGGGCCCCTCAAGACGCCCAACCCCTACGGCTACGATGCCGTCGGCTATCGCTGGCTGCGGGGCGTGGTGCATTTCGATGAAAAGCAGCACGCGTGGGTCATCGTGTATAACCCCAACCCCGGCCCGCAAGATGCTTACAAAGGCCAATTGACGCTGCTCGACAACGGCCTCCTCCAGAAAATGCAAAACGACAATGTGGTCCTCGTCGAAGGCCAAGTCGATCCCGCCAACCCGGAGCCCGGCACCGGCAAACCCCAATACCGCGTGAAACGAAGGCCTACGGCCCCCTGGTGCCCAAACAGTGACAACGCCTTCTTGCCTGCGTTTGGTTCCGTGGCGGTTGTTCTTCGGTAAGGACGGTTCGACCAATAAGTGTCCTCTATTCTTTGAGCGGCACGGCGCTAGCCGCCGGCTTTTCACATTCCACCAACCGGTGGCTAGCGCCATTCCGCTCAGTTATTTCTCGAATGATCCTAAAGCATCAATTCGCAGCCGCGGCGGGGGTGGATTTTAATCCCGCGCTGTTGATCGCGCGGACGCGGTATTTGGGCAATGTCTCTCCCGGAGCCTTGTCCACGAACCGCATCTGGGGCAACGGCTGTTCGGGGGTGTCGTGATAGGACAGGCCTTGAAACAGAGGCCGTCCAAACCGGCCCGCGGGCTTTTGGGGAACCTGGCCCGCGGTTTTGCCGTCGCGTTCGATGACGAAGGCCCTGATCCCGCTTTCAAAGTCGGCGTCCGCGTTCCAGGTGACGATCACCTCGCCGTTGTCGCCCGTGCGGACTTTCACATCGAACGGTGCGGGAGGCGGCGTTTCGTCGGCGACTTCTCCCGTGCGCTTGTATTCCTCCAACTTCGACGCCATCGCCTGCTGCCAGGCGTCCTGCGCCTTCGCGGGCGGGCTTGAGGTCCGGGCGGCCGGAATCTTTCGCGGGCAGCCGATGCTCGAGCCAGAAGTCGAAAAAGGGAATGGCGAGATAGCGGGAGTCGCCGCATTCGTGGGCGGTGCGCGGGTCGGGAGCGAACTCAAAAAACGCCCCGTGCCGGCGGTAGTCGGTCTGCATCGCGAGGAGCCCGTCATAAGCCCGGTGAAACCGCTCGTCGCCTTTTTCCTTGAGGCCGGGATTCCCCAGCACGGGAACCTCGTACGCGGCGGCGGGGATTTCTGGAGCCGGGATTTCGCCGGCGGTCCAATAACCGAACGCCGTTCCGGACCGCAGCCAGATCGCCACGATCCGCTCCGGGTGCGCCGTTTGCATCAAGCTGGCCCAAAAGCCGCCGCCCGAATGCCCCCACAAACACCAGGGCGCGGTTTTCAATTCCTCGTGGTCCGCGGCTTTGGCAAAATGCGCGAGGGCCTCTAAGAACCGCTTTTCGGTACCGTTCCGCGGATCGCACCACAATCGGCAATTGACGCCTTTCTTCGGTTCGTAAGACGAGCCCATCAATGCGCAGTCCCACTTCTTTGCGAGCGCCTGCCAGTGCAGGTCGTCGGCCGCGGTTTGACCGCCGATGGAAGCCCCCGGCCCGCAACCGTGCTGATGCACGATCACCCCGCGAAGCCGTTTGACGCCTTGCGGAATCCACAGATAATAATCGGCCGACAACAAGAGTTCCCCCGGCCGGGCGACCGCGGGATAATGGATTTGATGGACCACGCCTCCCGTGGAAGCGCGTTTCGACGAAACCGGCCGCCGCTGTTTTTCGACGAGCGGTTCAATTTGCGCATCCAGGTCTTGGACTTTCTTTCGCGCCTCCGCCAGGGGCAGGCCTTTTTTCACGCCGGGCCGCTTGTGGCCGACGTCCGAAAGCCACGCATCATGCAGGATCGCCGTGCGCTGGGTGACGAGCTTCAAAAGTTCCGGGGCCGGTTCCGTCGTAGACTCGACGCCCCACGCGTGCAGGATCGTCTCGCCCAACACGCGATGGCCCGCGGGATTGGGATGAATCCCGTCGGGGGCGCACGTGTATTTCGGATCGGACTTTCGCTTCTCCGCCAGATGTTCCGCCAGCGGCGTGTGCAGGTCGATCACCATTTCCACCCGCGGCTTTTGCTTTAAGATCCATTCGCCATAGCGGGCGAGGACATCGTCATAGTTCTCGTACATGGCGAAGTAGGCGTACTTGTCTTCGCCGGCGGGTTTTAATTTTCCCTTGCCCCGGAGCGGCAGCGGATCGAACGGCGGGGGCGTCATCAACACGAGCTTGGCGCCCGCGGCGTGCACTTTCTGGATCAAGCGGTCCACGCCGGCTTGATACGCCTTGAAGCGGTCTTCGCCGAAGGGGTAATAGATGCCGTCGTTCATGCCGTAGCATGCCACGACCACGTCGGGTTTGATCTTGGCGAGTGCGCGGTCGAGCCGTTCGTGCACGTCCGGGCGGGGAAAGGGATGCTCCGGTTCGGAGAGCCCGCTCACAGTTTCGCTGGCGAGGCCGAGGTTGATGATCTCGGGCAGCGGCTCGGCCCCTTGCAGGCGAAGCTGCGTTTCGATCCATGCAACATAATGCCCGGCATGGGTGATCGAATCCCCGAGAAACAAAATCCGCTTGGCCGACACCGGAAACCCAAGTTCCGCCCGCGCCTGCGAAGTCGATAATAACAAAGGGACAACCACGAGGAGGCGAATCAATCGAGTGCGAATCATGGGAGAGTCTTTCGAGTTTGTTTTGAGCGGAACGGCGCTAGCCGCCGGTTGTGCGTGACAGACCGGCGGCTAGCGCCGGGCCGCTCACCGCCGGTTGTGCGTGACAGACCGGCGGCTAGCGCCGGGCCGCTCACGAAAATCTTAAAGTTTCGGTTTCGTCGCCAGTACGATTTCCACCGGGACCCACATGCTTTCCACGCTGGCGTCCTGGGTCTGGAAACCCGCGGCTTCGAGGGCCCGTTGGACATAGATCGCCCGGCAATCGACCAGGTTGGGAAAATGTTTGTGGGACCATTCGTAAATGTTGAACACGACGCCGTGGGGGCCGTCCTTGGAGACCGCCACGACGACAATCCGGCCGCCGGGCTTTAACACCCGCCAGCATTGGGCGAGCACTTGGGGAATCTCCGGCGTGTCAAACAGCTCCAGCGTAAAGCTCATGAACACCCCGTCGCAAGACTGGGCATCGAACGGGAGTTGCGTCGCATCGCCGCAGCGAAGCTGCGCGCGGTCGGCGAGGCCTTCTTTTTGCAGAAGCTCGGCGGCGAGTTCTTTCATCTTTTCGGAAAGATCGATCCCGTAGACTTTGCCCTCCGGACCGACGGCTTTGGCGAGTTCCACAAGACAATGCCCGGTGCCGAACCCGATTTCGAGCATGGTCTCGCCGGGGGCGGCGGCGAGTTTCTTGAGGCCGGCTTCCCGCATCGGCTCCTCGGCCTGTTCCGCCATCAAATCGTACACGCGGGCGATTTTATCGTAGTAGGCTTTGGTGGATTCTTTCGAGTTGAAGACCCGCTGCACGTCGGGTTCATAGCTCAATGACGAGTCATCGCTCATAGGGTTTTCCTCGCTGGTGTTTGAGGGGTTGAAAAGTCCCGCCCGCACAGCCGCCTGGTTTCCTTGGACGAATTAAAGGATTTTTTCCTACATACTATGGGGTGTTGGACGTGTTATCGTCAAGAAACCCACATAACCGCGGCATGGTGACGCCGTAGATCGTCGTCTCCCGTTGAGTCCTCCGGCAGACAAATTCAAGACTTGGGCACGTTTTGCCGATTCTGTCAATAGGAGTGACTTTTCCGATTTTGCCCACCCACGCCGGGAGCTGAACCATGGACGGGAACCGCACGACAGGACGGCCGCTGAGATCGCTCCTCGTGTGGGGGCTCGCACCCACCCCCGCGCCGGAAGCGGCCACGCCCGCGCCGGTCCCTGTGCCTCGGGCCGAGACCTCCCCGGAAGAATAAAACGGTTTGGACGGCGGCGGAAAAGGAGCAACGACTTGGGTGAAATCCTCGAGCATTCGAAACTCGGCGTGTTCGAATATGCCGACAACCTCTGGGAAGGCTCGGATGTCAAACTCCGCCGGCTTCGCAGACGCGGTTGGAACCGGCACTCGGTGAGCCGATTTCTCTCGCCGAGTTACGACGAGACCGGCAAACGCATCGTTCCGTCACCCGGTGAAGCGTTTGCCCCCTCCGCCAGACCGCCGCACGGATGGAAGCCGCCGGCCGCGCGGCTGGTCATCGAAGCCGACGAAGCCGAGCCGCCGAACAAAAAACAAGAGGCGGCCGTGGCTTATCTCTTGGATAACCAAGGCCCCGTCTTGAGGCAGATCGCGGCTGCCGCGGAGGAATTCGTCCGCCATCACGATTATTGGGAATGGATGCGGGAAACGCTGGGCGACGAGTTCGGGCGGTTGGAGAAGTTGCTCAGTCGGGCGTCGGGCTGGTTGTCGGTGATCGACTTTCGAGAGATCCGCATTTCCGACAAGACCCGCCGGGAACACATCGTCGTCGGTTTCGATTGCCATTGTGCCTGGGACGGCGAGCACGGCTGGGGCATTCAGTTGGCCCGCGACCGCGTGGTGGAAACGGGCTACGGCGACGTCGGCTGGAATATCTCTAAGGAACCCGAGTTCGTCGAACATCCACGGCTGGGGAAGCTGGAAGGAAGCGTTCCCTACTGGAGATGCAAAACCGAACTGTTGGATCAGTTCATTCGCTGCGGATGGAACGAAGCCGAAGTGGGCTCGCGGCTCGCGAAAGCGCGCCAAACGATCGCTGTTGCCCAAGCAGCCCCCGCCGCTGGAGTTGGCCGTGGAGCCTCCGCCCCAGAAGCGGCTCTGGCCGTTGGAGGTTGTGTTCGAATCGAGCGATGAATACGGCCCGACGGATTTGCAGTTCCAGTCGGTCGAATTCCTGTTGGAACATCAACAACAATTGCTGGACGCCGTCGGCAAAGCCGTGAAAAGGTACGCGGCGAAAACCGGCGTTCCCCAGGAAATGGAGGCCCTATTGGGGCCGGCGTACCCGGAACTCGAGACGATGCTGAAGTCGGGCACCGGCTGGCTCTCGCTGATTTCCTTTCAAGAGCTGCGGGTGACCGAAACGCGACGGAAAGGCAACATCGTCATCGGTTGCCGTTGTCGTTGCGGCTGGCCCTTCGACTTTTATCGCAACACAAACCAGCCGGACGCCGAGCTGGGAATCCTGCTTGCCGAACAAGGCGTGTTGCGGGTTGGCCCCAAGGACCTGATTTATGAGGTCTAAAATCCTTCGGCTTCAATGCATCGGGAAACCGGATTCCGGCCTTTCGCTCCTAAAAAACACTCCTAAGCCGTGGTGTCTCACCTACTTTTTGGCTTTTGCCGGGGCTGTTTCGAGGTCCAACGGGTCGCCGGTGGTTTGTTGGAGCGTCTTTAACTGGGCCAGGAGCTTTTCGATCTTGGGGCCGCTCGAGGGATCGTCGGCGAGGTCGCGGGTTTCCAGCGGGTCGGTTTCGAGATCGAACAGCATCATCTTTCCGATTTGCGGATAGACGATCAGCTTATCCCGGCCCACGGTCACCATCCGCTGCGTCATCGTGTAGGCTCCGTAGATCGGTTCGTCCGCGCGGCCGGACTCGCCGGCAAGCCGGGGCGCGAGACTTTGGAATTCCACGTGGTCGGGCTTGGAGGCGCCGGCCCACTCGAGCGTGGTGGGAACGACATCTTGCATGTAAATCGGCGAATCGAGTTTTCGATCCGGGGCGATATTGGGACCGACGACCAAGAACGGCACGCGCACGCTGTGGTCGTACATGTTCTGTTTGCCCATCAAGCCATGATGCCCGCAGGCCAAACCGTGGTCCGCCGTGAACACAATATAGGTGTTCTCGGCCTGTCCGGTTTTTTCGAGGCCTTCAAGAATCCGGCCGATCTGGGCGTCCATGTGCGTGATGATCGCGTAGTATTCCGCGCGGTTGACTTTGACCGCATACTCCGTCCGCGGGAAGGGGGCGAGTTGCTCGTCGCGGATGCTGTTGCTGCCGATGTTGTAGGGGTACTCGGGATAAAACGGCTTCGGCAGGCTGACTTTTTCCAGCGGATATTTTTCGACGTATTCCTTCGGCGACTGGCGGGGATCGTGGGCCGCGTTGAAGGCGAGATACATGAAGAACGGCTCTTCTCGCCCGGCGGCGTCGTTCAGATAATCCAAGGCGTCGTCGGCGACGATTTCGCTCCAATGCTTGCCGCCTTCCCAAAACCCGCCGAACGAGGGATCGGAGGGGCTCCACTGATCGGGCTGGCCTTCGTGCGGTCGGTCGTAGCCGGCTTTGGTTTGCGCGGGCATCCCGCCGCGGACGTGCCGGGCCGTGTGGAACACGACCTGCGGGTCGGCCTTCACGTGCCATTTGCCGGTGAAATACGTGCGATAGCCCGCCGAGGCCATCAACTGCGGCCACAATCGGTTCTTGGCCTGATAGTCCGGCTTCAGGCGTTTTTCTTCCGCCTGGGCATGCCAGAGAAACCGGCCGGTGTTCAACATCGTTCGGCTGGCGACGCAGACCGCCCCGTGCCAGCCGCCCTGGTTGTATGCCCGCGTGAACGTGGTGCCCCGTTTCACGAGGCGATCGAGATGGGGCGTTTCGACGTCCTGGTTTCCCAGAGCGTGGATCGTGTCGAACGCGAGATCGTCCGCAAAAACAAACAGCACATTGGGCTTCTTCGCCGCCGCGTGGAGCGGCGCATCCTGCTGCGCCGCCCAAACCGCCATCATGGCCAGGAGGAGAATCCGCATCGGAAAGGAACGAACACCGGCCGCAACAACATTCATCAAAACTCTCCCCTGGTGTGAATCAAAAACTTACTCCCTGAGGCCAGTATGGTCGGCCGGGAAAGATTCGTCAATTTTCCCGGCTCGGAACGAATTTCCAAACCCGGCCTGTTGATTCGTTTGCGGATTTTGCGTTTGTATTTTTAGAGCAAATCGTGGAAACTGAAGGCGTCTGTTGGTGGGCCTCGGATGAAACCATCAAACACCCTTCTTCGGGACAATTCTCGTGAATTCCATCCCGCTTTCCAAACCCAATCCAAATTTAACCCCCGTTGACCCTCGGCTCGACGAACAGCGGCCGGCGGATCGAAAGTCGGCCTGGGCTTCGTTCGTGGTTTCGGTGATTGTGCATCTGAATTTGATTTTGATCCTGGCGGTGACGCTGCGGGCGATCGAAGATCCCCCGCCGCCGCCGCTGGCCATCGATACGACCTTCACGCCGGGCGAAGAGGACGAAAACGCCCAGAGCCCTCTGCCCCAACTCGAGCAGACCCCTTTGGAACAAGTCGTGTTTGAGGACACGGCCCCGCAGTCGGCGGAACAGCTGACCAAGCCGGACAATGCGACCGATTGGCTGGGGCTGTCGGGTGTGGGTGGAGCCCAGGGCATCGGCGGAACGGGGACGGGCGGCGGCGTGGGGTTTTTCGGGACGACGGCCCGCGGGCGGTCGTTCGTGTTTGTGGTCGATTGTTCGGGCAGCATGCAGGGCGATCGGTTCCGCCGGGCGGTGGAGGAATTGAAGAAATCCATCGGCCAATTGGAACCCGGCCAGCGGTTTCAGATTCTGTTTTTCCACGACGGCGCGGTGCCCTTGGTGCATTCGCAGCATGGCCATCAATTGATTCCCGCCCGGCGCGTCGCGATGCAGGAAGTTTTCGACTGGATTGACGCCCGGCGGGCGAACGGCGGGACCTCGCCCAACGATGCCCTCGTGCGGGCGCTGGCGTTGAAATCGGACGTGGTGTTTTTTCTGACCGACGCCGAGCGTGTGCCCCGGACCGTCAGAACCCTCATTCTGCGAAAAAACACAAACCGAACAATCGTCCACACGATTGCATTTGGCAATCGCGGCGGCGAAACTTTAATGCAAGGAATTGCAGCGGATCACCAGGGACGATACCGCTTCGTCCCATAAAGGAACTGCGCGAAAAATTAGCCGGAAGGCGCCGGGGCCGGTTCTCCCTTGAACCGGGGCTAGCGCCCGGCGAATGGATACGTTTCTCCTCAACCTGGGCCCTGCGGCTGATGAATGCGACGTGTTTCCCGATCGAGAAAGAATCGAGGTCGATGATGACCAGCCTCACCCAAGGACAGCGAATCGCCAAAACATTAGCGCCGTGCGAACCCGCGGGCGAGGAAGCGCCGCCCGCCGCGTTTCTTTCGCTTTCCGAACGCGTGTTGAGCTTCTTCGTGTCGGTGGTGGTTCATTCGCTCTTGCTGCTATTCCTCGCGATTTTTGTTTACGGGAACCGAACCGAGCCGGCAGCCGACGAATCGCTGGAGAGCCGGGTGGAAGTGCTGCCGGAACAGGAAGCCATCACGGAGGCCGAGATTTCTGTGGAGGAAATGCTCAACGCCTCGGACGAGCAGGATTCCTCGAAGGTGCTTAAGAACGTCGCGCAATTGGCCAACGCCTCCGCCGCGCCGCCGGTGAAGGTCTTTGTGTCCACGACGAACGTGGCCCCGGTGCTCAGTCCCCAATCCGGAAACGGTTGGGGCGGCGACGAGCTTGCGGGCTTGGGCGAGGGGGCCGGGTCCGGCAAAACGGCGGGCAACGGCAACCAGGAAGAAGGCGACGGCGAAGTGGGCTTCTTCGGCACCAAGGCCAAGGGCAAATCGTTTGTGTTCATCGTGGATTGCTCGGGCAGCATGACCACCCCCACGGGAATGTTCGTGCCTCGCTTCCAACTGCCCGTCACGCGGTTTTTCCGGGCCCGGCAGGAACTCTACGCTTCGCTCGCGCAGCTGTCGAAGAACCAGGCGTTCTACATCATCTTCTACAACCACGAGACCTTCCCCATGTTCTTCCCGCGGAACGCCCAAGCGTTGGTGCCCGCCCGCCCGGAGTTCGTGGGCATGGCCCGGACGTGGATCACGAAAGTTGAACCGGGCGGCGGCACCGACCCGCGGGAGGCGTTCCAACTCGCCTTGGCCCTCAAGCCGGAGGTGATCTTCTTCCTCACCGACGGAGCCATCCCGCCCGCGACCCGGCTGGTCGCCAAGCAGGCCAACAAGAGCCGGACGATCATCCACACAATCGCGTTCGGCATTCTGAACCACCAGGACATCCTGAAAGGCATCGCCGCCGACAACGGGGGCCGGTTCCGCTTCGTGCCTTGATTCTATTTTTTCCCGCGATCCGCCGTGACTGACGAATCCCAAACTCATTCCCAAGAGGCCTTCCATTCCCCCGCGGTCGCCAAGCTGAAGGGCCGGGAGATTGTGTTGGATCTCAGCAGTTCCTACGTGGTCCTCGGCACCTTGGCAGGGGAGGATCACCGCTATTTGATCCTCAAAGACGCCGACGTGCACGACCTCCGCGACACGACGACCACGCGCGATGCCTATGTGCTGGATGCCCGCCAACACGGCATCCAATCCAACCGCCGTCGGGTTCTGGTCCGCCACGAGGAAGTCGTCAGCCTCTCCGCCTTGGACGACGTGCTGACATAAGGGCGTGTCCGCCGGGATGTCCCGACGTCTTATAAACCGACTCTTGAGGAATTCTGCGCAGGAGAAGAAGACCGCGCACAGGGCATGAAAAACTTGGGCTCCCGGGAACTCGTGATTTGCAGCTACGGGCTGTTGCATACCGAATCCAAAAGGCTCCAAGCCCAAGCCCAAGCCTGGCACACGGTGGTCCTGGACGAAGCCCCCGGCCATCAAGAACATGGCGACGCTCCGTTCGCAGGCCGCGATGGGCTTGACCGCCGATTTCCGGCTGATCATGCCGGCACTCCCTTGGAAAATCATCTGGGCGAACTGTGGAACCTGTTCGAGTTCATCAGGTGTGTCCGAAGGGGTCTTCGACCGTGCCCGAGCGGTCCCCGCAGAATTGATCCTGCACGGGCCGCCGGACGGTCGCTCCCGCATCGACCGCTTGCTGGAACGCGTCATCCACGTTTTCCACGTAGACACAGAAACTGACCGGCGTGCCTCCCAGGTTTTGCGGGCTGAGGGCGTTCATGCCCGGGTATTCGCCCGCCATCATCAGCCGCGAATCGCCCACTTGAAATTCCGCGTGCATGATCCCGACCTTGGGGTCCGGCATCCGCACATGCTCGACGGCTTCGAAGGCCTTCCGATAAAACTCCAGCGCCGCGGCCGGGTTTTTGACGATCAAGTAAGGTGTCACGCTATGAAAGCCTTCGGGAATCCGGCGGCTGGAAGCCACCGCTATGATTTCAGCAGCCGGTTTAAGAGCTGGCCGGGGCAGATGACGAGGGGGCGGCCTTGGGCGTCTTGGAAGGTCAGTTCGCGATCGACGCCCAACAGGTGATAGATCGTCGCCACCAGATCGACCGGCCGCACGGCGTCGCTGGCGGGATAGGCGGCGTGGCGATCGGAGGATCCGTAAACCTGCCCGCCGGAAATCCCGCCGCCGGCGAGGACGCTGGCAAAACAGTTCGGCCAATGGTCCCGCCCATCGCGGCCGGCCCCGGCATCGCTGTTTCGCTGGCCGATTTTCGGCGTGCGGCCGAACTCGCCCGTCCAGACCACCAGTGTCTCATCGAACAGCCCGCGGTCCTTGAGGTCGTCGAGCAGCGCGGAAAACGCGCGGTCGGCGACGGGCATCAAGCGTTCTTTCAAATCGATGAAGTTCCGCGAATGCGTGTCCCAATACACCGAGACGTTTTTGATGCCGTCGTTCGGCCAGAACACCGTGACCAAAGGCACGCCGCGTTCGATCAACCGCCGGGCTTGAAGCACCGACTGCCCGTGCGGATTGCGGCCGTAGCGCTCGCGGACTTCCGCGGGTTCTTGCGTCAAATCAAACGCCTGCCGGCCCACCGCGGAGCCCAATAAATCAAACGCCCGCTGATAATGGGCCGTCATCGCGCGGGGGTCGGATTGCTCAAGGGTGGCTTGGAGTTGGCGTTCCAGATCGTAAAGCAGTTCCTTCCGCCGATCCAATCGCCTGATCGTGAGTTCCGGTTGCAACACAAAATCGCCGACGTGGTAATCGGGCAAGGCGGGGTTGGAATCGATTGTTAAGGGATCGAACCGCTGCCCCAGCCAACCGGCGAACTGCCCGTGGCTTTCTTCCACGAAGCGGGGGACGGTGTTCTCGAGCTTGGGCCGCATGGAGACGAACGGCGGCAACGGCGGCCGGCCCGCTCCCAACTTCGCCAGTACCGCCCCCATATGCGGCCAGTCGCCTCGCAAATCACCGCCGGGCGGCGGCGGTTGGCCGGTGAGCAGGTAATGCGTGGAGGTGGTGTGGTTCACATCGCCATGCGTCATCGACCGCACGATCGCCAAGTCGTTCGTCCGCTGGGACAACAGCGGAAAATGCTCGCTGATGAAAACCCCCGGCGTCTTTGTGGGAATCGGCTGAAACTCGCCGCGAACCTCCGCCGGGGCGTCGGGTTTCAAATCCCACGTATCCTGATGCGCCGGCCCGCCCCACATAAACAGCAAAATGCAAGCCTTCGCCCGCCCGGGTTTTAAGGGTCGAGGACCTTCGGCCGCTTGGGCCGTCTCGCGTCCCGCCAAGAGCTGCGGGAGCGTCAATCCGAAAAGTCCCACGCTCCCCGCTTTGAGCAGATCGCGGCGATTGGGGAAGTGGCAGGATGGAGACGCATTCGGATTCAGCATGGTTGATATTCTAACCGGCCATCTCTTCAATGCGAACCGCTTGCGCGATTTTCAGGGCTCGCTCCCGGTCCATCGCCTCTGCCGAGAAATCCGCCGGCTCACGCCGGCCGCTCGCCGGGTTTCTCTTCGTCGCTGAGTTCTTCGTCCGGCGGCCGATAGAATATCGCCACGGGCAAGAGCATCAGGGCCATGACGCCGAAGATCCAATGCACTCCCAAAGCCAACCCGTTCAAAATGGTCCCGGCGAGCGCCACAAACGCGGCGGCGAAGCAGATTGCGAGCCAGTTGACGAGATTCATCGCCCCGATCATTCGGCCCTTCTGATCCTCTGGCGGCCGGGCTTGCATGAAAACCTGCAAAGGCACGATAAACAAACCCCCGAAAAACCCGACGCCCAGCATCGCGGTCCGGGCGAAAAACTCCCGCAGCGATTCCGGCCAGAGCATCGAAAGCAGCGATTCCGGCGGAGAGGTTGTTGTCAGATTGCCGGCGGTCTTGGGGTCGATGGGTTCCAAACCCAACCCCAGCACGACCAGCAAACACAAGGACGCGATCAAGCCCCCGGTGCCGATCCGCACCAGGTGGAAGTTGATCTCATGATGCGACAACTTGCCGGCGATCAGGCAACCCAAAGCGATGCCGATGCCCATAAAGGCTCCGAGCAAACTCGTGCGGGCGTCGCCTAGGGAGAGGAGGTCTTTTCCGAAGGTGTTGGCGGTCGGCTGCATCACGCCGCCCAGAAACCAGAACAGGGACGAAATCAACAGCACTTCCAAGAGTAAGCGATCGCCCCGGAGCATCGCCCAGGTTTCGCGGTTGATGCCCAGGGCCGACCATTCAAATTTCAGACCCGGATGGGCCACGGGAGTCCGCCGGACCAACAGCGAAGTCATCGTGCCCAAGACCGCGATCCCCACGCACATGGCCGAGACGATCCACAGTTGATCTTGAAACCATTCCTTCGCGAACCCCGCGGCGGCGAAGCCGAAGATGATCGCCACGAACGTGGTCATTTGAATGATGCCGTTGGCCTGCGGCAGGTCGCGGTCGGGGAAGAGTTCCGGGAGGATGCCGTATTTCGAGGGGCCGAAAAACGCGCTCTGCGTGCTCATCAGAAACAGCACGACGAACAAAAACAGAAACCGCTGAGCGGGGTAAATCGTGCCCGCGAAAAAGGCTCCCATCCCGGCGGCCATGATCGCGATTTCCGCGACCTTGGCCGCGACGACGATCCCGCGCTTGCTCATGCGGTCGCTGAGAAACCCCGCGAACCCGGAAAACAAAACGAACGGAATCGCAAACAGGGCGAGTGCAATCGATTGATACTGCTGATATGCGGATCCCATCTTCAGATAGGCATCGACGCAGATCAGCATCACCAACTGTTTGTAGAGATTGTCGTTGAAGGCCCCCAGGAACTGCGTGCTCGTCATCCCCCAAAACGCCCGGTCGTGAAGCAGTCTGGGCGAATGACCGGCGCGGACGGACGGGGGCGAACTCGTCATGGAATTTGAGATTTCCGTCTTCAATCGAAATTCGTCCGGCTCGGCTCGCCGGTCGCTGACCTACGTTTCGGAACTTCGAAATCAGAGATAATCCGAGAGGGCCCACAGCAAGAGAAACACGCCGCCCATAAAAACCATGATGGTCGTGAACAACCGGAGCGCTCGGCGGAAGATGACCTCGGGGATTTCGAATCGGCTGGCACTATACACCAAACTAATGACCAAAGCCATCGGCACGAGATGCCAACTGATCGATTGCGTCGCGCCAATATGGGCCAGAAGCAGAAGCGGAGCAAACATGACGGAAGTTCCGGTGAGGAGGGTTGGCCGAACCGCGGGCCGAAACGGATTAGCCGGCCGCGGCGGGGTGTTTTTCGGATTTGGACTTGGGCGGGCCGTCGCCTTCTGCGTCTTGTTTTCCGCTCTTGGAGGCGTCGGCCTCGCCTTCGAGTTTTTCATCGCCGTAGCCGTAGGCGGGGCCTTCCAAAGCATCCCACATCACGAGCACATTGAGCAGCGAAGCGATCCAGGTATAGACCAAGGCCAGGTCGTAGGTTTTTCCGTATTGGGAATGCAACTGGTCCAGCCGTTGTTGCTCCAAGGGCACGGCCAACCGGTCGAGCACCGGCCGGGGGATCGCCCCGCGGATGCGGCCGACGGTTTTCTCCTGCCCGGCGGACGCGTCTTCCACAATGTCGATGGCGAGCACGCGCTGGGGGTCGCCATAGACCTTGGGGCCGATGTCAAAGGCATACTTGAGCTTGAGCCTCCACCGGCCCGGCGTCTTCTATTTGCTTGGTTTGGGGATTGAATTTCCGCACGGTTCCCGTAAACCGTCCCTCCGCGTCCGCTCCGAACGAAGTCATCACGGGCTGGAGGTCGATGTGCCCGACGATGTGGCTCTCTTCGATGCCTTCCGCCCGGTCGAAGCCCATCACCCCCTCAAACGGGGCCGAGATCGGCTCGTCCAGCCATTTTTGCGGCACGTTGGAGTCGGCCGCGTATCGCCGCTGCTGAACCACCGCGAAAATCGCCGGCGTCCCGATCGGCATTTGGGCGACAAACCCCCAACGGCGGCCCGATGACGACGCGGGACTTCCCGCGTACAGGGCGGTCCAATCGGAGAGAAACATCCCATAGATGAACGTCCCGACGATGCAAATGCCATAAAGCACGCCTTTGAAGGTTCGCCCCTGATACAAATGCCCCGCCCCGGGGAACAAAAACGCCAAAACGGCGGCCACGTAAGGGTTTTTCAGCGGAATCCGGGGGTCAGCCATGGCATCTCAACGCAAAGAGGGCGAATACTCAAAGAGGAAGAATGCTGAGGGAGTTTACTTCGGAAAGGCGAGGCAGGATTCAAACCCGACGCGGCGGGCGGGCGGTTAAATCTTCCCGATTTCCCACATTTACCGCATTGTAGGGCGGGGCACGTTTCAAGGCTAGCCCGTTTTCGCCCGATCCCGGCGGTGCATCTTCGTTCGCGGCGGCCTGAGCGGGATTTCCCGAAGTCTCGGCGGGGACTCCGGTTTCGTCATTCCCGCACGGCCGATTATCGGAAGTCTCGGCCAAGGGCGGCAGCACCCAGATCTCGCGATAGTCCCGTGGCTGCTCCGCACGAAACCCGTGATGACGCAACAGTTCCAAAATCGCCAGGAACACCCCCACAATCCGGCTTCGCTCGTTTTCGCCCTCGAACAGCGAACTGAACGCCACCCGCTTTTCCTTTCGCACCTGAGCCCCGATGCGGTCCACATACACCGAGATCGGGGTGTCGTCGTAGCGGATGTTGGAATGCGGTTCCGGGGTGTTCGTGCGGAGGATCCGCGACAGGGCGCTCACCAGGTCCCAGAGCTCCACGTCCTTGATAAAGTCCGCCGACGGGTCTTTGCCCTGCCGGGGCCGATCGTCGCTCAGCCGGGGATAGCGTTCCTGCCAAAGCGCCGCCTGCTCTTCCAGAAGTTTCGAGGCATCCTTGTATTTCTTGTATTCGAGGAGTTGCTCGATCAACTCGCCGCGGGGGTCGCCTTCGATTTCGACGGTTTGCTCTTCGTCCTCCGGCTGCGGCAGAATCTGCCGGCTTTTGATCTCGACCAGGGCGCTTGCCATCACCACGAAATCGCCGACGATGTCCAGGTCAATGAGTTCCAGCACCTCCAGAAACTCGATGAACTGGGCCGTGATTTTGGCGATGGGCAGGTCGAAAACGTCCAACTCCTGCCGTTCGACCAGATACAACAGCAGGTCGAGCGGCCCCTGGAAGATGTCGAGTTCCACGCGATAACTTGGCGAAGACATGAACGGCTGTCGCGGCGAGAAAGAGAACGCACCCAATCGGAGTATCTGAATAAACCGGATCCGCCGCGCTCGTCAATCCCATTCTGTTTTCAATCCGGCCCACGGACCGGCGAGCCGTCTATTTCCTGCGTCCGAACGGCGAGCGAATCTGGCGGTCGGCGGGGAGGGCGGGCATGCCGTTGCCCAGGATGCCCAGAAAGCGTTTGACGGAATCTTCCAGCACGGGCAGCGGCTTGGCTTTGACGTCGGGGTTGCCGGTTTTGCCCCGGACCTCGACGCGGATCCAGTCTTTCGTCGCCTGATCCAGGACGGGGTTGATCAGATTCACGACGGGCCAGGGCAAGCGGGCCCGCGGCAGCTCGGAATAGAAATCGAGAAGCAGCCGCCCGTCAAAGCCGGCGGTGCCCCGTCCTTGCAGGCGAAGCGATTCCCCCGTGAGGTCGATGGTGTTGAACACGAACTGGTTGTTCGCCAGATCGAAATCCACGAACGCAAACTGAAACGCCGCCCGCTCGGGGCCGGCGAGCGTCAGCACTTGAAACACCCTCACCAGAATCGGCAGTTCATAAAGTGCGGCCGGGCTGATGCGGAGTTGGCCGGTGCCGGTCATGCGTTGGGTGTCCATGCCGCGGCCCGTGAGATCCAGCCAGCCGTTCATCACGCCGCTCACGTTGCGCGTGCCCGGGAGATACCTTCGGGCATATTCCTCCAGCCGCCCATCGATCAGCATCAGCCGCGAGCGATAGCGCACCTCCTTTTCCAGGAAGATGTTCGCATCGTAAGTCAACGTGCCGTCGATCGCCTGAGCGGTCAATCGTTCCTTCAAAGGCACCGCCGGATTTTTGTTTTCGGGATCGAGCACCTTGGCCGAACCGATCGTCACCTGGTTCCCTTGGATGCGGTAGGGGCCTTGGACTTTCGTCAGTTGGTAATCCAAAACCTCGACCGATTCCAATTCGATGAGGCCGGCGTTGTCGGCGGATTTTCCGTCCCAGGTCCCGCGCGCGCTGAGTTGCCCGTGCAGGTTCTTGAGCGAGATCCCGGTGTTGAGCTCGGTTGCCGGTGAACACGAAATTCAGATTCCACGCCGCGACCAAGGGGTCGGATTCCCGGTCGCTGCCGGACAGCCGGAGCCCGCCCGAAAGCGAGAACGGCTGTTGCGGATCGAGTTCTTCGACGACGGTTCTGAGTCCGCTGGGAAGCGCCTGGCGAAACTGGCGGTCGGGGCTGAGGTCGTCCACGTAGAGATCCAAAAGGTCGAGCTGCCAGCGGCCTTGGGCGGGGAGACGCGCGCTCCCGCGGCCCCGGAAGCGAGTGTCGTCGTGTTTGGCGGAGAACGATTGAATCTCGCATTGCTCGCCGCCGAAGGACACATCCGCCCGCACGTCGGAAAGGGCGTAGGGAAACGGTTTGAGCTTCAAGCGGGCTTCGTAAATCACCGCCGACGGCAGGCTCCACTCGAAGCCCATGTTGGGGACCCAGCGAATTTTGGAGACGGCGTCGAACTTGCCGTCCGGCGAGAAGCCGGCCCAGACGGTTTTCGCATCCTGGGGCAACGCCCGGTAGAGGCTCTCGTCAAACGTGGCCCCGTGGGTGGCGATGGTCATCTTCAACTCGCCGGGGGCGACGGCCTGGGAAAAATGCCCGACGCCCGTAAGCACCGCCGTGCCGTGCTCGCCGCGGAGTTTATCAAAGGCCCATAACTCTTCCTGGGAGTTGTAGATCACCTCGCCGCTCAAGTTGGTGAGGCGATAGGGGAACGCTTCGAGCAGGATTTCGCAATTCGTCAGCCGCATGCCGAGCCGGGTGATGAACTCCTGCCCGAAACCCGGAGGCCGATACAGCGTGAGCGAGGCGTCCGCCCAACCCGTGAGGTTGATCTGCCGAAGCACATCCTGGACCTCCGGCTTGCATGCCTGCCGGAAGCGGTCGTCCAGCGGAAGCTGCAGCACGTTGATGACGAACCAGGTTTCCGCGGCGGGTCCGGGCTGCCGGATTTCACCGCGGATTTCCACCGCCCGGCCGCCCGCTTGACCGGCGAGGTTGACCACGAAATCGTCGCCTTGCTGCTGCATCGTGCCCGTGATGTCGGTCACCGGGTACGGGAATTTTTGATTGGTGACCCCGCAGCCTTTCGCAGTGAGCAACACGTTCCTCGTCTTCCATTCGGAACCGGCTTCGCGGTGAAACGTCAGCGTGAGATCCGCCGGCCCGGAAGGTTGGACCGTGTCGTATTGCTCCCGCAACGATTCGGGCATGCGGCTGCGGAGCCGGCGGTCGAACAACAGGTTTGCGAGTTCGATGCCGATCTGTCCGGTGCAATGCGGCTCGCCGCGATCCAGCGTCCCCTTGAGCGCCAACCGCGTGATGCCGTTCTGAGCGGTGAGGTTCTTGAACTCGACGTGCCGGTTGTCCCAATAGACCTGCCCGGCCAATCCGCGCAAAGGGAAAGGCAAGACGGGATGGGAGAGCGTGCCCTGCTTCACATCGATCAATGTGCGGAAGTCCCATTCCTCAAGCGGCCCCGACTGGGCGACGTGAAACTTCAAATCGAGCGTGGCGTCGATTCCAAAATCCGGCAGGGCGAGGGAATCGGCCGGCGAACGATCGGGGGGGGTGGTCAGCGGAAGGCGGGCCTCGGGCAATGCCGCCACGCGGGTGTCGGACGGTTCGGAAAGGGCGACGCGGGTTTGCTCGAGTTGCTCGCCCATCTCGGCAAGCTTGCGGCGAAACTCCGGCGAGGTTCCCGCCGCCAACTGCAACAGCTCGCCGCTGCGCTTAACGTCCAAAAGCTGCCCGTTCACTGACCACTTGTGGGCATCGACATTCCAGTCCCCGCGGAACGCCATGTCGCCGGTGTTGTTGAAATCCGCCTTGCCGACGAACGTAAACTGCCGTTTTCCCGAAGGGATCAATTGCAAATCGGTGTGGGCGAGCATGATTTCCGTCGCGGGCGAATTTTCGGGCTGTTCGTAGCGGACCTTGACCGTCCCCTGCTCGACGGTCCATTCGGGCAGACTTCGCTCCGAGGGTTTGATCGTCAACAAGGCGTGCCAGTTCCAGGCCCCGGCTTGATCGCGGACCAATTCGACCAGCGGATTGATGATGTGGACCGATTCGATCTCGACGGCCTGCTCGTGTTGAAACTTCTCGCGGTCAATCGCAATCACGACTTCGGGAAGCGTGACGATGGTGTTTTTCTGCCCCCGCGCTTTGAGTTTGACATCGTACACGTGGATCCGGCGGTGCCAATCGAAATGGGCCCGGCCAATTTGCATGTCCCAGTCCGGGGCAAGCTCTTTCCGCTTTTCGTGGAGGATTTTTAGCAGGTATTCGTCGCAGTGCGTCCACATCCAATAACCGTAGCCGCCCCCGGCGATGCCCGCCGCCAGCAGGATGCCGCTGAACCATTTCAGCGATTTCCAAAGCATTTCACGCCGCAGCATCGCTCGGCCCCTGTTTGGCGGGATGGGCGAACCGGTGCCAAATCGCAATCCAACCGGCGGCCGCCAGGACCGCCAGCGGATATTCCGCGGGCAGTCGGTATCGGAGCGACGACACGAATATCGCATGGAGCGCGCGAAAAAAACAGCACCGGCCCCAACGTCAACGCCAAGATCATCCCCCGCCGACGATTGAGCCAGAGCCCAAAACCCGCACCGGCGAAGAGGACCAGCGAGAATAGGGCGATCACTGTTTTTGCCGCCCAGTGCCCGGCTTCCTCGGCACTCGGCCAGGGCTTCCAAAACCGCCAGAGCTTGATGAAGCCCAACTCGACAACCCGCCCGGGATGCAGGCGGGCATAATCCATCCCCGCCTGCCAATAGTAGTGGTTGACTTCGTATTCGGTCTTTGTTCTCAACAAGTCATCCCGCTCCAGAAACTCCATATTGCTCGCCCCCGTCGCATCTGGATTGAGGCCATCGTACAGGCTGGGCCCCGACCATAGCGTGGTCGCCACCCAATGCCCGGTCACGCGATGATTCCGCAGCGTCCAAGGCAGCATCAAAAGGACAACGGTCGCCAACAGCAACGCGCTTCCCACAAAAACATCCCGGCGAAACCGGCCGAAGAACAATAACCCCACGGGAAAAACCACCGCCATCGGCAGCCAACTCGGCCGCATGAACGTCGCAAACGCAATGAATCCGCCCGCCGCGATCGCCCAGCCAGCGATCCGACGAAGAGATTCTTCCGCAGCCGCCGTCTTCAGCAAGCGGGCCAGGCTCCACACGCTTCCCACGAGGCCCAACGCAAACGCGGTTTCGCTGAGGATCATCACGCTGAAACCGAGCATCGCGGGAGAGATGGCCGTGAACCAGCCGGCCCACAGTCCCGTCCGCTCATCGAACAAATCCCGCCCCAAGAGATATGTCAAACCGCAGGCGATCGCGCCCAAAGCGGCAAGGAACAGCCGGGCCGCCAGAAAGCTGCCGTGCGACATCCAGATCGGCACCGCCAGGAGAAGCGGAAAGCCCGGCATCCGCAGCACCCGGCGGGGCGGCTCGTAGATGGAATACGGTTCGCCCGCGACGATTGTTTTTGCCAGCCGCCAATAGCCGTCGGCATCGCCTTCGATGACGAATGTCCGATGCCAGTGATGGTCGAGCAATCCTTGCACGACGAACGCCGTCCCCGCTCGCAATACAAACGCTGCTGCGAGCAAACAAACCACAGGTTTTGAGGCAAAAAAAGTCCACATGGATCGGTGCATCCAAGCGAAGCCGGGCATGGTACGCGGACCCGAAACATCGGGTCAAGAGCGATTCCCAACCGCCGGCGTGTTTCCCAAGCTGCGCAGTTTCTGTATCCTTAATTCTTGCAGGCCGGCACGCGGATCGCCATCCGAGCGTCGCGGCTGGGGCGATAGATCGGCAATGTTCTTCTAAACTCAGTCGTTCCAAACGGCTCGGAAAAGGAATTGGTTCCCCAAGAGCCGCGCACGAAGTAAGCGGTTTTTCTAGTCGACAGATCGCAAGACCGCTTACTTCGTGCGCGGCTCTGGGGTTTTTTGGAACGACTGAAATTGAAAAACCGAGAACCAGGCGAGACAACATGACCAAAGCGAACTGGACGACCCAGCCTTACAATGTGATTCAAAGTTTGCTGTTCAACAATCCGCACCGGGTGATTGAATACCGCGTCAAGAATGACGAGGGCGGTTGGCGAAACCGCGCGGAGGAACCGGCTCCCGTCCGCCGATTGTATGAGACCGAAGCCCCGCCGGAACGCACGTGTTTAAAGACGATCCAATTCGTGCATCACATGCTGATCCCGCCCGGCGGCCGGCACGTCGCGGAACTTCACATTCATCCCGACGCCGAGGAGATCGTGGTCATCACCCGCGGCAGCGGCACCGCGCACGTCGGCAAGGAAACCATTGAGGTCCAAGCCGAGGATGTGGTTTATGTCCCGCCCAATACCGAGCACGAATTCCGCAACACAGGCGGGGATCTGCTGGGCGTTCTCTTCATCTGCGTCCCCACCGGCGAAGGCCTCACCCAACTGGCCGCCTTGAATCGCGAATGAGCCGGAACGCGCTAGCATCCGGTTCTCCTCAGGACAAACGCGGCCGTTGACACGCCGGTTCCTGGCATCATACAAGAAACAAAACCCCTGAGAAGGAAAGGAACAGTCGGCATGTATCCCAATGAAGCGGAGTCCATTCCCATTGGCATTTTGACCGTCTCGGACCGGGCGAGCCGCGGGGAGTATGCAGACCGCGGAGGGCCGGCGATTCGGGAATATCTTGAGGACGTGCTGACTTGCACCTGGCATCCGATCGCGAAGATTGTGCCCGACGAGAAGCCCGTCGTCGAAGATGCGCTGGTCCAACTCTGCGATTACGACCATTGCTGTCTGGTCATCACCACCGGCGGGACGGGGCCGGCGGCGCGCGACATCACGCCCGAAGCCACCCTAGCGGTCTGCGAAAAAATACTGCCCGGCTTCGGCGAATTGATGCGAAAGGTCTCGCTGGAAAAAGTGCCCACGGCCATCTTGTCCCGGCAGACGGCGGGCATTCGCGGGAAGTCGCTGGTGCTCAATTTGCCCGGGCAGCCCAAGGCCATCGCCGAGTGTCTGGAGGCCGTGTTCCCGGCGATCCCATATTGCGTGGATTTGATCGAAGGCCCGTACCTTACCACCGACGAGAGCCGCCTCGCCGCATTCCGCCCCCCAAAGAAATAATCAACCGACCCTGGCCGATGCCGCATCCGAATGCCAATGTGATCGACGGTTACTGGGCCGAACGCTTTGGCTGTGCGCTCGAAGAGTTGCAGAAACCTGGTTGGCATGTGATCTCTAGCCCTGAAGCCGACCCGTCCCGCTTTGCGGTGCTGGAACTCGCCCATGCGACACTTGTCCGCTCGGCGGAGGAGCACGCGGATTGGCTCGCGGCGTGGATCGAGTCTCGACCCAACGCCGCCCGCACTGCCGACGACGTCGCAAACGCATTCTCCCCGCAGGCCTGTGAGATGACTCCCTCCGAGAAGGTTTTCTACTTGAACCCGGCGGAGTTCCGGCCATTCGCCAGGCCGGACGTTCGCCGGTTGTCGGAAGTTGACAGCCGGGATTTGACCGCGATGCACCGCGGCTGCTCGCTCGAAGAACAGAAAGCCGGCGAGGTCTCGATCGACCACCTGGCGATTTTTGGGGCCTATGCCGAGGGCCGGATCGTGGCGGCCGCGAGTTTCATCGATCAAGGCGCGGGCATTTCGGACGTCGGCGTGCTGGTGCACCGCGATTTTCGCCGGCAAGGTTACGGGCGGGCCGTGGTCTCGGCCCTGGCGGCATGGGGCTTGGAGCAGGGACGGATCGTGCAATACTGGAGGCTCTGCAAAAACACCGGCTCCGCCCGCATTGCGGACTCCCTGGGCTTCGCCGAATACGCCTGCTATCGGCTGCTCCATTTGTGCTAAGGATCGCTCGATCAATAATTGTCCCATTTATTAGCCGCAGGGCGCGAGCCCCGGTTCTTGGGACGAACCGGACGCTAGCGAGTTCCGGCTGATAATTGGACAGTTATTTCTCGAATGGTCCTAACCCATCGGCTCATCCGCCCCTGCTTAGTCGGTTCAGGGAGCCGAGGTGGCGTGGAAGCCGGGCAGAGGTTGCAGCGTGATTTGGACCTCTTTGATCTCGCCGTTCCGCACAATCCGAACCGTCACCTCATCGCCGACATGGAAATCTTGCAACGCCCGGAACAGATCGTTGGTGCTTTGGATGTCCTCGTCGTCGATGCCGATAATCAAATCGCCCAAGCCCTGGTTGTTCGTCACTTGCAGGCCGGCTTTGGCGGCGGCTCCGCCTTTGACCAACTCGCGGATCAACACGCCTCGCCGGTCGATGATGCCTTGCGAGCGGAGTTGATGCGTGATCTGGTCGCCCCAGATCACGATGCCCAGGCCGGGCCGTTCGATGTGGCCGTTGCGGATCAGTTGGGGGACGATTTCATTCACCGTATCGACAGGCACGGCGAAACCGATCCCGGCATAGGCGCCGAAGAGCTTAAGATCGCGGTGTTCATTCCGATGAGGCGGGCGGCGGTGTCCAGGAGCGGTCCGCCGGAGTTGCCCGGGTTGATGGCGGCATCGGTCTGGATCACGTCAAAGATCGTTTTTTTGGTGACCGATTGAATTTCGCGTCCCAGTCCGCTGATGACGCCCGTGGTCAACGTTTGATCCAAACCGAACGGGTTTCCGATGGCGAAGACTTTTTGCCCGACCTGGAGATTGTCGGACTCTCCCACGGGAATCGGTTCGAGGCGATCGGAGGGGGCGTCGATTTTGATCACGGCGACGTCCTTGTCGGGGTCGCCGCCGACGAGCCGGGCGTCCCAGACCGAGTTGTCGTAGAGCGTGACGCGGGCGGATTCCGCATTTTGGATGACGTGGAAATTGGTCACGATGTGCCCGTCCTTGTCCCAGACAAATCCGCTCCCCGTGCCCTGCTCTTCGCTGGGCATCTGAAATGCGCCGTTATTCTTGACCAGATAGCTCGTCACGTGCACCACGCATTTGTGGACCGATTGATACAACTTGATTTGCGCTTTTTCATCCCCCCAGAGTTCCCGCGCGGGGTCACCGGACGGGACTCGGCGTTCGGATTGTGCAGGGGGGAATGATTGGAAAGCCGATAGGTTTGCCAGGCCAACAGCCCCACGACGAACAGCAAGGCCAACAGCAACCACCAGTTTGTGGAGGTCGAACCGCGGCGTTTGGGATAATTCGGCCGGTGTTCCATCGTTTCACTCCTGACTTCTGTCTTTCAATATTCGTCGTCACCGAGGATGATGATCGTCGGCAAACCATTGTTGGCATTGGTCAATCAAACAGCGGGTTCATGGCGCAACGGTTCCGATTCAAACCGCAAATGCCGGGCCGCCTGTGTCCCCGGATTTGCAAATCGTGCCCTCGCATTGGAAAGTCCGAGCGCTCAGGAAACGAGGCTGCGGACTTTGTTGTGGAGATCCTCGACAGCCGCGCGAAACCGGCCCTCCAGCGATTCGGGAAGTTCGTCCAACTTCTCCAGCACCTCCGGCGCGAGGGCTTTGTTGATTCGTTCCAAAGTCGTCGTGATTCGCTTGATAAGTTGTTCGGTCTCGCGGCCGTCGGACGATTCACTCGCGGCTTTCGCGGGCGATTCGGATTCCGGTGCCGCCCCGGCATTGCTCCGATACGGGGCGTAGGCCACTTCGCTGGCCTCTCTCTCGGTTCGCCCCTCGCCGCCGCGGGAACGATCCCTGGCATCACCGGTCGAATCGTCCACGTCCCGCACGGGGACCGGCGTGGTGGGCACAAAACTGACCGTCGGGTCGGCTCCCCAGGGGTCGGGCGGAGAATCATCCGCGGCCTCGCCGCCGTGGAACGCCCGCCGCCACATTTTGAGTTCCGCAATCGTCGCCTGGTTCTCCTCGGCCCACTGCAGACATTCGGGGGCATCGTCCCAATTCAGGCCGATGTAAAAATGCGACCATTTGAGCGAAGGATAATCCCCACGCACATCGCCAAAGGTCTCCCACACCCGCCGGCGCTGGTAGATCTGATCGCCGCTGAGTCCCACGAGCTGGCCGAAGTCCGCATCGGTCCGGCCCTTGGCGTAACGCGTCGTCCACTGGGCGGCGCATTCGCCGACAACCCAATTGCACTGGCTGACCGCGGACTGCGCGCGGAAAATCAATTCGGGTTCGGTTTCCAAGGATTCCTCGGATTGGCTCTGTTGTGTTTCTGACATAGTGACCCATAACTCAAACTGCTGGAATATCAATCAATCGGTTGCTAAGGGAATCCTACACGGTTACCGCGCGGTAGGCTATCGTTGATTTCCTAAAACCCGAGTGGCAGGAAAGACCCGAGTCTCGCTCCTCCCGGAATTGTCACAGTTCCGCTGATGCCCCGCGTTTTCCCAATCGGCAAACACCGGAGCCAACGGCTTGGAAATCGGATCACAATCCCATGATAGCGGATGGGATGTTGGGCGGGTTGGTCGCAATTCCGAGTCGTTGCATCCAGCAGAACCCGAAATCTCCGCCGGGTGATTCAGGAAGTGCAAAATGGAGAGATCGAGAAACAGGAAACGCAAAGTGAAAATTGCAGATTGCAAAGTGCATAAGACGTGGATAAATCGATGAACTCGTTTGCGACACGGTCACTTTTCAGGTTCTTCCGGATAATCAGGGGGAACTACGACGGTGTGAAAGAATCTCTTGTCCGCGCTCTTTCATCTCCCCAAAGGGCCCAAAGGGAACAGCCGCTGTTCATTTTGCATTTTTCACAAAACACCTGTCGGGATCTTTGCAAAGTTTTCCATTACCGGGTGGGCAAAGCGATGAGCGTTGCCGGAATCCAGCCAAGGACAATGGTTGCCGCGGCGATTCGATGAGGGATATTCTTTCAACAAGGACACCGACATGAAAAAGACTGCATTGTTTGTCGCCTGTGCCGGCTTGATGATTGGCGGAATCGCTTTGGCCGCCCCCCAACCCGCAACGGCGGGGGTCAACGTTTCCTTCGGAGGGCGCGGCTACCTCGGGGCGGGGTATTCCGGCTACGGATATGGGAACCCCGGCTACGGATATGGCAATCCAGGCTATGGATACGGCAATCCCGGTTACGGCTATGGAACTCCTGGCATCGGCTACGGCAGCCCCGGCTTGGGATACGGCGTGAACCAGGGCTTCAACAATTATGGCGGCGGCTTTGGCTACGGCAATAACTGCTATGGCGGTTTCGGCGGAGGCCATTACGATTATCATGGGCCCTCGCTCGTGCCGCACGGGAATCACCTCGACGCGATCCCCGGCCATTACGACTACCACTACGGCGGGCATCACCACTAAGTCAAAGCCGATCACCGCCAACCCGCCTCGTCGCGAAAGCGCGCGGCGGGTTGGCGCTTCCGGTCGAAGCAAAATTGCCGGGCTATTCCGGCAGGTGTTTGATGACGGCGTCCGCAAACTCGAGCGTGCTCAACTCGCCGCCCAGATCACGGGTCTTCTCGCCGGTGCCGAGCGCGGTCTGATAGGCGAGATGAATCCGCCGGGCGGCGTCGCGGCAGGCGACGTCGTTCCGCGTCACCGCGAGATGATCGAGCAGCATCTCGGCGGACATCAACAGCGCCAACGGATTCGCGAGGCCTTTCCCGGCAATGTCCGGAGCCGAACCGTGGACCGCTTCGAACACCGCCTGCTGATTGCCGATGTTCGCCCCCGGCACCACGCCCAAGCCGCCCACCAAGCCCGCGCACAAATCGCTGACCACGTCTCCATACAGGTTCTCGAGAAGGAGCACGTCGAACTGCGACGGATCCTGCACGAGTTTCATGCAGCCGGCGTCGATGATGACTTCCTGATATTCCACTTGCGAACCGCCGTCATCGTGGGCGGCCCGGCAACATTTTAAGAGCAGGCCGTCGGTCATCTTCATGATGTTGGCTTTATGGAACACGGTGACTTTTCGGCGGCCGCGGCGAATGGCGAACTCGAACGCCCATTTCGCGATCCGGGAGCAGGCTTTTTCGGTCGCGACTTTCATGCTCATCACCACGCCCTCGGTCACGCGGTTTTCCACGCCGCTGTAAAGCCCTTCCGTGTTCTCGCGGATGATGATCAAATCCACGTTGTCGAACCGCGTGGGCACGCCCTTGAGGCTCCGCACCGGACGGACCGCGGCGAACAGATCCAGCTTCTGCCGAAGCTGCACGTTGACCGACGTAAACCCTTCGCCCACCGGCGTCGTGCAAGGGCCCTTGAGCGCGATGCCGTATTCGCAAATCGCATTCAGTGTGGACTCGGGAAGCACCTCCTCGCCCGCATCGAGAGCCGTGATTCCCGCCGTGTAGCGGTCCCATTCCAGGGGAGCCTCCGCCGCCTGGAGCACGCGGACGACGGCTTCCGTTACTTCCGGGCCGATGCCGTCGCCCGGAATCAAAACCACGCGATGCGTCGTCATGGTCGTCCCTTATCCAATCGAATTCGCCGAAGAAGTCTGGCCGGCCGCTTTTTCCGAGGGCGGCGGCTGCCATTTGCGGACTTTGAGAAATCCCGCGATGCCCACGATGATCACCGCCAGCACGATGACCACCGACAGCCAGCGGTTGCGGTTGTCGCGGATTTTCTGGAACGCCGCCGATTTTCCGACGAGCGCGGAACCCAAAAAGAACACCACGAACGCCAGCAGGATTTTCGTGCCCATCAACATGTGGTACAGCTTGTCGCCTTCGTGATTCGGGCGGGTCACGGCGAGATAGTTGTAGAACCCGCTCAGCAAAAACAGCAAAATGCCCGCGTGCACGAACCGCTTCCAAATCCCGAGGACTCGTTCGCGAAGGGCCGAATGCTCGGCATCGGAAAGAGCCGCAGCCGCCGCGGGCGAAAGCACGTACCGCAAGAACACCGTGCCGCCCACGATGGCGATCGACGTGTAAATGTGGACCCACCGCGAGATCAGGGGGACAATCTCAACCACCAGTTGATTCTCCTTGTTGAACTCTGAGAGCGGCCGCATCGGTTGATGGCCGGCCTTCAAACCGCATTGGAGCAGGTTTCGAGGGAACGCTCAACCATGGAATCGCCGATTCTTGAAAGAGGCGGAGAGCTGAGAGCCGTGCGGAGAGGCAAGAGCCAAACGGAATGAATCATGATTTTGTGAACCATGATTCTGTGGTGAATGGGTGGATGGGAGTCAATAGCCCGAGACGACTTCGCCTTTGCCCCGGGTCAACAGGGCTTTGAACACGGTGACCTGGATGTTTTCGCTGATAAACACCGCGTGGCCGTCGGAGAAGGCGAATTGCACGCCGCCTTGATGGGGACTGGAGAACTGAAACCGGGCCTCGGCGTTATTCGAGCAGGAGGTGCTGAAATAATTCATGCCGGGCTGAGCACAGCTTGCGGCGGCTTTCCACCAGCGAAGCGATCCGCGGGCAAAAGCCCCGCCACCGCCACCGCCACCGCCACCGCCACCGCCTCCGCCACCGCCACCGCCACCGCCACCGCCACTACCTCCGCCACCTCCGCCACCTCCGCCACCTCCGCCACCTCCGCCACCGGAACCGCCACCGGAACCGCTGCCGGAACCGCTGCCGCCGTTGTTCATCGCGCCGCGGGCCCAGCCGCCGAACTCAAAGGCCAGTTCGCCGCCGGCAATCGTGTTGGAAGCCCCATCGGTCAGGTCGCGGAAGGAAACCCGCGAGAGGGGATACAGCATGCCGTCGTCATTGCCGGGAGCGGTGCCCGCGTTGCCTGCATAATGGTTCGTCGCATAGGCGTTGTCGACCAGGCCGTCTTCCGGTTGGGACGGGCACACATACACGGGCACCCATTGGCTGACGGCGTACGCGTTGTTGGCGTGATCGAACCGCACATTGCAATTGTAGCGGCGATAAAGCGGGGCCTGGTCCACGAAGGGCAGGATCAGCGTTTCCCAGGTGTGCAGGAGTTCCTTCTGCGATTGGCCGCCGGTGTCGCCCAGGACGCCCGGCGGAAAAACTTTGTGCGTGGACTGATAATTGTGAAGCGCAATGCCGATCTGCTTGAGGTTGTTCTTGCACTGGCTGCGGCGGGCCGCCTCCCGCGCCTGCTGAACCGCCGGCAGCAGCAAGGCCACGAGAATTGCAATGATCGCAATCACGACCAGAAGCTCGATCAACGTAAAACCGCGGACGCTCGTTTTGCGGGAAGCAGAAAGAGAATTGCTCGTCGGCATGGTTTATCCCACGGTTCGTAAAGGTTCGGCTGGCGTCAACGAAGACGCACGGCCTCCCAATCGGGGCGATCGACTTCGCTGCCTGCATTGATCCGCCGGGCGAACAACACCACCTGCCCGTTTCGATAATTCGGCCGCAGGTGTTTGCCCACGTCCACCGTGCCCGAAACGATCGGCCGCTCGGTGTCCACTTCGCGGACCAACACGCTTCGGCGCGTCAATGTCTCCAGCGGCGTTTTCCCCGTTAGATCGTCCGGCCACGCGCCAAGCTGCACGATCCGGCCGTCGTTTTTTGTGACCGCCAATCCCACCGCCGCCAGCGCACCGATCACGCCGTCTTCCGTTCCGCCCAAACCCTCCAGGCGGATCCCCTCGGCCTCCGCGAGCCCTCGGGCCTCGGCCTGCGCCATCAACTGCCGTTGGCATCGCAGTCCGAATTCCGTCACCGATCGGGGGACGCGGGCCGTCACACACAAACCGGGATCGCTCCCGGCGACGAAGCGTTTTTTCAGCCCCAACCGAAACCCCGCGAACACGGTTTCGCACAATGTTTCCACGGAGAGGTTTTGGGGTTCCCCGGTGTTAGGCTCGAGCCAAATGGAGGCCGAGCCGTTTTGGGAGGTGTAAGGCACGCGGGGATCGTCGAACAGTTGATGCCGAATAATCAGCACGCACTCGAACCGCTCCGCCAGTTCCGCCACGATCGCCTTGGCGAGTTGATTGGTGCCGGGAGAATCCCGCGTATCGGTGTCGTCGATTCCCACGTAGATCATGACGCCGGCGGCTCCGCGGGACCATGTGGGAGTTTGGGACCGGCGGCATGAAACCAGACGGCGGCGCTGATGACGCCCGCGACCACTCCGCAAATCGCATAGGTGAAGACCGCCTCGGGCCACCAGCCGGCGAACGACCGCCCGCCGCCGCCGGGACCGCCGGCATATTTGGTCAGAGCGCGAATCGCGAACGCCACGAAGTTCGTCGCAAACCCGGCGAGGGCGAAGCTGATATAAATTCGCCAACCCGGCTTCGCGGACCAGAGGGCCAGGTCCATCATTGGTCCGGTGAGGAGCAAACTCGTGCTCGCGCCCCAACCGGGCGTCGCCTGCCCGCCGAGCTTCATCCAAAACAGCGACAGCACGGCTCCCAGGCCCATCACCGTGCCCGCACCGCGGCGGGGCACAAACGCGAGCCCCATCGCCATCGGAAACACGGCCCGCAAAATCGCGTGGCCGGGAATCCGCAGACTCCAGTCCCAAAGCACCGAAGCGCTCGCCGCCATTGCCCCGAACAACAAGAGCGCCGCAAATTCCAAAATCGGCAGCGCTGCCTCGGCCTGCCCCAGCCAAGGCAGCCGCGTGGCTTGCTGCAACGCATCGTGCCTGGGCAATCCCCGCAAACGCATCGCCGTTTTCCTTGAAAGAACTCAAATAGCACGAACATGCAATTTGGCGGCCACTATACAACAAATCGGCGACACTGCAAACGACCCGCGGGATTTTTCCCGCGCCGCGATTTCCCGCCGCCCAGACGCGAAATCACACCCAGGGGCTTTCGCCGCGGGCGGGTGATGGGCTAATCTGGACTATCGCCCATAGAATAGAGGGAATTTCCCCAAAATCCCTTCCCGTCATCCTTGAACGATCGAACGTTTCCCGTCAGGATTTCACCTTCGATCCCCGGCAACGACGTTTCATTTTTCTTTGGTCATCGCCTTGTTGAAACACTTTGGGTTAATCGCATTTTTCGCGTGCTGGCTGATTGCCGGCCGGTCGGCGGCGGCGGACACGTCTCCCGTGGATTCCGCTGTGCTCGCGCGAGTCGGCTTCGACGGGCGGTTCAAAGTCGGCCAGTGGACGCCACTCTCCGCGCGCATCAAAACCAACCGGGCTTGCCGGCTGGAACTGGAAATTGAAGCCCCGGATCCCGACGGCAACCGCGCGGTTTGGCGGGATGAATTCTCCCTGCCCCAGGCGGGCACGCACGAAGTCACCGCGCTGTTCCAAACAGGTTGGCTCGAAACCACGCTTCGCGTCCGCGTGAAGGCCCGCGAGTTTCAAGGGGAGGAAACGTGGACCGTCCCTGTGAAAGCCGGCGAAGGGCCGGAGGCTCAATTCGCGCAGAAGGCTCTCACGCACGATGTGCTCCTGGTGGGCACCTTGGGAAACCCGGGCGGCTTGAAAGACATGGAAGGCCTGCCCGCCGAATCCGGCCAACTCGAGGAAACCCGCGTCCCGAACACGCCGATTCGCATTGCGCGATTGAAGAACCCGTCGCGGTGGATTTTATCTCCGTCGGGCGAACACGCTCAGCCGTTCGCGAACGCCACGGGGCTCGAGGCACTCGATGCCGTGATCATTTCCGGCGACTATGCCATGAAGCCCGCCGCCGCCACCGCCCTCAAGAATTGGGTGACGCTCGGCGGGCATTTGATTTTGTCCGTCGGCGAAGACCTGGGCGTCTACCAAAACAGCCCGCTCTCGGATTGGGTTTCCAAGCCCACAGGACCGGAAAACGAAGCCGGCTTTCGCGTCACGGGCGCGACGCAGTACCGGGACTTAAGCGCGCTCGAGACCTTCGCCGGCAGGTCGGAACCGCTGAAGATCAACCGCCAAAATCCCGTTCCGGGAGCGCGGATCGAAGCGGGAGCCGGTGCGCGCACGTGCTCGTTTCCGGACGGAGCGGCCCCTTGATCGTCCGCGTGCCTTACGGGTTGGGGACGGTGACAATGATCGGCGTCGATCTGAACCGGGACCCGGTCCAATCCTGGCCCGCTTTGCCTTTGACCCTGCGAAACCTGCTGCTTCCGCAAAACCGCCGGGAGGAAAAACGCGCCCCATCCGCGAACAACCAACTCGCCTACAGCGGCATCGGCGAGTTCGCGACGCAAATTCAAACCGCCTTGTCGCGGTTCCCCACCGTCGACCGCCTCTCCACCTGGGCGATTATCGGAATGCTCTTCGCCTATCTGCTCGCCATCGGCCCGGTGGATTATTTCCTCGTGCATCACCTGCTCAAACGGCCGAGGCTGACCTGGATCACGTTCCCCGTGTTCGTCATCGCGGCGGCGGCGTTTTCCGTGTGGTCGGCCCGCACCCACAACGGGGACACGCTCATCGCCAACCAATTGGACGTTCTGGATTTCGATGCCTCGACCAAGACGCTCCGCTCCCGGTCTTGGGTGACGATCTACAGCCCCGAAACCCGCCGCTACGAAGTCACGCTGACCGCCAACGGCCGGCTCGCCGGCGGGGACGCTTCGCAGAAGGCAGAGCCGCTCGTGCGCACGGCGTGGGCGGGCGTGCCGGAATCCACCTTCGGCGGGATGTATCGCACCGGAGGCATGCAGATGACCCGCGCCCCGTATTGGTTCGCCCCCAAAGCGGCCGGCATCGAGAACCTGCCGATCCCGTTATGGGGAGCCAAGTCGCTCACGGGCGAATGGTTCCTTCCGGATGTGCCGCTTGTGGAGAGTCAACTCGAAACAACGGGGGCGGGCCGGCTGCGGGGGACATTCGAGCATCACTTCCCGGTGCCGATCACCGATTGGTTCCTGGCGTACAATTCACGCGTCTTCCGCCCGCGGCCCAGCCTGGTCACCGGCGCAGAGGCCCCGCTGCCGCCCGGTCGAAACTGGCCGGCGAACGATCCCACGTGGAGCCGGGTCAATCAGCGGGAACTCACGGGCTATCTCACCCGAACCGTCGCCCGCGAGATCGGACGCCAACGCAACGCGAGCAAAACGAATGTCATTCAGGAACCGAGAATCCGCATGGAGCAGCAGGTTTACGATCCCTTGGCCGCGGGCAACCCCGACCCGCTCGCGGACATCTTGCGAATCCTGACGTTCTACCGCCGCGTGGGAGGCAAGGGCTACACCGGCCTCGACAACGACACCCTCCGCGACATGGATTTCTCCGAGCGCCTCGATCTGAACCGGGCCGTGCTCTTCGGCCGCGTGGATCTCCCGTCCGCGAACCTGCACATCAAAGATCAAAAACCCGATGAAAACCAACACGCCACGTTCATCCGCATCGTGCTGCCGGTCAAACAACTTGGCACAGCCCCCGAAACCCCGCTCCAACTGAAGAACTCCAACGACTGAGACGCCCCCGTGATTGAGACACGCAAACTCACCAAAAAATACGGCGACCTGATTGCGGTCAACGAGATCGACTTGAACCTCAAGGAAGGCGATGTGTTCGGGTTCATCGGCCCTAACGGGTCCGGCAAGACCACGACGATGCGGATGATCGCCACGCTCCTCAATCCCGACTACGGCGAAGCCTACGTCTGCGGGAAATCCATCTACCGCGAGCCGCAGGAAATCCGCCGGCTCGTGGGCTACATGCCCGACTTCTTCGGCGTGTACGACGACATGACCGTCATCGAGTACCTCGAATTCTTCGCGTCGGCTTACCGCATCGCGCCCCACAAACGCCGGGCCATCTGCGAGGAGAAGCTGGAACTGGTCGATATGAGCTTCAAACGCGACGCCTACGCCAGCCAACTCTCCCGCGGCCAGACACAGCGGATCGGCCTGGCCCGCGTGCTGCTCCACGAGCCGCAAGTCCTGCTGCTCGACGAACCCGCCAGCGGCCTCGATCCCAGAGCCCGAATTGAAATTCGCAACCTGCTCAAGCAGTTGGGCGAACTCAACAAAACGGTGATCGTCTCCAGCCACATCCTGCCCGAACTCGCGGATGTCTGCACGCGGGTGGGCATGATCGAAAAGGGGAACCTTATGGTGGACGACTATGTGCAGGATGTGCTTCGAAAGGCCCGCGAAGCGCTGCTGCTTTATATTCGCGTCACCGAAAACCCCGACAAAGCCGCCGCCTTGATCGAACAGCACGAAGGCGTGGCTCAGGTGACGATGAAAGGCGACATGATTCTGGTCACGCTGCAAAAAGACGTGGACGATTACAGCTTCCTCCCGAGCCTCTTGTTCGAAGCCGGCTACAAGCTGCTCCTGTTCCGCGAAGAAGACGTCAACCTGGAAACCGCCTTCATGAAACTCACCAAAGGCACCCAGCAGTAAGTCGCCGTTCGCTCATCCCCTCGTTCCCAAGCTCTGCTTTGGAATGCACTGGTCGCCAGCTTGGCCCTGGAAATGTCGAGGCCAGTGTTGAATTCTTGCATCAAAAGCCCTTAAAAAGTTGATTCCTGCCGGAAAAACCTCCTGCCGTTTTCCACCAACCCTCCGGATGCCTCGTGAAGACGTCCATTCCCCCTCTCGTTGTTGGAATCTTCGTTGCCTGATGAATCCTCGAGACCCGAGCCTAATCCCACTGGACTCCCGCGGCGATGTTTCGCATAATTGGGTTTTGATGTGATTGAAGCCGCGGCAGAACCTCGAGGAGCAGCACGATGTTGACCATCTCCGATCCCCGGCCCGACCGGAACTGCCAGGGATTGGCCCGGCGGGAGTTTTTGAAGATCGGCGGCTTGGGCTTTGGGGGCCTTGGGCTGGCGGATTTGCTGAAGGTGCGGGCGGCCGCGGCGAGCGGCGGGCCGGTGGTTCGCGACAAGTCGGTCGTGTTTCTGTTCTTGCAGGGCGGGCCGAGCCATATCGAAACCTTCGATCCCAAGATGTCGGCCCCTTCGGAAATCCGCAGCATCTTTGGCGAAGTTCCCACCAAACATGCGGGCATCACCTTCGGGCGCACTTTCCCGAGCTCGCCCGGTTGGCGGACCGGTTTTCCATCGTGCGGTCTTACGGTTCCAACAACGCGGGGCATACTTATCAAGGCGTCGCCAGCGGCGGGAACGAATTGAAAGCCACGATGGGGGCGCTTTATGCGCGGGTCGCGGGCACGAACCATCCCGTGACCGGCATGCCCAGGAACACGCTGATCGTCCCCGAAGCCATCGATCCCGACATGCCGATCGGCAAAAACTTTGAGACCGGGGCCCTCCCGACGCTCACTGCGCCCGGCGATTTGGGTCCGGCGTTTGCCGCGTTCGATCCGCAGGGCGGCGGGACGCTCAAAGAGAACATGGAACTCAAACTGCCCTCCGCGCGGTTTGAGGACCGCCGGATCTTGTTGTCGCATTTGGATCGGATTCGCCGGCAGGTCGATGCGACCGGCATGCTCGCGGGCTTGGACAAATACCAACAGCAGGCGTTCGATGTGATCGTGGGCGGCGTCGCGGATGCGTTCGATCTCTCCAAAGAAGACCCCCAAACCATCGCCCGCTACGACACCAGCCATCTATTTTCCAACGAAGAGGTGCAGCGCTGGGGCGACATGCGGCGGAGTTCCAACCTGCTCGGCAAGCAGTTGCTGCTCGCCCGCCGGCTCTGTGAAGCGGGCTGCGGGTTTGTGACCGTCTCGGACTGTGGCTGGGACATGCACTCCAACGGCAACAGCCCCAAACACCTGGGCGGGATGAAATGGCTCGGCCCGCAGGTCGATCACGCGGTCGCGGCCTTCATCCGGGACGTCGAAGAACGCGGCCTCTCGGATCGCATTCTGCTCGTCGTCACCGGCGAAATGGGACGGACGCCGCGCATCAACAAAAACGGCGGCCGGGACCACTATGGCAATTTGACGCCGTTGTTATTTGCCGGCGGCGGCCTCAACATGGGCCAGGTCATCGGCCAATCCGACAACCACGCCACGCAGCCCCAGACCAGACCCTACCGCCCCGAGCATCTCCTGGCGACGGTGATGCATGTGCTGTTCGACATCAGCGAACTCCGCATCACGCCCAGCGTCCCCCGCGACATCATCAAAGCCGCCACCGAAGGCGAACCGATTGTTGAGCTCGTGTGAGCGATGTAGATTTCCGCGCCGCCGTTGCACCAGCCGAGCGGGCAAACTATCGTCGCCTTTGGGAGTTTTTTTCTTCTCAGGTGACGAGGAACCATGCACAGCGAATTGGAGATTGCCCGGCGGGCGGCGGAGGCGGGGGGCGATGTGGTCGCCTCGGCTTATCAAAAAGGCGTTGAGATTCGGAGCAAAGCCGTTTCGGATCTGGTGACCGATGCGGACCTCGAAAGCGAGCAGGCGATTGCCCGCGTGGTCCGCGAAGCCTTTCCCGATCATGCGATTCTGGGGGAGGAGACGTTTCGGGACGATGCCACGGCCGAGCGGTTGTGGGTCGTCGATCCCTTGGACGGCACCACGAATTTCGCCCACGGCATTCCGCATTTTGCGATTTCCGTCGCTTATTACCAAAACGGCGAGCCGGTGTGCGGGGTGATTTTCAATCCGATCACGCAGGATTGGTACACCGCGGCGCGGGGCGAGGGCGCCTTTGCGAACGGTCGGCGGGTGCATGTCGCCGAAGAAGATCGACTGTCCGAGGTGCTCGTCGGCGTGGGGTTTTATTACGACCGCGGGGCGATGATGGAAGCCACCCTCGCGGCGGTGCGGGATTTGTTTCACCAGCAAATCCACGGCATCCGGCGGTTCGGGACGGCTTCGTTGGATTTGGTGCAGGTCGGAATGGGCCGATATGGGGCGTTTTTTGAATATCAACTTTCGCCGTGGGACTTCGCGGCGGGCCGACTGTTCGTGGAGGAAGCGGGCGGGCGAGTGACGACGGCCACGGGCGACGAGTTGCCGCTTGAGAAAACCGGCATCCTGGCATCCAACGGCCGGCTTCACGAGGCGGTTTTGAAAATCATCGCCCCGCACGCCCCCCTTAAGGAATGATTTTTGCCCTGTCTGGACGCACTGGAAACGTGAAAATCCCCGGCAAGGGGTGAAGTCGCACTCTGATGCGAGTAAGATGGAGTTTGTTGATGATTGTCGGTAGGACACCAGCCCGAAGCGCAAGTTTTGAAGTTGCGCGACCTGCAAAAATGTGAGCGGAAGGGCGCTAGCCCCCTGCCTTTTCAACGGAAATTTGGATATTACAAGGCCGGCGGCTAGCGCCGTGCCGCTCACAATGGACGCTCGTATTAATCAGTTGAACAAAACGACGAGAAGCCTCTGAGATTTAAGGGAGATTTGATAATGAATGTCCGGCCGATGTTTATGTGCGTGTTTGCGGTGCTGATTTTGCTGCAAGTCGCGGCCAAGCCTTCGCATCAACTCAAGACTGTCAAAGAACTTCCGAAAGATCTGCCCAAGCCGATCGCCGAGGATATGGACCCGGCCGGCTACGCGTTGGAAGGTCCCTCGGGCACGCTGGGCACGATGTGGTTCGCCAAGGAAGTCGCCCTCAAACCGGGATTTCAGCCGGGCTTTATGGTGAAATATCCCTTCAACGTCGGCGAACTCCTGGGCGTGCTCAAGGTCGAGAAAGACGCCAGCCTGACCGATTTTCGCGGCCAGGAGCTGAAAGCCGGGCTGTATACGCTCCGCTACGGCCAGCAACCGCAGGACGGAAACCACATTGGCACCAGCGAAACGTCCGATTTTCTCTTGGCTTCGCCTATCGCCAAGGATGCCAAGCCCGCGACGCTGACCGATATGGATCAATTCATCAAAAACGGCGCCGCGGCCGCGGGTTCCAATCACCCGGCGATTTTCTCGCTGTTGCCCGCGGAGAAAGCCGGCGAAGCGAAGCTCACCCATAACGAGGACCGCGATTTTTGGATTCTCGACGCGACCGTGCCCGGCAAAGATAAAGACAAAGCCGTCAAGGTGCCCGTGAAATTGATCGTCGTTGGCAAAGCCGAGGTTTGAGACGCAACCCGCAGGAGTGCAGTATGTTACGCCGATTGACATTCCCCAAGTTCCGTTGGTTCGTGTTGCCCGCGTTGGTTGCGGGTCTGGTTTGGGGATCCGACTGCCGGGCGGATGATGCGAAGAAAACTGACAAAAAGCCAACCGAGTCGGCCCCAGCCGAACGTGAAACCTCGGAAGAGGTCCAGAAGGAGTTGTTCACCGGCGAGGTGCTGCTTTTGGGGGACGCCTTGAAGAAAAAAGGCATCACGGCGTTTGAGGAAATGCAGGACCAGGCGGTGCTCCAGACGCCGGGCGGGGAATTGATTCCGATCGTTGCCGATTGGCGGGGGCGGGCGTTTTTTCAGGACAAGCGATTGCGGAACCGCAAGGTGGAACTCGTGGGGACGCGGAAGCCCGGCGTGCCCTATCTCCAGGTGCTGATGGTGTTTACGTTCGACAAGCAAGGCGAGAGGATGTACACGGATTACTGGTGCGACGTGTGCTCGATCCCCATGTACGAAATCAAGCCCTGCGACTGCTGCCAAGGCCCGATCCGCCTCAGGTTCCAATCCAAGCCGCTGCCCAATTATCTGCCGCAATCGAAAACCGAAGAATCCTCCAAGAAATCGGCCGATCGATGACCGGAAATCTGAACCAGCGGGCTTGGAATCTGATCGAAGAAGTCGCCGCGAAAGCCGAGGTCCTGCGGATCGAAGAGCATCATTTGGAAGCCGGCGCCCGCTGGTGGGATTTTGGAATCAAAGCGGAAGGCGGCTTGGAAGCGGGCCTGCTTCTGAGCCGAGCCTGCATGAGCGACCTGGCCCGGATTGAAATCATTCCGGGCTTCATCGGCACAAAAAGTTGGCCGCTGGTGCAAGTCACCACGGACCATCCCGGGGAAGCATGTTTGTTCAGCCAGTATGCCGGTTGGCGGGTGTCGGTCGGAAAGTTTTTCGGGATGGGTTCCGGACCGATCCGAGCGATTGCGGCGCGTGAAGAGTTGTTCGAGAAACTGGATTACAAAGAGAAGTCCAAAGTCGCCGTGGGGATTTTGGAAACCAACCAACCGCCCACGGAAGCTGCCTTCGAAGAGTTCGCGGCGAAGACGGGGCTAAAACCATCGAAGATCTGTTTGTTGGTTGCCCCGACTTCCAGCCAAGCGGGAACCGTGCAAATCGTGGCCCGCTCCGTGGAGACCACGCTGCATAAGCTGTTCGAGTTGGGCTTCGATGTCCGCCGGGTGCGAAGTGCCTGGGGCGTCGCTCCGTTGCCACCTTGCGGGGCGGATTTTCTCACGAGCCTGGGCCGGACGAATGATGCGATCCTCTACGGCGGCCGGGTGCAGTTGTGGGTCACGGGCGATCCTGAAGACCTAAAAGCGGTCGGCCCCCGGGTGCCTGCGGATTCCTCCGAAGCCCACGGCCGCCCGTTCCGCGAAATCTTTGAAACCGCGGGCATGGACTTCTATCAGATCGACCCGCACCTGTTCAGCCCGGCGGAGGTCGTTTTCAGCAGCTTGGAAACGGGGGCGGTGTTCCGCTTCGGCCATGTCGCCGAGGAGGTTTTAGAGCGGTCCTTTGGGATTTGATCGGCACCCTGTCAAAGCGAACGAAACGTGCGAATCGGCGTCTTGGGGAACGAGGGCAGTTGGTATTACCAGGATCTCGCGCAGGCCGCGGCCGAATTGGGGCACGACATCGATCGCCTCGATTTTCCCCGCCTGACTGCACGGGTCGATTCCTCCGGGACGCAACTGACCACCGGCGACATGACGTTGCAAAATTACGATGCCGTCATCGTCCGCACCATGCCGCCGGGGTCTTTGGAGCAGGTCGTGTACCGGATGGATGCGCTCGCCGCTTTGGAATCGGCGGGAGTCAGAGTCATCAATCCGCCGAAGGCCATCGAATGTGCCGTGGACAAATTCCTGACGACGCACCGCCTGGCCGGGGCGGGTTTGCAGGTTCCCGCGACGGTGGTCTCTGAGGATGCGGATTCCGCGATGGAAGCCTTTGCCGAACTTGGCGGCGATGTGGTCGTCAAACCCTTGTTCGGCTCCGAGGGCCGGGGCATCGTGCGGGTCAGCGATCCCGATCTGGCCTGGCGGACGTTCCGCACGCTCGAACGATTGAATGCGGTGCTGTATCTCCAGGCCTTTATCGATCATCCCGGCTGGGACGTGCGGGTGATGGTTTTGGATGGGGCCATCCTCGGCGGCATGAAGCGAATCAGCGGAGAGGACTTTCGCACCAACGTCTCCCGGCAAGCGACGACCCAATCTTATGAACCCACCGCCCAGGAACAAAGCTGGGCCCTCGCAGCCGCGAATGCGGTGGGGGCGTGGTTTGCCGGGGTCGATCTGCTTTACAACCGTGCGGGATTGGGCTATGTGATAGAAGTCAACGCCGTCCCCGGTTGGCGGGCCTTCGCCCGCGCGACGGGCCAAGACATCGCCCGAGTGTTGATCGAACGAATCGCTCAGGCTCACGAATCTCGGTATTGCTAAAAAAAGTTGAGCCGCGCACGAAGTAAGCGGTAGTGCTAAAAAAAGTTGAGCCGCGCACGAAGTAAGCGGTAGTGCAGTTGCTAAATTCTCAAAAACCGCTTACTTCGTGCGCGGCTCAAATGAACCAATCGCGTTTCGGAACTTCTGAATCTGAGGAACCACCCATGCAGCTTGAGGAACTGACCGCCGCCTTGTCCGAGGAAATGCCCGCCGTTTTGCGCTGGTGCGGGGCGGTGGCGAAGCGGCTCCGGCAGTTTGACATTGCGGTCTCGGGCAAAACGTCGGGAAGCTCCAACACGGATGCCTTGACGCTTGCGGATCTCTCCGTCCAGGAGTCTCTTGGTGGCGGCTCTGCGGGATTTGAACCCGCTGTTTCGCCAGTGCCGACTGGAAGCCGAGGAGTCCACGGGCGACTTGGAAAAATTCGCGAGCCAAAGCGAATACACGATCGCCCTCGATCCGATCGACGGCACGAAGCAATACCGCGACAAAACGGGCAACGGCTGGGCGGTGATGCTCAACCTGCGCACGCCCGAGGAGGTGAAATATTCGCTGGTGTTCATTCCCGAGACGGGCCCCAATGGAACCTGGGTGGAAGCGGTGGGTGAGCGGATCATCGTCGGCGAGGATGATCCCAACCGCCCCGCCGCCCTGGTCCTCAAATCGCTGCCGCCGATTACGCCGGCGTCCCGGAAGCAAGGCAAAAAGATCTATGTCATCGGCTTTCAGGATCAGGATCGACAGAAGGCGAATCTCGTCACCGAAGCGGGGCTGGAAGGCCGATTGTCGGAGGACATGCCCGGCAGCATTTTTGATCTGTTCGCGCGGGGCGAATACGCCGGCTCGCTGATTCACAGTCCGAACGTTTACGACTTCCCCGTCTCTTCGCAAATCGCCCGCATCCTGGGAGGCGATGCAGTCTGGGTCCACAACCGTAAGCCGGTGCATTTTCGGGATCTGTGGCTGGATGACCGGGCCGACATGCTCCGCCTGCCGGGCATCGTCGCCTGCAGCGACGACCCGGAAGTCTTAAATACCCTCTGCGATCTCGCGAAAGACTGGAACCCGAATCGCTATCACGACTAACCGGCGAAAAAACCAAAAGAGAAAGCGGCGAGGATTTTTTTCTCAGGAATACTTCGCATCGTGTTCCGGTCGCATTCTGGGTCTGTTTCTCAACTCATCCTCGGTTTCCAAGGCATCCACGACCCCGGCGACGAGCGGAGCCTCGGCCCGAACACGGTGAGGCCGATCTGCTCCTGTTTCGCCAATGCGAGACCGCCAAGTAACCGTGGCACATCGACTCCCCTCGAATCCGTTGAGCGCAATTCCCCTCGAACACCCTTTTTCCTCAGGCCAGCACGTCCTTCAGCACGTGGCCGTGGACGTTCGTCAAACGCCGCTGGATACCGTTGTGGTAGAAGGTGAGCCGCTCGTGATCGATGCCCAGCAGATGGAGCACGGTGGCATGAAGATCGTATGTCGTCGCGGGGTGTTCGACGGCGGCGTAGCCGATGGCGTCCGTCGCGCCGAACGCGAAGCCGGGCTTTAATCCCCCGCCGGCGAGGACATTCGAGAAGCCTTCGGGGTGATGGTCGCGGCCTTTGCTCAGCTTGCCGCGGTCGGCTTGGGCGTAGGGCGTGCGGCCGAATTCCGTGGTGATCATCACGACGGTCGAGTCGAGCAGGCCGCGCTCGCGGAGGTCGCGGATCAAGCCCGCAACAGGCCGATCGATCCGCAGGGCTTCCCCCGAATGGCTCTTGTAGCCTTTTCCGGTGATGTCGCCGTGGGCGTCCCAGGAGACGCCGTCGCCCGTCCACAATTGGACCATGCGGACGCCCCGCTCGATCAGCCGCCGGGCCGCGAGGCAGTTGCGGGCCGTGTCCCGGCATTCGTTCCGGTCGAGGCCGTACAACTTCTGCACGTGCTCCGGTTCGCTTTTCAGGTCCATCGCTTCGGGAATGGCCGACTGCATTTTCGCCGCGAGTTCGTAACTGCGAATCCGCGCGGCCAAGAGATCGGTCTCGGCGTGCTGTTCCCGGTGGATTTCGTTGAGCTGCTTCAAAAGGTCCAACCGGTCCCGCTGCGTGGATTGATCAAAGCCGCCGGCCGGTTCCAGGTCGAGAATCGGCGGGCCGCCTTTGGTGTTAAAGGGCACGCCTTGATGCTCCGCCGGCAGAAACCCGCTGGTCCAGTTGAAGGCTCCGCCGGCCGCGTTCGGAATGCCGCGGGAGTCGGGGAGCACCACGAAGCTCGGCAGGTTGCCGTTCAAGTTGCCCAGCCCGTAAGACAGCCAGGCCCCCATTGCGGGGAAACCCATCTGTCGAAAGCCCGTGTTCGCTTGAAAGATGCCGGGGATGTGATTGGCGGTCTCGGCGACCATGGACTTGATGATTGTCAGTTCGTCCGCGACTTCGTTGAGGTGCGGAAAGAGGTCCGACATCCACAGGCCGCTTTTTCCCCGCTTTTTGAAAGGGAAATGCGATCGGTGCAGCCGCCCCGCCCGGCCCATGAAGGGGTCCGCCTTGCCGAACGAGGCGGGCAAATCTTTGTTGTGGTATTTCTCGAGTTCGGGCTTGTAGTCGAAGGAATCCACCTGGCTCAAGCCGCCGCCCAGGAAGATATGTATCACCTGTTTCGCGCGGGCCTTGTGGTGCAGCCCGCCTTCATTCGGGGAGCCGGCTTCGAGGGTGCCGTCGCGAAGCAGCAAGTCGGCAAGCGCCATTCCCGCGACGCCGAACGCCGCGTGCGACAGAAACTCTCGGCGTGGTTTGACGAAAACATCGGCGGTCATCTTCAGGTCACTCCACAAATAGAAACTCATTGGTGTTGAGCAGCACGAGCGACAATTGCTCCAGCCCGCGGCGTTTCAGAAAATCGCGGGCGAGATCGACTTCGCGCGGCTGCGGCGTACGCGCCAGGACCAAACGGTACAGGCGATGGATCTGCTCTTCATCCTTCTGGCCCGCTTCGCGGCGGACGCGGTCGGCCAGCCGTTTGGCGCACTCTTCGACAAACCCGTTGTTGAGCAGCGACAGCGACTGCACCGGCGTGATCGTCTGGGAGCGGCGCGGGGCCATGACGGACGGGGCGGGACAGTCGAGCGACTCGAGCAGCGGATTGTTGCCGGAACGAGCCCACAGACGATAAATCGTGCGGCGCTCGTGGAACTCGCCGGTCGGTGTGGTGAATTCGTGATTCGTGCCCAACTTCACAGCGACATCCCGATAGCTCGGCCCGCCCAAGCTGCGGTCGAGCGCCCGCTGAGGGCCAGCATCGCGTCGCGCGCCGATTCCCCGTCCAGCCGGCGGGAATGGCTCCGCCAGAGCAAACGGTTGTCCGCATCGAACTCCCCCGCGCGGGGATTTTTCACGTTGGAGGCCTGGCAATAGGTGGCCGACGTGACGATCAAGCGGTGCATCTCCTTCAATTTCCAGCCGCCGGCCATAAACCGGTCCGCGAGCCAGTCGAGCAATTCCGGATGGCTGGGCCGGCCGCCCGCGAAACCGAAATCGCTGGGCGTGTCCACGATGCCTGTGCCGAAATGGTAATGCCAGAGCCGATTGACCATCACCCGCGGCGTGAGCGGATTTCGCGGATCGGTCAGCCACCGGGCGAGCGCGACCCGCCGCTGGGCTTCCGGGGCGTCGGGCTTCAATCCGAAATCATCGGACAGCCCCGCCCGCGACAGGGCCGCGAGTCCGCGCGGCGAGACGACATCCCCGCGGTTCCGGTAATCGCCCCGGGCCAAGACATGAAACACCGGCGGCTGCTTGGGAATGATCACATGGGCCACGCCCTCAAACGGCTGGGCCGGCTGCTTCGCTTCGATCTGTTTGAGTTCCAGGCGGAGGTCTTCATAGCGTTTTTTTTCGGCGGCCGAGGCTTTCGCCAAAATGGTTGTGAGCGATTCGCCCGAGCGAATATCGCGCGACTCGGTTTCGAAGTTCCGGGCGATCTGTTCCGCGGAGAGGGCTTGGTTATAGATCGCGACAAAATGCACGTCGCCTTCCCAGAGGCGGTCGCCGGTCAATTCGTTGCCGATCGCCAGACGGAAATCATCGTTCCAATTCGCAAAATCACCGGCTGCCTTCCGACTGGCAACCTGCTTGCCGTCCACATAACACCGCATCTCCTCCGCGCGGTCGAACGTAAACACGACATGCGTCTTCCGTTGCCCGGTTTTGCCTTCGGGACTCGCCAGCGACGGCAGGCCGTTTTGATCGGTCTTCGTCGTGCGCAACCTCAGGTCAAAGCGGCCGCCGTCCTGCCCCAGCGTGAAATTCCGCTGGCCGGAATCGAGCGAGAGCGTCACAATCCGCGCGGGGCCGGTTTGGTTCGCCTTCGCCGGTTTGATCCAAGCTTCGATCGTGAACTCATGGGTTTTTTTGACCGCGGCAACGAGTTTTTTCGCGGGACCGCTCGAAGCAAACCGCGGCTTGCCGCCGGCCGCCAGATTCAATGGCTTTCCAACGTTACTCTCGTCCGCAAGCTGTTTGCCGTCTGTTTCGCTCGGCCGGTAGAGCACCTGCAAGCCTGCGATCGCCTGGCCGTCCTGGCCCCGGCCGTATTTCTCGCGGAGCGAGTCTTCAATCGCGGTCAATCCCTGCCGAAGCCGATCGCGGGCCCTGGTCCATTCGCGGTATTCCTGGGTGTCGGGCTTCGCCGAGATTCCCTGGCGTTCTTTTTCTTCCTGCGTCACGCCGCCAAGGAGCGTCGCCATCTGGTAATACTCCCGCTGGGAGATCGGATCGAACTTGTGATCGTGGCAGCGAGCGCAGTTGATCGTCAGTCCTAAAAAGGTCTGCCCCAACGCCGCGACCTGGTCTTCGAGATCATCCTGCCGGACGGCTTTTTGCATTTCCGCCGAGCCTTCCTTGTGCCCCACCTGATCCCAAGTGCCGCACACGAGAAAGCCGGTCGCCAGCAAAGGATCGAGATCGCCGGGATTGAGCACATCGCCCGCGATCTGCTGGCGGACAAATTCGTCGTAAGCCAAATCGCGATTGAGCGATCGCACGACCCAATCGCGATACCGCCAGGCGTTTTCGCGAATGAGGTTTCGCTCGAAGCCCTGGCTTTCGCCGAAGCGGATCACGTCCAGCCAATGCCTGGCCCAGCGCTCGCCGTAATGCGGCGAATCGAGCAGCCGATCGACCACGTCGGCATACGCGGGCGAGCTTCCGTGAAAGTCAGCCGGATCGATCTCGACGCCCACAAGTTCCTCTTTCCATTTGCCGTTGTCTTCCTTCAAAACCGGCGGCAAGCCGATGAGGTCGAAGTACAGCCGCCGCAAGAGCGTGCGCGGGTCGGCTTCTGGAGCCGGAGCGAGTCCCGCCGCTTCGAGCTTCGCCAACACGAACCGATCGATTTCATTTCGCGGCCAGGCTGTGTTCTTGACGCTGGGCACCGCGGGCTTCTTGATGGGTCTCAGCGACCACCAATCGTAGCCGGCGCGTTTGTCCGTCGTGAACCGGAACGGATCGATCGGATCCGTCTCCCAACTCGCCCCCTCCGCGATCCATTGGCGAAGCCGTTGCCTTTCCTCGGCGGCTAGCGGCGACTCCGGAGGCATCTCCTCCGCGGCGATTCGTTTCCAGAGCAAACTCTTGTCGGGCTGGCCCGCCGTGATGACCGAACCGCTCTCGCCGCCGGCTTTGGCCGCGGCCTTCCGCGACAAGTCCAGTCCGCCCTTTTTCGCGGCCCCGTTGTGGCAAGACAGACACCGCCGGGCCAACAGCGGGGCGATCTGGGCATCAAACGAAATCTTGGTCGGCGGAGCGGCGAACGCGCGGCCGGTGAAAGCCGTCGGCATTTGAAATAGCACTGCGATCAGCCAGAAACATCGGCTCAACAGCCACCATGATGTCCGGGATCGAATCGTCGAGTTCATCATCTCAATTTCTCACAGAGTTTTTGTGCGGTTTTACTGCTTGGCTCCAAGGGCGGCTTTGACTTCCCGGGCGACTTTTTGTTCTTCGGGATCCAATTGCTCGAACAGCCGTTTTTTCCGCATGTCAAAGGACCGGCGCGGCTCTTCGTCGGGACCCTGGCGCTCGGCTCCATTATGAAAACACCAACCCGCCGCCCCGCCCGCCATCGCGCCTTTGAGGTCGGTGAGAAAATCGTCCGCCGAGGGCTCCCAGGTGCCGTAACCTCGGCGAAACGGCTCCTGGTGATGGACGGGAACCGTGCGGCCCAACTCTTTCATCATTTTGAGGACCTCGCGGGTGCGGGCTTTGGTTTGAGGGGGCGATTTCGCGTTTCGCGGCCGATGCACGCTGAGGAAATCCACGCCCACCTCCGTCAGCATCCCGCGCACATCGTCTTTCGACAAGTCATGCCCGCCGAAGGAAGCCGTCACCAAAAGCGCCGGATCCAACCGGCGGGCCAGGTCCCGCAGGGCTTTTAGCTCCTGGAGGCTGACGAAGCGGGCATCCCGCACGTCGCGCTCGTTGGCCAGGTCGAGATACCAGTTGCGGTGCGGCTTCAAGGCCTTGATGATCGTCTCCACCGCGCGCTGATGGGCGGCGAAGTTGGGAATGCTTCCGCGGGCACCGTCCGGAGGTCGGTCCGGTTTGCCGCGGGTCAAAGTCACATCCACAATCAAACCCCGGCGGTCGCATTCCGCCACGAGCCACTCGAGCTTTTTCAAATACGGCTCGCGCGGTTCGCCTTTCTCATCGATGGCCGAGACATCGTGCCCAAAGGCTCCCCACGTCGCCCAGACCCGGAGCCAATTGAAACCGTCTTGCTCCATGTCGTCCAAGTCGCGGCGGATGCTGTCTTCCGGTGCGCCGAGTGCCCCGTAATCACTGATCCCCAACAGAAACGTCGGCTTTCCGTCGATCGTGAACCGGGAATCTTCGATGCCGAGCGTCGTGGGCGCAGCCGGCTCTTTCGCCTGCAAACGAACCGCAGCCAATACGGAAACGCCGAGGGCCATAAACCAGAATCGAATGGAAAAACGTCTCATGGAGGACCTCACAGGGGGATCGAGTTGTCGGAAATCATCGCGCTGGCAAAAATCTTGTGAGGCCCTGGTTGAGGTGCTCCGACATCAAGTGAGCCGCCCGTTCCCCGTCGCCCGCGATAAGGGCTTCCACAATGGCCTGGTGTTCTTCATAGGTCTGGCCCACGCGTTCGGGGAACTGCTCGGCCGCGCGGAAGATCACCCGTTGCGCTTTGTCGCGAAGCTGCTGCATCACGCCGCGCGATTTCGTCATTGCGAAAGAAGCCGCACAAGAGTTGATGAAACTCAGCGTCGGCGTCCATAAAGCCTTCCGTGTTCTTCTCGTGGGCCGAGCGGCGGAGGTCGCTGATGTTCCGCCCGAGTTGTTTGATCTGCTCCGCCGTCAACTGCCCCGCCAGGCGGCGCATCACGTAAGGCTCCAAGGCCTGGCGAATCTCGTAATGGTTCACAATATCGTAAAGCGACAATTCCCTGACCACGACGCCCTGCTGCGGGGCGAGCGTCACGAGGCCCTCGGCTTCCAGGCGTTCGATCGCGGCATGCACGGGCGTTTTGCTCATTTCGAGTTGGGCCGCGAGCTGCCGCACCGACTGCACGCTCCCGCCCGCGAGTTCGCCGGCGAGGATCTGCCGCTTCAACTCCGCATAGGCGTGTTGCTTGAGTGCCGCGCGCTGCGGGGCCGTTTCGCAAATGGTTTTGGCCGGTTTCTTCGAAGTCTTGAGGGTCATGCCCTGTAGCCTTTCGGATCGAGCCGAAACATCAAACACATTTGCGAGATCCTACTGGCATGCCAGTAGCGTGTCAATCGAACGCCTGGTTCGCGAAATGCCGTTGGTCCCCCATTTTCACCGCCCGATTGTTTCCCTAGAATTTCTTAAACAGGAGAGACTTATGGGAAAACATCAGAAGCAAAGCCCGCGAAAACCCGCGACCAAATTGCCCCACCTGCAAAAGAAGCTGCAAAAGCAGCAAACACACAATCCCACAAAGAAGAAGTGAGGCGGGCGATGCACCATCCGGGTTGGGTGTTGGTCATCATCGGCGTGCTGCTCGCCGCGGTGGGGATCGTCTGGCTGTTGTCTCCGTCGATTCCGTGGCTGGGCCGGCTACCCGGCGACATCGTCATCGAGCGGGAACATTTCCGCTTGTCTTTCCCGCTGGCCACCTGCATTTTATTGAGCCTGCTGCTTACCGGCGTGCTATGGCTGGTGCGGTTCTTTTCCCGCTGACGAACTGGGAAACACGCCGTCTTGAGGCTTTCAAATTGCGAGTGCGGGACAGGGTTTGCAAGTATCTCCAAAGGGCCCTTTGGTGGTGAGGTTTGAGGGATCGTTCGCATCACGCCGCTTGCTCCAAGTTGTACTCATACTCATTCGGGCTGACGTAGCCCAAGGTCGAGTGCAAGCGAACTTGGTTATTGAACACTTCAATGTCCTCAAAAATGCTCGGCCGCGATTCGCGCGGACAAGAAATTCTTTAGCACCGTCGTCGTTCCCCCCTGATTAGCCGGAAGAACCCGAAACGTGACACGGCGGCTGGAAGCCGCCGGAACGGATTAAACATCTCATCCGCCGCCGACGATGGGCAGGAAGTGGACTTCTTGATCTTCACCAACCGGGGCCAGCAGACCCAAGGGATTGATTGCGGAACCCACCGCGACGCAGATTTCGGGTTTCAGTTCCCCTTCGTCGCAGAGGCGGTCTCTGAGGCCGGGAAACTGCTCGTCGAGATTCTTAATCACCTCGCGGACCGTCCGCCCCGAGGCTTCCACGGTTTCTTTTCCATGGGTCAGGCTGCGGAGCGGCGGCGGAATAAAGACGCGAGGCATGGATTAGCCTTGGGATTGTTCGAGGATGGCCTCCAGCACATGGGGCGGGGACATCGGCAGATGGCGGAGGCGGACACCCACGGCTTGGGCGATGGCATTGGCGATGGCGGCGGGCGGCGGGACGATGGGCACTTCGCCGACGCCCCGCACTCCGTAGGGATGATTGGGGTCCGGCACTTCCACGAGGATCGTGTCGATCATGGGCACGTCATAGCAGGTGGGCATGCGGTAATCGAGATACGTCGCGTTCCGCATCGCCCCGCGGTCGTCGTACCAGTATTCTTCGTTCAAAGCCCAGCCGATGCCCTGCACCACGCCGCCTTGCATTTGACCTTCGACGTAGCTCGGATGAATCGCGGTCCCCACATCCTGGGCGATGGTGTAACGGAGGATTTGCACCTTGCCCGTGTCGGGATCGACTTCCAGATCGACGCAATGCGTGCCGAAGGCTCCGCTTTGGGTCGCGGCACTCGAGGTTCCCCGGCCGATAATCCCCCCACCCGTCGTGTGGATCTTGGCCGCGAGTTCTTTGAACGTGAATGATTTTCCATTGGGGCCTTTGATCGAGCCGTCTTCGTAGCGGACCTTCGCGGGATCGACGTCCCAGAGCAAAGCGGCCCGTTCGACCATCTGCCGCTGAATGTCCTTGGCGGCTTCGACGGCGGCGATGCCGGTGGAAAACGTCACGCGGCTGCCGCCGGTCACATCGGTGTAGCCGGCGGTGTCGGTGTCGGCCACGCTGGGATTGACATCTTCCGCGCGGATCCCCAACGTCTCGGCGAGCTGCATGGCGATGCTCGTCCGCGTGCCGCCGATGTCCGGCGAGCCTTCCACGAGCGACACCGTGCCGTTGAGATTCACCGTCGCGGACACCGTAGACTTCAGTCCCGCGTTAAACCAAAAGCCCGACGCCATCCCCCGCCCGCGAAACTTTCCTTCCAAAGGCGTTCGATAGTGCGCGCTGTCCCGGATGGCTTCCACGGTCTCGGTCATGCCGACGCGGGAAAACACCGGACCGTCCACGCGGCGGGTGCCTTCCTTTGCGGCGTTCTTCAAACGAAATTCCGCGGGATCGATGTCGAGCTTGGCGGGCGAGTTCGTCGATGAGAGATTCCGCCGCAAAGGCCACCTGCGTGGAACCCGGCGCGCGGTAGGCGTTGGTGCGGGGCTTGTTGACACAGACATCAAAGCCTTCCACGCGGGCGTGCGGAATGTCGTAGCAGGCAAACACGCACATGCAGCCGGGACCGATAGGCGAACCTGGATAGGCCCCCGCTTCAAACGCGAGCCAGGCATCGCCCGCGACGAGTTTTCCATCCTTCGTCGCGCCGAGTTTGACCCGCATGAATGAGCCCGGCGTGGGGCCGGTCGCTTCAAACACGTTGGCCCGGCTCATCACGACCTTGACCGGCCGGCCGGCTTTGTGGGACAGGGCCGCGGCCACCGGCGGGAGATAGACCGAAATCTTCCCGCCGAACCCGCCGCCGATTTCCATGGGCACGACTTTCACATCCGAGACGGGAATCCGCAAAAGTTCCGCCGTCTGCTGTCGGGCCGTGAACGAGCCTTGCGTGCTCATCCACACGGTGACTTTGCCGTCGGCGTTCCAATGGGCGGTGGCGTTGTGCGGTTCGATGTAGCCCTGGTGCACCGTCGCGGTGTCGAACTCATGCTCGACAATCACGTCGGCTTTCTGAAAACCTTCTTCCACTTCGCCTTTTTGAAACAGAAAATGTTTGGCGATGTTCGTGGGCTTTGAGGTCTCGGCCGGGGGATGGGAACCCAGCGACTCCGTACGGACATCGTCGTTCAAGATCGGAGCCGAGTCCTGCATCGCGTCGCGGACATCGAGAACCGCGGGCAGCGGTTCGTATTCGACTTCGATCAGATCCAGGGCTTCCTCGGCGATGTGCGGCGAATCCGCGGCGACGGCGGCGACAGCATGGCCTTTGTACAAGACTTTGTCATGGGCCAAGACGTTACTGGAAAGATGCCGCATGTTGACGGCCCCTTCGCCGAGTTCCACCACACGGTCGCCCTGTTCGGGGAGGTCGGCCCCGGTGATCACCGCCCGCACGCCGGGCAGCGCTTCCGCCTTGGAGGTGTCGATGCGGACGATCCGGGCGTGGGCATGCGGGCTGCGGAGGATGCTGCCGTAGATCATTCCCGAAAGTTTGATGTCCGCGCCGTACTTGGCGCGGCCGGTGACTTTATCCACGCCATCGTGGCGAATGGGACGGGTGCCGATGACTTTGTATTTGCGTTCTTCAGCCGTGGCCATGCGGGATGCTCTCCGTGGTGGGATGAAATCAAACGCCGAAGCGGGTTCGGTGAGTCTTCAAGTAGCTTACTGCAAACCGGTCGCGCGACCAAGCGAGCCGCGATGCCGACGGATCCCGGAAACGCCGGTTCGTTCGAACCAAGACTGAACGGCACGGCGCTAGCCGCCGGCTGGCGGAACCGGCGGCTAGCGCCGTGCCGCTCAGGTGTGCGGTCCTTATTTGCCTTGGGCGCTTGCAGATTTCTCGCCCGTTCGCTTGGGGGCTTCGAGGTAGCGGTAGCCGGTGTTGGGGTTGTCCTTGTCGAAGGCGAACGCGTCGCGGTTGTCGAGGAAGTGTTTCAGATAGACGACCGGAATCGCAAAGCCCAGGCCCTCGCCGAAGGTGAGCTTCATGTTGGTCACGCCGATGACTTCACCCCGCGAATTGAACAAGGGACCGCCGCTGTTGCCCGGGTTGATCTGGGCCGTGGTCTGGATGTAAACCACGCCCTCGAAGTTGCGGTTTCGCGTGCTGACGATGCCCTTGGAGACGGATCGCTCGAGCCCCAGCGGGTTCCCGATGGCGAAGACCTCGTCGCCTTCCTTGTAGTCGCTTTCCCGGCTGAGATAGACGGGCTGAAAGCCGAAGTCCTCCTGCTTGGGAATCTGCAGGAGGGCCAAATCGAAAAACGGATTGAGGGCCAGGATTTTCACATCGTCGATCCGCCGGCGGGTGAACTCGCCTTGATCGGCCCGGTGGTAAATGGTGACGGCGATGCGGGTTTCCTGCTCCACGACGTGATAGTTCGTCACGCAAAACCCGCGGTCGTTGATGATGAACCCCGACCCCAAGCCGCCGGGCGTCTGCACGAGCACCACGCCTTCGCCAAACTCTTCCGCGAGTTCCTTGACGCTTTTCACCGGCAACTTGGCCGTGGAATAGATTGCGTTCTTTTTGACGTCGCCCGGCTTGTCGGCCGCGCCGCCCTTGGGACTTTCCGTGTCGCCCGGCTTGGTGCGGGAGCGGATTTTGTCGAGCGGAATCCGCAGGATGTCGAAGCCCACGTCGACGAGAATCGCATCGGCGGTTTCCTTGAGAACGTCGCCTTCAATCTTCTGGCCGGTCTTCATCTCGATCAGATCGGCCCGGCCGACCGCAAGCCCCGCAAAGACGAGAGCGGATACCATCAAACCAAATCGCAAACCCATTGGCTGGTTTTCTCCTTAGCGGGCAAGATTGAGCTGCCAAGACACACCAAAGCGATCGTTGACCCACCCAAACCTCTTGCTGAACCCGTAGTTGTCCAAGGGCATGAGCACCTGGCCGGAAGCCGACAGGACATCAAAAAGCCGAGCGATCTCTTCTTCCGACTCGCACTGAACGAAAAGAGACATTGATGGTGTGAAATTAAATTGGTGCGGGGCCGCGCTGTCAATGGCCATGAACTGTTGCCCGTTCAGTGTGAAAGTCGCGACCTTGACCGTGCCTTCCGGCTCATTTTCCCCAGGCCCATACCGCGTGATGGTCTCGACACGCGAATTCGGAAACTGCACAACATAGAAATTGATTGCTTCCTCAGCGTTGCCGTGCTGCTGGCCGGAAAACATCAGGAACGTGGCAATCTTTGACATCTACGCTTCCTATGGCTCCATTGAAGGTTCGGATCGATCCGAACGCCAACCGATCCCTTCATCGTATGCTGCGTCGTTATCCGCGGTAATCGCTGTGGCATTGCTGGCAGGCCTGGTAGATTTTGGAGACGGCGAGGTCGAACTTGTCGAACTGGTCGTTCTGCACGCTGTCCTGCACTTCCTCCGTGGCTTCCACCATCGCTTTCACGTATTTCGCGAAGCCGTCGTCGCCTTCAAATCCGTAGCCGTCGAGAAGCACCTGCGTCAAAGCGCCCATCACGGCTGCTTCCTGTTTGATCTTCTCGGCATTGGACTTCATGGCGTCGGCGCTGCCGCCGTCGACTTTGATGTTTTTGGAGCCGGTTTCCAGCCGCTTCATAATCAAGCCCATCGCGACCAGTTCCGAAATCGGCTCATTGTCGGGCGGGGCTTCGAGCGTGGCCGGCACCGAGCCGCTCAAAATCTCCACAATGCTGTCAAACTTCTCCTTGAGCGGCTTTTGAGAACTCGCGCCCTGACGCAGCTTTTCCTCGTTCATTTTTCCGGCAAGGTGCTTGATGTACTTGGCATTTTCTTTCCAGCGGATGTCGCCCGGATGTTTCCCGGCGATGTGCGCGAGCGCCGAGAGCGCCGCCGCGTGCGGAGGAATCGCCAGGTAGCTGCGGTTGTAGCTGCCCACGTTTTGCAGGTCGGCATTGAAGCGGTTGCGGATCGTCGTGACTTCCGCGTCCAGCAGCTCCGCAGGGATAATCCGCTTCCAATCCGGTCCGCCGGAACTTGCGGGCATGGGTTTGGGCATGGGCTCGGCGGGAGTTTCCATGGGGGTCGTCATCGGCGTCGTGTTCGCCACTTCGGTCGGCGGGGCGACCTGTCCGGCGGTGCTGGCGACGCCGATCGGGTCGTCATACCAGACATCCAAAGGAATCTGCCCGATCCAAGTCGTGCCCGCGCGTTTTTGAACCAGGTTTCCATCGGCGGCTGAAGCACCCGGCGCCGAATTGGTGGGGGCGGCCGCGGAAGCCGGGGCAGGATCTGTCGGCTGATCGTTCGCGTCGCTCGCCGGTTCCGCTTGCGGCTCGGCGACTTTCGCGGAGTCACCCCCGCCGCAGCCCGTCAACATCAGGAGCGCCAGCGAACAAACCGCGAAAACAGGAACAAATCTCTGCCGCAAACGAGTCATCAGAATGACCCTTAATGGTTAAAGTCGAAGGGGATGCGGAGAACCGCACCGGTTTCTTTAACCATTATGGCTGCGGCCGAGATGAGATGCAACACCCGCCAATTCATAGAGAAATGCGAAACACCTAAGCGTTTGCCTAAATCCACTTCCAATTCGTGTTCGCTTCCACGGCGGGGAACCGGAGGCGGCTTTGGGGGATGTCGCGGAGCCGGGGCGCGTGTTTGTCTTTCTCCGAGAGGAGCGGGCTCGAAATCGGCCAGTTGATGCCGATGTCTGCATCATCCCATAAAATGCTGCCCTCGCATTCCGGGGCGTAGCGGTCTGTGCACTTGTAGGCGAACAAGGCGGTTTCGCTGGTGACGCAGAACCCGTGGGCAAAGCCCGGCGGCACGTAGAACTGGCGTTTGTTCTCGGAAGACAGCGTCACGCCGACCCAGTCCCCGAAGGTTGCGGAATCGTGGCGGATATCGACGGCGACGTCGAACACCTCGCCCTGGAGCACATACACCAGTTTTCCCTGGGGATGCGGATTCTGATAATGCAGCCCCCTGAGCGTTCCCTGGTGCGAGAACGAAAGATTGTCCTGCACAAAATCCAGATCGATCCCGGCCTCGCGGTAGCGATCCTGGTTGTAGGTTTCCAGAAAGAAGCCTCGCGAATCGCCGAACACTTTGGGTTCGATGACCAAAACACCCGGAAGGGCCGTGTCTTGAATTTCTCATAGCGAAGGCTCCTGCTTCCTTGTCGAGGAGGATGTTGAATTGAGTTTTAAGCTTGTATTTTGTTACAACGCCGTCCGGGCAATTCACGTGAGGTTGGAGGATCGAGGATCGCGAGAAGAATCGAAGCCGAGTTGGCTATCCTCCATCCTCTATCGTCACTCACAATTTGAATTTCGCATCGAATTGGCTTAGGCGACCCGGGTGTCCAAGCCCAGGCGTTCGCCGGAATACCGGTCGGCGACGGCTTTGTCGCACCAGGCCTGGTTGGCGAGATACCACTGGACGGTTTTTCGCAATCCGGTTTCAAAGGTTTCTTCGGGCTTCCAGCCCAGTTCGCGTTCGATTTTGCTCGCATCGATGGCGTAGCGGTGGTCGTGGCCGGGACGGTCCGTTACGAAGGTCATCAGCGATTTGTGCGGGCGGTGGTCCGAGTCCGGGACGAGTTCATCCAACAGATCGCAGAGCGTGTGCACCACGTCCAGGTTGGTTTTCTCGTTGTGCCCGCCGATGTTGTACGTCTCGCCGACTTTGCCTTGGCGCAGGACGGTCACCAGCGCTCGGGCATGGTCATCGACATACAGCCAGTCGCGCACATTATCGCCCTTCCCATAGATCGGAAGCGGCTTGCCCCCGAGACCATTCTGAATCATCAGCGGAATCAGTTTTTCCGGATATTGATAAGGACCGTAATTATTGGAACAGTTTGTCACCACCGTCGGCAGGCCGTAAGTCCGATGCCAGGCCCGCACGAGGTGATCCGAAGAGGCTTTGCTGGCGGAATAGGGGGAACTGGGGTCGTAGGGGGTTTCTTCGGTGAACAGGCCCGTCGCGCCGAGAGATCCATAGACTTCGTCTGTCGAAATATGATGGAAGCGGAACGCGGCTTTCTTGTCGGCGGCGAGTTCGTTCCAATGCTTGCGGGCCGCTTCCAGAAGGATGTAAGTGCCCACGACGTTCGTGTTGATGAACGCCGCCGGCCCGTCGATGGAGCGGTCCACGTGCGATTCCGCGGCGAGGTGCATCACGGCGTCGGGCTGATGCGTCTCGAAAATCTTGCGGACCGCCTCGGCATCGCAGATGTCGGCATGCTCAAAGCGATAGCGGGAGTCGGACGCGATGGTTTCCAATGTGGAAAGATTGCCCGCGTAGGTCAGGGCATCCACATTGACGACCGAGGCCTCGGTTTGGCCGACCAGATAGCGAATCACAGCGGAGCCGATAAATCCCGCTCCGCCGGTGACGAGGATCTTCATGAATTGAACCTTTTGTTAGAAATCGACGAAATGAGTTCCGCTAAGCGGCGTTTTCTTCGGTGTTGGATTTTGCCAGGGGACTGCTGCCGAACAGGGCTTGGTCGTTCGCGTCCGTGCGGATGAGTTCTTCCATCACATGCCATAGGGCGGTTTGCCAATCCGGGGGAATCAGATGAAACCGCTCCGCGAGCTTATTGCAATTCATTCGCGAATTGAGCGGCCGTTTTGCGGGGACGGGATAAGCCGTTGTGGGAATCGGTTTGACCTGCTGCACCTTCAGGTTCAGTCCGCGCTCGCGGGCCTGGCGGAAAATCTCGAGCGCATATTCATACCAGTTCGTTTCGCCGCCGCACGTCAGATGCAGGATGCCGCCCCGTTCGCGGAGATCTCCCGACGCGTCCGGATGGCATTGGGCGAGGATCTGGGCGGTGGCATCGGCGATCACGCGGGCCGAGGTGGGGGCACCGATTTGATCGCTCACGATCGAAAGCTCCGGCCGCTGCCCTCCGAGCCTGAGCATCGTCTTCACAAAGTTCGCCCCGTGGACGCCATGCACCCAGGAGACGCGCAGAATCAAATGCCCCGCCCCGGCCGCCCCAATGGCTTCTTCGCCGGCGAGCTTCGTCTGGCCGTAGGTGTTGATGGGAGCGGGTTTATCCTCTTCCCGCCAAGGCCGATCGCCGCTGCCGTCGAACACGTAATCGGTTGAATAATGAACCAGTCCGCTGCGGAGGTGTTTGGCTTCCTCGGCTAGAATCCCCGGGGCGACGCCGTTGACGGCCATCGCGAGTTCTGGTTCCTCTTCCGACTTGTCGACAGCCGTGTAAGCGGCGGCGTTGACGATCACATGCGGTTTGACATCTTGGACAAGCTTCCGCAGTGCATCCGCGTCGGCCAGATCGATGGTTCGTTTCTCAAACGCGGAAGGAGACCGGCCCACGGCGACCACGTCGCCCAATGCCTGCAGCGAGCGGCGGAGTTCCCAACCGACTTGGCCCTGGGGACCCAGGAGGAGAATTCTGCGATGGGTCTGAGATTTCATGGAGACGGACATGGGATGGCTCATCGCGAGTTCTTCCCTGAAATGCGGACGATCGGGGGCAATCCTTTGCCCAATTTAGCATGGTTGAGAAATAAGCATCTCTTTTATTGCGAGCGGCAATGCGCTAGCCTCCGGTGTTTCTTCTTCCACCAGCCGGTGGCGAGTGCCATTCCGCTCAGTTATTCCTCGAACGATTCTTAACCGTCGGTTTTTATGAGATTCAGCAGATATTGCCCATAGGCGTTTTTCTGCATGGGACTCGCGAGTTCTTCAAGCTGGGCCGTCTCGATGTAACCCATCCGCCAGGCGATTTCTTCGGGGCAGGCGATTTTCAGCCCCTGCCGGGTTTCGATAACTTCGATGAACTGGGCCGCATCCAACAGCGACTCGTGCGTGCCGGTATCCAGCCACGCGCTGCCCCGGCCCATGATTTCCACATGCAGCCGTTTTTCGCGAAGGTAAACCCGGTTGACATCGGTGATTTCCAACTCGCCCCGCGGCGACGGTTTTAGATTCTTCGCGATCTTCACCACATCGTTGTCGTAGAAATACAGCCCGGTGACGGCGAGGTTCGATTTGGGCTGGGCGGGTTTTTCTTCGATGTCCGTGGCCTTGCCGTCTTTGCCCAGGCTCACCACGCCGTAGCGTTCGGGATCGTGGACGTGGTAGGCGAAGACCGAAGCCCCTTCCACGCGGCCCATGGCGCGGTGCAGGGTATGGGTGAGATCATGCCCATAGAAAATGTTGTCCCCCAAGATCAAGCACGCCGGGTCGCGGGCCCACGAAGCTCTCGCCGATGATGAACGCCTGAGCCAAACCTTCGGGCCGGGGCTGCTCGGCGTAGCTCATGTTGAGCCCCCACTGGCCGCCGTCGCCGAGCAGTTTTTGAAACAACGGCAAGTCCTGGGGCGTGCTGATAATCAGAATATCCCGCATGCCGGCGAGCATCATCGTGCTCAGCGGGTAATAAATCATGGGTTTGTCGTAAATCGGCAAGAGCTGCTTACTTACGACGTGAGTCAGCGGGTAGAGCCTCGTTCCCGATCCGCCCGCCAGGATGATTCCCTTGCGGGGGACTTGGGGCGCTGTCAGCTCGGCGTGCATTTCAACCTCCCTGGTTTTTCCTGAGTTGTCCCGCAGAGGTCACCCGACCGGGAAATCCCACCCAGTATGCGAAATCGGCAAATCTTACCAAAGGCCAAGTATACACCCCGCCCGCAAACCGCGTCTACCCGTTTTTGAACGAACCAAACCGGAAGTTCGGGTTGAAGTCGCGGGATTTCAGGCGGCCCGCTTGCCCGGCCCTCTCCCTCCAGATTCTCCAAAGTTGTGAAAAGCGCTTCATCCAATGGCACAGGTTTTGCGCCGTCCTCAGGGATGTCAATTGGCCAACGTATGGAAAGTAGATGGACCCAGCTATTCCATGTGAACAATCCCGGCCGTTCTCTTGCTTGGCGTCTCGTGACTTCCAAAGCGGCGGACTCGCCTTCCTTGACAAGCTGCTCCCAAACCGCATTATGAGGTCTCGCCAAGGAATCCGTTGAAACTCAATGCAATTGATATGTGATGCGAACTCGCGAGCGTGTGTGGGAGATTGTGGAAGTCGCGCGGGCCGGGGATGCGGCCAGCCGGCGGTTCGACATGGGCATCCTGAGCTTGATCGCGCTGAACGTGCTGGCCGTCGTTCTGCAATCGGTGCCCGAGATCGAAAGCCGGTTCGCGCGGCCGTTTTTTGTGTTCGAGGCGTTTTCGGTCGCGGTGTTTTCGGTCGAGTACCTGGCCCGGCTTTGGTCCTGCGTGGAGGATCCGGAGTTTCGCCGGCCGATCCTCGGGCGGATTCGCTTCGCGTTGCGGCCGATGGTCGTGATCGACCTCCTGGCGATCTTGCCGTTTCTGGTGTCGTTCGCGGCATTCGACTTGCGGATCCTGCGCGCGTTTCGGCTGTTGCGGCTCGTCCGCTTGCTCAAGGCGACCCGCTACATCGCCGCGGCGAGGCATTTTCGCACGGTCCTGGAGACCAAGCGCGAGGAAATGGTGCTGACGACGGGGCTGATGATGGTGCTCCTGGTTATCACGGCTTCGGTGATGTATTTCGCCGAGAACGCCGCTCAGCCGGACAAGTTCGGCAGCATCCCGGCGAGCCTGTGGTGGGCGGTGGCCACGCTGACGACCGTCGGCTACGGCGATGTCTATCCCGTCACGCCGCTGGGCCGCGTCGCCGCGGGCTTCATCGCGATCCTCGGGATCGGCTTTTTCGCCTTGCCGACGGCTATCCTGGGATCGGGCTTCGTGGAAGCCATCGAAAGCGACAAAAAAGACAACACCTGCCCCCACTGCGGCGGCGAACTGAAATGACGCTGGCGTCAGCCTGTGGGATACTGGCGGCAGTATTCATAAAGGGCCATCGCCGTTGCGGTGGCGACGTTGTAGCTGTAGGGCCGGCCGAACACCGGAATCTCCACGACATCGTCGAGAAGCTCCAAAACATCTTCCGTGAGACCCAGCCGCTCGTTGCCGATGACGAGGGCCGTTTTTCTTTGAAAGGCATACTCCGGCAGCGAAACGGAGTTCGTCGTTTGCTCCAACCCGACCAGGCGATAGCCCGCGTGCCGAAGGTCTTTGAGCACCGGCGGCAGGCTGCGGCGGATGGCGATTTCGATGTGGTCGATCGCATCGCGGGCGATGTCCTTGTCGATCTTCGGATTGCCGCAGGCGATCAGTTTGGGAATGCCGCTGCACGCGGCGGTGCGGACGATCCGCGAAAGATTCACATTGCTCCTGAAGGGCGCGCACACCAATACCAACTCCCGCGGCCGATCGAGCCCGGCGGGGGGCTTGTGTCGCAGATGTTCAAACTCCGGCATCGTGTGAATCCTCTCGGAAACCGTCGCCGTACTCGACCGACACCAGATACAAACCTTGCGCCGGGGCGGTCTCGCCGGCTTCGGCGCGGTCCTGGTTGGCGATGATGTTCCGCATCTCTTCGGGCGTCCACTGCCCGCGGCCGACTTTGATCAACGTCCCCACAATCGCCCGCACCATGTTGTACAAAAACCCGTCCGCGGAAATCTCAAAGCACAAAAACGGCCCCGCTTCGTCGCGCTCGGAATCGGAACTTTGCAGCGACCAGGGGTTCCACACCGCCCAACCGCGGGCCCCGAAGATTTTGCTCTCCAAGACCGTGCGGACACTCGTGGCTTTGTTAGGGAACTGCGATTCGAAGCAGCGAAAATCGTGCGTGCCCAGTAGACAATCCGCCGCGGACTGCATCGCCTGGGCATCGAGCCTGTCGCTCCGAGACCAGACGAAACGCTCCAAAAACGGCGAGCGGACGGGGCTTTGATGGATCACATAGCGGTAGCGTTTGCTGACGGCCGAGTAGGTCGCATGAAACTCCGCCGGCACCTCGGCCGCCTCCAACACGACGATGTCTTGAGGCAGAAAGTTCTGGAGTCCGCTGCGGATTTTTTCGCAAGGAATCCGGCAGTCCGTGCGAAAATTCGCGACCTGTCCGAGCGCATGGACGCCGGAGTCCGTCCGCCCCGCCGCCATAATCCGCACGGGTTCGCCGGTGAGTTTCGCGATCGCGTCTTCGACCGCCGCCTGCACCGAAGGCCCATTGGGCTGCACCTGCCAACCGACATACCCGCCGCCGTCGTAAGCCAGTGTTAAGCGAATGTTCCGCATGGGATTCTTTAGGTGCAGATCGCCAGCCTCAATGACATCACCGAATCACTCATCCGTCACGCAACCCTCGGAGGCCGTTTTCACGTTTTTGATGTATTTGTACAACGTGCCGCGAGTGGCTTTGTAGGGGGGCTGGTTCCAGCGGGCGGCGCGGTCGGCGAGGACTTCATCGGTGAGGGCCACGTCGATCCGCTTCTTCTCGGCGTCGATGGTGATCTGGTCGCCGTCTTGGATGAGGGCGATCGGGCCGCCTTCCTGGGCTTCGGGCGTGATGTGGCCCACGATGAAGCCGTGCGAACCGCCGGAGAATCGGCCGTCCGTCATCAAAGCGACATCGCTGCCCAAGCCCGCCCCCATGATCGCCGAGGTCGGGGTGAGCATCTCCGGCATGCCCGGCCCGCCTTTGGGGCCTTCGTAGCGAATGATGACCACGTCGCCTTTTTGAATCTTCCCGTCTTCCAGGCCTTTGAGCATGTCCTCTTCGGAATCGAACGCGCGGGCCGGGCCGGTGAATTTCAGGCCCTCTTTGCCGGTGATCTTGGCGACCGCCCCGTCGGGAGCGACGTTGCCTCTTAGAATCTGCAAGTGCCCGCTGGCTTTGATGGGATTGTCGATCGGACGAATGATCTCCTGGCCTTCCGAAAGTCCCGGCAATTCGGCCACGTTCTCGGCGAGCGTCTTGCCGGTGATCGTCAGGCAGTCGCCTTTGAGGAGGCCGGCTTCCAACAGATACTTGAGGACCGCCGGCGTGCCGCCCACGGTTTGCAGATCCTCCATCACATACTTGCCGCTGGGCTTGAGGTCGGCGACATAAGGCACGCGGTCGCTGACTTTCTGGAAGTCGTCGATGGTGAGGTTCACATCCACCGCGCGGGACATGGCGATCAGATGCAGCACCGCGTTCGTCGAGCCGCCCAACGCCATCACCACAACCATCGCATTCTCGAAGGCGTCGCGGGTCATAATGTCCTTGGGGCAGAGGTTCTGTTCCAGGAGATTGTAAATCGCCTGGCCCGCGCGGACGCATTCATCGAGCTTGGCGGGGTCTTCGGCGGGGATCGAGGAACTATAGGGCAAGCTCATGCCCAGGGCTTCGATGGCCGACGCCATCGTGTTGGCGGTGTACATGCCGCCGCAGGCACCGGCGCCGGGGCAGCTTTTTTGGACGATCTCTTTCCGCTGTTCGTCGCTGATGGTATGGGACAGATATTCGCCGTAGGATTGAAACGCGGAGACGATGTCGAGCTTATCGCGGAAGGAGTTGCAGCCCGCGCGGATCGTGCCGCCGTAAACCATGATGGCCGGGCGATTCAATCGGCCCATCGCGATCAGGCAGCCGGGCATGTTTTTGTCGCAGCCGGGAAGGGCGATCAAAGCATCGTACCATTGGGCGCCCATCACGGTTTCGATGGAGTCGGCGATCAGATCGCGGGACTGGAGCGAATAGGACATGCCTTCGGTGCCCATCGAAATCCCGTCGCTGACGCCGATGGTGTTAAAACGCATGCCCACCAGGCCCGCGGCCTTCACGCCTTCGTGAACCTTGGCGGCGAGGGTGTTGAGGTGCATGTTGCAGGTGTTGCCTTCGTACCACATGCTGGCGATGCCGATCTCCGGCTTGTTCATGTCGTCTTCGGTCATCCCGGTGCCGTAGAGCATGGCCTGCGAAGCCCCCTGCGACCGCGGCTGCGTCACGCGGGAACTGTAGCGATTGAGTTGGGTTTGCGTTTCTGGCATGTTTGTCCTTTGCGAGATTTGCTTTTTCAATTGTTGGTTTTTGGTGTTTGGCAGAATCATGGAGCTTACGCCCCACGCTCGCCTCTTTTTTGGTTTCTGCTACTCCACGAGTTCCGACATGTGCGGCACGCGGGTGACGCGGGGGATGACTTTCGGCTGATAGATTTCCGTATAAGCCTTGGCTTTGCGGTGCTGGTCGAGATGCTCCTGCGTGGCCCAGCGCTCCACAAGCAAAAACGTCTTGGGGTCGGATTGGGAATGATAGACCTCGAACCGCTCGCAGCCCGGCTCCTGGCGGGACAGACGCCCTTGCTCGGCCAGAAGCTCGCGGATTTTCGGGACGTCGTTCTCATCGTTGACGGTGAGGAGAATATTGCCGTAAATCATGGGGACTCCTGATTCTCAGTGGCAAAGGCCACAATGGAGCAAAGGCCGCAAAGGGAAAAGCGAAAGCCGATCGAACCCAGGATCGACTCCGGCCATTCGTCGGAACCTTCACAGAATACACGACCGCCGGCGAGAAATGTAGCCAACGGATTCTACACCGAAGGCGGCGCGGGGGAGGGGATTCTTAGAATGCCCAGGAGGTCTTGCGGATCGGCGATGATGTGCTCTGGGGCGAACTCGCGGAGCAGGGCTTCGGAATTGACGCCCCAGGTCACGCAGGCGATGGGCATTCGCACCTGATGGGCGGCCCGGACGTCGCGGGTCTCGTCGCCGACGTAGAGCACTTCGTCCGCGCGGAGCCGGGCGAGCCGGAGGGCCTGTTTGAGGGCTTTCTTTTTGCCGAACAGCCGCCCCATGCCCACCACGAACTCGAAGTATTCGTCCACGGCGTTTTGCTCCAGGCAAGCGCGGATGTTGGCTTCGGAGTTGGACGAGACGATCCCGTGCCTGACCCGGGCTTTGGACAGGGCGGCGAGCGTCTCCGGGACGCCTTCGTGCAGCCGGGCTTCGGCGATCGTCCGGCTTTGCTCGGCGAGGAATTCGCGAATCAAAAACGGCACGCGATGGCAGCGGATGTTGTGCCGCCTCAAAAGTTCCCGCATCGGCAGTCCGCGCAGCGATTCCGGATTGGTCATGGGCAGCGCACGATGCCGGGCGCGATGCGGTTGTAGATTTGCACCGCCATCCGCAGCGTGTCGGCCAGCGTGCCGTCGAAATCCCAGAGGACGAGCCGATAGGTCATAGGCGTTCGACTTTAACTTGAATTCAAAGGGGCCGGGCGAATGGGGATGGAAGGTAGAGGATGGAAATGATGAATCCTGTGCCCAGAATCATTCGTCGCCCCCGATGACCGCCAGCGCGTTCCGGCCGATGATCGCAAAGGTTTTCTCCGGCCTGGAACACGCTGGCCGTCCGTTGCGCTATGCCTTGAACGCATTGCGGGTGCGTTCGACGAGGCTGTTGTCGCGCGTGCCGGAGCTTTGGAGCTTGAACACGTTGGACGCCAAGTACACGTCCCGCCATTCCGGGGAGAAGTGATAGTAGTCTTCCAAGACCGCCGAGCTGAATTTGTAATCGTGGGCGTCGTTGCCTTTCAGAAAGACCAGCACCCGCGCCGCATCGATCAGTGTTTTCGCGGCCTGGGCCTGTTCGGGGGACTGTTTCAGGTAGGCCACGACTTTCCGGGCGGCGAGCATGCCGTCGCGGCTGAGGTCGGCGAAAATCTGCTCGGTCGCGGGGGCATCATCGGTGGGCGGCACCGGTTCCAGGTTGTCGATGGTCACCTCCTTCACCTGGCCCCGGCTTTGCATCGCGGAGCGGAACATTGGCAGGAACGCCGCGTTCTGGAGCATGAGCAGCCGGCGGGTTTCATCGTTCTCGCTCGCGCGGTAAGCGTAGAACATTGCATTCGTGGTGGTGATGGTGTGGATCGCGACGATCCCCGGCTGTTTCATCAGCATTTCGCCTGAGGCAACGCCGAAGGCATCCCACACCGATTGCGGCGACACGCCCGCGTTCAATAGTTCGACCACCTGATCGCAGGTCTCGTCGTTGGAGCCGGTCCGAATTGTTTGCAGAAGGTCGGTCGTGGCTTTCTTGTCGATTTTGCCGTCTCGCCATTCCGGGCGAATGGTTTTGGCGAGTTCCAGATTCCGGCGGTAGGGGCGGTCGGCCTCGTCGTTTCGCTTGGCCGGGTTGTCGCCTTCGTGCATGAGCAGCGCATACGCCAGCGAACGCAGCACGGGCTCGGCATTCTGCGTACCGATGCACTGCAGTGTCCGCAGACTGTTCGCCACGAAAATCGCCTTGTGCCCGATCGAGCGAAAATCCCGCGCTCCGTAGCGGAAGAACATTTCATAAATCTCATTCGTCCCCGCAGACCGCGCGAGCTGGGCGACCGCGGCGTCGGCCTTGGCTTCGTCCCAGTTGTTCATCGCCTCGGCGAACGTGTGATGCGCCTGGTGCGGCGAGGGCATCGCGGAATCATCCACGGCCGACATCGTCCAATCGCCCCGCTCCTTGACATCGGCGGCCGCGGCGTTTTTGTAATAATCGAGCGCCCAGAAAATCGGCAGCCAACGATGCTCCGCCGGTGACGCCAGGCTCGCCAGGTGCGCGGAGTTCACCACGAGCACGGCGTGAAACTTGAACCCCACCGAAGGCCGGGGCTCCACATTCTTCACGCCCGCGAGCAGCAGACCGGCCAGCACTTCGCGGTAGGTGAGGCCTTTGCGAATCTTCTCGGCGACGACTTCGAGCAACTGATTCCGCGGGGTGTCTTCGATCAGGCGGACAACTGGTTCGATCTCCGCATTCAACCGGACGGTATTGGGATTGAGCTTGGTCTCCGCCGCCGAGACGGGACGCAATCCCTGGAGAAACGCTAAGTCCCCCAATCCCAAGAATGTTCCGGTGGCCGCGGTGGTTTTCAGAAAGTCGCGTCGTGTGTTTTGCCTTGACATGAGATGACCTCCGAGAGAAGGGAGTGAAGTGAGCGCATCCGGCAGATTGCCTCCCCGTGCGATGGGCTTCATTGTAACCGATTCCCACCAAGAATTCCCGGCCAAAGCTCCGCGAGCCGATCTGAGGCGCGTCACTGGCACGCGTTCTTTACCCCCCCTCTTCAAATGTCGCCGTCGAGCACGCGGCGGATGAACGGGTCGTGAAGGCCTTGGGCCACGGAATCGACGTGGGAGAAATCGTGATCGCGGCTGTAATCGTGGGGGACGGCGATGACATAAGCCCCCGCCGCGGCGGCGGCCCGTGAACCGGTTTCGCTGTCCTCGAAGACGAGGATCTCCTTGGGATCCAAGCCGAGATTCTTCGCCGCCGTCTCGTAGATCTCGGGATGCGGCTTGCCGTGGGTGACATCCTCCGCCGTGAGCGTGAATGAAAACCGCGAAAGCAGATCGAACCGCTTCAAGATGTTTTCCAGATAAGGCCGGGAAGACGAAGTCGCCACGCCCTTGGGCAGATTGCGGGATTCGAGTTCCGCCAACAGATCAAACAAGCCGGGCATGGGGGCGAGATGGGTTTCGAGCATCGCGTGAAAGATCGTCTCGGACTCGGCCAATAACTCCTCGACCGTTTCCGTCAGCTCGAGCTCGGCGATCAGTGCGGCGAAGGATTCCTGAGCCCGCCGGCCCATCATCCGGCTCAACAATTCGCGGGTCATCCGATGCCCCCGCCGGCGCAAGAGTTCATCGCCCGCCCCGTGGAAGACTTCTTCGGTGTTGAACATCAACCCATCCAGGTCGAACACCACGCCCCGGATGGTTTTCGGTTTCGGTTTCTTGTTATGAGTGTCAGGCATCGCTCGATTGTTTTGAAGAGAGAAAAACGTCCCGAAGTGCCGCGCACTTTCGTCCCGCATCCACGGCTTCAGGGATTCAACTCCCGCATTCGCAGGGGCTTGGCTGCGGCTTCGTGGGTTCTTTGGCGGGTTGATGCACGCGGCCGAAGATGCGGGCCGTTTCTTCGGCGAGGACGGCCAACGTGAACAGTTCGCGGACTTTTCTTTGCCCCGTCGCCCCCAACTCTCGGCGATGCTCGGCGTCGATGATCAACGACTCGAGCGCCTCGGCGAGGGCGGCGGGATCTTTGGGGGGCACCAGTTTTCCGCCGCCGGTGGCTTCGATCAATTCGGGAAAGGCTCCGTGATCGGGCTGCACGACAGGCACGCCGTTGGCCAAGGCCTCCAGAATCGAGATGCCCTTGGGTTCGTGGTATTCGGTGGGCACGGACATCACATCGAAGGACTGGATCAATGCTACCTTTTCACTATGCGAGGCGGGGCTGCCGGCGTATTGAAACGCGTCGCCCAAATCGCGAGCCGCGCGTTTCAGATCGCGGAAGTATTTGTGATCCCGCGTTCCCAGATAACCTCCCGCGAGGAGCCGGGTTTGGGGTTGCCTTTGATGCAGCCGCCGAAACGCCTCCACGAGGTGGTGCAGCCCTTTTTCGGGACAGATGCGGGCGAAATATCCAATGGTGAAGGGGTCATGGGGTTCGGCTTTCACTTCTCCGTCGTGGCCGTTCAAATCGATGCCCAGGGGAATCTGGTGAAACCGCTCGGCGGGAAGGTCGAGATACTCCGCCATGAAATCCCGGTAATAGCGGCTGTGGACGAGGAATCCGTCAAACGCCTGGGCTCGCCTGTGAATTTTCGCGAGTGCCTGCCCGCGGTATTTCTCCGGCAGGTCCTTTAAGAAAATGTCGTCTCCCTGGAGCGTGCAAAAAATGGTGCCGGCGAACTCTGACCGGAGGGTCTTGAGCACGCCCGTGAGCAGGGCATTGCTGAAGCAGACCACGTCGGGCTTGAGGTCTTTCGCGACGAAGGAGACGAGTTCTTCAATCTCGCGGCGGAGCGGGCCTTCTTCCCCGTCGAGCATAGCCAGCGTGAGCGCCCCGAGCTGGCTGGCGTTGTTGCTGACGCTGAGCTTTGTGGCCAGGTTGATGATCCAGGGGGCGTCCAGCCAATGGGTCAGCCCGCGGGGAATCCGCCGCCAGAACGGGACGCGGTAATCGAGATACACATTGATCCCGCCCAGAAACACGTCGGTCGTGCTCAGGTTTTCTTCGTCCACGCGGATCGGCGTGTAGGTGGGAATCAGCGTGACCTGGTGGCCGAGGTCCATCAAAGCCCGCGCCCAGGTGTTGTCGTGCATGCACGATCCGCAAAACATCCCCGCCCCGCCCGCGGTGATAATCGCAATATGCATTCGGCCGCCTGTCGTTCGAGAACACATCGACTTCACATCAAATCGGAAGGCCTTGATGAATTCTAACGCACTCGCCCTCGCTTGCGAAGATCTCCGCAGCAAGAACCGCCGAATTGCACCCGCGCGGTTCGTTCAGGAACAAACCGGGGCTAGCGCCCTGCGGCTAATTCTTTGGTCCCAGTTTTGTCGCAGCACTCGCGCCCGGCCGCTGATGGATTTCGAATGAGATTGAGTGTCTCACAAAAGTAGGTGGATGTGGGTGGCACGTCCCTGAGCCTTGCGAAGGGCGTGGCCATTGCAAAGACCACGCCCTTCGTGCCTCAGGGCGTGCCACCCCGGCCGCCGAATTGCACCCGCGGATTTCGGATTTTGCGGAAAACGCCATAATTGATTGTGGATCTGACCAGTGGTAAAATTCATTTCGCAACCGAGGGGCGGTTGGGGTTTTTCTGGTTGATCCTTTTCCAGGATTCACAGCGGTGGTTTTTGGCGGTGCAGAGGCCATGAGCATCAGATACTTCCGGCGGTTTCGCATGGAGTTCGACTTCGGCAAAACTCGCCTTGCGGAACCGGTTTTGCCGGAAGGTTATCATTGGCTGCCTTGGCATCGCCGATTTCTGGAACGGCACGCGTTGGTCAAATACGCGAGCTTTCGCTCGGAGATCGACGCCCAGGTTTTCCCGTGCCTGGGGCAATACGGCGGCTGCCGAAAGCTGATGCAGGACATCTTCCGGCAATCGTCCTTTCTGCCGGACGCGACCTGGCTGATTTCCTACCGGTTTGACGACTGGTCGGAAAACACCGATTGCGCCACGATCCAAGGTTTGAGCAAGTCCCCGACGCTGGGGGCGATTCAGAATGTGGGAGTCATCCCGGAGCACCGCGGCCACGGTTTGGGACGGGCTTTGGTCTTGAAAGCTCTCGCGGGGTTTCGCTCCGCGGGGCTGAAGCGGGTGTATTTGGAAGTCACGGCGGAAAACCAGCAGGCCGTCGCCTTGTATCGCTCCATCGGCTTTCATTTGACCCGCACCCTCTACAAAGCCGTGCCCGCCGCCCAAGTCGCCGCACCGGCTTCCTGACCTGACGCCGCTGCGGAGAATCCACTCTTCCGACGAGGAAAACGCCATGCTGCGAAACATGCCGAGCCGGGTCGTTTTGATGATCGGCCTCGCGACAGTGATTCTGGCTTCAAAGCAAAGGGCGTGTGCACGGGAGGAGTATCTGGCAGAGTTGACGCGGCTGTTCTCCGCGCAGCCCGATTCGGAGGCCGCGAAAACGGCCGCTCGGCTCAAGTGCCGGCTGTGCCATTCCAGCGAACCGCCCGGGCGAGAGCAGAACGTTTTCGGCCGGGAAATGGAGCGGGCCCTGGGCGGGAAGCGGAATGTGACGGATCGGCGTTCGATTCGCGTGGCGCTGCATCGGGCGGTGTTTTTGCTGCGAAACCGGAAGCCCAACACCCAGGCCCAAATCCCAGGCTCGTCCCGCGCGATCGGCTCGCGCAACGTCCGGACGGCGCTTCGTGACAAGGCGGAATTGGCGGCTTATGAAATGCCGCTGTCCGACGTGCTCGGCGTGTTGTCGGCCAATCATGGGATTTCCATCGGACTTGACCAAGCGGCCTTCAAACAAGCCGGCGTTTCTCCGGAACTGCCGATTTCGCTCGTGGTGTCGGATGTGTCCTTGCAGTCGCTCCTCAAATCTCTCCTGGCGGAGCATCACCTCACCTTCCACGCCAAAGGCGACGGTTTGCTGGTCGACCCCGAGGAACAACCCTCGACGAAAAAGCCCGCCCGCAATCCCGTCCGCCTGGGAAAGGAAGAAGTCATCGACCCCAACCTCGCGGCCACCTTAAAAAAATACATCGGCCGCCGGATTCAGGTGGTGGAAAAGGACGGCGCACGGTTGTCGGATTTGCTGCTCAAGCTGCACGACAAGGAAGGCCGGCTTGACGGGTTCAGCTTGTTTTCCTCCCAAAGCAGTTCCGGGAAACGCTACGTGGTGTTGTCGAACGTGAAAGAAATCCGCTATCGGAACCAGCCGCTTTTCTGCGCCTGGAGTCCAAGGATCCGCTCGCCATCGAAAGCCGGCGGCTCGAAAAGGAAGTGCTCGCGCGGGAAAGAGCACGCGGCCGGGAGAGTCTTCAGGCCGCCTATCGCCGGCAGGCGGGCCTCGAACGGGCCGCCGAGTCGCTGCGAGACTCGAGCGGGCGATTTCCGCTGCCTCGGCGGTATGAGGAAGAACTCGGCGAGGCGGCCAGCGTGGTGGGCGCGATCGGGAATCTCGCCGCCGATCAAGCCGAGGAAAGCCGGCCCGCTCCGGCGAATCCCGCCCCAACAGAAGAGGGCCGTCCCAATCGGCCGGCCTCACCCCCGACGGCCGAACCGATGCCCGATCCGCCGGGTCCCGCGATGGATCGAAAGCCCGTCATCGTTCGATATGTGAATGCCCAGGGAGAGCCGCCTGTCTTGCAGTTTGGGGTGCGAATTCGCTATGACAGTCAGGACACCCAGAATCCCAAAGTTCAACAAGGAACCTTGAACGGCCAGGGACAATGTGAACTCTCCGTCCCGGAGGATGTGGAAAGTATTCGCGTTTATATGACGCCCTTCGGCGGCTTTGAGGGCACGCATCCGCTCGAGCGGAGCGGTTCGACGACCATCACGATCCAAACCAGCGGCCTTTAGCGTCCGGTGGAAGGGGTGGGGCCGATTTTTCCGGCCGGGTGTTCGCTTTGGGAAACATTCCTGAACCACCCGTTTCGCCGATGCAACTGTGTCCCCGGCCGCCGAGTTCCGGGTTCTCAAGAATTTGGCCAAATTCACCCATTGCGATGGATCGGCCGCCAATTGAAAATCGGTAAAGGCAATCTGACACCCGGGCGGGGACTTGAGGATTGCTCGCGGAAATGCCAAGGCGACGTTTTGGGGCCGATGGCCTTTGCATTTTGAAAATTTTTGAGGTTTTCGGTTTTTTGGAAGATTTTGGGAACCATTTCGTGGTCGGGTCGTCCTAATCCTAATCATTTTCGAGGATGGCCTGACTGGGCCTGTTTTCTGGGTTGTGCTTTTACCTCTCTGGGCCATGACGTAACCGGGCCAACCCACGCACGCAGAAAACAGGACGCACGAAATTCCCGCCCCCGACACTTTCGGCACGCACACATTCTTTCCATTCATTGGGACACTTTGCACTTCTGGGTTGCGTTCGTACGAGGAACACACTATGTCGCTGCGAGGCATTTTTTCACAGAACAACGACTCTCATCGCCGCCGCAAAAATGCACCGGCCTCTCGGTTGGCTGCCGCCCAAGCGGAAGTATTGGAAGAGCGAACTCTATTGAGTGTCGTGTCCCCGTTGCTGAACGATCACGGAGCGAGCTTCACCAACGACAACGTCCTCGGCCGCACGGACGTCACGTTCTTCGCCGTCGACAATCCGCTCTACAGCGGCAACAACGGCTTGGGGCTCAAGGTCGATCTCGACGGCGGGGCGTTCAACGGGAGCCTCGTCTCCCAGCTTCGCACCGTGACGCTTCAGAACCTGGTCGTCACGGGCAACGCCAACGCCGGCGTGGACATCACGCTCTCGAACATGACTTTGGACGAACTGCGAATCGACAGCAGCCAGATTACCGGCAACGGACGGGCCGGTCTGGTGATCAACCTGAACAACGTGCAGATCGACCGGGTGACCGTCGTGAACAGCAATCTCGGCGGGAACGCGAACGACGGACTGTGCATCATGGGCGGCAACAGCACGATTGAACTGCTCACGATCGGCAGCCTGGCCACGGGAGGCAACAACCTCTCGGGCAGCGCCAGAACACCGGGGGCTTCGTGCAGTTCCAAAACTCCCGCATCGGGACGGCGTCTATCGTCAACAACCAAATCAACGGCAACGCGACCAACGGCATCGAGGTGCAGCTCGCCAACACGAACATCGCCAGCTTGGATCTCGATCAGAATACCGCCGACCTCAACCGGAACAATGCCGCCTTCTTTAATTTCCTCGACAGCGACGTGGGCGGCAACGTCACCAACAACACCTTCACCAATTCGCAAACCGGCGACGGCCTGAACATCACGACCCGGCGTTCGGTGCTTCCCAATGGACAGATTGCGTCCGGCCTGCGGAATTTGGACCTGAATTCGATTCGGGGCAACACGTTCAGCGGCAACGCCGTTAGCGGGATCAACATCGATTTGGGAGAGAATACGACGTTCAAGAGCCAGATCACGGCCAACACCATCGCGGGGAACGGCCGCGTGGGCGTCAATGTTCAAGCCTCCGACACCCAAAATGCGTTCGACGTGATCATCGGGGGCGAAACCGTTAATCCGCAAGGCGTCAACACGGACGCCAACGTGATCGACGGCAACCAGGGGGCGGGAATCGCCATTACCCTGGACGACACCAGCGACGAACTGGGCAACACCTCGGGACGCTTTCGTATCCTGAGCAACCAGATCACGAATACGCTCGACGACAACGACTCCGTCACCGAATTCGCCGGCGAAGGGATTTTCATCCGGGCTCGCGGAACCGACTCCCTGGTCAACGGGGCGGCCCGGATTCTCAACTCGCAGATCGACGGCAACAGCATTTCCGGTAACGCGAGCGACGGCATCAAACTGGATGTCTCGGAAGACTCCGAAGTCGTCGATTTGCTCATCGGGGACGTGTTCAATCCCAACCCGCAAAACAACACCATCGAAGGTCCCGAAGGCGACGGATTCTTCTTCCAGAACCAATACTTCCGCAACTCCGGAAACCTGATCACGAACAACGTCGGCGCCGGCATCGACTTCGTCCGCCGAGGCGAGGCCCGCGCCCGCGGCGTGAAGATCATCGACAACCTGTTCGACTCCAACGGCAACGGGATTCATTACCAGGTCCAAAACGACGACCGCGACCAGGAAACCGGCGAAGTGCTCGTCAACTCCGTGACGATCCAGCACAACGACATGACGAACAACATTTTAAGCGGCCTCGTGATCGACACGGTGTTCGACGCCATCCTCATCGCCGATTTGGACAACAACACCATCACGAACAACGGCCTGGACGGAGTCCGGACCAACGGGTTCGAGTCCGATCCGTCCGACCGCGAAACCCTGGGCGGAACCTGGACCCGGAACACGATCACCAACAACGGGGGCATCGGCATCGACATCAACGGCACGCCGGGCACGCTGAACCCCCTCAAGATCGGCGAGGACGGCACCGATTCGGCGGGTCGCAGCTTGGGGAACCTCATCGACCTGAACGGAAACGACGGCATCGAGATCAACGCCCCGGGCAACATCGACATCACCAACAACATCATCCGCCGCAACGGAACCGCCAATACCCTCAACAATCCCCAAGGCGACGGCAAGGGCATCGACATCAATCTGGACGGCCAGGGTGAACTGGACGTGTTCCTCGGCCGAAACGTCATCACCAAGAACAAAGGCGATGGCGTGGAAACCTTCGCCCGCCAGGTTCCAGGCGGCGTGCCGACGTACCTCTATGTGCTGGCCTACGGAAATATCATCGACAATAACCTGGGCCGGGGCGTGGATGTCTTAAACGAGGGCAACGATGTCGCGTCCTACATCGTGTTCGGGGACGGGACCCGCGGCAATGGCACGAACGCCAACAACATCGTCAACAACGGCTTGGAAGGGTTTTTGGTGGTCAATACGACCTCCCCGACCCAAACGCAGGATGTCAACCTGAATACCGACTTGGACACCGATCCCGAGAACCTCAACAGCGACGGGTCCATCCTCTGGTCGCCCAATCTCGTGCTGGACGTGAACGGCAACGAAATCCGCTCCAACGGGAACCTGGCAAATCAAACGCCCATTCCGCCCATCGTCAACGGCAGCGGCCTGGTGATGTTCGTGGGCACGTCGAACGCCTCGAACATCACTTCCGCCAATTTTGGCATGCTCCCGGACCGCGATGGCGTGTACCAGGATTTGTTCACAGGAGGCAACGTGGGCGAGAACAACAGTGCCGACGGCTTCTTCTCGACCGAGCGAGTTTTCAATGACGGCAATGGCCGCGTGAACGCCCGCGTGAACAACAACCTCTTCGGCGGGAACGCCGGGGTCGATGTGCTCACGCAATCCTTCACCTCCACCGTCGATCCGCCCGCCACGGCGGGCACCTGGGACGGGACCAAGTTCGTCGTGAACCCGGGCGGCTACCGCCGGGATCCCTTGGCCCGGCTGAATCTGGAATTCACCAACAACACGGGCGACGCGATCGACCTGGTTCGCGCGGGCGCTTCCTATAGCAATGCCGAAACCAATTTCAAATCCCGCACGAACGGACGCACGGCCCCCGATCCCAATGGACCCTTTAACTCCGGCACCCGCCGGCGCAATGCACAGCGCGTGGCCGACCGGGATGTCGGGCTGTTGGATTTTTACGAATCCCCCGTGTTTGGAGTCGGAGGCCTCGTGAACGGCTTCGGGGCGTCGAGCGGTTTGATCGTCGGTGCCGCCTCGGGAACCGCGACCGAGCCGATTCGCTTGCGAGCCGCCGGGGCAGTCCGCACCGGCGACATCACCGGAGCGACCAATGCCACTCCGATTGTCATCACCTCGGCCAATCACGGACTCAACACGGGCGACATCATCGACATCTCGGGCGTCGGCGGCAACACCAACGCCAACGGCACCTTCCTGATCGTCGTCTTGACTCCCAACACGTTTGAACTGTACGACCCGGCGACGGGCACTCCCATCGCGGGCAACGCCGCCTACACCAACGGCGGAACCTGGACCCTATTCGTGGGCGGGCACGGCCTGCAAACCGGCGACCATGTCATCCTGGACAACATGGGAGTTGACGGGATCTACAGCGTCACGGTGATCAATAGCGACGAGTTTTACCTGGACGACACCTACAACCAGTCCGTGACCTCGTTTAACGGAGACTTTTTCCAGGTCCGCGACTCCGCCTTCCTCTATGATGGGACCGGGGCGAGTACCTTCCGGATGCACCAGGAGAACAACTTCTTCCCGGAAGCCAACGATATTGGAACGGTGGCCTTCTTTCCCGGCATCACCGATCGGGGAGAAGAGCCCTTCGGCTACGACCAGGTCTCAAGCGACGTCTTCAACTTCCGCACCGTCCGCGTCCTCGACACCGCCGTGAACGAAGGCGGCCAGGCCGCCTTCACGGTTCAGTTGTCCCAACCGTTGACGACCGACCTGACCGTGTACTACAAGACGGAGTTTGACGGCACCGCCAACGACGGACGCGAGGGAACGGGCAATGCGGACTTTACGCCCGTCGATTTCACCGGCGACGCGTTCGGCTTGGGCGATCCCTCCGTCGATTCCTTCATCACCATCCCCGCCGGCCAGACCACGGGCACGATCCTGATCGACACGCTTTCGGACACGACATTCGAGCCTCCCGAAACGTTTAAGGTCGTGATTGTCCAGGCGACCACCGTGGAGATGCGGAAAGGCCTCGACCCGTTCCAGCCCGATACCGCGGTGCCAGTCACCGTCAACATCGCCTCGGCCGTGGATGATTTCGGCGTGGGAACGATAATCGACAACGATGGGGCGCCTCAAATCTCGATCAGCGACGCGGGCGGGTTTGAACTGGGCAACGGCCAAACGGGGACGATGACCTTTAATGTCACCCTCTCGAACGCCAGCGCCGATCCGGTGTTTGTGGACTACAACACGGCCAACGGCACCGCGACCGTAGGCGTGGATTACCGCCTCCGCCGCGGCACGGTGACTTTCTCGCCCGGCGAAACCACCAAGACCATCACGATCGAAATCCTTTCCGATTCCATCTTCACCACGCCGGGAATGGACAGCGATCAAGAGACCCTGTTTGTCAACCTGAGCGCCTCCGCAGGGCGCAGTGATCGACGATGCCCAGGGCCAGGGCACGATTTTTGACGCCCGCTTTGTGCACATCACCGACGCCTACGTCAACGGCGAAGGGGATGCCCCCAACACCGTCACCGCCGAGTTCACCGTGACGCTCACGGATTCCCTAGGCAACCCCTCCGAGGTGCCCCTGGGACAGACCATCACCATCGACTACAGCACGGGGGACCTTACGGCAAACGCCGGCAGCGGGGACTACGTGGCGGTCCCCAACGGCATGCTCGTGTTCAACCAATTCGAATCCCAGCAAACGATCTCCATCACCGTCAATCAAGACCGGCTTTTTGAAGGCGACGAATCCTTCTCCGTCAATCTGACCAGCACGAACGCCACGGTCACGGACCCGACCGCAATCGGCTTTATTCTGGAATCCCTCGAAGTCGCCGCCACGCGGGACGCCAACGGTCGCCCGTCGGTCAAAGTCTTCGACTCCCGCTCGAACAGCGCCCGGTTTACGTTCAATCCCTATCCGGGGTTCTTCGGCGAAGCCCGCGTGGCCACGGCGGACTTTAACGGCGACGGGATTGCCGATATCGTCACCACGCCCGGTCCCGGCGGCGGTCCCGACGTGCGGGTCTTCGACGGGCGAGACGCCAGCCTGATCCGCGAATATTACCTCTACGAAGGCAGTTTCTTCGGCGGTCTGTTCGTGGCCGCCGGCGACATCAATGCCGACGGAACGCCCGACATCGTCGTGTCCCCGGACACCACGGGCGGACCGCGGGTGATCGTGGTCGATGGAGCCACGGGACTCGTCGCCGAAGATTTCTTCGCCTACGATCCCGGCTTCTTAGGCGGCGTCCGCGTCGCGACCGGGAATGTGGACGGAGTGCCCGGCGATGAGATCATCACCGGAGCCGGCCCCGGCGGCGGACCGCACGTGGAGGTCTTTCAGGCGGACAGCGACATCTTGACCGCCCCCACGGTCATCCGAAGCTTCTACGCTTACGAATATCACCCAGCGGACAATACAGGCTTCACCGGCGGGGTTTACGTCTCGGCCGCGGACATCGGCGGAGGAGGAGGCGCGGTCAAGAACGTCCCGGATGGAATGGCCGACATCATTACGGGGGCCGGCTTCGGCGGCGGTCCGCACGTCCGGATCTTCGACGGAGCCACCACCGGCATCGGGAACTTCTTCCCCGCGGCCTCGGACGTCCTTGGGGAATTCCTCGCGTATGACGGGAACTTCACCGGCGGCGTGCGCGTGGCGACGGGCGATGTCGAGAGGGACATCAACAACAACACCGCCCGGGACCGCATTCCGGAAATCATCACCGCGCCGGGCGTGGGCGGCGGCCCGCACGTGAAGGTGTTCGCGGTGGATACCACAAAGTCAACCGCTCTGAAGCCGGTCCCGGTCGTGCAAATCCGGCAGGATTTCCCCTTCGCAGGGAATCTGTTCGGTGGGACCTACATCGCCGGCCGGAGCAAAGGCTTCGCCGGGGAAGGCTCGCCGTTGTCGCTCGACCCCTCCGTCTTGCCCAGCACCGGCGATGTCCCGGCCCTCACCCAAGAGGAATTGGCTCCCGTGGTGGACGCCGCGATTAACCGCCTGGCCGAGGCGGGCGTGGACGAAGCCGCCCTCGATCAGCTTCGCCAGATTCAGTTCCTCGTGACCGATCTCGCGGGTTCCAAATTGGGATTCCAGACGCCGGGGCGGATCTTCATCGACCGCACCGCGGCGGGACAGGGCTACTTCGTGGATGCCACGCCGCTGTTGGATGAAGAGTTCTCTAATGGCGGAGATGAGCTGCTCGCGAGCACGGCCGCCTCGCTGGGGCGGGTGGACTTGCTCACCGTCGTTCTCCACGAACTGGAGCACGCCCTGGGCAACGACCACGTCACCGCCGCGCACGACCTGATGGCTCCCACGCTGGGCACCGGCGAACGCCGGCTCCCGGAAGAAGACGACGTGTTCGCCAGCGGCGAGTTGTTCGATTCGCTGATGAACTTGAACTGATCGCGAAACAGCGAACGACCGTTTCATAAAAAACCGGCACGCTCCTTTTGGGGGTGAGCCGGTTTTTATTTCTCGCCGAGGTGAAACAACCGCATCAGGGCGTTGAGCAACCCGTCGGGCGGGCCGGTGCGGGCTTCGTCGCGGAGGACTTCCAAAGGCGGATGCAACAGCTTGTTGATGATCCGCTCCACGCTGCGTTCCACGGCACTCTTGTCGGATTCGCTCAAGTGCGGCAGCTTGGCGAACAGGGCTTCGACCTCTTGCTGCCGAATCGCGTGCCATTCCTCGCGAAGCCGTTTGATGATCGGCCCCGTGGCGCGATGATACACATCGTGCATGAACTTCTGGGTTTCCTCGTCGATGATCCGCTTGGCCTTTTCGACTTCCTTGGCCCGCGTTTTGCGGTTGGATTCGCAGGTGGCCTCCAGGTCGTCGATGTCGTAGAGGAACACATTGTCGAAGACCTTGCCGATCTCCGGATCGAAATCCCGCGGGGCGCCGAGATCGAGAATGAACACCGGCTTTCCCCCACTGTCCTTTCGTGCCTCGCCGAAGCTGCGGGGATCGAGAATCGGGCGGTCCGCACCGGTGGTGCTCACGATCACATCGGCCCGCCCGATCCAAAAGCCGAGTTCTTCAAACGATTGGGCCACGCCGCCCCATTCGTCCGCCAGCGTCTCGGCCCGCTCGAAGCTGCGGTTGACGACGATGAGGCTCCGGACGCCCTCATCCTTCAAATAGCGGAGCGTCTCTTCGGCCATTTCGCCGGCCCCGATAATCAGCACGAGCTTATCGTCGAACCGGTCGAAAATGCTCTTCCCGAAATCGCCCACGGCGACGCTGGCGATCGACACCCGCCCGCGTTCGAGGCCCGTCTCCGTCCGCACCCGCTTGGAAACGCGGATCGCCCCCTCGAACAACGCGCACGTCAGCGGCCCGCAGGCGTCGTTGTTTTGCGCGACGCGGTAGGCGTCTTTGATCTGATTCACGATCTGCGGCTCGCCCAAGACCATGCTGTCCAGGCTGCTCGCGACCTCGAACAAATGCCGGACCGCCTCGGGACCGGATGACCTCAACAGATCGTTGACGAACCCGTTCAACGGAACCTGATGAAATTCCGCGAAGAAATTCGCGATCTGTTCCCGCGTCGGGGAGCCGGCGGCATCTTCCTGGGCCGTGTAAACCTCCACGCGGTTGCACGTGGAGACCACCACGGCTTCGGATTGCGGAAACCGCGCGCGGAGGGCCTCGTAAGCCCGGGTGAGCTGCGTTTCCGTGGCGAACGCCAACCGCTCCCGGACGCTCAAGTCCGCCGTCTGGTGATTGCAATACACGACTTGGAGGTTCATCGCCGGCGGCTCCCTTACACCACCACGCGAAACAGCGCATCGGCCGCGGGGACCAGTTGCGTGTGCCAGGTGGAAAGCGATCGGCCGGAGAGCACCTGCAGGCCGATCAGCGTCACCAGCAAGAACCCGCAGGCCCAGACGGTCAGCCAGGCGACCTGCTTGCCGGTGGGCCGTTTGGTGGTGAGCAGCCAGCCGAAAAACACGAGCATCACCAGCCAGGCGATGCTGTTGCCGATGATGACGGGATCGGTGAACGAGATGGGCGATTCGCCTCCCCGGGAATACCAGCCGAGCCCCACGCCGGTGGCGAGGCCCAAGGTGAGCAAAGGCACGGTGAGGACCACCGCCCACCAATTCAGCCGGGCCAACAGTTCCAGGTTGGGGAGCGTGAGGCCGTTCTTCATCGTGTGTTTGTGCTTGAGCCGGTGATGTTGAAAGAGATACATCATACTCAACACAATGCCCAGAATCACGCCCGCAATCCCAAACAGCAATAAGCTCGCATGCAGCATTTTCCAGCCGCGCTCGGCTTCCATCATCCGGTTGGGCGTTTCGCTGATGAAATACGTCGAGCCGATGAGCACCAAAACCAATGGCAGCAAAAACAGCCCCACCAACAAGTTGCGGTCCACCGCCGTGAGTACGATATAAAACAGGATCGCGATCCAGGCCAGCACGAGCATCCAGTCGTGCGAAGAACTTAACAGCGGCGGCAATTGAGATTCTTGGCTGCGGCCGATCAGGTAAATCGTATGGGCCGTCAGCCCGGCGAGCGCAAACCCCAGCATGAACAGGCGGTTAATGGCCGTTTGCTTCAAAAGCCTGACGCCTTCCAGAGCCAGCGTGACGATGTAGCTGGCCAGAAAGCAAAACACGCTGACGTTGGCCCAAGGTATTGCCAGATTCCCCATAATTCGCATCCGGTGACGTGATGGAAACAGACTCCCCAGGTTCCATTATGGAGAACTCCGCAATCCCCGTAAAGTTGCGAAATTTGGGATCGCCGGCGGCGGATCGCTTGCCCCCAATCGAAAATGGTGGATGGCCGGATTGTGCCCCGGCGGCAATTGGCGATCATCAAACCGTGCGTGTTTGATGAAAGCACATCCGAACTTGGGTGGCACGCCCTGAGGAACGAAGGGCGTGGTCGTTGCGCCTTGCCACGCCCTTCGCTCGGCTCAGCGACGTGCCACCCTCTCCACTGGAAAATTGGGCGAAAGACGATCCACCTATTTTTGTGAAACACACCCTATCAAACCCACGCTCTGTCCGATTGCACGGCGGAAGGGTTTTACTTAAATTAGCATGCTAACGAATGTGTTGACTGTTTCCGCAGCGGGATAAAGCGACCCCGATGTTTCGAGTTTCCAGTTATTATGCCGCGGTCCTTGCGGCGGCGATGCCCGCGGCGTGGTTCGGCGGATGTCAGCAGAAGAACCAGTTCCAAGCGCCGCCTCCGCCCAAAGTGACCGTCGCGCAACCGGTTCGCCGGCCCGTTGTGGATACGGTGCAGTTCACCGGCACGACGCGGGCGTCGGCCACGGTGAATCTCAGGTCGCGAGTTACGGGGTACCTCAAAAAGGTCGATTTCGAGGATGGGGCCAATGTGGAAAAAGACGACCTCTTGTTCTTGATCGACCAGGACACATTCGAAGCGGAGCTTCATTCGGCCAAGGCCAACCTGCAAAAGGCTCAGGCGGAGCTGCAGTTGTCTCAGGGGAATCTCGCCCGGATTCAAAAGCTCCACGACCGCGGGGCGGCGACGCAGAACGAATTGGAAGTGCAGCAAGCCCAAGCCGCCAGCGACGCCGCGACCGTGGAAGCGGCGCAGGCGGCCGTCCGCGAAGCCGAGTTGCAACTGAACTACACAGAAATCCGGGCCCCGATCAGCGGCCGCATTGGCCGGCATCTGGTCGACGAGGGCAATCTTGTCGAAGCCGAGCAGACCCTGCTCGCGACGATCGAAAGCATCGAACCCATTTATGCCTATTTTACGGTCAGCGAGCGGGAGCTGCTCCGATTCCGCGAGATGTTCCGCAAAAACGAACTGGTCAAACCGAAGGAACCGCCCACGCTGTATCTCGGCCTCGCCAACGAACCGGGTTACCCCCACGTCGGGAAGCTCGACTTTCGCGAATTGGGCGTCGATCCGGCGACGGGCACGATTCTCCGCCGAGGCGTCTTTGAGAACCCCGACCATGCCTTGATCCCCGGTCTGTTTGTTCGCATCCAGGCGACCCTGGGGAGTGCGAAACCGCGCGTCCTCGTCGAGGAAAGAGCCATCGGCACCGACCAACGGGGAAACTTTCTGCTGGTCGTGAATTCCGACAACATGGTGGAATACCGCTCCGTCCAACTCGGCGTCAGCGTGGACGGGATGCGCGTGGTCCAAAAGGGCGTCGGGCCAGAGGATTGGGTCGTCATCAACGGCCTGCAACGTGCCCGGCCCGGGGCCGTTGTCAATCCCGTGCGGTCGAAGATGACGGTTCCCGCAGGCGCTGTCCGCCCGGAGAATTATTCCACTCCCGACGATCTTGTGCCCGGCAGGCGGAATGACGCTTTATGTTCGCGCGATTCTTCATCGAACGCCCGATCTTCGCCAATGTGATCGCGGTGATTATTGTTCTGGTCGGATTGATCTCCCTTTGGCAACTGCCCGTCGAGCAGTACCCGGAGATCACGCCGCCGACGATCCGCGTGACCGCCGCGTATCCGGGAGCTAACGCCGAGGTCGTCGCCAGCACCGTGGCGGCCCCGATCGAGCAGCAGGTCAACGGCGTGGAGAACATGCTGTATATGTCGTCCACCTCGTCGAGCGACGGATCGTATTCGCTGACGGTGACGTTCGAGATTGGAACCGATCTCGACGCCGCCCAGGTGCTGGTGGAAAACCGTGTGGCCGTCGCCGAGCCGATGCTTCCCGAAGAAGTCCGCCGTCAGGGCGTGACCACGAAGAAGCAATCGACGAACATCATTCTCGTCATCTCGCTGACGTCGCCGGAGAATCGCTATGGCAGTCTGTTTCTCTCGAACTACGCGACGCTGCACATGCGGGACGAGTTGAGCCGGCTGGAAGGCGTGGGCGAGGTGGTCGTGTTCGGCGCCTCGAATTACAGCATGCGGATCTGGCTGAACGCGGAGAAGCTCAAAGCCCGCTCCCTGACGACCGAGGATGTGGCCGACGCCATCCGCGAGCAGAACGTGCAGGTCGCGGCGGGACAGATCGGCCAGCCGCCCACGCCGCCCGGCAAAGAACTCGCCTTTCAATACACGGTGACCACGCTCGGCCGGCTCAGCACGGTGGAGCAGTTCGAAGACATCATTGTGAAAGGCGGCGAAGGAACCCGCGTGACCCGGCTCAAGGACGTGGCCCGCGTCGAATTGGGGGCCCAGAGCTACGACCAGTACAATCTCAAGCAAGGCCAGCCGACGGCGAACATCGGCATCTACCAACTTCCCGGCAGCAACGCCCTCGACGTGGCCGAGCGCGTCCGCAGCACGACCGAACGTTTGAGCCAATCCTTTCCCGAAGGCATCCGCTATGATTTTCCGCTGGACACAACGCAGTTCGTGAACGCTTCGGTTCACGCGGTTTATCGAACGCTGATCGAAGCCGGCGTGTTGGTCTTGATTGTGATTCTGGTGTTTCTCGAGGATTGGCGGGCGATGCTGGTTCCCGCGACGACCGTGCCGGTGACCATTATCGGGGCCTTTTTCGCAATGGCGCTCTTGGGCTATACCGTCAACATGCTCACGTTGTTCGGGCTGGTGCTGGCGATCGGAATTGTCGTGGACGATGCGATTGTCGTTGTCGAGAACGCCGCCCATCACATTGAAGAAGGCATGGCCCCCAAGCCTGCGACCATCAAAGCCATGAGCGAGGTTTTGGGCCCGATCATCGGCATCACGCTCGTGTTGATGTCGGTCTTCCTGCCCACGGTGTTTTTGGGAGGCATTACCGGCCGGCTCTATCAACAGTTCGCGTTGACGATCGCAGCGACCGCGCTCATCAGCGCGATCAACGCCATGACCCTCAAACCCGCCCAGTGCGCCTTATGGCTTCGTCCGCCCAAAGAGCGAAAGAACTTTTTTTCGCGGGGCTTCAATGCGGTTTATGGATGGATTGAGCGGGTTTATGCGGCGATTGTCGGGTTTCTCGTCGGGCACGCGGCGATTGTGATGCTGGTCTTCGTTTCGCTCATCGCGCTGACCGCGTGGTGGTACGTCCGCGTGCCCACGGGCTTCTTCCCCACGGAGGACCAGGGCTACATTCTCGTCAGCGTGCAGCTCCCGGACGCCGCGTCCCAGCAGCGCAGCCGCCAAGTCATGGCCCGGCTCGACAAGATCCTCGAGAAGACGCCCGGCGTGGCGGATTGGATCACCATCGGCGGGCTCTCGCTGTTGGACAACAGCTCGGCCCCCAACGCGGGCACGTTGTTCGTGACCTTCGAGCCCTGGGACGAACGGCTTCCAAAGGGGCTGACGTTGGAAGCCATTCTGAAGGATTTGCGAGGCCGCTTCTCCGAGGTGGAAGACGCGGTCGTGTTTCCGTTTGCGCCCCGGCCATTCGGGGGCTGGGCGTGCGCGGCGGATTTGAGATGCAGATCCAGGACCGGGGCGACTTGGGACGCCAGGCCCTGTATCAGGTCGTCATCGAAACCGTCCACGATGCGGAGAGTCAAACCGGCCTGACCGCGATGAACACCACCTTCCGCTCCGGCGTGCCGCAGATTTATGTCGATGTGGACCGGGTGAAAGTCAAATCGCTGAACGTGCCGCTCGCCAGCGTGTTTAACACGCTGCAAACCTATCTCGGTTCGACCTATGTGAACGACTTCAACAAATTCGGCCGTGTTTACCAGGTCCGGGTTCAGGCGGAGGCAAAATTCCGGGCCGATCCCGAGGACATCCGCCGCCTGGACGTTCGCAATCGAGACGGGGACATGGTCCCGTTGGGGACCGTCGTCGATGTGCGCGAGGCCTTCGGCCCGCAGACGATCGGCCGCTATAACCTTTACCCGTCCGCCTCGGTCACGGGCGAGCCGGCTCCGGGCTACAGCACCGGCGAGGCGCTCGAGCTGATGGAGCAGATCGCCGCCGACAATTTGCCGCCACAGATGGGTTACGAGTGGACGGGCATGGCCTATCAGGAGAAGCAGGTGGGCGGAGAAGCGTTCCTCGTGTTCGGCATGGCGGTGCTCTTGGTGTATCTCGTGCTCGCGGCCCAGTACGAAAGCTGGTTCATTCCGGCGGCGGTGATTCTGGTTGTGCCGTTGGGTCTGTTGGGGTCGGTGGCCGCGGTTTCCTTGCGCGGCATGGACAACAACCTCTACACGCAAATCGGAATCGTGCTCATCATTGCGCTCGCGAGCAAGAATGCGATTTTGATCGTCGAGTTCGCCCGCGACATTCACGCGGCGGGCGAAACGATCCACGCGTCGGCGGTCGAAGCAGCCCGGCGGCGGTTCCGGCCGATTTTGATGACCTCGTTCGCCTTCATCCTGGGCGTGGTGCCTCTGGTAATCGCCGAAGGAGCCGGGGCCGCGGGACAGCGGGCCTTGGGGACGGCGGTCTTCGGCGGAATGATCGCCTCGACGGTGCTGGCGGTGTTCTTCGTGCCGGTGTTTTTTGTGGTGTTTCAGAGCCTGGCCGAGCTATGGACCCGCCGCGGCCGGAAATCCCTTTATGACACGGAAGACAGCCAGCCCGCAACCTGAATCGTGGCCTGTCCAAGCATCCGCCCACTGACAAAATGGAGACGACGCCGGCGTCTCTTTCCCGAGGGCGGACTTTACCGCTGGGTCAATTTCCGGTATCTTCCCGCCCCTTCCTCAAATTGACAATCCCATAAATCCCAGCGAACGCAGACAGCCGCAACGTAGGCCGCAGCAGGAGGTTGCGCATGATTCCCCGGACGGGTTCGGTGCGAAGAGGCCGTTTCGCGCGGATGATTGCGCTCGTCGTTTTGCCGGCGTTGGGCTGTGCGGCGGCGCCTTATCACTACGGGCGATTTCATCCGCAGGAGCCCACGGGCCGGTCGGTCGAGCCGGTCGAAATTGTTTATGGAAAACCGCACAAAACGCTGGACCGGATGGCCTGGGTGATTGGGCTCCCCAACCGCATTCTGACCCTCAACAAGAACACGGACAATCACAAGATCGCCCCGGAAACCGTTGAGCAACTCAAGGTCTATCTCGCGGAAAACGACATCACCGACGTGTATGTCGCAGTGAACGATTATGACCCTAAAGGGCAGTGGAAGCGGCTCATCGCCAACGAGCGGATCGCCCCGTTTTGGCGATACTCGGCCGGTGTTTTCACCTGGCTCGGATACACCTGCTTTCCGAACCGCGTGTTCGGCGGCGACCGTTATGACCCCTATGCGAACACGTTGAATCTCAGTTCGGATGTGCCGGCGGTTGTTTTGTCCGAAGCGGCGTACGCCAAGGACATTCATTCCCAGCGCTATCCCGGCGCTTATGCCGCGATCGTCAACGACCTGCCCGTCCTGTCTGTCTGGCGGAAAACCCGGGCGGCAAACGACGTTTTGGGATATGCCTCGGTCAACGACGACTGGCACACGGAAGAGGAGGCTTACCAAGTCCTCTACCCCCAAATTGGAGCGGCCGCGTTCGGCACGGCGGCTCCGTTTGTCCCAACCTTCGGCCCGCTGTTGACTTGGGGCGGTGCCGCGGCCGGCCATGTCACCGGCCGCACGGTGGCCTACATCCAACGCCCGAAAGCCCCAACGCCGGCAGAGCCGGAAGACTCGGAAGGCCCCATTCAGGCGAACTATTCCGAAAGCCAAGACGAAAACCCCGATACAACCCATGTTCTCGACAAATTGCCTAAAATCCATGCGTTCAGACGGCCGATGTCAGATTCACACCGTTGACCGGCGGCGGGGGAACCGTAGAATTCATATTTCGGCGCAGGAAAATTGGGTAAGGAGTGAGGACATGGCAACCGACATCTCGCGCAAAGAGCGACTCCCCGATCTTACGGATCGGATTGTGGCCAGCTATTTGGACATCGGCACAATGAACCACCTCGGCCATTGCCCGCTGCCCAGTCCCGACGCCGTCGTGGAGATTGCCCAGGATCTCAAAGATGTAATCTTCCCCGGCTACCGCCGGCGGCAGAATCTGCACATGGGCAACGTGATGTACCACGTCGGGGATCTGATCGACGGGCTGCACGACAAACTCACCACGCAGATCGCCCGGGCGCTCAGCCACGCTTACGATTTGGAGCACGGCCTCCAGTGCGAGAAAAAACGGCACATCGATTTCGAGGCCCTCGGCCAGGAAAAGGCGCTCGCGTTTCTGGACACGCTGCCCAATTTGCGAAAGAAACTCGCCTCCGATGTCCAGGCCGCCTACGACGGCGATCCCGCCGCCGCGAGTTTGGATGAGATCATTTTCTGCTATCCGGGCCTGGAAGCGGTGACGATTTACCGCGTCGCCCACGAGCTCAACCGCTTGGGGGTCCCGCTGATTCCCCGCATGCTCAGCGAGTGGTCCCACGGGAATACGGGGATCGACATTCATCCCGGGGCCCAGATCGGTCCTTCGTTTTTCATTGACCACGGCACCGGCGTCGTCATCGGGGAAACCTGCGAGATCGCAGCCCACGTCAAGATCTATCAAGGCGTGACCTTGGGAGCGCTCAGCTTTGCGAAAGACGAAGAGGGCAACCTGATCCGCGGCCACAAACGCCATCCCACGATCGAAGAAAACGTGGTGATCTACTCCAACGCCACGATCCTGGGCGGCGACACGGTGATCGGCCGCAACTCGGTCATCGGCGCCAGCGTGTCCTTGAGCAAAAGCGTCCCGCCGAACACGGTGGTGACCATCGAAAAACCCACGCTCCGCTTCCGCGAAGCCTCGTAAGCCAGGAGACAATCCCAATATGACCAAATTCTTTGGCGAGCGGCCAGCGTAAGCGGGCTGGTTGGCTACGATCGCACGTGACGGTGCCTTCATCATTGGGATTTCAAGAAATGGTAGCTTCACGCGGGAAATCTCTTACAATCTACACCACCAAAGGATGGAGGCGGTGCGGATCGGAGTTGCGGACGTTTATCCCGTTGCACGAAAGCTGCGCGAAAGACTATGGCGAGATTCCTCACTGTGGGGGCGGCCCAGATGGGGCCGGTCGGCCGGAACGAAAGCCGATCCGCGGTCGTTGTCCGCTTGCTCGAACTGATGCGGGAGGCCAAGAGCCGGCATTGCGATCTCGTCGTGTTCACCGAGTGCGCGCTCACCCCGTTTTTCCCGCGGTGGTGGGAAGACGACCCGGCCGCGTGCGATGCCTGGTTCGAGCGGGATTTGCCGGGGCCCGGCACGCATCTGCTCTTTAACGAGGCCCAGAAACTCGGCATCGCGTTCCATTTGGGTTTTGCCGAACTGGCCGAGGAAGACGGCGGGCTTCGCCGCTACAACACCAGCATTCTTGTAGGACCCGACGGAAAGGTCATCGGAAAATATCGCAAAATTCATCTGCCCGGCCTCACCCAGCGCGAGGGCGAAAACCCCCACCGCTCTTACGAGAAGCATTATTTTGAGGTGGGGAATCTGGGCTTCGGGGCTTGGAAGGCTCTCGGCGGCGTGGTGGGCATGTGCCTGGGCAACGACCGCCGCTGGCCGGAATCCTACCGCATGCTCGCGCTCCAGGGGGCCGAGATCGTCCTCGTCGGCTACAACACCGCCGCCGACCATCCGGGACATCCCGAACTCGATCACCTGACCAATTTTCATAGCATGCTGAGCATGCAGGCCGGGGCTTATCAAAACGGCTGTTTCGTCGTGGGGGTGGCCAAGGCCGGTCTGGAAGAGGGCTTCCATCAAATCGGCCGCTCGGTGATCCTGGCACCGTCCGGCGAGGTCGTCGTCCAGTGCACCTCGCTGCGGGATGAACTCATTGTCCACCGCTGCGATCTCAATCAAACCCGGCTCTATAAGGACCACATCTTCAACTTCGCGGCCCACCGGGAGATCGCAGCGTATTCGCTGCTCACCGAGACCCGCGGCCCGATCGCCCCCCGCGAACCCGGCGAGTTTCCGATCATCGCCGGCCCCGCTGTTTCCGCGGCCCCGGAAACGAGTGTCGCGCTGCCTGTCGACGACACGGCGGCGATTGAAAAACTTTTCAAAGAAGAGTACGGATATTCTGCGGAGACCGCCCAGGATTTGGCGGAACGAGCCAAACTCGCCCGCGATCTGCCGAAAGAAAAACCCGCCGGCGAAACTGCTCCGGAAAAGCCCGCGAAGTCGGTGCCGTCAAAATTGCCTCAACAGAAAATCGCGTCCAAGCCTTCCCCCCCCAAAGCCCCGGCGGATCCGCTCGAAGGGGTTCGAGAGGTGCTCCAGGAGACGTATCACTATTCCGCGGAAGCGATCGAGCCGATTGTCGAGCAGGCTCGCCGGGCGTTGGAACTGCAGAAATCCCCGGAAACGGAGCCGCAGGCTCCCAAACCGGTCTTGCCCACGCCCAAAAAAGCTTCGACCGCGGCGGAGATTCTGGCCAAGGCGCGGTCCAAGTCCAAACCGGCCGCCGAAGGCCAACCGGCTCCCCCAATCGCTCCGCCATTGACTGGAGGAGCGGCCGACGACATCGGCTGGCTGCCGGGGCGATTCCCGGAAAGAACCGGCGAGTTGCCCGACCGGACCGCGGCGATCGTGGGGCGATTGACGGCGGACTATCGCTATCCCGAACCGGCCGCGCGGAAGGTGGCGGAATGGGCCGAGGCCGCGTGGCAAAAAATGCACGAAGCGGAAGAACCAGCCCCCGCACGGTCCGCCGAGATGTTCGTTCCGGAAAAACAGGCGAAAGCCGAGTCGGACGGACGCCAACCACTCACCGCCCACATCGCCCCGCGTCCGCTGCCCGACACCGCGCCGTCCCTGTCTGGGGAAGCGGCCTTTGCGGTTTACAGCCTGTTGACCGATACGTACGGCTACGCGCCCAAGTCAGCCCGCTCGATTGCCGAGCAAGCCAACACCGCCTGGGAGCGCTGGCAAACTCCCCCGGCCGAAGCGGAAGACGCAAAACCCGCGGCCAAAGTGTCGCCCAAGTCCGCGAAGCCGGTCTCGGCAAAAACGAAGGTCCCCGCAACGTCGGCGACCGCGGTGGCGGAAGAAAAGGCGGATCGGGACCTGGCAAGCGTGCCCTGTCCGGAATGCGGGTTCCTGCTCAAGGTCGACCGGACCGATCCCACGATGCGCGGCCGCAAAGCCCGCTGCCCGCAATGCCAAACCAAATTTCGCCTGCCGGAATCGATCTGAGAATCCATGAGCCCGAAGCGCAAACGAGGGAAGGATTCTAAAATCCCTCGCTTGCGCTTCGGGCTAATTCGGACAGACCGTAACGGGTTTTCAGTCCAGGAAAATCCGCTGGTAACCTTCGTAGACGACATCCAACACGTCCCGGCCGCGGGGCGTCGTCTTGTAGCGGACGAAATCTTCGTTTCGCGCAGCTTCCTCGACGATGGCCACTTTCACGTCATCGTCGTAGAACCAGACCGGCGATTTCAGGTGCTCTAAAATCGCGTGCAGGTCTTCTTCGTGCGTCGGCAAAAACACCGTGCCGTCGAGGAAAAACTGGTAGCCGTATTCCTCCAGCTTCGGCCAGGGCAAATCCCCGGCGTTCTCACCCTGGTAATAAGGCAAAAGCACCGACTCGTCGGGCTTTACATTCGGATTGTGCAGCATGTCGATCGCGTTCCACGGGCAGATTTCCAGGTTGTAATGGTCCGTACTCTCTGTGGGGATGCGATAGCACAACTGGCAGCCGATGCACCGGGAGGTGTCCACCTGGTGGAAACTCTCCGACGGAATAGGACTGGGCACCTCGTAAATACAGTCCACCGGGCACTGGGAGGCGCAGGCGTTGCATGAGGTGCAGTTGTCTTTATTGATGACCGCCAGATACCGCGTTTCCTTTTTGCGGTCGGATTTGCGGGTTTTGAAATACTCATCCACCGAGATGGTCATATTTACCGCCCGTGGGAAGGGAATCCAAAAAAACCTCTAAAACGTTCGCGTGTATTCTAGTGGTTCTTCCGAGGGAAAAAATGCAAAAACAACGGGGAAACGCGGAAATCCCAAAATCGAGAAATCTTCCCGACGGATTCTTCGTCTCCGGTTCGCTCGCTCCCATTCTCCCCCGTTTCGTCCTTGGCGCCTTGGTGGGTGAACGAATCAGTCGCCGGCGTTTTCGTTGGACTTGCTCGGAAATTGGAGCGGTTTGTGGCCGCCCTTGCGGCGGATCCAGTTGACGACCCGTTCCACGGCGGAGCGGTGCAGAATCCAGCATTCCACTTCGCGTTTGCGGGGGAAATTGACCATCGACAGCCCCAGCACGATCGTCAGAATGCCCTGGCCTGGGAGAACCAGCATGGCAATCCCCCCCAAAATCAGCACCGCTCCCAGCACGTTTTTCCCGATGAGAAACGCCCACCGCAGCACGGGATGCCGGTCTTTGAAATGGTCGCGGTGATGCCCGCGGACAAAATAATCCTCCGGCAACCGGGAAATGATGTAGGGGACGGCGAGCAAACTGATGATAAATGTCGCTACCGAAAGCCCGCCCAGCCACTCGACCAACTCCGAATGTTCATCAATCCAATACACTCGGAAGACCACCTTCAACAATTGCCAGCATCTCAAAAATCGGCGGACCGGCCACGAGAACAGGCCCGCGATTCGGCCGCCCGCGCCCTCTCTGCAAAAGAGAGGGAACGAGGCAACACGGAAATCCTTTGGAGATTGTTCGCCAAAGGCCGCGGCCCTTCAAGGCCGAAAACGTGTTTCGGCGCACTGGATCACGGAGTCTCCCCAAGTCCCCGATGCGCTGTGTGGGAGATATTGAGACCCTCGCCGCTCGAGAACAAACTTCCCCACAATCAGCCGGAATGCGCTAGCGTCCGGTTGTTCCAGTGAACCGGAGCGAGCGCCCGCCGGCGAATGAATTGCCTTTGGCGGCACCCAGCGTTTGGGCTAAACAAAGGGCGTGATGCCGGGCATGGCGACGGGCGGGGTGGGCAGCTCGCCCCATTCGTATTTCTTGGGGGTCATGTCCAGTTTCGAGTTCATGGCCTGCTCCCAGGTGATTTCCTTCCCGGTGTAGGCGGCCATGCGGCCCATGACGGCCATCATCGTGCTTTTCGCCATGTAGTTGCCGTTGTTGATCGGATTCCCGCCGCGAATGCTCGCGAAGAACTCGTCGTGCTCGTTCTGGTACATGTTGTCGCCGCGCTCTTTGCGGTGCTTCCAGGTCACGTTGCCTTTGTGGTCGAGCATCGCATGGGCAAACACGTCGGCCCGGCCTTTGGTGCCGACGATGTGATCGGAGACATCGACCGCGCAGCCGTCCTGCTGCCGGCAGCGGCTGAAGGCTTTGACGCCGTTCGCATATTCGAAAACGATGGCGAAGTGGTCGAAGATGTTGCCGTAGATGTCGTCCGTGCGGGTTTGCCGGCCGCCGGTGCCGCTGCAGGAGATGGGATATTCATCCTGCATCGCCCAGGCCATTTTGTCGAGGCTGTGCACGTGCTGCTCGGCGATGAAATCTCCCGAGAGCCAGGTGTAATAGAGCCAGTTGCGAAGCTGGTACTCCATGTCGCTCCAACCGTCTTGCCGGGGGTGCTTCCACAGGCCGCGGGTGTTGTAGCTGCACTGCATGGTGACGATGTCGCCGACGGCCCCATCGTGGATTTGATCGAAGGTGGCCTGCATGCCGTGGTGATACCGCCAGCACAGGCCGGAGACGATCGACAGGTTTTTCTTTTTGGCGATTTCGCAAGTGTCGAGGATCGATTTGACCCCCTTGGCATCCACCGCGACGGGTTTTTCCACGAAGACGTGTTTGCCGGCGTCGACCGCGGCTTTCAAATGAGCCGGGCGAAAATGCGGCGGCGTGGTCAAAAGCACCACATCGCAAATCTCAATCACATCTTTGTAAGCATTGAAGCCGACGAATTTGTGTTCCTCATCGACTTTGACCCGCGGCCCCACGGGATTGTTCTTCAGATTGCGGAGACTGCTTTCCAAGCGGTCGGCAAACGCATCGCCCATCGCGACGAGTTCGGTGTTGGCGTCGGCGGTCAATGCCTGGGCCGCCGCCCCGGTTCCCCGGCCGCCGCACCCGATGAGGCCGACCTTCAGGGTATTGTTCTCCGCGGCATAAGCGCGCTGGGCCACGCCAAGCTGCGTCGCCATCGCGCCCAAGGTGATCGCGGAGCCGGTCTTGAGGAATTGCCTGCGGTCGGTGCCGGGGTTTGCGGGGGTGTTGTCAGCCATGAGGCCTCTCCTCAATCAATATCAGGTGGGAAAAACGGTCCAAATCGATGCTTTATGGTAACAGAATCTCCCGCAATCGCGAGCGAACGGCGGAATCAGATCCTGCTCAGGCGTTCGGGGGATTGCGGGGGCCGGTTGGATGCCGGATAATTGTTTTGAGGAGAATTGGATGTCGAACCTTGCCGCGATCACCTCGCTCCGCACGAATCGGCCGCTGCGAAATCTTGTGCTCGCGGGCGCCGGGCTCTTCGTCTGGTCGTTTTTATCGCTCGGGTTCGCTCTTGTCGCCGCCAGGGGAAATCTGGCCCAGATCAGCAGCGGACCGCCCTCGCGGTTTCAGGTGATGTCGGCCTATCTGGAACCCGTTTTGGGGGCCTTGTTTGCGGGAATGCTGGTCCGCGTCGCCCGGCAAGGCGGACAGACAATCTCGCGCCGGCGGTTTTGGGTCGGCTGCGTCGTGATCGCCGGGGCCGCGGTTTTGGATCTGAGCGTGACCTTTTATTTCAGCCCCGACCTCAAAAACGAAGGCAATCCCGTCGTCAGGGCCTTGCTCGATTCCGGGCATTCCCTGCCTTGGGTCGTGGCCCATATGCTGCTGACGACGCTGATGGTCGTGGCGACGTTCTGCGCCTTCTGGCGAGCATTTTTGGCTCATCAGGCGTTTCTTTTGGAGACCATCCGCGAAGCGAAGCCCGCCAACTGGGTCGGCTTTCTGAAAGCCTCCACCGGCGGAGCGCATTTGACAACCCGCCAATGGATGTTTCCCTGCCGAGTCTCCGAACTGCCCCGGTTTTATCACGGCATTTGGATGGTGGGCATCGCGATCGTGTTCGGGATCACGCTGTTCCGGTATTACGTCTCCCTCGAATGGCTTGGCGTCTTTGAACCGGCTCTCTGGCCCCGCTGCATCGCCCTGTTCACCGCCGTCACCGGCACGCTCATCCTGTATTTCGCCTGCCTGTTCCGCGATTACCGCACGGTTTGAATTTCGAGGACAGAGGGCAGAAAAACGCGGAGAGATTTAGAGCGGAGAGTAAAGAGCCAAACCAATTTTCAGGCTCTCCGTCTCTCCGCTGGATTGGCTCTCCGCTCTCCGTCTCTCCGCTTACTTGCCTCCGTTCAATCGCGTGAGGTATTCCACGATGTCCAACAGCTCCGCGGGGGCGATGGAAAATGCCAGGCCTTCAGGCATCGAGCTGACTTTGCTGACGGCGCGCTGCTCGATGTCACCCGCCGGGATCTTGAGGAGCTTGCCGCCGGCGATGCGGAGCGTCAGTGTCTCCTTGGTGTCGGATTCCACAAAGCCGTCGTACACTTTGCCCTCGGCCGTCAGCACCCGCATCGTTTGATATTGCTTGGCGATGTCCTTGTTCGGTTCGAGGATGGAATAGATGATGTGCGCCCGCAGGTCCTGCGGTTTGATCTGCTTCTTGATTTGCGTCAAATCGGGGCCGAAATTGATGCCCCGATTCTCGATGCGATGGCACACCGAGCACACCCGGTCGAATACGACCTCCCCGTTCCGGGCTTTGCCTTTGAGATCGGCGAGAGCCTTCACCGCAACGTCGCGTTTGGTGGAATCCTGCTCGCCCGCGAGCACTTGCAGATGCGGAATCGCCTTCACGCTTGGCCCCAAAGCTTTCAGGAAGTTTTGGAAATACAACTGCTGAGGCGGCGGGACATCTTTGAGGAACTCCCCTTTGACGTGGCTGGGCAGCCAATACGGGCGGAGGGCCAACAGGGCATGTTCGAGCGTGTAATCGATCCAGTAATCGGTCGGATAGTCCATCACGCGGAGGGCAAGCCGGGCTCCATCCGGCGATGCCAGATAACTCGCGCCGCGGACCGCTTCCAACCGCACGCGGGGATGTTGATCGCGAATCGCCTTGATGAGCATTTCAATGAGCGTACTACGGCTGTCGGCTTGGGGATTCTGCGTGCGGAGCGTATTTCCACCCAACGCCAGCCCGTTCGAAAGCACATGCACCGCCGCGGCACGGGCGTGGAAATCCTTCGCGGAGGTGAGCTTGCGAAGCAGGTTCTCATCGACGGCTTCAAAGCTCTCTTCCACCCACAAGGCTTCGCACAAATGGTGCTCGTACTGGCTATCGTTCGGATCAAGGCCTTTCACCCAGGCATCCACAGCGGCCAAAACCTGGTCGCGGTCCCGGTCGCGAAGTTCCCGGCGGGCGCGGTAACGGGTTCTCGGTTCGTAGGTTTTGAGTTGCTCCAAAAGCTCGGGAACCGATTTGCCGGCTTGGGTGATCGGTTCCAACAGCGGCTTGTTCTTATAGACCAGCCGATAGATCCGCCCGTGCCGATGGTCGCGGTTGGGATCGCGCTGGGAATATTGCATGTGGCCGATCAAGGCGTTGCACCAGTCGCCGAACCATAAGGCTCCGTCCGGCCCGATTTTGGGATCGACCGGGCGGAAGGTTTTGTCGTTGGAGACGAGGAGATCCGCGATCCGCTGTCCGGTGAAGCCCGCGCCTTCTTCTTCATCCTCGATCGTAAACCGGGGCATGCCGTTCATGTTGATCACGCAGGCATAGATGAATTGGCCCTGCACCTCATCCGGGAACTGCCGGGAGACGAGAAAATCATTGCCCACGGCGGGCCGCATGCCTTCGTTGTCGAAGATGGGTTTGAGCGTGCTGCGGGTTTCGGGGTCGGCTCCCGAAAGCGGGCTGGCCCAGTGCTGCTTGGCGTTCGTGCCGTCGCCTACGATGCCGTTGCCCCAATGATCGAACACAAAGCACCACGGGTTCCCGTAGCCGGGCGTTTTGAAGCGGCGGATTTTCAGCGACCGCGGATCGAACACATAACAGCCGGCGGAGTTTCTATTGCGGAACGGCCCCCAGGGCGTTTCCAACGTCGTCGAAAGCGAAACGCCTTCCAGCATGTGAAGCAATCCGCCGTGCGACCATTCCCAGGCGCCCATCGTGTGGTGCGTGTCGTCCGTGGCGATGCCGTCGACGATCTGCGTCACCTCGTCGGCTTTGTCGTCGCCGTCCACGTCTTTGAGGAACAAAATCCGCGGCTCATCGACCACCAGGACGCCGCCGTTCCAGAATTCAAACCCCGTCGGGCAGATCAGCTTGTCGTAGAACACCTTCACTTTATCGGCTTTGCCGTCTTGGTTCGTGTCCTCGAAGATCAGCAAGCGGTCGTTGGGCCGGGGGTCGCCGGGCCGCCATTGGGGATAGTTGGGCATGCACGCCGCCCACAATCGGCCTTTGTTGTCGAAGTTGAGCTGGCAGGGATTGGCGAGCACGGGAAATTCCCGCTCGGACGCAAAGGCCTGGACTTCGAAGCCCTCCGGCACCTGCATGGTCTTGATGCACTCTTCCGGGCTGAGATAGCGGAGTTCCTTGGGTTCCGCGCGGGGAAAATGCCGGCCCAATCCGGTCGGCGGAACGATCAACTCGCCGGTATTGCTGTCGTCCGGTTTGTTGGCGACGTTTTTGCCCTGGGCGATGTCCCACACGTAGCGGTCCCGCACCGCGGCCATTTTGCGGATTTTCTTGTATTCGAGCGGGAAAGTTTCGGTGTCGTAAGTCCGCCGCCCGCCATAAACGTACCAGCCGTTGAGCATGCGGTAATCGTTCATGTGCACCCAGGACTTGTCGTTCACCGCGGCTCGGAGTTGCTCGTAATCGCTGCTGCCCACGTGGGCGGGATTTTTGCCGTCGAACAGGGCTTCATCCAGAAGTTGGGCCAGCAGCAAATCGCCCGACTCGTTCAAATGCACGCCGTCGATCGTGTATTGCAAACCGGGTTTCTCGTGGAAGGGGCCCTTGGTCGGAGCGAACACATCCACGAACGGCAGATGGCGGTCCGCGGCGATTTCCTTGATGGCGGTCGTGTAGAGCGCGAGGTTGGCGTTTTCCTGTGTTCCGGCGGGCTGCAAGGGATTTCCCGAGGGCTCGAACGCGATCGGGGAAATCAGCACGAGCTGCGGGGCTTTTTTGTTTTCGGAAAATCGGCTCGTCAGGTCGTTCAAATATTGCCCGTAGCGCTGCTTGAAATAAGGCAGCTCTTTTTCGCCGGCGAACGACTCGTTAAAACCGAAGAAGCAAAAGAACATGTCCGGCGAGTAAATCGTGAGCGGGTCGTCGAGTTGGGTATAGCTGTTGGGCCGCTGCTGGTTGCCGACTTCATCCGCCGGCCAGCCGAAGTTGCGGATCTTGAGTTCCAACTGCGGAAACCGCGAATGCAGGAGGGTCTCGAAGTTGCCGAACAGATTCATCCGCTCGGCGAGCGAGTTCCCCACGAAGGCGATCCGCTGGTGCTTTTGCAAAATGAGGCGGGGCTCGGCCTGGGAATCGCTTTGGGCGGTTGTGGAGACAAACTGCAGACGCTCCAAGGCCGGTTCGTTCGGAGAGGTTTCCGACGGTGTAGACGTCGGCTCCACAGCCTGGGACGGGGGAGCGGCCGGCTGTCCGCCGCAACCGATCGCCAAGGCAACGAACCAGGGCAGAGACCATTTCCAGGCGGAGGTTTTCCGATGGGTTTGCGAGTGGGCGAGTTTCATAACAACCTTCTCGAAGGAACGACAATTGAACATGGACAGGCGGAATTGAGCGGAAGCTCAGGTGGCGGGCTTGTCGGCAGGTTCGGCGACGGGTCGCCATGTTCCACGGTATAAAAAAACGGAACCGAGCGAAAGCATACCGCCCGGTTCCGTTTTGAGATGGGTCCCAGCCTGATCTCCTGAGATTATGTCTCGACCCCTGGTTTTTTGGCTTCGGCGGGGTTGTTCGGTTGGTTTGGGGGATTGGGAGCCGGCTGGTTATTGCCGGGGGGCGCGATCTTTTCCGCACCATGTCCCGCCCCGCCATCGGGAACGGCTTCATATCCGCCCGCCGGGGCAGAACCGCCGACGCAGGACGAGCACGATCCGCCGGACATCACACGCATCCCGCCACAGTAGCCGCCGTAGCAGTTGCCCCGGTTACCGCCGTAATAATAGACCTGGCCGCCGCAGGAATTTCCGTAATACGAGGTTCCGCAGGAGGAGGTTCCGCAGGAGGAGTACATCACGCGGCCGCCGCAGGAGTTGCCGCAGTTGGAATACTGCATGCCGCCACCGCAGTTGGAATACTGCATGCCGCCACCGCAGTTGGAATACCTCATCCCCCCGCCGTAGTTTGTGTATTGCATGCCACCGCAGTTGGAGTAGCTGACGTTGCCGCAGTAGCCCGTGCCATACGAGGAGGAGCCGGAGTAGCATGCGCCCCCCCGGCATTGGGCCTGCAATTGTCCGGGAGAGGCGAGCGCGAATGCCGCCGCCACGATCATGGAACTGAACAGATAGCGCATTTTTTTGATCCTTTCGAGAATCCTTTGAGAACAGCTCAAGTGGAATGTGTCCCTAACTGTCCGACATGTTAGCTGGGGGGATTGGCCTGTAAAGGGAAATCAGCGAAATTAGTATAAATGGAAGAAATGGGCGAAGTGTTAGGAATCGTACAGAATGGGCTGACTTTTCACGCTCTTCGGCTTCCGGGCGTGCTTGACGGTGATTGGCCCGCGGGGTACGGTCGGTGAAAACCTCAAACGCGACTCGACGTTCCGGGAGAATCTTCATGAAGCTGGGTTTTGTGTCCGCCATTTTGCCGGAATTGTCGCTCCGCGAGGTTCTGGAGACGGCCGCGGATTTGGGCTACGACTGCGTGGAAGTCATGTGCTGGCCGGTGGGTAAAGCGGAGCGGCGGTATGCGGGCGTGACGCATATCGACGTGGACGAGCTTTCGGGCGATCTCGTTGGGGAGATTCAAAGCCTGACCGAAGAAACGGGCGTGAGCATCAGCGGGCTGGGCTATTATCCGAACCCGCTCTCGCCGGACGCCGAGGAATCCAAAAAAGCCGGGGAGCACATCCGCAAAGTTATCGCCGCGGCCGCGAAGCTGGGCGTCGGGCGGATGAACACGTTCATCGGCCGGGATTGGACGAGGTCGGTGGAGGACAATTGGCCCCGGTTCCGGGAGGTGTGGTCTCCCATTGTCGAACTGGCCGACAGCGAAGGCGTGAAAATCGGCATCGAAAACTGTCCGATGTTCTTCACGAACGACGAATGGCCCGGCGGCAAAAACCTTGCCATCAGCCCCGCCATCTGGCGGCGGATGTTCGCGGACATCCCCAGCCCGAACTTCGGATTGAATTACGATCCCTCCCATATGGTCTGGCAGCACATGGATTACCTGGCCCCGCTTCGCGAGTTCGCCGGCCGCATCCACCACGCCCACGCCAAAGACGTGCGGATGGACTACCACCGGCTCAACGATGTGGGCATCCTCGCCAACCCGCTGGAATACCACACCCCCAAGCTGCCGGGCATGGGCGAAGTCGAGTGGGGCAAATTTATCTCCGTCCTGGGCGACGCCGGCTACCAAGGCCCGGTGTGCGTGGAAGTCGAAGACCGGGCGTTTGAAGACACCCTCGAATCCCGCATCGCCTCGCTCCAACAGAGCGTGACCTATCTGCGAAATTTCATCCCCAAACGCGGATGACCTTCACCACGGATGCGGAAGGGACCACGAAACACGCGAAAAAACTGGCAACGAGGAAAAAAGAAATGAACCTTCCTTTGTCTTCCACCTCGTTCCCAAGCTCCGGCTTGGGAACGCACTCACGCGAAGCTCCGCTTCGCAACGCGTCGATCCCATCAACCCAGTTGCGAACGCTGGAAGGCGTCACCAATTGGGTGAGAGCCACCCGATCCTTCGCACGCTGCCAAGCAGAGCTTGGCGACCAGTGCGTTCCCAAGCTGGAGCTTGGGAACGAGGAAAGAGACCACGAATAACACCGACACGACGGATAGAAAGACCGCCATGCCTGACTCGCGTTACCGCATTGTTGATACCTCCGAAATCATTACCCCGGCGCTGGTGGTGTTCCGGGAGATTCTGCTGGAGAATATCAAGCAGATGATCTCCATCGCCGGGGATGTTTCGCGGTTGCGGCCGCATTGCAAGACGCACAAGATGCCGGACGTGACGAAATTGGAGCTTTCCCAGGGCATCACCAAGCACAAGGCCGCCACGTTTGCCGAGGCGGAAATGCTGGCGGACGCCGGGGTGCCGGATGTGTTCTTGGCCTATAACCTGGTGGGGCCGAACATTCGCCGGGCGGCTCTATTTCGCCGGCGGTATCCGCATGTGAAATTTTCCGTAACTGCCGATCATCCGCAGCCGCTCCGGGAACTCGCCGAGGCGATGCAGGCGGCGGATCTGGAAATCGACGTGCTCCTGGATCTCGACACCGGCCAGCACCGCACCGGCTTGCCGTTGGGGGAAGACGCCAAGCAGCTTTACAAAACGATCGCGGAAACGCCCGGCGTGAACGCGGGGGGTCTGCATCTTTATGATGGACAAAATCATCAGCAGGACCTCGCCGAGCGCCAAGCCGCGGTCGATGCCTGCTGGAACGCCGCGACCTCGTTCCGGGACGACTTGGTGAAGGCGGGCTTGCCGGTGCCGCGGATCGTCGCGGGCGGGACGGGATCGTTTCCGATTTATGCGCAGAAAGTCGATCCCACGCTCGAACTCAGCCCCGGCACCTGCGTGTTTCATGATGCGGGCTACGGCGGGGTTTTCCCCGATCTGAAATTCACCCCGGCCGCGGTGCTGTTGACCCGCGTCATCAGCCGGCCCACGGCGAACCGCGTCACGCTCGACTTGGGTTATAAAGCGGTCGCTTCGGATCCGCCCGCCGGCCGCCGGCTGGTGTTCCCCGATCTACCAGGTGCCGAGCAGGTCCTGCAGAACGAAGAGCACCTCGTGCTGGAAACCGCGGACGCCGCGAACTACGTGCCGGGCGATGAACTCATCGCGATCCCCCGCCACGTCTGCCCCACGTCGGCGCTCCATAAGGAAGCCGTAGTCGTCGAAGACGGCCAAATCATCGCCCGCTGGCCCATCACCGCCCGCGACCGGCAGCTTACGGTGTAGAAATCGGTCTGATAGAATAACCAAAGACCGACTGCCGATTCCCAACCGTGTCGAGGGCGCTTTTCTCGATCTCTTTGGGCTTCCTTTAAGAAACGACCCTCCTACTCCATGACGCATCGCCAAAAGACGGGAATTGCGGAATTGGATGAGATGCTCGGCGGCGGATTGCTGCCGGGGACGCTCACGGTGGTTCTGGGCGCGACCGGCATTGGAAAGACGCAGTTGGGACTTCAGTTCGCCCACGAGGGTCGGAAACAGGAAGGGCAGGCGGGGATTGTGTTCGATATGACCAGCCGAGGCGATGCGCAGAATCACCACGCCTACGCCCGGCGGTTGTTTGGCTGGGAACTCCGCGATGCCGACCTCAATGAAATATCAGGCCCCGACCGCGTCTGGAACGAGGCGTTGGCCCGTTCGGATTACCTGCATCTCTTTCGGCGGAGCGGCCGGCGGGTGACCTTGAGCGATTTGGATTTCGATGAGCGGCGGGAATGGAAAATCGAGCTGATGAAAAAGCTCGATCTCGCCATCGGTTGGTTTTACGGCAACTTTATCCACGGCGTCCGGCGGTGCGTGATCGATGGGATCGAACCCGCGGACAAAGCCAGCGACTCCTTTCAATTGCACACGTTTGATTACATCTATCATCAGATCCTGCACAAGGAAGCGGATTGGGTCGCCCGCGATTTGTTCCGGGCCAAGTTCCGCGAGCACGCCGGCGAAGTGGTCGCCCATCTTTACGATCACAACGAACTGGGCTGCCTGTTTTTGGCGACGACGCACGATGTGATGCTCGAACAGCTTCTCAGCCGGCCGATCGAAAGCGGGGACGTGCTGTCCAACGCGAATACGATCCTCCTGATGGGCAAAATCCGCGAAGGCACGCGAATGGGCCGGGCGCTCTATATTGCCAAGCACCGCGGCAGCGCCTGCGACGACCGGATCGTGCCCTTTGAAATCACGGACAAGGGCCTCTGGCTCAACATGCCCGACTGACGGAGGTTTTTTCGCCGTCGCGATCGTGTTAATCCAAATAAAAAAACTCGTTCGTGTTGAGGGCTAACAGGCAAAAGTATTTAAGCGCCTCCTCGTCGTTGAGGCCGTGTTTCTCTTTCAGTTTCTTCATCAAGTCCCGGCCGCGCTCGATGTCTGTTTTGGTTGCAGGGCGGCAGGTCGTCAGGCGGACGGCGAGGGCGATTTGGTCGGCGGGGTTCTGGCCGGCTTCTTTTTTGAGGCGGTCGGCGAACACGGCGGCCTGGGCGTTCGCGAAATCGCCGTTGAGCATCCCCAATGCCTGCGTGGGCTGCGTCGTGCTGAACCGCACCGGGCAACTGCTGTCGGTGTCGGCCTGGTCGAAATCCTCCAAGAGCGGCGTGAGCAGCGACCGCTTGACGTGGATGTAAACGCTCCGGCGGGCTTGCTCTTCGGGCGAGCTTTTGCCCCAGCCCGCTCCCGGCCGCGATTGGCCAGCGAGGACTTCCTGGGAAATCGTGGGATAGATGCTGGGGCCGAACATCTTCGGATTGAGGACGCCCGTGACCGCGTGGATCGAATCGCGGATTTCCTCCGCCGAGAGCCTCCGCATATCGAACCGCCAGAACAAATTGTTCGCCGGGTCTGTTTTGAGCGCGGCCTCGTTGCCGGCGGACGACATGCGATAAGCATTCGACATCATAATGAGCTTATGCAGCGGTTTCAGCCGCCAGCCGCCTGCGATCAGCTGCCGGGCCAGCCAATCTAATAAAAGCGGATGCGTGGGCGGTTCGCCGAGCTGCCCGAAGTTGTTGGGCGAGCGGACGATGCCCCGGCCGAAGTGATACTGCCAAACGCGGTTGGCCATCACGCGGGCGGTGAGCAGGTTGTCGGGCGAGGCGATCCAATTCGCGAGGACCAGCCGCCGGCCCGACGAGCGGGCTCCTTCTTTTCGTTCGGGAATGACCGGCTTGGGCGAGGAAAAGATCGCGGGAAACCGCGGTTCGACTTTTTCCCCCTTCGATGTGGGGTTGCCCCTTTGGAGGATAAACGTCTCCGGCGGCTGGACGTGGATTTTCGCCACACTGAGGGCCGACTTCCGCGGCGGGAGTTTTCCGTACGCCGCTTCAACTTTGCCCCGTTGTTCCCGCAGAGTGGTGTATTCGGTCCATTGCTCCTCATCGAGGTAATTGCGGAGTTTCTCACGCAACACCCTTTCGCGCTGCCGGCCTTCGGTTTTGCGCTGATCTTCGCCGGGCATTTTGACGATGCCGATTTGCTCGATGTCCCGCATCTGAGCGGCGAGTTCGTTTTTTTGTTTGTCGAGAGCCTGATATTGGGCGGCGACTTCGGGCGGCGTGATGTCGGTCTGGTTGTTGCTCGTTTGATTGCCCCGCGTGCCATAGGGCGTCAGTCCGTGGAAGAACGCCAGCATCGAATAGTAGTCGGCCTGCGGGATGGGATCGATCTTGTGGTCGTGGCAGCGGGCACAGTTGACCGTCAGCCCCAGAAACACCTGCGAGGTCGTGGTGATGATATCGTCATATTCGTTATACACCGCGAGCAGCGGGTCGGCGGGCTCATCATCCCAGAGGCCCAGCCGATAGTAGCCCGTGGCGATGATCGAATCCGCCGTCACTTCAGGCAGTTCATCGCCGGCGAGCTGCTCGCGGACAAATTGGTCGTAAGGCTTGTCGGCATTGAACGAGCGGATGACGTAATCCCGATACCGAAAGGCATTGGGTTTGACGCCGTCACGCTCGAAGCTGTTGGTCTCGGCGAACCGCACCAAATCCAACCAATGCCGGCCCCACTGCTCGCCATAGTGCGGCGATTCCAACAGATCATCGATCAGCTTTTCGTAAGCCTCGGGGGATTTGTCGCTGACGAAGGCATCGACCTGAGCCGGCGTGGGCGGCAAGCCGGTGAGGTCGTAATACGCCCGGCGGATGAGGGCGATCTTGTCCGCAGGCGGGGCAGGCTTGAGTTGGTTCTCTTCCAGACGATGCAGGATGAAGGCATCGATTGGATTCGCCACCCAGGCTTTATTTTGGACTTCGGGCGGCTCGGGGGCTTTCATCGGCTGAAAGGCCCAATGGGTTTCCCACTTCGCGCCCTGGGCGATCCAGCGCTTGAAGGTTTCGATTTCTTCCTTGGAGAGCGGTTTGCCTTCGGGGGGCATCCGCAGGGATTCATCGGTTTCGCTGATGCGGGTGATGAGTTCGCTTTTGTCCGGTTTGCCGGGCACGATCGCATAGAGGCCGGAATCCGCCTCGGCGAAGGCGGTCTTTTGGCTGTTTAATCGCAGGCTGGACTCGGCTTTGTCGGGGCCGTGGCAGTGAAAACATCGCTTCGCCAACACCGGACGAATGTCGCGGCCGAAGTCCACCGGCTCTTGGGAGGCTTTGGTGGTTTCCGGTTTGGCGGGCTCGGCTGCGTGGGGAGCCTTCCCCAACAGCAGGAAAGCGACCGCCACACCGCCCAACACAACCAAACCGATCCGGAATTTTGGGGCAAGCATCAAAGAATGTCCTTGTTGCGCTGATTTAAATCAAAACTTCATTATCGCTTCTGAGAAGAGGCACACAAGGGTAATCGGAGAAACCGCGGCCATCGACCGGAACGCACTCGCGTCCGCTTCTCCCGCGAACCGGGGCTCGCGGCCAGCGGCTAATAATTGTGACAACGATTCCTCGAGTGATCGTCACCAGCCGGCTTACACCGGCCGCTCGCCTTTTAAGCATTGGCGGTTTGGCGGAGGGAACGGCCCAGGTCGTCGAACAGGCACTCGAACACCATCTGGGCAGGGGCGTTGCGTGCCGTCTGATGCTCGGCCAGCACGCAGCGGTCCAGGCAGGCCATCACCAGTTCCAGGTCTTCGCACAAACCGGGATCGAACCGCTCCGCGAAGCGGGCGACTTGCGGGATGGGCGAAGTCTTATCCTGGCCGGTGAGAACGAGCAGCGCCCTGCGGAAAAACTCCATTGCAAATCGGATCAGCCAGCCGGCGTTGCGGCGCTTCTGGTGCGAATCGCCGCCGAGTTCGTCCAGGCCTTCCAAAAGCGTTTTGGAAAGTTCGAAGGAACGAGACCCTGAACCAGCGAGACCGTTGAATAGTGCTTCGCGAAGCTGGCGGATTTCCGGATCGAGCAACTGCTTCGCCAAGGTCAAGCTGCCTTCGGAAAGGGCCGCGACCGCCTCGGCTTCCTGGGGATTGGCGATGAGATGTTGCTCCACAAGCAACTCCGCCACGGTGTCGTCCGTCAACGGCGAAAACCGCACCGCCTGGCAGCGGGATCGAATCGTGGGGAGCAGCGCTTCCGCTTGCGGAGCCAGCAAAAACAGCGTCGCGAACGAGGGCGGTTCTTCCAGAGTTTTGAGAAGCGCGTTCGCGCTCTCGGCGTTCATGAGGTGGGCGTCATCGATGATCGCAATTCGCCGCTTCGCCGCCATCGGGCGGAGCGTGATGTCGTAACACAACCCCTCCCGGCCCCGGTGCTCCTTCGAGCCGGCGATCAGTTCGATCGGAAAGATATTCTTGCCTTCCGGACAGCCGACGATGAGCAAATCGGGATGCGAGTCGGCCGCGATTTGCCGGCATGCGGAGCATCGCCCGCAGGCTTCGAGTTCCTCATCGGGATATTCTTCACAGAACAGACATTGGGCCAGCGTCTTGACGAACAGCCGTTTGCCGATGCCTTCCGGCCCTAATAGCAGATAGGCTTGGGAGAACCGGCCCGCACGAATCGACTGCCGAAACATCTCCACCTGCGTCTGATGTCCGCGAACCCGGTTCCAAATCATTGTGTGCTCGTCGTAAGGGTGTCTGTCTCGGAAATCAAAGGGACGAAGGGGCGGGTTCGAGCCAGGCCAACGTGTCGCCGGGCAGCACCGCGCTGTTGGTGGGGCGTTCGATTTTAACGAGCCGGCCGGCGGCCGGGGAAGCCACGCTGAAAGACACGCCGGGGATGAGCACATCCACGAGGCGTTCGCCGATTTCGACGGATTCGTCCACATCGACGAGCCAGGTGCTGACGCGGATGGTTTCGCTGCCGGCGCCCAGTTCGGGCAGGAGGATCGGAATGCTGACAGGATCCTGGGCCACGGGTTGATGTTCCGGAAAATCTGCGGGGATGTAATTCAGAACGACATCATCTCATGTTACCAGATTGCCGGGCGGGGTGCCGGTGTTCGTCCCGAAACCAATCGGTCGCGCCGAAAGCGGAAAGAACGGAACTCCCGCGGCTCCGGCGGCGTCTGTTACGGTGCCGTTACGAAACCTGACCGAGTCCCGGTTAAACTGGTGCATGCCGGCGGTTCATTGAAATCGTGCCCGGGCGTGGCGTTTCATTTTGAGGAGAACGTGATGCAATTCAAACCGTGGAACATCGTTTTGCTGGGCTGTTGCGGAATGCTGCTTGCGTCGGCGTCGGCGTTTGCGGAGGAACCCGACTGGAAGCTGCGGGTCGACTTGGTGGACGGATCGCGGGTGATCGGGGCGACGTCCAATACCTCGCTGAAGCTGGACGTGGGCTTCGATGAATTGACGATTCCCCTGGATCGCCTCCGCCGGGTTGAGCAGGGCGAAAAGCCGAAGACCATGCGGGTGGAACTCAACAACGGCGACATTTTGACGGGGAAATGGCTGGGCGAGCCGCTCAATTTGGAGACCATCTTCGGACCGGTGAAGATCAAAACGGAGCAAGTGATTTCGATCGACGTGGTGCCCAACGAGGACCTGGGCTGGCTGCCCACGGAAAAAGGCCTGATGCTGTATTACGCCCTCGACGACGGCGAGCGGGCGACCAACCACGCGATGGACAAGCACCACGGCCAATGCACGAACGTCAAATGGTTGGAAAAAGGCCGCCGGGGCGGGGCGTTCGAGTTCGACGGCAGCGGGCGGATCACGGTCGCCCACCACGCGGATCTCTGCCCCGAGCAGTTTACGATGGCCGCGTGGATTTATCCCATCGGCGAAACGTCGAACTATCAGGTGGTCTGGGCGAAAACGACGCCCGGCGGATGGTCGCCCGGCTATGGTTTGGTCCGGCTGTCGGGGGACGCGAAGCATCTGTATTTCTTCGTCAACAACTACTCGGGTTCCGCGGTGAAAGCCGAGATCCCCCACGACAAATGGTCCCATGTCGCCGGCGTGTTTGACGGCTCGACCTTGAGCTTTTACCTTGATGGAAAAATGGTGGAATCAAAAAACCTGCGGGCGGCCGGCGGCCAACCGGCCGAGACTCCCCTCATCACCCATACGCAGACGCCGCTGACTTTTGGCGGCGACGGGAACAACTATTACGGGTGGACAGGCAAGCTCGACGAGATCGCGTTTTATAACCGCCCCCTCGACGCGCGAGAAATCCGCCGGCTCTACGAAACCGCCCCCCGCGAACTCCTGCCCCGTTCGTCTAATGAGTAGGACTCCGGACTCATAATCCGGGAATGGAGGTGCAATTCCTCCACGGGGCCGTTTGGAAGAAACCTGCCCGACGGGGCAGCGACTTCGAGGCGCAATGAACCATCAGCGGCGTTCGTTCTGGTAGATTTCGCGGATGAGTTCTTCCGTGGATTTGAACTTCTTCTTGCTGCCCTCGGTCGCGGTTTCGATTTTCTGCCGGGCGTCGCTCGGCGAATGGCCCAACGCGATCAAAGCTTCATAAGTATCGTCGAGCACGCTGCGGTCGGTGCGATCGTCGGCGGGAACTTCCTTGGCCACCAGGAGCGCAAAGCGGGCCATCTTCCGGCGGAGCTTGGCGACGATCCGCTCGGCGACGGCCGCTCCGACGCCGGGCAGCGTGGTGAGTTGCTTCACGTCCTGCTCTTCGATCGCGGTCGCGACTTCGCGGACGGGCCGGACCATCGCCCTGAGCGCCTTCTTCACCCCCACGCCGTCCACCGAGCAGACCAGCTCGAAAAACTCCCGCTCGGCATCGCTCAGAAACCCCACCAGTCGCGGCGTCAATCGGCCCTGCTGCGGGTTGCCTTCGAGATACTCGATGGTCCGCAAACTCACATTTTGTCCGATCAGGCTTTGCATCTGCCGCCGGACAAACTCCGGCACAAACACCTGATATTCAAACGCCCCCACTTCGAGAGCGGCTTCGTTTTCGTGGAGCGAAACCAGTTTGCCTGTGATTTTTGTGATCAAAGTTCTGTCTCGGTTCTGGATGATCCATTTTCGATGATTCGCCGCCGTTCGCGGTGGATGATTATGACGCAACGGCCCGAACGCCCGCAAGATCGATGCAAGCCGAGCCGTTCAGCGAGGGTGGGTCTCGCAAAAGTACTGGATAATCTTTTGCCCTATTTTCAAGCGGATTGGGTGCCACCCGTGCCACCCGTGCCCTGTGGCTTACAGTCTGAGATTCGGGATTCTTGAAAATCTTTTGGCCCGGTTTGCGAGCGAGGGAAAAAAGTCGGCAAAAGTCTAGCAGGAACTTTCGCATCGTATGGTATCATCATCCCTGGCAATCTTTTGGACCAGGGCCACATTGGGCGGGATCACCTCGATGAGCACGATCAAAGCGGATTCGGCAAAGGCTGACGAGCAAGGGCCGGAGTCTTTGGGATTCGGCCGGCGGCTGGCCCGGCGGTTGGTGGGGCTTTATTACGGTCGGATCGAAGTCAAGGACGCCGACCGCGTCCCGCAAACCGGTCCCGTGCTGTTTTGCGCGAACCACGCCAACTCGCTGCTCGATCCGGTGCTCGTGGGGATCGCGGCCCGGCGGCCGGTGCGGTTCATGGCGAAGGCGCCGCTGTTCGATTCCCCGGTGCTGGGGCCGCCCATGCGGGCGCTCGGCATGATCCCCGCGTTTCGCGGCCAGGACGACCCGTCGCAAGTCCGCCGAAATCTGGAAAGCCTGGATGTCGGGGCGAAAGTTCTCATCGAAGGCTCCGCGATGGGCATCTTCCCCGAAGGCCGGTCCCACGATTTCAACACCGTGGAGATGATCCGCTCCGGGGCAGCGCGGATGGCGCTCGACGCCGTCGCCGGCGGCGCCAAGGGGCTTCAAGTCGTGCCGGTGGGAATCAACTACGAAAACAAAGAGCAATTCCGAAGCGCGGTGTGGATTCGCGTGGGCGAGCCGATCGACGTGGAACGCTGCCTCGCCGACAACGAAGGCAACGAACGCAAAGCCCGCCGCGACCTGACGCTGCGGTTGGAGCAAGGCCTCAAGCAGGTGGTGATCCATCTGGACGATCCGCAGTGGCAGCCGTTCTTGGAGGATCTCGAAGTCCTCGTGCCCCGCGATCCGAACGCGAAACGCGAAACCGTCTATCCGCTCAAGCAGCGGAAGTGGCTGGCCGACGCCATGAACCACTTCCAGCGGGAGGGCAATCCGCAGTCGCAGGAGACCGCCGCGGCCATTCGCGAGTACCGGGAGCACGTGCACGGCGCGGGCCTGGAAGTCCATTCCCCGGTGCTCCAGTCGTCGGGCTGGCGGATGGTGCTCACGCTGGTTTGGCAAAGCCTGTGGATGCTGCTGTTGATGCTGCCCGCGATCGTCGGGACGTTGTTTCATATCGTACCGTTTACCATCGTGCGGGCAATCGCCTCGCGGCTGCAACCGCCGGGCCGGACGACGGTTTCGTTTTACCGGCTCTGCGTGGGGCTGCCGGTGTATCTGTTGTGGTATGCCGCGGTGGGCTGGTGGCTGCTTTTTGACTTTCACGCAACGACCTGGTTCGCCGGCGTCTACCTGGGGGCGCTGCCGCTTCTGGGATTGCTTGCGCTGGGTTATTGGCGATCGCTCGAAGCCACGGCGGGGCTGTGGTGGCATCAATGTCGATTTCTGTTCAATCGCGACCGCCTGAACGAACTCCGCCGGGAGCGGCATCAACTCAGCCAGCGCGTTTCCGCGCTTGGCGACGAGTACCAGAAGATCTTGCCCCGCCCGGAAACGCCGCCCAAGGCGTCCCCTTTCGAAATCGCCCGCCGATTCGCACCGCACGCGGCCCTGCTCTTGGCGGCTTTGGCGATCTTGTGGTACGTCCCGCGGATGCTGATCGACCGGCCGCTGATCGCGCGGGAAGGGGGCTTTGACCTGGCGCCTTTATCCGAGAAAAAACTCCACGCCGAAATGCAGCGCGATGAAGAATCGCTTACATCCATCATTCAAGGCTTGGAGGAACTCGAGACGAAAGCCCACGAGGTCCACGCGGAGTTCGCGGCCGGCACGCGCAACTACGACAACGAAGCCGACAACGACGCCGTCCGCCAACTGCTCTTGAGCTACATCAACTTCCGCTCGGCCCTCTTGCGGCTCGTGTGGAAATATCTCAACCACGACCAGGTCCGAGCCGAAAAAGACCGGCTGCGGGCGTTTCTGATCGACTATACCGCGGCGACCGTGCTTTGCGAATCGTCGATGAAGTTCGTGCACAACTTCAACCGCAGCGAAAAAACGATCGCCCGGCTGAACGAAGGCGAACCCGTGTGGGGCATCCCCGCGGGAATGTACGACACGGTGCAGCGAAACCTCGCCAGCGAATCGAGCATTCGCCAACTCGCCTTGGCCGGGGAATACTACGAGCGGATGGGGCCGCGGCTCGAGGAATTCGATTTGGGGGACGATTCCCGCTACGCCTCGTTCCACGCCGCCATCCGCCGGGCCGGCGGCACAATGAAAAAACTCGGCGGCCCGAGTTGGGCTCAGAAATTCGGCGTCGCCTCGAAAGACCTCGAGCGGCTGATCGCCGACGTCAAATACGAGACGCAATCGGCCGTCTCGACCTGGATCGGCGACGTGAAAATCAGCGAGCCGCGGGAAGGTGTGTCCCTGATCCCGGCGGAACAGCTCAATCGCTTAAAGCCGATGCTGAAGCCCGGCGATGTGCTCATCGAACGCCGCAACTGGTACGTCTCGAATGCGTTTCTCCCCGGCTATTGGCCGCACGCGGCGCTCTATGTGGGATCGGCGGAGGATTTGAAAAACCTCGGGCTTGCGGACGATCCCTATGTGCAAAAGCATCTGGAGGAATTTCGCAAAACGCGACGAGGAAAACCACCCGCACGTCATCATCGAAGCCATGAGCGAAGGCGTCGTGTTTTCCTCGCTCGAGCATTCCATCGGCGGCGGGGACTCGGCCGCGGTGCTCCGGCCCCAACTCAGCGAGGAGGAAATCAAAAAGGCCATCACCCTCGCCTTCAGCCATGCCGGCAAACCGTACGATTTTGAGTTCGATTTCGACAGCCACGACAAACTCGTGTGCACCGAAGTGGTTTACCGGGCCTACGGGGCCAACCAGGGGCCTTTGCAGTTTCCGCTCAAAAAAATCCTCGGCCGAAGCACGATGCCCGCGATCGAGATCGTCCGCAAGTTCAAGGAGGAGCTCGGCGGCGACGAGGCCCAGTTCGAGCTGGTGGCCTTCATCGACGGGGATGAGCGGACCGGCGAAACCCGGTTCTCCACCGACTCGGCCGAGTTCGTGGCCACACTCGACCGCCCCGCGTTGACGTTGTTCCAAGACATCGCCCACGAACCGATTCCCGGCTTCGGCCATTTGGGCTGGGGGCTCTTGGGAATGATCGTCGTCGTGACCTTGGGGAACCTCATCCATTACGCCAGAAAGCCGGCCCTTCCCTAAAACAGGCTTCACGCCAAGGCGCTCAGGCTGGGACTCGTTGCCTTTGGCTCCCAACTCGTCAACCGCAGCCGCCGGACGCAGATTTGGGATGCCCTCGCCCCGGTGACAGAGGATCTGGCGCTGACTTTCGCGGCGACGCCCGCGGATTTGGAATCGGCTCCGCCAAAATCGGTGCGCGGCGGACAGGCGAGCGGCCGGTGTAAGCCGGCTGATCTCGTCCGATCATGACGCGTATCTGAACTTGAAACCATCATGGGGCAGACGCCCGGGCAGACGCCCCACGCTCGCCCCTCGAAAACAACCTGCAGCCCGCGAGTTGATTCTTCCAGGGCCTTATTGCAACGCGAACCGGCCCCGACCTATACTCGATCCTGCAAAACAGAACGGACGAACCAACAACACCGGCGGCGAGGAAGCCATGACGGGCGATTCAACTTTCGGGCGGTATTTTTTGGGCATCGACCTGGGCGGCACGAACGTCAAGGCGGGCGTGGTCGATGACGGCGGGCATTCCCGCTCCAACGTCAGCCGGCCCACGGAAGCCGCCCGAGGCCCCGAGCACGGCATGCGAAACATCTACCGCGTGGCCGACGAAGCCGTCGCTTTGAGCGGCGTGAACTGGGACGAAATCGCCGCCATCGGGGTCGCCACGCCCGGCACGATGGACATTCCCGCGGGGATGCTCTTGCACCCGCACAACCTGCCCGGCTGGGACGATTTGCCCATCAGGCAACTGGTGTCCGACCAGTTCGGCAAGCCCGCCGTTTTGCAAAACGACGCCAACGCCGCCGCCTATGGCGAGTATTGGGTCGGGGCCGCCCGCGACGTGCCCAGCCTCGTGTTTTGGACGCTCGGCACCGGCATCGGCAGCGGGATTATCGTCAACGACCTGATTATCGAAGGCGAGCATTCCTGCGGCTCGGAGTGCGGGCACATCATCATCGACATGGACGGCACCCGCACGTGCGCCACCGGGCAATTCGGCACGCTCGAAGCCTATGCGAGCGCCAAATCGCTGATGGCCCGCTGCCGGGAAGCCTTGGACGCCGGCCGCGAATCGATCCTCCGCGATTTGCAAAAGCAAGGCACCGAACTCACGCCGCTGGTCATCGCCAACGCCGCCGAGCATGGCGACGAATTGGCCGAGGAACTCGTCATGGACACCGCCCGCTACATGGGCATCGGCACAGTGACGATCATGCACGCCATCAATCCCACGATGTTCCTCATCGGCGGCGCGATGACGTTCGGCCGGCACGAAACGCCGCTCGGCCGGCGGTTTCTGGAACGCATCCGCCAGGAAGTCAAAGCCCGCGCGTTTCCCATACCCGCCGCCAAAACGCTGATCGACTTCGCCTCGCTCGGCTCCGACGCCGGCTACATCGGCGCCGCCGGCTGCGCCCGCCAGGCGATTGCAAGCCGCTCCACGACCTAACGATGGCCGCGGTTGCGCCACGTCTTTTGCCCGCGAAAAATGGATCCCGCTTCCCCTTGCGCCGTAGGCTTTGCGGGCTTCATCAATCTGACACGTTTAACTCATCAAACTCGAGTAGCCAGGTAGGCTCCACTGTGCGGACCATTTTTACTTCGTGGCGCAAAAAACATTGCAACAACGGGAACACGATTCTGCAAGGCTTTTATGCGACTACGAAGTAAAAATGGTCCGCTGAGCGGACCCTAGTGCGCCTGTAATCGCATCGAGTCGGCGGGGTGAAAGTCCCTGCCAAAGTTTGGTTTGAACTTTGTAATCTATGGTAACTGCGTCCTTGCGAAAGGGGGTGGAGAGCAACCGGAAGTGAATGGCTGGTCCGTAGGATGACGAACTCGATTCGGCCTGTTGTCGTGGCGAGCCTGCTAGGGAAAGGCGAAGCCCAACTGACGTCGTGCGAAACCCTGCCGAGTGGGTGCAACCCCGTGAAAGCGTGGCTGCGACGGTAAGCCCGAGGTTTGAAAGCAAACCAAGAACTCGGGTCGGAAGATTCGACGGAAAGCAGGGAGACCTGAGCGAGGCATGAGACGGCGTTCATGTGCCGGATTCCGATGTGTTCGGAACCGACCGGTACCGTTTTCTTTCGGGGGCCGGCTTGTCCAATGATCGAAGAGGGAACGACACCCGTTGAGATCAAGGAAGGCCAGCGGAGTGTCGGCATGGTCTCTCTTCAGAGACTTCACCTGTGACTGTCGCTGCACTTTCGTTGATGGTGCGACTCTCTGAGCTCCATCGGTTTCGATAAAGCGGTCGTAAGCATCAAGGGCTTCATGGAATGTCCCGGCCGCAGGGTTTTCCGGGGCTTGAGCCTTCATCATCCGCGCCTGCCAACGCGCTTGAACGTCGAACATGACCCGCCCAAGTTCGAGGGCGGCATGCCCCGACTTGTCATCGGGCAGAACTCAATTCACGCTTGGGTAATGCCGGGAGGAGATCGTGTGGCTCCAGACCATTGCGAACGGTTCGTGGTCGGGCCATTCGGAGTCGTATGGCCCGATGTCGTAGGCTTCGCCAGCGGCCTCATTGACGTCGTGGGGCGATGGAATGGGAACGTGGGTGAATCCTTGCTGGATGAGCTTGGCGGCGTGGAGGGCCGCATCGGTCCAGCTTGCCGGTTGGTCGCCGTAGTGCTGCCGGATGGCGACGCTCTCCCGGTAAACCTGTTGGATGCGATCGCGCCTCCGTTCAGCTTCGGCGTGGTCAGAGCCGAGATTGAAGCGTTGCTGTTTTCCGTCTTTGCGAACGCCGAATTATGGGCGATAATCGCCTCTCGGATCGGGTTTCAGGGTCGTTCGTCGAGTTGCCACCTTGCACTTCTCCGGTCAGATTGCGAAGGGGATTCTACCGTGATTATCTGACCAAGAGGCAGGGCAATCTGACCCATGCCTGACCGGGTAGCTGGCCAGTCGGCTTCCTAGAACAGCTGGAAGCAGGGGCGTTTTCGGTGCAAGTGTAAAAAGAAACCCGACTTGAGGTGATCCTCAAATCGGGTAAGTGGAGTCAAGAAGTGGAGGATAGGGGACTCGAACCATCCGGGGAAAACAAGGCAAAAACGCCAATTTCCAAAAAAATGCTGCAAAATCCGATGCAGTTGCGGAGCGTGACGATAATCCTCCTATTTCTCGCGCGCCTCTTAAAATCTCCACCTCTGATGCCGCCGAGCAATTCACCACCGTTACCAACGCCTGGCCACATCTCACGGCGGAGATTCGCTCAGCCATTCTCGCCATCGTCCAATCCGCCGCCCAAGTGGAAAAGGAGCGGACCAATGGCTGAGACTTCCAATTCATCCCGTCGTCCGCTCTCCACCTGGGAATTCCCGAAACTCGCGACCTCCGTACACAAATATCGAAAGTCGATACCCCGATCGGCAAAAATCCGCGGGCACTACGCAGCCATCCTGGCGTTCGTTTATCGCAACCGATTCGCAACGGCGAACCAGGTGCAGCGGCGATTCTGCAAGTTCCTTAAATCGGATCGCACCACCCGCCGGCATTTGGCGGAGATGGAATTGTTGGGTTTCTTGGATGTCCAGCCCGTGAATTCGATCAGTCCCCTCCTCCCGAAAATCTTCTTCGTCACCGCCAAGGGGCGGCGACATCTGAAGACCGCATTTGCCAAACAGGGCAAGGCTTGGGAGGAAGCCGCCTTCGATCGGCGGCGAACTGCGGGTCAATCTTTCGTGCACGTTTGGCACGAAATTGCCGCCACGGAATTCCTGCTTTCTGTCTGGGAGGCAACTCAATCCCAACCCGTTTGGGAATTAGTGCGCTTTGGAGCGGCGATCGCTAAGAACGCACCCAGCCTTTGAGATCAACCGGTCTGGGCATCACCGCCTCGTACCGGACGGTCTCATTCTGATCCGTCATCCGAAGGGCATGATTCTCAGCTTCCTGGAAATCGATACGGGCACGGAAAGTCCTCGTCAATTGGCAAGAAAACTAGAAAGCTATCTGATTTGGGCCGAATCTCCCATTGGCCGAGATTACATCTGCGAAATGTACCGCCACGCAGGTGCCGCAAACCCTCAACCAAACTTTCGGCTGCTGTTCGTGATTGCTCCCAAAGTCACCGGGAGCGAAGAAAATCGGCTGGAAACCTTTCATCAATTGATAGAAACCGAATCGGCTGCGCTACAACAACGCCTCTGGTACACGCCAGTCGATCATTTGCGAATCACCAACCCGATCAACTTGCTGACGGCACCGATTTGGTTTCGTGGTCGAGATGTTCGGGGATTATGCAGCCAGAGTCCCAAACACCCGTTTTTCACGCCGTAGCTTGAGGTCGGTTCGAGCGAGCCGAAGACTTTTGCAGTTTGCACTTCACTTCAACCAACGTCCCCAAACCAAAGTGAAAGGATCCAAGCCATGATGTCTTTACCGGAAATCATCAGTCTCAACGAGAAAGCGGCTGCATCCGCAAAAATGACCCACCAGCAACGTCCCCGAGAAGCCGTTGTCCAAAGCCAAGACCAAGCCGGTTTTGAAATCATTTGTCCCAACGGCTGTCGGGTGACGCTTCCGGCGGAGTTTGATCCAACCGTGTTGCAGGGGCTTCTCCGCTTGCTTAGCGAATTGAATTTGACAAGCCCTTAACATGACGAGAAAGGATCTCGATTGTGAGTTGTCCACGAATTATTTGACGATCAGCCGCTTTCTCTGAAAAAGTGGCTCTGGTGACGAAGCAAACGAATCCGGCCATCTTGGTCCCGCGCATTGCTTTTTTCTTCTTGAACGCCAACGCCAACTTATTGGGGCTTATCCAGCGCGGCGCGGACTTTTGTGGCGAACTCGGCGGGCGTGAAGGGTTTTTGCAGATAATTGACTTCGCTGTTGAGCACCCCGTGGCGCAGCACCGTGTCGTCGGTGTAACCGCTGAGGAACAGCACCCGCATGCCGGGGTCGCGGTTTAACATCCATTCGGCAATTTGGGGGCCGCTCTCCCGCGGCATGACGACGTCCGTGACGAGCAATTGGATCGGCGGACGCGATGTGTCGGCGTGGGATTCCACGAGCCGCCTCGCCTCCGTTCCATCCGCCGCATCGAGAATGGTGTAGCCCAAGCGTTCCAAGAGATGTTTTTCAAGGCTTCGCACGCCGTCTTCGTCTTCCACCAAGAGGATGGTCTCCGTGCCCTTGGGCAGATCGTGCGGATCGGCTGGCTCGTCGACGCGCGGCTCTGGGGTATGCAGGCGAGGCAGGAGGATTTTGAAGGTCGATCCGGCGCCCGGCTCGCTGACCACCTCCAAATGCCCGTCGGATTGCATGACGATGCCGTGCACGACCGACAAGCCCAGTCCCGTTCCGCCGCCGTCTTTTTTTGTGGTGTAGAAGGGCTCGAAAATCTGCGCTTGCACGTCGGGACTCATGCCGCAGCCCGTGTCCTTCACGCTGAGCATCACATAAGAACCAGGTTCACGATCCGGTCGAGTGCGGGCATCCTCTTGGCTCCACTCCACGTTTTGGGTCTCGATGGTCAACTTTCCGCCCGTGGGCATGGCGTCACGGGCATTGACGGCCAGATTGAGCAGGATTTGCTCGAGTTGCCCGGCGTCCGCCTTCACCGGCCGCAAATCGGGCGCCAGGCTCGCGGCGAATTCAATGTGTTCGCCGATCAACCGCTTGAGCATCTTTTCCATTTGGGAAACGACGGCGTTCACGTCGAGGACTTCCATCGCGAGCATCTGCCGGCGGCTGAAAGCCAGGAGTTGCCGGGTGAGATTGGCCGAGCGTTCGCCGGCTTTGCGAATCTCGTCGAGAGGTTCCCAAAACGCATGTTCGGGAGAGGTTTCCTCCAGGAGCACGCTCGTGTACCCGTTGATGATCGTCAACAGGTTGTTGAAGTCATGTGCAATTCCCCCGGCCAATTGGCCGATGGCTTCCATTTTTTGAGACAACCGGAATTGTTCTTCCAACTGCCGGCGCTCGGACACGTCATTTTGCACGCCGACGAAATGGGCAAGTTTTCCGTTCTCATCCCGAACCGGGGAAATAGAAAGCCGATTCCAGAACGGAGTGCCGTCTTTTCGATAATTCAACAATTCGACCGACACAGGCTGACCCACGGCGACGGCTTCGCGGACTCGTTTCCGGGTGTCGGGATCGGTGTCCGGTCCTTGGAGAAATCGGCAGTTTCGTCCCAGGATTTCCGAGGCGGAATAGCCTGTCAGCCGCTCAAATCCCGGACTGACGTAGATGATGGGGTTATCGGGCTGGAGTGGGTCGGTGATGATGATCCCTTCCGTCGCCGCCTGGACGGCCCGGTCCCGCAGCCGCAGCGTCTCTTCGGCCTCTTTCCGTTCGGTGATGTCGCGGGAAATTCCGATCAACCCGGCAACGCGGCCCTCGGAATCCCGGAACGGGGCCTTGGTTGCCAAATAAATGCGGCGGACGCCTGCGGCGGTCAACGGCTCTTCCTCCGTCTCGGCCTGCCCTGATTCCATGATTCGGCGATCGCGATCCATTACAAACCGGGCGTCTTCCGGTCCGAACAATGCGGTGTCGTCCCGGCCGATCACCTCTTCGACCGGCCGGCCGACAAACCTTGCCGCCGCCTCGTTGAATAGCAAGTATCGACCCTGCCGGTCTTTCACGAACACGGCATCGGTCGTGTTCTTCGCCACGGTATTCAAGAGTTCGCCGGTCCGCTTCAGTTTTTCTTCAGAGAGTTTCAGATCGTCGATGTCGGTCCAGGTTCCAATCCACCGCCGAGTCGACCCATCTTCGCCTCGTAAAGGCAGGGCTTTCGCGAGATACCACCGGTAGCTCTCATCCGCCGTGCGGACGCGATATTCATTCCAGTATTCGCCGCCGTCCGAGACGATGGCCGCCTGCCAGGCTTCGCGTGCAGTCTCCCGGTCCTCGGGATGCACGAGGTCGAGCCAATTCCAACCGAAGATCGATTTGGCGGGAATTCCCAAGCGTTCCTCGGCCCGGCTGTTGAGGTAATCCACTTCCCCAGCGGCGTCCGTCATCCAAACCATGTTCGGAATCGATTCGACGAGCATGCGATAGCGGTGCTCGCTGGCCCTTAGAGTCTCTTCGGCCTGTTTCCGCTCACTAATGTCGTGAGCGATGCCCATGACGCCCAGCACCTGACCTTCACGATCGACGATGCGGGACACTCGCGCATCGACCCAAACCCGCGAACCGTCTTTCCGCCAGTCCTGGTATTCTCCGTTCCACTCCCTGCTTTCGGCGATCTTTTGAATAGTCTCGGCGATCCAGGCGCGTTCGGACTCGGGAAACCGCTCGATCAAAGGCCGGCCCAGCATTTCCTCCACCGTCCATCCGAACACACGCGTGGCCCCATCATTCCAATACGTGACAATGCCATTGGGATCGGTCACGATCACCGAATCGCGGACGTTGGACAAGAGCAGCGAATCGCGGGCCCGCGTTTGTTCCGCGCGTTTCTGCTGCGTGAGATCGCGATGGATTCGCGACAAGCCGATGATCTGCCCATCCGCCGAGCAAATGGGAGAGATTTTAACCAGGACGGAGAACCTGCTGCCGTCCTTGCGAATCCGGACCGATTCGAACTGCTCCGCGCGGCCCGTTCGCAAAATGTGGTCGACTTTCTGCGTATGCTCAGCTTGGTCCTCCGTGGACATCAGAAGCGAAACGGGATGCCCAACGATTTCGGAGTTGGACCAACCGTAAAGGGCCTGGGCGGCGGGGTTCCAATCCTCGATGATTCCCGCTGGCGACGTTTCAATGAGCGCATCCTCCGTGGATTGGACGATTGGAGCCAATCTCCTGGAAAGACGCCCGCTTTCCGCCTGGCGCAGTTCGCGGCCGACGGCCAGCGGCAACCGGGCCAGGTTTTGCTTGAGCACAAAATCGCTGGCCCCGCCTCGCATCAGGTCCACCGCGGTTTCCTCCCCGATGGCTCCCGAAACGATAATGATCGGCAGATCGGCATCCCAGGCCCGGACAATTTCCAGCACCGCTTCCCCGCTGAAGCCTGGCATCTGGTAATCGGAGATGACAATGTCCCAGGTTTGGATTTTCAAGGCCGACTGAAGTGCCGCTCCGCTCTGCACGCGCTTCCAATCCGGGGCAAAGCCTTCCCGGCGAAGGCGATGGATCAGCAGTTCCGCATCGTCGGCATCGTCCTCAACGAGCAAGAGCCGGATGGGTTGGAACATAAAACTTCGCCCTATACCGGCGGGGGTTCGTTGAGGACCAGCCAATACATCTGAAGCTGGTTCACCGCTTCCACAAATTGTTGGAAGTCCACGGGCTTGCGGATATACGAGTTGGCTCCCAAATCGTAACTCCGCATAAGATCTTCGTCCTCGCGGGAAGAGGTCAGGATCACAACGGGCAGCCGCCGGGTACGGCTCTCCGAACGCAGCTTTTGCAACACTTCCAGCCCATCGACTTTTGGCAACTTCAAATCGAGAAGCACCATCTGGGGCAAGGACACGGGATCGCGGTCGGCATATGCCCCGGTCGCAAACAAATAATCCAAGGCCTCGGCCCCGTCCTGGACGACGACGACCTCGTTCGCGACCTGGCCTTTCTTTAGCGCCAACAGGGCGAGTTCCTCATCGTCGGGATTGTCCTCCACCAATAAGATGACTTGCGGCTTCGCCATGTTTCCTTAATCCGGGAAGGGTGAAATAAAATGTCGCTCCCTGGTTGACAGTCCCTTCAGCCCAAATCTCACCGCCGTGCCGGTGAATGATGCGGTGGACCGTGGCCAGTCCGATTCCCGTGCCGGCGAATTCCTGCTCCGAGTGCAACCGTTGAAACGCCCCAAACAACTTATGGCGGTATTTCGGGTCGAAACCCACGCCGTTGTCCCGGACAAAGAATAACGAACGGCCGTTTTGCCTTTCAAGTCCCAGGACGACCGCGGCTGCGGAGCGGCGGCTCGTGAACTTCCAGGCGTTTCCCAGCAGGTTTTCCAAAGCGACTTGCAGGAGGTCCGGATCCCCCTGGGCTTTGAGTCCCGGTTCGACATCAAAGGCAATCTTCCGGTCGGGCGTTTCGCGTTGCAGGTCTTCGGCAATGGCATGTGCGAGCGCCGAAAGATCGACCGATTCGCGGGACATCTCCGTCCGGCTGAGACGCGAGAGCTTGAGCAAATCGTCGATGAGCCGGCCCATGCGTTGGACCCCCGCGCGAATCCGCCGCAGGTAATGCAGGCCCTGTTCATCCAGCCGGTCTGCATAACTTTCCATGAGTTCCTGACTGAACCCGTCCACGGCCCGCAGCGGGGCACGAAGATCGTGCGAGACGGAATAGCAGAACGCCTCCAATTCCCGGTTCGCCGCCTGCAACCGCTCGTTGGCCGCCTTCAGTTCAAGGGTTCGCCCGGCGACTTGGCTTTCCAATTCCGCGTGCGATCGTTGGAGCCATTTGTGGTGCTGCCGGTGCTCGGTGTCGTCTTCGATGGCCAATAAAACCGCAGGCGTCCGATCAGGCGTGTCTGACAAGTAGCGTGCATTGAGCAACATGATTCGCCGGCCCAAGTGCGGGGACTCGTACGCGACTTCCAAGTCCTCAAAAGATTGACTTTCCTCGATGAGTTTGTCCATCGAGCCGCGGAGTCGGGGGAGATTCCACTTGCCCTCATCCAACTCAAACAGATTCCGGCCAATAGCGCATTCCGGAGCGATCCGGAAGACGCGGTAATACGGAGAGTTCGCGGAAACCACTTCCAGTTCCGGCGTTAAGACCAAAAGTGGATGACGGACCGTCTCCACGATGCTTCTGGCAAAATTGAGCACTCCCTTGCCTCCTTACTGGCGCGAATGCCGTTTCGATGCAGCGTGCAAATCCGCAACGAATTCCGTGATGATCGGGAAATACCGTTAAGTTTGTCCACTTCCTGCCACCATTCGGGAGAATTAGCCGAGTCGGGTGTTAGCAAAAATGCTCTCGACCAAAAAACGCGTTCTCACGAATCCTTTGTGTCCCGGAGGTTGGGCAGGTTCGCCACTCACGAGAGTTATTATCAGAAATATCCAACAACCCTCGCGAATTCTTTTAATGACATCCCAGAAAAACACATAATCTCCAGTAAAAGTCCCGATATACAGTAATGCAGGTTTTTTGTAAAGAGACCCCCCGTTGCCGAATCGGGCGCATTATGGCTGACCACGTTATTGCCTTATTTGTGTCTCAATCCGGCACAAAACCGCAGTTGGCAAACCGGCTGGAATCTCGCGGCCTGAAGGTACTTGCCGCGGAGTCTTCGGAGCAACTCCACCAGTTCGTCAATACGCAGCGGATTGATGCCGTCGTCGTCGAACAACATTTGGGCGGTTTCTTGACGGGTCTGGAGATTCTCCAGCGCCTCCGCGAGCAACTCCTCCGCCCTCTCTTGGTGGTCATCGGCGAATTGACGGAATCTGAAAAGGTTCTGGCGTCCGAGTTGCGGATCGACTATGTCTGTTCGTGGGATGATGGACTCGATCAGATTTGCACTTCCGTTTCGGACTTGCTGAGCTTCGCCCGGCATCATGGGTTCCTGATCCCCGCAGCCGCCCGCCAACTCGTGGCGGAGTCCGATCACATCGCCATCATGCCGCAGTTGGTGGTCCAGCTCGATGCGCTATCTCAAAGATGAAAAGGCCAAGGTGAGCGATCTGGCCAAAGACATTTCCTCCGATGCGGCGGTGACGGCGGAATTGATCAAATTGATTAACAGTTCGGCGTTCGGACTCAAGACGAGAATCACGCACGTCGAGTCGGCGGTGAAATATCTGGGGATAAGGCGCACCGTGTCGCTGGTGTTCGAACTTTCGTTCCATTCCATTCGTCAGTCTTGGCATGACCGGTTGCCGCCGGAATTGATGAACTGGTTCGGGATGCGAAGCGTGGTCAATGCTTGCGTGGCATCGGCCTTTGCCGTTCGGCGGAAGGATGTCCAACCCGATACGGCTTACGTGTTGGCGCTCCTTCAGGATTTGGGAATTTTGGTGCTTTGCCACAAGTATTACGACCAGTACCAACATCTATTGAGACAGGCCCGTTCGGTTCCGTTGTTGCAATTGGAGAAGTTGGAGAAAGCCGAATACTCCTTCAGTCATGCCGACGTTTCCGCGGCCCTCTTACAACATTGGGAATTTCCCGCCACGATGATCCAACTCGTGTTGGATCACCACAATTCCACAGAAGACCTCTCGGAAATGGATCGAAAACTTCTGCATTTGATGAAGTTGGGAGAATCGGTGGCCAATCTCAGGGACATGCCTTCCCCCCAACGCCACATGCGGTTTCAAGAAATGCTCTCCCACTCCGGCATGACCTCGTCCTCCGACGCGAAAGCCTGCATCGCCTCGGCGATCGCGCATTCGCGGGAAGTCACCAGTTATTTCGACTTGGGAATCCCGGACAAAGACGTTTGGTGGAGTCTCGCCCAGAGGATCCAAGCCTTTGTCAGTGAGAACTCATCCAATCAACTCGTAAGCCCATTTCTCCGCAAGCCGGCTGCGGTAAAAACCGAGGCAGGGTCCCGCGTCCTGGTCATCGATGATGAGCCAGCCATTGGCAAGATGCTCAAGTTCTTCCTAAGCGATCTTCCCCTGACCGTCGAATGCCACGAAACTCCGCCCGACCTTTCCCAAGTGGGCCCGGACGTGGGTATGATCCTCTGCGACGTGCATCTGAATCAGCACAACGGCATCGACTTTGTCCGCGAATTGCGCGCGAGCGGTTTTACCAAACCGGTGATGATGATTAGCGGAGACCGAACCCGGAACACCGTCATGCGGTCAATTGATGCTGGGATCATCGAGTATATTGCCAAGCCGTTTACGAAAGAGGTCATCCTCAAAAAGTTTCAAAAGCACGGTCTGTTAAAACCCCAAACGGCTTCCAAATCTTTACCGGTCGGATGATTCATACGGGTGGGACCGGCACTTTCTCGATGACGATTCGGATTGTCACCTTCCCACACGCTCCCATCCTTCAACCACCATCTCAATATGTGCCGAATCGCAAGCCAACGCATCCGTGGTAAGATCGCTCGCGGCAACATGCCGCCCCGGTGACCTGAGCAATAGCCGGGCCACGGCACCTAATACGCTGCCGGAGTAGGACTTCTCATTTGGTGTATCTTGCCACCAAGCGGCCCAATGGGATTCTGCGTCTTTTTCTGCAATGATTCGCATGGCCTCCCTCAAATGTTCATGCGCTCATGTGGTCTGTTGTCGCAGATGAGAACACATTGCGGCGCATGACTCAAGATGTGAACAGCTAGTCCTGCACAATCAGCGTTCGATTCTTGCTCCGGCCTCGCCACGGTCAGGAGCGGATATTCAGAACCTGCTGCTCGTTTTCCGACAAGCCTTCCGAAGCCGCGTTCGAACCAACCGGAAGCTGGATCACAGCGACTTTGTCGCCGGGGACAATGTCGCCCTGAAGGAGATTGAGAATATCCCCGGCTGGCACGTTCGTTTTTACAATCCAGGTCGAAGAAGAGAACTCCATTGCATAAGGATCGATGCGATTCTGGATGGCAAGGGAGAAGCGATTTGGATTCCGCCCCTCCTCCGTGACGAGTTTGAAGACGATGAGATGCGTGTTCACTGAAAGGCCCTTTGCAGCAATGACATAATTCGTCCCGCCTTGCGAATTGCAGCTTGATAGTCGAATTCAGGCCTTGGAACCGGGCAGCGAATTTCCCGGAAATTGCGATTTTCCCAAAAGTTTTTGGCTTATCTATATTTTTGTACATAGTGGCATGATTATGCAAATCTGCGCAGACATCGCTCCGGCACCCCACGCTAGGGTATTGAACTATCGTATATTAACCAAATTGATGCACGTATTAAATCCCACGAAAATGTCGATTAGGCGATTCGATTCTATGGGATGTTTTGGGATCCAATCGAGCATACCTCGGCACGAGTGGAACACTTGAAGGATGGATCAAAGCGGTCGTATCAGATCGCGAAACTACAAAGGGTGGAAAGCCGAGCCTGCCAGCATTCGGAGGGGATTTGTCCGAGATCGAGACCCGATAGACAAAATAGCAGTTCGAATGTCAGGAGGATCTTCTCAAGAAATTGCCCCCCTTCAATCCGAGCCATCTTCCATGAGTGATCACGTTATTGCGGTGTTTGTTTCCCAATCTGGGGGGCAACATCAGCTTTCAGTGCAGTTAGAATCGCGAGGCCTGAAAGTGCTCGTTGCGCAGTCTTCCGAGCAACTCCACCAGTTTGTCAATACCCACCGCATTGATGCGGTGGTGGTGCAGCAGAATCTGGGGGGATTTTTGACGGGCCTCGAGATTCTCCAGCGGCTCCGCGAACAGCTTCTTCGGCCCTTGCTCGTGGTGATCGGCGAGTTGTCGGAAGCCGAAAACCTCCAGGCCGCTGAATTGCGGATCGACCATGTTTGTTCTTGGGATGAAGGGGCTGACCGAATCAGCTCGTCCATTTCGGATTTGCTGAGCTTAGCCCGGCATCACGGGTTCCTGATTCCCGCGGGGGCGCGGCAACTCGTGGCAGAGTCCGACCACGTCGGCATCATGCCCCAGTTGGTCGTGCAACTCATGCGGTATCTCCAGGATGAGAATGCCAAAGTGACGGAGTTGGCCAAGGACATTTCCTCTGATGCGGCTGTGACGGCGGAACTGATCAAATTGATCAACAGTTCCTCGTTCGGACTCAAGACGAGAATCACCCACGTCGAGTCGGCGGTGAAATATCTGGGGATCCGCCGGACGGTCTCTTTGGTGTTTGAGTTGTCATTCCACTCCATGCGCCGGTCGTGGCACGATCGATTGCCGCCGGAATTGATGACCTGGTTCGGCATGCGAAGCGTGGTGAGTGCGAGCGTGGCTTCGGCCTTCGCCGTGCGCCGGAAAAGCGTGCCACCGGATACGGTGTATGTTCTGGCCTTGCTTCAGGATCTGGGGATTCTGGTGTTCTGCCAAGCGTATCAAGACCGGTACCGCGGCCTGCTTTCGCAGGCGCAATCCGTGGCCTTGTTGCAACTGGAGAAGGTGGAGAAAGCCGAATACTCGTTCAGTCATGCCGACGTTTCCGCGGCCCTCCTGCAACACTGGGAATTTCCCGCGTCGATGATCCAGCTTGTCTTGGAGCACCACCATTCCATCGAAAACCTCTCCCAAACGGATCGGAACCTGCGGCATTTGATGCAACTGGGGGAAGCGGTCGCCAACTTACGGGACGTGCCTTCGCCCCAACGCCACGCGCGGTTTCAAAATCTCCTGTCGGAATCCTCCGTGACCTCGGCCATCGACGCCAAAGCCTGCATTGCCTCGGCGATCGCGCATTCGCGGGAAGTCACCCGCTACTTTAATTTGGCGGTTCCCGAAAAGGACGCTTGGTGGGACCTCAGTCAGCGGATGCAAGAGTTTGTCAACAATGGCTCCCCGAAACCTACTGCGGTCCCGCCGGTTTTCCGCGGACCTGGCTTCCAACGCACGAAGCCGTCCGTTGTGATCGTGATTGATGATGAGCCGTATATCGGACAGATCATTACGCAGTACCTAAGCGGGTTCCCCTTGGAAGTGAAATGTTACGAATCCCCGCCGGAGGCGTCCCATCTGACTCCAGACGTCGCCACGATCCTGTGCGATGTTCATTTGCAAGGCAAAAGTGGGATTGAGGTGGTTCGCGAACTGCGCGCGACTGGCTATACGCGTCCAATCATGATGATCAGCGCGGACCGCACCCGGAATACCGTTCTCAGTTCGATCGAAGCGGGCATCATTGACTACATCTCCAAACCGTTGTCGAAAGCGGCCCTTCTCGAAAAGTTCCGAAAGCACGGATTATTACCTCAAACAGCGTCAACTCCATCCCCAGCGAGATCGGATTAGTCGCCTCGTCTCGGCGGCCCCAACACATCTCCAGATTCTCCCTGAGCAATGGTCCCTAAATCCAATGAAAAAACTCCCAAACGACACGCCCCCCTTATTCCCGCAAACCGGTGATCTAGTTCGGAAGGGCAAGTCTCCGGCCGCCGTATTGGCTCTTCTCATATGCATTATCTTGTCGGTGCAGTTATTCGCTGTGCTTTTCGGGGGGACCTTGCTTTTCGGCTGGTCTTCTGAAGATTTTTTCCTGCATGTGGTCCTTGAGGCGACGGGGGCCGCAATTTCACTGTCTGTCGCCTATGGCTTGTATGCGAGAACGATCGCGGAAATGAAGCGTTCGGAACGGAGTCTTCGGTTAACGAAGTCGGCCGTCGAGCATGCGAACGAAGCCATGTTCACGATCGGCGCGAATGGACGTTTCGTCGATGTCAATCAGATGGCCTGCGAACGACTGGGATATTCCCCGACCGAGTTGCTGTCCCTTTCGATTTGGGACATCAATCCGCAATGCTCCCGCGAAAATTGGCCGGCGTTGTGGCAGGATGTCAAACACCAACGACGGCTGCATTATCCCACCGAGCATCGAACAAATGCCGGCGAACGGATTCCGGTGGAAGTTTCCAGCTTGTTTGTGGCCTTTGAAAACGAAGAGTACCTCTGCGATTTCGTCCGTGACATCACCGAACGGATGGAAGCGGAAGCGGAACTGGAAGAGAGCGAAGCCCGCTTCCGGCAGATTGCGGACCATCTGAAGGATGTTTTGTGGATGACGAACGCCGGCGGCGACGAAATCATCTACATCAGCAAAGCGTATGAATCCATTTGGGGACGAACTTGCGAGAGCCTCTATCAGGTCCCGGAAAGCTGGTGCGAGGGGATTCATCCGGAGGATCGGAACCGCGTCCAGAGTGCGTTTTACGAACGGGCGGCTCTGGGCGGCTACGATGAGCAATTCCGGGTCATTCGCCCGGACGGCACGGTTTGCCATGTCTCAGCAACCGGATATCCGATCCGAAACGAAGCGGGCGAAGTTTACCGCATCGCGGGCGTGGCGCACAACATCACCCGGCAAAAGGATTTTGAAGCGGAATTGGAGAAATCGAAAGCCGCCGCCGAATCGGCCAACCGCGCCAAGAGTCAATTTCTCGCCAACATGAGCCACGAAATTCGCACGCCCTTAAACAGCATCCTCGGATTCACGGAAGTGCTCCGCCGGGGCGTCGCCGCGGAAGAAGAGCAAGACACTTGCTTGGAGACGATTTCCACTAGCGGTCGCCACCTGCTCACCTTGATCGACGACATTCTCGATTTGTCCAAAGTCGAAGCGGGGCAGATGGAGTTCGAGAGAATCGCCTGCAGTCCCCATGCGATTATCTGCGATGTCCTGTCCACGCTTCGCGTTCGGGCGCAGGAAAAGTGCCTGCAGTTGGAGGCGGAGTGGGCCACAGTGTGGTCAGATTCGCGTCGTGCTGCTGACGGAGATGGGCGGACCACCTCCTTTTTGCCAGGTCTGTTACGTTCGCCTTCCCCTGCCTCCCCTTGACCCCAGCGTGGGTGGTGTGCAAATCGTGTTGGACTCCAACACTCCCAAGATGCGGTTGTGTTGCCCGCATTGTGCCGATTTTCTCACGGTTTCTCCCGAAGTGGCGGGTCACCGCCGCCGTTGTCCCGCTTGCCGAGGATGGTTTCGGTTGGACCTGATGAAGGAAGGCGCCCATGCCGATCGCGGAGAGGCTCACTCCCCCGCCGCCGAAGCGGTGACGGCCGGGCCGGTTTTCGTGGATGTTGACAACGAACCTTCACTCGTGTCGTCTCCCGCTTCCCAGCCCGAAGCTTTCGAACCAAAACCCAAACGGGCGAAATCGCCCCCACCGCTTCCCTGGCAGAGATCACCGCTGCCGCCGCGGGAGACGCAGTGGGTGGAAGAAGATGACTTCGAAGCCGATGAGGAAGATGGGTTTCCCGTCCTGGTCGAACCCGACGAGCCACAGTATCACAGGCATGAGAGCCGTCATTCCGGCCTGCCGGCGCTTCCCTACCACGTGATCTTTCGCCTGCTGGCTTGGACGCTGTGGATCGGCTTTCCTCTCGGCTGTTTGTTCATTGCGGCTTCGCAGAAAAGCGTGTTTTTCGGGCTGTTGGACGCGGCTTCGTGGTTTCTGCCCGGATTGAAGATCCCCGTGCGGTTGGCCAACCTCATTATGAGCATTTGTTTTCGCTGGATTCGGTGCGCCGGATGCGGCGAATCCTTTCCCGCCCACACGCGTTGGACGTGCCAGTGTGGATACACCGCGCCGCGGGAGAGGAACCTGTTTCATTTTCGCTGCCCCATCTGTCGCGATTACCTCCGCGGATTCAATTGCCCGCAGTGCGAATCCACCATTTTGGTGAAGTGAACGATGCGTCGTCCCGCCCAACTCGCAGAGCAGGTTATCGGGAAAGCCGTGGCGGAAGCCACACGGGGCTGCGGCGTTTGGCCGCTGCAACCGCATGTGGTGGCGTTGGAGCCGCCGTTCGATCCCTACGATCGATACGAGGTCACGGCGTGGGACTGCTTCGTGAACGGCTGGGACGCCGGATGGGAGAGCAGCCAGATCAGGCGGTTGCTGCCGACGGAGCCGATCGACGTGTGGAGCGAAGTGACGTTGCCCGCCGACATCGACCAGCTAACTTCAAACACCCGTCGGCTGTCGGTGGCCCGCTTCCCCGAGGATGAGGCGACGGTGGCTAAAGCCGAGCAGTTGCTGCGGGCCCTGCCCCATCTCACTCAGCCTGTTTCGTTTGAAATCGTGGGGCTGGGGCCGATGCCGGAATATGACAGCGCAATGATGCAGCAGTTGGCGCGGGACCAAATGCAAGGACGAGCCGTGAATTTACAAACCGCCATCTGCGGTTGGAAACCGCCCCGGATCGTCACCCAATTCGCGGGCGCCCTCCCGGATATCCGCCGGCTGGAGAGGTTGCTGCTGGCTCATTATCCCAACTCCGCCGTGGTGTTGGAGGAAATCATGTCGGATGACCCGATGGACAAAGTGGACGTGGGACGGGAGGGCTACGGCGCAAGTTTGGCCTTGCACGGCGGGTATTGTCTGCCCCTGCGCACGGTGACGCGGATGGACCCCGATCCTTTGACTGTTCCCATCTCGGCGATGGATCATTTGGGCAAAGAACAGTGGGCGGCGGTGCGGGTTCGGTTTCAGCGGGCCCTCGCGCCGTGGGAGTCGCTGTTGCGAACGGCCTTGACCGATCCCCACAAGCCAAAGCAGATGCTAATCTCGGATATCAGCGAACGGCACTTGGCCAGCAAGTTCGCCTCGCCGCTGTACGCCGTGGGCATCACTCTCACGGCCTCGACCAAGAGCGTCTTCCGGCAACTGGTGGGCTGGGCAACGCAGTTCTCCACGCCGGACCATGAGTTGTTCTGCAACGACGGCGAATGGGTGAACGGGCAGTTGTCCGACGAAGAGCGGCAAAGCTTGTCCTGGACATTGACGTTCCGGCAGACCCATCGGCCGGGGATGCTGCTCAACTGCCAGGAACTCTGCGCGCTGGTGCATCTGCCCAATGCCACCGTGGTCAGCCAGCGATTGGAAACCGTCAAAACCCGCACCCGGCCCGCTCCCCCGCCCCAGACGCCGCCGGGCGTGATTTTGGGCGAGAACGTCCATCGCGGCAAACGCCGGCTGGCCATCGTCCCGGAAGAACACCGCCGCCTGCATTGCTACGTGGCGGGAGCAACCGGAACGGGGAAATCGACGCTGCTGCTGAATGGCATTCTGCAGGACATCGAAGCGGGGCACGGCGTGGGCCTGCTCGATCCGCACGGGGATTTAATCAAGGATGTGCTCTGCCGCATTCCGGATCATCGGGTCGATGATGTCGTTCTGTTTGATCCCTCCGACAGGGAGTTTCCGTTCGCTCTCAATATCTTTGAATCGCGGGGCGAACAGGAACGAGATCGGGTGATCGCCGAGTTCTTGATGGCCCTTCAGAAATATTTCCCGAGCAGTTGGGGGCCGCGATTGCAGCGGACGCTAACCTTTACCCTTCTGGCGGTGATGGAAGCACTCCCCCACCCCACCTTGGACGATGTGGAGCGAATGTTGACCAATCCCGCCTTCCGGCGGCAAATCAGCGCAAAACTCACCCGCCAGCGGATTGTTCGGCGTCAATTAGCTCTGCTCTTTAGCGTCAATTAGATTGACCGTGCAAGAGGGAGAAATCGACGGGCATCAGCCTTTGGAGCCAGGCTTTGACCCGTCCGAATCGGCCGAGTTTTTCTTGTTTTTCTTGGCGGTTTCCAAGCGGTAGCTGGGGATGTTCAACTCGATGATGATCGAGTGATGGATCAAACGGTCGATGGCCGCCGCGGTCGTCATGGGATCCTTGAAGATTTGCTCCCATTGAGAGAAAGGCAGATTGCTGCTGATCAGAAGGCTGCCCCGTTCGTAGCGTTCGGCCAGGAGCGTGAACAGCACTTCCATCTCCTCGCGGCTCTGTTGAACATAGCCCAAGTCGTCGATGATCAGCGCTTCGTAGCGGCTGAGCTTTTTGATCCACTTCTCCAACCGCAGGTCGCGTTTGGCCCGCAGGAGTTCTTGGACCAGCATCTGGCAGGTTGTGAATAACACCGTGCGGCCTTGACGCGCGAGTTGGTCGCCGAGTGCGGATAACAGATTCGTCTTGACTCAGCCATTGTTGTGCCCCCTTGGGATAGTGATTTGCTCGGTTTCGTGATTTTTGAGTTTTAGCATGGCGTCTTTAACCTCCTCAGTTTTGGGAAACAGATAGCACCGATAAATTGGATCGACAGAAACCACGATCTGTCTTTGCTCAATTTTATGATACATCCAGGATATGTTGTGCCCGATTTCCTGAGCCATTTCCGCGGCGGTCCAGGCATGGGGCAGGTTCTTTGCACGCGGGCTTTTGATCCGGTAGCGATGTCTTAACTTGTTCACGATTTGCGAGGTGAATTGTTCGCCACGACAGGGATGATGGCCTTCGCGATTGAGATCCGCCGCGATCATTTCACTCGACCGGCCTTCGCTGGTTTCTTGCCGGATGCGTTCCACGATGTGCTCTTCCAAGTCCGTGTGTTTCATTGAAAAACGCCGTAGGAGAGCCGACGTTTCGGTCACCGAACCGCCGGCCCAGACCATGCGAATTTGCACCAGCCCATCCGATTGCCGGTGAAGATTGACTCCCGTAATCATCGTCCGCAACAACGACTTCTTCGCCTCCCAAGACAACTCGGGCCAGAGTTCGGGAAGCTGCCGCCCGACATCCGCGAAGGCGTCTCGCAAGGACTTTGGTACGCGGATCGGTTGGGGAATTTCTCGGCGGGCATCCGCCAGGTTTTCTTCGGCTTGCTTTTGCGCCAACAAAGCCGATTCCCATTTCTCTTCCAGACTGGCCGCAATCAAACGGTTCTTGGGATCGACACAGTCGTATTGTTGCTCGGCCCGATGGGCGGCGTATTGCAAGCGCCCGACGTCTTGCTCCAAATGCCGAACCACGTCCGCATGCGTGCGAGCCCTTTCGGCGGAGAGTTTCTCCAACACATCGATCTCGGCAGGCCGCAGCACTTCAAAGAAAGCTTCCGTCACCGCCTCGTCGATCTTGTTGCCGCCCAAGTACTGGCAGGATCGTTGGGCGTAATGCCGATAGCCAGAATTGCATGAGTATTGAAAGCGGTTCTCCTTGTAATTCACTCCCATCGTTCGACCGCATTTTCCGCAGCGCAATAAGCCCGTTAACAACGCGCAGCCGTTGCGGATGGCTTGCTTGGCGGCGAGTCGTTGTTGGATGCGGAGGTTGTTTTGAGCGATTCGGCGTTGGTTGTCTTCGTACTGCTCCCAACTGATATAGGCCGGGTAGATGCCGGGAATTAAGACCGACCATTCCGCTTGGGGCCGGCGCGTGCGACCCGTGGCAGGACGACCGGGAATTCGTAGCGTGGGATTGACTTGCCGACGCCCATGAGCAAACGCGCCTGCATAAGCCGGGTTATGCAGGATCGAGCCCAACGAAGCGGCCGTGGCTTCTCTCCAAAACACTTCGCCCGCATAAAGGCCCGAAACTTGGCGCCGGGGAATCTTCAAATTTTTCTTGGCCAGGAACGTCAAGACTTTTTGAATCGTGCCCAACTCCACGAACTTGTCGAACACCAAATGCAATCGCTTTTGAATGCTCAGATCGGGATCGAGCATTACCGCCTTGTCCAGATTGCGGACCAAGCCCGTCGGCAAGTTTTGCACCAACTCGCCCCGCGCGGCCTTCGACAATCGACCCGCGTCCAATCGCAATCGGAGGCTATGGAGTCTTGCCGAAGACATCGTGCCCTTCAAGCCTAAGAGGAGCCTGTCGTTGAAATCCCGTGGATGATACAACCCATCCACATCACCGATGAGTGTGTCAAAGATCGCACACAATTCCAACAGTCGATGCCAATCCACATCGTTGCGGGAAAGCCGTGAAACTTCATAGCCCAGAATGATGCCGACCTTACCCAAGCCGACGTCGGCGACCATCTGTTGAAAGGCCCCGCGTCCCGCCGTTTGCGTGGCCGATTGCCCTTGATCATCCTCCAGGATGCTGACTTGTTCCGGCTTCCACCCCAACTCCAACAACCGGGTTTTCAAGGCTCGCTGGTTGTGGGCACTCTCTTGGTTTTTCTCGACCTGCTTCGTCGTGCTCTGACGAAGATATACGATCCCGCGGCGATTCAAATGGCTGGTGCTGACTTTCATCGATCCGTTCATGCTCCAGTTCCTCCGTTAGAATGACGACGATTTGCTGGATGATCCGCTGCTGCTCTGGAAGAGTCAGACGGTTCCACACCTGGTCCGTGGCAATGGGTGACATCGGCTTCCCTCCGAGAAAGAATATCCCGAAAGGTAGTCACCAAATCCTGGAGCGCGTCCGGGGTCAGACAGGAAGTTTTTTGGGGAGGAGCGGTGGAAAGGTTCGTGCTGCTGACGTCGATGTAGGTCATCTCGTCAGGAAAAATCTCGACTTGATAATACTGACGATAACCTGGCAGGCGGGCTAAGCCGAACAAATCAAATGTTCGGCCATAAAGCGGATGGGCCGGATCGATGACGGTGATCTCACCGCGCGATAACTGAGTGACCAGAGGTGTCTTGTGATGGTCGGACCTTTCCCGTCCCCGGTTGGCCGAGAAAACACACATTGAAATGCTGGGCAATCCACTCCCCGCGGGCCAACTCCAAAATCGTTTGTTTGTGGAGGCCGGGCACCGCTTGGAAGTCGTAATCCTCCAGTCCCTTCTCCACCGGAAAGTTCGCATTGCGGAATCCGGCTGTTCAAGGCATTGGTCTGCCGGGCCGCGACCTCCAGTTCGGTCAACCGGAGCAGGTACTGCTCGAAGGTCTGGTTCGAGGCACTCGCTTCGCGGGCCAACTTCTCGTACTCGGCCAGGATTGTCGGCAGCCGGAGTTGCTTGAGGTTGGCCTTGAGGAGCATCTGGTTGGCATCGTGTTTCGGGTTCGGGGACATAATCGGAATCTCCTTGGAAGGAGGACAGGAACTGGTCAAAATGGCTCAAGCTCGGACAGGGAACTTGAACCGACAACACGCCGGGGTGTTCGCACTCGATCGGAGTGGAAATGCCCTCGGACGATGTTTCCGACAGGCGGAGGGCGGAGGCTTCCACGCGGCGAATGATGCGATCGGCATCGGCTCCTTCGGGGCCGCGAAGTTGCTCGATCGCCGCCTGCACGCGCGAGAGCGGATGCTCGGCCAGCAACTGCAGCACCCGCACGAATTGCCGCACGCCCGCGTGGGGACCGTGCCGCCTTTCCAAACGCTCGCGGAGTTCGCCGAACACGGCGGGCAGCTTCCAATCGCGATACACGTTCGCATGATCCAAAGCCGCCGGGCGACGCGTTAATGTGGTCAAATAGTGCAAAGGATCCAGCACATCATCGCCCGCGTGATAGCTCCGTTCATGGACGGCGATGACGGTTTCGTTCAGCACAATCTCGACACGATCCACATAGCCTTTGACCGTCACCGTTTGAAACGCGGCGTGGCGAGGCACGCTGTAGTTCACATTGTCGAACCGCGCGAACTGATACTTGTTGACCTTCGCCGATTGCCGGATGCAGGGATCAAACCGCGGCACGGGAAGCGGAGCGGATCGCTGTTTTTCCTCCGCGAAGCGTTCCCCGATCGTTTGCGTCTGGCCGCTGCTGCAGCGAGTCGTGTTCCTTCAAGCAACACTCGCGAAGATAAGCATTGAACTCTTCCATGTCCTTCACGCGAGGCACCGGCGTGGACCATTTCCGCTCCAACGTCTTCACGCGGTTTTCCACCACCGGCTTTTCATTGCCCCGCGCGGGCATGCAGAACAGCGGATCGAACACGTAATGACTGGCGAGCGCCTGGTAACGCGGATTGATCTTCCGCGAACGCCCGGTCAATAACTCGGTGGCCACGGTCGTCGGATTGTCCCACCAGACTTCTTCCGGCACGCAGCCGAAAAAATCAAACGCCTGCGTCATGCCCTCCAAGATCGCTTCGGTTCGCTGCGTCGGCAGCGCCACCGCGAACGGAGCGTTGGAGTACGACCAGACCAGGATCAGCACGTTGACCTTCCGGCGGCCGTCGGGGAAGTCCACCGAAATCTCGCCAAAGTCGGCTTCGATTCGCTGGCCGGGCCGATGATCCAAGGGGATGAACGTCTCGGCATGGTTTTTCCGATGCCGATTCACGAACCGCCGCACGGCATCATAGCCGCCCGTGTATCCGTCTTCGTCCCGGATCCGCTCGAAGATCCGCATCCGCGTATGCCGCTGCTTGGGCGGCGCGGATTCATCCTCTTTGAGAATCTCCAGGATGCGATCGTGAAACCGTCCCAATTGGGGAGCCGCTTGCTGCCGCCGTAAGGCGTCGGCTCGCCCGCGCCTCGCAAGACCTCACGAATCTTTTTTCGCGAGTGATGAGTTTCGCTGCCGCCAACTTGCGAAGCTCGCCATAAACCAGCGGCAGCAGTTGCTCCGCCAACGAGGGATCGCCGGATTGGATTTGCGAGAGGATTCGGGTGACGTCCGACAAGAGAATGGCCTTGAAAGAGGTGCAAACCAGCACCAGTATAGCATCTCTCCAAAAGGAACACCCGCATCAATTCCAAGCCTCGCGATGCAGGAATGCATCAAAAACAATGGAAGAATTCAACGGGACGCCACCAAGTTCACTAGCGCGAGGATCGGCATTGCCCTCCCCGCCCACGGTTGAATGTCCCTACGGGTGTTTCACTCAGATCGCACCAAAAGTGGAAAACGAATAACCCGCGGGTCCAGAGGGCCTGCAATTCTGGTTCGCCAGTTTGAACGATTCGGGGAAGTGGCCCCCAAGCCTGCACCCGCTGACCCTCAAATTCCCCATCCCACAACCTCTCCCGACACGCCCTCAGCTGGTTTTTCCACCACGCAAATTGGCGAACTGGTCTTCGTCCCTCAGAAACGGTTCGCCTAATCCGTCAGGCTGGCCAACCGAACGCGACACGGGCTAACGTCACGCCACGTGCGACCGTGAAGATTCAAGAAATCGTCGCCCGATACTGAACCTGCTCCAACCGGCACGCCACCCGAAGGGAACCGGTCAAAACGTAAGCCCGCGGCGACCACCCAAAGCTGAAAACGCGGAAAAGATTGAATTGCGGCCCCACATCTTCGGAACACCGCAGTTCGTTGGCGGTGACGTAGAACGGGGAGTACTTCCCCAGGCCCGTCGTTTTCACTTCGATCAGCAGTTCCGATTCATCGATTTCGTTGAAGCCGCGATCTGACGTACCCGGAATACGCCGCGATCCCGTTTCCGCGGTTGAATGACCGCGGCCCCATTGAAGCAAAACGGCAAATCGGATAGATAAGTTCAACCTCATCGTTTCCGCGGTTGAATGACCGCGGCCCCATTGAAGCTCGCGCTGAAACCGTTGGTAAATTCCCGTTGGTCCAGTTTCCGCGGTTGAATGACCGCGGCCCCATTGAAGCGCCCGCAGCTCCGCCAACATCCGCAGCCCGCGCGTGCGTTTCCGCGGTTGAATGACCGCGGCCCCATTGAAGCGAGTTCCACGAAGTGGACCGTGGTGGCGCGGATTAACGTTTCCGCGGTTGAATGACCGCGGCCCCATTGAAGCTAACGGTGCTCTAAGTTGTCCTCCCTTAGTCCTATGTTTCCGCGGTTGAATGACCGCGGCCCCATTGAAGCGGGAGTTGTAATGTCCATTGTCCTGTGGTCCGTTGATGGCGTTGTTTGGTAATTGCATCAATCCGTGATTTGTTCCGGTCGAACGCGAATGGTAGGATGGACAAACTTGAGACTGCGGTCGGGTGGGTCGATTTTCGATACAACGAGTCCATTCTTCCCCGAAAATCCTCCGTGTTTTAGAATCCTGTCAGTTTCCCAGATTATTCAAAGCCTCCCTCGATTGCAGGCGCGGCGGTTATGGTCACGAACCAGCTTTTCATTTCCTACTCCCACGTGGACCGGGTATTTGTGGATCAACTCGCGGCGAGGTTGACCCAGGCGGGGTTCCGCGTATGGTACGACCAGAATCTAAAAAAGGGCCTGAGTTGGTCCCGGCAGGTCGAGAACGAATTGAAAGCTTCCACGGTTTTCCTGGTGGTACTGACGCCTTCCAGCGTCGAATCGGAGGCGGTCCGCAACGAAATTCACTACGCCAAAGATCTGCCCCAGATGAAGCGGATCATCCCCTTGCTGCGCGAGGACTGCACCGTCCCGTTGCCTTTGATGGGGATTCACTGGATCGAAGGCCGGGCCGCGTTGGACCCGTTGATGACCGATCTGGTGAGGTCGCTGCAAACGGCCTCATCCGAAGAGGAAGCTGAGGATGAGGTGTTGATGGCGTCCTCTGGGACGACGGTTTTTGACAAGACGGTTTTCGAGAAGACGGTTCACGTTCCGCAGTTTCATTTCGGGGGGGTTGTTCCGCCGGAGTATTTCATCGGGCGAAACGAAGAGTTGGTGGATGCCGAGAGCATTCTGCGCACCGGGCAGAGTTTTCTGTTGGTGGGCGTCCGCCGGGCCGGCAAGACGAGCTTTTGCAAGAAGCTGATTCACGACATGATGGGCCGGGAATCCAATTCAATGCTGATGAGCTATTTGAATTTGGAGTCCTGTCGCGATCTAACGATCGACACCTTTCTGACTCATACGATCCTCAATATGACGGGGGAAATCGCCCGGCAGGTGTTTCGCTGCAAGCACGTGGAGTTGAACGCCTCGGACTTGTCGAAGGTGCGTCCCGATTTGCAGGACGACGCGACGTTTCAACAATTCTACCACCTCAATCGCCTCGTCGTGTCGCGCACGCACTTCCGGGAAGACGCCCCCGTGCCACGGTTTCTGCCACAGGATTTCGTCGGGTTCACGGCGGATCTCTTGGAGATTATTCGGGCGCGCGGCTGGAGTGGGTACGTCATCCTGTACGATGAAGCCAACCATCTGCCTAAGGGCTTGTCGGTCGAATTGGTGACGGAAAACGTCGAAGCGTTGGACTCGGCCCAACTCACCAGCTTGTACGCGGCCACGCCGGAAATGATGGATTCGTTCTGCACGCTGGACGATTTGTTCGGCCACCAAATCCACATCGGACCGTTCGATTCGCGCGAGGACATGCTTCGGCTGTTGGCGCGGTACTACCACGGCGACGATGCGAGCCTGGACGATCTGCCCATCACCGAAGACGCCCTGGACGCTGTTTGGAACCGTTCGCAAGGCCGGCCGTTTCAGATGCAGTTTTTGCTGGGCTACAGCTTCAAACAAGCCCGCCGCGACTTGGCCTGTCTCGTGGTTCGCGAGCACGTGGACCATGCCTGGGAGAAGTTGGTTCGCCAACGTCCCGAATATTTCGGCCCTCATGCCGCGGGGAACAAGTGATGGCCACGCTTCGAATTCTCCAAGGCATTTCCAGCGGGACGGTTTATTCGCTATCGCAGGAACGCACGGTCTTGGGCCGACATCCCGCGTGCCAGATCGTAATCGACAGCGGAGCCGTCAGCCGCCAGCATGCGCAGATTTTGGAGAACCACGGGCATTTTTACCTGGAAGATTTGCGCAGCCGCAATTGCACTTATCTCAACGGAATCGCCGTCGAAGGCCGCGCGGAGCTGAAGGAAGGCGATACACTGAAAATCTGCGATACAATATTTGCGTTTTCCGAGAACGGCTCGGATTCGGTGAGCGCCTGCGATCCGCTGAAAGCCGAGTTTCGCCGCTTGGCGGAGATCCTGCCCGAACAGCATGTGCATTACACCGGACCACTCTTGACGGAGATTCAGGCCGACTTGCTCAAGGAAGAATCCGTGGGCCGACCGATTCTGCAGCCTGGGTTTCAGGGGATCGTGGTCTTGGATGCCGCCCATCAGCAATCACTCTTGCAAATCGACGCGTTTCTGCGATACGCCTACGTCTGCATTTGCGAGGCGTTCGGTCATAACACCGACACGGCGGCGTTTCACCCCGAACAGGTGGCTCAAGTTCTCAAAGACGAATCGACTTCGTTGTTCTGCTTCCTCAACGTGCAACGCTTTTCCGAGGAAGACCTCCATCGGCTGCGCGGGCTGGGCTTTACGCAGTCCCACCATCAGGTGCTTTATTGCGGCCTCAACGATTACATCGCCGGAAAGTCGCTGGCGTTGATCGAGGATCCCGCCGACGGCCAAAACACCATGACCATCGATTCCCAACTAGGATTCTCCTATCGCACGGGAATCTCTGCCTTCGAAACCGATTCCTCCATACGCATACCGATCCGGCAGACGAGAAAGGAGTTTCAGTTCGACATTCAGCAAGTGTTGGATTCGCGGGACGACCTAGAAGGACTGTGCGGCAAAGTGCTGGAAGCCGTGTTTTCCATGTTTCCGCAATCGACTGAGGGGCGTGTATTCTACCACGATCCCGACGAGAAATCGTTGCAGCCGCTGGCGGTTCGTTCCCGCGACGTCCCTGCCACCGCTCCCGCTACGTTCGATTCCGCGCTGGTCCGCGAAGTGGCCGACACGGGAATCGCCAAGCTCGCCCTGCTGCCGCGAGACAATATAAGCGTTTCGAGTTTCAATGTTCGATCATTGATGTGCGTACCTTTGGTGAGTCCAGAGGGCGGCACGTTGGGCGCGATTCAACTCGAATGTGACGGCATCCGCCAGCGATTCACCGAGGATGACTTGCATTTCTTGACGAATGTGGCCAGGCAAACGGCGCTCGCCTTGGAAAACCACCAGTTGCGGCAGCGGCTCCTTCGTTCGAAGGAGTTCGAGCGGGAGTTGGAATTTGCCCGGGAGATTCAGTTGGGCATGCTGCCGGACGTTCGTCCCTCGATTCCCGGTTACGAAACCTTCGATTACTACGAATCGTCATTTCAAGTGGGGGGGGACTATTTCGATTACATTCCGCTTCCCAATGGCAACTTCGCCTTGGCCGTGGCGGATGTGGCGGGCCGCGGCGTGCCGGCGGCATTGATGATGGCCCGCTTGCAATCCTCCGCGCGGATGGCCTTGCTCACGGTCCCCTCGCCTTCGGACGCCATAAGCCGCCTCAACGCCGAGATCGCCTCACATGGACTGGGCTATCGGTTCGTGACATTTCTGCTGCTCGTATTGGACCCGCAGCAGCATCACGTGACGGTGGTCAACGCGGGGCATCTTTTGCCCCTGTTGCGCCGGATGAACGAAGTGACGGAGATTGGAAGCGATATGGTGGGAATTCCCTTGGGTGTGTTGCCTGATCAAGAGTTTCAAGAGCAAACCGTCGAACTCGCTCCCGGCGATACGCTGCTCCTTTTGACTGACGGCATCACCGAAGCCATGGATCCGGCGCAAAATCTCTATGGCCGCCATCGCTTGATCCGCTACCTGGCGAACGGGCCAACTTCCGCCCAGGAACTTGTCGAGGGGTTGATCGGCGATTTGGAACGCTTCTGCCCCGGATTTCCGAAATCGGACGATAGCTGCGTCGTCTGCCTGAGGCGGCTGCCTTGACCGGAACTTCGCCTCAGAGATTCTTCAGTGGTGCCCCACAGTGCGCAGGGCTGATTGTGTCGAAGTCTGACATTTCAATCCGCGCGACCCGGGATCGGAAGGATCTCCGTTCATCACAGCGCGACTTCCGACCATCAGACCAAAATCTGAATTTGCAGGATGCCAACGCTGGCCGACGTCGGAATTCGCCACACGTGGCGTGTGGTTGGGCCGTGTCGCGTTCGGTGGGCCAGCCGAACGGATAGGGCGAAATACCAATTGTTTTGACGGGCGAAGAACAGTTCAGCCAATCGGCGTCTCCATCGCCGGAGCGATTCATGGTGCGACACTATGTTTTTCTTCGTGGTCGGAGTGTTGTTCCAGGTACAATTCTCTGCGTCGTTCGATGGCGGACAATTGATTCTCCAGCTTGGCTACTTTTTCTTTGACTTCGGCGCGGGTCTCGTCCGCGAGATCTGGCTCTTCCAGTGCATCTCGGAAGATGAGCAGTTCTTCCTTGATCTCCTCGCGTTCCGCCTCGATGGCCTTCAAGGAATTTCGGAGAAATTTTTCGCGCCATTCTTCATTCGCGCCAATCTCGGAGTGGCGGTTTCCCAAGTGGAGGACGCCCAAGACATCGCCCTGCTTCTCGGCTTCCCGGATCGGGTCGAGGCCGGGTTCGAGCCTGGAAGAGACCAACTCGTCCAATGTTTCATTGTTCGAAGCAACGTAAAAGACCTTCGTCACCAGGTTTCCCTGGCTCGCTTGATTTAAGTCTTCGTCTGTAACCTCCACCGAGATGGAACTGTGTCTTGCGAACAGCTCGGCCGCCGGCGTATTGACGCGATTGGCAAACGTGCCGAAAAACATTTCGCCCGCATGTCCCGACACATTTCCCAATTCAAACAGGATCCCGTTTGTCTTCGACACGTTGAGCCGCGCCGGCAGGACTACTTTGCTGGGCGCCCCGTCTTCCGTGGTCCACGTGATATGAGGGACGGCCTTCTCGCTCGATTCGCTGCTGACGGACAACCGGATCTGCACGGAATCTGGCGGAAGCAAAATTGTTTCGGCGGATGACGTGTCGTCGCTAAGCCGCTTGATGCTGAAATTCTGAAGTTTGACGGTATAGCCTTTTAGATCCGGGTTGAACGGGTCTTTATCGCCTCCCCGAAAGTATCTCTGAAGCCAGGACGCGTCCGGGGCATTGGGTTTCAGGTCGTTAAATACATACGTGGTCTCACTGTTGCCCGCGGGATCGACCAACTTGACCGCATGCGGCAGATATTGCTGCTTGTCGAGGATCACCTCGGCACTTCGCCAGTTGGCGGCATCCTCGCGCAAACGGGGGAGCACATGGAGCTTGACATAGTTGGGGGGGAGTTTGGGATCCTTGACCAAGGACCACTGATAGCGATGCTTCGCCTCATTCAGCGGCATGCCGAACAGAAATGGCAACGGCCCATCTATCATGTTGCGGCCCTGATTCGGCGGAACGGGAAATATCTCGACCTGTTTGTCGGCTTCGTTGATCTGCCAGGTGGAGATCCCATTGCAAATCCAGCGTTCCGCCGCGCCCTGCTTCAGAGTGTAGGCGACCGTTTTTCCGGTATCGGGATCTCTGTGCTCGATTTTCTCTCCCGGTGTGATGCTTTTGACGGGCTGGATGTCGATGCGTCCTTTGGAGGGGGCTTCGTAATAAACAGCGCCCGTGGAACGCTTCTCCACCATGAATACTTTGTCATACACGAACCGCAGAAACGTGCCTCGAAGCGTTTGGGTTTTGGAGGATTCGTGCGACCAATTCCGGAGCAATTCTTCCAACTCCGGCGGCAGGACCGCTTCGTTGGAATTTGCGTTCTCGTCGGCTGGATTGACGGCCTTTGGCAACTCGGTTCCCACCCGGTCGCCTTTTTGTAAGGGGGTATTAAGCTTAGCTTTGATGATGTGGGCCGCGCATTTGTCTACACCGACATAAGCGACTTTCACTTCGCCGACATATCGGTCGCCGCGCCAGACCTGAAGAGTCGTATTGAGTTTGATGCCATCTTTGGCCCCCAAAGAGAGTTCCACCATTTGACGTTTTTCCGAAACGTCCAGGATGGCACCTCGGGTTTTTGCAGAGGAGGTGCCCAGACCGCGGGGCCAGGAGAGAGTTCCACCAATCGATGGTTCTCCGTTCGCGGGTTCCTGCAAGACGAGGTCTCCGACTTCGATTCCGCGGCCTTGATCCTGGCGGATAATCCGTGCCAAGCTACTTCGGTTTTGAACTTCGAATACTTCGATTTGCCCGACGACTTTGGCCGGCGGTTCGGTGGGATGGGTCACGGTGAACCACATGCCGGGCGCGACAGCATCGCTACTTCCCAAGGAGATTTCTACAGTCTGCTTTGTTGCATCAACTCCCAGGATCTTACCAATTTGGAATGGCGCTTGGGTCGGATTTGAACGACTTCCTGTACGAAAAGAGATGGACTTCGAATCCTCTCCCTCTTCCCATCGCCGGTTCGGGTTTTCGAGATCCGCGACGCGGCGGTCGATGATTTCTGATTTGATGCGCTCCCGCGCTTCGAGCAGGTTCTTCATCTTTTTGATCTTCTGCTCCAGTTGGGCGATCTCCGCGCGGTGGAGAGTTTGGCGATCTTGGAAAGTCTGCCGCACGGCCGCTTCCAAATCCTTATGGAGTTCCTTTAGCCTCCGATCATCGGATTTTCGCCGCTGGGATTCCTCGCGGTATTGGGCGGCCCATTCCAGGCTCTTTGCATTGGAGACGGCGTACTGTTTTTTTAAGTCCGCCACGTTGAGTGAAGTAAACGAAATCCTGGTTTGGGGGGAATAATAAATCGTTCCACCCGAAACTTTGCGTGGGGGGGAACTCGTTCCTCCATCATCCGGCTCCGGTTTTTGATCCAGCTGCGCGACCAGCTTTTCCGCTTTTTCGATCTGGTCCGGTGTTCCAACGAGAGCCACTCGGTTGGTTTTCGGATAAGCCGTCACCGCGATCTCATTTTCAAAGAACTGTTTGAGAGTCTCAGCCAACGCCTCCGCTTCGATGTTGTTCAACTTCAGGATCTGAACCCGCTTTTTCTGCGCTGCACTTTCGCCTCCGAAAAAACTACCATCCTCGGTTCTTACCGAAGATTTCGAGCCTTCATCTTGCGCGAAGGTGGGCAAAGCACTCCACGTCGCAATCAGAATGACCGGGTACACGAATGCGATTCTTTTCATGGCGATTCTCCAACGAGTGGTTTTGATTTGTGGGGGCGAATTGAACATTGAGCCGGAACGGTCACCAGAACCTGGAAACCTCCGCTTCTAGTTCCTCCGCTTCCTGACTGAGGGCGTCGAGTTCTCTTTGGGAATGATCCCAGTCGGCAAGAGGCTTTTCGGGGTGTATTTGTTTCGGCTGGGTTTGCGGAGCCGAGGCCTCTTGCACAGGATGATGGCTTTCGGGCCATGAACCGCCGCTTAAACCTGCGGAACCCCAGGGCCGGGAAATGGCCAAACCGATGAGGAGGCTCGTTATCAAGAATCCGGCGGTCATAAGGCGGCTTGAAATCCGTTGGGGCAAATGTTTCCGGGGTCGGCAAAACTCCGGCAGTGGGGCCGCCAAGGGCTGTTGAACGTGGGCGAGACAGGCTTCCAAGAGTTCGGCCACGTCCTCCGCGGAAGAGAACCGCTCGGCCTGCTTCTTCGCGAGCAGCTTGAAGATGATCTTTTCCAGCCATTCGGGAACGGCCGGGTTTTGTTCGCGAAGGGAGCGAGGTTCGGAATCGGTGATTCGCCGAAGCGTGCCGTAGGCCGTCTCAGCCCGGAACGGCGGATGACCGGTGCACATCGCATACATCACGCTGCCCAGGCTGAACAGATCGCTTTGGGCGGCAACCGCCTCGCCGCGGGATTGTTCGGGCGACATGTAATGCGGCGTGCCGGGTAGGCAACCGGAATGTGTGAGGCTGGCGTCATCACTGGCGCGGGCCAGGCCGAAGTCCGTGAGCAAAGCCCGCTCGACGCTTTTTTCCAGAAGGATGTTCGAGGGCTTCACATCCCGGTGCACCAGGCCCTGGGCATGGGCGGCCGCCAGTCCCGCCGCCATCTGAAACGCGATCCGCAGGATTTCGCAAGTCTCCAAGGGGCCTTGACGATCCAGCCGGGCTTGCAGGGATTCGCCGGCGATATACTGCATCACGAGAAACGGCGGATCGTGTTCGGATTCCACGTTGTGAATCGCGACCACGTGCTCGTGGACCACAGCGGCTGCGGCGCGGGCTTCACGGGCGAATCGCTTTCGGGCGGCCCCGCTCCCCGCCAGATGCGGAGCCAACACTTTTATCGCCACCGGACGGTTGAGTTCCGTGTCGAAGGCTTTGAATACCATTCCCATCCCGCCGGTGCCGATGAGGCGCTCCACTTCGTAGCGTCCCAATCGGCCCAAGAGTTCCGGATGCGAGGCCGGGGCGAGCATTTGCCGAACCAGCACGTCCATCTCGCTTGAATGACGGGACTTCGGCTCAGCCCGCCGCCAGGGCCGCCCGCTCATTTCGCGGTCAAGATCGTCATCGCCAAGGAACCGGCTGATGTCGGTCCATTCGCCCTCTGAGGCCGCCAATTCCGCGAGTTGGCGCTGGCAATCTCCGCAGTTTTCCACATGGGCGGCGAGGGATTGAAACTCGGGACTGTCCTCGGCGACATTCAAAAGCATCGGCAGCCGGGTTCCATCGCAGGCGAATTGTTGTGAAGACATTTAGCTCGGCTCCTGTTCCTCGAACTGCTGAACCAACTCCCGCAAGCGTGCAATCACCCGGCTCCGGGCGAGATAGACGCTGCCCGGCCTCATTTTCAATCGGCCCGCGACTTCCGCGATGGGCACGGCTTCGACACTGGACAACCAGAATGCCCGCCACGTCTTTTCCGCGACCGCTTGTTTGACTCGTTCCGAAGCCCAGCGAAACAACTCTCGGCGGTATTCGGCCTCGAACCGGGCCGAGGCGCCGCCGGTCGGGTCCGGCTGGTTCGCAAGAAGCCGGGCCGCCTCTTCGCCGCCGACGGGTTGAAATCTCGATCGCGTCAACACATTCACCGCCGTATTCCTGGCGATCCGAAACAGCCACGCTCGAAACCGCCCCCGGTCGGTCCGTTCGAGCCAATCGGAGATGGCCCCCGCCACCGATGCGAAGACTTCCTGCACCAGATCGTCGGCGTCAGCACTTTGGAGACCCATTCTCCGAGCCACCCGATACACCGACCGTCCATAGATCGTCACAAATTCCTCCCACGCCGCGGCATCCTCCGCATTCGGCAATCGCCAAAGCAAACTCGCTCGGGTTTCCGGAAGACTCGACATCAGCTTAACCATAGGGACCACATTGACGCCTCTTGTGATGTCCTACCACAATGACACACGAGAATGCGAATTCTTTCACGGGATTTTGGAAGAAGTTCCGCCGGTCGAGAAAGAATTTCGCCAAACGTCCCCAATGGCCAAAACCCTTTGCACCAATCATTGGCATTGGCGAATGGGCGGGATTGACAATCGGTTTCCATTATTGCATTAAGGTGGCTGACTCAACACACGTGGCGTTGGGCGGTGTCGCGTTCGGTTCGGTTGGCCAGCCTGAGGATGGTGCAAATTCCAACTGGAAGTGGAAAAATCTGCTACTGCGGACGTGCCGGGAAAAACTGCGGGAGGGCGAAATTGAAGGCCAGCGGGTGCCAGAAAATGCACGTCTTCGTTTGCGAATGCAACCCTGCTGGGCGTCTGGGAATGAATCAGGAATTTGGCGAGGGCCGAAGAGAATTGTTGAGTTTGCGAGGAAATAAAAAAACGCCACGCCTTGCGGCGTAGCGATTTGAAATGCTCTTTCCCCTGACCTACTTCTTGGGGGTTTCCTTTTTCTGAGAACCACTTTCTGCTGAGCTGGTTGAAGTTTTTTGCTGCCCTTGAACCGTTTGGAGTTCTTGAACCATCATCGTTGTCAGTTTCACCGCTCCAGTCAGATCCATTGTTTTTTCCTTCATTTCGAGTCTCCCTAAGCGTAGCGGATCTCACACTTGGAATTCTACACAACCGGAATGTACCCTCTCAAAACCCGCACTGCAAGCCTTGTAACGGCTCAGTTCGAACTGGAATTTCTGGCTGGTTGGGTTAGTCTATTCTTATGAGAGGACCGACCCATGAGCAACAGCAAACGACGTCATTTTACGCCCGAGCAGAAAGCCGAGGTTGTCAGGCGGCATCTGTCGGGGAAGGAACCCGTCTCCAAACTCGCTGAGGAGCTTGGGGTGCAGCCGAGCCAGATTCATGCGTGGGTGAACCTGGTTCTGGCGCAGGCGGAGCGGGCATTCGAGAAGTCTCAGCAGAATGGACGCGCGCGGACGGACAAGGTCAAGGACCGCCGCATCGAACAGCTCGAAGGTAAGATCGCCGACAAGAACGAAGTGATCGCCGAGTTAATGGAGGCGAACGTTCGCGCAAAAAAAGAGCTTGGGGAACTCTAAAAGGAGGCTGGGTTCCCCACGACACGCGCGACGAAATCGTGGATTACATCACGTATTGGACGGACCGCGCCGAGATTCCCGCCAAAACCCTTTTGGGTTGGTTGGAACTGGGCACGAGCAAGTACCACTCGTGGAAAGACCGCTACGGAAAAGCCAACGAGCACAACGGGAAGATTCCCCGGGATCATTGGCTGGAGGATTGGGAGAAGGCGGCGATCGTCGACTATTTTGACCAGCATCCCTTGGAAGGCTATCGCCGGCTGACGTTCATGATGCTCGATGATGACATCGTCGCCACAAGCCCGGCGACGGTGTATCGCGTGCTCAAAGCGAACCGGCGATTGGACCGCAGGAAGTTCTCGCCGTCCAAGAAAGGCACAGGCTTCGTGCAGCCCTTAAAACCCCACGAACACTGGCACATCGACGTGTCTTACATCAACGTGGAAGGCACGTTTTACTACCTGACCAGCGTCTTGGATGGCTGCAGCCGGGCCATTTTGCACTGGGACCTCAAGGAGTCGATGACCGAACAGGACGTGGAAGTTATTCTGCAAAAAGCGATCGAGACCTACCCCGGCGAATCGCCGCGGATCATCTCGGACAACGGGCCGCAGTTCATCGCGCGGGACTTCAAAGAGTTCATCCGCCTCGTGGGCGCCACACACGTGCGGACCAGTCCGTACTATCCCCAATCGAACGGCAAGATCGAACGTTGGCACGGAAGTTTGAAGTCCGAATGTATCCGGCCGAGTTGTCCGGCCAACGTCGAGGAAGCCCGGCGAAAGATTCAAAGCTATGTGGATCATTACAATAATGTGCGGCTGCATTCGGCCATCGGCTATGTGACGCCCGCCGATAAACTGGCGGGCATCGAACAGGAGATCTTCACCGAACGCAATCGCCGGTTCGCTTTGAGCACGCGATACACCGTCGCCGGGCTTGTGGCGACGATGTCATCATCGAGCATCATGAACGTCAGCCGGCGATAGCCTTCCAAGGGATGCTGGTCAAAATAGTCGACGATCGCCGCCTTCTCCCAATCCTCCAGCCAATGATCCCGGGGAATCTTCCCGTTGTGCTCGTTGGCTTTTCCGTAGCGGTCTTTCCACGAGTGGTACTTGCTCGTGCCCAGTTCCAACCAACCCAAAAGGGTTTTGGCGGGAATCTCGGCGCGGTCCGTCCAATACGTGATGTAATCCACGATTTCGTCGCGCGTGTCGTGGGGAACCCAGCCTCCTTTTAGAGTTCCCCAAGCTCTTTTTTTGCGCGAACGTTCGCCTCCATTAACTCGGCGATCACTTCGTTCTTGTCGGCGATCTTACCTTCGAGCTGTTCGATGCGGCGGTCCTTGACCTTGTCCGTCCGCGCACGTCCATTCTGCTGAGACTTCTCGAATGCCCGCTCCGCCTGCGCCAGAACCAGGTTCACCCACGCATGAATCTGGCTCGGCTGCACCCCAAGCTCCTCAGTGAGTTTGGAAACAGGTTCCTTCCCCGACAGATGCCGCCTGACAACCTCGGCTTTCTGCTCGGGCGTAAAATGACGTCGTTTGCTGTTGCTCATGGGTCGGTCCTCTCATAAGAATAGACTAACCCAACCAGCCAGAAATTCCAGTTCGAACTGAGCCGTTACAATTGGCTGGCATCTTTATCTTGTCTTCCCCCTCCGTGGGATTCTCCGTGTCCTCCGTGCCTCCGCGGTAAACAAACCCATCCAAAGAACCCAGACTCTAGTTCACAGGCAGACCGGGTTCCGCGTTGGCGGTGCTCCAAGAGCTGATGCTCTTCCGGTCCTGGCGGTCGATTCGCCGGTAGGCATCGCGATTCTTTCTGGCGGCATACGAGATAATTACGCTGGTTTCATCCCGCTGCATTTCCAGAGCGCCAGATCATAGCCGGCCTCTGCGAGCAGCCGCTGGCAGTCGTTTTCGTCCCGCTGGAGAAAATGCCAGTCCATCATCCATTGGTATTCCACGGGGTCGTAATAACGGGCATCCTTGAACGCGACATACACCGCTCCGCCGGGGTTGACGGCTTCCCGCCACGCTCTCAACATGGGAACCAGGTGCTTGTCGGGAATATAATCCGCGAGGCCCACGCTGTAGATAATGTCGCTCGGTCCAAACGTTTTGAGGATGGCGTCCGCCGATCGCATCCGCAGCGCGTTATGGCGAATGTATTCAAACGCGAACTGCGGAGGGGCCTGCTTGGAGATGTGCCGGCGAATGTATTCGAGCACCCCCTCGTCGGAATCCACGCACGTCACGATGACAGGCCTGGCGGGCAGATCGTCCGAGCGGCCGCGAAATTCCCGGCCCGGTCCGCAGGCGATGTCCAACACGCGGACAATTCCCGATCGATGCTCGAGTTCCTCGATCAGAAACGACTGGGCATCCTTCAAGCGCGCCTTGACGGCGCTTCCCAAGGTCATCTTCAAACACAGCCGATCCAGATAGCCGCCGAGCCCCCGCGCAAGGGGAACGCCGTCGTAAATCGCCGACAGCATTTGATAGTCCCCCGGAAACCCGCGCGGCTTGGTCCGCGCCGGTGGATGATCCAACTCTGATTCAACCACGGAGCGGTGGCCTCCTGGAATCGCGACTGCGCGGTTTTGCGCAGATCTTGATCGCCCGTTAGCGTTTCATCCAATCGGCGGCACGCCCTTAAACCCCGGCCTAGTATCGCCTCGAGTTCGTGAAGGCGTTCGTCGTTCTCCGGGTAGGCGAGGGGTTCGATGCTCTGTTCAAATTCCGCGAGTTGAGATGTCAACTGGGCGATGTCGCGATTGAAGAAATGATCGATTTCGGCATGCATGGTGAGGTTCCTGTGGTGAGGGGCCGAGGGGAGTTTTGCCGGGCATTAAGCCGTCCGCGCGGAGTGTCGCGAACACCGAGAACGACTTAATCCCACAGCAGATGTGAGATTCTCTCCACGGATCCTTCAGGAAACCACCCCAATACTCAGGAAGTTGTAGGACACGACCCGAGAAACTTGAGGCGCGAACGAATGTTGAAACTAATGATGCAAAGTGCCGCGTATTGCCCGGCTTATCCAACGAGAAAACCTAGAGGTCTTAACAACGAACAGCGGGAAACATCGTTAGAGGGATCCTTTTCATGAAAAGCGGATTAATCCATCGCATCGGCACTTGCGGAACAGAGGCCCATTTCTCATCAATTCACCCTACTAGATGGGGCTCAATTTCCGGCACGCGTTGCCCGGATGGCAATTGTGTCCCAAAGTAGAAGTGAGTGGCCGCGCCGATTCCCTTCCCCGGGCGGTCCTTCGACGACAATCGCTCGAATCGCCAAATCGGACAATAACCGTCAAGATGGAACACCCCAACGCGAATCGATCGCCCCTCGACGGGCCAGAGCCAATGCTCCTCGAAGGAGGCTTGGGCGCTATGTTCTGAAACGCACCGTGAAAAGCAGTTTCGACGGGATTTCGCGGCTTGGCGTCTGCGTGGAGACGAGCGCCAAAGTCATCGTCAAATCCCGCCCGATCAGCGCGCTGCCTTCCGGCTATTTAATGCGTTTGCAGCACGAGGTTGCGATTCTCAGCCGCTTGCAAAGCCTATATTACAACTCGCCCCTCGAGTTGATCGCGGATCAGGACCACGTGCATGTCGTGTTTCCATTCCTGAAAGGGCGGCCTCTTGCCAAATGGATCCGGCGCGGCCCCCTCTCGGTTCAAGATGTGGTCGCGGTGGGGTCTTGCCTGCTGACCGCGCTTCGCGACCTGCACGAAAACCATATCATCCATCGCGCGGTCCGGCCGACCAACCTGGTCGTTCCCGTCGATCGACGGATTTCATCGGCGACGTTAATCGGTGTGGGTTCGACGGCGCTGGTGCTGTCCCAATCCTCGGAGCCCGACCGGTTCCTGAACCAGGCGCAGTATTACGCCCCGGAACAAGCGGGATCGATCGATCACGACATCACGCAGTCCACCGATCTGTATTCCGCGGGCGTTGTGCTCTTTGAATGCCTCGCCGGTTATACGCCTTTTTCCGGGACAGACCTCAACTCCGTGTTGTTCAGCCACATGACAACCGCGGTCCCCGAATTGAGATCCCTCGGACTGAAAATCCCGCGAGCGCTCGATGAACTCATCCAACGTCTGCTGCGGAAGGATCCCAGAGACCGCTACCAGTCGGCTGAAGCGGCGCTCGCGGATCTCGGGGCGATCGAGAAAGGCCTCGCCGCGGGGAACTCCGAACCGAACGTCGTGATTGGAGCCAGCGACATCCGCCGGACTTTGATCGAACCGGCCTTCGTCTCGCGCGATACGGAACTCCAGGCCTTCGACGAGCAGATTGCCAGCGTCGAGTTGGGGAACGCGGGACTCGTGTTCCTTGAGGGAGAGTCGGGAGGCGGCAAATCGCGCCTGTTGACCGAAGCGGCCCAGCGCCACGAAAAGCGGTTTTCGCGTGCTGCGGGGCATCGGTTCCAACGAGGTCGCCCAGCGTCCTTTCAACATTTTCGACGGCGTGTTCGAGAAGTTTTTGTCCGACTGCAAAACGGAAGCCGGTTTTCTGGAAGGCGTGCGGGACGCTCTGCGCGACGAACTGGACGTCTTGGCCGAGTCCATTCCGGAGATCTCCGAAGTTCTGGGCACCAAGAAGTCCTCGGTCAATGGACCGGAAGTCACGGGGGAAATGCGGACGGTTCGCGCGTTGGTGCAGTTTTTGAGCGCCGTGGGAACGAAAGAGAAACCCGCCCTGGTAATCCTCGACGACTGCCAATGGGCGGATGATTTAACCTATAAGCTGATTCGGCAATGGCAGAGCCAGCAGGCTCAGGAGGCCGAGACCTATGTGCTTTTCGTGGTCGCGTTTCGAAGCGAAGAGGTCGGCCCGGCGCATAGTCTTCGGCAAATTGAGACTTCGACGCACCTCAGACTCGCGCCGTTTCAAAGCGCCGAGATCCGGCAGTTGACCGAATCGATGGCCGGGCGGATTCCCGAAGAGGCCTTGGAGATCATCGTCCAGCTCAGCGGGGGCAGCCCGTTTATGTGCTCGGCGGTGCTGCATGGCCTCGTGGAATCGGGGGCCTTGGTCTACGAGCAGGGCCATTGGCGACTCGAGCCGATGGCCCTGGGGAATATTCATTCCGCGGACCGGGAGGCGGCGTTCTTGATGCGGCGCCTCGATCTGCTTTCGGATTCGGTGCTGGAATACCTCTCGGCCGGGGCGATCATTGGAAATGAATTTGACATTCAAATCGCCGCGACGTTGACCGGCTTCCAAGCAGCCGACGCGATTTCCGCCGTGGACCGCGCGGCAGCGACAGTTGATTTGGTGCCGGCCCGACGGCGTCACTTGCGTGTTCGTGCACGATAAAATTCGCCAGGCGCTGCTCGATCGTTTGAGCCCGGCGTCCCGGCAGTCGCTGCACCTGCGGGCCGCGCATTATTTTCAAGAGCATTTTCCCGATAAGGTCTCCGAGCTCGCCTATCACTTCGATTCCGCCGGCGTCAGTGACAAGGCGTTTCAGTATGCGCTGATTGCCGCGGAACAAGCCCGGAATCGCTACGCCTTGGAAACGGCTGAGCAACAATATCAAATCGCGCGTCGCGGCGCGAAAGACGCGGATATTCAAGTTCAATACCGCGTTGCGGAGGGGCTCGGCGACGTGCTGATGCTCCGGGGCAAGTACGAGGTCGCGGGGCGGCTGTTTGAGGAGGCATCCCGCCTCGCCAGCGATCAATACACCAAGGCCCAGATTCGAGGAAAACTCGGGGAACTCTCCTTCAAGCGCGGCGACATGGAACGGGCGGTCGAAGACTACGAGAAAGCGCTCAGGTCGCTCAGGCGGTGGATCCCGCGAACAAACCTCGTCTTTTTCCTTTGGCTGCTGTGGGAAGTTGTCGTTCAAGTTTTCCATTCCTGGTTCCCGCGGTTGTTTGTGCATCGCAAACATCAACCGCCGTCGGAGTCCGAACGCTTGACGATTCGGCTGTATAGCGGCTTGGCGCACGGCAACTGGTACTGCCGGGGCCGGCTCAGCACGCTGTGGGCGCACTTGCGCGGCTTGAACCTGGCGGAACGCTACCCGATCACTCCCGAGCTCGGCAATGCCTATTCCGAGCACGCGCCGGTGATGTCGCTGTTGGGCATGTTTGGCCGGGCGGTGAACTATGCCGAGAAGTCGCTGCGGATTCGCCGCGAGCTTCAGGATCTGTGGGGGCAGGGGCAGTCGCTGCACTATTATGGCGTCGTGCTCTATGCCGCCTCGCGGTACGGCGAATGTATCGAGCGCTGCCGGGATTCGATGCGCCTTTTGGAGCGGATGGGCGACTATTGGCAGGTGCATATTGCGCGTTACCAAATTGCGGTCTCCTACTATCGGCTGGGCGATTTTGCGATGGCGATCGAGGAATGCCAGCGAAATCATCAGTCGGGACTCAACCTGGGCGACGAGCAAGCCTCGGGCATCATTCTGGATGTCTGGCGCGGGCCGGCTTGGGGAAGGTTCCTGAAGACCTGATTCAAACCGAATTGAACCGGGACCGCAGCGATGCGCAAGGGCAGGCTCAAGTGCTGTTTGCTTCCGGAGTGTTTGAACTTTATCGAGGCGATGCCGAACAAGCCTCGCGGCAATTCGACAAGGCGATCCAGATTGTGCGCCGCGCGGGGATCTGCAATAGCTATACCGTGCCTCTTTTGGCCTGGGCGGTGACAGCCTATCGCCAGCAGGCGGAACGGCTTTCCGACTATACGCCGAACCGCAGGAAGCGTTTGATTCAACTGGCCGATCGAGCCGCCGGACGGGCTCGCCGCGGGACTTGGATCTTCAAGAACGACCTGCCCCACGTGTTGCGGGAGCAGGCTTTGATCAAGAGTCTGCAGGGACAGAAGCGTCTCGCCAGAAAACTGTTTTTGAAAAGCCTGCAGACGGCGCGGCGTCAAAAGAGCCGCTACGAATACATCCTCACGTTAGACGCCTATACCAAAGTCGGCGAAGAGCTGGGCTGGAAAGTTCACGATCATCATAAGGAAGAGGCCCAGGCGGTTCTCGCGGAGTTTCAAATCCACACCGACGTCGGAAACTCCTCGGAGCACGTGGATGTGCAGACGCCGAGCTTGTCGCTGATCGACCGCTTCGACACGGTGCTGGAATCCGGCCGGCGAATCGCCACCGGCCTCACCGAATCGAGCATCTATCAAGAAACCTGCTCGGCGGCGTGCCGACTGCTGCGGGTGCATCATGGCGTGATTCTCGAAGTTCAACCGGATCGGCCCGCGTCGCAATGGAATACGCTCGCGGGGACCCTCGACTGGCGGATTTCCGAATCCTTGGTGAAGCAATCCCTCGAAGACCTGCGTTCGCTGGCGGCCCAAGATTCCGGTTTGGAAGCGGACAGTTCCCCGGCCGCGGGCTTTCTGGAGCGTTCCGCGCTCTGCGCGCCGCTGTATCTCCGCGGGAGAGCCGTTGCGTGCCTGTATGTCATGCATCCCGAAGTTCGCGGGTTGTTTGGACGCGACGAGGAACGGCTTGCGGATTTTCTGGCGACGATCGCAGGGGCGGCTTTGGAAAACGCCGAAGGCTTCGCCGAGCTTCAAAACTTGAACACCACTCTGGAAGAACGCGTGGCGGAGCGAACCGCCGCCGCGGAGGCCCGCTCGCACGAACTCGCGGTCTCCAACCAGGAGTTGGAGCGCACCGCCCAGGAGTTGCGGCAGGCCCAGATTCAATTGTCGGCCTCCAAACAAGCCGCGGAAGCCGCGAGCGAAGCGAAGAGCCGATTCCTCGCAACGATGAGCCATGAAATCCGCACGCCCATGAACGGCATTTTGGGCATGGCCGAGTTGACGCTGGGCACGCGTTTGACGGATCGGCAGCAAGGGTATCTTGTGACGCTGAAGGACTCCGCGAACGCGCTTCTCACGTTGCTCAACGATTTGTTGGACTTCTCGAAGATCGAAGCCGGGAAAATGGATTTGGAAGCGATCGACTACTCGCTGCGGGATGTCGTTTTGGATTCGGCCCGGCTGCTGGCGATTTCCGCCGGCCGGAAGGGGCTCGATCTGATCTGCCGAATCGAGCCCGACGTTCCGACCCAGGTGGTTGGCGATCCGAACCGGTTGCGGCAGGTGCTCGTCAATCTGTTGGGCAACGCGATCAAATTCACGCCGGAAGGCGAAGTGGCCGTTCACGCGGCCGCCGTCAAGGATGTTGACGGCCAACGCCGGCTGCGGATTTCCGTGCGGGATACGGGAATCGGCATCCCTGCCGACAAACAGCAATGGATTTTTGAAGCGTTCCATCAAACCGACAGCTCGGTCACGCGGCGGTTCGGCGGCACGGGGCTGGGATTGGCGATCTGCTCGCAGTTGATCCAGTTGATGGACGGCTCGATCTGCCTGGAAAGCGCGGAGGGGCAGGGAACCGTGTTTTATGTGGACATCCCCTTGGCATTGCCCGCCGACTGCGACTTGCCCGCGATCGGCAAACCACCCGCCGCGGATCGGCCGATCCTGGTTGTTTCCGATCATCCGGAAAGCCGGCTCGCGCTTTGTGAAAGCCTCGATTATCTGGGCCTGCCCTGTGAGATACTTGCCGAGGTGGAAGCGATTCGGGCCACGGACCGTCGTTCGATTTTGCTGGTGGATGTCGGCATTCACGCGCAGCCGATGCTCGATCGGATCATGGCGAGAGTTTTTGACGGCTCGAACGACCCGGAAGACCTGATTTGTTTGCTCCCCGCGGGCCGGTCGGAATTGATTGCCGAATGCGAAGCGCTTGCGGTCGAGCACGTTTTGACCAAGCCGGTCAAGCCGGCGGAACTCGAGCAAGCGATTCGGAGCGTCTTGGACCGATCCACGTCGGCGGTACAGATTGAAGCGGCCGATTCAGAGAGCGAGCCGTCGGCCCTGCGGATTCTGGTCGCGGACGACAGCCCGGTGAACCGCGACGTCGCGATGGGAATGCTCGAGCTTTGCGGCCATAGCGTGCAGGCGGTCGTGAACGGCGCCGAAGCCGTGCAAGCGGTCCGCGAGAACAATTGGGATTTGGTGTTTATGGATTTGGAAATGCCGGTGATGGACGGCCTCGCCGCGACGCGGGCCATTCGCCAGTTGCCGGATTCCAAGGCGGAAACGCCCATCTATGCGATGACGGCCCACGCCCTCGAGGAAACGAATCAACAATGCGTGGATGCGGGCATGGACGGGTACATCACCAAGCCCATCATGCCCGACCAGTTGTTGGAATTGCTCGCCGGCCTAGTCTGTACGGGCGCTAAAGGCTGAACAATCGACGTCAAGGCAATGTGCAGTGCTTTTGCAGATGGCGATAAAACGCAAGGACTTCATGCCAAGCGGTCGGCCCCATTTTCCGCGATCTGGATCTTTCGGCCAACCACCAATCGAGCCATCTTCCGGTGTCTGCGAGCGCGCAGCGCACCCCTAAAAATGGTAAACAGGGCATGCAAACCGCGGATGAGCCGAGTCTCTGCTCGTAAACCCCTTTCACCATGGCCTTCGTCCGGACGTGGTTCAGTCCACTGCTCTAATGAGTGGCACGCATGTGGGAATTGGCATCAATCCGGCCGAAGATTTTTGAGATGAAGGATCGTTCGGCAAGCGACAATGCCACCTGACGGAAATAGTGTCCCAATCGCCCTCCTAAGTGCTTGAGGATCATCAATGAGACGACCGTAACCACGGTGAAAGAGAGTATGAACGAAGTTAGGACCACTTGTTCCAGGATTTTGACATGCGCCCGGCGTCTGATGGAAATCAGTTCGTCGCGCACTTCAGGTGTGAGTTGATCAATCGCCGCATTCCAATGTTGCCTGTATTCCGTCGCCATATCTTGTGCGATTTGCGTGCGACCGAAAAGATCGAAGAGGACCACATCGCAGAGCCCGTAACGATGACCAAACTGAATCATCCCGTTGATCGTATCTCTCAACATCTTGTAGGCCGGATCGTCAAACGCAATCCGCTCATCAAGAGCTAAGTCGAAAAGTTCGTCCCGCAACGCAAAGAGGGATTGTCGGACCTTATCGAGACGGTAATCCCTATAGAAGAAGAAATACAGGCACCAGATACCGGCGATAGAGATCAGTGTTTGAATCGCAATGGGAGTCATGGCTTGTCACCTGGGTTTGTCCGGCCGCGCGAGGTAAGATTGCTTGAGGTTCGATTTGGGTCGACGGCCTTCTCTAATTGTCGGTTTCGTTCTTGAAGGCGTTCAATGGTGTCGTGTCGTAATTTCCGTTGGCTCCAACCATAGCCTATCCCTCCAGTTCCGAATATCCAGGCCACCGCCTCGCTGATCCTAATGTTGGCCAACAACTTCATACCGATTCCAATGTCGGCAACGGTTGTTTTTCCAGCCAGTGAATCGACGATAAGAAATATCAGATAAAAGATGATGCACAAACCCATCCAGGGCACAGCATTATTTGCGACGCCAGCCCACGCTACAGCCTTTTGTTGTTGGATGATAGTTTTGAGTCGTGCATTCTCGACCTTCAACTCGGTTGGCGTGGGTTTCTTCTTTGACATTTGGAGCTTTCTTTGTGTGCCTCACGTCGCTCGTTAACATCTCCTCTAATATACACGTACAGTTATATTATGTCCACACTCCCACTGAGATTTCAGGGAATCCGCACTGTCCCCGCGAGCCGGCTTGCTCGCCATTGTTGAAACTGGACATCACGCGTCCAACTCGACGACGGGCAATCGCTCTTCCTGGATTTTCTGGGCCGATTCGGGATCGACATAGTCGCTGTGGCAGGCGGCTTTCTCGCCATCTTCGGGCTGCATGCCGGCTTTGGTTTTGCTGGCGAGCTTGTGGATTTGATCCGGGGAAAGCACGCCTCGCTTTTCCAGAATCGCCTTTTGCTCTTCCGACAGGGCGGTCGTGACTTTGGCCTTGTCCCATTGGTAGCCGGCGTCTTTGCCCGAGGCAAATTCCACGATCTCTTTCGAGATCCGCACGCTGCACCAATCGTGCCCGCACATGGCGCAGAAATCCGTGTCCACGTCCAGGTCTTCATCGTGATAGGCCCGCGCGGTGTCCGGATCGAAACTCAGCTCGAAATGCTTTTCCCAATTGAGCGCGGCCCGGGCTTTGGTCAGTTCGTCGTCGCGGTCCCGGGTGCCGGGGATTCCCAAGGCGACATCCGCGGCGTGGGCGGCGATCTTATACGCAATGCAGCCCTGCTTCACATCGTCCTTCTTCGGAAGGCCCAGGTGCTCCTTGGGCGTGACGTAGCAGAGCATGCTCGCCCCGTGATAGGCGGCGTTCGTGGCGCCGATGCAACTCGTGATATGATCGTAGCCGGGAAAAATGTCCGTCACCAACGGTCCTAAAACATAAAACGGCGCTCCGTGGCAGAGCTGGCGTTCGAGCTTCATGTTGTATTCGATTTGATCGAGCGGCACGTGGCCGGGGCCTTCGATCATCACCTGCACGCCTTTTCGCCAGGCCCGCTCGGTGAGTTCGCCCAAGGTTTGGAGCTCGGCGAGCTGAGCCTGATCGGTCGCATCGGCCAGTCCGCCGGGCCGGAGACCATCGCCGATGGAAAACGTCACATCGTATTCCCGCATCACGTCGCAAATGTCTTCCCAGAGCGTGTACATGGGATTTTGCTGACGGTGATGGATCATCCACTTCGCCAAAAGCGAACCGCCGCGGCTGACGATGCCGATCAAGCGGTCCTTCACATAGGGCAGATGCTCTTGGAGGACGCCGGCGTGGATGGTGAAGTAGTCCACGCCTTGGCGGGCCTGATGGCGGAGCGATGTGAGGATCATCTCGGCGTCGAGGTCTTCGATCCGGCGGCCGATGATCATGGAATAGATGGGCACGGTGCCGATGGGCACGGTGCTGTTTTGCACGAGGGCTTCCCGGCATTCATCGAGGTTCCCGCCGGTGGAGAAATCCATCACCGTGTCTGCACCCAGCGTTCGGCCCAGCGGAGTTTTTCGATTTCCTCCAAGGTGCCGGACGACACCGGCGAAGCCCCCATGTTGGCGTTGACCTTGGTCTTGGACGCCCGGCCGATGCACATGGGGTCGAGATGATGGGCCAGGTGGACTTTGTTGGCGGGAATCACCATGCGCCCGGCGGCGACCTCGTCGCGAACTTGCTCGGGGGTCAAATGCGATTCACGTTCGGCGACGCGCTCCATTTGCGGCGTGACGAAACCCAGCCGGGCGTGCTCGAGCTGCGTGATCGGATCGAAGTCGGCCGGGAACGACACCCGGCGGTAGGTCCCGTCCCCTTGTTGGAATACGAGGCATTTCAAGTGGCCGTTGGAGGATTCCGCATCGTCCGGGACATTCGGGCCGAGATCTTCCGTCTCCCAACCTTCGGGCAGGAAGTCCCAAGCGGTTTTGTCCGAAGGTGCAGGCATGCCCGGCGCATCGGGTGAGGAAAACGTCAACCGCCCCCGCACGTCTGGAGCGATTTGCGGGGTCCGGGCGAAACTGCCCGGCGTGGTGCCGGCGTTTTGGGAAGAGGGGTTGCTGCCCAATCCGGGCAGAGCATATTCGCGGCCGGCTTGTGACGGGTGCTGATTCATGGCGTCATCCTCTCGGGCATGGTTCCATCAATGGACTATTGAATCGGACATTCCTAACATCCCTGTATCGTAGTTGGTCCGCCCGTAAATGCAACAAGCCTTGCGGGAGGCCGGCTTTCGATTTTTAGGCCGAGCCCGCCCCAAGGCGACAGTTCGGATGATTCCCGGTCCCTGCGGATGGCCAGCGCATGATTGTCAAAGAACATACTTCCTGGATGCGGCTGTTGTTTTCGATCCGCGGAAGCAGCCTGGCCCACACATGGAAACGTATGGTGTTCGTGTTTGCGGTCTCCATTTTCGCGACGGCGTATTATGAATACACCGAAATCAATCACATCCCGCTCTATTCGTTGACCCCGCTGCCGTTCACGTTGATCGGTCTGGCGGTCAGTATCTTTTTGGGGTTTCGGAACAACGAAAGCTACGACCGGTTCTGGGAAGGCCGGCAGTTATGGGGACGCATGGTCAACGTCTGCCGGAGTTACGCCCGCCAGGTGTTGACCCTCGCCAATGCTCCGGCGGACGATCCGGAGGCCACTGCCGCCTGCGGCCGGTTCCAGCGGGATATGATCTTCCGCACGATCGCCTACCAGCACGCGTTCCGCTGCCAACTCCGCGGGGACGATCCCTTTCCCAATATCGCTCGGTTTGTGGAGGAGAACGAAATCCTCCCATACCGCAGGCATCAGAATGTGGCGGTGGCGATGTTGCAGGCGATGGGAGAACGCCTCCGCTGGGCCTGGCAGCAAGGCTGGATTCACGATTTCCACCTGCCCGTGCTAGAGGCGAGTCTCACGGAAATGACGTCGGTCCAGGGCGGTTGCGAGCGGATCAAATCCACGCCCATTCCGTATGCCTATACGGTGCTCATTCACCGGATCGTCGGGTTTTATTGCCTGACGCTTCCCTTCGGCATCGTGGCAGAGGTCCGCGAGATGACGCCCCTTGTGACGCTCCTCATTGCCCATGCCTTTTTGGGATTGGATGCAATTGGTGATGAAATCGAGGAACCGTTCGGCAAGCACGCCAACGACCTGCCCTTGGATTCCATCACTCGGACCATCGAAATCAACCTCCTTGAGATTGCGGGCGAGGAATCGGTTCCCGATCCGCTCCCGTCCCAGGATGGGCTTCTCTTGTAGCGCCGCACGCGGCCGTTTCGCCACATACTCTGGATCACAGCGAACGCTGCTAATAAGGAACACCGCCCGATGCGGGTTTGGGATTTTCCCGCATTGGGACATTGCGCCTCTCGACGATAATGAAATCTCAGTCGTTCCAAAAAAGGCGAGAGCCGCGCACGAAGTAAGCGGTCTTGCGATCTCTGAATTCAAAAAACCGCTTACTTCGTGCGCGGCTCGAAAGAAACCGAAGAACGAGGTGCAGCGTGCAGCCGCGGATCAACGCATCGCCGGGAGCCAACCACACCGCGGAAGCGGGCCGGCGGGTGTTGGCCGGGGGAGAGCCTAAAAAAAATCTCTGGGCGAGGCTTTGGCCGTTTTTGGGGCCGGCGTTTGTCGCAAGCGTGGCCTACATCGATCCCGGCAACTTCGCCACCAACATCCAAGGCGGGGCGAAGTTCGGCTATACGCTGCTGTGGGTGATCCTGCTCAGCAATTTGATGGCGATGCTGATTCAGATGGCGTCGGCGAAACTGGGCATCGCCAGCGGAATGAACCTCGCCGAGCAATGCCGGGAGCATCTGCCGGAGTGGGCGATTTATCCCATGTGGGTCTTGATGGAACTCGTGGCGATGGCGACCGACCTCGCCGAGTTCCTGGGGGCGGCCTTGGGGTTCAATCTGCTGTTGGGAATCCCGCTGTTTCCCGCCGGGTTATTGACGGCGGCGGCGACGTTTTTGGTATTGGGCCTCGAACGGTTCGGGTTTCGGCCGCTGGAAGCGGTCATCGGTTCGCTGGTGGGCATTGTCGCGGTTTGTTATCTGATCGAGACGGTGTGGGATCGGCCGGATTGGGGGAATGTCGCTTATCACGCCGTTGTCCCGCAGTTCCAAGGTTCGGAAAGCATTCTGTTGGCGACGGGAATCCTCGGGGCGACGGTCATGCCGCACGCCATTTTTTTGCACTCGGCCCTCACGCAAAACCGGATCGTCGTTCGCGATCCGGTGCAGCTCAGGCGGCTGTTTCGCTTTGAGCTTTTGGATGTCTTGATCGCCATGTCGATCGCCGGGCTGGTCAACGCCGCGATGCTCGTGATGGCCGCTGCGACCTTTTTTCAACAGGGGTTGACCGGCATCGGCACGATCGAAGAAGCCCACCGCACGCTGGAACCGCTGTTGGGAGCCGCGGCGAGTTGGGTCTTCGCCATTTCACTTCTCGCGTCGGGGCTGTCGTCCTCATCGGTGGGCACAATGTCCGGGCAGGTCATCATGCAGGGCTTTTTGCACTGGCACATTCCGGTGTGGATCCGGCGGTTGGTGACGATGCTCCCCTCGCTGATCGTGATCGCGCTGGGTCTCGATACCACTTACGTCCTGGTGCTCAGCCAGGTCGCGCTGAGTTTCGGATTGCCGTTTGCCATCATCCCCTTAGTGGTCTTCACCAGCCGCAAAAGCATCATGGGCGTGTTGGTCAACCGCCGATTGACGACGGTGCTGCTCGCGGCCTCGGCGGTGCTGATTGTGTTGTTGAATGGATTTCTGGTGTATCAAACGATTTTTGGAATCTGATCTCGATTTCTCAGAAGTGGTTAAAACGCGAGTGGCACACCCCTGAGCGTGGCGAACTGCCCGGACCACGCCCTTCGTTCCTCAGGGCGTGCCACCCAACGTCGAGTTTGTGCTGGAGGATTGCGTATGTTTCGTCATTTGCTGGTTCCGCTCGACGGCTCGACGCTTGCCGAGGCGGTGATGCCCGCGGTGCGGCATTTCCGGGCGCTCGGTGCCAAGGTGACGCTGCTCCACATGCTCGAGCGGAAACCTCCGCGGGAAATTCACGGCCAGCCCCATCTCGCCTCGGCGGACGAGGCCGAAACCTATTTGAAGGAACTCGCCGAGCGGACCTTGCCCGGCGGTCCGGTGCAGCATCATGTCCACACCAGCAAGATCGACGATGTGGCCCGCAGCATTGCGGACCATGCGGAGGAACTGGACATCGACTTGATCGTCCTGTGCACGCACGGAGCCGGGGGCGTAAGGCACGCGGTGTTCGGGAGCGTCGCCCAGAGCGTGATCGCTTTGGGCACGATCCCGGTGTTATTGATCCCGGAAACGCGAAACGGCGGGGCGCGCGGCTTTGCCTGCGGAAACATTCTCGTCCCGCTGGACGGAAATCCCGACCACGAGCAGGGACTCGCCGCGGTGGCGAACCTCGATGATGAGTCCGGGGGCGAGGTGCGGTTGTTGATGGTCGTTCCCGATCGGCGCAGCCTCAATCAGTCATACCAGATCGCTTCGCGGACGCTGCCCGGCACCGTGGCCGAATGGCTCGATGCTTCCTGCAGCGCCGCCGAGGTTTACCTCGGCGAAAAAGTGGCCGGCCTCAAGTCCCCCGGCCGGGCCGTCTCCGCGGAGGTGGTCCGCGGCGAACCTGTGCGGGCGATCGTCCAGGCCGCTCAGGGGAATCGGACGGATCTGATCGTCCTGGGCACGCACGGCACGACGCATTTGAACGCCTTCTGGTCCGAAAGCGTGACTCCGCAGCTTCTGCGAAAATCGCGCCTGCCGCTCTTGCTCGTGCCCGTCGCGATCGGCCGATCAGGATCGTTCGAGAAATAACTGAGCGGACTGGCGCTAGCCACCGGTTGGTGGAACGTCAAAAACCGGCGGCGAGCGCCGTGCCGCTCAAATGTCGAGATTCAAATCGCAATATCGAAGTTGTTGGGACCTTCTTTTGTCACTTGTTTGGTGAGCGTGCTTTGCTCGTTGAATTTCGCCGGGATGGTTTCATCGCCGGCTTCTCCCGACATCTTGCTGATTTTGACGGTGTGCTTTCCAGGGACCGCGCCTTTGTGGTTGGGGGAGTAATCGAGCTCAAACTTCCCGTCGGCATCGGTCATGCCGCCGGAGCTTGGCCCTGTTTCGGGAAGGAACGTCACGTTGGCTCCGTCGACCGGCTTGCCTGCCTGCGTCACCCGCCCGGTCACAGGAGCCAGGTCGGGAACATCAAGCGACTCGCCGCAACCGACGAAAAGGAATGTGAGGACAATACAAGCGAAAAGAACCTTGGATGCTCGAATACAATTCATGGGGAATCCCCCTTCAAAAAAATCGCAAAGAAAGGACCTTGGGACGCATGAACCGGGGCTAGCGCCCGGCGGCTGACGAATCGGACAGTTTTTCGAGAAATCACCTAAAAATCGCCGGGGATGTCGCCGGCACCGATCGTCACCAGACGGGCGACGGTCGTGGCATTGATATTCTGGCTCAGGAAGCGGACCGAGCCGTCGCCCAGAAGCAGTTGGGCCCCGCCGGTGTGGGCGCTGCCCGCGGCCCAAGCATACGGTGTCGGCACCGGCGGTGCATTCGGAACATTGATGCCCCGGCGGGGAATGATGTACATCGTGTGGGCATATTGGTTCCAGAAGGGACCGTAACTCGCGCTAGTTTTTAGCATCGGAGTTTCGATCATCAGCATGGTGTTCGAGCTGCCGTCGCTGATATCGGCGATGCGGGCGGCCCCGTTGTGCCAAAACGCCGATCTGTTGGTAAAATTGGCTCCGGTTAAACCCGTGAAGTTTGCACCCAGTTGCTATTTTGTTCAATATCATAGCCCACGAAGCCGTAGTTGGTGCGGTGGGCTAGATTGAGCGAATACACGCCCGCCGCGGTGCTCGTTCGCGGCGTGTTGTAGGGTTGATCGGAAGGGCACACCAACACCGTGAGGGCCTGGTTGAGGGCCGCGGCGTTCGACCACGAGCCGTCCGTGGTGCGCGAGCAATTGGTGGAGTGCCGGGCCTGCCCGGCCGCCTTCGAGAAGTTGATCTGCTTGTAAATCGGGGTCTGATCCAGGAAGGGCAGCAACAGCATGTACCCGGTGTGGTTCATAATCGTCGCGGTCGAGGAAAGGTAGTTGTTGCAGTTCGCCGCGCCCGGATTGATCGTGGCGGGGACGAACATCTTGTGGGTTTCGTGGTAGTTGTGAAGTGCCACGCCCAACTGCTTCAGATTGTTTTTGCACTGGCTGCGGCGGGCGGCTTCGCGGGCTTGTTGCACGGCGGGCAGCAACAGGGCGATCAGAATTGCGATGATGGCGATCACCACCAGCAATTCGATCAAGGTAAACCCGCGCTTGAGCTTCTCTTTCATTCTGTTTCTCCTAGGATGGACGTAAAATAGAGCCGATTGCCCGGCATGAAAAAATGGAACAGTTCAAAACAAAATCGCTCTTCGGCGCTCGTGGCGACTCTGAAAGAGCGACTGTGTCGATTGGCAGGACATAATTTCGATGACGATTTCGGAGATCATCTTCCCACGGCGGGATCGATTTCCCTAGCTTTTGTGTCGGTCGAGGGGTTTCCCTCCTCGGTCATGGCGGGATCGTCTTGGGACTTAGCATCCGTCGGTTGGCTGCCGCCGCAACCAAAAACGGTTAGCACGGCGGCAAAAAAGATCAATGCCAATATGCGAAAACGGTTAATCATGGAGAACTCCGCAGTTCAAAGGGAGTATCATCGCTCCGGTAAGACGTGTTTGCCGGCAACGCAGGGTGGATTATGAGCACGAGTTAGTATTGACCAACGGGGTAACCGTCATCGATTGCGTGGAGAACCGGCCAGATATTCGCATTGATGGTATCGCTGACGAACCGCGCTGAGCCATCTCCCAAGACGAATTGGGCACCCCCCGCGTGCTGGCTGGCAAATACCCAGGCATACGTTTTGGAATAGTTGGGGTTCGAGGCGATGTTCCAGGCACCGTCGCTTCGGTTTTGCATCCGTGCATTCAACTTGTAGATCGAGTTATTGGCGTTGGCGGGGTCTTTTTCTGTAATCACGCGTCCAAAAACGCCCACATGCCGGCCTTGCCCCCAACGGGCGATGTAGCTTTCGCTATATTTATCCATTGTGGACTCGCCAACCAAGATCGTATTACTCGCTCCGTCGCGAATGTCGCGAATGCTAGCGGCCCCGTTCAATCCGAATGCTGTTCTCCAGCGGTAACGGTTTCCGCTGTTATCTGGGAAATAGGCGAGGCTGGTCGTATAAGCGGACCAGATATTCGCCGTGCTTTCCGCAAATCGCCCTCCGGAAAACACGTAGCTTGTCGGGGCGGCGTCCTGAGACAAATAACTCCCCGTGCCGGATTGCAGCTTCGGTTCCGGATCGGACGGGCATAGCAGGACGGTCAAAATTGTCCTGGTGACGGGCAAGTTGACTTGCCAGTTCCCCGTCCCCGCCAGCGGGTAACCGTTCACGGCGAGCGGGCCTCCCGCTTCATTGAAGTTGTAGTTTTTAGAAAGCGGCGCTTGATCCAATTGGGGGAGCATCATCGTCCACCCGGTGAGATTCAGATTCTTGTTGTATTGGGGCGCTGCCGCATCGCCGGAATTGATCATGGCCGGGGGAAAGAGTTTGTAGATGTCGTGGTAGTTGTGAAGGGCGATTCCAATTTGTTTGAGGTTGTTTTTGCATTGGCTGCGCCGGGCGGCTTCGCGGGCCTGTTGCACGGCGGGCAGCAAGAGTGCGATCAAAATCGCGATAATCGCAATCACCACCAGCAATTCGATCAACGTAAACCCGCGTTTAAGATTCTGCTTCATTCTGTTTTCCTCGAAATTAAGAAGGGGAAAAGGCACGAGAAAAGAGAAACCTTGAACCGGTTTGAGCGACCGGGTTCTATGATGGAATATCTCTGCGAGCGCAGATAAAGAATCTCAGGGATCCGCCAATTGCCGAAACAAACCTTGGATGATTTCCTTTAGGGTTGAGTCGCCGTCGAACGCGGGTACAATAAAAAAACACTCTCCCCGGCGCGCATCGCGATCGCCGAGGTAGGGGACAGGGTTGGCGAGTCTTGGCTTTGGTCGGTTGGAACTCGCCAATCCTGGTTTTTTATTCCTCTTCAGGGAAATACGGGAGCACCGGCCAATCGCTGGCCCGCTCCGGAAAACGGTTACGGGGATTTTCTACAAAGGGTTTCCCGCCTTTCACAAAAAACAGTTCTGCACCAATCAAACCCGGATCCCCCCGAAAAGGAATCGAAGATTTTTCCAAATTCCGAAATTTCCACAGGACCTTCGATCCGATACGTCCGCTTTCCCCAAACCTCAAACAATCCCCGGACGCCGTTTGTTGAAGTCGGATCCCGTTGCCGGCTCGCGGCACCTGGCTCCGCGGCACGTTTTGAATCCCTTCCCGCCGCCGCAATCGCACGGTTCATTGCGGCCGAACTTGGCGCATGGTATGGCGAATTGGTGTCGAACGCTTGCAGAGGGCGTCCTCGAACGGGCCGGCATCCCGCTCATCATCCCCGGGCGTCATCGCGATCACCTGATCCAGTTCGGCGTCCGGCCCGCCTTTTCCCTGATCCTGTCTTTTATCACCAGGCTCATGTGCTGCGTCCCCGCTGATCCGGTCCCACGCTCCAATCAAAACCAGAAGGCACATTCGCCTGGCCAACGCAGCGCCGATTGACTTTTCACGACGGGAAGAATTCGGACCTGCGCGCAATGTCATTCGCCCTTGCCGGCCTCGGGAGATCTCAATGGCAACGGCTCGGCGGTTTCCCGATTGCGGCCCGCGTCCGACTCGACTTAATCTACTCCCTTTTGGCGAAAAGCATTTATTAACAATAGTCCCTCCCATCGTCACGATGGCGGGATTCGCTTTCAATGCCCTGTCAGCCGGGCGAATTCGTTTTTCTCCCGGCACGGTTCACGAAACGCCTTTTCATCGACGGGGCGTCATCTAGGTTTGTCTTAACCGTTTACTTTCCCTCTTTCTCTTGCGAAGAGTGCGCACCATGAGAGTGTCCCTGAACCAGGTTCTCACGTCCTTTTCTCAACAATTCCGGAGCCACGCGTCACGGCGCCGCCGGGCGAACCCGTTTACGCGGACGGTCGAAATACTTGAAGAGCGAACATTACTGAGCGCCGTCGCAGATCCCGGGCTCGAAGGCGTGGATGCATTCGGAAACACGTATGATGCCCTCCCCGAGCTCCCGGACGAGTATGCCGCCGACTTGGGACCGGCGGACGGCACCGGCAATTTTGACGGCACCGGCACGATTGCAGACCTCTCGCAGACATTCTTCCTCAACAGCGACCCCGGAGCCGCCCAGACGATCTACCTGGATTTCAACGGCGAGGTGACTTCAGGCACAAGTTGGAACAGCGCGTTCACGGGTGGTGCCAACATCGTCACGCCCGCCTACAGCATGGACAGCGATCCGGCGTTCAGCAATACGGAGTTGGCGGCGATCCAAGGCATCTGGCAGCGCGTGGCGGAGGATTTCCTGCCCTTCGACGTGAACGTCACCACGCAGGACCCCGGATCCGCAGCCCTCGCGAAGAGCGGTTCAAGCGATGCCGCCTGGGGTGTGCGGGTGGTCATCGGCGGCGATGGGACCTGGTACGCTGCCAACGTCGGCGGCGTGGCCTATGTGGGGTCCTTCAATTGGAGCAGCGATACCCCGGCGTTCGTGTATGAAGACCACCTCGGCAACGGGGCCGAGAAATACACCGCCGAAGCCATCAGCCACGAAGCCGGGCACACCTTGGGGTTGTCCCACGATGGCACCTCCACCACGGGCTACTACGCCGGCCAAGGCAGCGGCGAGACCGGTTGGGCCCCGATCATGGGAGTGGGGTATTATCAGAACTTCACGCAGTGGAGCCAGGGCGAATACGCCGACGCCAACAACCATCAGGACGACCTGGCCATCATCACCTCGCAAAATGGATTCGGCTACCGATCCGACGATGCGGGCAACACGGCGGGCACCGCGGCGGTGCTGTTTTCCTCAAGCGGAATCGTTTCGGATTCCGGGATCATCGAACGCCGCTCGGACGTGGACGTTTTCGCGTTCAACACCGGTGCCGGCACGATCAATCTGCAAGGCCTGGTCGCCGGCCGCGGGGCCGACCTCGACCTGCTGCTGGAACTTTACGATGCGGGCGGCCGTCTGGTCGCGTCCGCCAATCCGGCCGATCAACTCAGCGCGAGTTTGAGCGCGACGGTCGGCGCGGGGACTTATTATCTTTCCGTCAGCGGCGTCGGGAAAGGCGATCCGTTGACCACCGGCTACAGCGATTATGCGAGCATCGGTTCCTATCGGCTCACGGGCAGCATCATCGAAACCAACCAAACCTTTCCCGCCTATCTGTCTCTCTCCGCCGCCAATGCCGACCGCAGCGAAGGCGATTCCGGTTCCACGGCTTTTACCTTCACCGTGACCCGCACCGGCGACACATCGAGCGCGGTCAGCGTGAATTATGCGCTGACAAGCTCCCAGGCCGACGCCAACGATTTCGTCGGCGGCTTGCCCGCCGGGACTCTAAACTTTGCCGCGGGTGAAACCAGCAAGACGATCACGATTTTGGTGGCGGGCGATCTGGCGATCGAAAGCGACGAGTCGTTCACCCTCTCGCTGGCGAACGCGTCCTCTGGCGCCGAGATCACCACGGGCACGGCCGTCGGCACCATTCGCAACGACGACCACCCGGGCATTCTCGTCAGCCCCACCAGCGGCTTGACGACGAGCGAATCCGGCGGGACCGCCTCATTCACGGTGGTCCTTACCTCCGCTCCCACGGCCGACGTGGTGATCAACGTCGCCTCGCTAAACACGGCGGAAGGCGTGGTCAATGTCAGCCAACTGCGGTTCACCTCCGCCAACTGGAACATCGCGCAAACGGTGGTCGTCACCGGCGTGGACGACGCCGTCCGCGATGGAAACCAAAGCTACACCGTCGTCCTCAGCCCCGCGCAAAGCAGCGATCCCAGTTACAACGGAGTCGATCCCGCGGACGTGCAACTCGTGAATCAGGACAACGACAAGCGCGGTGGACATGGCGGCGGAGGAGGCGGCAACACGACAGGCGGCGGGAAAGGAAATCTGAAAAAGTCTCCCGCCGCTGCCGATTCTTTGGACGACGGAACCGACGGCGAACCGGTTTTGGGCCAGGTCTTGACCCCCCAAAGCCCGACCCCGGTGACGGAATCTCAGAGCACAGTTCAGGGAACGGAGCATTCCAAAACAGCCTCCGCCAAATCCGGTCATTCCCAGGTCGCTTCACAACACGAAACGTCCAATGGCCATTTGGACCGGTTATTTACCCAATTCGGCCCGCTGTTGGGGGAACTCCTGTAACCGCCGCCGCCCCAAACTCAATGTTGCCTGAGCCACGCTTTCCGGTATTTCAGGGAACGGGAGTGAATCCTTTTGGCATCTCGGTGTTGCCGGGGAGTAGCGCAATTGCATCGGCCGAAGTGATCGCGTTGAGCGAATCTTGGCCGAAGGGCTGAGCCAGGTTTTACAAATTCTCGTTGGGAAAATGGCGGCGGATTTCCGCGATCTGCCGGCGCACATGGCGTTCGGAACAGCCGAGTTTACGGGAGATATCGAGATTCGTGTAGCCCATCAATTTCCAAACCACAATCTCGCGGTCGTCTTCCGGGATCGCCTCCAAAAGCTCCTCGATAACCAGGTCAAAAGCGTGAAACCCCATTTCTCCGATCTGGGAATCTAAGGCCCAATCCCCTTGTGCGAACACAGCGCCGAGGTCCGTTTCGTTGAAGACTTTTCCTCCGCCCCGTTTTTGCCGAGACCGGTATTTGAGAAAATCCTTCGCTTGACGGACGGTGATTTTTGCCAGGAACGCCCAGAGCCCGAACCGGTCCATATCGAAGGCGGCTTTGTCTTTGGTCGCTTTGGTCCAGAATTTGACGAGGGACTCTTGGGCCGCATCTTCCGCATCCTGGTAGCTGCCCAGAATCTTGTTGGCGACCCCGACAAGCCGCGGGAAAAACAAATCCCAAAACTCTTTCGTCTTCGCCTCATCGACATCGCAAACTCCCTGCAGCAGCAGGGTTACGGATCCCGGCGGATTGTGTTCTGTGGAATTCATCGCCACAAATCTCCGAAACACGACAAATCTCCGAAATGGGTCAATGCCGATTCGCAACGAATCGAGGCGATCCGGGTTTTTCCAAAAAACACGTGGGATATTTGTCCGCCCGAACGCCCCATTCGTCGTTTATCCTAAAAACGCCGGCGAGTTTTTTCGGACATTCCCCGATCTGTGTTCCCAAAATAGCCAAGTCGCATTCCCACTTTCCCTTACCCTCGAACCAAAACTTTCACACCGCAAGGCACCGCGCTCCTCGTATCGCTTTGATAGGTCCCGCCTCTCAACATCATACCAGTCTGCGGGACGGGAACGAATCTCGCGCCCGCAAAGATGCACGATGCGTCCCAAAGAATCCGTTTCGTGTGCTCAGTATTGCACGCCATTTTTGTCCACTGTCTCCTGATCTCTAAAAGCCCATTCGTTCCTCAGGATCCGCCGAACCGGTTTTGTCCGAAGGCACGAAAATCGCTCTCACTTGTTTCCCCCTCCCCGAACGAATCGACTGAATCTCAGAGCCTCCCCTCTTCTCTGTCCAGAGTGACATCCATGACGCGACTCCTCTCACCCCCGGCTCGGGTAGCCGCTCATCGCGACTCCCCTGTCGAGTACCGGATTGCCAATTCGAAAAACGACCGGCTGGCGGCGTTTCGGCTGGTTTACGAACACTACGTCCAAACCGGTTTGATCGCTTCCAATTCATTTCGTTACCGCATCACGCCGTACCACTTGCTTCCCGAGACGCAAATCTTCCTGGCCGTCCAAAATGAGCAACCGATGTGCACGGTCAGCCTCGTGTCCGACAGAGCCTTCGGGCTGCCGATGGAAAGCATCTACCACGAAGAGGTCGCCACTTCGCGGGGCCAAAATCGGCGTGTGGGGGAAGTGTCTTGCCTTGCGGGCTGCCCGGGGAACTTTCGCAGCTTTCTGCCGATGTTCGTCCAACTTACGCGGCTGATGGCCCAGTACGCGCAAGAACGGCATGCACCAGTTTCTGATCGCCGTGCACCCCAAACACGCCGGGTTCTACCAGCGGTTCATGGGTTTCGAGCAGATCGGCCCGATTCGCCAATACCCATCGGTGCAAAATGCGCCCGCGGTGGCCTGCTGCTTGGACTTTGAACGGATCGACCGAGAACGCCCCAAATGCTGGTATGATTTTTTTGGTACGCCGATTCCGAACTCGCGGCTGCAAACGTCGCCCTTGACCCACGAAGAGTTCGAGGTTTATCAGCAGATCGTGGCAGCCGATCGTTCCCCGGAACGCGAAGACCATGAGGCATCGTGGCTCGACCGCCTGGTTTGTTCCAAACCGCGATGAGCGGGTTTTGCCAGGCCGTCGGCCAATCCCAATCGGCCATCTCCAGGTTCATTTTTGCCCCGATTTTCGGGTGGGACGGTTTGAAAACGCCCGGCGGGAAAATCCCGCCAGACTTGAAGTTTCTTTTGCATCCCTCGACGGGGATTACGGAGACTGTGACTTGAGCGAGGCCACCAACGCCGCCAGCGTGGTGAGCGTGGTCATCAAGCAGGGACGGACCCGCTTGAGGCCGGCTTCGTAAATCGCCTCGCGCAAGTCGTCCACCGTCTGAATCTGCCGGCGTTTGAGCACCTGGCGGATGTAGGTCGCCATTACCACGCCGTCATCGACGGCCGGTTGAGCGCCCTGTTAGGCCCGACAACGCCTTGGTTAAGCACGCAATGCCGCGAGTCGATCAGACTGGCTACATGCTGAGACCGTCGAACTGTCCGATGTACCAAAGTTCGTAACCATCCCCCTGCACGGATTTCGGCTCGGTGAACTCGTCCTTGTCAGCCACGAAGCAAGTGTTCGCGTCCTTCGCGTTTAAACGCCCGATCACGTTCAGTACGGCTTCGATTGCGTCATCGGGAAACCCCCAGCCTTCGATCAAAGTTCGTGCATCGGGTTGAGCGTGAAACTGTGCGTAAACCATGTCATGGTCGTAGAACTGCTCACCCTGATCCGCCGCGAACCGGCTGATCGGCGGCTCTTCAACGTCCTCGGAATCGTCGTTTTCGTCGGCGAACGTCTCCTCCATATACTCGTCGAGATCGTCCTCCGATGCGAAGCGAGCGATCCAGACATGGGCGTCCTTAATCAACGCTTTCTCCTTTTAAAAAATTGCCGCCTAACGTTCAAGTTCACGCGGCGGGCGCGTTTGACGTTGATTTCAAAACGGACGTTGCCGCCCGCTCGCGTGCAACGCCTTGCCCGCCGGGTGCCACGGGCAGCTTGCCTGCCCGTGTTCTTGATACCATGAAGCTTTGATTCTCGCAACTCGCACTGGCAACAAGTTGCCAGTGGCACTCGAAAAGGGACGACTTTGGATTACGCTTTTACTTTGCCAGCGCCACCCCGCCCGAATTCAGTCGGATTCTTGAACCTTCTTCAGTTCGTGCAAGTCGGCCAAGTCCTGCGGACGGCCGGCTGCGGTTTTTGCGCGGATTAAATCGCTTAAGCTGAGAAAGTTTGCCGGCTCATCTCCGAAAGACGCTTCGACACGCCTTTTCCATAACGTGGAAAACTTGGCACAACCGAGCAGGCTCGTCAATAAATCGATTCTTACTGGAGCAACTCCCAATTGAATGACCCAATCCGGTTCCAAAACATCGTCGACACCGTAACCCAAATCCACACCGCCGAAAAACGATCGGACCGCGTCCAGCACCCGGCGGGCGTTTCTCGGCTTTGCATCGATCAGAATATCCAGATCCTTAGTCGCTCTGGGGCGGGCGTGATGAGCGAGCGCGTGTGCTCCCACGACCAGATACTTGACTCCATGGGCATTTAACTCGGCGATGAACTCTTCGAAATCGGGGTACGCCATGGATGCCTTTGGCTTTCAGGCTCGATTCCAACGCCTCATAAACGGCCAACACCCGCTCCGCGGGCGTCATGCCGTGATACCAGAACTCAAAGTCCGCCTCCTCGGCTTCGCTTTGGTGAACCCTTTGAATGGTCCAAACCCGCCCGCGGGCATCTTTGACTTGCCGTCGCTTTTGCATCTCGCCCTTGCCCCTTGGTGAAGCGGATCATTGACGACCCAAAGTATAATGGATCGAGCTTCGTCCGTCGCTGGAAAGCACTGGCAACAAGTTGCCAGTGGCACCCGGCGGGTGTGCGTGTTAATAATCGAACATCTGGCCAGCCACGCCCCCCATTTTCCAGTAATTGAGGGGTCAGCACGCCCCAATGTCCCATCACCCCGAACGAACTCTGAGTTCGGGTGTGGGACAGGGGGGCTGGGGGTGCGACATGGGCATTTGGCAACATTCTGCATATAGGGGGGTGCCAGTAGATGTAGGGCAGGCTCCGGCCTGCCGATTTGTTGTGACGTTTAATAATGGCAGGCGGGAGCCTGCCCTACTCGGCTGCTCGTAATGGTAGTCCAGTTGCGGGGTGCCGAACTCGTCGGTCTCGTGCAGCAGCTTTTTTCTGTCCCATACGTTGCCGAGTCACTCGTGCAAGGCTGTTTACTCGTGCAGCCTCGGATCCCGTTCCAGCAAATTGCATAGTTTTTCTAGTTGGGACACATAGCCGGGAAAGAATTCTGGCCGTGCAAACGCACCCGCTCCTTGGTCACGGATCAGTTGAAGAGAGTGTTTTGCTGCCTTGTGTATAAGCATGACGCTTAAAGAGTCCCTTTGGCGTAGGTCGAAGTAGCCCATCGATGTCGAAGTTCTGGCATCTAATAACTCTTGCGCTAATTCTGAATTGTCAAGTGCAATATGCCGCGCCATTTCTTCCATTGCATTGTCGAATACCCATGACGCCGGAAGCCAGTCATCCGTTTCATTGATTACAAATGTACCTGCCATAGCTCCACCTCACAAAGTTACTAAACATCACGTTACGGTTGGACGATCACCTTGCTTTTCAAGTTTGCGGGCATGTTATTCACGAATTGACGAACGGTTGCTTGTTGCGCTGGTGTCAGATTCCTCAGATCCACGACTGCAAAATCCGGCGGGGTGGCACTGGCGGAGCTTGTGTGCCACTGGCTCCGCCAGTGCCTCGGCGAATGCTTTGTGCGACTGAGCCTTGTTGATTTCTTGTTTTTAACAACAGCCGACGATGTTCCGAAGCGGAATTCGATCCCAGCCGGCCTTCGTCTCAACGATTGTCTCAAAACCGCACTGGCAGAGCCAGTGGCACACACACCTGATCCGTTTCACACCATTTTGCCAGTGCCACCCCGGCGGAATTCGATCCCAGCCGGCCTTCGTCTCAACGATTGTCTCAAAACCGCACTGGCAGAGCCAGTGGCACACACACCTGATCCGTTTCACACCATTTTGCCAGTGCCACCCCGCCGATGCAGAAGCTGTTCTAACGCCGTTCTAACTTATCTCATTCAGCCGGCTCCAATCAGCCCAATATGCTTGGTCAGCAGGAATTTGTGAAGTTACATTGTCGACGCGCTCATACGTCCAATGTGGCGGCAAATAGTCTTCAAAGTTGAGATAATGGTCGTCAGGATGAGACGAAAAGACTGTTTCGCTATCAAAGTCGATCAAGACTGTCGGCAAGAAGTCATACCTAGCATCAGGTAAATCGTCATCCTCCAACGAGTCGAAGTCCTTCTGAAGCTCTGCCTTGTCGACTGCAAATTGTTTCATGAACTCAACGTACTGTTCTGCGTTCCGTTTGGTGACAACGCCTAAATTCGGCCTGCATGGTTCGACTGTCTCATCCAGTCGCGAGTCTAGGTCCAAAACGAAGAAACTTTTCCGATTACCACCGCTTCTTCAGCCACGCGAGTTGGAGCATCGATCAGCTTTGGCGATTGCTGGCGGGACTGTTGATCAAAGTCTTGATCGGGGGCGACGCCGTGATCTTGCTGTCGGGCGACGACACGCTCTGCCGCAAACGCGGACTGGGTTTGTTCGGCGTGGGCATGCATCACGATCCGCTGATTTCCTCGAAGGCCAAGAAGCTGGTGAGCTGGGGCCACGATTGGGTGACACTGTGTCTGGTGCTCGTAAACCCCTGGTGGGCCCCCACCAAAGTCTTCGCGTTGCCGATCTGCATGCGGTTGTATCGCAATCGGCAAGGGCTGACGAAGGGGAAGAAGAAAAAGCTCACGAAGCCCAAAGCGAAAGACCCGAAGCACCGCACGCGACCGGAACTGATGCGCGAAATGCTGAAACTTGTGGCGGGGTGGTTTCCCGAGCGGCAGTTCTTGTTCGTGGGTGACAGCCTTTACACCGGCGAGAGCGTGCTGCGTTACCTGCCCGAGACCATGCACATGATCGGCCAGGTGCATCCCCAAGGCGCGATGTACGAACCGGCGCCGGAGAAACCAACCGGCCGCGGCGCACCGCGCAAAAAAGGCGTGCGGCTCTCCACGAAAGAGGAATGGGCCAACGATGGTTCCGCCTGGACCCGGTTGACGTTCAACCAGTACGGACTGCACACGACACTCGAGGTCAAGACCCGCCAGGGATTGTATTACAAAGCCGGCAAGGACCGCTTGCTCACGTTCGTATTGACCCGCGACTTGGAAGGCAAGCGCCGATGCAAATCTACTACTGCACCGATTTGGCGAGGGACGCACGCAGCATCCTGTCGGCCTATGCTTGTCGGTGGTCGATCGAAGTCACGCATCACGATGCCAAACAGTATTTGGGTTTGGAAGACCCGGCCAACCGCCTGCCTCTGGCGGTGGAACGCACGGCTCCGATGGCCATGTTCTTATATAGCTTGACCGTGTTGTGGTATGCCGAACACGGCAGTCGAGTAGGGCCGGCTTTGCCGGCCGTTTGAGTTGTCGATCCAATCGCATTCATCGGCCGGCACAGCCGGCCCTACGCTTATTCCGTTATCCCATAACCCCATAGATCGGCTTCCCGGAGGCGATCGGCAACGGCCGGTTTAATGTGTCTCTGACTTCGGTTTCGTGGTTGATCCCTAGCAGGTGGAACATGGTGGCGGCGAGGTCGTCGGGGCGGACGGGGTCTCGGTCGGGATAGGCGCCGTGCTTGTCGCTGGCGCCGTGGATGTGGCCGCCCTTGACGCCGCCGCCGGCGAGCAGGACCGTGTAGCACTGCGGCCAGTGGTCGCGGCTGATGTTTTCGTTGATCTTGGGGGTGCGGCCGAACTCGCCCATCCAGACCACCAGGGTTTCATCCAAGAGGCCGCGGTCGTCGAGGTCGTTTAGGAACACGGGCAGCGTGTGCTCGGTGATGGGCAGATGCCAGGCTTTCATGATGGGGAACATCCGCGTGTTGTTGAAGCCGTGCGTATCCCAGCCGCCGCTGTCGAACTTCTGCCCGCCGATGCTCGAGGAGAAATACACGTTGACGAACTTGACGCCCGCTTCCACGAGCCGACGAGCGAGGAGGCAGCTTTGGCCGTAAGTCGTCCGGCCGTAGGCGTCGCGGATCTTGTCCGGTTCTTGGGACAGGTCGAAGGCTTCCCGGACCTTGGTCGAGTTGAGCATCGACAAGGCCCGGTCGTAGTAGGCATCGAGTCCCTGGGCCTGGGCCGAGTAATCCAGCAGCCGGGATTGCTCGTTGATGAGCTTCTGCATGGCCCGGCGGTTTTGGAGCCGGCCGGGGCTGAGGTTCTCCGGCAGGCTGAGCTCTGGGAGCTTGAAGTTCCGATCGTTGGGGTCTTCGGTGACCAACAGCGGATCGTGGGCTTTGCCCAGAAAGCTCGCGTGCTGGCCCGGTGTGATCGCTCCGTCCCGGATGACATACGGGTAGGCGACGAACGTCGGCAGGCCGTTGGTCAGCGGGCTTAAACGATCCACCACGGAGCCATACGCGGGGAACAGCTCGAGCGAATCCCGCAGGCGGATGTCGTCCACCGGCGGAGCTTTGCCGGTGAGGGCGTAATAAGACGCGGAGTTATGGTTCTTCATCGTATGCTGCATGCTGCGGATCAGCGTGACCTTGTGCATCACTTTCGCGGTCTCGGGAAGATGCTCGCAGACCCGGAGCCCCGGCAGGCTGGAATCGATCGTCCCGAACAGCCCGCGAATGCCGTCGGGGGCTTCGGGCTTCATGTCGAAGGTCTCCAGATGGCTCGGCCCGCCGAACTGGTAGAGGAACACGACCGATTTGGCTTTGACCGGCGGGGCGGCGTGTTTGGTTTGCTTCTCGGCGGCTTGTAACAGGCGGGGCATGGTCAGCCCCAACAGTCCCAGCCCGCCCGCTTGGAGGGCCTGCCGGCGGTTGGGATGTTTTACGATTGCGAATGGGTTTTGCGTCAAGGACGGATTAATCCGCATATCCATCGGCCTTTCGCGAGGTTGATGCGAGGTTTTTTATGTGTTGGTTCATCATACCAAGCGAAATTGGTGAGGAAAAAGCCACGGAGCGTTCTGAACCGGGGCTGTGTGTGTTGCATAAAAATCGTTGGATCATCTTTCGCCCTATTTTCCAGGGGATTGGGTGGCAGGTCCCTGAGCGGAGGGAAGGGCGTGGCAAGGCGCAAAGACCACGCCCTTCGTTCCTCAGGGCGTGCCACCCAAGTCCGTACCGACTTCTGCCGGGGCGAGCGCCCTGCGGCTGATGAATACGACAATTTTTCCTCAAGTGATGCCAACGCAATTTGACGGAAGGCGGAATGTGACCTAGTTTTCAGCGCCATTCTCTCCTCTTGGTTCACGATTGCGGAAAAAGAACAGCCATGACCGAGCGAAATTCGAAACTTTCCCCCGCGGAGTTTCTCGCGGAACTCAAGAAAGGCACATCCCCCGCCCAGGCTTCGACCAAACACGATGCGGCGGAGGCCGGCGATCCGTTTGCGGATCTCGATTTTGACGATCTGGACCATCTGGATGATCTGAACGATCTGAATGCAGACGACGGCGAGTCGGGTTATGCGGAGGACGACGGTTCGGAGGATTCCGATTCCTCGACGGCGGAGCGGATGCGGGCGGCGATGGCCACGTTCGACACGATCGATTCCCGCGACGGGCTGCTGGGCGAGTCGCCGGACGATGGGGTCGTGGACAAGCCGTCCGGCGTCCGCCGGCCCAACCGCGACCTCGCGGAGTTGTTCGAGCGGGTGAACACGCTGCTCGACGGCGACTGGACAGGCGACGCCAAGTACCGGCCCATGGCCGTGGAAACGCTCCAGGAAACGGGCCTGTCGTTCGAGGAAGTCGAGCGGCTGATTTTGAAATATCTGATGTCCAAAGGCTCGGCCACGGGCCGGATCATCTGCACGCAGGTCTGCCTGCCGTTCCACGTCGTCGATCCGATCCTCAAGCAACTCAAACACCAGCAGCTTTTGTCGTTCAAGGGCACGGCGGAGATGGGCGACTACGAGTTCGCCATCACCGAGCAGGGCCGGGACCGGGCCTACGGCTACAACCTGGAGTGCACGTACTTTGGGGCGGCTCCGGTGAGCCTGCCGGACTACCTCAAGGCGATGGCCGCCCAGAGCATCGCCAAGCAGGAAGCCACCGAAGCGGACTTGCATAAGGCGTTTGCCGATCTGATCATCAACGAGAAAATGCTCGACCGCTTGGGACCGGCGGTCAATTCGGGCCGGGGGATGTTTTTGTTCGGCGAGCCGGGCAACGGCAAAACGAGCATCGCCGAGCGCATCACCCAATGCTTCGGCAGCACGATCTGGATTCCCCGCGCCCTGGGCATCGACGGGGACATCATCCGCCTCTACGACCCCGGCATTCACAAGGCGATTGAAGAAAGCCGGGACGAGGGGCTGTTCGATCTTTCGGGCATCGATGCGCGGTGGGTGCTTGTGGAACGTCCCACGGTGATCGCCGGGGGCGAATTGACGATGGCCCAACTGGAAGTCACCCAGAACCAGACGACGAAAATCTGCGAAGCCCCGCTGCAGCTCAAGAGCAACTGCGGGACCTTAGTGATCGACGACTTCGGCCGGCAGACGATGCCGGTGGATGAGCTGCTCAACCGCTGGATCGTGCCTTTGGAAAAGCGCTACGACTTTTTGAACCTGCCCAGCGGGAAGAAGATCCAAGTGCCGTTCGACCAGTTGATTATTTTCTCGACGAACCTGGAGCCGAAGGACCTGGTGGACGGGGCGTTTTTGCGGCGGATTCCGTACAAGATCGAAGTGCCGGATCCGTCCAAGGACGAGTTTTTGGCGCTGTTCAAGCTGATGACTCCGCTGATGGGCTTCGAGTATGACGCGGACTGCGTGGATTATCTGATCCAGAAGCATTACGAATCGGTGAACCGGCCGTTCCGCGCCTGCCAGCCGCGCGACCTGCTTTTACAGGTCCGCAATTTTTGCGTGTATAAGAAAAAGCCCAAGACGCTGTCGAACGAAGCCTTCGACTTCGCGGTGGAGAATTACTTCTCGGTGATGTGAGCCGGCTTTTTCCGGCTCTCCGCTCTCCGTCTCTCGGCTCTCCGCTGCTTTTGCCCCTTTTTCTTGCCGGGCATTGTTCTTAGAATCCTATTCCGGTTTTGTGGTGCACTTGATAATATCCGCCGCCTTTGTCTGCGGTTTTGATATTGAATTTCGACGGCTGTTGTCTGACACGTGATTCGGCTCCTCGATAATGTCTCGTCCTCGGTGGAATCCGCCCAAAAGCGGATGGTGCTGCGCCGGGATCTGCGGGCCAGCGTGGGGGATGCCACCGCCTACGGCGGCATGGTGGGACTGGGTGAAACCTACCTCGCGACGTTTGCCCTCGCGGCGGGGCTGGGCGAATTGATGGCGGGTCTCGTGGGCAGCGTGCCATTGGTGGCGGGCGGGATCATGCAGACGATTTCGCCGTGGGCCGTCCGCAAACTCGGCTCGCACAAGCGCTGGGTCGTGTCCTGTGCCGGCTTTCAGGCGGTGGCGTTTGTGCCGCTCATCCTGGCCGCCTGGAAGGGCACGATCAGCGGCCCCGCGATCCTTGCGGTTGCGACGCTGTATTGGGCCGCGGGTCTGGCGACCGGGCCGGCTTGGAACACCTGGATCGGCACGCTCGTCCCGCCTGTGGTCCGTCCGCGGTTCTTCGCGATGCGAACCCGGTCCCAACAAGCCGCGGTGTTTGCGGGGTTTCTCATCGGCGGGATCGCCTTGGAATGGGCCGCCGGAAGGAATTGCGTTCTGACGGTCTATGCCGGGTTGTTTGCGGCGGCGGGGGTTTGCCGATTGATCTCGGCGTGGGCGCTTTCGCGTCAAAGCGAACCGGTCCCGATTCCCACAAGGATGCGGCGGCTGACGCTCGGGGAACTCTTCGGCCGGCTGCGCGGGCAAAGCGGCGGGCAGTTGCTGTTGTATCTGGTCGCGGTGCAGGCGGCGGTGCAGATGGCGGGGCCGTTTTTTACTCCGTTCATGTTCCGCAAGCTCGACATCAGTTACGGGCATTTCGTGGCCTTGATCTCGGTGGCGTTTCTGATCAAGATCATCGCCTTTCCGATCTGGGGCCGCGTGGCGCATGCGGTCGGAGCGCGAAAGCTGCTCTGGATCGGCGGCTGGGGCATCGTGCCGATGAGCGGCAGTTGGGTCGTCTCGCAAGACTTCGCGTGGCTGCTGTGCGTCCAGGCGGCGGGCGGCGTGTTTTGGGCGGCATACGAACTGGCCTTCTTCCTGTTGTTCTTTGAATCGATCGCCGAGGAAGAACGCACCAGTTTGCTCACGGTTTATAATCTGCTTAACACCTCGGCTTGGGTCTTGGGTTCGCTGATGGGAGCCTTGGTGCTGGCCGCGATGGGCGGGACGTACAACAGTTATCTGTGGGTGTTCGGGTTATCGTCGCTGGGCCGGGTCTTCGCCTTGAGGCTGTTGGCGAAATTGCCGGATACGGCGGTCGCGTCCGACGAAATGTCGGTTCGCACTATGGCCGTCCGTCCGAACTCGGCCTCGCTGGACACGCCCGTGCTGCCCAGCCTGCCGGACCAAATCCCGGAACCCGAACCCGTCGCGGTGGAATGACCGATCCTCCAAAACGACGCCAGGCCGACCAGCCCTTGGTTTCTTCCTTTGTCACGGAAAAACCCGATGCGAGCGCTGGGGCTGATCAATAATCCCGGCGAGACTGTTGGCGATTCGATTTAGAGCCAAAAGATTTCGGCTTCGCGGGCGAATTGCAAATCCATCGCCGGGCCGTTCGACCAATCTTCCCAGAGGGCGATGCTCTCGTCGGAGAACAGTTGCAGATCGGTGTCGGGGCGTTTGGGATCGTGGTGCACGATCCGCACGCGGCGGGGCAGCCGCGGGCAGCGGAGGAACATCGGCAACAACCGTTCGGGCGTGGCGTGGCCCCAGCCTTCGCGGGACATCGCCTGTCCGAAATCGCCCCCGATCGCCGCTTCGCCCCGGTACTCCGCATCGCGGTACTGCATGTCGGCCAAGAGCAACTCGGCGTCACCAAAAAACTCGACCACGTCGGGATCGGGTTCGGGCGGCGGTTCGTAATCGGTGGCGATCACCACCGCGCCCACGCCGGGGATTTCCAGCCGATACCCCGTGCAGCCGCCGGGATGCCGCAAGGCCACCGTTCGCACCGTGACTTCATCCAGTTGGAACACCGCGCCGGGCACAAAATGATCGTACTCCCGCTCGGCCCCGTGCTGGGCCAACAAATCCAGCGTCACCGGCCAATAGCTGGCGCAAAACTGGGCCGCGAGGACATCCTGCATCGTGGGCGGCATCGGGCAGGCGACCCCCGCGGGATGATAGCTCGAATACGGCTCACAAAACTCCCCGAGCGCGGCGAGGTTCGGACTGTGAAACCTGAGCGTCAATCCCTTTTGAAAAAACAGCGAGTTCGACCGCAGGCCCTCCAGGTGGTCGTCGTGAAAGTGCGTTTGCAGGCAGTGAATTGTCGCTTCGGTTTTGCCCTCGGCCTGGAGCATGTCGATCAGGAATTCGGAAATGGGTTCCACGCCCAATCCCTGATCGATGACGATGAACGTGTCCTCGTGGCGGAGGAGAAAACTCGTGGTCCGGCTGCCGAACAGATCCCGGCGAAACGGCACGCGACGCATCTGCCGCGGGGCGTCGGCATCAAAAACCGGCCGGTTCTCCGACGGGGCCGCAAAACTCCCGGAACACCCGCCGATCAAAAACATCGTCCGAGATTTCATCCGCGATTCCTTATTTCAACATCGTCAATGGATGTTTGCGGTTCGCGAGCGGAAATAGCACCGGGGCGGTTTGGCGGTGGGATTCCCAGACCGCGAGGATCATTTCCGTGGCGGCGCGGGCGTCTTTGGCTCCGCAGCGGGGTTGGCGGTCGGTTTTGATGGCGTCGATCAAATCGTTGACCGCCGCCGGGTGCCCGCCGGCGTAGCCGCGGTCCGTGCGGGTTTCCGGTTTGTTCAAACCGTTCGAGGAAATCGGCTGCCACTCGGATTTCGTCGACCCGGACGACCAGTGGGAATCTTTGAGGAGCCACGCGGTTTCCAGAAATCCCGAGGGCAATTCGATCACGCCTTGGGAGCCATAGATCATCAGCCCGAACCGCGAAGGCCGGCCGGCCTTGTTTCGGTGCGAAGCGAAATGCCCGCGGACGCCGTTCTCGAAAGCGTACATCGCATCGATGCCATCGCCCGCGAGCGGCCCGAGACCTTCCGCTCCGTCCACAACATCTTTTTGGGTAACAGGCCGGCCTTGGGCGGTGACACTCGCAAAGCACCATTTGACATCGCCATTCACGGCCCGCATCAGATCGAGCATATGGCTGCCCAGGACCCACAGGTCTTCGCCGCCACCCCGCCGGTCTTCCTTGCCGCGGGCACGCAGTTCCAGAACGTCGCCGATCTCGCCGTCGGCGATCAGTTTTTTCACGTGCTCCAACTGCGGCGAGTAATGGGCAATGTGGGCGATGCCCAGCTTCAAATGCCGCATGTCGAGAGCCTGCACCACTTCGTCGGCTTCTTCGAGGGTTCGGCAGAAGGGCTTTTCCATGTAGACGTGGCAGCCATGCTCCGCCGCGGCCATGAGCATTGCGTGATGCTGGTCGGTCCAACGCGGGCAGACGGCGACGATGTCGAACTTCTCCTTGCCGAGCATCTCGTGATAGTCGGCGTAGGACGTTTTGGCCCCGGTGACTTTCACAGCCTCGGCCCGGCCGCCGGGATGCGGGTCGGCGACGGCGATGACTTCGGTCTCGGGAATCTTTTTCCAAACCTGATCCACGCCGTGCCCGTAGTTCCCTCGTCCGGTGTGCCCGATGATCCCCACGCGCAGTTTCTGTTTGGGGGTGTCCATGATGTCACTCCTCGCAAAAGCCAAGAACCATTTCGCCGCCCTGCCAGCCTATCCCGGCGGTAGGTTCAACGCAAGCGGCCCTTGAGCGGCTGGGCGGGGCGAGGGCCCTGCGGCTAATAATTGCGTCCGAGCGTCATTTATCTTCCAGCACTTCCGCGATTTCCACCGCGCGGTGTTCCTTCGCGGAAAGATAGCAGGCATCGACGAGGGCCATGGTGTGGAGATTGTCGCGGCCGTTGATTTCGGGTTCGCGGTTTTCTTCGAGAGCGCACATCAATTGCGCCATTGTTCCCGCGAACGCATCGGGGAACCAGACCTCTTTCCAGCGCGGCTGGAACCAATAGCCCGGCTGCCGGGTTGTGGTCCAGTTGAGCGTGCTCGGCGTGGGATTCGGATAATCCGGCCAGCCGATCGTGCCGTGGGCCAAACCTTCGAGGCCTTCGACCCGCCAGCGAATGCCGATGTCGGCTTCGGAACCTTCGCGGGCGGGACCGGTCCAGACATCATCCCAGGACGAGGCCCGCACGCCGGTGTCGTATTCCAGGATATACAGGCAGATGCCGTCTTCGTGCTGGAACAGCTTGGAAGTCCGCGGATCGGGGCGGATGCTGGCGAAGACCCGCGTCGGATTGCCGAACCAATACCGGAAGGTATCCAGATGATGGATGCTCATAATCCGCAGCGTGACCCAGCCCAGCCGTTTTTGCCAGGGCATCCAGTGCGGAATGGCCCGCATGTCGATCGTGCCGAGCACGGGTTCGCCCAAGTCGCCTCGCTCCAAAAGATGCTTCAAAGCCCGGACCGATTGGTCGTAGCGCATGTTCTGATTGACCGCGAGCACAATGCCCGCGTCTTCGCAGAGCTGGACGATTTCGCGGGCCTCGGCCAGGTTCATCCCCAGCGGTTTTTGAGCCAGGATGCCCCGCAGATGGTCCGCGTGCTTCACCGCTTCCCGGATGACCTCCAACTGCACGTCCGGCGGCACGGCCACGTCCAAAACTTCGACGCTGGGATCGTTCAGCAATTGGCGGTAGGTGTCGTAAACGTTCGGGATCTGATGCCGGTCCCCGACTCGGCGGGCGTTCTCCGTGTTCCGCGAAGCAATCGCCAGCGGCCGAAATCCGGCATTTTTATAAGCGACCAAATGGCAGTCGGCCATGATGAACCCCGCCCCGATGCACCCGATCCCCATCCCGCGATTCTTTGGGAACTTGGGCCGATAATCGAGCTCCAACGAAAACGCCTCGCCCGCATGCGACATGTGTTCTCTCCCGGTGTTTGAAATGGCGGCTTTCGATATCTATGTGACTCAAACGGTAACCGTTTGGGTGGCTGGGGCGCAAATCGTCCTTGGAACAAGGCTTGAACTGCGAATGCTGGGGCTGTGGCCGGGCGAGAAAAATCTCACACGGCCCCAGGCCTCAACTCTGCTTTTTCCTTGGAACATTTCTTTGCGCCCAGCCACCCCCTGCGGTTTCTGAAATCGCGGTTTTTCTATGTGACTTCTGAATGACTTCTGAAATGTGAAATATCAGCCGGCTTACGCGGGCCGTTCGCCTTTGAATTTCATCATATTCGACTTGACCCGCATCCGACAATCTGCGAGAACCCCGGCCTCTCTCCACTCTCCCTATCTCCGAATCTCACAAAAACACCAAGGATCCAAATCCGCCCGGGACCGGTGTGGACTTGGATGGGATGGCGATGATGTTTCGAATCACGCTGCCGCGGGATCTGTGCGTGTTTGCGCTGGTCGGGTTGATGGGCTGCACGCATTTGGTGGAAAGCCACGCCATCCACCAGTTCACCGATGCGCTCGAAGAGCAAAACTACGAGAACCTCCGCTCGGCCACGTCGAAGAAATTTGAAGAGCGGGCTCTCAAGACGGCCGAAGCCCTCGACGACTTCAAAATCCTGAACCTGCCCAAAGGCGAAACGAGCGTGGTCGAGGTGCAGGACACGTCCGAGACGGAAAAACTCGTCACGGTCTCGGCCGGCAAGCTCAAAAGGAAGCTGTTTTATCGACTGATCAAAGATCCCGGGACGGAAGAATGGGTCGTGGATGATGTTTACATCCGCCAGCGGAAAGGCGGCGTCAAAGTCGACAAGTCCGTGACCGAGCAAATGGACCTGTTGCAGGGCGTCCGCGAGTTTTTGACGGTCTGGGATTCCGGCACGCGCGAGGAAGTCTTAGGCGTCGCCACGCCGGATCTCGCCGCGGTGCTCGGCCAGCTCCCGCCGATGCAGCTCTCGCGGTTGTGCCGGTCGGTGGTCAGCGAGCACGTCGATGACAAACGGCACCACCCGCAGGCCCAACTGGACAACGATGTGGCCGTGGTCACGCTGCCTCGCAAGACCGGGAAGATGATCCTGTCGTACAAGCTGATGGACGGCGAATGGCGGGTGAGCGACATCGCGGTGGAATCGAAAAAAGACCACGAGCACATTCCTTCCGTGCTGAAAACCGCGACCGTTATGCGAGCGGGAATCCAATTTCTGGAGGCCTACAACGCCGGCGACAAACCGCGTTTGAAAGGCGTGTGCCATCCCAAGTTTTACGAAGGCAGCATTCTGCCGGGCGATTTGAGCCTGGTCTCGCTGCCGAGCCAGTTTCTGACGACTGGCCAATACCACATCAAAATGCAAGGCAACCAGGCGGACTTCGTGATCGACGATGGGACGCAAGTCGTCAGAATCGGACTGAACCGCGACCTCAGCGACGACCCTCTGGACAAGAAAACGGTTTACCTGATCGATGATGTCACCGTGTACGACACATCGAAGCCAGAGGACGAGCTACAGGAGATGCGGTTGTCGATGGTCTTCACCGGCCGGGCGGTGCTGCAACTGTTCCGGGAATCGTTGGCCGAGGGCAATCTGCCGCTCTTAAGGAAGACTGTCACGCAGGACTTCAGCAGACGGGTCTGGCAGCGAATCGAAGACGACGCCCTCGTCGAGTTCACGCCGCGGATCATGACCAACCACATCGAGAACACGCTCAAGGCGGAATACGACGGGGCGATCTGCAAAATCACCGTCACGCAAATGGGCCAGCCGGTGACGTATATCCTCAGAGACCACAGCGGGCAAGTGGCGGTGGACGATGTGCTGATCGACCATTCCGACGAATTGGCCTCGATGAAGGAAACCTTGGAAGTGCTGATCCCCGTGCGAAGGTTTCGGGAAGCGCTCGCCAACTCCGACCTGGGGACGTTGCAGCGGTCGTCCTCTTCCGACCTCAACCGCATGATCTGGAAGCAGGCCGACGATGTCCCCGCCGCGGGCAGAATCGCGGTCAAGCATCTCCAGGCCCCCTTGAAAAAGGTGGAGCACATGGAAGAGGGCAAGACTCTCGTTCAATTCGGCAACGACGCCTTCGGCTGCTCGGTGCTGTTGGTGACCGAGCACGATCAACAGGTGGTGGACGACATCGTGCTCGTCGCGGGCCTTCAACCGGAGTTGCGGGCGCGGCTCAAACGCAAAATGCGCGAGCAGATCGCATTCGGCGCGCCGGAACCGGATCCCAAATCCCAAGTGCTGCCCGCCGGTCATTGGGAACATCCGCCGCAGCAAAAGAGGCACGCGGTCAGCCAGGCCGGTTTCCAGGAAATCGAGCCGCTGCCGGAGGACGCTTCGCCGGTTCCGTTGCCGTCGGCCAACTTGCAGCGCGTCCAGAAAGCGATGCGGGAAGCCGAGCCGGTTCCGCATCCGCCTCTGCCGCCGCAAACTCCGCCCGGCCAGGTCGCCCCGCCGCTGTTTCCCAACGGCGAAGCCGATCTGGAACGCGTGCCGGAAATCAAACCCGAAGAGGTGCATTCGATTCGCCGGTCAATCTGAAACCGGGCCGCTGAATTCGGCAGCATGCAGGAACGTCACTATCGTCGCGGCGATCCGGGGAAGGGCTTGTTCCAACTCTTCGGACAAACTTTCTCCGGGCTCAAACCGCGTCGCGGAAATTGTCCAGACGACAATCCGCGGCGGCTTAGGGTTCAGTTGAGCCATGAGGTCCAACACGGCGGGGAGTTCGAAATCATGGCTCCCACGCGCGGAACGGCGCTCGAGGATCGGCAACAGTTTGCGCGAAACGTCTCGGCCAGGTTGCCAATCCCAGCGGTTGAGTTCGCCTGCCGCCGCTGAGGTTTCCGCGGCATCGCAGAGGTGCAGCGTTTCGATCCCGCCCGACCAATCGAGCACATCCAGCGGAACGGCGGCTTTGCGGATATTGATCGAAGCGGGCAAGTCCGCCGCTTGGGCCAGTTCGTCCGCGATCCGCCAGCCGATCTGGTCGTCGCCGTGCGGACTGCCCAGGCCGACGAACAGAGTGGGCCGGCGATGATCCATCAACCTTTTCGCTCCACGCTCAGCTTCAGAAAATGCGTCGAGCAACTGATGCAGGGATCGTAGCTGCGGATCAGCCGTTCGCAGGCCCGGGCCGCTTGGGAATCGTCCTCGTCCAACACGCCCGGCAGCCAATCCCTGAGGTCCGCTTCGATCTGTCCCTGATTCTGCGAAGTCGGCGGCACGATTTTGGCGAACGTGACCTTCCCTTCCTCGTTCACGGCGTAACGGTGATAAAGCAGGCCCCGCGGGGCTTCGGTCGCCGCACAGTTCTCGCCGGCCGTATGTTTGTATTCGACCCTTGGCGGATGAAAGGGCCGGTAATCCCTGAGAATCTCCAGGGCTTCTTCGTACGCGTGAATCACTTCCAACCCGCGGGCGATGATTGCCTGGAACGGATTGGAAGAGGGCGGCGAAAAACCGATCTCGCCGGCCACTTGGCGGGCGGAGGGCGAGAGGCGGTCGAAATTCAGATTCACGCGGGCCAAAGGTCCGACGTGATAGCAGGTCTTCGCGGCCGTCCGCACGGATTGCAAGGCCGTGCTGTGGGCGACTTGATGTTCCGCAAACTCCCTCTCGTAATCCGAAACCTCGATCGACAGCCCGGCAGTCGAAGCGATCCGGCCTTCGTTCATCGCATATTCGCCGGGATGACTGAGGGCCACCATTTCGTAATCGCGCTGGAAGTCGGGAAAGTCAAACGCGGCGACCCATCTTGCCGCGTCCATGGCGGCTTCCCGTCCCCATTCAAAAGCGGGGATCAGCTTTTCGAGATCCTTCCGCTTGCGGCGCACGGTAAAACCCGCCGACGGCGACGTTGATCGGATGAATCGGCCGCCCGCCCAAAACTTCCAAAAGTTCGTTGCCGTGCTTTTTCAGTTGGAGCCCGCGCTGGAATTCCCGCGGAAACCGACCGGCCATTTCGAGGCCGCTTTCCATGCCGAAGAAATCGGGCGCATGGAGCAGGTGCATGTGCAACGTATGGCTTTCGATCCATTCCCCGCAGTAAAGCAGCCGCCTGAGCCGGCGGATCTCCGGTGAGACGGAAACGCCGAGCGCCTTTCGAGGGCGTGCACCGAACTCATCTGGTAGGCGACGGGGCAGATGCCGCAAATGCGGGCCGTGATGTCCGGCACATCTTCCAGCGGTCGATCCCGCAGAAACGCCTCGAAGAACCGGGGCGGCTCGTAGATCGAAAGCTGCACCTCTTCGATCACGCCGCCTTTCAACGTGACGTGGAGGCCCCCTTCGCCCTCGACCCGCGAAATGGCCTCGACCTGAATCTTGCGAATCCGCGCTTCATCCATTGTCACGAGAAAAACAGAGAGGTTGAAAACTCGGCTGGGAACACGAAATCGGCCTGCACAGGAGCAAGCCGCCCCAACGCCAGTTATACTGGCGCGGTCCCCCTTCGGCAACGGCTTCCCCCTTTGCGGCCTTTGTTCCTCCTATTTGAAAAGTGAACGTCACCTAGAGTTCGATAAGGTCACCATTCATGTCTTCCGAATTCGAGACTCCGTTATATCGGGAAGAATACCCCACCGGTCGGCGGTATGTGATCTTCTTCCTCGCGGCGGGCACGTCCTGGTTTCTCTACCTGCACCGCTACACCTGGAATTTCATCCGGCCGGCATCGAAAAGGAATTCGGATTCACGAATCTGGAACTCTCCGGGCTGTACACGCTCTTCCAAGTGACCTACATGACGTTTCAGATCCCGAGCGGCGTGGTCTGCGATCTGTTTGGGCCGCATCTGTTTTTGGCGATCATCATCGCCGCCTGGTCGCTCATGCTGCCTTGCTTCGGGCTGACGACGCGGTACTGGGGCTTGGGCACGTTTCGCTTGCTGTTCGGAGTGACCCAGGCCGGCGGCTATCCGTCGCTGTCGAAAGTCACGAAATCCTGGTTTCCGCTACGGGCCCGCACCACCATGCAAGGCTTGATCGCGAGCTTCTTCGGCCGCAGCGGCGGCGCGATGTCCTCCATCATCATGGGGACCTTGCTCATGGGACTTCTGGGCATGTCCTGGCGGGCGGCTCTGGTTGTGATGGGGGCCGCGGGGTTGGTCTTCGCCTTCCTGTTTTATCTGTTCTACCGCAACAACCCCGAAGAAGACCCCTGGACCAACCAGGCGGAACGCGATCTGATCCGCGAAGGCGAGGTCGAAGTCTCCGGCGGACCGCCGGTGCTCCCGTTTTGGCGCGCCGTCAAAAACCGCAGTCTGCTGGTGTTCATGTTTCAGCAGGTCATGAATGCGGGCCCCGATTACATCTACGCCGCCGAGATGGGCAGCTACTTCATCAACGTCCGCGGCGTCGATGGCGCGATGGCCGGGCTTCTGGTGAGCCTGCCCTTATGGGGCGGAGCCTTGGGCGGCGTGTCCGGCGGCGTGGTCAACGATTACCTCATCACCCGCACGAAGAACCGCCGCTGGTCGCGGTCGGCGGTCGGGTTCAGCGGCAAATTCCTGGCGTGCCTTTTGATGTTGATCGCCCTGCAACAAAGCAACGGCCTCGCCGCCGCCGTGTGTTTGTTCGCCGTCAAGTTCTTCAGCGACTGGTCGCAACCCACGGTGTGGGGAACCTGCACCGACATGGGCGGCCGATATTCCGCCACCACGTTCAGCATCATCAACACCTGCGGCGGACTGGGCGGCGTCGTCACCCCGCTGATCGGCGGATACCTTCTGGACAGAAACACCCACAAGGAAGTCATCGGCGGCGTGGAGAAACTCACCACGGATTACACCCCGTTGTTCATGCTGGTCGCGGGCATGTATCTCGTCAGCGCCGCATGCTGGTTCTTCATCGACTGCACCCACTCCCTCGAACGCGACGATCCGCCGGTGGAGGAAAGCGGATCTTGAGGGAACGTTCCGTGAGGGGCTGATTCGCCGAGCGGACGCCGCAGACGATCCGACGTTCTTACCCGTTCCGTTGTTTTGTTAATACCCAGCGCGGAGTGCGGTTCATAACCTGGACCGCCTTTTCGCCTTTTTGGAGCGGGTCAAATGCTTGCCATTTCACAAAGAAAAATCACCGCCCGGTGGTCAAAACGATCCGCGTGGCTGCCGCTTGTGATCTTGCCGGTGATGGCCTTATGGCTGGCCAGCGCCTGGCCGCCGTGGGCCTTTATGTGGATGCTGGCTTTTTCGATCTACGTTGCCCTTAAATGGCTCAGCTTCGCCGATGCCATCGATCCGGCCCGGAGGCCGGCCGGGGGGTCGCTGGCGTATTTGCTGCTTTGGCCGGGCATGGATGCGAAGGCATTTTTCCAAATCGACAAATCGGTTCAACGTCCGCGCGGGCGGGAGTGGTTCCTTGCGATGGCCAAAATGGCTCTCGGCGCGATCCTCGTTGTTGTCGCGGCGGTGCGCGTGCAGGCCGATCCGCTGGGCGCGGGATGGGTCGGCATGGTGGGGATGGTGGTCGCGCTGCACTTCGGGTTGTTTCATTTGTTATCCGTCGCCTGGAGGCGGGCGGGGATCGATGCGCGACCGATTATGGACGCCCCGTTCTTGGCTTCATCTCTCAGTGACTTTTGGGGCAGGCGATGGAATCTGGCCTTTCGAGATTTGGCCCACGCTTATGTCTTCCGTCCACTCGTGGGCACGCTCGGCGGTGCCGGGGCCACGCTAGCGGTGTTCCTTGTGTCCGGCCTCGTCCACGATTTCGTGATCTCACTCCCCGCACGGGGCGGCTATGGACGGCCGACGCTGTATTTTGCTGTTCAGGGCGTCGGGGCAGTGTTCGAGCGGACGCGGCTTGGCAAACGCATCGGAACCAGAAAAGCCGTCGCCGGGCGCCTGTTCTGCAGCGTTGTCATTCTGGGACCGATTTTCCTCTTGTTTCATCGGCCTTTCGTGGAGCGGGTGATCGTTCCCATGCTCGCGGCGATTCACGGAATTGGAGGTTAAGCGATGGACCTGGAACGACTCATTTTCATCGGAGGCATCCTGCATTTCGGCATTCTGCTCGCCAGTGCGATGGTTCCCCAGGTGTTGGATTGGCGGGAATCGCTGAGCAAACTCGATGGATTGACCCGCCAGCTTGTCTGGGTCCATGGGGCGTTTATTGTCTTGGTGATCGTCGGCTTCGGATTGCTCTCCCTGCTATTTGCCGGCGAGCTTGCGATCGGGACTCCGCTCGCGCGGGGAGTCTGCAGTTTCATCGCATTTTTCTGGGCGGCGAGACTGGTGGTGCAGTTCTTCGTCTTTGACGCCAAGCCGTACCTGAGAACCCCGTTTCTGAAAGCCGGTTACCACGGCTTGACGATTGTTTTCCTTTACCACGCGATCGTTTACTCCGCGGCGGCGTTCCAGCCCGGTCTATAGGAGAGGCGTGTTCGGCTTCAAACGGTTCGAAACTTGGCGGGAAGCACGCTTTGTTGGCGGGACAAACAAAACGGATTGCGAACGCGTTCCGCGGTTGGCGTGGCCCTGTGGTCTGGCGAATAATACAGGAGAGGTTGAAATCCGACACACAGATCTGGGGAGCACGTTTTTATGCCGGTTCGAGGGAAACCGAACAAGCCGCCGTCCGTTCCGCTGCGCGATTCGGAACTCGCGAGGCGGTTTGTTTTGGAGGGCCTGTTGTTGCAAAGCGTCCAGCCGCCCGCGCCCGAAGCGGTTTCGGCCGTTTTGGAATGGTACTTGGAAGCGGCGGTGGAGGGGTTTCCGCTGCCTCCGATCGGCGTGGTGGCCGATGTGGGACATTTGGCCTTCGGGCGGGAAATCCAGGCGGAGCCCGCCGGGGACGATTCCCATTCCTCGCTCCCGCCTCCGCAGCAGTTGTCTTCCACGCTGCGCCGGCAGTATGAGGATCTGTTCCTCGGCAAGCTTTACGGGGACCGTTCGTTCGATCGCGGCGTGGATGGGTTAAGGCGGTATTCCGACCGCCGGGACCGGGCAAAGGGCCTCGCGTTTTTGATCGGACAACTCGGCCGCCGGGCCGGTTATCGCGGGGTGGAGCTGAGTCCTGCCGTGCTTCGAGACCTGCTGCGGTTGGACGGGGCCGACGTCCTCAAGCAGGCTCTAACCAGCCTCGGCGAACATGGCCCCATTCGGCTCGAGGACCTGGAGGGTTTTCCGTTCTCTGAGAAGCACGATCCCGCGATGACGCTGATGGAGTTTCTCTATCAGGATGTGATTGTGCACACGCGGAACTTGGCGGACGCGCTCGGCACGGAGGATGTGTTCGAGTTGGAGCACGGGACCGCGATTTCGGGACAGGGGCCGCGCGAGGGCATCCGGGAGGTGCTGCGCCGGCCGCGAAATTGGAAGCCGGCGTCCCCCAGCAGAAGGTGCAAGCCCTAAAGCGCCCGCAGCAGATCGCCACGCGAATCCTGGAGGAAGACACCTATCCCATCGGCGGGTTTTCGTCGATTTCCAATCGCGGCAGCATCGAAAGTTTGCTGCACTCGCAGCTCGCCTACATGGAAAAAAACGAGCGGCCGGACATGTTCGACATCAAGTTCCTGCGGGATGAGCTGCTGTATTATTCTCGCGATGAGAACCGCTTCCTCAGACGCCGGCGGAGTTTTGTGTTCGCCCTCTTTCCCGATTTGGCGGACGCCCGCGTCAAAGACCGGGATCTGAAAACGCAACCCACGATTATGTTGTTGGGGCTGCTTTTCGTTGCGGTTCGCCGGTTGACGGACTGGCTGAGCGAAGATGCGCTGTTGTTTGATTTTGTGTTCCGCAAACCCCACGACAAAAAGCGAGAGGAATCGATGCCGCTGGCCGCTGAGCGCGAACTCTTGGAGATTCTGTTCCGCGAGCAAATCGCCAACAACACCGTGCAGTTGACGAACTTGGAGAATATCGAGGATTTCAAAAAGCACTGCGAAGAGCAGGCCCGGCGGAGTTTATGCCATTGCACTTTGCTTTCCACGAAGGATCAGGCGTTCGAGTTCGACAACGCGTACGTCAGCCGATTGCGTTTGGACGGGGCGTTGCCCGCCGTGACAATCGGGGACGCCGAGGCCGCTCCGCTCGAAGGCGAAGGGCCGCTGGAAATGTGGAAAGCCGGCCTGGTTCGGCTTCTCGAAAACTGGGTCGCGGATTGACCGCGGTGCATTGCGCTGTCGTCCGGTTGTTCCCGTGAATCGGGGCGCCCTTCGGCTAATGCGTGCGACGATTATTTCTCAAGCGGTCCCTACTTCAACACAGCCCGGACCGTCTCGATCAAGTCCGCCTCCGGCACGGTGGTTTGGTCGCCTGTGTCCAAGTCTTTGACTTGCCAGGTGCCGGCGGCGAATTCCTCCTCGCCGGCGATGATCGCCACCCGAAAGCCTTTGCGGTTGGCATATTTGAGTCTGTTTCCCCAGGCCCTTCGATTCGGGATAGACTTCCGTCGCCAAACCGGCGGACCGGAGCAAGCGGCCGATGCGAAGATAATCGCCCGCGCTGGGCATCGAAGATCGTGACCAAAATCGGTGCGGGGGTGCTGGCGGTGCGGATCATGCCCAGTTCCTCCATCGCCGCGAGCAGGCGGTCCAAGCCCAGGCTGGCCCCGATGCCGGGGAGTTTCTGTTTCGTGAACAGTTCCGCGAGGTTGTCATACCGCCCGCCCGAGCACACGCTGCCAATGCCCGGCAGGTCGCCCAGGAAGGTCTCGTAAATCGTGCCCGTGTAATAATCGAGTCCCCGCGCAATCGACACATCGAGCGCCAGACCGCTCCGAAGAAATCCCCGCCGTCCGGCAGGCGTCGAACAACTCTGTCAAGTTGGCAACGCCTTGCGAACCGGCTTCGTTTCCCGCAAGCATCCCGTTCAACTCGGCGAGAATCTCCTGCGGGCTGCCTTGGAGCGAGGAAAGTTTCAGCACCGCATCGGCCTGCTCATTCGTCGCGCCCACGGCTTCCATCATCTCGGCTTTGACTTTTTCCCGCCCGATCTTGGCGAGCTTGTCGAGCGCCCGCAGGATCCCCGTGGACTGCTCCGCCAGACCGAGTTGGCTCAATAAGCCATTTAAGATCAGCCGATTGTTCACACGGATCGTAAACGACGAGAATCCGATGCGGTCCATCAGATCGTGGATCACCAGCAGGGTTTCGATGTCGGCGATGTTGGAATCGGTGCCGATGGTGTCGAAGTCGCACTGCATGAACTCGCGGAACCGCCCCCGCTGCGGCTTTTCGCCGCGCCACACGGTGCCGATGTGATACCGCTTAAACGGCGTGCCGATGTCATTCAAATGCTGGGCGGCATAGCGGGCGAGCGGCACGGTCAGGTCGAACCGCATCGCCACGTCGCGGTTGCCGTGATCCATGAAGCGGAACAGTTGCTTGTCGGATTCCTCGCCGCCTTTGCCTTGGAGGATCTCGGCGTATTCCAGAGCCGGCGTATCGATCGGACTGAAGCCGTAGCTGCGGTACACCGCGCGGGCGGTATCGATCAGGCCTTCGCGGGCCATCATCTGGTCCGGCAAATGATCGCGAAAACCCTTGAGCGTGCGAGGTTCGATGAGGGAAGTTTTAGTCACAGTGCGTTGTCGGTTGGGGAATCAAAAATCGTTTGGGAGTTTTGTCGTTTCGGCCCTTCAGGGCTCTTGTGAGCGGCACGGCGCATAGCCGCCGGTTTTGTGTGAGAAACCGGCGGCTAGCGCCGTGCCGCTCACAAAAAGCCTCTTTCAATTGAGGACCGGCAGTCGGCCGGCGGGGTTCGCGGTTTCGCGTTTTTTCGGCGGGAGCACGGCTTCCGCGTATTCCCAAATCTGGTCCGCCGACTCGAACAGCTTATCGTAACAGGCATCGTTGTCGTATTCGCAGTTTTCGGTCGTATAAGACCGGCAGATGGACGGCCGGTCCTGATAGATGCCGCAACGGTGGTCCGGTTGCAAATGCTCGCAGTCGGCGAACACCATCAGATACCACGTCTCATCCTCCACAAAGATCGACACGTTCCCGTGGAACATGTACCAGCGAATGTGGTCGAAATCCTCCCAGGTCGTCGGCGTTTCAATCGGCAAGGCGAAATACCGGCAGCACTTCCCCGTGCAGTACGAACACAACACCTCGCCCGGCTTCAAATCTTCCCGGCGAATTTTCCGTATTGGTTTTGGCATGAGCGGTTTTCCTGTTCAGCAAGATGGCGGACCCGCCTCATTTTAGAAAGGCGAGCGGGAGGTGTCAGCCTCCCGGTCACTCGCGAGCGTTAAAAACTTCCATTCCGCGGCTCGATGGATGGCGACGCTTTTGGAAGCCGTCGACGAGACCAGGAGGCTGACGCCTCCCGCTCGCCTTGGGTTCCGCTTGAGCAAAAACGCCCGGAGCGTTAAGATCAACGTTTGATTATGTTTTAGATTCCATCTGTTTCCACAGGCTGATGTTGGTTTGCCGCATGCTGTTTCGATCCGAGCCGAATGGAAGAAATAAGCCGATCCGCCGCGAGTTGGCGGGATGGTTGCTGATCGCCGTGCTGTTGCCGATGGCGGTCGTTTTTGGTGAAACGCCAATCGTATTGCAGCTTCAGATCTCGCCGAAGTCGGTTCGATTGAACGGCCCCAATGCCGAGTACCAATTGCTGGTGGAGGGAGTCTTCGCCAATAACTCCCTCAAAGATCTCACCCACGAGGCGGAATATGAGTCTTCCGCTCCCACTGTTGCGACCGTGACAAAATCTGGATTGGTGCGGGGCGTCAGCGATGGCACCGCGGCGATCAAGGTTTCCGCGGCGGGGCACGAAGAATCGGTGACGGTGCAGGTTCAGAATACCGAAACGCCGCGGCCGTTGCATTTTGAGAACGACATCATCCCCATTTTCAGCCGGTTTGGTTGTAATGCCTCGGGCTGCCACGGCAAGGCGGAAGGGCAAAACGGTTTTAAGCTGTCGGTGTTCGGATTTGATCCGCCGGCCGACCGCAGAGCCCTCGTGATGGAAGGCCGCGGCCGGCGAGTGTTTCCGCCCGCTCCCGCCCGAAGTTTGCTGCTGTTAAAAGCCTCCGGCGGAATGCCCCACGGCGGCGGTGTGCGGATCGCCCCCGGGTCGGCCGAGTATCAAAGGCTGTATGATTGGATCGCCCAAGGCATGCCCGCCGGGGCCGCGGATGCCCCGCAGGTGATTCGCATCCAGATCACGCCCCGCGAACGTCAATTGGCCATGCAAGGAGAGCAGCAACTCCGTGTGATTGCGACGTATTCGAACGGACGCGAAGAAGATGTCACCCGGCTCGCGCGGTTTCAAACCAATCAGGAAGCCATCGCCAACGTTGATGAACGGGGCCTCGTCACCGCGGGACAAACGCCGGGCGAGGTGGCGATCATGGCGGCGCATCTGGGGCATGTCGACGTGTTCCGGGCGATCATCTCCCGCCCCGGGCAGCCGCTGAAACAATCCGCACCGCCCCGGTATAACTTCATCGACGAGTTGGTGGACCGGAAGCTGCAAAAGCTCAACATCCAGCCGTCGGCGCTTTGTGATGATGCCACGTTCCTGCGGCGGGTGCATTTGGATCTCATCGGCACGCTGCCCACCGCCGATGATGCCCGCAAGTTTCTGAAAGACCAGAGCCCCGACAAACGCCAGAAGCTCGTGGGGCAGTTGCTCAAACAGCCGGAGTTCGCCGACTATTGGGCGCTCCAATGGGCGGACCTCTTGCGCGTGGATCGGCTCGCGTTGGGACACAAGGGGGCTTATGAATTCTACAGTTGGATTCGCGATTCCTTCCGCAATAACAAACCTTACGACCAGTTCGTGCGGGAACTCGTCGCGGCAGAGGGGCCGGTGTCCAAGGCTCCCGCGGGGCATTTTTATAAGGTCGTCACCAAGCCCGGCGAGATGGCAAGCACGATTTCGCAGGTGTTCTTGGGCACGCGGATCGAATGTGCCCAATGCCATCATCATCCGTTTGACCGCTGGAGCCAGACCGACTACCACGGCATGGCCGCATTCTTCACGCAGGTGAGTTTCAAAGACAGCCCGCAAGGGCCGTTGCTGGGAGCCTTCCGCGATCAGCCGACCAAACATCCCCGCAGCGGAGATGTCATCTTCGCCCACGCCTTGGGCACCAAATCGCCCGAAGCCGCCCCGGAAGGCGACCGCCGGCAGTTGCTCGCGGAATGGATGACCGAAGCCGGAAAATCCCTGGCTGGCCCGCAGTTTGGCGAATCGGCTGTGGGCGCATTTTTGCGGGCGGGGTTTGGTCGAGCCGGTCGATGATTTCCGCCTCACGAATCCGCCCAGCAATCCGGAACTGTTGGACGCTCTCGCGAAAGAGTTTGTGGAGCATGACTTCGACATCCGGCATCTGATGCAAACGATCATCGCGTCGCGGACTTATCAGCTCGCCTCGGAACCGAACCCTTCAAACATCGAGGACGAGCAAAACTTTTCGCGGGCGCTGTTCAAGCGGATCGACGCCGAGGTGCTCTTGGATGCCGTCTGCCAGACGACAGGCGTGCCGGAAAAATTCGAGGGCGTGCCCCAGGGTTCGCGGGCCATCCAACTTTGGGACAGCCAGGTCACACACGATTTTCTAAAACTCTTCGGCCGGCCGGTGCGGGCGACGGCCTGCGAATGCGAACGTTCCGTGGAACCCAGCGTGGCCCAGGTGCTGCACGTTTTGAACTCCACAAACATTCAAAGCAAACTCTCCCACGCCGGCGGGACCATTGCCGCGTTATGCAAACGCTCGGCCGATGATGCCGCGCTCGTCGAGGAACTCTACCTCACGTTTTACAACCGCTTCCCGGCCCCGGAAGAACAAACCGCACTCACCCAATACCTCGCGGAAAAAGCTGGCAACCGCCAGACCGCCGTCGAAGACATCGCCTGGTCGATGATGAACTCCACGGAATTTGTATTTAACCATTAAAGGCTGGGTGCTTTGGATGGCACCACTTTGAGGAGACAACCGATGTCCGTTCCCCTGCGTTATTGTGATGGCATTCCACGCCGGGATGTTTTGCGATTGGGTGCCGCTTCCATTGCGGGCGGGGCATTGACGCTGCCACAACTTTTGGCCGCGAAGACCGTTTCGGCGAAGGACGATGTCTCGCTGATCATCCTGTTCCTCCAAGGGGGCCTCAGCACCATCGACACCTTGGACATGAAGCCCAATGCCCCGGCGGAGTTTCGCGGCGAGTTCGATCCGATCGACACCAATGTGCCCGGCGTGCAAATTTGCGAGCATCTGCCCCGGCTGGCGAAAGTGGCCGACAAGTTTTCGCTGGTTCGGAATTTCACGCATGGCAATTCCAGCCACGGGCATGCCGACCATTACATGCTCACCGGCTATCATCCGCGGCCCGGATTCAACGGCGGCCTCAAACCCAACAACCAGTACCCGGCGCATGGCTCGGTGATTGCGAAGATGCGGGGGCCGCGCGGCTCGGTGCCGCCTTACGTGTGTCTGCCGAAGATGCACAACTCCGCGGGGGCGGCGTATTTGGGATCGTCGGCGGCTCCGTTCGTCGTCGAGTCGGACCCGAATGCTCCGAACTTTGAAGTCCCCGACCTCGCCCCGCCCTTGGAAGTCGATGCCTCCCGCTTGGGAAACCGCAAACAGCTCTTGGCGACGGTGGACCGCTATCAAAACTCCGCCGCGATCCAAGCCAACGCGAAAGCCCAAGCCCAGAGTACCTTCCAGGCCAAGGCGTTTGATCTGATTACATCGTCGGCGACGAAAGCGGCCTTTGACATCAGCCAGGAACCGGACCGGCTCCGCGAGGAATACGGCCGGCATTCGTTGGGACAGTCGTGTTTGATGGCCCGCAGGCTTGTGGAAGCCGGCGTCCGCTGCATCACCATCGACCACACCAACTGGGATACGCACTACAACAACTTTCATGTTTTAAAGAACGATCTCTTGCCGCATCTGGATACCGGGCTGACCGCGCTCCTCAAGGATCTCGCTGTGCGGGATCGGCTCAAATCCACGCTCGTTGTGGTGATGGGCGAGTTCGGCCGCACGCCGCGGGTCAACAAATACGCCGGCCGCGACCACTGGGGGCCGGCGAATTGCATCCTGCTCGCGGGCGGCGGCATCGTGGGCGGCCGGGCGCTGGGTGCCACCAATCCCCGCGGCGAGAAGCCCGAAGGCGAGTCCGTCGGCCCCGAAGATTTGTCCGCAACCATGTTTCGCTGCCTGGGCATCGACTTCAACCACGAGTTCCACACCCCCGAAGGCCGCCCGGTGAAAATCGTCAACAACGGCCAGGTCATCGCGGATCTGTTTTGAGGAAAAGTTACGATGCGGATTCGTTGCTTGATGCTCAATGCGGCGATGTGTGTCTTGACCGTCGCTGCTTCGGTCCGAGCCGAAGATGCGCCGCCGATTCGGATTGTGGTCATCGGCGATTCGACCGTGGCGTCTTATGCCAAGCCGCCGAAAGATCGGCCCGATCTCACGGGTTGGGGCCAGGTCTTCGGCGAGTATTTCGGGCCGAACGTCCAAGTCCTCAACCACGCCAAGTCAGGCCGAAGTTCCAAAAGCTTTCAGAAAGAAGGCCTCTGGACAAAGGCCCTCGAAGATAAGCCGGATTACGTCTTCATCCAGTTCGGCCACAACGATTGTCCGGGCAAAGGCGACCGCACCACGGATCCCGCAACCGATTTTCGCGACTACTTGCGGAAGTACATCGAAGATTCCCGCAAGGCGAAGGCCCGGCCGATTCTCGTCACGCCGATGACCCGGCGGGTTTTTCAAGGCGGAACGATCCACACCATCTTAAGACCCTATGCCGAGGCGATGATTGCCGTCGGCCAGGAGCAAAAAGTTCCCGTGATCGACCTGCATGCCGCGAGCGTGAAGTTGTTCAATCGGCTGGGCGATGCGGGGAGCGCGGACCTCAGCGCGAGTTCGAGCGACCGCACGCATTTTTCGCGAAAAGGCGCGAACGCCATTGCGAAGCTCATCGTCGAGGAACTTCCCGAAGCCGAACCCCGCCTCAAACCTTCTCTCCAAGAGATGTCCAAGTAACATGCCGAAGTTTTCCCGTTCCGTGCTGTTTGTGCTGATGGTTTTCGCATCGGGTTTTGCGTTCGCGGATCCGCCGGGGGCGTCTTATATTTTTCCGGCCGGCGGACAGCGCGGGACCGAAGTGGCCGTGCGAATCGGCGGCTTCAATCTGCATGAGACGGCGAAATTCCTCCTGGACGGCGGCGGGGTGACGGCAAACCCTCTGGCCAAGCGCACGGAAACTCTCTGGTTCGAAGGCCCGCTGATTCGCCAGCCGGATTCCCAACGCAAGGAAGACTATCCCAAGGATTATGCGAACGTCCTCCGCATCGAAAAAGATGCGGCGCTCGGTGTGCGGACGTGGCATCTGGCGAACTCGCAGGGCGTGACGGCGGGAAAGGAATTCATTGTCGGCGACTTGCCGGAGATCGTCGAACAGGAGATCGACGGCAATCCGATTCCCACGGCGATCAAACTTCCGGTGACGATCAACGGCCGCATTTTTCCGCGGGAAGACATCGACATTTGGACTTGCGATCTCAAAGCCGGTCAGGTGGTGACGTGCGAAGTCAACGCCGCCCGCTTGGGTTCGCCTTTGGATTCGCGATTGGAAATCCGCGATCCCCAGGGACGAATGATCGCCGAGAACGTCGATGCCCTCGGTCTCGATTCCCGCGTCCGATTTCAAGCTCCGAGTGACGGCACTTACGAAATTCGCATCCACGATGTGAACTTCGGTGGCTTGCAGGATTACGTTTACCGTTTGACCGTCACCACCGGCCCCTGGCTCGATGCGGTTTATCCCTTGGGGGGAAAACGCGGCAGCACGGTCCGACTCCAATACCAGGGCGCCCGTATGCCCGCGGAACCCGTCGCCGTCGATCTTCCCGATGACACAGCCGATGCGATCTTTCATCACGCGATCGTTGATGGAAAACCGACGAACGGCGTGTTGTTCGATGTGGACGATCTGCCCGAAGTGTTGGAGCAGGATAACAAAGCCGAAAGCGCCCAAGCCGTGGAATTGCCCGTGGTGCTCAATGGGCGGATCGAAAAGCCGGGCGAAACGGATGCGTGGTCGTTCTCGGTGAAGAAGGGGGAAGAGTGGACGTTTGAGGTGAAAGCCTCGCGGTTGGGGTCGCCTTTGGATTCCGTTTTGACGCTACTCGATGCGGACGGAAAACAAATCGCCCAGGCCGACGATCAGCCCAAGGGCCAAACCGATGCGCTTTTAAAAATCAAAATCCCCGCCGGCGGTGAGTATGTTCTGAAGATCAACGACCGCTTCGCGTCCCGCGGCGGCTCGCGGTTTGCGTACCGGATTCGGGCTTCCCGGGAAGAGCAGCCGGGATTTGAGCTTTCGCTGCCCGCGGATGCGTTCACGCTCACCCGCGGGACGGATTTGAAAATCAAACTCGACGTAAAGCGGTCGGGCGGTTTGACGGAGCCGATCGAACTCACATTCGACGGTTTGCCCGCGGGCGTGACCGCGACGGGAACGACCATCGCGAAAAACAAAACCAATGCGCAGATCGTGCTCAAAGCCGAGGACAAAACGCCCGTGGCGTTGCATCAGATCACGATCACGGGCCGGGCGAAGCTCGGCGAAGAAACCGTCGAACGCCGGGCGGCGTTTGCGCCCGCGTGGGGGGAACGGCAGGCGGAAGAGTTTCTGCTGGCCGTGGCGATTCCCACGCCCTTCCAGTTCTCGGCGGAGTTTGAATCGAAATTCTCGCCGCGGGGCAGCATGTACTCCCGGCGGTATCAACTGGATCGCGGCGGATTCGAAGGCCCCATCGAAATTCGCCTCGCCGACGTGCAGGCCCGGCATCTGCAAGGTGTCACCGCCGAGCCGATCACGCTCGGGCCCAAGGCGACCCGGTTTGAGTTTGCGATTTCGCTGCCGCCCTGGATGGAAGTCGGCCGCACGAGCCGGACGTGTCTGATGGCGGTTGGAACCGTGACCGATTTCGACGGCACAAAGCACCCGGTGTGCTTTGGCACGACCGAACAGAACGAGCAGATGATCATTCTAACCGACCCGGAACGCCTGGGCGTGAAACTGCTGCGGTCGTCGCTGCGGATGAAGCCCAACTCGCAAATGGAAATCCCGGTCGAAGTGCAGCGGGGCGTGGGCTTGTCGGGCGCGGTTCGTGTCGATGTCATCCTGCCCCAGCATTTTCAGGGCGTCGCGTGCGAAACGATCACCGTTCTCGCCGGGAAGCATACGGGAACGCTGACAATTCAATTCGGCGGCAATCCGGGGCCTTTCAACAAGCCCCTCACCGTCCGCGCCCAGATCGCCGATGAACAGGGCCGACCCGTGACCGCGGAATCCGCGCTGGAAATCGTCGCCGACTGATGGACGCGTAGGAATTTCCGGGAATATCTGGGGCCTCGTTTGGATCAAAGCAAGAGGGTTCACCGTCCGCAAAACGCGCGGCTGTTCAATTCTTGCTCTTCCAATGAATGAATGAGGCCAAACCATGCAGAAGTTTCTCTATTGGGGCTGGATCCTGGTCTTGTTCATCGGCTGCGGCGGCAAAAATGCCGAGTATTTCGCCCAAGGTGAAAAAGCCCCGGCCGCAGCGGAGGCACCCGGCGAGGGGGCGGAACAACCGGCCGCGGACGCTCCGCCGCAACAGGTGGATCCGCAGAAGGCCGGCGAGCGGAAGATTATCTACGCAGGCCGGGTTTCGCTCGTTGTCGAAAACTTTGAAGAGATGGAGACCGCAATTCCCGATCTCGTCAAACAGTACGCCGGCTACCTCGCCGAGGCGGACATCAACCGCACGGAAGGCCGGCAGCGGTCGGGCCGGTGGGTGGCCCGCATCCCGGCGGAGCGGTTTGCGGATTTTCTGTCGGCGGTCTCCAAGCTGGGCATCGCTGAGGACCAGGAGCAAACCGCCCAGGATGTCACGATGGAGTACATGGATCTCGAAGCCCGCATCGCCACGCAGAAACAGCTCGAAGAGCGGATTCTCGAACTGTTGAAGAACCGCGAAGGCAAGCTGAGCGATGTCATCGAGGCCGAGCGCGAGCTGGCGCGGGTCCGCAGCGAAATCGAATCGATGGAGGGCCGCCTGCGGTATCTGAAAAACCGCACAGCCTACAGCACGGTGACGATCAACGTCCGCGAGGAGCAGGACTACATCCCCGCCGCCGCCCCGGACTTCGGCGGCCGCATCGGCAAAGCCTGGCAGGAATCTCTGCGAACGCTCAAAGAAGCCGGCCAGAACATTGTGATCGCGGTGGTGGCGATTGTTCCGTGGATCATTCCGATCGCCCTTATCCTGTGGGGCATCTTGTGGGGCCTGGCCTTCACCTGGCGACGGCTCCGCCGCCCGAAACCGTCGGCCGCGGCGAAGTAACATTTGAAGGCGGGACTGCGATCAGGCGTCGAGATCCAAACGAGTGCCGCGCTGTTTTTGGGGATCGGTGGACCGCGGTGCGGGAGCGGGTTCGCCGGGTAATGGGGCACCGGGCGGTTGTTGTTCTTCCGATTGATAAAACTGCCGGCCGTCGGCGTCGCGGTCGTCGGATTTCTCGGAACCGTGAAGGCCCGTGGCGTGGGCGTTGGCGCTCTCGACCGTCTTGGCGGCGGCTCCGTCGGCTTTCTCCGATTTCTGGGCCGAGGAGTTTTTGCCGGACGGCGAGATCCCGGAGAGGGAACTGGGCAGGGACTGCGGACCGAAGCCGGGGTTGATGGAACTCATTCCTCATCCTCCTCGACGACGATGGGGGCCGCGGGAACTTCGGGCACGGCCGGTTTGGGAGCGGCGTTTGTCTCGGCTTCCTTGATGGCGGCGGACGCGGGCGGGGCGTCGGAAACGCCGGCGGTTTGAGATCTCTCGACGGGGAGCGGGGTTTGCTCCTCTTCGCGGAACCACTTCGCCACGCGGGCCAGCGTTTTCGGCCGGACTTGCTTGAGTTTTAGCACCGCCATCGAGCGGGCTTTGAGTTGATACCGAAACCCTTGCGTGAGCCAGCGTTTTTTGACCCCCGGGGCCCTCGTATCGAAGACGGGCTGCCAGTATTCGTGCGGTTCGTGCTTAGGGAGCGCGAATTCGATCGGCTGATGATGCGCGTTCATCAGCATCAGCACGGTGTCCCCCACGATGTGGTGGGCGTGCTCGTCCACTTCATCGAGCATCTCCCCTTCGAGCCGCACCCCGATGGAACGGACCGCCCCGGAGTTCCAGTCGGCATCGGTCATTTCCTTGCCCGAAGGCGCGAGCCAGAGAATGTCGCGGGCCTGGTCGCCGCGGATTTGCCGGCCTTGGAAGAAATGCTTACGCTTGAAGACCGGCTGCTCCCGCCAGAAGGCGATCACGCTGCATACGTATTCCAGAAGCTCCTTTTGAGGTTTTTCGAGGTTCCAGTTCAGCCAACTGATTTCGTTGTCCTGGCAGTAGGCGTTGTTGTTGCCCCGCTGCGTGTGGCCGATCTCGTCGCCCATGCGGATCATGGGCACGCCCTGCGAGAGGAGCAGCGTCATCAAAAAGTTCCGCTTCTGCCGTTCGCGGAGATCCAGCACGTCGCGGTTGTTCGTCGGCCCCTCGGCTCCGGAGTTCCAACTGATGTTGTGGTTGTCGCCGTCCTCGTTGCTTTGGCCGTTGGCTTCGTTGTGCTTGTGGTTGTAGCTCACGAGATCATTGAGCGAGAACCCGTCGTGCGAGGTCACGAAGTTGATGCTCGCATAAGGCCGGCGGCCGTTGTGCTCGTAAAGGTCGCTCGATCCGCAGAGCCTCGTCGCGAATTCCGAAACCGTGTGGCCGTCGCCTTTCCAGAAGGAGCGGACCGTGTCCCGGTAGCGGCCGTTCCATTCGGTCCAGAGCACGGGAAAATTCCCCACCTGATACCCGCCTTCGCCCAGGTCCCAAGGCTCCGCGATCAACTTGACCTGCGAGAGCACCGGGTCTTGATGGATGATGTCGAAGAACGCGCCCAGCTTGTCGACTTCGTGAAGCTCCCGCGCCAGGGCGCTCGCCAGGTCGAAGCGAAACCCGTCCACGCCCATGTCCAGGACCCAATACCTTAGACTGTCCATGATGAGCTGCAGGACCCGCGGGCTGAGCATGTTCAGCGTGTTCCCGCAGCCGGTGTAGTCCATGTAATACCGGCGGTTGTTGGGAACGAGGCGGTAGTAAGAGGCGTTGTCGATCCCGCGGAGCGTGAGCGTGGGGCCGTTGTGATTGCCTTCGCCTGTGTGGTTATAGACCACGTCGAGAATGACTTCGAGACCCGCCTTGTGGAGGGTTTTGACCATCTGCTTGAACTCGCGGATGGCTTCCCGCGGCGAGCGGCTCGCGGCGTAGCGGAGTTCCGGAGCGAAAAAGGACAGCGTGTTATAGCCCCAGTAATTGCACAGCCCGCGCTCCACGAGATGCCGGTCGTTGACGTTGTGATGCACGGGCATCAGTTCGATCGCGGTCACGCCGAGCTTCTTGAAATGTTTGATCGCCGCCTTGGACGCGAGGCCCGCGTAGGTGCCCCGGAGTTTTTCGGGCACGTCGGGATGGAGCATCGTAAAGCCCCGGACGTGCGTCTCGTAAATGATCGTCCTATGCCAAGGCGTATTGGGCCTCTGGGACCGCCCCCAGCGGAAGGAGGGATTCGTGACCACGGCGAGCGGGGCGCAGTCGGCGTTGTCGCGGTCGTCGAGCGAGAGGTCGCCGTCGGGATGGCCGATGCGGTAGCCGAACATCGAATCCGCCCAGCGGACGTCGCGGCCGATGGCTTTTGTGTACGGGTCCAAGACGATCTTGTGGGGATTGAAGCGGTGGCCGTGCTTGGGGGCATAGGGCCCGTGCACGCGGTAGCCGTAAAGCTGGCCCGGCTTTACGTCGGGCACGTAACAGTGCCAAACCAGGTCGGTTTGCTCGACGAGGGGAATGCAGTGCGTTTCCTTGCGGTCCTTCACCGAATCAAACAGGCACAGCTCCACCCGCGTGGCGTGTTGGGAGTATAGCGCGAAGTTGACGCCCGATCCGTCCCAAGTCGCCCCCAGCGGGTGCGGTTTTCCTGGCCAGACTCTCATCCTGAACTCTCCTGGCGTTTGTGGCCCCCATCGACCGGAAGTTTTCCGCGGATCGTCCCGGCCTCACGGAAAAGGCAACGGCTCCGTCAAGGGTGTCGATTAAGAACGCATGTCCAATAACCTCTGGCGGGCGAGTCAGAGGGATTGTAGCGAGTGCCCCCCGCTGCTGCAATTCGGACCGAAACCCCGCAGAACCTTAACTGGAAGCGAAATCCCTAAGCCATTGCTGCACAATGTCTTTTGACGCTTCCTAAATCATTTTCCGCCGTTTTGTCGCCGTTCGCGGATGTCCTCTTTGAGCATGTTGATGCGTTCCTCGGAGAGGTATTTCTCGACGAGGCCCGTGGCGTTTTCACAGATTTCGCGGACCTTCCGCTGGGTCAGGAGGCTTCGCTGCTGCCGGGCCGCGTCCAAGGCCGGCACCCGGATCGAGGCGATCTGCTCGCGAAATTCCTCGATGGACGGAAGCTCATCGAGCTTCTGCATTTCCTCGTCGACTTTTTTCCAATCTTTTTGCTCGGCGTATTTTCGCGCACGGATCATGAGGGCGGCCCGGCGGGCCACGGTGTCGATCAGGCGGGCCTTTACCTGGATGATGTCGCCTTCCACGGCGAGGCGGATGCTGTCGTCGGGCAAATCCAACACGATCTCCGGCACCAACCCCGGCGCGAACGGCACAAGCGCCAAGAGGGCATTTCCGCTGTGCACCCGCAGCCAGAGAATGTTGTGCTCCGGATCGACGGGGATCTCCAACCGGCCTTCGCGGTCGGTCATGCGTTTGAAGAGTTCGGAGGACTCCTGTTTCTTTTGATCCTTCGCCTTGTCTTTATCTTTGTCGGCCTCGGGGTATTTCTCCGCGGTCGCAGTGACGTAATGGCCCGCGAGCTTTTTGCGCGGGTTCTTGCGGAGGATCAGTTGCAAACTCGTGGAGGGAAACCGCACCTTCCGGGCGACCGCAAGGGACTGTACGCGTTTGCTCATCTTGGCTCCGAAGGGCGTGCGGATGCCCGTCACCAGGGACGCTTCGACCCGACCGCGGGCGATGCTTTCGACCACCAGATAGGTCCAGGGCAGAAACTGCACTTCCCGCACGGTGCCGTTCTTGTTGTGGTAGCGGAAAAACGCGATCAAGATCGTGCCCGGCCGGATCTGCACGCGCAGGTCTTCCGCGCTCGGATCCCGCGCGACGTTCCCCGGCACAAATCCGCCGGCCCGGAGTCGCAGAGACACGATTCTTCGCGCCACGTCGGCATTCTCGACCTCCAAGAGCGGATGGAACAACTCGGAGAGCAGCCGAAACAACCGCTCGGGGACGGCCCGGCGTTCCAAGGTCTCCTCTTCGGAAATCGCGCTCAATTCCTGCGTGAGGTCGTCCCATTCCCGGCCGGCCAGCAAATATTTCGAGCCCGAACGATCGACCGTGAGGAAAAACTGCTTGTCGAACTCCGGCGGCGGAGCCTCCTCATCTTCGGCCAGCGCTGGCGGAGCGAAATCTTCCGCTTGGAGACGCTCCAAACCCAACGGCTCGGCCGGCCGGACTTCGGCGGTTTCCTCCACAACGTACTTCCATTGCCCGCCCGTGGTGCGTTCGATCGCCGATGACAATTGGTCGAGCACCTGCCGTCGGAACGGCGAGGTCAATAAGGGATCCGACCCAAACGCCACCGCCACCCGCACGCGGTAAGGCTTTAGTTCATAGGGTGTCTCTTCCACCTTCTTCGCGGGCGTTTGAGCGCGGGCAGTTCCGGCCAGACAGAAAACCATCCAAACAAACACAAGGGCACGAAGGGATATCGAAAACGGATTCATTAAACCACAAAGACACGAAGAGGGTGAAAGAATAAAATGATGGTTCACAGAGGCTCAAGTTGCGTTTTTGTGAGCGGCTGGGCGCTAGCCGCCGGCTCTTCACGCAAAACCGGCGGCTAGCGCCCAGCCGCTCAGACGCTACGGAGCCTCCGGCGGGATCCAGGCGTCGACGGTCCATTGGTCGATGTTTTGATAAGTATGCATCGCGTCCCGGCGGTAGCCGTCGAGGTGTTTGCGGAACACGGCGTACTCGTCCACTTCCCATAAGGGAATCGTTTGCACTTCCGCCCAAAGCAGGCGATGCAGACGCTTGAGATGGGCGCCCGCGGCTTTCCAATCGTTTTGGGTATCCAGTTCGATGAGCGCCTGCCGGAGCCAATCGGGAAGATAATCCAAGTCGGCGATGCGGGCGCGGGGCTGCATGGTGAGGAACGGCCAAAGCTCGGTGAGCGGCTCGGACATGACGACCGTGCGGTAGGCAATGTCCCAATCCTCCGAATCCCGCGCCACGGGTTGGCCGGTGTTGTTCAAGAGCTGAACGTTGATGCCCACCCGCTTCCACTCGGCGATCATTTTATTCGCCGCCGCTACGATCGTGGGATCGGGATCGCAAACCATTTTGAGCGTGGGGATCGGCCCGCCCAAGGCTTTCTGGGACGCCAACCGCAGCGAGACGGATGTCGTCAAATCATAAGACCGCGGCTCGATCGTGCCGTTGTAGGCGTAGTTGCTTTTGGAAAAGGGAGCCGTGACCAACCGGGCGTGCCGGGCGTCGGCTCCTTTGAGGATGTCTTCGTAGAGGATCCGCTCGCGGTTGATCGCGTGCGAGATCGCCCGGCGGAATTCGCGGTTTCTGAGGGCTTTGGTCTTGGGGTTAAACTGCAGGACATGCACGCGCGGGACGCCGGCTTTCATCACGAAGAACTTGTTCGATTGGATCAGCGGATCGACGTGCCAAATCCGCGCGCGGGCGATCATGTCGATCTTGCCCCGGAGCAGATCCCGGATCGCCTCCTCGTGCGATTCGTACTTGTGTTCCTCGACTTCGGCGACGTGAAATTCGGTGCTCGCGTCCGGTTCGGGGATCGCCCGGCGGTAGCGGACGAGGTTCTCGGTCCGTTCCACGGGACGAAACCGCTCGCTGAACAGGTCGGCCATTTCTTCCGGCCCTTCGTAATTTTTCGCGTCGAAAGCGGTCCGCCTCAAGGGAAAATTGAGAAGTGCTTCCGTGCGGAGCGGCACGCGGGAGAATCGCACTTCCAAATGCAAAGGCGAAGCGACCTTGATGGATTCCACATAACTCGCAAGCCGTTCGTCGTAGAGCGGATGTTCGGGATCGAGCAGTTGGTCGAAGGTGTTGACGATGTCGGTGGCCGTGGCTTCGGGGCGGGCTTCCCAAGAGAACCGGCCGGGCCGGAGCCGGAAGATCGCCTCGCGTCCCAAGTCCTCGGGCTGCCATTGCTCGAAATATGGCGTGCGGTAGACGGGCGAGCGGGGCGCCTGGCTGACGGAAAACAGCGTGGACCTTAAGAGATATTCTTCGCGCACGTCGGCGGCGGTCGGCAGGAAGAACTCCGTCGGTTCGCGGGGCAGTTGCATCACGCCCACGTGCAGCCGCTGAAACCGCCGCCAGGCTTTCGTGAAAAAGGCCCGGAGGCCCGGCGCGTCGGGCCAAATGCGGATCGCGTTCTCGGCGAGCGTCGCGGCCACGTCGTGTTTTCCTTCGGCGGTCGCGGCCTCGCCTTTTTTCATCAGCTCGGCCGCGCGCTGCTCCAGGTCGGTTTCCCATTTCTTGACGATCTCGTGCGTTTTTTCCCGTTGCCGGAGCCGGCCCAAATAATGCCTCGCCCGCCGATAATCCTGGGCGCCGACCGCGGCGGAAATCAGCGTGTCCACGACTTCGCCCATCCGCTGTTTCAGTTCGGGATAATCCGGCTTTCGGTCGTGAAGCTGCTCATAAAACACGAGCGCGGACTCGGCGTCTTTCTTTTTGCGAAAGCCCTCGGCTTCCATGAACAACAAATGGTTTTTGCGGTCGTCCAGGCCCGGCCAATCGGGAAGCCGGCGTTCCAGTTGATACAGCAGCTCGAACGCCTGCCTTTGTTCGTCCGCTTCCACGAGCAAATCCACCCGGCGGAGCAAGAGTTCCTCGTGGTAAATGATCTCTTCGACTTTTTTGGTCTCCAGGCGGAACTCGGGCGCGTCCCCGCCGCCGGGCAACACGACGTTGAGGTAGTTCAGCTTAATCCGCTCGTTCCGCCACTTTTCCAACTCGGCCATCCCGACGGGACGGTTCTTGTTCATCTCTTCGATTTTTTGCTCGAGTTTCTTGAGCGTGTCCGGGCGGGGAAAAAGCGGCTCGGTGACGATGACCTCGTCCGTGTTCTTGAGCCGAATCCAATCCACCGGCGGTTCGAGGAGCAACTGCTTGACGGTGGGGACCTGCATGTCCTCGTACTTGGGCAGTTCGTCGCCGTCGTCCGCCGGCGGTTTTTCCTCCGGTTTCGAGTCGGCCGGTTTGGCGGGCGGCTGTTGTGCTGTCACATCGGTCAGCAGACCGGAGCTGACCAGCAGCGCGAATATGACAAAACGCGGAAGAGACATTGCATCCGTCCTCGAACTTGTTTCAGTTTTGCGCCACAGCCGCCGATCAGCCGCCGGGGAGCAGGTTTTCCAGTTGATACACGCTGCCGTCGATGCTGGGAGCGAGGATGTAGTCTCCGAAGACCAAGGGGGTCCCGTCGAGAGCCTGGCGGACGGAGGCCTGGTTTTGCACGTTGCCTGTGCCCGCATCCACGGTCAGCACCTCTCCGTTTTGCTTGGCGACGAGCAGCATCGGCCCCAAGGACAAGGGCGAACCCGCGAGACCGCTTCCGCCCAGCGACAGCGACCAGAGTTTTTTGGGTTCCGGGGAGATTTCGTACGCGGTGAGTTCCCTGCGGTCGGTCTCCACGAAAAGCCGGCCTTCCACCATCCACAAGGCGTTCGTCACATTGCCGTCGAGGTCCGTGCTGCCCAGCGGCTGAAAGGTTTGCCCGTCGAGCACGTGCAGTTTCCGGTCGGCGTCGGCGAGGACGACCACGCCCTCAAACACGGCAAACGGCACGTTCACCGGGGCTTTGAGATCCAGCTTGCGGGCCTCGAACAAATGGCTCACCGGATCGGTGCGAAACTGAATTCGCAGCAAAGCATTGGCGCTATTCACCGCGATGAGTTGGTCGTCGTCCAATGGCGCCAAATGGATCCACCGCGGCGGCCGCTGGCTTTTGGGCGGGTTGACGGTGATTTTTTGGGTGTAATCATCGACCCGCGGACCGCCGGGTTTGACCGGGATGTACCGCAGCCGGCCTTCCATCGGCAGCACCATGCCGCCGTGCATCGCGACGGGTTTCGCTTCGAGGGCCGCGGGGATGTCGAAGCCCCGCTCCAGTTGCCCGGCGGGCGTGGTGAACCAGACCCTGGGCTCCTTGCCGCCGGCGTAGGCGAATAGCGAACCGCTTTCGAGCGGCACCGCGCCCAAGGGGGAATCCAACTCCGGCGGCAGGTTGAGCGTGACCGAGGGCGTCTGCTCGAATCGCGGCGGCCTGTTTGCAGCGGCCAGTTCGGACTTCGGCAAGCGGTACACGTGGCCGTCTTCGTTGACCAGAATCAAATTGTCGCCCGCGCCGCTCCAGGCCAACACCCGGGATCCCATCGTCAGGCCCCAGTTGCTTTTGAGCGTCTCCAGATGAATCTGCGTCAAAAGCGACGAACTGGAATACGGACGGTGCCGGGCGATAAACAGGTTGTCGCCCAATTGCTGAAGCGGCTGCGCAGAGACGCCGGGGGCCAAGGGTTCGCCCACCAGGTCGAGGATGCCGGAGTTGTTCGCCATCCGCCGCAGCGCGCTGGTCGCGATCCAGAGTTGGCCTTCCAAGGCGAACAGGTTCATCGGTCCTTCTTCATAAGGCGTTTGGAGTTCGTTCGTGTTGAGGTAGGTGATGGGAGGCTGGTCGGGGTTGTCGGAGACGGCAAAGACCGAAAACCGCTCGCCGCTCGAAGGCACGTAAAGCTGATTGCCCCTGAGCACCGGCTTGTCGCGGACTTGCCCTGCCAGGCGGTGGCTCGCGACCTGCACGATTTGCTTTTCCGGCTCGGCCATGCTGAAGACGCGAAGGAGGCTGCTGTCGCTTTGGTCGTTTTCCGCGAGGAGGATCAGCGAGCCCATGCCGACGAGCGGAGCATCCACGGACGAAGTCGCGGGGCCGTTCACGGTGCCGCGCTTGTGACCGACGTGGCTCACGGCGACGCAGGCGAACTCCTGAAGCGCGACCGTGTAGACCAGCTCGCGATCGCCGACCGCGATCAGATGTTGCCCCTTGGGCGCGGCGATGGGCGGGGAAAGCAAGGGCTGCGAAAAGTGGAGCACTCCCGTCACCCGGCCGGTTTCCAGGTCGATTTTATACAGCCGATCGCTCGTAGTCGCCAGGTAGATTTGCCCGCCTTCGATCAACGGGGCCCCGGCGGCGGAATCGTTCAAAGGCAGCCGCCAGAGCAGCTTGCCCGAACGCTCTTCCAGAGCCGTCAGCTCCCGCCGGTTCGTGTCGAACACCAGGACGCCCGGCGTCGCGGTGGCGATGGGGATCGGGAAAAACGGCGAGTCCAAACCGATGCACCGCCGCCAAACGGGCGCCCCCGTCGCGCTGTCCACGCCGTAACAACATCCCTTGGCGATGCCGAAGACCGTGCGGAACTCGGATTCCTGATCGCTCCGCGTGCGGGTGTGCGTGAGGAAGGACACCGGTGCCGGCACCGGCGACGCGTGATCCTCGGTCAACGGAGCCAATTCCAACTTTTCCGCCGTGACCAGCGATTTTTCGGTGTCCAACGTTTTCTGCAAGAGGGCCTGGATCTTGCGGTTGGTTTGGACGTCGGGATAGCGGGCGAGCAGTTCCTCGCGAAGATGCAGGGCTTCCAAAGTCTTGGGCGGAGCAGCGGCGAGGGCTTTTTCGATCCGGGCGACGGCCGCATCGTAGGTTTCCTGCTTGACGACGGCGTCCCGGGCTGCGACCAATAGCCGGCCCACCTGGTCCGCGAATTCCTTCGTTTCGGGACTTTGCGGAGTGAGCCGCTGATAGATCAACAGCGCCTGGGCGCGATCTCGAGCAGCGACCGCTCGCGGAGCTGGGCCGCGGTCTTGGCCGAGCCCGTGGCGATTTCGCGGGAATACTTCCGCAAATCGTCTTTGACGTTTTCGTATTCCTCCTCGTCCTTGAAGTCGCGGATAAAATTCTGGAGTTCCTTCAAACCGTTCGGCCAATCGGGGGCGGCCCCGGAGATGTGCTTGAGGATCTTCGCCTTGCCCTCGCCGATCCGCGCCTTGGGCAACAGCTTGTGCGTGGGATACACGTTCTCGAAATCTTGAAACAGCAATATCGCCTGGGCATACCGGCCTTCATCGAGCGCGGACTGCGCGGTGTCGAAGGCTTTCTGCGAACTCTGACGGCCGATGATGAACCACAAAATCCCGCCGACCAAAAGCAGCAGCAGCGTGCCGCCGAAGAGTCCCAACACCACCGGCGACTGGAGCACATCCTGCTCGCCGGGCCGCACGGCACGCGGACGCAGCCGCTCTTTGAGTTTTCCCACAGGCGATGGTTTCGGCTGCCCATCTTTATCGGGACCGCCGCGGCCCTTGCGGCCCCGGTCCTCCTCTTCCCAATCGTCCTCGTCGATCAGATCCTCATCATCCAGGACGACCTCGCCGTCCTCTTCGACGAAATCGTCATCTTCAAATTCGACGTCATCCTGATAGAGGTCCGCAAACTCTTCCCCCTTTCGGTCGGACGGTCGCTTTTTCGGGTCTTTGGCCATAATGGGATGTCTCAATTGTCTAATTAGATCAGCCAGGTTCGTCTGGAAAACACCTGGGAAGTTCAATCCTCGCCGCCCTTCGATGCGGCCAGGCGGATTTTTTGCATGCCCGCTCCGGTGGCGGCGTCGAAAACGGCGACGAATGTCTCGTGCCGGCATTTGGGGCTGGCTTGAATTACGAGTTCGTTCTTCTGCTCGGTCCGCAGTTTGTCGCCGAAGATGTCTTCGAGCTGCGACGGATCGCTGACGGGCTCGTCATCCACGAAAACCCCGTCCTGCTCGTCGATCCGCACCATGATCGAAGTCATCTCCAGCTCTTCCAGGTTCTGGATCGTCTGCGCCCCTTTGCTTTCCGGATCGGGCGCGGGCGTCTCGATGGCTTTCGTCATGCTGAAGGAGGCGGTGATCATGAAAAAGATCAACAGCAGAAACGTGACATCGACCATCGGCGTCAGGTCCATCTCCTCGAGTTCGGTCTCCGCCTTCCGCATCGAGAATTCCTCTTCCTCGTCTTCTTGCGGACGTTTAGGAAAGATCCGCTCCGGACGCGGCGGCGGCTCGATCGGCCGTTCCTCGGGCGTCAATTCGGGAGCCGTCTCTTCCAGGATCCTTGGGGGCCTCTCGCGAAACTCCCGTGTCGGGGCCCAGGCCTTTTCCTCGGCGTCCAAGTCGTGAGCCGGCAGCTCGCGGGTCGGAGGCAGGGGCTTTCGTTTCTGTTCCGGTTGGAGCGGGGCGGCTTCCTCTTCGTCCGTCACCACCTTGGCTTCGGGAATGGGCACAATGATGTCCCGCTCGCACTTGGGGCAGCGAATCGTCGTGCCCGCTTTGCGCGTGCTCACGCTCAACTTCTGCTGACAACGGCTGCAGCGAAACAATAAGGGCATAAACGCCTGCTTCAAATCCAGAGGGGGAGACGGGGAGACAGGGAGACGGGGGGACGGATCGTTCCGCAACGCCCATCCAGCTTTCTATCCGGCATCTTCGACCTCAATCAAAAATCAAAAAATCGATTCATCTGCAAAAGGTGAACGGTACGGCGCAAGCCGCCGGCCTTGACTTTGGGAATATCACTTCATCGAAACCGGAGGCTAGCGCCTACCGCTCAGTTTTCGTGGTCCCTAATTCTGATCGCGGACTTCCATGTCGAATTCGACGCCTTCCACTTCGTTGGCTTTCCGCATGACTTCCAGGATCACGCCGTGGTGCACGTCGCGGTCCGCTTTCAAGATCACCCGCTTCTTTCCTTTGGCGATCCCCGCTTCCACGTCGGCCTTCACATCCTCCAGCGTGCCTTCTTTGCCGTCGCTCAAGATGACCGTCGGCGGGCCGTCGGGATCTTCCGGGCGGTTGATGGTCAGAATGGTCGCGGTGCTGGAATCCACTTTCGCCCCGTGCTTGGCGGGCGGGACGTCGAGTTCCCGCTTGCTCTGCATGGTGGACGTGACCATGAAGAAAATCAAAAGCAGAAACACGACATCGATCATGGGCGTGATGTCGAGATCCGCTTCCGAGTCGCCCCGCTTTTTGTTGGCGAGGTTGTCTTCGTCGCCGCCGAACGATGTGCTGTGCCGTTTCACACGCGGGCCCTTTCCGCGGGCTGCGCGTACGGGGCGGCCCCTTCCGTCCTTTGCGTTTCCTCAACGTCTTCGAGGAAAACTCCCAAATCGTGCTGCACCGAGTCCTGCAACTTCCCTATGCGAATGTGAATCAGGTTCCCCGCCAGCACGAGCGGAATCGCGATGACCAGCCCGAGGGCGGTGGTCAACAGCGCGAAGCTGATGTCGTTGGCGAGCTTGGTCGGATCGGTGCCCCCCGAAGACGAGGCGATCTTGGCGAAGGCGTTGATCATCCCCAGCACCGTGCCCAACAGCCCCAGCATCGGGGCGCTTTTCACGATGGTCGCAATCCAGGAGGTTCCATATTCCAGCGACGCGAGGATGTCCCGCTCGAATTTCTCCGCCAGCAGCTTTCTGAGCTTGTTCATCGGGCGGTTCATATTCTGCACGGCGACGAGCACCAACTGCGGGACGGCTTTGCTCCAGTAGGTCGGCGAATCGCAGAGGTCGGCGACGGCGTTCAAATCCCGCTGGGCCAGGCTGTCGCGGACATCGTCCAAAAACTGGTCTGCCGCCGATGCCGACGGAAACCGCTTCTGCCGAATTCGAAACAACAAGAGGATCACCCAAAACATTCCAAACAAGGCCGTCAGACCCATCGCCACATAAATACCGTTGGCGGCTAATACGAGAATATCGTCCATCAGAGGTCCACGTGTCAGGTTCTAGGGAAAGGGAACAGCTATTGAAAATACGTTTGGCGGGTGACGACGAACTTGTAGCCGTCGCCTTCGCGCTCGACGACGAAATAGGTCCGGCGGATTTCTTTCACGGGGCGGTTGCGGTAGCCCACTTCCAGCCGGGCCAGATTTTGCTCCACGTCGGGAGGATAGAAGTGAAAGATCGTGCCGCGGCGGGCGTCGATGCCGGCTTTTTGAAACAGCTTGATGTCGGCGGCTTTTCGCCCGCCGCCTTGCCAGGTCATGTAGAGGCGTTTTTCGTTCTTACCGCTGCCCACGACTTTTTGATCGGGCTTCGGCTTGGAGAAGTTCCACACGTAAAGCAGCCGGCCGTCGGGCGTCAACAACCCGAATTGAATCTTGAAGAAGTCCAACTGCTGGGCATAGGTGTCGATCGTGCCGGAATCGGAAAACCGCACGAACCATCGCTGCTCGCGCGGCAGGCCGGCTCCCGGGCCGCCGTTGCCCAGCGGCCGCCCGCCCGTGCCGCTGGCGCTGCCTGTCTTGCCGGTATTAGAGACATCGACGTCAAACTGCTGCGGAGCCTGTGAAGTCGCCTGATCCGACACGTCGATCACGTTGTCCAAGGTCTCCTGCATTTCCGTGATTTCGGACTCCACATCCGTCAAGGTGGGATCCTGCGCTGGCGGTTCGGGGGAATCGACTTTCAAGGTTTCGTCGGGGGAACCGTCGAGCGCGCCGCCCGGGATCTCGACAAGTTCGAGGGCCACGTGGTCTTCCACCGCGGGCTCCAACTGCGAAAGATACAGGAGAAACAGATACACCACGCCGATGATAAGGGCCAACACGATCGCCAGCATAAACGCCCGCGCATTGTCGTAGCGGGTCACGCCGAGCACCGGTTCTTTCGCGCGCTGCCGGCCGTTTTTCGACTTGGCGGCTCGTTGGGGCGGGGCGATTTTCGTGGCCATCGAGTTCATCCCAATCGCAAAAGGCTTGTCAGGAAGAAAGCCCGGGGTCTATTCGACACCTGAGAACGTGAAAGGAGGATTTTGGCGTGTCCAGAGGATTTGAACAAAATCAGGAATGATTAAATCTATCGTAGGAGGCCGATTCCAGCCTGTCAACGAAGCTGTTTCCCTGTGGAAAAACCGCATGTTGTCTCGGGGATCCGCGTCTGATACAAATTCGGCGAGCAAGGTTATACCATCATGAGTTTAGAACCCAGTCCTTCCACCCCCGATCCGCACGACGGCCTCTTGGAAATCCATTTTCTGGGACTCGTCGATTTCGACGCGGCGCTCTATCTGCAAGAACGGCTCGTTTACGAGATCAGCGGGCGGTCGAATCGCAACGCGGGGCTGTTGTTGTGCGAGCATCCTCCGCTGATCACCGTGGGCCGGGAAGGCAGCCGGGACCACATCCTCGCCGACACAAAGGACCTGAAAGCGTCCCAGATCGAGACCCGCTGGCTCAACCGCGGGGGCGGATGTCTTGTGCACGGCCCCGGCCAGTTGGCGGCCTATCCGATCCTGGCGCTCAACCGGTTGAACCTGGGCCTGTTGGATTACCGCACCCGCCTGGAAGAGGCGGTCGTCGACATGGCCGACGAGCAACAGGTCCCCGCCCATCGGCACGCGGATTGTCCCGGCGTTTGGTGCCGGCTCGGTCAGTTTGCCCATGTGGGAGTGGCCGTGAAATCCTGGGTGGCCTATCATGGCGTGTTTATCGATGTGGCCCCCAAGGTGGACGCGTCCCGGCTGGTCAAACCCTGCGCCGAGGGAGAGCGGCTGACTTCGCTGTCCGCCCAATCCGGCAAGGTGGTGTGCATGAACGCCGTTCGGGAAAGCTTCGCCCGGCACCTGGCCCGCCATCTCGGATACGCCCGCACGCAAACTTACACCGGACACCCGCTGCTCCGCCGGGAGATACGAAGGGTTTTTGTCGATGCTTGAGATTCTGACGGACCAGCCCCCCGCGCCGCGGCGCCGGCTTCCCAAATGGCTCAAACGGCCGCTGCCGGAACCGGGCATGGCTTATACCAGTGGCGTCATCGACGATCTCCGCCTGGAGACGGTGTGCGAAAGCGCAAAATGCCCCAACCGCACCGAATGCTGGTCGCAGCGGACCGCCACGTTTATGATCCTGGGCAACGTGTGCACAAGGCCGTGCGGATTTTGCTCGGTCCCCAAAGGCAAGACCGAAACGGTGGAACTCGACGAGCCCGAACGCGTCGCCGAGGCCGCGGCCCGCTTGGGACTGAAGCACGTCGTCATCACTTCGGTCACCCGCGACGATTTGCCCGACGGCGGGGCCGATCATTTTTATCACTGCGTCCTCGCGGTCCGCGAACGCACCGGAGCCGCGGTGGAAGTGCTCACGCCGGATTTCCTGGGCAAGACATCGGCGATCGACCGCGTGATCGCAGCCCGGCCCGAAGTCTTCAATCACAACACCGAAACCGTGCCGAGGTTGTACGACCGCGTCCGCCGCAATGCCCAGTATCAGCGGACGCTCGATTTGCTGAAGCATGTAAAAGCCGTCGCCCCGGACATGATCACCAAAAGCGGCCTGATGCTGGGCCTCGGCGAAACCCGCGAGGAAGTCCTGGAGGTCTGTGCCGACTTGCGGAACGTCGGCTGCGACATGCTCACGCTCGGACAATACCTCCAACCCACGCCCGCCCATCTGCCCGTGGAGCGCTACGTCCCGCCGGAAGAGTTCGACGAGATCGGCGAATTGACCCGCGGCCTTGGTTTCCGCTTCGTCGCCAGCGGCCCCTTCGTCCGCTCCAGCTACCACGCGGGCGAAATGGCTTCGATTCTGGAAACGTGATTGGCCCAAGGCGAGCGGGAGGCGTAAGCCTCCTGGTGATTCGGATCCATGAGAAACTCCACGAAACCGGGAGGCGGACACCTCCCGCTCGCCTGGAAACCGCTACAGCTTCGACAAGAACTCTTCGAGGGCGGCGTTGACTTGTTCGGGTTGCTCCATCGGGGACATGTGGCCTGCATTGGAGATCTCCACGAACGTCGACCGCGGGATCGCTTCCGCCATTTGACGCATTTCCTGGACGGTGGTGATTTGGTCCTGTTCGCCGACGATGACCAACGTAGGCACGGAAATCCTCGGCAAGAGTTCCGACATGTCGGGACGTTCCGCCATGCCCCGAAGCGCCGCCGCGATGCCTTCCGGGTCGGCCGCGAGCATCATCTCTTTGCAGCGGTCCACGATCGCGGTTTGATTTTGCAATGTGGACGCGGCGAAGAGTTTCTCCGGCATCGCCTGCGCCACCACGCCGACGCCGTGCTTCAAAACGCTCGCGGCGAGCTTGTGCCGATTCTCCACGGCTTCCGGCGAATCGGGGGACGCTTTTGTGTCGCAGAGAATCAATGCCTTCAGCCGATCGGGATGTTTCCGCACGAACGGCCAGGCGATGTAGCCGCCCATCGACAGCCCGCATAAGATCACCGGTTCCGTTATTCCCAATTGATCGAGAATCCCCGCGAGGTCGTCGGCGAACTGTTCCATGCTCACGGTGCCCGGCGTCATGGAGGATTCCCCAAACCCGCGCAAGTCGGGGGCCAAAATTCGATGGCTGTCCTCGAAAGCCCGAATTTGAGCGTCCCACATCGCAGAGGTCAGCGGGAACCCGTGCACGAACAAAATCGCCGGCCCCTGTCCCCGGTCCAGCACCTCTAAATCGGCCCCATTGATGGATAATGTTGGCATTGGTTCTGAAACTCCTCGTTGGTTTGGGTTGGTACGTTCGCTATCATAATCAACTCCAAAACTCAGCGTCATCCCCAGAAATCTCAACGGACAAAGGACACATCAATGGATACGTTGCTCGACCGGTTTTTGCGGTATGTGAAGATCGATACCCAATCGGATGAAACCAGCGGCACATCGCCGAGCACGCCGAAGCAGTTGGACCTGTGCCGATTGCTGGCGGACGAGTGCCGGGCTCTGGGGCTGTCGGATGTTTCGATGAATGAGTTTGGCGTGGTGACCGCGACGGTGCCGGGAACGGTTTCGCATTCCGCCCCGGCGATTTGCTGGTTCGCCCACGTGGACACCTCCCCGGAGTTCAGCGGCAAAGATGTGAAACCCGTCGTCCACGAAAACTACAGCGGCGGCGACATTGTGTTGCCGGGAGACCCATCCCGCGTGGTTCGCGTGGCGGAAAATCCCGCTTTGAAGGACTTAAAGGGCGGCACGGTCATCACCACCGACGGCACCACGCTGTTGGGAGCCGACGACAAAGCCGGCGTCGCGGTGATCATGTCGGCCGCGGCGCACCTGATGAAAAACTCGGACATCGCCCACGGCCCGGTGCGGTTGTGTTTTACGTGCGATGAGGAAATCGGCCGCGGCACCGAGCATCTCAATATCGCGGACCTCGATTGCATCTGCGGCTACACGCTCGACGGCGACGGCCGAGGCAAGGTGGACAGCGAAACCTTCTCCGCCGACCAGGCCGTGGTCAGGGTGAAGGGCATCAACACGCATCCTTCGGTGGGAAAGGATGCGATGGTCAATGCGGTCCGCATTCTTTCGGATTTCCTCGCGAAACTTCCCACGGAAACCCTCAGCCCCGAAACCACCCAAGGGCGGGAAGGCTTTATTCATCCCTATCACATCGAAGGCGGCGTCGCGGAATCCTCGGCCCGGTTGATCCTCAGGGATTTCGACACCGCGAAACTCAAGGACCAGGCGGCCCTCTTGGAAACCATCGCCGACGAACTGCGGGCGAAGCACCCGAAGGCGGAAATTCAAATCCAGATCAAGAAGCAATACCGCAACATGGGCGACGGCCTCAAAAAAGAACCTCGCGCCCTCGCGAAAGCCTTGGAAGCGATCGAAGCCGCGGGCATGACGCCCGAGCAAAGCATCATCCGCGGCGGCACGGACGGTTCGCTGCTTACCGAACTCGGGCTGCCCACGCCCAATCTTTCCACCGGCGAGCACAACCCGCATTCGCCCTTGGAATGGACCAGTGTTGAAGAAATGCAAGCCGCGGCTGATGTGCTGGCGCAGCTGGCGATTCTGTGGGGGCGGGAAGACAGATATGGAGACGGGAGATTGGGAGAAGGGGAGGGGGTGTTCGGCGGAGGCGCTAGATCGATCCGTGACGATCAATAACGAACGTCAGCGGGACAAAGAAGTATTTGTGGTCGTCTCGATTGAACCACTGAAAGACACATGGCTCTTCGTCATCGATAGAACCATGACAGGTACGCAGAACGGAGCCATCCTCTTGTTGAGTTGACCCGAACTTGGAATCGCCGCAGTTGGGGCAAACAAAGCATCCGGCAAAGTACGCGTCATCCGAAATTTCGAGGGCACCAACCTGTCGCATACCAAAACCATTTAACTCGTGTGTTTCTCGGAACCGTCCATTGCCAATCGATCCAGAGTTCGTGTGATTGTGGGGCAAGCGTCCCGGCTGCAGCAGGAACCGCAGTGTACCAAACGAATTGAGGGCCAAAGGCCCGGCTCTATGTGAGCCCAGGGCGCGGCCCTGGGAAACGCGAACGAACAAAGTACAAAAGCCCCAACGGGGCGGTCCTAAGCGAGATAGCGCCGCCCCGTTGGGGCTTGCGTTTGATTCATCATCAATAACCCAGGGCGGCGCTGCGCTGGCCCTGGGCTGACATAGGGCCGGACCTTCGGTCCTTGTTCCGTGTTTTGCAACGTCTGATTGGACGTTGTTGTCTTCCTCCGTGTCTCGGTGGTACAACCGTTTCTAGGCCAGGTTCAGCTGTTGCCGGTAATAGGCGACGGTGTGTTTGAGGCCGGTTTCCAGGTTGACTTGGGGGGACCAGCCCAGCACGGTTTTGGCGAGCGTGATGTCGGGGCAGCGTTGTTTGGGGTCATCTTTGGGCAGCGGCAGATAGGCCAACTCGGAGCGGGAGTCCGTGGCCTTCAGGACTTCGCTCGCGAGTTCCAACATTGTGTTTTCGACGGGGTTGCCGATGTTGATTGGGCCCGTGTGCTCGTCCTGGTCCATCAATCGCATCATGCCTTCGATCAGGTCGGACACAAAACAGAACGACCGCGTTTGCTGGCCGTTGCCGTAGATCGACAGCGGCTCGCCCCGGAGGGCCTGGGTGATGAAGTTGGAGATCACCCGGCCGTCGTTGGGGTCCATGCGGGGGCCGTAGGTGTTGAAGATGCGAATGAGGCGGACTTCCAGGCCGTGGGCTTCGTGGTAGTTCATGCACAAGGACTCGGCCACGCGCTTGCCCTCGTCGTAGCAACTGCGGGGGCCGATGGGATTCACGTAGCCCCAGTAGTCTTCTTTCTGCGGATGCACGACCGGGTCGCCGTACACTTCGGAAGTGGAAGCGTGCAGGACCCTGGCCCGGCAGCGTTTGGCGAGGCCCAAGACGTTCACCATCCCCACGGTCGAGGTTTTGATGGTCTTGATCGGATTGTACTGATAAGCCACCGGCGATGCGGGGCAGGCGAGGTTGTAAAGCTGGTCGCATTCCACATACAGGGGATGCACCACATCATGGCGGATGAACTCGAAGTTCGGATGATTCCGCAGATGGGCGATATTCTCCTTTCGCCCCGTGAACAGGTTGTCCACGCAGATCACCTCGTCCCCGCGCTCGATAAGGCGGTCGCACAGATGGCTGCCCAAAAATCCCGCCCCGCCGGTGACCACAACCGCTGCCATGAGAAATCGCTCTCCCTAAAAATCCCCAAGGGAATGGGGCCGACCCGCTGTTTCTCGCTCCGTGCCGATGCAACTCGCCGCCAATCGTAGCGGTTGGTCGCGGCCTGTCAATCCCGCCCGGCCCAGGCGATTTGCCGCATTTGCCGCCGGCAAATTGGGCGATGCACCATCCGGATTGGTTCATCACAGAATCCTGGTTCACAAAATCATGATCTTATGAACCAGGATTCTGTGGATTGTGCGTCTCCCGCATGATTGGCGAACGTGGCCGGGCCTCTTTATGATAATAGCCGTTATCGCTTTATCCGTTGACCCTGTTTCGATTTTGGGATGACATGCCGCCAGCGCTCTTGAGTGATGAAGACATTCGGAAGTGGATCGCGTCCCACGTTCCCCAGGAGGATTTTGCCGGGAAACGGGTGCTCGTGATCATTCCCGACCAGACCCGCACGGCTCCGCTCGCTGTGCTGTTCGAGGCCCTGGCCCGCCAACTCCTTCCGGTGGTGAAAACGCTGGACGTGCTGATCGCGCTGGGCACGCATCCGCCGCTTTCGGAAGAGCAGATCAACACGCTCTTGGGGCTGACGGCCGCTCAGCGTCAAGGCGAACTCTCCCACGTCGGGATTTACAACCACGCCTGGGACGATCCCGACGAACTCACCACGCTTGGCGTATTGACCGAAGCCGAGACCGCCGAGATTTCCGACGGTTTGTTGTCCCGCGAGGTGCCGGTGGAGATCAATCGGCGGGTGCGGGACTCCGATGTGCTGTTGGTGATGGGGCCCGTGTTTCCGCATGAGGTCGTGGGGTTCTCCGGCGGGAACAAATACTTCTTCCCCGGCATCGCGGGGCCGGAACTTTTGAACTTCTTCCATTGGCTGGGGGCGCTGATTACCAACGTGGGCATCATCGGCGTGAAGGACACCCCGGTCCGGCGGGTGGTGAACCGGGCGGCGGCGCTCGTTCCCTGCGAGCGGCGGTGCATCGCCTTCGTGGTCGCACCCGATGCCCGCTTGCATGGCCTGTTCTACGGCACGCCGGAGTCCGCCTGGAACGAAGCGGCCGACCTGTCGGCGGAGGTCCACATCCGCCGGGTGCCGCGGCCGTTTCAGACCGTCCTTTCGTGCGCCCCGCCGATGTATGACGAACTCTGGGTCGCGGGCAAGTGCATGTATAAGCTCGAACCGGTCGTGGCCGACGGCGGCGAACTCATTATTTATGCCCCGCACCTCAAAGAGATCTCCCGGACCCACGGCAAGCTGATCGAGGAAGTCGGCTATCACGTCCGCGACTATTTCGTCAAACAGTGGGATAAGTTCCAGCACTACCCCTGGGGCGTGCTGGCCCATTCCACGCACGTCCGCGGGCAGGGGACGTTCGAAAACGGCCTCGAAAAGCCCCGGGTCCAGGTCACCCTGGCCTCGCAGATTCCGCCCGAAGTCTGCCGGCGGATCAACCTCGGCTATCGCGACCCCGGCACCATTGATGTGGAATCCTTCGCCAACCGCGAAGACGAAGGCGTCCTCCTCGTCCGCAAAGCCGGCGAGCAATTGTACCGACTTGAGGATGAGCGGCGACCGAGCTGATGCCGCGTTTCCTCACCCGCCCGCGGGCGGCATGAGTTCCACGCGTTGGATTTTCCCCGCCCCGATGCTGATGTCGATCGTCGGCCCGGTGCGCGGCCTCTGGTTCGGCGTGGCGAGGATTGTTTCGATCTCGCCTTTTTCGTTGCGGCTGACGCGGCAGTCGTAGCCGTGGGTCAACAAATACCCGAGTGCCGCGTCCGCGGTTCGGCCGGGTGCGAGTTCGTTTTGCCAGTCGGCGTTTGTTGGGCCGGACGTTCGCGGCGGTGCTGTCTTTAGCGCCGGGTTCTGGCATCCGCCGAGCCAGAAAACGGAGACGGTCGCCAAGAACCCGAGGACGAAGCGAAGCATGGTCTCAAACAGAATGCGCGGCCTGTTGATTGGGGGGGGCAAATCGAGCAAGGCGAAAACGTTACCCGGTTCGGGCCTTGGCATCAAGACGAGACGCAGCGTGTCGGCGAAGGCGGGAAGGCTGGGGCGTTTGCACAAACTCGCCCACGAAAAAAACGGCAGCGGAAGCATTTCTGCCGCTGCCGTTTTTCGTGATTGTTTGAGTTTACGGGACCTGGCCGGTGCGGGGCGCGGGTTCCAACTGGCCGTCGGAGGGTTTGGGGACTTCGGGATTCTTGGCCCGTTCTTTGGCGCGGGCTACCGAAATGCTCACCAAGTTTTGGGCCCCCACGAGTTCCGCCCGGCTGAAGTAGGGGAGTCGCCCGCCGCCGGCCAAGAGGTCGACGTGTTTGGCGGCGAGTTCTTGCCAGCTCATTTTGTTCGCCAGGTGCCAGGCCGCGGCCTGGGCGGCTTGTTTGTTGACTTTGCCGGTGGCGACGATGCGAATCAACTCTTGCACAGCGGGGTCTTCGACGCAGTCTTCCACCGGGAAGAAGCGGTAGGTGTGCCGCGGATGGGGTTCGACTTTTCCGTGTTCCAAGCACACGGAGGTATAGGGCACCTTGACGATTTTTTCAGGCGGGATGGAAAAGAAGCCGCCGCCGCCCATGCCTCCCATGCCTCCCATGCCGCCGCCCATGCCTCCCATCATGCCGCCGCCCATGCCTCCCATCATGCCGCCGCCCATCATTTGGCCCCCGCCGCCCATGCCGCCACCCATGCCGCCCATGCCTCCGCCCATGCCGCCACAGCCGCCGCCGAACCCGCCCGCGCCGCCGCCGCCGGCGCCGAACTGTTGCAGGACCTGGACGCCAACCACGGCATCGGGCAATTTGACGGTCAACGGTTTTTTGGTGAGATTCTCGATGAGAACGCTGCCGCCCATCGCATTTTTGGGAATAATTTGGACGGAGAATTTTTTGTCCTTAACGCCGTCGAAGAAATCCACTTTCTCGGCGTCCGGATCGAACTGCAGCTTGGTGATCGGACGTTTGCGCCCCGCCTGGGCTTCGGTTGTCAGTGTTTCGGCGACAAGCGCCAGGCAACACACGGCGAGCAACACGCCCGACAGTTGGAAACGAGGCATCAACATGGCTTTCCTTTCTGGAAGTGGATCTGACGGAACAGACCCGCAGCCCGAGTGGCAAAACTTCGTCAGTTTATCTTATCGTAGAAAAAACCGCCGTTGCAACAAAAACTTCGCCTATCTTGCGGGTTTTCTCTGATCGACTTGCCTTTCGCTGCGGATTATTTTCCATCGGAAGGGTTTTGGCAGAGGCCAAAAGGAGTTCTGGAGCGTCTATGATCGAATTGTCGGCGGATACCGTGGTGGATTATCTCTATCGAACCGGGCGATTGTCCGCACCCTCCGCCCGCGCGGAGTTGCTCGCCTGGGGCGTCTCCAACATGGTGTTTCGCATCCGTCCCGCATCGGGAGCGGACTTCGTCGTCAAGCAATCGCGGAAGCAACTTCGCACGAAGGCCCCCTGGTTCAGCCGGCTCGAACGCATCCACACAGAAATGGATTTGATGCGGCACCTGGGGGAGATCGTTCCCCCCGGATCCATTCCGCGCGTGCTGTTTGAGGACCGGCCGAATTACTTGTTCGGGATGGAAGCCGTCGCCGCCGACCATCGCGTGTGGAAAGCCGACCTCTTGGCCGGGCAGACGGACGAAGCCGTCGCCCGGAAAGCCGGCGAACTTTTGGCGGCGATCCACCGCGAAACCGCCGGGAAAACGGAACTCAACGAACGCTTCGGCGACCGCGCGGTGTTCGACGAACTGCGAATCGATCCGTTTTACCGCCACGTCCTCCGCAAACACCCCCAACTCGCCCCGGTCCTGGGGCGGGTGATCGGCGAGGTGCTTTCTCTGGACATTTGTGTGGTACATGCGGATTTCAGTCCGAAAAACTTGCTGCTGTCAGACGCCGGGTTGACGTTGGTCGATTTTGAGACAGGACACTTCGGCGACCCGGCGTTCGATTTGGGTTTCTTTCTGAGCCATCTGGTGCTCAAGACCATCAAACAGGCCGACCGGCGGGCGTCGTACCTGGCGTTGATCGAGGCGTTTTGGGAGTCCTATGGCGAACACCTGGGTCCGCTCGTCTTGGAACCGGGGAGCCCGCTTTTCCGCAACTCCCTGGAACAGAGGACCTTAGGAAATCTGGCCGGCTGCCTGATCGCCCGGATCGACGGCAAGAGTGTGATCGATTACTTCGACCAGCCCTGGCAGAGCGAAACGGCTCGTTCTTTGGCCTTCACCTATTTAATGCGGCCGGTCACCCGGATTGCGCAGGCCATCGAGGAAATCGAAAAAATCCTCGCCGATCGATCGCACCGTGCCTAATGTTGCACAGTCCCATGCCGAAATTCGAAATCCGAATCTCGGGTTTTGGATTTGTTTCGGATTTCGGATTTCGGATTTCGTGTTTCGGATTTCTACCAGAAAATGTGCGCCGAGCGGGTTTACATGGTGGGAATCTGGTTGCGGTTGATGCGGCCCTGGCGTCCGCAGCGGTGGCAAATGAAGTAGGCTCCGTCCATGTCCAGCCGGACTTCGAGCGGGCCTTCAATTCGCAGCATCTCGCCCCGCCGGACGGCCCGGCACGCCTTGCACGGCAGCCAGCGCAAAATCCACCTGAAAAAACGAAACCGCATCGGGGCCTCCTGCTGTGCCGGGAGATTTTCACGAGGTTTTCCCAAGCATAGCAGGCTTCGCGGGAAATCCCACGCGTGGGAAACTCGTCAGCGCGAGCCGCCGCCCAAGGTTTGGTTGAGAAACTCCAGATCGCCTTCCAGTTTGTCGAGCATTTCCGTCTGGGCGCCGGCGTCGTCTTCGCCGGTGTTTCCCAGGATGGTCTTGGTGAGCGTTTTGACATCGTACCGCCCCTTCGCGCCCCGGCGGTTTTCGTAGCGATCGAGCGCCCGGTCCACCGCGGCATTGGCTTCCGACCGGCTGAACCCGCGCGGGCGGGTGGGAGCAGCGGTCCAACCCGTCCGCCGTTGTTTGGCGCGGAGCTTCGCCTCGGCGGCGCGCTGCATCGCGAGTTCGGCTTCGCGGCGGGCCATCTCGGCATTCTGCCTGTCGGCCTCGGCCTTCATTTGCTTTTCCGCGAGATAGGAAAACGTCCCCGAAACCACGCCGCCCAGAAGCCCCGTCACCACCACCGCCGCGAACAAGGTCGCCGCGGTCGGATTGCGATGGCACCAGCGATACAGCCTTTCGGCTTCGCTGATGGGCCGGCTGAGAATCGGCTCGCCTCTTAGGAACCGGTGCAATTCGTCGGCGAGTTCCTGGGCCGTCTGAAACCGCCGGGCCGGATCTTTTTCCAGGCACCTCAAGCAGATGGTTTCCAGATCTTTGGGAATGGTCTTATCGACGGTCCGCGGGCTGGGGGCGGGTTCGCTGACGATCTTCACCAGCAGCGACTGCAGATTCGCTTCCTGAAACGGCCGCAGGCCCGAGAGGAGTTCGTACAAAATCACGCCCAGCGAATAGATGTCCGCCCGGCGGTCGGCGGCGTGGGACCGGCCTTGGGCTTGCTCCGGGGCCATGTACGCCGGCGTCCCCAGGATGCTGCCTTCCTTGTGGATTGTCTGCTCGTCCGATTCCCGTGTGGCCAAACCGAAGTCGGCGACATAAGGCTGCTGCTTCTTGTCGAGCAGGATGTTCGCGGGCTTCAAATCCCGGTGCACCACGCCCTCTTGGTGGGCATGATCCACCGCCTCGGCGATTTTGATGAAGAGCTCGATCCCGTCCCGCTGCGAAAGCCGCTGGGCTTTGAGGCGGTCGTCGAGCGGCTGGCCTTCGATGAAGTCGCTGACGATATAAACCTGGTTCCCCAAGCGGGAGACTTCGTGGATGGAAACGATGTTCGGGTGCCGAAGCTGAGCCGCCGCCCGCGCCTCGCGGACGAACTGCTCGATCTCGGCCTCGCTGATCAAGCTGCCCCGCGGAATTTTGACGGCGACGGTGCGGTCGAGCTTCGTGTCGTAGGCCTTGTAAACGGCCCCGCAGGCCCCTTCGCCCAATTTTTTGTCCAACCGAAAATGTCCGACGTGCGGAGCCGCGGTGCATTCGACCGTCGGCGGATTTGCGGACCGATTGTTCGCCATCGGCCAGGTGTCATCCTGCGGCAGGACGGTGGCCTCGGCATCGGCGGTGGGGAGCATCGTGGCGACTTCGGTCTCCTCCACGCCGCCGGGAATGGTGCCCCCGCAGGAATCGCAGGTGATGTCCCAGGTCGATTCCCCCGCGGAGAGGGATTTCGGTTCAGAGCAATGCGGACAGCAAACATCCATCGCAAACTCCCGGCTGGTCAATCTTTGTGGGCGGCACGGCGCTAGCCGCCGGCTTTGTGCGGAACCGGCGGCGAGCGCCGTAGCGCTCATGTGACAGTCTCAGGGAAAACCTTGGTTTCCAAAGTTTCGCCGGGCCAGTCGAAGTCTTGTTCCCCGTCACTTTTTCGGAAACCGCCCTGCGAATGGTGTCGCTTTTAGCGATTATGACAGCGAAACAAGGCGAGCGTGGGGCGTCAGCCCGGGCGTCAGCCCCATGATTCTTCCAAATACCAAAGATTTTGGGTGCTCGATCAGAATTGCTTCGAAATCGCAGACGCACTCAAGCGATCGCGAGTCATCATGGGGCTGACGCCCCGCGCTCGCCTTGGCGGAACAAGAGCGGCAGGAGTTCGTGGCCGGGGAGGCATTCTTTGGCGGTTTGGGCGGTGGGTTCGTTGTAGGTTGGGTTGGCGTCCGCGGTGATGCCCGTGCCTGCGAGGGCGAAGGGGACTTCGCCGTGGCTGTGGGTTTTGGTTCTTAAGAACGTGGGGTGGTCGGGCGAGATGAGGATCCGATACTCGCCTTGGCTTTTGAGGTATTCGTGCACCGGGCCGACGATGTGGCGGTCGATGTTTTCGAGGGCCTGGACCTTGGCGTCGGCATCGCCTTCGTGCGAGGCTTCATCGGTCGCTTCGACATGGACGACGACGAAATCGGTGCTGTTCAACGTCTCGATCGCGGCCCGGCCCTTGGCGGCGTAATCGGTGTCTGTATAACCCGTCGCTCCGGGGACTTCGACGACTTGCCAACCGAGCAGGCGGCCGATGCCCCGCAGCAAATCGACGGCCGTGATCACCGCGGCCGTTTTGCCGAAGCGTTCGAGAAACGGCACCATCCCCGGCCGTTTGCCCAAGCCCCACAGCCAAATCCCGCTGGGCAGTTTCTGACCGGCGGCTCGGCGGGATTTTAGGGCCTCGGACTCGGCGAACAGGCTTTCGCTGCGGTCCATCAAATCCCTGAGCAAATCGGAACCCGGCCCTTGAGGCAAAGAGGGCTCCACGAGTTGGTCGGTAATATCGTGGGGCGGGACGGTGGCGGTGTGTTTGCTGAAGGGCACCTCGGCATTGCGGGCGCGGTAGATCAGGAGGTTCCGGTAGCTGACGCCTTTGTAGAATTTCCACACCGGGCTGCCACATTGGTCGCGCTGCAGAATCTCGATGCACTCGGCCCCGACTTCGTTCGAGACCTGATGAGCCGTGAAACTTTCCATCCGGCCGGCGGTGATCGTCACCAGGTTGCAGCGGATCGCCCAGTCTTCCGGGCCCAGTTCGATGCCCTGGGCCGCGGCTTCCAAGGGTGCCCGGCCGGTGTGATAGATCAAGGGGTCATAGCCGAACAAGCTCATCGTGCCCACGTCGCTGCCGGCCGGCAGTTCGTCCGGAACCGTCGAGCGCCCGCCCGACCAGCCCCTGGCGGGCGACGGCGTCCATGTTCGGAATCCGGGCGGCTTCCAGGGGCGTTCGGCCCTCGAAACGGTGTTGCGGTTCGTCGGCACATCCGTCGGGGATGATGAGGGCGTATTTCATGGAACGATCGGCTGATTCGGGAGCGGGGTTTCAAAACGGCTTCTGCTCCAATGATAGTTTATGCACCCGCGCGCAGCAAAACACGCCCTGATGCGATGAAGGGTTTTCATCGCATCGGGGCGTGTTGCGAGCCAATCGCTCCCGGAAGTCAGAACACGTCCAAGATGAAGTGGTGGCCTTTGTACCAGGGTTTTTCCGTCGGGTAGAAGTTGTACCAATCCTTGTTATACACCGGAATGCGGCGCTCGGCCGGATAGCGGTAGTACAAGCTGTCGTACTCCTGCGGCGTTTGGAAGTTCTGGGGATAGTAAACGTATGGGTAGTAATAGAACCGCTGCCAGTCGGTGGGTTGGCCCCGGCCGGCGGCCGACGCGGAATCGGGAACGAGGCCGATCGCTCCCAGAATCGCCGCCCCAGCGAGCAAAGCGGTCCGCCATGCTCCGTTTGTCATCCAATGTCTCCTTGTTCGCTTGCCCCCCGACCGGGAAAAGGTGTTCGCGGGGTCCCGGTCCTGAAACCGGCGCTCGGCGACGGGTCGCCGATTCCGCCGGTTGAAAAAAATCCGTCAAGACGTCAATCCCTGACATCTTGGACGGACGCGGCCTTTGGAGTTTTTCTCGCGGTCCTCGTGACTGCGAGGAAAAACCGGCCATCTTAACAGCAGTATCATCGGCACCGGGCGGAGCGGGACAACACAAAACTTTGCTACGATCCTGCGCAATCGGTTCGATTGATTTCGCTCGCGCGCTGGGGATTACCTCGAAAGCGAGCCTTGACACGTTTCGTCGGCAAGAGGTGCTGACGGCCAGACGCCGCGGGTGCAGGCGGGCCCTAGGGGTTCCCGACGTCGAACTCCATGACGAAGCCGTCTTCGGAGGGAGTCCACTGGATGAAGGTGCGGGGATCGGCACTCGTGTACCGGTGGATTTGCACGGGGCCGTAGGGCACGAGGATCGTGTTTTTGCCTTCCTTCAAGGTGTGCCACACGCCGTTGACGTTCATTTTCACGGGATGGCTTTCGTAGTTGTAAAACTCGACGGCCGATTTCACAAACGCGGGCTTTTTCGCGGTGACCTGTTTGCCGGCCCCTGCGGGTTCCGTCAAGTCCCGCATCTGTTCCAGCAGCCGGGCGTTGTCGCCTTCCAGTCGCTTGACCCGCTGGGTTAAGGCTTCGTTGTCGCCTTCGAGCGTTTTCACGCGAAGCGAAAGGGCGGCGTTGTCGCCTTCGACGATCGCGAGCTTCCCGCGGAGTTGCTCGACTTCCTTTTGGGCCTCGCCGAGCTTTTGAATCGTGCCGCGAAGGGCCTGGATGTCTTTTTCCAGGTTTGACTGTCCGGCCTCTTGAACCGTCTCCTTCGCCGGGGCCGAGTTTTCTCCGGGACCGGTCTTGTTGGCCGCGTTCGTCACGGCGGGGCCTTCTTTGACGAGGCCCTTGTCCGCAGGAGCCGGCTCTTGGGCCGCGGCTTGGAATCCAACGAGCGAAATCCCCAACAGGGCGGCGAAAAACTTGAGATTCAGATTCTGGTTTGGCATTGTGTTCCCTTCCATCGCATGACATGACCCGAAAACATTTCGGAACCATCACGGTTAATACTCTGGTCGCCCGGCCCGGGAATGTCAACGACACTTGCAACAATCCCGCCGGATTTGCGGATTCTGGAGGCCGGATTGGAACGAATGATCGCATCAGCGAAGATGGAAGGGCCGTTCGAGCGGGCCGAGAACTTTTGAGGGCTCCGCTTCACGGCACGGTTTGGGGCACGTAGAATGGGAAAATGGATTTCCCCCTGTGTTGAGATGGAATCATGCCGCGAATCAAGCCGTTGGATCCGCTGGTGATCAACAAAATCGCCGCGGGCGAAGTCATCGAGCGGCCCGCCAGCGTGGTCAAGGAGCTTCTGGAAAACAGCATCGACGCCCTCGCGACCCGCATCGACGTGGAGATCGTCCAGGGCGGGAGCGAGTTGATCCGCATCGTGGACGATGGAGAGGGCCTGCATCCGGAGGATTTTTCACTCGCCGTCTCCAGCCACGCCACCAGCAAGATCCTCTCCGCCGAGGATTTGTTCCACGTGCAGACGATGGGCTTTCGCGGCGAGGCGTTGGCGTCGATCGCTTCGGTGTCTCAATTGACCCTCCGCAGCCGGCAGCCGGAGGCCGACATCGGCTACGAGTTGGAAGTCCAAGGCGGCCGGTCGGGAACGCTCCGGGAATGCGGCGGCCCGGTGGGGACGGCGGTCGAAGTCCGCAACCTGTTCCACAACACCCCCGTCCGCCGGAAGTTCTTGAAAACCACCGCGACCGAGTTCGGGCACATCAGCGAACAGTTCGCCCGCGTGGCCATCGCCCATCCCCGTTTGCACGCGGTGCTCCGGCACAACGGCAAGCCGATTTACGAACTGCCCGCCACGAATCGGCTGATCGAGAGGCTGGAGCTGTTCCACGGCTCCAAGCTGGCCGAGCATCTGATCTGGATCGAGTCCGAGACCGACCACATTCGGCTGTGGGGTTACGTGGGGCATCCCAGCCAGAGCAAATCCAGCCGCAAGAGCCAATTTCTGTTCCTAAACGGCCGGTATATCCAGGACCGGGCACTCCAGCACGCCCTCTCCGAAGCCTACCGTGGCCTGTTGATGGTGGGCCGGCAGCCGATCGCGTTTTTGTTCCTGGAAGTCCCGCCGGAGATCGTGGATGTCAACGTGCATCCCACGAAAACCGAGGTCCGCTTCCGGGATGGGCAGCAGCTCTATCGGCAGATGCTTTCCACGCTGCGAACGAAGTTCCTGGGGATGGACCTGGATACGACGTTCGAGCTTCAAGGGAGGCCCGGCCGCTCTTCCGGTTCCGGGACCGAAACCCAATCTTCGGGAAGCAGGCAGCAGCAGCTCAGCCTGGAAACCGAGTTCGCCGAGTGGGCCAAGGAGAAAATCGAAAACTGGCAGCCCGTCACGCCGGAATCGGAATCTGCGGAACCGTCGATGGCTTCGCCTTCGGACACGGAACCGCCGGAAAGCGAAACGGAATCGCGGCAGGATTCAGGTTTCGTTCCGTCGGCGGAATCGTCGCCCCGCGAGTTTTCGGATCAGCAACGACCGGCAACCGAGTCCCGTCAAGTCTCTTTCCCTCCGGCAACCGCGAAGGATTCCGCCGACCCCACGCCCCGCCGGGCCCGGGTGATGCAGGTACTCGACTGCTACCTGGTGATGGAGACCGAAAAAGGCCTGGTCGTGGTCGATCAGCACGCCCTGCACGAACGGGTGCTCTTCGAGCAGTTTCGGGGGCGCGTGCTCGCCGGCAAGGTGGAATCGCAAAGGCTCTTGGTGCCGGTGCCCATTGAAATGAGCCTCAAAGAGACGGCCCTCTTGCTCTCGCACCGCGAACTCCTGGCGGAACTGGGCTTCGGGGTCGAGGAATTTGGCAGCGGGACGATTCTGTTGACCGCGTACCCGGCCCTCTTGGCCAAAGCCGACCATGCGAGGTTGATCCGCGATGTGGTCGATCAATTGGATCAGCCGGGCCGGGCTCCGAACCGCCGGGATTCTGACGGAACAGCTGTTGAGCATGATGGCCTGCAAAGCCGCGATTAAAGCCGGCCAGCGATTGAAAATCGAGGAGATGGAAAGCCTGTTGGCCCACAGGCATTTGACGGAGGATTCCCACCACTGCCCCCACGGCCGGCCTACGGAATTGGTGCTCAGCCGGGAAACCCTCGACCGCCAATTCGGCCGGCTGGGTTAAGGGGAAAATCCGAAGCACGAAATCCGAAACCCGAAACAAATCCAAAATCCGAATGCCGAAACCCGGATCGAATGAAGATTTGTGTTTCCTTTCTCGAACCGCGGATTCCCGCGGAAAGCGGAACGCTCCATGAGACAACAGGCGGCGGGATTCGCGCTGGTGGCGTTGCAGGCGACCTTTTTGGCCCTCTTGTCGCGGACGATCTATTTTCCGGTGCTCGTGGTGCTCGTGGCGGGATGGGGGTCCGTCACCCGCTGGCGGATTCCGCTCAGCCGGGAGCAGGCGTTTTTGCTCTCGACCGGAGCGGCGTTCTTCTTTCTGCTCAAACATCGCTTTGCCCCGCACGAGTTTCCCTTCGGCTCGCTGTTCATCCGCACGCAGATCGCGTATATCATCGCCCAGTATTTGCTGACGATCGAAGCCGCCCAGTTTTTGACCCGCCGAAACGGGGATTCGCTGTCCCCGGTGCTCCCGGCCTTGGGTGCGGTGGCCCTCGTGTGCATTGCCGACGTGCAAATCACCACCGAGGAGCAGCGGCGGCTCACGCGGCTGTTTGCGGTCGCCTACGCCGTATTGTGGGCGGTCTATTTGTGGAACTGCCAGAAGTCCCTGCCCACGCCCGCCGAGGGGAACCAACTTGCCCGCCGGCAATCCGCGCGGAGAAGGCGGCTGTTCGCCGGGGCGGGGATTCTGACCGCGGTCGCGGTCGGGGCGTGGTTTTCCTCGCTGGGGTTTTACCGGTTTGACAAAACGATCGAGAATTGGGTGCTCGGGTGGATGCAGGACTCCCTGCCCTCCTCGCAACCCGGTTTCAGCCGCTCGTCGCAGTTGGGGTCGATTCGGGATCAAAAGACCGAAGCCGAGAACCAGGTGGCCTTGCGGGTCTATGCGGAGGAAATGCCGGGCTACCTCCGCGGGGCCGTGTTGACCTCGTTCGAGTCCAGCCAATGGGCGACCACGTCGGTCATGCGGGGGATTCCGCTGATCACGGCCCCCGAGCCGCCCGCAGGGATGCAGCCCCTGGCGCGGAACGAAATGATTTATATGCACCCCGCGATGCGGGTGCACGCCTCGACGAAGTGGCGGTATCTGGAATGCTGGCCCGCCCGAGACCACTTGAACGCCTTCACGCCGCTGGGCACGACGCATCTGAAGACGGCGGCGGACCGCGTGGGGGCTTTGCCCTTCGGCGTGTTTTTGCTCTACGAGCCGGAGGACAGCGTGCCCTACACGGCGTGCGTTCCCGAAACGCCGCCGGCTTATTTCTTGAATCCTCGGATCCGCTTGCTGTGGCTGGAAGTTCCCCACTTGTATCACGAGCCTTTGGCCGAGATCGCCAAAAGGGTGTTCGCAGACGCCAAGACGACCCGCGACAAAATCCGCGCGGTCGAGCGGTATTTTCACGAGAATTACCGCTATCATCTGGGCATCCGCGTGCCGAGCGGGCGGGATCCGCTGTTGTTTTTTTTGCAGGAGAAGCCCGCCGCGCACTGCGAGTATTTTGCGACCGCGGCGGCGATGCTGCTCCGCTCCGGCGGGGTGCCCACGCGGTATGTGACGGGTTTCGTCGCCGCCGAGTGGAACCCCTCGGGCCGGTATTGGATCGCCCGCAACCGCGACGCCCACGCCTGGGTGGAGGCTTACGACGAAACCCTCGGTTGGATCACCGTGGAAGCCACACCCGCGGGGGGCGTGCCTTCGACCGCGCCCCCGGAAACGAAATATGCCTGGTGGGAGACGCTCAAAAACGATTGGCGGCGGCTGCGAACGTATCTGGGCCAGGGGCGTTGGGATCGGGTGGGGGCCGTGCTCCGCTCCACTGGGGTGAGCTGGACCTTGGGGTTGGTCCTCGCCGGTTTTGCGGTCTATCTGGCGGTTCGCTTCCGAGGCCGGTCCCGCCGAGCGCGGCCCGAACGGGCGGGGGATCCCGATCTTGCGGAAATGCACAAACTCTTATTGGGGATGGATCAGCAACTCCGCCGGCACGGACTCATCCGCGGCCCCAGCGAAACGCTGCATCAATTCGCCCGCCGGGTGCGGGATTGGGAGGGGCAAATCCGCGGCGGAAGCGCGCGGGCGGCCCCGCCGCCGTTCGCGGAACGGGCGGGGGAATGGTACGACGCCTACGCCGACTTCCGTTACCAAGGCCGCTGGGACTGCCAGACCCGCGCGGTGCTCGAAGCCCGGCTGCCAAGGCTTGATGGCGAGGACGCCTCCTGACCGCTCAGCGGCTGCCTTTGTCCACCAGGCTGGTTTGGACCGTGGTTTCCCGCTCGATCGAGGCGATCGCCGAGGCCACCGCCGCGCGGACCGATTGGTTTTGCAGTTCCCGCGCGGGATCGCCGATCAGGTTCCAGTCGATCTCCTCGTCGATTTCAAACCGGTTGGGGAGTTGATTGCAGCGTTCGACCAAAGCCCGGGAAAGAGCTGGCAGGGCAACGGCGGCCTGGGAACCTAAGCGGGCCAAGGTTTTCGCGGCGAGCGTGCGGACGAACGGGCTGCCATCGTCCAGGAGCGAGATCATTTGCCAGGCGACGTCCTCGGCATGGCCGGTGTCGTCTCGCTCGGCCAGAAGCCGGCAGGCTCCCAGGCGGAGGTTGATGTTTTCCGACTTGAGGGCCGCGACATACGCGGCATGGACGGTGTCGCGGTCGATGGGCAGCGAAGCGATGGCTTTGAGGCCGGCGAGCCGCACGTGGGGCCAACCGCCCGAGGTCGCGTCCGCCACGAGGAGCTGCTCCACGTCCTTGTTTCCCGCGCCCACTTTTCCAAGGGTGGCAATCACGGCGGACCGCAATCGCGATTGGCGGGACTGCGGGTGGCCGTGCAGCCGAATCAGCACGTCCAACACCGAGCGATCCGCGTAACCGATGTTCCCGAGGGCCTGGACCGGCACAATCAGCATCGGATCGCGGGGCGAGGTCCGCTCGATCAGGTTCAACAGGGCGGGAACGGCATCTTGGGCGGCCGGTCCCATCTGGCCCAGGGTCTCGGCCAGTTCAAACTGCACCACGGGCGGCACGGGCGACGCGGAGGATTCGTGGGCCAACACGCGAATCAATGTCAGCCGTTCCGACATGGCGAACCGAGGCAGGCCGGACAACGCCCCGGCCGCGGCGATTTGTACGCCGGGCTCGTCCGATTGCAGGCGAGGCAACAGCACGTCGCGGACGACGGCTTCGGCCGTTTGCGGAGCGGCTTCCCCCAACATCCGGGCCGCCGCTTTCGCGACGCGGGGATGAGAGTCCGACACCATCCGCACCAGAATCCCGACAACCCGCTCGCGATCGTCCGCGACGCGGACCAAGGCTTCGACCGCCGCCGCCCGCACCGCGGGATCCTCGGCGTTCGTCCACGGCTCCACGGCCCCAAAGGTCTCGGAAGACGGCGGGAACCGCATCAAGCCTTGCAACACCAGCGGCCGCAGCCGGGGGCGGGTCTCCAAGAGCCCCAACAGCGCCGGCAAGTCGCCGGGGTTGGCCGCGACGCGGTTTGAATACTGGCTCAACGCGATTTCCAAAATGCCGGCTTGAGCATCCCTCAAGGCCGCCGAAATCTCGGCATCCCGCAGCACCCGCATACTGGAAATGAGTTCGTAAGCGAGTTGCCGAACCGCGGCGTGAGGGCTTTCGAGACAGTGGCTGATCGCCTGCCGGGCTTCCTCGCCCCGCGATTCGTCATTGGCGAATTGAGCGAGCAGCCGCAGGCAGCGCTCCTGGGATTGAGGCTCCGCTTCCGGCAGGACCTGGGCAATGTGAGGCACCGCGACCGGCCCCAACCGTTCGAGTCCTCGTTCCGCGGCATCGAAGATGTCGCCTTCCCGCGACAGCAGCCGCGACGCAAACAGCGGAGCGAGTTTTTCCGGCTGATCGGTCAATTCCGCCACGAGCGCCAACGCGTTGGCCTGCACCGAAGGCGTCTCGTCCTCGCACAGCGGAAGCAAGTCCGGGAGAGCCTGGCGCGCGGTTTGGCGGGGCATGTAAATGAAGGCCAACAGGGCATATTCCCGAACGCGGGTGTTGGGGGACCGGAGCGCTTCCCGCAACCGGGGAATCGCCTCTTCCCCTTTCTGGGCCCATTTTTCCGCCGACTGCGCCCGGTCGATCACATTCGCGTCCGTTTGAAAGAGAGCCTCCAGGATCCGCTCTTCTTCCATTGTCGAAAACAAAAACCACGCGGCGATCCCAAATGCCGCCACCCCGACACAGGAGATCAAGCGAGGCACAGGCAAGCGCAGACCGGAAGCGTGGAAACTGGGCGCAGTCATTGGGGGGCAACCTTTGGCCGAAGAGCGTTGAGGAGGGCGTGTGAGGCGGGATTGTTACGGCAGGAGGATTTTCATCCACTCTCAACACTACCCACTCATAAAACCCATGCCAAGGCAGAATGTTTCGCGAGTTGCGAAAAAAAACAGGTTCTTCCGGCTAATGAGGGCGGGCAACGACGACGGTGTTAAAGAATATCTGCCTCCTCGCCAGAATCTGTGGGTGAAATTGCGACCAAAATGGCTGATTCATCCTGGAAAACAAGGGGTTTCTCGTGTTTTGTAAGAGGCTGTTTTTTGAGGGCCGGGTCTCGTTCCATGAATTTCCACCAATCATGAGGTGGTAAGCCCCCGTTTGCTGAGCCTGAGCGAAGGCCAGTGACGCCAATTTACCCACAGATTCTGGTGAAGATCCGAATATCTTGTGTGTTCACCCCCCCCAAAGGAGGTCGGACGCGGCAGCGGCCGGGTGGGGGAAGCGTCTGATGCGCGTGAGCGTTACAGAGTCGGGCGTCTTGGATTTTGGCTTGGGACAGCGAGAATTCCGATGGCGAGATACATTACGCGCCGGGAGGTTCCTGGTGGGCGCGGGCTCGGCGGGGGTGGGCGCGGCGGGAGCGTTTGCAGGTGGCTTTCTCCTGGGCTTCGCCCACGCGGATCTCAAGACGCGATTCAGGATGAAGAAAACGGGCAGGTGGGTGGGAACTTCCCACCCGCCCTTTCAGGAAAAAACAGGATTATTTATCAATGGCCTTCACTTTGGTGTCCCAATCGGCAGGTGGGTTCGCCGGTTCAGATCGCTCATCTATGTTGGCCGTGGGGACAGATCGTGGTTTCGGGTTACAGCCCACAGTGTGGCGGCAATTCCTGTGCGGGGGCGATTCTGCCAACTTTACGGTTTAATTCTAACGTGATGTTGACACGCCGGGTGCCACTGGCAGCTTGCTGCCAGTGTTTTCCTCAGATCACATTCCAGTTTGATGGGAGCGTTCGTCAGCCTACTCCGTAAAAGCACTGGCAACAAGTTGCCAGTGGCACCCGAAAGATTTCTTATTGAGAGGACAACGAATTAAACTAACATTGCCACCCCGCCGCAGAAACAGCCCCCTCATCGAATTCCTGGAAACTACATAATTTCGACGAATCTCACCTTGAAAAAACCTCAGATGTCTACTTACTTGCCTATTGTTTCTTTTTACGAACGGTTTGGATGTTGCTCAGTATTTTGGCGACAAGAGGGTCGGAAAACCCATCCACTTCAAGGAGCCCTGAACCCTTTGGCATAAACGAAATGCCAGACGCAGGCACGAAGTAACGTCCCTCGTGTTTCCTGATCACAATCACAGCCTTCTTTCCTTCGGTTGGGGCTTGGGCAACAACACTTACAAATGGATTAACCCAAACTCCCAACTCGAGTTCCGGATGAAGTGAGGTGGACCCCATTCTTTGGACAGCAAACGGGGTTGTTTAGTGGTGTGAGTCAGCGGCAGACGAGGCCCCTCATAGGCCTCGTCGTCTGCCGCCGATGACAAGGGGCCCGGGACGAGACCTCACCAGTTCCCTCCCGGTTTTGCGCGAAACTTGTTTTCATTTTTCGTCCATCACTTTGTGCAGGCTTCAATCTTTTCCTTCGTAGATCATCGCCGGCGTTTGATAACCCAGCGACTGATGAATCCGTTCCTCACAATAGAACTCAAAGTAACTCTGCAGGCTTCTCTCGGCCTCCCAACCATCCGTGTAATCCTTCAAGTAAACCTCTTCGTATTTCACGCTCCGCCACAGCCGCTCGATGAATACGTTGTCCAAGCACCGTCCTTTTCCATCCATACTGATCGCGACATTCAATCGTTCCAATCGCTCGGTGAACTTGATCGCCGTGAATTGGCTGCCCTGGTCGCTGTTGAAGACCTCCGGCCGCGAGATCGACAAGGCTTCGTCCAACGCCTCCAAGCAAAAACTCCCCTCCAACGTGTTCGACAATCGCCAACTCAACACGTAGCGACTGAACCAGTCCATCACTGCCACGAGATACAAAAACCCGTGGCGAAGCGGGATGTAAGTGATGTCGCTCGACCACACCTGGTTGGGCCGGAGAACCTCCACATTCCGCAGTAAATAAGGGTAAATCTTGTGTCCGCGCCCCGGTTTGGTCGTGCGGCGTTTCGGTCCAACCGCTTCGATTCCCATCTGCCGCATCAGCCGCTGCACTCGCTTGCGATTCACGCCGAACAACTCGGCCATCTTGCGAGAACCATAAAACGGATGCCGCGTGTATTCCTCGTCGATTCGCCGCATCAGTTCCAAATTTTCCGCGGTCTCGCCGCCAGGTTCGTAGTACCAACTGCTCCGCGCCAATCCCAACAGATCGCACTGACGCGACACGCTCAACGTGGAATGCTTCGGTTCGATCCATGCCCGCAAAACCTCGTGGCTTAATCCAGCGTCAGCGACTTTTTTTTGAGCCACTCGACTTCCATTTTCAGCCGGCCGATTTGTTCATAGAGTTCTTGCTCATTGGCCGATTGATCGTCGGATCGCTTACGTCGGCCATCCGTGAACAACTCAGTGGCTCCCGACAACAACTGCTTTTTCCAAGCCGTGACTTGGCTCGTGTGGACGCCAAATTCCGACGCCAACTGAGCCGTCGTCCTATCCCCTTTGACCGCCGCCAACGCCACCTTGGCTTTGAACGCGGACCCCAAAACTCGACGCTTCCTGGTCATAATCGGAACCTCCCAATGCGACAAATGAACATCGCAAATTCTACCTTATTGGGCTGTCCAGTTTTCGGGGTCCACCACAAAGTCCCGGATCAAAATTGCCCGACAACGTTGCCTTCGGCTTTACTTGAAGGGAATGTGTGCCTTTAGACGCTCGATCTTTAGAAATCACCTCTACCTTAGCGATTTCAGCCAAAATGACGCTGTACTTCGTCCAAAAGCCCACCTCATTGCCCCTCCGAATGGCTATGCCTGCGATGGCATTCGCTTGAAGGACTAAAAAGGTCAATAGAGTTACGGTGGTAATCTTTCTCGAATCGTTACGCATGCGCCACCTCAGTCTAAATCTGGCTGAAACCCATTTTATCGAAGACAGTTTGGTTTGCGACCAAAAGCGTTGTATCCGGCCGAGAGCCGTCTGTTATGGGCGTCCATGCGCCGAGCGCCGGGTGCCACTGGCAGCTTGCTGCCAGTGTTTTCCTCAGCCGAGTAGGGCCGGCTGTGCCGGCCTTTTGTTTTTGACACAACGATTTTTCTCGCACCAAATGGCCGGCATACCCAGCCGCCAATTGGGCATAAGTATGATTCCCTTCGTCGAAAAGGCCGGCACAGCCGGCCCTACGTCACTCCGCGTAATACAAGGGCGTGTGTTTTTTGTAGGCGAGGGCGTTTGGATTGGCTCCCCCCGCCAATAAGAGTTTGCTGCACTCAGCGCATCCACTTTTCGCCGCGAAGTGTAACGGAGTTTGCCCGTCATCGTGCTTGGCATTGGGATCGGCTCCCGCTTTCAATAGGGCTTCCGTGACCTTGGGGCGGCCTCCGATGCAGGCCCACATCAGGGCCGTATAAGCATCGGAAGGCATATCAACTCGCGCCCCCGCTTTTAACAATTCTTCGACGGTCGCCTTGTGCCCGCGTTCCGCAGCGATCGACAAAGGTATGGGGGTGTTGAGGCTCCACTCATTGACATCGGCTCCCGCTTTGGCCAAGGCGCGAACTGCGGCGGTGCGACCATATCGCGAGGCCAGGATCAACGGGGTTTCGCTCCATAGCCCCATGTGTCCCTTCCGTAATTCGCCCGCTCGCTCTATCTTGTTGTGTGAGTTTGCGAATCTCTCAATTGATTTGGCGTCACCCCGAATGGCCCAAATTTGCAGATCGGTAAACCGCCAACCTTGTTGCTCCGCCACGAAATCCACAACATCCGCGTTGGGACTTTCCAGGACGCGAGAATACAAGTTCTTGACTTTGCCTAAATCCAGCCCGGCGGCGAGTCTTTCCACTTCGGCTAAATCGCCCTTGGCAATGGCATGTAACAATTTGTTCTCAGCATCGGGCTTCTGATCCGCCGCGCGCGATTGCGTGCAGAGAGTCAAACACAAAATGCCCACGCTCCCAAGTCGAGAAAGATGGTAGAAAATCATTGTTGTCGCCAAAGTTGTTAATGGTAAACGCCGATCCCGATAGACGTTCCCGGAATCCCGATCACAAATATTACAGTTTTGAGCCTATTTCTTCGGGGATTTTGCCATCGCTTGCCGGAGAACTTTTGCGGCCTCTTTATGTTCGTATATTTCAGCGTAATTCAAAGGCGTGTCCTTTTTGTAGGCGAGGGCGTTGGGGTCGGCCCCCCTCGCCAACAAGAGTTTGATGCTCTCCACGTCTCCATTTTTCGCCGCGAAGTGTAACGGAGTTTGCCCGTCATCGTGCTTGGCATTGGGATCGGCACCCACTTTCAACAGTGCTTCCGTGACCTTGGGGCGGCCTCCGATGCAGGCTCGCATCAGGGCGGTATAGGCATCGGGGTTCGCGTCAACTTTCGCCCCCGCTTTCAGCAAATCTTTCACCACTTCCAAATGCCCGCCTTCCGCAGCGCGTGCCAACGGTGTGAGGCTATAGAAGGTCTGTTCATTGACATTGGCTCCCGCTTCAATCAACGCGCGCGCTGCGGCGGTGCGACCATATCGCGAGGCCAACATTAAGGGGGTGTAGCTCGATAGGCCCCAGTTTCCCTTTTGTAATTCGCCCGCTCGCTCTATCTTGTTATGTGAACTTGCGAATCTCTTGATTGACTTGGCGTCGCCCCGAATGGCCCAGACTTGCAGATCGGAAATCTCTAAACCTTCTTGATCCCGCAGGAAGTCCACGACATCAGCATTGGGACTTTCCAGGACGCGAAAATACAAGTTCGTGACTTTGGATAAATCCAGCCCGGCGGCGACTCTCTCCACATCGGGTAAATCGCCCTTGGCAATGGCATGCAGCAGTTGTTTCTCAGCGTCGCGATCCGCCGCAAGGTTTTGCGTGCAAAGAAGGGTCAAACACAAAATGCCCAACCAAAGAATTGAAAAGCCTTTCATTTGCTCGCCCTCGAAATAAAGCACGGCGGGTGGGAAGCCCCACCCACCTTCTCAAGAAGAAACACGATTATTTATCAATAGCCGAGTAGGGCCGGCTGTGCCGGCCTTTTGTTTTTGACACAACGATTTTTCTCGCACCAAATGGCCGGCATACCCAGCCGCCAATTGGGCATAATTATGATTCCCTTCGTCGAAAAGGCCGGCACAGCCGGCCCTACGTCACTTTGAGCCTATTTCTTCGAGGATTTTGCCATCGCTTGCCGGAGAACTTTTGCGGCCTCTTTGTGCTTTAATTCTTCCGCGTAATACAAAGGCGTGCGCGTTTTAGAGGCGAGGGCGTTTGGATCGGCTCCCGCCGCCAGCAACAATTTGATGCTCTCCACGTCGCCACGTTGCGCGGCGAAATGCAGGGCGGTTTTCCCGTCACGTTCGCGGTTGGGATCGGCCCCCGCTTTAAGTAGGACTTCCGTGACCTTGGGGTGTCCTCCGAAACACGCCATCATCAGGCCGGTATAGGCATCGGGAGCCACCCCTTTCAACATGTCACTTACCCCTGGATTTGGCCAGAGTTCGCGCGGTGGAGATATGGTGATTCCGTTTGCCGCTCTTTTTTCGAGGCTGTGGTTTTTTCGGCCCGCGTTTCTTTTTGGGGTAACGCGTCAAGTCGATGCGTGTAGCAAGTCGCACCAACTCGCTCGCAAGTTTTCCAGCAGACATGATTTGATAGTGTTGCCAGGCTTCGGCGTCCACGGCAATGTTCATGCCCACCGTCGTGGCAGTCACGTCCTGCGTCAGGTGGTAGTCCGACAGTTCTTCATCGATCGTTTCTTCACCGTGAACCGATCGCAGCGCCGCTTTCACCACGGCATAGGTGTTATAAGCCAAAACCGCCGTGGCGAAGGCGAACAGCGCCGCCTTGGGGTAGCCCAGCGTCTCCACTTCGCAGCGCAACACCTCGGTCAGAGTTTGGAAGGCTTCTTCAATCGTCCAGCGCTTGCGATACAGAAAAGCCACTTTTCCGCATTGGCGACTTTGACAGGCAAGTTGGTCAGGATGTGAATCTCAGTGTCACCATTCTCTGTGGGCGTATCCAATTGGATGGTGATCCGCCGGACTCGCAACGTCTCTTCACCCTGGGACAGCTCGGCCGACTGCTCGAAAACAAGACCCGTTTCGATGCGTCCGATGCGTTTCCGGCGACCGACGAGTTTCCAGGTGAGTGTCGAAGCGTGTTGGCGAATGACAAAGTAGGCCGACTGCTTGACAATTCCAAACAGAAACTTGGTCGTGCAGAAGTTCCGGTCGGCGATTGTCACTGTCTCGGCCCGGATCCATTCCAGAAGCTCCGGCAGAAGCGAACGTTCCTGGGCATGGCCGTCTTCACACGGAAGCAGTTCCGAAATCAGATCCCGCTGCGCGTCCAGAAGCGCCAAGGTCTGGCCCGGCAAAGGGCCTTCCCGCGTGACGCGCAATTCCGCCAGCCGATGCTCAGTCGCCGCCAAATGATTCCCGTCCAAATACTGCACGTGATAGCCCGGCAAAAGTTCGCGGCACGCTCCCGGCATGGAATCGATGACTTGAGCCGCGTCCTGGCTCGTTTCCCGGATCATCGTCGCCGAAAGGCCGGGTTCCAGACGGTTCAACTTGCCATAAAGTGCGGCCGGCGAAACCGCCAGTTGCTCCTTGGCCGCCAAGTACCCGGCATGGACCGACTTGTGCGTCCGCGTCGCCACGCCCATCATCAGGGCCACCACTTGCGAAAACAGCAATTCTTTCTCGTATTGTCTCTGCGAAGCGTCGGCGAAAATCTCATCCAGGCGATCCGGCGACACAAGATTCTCGAGCGTCGCTCGAACCATCACTGCTGCTGGACATTGTTCCACAAAACGATCAAGCACAGCGTCGGGCCACATCCTTGCCGCCTCCATAAGGTTTGATACAACAATCCCTGTAGAAGCGACTTATAGCAAAAATCTAACATGTTGAAAGGGGTGGCATCGGGAGCCAAATCAACTTGTGCCCCCAGTTTCAACAATTCTTCAACGGTCGCCTTGTGCCCGCGCTCCGCAGCGTTCGCCAACGGTGTGAGGCCCCGGAAATTCCATTCATTGACATCGGCTCGCGCTTCAATCAATGCGCGCACTGCGGCGGTGCGACCATTTCGCGAGGCCAACATCAAGGGGGTATAGCTGGTAAACATAATCTTCCCCCTTCGTAATTCTCTCTCTAACTCTACCTTGTTGTGGGAATCCGCGAATCTCTTGATTGATTTAGCGTCGCCCCGAATGGCCCAGACTTGCAAATCGGAAATGCTCCACGACTGTTGCTCACGCAGGAAATCCACGACATCCGCGTTGGGACTTTCCAGCACGGTATAATACAAATTCCTGATTTTAGCTAAATCTAGCCCAGCGGAGAGTCGTTCCACTTCGGCTAAATCGCCCTTTCTAATAGCAACTAACAATTGTCCCTCGGCATCGCGATCCGCCGCAAGATTTTGCGTGCAAAGAAGGGTCAAACACAAAATCCCCAACCAAGGCACTGAAAAGCCTTTCATTTGCTCGCCCTCGAAATAAAGGACGGCGGGTGGGAAGCCCCACCCACCTTCTCAAGAAGAAACACGATTATTTATCAATAGCCTTGATTTTGGTGTCCCAATCGGCGGGTGGGAACTTCGGTTCAGCACGCTGATCTCCGGGTAGGGTAGGGTCATCTTGAGCCCCGTCAACCGTGTTATCTTGGTGGCCTCCGTCAGCCATCACATCATCCCCAAGGTTATGTTTCAACCCAAAGTGATGCCCAATTTCATGCAAAACAGTACGTTCTCGCCGCCCGAGAATCGATGTCATCCCGGTTATACTTCAGGAATCATCGGCGTGCCGCGTTTGACGAGTTGGATGGCGAGGCCCCAGGGGTCGCGGAGCATCGCCAGGGTGTCGCCCGTGGGCAGCGTCTGGGGGGCGGCTTCCAACGTCGCTCCCGCTTTGACGAGGCGGTCCGCATCGGCTTGGACATTTTCCGAAACAGCGCAGGTGCAGGGCGGGGTGTCGAGGTTCCGGTAGTCGGGAACGGGGGCTTCGCGGTTGCCGTAGATTTCGAGCATCACGGTCCCGCTGTCGTCGGCGAGGAAGTGGGCGTAAGGCGGTTCGACCGTCCGCCGGCGGACCTGAAAGCCCAAATGCTCCACGTACCACCGCCCCATCGCCAACGGGTCTTCCACGTTGAAGGCGAGATGCTCGATTTTCATGCGAGAAATCCTTGAAGTGGTTTCTATTCAAGCCGGCGGGCTTGGCGCCGGTCCGCCGGCAAGCCGGCGGCTTGGGTTCCCAAATCAGTTCCATTCGGGGTTGCTGGGCGTGCCGGGCAGGATACGGTTGGCTTCGTTGACGTGCGAGACCTCGAGGTCCCAAAGCTCGTAGGGATCGACATGGAACAGCGAGCAGGCGTCGGCGGGATGCAAATACCAATCGCCCCGGCGAGCTCGCCCTCCAGCTGCCCGGGAGCCCAACCCGCGCAGCCGCAGAACACGCGGTAGTTGAGGCCCACTTCCCCGCCCGCCGCGGCCTGGACGATGTTTTCGAAGATCTCGGCACTGCTGGCGACGTAAAGCCCCGGGACGACGGGCTTTTCGTTTTCATCGAGTTGCGGGGCATTGTGCAGGATGAACAGCGCCCCCGGCTCCACCGGCCCGCCCAGGTAGACCACGTTGTCGTCATCCGGCAGATCGAAATGCTCGGCGAGCGCATGGGCGACCTTGACGGACGACGGCCGGTTGACGACGACGCCCATCGCCCCGTCGTCTCCATGCTCCACGATCAACACCACCGTTTTGTAGAAGTTGGTGTTTTTGAGATGTTTGTTGGCGATCAGAAATTGCCCGCGAAGTGAGTTGTTCATGCCCAAATTATAAGAGGCCGAGGCAATGAAATGTAGCGATTTTCGCCGATTTGTTGACGAAACCGGCCATTCCCGGCAGCGGAGCCAAACCGGCCGCCGCTGTTGCCGAGGCGTCTCGAGCGTGTGTTCCACCCGTTCTCGATGTACGATGGACCTCAGAGTTCGCCAAGCCGTGTTCAGCCCCCAATACCTGACGTGGGCCCCCAAAAGTTTGGAGACATCGCATGAGGTTCCAACTCCCCGCATTGTGCCTGTTCTTGGGTCTAAGCCTGACGGCTCACGCCGCTGACGAGAAACGCGTGCTGATCGTGGTGGGACCGAGCAGTCATCCGCCCGGCTCGCACGAAGTGGCCGCCGGAGGACGCTTGCTCGCCCATGGCCTGGAGCACATGTCCAACGTGCCCGGCGTCGAAGCGGACGTTATTTACGAGTGGCCCTCAGCCTCGCTCCGGGAAAAGGCATCGTCCGTGGTATTCATCGGCGACACCTTTCCGCCGAACCGCTTCGAGGATCCCAAACGAAATCTGGCCGACCTCGATGCGATGATGCGCCGCGGCTGCGGCATTGTCTGCGTGCATTATGCCACGGGACTTCTCGGCCAAGACGTGGGGGCGGACGGCGACCATCCTTTATTGGGCTGGATGGGCGGGTATTTCGCCAATCGCTCCTGCCCGCACCACGAGTCGATCGCCCGGATTTACCCGGCCGCCGCCATCACGCCCGCCGCTCCGAAGCATCCCATTTCCCGCGGCTGGAAAGAGTTCACGCTGCACGATGAGCCTTATATCAACAACTACTTCGGCCAAGACGGGAACAGGCGCGCGGCGAATGTCACCGCCCTCGCGACTTCGATGTTGCCGCCCGAATCGCCGAAGCGGGAAACGGTCGCGTGGTGCGTCGAGCGGAAAGACAGCGGGCGCGGGTTCGGGATCGTGATGCCCCATTTTTACAAGAACTGGGGCAACGACGACCTGCGGCGATTTATTTTGAATGGCATCGTCTGGTCGGCGAAACTCGATGTGCCCGCAGGCGGCGTTCAGACAACGTTGCCTGGCCTTGCGACGTTCCAACCGGAGTCGGTCGAGTACCAGCCGCGAAAGCGAACCGCGCCGGCAAAAACAGATCGTCCGCCCAACATCGTTTTTCTGTTTGCCGACGACCTGGGCTTCGGCGACCTGGGCTGCTATGGGCATCCTTATGCAAGGACGCCTCATCTCGACCGCCTGTGCGCGAGGGCACGCGGTTTGAGCAGTTCTATGTGACCGGAGTCACCTGCTGCCCGAGCCGCACGGGTTTTATGACGGGCAAGTTCCCCGCGACGTTTGCGAAGTATCCCGCCGATTTCGGTTTTGGCGACCGCGCGACGGTGACGCAGCTTTTGAAAGAGCGAGGCTACGCCACGGGGCATTTCGGCAAATGGCACATCGGCCCGAAGAGGGAAGGCGGCACCTACGGGCTTGATGCGATCGAGGAACTGAAGGCTCCGCGCCAGCGCCGCGACGCGGACGGCCGCGATGCGAAGATCTATGATGCGGCGATCGAGTTCATTGCCAAGAACAAGGACCGCCCGTTCTATGTCAACGTCTGGGGGCACATCACGCACTTTCCGGTCAATCCGCCCAAGCAGTTTGCGGAACGATTCAAGAACGTGGAGGTGAAGGAATCCGATTTCGGCGGGCCGATGCGGGACAAGTTCGCCCAAGTCCGCAAGATGGGCTATGGCGTCGACGCCGCCATGCGAAATTATTTGGGGGCGGTCAGTTCGCTCGACGACGATGTCGGCCGCTTGCTGGCCAAGCTTGATGAACTCGGACTCGAAGACAACACGCTTGTGGTTTTCAGCAGCGATCACGGCCCGGCCCCGATCCTGCCGCCGGGCAAGAATAAACGGCGGAACGCACTGGCGGAACAGGCCGAAAGGCGAACGAACATGCTCGGTTCGCCGGGCCCGTTCCGTGGCGGCAAACACACAATGCTCGAAGGGGGCGTGCGCGTGCCGTTCATCATTCGCTGGCCGCATCACGTGCCGGCGGGACGCGTCGATCGGGATTCGGTCCTCAGCGGCATCGACTGGCTGCCGACGCTGTGCTCCCTGGCGGGGATCAAAATCGACGCCGATGATTTTGACGGCGAAGATGTCTCGTCGGCGTGGCTTGGCCGGGCCGTGCCTGCGCGGTCCAAGCCGTTGTTCTGGCGCGTGAGCCATCCCGGAGCGCCAGTGGGGATTCGCGACGGCCGATGGAAACTGTACGTCCCCAGACGCCGGCAAGATGAAACGGAACTCTACGATGTGACGGCGGATCCTGCGGAAGAGCACAACCTGGCGACGAAAAACCCCGACGTGGTGAAAACGTTGTCCGCCCGGATTGAAGCCTGGAAACGGGCGTTGCCCGAGGAATATACGAAGAGCAACAGTCAAATCGACTGACGGTTCGGCCGGCTTCCATTTCACAAAAGCGAAAGGGGCAAACGATGTTCAAAGACTTCTCCTCGGACGGTTTTCAAGCGCGACGCAATTGGCTTGCCGCGGCAACGGGGATGTCGGTTGCGGGGCTTATGCAGCTTTTGGAACCGCGGGAAACGGCCGCTCAATCGTCGCCAACGAAGCAACAACGCGAACCTTACGGCGAGGCGGATAAACGCGAGCATTCTTCCGTCGAAGACATCCCGCATCGGCGGGACCGGATGCGAATTACCAAGATCGAGACGATGCTCGTCCAGCCGCGGTGGTTGTTTCTCAAAATCCATACCGATTCGGGCCTTTCCGGATGGGGCGAGCCCATTGTGGAAGGGCGGGCGAAAACGGTGGCGATGGCGGTGGAGGAAATGGGGAGGTATCTCATCGGAAAGGATCCTCGCGATGTCGTCCACCATTGGCAGGCCATGTATCGCCACGCCTTTTACCGCGGAGGCCCCGTGTTAACCAGCGCGCTGAGCGGGATCGACATGGCGCTTTGGGACATCAAAGGCAAGGCGCTGGGCGTTCCGATCTACGAATTGTTGGGCGGGCCGACGCGGAGCCGGGTTCGCGTTTACGCGCACGTCAAAAACGATCCCGAACTCTTAAAGCAGCGAAAGGCCGAAGGATTCCGGGCGTTCAAAACCACCGTCTTGAATGCCACGCGCTCGGGAATCGTCGCTTCCCGCCGGTTCATCCGCGACGCTGAGGAGGCGTTTGCGAAACTCCGCGAGGCCGGCGGCGACGAGGCGGAGATTGCCATCGATTTTCACGGGGCGATCAGCCCGCAAAATGCGAAACTGCTCATCAAAGCCTACGAACCTTATCAGCCCATGTTCATCGAAGAGCCGGTCGCTTGCCAGAACGTGGACGTGATGGCGGAGATCGCGAGAGGCACGCCTCTTCCCATTGCGACGGGCGAACGGATTTTTACGAAATGGGGCTTTCGCGAGATTCTCGAAAAACAAGCCGCAAGCATCCTGCAGCCCGACCTCTGCCATGCGGGCGGAATCACGGAAGTCCGGTTGATTGCGGGAATGGCCGAGGCCTATTACGCCGCGGTTGCGCCTCACAATCCGCTCGGCCCCATCTCCCTCGCCGCGGGCATTCAACTGGCCGCGTCCATTCCCAACTTTCTTTGCCAGGAACAGGTCAGTCTCGGAGAGGGGTATCTGAAACAGCCTTTTGTCGTCCAGGACGGCTTCATCCCGCTTCCCACCGGCCCCGGTTTGGGCATCGAGATCGACGAACAGGCTCTGGCCGACAAAACCGGCCACGATTGGTTAAACCGCGAAACCTATTTCAAGGATGGATCCGTCGTGGATTGGTGAGTTCCGTAGCGGGGGCTTCCAGCCGCCGCTACGTTGGAGGCGGCATTCTTTCCGCGGGAGTCGATTACGCGGGGCGAAGTTCCACGTGGTGATCGGGATGCACCACGACCAGGTGGTTCTGCGGAACTTCCTTCCAGCCGGACTCTGCGGTCAAAGGCTCCGAGGCGATGATCACCGTCTCGGATTTGCCGCTGCCGATCATGTAGCACTTTTCCTTTTCGCAGACGTACCGTTCGCCCGTCCGCAGCCAGAGACTCGGGGCGGTCGAGTTCATCGTCGCATACCGGGACACGACCGAACGTTTGCCATCGGACACCGCCATGTTGAGCAGCGACCGGCGGGTCGCCCCCGCCTCGCTCGTCAAGCGGCTCACGTCGTCGATCGTCGCCCGCATGGCTTCGACCATCGCTTCCGTCGGATCCATCGAACTCCGCTCGGCCGCATGGTCGCGGAACATCGCAAACAGGTGCTCGGAATCTGTCGTTCCGTGAATCCACAAATAAGCCTCGTCCGAGAGGTTTTCGGTGATCTTCCGCTTGATCGCCCGGAACTCGGCGACCGAGCCGTTGTGCATGAACGAAAAACGGTCCGCAATAAACGGATGGCAGTTTGCCTCGGACACGGAAAACCCGCCCGTCGCAGCCCGCACGTGGGCCAGGATCGTCGGGCTGCGGCTGACCCGCGCGAGGTGCAAGAGATTCACGTTGTTCCATGCGGGCTGAATCGAACGGAACAACGCCGGCTCCGGGGAGAGGTCCGGGACATACCAGGCGATGCCGAACCCGTCGCCGTTCAAAGGCTCCTCGCGAAGCCGGGCTTTGAAACTCTGCCGAATGATGGAATGCTCGGAGCGGGTCGTCAAAAGATCGAGCGTGATGTCGGGTCCCATATACAGCACGAATCGGCACATAAAAAGACCTCTCTCGGATGGTTCTATCAAATCAACCAATCGGAACGGTAGCTGCACTTTCTGCACCAAATTGCTTAGCTTAATACATTTAACGTATGAAGGTCTCTGGGCGCTTTGACCACAACGCCGACCGAACCTCGAGGATGCTGCGTGCGGCCGTTTTGGCCAACAACATCCTTCAGCATCACGACTTGTGTGCCGACTGAGAAGATCAAGTTGGGATTATAGTAAACTCGTTTAGCCACGCTCGAAGACTTTCGTGTTTGTCTGATCCTGATTGCGCTGCCCGAGCCATTCAATCAACGGCATCTGCCACTGAATCGAACAATATCGGGTTCCCGAAGCTCAGGTCGAAGCTCCGAAACCGATTCGAGTGCTTGTGCAGCAAGTAGCCGAGATCGGTGGCTGGTTTGCGTTCTGTGGAGATCGTCAGGAGCGTGTCATCCAGTTTCGTTTCTCAATGGTTCTAACGTTCGTGGCCCTTGCCAATTTCACGAGATAAGGTCCGAGACGTTGCAACACTTTATCAGTTCCGTCTCCAATAAACTCTGGCACATACACGGCATTGCCGTAGTTGCGCTCACACTTCTGGGGAGTGTCATCGACGACCAAAATGCGTTGCACGTCATAGCCTCGACGTTCCACCTTTTTCAAATCCTTCACATAATAGTACGTCTGCTTCTCCCCGTCGTATCTCGGGACGCAGCGATCTCGTCCCCACACGAATTGCAATTCCAGTCGTGACGGGAAGATGCAATGCACGATGGCAGCAGCGTAATCTGGACTCGACGACGACCAGACTGCAAGGTCAAAATGCTCAGCCACATGGATGAGAAACTCGTGCAAATGCGGTCGCTGGTACACAAAATACGGGCCCACCACATGATCCGGCTCGTGGTCCAGCGGCCTCTCGCTGGCAAATAGCAGAGTTTCATCTAAATCAAGGATCAACAGTGGGCGAACGGTGTCTGTCATATCATAAAGAGTCCTTCTCATGAAATCCTTCTATCACCAGATTATGACACTCGATCCACGTCGGCGGCTCGCATTTCTCGGCCAGTTTGCGAATGACCTGCTCGGGAACCGCTTTGCTTCGTGCTTTGTTTTGACGAAGCAGCGTCTCGAACGGCGGTTCGAGGTAGACGATTTCGATGCGGGCATGGTAATCGGCAAACAGGTCGAGCCACCGACCGCGGGTCTGCTGCATCGTGTTCGTGGCGTTGAAGGCGAATGACGTGCCCGCCCTGAGCAACTCCCGGCAGCGTTCTCGGGCAAGCTGCGCCACTTGTCCCTGATTGCCGGTTGGTTCGGTGGCGGTGCGATAGCGGCGAATGGTCTGCAACGATGAGCGACGCACGTGTTCGTGCTGCTCCAGCCAACGCGTGCGGAGTTCGACAATCGAGATGGGCTCAAACCCCAGAGACGAAGGGATGCCCACTTCCAACTTCCAACTGGGCATTGAATTCCGCGGCCATCTGCCGGGCGACTTCGCCGTCGGGACCGACACGCGGTTGTTTGCGTTTGCCGTGCTCGCGGTAACACACGTACCAGACCCGGCCCCGCTCTCCGCTACAAAACGCGACAAACGGGAACTTTCTGAGGAGCTCAGAAAACGCAAATGCCCGCGAGTCAAGAACTTAGATTCACGGGCAGCAAGCAAAAGCGGAGAGAGGGGGACTCGAACAACCCTCGAAAACAAGGGGGAAACGGCCAATTCTTCCCCAGGCGGTGCAAAATCCGGTGCACTTAATGCAGAAACGACCCCGATGGATGCCGATTTGCAAACCCTCATCGACCGATGGCCGGCCCTTCCAGAATCGGCGAAAGCCCACATTTTGGAAATCGCTCTTTCGGTGGGGAATGGGGAATAGTGGATACGCCGCATTGTTTGATTGGTGATTTCTTTTCTGATTCCGATTGGAGAATCAATTTGCCTAAATTGCAATGTTTGAGCGATCCCAACTTTCAATTTGGTTTGCCGATCATGCTGACCATAAGCGGGCAACAAAAGCAAACCCGCTTCAGCAATTCAGGAGATTGCTCTTCCCCTCTGAAACCGACTCGGGACAATTTGGCGGGAAACCTTTTCGGTCAACATAAGCGGGTAAAAATGAACGAATTCGCCTGGAACGTGAAAACCGACGCCGAAACTGCGGCCCACAGAGCAGGGGGACGGCGGCATTACAATGCGTTCCGGCAGTTGCCGAGGCCCTGGGCGTGCACCGCAGCACGGTTTGCCGGGATTTGCAGTATGCCGAAGATTTGGAACGCGGATTAAGCCCATTCGAAATTCACTTGAAACGAAAGGCCGAACGCAATCAGGAAATTCCAATGACACCGGACACATCTCCGTCCGATGAGCACTTCGACCGAATTTCCGTTTTGACTCGCGAACTCTTGGTGAAGGGGCTATCCCAGCACGATATTGACATAATCCTGAATCACCACATGGCATGAAATCAGCAGCAATGCTTTGGGGAGGACGGAGCCATCGCCAACCGCAAATCGAAATCAACTCAAGGAAATGGGCAACTGACCGTTGTGGAAACGGCCGTTCCGCCAACCGACGGTGACGCTTTGCAACAAAATGCGACACTTCCGGCGCAGCAAGCGCGGGCGGTGGTTGGTTTGTTGGGCGGTTTGTCCATCACCGAGGCGGCGAAAGTGGCCGGTGTGAACCGTGCGACCGTGCATCGCTGGTTGAAGGACGATTTTTCGTTTCAGGCGGCCGTGAATCGGGGCCGGCGAGAGTTACGGGAGGCTTTGCAAAGCCGGCTGATGAACTTGGCAGAGGATGCGATTTCTTGTCTGGAGCAGGCCGTGCAGGCCGGCGATGGAAAAACCGCCTTGGCCCTTCTGAAAGGTTTGGGATTCCTAGGTGGGAAACCCATTTCCATTCCAAGCGGCGATCCTGACGAGTTGCGGGACCAGCACGAAGAGCAAGTCGCCCGACGCAAATTGCTTTCGGTCCGCCGCTGATTTTCCTTTCCCCCCGCCTTCGGGCGCGTTACACTGGCCGGATATTCATATCAGTGAAAATCGGGCGGTAGAAACGGGCGGGTGATGGCGGTTGATAAGAAATCTCTCAGCGAACAGGACATTTGCCCCCAGTTCATCACGCCCACGATCCAATCTTCGGGTTGGGATTTGGCAACCCAAATCCGCTTTGAAGTGACTTTCACGGCGGGGCAGGTAATTGTCAAAGGGAAGTCCATCAAGCGGGGCAAGGGCAAGCGGGCGGATTATGTGCTGTTCTACCGCGAGAATCTCCCGCTGGCCGTCGTGGAAGCCAAGGACAACAAGCACACCATCGGTGCGGGGATGCAGCAAGCCCTCGTTTATGCCGATGGGGATGCCCTGGATTTGCCTTTCGTTTTCAGTTCCAACGGCGATGGGTTTCTGTTTCACGACAAAACCCAAACCGGCGGGAAACTCGAAACGGAAATCGCCCTCGATGCGTTTCCCTCGCCCGATGAACTTTGGGAACGCTATCTGCAAGTGGAAGGGATCTAAAACCCGAAGTCCGCCCGCTGGTGACGAATGATTTCTATTCCGATGGCACCGACAAGAAGCCCCGCTATTACCAATTGAACGCCATCAACCGCACCATCGAAGCCATCGCCAAAGGGCAACAGCGGGTGTTGTTGGTGATGGCCACCGGGACCGGGAAAACCTACACCGCGTTTCAAATCATTTGGCGATTGTGGAAACACGGACTCAAAAAGCGGATTCTGTTCCTGGCGGATCGGAACATCCTGGTCGATCAAACCCGCGTGAACGATTTCAAACCCTTCGGCGGGGCAATGACCAAGATCACCAACCGCACCATCGACAAATCGTTTGAAATCTATTTGAGCCTGTACCAAGCCATCACCGGGACCGAAGCGGAGAAGAACATCTACAGGGAGTTCTCCCGCGAGTTCTTCGATTTGATCGTGGTCGATGAATGCCATCGGGGAAGCGCCAAAGAGGATTCCCAGTGGCGGGAGATTCTGGAATACTTCAATCACGCCACGCAAATCGGGCTGACGGCCACGCCCAAGGAAACCGAATACGTTTCCAATATCCATTACTTCGGCGAGCCGGTTTACACCTATTCGCTCAAGCAAGGCATTCAGGATGGTTATCTGGCCCCGTATCGCGTGATTCGGATTGATCTGGATAAAGACCTCGAAGGCTGGCGGCCTCCGCAGGGACATACCGACAAATTCGGCGAACTGGTGGAAGATCGGCAATACAACCAAAAAGACATGGACCGCACGTTGGTGCTAGAGAAACGCACCGAACTGGTGGCCAAAAAGGTGACGGAGTTTCTCAAAGGGACCGACCGCTATGCCAAAACCATCGTGTTTTGCGAGGACATCGAACACGCCGAGCGGATGCGGCAAGCCCTGGTCAACGAGAACGCCGACCTCGCCGCCAAGAACCGCAAATATGTGATGCGGATCACGGGTGATAATAAAGAAGGCAAAGCCGAGTTGGATAACTTCATCGACCCGGAAAGCATTTATCCGGTGATCGTCACCACGTCCCAACTGCTTTCCACCGGCGTGGATGCCCAGACTTGCAAGCTGATCGTGCTGGACAAAACGCATTCAATCCATGACGGAATTCAAGCAAATCATCGGGCGGGGCACGCGGATCAAGGAAGACTACGACAAGTTCTATTTCACCATCATGGATTTCAAAAAGGCCACCGAACATTTTGCCGACCCGAAATTCGACGGCCCGCCCATTTCCGTTTACATCCCCAAACCCGATGACCCCGTCGTTCCGCCCGATGAGGAGGATGAGAACCCCGAAGGCGGCGAATCGGGAGAACCCGACGGCGGGGAAGTGATTGACGGCGATCCCGCCCCGCCCGGCGGCGATGAGGGGGAGGACACCGGCAACGGGGGCGGGGGCGGAGGCGGAACCGGCAAGCGAACGAAAATCTACGTCGATAACGTGGAAGTCTTCGTCAAGGCCGAGCGGGTGCAATACTTCGATCCCCAAACCGGCAAACTGATGACCGAATCCCTCAAGGACTTCACCAAAAAACGGGTGGGGCTGGAATATGCTTCGCTGGATGATTTCCTGCAAACGTGGAACCAAGCCGAGCAGAAACAGGCCATCATTGATGAACTCGCCGAGCGGGGCGTGTTCTTCGATGCCCTCGCCGAGGATGTGGGAAAAGACTTCGATCCCTTCGACCTGGTTTGCCACGTCGCCTTCGATCAACCGCCGCTCACGCGGAAGGAACGGGCCGAGAACGTCAAAAAGCGGAACTATTTTACGAAGTACGGCGAACAGGCCCGCGCGGTCTTATCCGCCCTCTTGGAAAAATACGCCGACGGCGGTTTCGAGGAACTCGACGACTTAAAGGAATTGAACACCTTGACCGTCGATCCGTTTTCCCAAATGGGAACCCTCGTCGAAATCGTCAACGCTTTCGGCGGAAAGGAAAAGTACCTTGAAGCTCTCCGCGAATTGGAGACAATCCTCTATCAAGCCGTTTGAACCGAACCCACCCAGGAAAAGATTTCCCAATGGTCAGCAGCGCCCAAATCAAATCCATTCAAGACACCATGCGGAAAGATGTGGGCGTGGATGGCGATGCCCAACGCATCGGGCAGATGGTGTGGTTGATCTTTCTCAAAGTCTTCGACGACCGCGAGCAGGAACACGAACTCTTAAACCCCAAGTACAAATCGCCCATTCCCGAAAAGCTCCGCTGGCGGAATTGGGCGGCGGACCCCGAAGGCATCACCGGCGATCCGCTTTTGGATTTCGTCAATCTGGAATTGTTCCCCACCCTCAAAAATCTTTCCGTGGGAAACGACAAGCTCAAAAAGGTGGTCCACGATGCCTTCGAGGATGCCTACAACTACATGAAGTCCGGCCAACTGCTCCGCCAGGTGATCAATCGGCTGAATGAGGATTTCGACTTCAACCGCTCGGAAGATCGGCACATCTTCGGCGACATTTACGAGCAAATCCTCCGCGATCTGCAATCCGCCGGGAACGCGGGCGAGTATTACACCCCCAGGGCCGTCACGCAGTTCATGGTCGAGATGGTCAATCCCCAACTCGGCGAGAAAATCCTCGATCCCGCTTGCGGCACGGGCGGGTTTTTAACCTGCGCCATCGAGCATATTCGCAAAAACCAGGTCAAAACGCCCGCCGATGAGGAGAAGCTGCAAGCCTCGCTCAATGGCGTGGAGAAAAAGCAACTCCCGCATCTGTTGTGCGTGACGAACATGCTGTTGCATCGCGTGGATGTGCCCGCGAACATCCTGCACGATAACACCTTGAACCGTCCACTGACCGATTACGGACCCAAAGACCGCGTGGATGTGATCCTCACCAACCCGCCCTTCGGCGGCCAAGAGGAAGATGGCATCGAGAACAATTTTCCGTCCGCCTTCCGTACCCGCGAAACCGCCGACTTGTTCTTGGTCTTGATCCTCAGGCTACTCAAAGACGGCGGCCGCGCGGCGATTGTGCTGCCCGATGGTACGTTGTTCGGCGAAGGCGTCAAAACCCGCATCAAGGAAAAGCTGCTCGAAGAGTGCAACCTGCACACCATCGTGCGTTTGCCCAATGGCGTGTTTAGCCCGTACACCGGCATCAAGACAAACCTGCTCTTCTTCGAGAAAGGCACGCCCACCAAGCACATCTGGTATTACGAGCATCCCTATCCCGAGGGTCAAAAGTCCTACAACAAAACCAACCCCATCAAGATCGAAGAGTTCGCCCCCGAAAAGAAATGGTGGAAGAAGCGGAAGGAAACCGAATACGCCTGGAAAGTCTCCGCCCTAGACATCAAAGCCGGCGGTTACAATCTCGACCGCAAAAACCCCCACGCCCAAGACCAAGGCCCCGGCGACCCGGAGGAACTCTTGGCCCAGTTCCATTCTCTGGAAAGCCAAATCCAAGCCACCCGAGACCAACTCCGCCAAGAACTCCAAGCCGCCCTGGACCGCCCCCAATGACCCCCGCCGATTTCCTAAACCACTTCGCCCCGCTCACGGACACCGCAGGCGGCGTGCAGAAACTCCGAAACCTCATCCTGCAACTGGCCGTCCAAGGCAAACTGGTCGAGCAAGATCCCAACGATGAACCGGCGGCAGCGATCTTCTGAAAAGAATTAGAGAACGAAAAATCGCAATTGTTCGCGAAAGGGGAGATTCGGAAGCCGGCGAAGACTTCCACGCAGTCAATTCCAATGGTTCAGCGAACCCAAAAGCGGTTGGGCCAGGACCATGATGGGAATGTTCGTCATTAGAACTGATGTTCAGGGCAGCATCTCAAACCGGAAGCCTATAACGAAGACAGGCAAAGGCCATCCCGTATTCAACCGGTCCGGCTGATTTGTGGATGACCGTTCATCCCACTGCAAGTCGATGGACTACACGAAACACGATCTATTGCTAAGCAAGGGGATATGTTTAGTTACGGTCAAAGGTGCAACGATTGGAAAAACAACATATCTTGTGAACCGCGCAACGGCGTTTACAGCCGACGATTGATGGCCGCCCGTTCGATCTAGTCGTTCCGATTTTCTGCAATCTTGTTTTGAAGTCCACCTACGACATATTCCAAAGTCGGGCGTGGGTATTGCAATTCGCCGGTATCGGTACGCAGACGAAATCCTGAGCACTCACGATTTGGACTTCCACCCCTCGCCGAGCAGCGGCGGATTGTGGCGAAGGTGGATGAGTTGATGCGGTTGTGCGATGAGTTGGAAACTCGGCAGCAACCGAGCAGCGGGCGGTGCGGGTGCGGATGAGCGCGGCGGCTTTGGACCGCTTGACGAACGCGGCGGACCCCACCGAGTTCGCCCCGGCCTGGCAACGCCTCAACACCCACTTCGACACCCTCTTCGCCCGCCCCGAATCCCTCGCCCAACTCCGCCAAACCCTCCTCCAACTCGCCGTCATGGGCAAACTCGTCGAACAAGACCCAGACGACGAACCGGCGGCGGAACTTATCAACGCATCAAACACCAAAGGGCAGAATGGTTAAACGCCAAGGTAATCAAGAAACCGAAACCGCTCTCGCAGATTACGCAGGGCGACATTCAAATGCTGCCTGCTGGATGGACTGCCGAACGGTTGGGAAACATCATTGATGCCCGTTTTTCGCTTTCCTACGGCGTTCTGGTTCCTGGGCCCGACATCTCTGATGGTATTCCATTTGTCCGGGTCTAAAGATTTGGACATCAAACCGAAAATTAAACCCGCGAAAACAATTGACCGGGCAATCGATGCAAAGTACCAGCTGAACTCGCCTAGTCGGTCGGAGAGATTTTACTTGGCGTTGTTGGAAGCATTGGAAAACTAGGAATTGCACCCAAGTCATGGGCTGGGTAAGCGAACATTGCCCGTGCTGTCTGTCGAATGACATGCCCGCTCAACAAGTCGAGCGAGACTTCTTGCTCTTGGTCCTCCAAAGCGCTCAGATTCAAAGCCATTTCAAGTCATCAACCCGGACACTTGCCCAACCAACGCTGAACATTGGCAATGATCGAAGAAACAGCCATTCCAATCCCCCCGCTTGCCGAGCAAAAACGCATCGTCCAACGAGTGCAAGAACTGATGGCCCATTGCGATACCCTGGAAGCCCAACTCACCCGGCGGGAGGCTTCGGCGGACGAGTTGCTCGAAGCGATGGTGGCGGCGATTCTGGCCGGTCGGGAGCCGCGTGCGGTCGGCAAACGGAACGGGCGGCAGCGGTCCGCATGAATGGGGAAAACGCTTCGGCCGCCAACGCAGGCCCACCCAAACCAGGAAAGGCAACCCGATTGATGGCCAAGAAACGTTTCAACTACATCGTGACCGTTTCGTTTCAGATGCAGTTTTCCTTCCCGGAATCGGAAGTCGAACAAAGCGACGAAGGGGCCGAGGGCGATATGTCCCCCACGGATGAAGCCTTGGAAGCCCTGGAAGAGGAACTCGCCGAATTCCTAGGCCAAAACTACGGGGGCATTTGCAATATGGAAGCCTGGGCAGACTTTGATGAATTGCTGAGCACATACGAAGAATGAGCCGAAACAGCCCAACCGGCCCGGCGGACGAGTTGCTCGAAGCGATGGTGGCGGCGATTCTGGAACGCCGCGAGCGAGAAACGGACGGGCAACAAAACAGACGAGCGTCGGCTCGAACAAAATAAGGGGAATCCATGCCTGCCGAAAACCCAACCACGAAAGAGGCCCCCTTCTGCATCTCTGCCACGGAATCTCTTTTGCTTGGAATTGCGTTTGAGAACTACGGATTGGAACGCGGAGGCCCCCGCGACGGTGGGAACGCGGCGGAACTGGGGGATTATAGGGGGCGTGTGGAATCCCCCATGATCCCAGCATAACGGGACGGAGTCCGCGTAGGATTGATGAACTCTGCCTCAAAATGCTTGGGGGATTAGGGGGGGGGGGTAGAAATCCAAATCAGACACAAACGCGGCTAGGGCGACGGCCCGAAAACCTGACCTGACAGGCCCGCCGCGTTTCTTCTTGAATCAGGGACCACGTAATCAGGACCGTGGCGATGCCAAAACCCGATCTAATTTGCCCGACGTGTGGTGGCGATCTAGAGCCTGCGGATGCAGGCCGCACTTGCGACAATTGCCGTTCTCCCCGTGGAAAAATCGTGGAGTCTCTGGACGGCACTCGAATTGCATCGCAGGCACGGTGATTCGATCCCCCGAATCTTGAGCGGTGGGTGGATCAAACTGGAACAGGCGGGGCATGAGCTAGCCCGCCGGGAAGACCGTCATGAGGAATACAAGGCCGACGGGCCGACGGGCAAACTCGAATTCCTCATTCGCTGGGCGATGGGAAAATATGGCATTTCCCGAAATGATTGTTTCGGCATGCGGGTTGAAGATTTCCTCGAAAAGATCGCACAAATTGACCCGCCGGAAAAAAATCATTCTGGCAACCCGCCAAGCGGTGATGACGTGGCCCATTCCGATGATTTGATGCTCGATTTGCTATCGAGTTGGAGTGGAAGACAATCGCAGGCCCGGCGAATCGTGGAATTCCTTTGGTCCTACAATCGGCTGGTGGGATGGGACGTGCTGCCTAAGGAAGCATTTCAGGGGAATGGCCGGCCGACGGATGAAGCCATACTGAAAGCCCTTAAGCGAATTAAGACCAAACTGAGTGCTGTGTTTGAACGCTTGGGCGTGGATCTGGAAATCCACGAATCAGAACGCCGCGTGAGACTGATAAAGCCCTCAGACAAGCCGGACAGATAAAGGGACATCAATGTCCCTCTGACTGTCGGCATTCCTCCATAGACTCCGAGTGTGGTTTTCACTGAAGTCTCTGGAGGATTTTTTTATGGCTGATGACTTATTAGAGCGGATTCCCCGCCCCGAGGAAATCAAACGGGAATTGGCCCCCTATTTGCGGGCCGTCGATTTGCTCAAAAAGCTGTTGAAGCTTGCCGAATATCGCGACCGCATGGAAGGAAATCGGGAGCGAAAAGGGGGGTCAAATGATTGAGCCTCTTCTCCTCGACAAGCTGGAAACGGCCCGGCGGCTGGGCATTAGCGTGCGCGGCCTTGACCGACTCATCCGCGATCCTGATAACCCGCTTCCCTACATTCCGGTTGGGCGACTCATTAAATTCCGGCCGGCCGACGTACAGCGGTGGTTAGAGGGGAAGGTGACGACCGCGCATCCGCCGCGGCAGGTATTGAAAAGCAAAGGGGGTGCCGAGTGACCGACACCCCCCAAAAGATTGTCCTTTTTGATTCTATACCCGATGCCCTCAAAAGTCTGCCCCAATGGGTGCTCTGGAGAGGTGTGGAACGCGACGGAGAGAAAACCAAACTCCCATTCCGAACGAACAACCGACCTGCGCAAAGCAACAATCCCAAAACTTGGGCTGCATTTTCTGCGGTCGCCCTTCGGATTGAGCAGTTACAGATTCCCGAACTGCGATTGCCTAACGCCATTCCCTACGATGGTCCCGGATTCGTCTTCTCGAAGGATGATCCGTTTGTGGGAATCGACCTCGACGGTTGCCGAGATCCTCAAACGGGAGAGATGGCCGAGTGGGCGGTTGAGATAATCCAACGATTTGACACCTACGCCGAAATCTCGCCATCGGAAACGGGTGTCAAAATCTTCGCGAAAGGGAATTGGCCTTTCGATCGGGGGAAGAAAGTCACGGTCGCTGTTCAGCCCGTTTGCGAGAAAAGGCCCGGCATCGAAGTCTATGCCCACCGTCGCTATTTCGCCGTTACAGGTTGGCAAGTAGAAAGCCGGCCCGGATCGGTAGAGGATTGCCAAGCGGCACTCGATTGGTTGGTGGGAAAGTATTTTGCACAACAGGCCAAAGTGCAGAGCACTCCCCAAACTCATCCTAAGAAGGTGCAGGAGCGGGCGAGAAACTACCTCGCCAAGCTTCCTCCCGCAATCAGCGGACAACGGGGGCATGATGCGACCTATCACGCGGCTTGCGTCTTGGTGCAGGGGTTTGACTTGGGGGCAGATGATGCATTCCTATTGTTGAGTGAGTGGAGTGCGACTTGCCAACCGCCTTGGTCGGAAGCCGAACTCCGGCACAAGATTGAAGACGCCTCCCAGGAACCCGGCGAACGAGGATATTTGCTGAAAAGTTCGCGTTCCAATACTCCGACGGAAAGCGGTAACGGTAACGGAAGCCCTCAAAATGATCCGTTTTCCGACCTTCCGTTACCGTTACCGCCCCCAGAAATGGAATTCTCGCCTTTTCCTACGGACGAATTGCCCGAACCGATTTCCCGATTTGTGAAGGAGGGAGCAATAGCACTGGGGTGCGATGAAAGCTACATCGCCCTCCCCCTGTTGGCCGTGCTCGCCTCCGCCGTTGGAAATACGCGGCGAATCAAACTAAAGAATTCCTGGTGTGAACCTTGCGTTTTTTGGGCGGTTATTATCGGCGAGTCCGGAACGCTCAAAAGCCCGGCAATGGATCTCGCCTTGGAGGTTTTGAACTCGCTTCAAGACCAGGCGTTCCGGGATTACGAGGAAGCTTTTCGGAAACATGAGCTTTCGCTCATAAACCATGAAGCCGCACTCAAAGAGTGGAAAACCCAGGGGAGAAAACGGTTAGAACCTCCCCCCGAATCTCCGGAAGAACCCATTGCGGAGCGATTTGTCTGCGAAGATACCACGGTCGAAGCGATTGCGGTGCTCTTGCTGAATCAACCCCGTGGGATATTGATGAAACGGGATGAGCTATCCGGTTGGATTAACTCATTCGACGCCTATAAATCGGCACGCGGAGCCGATGTGGCCCACTGGTTGAGCATGCATCGTGCTGGCTCATTGACGGTCGACCGAAAGACCGGTCGCAAAGTGATTCGTGTTCCCCGGTCTGCCGTCTCTCTCACGGGCGGCGTGCAGCCGAAAACCTTGAAAGCCGCATTGGGCGGACGCTATCAGGGAGATGGCCCCGAGGCGATGGAAGACGTTTCCGGGGAACATTGGGAAAATGGACTGGCGGCACGGTTGCTGGTTGCGATGCCTCCCCGCAAACCAAAACATTGGACAGAAGACGACCTTTCCGAAGAAACAAAGAAAACGCTGGAAACTATAATTAAAACGCTATTCCAACTCGATTTTCAGGCTGGTGACGATGGTGAATTGCTTCCGGTGGATGTCCCCCTCTCGCTTCAAGCGAAATCGGTTTGGATTCGTTTTTACAACGAACACGCCCGCGAACAAACGGAGATGAGCGGCAATCTCGCGGCGGCATGGTCGAAACTGGAAGGCTACGCGGCTCGCTTCGCCTTGCTCATCCATCTTATACGCCAAGCTACGAATGACTCCACTTTGGTCAACCCAGAGTTGATAGATGGGCAAAGCGTAAGATCCGGCATCGCCTTATCGCGGTGGTTCGGTGATGAGGCCGCGCGGGTTTATTGCAGCTTTCAGAAATCCGGGGAAGATTCCGATTCCGTAAAACGACGCCACTTGCTTCGTGTCATCAGCGAACACAGTGGCCGGATTACCGTACGCGAGTTGATGCAAGCCTCCCGCAATTACCGCGAGAGCGCGGATACTGCAGAATCCGCGCTCAATGAATTGAGAGCGGCCGAGCTAGGCTCATGGAACGTCGTAAAGACCAAAGGCCGGTCAAGACGCGAATTTTGTCTCCACGATGCCGAATCAGGCCCCGACAGGCCACAGGAACAAGCCGAGCATTCTTCATCCCAGGATGTTGACTCCGGTGCCTCGCCTGAGTCAGAGAATGACGAGTGGGGGACGATATGACTCTCCCGCAATTGTTGGCCGAATTGGCCCGGTTGGGGGTGCGGTTGGAGGCCGATGGGGAGCGGTTGCGGTACGCTCCCCGCGCGGCCCTGACTCCCGAATTGGCCGAGCCGCTGCGGGAGCACAAGCCCGCGTTGTTGGCCTATCTGCGGACCGGGAAAATCATCTTCGACGCCCAAACCGCAACCGCGGCCGATGTGCGGGCGGCCCTCGACTTTTTCAATCTGTCTCGCATCGGGAATTCCGATGTTGTACTCTCACAGAATCAGGAACCTTTTCAGGAAAGGTAAATCCCACAATGGCAAGCATCACGAAGCAGCCCAACGGCCGGCGGACGATTCAGTTTACTGGTCCCGACGGTCGGCGGTTTTCCATCCGCCTGGGAAAAGTCACTCAGAGATTGGCCGAGCAAGTGAAGTTCCGGGTGGAACAACTCTTGGCTCCGAAGTTGGCTGGTCAAGCCCTCGATGCCGATACCGCCCGTTGGCTGGGCGAGATTGACGATTCTCTACATTCCAAGTTGGCCAAGGTGGGTTTGGTCGAATCCCGCGAACAAACGGCGGTGCAGGCCCTTGGGGCATTCCTTGAAGATTATGTGACCCGGCGAATCGACGTGAAGCCCGCAACCCAGGAAGTTTGGCGGCAAGTGATTCTGAATCTGACGAATCATTTTGGATACGATCGCGATTTGGCGAGCATCAATGAAGGCCATGCCGACGATTTCAAAATGTTCCTCATTTCTGAAAAACTGGCCCCCACCACAATTCACAAGCGGCTGCAATTCGCCCGGATGTTTTTCCGAGCGGCCAAAAAGCGAAAACTCATCTCAGAGAATCCATTTGCGGAAACGTCCGCCCCGGCGGGATCCTCATCAGCCCGGCAGCATTTCATCACGTTGGAGGACACGGAGAAACTGTTATCGGTCGCGAATCCGACATGGCGAACGATCATCGGCCTCTGTCGGTTCGGTGGCCTACGCTGTCCCTCTGAAGTGCTTTCGCTCCGATGGGAGGATGTGTTGTGGGATTCTCAGAAAATCGTGGTGACCTCGCCGAAGACAGAACACCACGCCGGCAAGGAAAACCGAATCATCCCGCTATTCCCCGAATTGTTGCCGATCCTGTTGGAAGCCTCCGAACTGGCCGACGATGGTGCGGAATACGTTGTCGGTGGAAATTATCGGGAAGCGGCCCAAGGCCCGTCAGGCTGGCGAAACAGCAATCTCCGAACGCAATTCGGGCGGATCGTGAAACGGGCGGGATTGTCCCCCTGGCCGCGGCTGTTTCACAATCTCCGCGCATCCCGCGAAACAGAATTGGTCAAGGAACATCCGATTCACGTGGTCACAAAGTGGCTGGGGAACACGCCCACGATCGCAACCAAGCATTATTTGCAAGTGACGGATGCCGACTTCGAGAGGGCAACCAGCCGGGAATCAAAAAGCGGTGCAAAATCCGGTGCATCATCTGCACCGCCTGGGGAAAAAGCGGTGCAAAATCCGGTGCAGACAGTGTACGCCACGTCTCGGCAAAAATCGTCTGAGTTGTTCCAACCCGATGGGAACTCAACAGTTCTGCCGAGTCTTGGCGAATCGTGCCGAGCAATGACTGTACAAAAAAGCGGAGAGAGGGGGATTCTCATTAGGACTTGTCGTAAGTGATTGTCAAATCAGCACTTCCGGTTGCAACTCCTTGAGACTCTTGGATTTCCGGTTTGTCATTTGAGTTCATCTGTAGTCAGGGTTTCTCAGGAATAGTCATTCGGATTGGCACATTGTGCCAATCCGAAATTTGGCTTCGGTGCCTTCATCAGACCATGGAGGTACTGAACATGGTGATTGATACTGGGCCTTTTTTTCAAGGCCGCAGAAGACGCAAGCACGGATTGCGAGGAGCGATTTATGCTCGCTATTCCACCCGCTTCCAGCATTCGATTGATGACCAAGTCCGCGAGGACCGCGAGTGGGCCGACCGCAATGGAATCGAGGTGGTCCGAGTTTTTACGGATAAGGCCGAGAAAGGACGCAGCACACGGCGGAAGGGACTCAAGGCGTTACAGCAGGCGTTGGAAAACGACGAGATTGATGTCGTGATCGTTTTCACCACGAACCGGTTGTATCGCAAGATGTACCAGTCGCTGATGTTTGTGGAAGAAGAAATCGTCGACCGTGGCAAACGCTGCGTGTTTGTGCGGTCGGGGATCGATACGGCCGATTCGGACGATTGGCGGCAACGGCTCCAACTTCATGCCCTAATTGATGAATTTCTGGTGCAGACCATTGCCAAACACGTGCATGCCGCTCACGAGGGCTTGCTCTTGCAAATTCGCGTGTTCGGCACGCTCACCTTTGGTTATACGGGAGAAGAAATTCCCGGCGTCACCACGCGGTTAGGACGCCCGGCTCGCCGGCTGATCATCGATCCGGAAACCAAAAAATGGGTCAAGAAGATCTTTCGCTGGTTTACGCAGTTCGAGTTGAGCTTGGCGGAAATCATTCGTCGCCTCAATGCCAAAGGAGCTCCGTTGCCTCCGCGATCCACAACCAAGCGTTGGACTCGTTTAGCGGTCCGCGGAGTGCTCACCAATGCCCGTTACATTGGCTGTTGGGCCTACGGTTCCACGAAAGCTGTTTGGCTCAACAAAAAGTCTTACAGCCGCCAAGTGCCGCGGGACGCCCCTCTTCGCGAAATTACAATCGAAGATTTGCGCATCATCGATGATGTGACTTGGGCTAAAGCTCAAGAGCGTTTGCACAATTTGCAGCAAAACGCGGGTCGACACCCCAAGGATGGGGACCGGAAGTCCCGGCCTCGGGTTCTGAACAATCTGATCTATTGTGAAAAACACCATGAGAAGGCACTTCACGTGGGTAACGCCTACGGCAAATACATGTTTTGCAGTGTTTGCCGGGATTCCGCGGAACGGTTCCTATTTTCTCAACTTCCCCGAAAGTTGGCTTTGGAACTGATATGCGACCGATTGGCGGCGTTGATCCGCGAGGACGAAGACCTTATCCAAAAATGTATCACCGCCGCGCAAGAAACCGTGGAGGAATTTGAGCGACCCGATCCGAGTCGGCTTGCCGATCTTAACCGGCAACTCGTGCGTTTGAACGGGAACATCCAGTTTATCCTGGATGCTCCCGGTGAAACTGATGAAGACCAAGACGAAAACCACAAACGTCTTACCGCCCTGCGTCGCGAACGAGCGACGGTTCAACGCGAGATTGCCGAGCAGGAGGAACTGGCCCAACGCCCGCTCGATATTCCGAATCCAGACGAAATTCGCGAGCAGTTGGACCAGTTTGCCGAGATTCTCCAGCGGGCCGCCGAGAGCGACGATCCGGAAGAACTCGCGGCCGCAAGACAGATCATCCGCTTGATCACAGGCGGACGAATCATCGCTTCCCAATGTGGGGAGCGAAAACAGAAGCGAGGCTGGGTGCGGTTGCGGTTTTCCGTCAATCTCCTTCGCCTCATCAGCATTCCGAATGATGTTTCGTCGAACGGCGAACTGGAAGTTGAGATTGACGTTCTGCCGCCGGACACGACCGAACACGAATCGGAGCGGGTGAAGAAGCTTTATGATGCCGGATTGGAGATTCGGGAAATCGCGAATCAAACCGGTTGGCATCGGAATCGCGTGACCAAACTACTCAAATATTGGTTTGAATCGCGCGGGCTCGAAATGCCGAACAACCGCGCCCGGCGGCATCAGTTGCCAAAAAAGCAAGAGGATCTTCCGGTCTACCAACAGATTGCCGATGAAGTGCATTCGTTGTGGTTCGACGGGCTGTCGGATTCCGAAATGGGCCGCCGGTTTGGGTGCAGTGATACCACCGTGCAAAAGGCTTTTGTTTGGTGGCACACGTCCCGGAATCTGCCGGTTCCGAACAAGGAAAGCCGCCGTCAAGCTTTGCGGGAACGGGTGAAACGGCTTTCTGACCGGAGGGTCCCTCTTAAGAAGATTGCGAAAGACGTGGGCGTTTCCGACGTCACGGTCCGCAAGTTGTTGAAGGAATGGTATGCCGACCAAGGGCTTTCCATGCCGGACGGTCGGACGACGCGACACCAGCCGCCCAAGCCGGGGGACAACACCTCCACAATGGCATAGAAAAGTCCGTTCCCAACACAATTTCTCCAAATCAATCGATACAGCGGAGTCGTCCTGTGCGACTCCGCTTTTCATTTGGGACGACGCAAACCCACGCGATTTTGGGCTCCGCCTTCGTCAACACAACAATCTTTATCCATACTTTCCAAAAGGGAACTTATCAATGACAAGTCTCACGCCTTCCGCCCGCACGACTTCCGAAAGGGATCCAACGGTCTCGACATCGCACAATAGAACACCCTCAGCCGCCGTGTTGAGCTATACCACCCGAGGTGCGGTAACGAAACCGTTCGTGGAAATCGAAAACCTCATATGGCTTGTGCTGCATCAGGATGATCGTCGCGAGATATCTGAACTTCGTTTGGCGGGTTACACCGGTGGCCCTGTCCCTTGGGGCGTCGGTTGGGGCGGTGCCGAGCGAATGCTGTTCGAGAAGAACCTGCATTTGCAGCCCCAATTTGGTGCACGCGGTCGCCGTTTGAATCTGCGGCAGGCAAATGTTGTTCGACATGCGCGCCGCATGAAGCGTATCCTCCGACTTCGCCCCAACGCCCAAAAAGTTGCAATCCGAGAACGAATCCAACTCCCGCGTTTGTGGGCCGCCTTCGATAAAGCGATGGCTGAAACCATCACAGGGGACGGACCCGAGTTTTCTGGAATGTGTCATCTCACGGGCCAATCGCCATCCGAGCTTTTGGTTTCCTCGCAGCGAACCATTGGGAATCTCATTGCGTTTCCGCTGGATTGGGTCAGTCATGCCTGGGAAAAGATTGTCCAAATCTACGCCGATCTCGAACGATTTCCACGTTATCAAGTCGTTCCTTTCGGTAATACGGGAGCATCCCTGAGGGGTTACCGTGGCGCTTGCGAGTTCGACTTCTACGAAACTCGGTTTGCTACTCCTTCCACCAAACCGTTCGTCTCCATTGAAGAAGGCGCTCGAAACACTTCTAACGAAGAGGTTTGCGAAATCACCCTCACCTAAATTCAGGCCAAAAAGGTGGCATTATATAAGGGGAATGCTTACCTCTTGGCGAGCGGTCCATTCACATTTTCGGCTCGGCGATTTTCCAGTCATTTGGCTGGTGTCGCCGAGCTTTTTTTCGTTTCACCGAAAGGAGATCAGATATGCCGAACAAACCAACGCTGTCGGTGGTAAGCCTGAGAGAATGCCGGTTGATGCGCGCCATCAATGTCACCGAGGAAGGAAACCGATCATCGTGCGAGGATTGACACCATCAGCAAATTTACACGACGAGTCTAAAGCGGTTGCAACGCACGGAAAGCCGTTACTGGTGTTTCTGGAAGGAACGCACGATATTGCTTGTCTCAAACAATTCAGCCGGATGGTGAATGCAACCGATCCCACATTCGCCGATTTGAGTGAATGGGAACGAAATGGCCAGATCGTGTTTCTGCCGGTGGGTGGGAGCAACCTTAAAACTTGGACAAATCGGCTGCGGCATCTGGGCCATAAAGAATTTCATCTCTACGACAGAGAAGACCGTTTCATTGCCGAAGACCGCGCCCGAATCGTGGCGGCCATCAATCGACGATCCGACTGCTTTGCGGTGTTAACCCAAAGGCGGGCCCTGGAAAATTACATCCATCCGAAGGTTGTCGCGCAGGCGTTGGGGATTGATGTCCAATTTGGCGATGGGGATGATGTCCCGGAAGTCGTCGCCAAAGAGTTACTAAGGCAAGCCAACGGCCCGGCTTGGGAAGACTTATCCCCGCGAGGTCGAAAGCGACTGAAAGACCGAGGCAAGAAACGATTGAACAATGAGGCGGTTGGCCTCATGACCTACGAGCTACTCAGGGATTGGGATCCGCGAGGAGAAGTCATCGGCTGGATTGAGGCCATTAGACGCTTGGTCATTAACAAATAATAAATCCATTCATCGAGCACAGAGAGGAGAAGAGATTTTATGTCGCACATCGTAACGATCTTGACCGAAGTCCGTGACCAAGCCGCCGTCGAAGCGGCTTGCCATCGACTTAAATTACCCGTTCCAACCCACCGCATTGTTCAGCTCTTTAGCGGTTCGGCAACCGGGTTGGCGGTGGAACTTCCAGATTGGCGGTATCCGCTCGTCTGCGATTTGCCAAAAGGCGAACTGCATTACGACAATTTCAACGAACGCTGGGGCGAAAAACGACATCTGGACAGTTTTCTGCAAGCCTATGCGATCGAGCGGACTCGCATCGAATGCCATCGCCAAGGATATACCATCACCGAGCAGCCTCTCGAAGACGGTTCCGTCAAACTCAGTGTGAATGTTGGGGGGACGCTATGAAAACAATTGAGATTATCGTCTCACCGGAGGGGCAAACGCGGCTCGAAACCAAAGGCTTTTCCGGGCAAGAATGTCAACAGGCAAGTCGGTTTCTCGAAAAAGCCTTGGGCCAAACGGCAAAGGAACAACTGAAACCCGAGTTTTATCAAATCGAACGCACGACGGAGCAACAAATCGAAAACGAATAGTTGTTGCTTCCGACACTTTACCAGCCCTTGGTTTTCCGTCTTCTGTAAGGAGGGAAAACCAAGGGCTTTTTTTCGTTTCTGAATCAGGAGTTTTCTATGTCGCTTTCTGAAGAACTGCAGGAGCATATCGCAGCCTGTTTTACAGGGCTCTGGATTGAGACCGCCGAGCGCGAGGATGCGCTATTGGAGATTTCTCTCCTTTGCCGTCAACACGATTGGAACTTGGCCGTGTGGGATGTGGAGCAAGGGTTTCAATGTGCTGGCGAATCGCATTCGGAATCTCAAGCCGGCACAGCGGACCCCTTGGCCGCAATTCGCACGCTCAACGCTCTGGCAACACCGACGGGGTCCGCTCTGTTGGTTCTCCCCGATTTTCACCGGTTCTTGAATTCTGCCGAGATTGTGCAAGCCTTACGGCGGCAAATCGTTCAAGGCAAGCAGAACCGAACCTTTGTGATTATCCTCTCTCCGGTCGTTCAAATTCCTGTTGAGCTCGAAACATTGTTCTTGGTCCTGCACCACGAACGTCCCAACCGGGAGCAGTTAGCAGAGATCGCCCAAGGCATTGCAACCGAGGCGGGGGAACTGCCCGAAGGGGAAGCCCTCGACCGGGTCTTGGATGCCGCAGCCGGATTGACCCGCTACGAAGCAGAAGGGGCGTTTTCCCTTTCTTTGGTTCGCGAAGGGGCTATCGGTCCCGAAGCGATTTGGCAGTTGAAATCCCAGACCTTTCAGAAGGCGGGATTGCTGCAGCTCTATCGCGGACGCGAAACCTTTTCGGACCTGGGCGGATTGGAAACTCTGAAGAATTTTTGTTTGCGGGCCATGCGTCAGCAAGGCAACCCCGATCCGCTCAAGCGTCCCAAAGGCGTGATGCTGCTTTCGCCGCCCGGTTGTGGGAAAAGCAGTTTTGCGAAAAGCCTCGGCCATGAGACGGGGCGACCCACAATTATTCTGGACGTGGGCCGACTCTATGGGGGCATCGTGGGCGAAACCGAGAAGAATGTTCGGCAGGCGTTTCAAATGATTGATGCCATGCAACCCGCCGTGGTAATGCTGGACGAAGTCGAAAAAGCGTTGTCTGGTGTGGGCGGATCGGGCCGCAGCGATTCCGGTGTTTCCTCGCGGTTGTTTGGAAATTTCTTAACGTGGCTTAACGATCACGAAAGCGACACCTTCGTGATCTGCACTTGCAACGACATCTCGTCTTTACCAGCCGAGTTCTCCAGGGCCGGTCGCTTTGACGGCCTATTCTTCATTGACCTCCCCAATGCGGAAGAACGCAACGCGATCTGGGCGATTTGCTTGCGGACGTTTTCCCTTGATCCCGCTCAGCCCAAGCCCAAGGACGATTTATTTACCGGCGCTGAGATTCACGCCTGTTGTCGCTTGGCCGCCTTGTTGGATGTGCCATTAGTTGAAGCCGCAACGAACGTCGTCCCCATTGCGAAGACCGCGGCTGAATCGATTGAAAAGCTCAGGCAATGGGCCAGCGGCCGCTGTCTCTCGGCTAGTCAGCCGGGACTTTATGAGTATCAAAGTGGGTCCCCAAAGAAGCGGCGGCAGATCCCGCGCGATCCGTCTGCGAATTGAGCAGTTCACATTGCCCTTCACTCTTTCCTGAACTGGACTTTTGCAAAATCAGGTTAATCCCAATTTGGCGATGATATGGTCATAGCTTTGCGATTTCTCTGTGGCTTGTTGGATGGCCCAGGCCAGTGTGGTCCGCAGGGTCTCTCCAAGCATGGCGCGGCAGGCTTCGCCGATGGTCGTCAGCCGAGAGAGTGCCCAATCTTTCGCATGGTTCTGCTGGAGTTGGCTCACGAGCAAACTGTACGCCAGCATGACCAAATACATGTGCCTGGTCTGGCCCTGGCCATTGCGCAGCTGACAGTCTCCCATGCCCAGCTCTTGCTTGCCATCCCGATGATAGGTCTCCGTGCCTGTCCAGCGATGTCGATAGACTTTGAGGATCCGCGTCACTTCCCAGCGCACCCGATTGGTCACCAGAATCTTTTTTGGCGTTTTGTCCCGTCGCTTGTCCCAGAGGATCACGATCCGCACTTTATGATTCACTTCCGGAATGCGAATCGTGCAGGTGAAATACCATTGCCGTCTTGTCGCCGCGGCGAAGTTCCTTGCGGCTTTCTGGCTCGATCGTGGCCGCGAACTCCTCGGCCTTATATTGCCAGCCTTTGACCTCGATCTTGCGGTTGAATTTCAAGTCGCCCACGTAGCCCCGCGGCCGGTCGAACTTGTCCTTCTTCGATGGATGTGGTTCAGGTTCTCCGCGTTGGTGAAGTAACTGTCGAAGGTGAAATCGCCGGGGATGTTCCGCGCAGACCCAGTCGATCAACTCGCAGAACAACACCGTGTGGTTCTTGAACGTCTCGCCGGTGGCCTCGCACTGGACGCGTTTTTTGAAGCGGCGAAACTCCAGCGGATAATGTTTGCCGCTCGGCGCAGACGTAGTTGACGAACAGATAATCGTGGGCGATCTTGTGGCGGCTCTCGGCGTGATCCCAGAACCAGCCCACATCCTTGATGAACTGGCCGTCGTGGTCGATCAGCACATCGTCGATGGCGATCACGCCCTGGTCGCTGTACTGGGTCGTCGCATCCTGTTGCAACAGTTCCAGCCGCCGTTCGTTGAGCGCCTTCTCATCCCAGTCGACTTCGGTGAGGAACCGGTTCAGACAGGATTGGTCCGTGGTTTCGGCAAACTCGCCGTTGATGCCGGTGATGGTTTTGTTGTGGGCCACCATCAATCCGGTGAGATACTCCGCAAAGTGCCGCCGTTGCGGTTCGCAGGAAAACAAGTCACCAAATTCTTCGACCGCGTCCAAAACGACTTGGGGGAACTCGACGATTCCTGGCATGCTCGCTACCTCCCTGGTCCGTGTGCGCCATCCGAATTGACGTCAATTAGACACAAAATCGCCTATTTTTCCAGGGCGATCTAAAAGATTGCAAAAGTTTAGCTGAACACTATTTGATCCCTTTCAGAAAGGAACGATTTAATGACGACAGCACTTGATGATCAGCAAATGGAACTCTCGGCCGAAGCGGCTCAACGTTTGCGGTCCAGCACCGCCGCGGTGCGTTTGAGTATCAAATGGCTGGGGACGCGGAAGACACTCACCCCCGGTCAACGAGCCGAGGCCGCGGAATCGTTTGGCGCGGAAGGTCAGTTTCTCTCCGCCGGGAAAAAACTCTTGGACGTGCGGCATTCCGCATTTCGGGCGGTGACGGCGATTCGCACCAAAGCCGTGGCCCATTGGAAGGCGGAGACTTTGCCCTTTCCGGAGCCGGGCTTGCGACTGATCCGCCAGAACCGCATTGCCGATTTCGATGCCCGCATGCGGGATTGGAGTGCGGAACTCGATGAGGCGGTCGAAAATCTCGACCAACACTACACCGAACTGAAGCAGGCGGCTGCTCAGCGATTGGGGCGGCTGTATAATCCCGCCGACTATCCCGAAAGCCTGACTGGAGCCTTTGAAATCAGTTGGGACTTCCCGAGCGTCGAGCCGCCGGACTATCTGCGGCGATTGCATCCCGAACTTTATGAACAAGAATGCCGCCGCGTGGCCAATCGGTTTGATGAGGCCTTGCAATTGGCCGAGCAGGCTTTCTTGGAGGAGTTGCACAAGTTGATCACTCATCTCACCGAACGTCTCTCGGGGGATGAGGACGGACAGCCGAAAGTTTTTCGCAATTCGGCCATCGAAAACCTGACGGAGTTCTTCACCCGCTTCGGTCAGCTCAATGTGCGTTCCAATGCCGAGTTGGATCGTCTTGTCGATCAAGCCCGGGAGATTGTGACGGGCGTCCAGCCGCAAAGTTTGCGTGACAACCACGTGCTCCGGCAAAGCGTGGCCCAGGAACTTGGCGAAGTGCAGACGGTTCTGGATGATTTGTTGGTGGACCGTCCCCGGCGGAATATCTTGCGCTCGCCCAAGAGCCAGCAGCCAACGGAGTCGGAATAATGGATCTCCGCATCGAACCCGGCGGTTGCATTCGCACGATTTACAGCGAAGAGATCCCCTTACGAGCACTGGGCCGGTTGACCATCCGTCGCGGCAGCCACGTGGAACCTGATCAAAACGGCTATTGGTTTGCTGATCTTGCTCCAGTGGACGGTCCACGATTGGGGCCGTTTACTCTTGCGAAGCGATGCTCTGGCTGCCGAACAACATTGGCTCGAAACGCATTGGCTCACTCGACCATCAAACGAAGAAGGGTTTCCCAAAGCCGAATCATAGTTGCCTTTCAATTAGGCGAAACTAAAAACGCAAGCACGATACAGCCTCGCGCTGTGCGAGGTGGTTATGTTTTTTCACATGACCGCCTCGCAAGGGGCGGTCACTATTCCAAGGAGACTGTCCTATGCGTCTGCGGAAATGCGAGCGAAAGCCCTCGCAGGATTTGGTTCTTGCCGTGGCCTTGGCCACGGGGGAATCCATCCACTTGATTCACCAACGCGGCTTTCAACTTGTTGTCGAACCACCCGAGCAACTGGAACAGCGACTGGGTCTCTCGTGCCCCGGTTGTGGTCAGGAAAACCTGCTCAGTGAGCGGGGACTTGAAGAACTGCCCGAGTGGGCCGAGTGTCCGCGTTGCGAAGCCGCTTATCCCTACCGCCACGAAGAAATCTACACCCTCGATTAACACATCCGAAGAACACCACTGCACCAACCATCGAATGCGTCCGCTTCCCAAGTGGGGAGCAATCCCTTTTCTTTCTCACGCTTGAGGAAATTTAAGCCATGACACAGTCCCTGAACGTTCTCTACATCAACAATGATGGAGCCGGATTCGCCGACTATTTGAATGTCGCTCCCGGCACGACCGTCCAAGCCTTTTTCGCCGAGCGAATTCCCGGTGGTCGGGCTCAGGATTATTTGATCCGCGTGAACCGCTTGCCCGTCGCCTCCGACTACGTCCTTCAAGATGGTGATCGCGTGACGATCACTCCCACGAAGATTGAGGGAGCCATTTCGTAGCGTTCTCGTCCCATTTGAAGTTGCAACGAGGCGAGGTCGCCGGGAAATGAACCGGTGGCCTCGCTTCTTTATCCCGAAAGGAAAACATGTTGGATTCAAAACAACGCTCGGCCCTAAAAATGGCAGAGCGAATTCATGAGCAACTGTCACAAGGCCATTCTGCGCAGACCCAGAAATTGCAGTTGCCCGAAGACAACTGGGACGAATGCCAACGGTTGTTTCGGCGAATGGAAATCGCACGATCGCGCGGTTGGAATCTCGCCGTCCGCAAACTTTTGCCACAACTCCCCTTGGCCCTGCGAGCACTTCAACTGCGGTTGGAGCAACTCACGCCCACAATCCAACTCAAGGCGGTTCCATCGCTGCGGGCCATTTACGAAGAAGTCCTGGCTTTGGAAGCCGAGTTTCCTCGCGTCACCTGCGACCTACGAAAAGGCACGTTGGCGGTCGAAACGGAATCGCTTGTTTTGGAAGGTGTCGCACTTGGCAGCTTTGAGATTCGGCTGGAGGTGAAGAATCGGCCGAATGGTTTCACGTATGAAGTCCTCGCACTGGAGCCTTATCCTTCGGCCTCGAATTCATCCGTGACGCACCCGCATGTGCAGGATGGGCAACTCTGCGAGGGTGAGGGGCGAGCGGCGATTCGCAGCGCCTTGGATTCGGGTCGATTGTGCGATTTCTTCGTCATCGTGTCGCAAATCCTTCGCACCTATAACCCGTCCAGCGCCTATGTCGAATTGGACAACTGGAGCGGCGAACCCTGCGAGGATTGCGGAGGGATTACCGATGATGAGGACCGTTGGAATTGCGAAGGGTGTGAGCGTCTCCTCTGTAGCGAATGCTACGTGAGTTGCTCGGATTGTGGGGATGCCCATTGCAGCGATTGCACCAATTCCTGCGAAGGTTGCGATGAGTCGCTTTGTCGAAAATGTCAGCATTCGTGTGAGTCGTGTGGAAACATCGTTTGTCATTCCTGTCTGGAAGAGGATGACGTCTGCAAATCCTGCCACGCCGCTTCGGCGGTAGAAAGTACAAGTCATGCCCATGAGACAACCCAAGAACCTCCGCTCGAAACGGTCCCCGCAGAAATTCCCTCGCCTTGAGCGAGCCCCGACGCTTCGCTTTTCTCCTTATGCTTGGGCGAAACTTCTTTTCCTTCGCGATCAGGGTGAAACCGAAATCGGGGGATTCGGAATCACGGCGGAATATGATCCGCTTTTAGTGGAAGACATCGTGCTTGTTCTGCAAACCTGCACGGCGGTCAGCGTTCGCTTTGACGATGCCGCCGTCGCGGATTTTTATGATGATCAAGTGGATCGCGGCTTTGCGCCCGACCGATTTTCCCGAGTTTGGGTTCATACGCACCCCGGAAATTCCGCCCAGCCCAGCGGAACAGATGAGGAGACGTTCGAGCGAGTATTTGGCCGTTGCGACTGGTCGGTCATGTTCATCCTGGCCTGCGGCGGAGATTCTTATGCTCGCCTGCGTCTCGGCGATTGGTCCCACAGCGGAGATGGTTATTCCAATCGAAGTGGACTACGACGCCTCGTTTCCCGCTTCCGACATCGCCGCCTGGGAACAGGAATACGAGAACTGTGTGCGGTCCATCGAAGGTTGGAGAGAAACGAACTTCAACGAAGGCAAAACGAGAACAAAGGGCCGCCGTCCCACCAGCCTTGCCAAACCCGTGGTGGGACGATGCGAGCTTTGATCTCATGGCTTCCGATCTGTCTTATTCTGAGGAGGATTTTCACGATTATGAATCGTTTTGAACGGCAAAGCGAACTCGTTCCCCAAGTTCGCCTCCAAGAAACCTCCGCAACCGTAATTGGAGTCGGCGCGGTCGGGCGGCAAGTGGCATTGGGACTCGCGGCCATGGGTGTCAGGCGGTTGCAATTGATGGACTTCGATGACGTGGAACCCACGAATGTCACCACCCAAGGCTATTTTAGCCAGACCGATTTGGGGCAACCGAAAGTCCTCGCCACGCGGCAGGCTATCCAGTTGATTGATCCCGATATTGTTGTCACGCCAATCCAGGATCGCTTTCGCGCGAAGTTCGATACGGGGGAAGCGATCTTTTGCTGTGTGGACAGCATCACGGCCCGCGCTGCGATCTGGCGGAGTTTGAAAGACCGCTGCCGCTTTTGGGCCGATGGGCGAATGCTCGGTGAAGTCTTGCGGGTATTGACCACCACCAGCGACCCTCGATCGGCAACATTATGAAACGACACTATTTTCCCAGAGCGGAAGCACAAACCGGACGTTGCACTTCTCGCAGCACGATTTACACCGCGGGCATTTGTGCCGGTTTGATGCTGCATCAATTCTCACGCTGGCTCCGTGACTTGCCGACCGACTGCGATATCTCGTTCAACCTATTGGCTGGCGAATTCGTTTTGAATTGAACCCGAAACACCCAGACCCAAATCAAATTGAGGAGGTACTTCCTATGGGGGCTCGTCAAAAACTTAATAACGTCTATGTCACAATCGCGTTGATCGTCGCCGCCTTGGCGGGATTGTTGACGCAATCCACGTTTGTGTTCTGCATCGCCTTGGCGTTGCTCATCATCACCAACATTGACTCGGGAGCCATCCGCCCCAACAAACGCCGGCGTCGTTAATTTGGGGGATTTTCCCTTTTTGATTCTAAATGCATGCGACCTGCCCGCCCTTCGGGGCGGGCAGGTTTTGGCTTTTTCTTTAGCCCTCAGCACCAAACAATTCCCCTAGCCTGAGCGACCACTTTCAAGGAGACCGATGGCAGTGTGATTTCTGACAAGATCACGAACGTCTTTCCACAAGTTGCAATGTTTTCCGTGATGTGGCTACAACCAGCATCTTCAACCATGGAAATAAAGGAAACCGGCTAGCGACCTGAAAACGAGCCGCCGTGACAGAATCAGATTCGCCGAGCGGCATTCGAAATGCCGCTCGATGCTATCACCGGGCTGGTTAGAGTCTGACTTTGTCACTTCTGCGGACGTTGCGCGTATGTTTTTAGGCTGCCAAGGGCAGTCCGTGGTAATGCAATTGGATCATTGTTCCCAACAGTTTTTGACCAAGGGCCGTCGTTCGCCAGCGGCGGGTGCGGGGGATCTTTGCAATCAGCTTGCGGACGTGCAGGCGTTTCAGGAACCGCGTCACGGCGTTGGCCTCTCGCCGTTGACGATTGCGGTCCGAAGGAAGCCCCCACAAAAACTTTCGAATGTCGGCATTCCGAAAGCCCTTGAGCAAGTGATCGCCCGCCATCACCGCTTGGAACAACCGCACGTCCTCCCGCCGCGCGGGATTGAACCCTTTGTAGCTTCGACCTTGATGCACTTTCGCTTCGGCCAGTTTGGCGACCTCGTGATACGCGGGAGCGGGATCGTCCACCACCGACAAGGCATTGAGGTAGCGTTCGTTCGCGGCTTTCGCGTGCCGTTGATACTCCGGCAAATTCGCGACGCCTTTGTTCAGGGGAGCCCACACCATTTGGGGCTCGCCGTTCCGCATCCCCTCGCGGTAGATGCGGAACTCGCGCGGCTGGTTGATCACCGTTTCCACGCGGAGAATTTGGCCAAACTTGTCGTACATCTTCAGCCAGTTGTCTTTCATCCGGTGTTTGACCCGCGCCCCCGGATCGCGCTTCTTCTTGACATCGGTCAGAACTTCCCCTTGGAAGTTGCCATGAAGTTTTCGGCCCAGAAACGTGAGAATGTCACTAGCCGAGAAACTGACCACGGCGTGATCGATCAGCCGTGGATAAAGTTCGCCGAGCGATTTTTTGTCGGCGAAAAGAACGTCCGAGGCGTATTCCGCCTGGTCGATGACCCAGTAGTAGGTGTGATCGCTCAAAAAGCCGTCGGGCCCCACCACGGGATTGACCTGCCGAGCCCATCCGGCCAGTTGCTTGACCCAGTTGAGTTGGGCAAAGCGGTCGGCCATTTTCTGAGCGGCTTTGGGGTTTTCCAATTCGATAAAGGCGTTGTCTTTTTGGACGAAACCCAGCCCCGCCTTCTGCATCTTTCGGGCCAGCCAATCGTGGCCGTTGACGTAGACTTGAATGCCGTAGGGAAACCAGGTCTCCAGGCGGATGTGCATCAAGCCGAACTTCCGGTCCAGATAGTAATAGTAGATCACCCGTTGCGGCCGGCGTTTGAAGGAAAGCTTGGGCTTTCGCTGGCCATACGCCAGAGCCACCGTTTTACAGGTTTCCTGCACGCACAAAACGGCCACCAATCCCTCGGCCAATTTGTCCTTTCGAATCAGGTTCTGAATGAACGGTTCCTTCTTGAACTTGCCTTGGCGATACAGGTAGGGCCGGCCGGCTTCCGCCGCCACGGCTTTGGCGTGATCAACCAACCGCTCCGATTCCTGTTTGAGTCGGGGCAGAAAGTCCTTCCGCTTGATCTTCAAGGCATAGTCCACGAAGTCGTTCAAGCGTTTGTCGTTCCAAAACGGCAAATGGCCTTTGAAAATCACTCGATCAAAACAGTTCAAACTGGTTACAATCTGTTGAGAAAACTTGGAAACAAAACTCGAAGCAAACATCCTGGCGTCCTCCAGCAGTTGGCGGTCTGACAACACCAACATGACTGGAGGACGTCAATTTTGCCAGACACCTTTTTGGTTGCGGCCATCAGGCCGCGTTAGGAGAATTCCTGAAAGAGACAGAGCGCCTAGCTGACTCGAGCGATCTGTCCAGCTTTCGAAAGACTTGCCGTACTGGACACGGCGTCTCTCCTCCAAAGATGTCCTCAATTTCAGCTTTTTCGAATTGCATCCACAACGTAAGCCAATTCTCGCTACTCTTCAAACTCCAGTTCGATTTCTGCTTCCTCTTCCTCTTCCACTTCGACTGCGGATTGCAGTTCCAGGACGGCGGTGCGCAGTGGTTCGTAGATGGGGATTTCTTGTCCCACAATCTCGAAAGTCACCGCCAGAGTGTATGTGGCTGCCGCCTCCGGATCGCGACTCCAGCCCTGATGCCCGCGGACGGCAATGCAAAGATCATCGGGAAGAGCATTCGAGGCGACGAAAGCCCAATCTTTCTGTAGCGTGCCGACGCCCCGACGGACACCGGGCAGATGGCCCCAGTTGCTTCGGGATTCGATCCTCCAGCCCAACGCGCCACTACCTTCATCCATCTGTTCATCGTCAGATTTCAGCGCGCGTGTCAGGAAGGCTTCGAGAGATTCGCCCTTGCGATTGCTCATCCAATCCAGCCACGTCGCCAAGTAGCCGCGATGCGTCCTTCGTGTACGTCTTGGAGCGGCGGCGTAGGATAACGTGACATCGATGCGAATCGTGAAGTCATCGGCGGGACGGCGAAGCTCTGCGGGAATCGGAACCTGATAGATGTGGCAGTCACCTGGCCCCAACGTCCGCTCCTTGTGAGTGATGAACGTCGTCCGAAAGTCGGTGTTGGTGGTTGCCCGTTCCGTATCGGGGATGCCGTAACCAAGACGACGGAGGACATCGACTTGTTCTTCTCGGGAGAGCGCGGCGGCCCATGCCGGCCAGTGAGCCGATTGCACGATCAGCGCGCGGTAGAGGAGACAAGATTCCTCGGGAAGCAACGCCTGCAAGCGGGCCGCGATTTTCGTCACCTTGGGGGCGGCGAACGAGGTGCCGACCTCGTCTCGGTCGAAGGCTGGGCCGCCGTGAAGCGTCGAGCGGATCAGCTCAGGGTAAAAGTCGCGACCGTCTTGGGGATTATCGACAGTTGGAGAGTCTCCGGCGGTGTGAAGAGAGTCTCCACCGTATTCGACGACATCGGGCTTGATGGATTCCCAGATACCAAGTCCTGCCCGACTGAAGGCGGAGGGGTAGCCCTTTTCAGATGCAAAACTCCTCCAGTGGGCGGTTTCCAAGGCACCGTAGTTGGACAGCGCCAGTTTAGTGTGTTTTGCCTGGAAATCATGGGGTTTTGTCTTTTCGGGGTCACGTGACGCAGGATTTGATTTTGTCGACGTCGATTCCGAGGGAGAGATACAGCTGGATTCGCGTTTTGGTATGTGAAATTTTCGACTGAACGGTGCGGTCTTGATAGTGCCGCTGGCTCTTTAAGTCCTTCTCGTAGGCTTCGTCACGAAACGGAGCGGGCAGGTGATGGTGCATCAGGTAACTGTTGAGGCTCCGGCGAACCTGTTCGACGGTGAGTTCTCCCGTCTGGTGGGTGTCCAGGCTCTGACGAATCCGGCTGCATAACAGGGAACTCAACGCGGTCACGTAGTAGTGACGATGAATGCTCCGCCAGCCACGAACTTGGAAGTGATCCATGCCCAACTCGTCTTTGGCCACGCGGAAGCAGGCTTCGATCGTCCAACGACGGAAGGCGACCCGCAGCAACCAACGCAACGTCACGCCGCCCCGCCCGACCACCTGGTTGGATAGAAAAAACTTGATTTCCCCAGTTCGCACATTCCGGGCCACAATCAAGGTCTGTTGTCGGCTGGGGAGTTTGGCTTCGGTCTTCCGCCAGACTTTGAGCCATTTGACCTCCCAGACCTCGGGACCCTTTTGCGTGTCCTTGATCCGATACCGCTGCCAAGTTTGCTTTTGAAACTTGGAAGAGAACTTGATCAAGTTGCGGACTTCGCAGGCGGGCGGCGGGCACCAGGCGCGGGGCGTCTTCTTCCCCCGCCTCGTCTTCGACTTCCGCGGTTTTGTCTTCCGCGACTTCGTTCGACTTCGCTTTGGTTTTGTGGTCCAAACCCGCGTATCACAGGGGATTTCCGCGACATAGGCTTGCTTTCGATCCTCGAGTCCATCCAGGAACTTGCTGTCTCGGCCATACAGTTCATCGCAGGTCCATACCGCCACGCGGATGCCATTCTGTAAAGCCCGGTCAATCAAGCCCAACGCGATTTGCGGCTTCGTCTGAAACGCGATGTCCTTGGGAATGGGATTTTTCTCTCGCCGCGCTTGGTCATCAGCCCAGTCTTCCGGCAGGTAAAGCTGACTGTCCAAAAGCGTGTGAAATCCGGGAGTCGAGTACGCCAGATGAACTCCCACGGTGCAGTTATCGACCTTTCCCCGGTGGCCGTTGTACTGCCGGGCGGCCCCGGCGGTCTCCGAACCGCTCTTGCTGATCCCGGATTCATCCACGGTCCCAATCGCCTCCTCGTGGGCATGATCCCGGGCGAGGATCTGCTGACAGCGATCTCGCAATTTTTCCTCATCCCACTTGATCGATTCGAGAAACCGCTGTAGCGTTCGGGGAGGTTGGTTGAACTTCAACGCGATGGCCTCACAGTTCTTTCGTTTGACATCCGACAACTGACCCTTGACATAAACCCTGAACAACCGGCGTGCGGGCCAGCTTAAAAAGCAATCCGCAAACATCGCCAGAAACACTGTGAGCAGTCGACCGAGGTTCTTGATCTCTTCTAAAGTCATCATGGCGGTCCTCCGTGATCCATTTGGGTAAACTCACACGGAGGATCGCCTGATTTCATTCGTAACGGAAGGCTAAGCCGAGTACGGATTTAGAGAGTAAAGTGGCGCTGTCCAATTAGGCAATGGAACCCACCGTGAGCGCTTGAAGGCTTTGGCTCGGATTGGCGATACGAGAGGCGTTTTCACCCAGATAGTCGGGATACGGTTTGCCGGCGGCAATCTGTTCAGCGATGCCGGACCGGGGAGCCGGACGCGAATTCTTCAAATTGCCTGCGCTCTGAATGATCAAGACATCATAATCGTGGCAAAGCAGATCGATTTCTGCAGCCCACGCCGACATGTGCCGCGTCCGGCAGGGCCCATCAGCATTGATGGAATGATTGAAGATTCGTGTATTGCGGGGGCCGTCATGGTATCGCTTGACAACTTCCCGTAACACGGCCGGAGGAAACATCTCTTGGGGCATGCCACAGTTCTCGTCCAGCACACGGGCGTTTTGCACCCACGTCTTCAGATGGACGACACCCGTCTTAGGGATGTCTTCCCCGTGAAGCACGGCTCCGGCGACTCGTGTGCCGTGACCGCCGGGCGGAACATAATCGGCAACATTGGTGTCAGAGACATTGGGTAGGAAACAATGCGAGGATTGTTTGTCGATCCCCGGTTCCAGCCAAATATGCTCCTCCTGGATTCCACTATCGACTACACAGACAGCGGGAGCGTTTTCGTCCGGCGATTGAACGTCCAGGCGTGCTGCGACCTCTTTGAGTCCACGGGCAATTTGTTGAGGCGTCTCGATCTCATCCGGTTCGGTCACTTCGAAGATGTACGGATAACTGAGTACAAGGTCTTTCAGCCCCCGACCGGGGATTTTGATGCGGAGCGTAAAGCTATCAGGAAGGCTCAACGCTTCGGTATCGGCATTGTCGACATTCATCAGGATCTCGGCCTGGTAGTGATCGATAATACCGCGGACGGTCTCAAGCCGTTGGTCCTTCAGATCGTCCCATTTGTCATAGGCTTCGAGCCGCTGATTCGACCAATCGTTCTCTCTCCGCGCCCATGTCTCATCTTTCCAACGGGGGTTTCGTTTGGGTTTGTTCGGTATTTCCCAATCGCCGACGCAGGTAATGCCCACGTCACAGATGTAGAGTGAATAATCAGGTATCGTTGGCCACTCCTGAAACAGCGTGTCTGTGAGGATGAGTTTAAGCCGCTCTTCCTGCGTTAAATCTTCACGTAATTCGTGAATTCGCGCGACATTTGCAGAGCCTGTAATGCTGCCAACGAAATCTGTGAGTTTTTGCTGGAAGTCTTCCAGGTCGACATCTTTCGAGGCGACGATAACAAACCCGTTCTCTTGTTCCGAGACGATTTCAAAATGGAATTGTCGCCGTAAGTCATCGAGATCAAGGGACGGATCGATTTTCAGTAACAGCGGGATACCTGCTTCGATTGGCGGTAGCCCGTTTTGAACACGTGCCGTTTGACTGGTTTTCCAGTTTGCGGAGACGTTTTCTGACTGCGTTCGCAACCCTCCAGCGTGTCCTGATCGGTGGGATTTATTATTTGCTGTGGTCGGATTTTCCGCTTGAGGGGCGGGTGGGAATCGAGCGGGTCCGCGTTCGCGGAGTATCAACTGAAGATATTCAAAATTGTGATCCGGCATTGCCTACTCGCTTTTCGTGTCCGTATTCCGATGACTCAACTCGTGGATCGCTTTCTTGAGTAGTGATTCCGTGACGACCTTTTCGCCGCAGAGGACGGCCGCTTTCGCGGCATCTTGGGCCGCTTTCACCGACATCGCCGCGGATGCGCCTGCGAGTTGGCTGACGAGACGATTCCAGTCCATTTTCGGGGCAACTTGCACGGCCGATAAAGTCATCCGCAACAGCTTTTCGAGTTCCTCCAGTCCCGGCAAGGGAACTTGGAAGACTTCATCGAATCGCCGAAACAAGGCTTCGTCAAGGGAGGCTTCGACATTCGTTGTCGCTACCAGGAGACCGGGCGCATCGAATTCTTCCATCAATTGCAACAACGAATTGACGATCCGGGATGCTTCTCCGATGTCTTTCGATGTGGTCCGGGAACGAGCGATAAAGTCGCACTCGTCCAAGAGCAAGACGGACGGGCGTTCTTTAGCGGCGTCAAACACGGCTCGGAGGTTTGTGGCCGATTCCCCAAAATACGACGAAAGCAGCGCATCAAATCGGACTTTCAGAAGCGGCAGGCCCGTATTCCACGCAAGCCGCTTGGCCCCCAGCGACTTGCCGCATCCTGGTGGTCCATAAAGCAAGATCGTCTTGCGGTTGCGAAGTCCATAGGCACCAAGACGTTCCCGAGCAGCATACTCCCGTTCGATTCTGGCAAACCGCTCCTCGACCTCGGGAGGGAGGACCATGTGGTGCTCCAGTGCCTCTCGCGGAACGAGCGTCGTGAGCAATTCCCCGTGACGACGGCTAAGAGGTAACTCTTTCAGAGTGCGGTCACTGTCCGTCGTCGGAATGTGACCGGTATTTTTGGGGCGAGGTTTATTCAGGATTTCTTCAAGTTGGTTGGCAAGTCGCCCGTGACCGCTTTTCCGTTCCGACTCGACGATTCTCTGCGCGAGTCGTTCCAGATCGCTTTGCGAGCCTTCAGCAATGGCTCTTACCACCCGTTTCATAATGTCGGCGTTCATTTTTGTGCCGCTCTCGATTTTGAATTGGCTCAATGAATTTGGGTCAAAGTCTCGGACGGACAACGTCTGATTTGCGGGTGTCCGTTTTATCGGCTCCTGGCTCTTGTAGCACATATCGCCAGCCCTCCTCACTTCGTTCCGCACGGATATTGTGTCCTCTCTCGCGAAGCGCACACACCGCTCGCGAAACCGTGGGAATCGAAATTCCAAGCTCGTCGGCGATTTTCGGAGTGGAATACCGACCACTTTGGATTAAACGAAGGACAGTTTCCAGCCGCTTTTCGATCTGCAAGGAACGCTGGTAGAGCATAGGACGGATTCTCCGGGAGACTCACCAAGTTCGTCTATCGGAATCTGATAGACTTCTCAACCAATTATTTTGCACAAGGTCAGAGATTTCAAGGAGATATTGCCAACGAAGTTCTCAAATTGAGAGTCGCTCTACGATGTTCCGAGAGACCGTTTTTTTCGGCGGTCATGAAAGCCGAGTCGGCCTGGGACATTGTGTTTGGCGTGCTGCATTTCTTCAACTCGGGAATATGCGGTTTGACTTTGCCGCGAGGGCTCATCCCGTTTTGGTGGCATGGCGCAAACCCGAATCGTTTGCTGCAAACGTTTTAACAGTCACAACTTGCGACATGCACTCGCCTTGATTGTTTTTGGCATGGTCGTGTCCACAACCAATCCGATTTCAATTAACTGGCTGCGATTGTAGGGGGAAATGGTTCCGGCAATATTCGGAAAGCGGCGAGGCGGACATCGACGTCAAATGGAACCCACTGTTGGGGCGCGATTTTGAACCTTTACCGATGAGGAGGAGGTATGCGGGTTTGTTTGCTTTTTCACCAGGGCCATCGCCTATTTCACAATACCGAGGAGAGTGAAGAGGCGTTGAGAATTCCGTGTGAAGCTGCGGATTTTAGCGGCGATGTTGTCGGTTCCCAGTTGGCGGAGCCAGTTCAGGGCGGCATTTCGGAACGCCGCCAGGTTCTCAGGTGCGTGGCCCCGAAAAATCGTGCAGCGATCTTCGTCCATCGTCGTGTCTCGAACATGATGCACTCCGTTCTCGATGGCTCCCCAGTGTCCGCGTGACAATTTCAACAACGTCGCGGCATCGGCCTGGCTGGGTTTGAGAGACGTCACGAAGTAGGCGATTTCGTGTTGCCTTTCCTCGCCGATCTGCCGCGTGCGTTCAATCCGGCAAACTTGGCCGACGTGGGGCCAATCCAGATGATCATTCAGACCAATCGTACGGGTGAGTTCTCGCGTCTCCACCCGCCCATGTCCCTTCTCCACTTGCCGGATGGTTTCACGCTCCGCCTGCCGCTCTTTTTGCGCCCAAGGGGGAAAAAGCCGCCTCACTGGCGGCGAACTCATGCTGGATGTCTCGAAGCAAATTGGGCTGATTCTCTTTCACCTGAAAGAAATAATCGCCCCCGGAATCGACGATCTCCTCGCACAAATCCCGCTGACAGAAGATCGCATCGCCCGTGACGACGCGTCCCTCCCACACGAGGGCTTTCAACAAGTCGAATGCGGCTTTGTGTTCGTTGGTCTTGGCATCAACCGGCAACTGAGACAACACGCAACCGGTCTGATGATCCACCGCGGCCAGCAAATGCACGGCGGGCGAAAAGTCTCGCAGCGTGCCGCACAAGGTCTTACCGTCAAACGCCACGCCCTGGAGGGTTTCCTGGTCGGCGGGAAGTTTGAGTTCCTCGGTGATCCATCGTGTGAGGATGGCTTCGAGAACCTTGGGATCGAGTTTCATCAACAGATCGCGAAAGCCATCTTTTTGGGGAGGCCTCCGCGTAAAGCCCATCGCATGCCAGATCTCAACCGACTGATCATGCAACCATTCGACAATGCCTGTCCACCCGCGATGACCGCAGAGAAAGGCACAGACCACGGCCGTCAGCATAGCCGCTAAAGGATGACGCCGTCCCTTACGCCCGCGTGGATCAGGAACTTGCACAAATAGGCCAACAAGCTCCCGGCGCGAGCCGGTTCCATCGAAAGTCCTCCTTGCAGAGAAAAACGTGCTCCTTAAACCCAATGTAAGTTTACCAGACCAGTCAACCCCAACAAGGCGATTACCCTGGCTTTTTCACCTGGCAGTATGGACAGATTCTGGCTGGATGTCTACAGTGGGGGTTCCCGATTCCATTGTCCTTTCTTCCCGCTGATCTTTGAAATGCTGGGAGCTTTTCATGCCGAGTTCGGAAAGTAGCTTCTCGTCAGGTGACAGCCTCTCTTCGGAAAGCTCTCCCAGCAGTGAATCTTCGGAAAGCTCTCCCAGCAGCGAATCTTCCGCAAGCAGTTTCTCTTCGGAAAGTTCGGCGAGCAGTCGGTCCTCAAACAGCAGCGAATCGTCGGCCAGTTCTGAGAGCAGCCTCTCTTCGGAAAGCTCTCCCAGCAGTTCGTCTTCCCCGAGCAGCGAATCGTCGGCCAGTTCGGCGAGCAGCGCGTCCTCCGCGAGTAGCCTCTCTTCGGAAAGCTCTCCCAGCAGTGAATCCTCGGAGAGTTCCCCGAGCAGTGAATCCTCGGAAAGCAGCCCCTCCTCCGCAAGCAGCGAATCCTCGGAAAGCTCCGCAAGCAGTGAATCCTCGGAAAGCAGTTTGTCTTCGGAAAGCTCCGCAAGCAGTGAATCCTCGGAAAGCAGTTTGTCTTCGGAAAGCTCCGCAAGCAGTGAGTCCTCGGAGAGTTCCCCGAGCAGTGCATCCTCGGAAAGTAGCCAGTCCTCGGCAAGCAGTTCCTCTTCGGAGAGTTCCCCGAGCAGTTTATCTTCCTCAAGCAGCGAATCGTCAGCCAGTTCGGCGAGCAGCGCATCCTCCGCGAGCAGCCTCTCCTCGTCCAGTAGTTCGTCCTCGGAGAGTTCCCCGAGCAGTGCCTCCTCGTCAAGCAGTTCGTCGTCCTCCAGCAGCGAATCGTCGGCCAGCAGTGAGTCCAGTCTTGTCGAGTTGTGCCAATCGACGGGGCCAAGGCGTCCCGGCAGTTCGTGCCGACTGCCGGAAACGCCTACCGACTCTTGTACCACCTCGTGTTCGAGTTGCGATTCGGAAGCCGATGGCGACTCGACCCAATCGGAGGGCAGTTGCGGATGCGATGACGGCATCACCTGCGAGCCGCCGCCGTTGATCTCGCTGGAGAGCGAAACCTCAGCCGATGCGGAATGCCTGCCTCCGGCGGATACCTCGGACGATCAACTGGATTCGATCCGGAATCTGGGACGGTGCGGCAATCTCTGGGTCGATGTGGGAACCGGGGCGGTCAGTGCCGGGTACGGGCTGCCGACCGGGGCCAGTTTCACTCCCGACTTGGGGATGTTTTACAATTCGCAATCCTCCGAACCCGGCGGTTGGACGGGATCGTTTGAGCGGTATGTCGAAGAGCTCGACAATGGGAATGTGATCCTTTTCCTGGGAACCGGCGAGGTCTACTGTTACGAATGGGATGAAAACTCGGGAGAATACGTGCGGCCCGATGGAGCGCCTGGCGAACTCACGCAATCGACGAGCCCGCCCGGTTGGACGGAATCCGATGATGACGGCAACGAGTTTCATTACACGCAGACAGACAGCCTGGGTTTGTTGTCTTCCTTCACCAACGGGGCGGGGGCCACCTGGAATGTGACGACCGACGCCAATCACAACATTACGCAAATCGAAAACCCCGCCGGCGAAGTCACGACCTTCACCTACGATGAAGCGGGGCGATTGACCAAAATCACCGAACCCGGCGGACGCGAAACGACCTTTGAGTACGATGGCGACAACCTCAGCAAGATCACAGGACCGGACCTGTGCGTTACGGAATACGAGTACGATGCCCAGGGGCGGTTGACAGGCCAAGTCAACCCGAATGGGGGACGCTCGACCCTCACATACGATGCATCGGGAAATGTGCAGACTTGCACGAACCCAGCGGGAAATACGACGACCTATTCGTTCGATCTGTCGTCCGTGAGCATCACCAACCCGGAAGGTAAAACCTCCCAAGTGGAACTCAACCCGGACGGCAGCGTGACCAAGCTGACCGATCCACTCGGTAACGAAACGAAGCTGACCTGGAACGACAAAAAACAGGTAGCTTCGTTGGAAGATGCGATGGGACGGCGGACGAGTTACACCTATGACGGGAACCAACTCAAAACCGCCACTCGCCCTAACGGGACAATCTCCACCTACACTTACAATGCGAACAAGCGTCTCACGGGCCTGAAACTTCCCGGTCAAGGCGTGTATACGGTTCTGCGTGACAGCAACGGGCAACGAATCGCTCAGATCGATCCGCTCGGCAATCGAAGTTCCATGACCTATAACGCCAAGGGGCAACTCAAATCGGTCACGAATCCGCAAAACGAAACCATCACTTACGTTTATGATGCCAGCGACCAACGCGCGGCCCGCATCAATCCTTTGGGCGAGCGGCTGACCTATTCGTACAACAGCAACGGGGTTTTTCAGGGCACGGTTTCGCCCTTGGGAGCCCGGACCACGTTGATCAAAAACGATCTGAATCTGACCACTGTGTCCATCAATCCGCTCGGGAACCGCACGAGCTACACCTACGATGCCAACGGCAACCGCTTGACCTCCACCAACCCCCTCGGCCACACCTCCGAGACAATCTACAACCCAGGCAACCGCCCTCTGGCCCACATCGACCCGCTAGGGAACCGCACCAGTTACACCTACAACGCGGTAGGTCGTCTCCGCCGGAAGGAAAATCCCCTCGGGAACATCACGACCATGGCCTATGATGCGGCCAATCGCCCCGTGGCTCGCATTAATCCGCTCGGTCAGCGGAGCACCACCATCTACGACGAGAGCAACCTGCCCATCGCTCAGATCAATCCCGCCGGGGAACGCAGCACGACGGTCTACGATGACGACTACCGCGCCATTGCCCAGGTGGATCCGTTAGGAAATCGCAACACCACGATCTACGACAACAACAGCAACCCCATCGCCCAGATCAACGCCCTCGGCAACCGCAACACCACGATCTACAACAAGAACAACCAACGCATCGCGAGCCTCAACACCCTCGGCAACCGCAACACCACCGTTTACGACTCCAGTGGGAGGCCTCTCGCGCAAATCAATCCGGAAGGCGAAAGAACCACCACCGTCTACAACACCGCCGGGCAAAGCGTGGCGAGCATCGACCCACTCGGCAATCGCAACACATCGGTCTACGATCAAGACGGCCGAACCATCGCCTCCGTCAATCCGCTCGGGAACCGCAGTACGACCGTTTATAACGCCGCCAACCAGGCGATTGCCAGTATCGACCCGCTCGGCAATCGTAACACCACGATCTACAACGCCGTCGGCCGATCTGAAGCCAGTATCAACCCCCTCGGCCACCGAACCACGACTATCTACGACACCGCCGGTCGCACCATCGCCAGCGTCGGTGCCCTCGGCAACCGCAACACCACGATCTACAACGCTGCCAACCAAACCGTCGCCACAGTGGATGCCCTCGGCAACCGCACCAGCAGTACCTACAACGCCGCCGGGCAAGGCGTGGCCAACATCAACCCGCTCGGCAATCGCACGACCACGGTTTACGACACCGCCGGTCGCCCCGCCGCGAATCTCGATCCTTTGGGCAACCGCACCACGAATGTCTACAACGCCGCCAGCCAGGTGATCGCTTCGGTCGATCCCTTGGGAATTCGCACCAGTAGCATCTTCAACGCGACCGGGCAAACGATCGCCAATATCGATGGCGAAGGCCACCGCACCACCTCCAGCTACGACGCCGCAGGGCAACAAATCGCAACCGAAGACGCGCGCGGAAACCGGTCGACCACGATCTACAATGCCGCTGGAAATACAATCGCCCAGGTCGACGCTCTCGCCAACCGCACGAGCCTTACCTACGACGCAGCGGGGAGGAACATTGCAACGACGAATGCCAACGGCGAATTGTCTACGATCGTCTACGACACCGCTAGCCAACCGATTGCCTCCATCAATCCACTGGGGAACCGCAGCACGACGGTTTATGACGATGCGTCCCGGCCCATCGCCTCGATCGACCCCTTAGGCCACCGAAGCACCTCCCTCTACGATGCCGCCGGGCAAACAAAGGCGGTGGAAAATGCTCTCGGCTATCGCACCAGTTTCAGCTACAATGCCAATGGTGCCCAAACGGGCAGCCTGGATGCCAACGGGAATCGCAGCACCAACATTTACGATGCCGTTGGTCAGACCATCGCGGAGATCAATGCTTTGGGCAATCGCGTGACGACCGTCTTCGATGCGGCCGGGCAAACCAGCGCTCTCGTGGACCAACGCGGCAATCGGCACAGTTTCACGTACGATGCCGCCGGAAACAAAATCGCCCAAATCGACCCGCTAGGCCGTCGAACGACCCAAGGTTACGACAACGCCGGCCGCCAAACCCTCCGCATCGACGCCCGTGGCAACCGCACCACCTACGTTTACGACAATAACGATCAAGTCATCGCTCGCAAATCTCCGAACGGTATGGCCGCCACCTTCGCATTCGACCCCGTCGGTAACCGAACCCTCATGCACGATGCCACGGGCCGTTACAGCTACAGTTACGATGTGGTCAATCAGACGCTGGTGAATCAGCAACCCAACAACAAGACGATCAGCTACGCCTACGATGCCATCGGTCAGCGTTCCGGGATGATCGACCCCGATGGCGGTCGATTCACGTATCAATACGAAACCGCCGGGCAGATCAACGCTCTTGAGAACCCGTGGAGCGAACCCACAACCTTTGCTTACGACGCCGCAGGCAGGCGGATGCTCAAGAAGTTAGCAAACGGCACACGGGCCAGCTTTACCTATGACGACGCCAACCGGCTCACCGCGCTTTACAACCTCAAGAGCGACAGCAGAGTCATATCCAGTTTCGACTACCACTACGACAACACCGAAAACCGCACGCATGTCGTGGAAGCCAATGGCGACCGGGTGACGTGGAGTTACGATAAGACGTATCAACTCACGGCGGAGCAACGTAGCGGGGCCAACGCCTACGCCCACACCTTCAGCTACGACCCGGCAGGCAATCGTCTCGTTAAGAATGAAGAAACGGCTAGGACCACGTACAGCTACGATGCCGCCAATCAGTTGCAGACCTCCGTCGACGGAACCGGTACGACGACTTACACCTTCGATGCCGATGGGAATCAGCAGATCGTCGAAGCACCAAACAATGACCGCACAACGACCGTTTGGGATTACGAGAATCAGCCGACAAAAGTTTCACTACCAAGTGGCACGATAAACACTGCGAGCTACAACGCTGATAAGTTCCGGATTGAACTCGAAGAATCGACCGGGACCAAACGATTCGTGTGGGATGGCCAGCAATATCTGCTAGAAACGGATGGAAGTAACCTAACGCGGCCTGATGGCCGCAACCAAAAAGGTGTCTGGCAAAATTGACGTCCTCCAGTCATGTTGGTGTTGTCAGACCGCCAACTGCTGGAGGACGCCAGGATGTTTGCTTCGAGTTTTGTTTCCAAGTTTTCTCAACAGATTGTAACCAGTTTGAACTGTTTTGATCGAGTGATTTTCAAAGGCCATTTGCCGTTTTGGAACGACAAACGCTTGAACGACTTCGTGGACTATGCCTTGAAGATCAAGCGGAAGGACTTTCTGCCCCGACTCAAACAGGAATCGGAGCGGTTGGTTGATCACGCCAAAGCCGTGGCGGCGGAAGCCGGCCGGCCCTACCTGTATCGCCAAGGCAAGTTCAAGAAGGAACCGTTCATTCAGAACCTGATTCGAAAGGACAAATTGGCCGAGGGATTGGTGGCCGTTTTGTGCGTGCAGGAAACCTGTAAAACGGTGGCTCTGGCGTATGGCCAGCGAAAGCCCAAGCTTTCCTTCAAACGCCGGCCGCAACGGGTGATCTACTATTACTATCTGGACCGGAAGTTCGGCTTGATGCACATCCGCCTGGAGACCTGGTTTCCCTACGGCATTCAAGTCTACGTCAACGGCCACGATTGGCTGGCCCGAAAGATGCAGAAGGCGGGGCTGGGTTTCGTCCAAAAAGACAACGCCTTTATCGAATTGGAAAACCCCAAAGCCGCTCAGAAAATGGCCGACCGCTTTGCCCAACTCAACTGGGTCAAGCAACTGGCCGGATGGGCTCGGCAGGTCAATCCCGTGGTGGGGCCCGACGGCTTTTTGAGCGATCACACCTACTACTGGGTCATCGACCAGGCGGAATACGCCTCGGACGTTCTTTTCGCCGACAAAAAATCGCTCGGCGAACTTTATCCACGGCTGATCGATCACGCCGTGGTCAGTTTCTCGGCTAGTGACATTCTCACGTTTCTGGGCCGAAAACTTCATGGCAACTTCCAAGGGGAAGTTCTGACCGATGTCAAGAAGAAGCGCGATCCGGGGGCGCGGGTCAAACACCGGATGAAAGACAACTGGCTGAAGATGTACGACAAGTTTGGCCAAATTCTCCGCGTGGAAACGGTGATCAACCAGCCGCGTGAGTTCCGCATCTACCGCGAGGGGATGCGGAACGGCGAGCCCCAAATGGTGTGGGCTCCCCTGAACAAAGGCGTCGCGAATTTGCCGGAGTATCAACGGCACGCGAAAGCCGCGAACGAACGCTACCTCAATGCCTTGTCGGTGGTGGACGATCCCGCTCCCGCGTATCACGAGGTCGCCAAACTGGCCGAAGCGAAAGTGCATCAAGGTCGAAGCTACAAAGGGTTCAATCCCGCGCGGCGGGAGGACGTGCGGTTGTTCCAAGCGGTGATGGCGGGCGATCACTTGCTCAAGGGCTTTCGGAATGCCGACATTCGAAAGTTTTTGTGGGGGCTTCCTTCGGACCGCAATCGTCAACGGCGAGAGGCCAACGCCGTGACGCGGTTCCTGAAACGCCTGCACGTCCGCAAGCTGATTGCAAAGATCCCCCGCACCCGCCGCTGGCGAACGACGGCCCTTGGTCAAAAACTGTTGGGAACAATGATCCAATTGCATTACCACGGACTGCCCTTGGCAGCCTAAAAACATACGCGCAACGTGCGCAGAAGTGACAAAGTCAGACTCTAACACAAGCGGTATGGACCAACGAGCCAGACCAATACACCAACCTCATCTCTCAACGCCAAGGAGGAACGACCCAATATCCCAATTTTGAAGCCCTGGGATCAACGTGCGAACTGACTGACAGCAACGAATCAGTCACCGATACGTGGGTGTACGACGCGTGGGGAAATGTAAAATCTCGGACGGGCACGACGATTTTTCCACTACAGTTTGTTGGACAACGTGGATACAGAATTGATATGGATACTGAGGTGTATTATATAGTCAAACGACTACTGAATCCCAAGATCGCACGTTGGTTGTCATTTGATCCACTTGGCCTCGCTGTTTTTCCACAAAATCTATATTCTTATGTTTCAAATCGCCCCATTTTATCCATCGATCCGTCTGGTGAGAAGATTCTCATTTGGGGGTTTGAGGGGTTTTTGGCAGCGGGGACTAAGTTCGAGTTTCGCACATTTTGGAGTGAAGATTTGTCTCGATAAAAGGCGGCCTGCCGTGCAGAATCTAGGAAAGGAAAACGCCTGGATTCTGAAACTCACGGAGGCCGCACATGGAAGGTATCACAACGTTCATGGTTTTGCTCGATGTTTTTCAACCGGTTTTCACTCAGCCGAGTTTCGCCACGTTTCGTTTGTTGATGACGGGCTGGATTCTCTCGCATCGGCATCGCTACGTCACCGATTTGATTCTCTCCAGCGACTCGGTCGGCAACGGCCACTTTTCCGATTACCACCGCTTCTTCAGCCACGCGAGTTGGAGCATCGACCAGCTTTGGCGATTGCTGGCGGGACTGTTGATCAAAGGCTTGATCGGCTCCGACGCCGTGATTTTGCTGGCGGGCGACGACACCCTCTGCCGCAAGCGCGGACTGGGTTTGTTCGGCGTGGGCATGCATCACGATCCGCTGATTTCCTCGAAGGCCAAGAAGCTGGTGAGCTGGGGCCACGATTGGGTGACACTGTGTCTGGTGCTCGTAAAACCCTGGTGGGCGCCCACCAAAGTGTTCGCGTTGCCGATCTGCATGCGGTTGTATCGCAATCGGCAAGGGCTGACGAAGGGGAAGAAGAAAAAGCTCACGAAGCCCAAAGCGAAAAACCCGAAGCACCGCACGCGACCGGAACTGATGCGCGAAATGCTGAAACTTGTGGCGGGCTGGTTTCCCGAGCGGCAGTTCTTGTTCGTGGGTGACAGTCTTTACACTGGCGAGAGCGTGCTGCGTTACCTGCCCGAGAACACGCATATGATTGGTCAGGTGCATCCCCAAGGCGCGATGTACGAACCTGCGCCGGAGAAAAAGCCCGGTCGCGGCGCCGCGCAAAAAAGGCGCGCGGCTCTCCACGAAAGAGGAGTGGGCCAACGACGGTTCCGCCTGGACCCGGTTGACGTTCAACCAGTACGGACTGCACACGACACTCGAGGTCAAGACCCGCCAGGGGTTGTACTACAAAGCCGGCAAGGACCGCTTGCTCACGTTCGTATTGACACGCGACACCCAAGGCAAGCGCCCGATGCAAATTTTCTACTGTACCGATTTGACGAGGGACGCGCGCAGCATCCTGTCCGCCTATGCTTGTCGGTGGTCGATCGAAGTCACGCATCATGACGCCAAACAGTATTTGGGTTTGGAAGACCCGGCCAACCGCCTGCCTCTGGCGGTGGAACGCACGGCCCCGATGGCCATGTTCTTATATAGCTTGACCGTCTTGTGGTATGCCGAGCACGGCCACGCGCATGTGCGGTTTCCGAACCGTCCTTGGTACACGCGCAAGCGCGAGCCGAGTTTTGCAGATATGCTGACCACACTCCGCCGCTTAACCTGGGAAGAGAAATTATCGACAGTGCCGCCAGGCAGCAGTCTCCAAAATAAAAACATAAACCTGCTAACGTACCTGGCCACCCTCACCGGGTAACGCCGGAATGTGCGAAACTCGAACTAAGGGAAAGCTATCTGATGAAGTCATAAAAGACAAATACAAACCAATAGCGCAGAATATTTTTGCTCCGGGAGACATTGAATTTACGATCCAAGGTCAGAAAGTTGGACAGGCGGGGCGACAAAGGGAAATAGCAAAGGAAATCATCAAGAAGGCGAAGACGCCTGAGCACGATGATCCTTGTTGCTTTCCCCGGATCGTACTCATTGGCTATAGTTGGGGTGGTAATACAGCGTCTAAAGTTCTGTCCTACATCGAACAGTTTGACCCTGGCGTCTCTGTTGACCTTGTGTTTACCATTGACCCCGTGGTCGGTGTGCCTTTAGCGCATGGCAGTTTTTTCCCACCTGCCCCTGGTGCGACTCAAGTAATTCCAACTTCATTCTGCAAATGGCAAAGCTATTTTCAGAGAACGGCCAGGCCACCCTTTGTCGCCTACCACGGTGACACGATGCGGCCCGCATCGAACGATGAGAAGACGAAAGCTGATTTCAACGTGGAGTTTAAGCGTCGGTTTGGGATACAACCACAATGGAATGGCCATGTGTTGATTCCGCATTTCAAATCAATACAAAGCGATTGGCACAGAGATTTGCTCGATTTTATCAATTCTGGTTTGACAAAAGACTCGCCTTCATTTTGTGGCGTGTCGGATGTGTGTCCTTGAATGAGTCCCATTTACTTTCAACGCGCAGAGCTGGAAAGGAATTCCAATGCACCAATACACTAGCCCTTTCTCATTGATTCTTATGTCTGGAATTATGTTCAACGTCGTGCAGACCGGTTCAACAGCGGTCGGACTCGACGACGTGCCGCGCCTATCACTCCGCGAAGCCAAAGCGATGATCACCCAGAAGAATGTAGAACTACAAACAAAGGGGGTGATCGCGATATTGCTCGACAGGATGGAACATCCTGAGGCGATGTTAAACTATATATCGGATAGTGCTGTTCAAGTCGATGAGCGATGTATTACGATCCTTCTACGGCTTGTTACGAATGAAGACGATCCTGGGCGTCGCATCCTAAAGGAATCGGGACTCGACTTTTTCAGCTACTTTAACCCAGGCGACGAATCCGCCCACTACTTCAATTTTTGGAATCTCTTTCCCGCTGCGAGAGGTCTTCTTGCAGACCGAATTCGAAAGTTGGCAGCTGATCCAGATGAATCCCGCCGGAAGAGTGCAACAATGGCCCTGTCACTGGGGATATTGGATCTCAAGCAAACGCGGCAGATCCTCGATAAGCTTAGCGATGATTCATCTTGGGAGGTTAGATCTGAAGCAGCAGTGGTCACTATACAGCTTGGCCACAAAGGTGTGTTTGCCGCTGATTATGTGTCGGCCATGCTCAAGAGGGCTGTGCTTCGAGACACGGATGAACGTGTGAGGGAAAGGGTGGTAGACGTTTTAGCGAAAGAGTTTGAGTCGGAATGTTGTAGTAGGCTCAAACTTCGCTCCGAATTGGTGCATTCCCTCGTGACTTTGGCCAAGCAAGATCATGCAGCAGATGAAGTGCTACTTGGCGCATGTGCCAGAGCCGCCTTGGCGGCAAATACGTCAAGCGAGGACGCACTTGCATTAATTCAATTGATGATGAACCGCGAGTTTTTGGAAAGTGATAAAGGACTTATGCCTGAGTACATATCGCTGTTAAGTTGTTTGTCAAAAAATGAGCTTTCTAAAATCACGGATAATTTCAGCGATGTGACGCCAGAATGTCGGTATGATGATTATCTTCGTTCGCTCGGGCAAAGCGCGGTAAAGATGGCTCCTGATAAGGACGCCGTGGACTGTATTGTTCGCACAGTTTGCGCAGGTTCCAAAGTTGATGCCCTTGGACCGGTCCTTCGAAGGCACAACCCCGAAGTGCTTGGGAGAATCATCCGCCAAGTGAGTGCCCAACACCTAACTGAGGCAGGATCGTATTCATTTGGAATAGTCTTGGCGAACGTTTCAGCTGGGGTTGCTCACAGGGAGAAAGACGTATTCAGTCGACTTGTGCGGTCGGAGAATGTATGGATTCGCACGGGGGCTGGTATCGCAATGCTGTCCGCTGGAATTACTGAGTGGCGTGCAGGGAAGATTCTGAATGAAGTGCTGAATGATCCGAAGGTGGATGGAAGATTTCGGCTTATGGCTTTAGATTGCTTGATTGCAAACAGACAACTGAAAACTGTTGCTGGAGCTACATTGGAGCAGTTGATGACGGCACAAGAAGGTCTGACGCATCTTGGCTATTGTAAAGAGGCCATCTTATGCACGTTGATTGACGCAGTTGGGAATGGAGCGGATTTCGACGATAAAGTTCCAACGGCCATTCTATTCGCCTTAAAGCATCCAGATGTCTCAACGTGTTACAGAGTTCGAAAAGCGATGTTGCGCAGTGCCAAAGATAGCAGGCCAACTCGATAAAGTAAGACTGACAAAAACTGTGAAAATGATTCGAGAAACGACACACTCAGGGGAAGTTCGCCAAGTTGCCGCAATGGTGCTCCGTGTCATAGATCCTGGAACATTGCCCTGTCCGTCTATACGGGAGGATTAGGAATCCTTTCCCTCGCTCTGGTCGCGGTTTTGATCGAAACTTGCCGAATTGTTGTCCCATTCGTTGATGTTTGTTCCCGCCGGAATTTCAGTAGTTCCAAAAAATGACTTGTCGTAAGTCCTGAATTGATAGGAGATTTCGAGAAGCTTCGTCGCTGAACCCCCGACGGTCGAAATGACCCTTGAAAACATGGGGTTTGCTACAGATGACCCGAAATATCCACTCGTTCACTTTGAGTGTTCTTGTGGACACAGCTTTGCTGCCGCAAACCGTTTTTTGGAACTACTGAATTTGGTAAATCCGTTAATTCCGGTAAGTCCCACGCCGGGAGCTTTGTTGTGCCCGTCTTAATTGTGATCGCATTCGTTGCCGAATTAACGCTGTAGGGAATCGATTTGTCAGAACAGCAAAAGTCTTCATGGGCAGAGTGGTCAGCGGCGTCCCAACGGATCGCGCGATCGCTCTCCAGAATTCCCAACAATTCGGCAAAACGCCAATTCGCAAGCAAAAATCTCTACAGCGTGAATTTGGCAACGAATGCGACCACAATTAAGCCGGGCACAAGTAGCAGCCTGCGCAAATCTCAACCCCATCGGCTCCAAGACACCTCGGACGGTCGCCTCGACGCTCACCTTCCGTCACACCCAACAATCCGCACCGCAAAATGCGCCTCATCCAAAACCATCGCACTCAACCAAGGAAGGCGAGATGCAAATTGACCGAAACCATCTGCGCTCCCCCTCTCCAGAATTCCCCACAATTCGGCAAAACAGCAATCAACAAGCCAAAATCCCTACAGCGTTAATTCGTAAGCGTCCGAGGTAGCCATTGTTGACGAGTGGTTTACGCTTTAGGGATTTCTGGAAATCCTGACAGCGGAGACTTCTCATGACGAAAGCGGAATCGGTGTGGCGGGAGCGGTTGATTCGGTTTCAAGGCAGCGGATTGACCATCCAGGCGTTTTGTGAACGCGAGGGCGTTTCGGTCTCCAACTTTCATGCCTGGAAAAGGCGGTTGGGGATCGGCCAAGCGAAGAGGTCGTCTCGAAGATCGGCGAAGGGCCGCGATCCGAAGCCGCCCTTGTTTGTGCCGGTGGGCGTGGCGGTGGGGGCCTCGGCTTCGGAGGTGCGGATCGAACTCCCCAGCGGGGCGGTGGTGCATGTGCCTTTGGAGGCGGATGAACGCGTGCTGGCCTTGGTGATGGAAGCCGCCGCCCGGAGTCGAGAGGAGGGCTCGGCATGCTGAGCCTCTCGCCTTTGGTCCGCGTGTTTTTGTGCACCAAGTCCACAGACCTCAGGAAAGGATTTGATGGTTTATCCGGGTTGGTCGAAACCGTGTTTGAGGCGGATGTCTTAAGCGGGCATTGGTTCGTGTTTCTCAACCGCCGTCGCGATCGCGTGAAAATCCTGGCGTGGGATCATGACGGCTTGTCCATCTTTTACAAACGTCTCGAGCGAGGAACTTATCAAATGCCTCGCGAAGGGGAAGATCACGTGGAGTTGGATCAGGCGGAACTTTCCATGCTGCTTTCGGGAATTGATCTCACGAGTGCCCGGCGTCGCAAACGCTATCAGAAACGCGAATCGTCCCAGCGGTAACTCCCCGCGAAGCCTTGGAAAAAATTTTCGATTTTTGGGGAATAAACGCGAAGGGTGAGGGATCCTGTTCGAGGATTCCCTGCCCCTTTTTTGCGTGTTGTGCCCGATGGCTTCCGATTCCTCACTTCCTGATGACCTGGCCGCGTGCCACGCGCTGATTCGGCAGTTAGCCGAACAGAACGCGGCACGGCAACCCGCCATCGAGGAACAGCAGCGTGCTTTGGAAGAGAAACAGCGTGTGTTGGAGGAAGTCGATGCGAGCTATCACGAACTCCAGCAGGAACACGTGTCAGAGAACCCAAAGGTTTACGCAGTTACGGAACCCGAACTGTTACGCACCGATTCCCCCAAGAGCGATGGCTTTGGAGGGCTTGAAAATCCCCCGCGCGCGGGGGATTTTCAAATTTTCTGACCGGGGCAGGCGGTGCCCCGTCTATTCGCCCGGTCGCGATGCTCCCTCGGATTTTGCGGAGTCGGAAACGGGTCGAGTCGCGTCCCGAACCGTTTCCTTGGCCGAAGTCAGGGACGTGATCGGCCGTTCGCCAAGTTGAGCATCTAACTCTTTCAATCGGTAGCTGCGGCCTTGGATGTTGAGCACGGTTGCGTTGTGAAGCAAACGATCCAAAATCGCACCCGCAAGAACCTCATCATCCGCCAACACGCTGGGCCAACTGGCAATTCCCTTGTTCGTCGTGATCGCAATCGAAGAGCCCTTCGCGTAACGATAGTTCAGAACGCGGAACAACAGATTCGCACTTTCCCGATCCAATTGCTCGTAGCCAAACTCGTCGAGGACCACCAGGTTGGAGGACATGTACTTGCGGTGCTTCAAACGGGTTGGACTCAAGGCCGCGTCCTTGCGCAACTGATGAAGCAGTTCCTCGACAAGATAAAAACTCACCGAGAAACCCGTCTCGATCGCCCGCGTGGCCAGTGCGACCGCCAGATGCGTTTTTCCCACACCCGGCGGACCTTGCAGCAGCAAGGCCCCACCATCACGAATCCACTGGGCTGTCCTTTGCCTCGCTCTGGTCGCAGTTTTGATCGATAATTGCCGAATTGTCGTCGCATTCGTTGATGTTTGTTCCCGCCGGAATTTGGCAAAACCGTTACTTCCGGTCAGGGCCGCACCGGGAACGTTGTACCCCGCTCCAATGCCATTTTTCTCATACCCCGCCCCGAGGTCGTGGCCGGTATCATGGTTGGCTTTCGGGGAGCGGGCCCACGTGAGCGCGGGGCGATGGTTTTACTGGGACGAAGAGGGCTTTCGCGCAATTTCCGAGAAGCTCAAAATGACGGCGTGCCCGCATTGCCAGGTGACCGGCTTGCTGGTTCTGCACGGCTTTTTGCGGGGCTATGATGAGAGCAGCCCGCGGGAAAAGACGGTCCGCGCCCGGCGGATTTTCTGCAGCAACCGCAACAATCGCCAAGGCTGCGGGCGGACGTTCAGCGTCTGGCTCGCGGACAAAATCCGACGGCTGAGCCTCTCGGCCGGCGGTCTGTGGACGTTTCTCCAATCCGTTGTCGCTGACGGCATCGGCGCGGCCATCCGCCGCATCGATTGCCACCTGAGCGACCGGCAGATGCAACGGATTTGGAAACGATTCGACCTCGGCCAAAGCCTGATCCGCGCGGCGCTTTGGAATCAGTGTGAGCCGCCGGAACTGCCGGCCAATTTTCCTCAGTCTCCGGTGGCGGAGGTTCTGGCTCATCTTCAAGCCGCCTTTCCCCATTCGGACAGTCCCATCGCCGCCTTCCAGCACGCCCTGCGGACGTTCTTTATCTAGAGCGGTCCTTAATGTGCTTTCCCTATCCTGCCTCTGGGTGGGGTTGGACTCGCTGCTCAACTGGCGTCGGAATGACGGGATGATGGCGTTTGCGATGCCGCCCCGCACGCCGATGGGCGAATGGCATGGCTTCCATTAGCCGCCGGATTACGCCGATCGTGACCGAATTTTCGTCGCGCTGCGCGGACACCATCCGCTCAAAAATGGGTGACAACACAAGCTGTCGTTTCTTGAGGCGACCGCTTTTGGGACAACGTTTCTTTCGGTCAACAATCCCCAAAGCAAGGAGAACCCCATGAAGCAGCCTTCGGTCTATTTGAAGATGCGTGTGCTGGGAGCCATCGACACGGTCGAAGGCCGCACCCGACACGAGCGAATCCACAAAGTCGCCGCCATGACCTTTCTCGACGAGGAGGGCCATTCCCGCCAGTTCACCTGGCGAACGATCCAGACTTGGTACTACCGTTACAAAAACCACGGTATCACCGGTATGACGAACGGCTCGCGGAGCGACAAGGGACAGACCCGCAAGATCACGCCCGAGGAACTGCTCGAAGCCCTCAACGCCGCCAAGCCGCACTTCCACAACAAACGTTACAACAAGCTGGCGTTGTACCGCTTTTGCATCGAAAAAGGGCTGCTCCGCCGCGACCAAATCGCCCAGACCACCTTCTATCGGTTCCTTCGCGAGTACGACTTGCTCGCCCCCGAAGACAAGGACACTCACAAAAAACGTCTGGCTTTCAGCATGAACCCGGATTATTCATCAGGTTCGTGCGTGGTGAGTATTTCCGTGGCGGAAAGTGCACCGGGTGGTTGGGGAGCGGAGGATGGGCGGACCGCCCCCTTTCCCCCTGGGGCCTGGCGATCGTTGGGTGAGTGAAGGAAAGAAACAGAAAGGCGGATGCCACGATGGCGAACTGCTCAGTCCCGAAGAACCAGTTGCTCATGGGCGTGACGTGGGAGAGGTGTGTAGGGCCGCGGGCGAGCTCCGCGCGGACGTGGCCAGAGGTTGGCCAGACGCAGCGATCGGATGCGGGAAGACATCGCGGCCCAAAACGCGCTCACGCTTTCCTCAATGTAAATCACGAGGCGGCGGGAGTGCTTCACGACCCGCGCTCCTGTCCGCAGCACCGACTGCTGGAAACGATGCAAGTCCCAGCAACCGCCCAACTCGTCCTCGAACTCGATCCGCAGCATCGACGCCAGGTTGAACGCCAGCAGGCCCAACAGCAACGTCACTTCGTTCTCCGCAAACACCGATGACGAAAGACGGCAGCCAATCACCGCGTTGAATTCGCCCAGCCGGTCCTCGAACGTGCCGCGCTTGCGGTAGTGCGACAACACCTCATCCGCCGAGCGTTGCTCCTCGGTCCAGTTTGTGATCAGGAAGAAGTAACGCGGAAACAGAGCCAGTTGGCCCGTCTTCGCCTCCGGCTTGTCGACGATGACCAGAATCACCCGCTGCGGATGACGCCAGCCCTCGGCTTGGTACTTTCCGAGTTCGATCACGTCCTCATATCCCCCTTTGGGCGGCCGGCCTACGGGACGTGTCAGATAGGGCGCGGCCATCTCTTCCAGCACGTTGTTCTTCTTGATTCTCCCGCAAAAACGGATGTTTTCGTCGGTCAACTCATCCAACACCGGGCCGGCGATGAAACCCGCATCGATCCGGAGGTCGAAGCTCCACGCCAGTTGCCGGGCCTTGCCGACCACGTTGCGAATAAACCGCCGGATGCCATTGGCCGTATGCACGCTGCCTTGCCGCAGGATGGCATGAATGAAGCCGTTGCCCAGCCGCTGGCCTTCCCGCGCGTATCGTAGTCGCCGCCGACCGAGAAACTAGCGACCAGCGGATGATAGACGGTCTCCTTGTAGTAACCGTTGTAGCGGGCCCCCGGCTGCTGGCCATAAACCTGCATTGGGAAACTGTCAATGTCGATGGTGGCGTAGCGGACGCGGCGGTCGCTGTCGCCGGTGCTTTTGATGTGCCGATGGATCCAGTCGAACAAGGCGCATCCGCACGGCTTCGAGATTCGTCTTGCAGTCGGCCAGCCAATCGATGAGCCGGGATTGGGTGGGCTGGCTGGCCAGGCGTTGGTTGAGCACTTCTTCGCCGGGCCGGTCCCAGGCGGCCATCTTCATGGCGGGATCATGGGCGAGCCGGTCGAGATCATCCTGATCGGACTCTCCCAGGGCCATGGCGTAGATTCTTTCCCGCAGCAGTTCGACGCCTTGATAGCGGACGCGGTCTTGCCGGCGAGGATCGATCAGTCGATCGGCAAGGGATTCGGTGAGTCCGAGCCGATGATCGAAGTCCCGCAGGAGAACGGCACCGGCGTGTGACGTGAGCCGCTGATCGACGGACTTGACCTTGACGGAACGATTGAAATCGGGCTCGAAAACGTTAGTCTGAGCTTCACCCATCGCGTGTTTCCTCCGTAGGGTTTCGGGATTAGATATAACCCTTAAACGCACAGGGTCACGCGATGGTTCCTTCTTTTTTCAGCTTTTTTGGTGAATAATCCGGGATGAAGTACGCCAACCAACTCTGGCAAGCCGACACGATGTTCGGCCCCTATCTCGACACCGGCGTGCCTGGCGCGGCCCGCAAGCAAGCCAAGCTGATCGCCTTCATCGACGATGCCAGCCGGGTCTTATGTCACGGCGAATTCTTCTTTGAGGAGAACGTCGATTCGTTGGTGCAAACCCTCCGCGCCGCCTTCTATAAACGCGGCATTCCCGAGCAACTGCTAGTCGACAACGGCTCGATCTACAGCGGCCAGGAAATCACCCTGATCTGCGCCCGCGTGGGTTGTCTTCTGCGACATACGGCGGTCCGAGACGCCGCCGCCAAGGGGAAGATCGAACGCTTCTTCCGCCGCGTCCGCGACCAATTCCTGATCCGCCAACTCGATCTCTCCTCGCTCGCGGCCCTCAATCGGCAGTTCACGACTTGGATCGAAAGCGATTACAACGCGGTGGAACATGACGCGATTGGCCTAAAACCGATCGACCGCTTCGGTATGGATCTCAGTCGAGTCCGCTTCCTGTCGCCGTCCGAACACAACGATGAACTGTTCTATGCCGAGGCGACCCGGAAGGTCAAAAAGGACAACACCTTCAGTTTCCAAAACCGTCGTTATGAAACGCCCGTCGATCTCCGCGACAAGCCAATTGAGATCCGCTACGACCGGCACCGCAACGATGCCGCGGCCATCGTGATCTACTACAAGGGCCAGCGGATGGGCGTCGCCCGGTTGCTGGATGCCGTGGCCAATGGACTCTTGCGAAGAAAGGAGCAACAGCCATGATGATCCGCGCTTTTTATGGACTGACCCAAGTGTGCCCGTCTTAATTGTGGTCGCATTCGTTGCCGAATTAACGCTGTAGGGATTTTGGCTTGCTAACCGTTGTTTTGCCGAATTGTTGTGAATTCTGGAGCGGGTGGGCGCGATGGTTTTGGATGAGGCGCATTTCGCGGTGCGGATTGTTGTGTGGGACGGATGGTGAGCGTCGAGGTGTTTTGGAGCCGATGGAATGGAGATTGGAGCAGGTGACTATTTCGGCGCGGTTGGCGGATTGTGCTTTTGGGCTTCTTGGGTTTGGTAACATTGCAGCCATTGTTCCAGCAGGGCGACGGCGGAGCGGAAGTTGTAGCCGAGCTGGATCAAGAGGTCGATGTTGTTGAAATTCTGACCGCAGCAGAAGCAATGGGCAAGGTTGTTCTTGGGGTTGACGGTGGCTTTCATCTCGCCGCAGTTCGGGCAGAGGAATCGGAAGTAGCCCTCGCTATGCTTGGACGGCGGGGCCTCGTGGCCGAGGGCGGCGAGGGTGACCGGCATGGGCAGGTCGTTGCGGATTCGACGCAGCAAGCTCGCGGGAATCATGGCGTGCTCCGGGGAGATGAGATCGACTCTCCCACACTCCATCCGTGATGGCGGAGCGTTGGAGAGTCCGAGCGAGATGGGTTTGGGCTTACGGATGGGGCGCGGATCGGATCAAAAATCCGTCAGGTCGCTTTCCTTTTGCCAATGGGGTTGCCGCAAGACGCGGTTGACGTTGTCGATGTCGATGGTCTTGTTGCCGGAGCGGACCGCCTGGATCAGGCAGCCGACGCAGAGGTTTCTTGCCTTGCGGAGGACGCCATCGGCCGAGCGGACGATGAGGTCGATGGCCGGGTCGGTCAAGGTGTTGTGTCCAAGGCCGACGCGGTCGAGTTCGCGCAGGAGGAACTCCCGCAGGTCGTCGGGGTTTAAGCCGCTTAGTGATCACCGAATAGGTGACGCGGCTTTTGATGTCGCTATTGACGCCCAGGTCCAAATTGGCGAGCAGGCTGGGCTGGCCGATCAACACCAGATTGTGATTCTTCGGAAAATCCTCGAAGAGCAACCGCAGCTTTCGCAGGTTGGCCAGGTCCATCAGATGGGCATCGTCGAGGATCGTGGTCAGACACTTGCCGGCGTGGTTGAGGCTAAACGCCTGCTCGATGAGTTTCCGTTCGCACTTGAAGGCGTTGCTTTCGAACTCGATGAGGAAGGCGTTGCAAAGGATCTTGACGGTGTTGGTGTAAGTGTGCAGAGTCCGCGCGACGCTAGCGATCAGGTACTGGTTCTCGGGGAGCCGTTGCAGCGACTGCTTGATGACGGTCTTGCCGGTGCCGGGAACGCCGAGAACCAGACAGAGCCCGCCCTGCTGACAATGCACCTTCAGTGTGTCGTGGATCTCCTGCTGTTGGGGCAAGAGCTGGATCTCGCGGTGTCGAAGGGGTCTTGGGTCAGTCCATAAAAGGCGCGGATCATCATGGCTGTTGCTCCTTTCTTCGCAAGAGTCCATTGGCCACGGCATCCAGCAACCGGGCGACGCCCATCCGCTGGCCCTTGTAGTAGATCACGATGGCCGCGGCATCGTTGCGGTGCCGGTCGTAGCGGATCTCAATTGGCTTGTCGCGGAGATCGACGGGCGTTTCATAACGGCGGTTTTGGAAGCTGAAGGTGTTGTCCTTTTTGACCTTCCGGGTCGCCTCGGCATAGAACAGTTCATCGTTGTGTTCGGACGGCGACAGGAAGCGGACTCGACTGAGATCCATACCGAAGCGGTCGATCGGTTTTAGGCCAATCGCGTCATGTTCCACCGCGTTGTAGTCGCTTTCGACCCAAGCGGTGAACTGCCGATTGAGGGCCGCGAGCGAGGAGAGATCGAGTTGGCGGATCAGGAATTGGTCGCGGACGCGGCGGAAGAAGCGTTCGATCTTCCCCTTGGCGGCGGCGTCTCGGACCGCCGTATGTCGGAGAAGACAACCCAGGCGGGCGCAGATCAGGGTGATTTCCTGGCCGCTGTAGATCGAGCCGTTGTCGACTAGCAGTTGCTCGGGAATGCCGCGTTTATAGAAGGCGGCGCGGAGGGTTTGCACCAACGAATCGACGTTCTCCTCGAAGAAGAATTCGCCGTGACATAAGACCCGGCTGGCATCGTCGATGAAGGCGATCAGCTTGGCTTGCTTGCGGGCCGCGCCGGGCACGCCGGTGTCGAGATAGGGGCCGAACATCGTGTCGGCTTGCCAGAGTTGGTTGGCGTACTTCATGCTGAAAGCGAGCCGTTTTTTGTTGGTGTCCTTGTCTTCGGGGGCGAGCAAGTCGTACTCGCGAAGGAACCGATAGAAGGTGGTCTGGGCGATCTGGTCGCGGCGGAGCAGCCCCTTTTCGATGCAAAAGCGATACAACGCCAGCTTGTTGTAACGTTTGTTGTGGAAGTGCGGCTTGGCGGCGTTGAGGGCTTCGAGCAGTTCCTCGGGCGTGATCTTGCGGGTCTGTCCCTTGTCGCTCCGCGAGCCGTTCGTCATGCCGGTGATGCCGTGGTTTTTGTAGCGGTAGTACCAGGTCTGGATGGTTCGCCAGGTGAACTGGCGGGAATGGCCCTCCTCGTCGAGAAAGGTCATGGCGGCGACTTTGTGGATTCGCTCGTGCCGGGTGCGGCCTTCGACCGTGTCGACGGCTCCCAGCACGCGCATCTTCAAATAGACCGAAGGCTGCTTCATGGGGTTCTCCTTGCTTTGGGGATTGTTGACCGAAAGAAACGTTGTCCCAAAAGCGGTCGCCTCAAGAAACGACAGCTTGTGTTGTCACCCATTTTTGAGCGGATGGTGTCCGCGCAGCGCGACGAAAATTCGGTCACGATCGGCGTAATCCGGCGGCTAATGGAAGCCATGCCATTCGCCCATCGGCACGTGGGGCGGCATCGCAAACGTCATCATCCCGTCATTCCGACGCCAGTTGAGCAGCGAGTCCAACGCCACCCAGAGGCAGGATAGGGAAAGCACATCAAGGACCGCTCTAGATAAAGAACGTCCGCAGGGCGTGCTGGAAGGCGGCGATGGGACTGTCCGAATGGGGAAAGGCGGCTTGAAGATGAGCCAGAACCTCCGCCGCCGGAGACTGAGGAGAATTGGCCGGCAGTTCCGGCGGCTCACACTGATTGCCAAAGCGCTGCGCGGATCGGGCTTTGGCCGAGGTCGAATCGTTTCCAGATCCGTTGCATCTGCCGGTCGCTCAGGTGGCAGTCGACGCGGCGGATGGCCGCGCCGATGCCGTCAGCGACCACGGATTGGAGAAACGTCCATAGACCGCCGGCCGAGAGGCTCAGCCGTCGGATTTTGTCCGCGAGCCAGACGCTGAACGTCCGCCCGCAGCCTTTGCGATTGTTGCGGTTGCTGCAGAAAATCCGCCGGGCGCGGACCGTCTTTTCCCGCGGGCTGCTCTCATCATAGCCCCGCAAAAAGCCGTGCAGAACCAGCAAGCCGGTCACCTGGCAATGCGGGCACGCCGTCATTTTGAGCTTCTCGGAAATGGCGCGAAAGCCCTCTTCGTCCCAGTAAAACCATCGCCCCGCGCTCACCTGGGCCCGCTCCCCGAAAGCCAACCATGATACCGGCCACGACCTCGGGGCGGGGTATGAGAAAAATGCATTGGGGCGGGGTACAACGTTCCCGGTGCGGCCCTGACCGGAAGTAACGGATTTGCCAAATTCCGGCGGGAACAAACATCAACGAATGCGACAACAATTCGGCAATTATCGATCAAAACTGTGACCAGAGCGAGGCAAAGGACACCCAAGACCCCTTCGACAGCCGCGAGATCCAGCTCTTGCCCCAACAGCAGGAGATCCACGACACACTGAAGGTGCATTGTCAGCAGGGCGGGCTCTGTCTGGTTCTCGGCGTTCCCGGCACCGGCAAGACCGTCATCAAGCAGTCGCTGCAACGGCTCCCTGAGAACCAGTACCTGATCGCTAGCGTCGCGCGGACTCTGCACACTTACACCAACACCGTCAAGATCCTTTGCAACGCCTTCCTCATCGAGTTCGAAAGCAACGCCTTCAAGTGCGAACGGAAACTCATCGAGCAGGCGTTTAGCCTCAACCACGCCGGCAAGTGTCTGACCACGATCCTCGACGATGCCCATCTGATGGACCTGGCCAACCTGCGACAGCTGCGGTTGCTCTTCGAGGATTTTCCGAAGAATCACAATCTGGTGTTGATCGGCCAGCCCAGCCTGCTCGCCAATTTGGACCTGGGCGTCAATAGCGACATCAAAAGCCGCGTCACCTATTCGGTGATCACTAAGCGGCTAAACCCCGACGACCTGCGGGAGTTCCTCCTGCGCGAACTCGACCGCGTCGGCCTTGGACACAACACCTTGACCGACCCGGCCATCGACCTCATCGTCCGCTCGGCCGATGGCGTCCTCCGCAAGGCAAGAAACCTCTGCGTCGGCTGCCTGATCCAGGCGGTCCGCTCCGGCAACAAGACCATCGACATCGACAACGTCAACCGCGTCTTGCGGCAACCCCATTGGCAAAAGGAAAGCGACCTGACGGATTTTTGATCGGATCCGCGACCCATCCGTAAGCCCAAACCCATCTCGCTCGGACTCTCCAACGCTCCGCCATCACGGATGGAGTGTGGGAGAGTCGATCTCATCTCCCCGGAGCACGCCATGATTCCCGCGAGCTTGCTGCGTCGAATCCGCAACGACCTGCCCATGCCGGTCACCCTCGCCGCCCTCGGCCACGAGGCCCCGCCGTCCAAGCATAGCGAGGGCTACTTCCGATTCCTCTGCCCGAACTGCGGCGAGATGAAAGCCACCGTCAACCCCAAGAACAACCTTGCCCATTGCTTCTGCTGCGGTCAGAATTTCAACAACATCGACCTCTTGATCCAGCTCGGCTACAACTTCCGCTCCGCCGTCGCCCTGCTGGAACAATGGCTGCAATGTTACCAAACCCAAGAAGCCCAAAAGCACAATCCGCCAACCGCGCCGAAATAGTCACCTGCTCCAATCTCCATTCCATCGGCTCCAAAACACCTCGACGCTCACCATCCGTCCCACACAACAATCCGCACCGCGAAATGCACCTCATCCAAAACCATCGCGCCCACCCGCTCCAGAATTCACAACAATTCGGCAAAACAACGGTTAGCAAGCCAAAATCCCTACAGCGTTAATTCGGCAACGAATGCGACCACAATTAAGACGGGCACACTGAAGTGTCACAATTTCATCCTTTCCAAGATTCGCCACCGCCGCCTCCCTCGGGACCGAAATCCGTCACGATGGCGTGCGGTGGGCGAACGTGCGAGTCAGTCGCGAGACAAGCGACTCCCTCGCACTAACCACGAAATGAAACTGCGTAAGACTTCGGGTTCACTAACTCCGGAAATTCAAGGTTCTGTGACAGCATGGGCGTCGCCCGGTTGCTGGATGCCGTCGCCAACGGACTCTTGCGAAGAAAGGAGCAACAGTCATGATGATCCGCGCTTTTTACGGACTGACTCAAGACCCGTTCGACCACTGCGAGATTCAGTTGTTACCACAGCAGCAGGAGATCCACGACACACTGAAGGTGCATTGTCAGCAAGGGGGACTCTGTCTGGTCCTCGGAGTTCCCGGCACCGGCAAGACGGTCATCAAGCAGTCGCTGCAACTGCTCCCCGAGAACCAGTACCTCATCGCCCCCGTCGCGCGGACTTTGCACACTTACACCAACACCGTGAAGATCCTTTGCAACGCCTTCCGCATCGAATTCGAAAGCAATGCCTTCAAGTGCGAACGAAAACTCATCGAGCAGGCGTTTAGTCTCAACCACGCCGGCAAGTGTCTGACCACGATCCTCGACGATGCCCATCTGATGGACTTGGCCAACCTGCGGAAGCTGCGGTTGCTCTTTGAGGACTTTCCGAAGAATCACAACCTCGTGTTGATCGGCCAGCCCAGCCTGCTCGCCAATTTGGACCTGGGCGTCAATAGCGACATCAAAAGCCGCGTCACCTATTCGGTGATCACCAAACGGCTGAACCCCGACGACCTGCGGGAGTTCCTCCTTCGCGAACTCGACCGCGTCGGCCTGGGACACAACACCTTGACAGCCCCGGCCATCGACCTCATCATCCGCTCGGCCGATGGCGTCCTCCGCAAAGCCCGAAACCTCTGCGTGGGCAGCCTGATCGAAGCGGTCCGGTCAGGCGAGAAGACCATCGACATCGACAACGTCAACCGCGTCTTGCGGCAACCCCATTGGCAAAAGGAAAGCGACCTGACGGATTTTTGATCTGCCCCGTGACCCATCCGTAAACCCAAACCCATCGGACTCTCCCACGCTCCGCCATCACGGATGGAGTGTGGGAAAGTCGATCTCATCTCACCCTGGAACCCGCCATGATTCCCGCGAACTTGCTGCGTCGAATCCGCAACGATCTGCCCATGCCGGTGACGATCGCCGCCCTCGGCCCCGAGGCCCCGCCGTTCAAACACGTTGAGGGCTACTTCCGATTCCTCTGCCCCAACTGCGGCGAGATGAAAGCCACTGTCAATCCCCGCACCAACTTGGCCCACTGCTTCTGCTGCGGTGAGAACCTCAACAACATCGACCTCTTGATGCAGCTCGGTTACAACTTCCGCTCCGCCGTCGCCCTGCTGGAACAATGGCTGCTCCGCTACCAAACCCAACAAGCCAAAAAGACCAATCCGACCCCGCCCACCACGCCGAAGTAGCCGCCCACTCCCATCTCAACCCCATCGGCTCCCAGGCACCTCGGACTGTGCCTCGACATTTACCTTCCATCACCCCCAATCATCCGCACCGCAAAATGCCCCTCCTCCAAAGCCATCGCACTCAACCAAGGAAGGCGAGAGGCAAATTGACCGAAACCATCGCGCGCCCCCTCTCCAGAATTCCCAACAATTCGGCAAAACGACCGTTAGCAAGCCAAAATCGATACGGCCTTAATTTGGCAACGAATGCGATCAGAATTTGGACGGGCACACCCAGCCTGCTCGCCGCTTTGGACCTGGGGGTCAATAGCGACATCAAAAGCCGCGTCACCTATTCGGTGATCACGAAGCGCTTAAACCCCGACGACCTGCGCGAGTTCCTCCTGCGCGAGATCGACCGCGCCGGGCTGGGACACAACACCTTGACCGACCCGGCCATCGACCTCATCGTCCGCTCAGCCGACGGCGTCCTCCGCAAGGCAAGAAACCTCTGCGTCGGATGCCTGATCGAGGCGGTCCGTTCCGGCAACAAGACCATCGACATCGACAACGTCAACCGCGTCTTGCGGCAACCTCATTGGCAAAAGGAAAGCGACCTGACGGATTTCTGATCTGATCCGCGACCAATCCAACTCGAACTCTCCCACGCTCCGCCATCACGGATGGGGTGTGGGAGAGTCGATCTCATCTCACCCCGGAGCACGCCATGATTCCCGCGAACTTGCTGCGTCGAATCCGCAACGACCTGCCCATGCCGGTCACCATTGCCGCCCTCGGCAACGAGGCCCCGCCGTCCAAGTACAGTGAAGGCTACTTCCGATTCCTCTGTCCAAACTGCGGTGAGATGAAAGCCACCGTCAACCCCCGCACCAACTTGGCCCATTGTTTCTGCTGCGGTGAGAACCTCAACAACATCGACCTCCTGATCCAACTCGGCTACAACTTCCGCTCCGCCGTCGTGCTCTTGGAACAATGGCTGCAACGTTACCAAACCCAACAAGCCCAAAAGCACAATCCGCCCACCGCGCCGAAATAGCCGCCTGCGCAAATCTCAACCCCATCTCCCATCGACTCCAAGACATCGGTCGGACGACCCGGCGCTCACCTTCTCGCCGCGCTCAACGATCCACACCGAAAAATGCGCCTCGTCCCAAGCCATCGCGCTCAACCAAGGAAGGCGAGATGCCAATTGACCGAAACCATCGCGCGCCCCCTCTCCAAAATTCCCCACAATTCGGCAAAACGTCCATCAAGAAGCCAAAATCCCTACAGCCTGAATTCGGCAACGAATGCGATCACAATTCGGACGGGCACAGCTACCGCTTGGAAGAATCCCGCCAAAAACGTGCCCGCCAAAAAGCCAAGCGAAGCCGCCGCCGCAAACGCCAGTAACCCCTGGCTGAACCGGACGCTTACGTTAATTCGGCAACGAATGCGATCACAATTCGGACGGGCACAGGTCCCACCGAGAAAACGTCCACGGCCTTGGGATACTTTCAGCGGCTGTTTCTGATCGAAGACGAGCTTCTCGAACTCTCCGACGAAGACCGTCACGAGCAGCGGCAACTGCGTTCGCGGCCTTTGCTCGAAGACTTCAAAGCCTGGCTGGACGTGCAACTCGAATCGCTCAGGCCCAAACACGAACTTCGGGCTGTCAACGGTCACGCAGCAGTGACTTCTTCAACGAGTCATCGAAATGCCACGGAGACGGGTTCACTTAACGTTTGCTGAGAAATGACGATATTGGTCGCCTTCTTATATTCCATTGGATTAGCGGTCGCCGCTTGTTGAATTGAAGTTTCGACAATGTCTATTAGGAGTTTGCGGATGATGCGGCCGCCTTCTTGGCCGTTGACGTCTTCATTGAGTTGATGGCCACGTTGACCGACCCGTTGGATGAGTGTATCCGGTACAATAAGATTCTTCTCGCGTTTTCGTTTCCAAGTCATCTTCATCTTTTCGATTTGTAGCTGAGCGATGCCGATCATGGCGGCTTCGTTCAAAGGGCGGAATATCAGGATTCGTGAAATTCTCGCCAGGAATTGTGGCGCAAAAACCGGCTGGCTGGAGCGTTCGTGGCGGATGCGGGAGAGGGATTGTTTCACCCGGCTGATGATCTCCTCGTCGCTTTTGCCTTGTCGACTCATTTGGGCGATTTGCTGGTCGCCCGCGTTGGTAGTCAGGATAAAAATCGCCCGGTCCGCGTGGGCCTTGACGCCGCGTTGATCAACCAGCCAGCCCTCATCGAACAGGTTGAGGAACGGTTTCCAGACGTTGGGGTGGGCTTTTTCCGCTTCATCTAGCAAGAAAACTGAGTAGGGGTCCGCATTGAGTTCGTTGACCAGCCGACCGCCTTGGTCGTGGCCCACGTAACCCGGTGGCACGCCGATGATCCCTGAGACTGTATGTGGTTCGGTGAAGTTGCCCATCGAGTACACTTGTAATCGCCCCGTGGCCGAGTACAACCGGGCCAAGGCTTTCGCCAGTTCCGTTTTGCCCACGCCCGTCATTCCGGCGAACAGGAGCACCGACGCCGGGCGGTCCGGTTCGGTCAGGCCGGCTTTGATCAGCTTGAGTTCGGTGGCCACGACCTCGACCGCCTCCGTTTGGCCCACGACCGAAGCTGTTAAAGCCGCTTCGTAATCTGTGCTTTTGGTCTCTCCCGAAAGGGTTTCTTTCGGAATCCCGGTACGGTCCGAGATTACTTGCAACAGATCTCTAACTTCAATCGCTTCCCGAACAATATTCAACTGTTGTCGCTCAAAGCGAATATCTTCGCAAATCGTTTCGAGCACGCGGATTGACTTGGCGGGATGGCATTCATTCAGGATGAAACTTGACGACAGTGTCATAACTCGTTTTACGACATCATCATCGATTGCCACTTTATACTCTTGCGAAAGTAACCTCGCGTGATGCCGGGTAATCTCCAGTGCAAGATCTTCAGACGGTTCTTCGACTTCGATTTTGGTAAACTGGTCGAGCATTCCGGCATCGCCGCTGATCAGGTCATCATAGTCCCACTTATTCAGAATACCGACAACGTGGAGCCCCGGTCGTTCAGCCGCTGATCGTATCAGTGGCTTATTGCTGCCTCCTTGAGGCCTTCTCAGCAGTGCATCGAAACCATCGAGACAAAGGACGACCTTTGAACTAGTTTCCCTGGCGACCTCGAGTATTGTCTCCAAACAGGCTCGGCTATCTTCGGGACCGACATTTTTGCAATCCATCCACAAGAACTGATGATCCTTGAGAAACGGATAACCTCCCAATGCAACCCTCCGTGCGAATTCTCGGACAGTCGTTGTCTTCCCAACACCACGATTCCCCGTAATCAGTAAATGGGGGGCGGACCGATGGTGTAGCCCGCGGGCAAACGGTTTAAAAATCGGATCACATTGTCCGTCGGAAGGATAAGGTTCATTGAATTTCGTGGGAACAAGTTTGCCCGCATCAAGTGTCAGGTTTTGTAACGGCAGTATGTTGGCTAAGAACTGCCATGCGGTACCATAACGGGGTTCGTCAAAGGAGGCTGAATGAGGATTCGTTTGGGACATAGTAAAAACGACCTGTGCTGCTTATCGATATCTAACCTGCTCCAGGAATTTCAACCAAGGACAATGAGGGTTTAGGTGATTTGCGATCAGCATGGTCGAGATCCATCCAAACCCGACTTCCACGCTCGTTTTCAATAGATCCCACACTCAGGCAACAACTTTTGCAGTCGTTCACGACTACTCAGGGAAATATTGGTTCGTCCAAGATAGAGTTCTCGCAGAGTCGTCATGGTGGCCAGATCATCAATGCACTTATCTGTTACCTTGTTGCCCCATAGACTGAGGGTCTTCAGGTTTTTGAGCTTTGCAATGTGCTTCACCCCGGCATCCGAAATCGAGACACGTGGAATCCAAAGGTTAGAAAGATGTTGCAGTTTGCCGATGCCCTCAAAACTGTCATCAGTCAACTCTTTACAGGATCCTAGACTGAGAGATTGCAATTCTCGCAAATTCGACAGCGGGGGTAAATTAGTCAACCGCGTACACCCCGTGAGGTTTAGGGTCCTCAACTGCGGGAGTTTCGCCAGCGATCGCATATCGGAAAGTCGTTCGCATTCTGTTAATTTGAGGGTCCTTAATTGCTGAAGATTGGCCAGCGAATGCAACCCATCGTTGGTGACCTTTGCCGCGCCAATGTCCAAATGACGCAGTTTCTCGAGACGGCCAATGCCTTTGAGACCATGGTCCGACAGTTGGCTACAGTTGATTTCGAGCGTTTTCAAGTTGGGCAGATTCCCAAGTTTGGAAATTCCCTCATCAGTACACCTGAGAATGCCTGGAATTTTAAGTATTCTTAGGCCATCTAACTTGGCAACGCACGCCAAGCCTTCGTCGTTGACACTCTCAGGCAAAATCAGAATCGAAAGCTTTTGGAACTTCTGAGCGTCTGCGAACCCTGTTCCTTTCACCAAATACTGCCCAGACCCCAGGTCTAACGCTTTGAGATTTTTCAATTCCCCAAGTTTGGAAATTCCCTCGTCGGTCACACGAGAATAATCCAAATCCAACGATTCTAGGGACTTCAGCGTGGCCAGACCGGTCATGTGGTGATCTTCCAGATACGCTTGGATTCGAAGATGTTTCAGGTTTTTGAACTGCCAGACTTGCTCAATGATTTTCTTGCCGGACTGCCCTCCCAAGTCCAACGACAAATTCGTTAAGTTCTCAAGATGCAGAAACGGTGTGAGATCCGCCCCAGTGGGGGTCGGGTTAACCGGGAGATTGGAATAAAACATCTCTCGACTCAGGGTTAGTCCGCACGGAACTGGAATGCTAGGCAATTTGCGTGTAGGAGCGCTGCTGAAATGAAATCCTGGCACTTGACCGGGAAGATCGGAGTCTACTCCAACCCCATTCCAACCTCGGACCATTCGCGGAATCCCCCCGGCTTCCACATATTCTTGAGTGATTTCCTTGCCAATGGAATCCTCTGCGTCGGCCGAATTACCAATAAGCGCAATAATGGAAAAACAAGCGAAAAAACGAAGAGTCAACATCTCAAAAAGTCTCCTTTCCAACAATGTCCCCCCGATGGTTTTTAAGGTGAACAGGGGGGGCCAAGTGGTCTCTCTGCTACGGCGGGGGGAATCTCGGGTTGCGGGAACACGATCGGTCTCTGTGCTATGGCCGGAGGGGGGCCTTGGAGTTTGATTTCATATCTGTAAAACTGCCGCGCGTCTTGAGGGTTTAAGGCACTTGGGCCTATAACCCTGTCAACCGTTGCATAGAGACCGTTAGCACTACTATTAATCTGCCTCGTGATTTGGCATATAATATGACCTCTGCTCGTTCTATCGCACCGGTTATTTTCAGGAGGTGGATAAAGGACATATACGCTGGTCGTATCAATCCCATTTGGATCCTGACTTAAGATACGTATTACTATGTTGGTAAAGACCGATACTGGTACTCCTTCAGAGCCAATCGATCTTTCAATGTAGAGGATGTCGATGTTTGCTCCACAGACGGCTTCCGGCAACTTGTCTAGATCGTCGTTGTTACCTTTGTAAAACCTCGGGATTAGCTCACCTTGCGGATCGGTAGATGTTTTAGTACCCAGTCGAATGTTGAGGTTAATTGCATCTAAGTGTTTTCCCTCGCCGCCAATATCCACTTTAACCGGTTTTAGTGTATAGCCCGACTCATCCATTTCCGCTTGCCAAGCCTTTTTGATACACTTGAGTGTATCTTTTCCAATAGCAGCTTCTTCCCCGCTTGGAGTGATTATATTTGATTCCCAACACTCATACGTTGTCGCTCCCGAGGCACGCATGAATTTATTATACGGCTCAGTAAAGGGGTAATGTGCTCTTGCGTAATCGGACAGTAGTATGGCATCCCTCTCATCTGTGTGAATATACCACCATCCACAACACTCCTTCTTGAACACATGCTGGAACTGTTCGCGGCAATCTTCACGCAGCCTTCCCTTGAAATCCTTGAGTTTCTCTTCGAAATCTTCTGCTTCATCCTTGTCTTTGGTGACAAAGATGTTCCCGCTCGGGTCGATTAAGTTAATCGGGTTATTGGCCACATACCGATAGAGATTCTCTTCATCAGCCCGAATAGGATCTTCGCTGAGAAATCGGCCCGTTTCCGAGCAAAGTGGACGGGCTCGCAAGAGATAAAGACCACTTTCGGCATCGTGGTAATACCCCATTTCACCAACCCACTGATAAACATTCTCGGTGCTGCCACTCGATGTCGCCGGCTCGCCGAAGGCGTAGTACGAGTACTCGTCCGTTGCAACTTCGGCTGTATCGGTCAGACTGCGTGTGCTGCCCAGCGCGTCGTAGTGGTAGTAGCTGGATTCCGTGTCGCGTTTTTGGGAAATGAGATTCCCATAGGCTGCCGGCTCCAAAGTGTATTCGGCATTCGGCAAACCGCCGTCATCCAATTCCGCGATAATACGGTCTTCATCCCAGACAAATCGGACGAATGCCGTGCCGTCATCCTTGGTGATCCTCTGCTCGGTGTCATCGCGTTTGACCAACGCATACGTGTATGTAACTGATTCAGCCGTTGGCTGTTCGACACCGATCAACTTGTTTTCATACGACCAAATTTGCGTTGTCAGGTCACCGTTTGGTTGTTCGACACTTAGTTGATTGCCGTCGGCATCGTAGCTGAAAGTGGTGAGGGCGCCTATGGAGTCCTGGGTGGCCTTCAGCTGATTCGCCACGTCATAGGTATACGTCGTCGTAGAACCGTCTTCGACTTTCGTCAATCGATTGCCGACGGGATCATACACGAAAGTATGAGCGTAGGCGTTTATCCCACTTCGCTTCTCCGTCAGGAGTTGATACGTATCATCGTAGGTCCACGTCACCCGATCGCCATCGGCTTCGACAACACTGGTCCGATTTCCAGCGGCGTTATAGGCGTACCTAAATGACGAAACAACCGTCAAATCAGCCTTGAAATCGGTCAGGAATGTGAGTTTGCCAGCGGCATTGTAAGTGTATGATGCGCGTGTGCCGTTGGCAAGCTGTTTCATCGTGCGCCGTCCGGCAGCGTCGTAGCTGTAGGTGGTGAGGTCACCATCGGGGTTGATGAGCGAGTTGATTCTGTCTGCATCGTCGTACGTGTAGGTCGTCAACCCGCCTTCGGTGTCTGTCAGGGCTCGACGCCGTCCAGCGGCGTCGTAGCTGAATGTGAGAATGCCTGCATTGGGTTCGCTGACCGTCACAACGCGGTTGAGGTCGTCGAACGTGCGCGTCCAGTTACCATCGGCTTGGGCAACCGAGGTCGGGTTGCCGTTGGCGTCGTATGTCCACGTGATTCGACTTGCATCCGGATAGAGCCGCTGTTTGACTCGACCGGCCCCGTCGTATGTGTATGTCGTGCGGTTGCCGCGGGCATCGATCCGCAAAGTCGCGCGTCCAGCGGCGTCGTAACCGATGGTAACTATGTTGCCCAAGGGATTGATGGTGTGGATTGGGCGTCCAGCGGCGTCGTAAACTGTCGTGGTGCGCTGATCGATGGCGTTCACGGCAGAAATCAGCCTACCGGCGTCATCATAAAGGGTGGTAGTCCGGTTTGTCAGCGCATCGACTGTTACAATTGTTCTCCCGGATGCATCGTAAACTGTGGTGGATCGGTTCGCCAACGGATCAACGGAGGCGAGCACACGGCCGGCCAAGTCGTAGACAGTCGTTGTTCGCTCCCCCAAGGGGTTGACGTTTGCAATCGACTGCCCAGCCGCGTCATAGAGGAAGGTTGTCCGGTGGGTAAGTGGGTCGATCCTTGCAATCGTTCGGCTCGCGTTGTCGTAAACGGTGGTCGTAATCTCCGAGAGCGGGTTTATCGAGGCAATGCCACGTCCGTTAGCGTCATAGGTTGTCGAATTACGCAGACCAAGTGGGTCAATCGTGGCGATCTGTCGTCCCGCGTCATCGTAAATTGTTGTTGTGGTTTCACTGAGCGGATTGATCTCGGCTACGACCCTGCCTGTAGCGTCGTAACTCGTCGTGTGCCGCAGAGCAAGCGGATCGATGCTAGTGATCGTTCGGCTGGCATTGTCGTAAACGGTGGTCATGATTTCCGCAAGAGGGTTTATCGAGGCAATGCTACGTCCAGCCGCATCGTAAATGGTAGAGGTGGTTTCATTCTCCGGGTTGGTCCTGGCGATGGGCCGACTGGCACCATCGTAGGCAGTGGTCGTTCGCAGGCCCAGGGGATCAATGTTGGCGATGGATCGGCCCGCCGCATCGTATACCACAGAAGTGGTTTCGTTCTCCGGATTAGTACTGGCGATGGGCCGACCAACGCTATCGTAGGTGGTGGTCGTTCGCAGTCCCAAAGGGTCGATGCCGGCGATGGTTCGTCCTGCCGCATCGTAAACGGTGGAGGTGGTTTCGTTCTCCGGATTGGTGTTGGCGATGACCCGGCCTGCACTATCGTAAGCGGTGGTCGTTCTCAGGCCCAGGGGATCAATGCTGGCGATGGTTCGTCCTGCCGCATCGTAAACGGTGGAAGTGGTTTCGTTCTCCTGATTGGTGTTGGCGATCGGCCGCCCGGTGCTATCATAGGCCGTGGTCGTTCGCAGTCCTAAGGGATCAATGCTGGCAATGGTTCGGCCCGCCGCATCGTAAACGGTGGAGGTGGTTTCGTTCTCCGGGTTGGTACTGGCAACGGGCTGACTGGCACTATTGTAGGTGGTGGTCGTTCGCAGTCCCAATGGATCAATGCTGGCGATGGTTCGGCCTGCCGCATCGTAAAGGGTGGAAGTGGTTTCGTTCTCCGGATTGGTGTTTGCAATGGGCCGCCCGGTGCTATCGTAGGCGGTGGTCGCTCGCAATCCTAAGGGATCAATGCTGGCAATGGATCGGCCCGCCGCATCGTAAACGGTGGAGGTGGTTTCGTCCTCCGGATTGGTGCGGGCGATGGACCGGCCTGCGCTATCGTAAGCCGTGGTCGTTCGCAGTCCGAGAGGGTCGACGCTGGCAATGGATCGGCCCGCCGCATTGTAGACGGTCGTGTTGCGGTAGCCAATAGGGTTGATGCGAGCGACGGTTTGACCTGCCGCGTTGTAAATGTTTGTGTTGCGATTTCCCAGCGGATCAATGCTGGCGATGGTTTGGTTGGCAGCGTTGTAAACTGTCGTGCTGCGGTTGCCCAAGGGGTTAATGTTTGCAGTACGTCTCCCATCCTGGTCGTAGATGGTGGTGTTGCGATCGCCCAATGGATTGACACTAGCCACTGTTTGCCCCGCCGTATTGTAGATTGTGGTCGTCCTTTCATTGTTTGGGTTGATTTGGGCGATGGTTCGGCCGCTGGTGTCGTAGACCGTGGTGCTGCGATTGCCCAGTGGGTTGATGCTCGCGATGAGTTGGTTTTGGGCGTTATAGACATTCGTGCTGCGGTTGCCCAACGGATTGATTCGGGCGATGGGGTTGCTGTTGACATCGTAAATTGTAGTGCTGCGATTGCCCAGTGGATCCACTTGGGCGATGGGGCGGTAGTCCTCATCATAGACTGTCGTGTTGCGTTCCCCGGCGGGGTTGATCTGGGCGATGGGCAGATTGCTTTCATCATGGATGGTGGTGGTCCGCTGACCGAGTGGGTTGATGCGAGCCACGGGACGATTGGCCGCGTCATAGACCGTGGTCGTGATGTTCCCGAGGGGATTTTCCTTCCGGCGGAGACGACCTACCGCGTTGTAGGTGTAACTGGTGCGGTTTCCCAGCGGGTCGATTTTGGCCAAGGGGCGGTTGCCTGGGTTGTAGATTGTCTCGGAGGTGTGGCCGAGGGGGTTGGTGGAGGTCAAGCGGTTGCCGTTGGCATCGTAGGTGTAGCTCGTGCGGTTCCCGAGCGGATTGATGGACACCGTGGTCAGATTCAGATCGTTTTTGACCAGCGTGGTCCGGGCTCCCAAGGGAGAAACCGTGCCCTGAAAAACACCGTTGCTGTTGTACGAATAGGTTAGCCGTTCGCCCAAGGGATTGATGCGGGCCACGCGTTGGTCGCTGGCATCATAAACGTAAGTGATGGTTTCGTTTTGCGGATTCGTGACCGATTTGAGTTGCCCCTTGGCGTTATAGGTCATGGAACTTCGATTGCCGAGCGGATCGATCTGGGCGATCCGTTGCCCGTTGCTATCACGAAGCACCGTATACACGTCTTGGCCGGGAAGTTTCAGGCCCGTGAGACGCTTGTTCGCATTGTATGTATAGGTGGAGATTGTCCCGTTGGGGCGAGTGGCGGTTTTGAGTTGGTTCCCGTCATAGGTGTAACTCGTCCGCCGTCCCATCGCATCTTCCAACGAAGCCACCTGTTTTTTGTCGTTCCAGGTCAGCTTCGTTTCGTTGCCGAGCGGATCGGTCAGCTTGGTCACGCTGCCGTCCAGGTTGAGTTCCACTTGGGAGGTTTTTCCTTCCGGGTTGGTGATGCTCACGGACGACAGATCGAAGGAATAGGTTGTTGTATTTCCCGCCGGGTTCGTGCAAGTCTGCACATTTCCGGAAGCATCGTACGTGATGCTCGAGCGTCCCCCGTTCGGGTTGATTTGAGTCTGTCAATCGTCCCTGGGCATCGTATTCGTATTCCGTGACGCACATCTCTGGCCCGGTGATCTTGCTAAGGTTGTCCCCATCGTACTCAAAGGTTGTTTCGCGTCCGCCGGGTTCGGTGATTTTGGTCAATCGTCCTGCTTCATCGTAGGTGAAGGTCGTGGTTTCCCCGGCGGGATTTGTGATTTGCGTAATATTGTGATTGGCGTCGGTCGTCACATTCCAGGTCGCACCCGCCCCATTGGTGAAGGAAGATAACAAACCCAGGCTGTCTGTTTGCGTGTAATGAAACTCGTTGCCGTCATCATCGGTTTCCGTCCAACCAGGCGGGCTTGTCGAATGAGTGAGTTCGCCCGGAGCGCCATCGGGCCGCACGTATTCTCCTGAGTTTTCATCCCATTCGTAGCAGTAGACCTCGCCGGTTCCCAGGAAAAGAATGACATTCCCATTGTCGAGTTCTTCGACATACCGCTCAAACGATCCCGTCCAACCGCCGGGTTCGGAGGATTGGGAATTGTAAAACAGCCCCAAGTCGGGAGTGAAACTGGCCCCGGTCGGCAGCCCGTACCCGGCACTGACCGCCCCGGTCCCCACATCGACCCAGAGATTGCCGCACCGTCCCAGATTCCGGATCGAATCCAATTGATCGTCCGAGGTATCCGCCGGAGGCAGACATTGCGTGTCGGCTGAGGTTTCGCTCTCCAGCGAGATCAACGGCGGCGGCTCGCAGGTGATGCCATCGTCACATCCGCAACTGCCCTCCGATTGGGTCGAGTCACCGTCGGCTTCCGAATCGCAACTCGAACATGAGGTGGTACAAGAGTCGGTAGGCGTTTCAGGCAGTCGGCACGAACTGCCGGGACGCCTTGGCCCCGTCGATTGGCACAACTCGACAAGACTGGACTCACTGCTGGCCGACGATTCGCTGCTGGAGGACGACGAACTGCTTGACGAGGAGGCACTGCTCGGGGAACTCTCCGAGGACGAACTACTGGACGAGGAGAGGCTGCTCGCGGAGGATGCGCTGCTCGCCGAACTGGCTGACGATTCGCTGCTTGAGGAAGATAAACTGCTCGGGGAACTCTCCGAAGAGGAACTGCTTGCCGAGGACTGGCTACTTTCCGAGGATGCACTGCTCGGGGAACTCTCCGAGGACTCACTGCTTGCGGAGCTTTCCGAAGACAAACTGCTTTCCGAGGATTCACTGCTTGCGGAGCTTTCCGAAGACAAACTGCTTTCCGAGGATTCACTGCTTGCGGAGCTTTCCGAGGATTCGCTGCTTGCGGAGGAGGGGCTGCTTTCCGAGGATTCACTGCTCGGGGAACTCTCCGAGGATTCACTGCTGGGAGAGCTTTCCGAAGAGAGGCTACTCGCGGAGGACGCGCTGCTCGCCGAACTGGCCGACGATTCGCTGCTCGGGGAAGACGAACTGCTGGGAGAGCTTTCCGAAGAGAGGCTGCTCTCAGAACTGGCCGACGATTCGCTGCTGTTTGAGGACCGACTGCTCGCCGAACTTTCCGAAGAGAAACTGCTTGCGGAAGATTCGCTGCTGGGAGAGCTTTCCGAAGATTCACTGCTGGGAGAGCTTTCCGAAGAGAGGCTGTCACCTGACGAGAAGCTACTTTCCGAACTCGGCATGAAAAGCTCCCAGCATTTCAAAGATCAGCGGGAAGAAAGGACAATGGAATCGGGAACCCCCACTGTAGACATCCAGCCAGAATCTGTCCATACTGCCAGGTGAAAAAGCAAACAAACCCGCATACCTCCTCCTCATCGGTAAAGGTTCAAAATCGCGCCGTTTTTCGAATATCCCCAACCTGGACACACCTCTTGTCCGCCAGCCTCAGCCCTCTGCACCAAGCCACATGCCAAATCGCTTACAATATCTGATCACGGGCACCGGCCGTTGTGGAACCGGGTTCATGGCCCAAGCTTTTACCAGTGCTGGGCTTTCCTGTGGACACGAAGCCGTCTTCGGATTCCACAAAGTGAATGCGGCTCACGTCGAGTCTGGCGACTTGGTGGCCGAGTCCAGCTCGGTGCGCAGTCCCCCGCTTGAATCATCCTCTCTGCCGAGAGGCCGTGGTGATTCACCTGGTGCGGAATCCGCTCAAAGTTATTCGTTCTTTGCTCGCGGCGAACTACTATCAGGATCCCCCCAAAGCTTGGGATCGCTTGCTGGTGCAGTGGCTGCCGAAGTTGACGGAGAAACGGACAAAACTTGCCAAAGCCCTGCATCACTATGTGCATTGGAACTTGCTCGTCGAATCGCTGTGCCGCGATCGGCAATTGGTGCGTTTTCGGATCGAAGACGACGTGAATGACCTCTTGAAAAGTTTGGGAGAAGAGCGAGTCGCCACATTCGAGGATCGGGACTACAATACAAGACGTCACCGTCGACCGCGGGCCTACGATGGTTGTCTCACGGTCTGCGAACTTCCCTCCGGTGAGGATAAGAATGCTTTAATTGATTTGGCGGAGCGTTATGGCTACCAATTGTGGTGAATGAACGCCGAATAGGTCATTTCATCAATCCTTACAGGAAAAGCAAATCATCAACGACTCGACACCTCACGAAAAAGTGAGAACCTCTTAGTTCGAGTTTCGCACATTTTGGAGTGAAGATTTGTCTCGATAAAAGGCGGCCTGCCGTGCAGAATCTAGGAAAGGAAAACGCCTGGATTCTGAAACTCACGGAGGCCGCACATGGAAGGTATCACAACGTTCATGGTTTTGCTCGATGTTTTTCAACCGGTTTTCACTCAGCCGAGTTTCGCCACGTTTCGTTTGTTGATGACGGGCTGGATTCTCTCGCATCGGCATCGCTACGTCACCGATTTGATTCTCTCCAGCGACTCGGTCGGCAACGGCCACTTTTCCGATTACCACCGCTTCTTCAGCCACGCGAGTTGGAGCATCGACCAGCTTTGGCGATTGCTGGCGGGACTGTTGATCAAAGGCTTGATCGGCTCCGACGCCGTGATTTTGCTGGCGGGCGACGACACCCTCTGCCGCAAGCGCGGACTGGGTTTGTTCGGCGTGGGCATGCATCACGATCCGCTGATTTCCTCGAAGGCCAAGAAGCTGGTGAGCTGGGGCCACGATTGGGTGACGCTGTGTCTGGTCATCGTAAAACCCTGGTGGGCGCCCACCAAAGTGTTCTCGTTGCCGATCTGCATGCGGTTGTATCGCAATCGGCAAGGGCTGACCAAGGGGAAGAAGAAAAAGCTCACGAAGCCCAAAGCGAAAAACCCGAAGCACCGCACGCGACCGGAACTGATGCGCGAAATGCTGAAACTTGTGGCGGGCTGGTTTCCCGAGCGGCAGTTCTTGTTCGTGGGTGACAGTCTTTACACTGGCGAGAGCGTGCTGCGTTACCTGCCCGAGAACACGCATATGATTGGTCAGGTGCATCCCCAAGGCGCGATGTACGAACCTGCGCCGGAGAAAAAGCCCGGTCGCGGCGCGCCGCGCAAAAAGAGCGCGCGGCTCTCCACGAAAGAGGAGTGGGCCAACGACGGTTCCGCCTGGACCCGGTTGACGTTCAACCAGTACGGACTGCACACGACACTCGAGGTCAAGACCCGCCAGGGGTTGTACTACAAAGCCGGCAAGGACCGCTTGCTCACGTTCGTATTGACACGCGACACCCAAGGCAATGCCCGATGCAAATTTTCTACTGTACCGATTTGACGAGGGACGCGCGCAGCATCCTGTCCGCCTATGCTTGTCGGTGGTCGATCGAAGTCACGCATCATGACGCCAAACAGTATTTGGGTTTGGAAGACCCGGCCAACCGCCTGCCTCTGGCGGTGGAACGCACGGCCCCGATGGCCATGTTCTTATATAGCTTGACCGTCTTGTGGTATGCCGAGCACGGCCACGCGCATGTGCGGTTTCCGAACCGTCCTTGGTACACGCGCAAGCGCGAGCCGAGTTTTGCAGATATGCTGACCACACTCCGCCGCTTAACCTGGGAAGAGAAATTATCGACAGTGCCGCCAGGCAGCAGTCTCCAAAATAAAAACATAAACCTGCTAACGTACCTGGCCACCCTCACCGGGTAACGCCGGAATGTGCGAAACTCGAACTTAGTTCGAGTTTCGCACATTTTGGAGTGAAGATTTGTCTCGATAAAAGGCGGCCTGCCGTGCAGAATCTAGGAAAGGAAAACGCCTGGATTCTGAAACTCACGGAGGCCGCACATGGAAGGTATCACAACGTTCATGGTTTTGCTCGATGTTTTTCAACCGGTTTTCACTCAGCCGAGTTTCGCCACGTTTCGTTTGTTGATGACGGGCTGGATTCTCTCGCATCGGCATCGCTACGTCACCGATTTGATTCTCTCCAGCGACTCGGTCGGCAACGGCCACTTTTCCGATTACCACCGCTTCTTCAGCCACGCGAGTTGGAGCATCGACCAGCTTTGGCGATTGCTGGCGGGACTGTTGATCAAAGGCTTGATCGGCTCCGACGCCGTGATTTTGCTGGCGGGCGACGACACCCTCTGCCGCAAGCGCGGACTGGGTTTGTTCGGCGTGGGCATGCATCACGATCCGCTGATTTCCTCGAAGGCCAAGAAGCTGGTGAGCTGGGGCCACGATTGGGTGACACTGTGTCTGGTGCTCGTAAACCCCTGGTGGGCGCCCACCAAAGTGTTCGCGTTGCCGATCTGCATGCGGTTGTATCGCAATCGGCAAGGGCTGACGAAGGGGAAGAAGAAAAAGCTCACGAAGCCCAAAGCGAAAAACCCGAAGCACCGCACGCGACCGGAACTGATGCGCGAAATGCTGAAACTTGTGGCGGGCTGGTTTCCCGAGCGGCAGTTCTTGTTCGTGGGTGACAGTCTTTACACTGGCGAGAGCGTGCTGCGTTACCTGCCCGAGAACACGCATATGATTGGTCAGGTGCATCCCCAAGGCGCGATGTACGAACCGCGCCGGAGAAAAAGCCCGGTCGCGGCGCCGCGCAAAAAGGCGCGCGGCTCTCCACGAAAGAGGAGTGGGCCAACGACGGTTCCGCCTGGACCCGGTTGACGTTCAACCAGTACGGACTGCACACGACACTCGAGGTCAAGACCCGCCAGGGGTTGTACTACAAAGCCGGCAAGGACCGCTTGCTCACGTTCGTATTGACACGCGACACCCAAGGCAAGCGCCCGATGCAAATTTTCTACTGTACCGATTTGACGAGGGACGCGCGCAGCATCCTGTCCGCCTATGCTTGTCGGTGGTCGATCGAAGTCACGCATCATGACGCCAAACAGTATTTGGGTTTGGAAGACCCGGCCAACCGCCTGCCTCTGGCGGTGGAACGCACGGCCCCGATGGCCATGTTCTTATATAGCTTGACCGTCTTGTGGTATGCCGAGCACGGCCACGCGCATGTGCGGTTTCCGAACCGTCCTTGGTACACGCGCAAGCGCGAGCCGAGTTTTGCAGATATGCTGACCACACTCCGCCGCTTAACCTGGGAAGAGAAATTATCGACAGTGCCGCCAGGCAGCAGTCTCCAAAATAAAAACATAAACCTGCTAACGTACCTGGCCACCCTCACCGGGTAACGCCGGAATGTGCGAAACTCGAACTTAGAAACGCGATAGGAATTTGGCAGGTCGCGCAAATCGGAGTCGTGTTGCCACACAAGGGGCACGATTGAAAGGGAATCTATCTTTTGCCAACGAATTGGCTTTGGCGGCGGGCAAGGATTAGGTCAACTTTGAACAAACCGCATATCTTGTTCCCGTCTATGAGGAAAGAGGAGTCACCACAATGCGAAATGAGAGCCAAGGAAATCTTGAAACCGAGTTGGACGGCAAATTCAGGTTCCCGATCCTGGGGCCTTCTCAAGTCCAACTCGCCTCTCGCAACAACTTTACCGGTCTCGTTTGTGATCGAGGTTTTCGTCAAGGCGTCGAAATCGGCGTTTATCGGGGACGGTTTGCTTGGCACTTACTCAACTCTTGCCCGGAACTTTCCCTGTATTTGGTCGACCCCTGGGATGGATCGGCCATGACCGGTGGCTATGATGCCGAAGAGGTCTTCCGGGAGGTGCAACAGTTGCCGTGTCAGTTTGGTGTCGAACGCGTCAAGCTTTTGCGGGAACGGAGCCCCGAAGCAGCGAAGCATCCCTCCCTGTGCAAGTGCCAGTTCGATTTTGTCTATATTGATGGGGATCATAGCTTCGAGCAAGTCCTCACCGACGTTCGCGCTTGGTGGCCTCTGCTCCGTCCCGGTGGGGTCATGGCAGGACACGATTACAATAACCGCGGTAAAAAACGCGTAAAATCCGCCGTCGATTCGCTTTTCCCCCATGTGAATACCACCCAAGAGCGTTGTTCGTCGTGGTGGGTGGAGAAGGCCGGAAGCTGTGCCGATCCCGCTTTGCAAGACGAATCCGATTAGCAGCGGGAGTCTTTTTCGGCTTGCCGACGGACAAACTCGACATAATCTTGCGGGGTATCGATTCCCACAGCGTAGTGATCAACAACCGCGACCTGAATGCCGGCCCCCGATTCCAAGGCACGCAATTGTTCCAATTTTTCCAGTCGCTCCAGAGTCGAAGGCGGCATTTGAGCCCACTGCAGCAAGAACTCTCTGCGGTAGGCATAGATCCCCAAGTGCAGTTTCCAAGGAGACGATTCCGCCATCTCTTCGGCGAGATTCCCATCACGGCAATAGGGAATCATGGACCGGCTAAAGTAGAGGGCTCGTCCATCCGACGTACAAACGACTTTTACGCAGGAGGGGTCGGCCAGCCGTTCCATTTCAAGGAGGGGAGTTGCCAAAGTTGCCATTTCGGCCTCCGAGCCTCGGAGTGTCTCGACCAAGAGATCGACCTGGCTGGGATTGACTTCGGGTTCATCACCTTGAACGTTGACGACAAATTGACTGCCTTGACAACATCGGGCGGCGACTTCGGCAACACGGTCCGTGCCGCTTGCATGCTCTCCCGTCATTTCGACACGCCCCCCAAAAACCCGCACGGCGTCCGCGATCTGCTCGCTGTCGGTCGCGACAATGACTTCGGATAGCGATGTCGCGCGGCACGCAGTTTCCCACGTGTGCTGCAGAAGAGGCTTTCCCGTATCCGCCAAAAGAAGTTTCCCCGGCAATCGGGTCGAGGCCAATCTTGCGGGAATGATACCGACCGTCACCATGCCTTGCCTCATCGTTTCAATTGGAATGGTTATCCCGGACGATTTTCCACGTTGACAAACTTGGAAAGAAATTCCAAACGAAAAAGTTGCGAAAAGCCAACATACCTGTATTATATCTCCTTTCTGAACAGAAGTTCTACCAGACATTTTCTGAGAGGTGAAACGAGGACATTGTTGTTCGTCCGAATTCCCCATGTCCATTGGCATAAAACTGAATTGCTCGGAATCCCGGCATGAAACGCGACAGCGAAAATCCCAAGCCATTGATTGCATTCGGCCCCAAGGTTCCTGGGGCGGGGTCGTGGGAGTGGTTGGGTGAAGATCTGGCCCGTGGTCTGTCGGAGACATTTGAAACGGCCACGTTTGGCTACGAGGTGCCGGATTGCGATGTAGTCGTGTTTATCAAGTATCTTCCTCCCGTTTCGGTTTTGCGGGAGATCTCCGAACGGACCGCCGTTGTCTATTGTCCCGTGGATGTGTATGGCAGTGCGGCCGAAATTGATGCGGATGAGGGTTTGTCATGGTGCGATCGGATTGTTGTCCATTGCGCAAAACTTGCCAAATACACGCGGTCGTATGCTCCCACCATTTCGATGGATCACCACTTGAAATTCGCGGCACCGATCCGAACAGGTTTCGTTGCTGAAGGGCCATTATTATGGGTGGGAGTGCGGACCAATTTGCCGCCCGTGGTTGACTGGTTGGCGAAACAGCGATGGAAGGATGAGATCTGGATTCTCACCAATCCGGAACAACCGGACGATCTTCACTCCCCAAAGCGTTTGGGGTTGCCGGAGGGGCTCTCATTTCGGTTGGGGGAATGGACGCCGGAAAGACATGCCAAGTGGATTGCCGAAGCTCGGGCGGTCTTCGACGTCAAGGGCGCGATTTTCGCTCCCGCCACAAGCCGGCGGCCAAAGCGATGGACTTTCTGGCGTCGGGCCTGCCCTTGGCAATGAACCGCGATTGCAGTTCCGTGGAAGCGATCCAAGGCCTGGGTTTTGAGATTGCGTCCCTTGATCACCGTGAGCATTGGCTTTCCGAGGACTATTGGGAACAAACCCGTTCCTTCGCAACACCATTAAGAGAGCGTTTTTCGCTGTCTCAGATGATCCCCGCCTGGAGTCAACTCTTACGGGATGTTATTGAAGAAAAGAGAACATCCTCGGTCACCATTCGAAACCAACTTGCGGTTTCATCGCGTTTTGCCCCTGGAAATGGAACCACCGTTTTCCCATCGGTCAAGTCCTCACGACGGACGCGGGTGGCGATTGTCAGCCTGCTATTCAATTGGCCGTCCACGGGCGGCGGCACAATTCATACGTTGGAAACGGCCCGTTTTTTACAGCGGGCGGGTTATCAAGTGAGCCACTTCTACGTCAAATCCGCCGCGTGGGACGTGGGCCGGATGGACGAACCGCTCGACTATTCCACACAACCCATTTTGTGGGAACCCTCTGAGGACGGTCTGGCCCAATTGCAGCGCCAATTGCGAAAGGGCATCGAGACGTTCGCTCCGGATTTTGTCATTCTGACGGATAGTTGGACCATGAAACCGCGTTTGGCCGAAGCGGTCGAGGGTTATCGCTTCTTTCTGCGGTTGGCGGCCCAGGAATGTTTGTGCCCCCTCAACAATGTGCGAATGCTGGTGGACGACCAGGGTCGCATCAGCCGTTGCCCGCGGCACCAATTGGCCACCCCCCAGATTTGCCGGGATTGCATAACCGCGCGGGAAGGACTTTCCGGAGTGCTCCATCAACGGGAACGGGAATTGGCCGGTTTCGGCACTCCCGAGTATGATCGGGCACTCCGATGGTCCTTTTCGACAGCCGAAGCGGTTCTCGTCGTCAATCCGCTGATCGAAGCCATGGTTTCCCCATTCGCCAAACGAACCCGCGTGGTCCCCAGCGGGTTTGACCCGGATCGCTTTCCCTGGCCATGGCCGGAAGAACAACAGACGCGGGACAACGAGCGCATCAAGATTCTGTTCGCAGGTCTGCCGCAGGAACTGATGAAGGGCTTTCCGATCCTGCATGCTGCGTGTGAAAGACTGTGGGAAATCCGGCAGGATTTTGAATTGTGGATCACCGACGATCCGGTCGGGCAACGCGATCACTTTACAAAGGCCATCGGCTGGCAATCTCAAGCGGACTTACCCCAAGTGCTCCGGCAATCTGACCTGTTGGTGTTTCCGACCGTGGCGGAGGAAGCGCTGGGACGCACGGCTGTGGAGGCCATGGCCGTAGGCCGCCCCGTGGTGGCCAGTCGGATCGGCGGGCTTCCCTGGACGATTTCGGATGGGGGGACGGGTCTACTCTTTGAACCGGGGAACGCGGTCGATTTGGCAGAAAAACTGACCCAACTGCTCGATGATCCGGTACTCCGGGAGCAACTGGGCCGAAATGGACGACAACGGTTTGAAACCGAATTTGTTTGGAAAGCGATCGTGGATCGGCATTATCGACCGCTTTTGGGAGAGCCGGTCCGAACTGGCTAAACTCCTTTGAAAGAAGGTTATAACGAATGAGCATTCGTCGCATAGCCGTCGTGTTCGATAATACCCGCCGTCCAGAAACTACGGGCTTTTATTGCCGCCGAGCCCTGGCCGAACTTGTCGGTCTGGGGAAACTTGCGGACGTGGAGCACCTTCTACCGGAGGAACTCGACCGAGTTCAAAGGGGCGAGTTTGATCTGTTTTTGGCGATCGATGATGGCTTGTCCTATCCGTGGCCCAAGCCACTACGCCCCACCGCATGGTGGGCGATCGATACGCATCTGGATTTCTCGCGGACACTCGAACGGGGTTGGCAGAGTGACTTTGTGTTTGCCGCTCAACGCAACGGAGCCGAGCGTCTCAGGCGGGAGGGAATTTCCGATGCGGCATGGTTGCCGCTCGCCTGCGACCCGAGGATTCATCAACGACATGACGTCCCGCAGCAATTCGACATCGCATTCGTGGGGCATGAAATCCCGGGGGAGAGAACAAGACTGCTCGATCTGATCCGCGATCACTTTCCGAATCATTTCATCGGTCAAAAGTACCGGAAGGCGATGGCAGCCACCTATTCCTCGGGCCGGATGGGATTCAACCGCAGCGTGAAAGATGACATCAATATGCGGGTGTTTGAAGTACCCGCCTGTGGGGCGTTCCTGCTCACGAACGATCTGGCGGAGAACGGTCAATTGGAATTGCTCATCCCCGGGCAACACATCGAGACTTACGGGTCTGATGAGGAATTGCTGGACAAAGCGCGATTTTATCTCACCAACGATGAGCAGCGAGAGCGAATCGCGCGGGCGGGGTCGTGCACGTCCGATCTTGCCACACCTACCGGCACCGGATAGACACACTGCTTCATCGGGTGGAAAATTCCGACAAATCCCCGTTCGTTTCCGTGCCGGAGTGTATTCCTTCGAAGAAAGCCCCTTCCTCCCCGCAAAGGAAAGATCCTCTCTATTTTGAGTTTTCGCGGCCGGAGATTTTGGAGTTGATTCCTCGCACCGCTCAGCGGGTGCTGGACGTGGGATGCGGAGCGGGTCGATTGGGAGAAGCTCTCAAACAGAGACAAAACGTCGAGGTGATTGGAATCGAGCGAAATCCCGCGGCAGCCATGAGTGCGCGGAATGTGTTGGATGCTGTCTCTGAGATCGATCTCACCGAGGATCCGGCAGAGTATCCCTCCGGTCCGTTCGACGTGATTGTGTGCGCGGATATTCTGGAACATCTTCCGCAACCACGTTCCGCGCTTGAAAGACTGCGAAGCCTTTTGGCTCCGGATGGGATCTTGGTGGCCAGTCTGCCGAATGTGCAGCATCATTCGGTGGTGCGTTCGCTCCTCGCCGGAAATTTCACGTATGAGCCGGCCGGCATTTTGGACGAGGACCACAAGCGATTTTTCACCCGCCGGGAAATGGAAAAACTCTTTTACCGTGCCGGGTTGACTGTGGAACATGTCCGGTTTGCCCCGGATGCAGCGCATCAACAGTGGCTATCGGAGGGGCGACCGCCCACGTTGCAGTTGGGATCGCTCCAGATCCAAAGCGAAAGCCCTGACGAGATTGAACCGTTTTATGTTTACCAGTATTTGCTGGTTGCAAGACCAACTCCACCGCCGGCGTGGGGCCTGACTTCGATCATCCTGGTCACCCATAATCAATGGGACTACACGCGGCTGTGCCTGGAAAGCTTGCGGTTTGTCACCGATGAACCCTATGAACTGATTGTCGTCGACAATGCCTCCACGGATCAGACGTTGCCTTGGCTCCGCTCCCAGCCGGACATCCGCTTGATCGAGAACCCGGAGAATCGCGGCTATCCGGCGGCGGTCAACCAGGGTCTGGCCGTTGCCCAGGGGAAACAAATCCTCCTGCTCAATAACGATACCCTGCTGACAACGGGCTGGCTCGGGCGATTATTGGAAGCCCTGCATTGCGATTCCCGGATCGGGTTGGCCGGGCCGTGTTCCAATCACGTGAGCGGTCCTCAACAGATTGCCGTCAACTACCAGAGCATCACAGAACTCGATGGATTCGCCTGGGATTACACCCGCCGCCAAGCAGTTCGGTCGATGGAGACCAATCGACTTGTGGGATTTTGTTTGCTGATCCGTCGTGAAGTCGTCGAGCGCATCGGCACGCTGGATGAGCGGTTTGGCATCGGATGCTACGAAGACGATGATTTTTGCCGCCGAGCGATTCAAGCCGGGTTCCGTTGCGTGATCGCCCAGGACGCTTTCGTGCATCACTTCGGCAGCCGGACATTTTTGGGAAGCGGGCAGGATCTGGGTCAAATTCTCGAAGCCAACCAAAAAATCTATGATGCGAAATGGGAAACCGATTCTCGGCATTCTGCCTCATTGGAACGGGAAGTCTCACATGATCGCCCCCGATTGTCCCTGTGCATGATTGTGCGCGACAACGAACAGACGATCCGTCCCTGTTTGGAGAGCATCCGGCCTTGGGTGGATGAGATGATCGTTGTCGATACCGGTTCGACCGATCGCACCCCGAAAATTTGCGAGGAATTGGGAGCCCGTGTGGAGCATTTTCCCTGGTGCGACGACTTTTCTGCCGCCCGCAACGAATCGCTCCAGTACGCCTCAGGGGAGTGGATTTTCTGGATGGATTCGGATGACACGATTCCCGTCGAATGCGGACGGAAATTGCGCGAACTCGCCGATGGAGACCACTCCCTGGAGATCTCGGGCTACGTGATGCAGGTCCATTGCCCTTCCGCCCCAAATACGAGCCCGCAGGATGTCACCATCGTGGATCATGTGAAACTCTTCCGCAACCGCCCCGAATTGCGGTTCGAACATCGCATCCATGAACAGATCCTGCCCGCCATTCGCCGGAGGGGTGGGAAGGTCGAGTTTACCGACATCTTCGTGGTGCACTCGGGATCTGAGCACACGGAAGAAGCCCATCAGCGAAAACTGGAACGGGATTTTCGCATTTTGAGATTGGACCTTGCGGAGCGGCCCAATCATCCGTTCGTGCTGTTTAATTTGGGTATGACCCATGCGGATGCGGGAAACCATGAGGAGGCGGTCGGCTGTCTGCAGAAGTCCATTGAGGTTTCCTCGCCTGGAGATTCTCATTTGCACAAAGCCTACTCGCTTTTGGTCGGTTCGCTGACCCGACTGGAGCAGTGGGAGGAGGCCGAATCCCAATGCCGCAGAGGACTCGAGCTGTTTCCCCAGGATACGGAATTATGGTTCCGCTTCGGGATTGTGCTGCATCATTTGGGGCAGCTTTCGGAGGCGGTCCAAGCCTATCAACGGGTCCTTCATCCCCCAGAGGATCGCTATTTCAATAGCATGGATGCCGGGATCGCGAACTACAAAACCCGTCACAATCTTGCACTCGTTTATCAAGAAATGGAAGACTGGTCACGCGCTGAAGCGGAGTGGCGACGGGTTGTTGCGGATCAACCGACCTATCCCGCTGCTTGGGAGGCGTTGGGTGAACTCCTCTTGAAAACGGGGCGAATGGAGGAGGCGGTACAAATCGGACACGCCCTGTCCCAACATCCCCGGCTTTTGGACATTGGAACCATGCTGGAGGCAGAACTTTCGGTGCAGCGAGGCGAGGCGGCGGCCGCAGCCGAAATATTAATGCGGGCGTATGAACGCCGGAGCGATGTGAACGTCTTGCAGAAACTCTGTCGGATTCAGTTTGAATGTTTGGGCCCACTTGCCGCGGAAACGAGCCTGAGCAAATTGGCTGAACGGGTTCCCGATGATGCTTCCGTTTGGCACAACCTGGGTACCATTCGTCGTCTGCAAGGGCGATTACCGGAAGCCATTGAGAACTACGAACGTTCGGTAAAACTACGTGCGCACTCGCCGGACACCCTCGTCGAATTGGCTTCGGCACTTTACGAGCATGGCGGTTTGGATCAAGCCATCATTGCTTGTAAAAAAGCACTTGAACATTCTGTCAGCCACGCAGGAGCAAAACGACTTCTCCGACAATTGGAAAACACCACGGCAGAAGAAGAGAACTCGTCCGATTAGCGGACGCAGACCGATCGGATGGGACGACGATTTCAATCCCACATCCGGAACCATGTGCTGGTGTTTGGGGATTGGTCTCGAATGCAGGGACACGGTGCAAATCGCTTCTGAAGTGAAAAGTCCCGTTTTGGATACGTCCAGCAATCGTTCCCACCTCGACGATTAAAGTTGAATATCGTGGTTTTCCCGTCCGCAGACCGAGTGTCGGATGCGAAAGAGATTCGGAAGCTCCACCCGTCTCCAACCGCTTGAGGTGAAGTTTCGGATCGTTTTGCGAAAGGCCACATCGCAGGTGCAGCGTTTCCAGCGAGCGGCCGGCCGTTGCCAACGGGTGTCGCGACAATATCCACCCAGGCGGGCGATCGTCCCACGCACAATCTGGACGCCTCCGATAGCTCTCGGATAGCGGATGGGTTCGAAGTCCTCAGGTGTCACATCGATGATTCGAGGTGAGCAAGGATCAAGTCGTTCAATGGCGGAATCACCCGACTGATGCGTCTTCGAAGTCCAGGCGGCGTTGGGAAAGAGCAAATCCTCGGTGGTGGTATCGACCGCAGCTTTAACTGCATCCAAGGTGCCTTCTCGAAAGCACAGATCGCAGTCGGCAAACCATAACCAATCGGCCCCGGTTTCTTGCGTTGCCAGTTCTCGGCCGATCGCGCGACGAAATAACTGGTTCTTGGGCAGCACGCGAGGATGCCAGATGATCGATGGAATTTGGTGTGACCGAAAGTAATTCAACACCGCGGTTGTTTCCGGATCCTCATCCGAATAAAACACCGTCATTTTGATGGAGACGTTTCGCGGAGGAAAGAGAACCAGCGAACTGAGTTGATACGTCAATAATCGCGAGTAACGCCAACAGTGGCTGACAATTTCGAGTTGCATCAAAACCTTCCTATCCACACCCGTCCTTGGATGAACCCCGACGCCCATTGTCTCATTCCTCAAGAAGCAAATTTGCTTTAAGGTGCTTACGGAGTCGTCCGTCTCCGGCGGGCGTCCAAGCCTGGATGTGGCCCAAATTTTGGTCATAGACGCTTCGATACTGTTCAATCCAACGATAACCGGACGGTGCTTCACCGTTGCGATTCAGATGGCGACCCCCATGAAAGTGAATAATTCGAACGTCGGGGGCGTTCGGATTGCCGTAGCGGGGAGAGCAATTGAACCGACCATCGAGAATGACATGGGGGTAATGAGGGACCAAGAGCTGCATGGCCAATTCATCAGGGATGAAATGTTTCCGACCTTCCTCGGCGACTTGAGACCAGCGTTCGAAAATCCGAGAGTGTCTCGTAAAGGCGAATACCCCGGTATTGATCGCCGGTCCGAAGGCGAGGGCGGAGGGGACGAGGTCGGGATGGGTGTCCAGCCAGGATCGAATCCGTTTGCTGATCGTGCGGCCTTGCGATTTCCAGTTGCAAAATTGTGTTGCCATCACGTATTCGGGATTCGGAAATTCCCAAAGCGGAGATAGATCTCCCGCGATGAGCGTATCGCAATCCAAGTAAACTGTTTCCTCGTAGGGCGTATAATCGCGAAGGCGAGTTTTGAACAAGTAAGACCCTTTCTTGCCGCCCTTGGTTTGGCTGGCATCCAGCGGGGTGTGTGAGAGATTCAGTGCGCATCGGTTTGAATATGTTCGCAGATGCGGCTCGCTGCTTGATCCGTGGAAACGACGGTGACGGGACCTTCATAGTATTTTCTGAGGGACGACAAAGAGACCAGAAACCGCACGGCATGCTTGTCACCGGAGAGAAAATACAAGACCCCGCGCATGCCAGAGGCTCGTGGTGATGCCGAAGACCGGGAGGCTTCCGCAGGGAGAGAATTTGTTGATGGCTCCTTCAAGAGTTCACGGCAAGTCCTCGCGAGGCGGCGAAATCGGGAAACGTGCTTCCACCCGCGATGCGACATTTTAGCCCGGACAAAGTAGTCGTTCCGGCGGGCAGCGCAATAAAAAAGGTAGGTGTCCTGCGATGGGACGGGGAGTCGACCGGGGGCATAGGCCGCCACGGTTTTCGTCCACTGCGTGTTACCGAAGAAACACCAAGAAATAATCCGCGGATGTCGAACGAGACGGCTTCCCGGTTCGTAAGAAATCGTCAAGCGAGGGTGCTCTTGGAGTTCCGGGACGCTGTCACCCCAATCATCCAATTTCGCCAACGCGTCCGCAGGTTTGGTATAGCCCCAGGGGCTGGCAATGAAGGCGGGTAGGCGACCTTTGTCATCCGGTGCAAACCAAGCGGGATCAATCCAATCGGATTCCTCCATCGCCACGACGTCGCAATCCAGTTTCAAGTACCAAGCGGTTTGGATTTCTTCGGCGGCCACCCGAACAAAGGCCGTCAACATTTGCTCGCGTTGAGACTCCGCCTCCGGGAGGCACCATGGGACAAAGCGAATGTTCGAATGCTGGGAAAGTTTTTCAAGCGGCGTATTCATGGGATCAAATCGATGATCGTGGATGACCACCACGGGAATCCGCTTGATCTCAGGACGAAACTTCAACCACGTGTCCCAAGTCAATGCCAATTGCTTGCTGGAGTTGTCATCCACAGCAATCAGTAGCGTGAGATTCGCGAGGATCTCTTCGCGAGGAGGCCCGGAGGGTTTGGGGTTGTTTGGATTTTCCTTCTCCGCATCTTTCAGCCGTTGTTTTCGATCGTACATTCCTGCAGTCAGGATTTGTTGGGGAATGATGGCCGTGGCATTGGCCACCGCATCTTCATAGGGAATGTGGGGAAAAACCGTCAAGCCGCTTTTGGGAGTGCAATTGAAGACCTGGAATCCCTCGCGGTCAAAGTGAGGTTTGAGATGATTTAATCGGACATTGAGGATGCGGTAACTGCTATTATTCCCCCGGACAGCGGCGCGCGAGCGATCCTGGTCGAAAGCATAGTTTTGTCGGCCATGAACCATCTTGAAATCGCAGCCTAACAGGTAAACCTGCCTCACGCCCAGATGAAATAGTAATCTCAGCGCGATGTACATCACAGAACGGGAGCCTTTGTTTCCATAGGCATCCACACGCTCCGAGTGATTCCCCCAATTGAAGGTATCCTCGTACAGCCACTGCTCAGCGCAAAACGCCTCATTGCGGCGGTAACCGAAAACCGCCGGCATGTCCCCCACTCGCTCCTGGGAAGGCACGAGTTCCCCTTGGTCGTCTCGCACGATGAATGTTTTCTCCATATGACAGAGCGGGACGAACTTGAGAATGCCGGGATCATACCATATGGCGTCCGCGAAGTTGCCTGGATCGTCCACGCTGCACCACAACTGCGGACGGACGACGGTCGCCGCATTGTTCAGAGCCAATGTCAGGATTCCCCGTTGATTCAATTTGGAAAGATCGTGGTCTTTTAGGGAAGGACCGGAGCACAACAGGAAGGCCGTGTGGCCTCGGTACATGTCGCCGAGAAAGACATTATGGCCGTCTCGCGTAAACAACATCGGAGGCGTTTGTAAAAACCGCCCGACGGGAAAACCGTCGTGCTGTTCGCGCACGTGTCGCAGTCGGGCAAAATCTCCCCCGTCACGATTGGGACCGCCTGGGGCACGGCGATAAAGCGGATCAGTGGCCATGGTCGTCTCGTATGAGTTTTTTTGAAGAAGTGAATCAAATGGCGAGGTTTCAATTCCCAAACGAGCGTATGAACCTATAATCAGTAAGTCAAGTGTGGTGAACAGAGCACATCACCACATCCCCAAAACACCATTGAAAAGTGTTCGAGTCTGTCTCAAGACCAAATAGAAGATTTGAAATCGGTCTTGAGTACCACGGCGAACAATCAGATTTCTGATCGTGAAGGAGCCATCGCACGTGTCGCGATATTCAGACATCGTTCTGGACCACTTTTCCAATCCACGCAACTACGGAAAAATCCCCGATGCGGATTATGTGGGAACGGCCGGCGTTCCCGGCAGAGGACGGTTTCTTGTGCTGTACCTTAAAATGAGTGGGGATCGCATCGGTCAGGTCGGATTCGTGACCCACGGGTGCGGCGCGACGATTGCTTCCGGCTCCGTATTGACTGAGCTAATTTCGGATTGTTCGGTGGATGAATGCCGCGAATTGTCCTCGGCGACCCTTCTAGAGGAACTCCATGGATTGCCTCCCGATAAGGTTTATTGCGCGTCTTTTGCCTTGGCGGCCTTGCGCAACGCGCTCCCAGACGCGTGAATCATTAGAGAATAAACCGGGGTTTGGATATCCGGATAATGTCCCGCACATGGGAGTCGAATTTGATGAAACGAGCGATTGTTTATGTATTGTTTGGAGACCAGTCCGATCCAAATTCTCGCGTCCACAAAATCTTGCGCAAAGTTTCGAAAGCCAGTCAGTGGAAAGGGAGTTTGGGGCATCCCATCGTGTTCGTATTTGGCGAAGAGAACCTGACAGCCGTTCAATCTCAGGGATTTGAAGCCCGTTTGGTTGACGCTCGACCGCTCGTCCCTCACAACTCGGACCCAGAAATCCGATGCTCGACGTGGATCCATAAGCCCTTAGGCTGGTCTGCCGCGCTTCAGGAATTCGATGAGTTGATTGCCTTAGATTGGGATATTCGCCCGGCACGAAGAATTGAATTGGATAACTTGTTTGGACGTCTGGGAGAAAAATCCTTTCTCCAGGCAAATCTCCTTCAATACCGGCACGTCAAAGCTCTCTACCGAAAGCAGATGATCGGTTCTATTTCCAACCCAGCGATCCGGGCGATTCCCTCTGCAGCCTTTGTCTATCTGCGAGGCCACGATGGACAACACGCCATCGAACGCATTCTTCACTTGATGGAGCGGTTCCCCTCCATGACGGAGGAGCAAGCGATGGCTCGCTTTGTGGATGAACTTTATGGAGGATGGAAAGGAATCGAAAACTGGTGGCAGCATCATGAGCCATATTGCTGCGGTATGCCACAACAACGTGAAGCCGTTTCGACCGGTGGCCGCACCCCGCGTGAGAAAGAACATCTTTTCCTTTATTGATTACGGCAATCTCACTCGGTTGGCCTGTAACGTTTTGAGGATTTTATGGAACCCAATCGAGCAGGTGTTTCTTCCGGCGTCAAATATTGAGGAGTGCAGTTCCACCTTCGTCTGATGGTCTCCACTCAAGAGCCTGTTCACCCCGTGTTTATCGCCCTCGACATGTTTTAACGGGCATTTCGGGCTCAATCCCCTGTCTGACGAGTGTTCATCTAAATTCAGGCAAAAAACGTGGCAATATACATAGGGGATCGCTTAACTCTCAGCCCACCAAATCGAGAGCAATTCCAACTTCGTTACTGAGGAAGGAAAGAGCAAAATCTCCCCACCACCAGCAACGACGTGCTTGGGTTTTTTGGTCTTTTGGCTTGTTGAGTTGAGAGGAGAAATGCTGTGTCACAATCACGGGATTCGAAACATGAAAATGAGAAAACAAAACGATTCGAATTGGCAAAGCTCGTGGGGCTTTTACTGGGACGAGCTTGGATCAAGGGAGGAGATCGAAACAAGCAGTCCAAGTAACGCCACGATCTTCTTCTTTCCGGATTGGGCTTGCCAATCCGCATCCAATCATTTCAGAATAATCTGAACCATTTGACGATTCACCCATTTTTTAGGAACAATCGAACCATCACTTGCGATCCTTATCGAGATTGAAGTACAAAGGGAATCAAATCCGAGAAAAAGTGAAATCCGATTTGATCGCCCACACCATGTTTCTTTCTTGATTGCCCAACCCGTCGGAAAACGATATGCCCAACCCAACTCCTCCTGATGATATCCGTGCTCCGGGTGATGAGCATTGCGGGCCCGTCGCAAGGCCACCATATCAATTGCGATCTCTTCCCATTCCAATCCGATGGGAGGTCACGCGGCGGCATCCATATTATCTGATGTTTTGGAAAACTGCCCGTCGGCACATTCGTGGAGAGTTCACTGAAAATTCTGTTGAATCACTTATGGGGCAAGCCGCCTGCACGTTTCTTACGACCATTGGTGTTTCGGGGGAACCGATTGATCCCGGAACTTCCTTTGAAGATTTAGGCGAGGACGAGCTTCATAAAGCGTGGATGTCTGGAGCGGTGCATCCCATCACCTGCCGAGGTTTGGTGGGCCTCTTGTTGGCAGCCCTTCCCAAGGAAACGCTCGGGAAACTCGGAGACATTCTTAAACAAGCAAGCTGTGACGATCCCGAGGATGGAAGGCCTCATTTGATCGAGGCTTTTCAATTGCTTCAACAGGCGAACAACGCCGGGTTCGACGATTACGTTGATGAGCCGATTGTTTCGGTCAACCCTGCTGCCTCTGCAGGGCAAATTACCACCGCGATTGGTGAAATGTTGAACGATTGGAAATCGGAACGCGACCTCTCTGAACGACGGGATCGATCCGATAAATATCCCAAGTATCTGGAGGTTTGGGATCTCCGGGAAGGGTGGACAGGGAGCGACTATGATCCGCTTGCCGAGCAAACTTTTCAAGAAATTGCTCAGGCGATTGGCGAAAGCCCTTCCACGGTGAGCAAACATTACCGCCGGGCTTTTGAGTTGATTACGGGGCATCCGTATCGTCCGGGGTTGTGGTATCGGATTGTTATGCCCCATAAAATCGGCATATTGGGGTTTGAAGAAAGTCCAGTCAGTCGGAGGCGTCCTTCGACCTCCCCATCCCGTGCTCCTGTGCCTGAATCTCGATTGGGAGTGGATCTTGATGTAATTGCAAGCTCTCGAGGTCCCACGGATTCCACATCTGGCCAGGAAGTGTCGGGAGCTGATGGGCAACATCAGAAATCTCATTTGTGAAGGGAAGTCTGACCAGGAAATCATGGAAACACTGGAAATGATCGATCCCGTCCCGTCAAGGCAGTTGATTTCGTACTTACGCCGTCGCGACGATAAGGAATGACCTCCGAAAAATAACGTCCTCACTATTTGGCAACAGGGAGAAGTTGTCGCCCCTTTGTGTTTTGGGGCGGGAACTTTTTCTTTTTTGATGCCCAGTTGCCATGACCGCTTCCCCGCCCGAACCGCAACGTTTGTACGTGTCCCCTTTGGAATACGTTCAGCTCAGCGGACTTTCTCTTTCGACTGTTCACCGGTATCTCAAATCCGGTCGGATTCCCTTCGAGCAGCCGGGTGGGCCGCGGAGTCGGATTCTCATCCCTGTCAACGCCCTCCAACAAAGGCCTTCATCTCACGATTCCGCTGAGGAACCGTCTGCGGATGCGCCTCTCACTTCGCAGTCCAACCAACGGCCATCTTCGGGTCCGCAGCCTCGCTGGATGAACAAAAGAACCTAAAACGTCTGTTGTCTACCAATTTGGGATAAATCATCATGCCCAAACGAAGAAAATATGAACTGATTCAATGCCGCTATTTTCGCTGGCGTCTCAAACCGCGAAACGGGATTTGGCACGCCGATGGCCGATCCAACGAAACGGATTTGGGTCGCCATTCTCTCGGAACGCGCGATGCCAGCGAAGCAAAGCAACGGCTTCAAGAACTCGATCTTGTCAAAGCCGTGGAACATGGGTTGGCGAACTCCAACCAACTCAATCAAATTCCGGACGCCCCGCTGTCTCTGGAAAAGGGCCGTTTTCTCTACGAACAGCACGTGAGCCGCCCGCAGATTGTCGGGGGAGCCCGCCCCAAAACCGTGCAGCGTTACAAAGCCGTGTTGGATAAATTCTTGCCCTTTGCACTCAAAAATGGCGTTCGCTGCTGGAATGATGTGGATGGGCGACTCCTGGAAAAATACGCCAAACACCTGGAAAAAGAGGAATACGCGTATCGCACGATCTATTTGGAACTCAATACGATCAAGCAAATCGTGAAATGGCTGATTCGGGAAGGTCACTTGAAGGGCAAGACCCCCATTGATCTTCCGGTCGAAAAAGCCGACGGAACTCCCACGTATTGTTGGCGTGCGGAAGAAGTGGAAGCCATGGTGGAATGGTGTGCCAACCATCCCGAATTGGCTTGGTTGGGCCACATCATTATTGCCCTGGCCTGTACCGGACTTCGGATCTCGGAACTCGCATCCTTACGATGGACCGATTTAGATCTGGAGAACGAACGCGTGCGACTGACCGATGAAACCGCGGCGTCGCGGCGACAAACTGCCGACCGACGGACGACCAAAAGTGGCCGTGGACGGACCTTTCCGATCCATAGCGACTTACTCGCTGTGCTGAACACGCTGCCGAAATCCGGGCCGTTTGTCTTTTACGGGCCTCGGGGCGGTCGGGTGAAACCCGATACCATCCGCCGCATTCTGATCCGCGATGTGCTGACTCCGTTGGCTGAGCGTTTTCCCACCGCTGAAGGAGAAGTGGGTTTTGCGGAGGGTCGCCTCCACAGCTTCCGTCATTATTTTTGTTCGACCTGTGCCAACAACAATATTCCCGAACAGATGGTGATGCAGTGGCTTGGCCACCAAGAAAGTGATATGGTGAGGCATTATTATCATTTGCATGACGAGGAAGCTCGTCGGCGAATGCGTGGATTGAACTTTTTGGGAAAGGCCGGTGGAGCGTCCACCGGCGCCCAACAACTCGAGAACGGAGGCTCCGAAGCCAAGGCGTCTTGAACCAACTTTGGCACAGTGATTGGCACAGTTGACTGTGCCAATTAAATTCGCCGCTGTAACTCGTTGTTATTTCAGCAGTTACAACGGCGGCTCAAATCAAAGCGGAGAGAGGGGGATTCGAACCCCCGGTCCCCTTTCGAGGACACAGCATTTCCAGTGCTGCACAATCGGCCACTCTGTCATCTCTCCGAATTGGGGGATAGTCTAGCATACCAGACACAACGCGTCACGCGGAGGCTCGCATTTTTTCTGCGGGGCTCGCCGGATGGCTGAGGCTGTCCCCGTGAGAATCACGCCTTGCGTTTCCGCGGGTTTATTTGATCGAGCTGAACGCCAGGGCGGCCAGGAGGCCTCCGAGAATCGGGGCAAGGACCGGGATCGGGGCGTAGGACCAGTCGCTGTCGCGTTTGCCGGCGATGGGCAGCAGTGCATGGGCGATGCGAGGCCCCAGATCGCGGGCGGGGTTGATGGCGTAGCCGGTCGTGCCGCCCAGACTGAGGCCGATGGCGAACACGACCAGTCCCACGCGGATCGCCCCGAGCGAGCCCAGGCCGACTTGGATGGTTTTGGTTTCGCCCGTCAGAGCGGGGAGTTCAAACGAAGGATCCGCCGCCAGCAGCACCGCGGCCACGAGGATGAACGTGGCCACGGTTTCGCAGAAGAAGTTTCTGGAAAACGCGCGAATGTTGGGAGCGGTGCCGAACGCGGCCAGTTTGAGGTCGGGATCGTCCGTCGCGTCGAAATGATCTTTGTAACACAGATAGACCAGCCCGGCTCCGCAGAAGGCGCCCAGCATTTGGGCGGCGATGTAACCGGGCACGAGCTGCCAATCGAATTCTCCCGCAGCCGCCAAAGCGAGCGTGACCGCGGGATTGATGTGCGCCCCGCTGAACTCGCCCACGCAGAGCACGGCGACATACACCGCGAACCCCCAGCCGGCGGTAATCACGATCCAGCCGGATTGATGGCCTTTCGTTTGATGGAGCACCACGTTGGCCACGACGCCGTTGCCTAAGAGAATCAGAATCGCCGTGCCCACCCATTCCGCGACATAAGCGTGCATTCGCAGCCATCCACTCGTTCAAGCGCCAAGAGATCAAAGATTTCCCGCGCTCAACACGCTGAGCCGGGCACACAATGTTTACCAAAACGGCCGGTCCCCTTAAACTATCCGCAGTGACGATCGCTGGTTTTTTTCCGGATTCTATTGATTGACCATCCCATGATACGACGACCGCTTGGACAGACGGGGATCGAGATCACGCCCGTGGCGATGGGCTGCTGGCCGATTGCCGGGGTGACGAGCATCCACGTCACCGAAGCCGACAGCCTCAGGACCCTGGAAGCCGCGCTCGATGCGGGGATCAGTTTTTTCGACACCGCCTACTGCTACGGCTACGAGGGCGAAAGCGAACGCATGATCGCCCGGGCGCTCGGGCATCGGCGGGATGAGATCGTGATCGCGACCAAAGGCGGCATTCATTGGGAAACCGGCGCCGACGGCAAAAAAACGCAAGGCCGCAACGGTTCGCCCGAAACCTTGCGGGCCGAATTGGAGGCCAGCCTCCGCCGGCTCGGCACCGACCGGGTGGAGCTATATTACCTGCATGCTCCCGATCCGCGGATTCCGATCGAGGAATCCGCCGAAGCGATCAAGGCGTTTTTGGACGAAGGCAAAATCCGAAGCGCCGGCGTGTCCAATGTGAACGCGGAACAACTCGCAGGCTTTGCGAAAGTCTGCCCGCTGTCGGCGTATCAACCGCATTACAACATGCTGCAGCGCGAAATCGAAGACGCCGAACTCCCCTGGTGCCGGGCGAACGGCGTTTCGGTAATCGTGTATTGGCCGTTGATGAAAGGCCTCCTCGCCGGCAAGCTCGCCCGCGATCATCAATTCGACCCCAAAGACGGGCGGCGGAAATATCCAATGTTCCACGGCAGCGAATGGGAAAAGAACCAGGATTTTCTCGATGAGCTGCGGCCCATCGCCCAAGCGCGGGGGAAATCGGTGGCGGAGGTCGTCATCAACTGGACGATCCATCGGCCCGGGATCACGGCCGCCCTTTGCGGAGCCAAACGCCCCAGCCAAATCCGCGAGACCGCCGCCGCGATGACCTGGGAACTCTCCGCCGACGACACCCGGCAGATCGACGCCGCGATCAATCACCGCGGTCCGATCATGTCCCGCGGCGCGGTGTGAATCGGCATCGCCGGAAAGCTCTCGCTACATTCCGCTCCAGGTGCCGATGACGTTGCCTTGGATCGGGTCCAGACGCTCGATTTGGACGACTTTCCAGACACCGGCTTCCTTTTGCCAGGTGAGATTCCACCGCGTGGCGAAGTTGCTCGACAAGGTCTTTCGGAACGTTCCGCTGCCGTTGGCGTGGAAGTCGGATTGGGCCTGAGTTCCCTCGGGGTTCACCTCGACTTTGAGGCCGGTGATCCGCAGTTCCTCGAACTGGATGTCATCCACATGCGCGGCGACTTGCTGGCGGAGCGACTGGGCGTCGGCGGCGAAGTATCCCTGGACCTGTTCCTTCTCGCCGTGGCGGACGGCGTCGGCAAGCGCCAATACCCGCGATTGCACCTTTTCCGATTCGGTCTCGATCATCTCCTCGCCAACGAACACAGCGAAACCCAAGAACAGCATCCCCGCCGCCAAAAGCAAAAACACCTTGCGCCGCGTGGCATTCCAAGCCAACCCGAATACGACGGCAAACACCGCCAAAATCAACACCGGCGGCCAGGGATCTTCAGTAAACCACATGGAGGAAACCTTGCGAGGATGTTGAGAAGTGATGTGCCTTCAGTGTAGGCCCCGCAGAATCTCCTCGCAAGCGGATTCTGGATGTGAAAGACATTCCAGGTTAGAGGATGGAAGATACTCAAACTGTAAGGGGAGAGGGTGGCTGGGGCGTAAAGGAACGGATCAAGCGAAGAACGCATTCCGAAAGCTGGGGCCATGGGATCTATTTCCCTCGCCCATCGCCCCAGGATTCGCTTGCCTCACTTTATTCATAGAGAAATCTGCCCCCAGCCACCCAACCGCAAGCGGATTCTGGATGTGAAAGACCTTCCAGGTTAGAGGATGGAAGATACTCAAACTGTAAGGGGAGAGGGTGGCTGGGGCGTAAAGGAACGGATCAAGCGAAGAACGCATTCCGAAAGCTGGGGCCATGGGATCTATTTCTCTCGCCCATCGCCCCAGGATTCGCTTGCCTCACTTTATTCATAGAGAAATCTGCGCCCAGCCACCCAACCGCAAGCGGATTCTGGATGTGAAAGACATTCCAGGTTAGAGGATGGAAGATACTCAAACTTTAAGGGGAGAGGGGGGAGAGGGTGGCTGGGGCGTAAAGGAACGGATCAAGCGAAGAACGCATTCCGAAAGCTGGGGCCATGGGATCTATTTCTCTCGCCCATCGCCCCAGGATTCGCTTGCCTCACTTTATTCATAGAGAAATCTGCGCCCCAGCCACCCAACCGCTTACAGTTGTTGCATTTTGCAATCCTCTAACCTCCATCCTCTAACCTCCATCCTTATGCTGAATGTCAGCCAGCGCGGAATCTAGTTCCCGTCCTTCGCGCCGCCCAAGGTGACCGTGATTTTGTACTCGTTCTGCAAATGGGCGTGGGCCTGGCTGGCGTGGCCGTCTTTGGGATAGCGCTGGCAGACGCCTTGGAACTGTTTGATCGCCTGCTCTTTCTTCCCGGCTTGCTCCAAAGTGTAGCCGATTTGAAGGGCGGCCCACGGGGCGGTCGATTCCGAGCCGCCCACGATCTGGTTATAAAGCACGATCGCTTCGCCATATTCCTTCAAAGCCCGGTGACAGCCGGCCATCCGCTGATAGTTGCTGGGGAAGTTCGTGCATTGCCGATAGTGCCCGATGGCGAGCTTGTACTGCTGACTGCGTTCGTAATCGTAAGCGAGGTTCCACAACCATTTTTGCGTATTGTCCGCATCTTGTTTGAGGAGTTGCTGATAGACCTCGATCGCTTTGGGGAATTGGTTGTTCTCATCATAAGTCGCGGCCATTTGTTCGAGCCACTTCGGCGCGTTTTCGGGCTGATCGGCCGCCACCAGATTTTGATAGGTCCTCACCGCCAACTCGACTTTGCGCTCATCGCGGTAGCTTCTGGCGATCTGGTTTTGGCTTTCGATCTTGTCTTGATAGAGGCCGTAAGTCTGCCGGGCTTTGTCGTACTGCTTGATCGATTTCCACCAGCCGGCATAGCGGCCCAGGATCGCATCGTCGCTGCCGAATTTTTTGAGCATCTCTTCATAGACGGCGATCACGTCTTGATCGCGGCCGGCGGCGGCATTGACATCGGCCAGATAATACCAATGCTCGATCACCTTCTGTTTTTCTTCCGGCGTCGTCTTGGCCTGCGGGATTTTCGTTTTTATATAGCCCAACGCGAAGTCGGCGAGCTTTTCTCCCTTGGCTTTGGTCTTGGAATCCGCGATCAGATTCCGCAGCACGCCGGTGACTTGTGAAACGGCGGTCCCGACGATTTGCTCTTGGTTATAGGTGGTTTCCAAGGCCTTGACGCCTTCGTTCAACGCCGCGTTTTCAAAATAGTGCCGGGCCAAATCCCGCGAGGCGCCTTCGCATATTCGGCGGATCTCGCGGTCGCTTTCGCGGTTAATATCGAAGGTCAGCTTTTTCTCTAGCTCCACGCATTCGTCGGCGTTGTTTTCCTGCGCGTTGATCTTCAGGAGTTGATCGAGCGCATACGCGGCCACATCCTGCTTGCCATAATCGGCTAAGAGTTTCTTATAAGCCTTCTTCGCCTTGGCGACTTCGCCGATGTCTTCATAGGTTTTGCCGATGTAATACGCGGCGGAGACGGCGTCCGCGGAATTGGGCCAATAATCCACCACGGACTGAAACCCGTCGGTGATTGCCGTGTGTTTGTTCTTGAGGCCCGACTGGCAAATGCTCCACTTGAGCTGCGCATAGGACGCGGCTTCGCTGCGCTCGTAAAGCGTGAGATATTTTTCATACTCCGCCGCCGCGACTTTCCAGTTTCTCTCCTTGTAGTATTTCTCGGCGATGTTGAGTTGATAGACTTCGACCTCGCGGAGTTTCTTCCAGCGGTCCACCGCCATCTCGTCCAACCGCCCCGCGCGGGCGGCCCCAACGAATGCCGTCACCAGAACAACGGTCGTCGCAAAAATCCGCCGCCAAAACCGGTGAGAGGAAAGGGCGGAAATGGTTTCGCGTTTGATCATTAGTCAGCCTCTTGTGCTCTTCGCCATTTGTCGTGCTCTGCCAGAGCATAATTGATAACATTCGTTCCGAGTTGGTAGCAGGCGTCCCAGATTTCGGGCGGCACGCCGGAATGGTCGTCGGCCCAGGCGTCGCCGATGTCGCCGGGATGATAATACGCGACCCACCGGCCGTCGACTTTCCAGCCAAGGGCGACGTTTCCGCCGTGCGGGGCGACGTAGGGCAGGCGGGGAATGGGATAGGGCACGCGGTGGATGATATCGTCGCGGGGAATCTCGACGGGGCGAACCTCGGGCAGCACGCGGTTCATCATTGCGATCAGCTGATTGTGAAAATGCCCGCTGCCGCCGTTGTCGATGAACAACATCCCGTGCTTGTCCAACAGGTATTCGCGGAGGATGGCCGTCTCGCTCTTGGACAGCGAGATGTTCCGCTGGCCGGTCATAAAGACGAAGGGCGGGCTTTTGAGCGGGGCGAAGTTTTTGAGCTGGGCGACGGTGCGGGATTCGGTTTTGTCGGCGACTTTTTGCTGCGTGCGGATGCCGTACTCGATCAGCATGTTGAGGTCCGCCCCGATGCCGAAGTCCTGGTCCCAATCGCCGCCGGTGTATTCCAGGCGGATAAACCGCACCTTGCCGGATTTTGTGCCGCTGGCATAGCCCGCCCCTTCGCCCGCTCCCTGGCCGATCTTATATGCGTGCTTGGTGACTTCCAAGAGTTGCAGCTTGACCTCGTCGATCGGCGGCACGCGGAAGTTGATCGCGCTGAAGGGGTTGACCACGAACTTCTTTTTGATGATCTTTTGGACCTTGACGACCTGGGCGAGTTGTTTTTGCTCGCCGCCGCCGGCGGGCATTTCGTACATTTCCTCGCAGCCGCCGATGTTCGAGAGCACCAGAAACATCAACAGAAACGCGAGGCTATACCCCGCGAGACCGGACAGCGATTGATTGAGTTTTCGCTGCGGGCGAGTCTGGGCGTCGGCGTTCCGCGCGGCGAGTTCCGAAACCAGCCGCGGCCAAAGGCTCGGCGAGATCAGATCGGACGCCTGCAGGTTATAGTACCAGGCATTGAGATCGAGCGGGTTCCAGATCGGCCGATCATGATAGACGACCGCAACGCCGGCTTGCACGGCCCCGCGGCTTTTGCCCGACGGCTCATCGCCTAAAAGTTTTTTCAGCCGGCGGTCGTCGTAGTCCCGGGACCTGGTTTCCATCAACCAGATGGTCCATAACAGTCCGAGAACGAAAAACCCAGCGGTGCCCAGCCGGGCAAGATGCGTCCGCAAGACATCGAAGCCGGCTTCATCCGCGACAAACACCCCGAACTGCCAGAGGCAGGGATAAGACAGGCTGCCGACGACAATCACCCAAAACACCCGCCGGCCGGGTCTCCGCATCGCCCACACGAGCCACGCCAAACAAATCCCGGCAGCGAGCGGAAACACCAGCCAATACAGGAGGGGGACTTCGACGGGGCGATCGTTCAGCGGCAGGGCGAGGCGAATCTGCGCCAGGCGGAAGAACCACATCCAATCCGCGAGGCAGACCAGCCAGATCAGCCCGGCGAGTCCGGTGAGTATGCCCCCTATTTTCGCGCGGTTCATGCTTGGGCCTGTCAGTCAATCCCGTCCAGAAGTTTGTCGATGTCCGAGCCGGAATCCAGCGGGTTCTTTTTGGGGTCGGCCGCTTTGGTTTCGCCGATGCCCAGCTTGTCGGGGAGCGTGTCCACGGGATTCGCGGTTGCCGGTTCCGTGCCGGCCTGGGGCGGCGCGGCGGCGGCTTGCTTCGCGGGCGAGTCGGGTTTCTCCGCGGGGGCTTCGGCCTGTTGGGTTTTCGCCGGCTTCGCGGACGCCGCGTCCGCCGAGAGTCGATTGAGCGCATAGGGGATGACCGAGCCCACGACCAACAGCACGATGCACCCGATCGTCGCCAGCACGATTCCCGAGGCCAACCCGCTTTGGGCCACGACGCCCAGGACCTCCTGCGGACTCTTGCCTTGGACGCTTTTGAGAAATTCGCGAATCTCGGCCGCCGACGCCTGGCCGTTTTGCCGCAAGTGTTTCAGTTCGCCGCCGACGCCCGGCCGCGTGGGTGCCGGCTCGTTCAAGCGGTCTTTAATGCTCGACATGATGAAATACTTCCTCGGTGGGATGGTTTTCTTTTTTCTTCAAGATGGGGGATCCAATTTTGTTGGATACGATCATAGGGCTTACGCGGGCACCGACCGTAGGTTGGTCGGCTCGCCTTATTTCTCTTCATCTAAAATGTGCACGATTTCGCCGCCGGCTTCGCTGACGGCTTCGATAATCGGCTCAAACCGCTGGGCCTGGGCTTCCTTGTGAATTTTGAGGAGCACGGTGCGGTCGCCCGCGGGCTTGTTTTTGAGGAGGTTGTCGATCCGGCCGCTGAGCTGGGCGATGCCCAGTTCCTTCCCGTTGAGGTACAGCCGATTGTCCTTGTCCACGACGATGCTCACCAGCGAATGGCCCGCGCTTTCCAGATCGGCGGCCTTCGCGGGGTTCCATTTCAGATGGCTGTCGTCCTGGCGCGGGCCAGGATCACGAAAAAGATCAACAGGTTAAATGCAATGTCCCCCATCGCCATGCTGGGCACTGTCGCCTGGGAGGTTCGCCGTTTGATTTTCATGGGACTGATGTGGTTAAGCGTTGAGACTGAAGCAAAAAGAGGATTAAGATTAAGAGTATGATTAAGATTAAGATTAACAGATTTACTCAGGCAGTTGGACGGTGCGTTCTTCTTCGAGTTGGAGGGTGATGATCCCGCCCGCGTCTTCGATTGAGGACGTGACTTTGATCCAGTGGTCATAGGGCACGTCGGGTTTGCTTTTCACAATCACCACGCGGTCGTCGGGCCTGGTTTTGCCCGCGAGCTTCTGCTGAATATAGGCCTGGAGCCGATCCACGGGCACGGGCTCGGCGTTGACCGCGACGGTGGTGCGGGTGAGATCGACCTTCAGGTTTTCCGTCTGCTTTTGCTCTTCGACCGTTTCGCTTTTGGGGAGCGTCTGTTTGCGGCCCGTGTCCGGCTGGACCGAGGCGCACACCAGAAAGAACACGATCAGGTTGAATGCAATGTCCCCCGTCGCGCTCGCGGGCGATTCGATGAGCAGGTTCTGCTTGCGTCGGCTGCGCTTCATGGATTACACCGCGGACGTGGTTTCGGCGGGCGAGTGATTGCCGGCGTGGGCCGCGTCGGCCTCTTTGCAGCGCCATTTGCAGGGTCACGGTTTCGATCAAGTCGGTCGCGGATTCCTCCACTTCCAAGACGAAGCGGTTAATCACGCTGGAGAAATAATTGAAGGCGATAAACGCGGGGATGCCGACGATCAAACCGAAGCAGGTCGTTAACAAGGCGACGCTGATCCCCGCGGCGGCGGCTTCGACGATATTGGTTTCGCCCAGCTTGGCCACGATGTCGTCGAACGACACGATCATGCCCTGCACCGTGCCCAAAAAACCGAGCATGGGGGCAACGCTGGAGACGGTTGCGAGAATCGGCAGATGGCGTTCGAGGGCCGCGACGATGTGGATGCTGTAATCGTCCATCGCCTTGACGACTTGCTCCTCGATGCGGGCCGCATCGTAATTCAGCCGCCGGAGCACGAGATACTTCCTGAGCCCGGCGCTCAAGATCGCGGGCACGGGGCCTTGTTCCCGGTCGCAGAGGGCGAGGGCCTCTTCGATTTGATCGTCGGCGAGCAGCTCGTGCACCTGCCGGCGGACGGCCGCGTTGTCGGCGGTGAGGAGTTTCAAACTGCGGTAGCGTTCGATGATCACGCCGGCGGCGATGATGCCCATGATCAAAATCGGCCACATGAAAAACCCGCCCTCGAGCAACAGCCCGATCGCGCCGGAGTGCAGAATGCCCTCCACCGGTTTGGCGGCGTCGTCTTTGGCGGCCGGCTTTTCCGCGGGCTGTTCGACGGCTGGTTCCGGCGGAGCGGCTTGGGGTTCGGGCGGGTTTCGCTTCTCCCGCGGGTTCCTGTGCCAAACCGGCGGAACATGAAAAGGCGAACGTCAATGCGAGTAAACAAACGAGTGGTTTCATCATTAATCGGTTGGGCTATATTGCGATAATCGGGGTGCGCGAGTTTCAATCAACCGGGGCGGACCACCCTGCGGGCGGTGCCCCCCTGCGGGCGGGGTGGGCGACCCCCTGCGGGCGGTGCCCCCCTGCGGGCGGTGCCCCCCTGCGGGCGGTGCCCCCCTGCGGCTGATCCTTAGTTGTCATTATCGAGGCTGTTCACCTCGGCTTCGAATTGTTGGAGCATTTCCGGAAGGGCCAGGCGGCCGCGGGCGTATTTGGCCGCTTCGCTGGCGGGGAAGTCCCAGCGGCAGCGGTTGTAGCGCTGGAACGCCAGGCGGTTGTTTTTCGCCATGCGGAAACTCTCGCCGGACCAGAACAAGGCGTCCGAACACAGTTCATCGTCCGGGAACCTTTTGGCGAAGCGGTCGAACGCGTCCCCGGCTAGGGCATAAGTCTTGTCCTTGTAAAAACATTGCCCGATGCGGAACGCGATCCGCGCAGGCGTATTTGTGGCTCTCGAATTTCTCCAAGAACTTCTCGCCCACCTGGGCCGCGACTTTGAAGTTTTCCTTTTTGTAGAAGTGGTCGCAGATGCGGATCATCACGCTGGCGATCAAGCGGGCTTCGCGGGATAAGTCGCCGCGAGCGTGACGTAGGCTTCCAAGGCCTGGTCGAAGTCGCCCGCTTCTTCATAGCTTTGGGCCAGCTTGTATTGGGCGTCGGGAGCGAGCGAGTGTTCGGGATAGCGGCGGATGATGATTCGTAAGAATCGATCGCCTCGTCCCATTGCCCGAGTTCCTGGGCGAACTGTCCCAACAGATACGCCACGCGCGGCGCATATTTGGGGCTGGGATAGTCTTCCATCACTTCGCGAAGAATCCGCCGGCCCGCTTCCAGGTCGGCTTTTTCTTCTTCGGATCGGCCCAGCGTCTTATGGCTTTTGAACAGCTCGAAATAGCTCTCGGCGATGTGGAATTTGGTTTCCACCGCGAGCGTTTCATCGTTGAAGGTCTTGCTGAACGCCGTCACCAGCCCGTCGGTGCCGATGACCACGGGAATATCCTGCAGGATCGTCAGATTCGCCGGTCTCGGTGCCCGCGGCGGGGTCGGCGTATTTCACATGCAGCGTATCGCCGAAGTAGCATTCGATGGCAGGCTCCGCCGGGTCGAATTGTTGGGCTTGGGCTCTGCGTTGGATTTCAAAGTCAGCGATCCGGAAAACTGCCCGCTGTGGGCGAGCGTTTCCTCGAGTTTGACGGATTCCTTTTCACCGAATTCGGAGGTGATTTCCACGGTCACGGTGTCGCGGTCGTCGGTGCGGTCTTGGTCGGCATCGGCCACAAGCAGAAACAACTTCTCGCCGACGTGCACGCGTTCGATCTTGTTGTCGTAATTGCGATCGGTGCACGCGAGGACGCCGTTGGTCACCAACCGGCCCGTGGAAGTCAGATTTGTCGCCGGCCCGCTGCTGCGGAGCTTGTCGGCATAAGTCGCCGTGACCACGTCCTTGCCGGCGATGATTCAAGACCCGCGTGACGAGGTTGCGGTTCAACGGCGGAGGCGGTGTTTTTTTCCTCGGCGTCGGGATCGAACGGTTCGCCGAGAGGTTCCGGGGCATGTCGATCGTGACGGGCACCAAGGAGGTGCTGTTTTTGCTGCCGAGCTGCATGACGACCTGCCCCATGAACCGCCCTTCGGCGAGAGCCCAATTCTGAACGCCCGCGGGGGCCGGGTTCTGCGAGAAGGCCGGCGAAATGTCGCATCGCACCGCGACGTCGGCCCCATCGGTGGTTTTGAGGTTCACCGTGACGGAACTGCGGCGTCCTTGGCGGCGTCGGGGTCGATGACTTCCATGGTCAACGGGGCTTCAAACGCCACGCTGGCTCTGCTTTGCGGTTTCATCATTCGGCAGATACACGGTGCGAGCGGGGGTTTTGGTCTCGGGGTCGGCGGGGATTGTGCGGGTCTCCAGAATCCGCACCCGCCCGTCGGCCGGCTGGTTGACATACACGACGGCTTCACGGGCCACCGCATGGCCGGGGAAGGTGTTCTGCAGATCGAGATACCGCAGGAACACCTGGTCGCCCTTTCGCACGGTCAGCTTGCCTTCTTCCTGGCCGGGGGTGGTGTCGATTTCCTTGGTGAAGGTGCCGGAGTAGTTGTCGTTCTCGGTCGCTTCCAGGAAGACCGGTTCGCCGTCGTTGACGATGACTTCAAACGGGACCGTGTCCGGCTTGTTGGATTGATCGCGGTCGTAGTCCACGATCTCGACGATGATCCGCTCGCCGGGATCGATCCGCATGAGTTCCTTGCGGGTCCGGTTAACGCCCCCGCCAGAGAGCCGCTCGAAGTCGTACGCGATCGGCGAGACGACGGCGTTGTAATAGGTCGCGGTGAGTTCGCGGGTGAGCAGCCGGCTGGCTCCGCTTTGCAGTTGGGTGAACTCGTCGGTGTAGGTCGCTTCGACCATGTCGCCGCCGGCGATTTCGAGGGTGGTGTTGTTGGCGAGCGAGAGCACATCCGCCTTAGTGGGGATGTAGAACAGCCCGGGTTCGGTGCCGCCGATCTCGACGTTGTTGACCGCGACCGCTTCGCCCAAGTACTCATCGATCACAAAGCGAACATACCGCAGATCGTGCGGGGCGAAGGTAAAGTTCCATTCGGTTTCGCTGAGTTCCGCCTGGGCCGGTTCGCGGGCGATCGCGGGCTTCGCGGTGGGGGCGGTCAGGTCGAAGTCGGATTTCTGGAAGGGAATCAGATTGACTTGGGCCGAGTTGTGATCCGCGCGGGCGATGCGGGCCGAGACAGTCTGATTGGCCGCGGACGTGGCGGCGAAGATCGTCAAATCGTGCGTGCCCTGGTCGAGCCAAACATCGGCCGTGCGGTTGCCCGGTCCGACGTTCAATTGCAGGATGCCGTCGATCGCGAGCGCCGTCGTGGTGGCCGAGATCGAAATCCGCGCGGCCCCCGGGCGAGGCTGCACCAGCTTGCCGAACCACACCGCGGCGAACGGCGTCTTTTCGTTTTTCTGCTCGGTCTCGTTGTCCTCGGCGGCCGGCTCGGGCAGCGTGTAGGAGAGTTCGCTCGCCGGGCTCTCGGCGTCGGGTTGGCTGTTTTTGACGAGGTTGACGACCTGGTCCCAATTGGAAAACCGCCAGCGGTTGCCGCGGTAGATCCGCTGGGTCATCCGCCCGTAGTCTTCCGCCACGGGCTCGGCTTTAGGCAAGGGCGGATTGCTCGCGAGCGGGAACCAGAACCGGCCGTCGTCGCTGCCCAACAGCTGCCCGCGGACAAACGCCCGCCGATCGGGTTCCGGCGTGGACAACTTGATCCGCGCAACTCGCTTGAGGTCTTTCATGTCGATGGTGAGCGACTTGGGCGTGGCCCCGTCGGGCTCGCAGAGCCAAAAGGTCGTTTTGTCCTGATCGATCGCCATCAGCGGGCTGTGCTCGATCGCGGTGTCGCTGGCAAGGGCTCCCGCCGGCAGTTCGCCGGTCTGGGCCGTGCCTTCGAACACGCCGGTGTGGGTCCCCGTCTCGGTGAGCTTGACCTGCACCTGGTCGCCGCTTTCGGCCGCGAGCTTGACGATGACTTCATCCGCCTTCGGGCCCAGGTCGCGGTCGGCATCTTTCACGCGGAGGTAGACGAGGTTCCCCGGCTTGATCTGGTTGGCCGGGCGGAACTGCGACACCCGCTGGTCCTCATCCTCGGCATTGGCTTCGTTCTGCAATTGCGTGGTGATGGTCTGCTCTTTCGCGTCCACAATCAGGCTGCTCGAAATCTCAAACTCGCCGTCCGAGGCGATGCGGATATCCACATCCGAAAGCGGCACGCGGTGGAACTCTTTTTTGAAGTCGTCGGGGTAATCGCATTTGATCGTCTCCCGCCCCGTGAGCTGCAAGACCCCGTCGCGCGGCACGACATCGCCCAGGCGGGTATCCAAATCGGCCCGGAACAAGCCTTTGCCCGCGCCGCCGCTGGTGAGTTTGACTTCTTCCACATCGCCGCCGGGCAGCGTGGTGACGATCACGCGGATCTCGCTGCGGCCGCGGCTGATGCCCAGGTCGCTGTCTTGCACGACGATCGAGAGCGCCTGCCCCGGGCTATGCCAGCGTTTGCTCCGCCGGCCCAATCGGCCCACGGTCCGGAGCAGATTCAACTGATCGATATAGCGTTCCTCGTCGCCGAAGACTTCCGCGAGATTAAACAGCGCCCGGTTCGCAAGTTCGATGTCGGGCACGCGCTCGAGAACGCCGCGGAAGATGTCGCGGGCTTCGTCGCGGTCGCCCCGGCGATGGGCGAGGACGCCCCGCAGAAACTCCGCCCGCACGACGACGTTCGCGTCCCGGCTGCCCGCGAGCTTCTCGAACACGACCTCCGCCTGGTCGAAGACTTTTTGCTCCATCAACGTTTCGCCGATGCCGAACTCCGCTTCGAGGGCCTGCGGCGTTTCGGGATAGCGGTTGAGGACCGTGGTGAACTCGCTGCGGGCCACATCGTACCTTTGGGCCTTCGCGAAGTTCCGCGCGAGGAGCAGTTGCACCTTGGCTTTCGTTTTGTCGTCATACTGCTTGGCTTCGCTGTGCTTGATGATCCACGCCCGCAGGATGTCTTCCACGCGCTCGAAGTTCTCGTCCCCGCCCGCGGCCATGTGGCTTTCGCAAATGAACAACAAGAGATCGACCGGCACTTCCTCGCGGTGCTCGTCGAACAGCTTCTTGTTCTGAAGATAGGTTTCGTAAGCGATTCGCTTATCGCCCAACCGCAAATAGAGCGCGGCCTGGAGCAGCGGGGCGATCTCGCTTTCGCTGTCGATCGTCAAACCCACCGCTCCCATGCGGGAATAACTCTGGGCGACCATCTGCCGGCCCGTTTGCTTGCGGCTTGGATCGGCGCCGGGAATGTTTTCGAGCATCCCCGAGAGCAGCGTGGCCGCGACGAGATAGTCGTCCCGGCTGAGGGCCGCATCGACATACGGCCGAATCCGGTCCCAATCGTAAGAGCCGTCGTCCACCATACAGGTCGCCGTCTGATAGGCGATCAACCGCTCGACGGGCGGGCGTTTGTCCGCGGGCTCCAATTCCAACAGCGCCAACCGCGCGGCGGCGGAAGCGCGGACGATGTCCAAATCCTCGACGACGGAGAACACCTTTTGTTTTTGCTCCGGCGTGGCGTCTTCCTTCGCGCGGATTTGATCGACCCATTGCTGCGGCGGGTACTCTTCCATGCCCCAGGTGCGGAAGGGGCGTTCGTTCTGAAGGGCCCGGCTCTTCTGGAGCGTCTGCTCGAACGCGTCCCATTGCCCGGCCGCGTAATATTCGTTGGCGAGCCACATCGCATACGTGCCGTGGTAGTCGGTGGGCGTCTTCAAGAGGTTTTGGAGGAACGAAATTCTCGCCGGCCCTTCGAGCGGTTTTAAAAGCCGCTCGGCACAACTCCGCGCATCGTTGTGGCCGGGATCCATCTCCAAATGCGACCGCCAATAGTCGGCGGCCTCTTTTTCCATGCCGTACTTCGCCAGCACATCGCCGATGTAATACGCATAGCCCAACTGCCGGCTGTGCTTTTGCTCGGCCTTTTGGATCCAGGCGAGGGCCTTCTTCGCGAGGTCGGCGTTTTTCTCTTCTTCCTTCGTGAAGTCCGCCGTGAGCATCACCCGCCGGAGCAAATCGTAATAGGCGGTGGGCGGATCGAATTTCATCAAATGCAATGCCGCTTCCTGGGCGAGTTCCTTGGGGCCGTAATCGGTCGCGGCTTGGAGGTAATCGAGCGCGGCCTGCTCATCCTGCGGGAAGCGCTTGATCATGCGGGCATAGATCGCGGACGTCTGCGACCGCTGATTGCCCGGCCCATAGTGCCGATAGTAATAAGCCTGCGAAGACAGCAGCTGCCGGGCCGCGTCGTCGCTGAGCCCGTTGAACGTCGCCGGTTGCAAAAGTCGTTCTCGCGACTGGGCGGCTTGGGCGCTCGACGTGCTCGCGGAAGCGGCGGCCCAGTCCTGGAAGTATTGGTCGGCGTCTTGTTTGTCGGCGGCGGCTTTGGCGAAATCGGCATGGGCTTTGAGGTTCTTGTCCCGCCGGGCCGACTTGGCCCACGCCTCGAGCATGTTGCGGAAACTGGAGAGATGAATGTAGTCCCGCCGGGCTTTGAGGATCGCCGCGACATCCGCCTGGAACTCCGGCTCGGTCTGGGCGTTCGACAACAGCCAGCTCACCGCGTTCTGCGTGTAGCCGTCGTTCGTGGGCGACTTGGTGATGAGTTCCAACAGCGTCTGCCGGGTCTTGGCGGGGTCTTTCATGCGGTCCCGCTGGACTTCAAACGCCAGCACATAACGCAGGTAGTTCGCGTCTTCCGGCAGCTTGGCCTGGCCGACGGCGGCTTTCAGAGTTTGCTCGATGCCGGGATAGGTTTTCTCATCGGTGGCGCTCAGGCGGACCCACTGCGACGCGTTACTGTTCTCGCGCGGAGCCGTCGGCAAGAGGGCCTTGAGTTGATTGAGTCCGCTGGCTTTCTCGCCGGCGTTTTCGCTTCGCAGAGAGACCCACGCCAGGTGACTTTGAGCCGTGAAGCGGTCGTTTCGCTTGGGATACTTCTGGACATAATCCGCGACGACCGGGGCGAGTTCCGCGGGCTTGGTCGCGGTGTTCTGGTACATGGCCTGGATCAACTGCATGTGCACGTCGGGCGTGGCCCGAAGCTGATGGGCCGCACGGAAGCTGGCGACGGCGTTCGACCATTGGCCGAGGTTCCGGTAGTTCTCGCCCATGTAATAATGCAGTTGCCGCTGGCGTTCGGGATCGAGCGGGAGCTTTTTCGCGAGCATGCGGTTGCCGGTGAGGTTGCTCTTGGCCCATTCGCCGCCCCGCCGCCATTGATGAAACCCCTGCCAACTCGTCTCCGCGAGGTAAGAGCCGGCGGGCAGTTTTTCCAGAAGCAGATCGGCGAGTTCGGCGGCTTTTGTGTAGTCGGCTTTGTTGTTGAGCCCTTGATACTGCCGGATCGCGAGTTCCGCGTGCTTTTTGCCGATGTCGCTGGCGGGCTGGCGGAGAGCGATCGCGCGGTGGGCGTCGGCGGAGGCCCGGCGGTCGGGCATTTGATCGAGCGTCTTCGCGAGGCGGATTTCAATCGCCGGAACTTGCGGAGCGTTCGGGTAGCGGTCCAAGAACTGCCGGCAGGCGGCGGTCATATCGGCGTTTCGCGACGTCGCTTCCAGGCCGTCGATGTACTGGAGCATCACGGCCGCGTGCCGTTTGTCCGTGGGGTGCGAACTCACGAACCGCTGGGCGATGCGGACCAATCCGAACACCCGCCCGTGCTGATGATAGAGACCTGAGAGCTTGACCATCACATCGGCCGCGACGGGATCGGTGTCTTTATATTTGCCGAGCTCCCCTTCCAGCCGGGATGCTTCCTGGTTGATCTGGTCCACGGCGGCTTTGGCGTTCGCCGCATCGTCCTGACCGAAAACCGGAGCGGCGAGCAGCGATAAACACAGGAGGGGGAGGAAGAAATCTTTCATGATGGGATGACTCATCGAAAGTTGATAAGCTGAGAAGCGATTGCTGTCGCCGCTTCGCGGCTTATTGGATTTTGGGGGTCCGGGTTCTGCGGGCTGACGCCCGCAGCGATCTGCTGTCGCCGCTTCGCGGCTATTTAATTGCCCGCCTTCGCCAGCGCGTCGGAGATTTTCTTGGCGTCCGGGGCGAGGGGGCTTTCGGGGTAGTCGGCGATGAGCTGGTCGAACCGCAGCCGGGCCTGGTCCCGGCGGTTCATGCGGTACAGGCAGCGGCCGTAGTTGAACAAAATCACGTCCAGGAATTTCGCGTCAGGATGATTGGCGAGCACGGTTTCAAACGTGTCGATGGCCCGGCTGAAGTCTTTCTGCTGGTAGTAATAGTTTGCCATCTTCGCGACCGCTTCGCCGACGCGGCCACTTTCGGGGAACTGCTCGTAGACTTTTTGATATTCCTGAAACGCCCGGTCGTAAAGCTGCGAGGAATTGTTGGCCGGGGCATCGACGGCCATTTGCTCGTAGCATTGGGCGATGCCGAACTGGGCTTCGCCGCGAAGTTGGCTGTCCTTCATGTTGACGAGCCGGGTATAAATGCCAATGGCCCGGCGGAGGTTGTTCTGTTTCCGCGCGACGTCGGCCAACTGCAACAGGGCATCGTCCACGAAGCCGCTGTTGGGGAACTCGCGCTCGAGCCGCTCGGCCATCGCCGCGGCGAGTTCCAGGCGGTCCATCTGGAAATAGATCTGCCAAAGCTGCACGTAAGATTGCTCGAGCAGCGTCCCGCCCAAGGCCCGCGCGTCCCGCATCACATCTTCGCAGATGGAGAGGGCCTGCCGATACTTGGCGTCGGCGTTGTCTTTGAGGCCGAACTCTTTGTAGCGGTTGCCGATGTTGGTGAGGGCGTTCGCACTTTTGAGGGCGGTCTGGATTCGCAGTTCCTGGTCGTTGATCACCGCCCGCGTCACGCGGACGTTGCTGAGGTCGCCTTCGATCGCGCGGGCCTCGGCCTGAGCCTGTCGCACGCCTTCGCCGGTATTCTTCTCATCGAGATAGGTCACGCGGATCACATCCCCGGACACGGCTTGCAGCATGTCATCATTCGCCACGGCAGTTTCCAATTTCGCCAACGGCACGCTCGCGCGGAACACGCCGGTGTGGACTGAATCGTCCTTCGACTGGGCGGCGGGCGGGTCGGACTTCTTTGAAGACTCGGCCTCTCCGCCCGGTTTGGATTTCGCTTCGCTGTTATTGGGATTGCCAGCTTCGGTTGCTTCTGCTTTCGGTTCGGCTTTGTCTGCTCGAGGGCCAACCGCGGCGTCTTCCAAACCAAAGCGGCGTTCCTGGATTTGGGCTTCCGTGAGCACGACTTCCACGCGGTCCACGAGCTTGAATTTGTCCTGCTCGGTTTTTTCCGCCGCGGCTTCTTCGGCCGTTTTTGGCGTTTCGCCTTCCTTGACCGCGGCATCGACCAGCTCGGCTTGGAGTTCCGCTTCGGTTTTGCGGCGGTAGACTTCCACGACGGCTTTGATCACGTCGGCTTTGGGGGTCAAATCGCGGTCGGGATCGGTGATCTGAATGTTGACGACTTTCCCCAACACCGCCCCGCCGATGGCTTCGCTGTAGGCTCCATCCGTCACCGCGGCGAGGGCGTCACCCACCACGGTCGCGTCGAAACTCACCGGCTGATCGAACTTGCGGTCCGCGGTGTGCTTGTCGATATACGTGACTTTGACCTTGTCGTCGCCTTTGACTTCGAGCGTGCCGTTGTAGGACGCGGGCGTTCCCAGCCGGGTGACGATGCTCCCGAGCACGATCCGCACGTTCCGGCCGACGGGATAACATTTGACGGTCTCGGTGTCGCCGCTGGTGGTTTCGCATTGGACCTCGACGGCTTCGCCCGGCTCCAGGACGGCGAGGTCGGCGTCTTCGATCTTGACGAAGAAGCGTTTGCCGGCTTCGATCTTGTCGACGCGGCTGTCGTCGGCCGAGAGGGTGGTGCCGACTTTCTCCAAAGCCGCGATGGCCCGGCTGTAGTGCCCCAACTGAAAATGCCCCAGGCCGATGTAATAGTAGGCTTCGTTGACGTGTTTTGAGACGGGAAACTTCTCGATCACGTCCCGCATCACCTGGAAGCATTTGCCGTAGTTGTGGGCGTGATAGAAACAGGTGCCGATTTTGAGCGTGGCCTGGGCCCTTTGGTCTTCGTCGCGGTTCTCTTCCGAAGCGATGGCTTCGAACTGGGCGCGGGCCCGGTCGTAAGCCCGCTCGCGGTCCAGAAAATAATTCCCCAGCCGCATGTGCGCTTCAAAGCGGACCCGGCTGCGGGGATAGCGCTCGATGACCGACTGCCAGATCTCGACGGCCTTTTTGGTTTCCTCGGCTTCGATGCGGGCATCGCCGGCTTCGATCAGTTTTTTCGCCGCCCGGTCTTCCACCAGCGATCCGCGAAGCGGAGCCGGGGCCGGGGAATCCTGTGCGAAAGTTCGAGAGCCCACAGCAGCCAGGGGAAGGATGACAGCGGCGGCGATCAGAAAGGATTTGCGCATGAAAGAGTTGTCACAAAGGAAGGCACCAAACGGGGCCGCATCCTGCGAGTGTTCCAAGCGCATCCTGACGCTGTTTTCTGTAGGGTCCGCTGTGCGGACCAAAAATAACGATTCCCATCGAACAAATGGTCCGCACAGCTATCTTTTCTAATCAATAGGCCGGGGTGGATGCTATTGATCGACCCCGGCCTGGGAAATCTTTTCAATCTTAGGAGAACAACTCCGCGATCGGCTTGCCGTTGTCCACGAGTTTCATCGGCCGTTGCAGCGGCGTGAGGACTTCGGTGTTGGGATCGATGCCCAGGGCCCGGCAGAGGGTGGCGTGGATGTCGGGCACCTTGACGGGGCGGTCTTTCGGTTGATAGCCGTCTTTGTCGGACGAGCCGACGACCTGGCCGCCTTGGATCCCGCCGCCCGCCAGGAAGCAACTGAAGCAGTTCGCCCAGTGGTCGCGGCCGGCGTTCATGTTGACTTTGGGGGTCCGGCCGAACTCGCTGATCATCACGATCAAGGTTTTTTCGAGGAGGCCCGACTCGGCGAGGTCTTCGACGAGGGCCGCGAGCGCGGGGTCCATGACGTCGCCGTGGGCCTGGAGAGCCGGGAAGTTGTTGCTGTGGGTATCGAACCCGCCGCGGTTGACCTGCACAAACCTGACGCCGGTTTCGACCAGCCGTTTCGCGAGAAGCGCCCCGCGGCCGAAGGTCGTGTCGCCGTAGCGGTTGATGGTCGTCGTGGGCACGGTGTCGAGTTCGAAGGCCTTGAGGGCCGGGCTCCGCATGAGCTCGACAGCGTCTTTCGTGGCGGTCTGGGTGTTTTTGAGCTTCGGCCCGCCTTTGCCCTGGTTGAACTTCTGATTGTACTTGGCGAGCACTTCCAACCGCCGATCGCCGCGGACTTTGGCGATGCCTTCGGGAAATGACAGATAAGGATCCTGCTCGCCGGGCGCGGGCACATAGTAGGCTTCGCACTCTTGCCCTAAATAAGAAGCCGTGCGAGCGCGGCCGCTCAAGGAAATGTACGCGGGCAAATCACCGAGGCGGTCGAGTTGATGGGCCACGACCGAGCCGATGCCCGGATGCACGAGGTTCCCCGCCTGGGTGTAGCTGGTCTGGAGATTATAAGTCGCCGGTCCGTGGGCTCCCTGGGTGCCGGCGATGGAGCGAATGAGCGCGGCGTGGTGCATCTGTTGGGAGAGCATCGGGAAGATTTCGGAAATCTGCACGCCGTTGGCGGAGGTGTCGATTGGCGAAAACTCGCCCTGCGTGGGCCGGCCCGGTTTGGGATCCCAGGTATCGAGGTGCGTCATCCCGCCGCCGTTCCAGAACAGGATCACATGCTCGGCCTTGGCTTTTTTGTCGCCCGTGCCCGCATAGGCGAGCAAGTGGCGGACCGGCAAACCGAGAATGGTGGCCCCGGTGGCTCCCAACAACGCACGCCGTGTGACACGGTAATCTTCGCATGAACTGAACATAGATCGCTCCATTTCGGGAAGTGAAACAAGTCACCGAGGTTTTCTGAGCGGTAGGCGCTAGCCTCCGGTCTCGATGAAGGGAAATCCCTCCAAATCAAAACCGGCAGCTAGCGCCGTGCCGCTCACTTTTGCAAAGGAATTCATTCTCAAATCGGCTGTCAGATTAGGGCAGGAATCGGAATTCATTCGAGTTCAAAAGAACCCAACGCAAGTCGGCCATGCCCGCGAGCTGGTCTTCCGAGGCTTTGACGACTTCCTGGGCCATCTGGATTTCCTCCGCGGTCGGCCGGCGGGTGAGGATTTCCTGATAGGCCAGTTCGATGGCTTCCTTCAGGTCGGCGGTTTTGCCGGCGAGGAGACCATACATCGGCTCTTTCTCGCCGACGCGCGAGGCTTCGTTCACGAGCCGGCCGTTTAAGATCATGAGTTGCTGCCGCATGGTGGCGGATTCATCCCGGAAATCGCCCAACTCCGATCGGCCCGGCTGCCCGAACACGCGGAGAAAATGCTCCGGCGGCGCGGGCGAGGCCATCAAAAACGCCGAGGTGAATTTCGGGTTGTCGTCGATCACCGTCTTCACGAAACGGTCGAAATACTCGGCCTGGCGTTTTTGGCTTTCGGCCAGCATTCGCTCGGCTTCGATTTCCTCGGCGGACTTGGCCACCATCTTATCGACCATCGCCGCGTCGTCGCCGCCGTCTTTGAGGATCTGGTTGAAGTCCACTTCAATCGCCCGCTCCAAATCGTAGCCGGCCTTGGGCTTTGCGGGTTTCTTTCCGTTCGACATCGCAGGCTTCGCGGGCTTGGCCTGGGCGATTTTGGCGGTGTCCAGTTTGGTCCCGCCTTCGGCCGGGTTTTTCATCACGCGGGTCTGCTGCCAGACGACTTTCATGTTCTTGCCCGCGGCATGCTTCGCGTCGAACAGATGCCCCGCCGTCACGATGCTGTCGTAAAGCGTCTCGCTGATCATCCGCCGCATCGGCGTGGCGAGGAAGGCCTGCTCCATGTCCAACCGGGTCGATTCATCGACACTCTCGGCGTGGCTGCGCTGATAGGCTTCGCTGGTGACGATCCTCTGGACCAACATCCGCAAATCGTAGCCGTTCGCGACGAACTCCTCGGCAAGATCGTTGAGGGTCTCCGCGTGGTGCGGCGGGTTGCTGTCGCTGAAATCGTCGATCGGCTCCACAAATCCCAGTCCCACGAGTTCCTTCCAGACCCGGTTGACGAACGCCCGCGAGAAGTAGCGGTTTCGCGGATGCGTGATCAGCCGGGCCAACTCTTCGCGGAGTTCGCTCGGCTGATAGCCCGCTTCGTTCACGTTGATTTTCTGCACGTCCTTCTTGGCTTCTTCGAGGACGCCCAAACCGCTGTCGATGTCTCCGGCAGTCCGCCGCTCCGCCCGGTCCGCGGCCGAGGCGAGCAGATCATCAATCGAAGCCTCGGCCGGTTTCTCTGTTTTTTTCTTGGCGGAATTGGCTTTTTGCTTCGAAGCCCGCAGTTGGCGGAGGCGGTCGATGTAGGCCAGCGAGCGAGAATCATCGACGAGGGCGACCGGGAACTTGGGCGGGACGGGTTTGCGGTTGTCGTCATCGATGCCGGGCGGCGGCCAGAGCACGGCGGTCTGATTCACTTCGGTGGTGTACGTTGCGAGAATGCGGTTGTTGAATCGCCGCTCGATCCGCCGGGTCTTGCCGAAGTAGGCCGCGAATCCGTAAAAATCTTCGCGGGTCCATTTGTCGAAGGGGTGGTCGTGGCACTCGGCACAGGCCATCCGCACGCCCAGAAACACCTGCGACGTAATCCCCGCCAAGGCCAGCGGGTCGGCATTGTCGCTTAAGATGTAGCCCACTTCGGGCACCGCCCCGGACTTGCCGCCCGCCGAAATCAGCCGGCGGGCCAACTCATCGTAAGGCATGCGGTCTTCGAGCGACTTGTGGACAAAGGCCGTCAGTGCCGCCCCGCCCTCGGCGTTCGTTCGCAGGCGGAGCATGTCGGCGAAGAACGCCGTCCACCGCACGGAAAACCGCTCGTCGGCGAGCAGTTTCTCGACCGCCTGCTCCCGGCGCGTGGCTTTAGGCCAGGCGAGATATTCGTCGATCTCGCCGGCGGTCGGGATGCGGCCGATCAAATCCACGGACACCTTCCGCAGATAAGCCAGATCATCCACCAGCGGAGCCGGCTGAACTTGGACGCCCGCTTTGGCGTTCTCGGCATTCAAGATCTGATCCAGACCCCGGCCCGGCATTTCCGCGGCTAAAGGAGCCGCCAACAAAAACCCCACCGCGGGGAACAAACACAACGAGAAGCGATTCACGTGATGGACTCCTTGATCTTCAGGACGGGCAGGCCTTCGAAAAACCCCTGCTCTCTGGAAACGGAGTAAACCGATCTACAACTACTTATTGGTTCGGAACACCAAAGGGTTTCGGCCAATTTTCGATCTTTTTGCCAATCCGCCGGGAAAACCTGTTGACCCCTGGAAAACCAACAAACTAAGGGATTTCCCTATCGAGCATACATAAACAGCATTTTATTTCAACTCCAACTCCATTTTTCCCCTTCGAGGTCTTACGATCTTCGGTATTTTTTTGTTCAGTAAAATCAACTCCAAAATAACCCAAACGGCAAAGAGCCAGTTTTTGAAGTTCCGCCGTCTTAGCCACGAAGTGGCGACAGCATGTAGAAAGGACTTGTTAATACGCCCAAGGTTATCTGCTTCCGTCGCTTCGCGACTCCGGAAAATCGCAACTTCAAAACTTGCGTTTGGGGCTTAGGGAGCAATTTACCGGATAGAGCGTGGTGTCCTTCTTTCGAGCTTTGGGACTTATCCGCGCTACGCCCAGGTTTGGTTTGGCTTCGTTCTGGGCGGGATGAAATTTCGAGGAATCTTTCGCCAACACGCCGCGACCGTTTGACGGGCGGCCTGTTTCGCGGATAATGGGCGATGTTGGAGGCCACCACGCGGACAACCCTTATTTTTGTTGCCTTCGGAAAGGGAGAACATCATGATCGCGAAACGTTTGGGAATGGTTGCAGTCGCCTTGGCCATGTGCCTCGGACGCACGGGATTCGCAGCGGATGATGGCTTGGAGAAGGGCACGCCGAAAATTCAGTCGGCGGGACCGATGGCGTTCGGTCCCAATGGGATTTTGTTCCTGGGCGATCCGAAGTCGGCCGCCATCTTCGCCGTGGACACGAACGACACCTCCGGCGACGCCGCCAACGTCTCCGTGAACGTGCCGAAACTCAACGAAAAAGTCGCCTCGCTTTTGGGCACCAAAGCCGACCAGGTGCAGATTGAAGACATGGCCGTCAACCCGGCCAGCGGGAACGTGTACCTCTCGGTGTCCCGCGGGCAAGGGCCCAAGGCCCAACCGGTCGTGGTGAAAGTCGATGCCTCCGGCAACCTGAGCGAGTTCTCCTTGAAGAACGTGCGGTTTGCCAAAGCCGACCTGCCCAACGCCCCGGAAGACAAAGTCGTCGGCGAAGGCCGGCGGGCGCAGAACAACCGCCTGTTCTCGATCACGGACATGTCCTACATCGACGGCCGGGTCGTGGTCGCGGGTCTCAGCAACGAAGAGTTCTCCTCGAACCTGCGGGCGATTGAGTTTCCGTTCTCCGACGTCGACGCCGGGGCCAGCGTGGAAATCTTCCACGGCAACCACGGCCGCCTGGAAACCCGCTCGCCGATCCGCACGTTCGTGCCCGTCATGCTCAACGGCAAACCGGAAATCGTCGCGGCCTACACCTGCACCCCGCTCGTGCGGATGCCGCTCGCCCAACTCAAATCCGGGGGCAAAGTCACCGGCACCACCGTCGCGGAGCTCGGCAACCACAACCGCCCGCTGGACATCATCGCCTACGAAAAAGGCGGCAAGCAATACCTGCTGATGGCCAACAACCCCCGCGGGATGATGAAAATCGACACCGACGGGATCAAGGCTCAGAAAATCAATGAGAAAGTGAAAGAAGAGAAAGCCGGCTTGAAGTACGAAACGATCGATTCGCTCAAAGCCGTGGTCCAAATGGATCGGCTCAACAAAGAGCACGCGGTCGTCCTCATGCAAACCGACGCCGGGACCGACCTGCAAACCATCGCCCTGCCGTAGTCGGCCGAAAACCGATTTGTGTCTGGTCTCACCATCGGCCCGGTTCCGCGCGGAGCCGGGCTTTTTGATGGAAATGTTCGCGAAAGGAAATCCACGATGATGCTCCGTCCCCGCGCCGCCTGCTGTCTTTCCTTCGTCGCCTTCGTGTTCGCCATCGCCTTTTGCCAATCGGTCTTTGCGGGAGACGATGACGCAGTTTCTTCGCCAAAGATCCTGATTGACCGCGCCGGATCAACCGGAAGACCGCACGATTGAAGTGCAAAACGTGCCGGCGGCATGGCAAAAGCAAATCCAGGCTTGGAAAGAAGACGATCCGCATTGGCGGGAATGGTTCGCCGTCTATGTGGGCCAGGCCCCCAAGCCCGGCCAGCCGGCGATGCTGGGATCGTTTGAACCTTTGAAAACCGGGTTCCGCTTCGTGCCCCGGTTTCCCTTGGAGCCGGGCACGACGTATTGTGCGAAGTTGAATCTGCCGGGCCAAAAAAGTCAGCTTGAAACTTTCGCGCTCCCCGCCGACAAACCCGAGCATCCCACCACGATCGCGGCGGTGTATCCGACCGCTCAAAAACTTCCCGAAAACCTGCTGCGGATTTACATTCACTTCTCGGCCCCCATGAGCCGAGGCCGATCTTACCGCCATCTGCACCTGGTCGATCAGACAGGCGAAGAAGTCCAGAACCCGTTTCTGGAATTGCCGCAGGAATTGTGGAGCGCGGACCGCACGCGGCTCACGGTGCTGCTCGATCCCGGCCGCGTCAAGCAGGGGCTCAAGCCGCGCGAGCAATCCGGCCCCGTGCTCGAACCCGGCCATCGCTACACGTTCACGATCGATGAGGATTGGCACGACGCCAAGGGCTTTCCGCTGGATAAATCGTTCAAGCGAACATTCCTCACAACCAAAGCCGACATCACGCAACCGAACCCCGCGGAATGGAAAATCGCGCCGCCGAAAGCCGGCACCCGCGAACCGGTCTCCGTGACGTTCGATGAACCGCTCGACCACGCGATGCTCGAGCACGTGCTGAGCCTCGTGGGAGCAGACTCCGCCGAGGTGGCCGGCGGCATCGAAATCGATCAACATGAAACCCGCTGGCGGTTCACGCCCAAAGAGCCGTGGAAAGCGGGGCGGTATTCGCTCAAGATCCAAACGAGTCTCGAAGACCGCGTGGGCAACAGCATCGCCCGGCCGTTCGAAGTCGATCTCAACGAACCCCAACCGGCAGAAGTGCCGAAGGTGTTGCTGCGGGGTTTTGAGATCAAGAACTGAGTCATCGAGCGATCCGGAAAGATTAAGATTAAGACGGTTGGGTGGCTGGGGCGCCAGATTCCTCTCTGAATTGTGGGAAGCGAATACTGGGGCAGTGGACGCGAGAGAAATCACGCACATGGCCCCAGTTTTCGGAACGCGTTTTTCGCTTGATCCTTTTCTCTGGGCCCCAGCCACCCTCCGGAAAGAGTAAGAGTAAGAGTAAGAGTACGATTAAGATTTAGACTCCGTTGATGATCGCAGCTTATTGTCCGAAGTTTCCGCCATGCCCAACACTCTTGAAAAAATCCAAGTCATCGACAGCCACACCGGGGGCGAACCCACGCGGGTCGTGATTTCCGGCGGGCCGGATTTGGGCGGCGGGCCGCTGACCGAACGGCGGGCAAGGTTTCGGGAGGAGTTCGACGAGTTCCGCTCCGCCGTGGTCAACGAGCCGCGCGGCTCGGATGTGATCGTGGGGGCGATTCTCTGCCCGCCGACCGATCCCGCGTGCATCACCGGCGTCTTGTATTTCAACAACGTCGGCTATCTGCACATGTGCGTCCACGGCACGATCGGCTTGGTCGTGACGCTCGCGCATCTCGGCCGGATCAAGCCCGGCGAACACAAGATCGAAACCGTCTGCGGCATCGTCACCGCGACGCTGCACGAAGACGGCCGGGTCACCATCAGCAACGTGCCCAGCTACCGCAGCGCGAAAGATATTTCTCTCGATGTCCCGGCGCCGGCCGGATCACGGGCGATGTGGCCTGGGGCGGGAATTGGTTTTTCCTGGTCAACGATCACGCGGAAAACATCGATCCCGCCAACGTGGAGCGGCTGACCGAAGTCAGTTGGAAGATCCGCAAGGCTTTGGAAGCGGCGGGCATCACCGGCGACGACGGCGGCGAGATCGATCACATCGAACTCTTCAGCCCCACCGATCTCGCCGGGGCCGACAGCCGGAATTTCGTGCTCTGTCCCGGCGGGGCTTACGACCGTTCTCCCTGCGGCACCGGCACGAGTGCGAAGCTCGCCTGTCTCGCGGCCGATGGAAAACTCGAGGAAGGCCAAACCTGGCGGCAGGCGAGCATCGTGGGCAGCGTCTTCGAAGGCCGGGTGACGCCGCTCGCAGGCGGCCGGGTGATTCCGCACATCACCGGCTCGGCTTATGTGAGCGCCGAGGCCACGCTGCTTCTGCAAGCGGACGATCCGTTCCGCATGGGGATTCGCCGATGACCGGCGAGCGCGGGCATGTCGCGATCATCGGCAGCGGCGTGATCGGGACGGCATGCGCTTATTATCTTTCCGAAGCCGGCTGGCGGGTGACGATGCTCGACCGCGGCGGCTTTGGGAACGGTTGCTCGCACGCCAACTGCGGGCTCGTTGTGCCCAGCCACATTCTCCCGCTCGCGATGCCAGGCGCGGTCCGCTCCACGCTGCGAACGATCTTTCAAAAAGACTCGCCGTTGGTCATCAAGCCCGGCTTGAACTGGGGACTGTATCGTTGGCTGTTTCAGTTCGCCCGCCGCTGTAAACATCGGCCGATGATGGAAGCCGGCCGCGCGAGGTCCGCGCTGCTCAATTCCTCCGTGGAACTTTACCAAGACCTGATCGAAAAAGAATCCCTGGACTGCGAATGGCAGACCGCAGGGGCGCTGTTCGTGTACCAGTCGAAACACGCCCTCGAGCACTTTGCCCGCACCGATGAAATGCTCCGCGAGCACTTCGGCATGGGAGCGAAGCGGCTCGACGGCGAAGAGCTTCTCGAAATCGAACCCGCTCTCAAACCGGGTCTCGCGGGGGCCTGGCTTTACGAACGCGACGGCCACCTGCGGCCCGACCGTTTGCTCACCGCCTGGCGAAACGTGCTCGAGGATCGGGGCGTGACCATTCGCGAGCACACGGAGGTTCTGCACTTTCGCGAAAACAAAACGTCGCTGACTTCGTTGGAAACCAGCCAAGGCGAAGTGGCGGCGGATGCGTTTGTGGTCTCGGCGGGGGCGTGGACGCCGCTATTGAATCGGGAGCTCAAATGCCGGATTCCGATTCAACCGGGAAAAGGCTATTCGCTGACGATGCCCCGCCCCGCGGTTTGTCCGAAGCGGCCGCTGCTCTTGGAAGAGCATCGCGTGGCGGTGACGCCGATGCAGACCGGTTATCGCTTGGGCTCGATGATGGAGTTCGTCGGCTACGACACGTCGCTCGATCCCCGCCGATTGCAGATTCTGAAAGACGGGGCCGCGGTGTATTTGAAGGAACCCTGCGCCGAACCGGTGGAGGAACGCTGGTTCGGCTGGCGTCCCATGACTTACGATGGGATTCCCATCATCGGCCGGGCTCCCGCTTATGATAACGTAATGATCGCCGCCGGGCATAACATGCTGGGCCTGTCGATGGCTCCTGCGACGGGAAAACTCGTCGCCGAGCTGCTCGCGGGCGAACCGCCGCACGTGGATGCGAAACCATACCGCGTCGAGCGGTTTTCCTCGTGAGGAATTCGTTGAAGAACACGTCCCCCAAATCAAGGAACCCCAGCCAACGGTGACAAACATGATGAACCCGATCGGTAAGATTCTCCTCGCGGCGTTTTTGCTCTGCGGGGTGCCCAAGGCTTTACTGGCCAAGCCGCCGCACGTTTTGTTGATCATGGCCGATGATCTGGGGTGGAAAGATTTGCATTGCCAGGGGAACGCGGTGCTCTCGACGCCGCGGCTGGATGCGTTCGCGAAACAGGGCGTGCGGTTCACCAACGCCTATGCCGCGGCTCCGGTGTGCTCGCCCACGCGGGGGGCTTTGATCACCGGCCTCGCGCCGGCCCGGCTGCACATCACGCAGCACGGGGCCGACGGCAAGCCGTTCTGGCCCGAAGACCGCCCTGTCCAGCCGCCGCCGGCATTGCACGAACTCTCCCACGACACGACCACGCTCGCCGAGCGGCTCAAAGCGGCCGGCTATGCGACGGGCTTTTTTGGCAAATGGCATTTGGGCGGCGACAAAAAGTTCTGGCCGACGGAGCAGGGTTTCGATGTGAACGTCGGTGGTTGCGGGTATGGCGGCCCGCCCACGTATTTCGATCCGTATCGCATCCCCGCCTTGCCGCCGCGGAAGAAAGGCGAATACCTGACCGACCGCCTCGCGGACGAAGCGATCGCGTTTATGCGGCGGGAGAAATCCCAGCCGATGTTCCTCTGCTTGTGGACTTACAATCCGCACTACCCGTTCGAGGCTCCCGCCGAGTTGATCGAACACTTCAAAGGAAAAACGGGGCCGGGGCTCAAGAACCCGATCTACGGCGGCCAGCTGGAAGCGACCGACCGGGCCGTCGGCCGCGTGCTCGATGAACTGGATCGGCTGGGCCTCGCCGAGGAGACGTTGACGATTTTCACCAGCGACAACGGCGGCTGGTCGGGGGCGACCGACAACCGCCCCCTCCGCGCGGGCAAAGGTTTTCTGTACGAAGGCGGTTTGCGGGTGCCTTTGATCGTCCGCTGGCCGGGCGTGACCAAAGCGGGGACGGTGAACGACACGCCGGTGGTGAGCATGGACTTGTCCGCGACGATTCTCGATGCCGCGGGAGTGGGGCTCGCGAAGGAGGAATCCCTCGACGGCGAAACGCTGCGGCCTTTGTTTAAGGGCGGCAAACTCGAGCGGGATGCGCTGTTTTTCCATTATCCGCATTTCGCGTTTCACAAAGCGAACCGGCCGGGCTCCGCCATTCGCCGGGGGCAATATAAATTGATCCTGCGGTACGATGACCAGTCGGTGGAGTTGTTCGATTTAGAAAGCGATCTGGGCGAAACCAAGAACCTCGCCGCCGCCCGGCCGGAATTGGCCCGGCAATTGAAAGCTCGCCTGGAACGCTGGCTCCATGAGACAAAGGCGAATTTGCCGACGGCTCGATCGGCTGAACGAGCCAAAACAGAACGTTAGCGCGGGTGGAAACGCGCCCGAATTCTTGCCGCTCGTGAAAAGGCGCTCGCTGCGCACCGCCCGCTGTTCCAGTCCCTTCTCGACGTTTCTGGCGATCGCCCCCCAGTTTCGCCGGCGGGTTTCCGGGAGGACTGTTTCCATGATTTCACTCGGTTCCCGCGGGAAAATTCCCCACGCGGGTTTCATTGGAGGCCCGATGTTGCCGGCGGCGGTTGCGGGCTAGAGTGGCTTTAGTCACCCGAGTTGTTTTTATGCCCGCTGTCATAAAGGATTTGATTGATGCCGATCGCCACTGTGGGAAAAGGGAAAACGGATGTCGGCCCCGGCGGTACGGTGGCCGATTATATTCTCCACCGCCTGAATGAATGGGGCATCGAGCGGATTTTCGGTTACCCGGGAGACGGGATCAACGGGTTTCTCGGGGCGTTCCACCGGGCGGAAGGGCACCCGGAATTGATTCAGGCCCGCCACGAGGAACTGGCGGCGTTCATGGCCACCTCCCACGCCAAGTTCACGGGCGAGGCGGGGGTGTGCATGGCCACGTCGGGGCCGGGGGCGGTGCATTTGCTCAACGGCCTTTATGATGCGAAGCTCGACCATCAGCCGGTCGTCGCCGTCGTGGGACAGCAAAAGCGGATTTCCGTCGGGGCCGATTACCAGCAGGAAATCGACCTGTCCACGCTGTTTAAGGATGTGTCGGCCTACAGCACGACCATCATGCACCCGGGAGCCGCCCGCCATGCCATCGACCGGGCGGTGCGGATCGCGCTCGCCACGCGTTCGGTCTCGACGATCATCATTCCCGAAGACGTGCAGGAAGAGGATGCCCTCGAAGGCCCGCCGCGAATGCACGGCGCGGTGTATTCTTCGATCGGCTACATGGAGCCGGAAATCATTCCGCAGCGCGTGCAGCTGGAGCGGGCGGCGGCGGTTCTCAACAGCGGCAAAAAGGTCGCGATGCTCGTCGGCCAGGGAGCGGCCAAGGCCGAGGACGAGGTGATCGAAGCCGCCGACCTCTTGGGCTGCGGCATCGCCAAGGCCCTGTTGGCCCGCGCCCATCCGCCGGACGATCTGCCCTTCGTGACCGGCTCGATCGGCCTGTTGGGCACCAAGCCCAGCAACGAGATGATGATGAACTGCGACGTGCTGTTTATGATCGGCACGAGCTTTCCGTATGCCGAGTGGCTGCCCGAAGAGGGCAACGCCAAGTGCGTGGAAATCGACATCGACGCCCGCTACCTCGGCCATCGCTTTCCCGTCGATGTGCCGCTGGTCGGCGATTCTAAGTCCACCCTCCGCGCACTGCTGCCGCTGTTGGAACGCAAACAGGACCGCTCCTGGCGGGAGCAGATCGAAAAGAACATCAGGGAGTGGTGGGCCATCCTGGAAGACCGCGCGATGCAGGACGGCGACCCGATGAACCCGCAGCGCGTCGTCTGGGAACTTAGCAAACGCCTGCCCGACCGCTGCATTCTCACCGCGGATTCCGGCTCCTCGACCAACTGGTGGGCCAGGCATCTCAAACTCCGCAAGGGGATGGACGCCTCGCTGTCCGGAACCCTCGCCACGATGGGCCCGGCCATGCCGTATGCGATCGGAGCCCGATTCGCGTTTCCCGATCGGCCGATCATCGCCACCATCGGGGACGGGGCGTTTCAGATGAACGGCATGAATGGTTTGATCACGATCAAACGCTACCAGGACCGGCTGATGGCCAGCGGCGCGCCGATGGTGTTTTGCGTGTTCAACAACCAGGATCTCAACCAGGTGACCTGGGAGCAGCGCGTGATGTCCGGCGATCCGAAATTCCCCGGTTCCCAGTTCATCCCGAACTTTCCCTACGCTCGATACGCCGAGCTGTTGGGATTCAAAGGGATTTACTGCGACAGCGCGGACACGATCGGCGCAGCCTGGGACGAGGCCCTGTCCACGACGGACCGCCCGGTGCTCTTGGAGGTCAAGGTCGATCAGGAAACCCCGCCTTTGCCGCCGCACATCACGTTCGAGCAGGCCAAGCACATGATGTCCGCACTGATGGGCGACGAACCGGAGCGGTGGGGCATCATGAAGAAATCGCTCAAAGGCAAAGCGGTCGAGTTCAAGCACGCCATCACCGGCGACGGCAGCGATTGAACGTGCTGCCAGGTCGTGGAAATCAATCCTTCCATTCCACGGCCACGACACCGTAGACTTTGATTTTTGGCACCTGAAACATGGCTTTGCCGTTGGATTGCTCGAACTTCAGCGGCAAAGCGTTTTCGATATCGGGGGCCAATAACATCACGCGGGAGGCTCTCTTGTTCTCGGGCAGGCGCAGATGCACCGCGATGTTTTGGGCGGGTTTGGGCCGTTCCGTTTCCGGGCCGGTGCGGTTGTTTTCCGGGGCGCCTTCTTCGCGGTTGTAGTTGACGAGATGCAACAGCATCCGCTCCGGTTGCGTGTAAGCCGCCGCCCGCACGGTCCAGGGGGCTTCGATGTTTGAGCCGCCGCGTTGCTGTAATGCCTGCTCAATTTCCTCGGCGGCACCTGCTGGGGTTTTGTTTTTAATCGGCTGAGCACGGGGAATGCCTGCGTCGGCTCGGAATTCGCCGCGTTCGGTGAGTGCGCCCGCATCGCCTTCTGTGAGGATTAGATTTCCCTTCGCGGCGAAATCCCAGAGGGCGGCGAGTTGTTGATCGGACAACGACAAGACCCTGGGCAGAATCACGGCCGGATATTGCGAAAGCCGTTCCGGCGTGATGTTTTCATCCGCCAAGACATCCAACAGCACTTGCCGCTCCACAAGGGCCTGGCCCAGGTCGCGAAAGGCGGCGAGCGATTCGGGCTTTCCATTCCAGACGCTTTGCCGGGGCAGCACCAGCGCGGCATCGGCGCAGGGCTTCGCGCCATCGTAAAATGTCGCGGTGCCGGTGCATGAAGTTCGTGTAGCGGGCGAGGACTTCAAAACCCGCCGGCTCCTCGAACCGCATATACCGTCCCATGCCCATCCCGCCGGTGGCGTAGCCCTCGGCCATGCTGACCGCCAAACGCGTGTGGTCGTATTTGCCGATGACGAACGGCTTCCCGCCGGTCAGCTCGCGGACGTAAAGACAACTCAACCAGGCATCGCCGGCTTTGCCTTCCTTGAGGTTCAAGTTCTTCCCCACAAACGCCGCCCCGCCGGAGTACCAGAAATAATCCTCGCCCCGGCCGAACTTTGAGATCGGCAGAAACATCCGCTCTTCGCTCTGGCTGACGTGGCTCAGATGATCCCACTGGGCGATGAGCAAATCCTTTTTCAGCGACCGCCCGTAGTCCAGAAAAATCTCGTCGAACTTCTCCTTGAAATGCTCGGCTCCCCACCGCATCGCGAGCCAATCGAGTTCCGTCGCCGTCGCCGGATCGGGATAGCCCCCGATCTTTGCGGGGAGGTTTTTGAAGGTGTGCTCATCGAGGTTTTGGATGCCGAGCTTCGCGTTCAGTTCCTCCGGCGTCGGCTGAGTTTTGAGCCAACTTTTGAAAGCCGACTGGCAATGCGGGCAGGCGCAGCCGAAGCGGTAGTTGTATGTGGTGTTGACGCCGTCAATGCCCTGATCGATCGCAACCTTGAGCATTTGCTTGAGCATCTTCCGGGCGTGCGGACTGCTGAGGCAGAGGGCCAATTGGCTTTGATTGTAACGGCCGAGTTGGATCGGCTCGCCGTTGGCGTCCCGCTGCAAGAGTTCCTTGAGTTTGGGGTGCGGCTTGGGGCCCAAAAGTTCCGCGGGCCAGCGGTGGTTGTAGTATTCGACGAAGCCGGTTTGCTCTTTCCAGTTCCCCATAACTTTCACCAGCCGAAAGTGCCCGACGACGGTGAGCCCAACGCGGTGCACCTCGGCGTTGAGTTTTCGCTGGTACTCCAACGCCGCCCGTTCGCCGGCGACGGGCAGCTGCATCGGCCAGCCGGTGGATTTTTGGTCGTCGGCATAGCCGTGGAACATCGCCCCATAGTTCCCGATCTGCACGACCTGCGGCCGAGCGGTCTTGAGGAAAGGCAGCAGCTTTTCATGCGTCAGCGACCGCGTGACAAAAAACGTCCGCAGCGGCTTTTGATCTTGCGAGCAAGCCGTTCGGTGCCCCAGCAAAACGATCAGCAGCGAACAAAACATCGCGAGACGAGAAGAGAGCATGTGGGATTCGCTTTCTGTTATTTGTCTGCCGCAAACGTGAGCGGCTGGTGCTAGCCGCCGGTCTTGGTCTTGACGATGCCAAAATCGCCGGGTGCCACTGGCAGTTTGCTGCCAGTGTTTTCCTCAGATCACATTCCAGTTTGATGGGAGCGTTCGTCAGCCTACTCCGTAAAAGCACTGGCAACAAGTTGCCAGTGGCACCCGAAAGATTTCTTATTGAGAGGACAACGAATTAAACTAACAGTGCCACCCCGCCGGGAAGCCCCCTTATGGAATCAAAAAGCCGCCCTTACACTTACTTACGAGCTTGTTTTCTGGAAATCGCTTGGCGAACAAGCTCGTCTTTGTCTCCTTGGAGCCGGTCGACCATTTCTTGGGTGCGAAATTCCGAATGTTGGCTGAGAATCTCGGCGACATAGAGGCGGACCCACCATTCGTTATCCTTAGACAACTCGTCAAGCGCCGCAACGGCGTCCCGGCTCGCCTCTGTGAGTTTGCCTTTCTTGTTGAATCGTTTGAGCGCTAGCACATGACGCACGGAGTACTCCGCCCATCGGATCGCCCGCGTTCGATCCGTTTCTGGACCACTGTAGTAGGCCTTCGTCATTGTCAAAAGTGCAGCCCCCGGTCCCTTTCGATAAAGAAATTCAACGGCATTCCTCGGCGGCAATTCCCCTTGGTCGGCGTAGCCCCTCAAGTAGATGTATTTAAAGCCGTGCTGTTCGCGAAAGCCCGGCTCCATTTCCACGATTAAGCGTTCGAGATTTATCCGGAACAGTTCGTCCTCGGCTCCCACATAGGGCAAAAGTGCGGAGAGAATCTGCCCCTCGCTGATCCCCAAAAATTGGATAATTATTCCCGGTGCCATCCCCTCTTGGACATCCTTTCCTCGGCTCAAGTAGTAAACGAGATTCGGGACCAACTTGCTGTAATTCTTGCCACCGCGCTTCGTAAGGAGATCCAGAGTCTCAAAAAAGGCCTCGCCCTCTTTTTTTCCTCCTGTAGTATACGCAACTTTGTTGATCAGCTTCTGAGTCTCCGGGTCCGGCTCGAAAGTGATTTTCATTTTCGTGGGCGGATCCGCAAGAGAGATGCTACTCATCACGATCAACCCCAGCATTAGCCAAAGTGACAGTAATCGGGACGATCTCGTGCAGTAATCAAGGCACAAACCATTTCGCGAGTTCATATAAATCTCCCCAGTCAACGGTCGACGCCGGGTGCCACTGGCAGCTTGCTGCCAGTGTTTTCCTCAGATCACATTCCAGTTTGATGGGAGCGTTCGTCAGCCTACTCCGTAAAAGCACTGGCAACAAGTTGCCAGTGGCACCCGAAAGATTTCTGCCGCAAACGTGAGCGGCTGGGCGCTAGCCGCCGGTCTTGGTCTTGACGATGCCAAAATCGCATCATCGAAGCCGGAGGCTAGCGCCTACTGCTCAGATTTTGAAACACCTTCCTATTCAAACGGAATTCCGGTGTCTTTTGCAATCGTTCTGAGTTCGTTGACGACGGCGGGGATCAACGGGATCCCGTCGCGGCGGTGGATTTGTTCGGCTTCGTGTTCGGGTTGGCCGGGGATCAGCGGGCCTTGGGTGCCGGGGGCGGGGCGGGAGTTTCGCATGGTGCGGATCCAATCGTCCACCTGGCGTTTGAACTCCGTCACATCGGTGAAGGCTTCGATCTGCATGGCTCCGAAGAAATGGCCGAGGCCGAGGCCCACCTGCCGTTCCGGTTCGCCGTGCGAGACGGTGAACGCCGGGGTGAACGGCCCCCAATTCGCTCCGCCCAAGGGACCGGAAAGCAGATCGACCATCGCCGAGAGGCAGTAGCCTTTGTGCCCGCCGCGCTCGCGCGTGGAGCCCAGAGGCAACAAGGCCCCGCCGCTGGCGACTTCGTGGGGATTGGTCGTGCCCCGGCCGTCGGGGCCGATCGCCCAGCCTTCGGGGATGGAGGTGCCTTTGCGGATGGCCATTTCCACTTTGCCGTACGCCGCCGCCGTGGTCGCCATGTCGATCACCACGGGCGGTTCTTCGAGACCGGGAAAGGCGATGGCGATCGGGTTGGTCCCCAGCATGCGGTCGGCCCCGAACAGCGGAGCCACGATGCGGCTGGTGTTGGTCATCGCCCAGCCGATCTGGTCTCGCTTTAATGCTTCCAGGACATAATATCCCGCGATGCCGTAGTGGTGGGAATTGCGGACGGCGACCCAACCGGTGCCCACCGTCTCGGCTTTCTCCATTGCGATTTCATTCGCCCGCGGACCGACGACGAGGCCCAAACCGTTGTCGCCATCCACAGTGGCGGTGGAAGGAGTTTCGCGGATGATGCGGATATTGGGCCGCGTGTTGATCCGGCCGTCTTTCAACAGGCCGACGTAACTCGCCAGCCTGGCGACGCCGTGCGAGTCGATGCCTCGCAGATCGGAGAGAGCCAGAACCTCCGCCGCGACGCGGGCTTCGCGCACCGGCACGCCGAAGTGTTGAAACACGCGGGCCGTAAAGTCTTCGAGGTGCTCGGCGGGATAGGATTGACGTGCGGGATCTGTCATCGTTGGGTCGCTTTCAAATCCGTCACGATACCCGAGCGGCGCCGGCGGCTCAATCGGTCGGAAGGACTTTGACGGCGATCGCGGTCATGTCGTCGCGCTGTTTGCCTTTGCCTACGAACTCGCGGACGGAATCCAACAGGCCGCGAAGGATTTCTTTCGCCGACTTGTGGCGGTTTTGGCGGATGCAGTTGAGCAGCCGTTCTTCGCCGTAGAAGTTTTTGTCGGTCGTCATGGCTTCGGTGATTCCGTCGGTCAGCAAGATCAGCACATCGCCCGGTTTGAAGGGGATCGGCTCGGAGAGTTGATATTCCGAATCGCGGAACCAGCCCAAAGGCGAGCCTTTGCTGTCGAGTTGCACGCGGACGTTGCCGAGTTCGTCCATGATGTAACCCGGCGGATGCCCGGCCCCGGCGAATTCGAGCGTTTTGCGTCCGGGGCTGAGGCGGACCAGGAACAACGTCAAATACTGTTCGGGCGGCGAATCGTCGATGAGCAACTCGTTGGTGATCGAAAGCACGGTCGCCAGGTTTTTTTCGGTCCGCGCGAGGGCGCGGAGATAGGAATGGGCGGAGGCCGTCAGAATCGCGGGGCCGAACCCGTGGCCGCTCACATCGCCCACGAGCACCGCCACCTGCCCGTTCGGAAGCGGGATGAAATCGAAGAAGTCGCCGCCGCAGGCTTCGGCGGGCTTGGCGAAGCCGGCGATGTCGAGGCCCGGCACTTTGGGGGCGCGGTCGGGCAGCAGGGCCTGTTGGATGTGGCGGGCGACGTTCATTTCCTCCTCGATCTGCCGGCGTTCGGTGATGTCGAGGGCCACGCCGATCACGCCCGCCACCGGGCCGCCGCCGGGCCGCCAAGGTTCCACGTGCACCTGCTGCGTTCGCCCGCGGACCTTGGTTTCAAAGCTGATGGACTGGCCCTCGAGCGCTTCCAAATGGGCGGCGAGCGGGCCGTCGTTTTCCTGCTGGACCTCAAAATACTCGGCGATCGTCATGCCCACGACCTGGTTCGGCCGCAGGTTCAGCCGGGCGAGACCGGCCCCCAAGGACGACGTGATCTGGAGATCGCAGTCCGTGGTCCACAGCACCGCGGGCAGTTGGTCCGTGAGCAGGCGGATGTCGTTTTCCCGCCGCAAGAGTTGCTCCTGCGCCTGGTGCCGTTCCAAGGCGTGGCGGATCGTGCGAGTCAAAAGTTCCTCGGTGAGGTGCCCTTTCACAAGATAATCCTGGGCCCCCTTGCGGACCGCTTCGACGCCCGTTTGAGCCTCGTCGCGGCCGGTCATGATCAAAATCGGCACCCCGGGCGAATGTTTAAGGGCGGTTTCCAGCGTGTCCAGGCCGAAGCTGTCCGGCAGCGAAAGATCCAACAGCACCAGATCGGTCTGCCCCTCCGCCAGGCATTCCAGACCCGCCGCCAAGGTGCCCGCCGTTTGGAGCACGTGCGGAAACCCCTCCGCCTGTTTGAGCATCTCCTCGACGAAGACCACATCGTCGGGGCTATCCTCAATCAGCAGGATTCGTCTGGCGGCTTGGGCGGGAGAATCGGACACGGCAACTTACCTGGTGACCGCGACGGAGAAACCGCGGCGGACGGGCGGGACCAACGAAACGACGTGCCTGAGTGGGAACCCCATTATGAGGCAAAACGGGCGGGAGATCGACGTAGTATTTCGCAGAAAATCGGAATTACCCATTATTCCGCGGAGGCGGGGGCGGACGTGTTTTCCACCCGAAGCTGCGAGGTGGCGACCTCCGAGTCCACTTCCCGATCCAGCAGCAGGTGCGAAATCGTGGAGGCCGGGGAATGGACATCGCCCGCGACCTTCGCAAGTTCGATAAGGAACACGCTGTCGCCCAACAACAGCCGGTCGCCCGGCTGCACCCTCGCATATTGGACAGTCTCGCCGTTGAGGATCGTGTGGTTCGTGGACTCCATGTCCCGCACGATCACTTCGCCGTCCGCGAGGCTCCACTCGCAATGCAAGCGGCTGATGAGCGGATGCGCGAATTGGACATCCGCGCGGAGGCTCCGTCCGAGGACAACCGGGTCTTTTGAGACCGTGAATTCGATGTCGGCGTAATTTCCGTTTTCGCTAATGAGTTGGACCCGCATGGGAGGAATGAGTGTGTGCTGAAGAGGTTGGGGGGAGCGTCCTGCGGGAAGAAAAGGGGCCTCGTGCGCCACGACTTTTCCGGGGGGGAAGTTTCTGTCGAATTGAAGAACTGTGCGGAGTGTGGGGAGGGTTCGTTGGGGGAGGCTGTTCTATTACCTACTCATCGAAGGGTTCTGGGAGGTTGGAAATTGAGGAATGAAAGGATATTAACTTGGGACCGGCGAAGAATCAAGCGTATAGAGAACTCTTTTCCACGCGATTTTGCGACCGATTTCGTAAGTTTCTCGTCAGTTTCATGAGGCCGAAGCGCAAGGGAGGGTCTTCATAAGTTCAACCCTCGCTTGCGCTTCGGGCTAGAATTTGCTTGACGACGACTTCCCAAGACCTACGGATCGACTCGCAAAGGGGCTTTAAATCACTTCGTGGATCGGTTCGATGCCTTGATCGACGAGGTACCGCGGGGTGCCGCCGCCGTCGAAGATGCGGGTGCCGTTGAGGTCGAGGCCGATGTTGTGGTACAGCGTGGCGAAGACTTCCTGAAACTTGACGGGCCGTTCGACTGCGTATTCGCCGTAGCGGTTGGTCTGGCCGATGACTTGCCCGGTCCGCATGCCGCCGCCCGCGAGCATCGCGCACGAGACCTTCGGCCAGTGGTCGCGGCTGTTGTTCTGGTTGATCTTCGGGGTGCGGCCGAACTCGCCCCAGACGACGACCGAGACATCTTTGTCCAGGCCGCGCTCGTGGAGATCGGTGACGAGCGCGGAAAGTCCTTGATCCAAGAGCGGAAACTCCTCGCGCGAGCGGGGAAAGTTCATGCCGTCGCCGCCGTGCCAGTCCCAGCGGCTGTAATTGAGGGCCACGAACCGCGCCCCGGCTTCCACCAATCGGCGGGCGATGCAGAAGTTCTCGATCATTTTCGGGGCGCCGTCCCGTTGGAACTTTTCAATGCTTTTGCCGTAGCGGGCGACGATCTTCGGATCTTCTTTGGACAGGTCGAGGGCATCGGCGAGCGTGGACGTGGTAAGAATGCCCATCGCCTGTTGGGAGTAGACATCCATGCCTTCCATCACGCCGTTGGAGTCCATGCTCGCGCGGAATTGATCGAAGGCTTTCATCAATTGCCTGCGGTTCCTGAGGCGTTCGAGCGTGATGCCTTGGAGGACCATATTCTCCGCGGAGCTGCGGGCTTCCCGGCCGACGAGATTGAACGGGTTATGCTGGAGGCCCAAAAACCCTCCCGTGCCCGGTTCGCCCCACGTGCGGTTGCCGGTCTGGTACATGAGGGCGACATTCGGCGGCATCGCGGAATTGACTTGCCCCTGGAGCTTGGAGACGAACCCGCCCGCCGACGGCCAACCGCCGGGCGGCTGCCGGTCCCCGACTCTGCGGCCCGTCATGCACTGGTAGCAATCGTGCCGGCCGTCCGCGTCGCTGATGGACCTGATGGGGATGAACTTATCCATCATCTGGGCCATGCGGGGGAAGAGTTCGCAAATCTCGATGCCCGGCACGTTCGTCGGGATCGGCTCGAACTCGCCGCGGATTTCTTTGGGGGCTTGGGGCTTTTGGTCCCAGAGATCGATATGCGACGGCCCGCCCGGGAGATAAATGTTGATGATCGCCCGGTGATTGCTGCCCGTGCCGCTGTTGCCGTCGGCCCGCAGCGCGTGCGGAAGGGCAATCCCGCCCAACGCCATCCCGCCGATTTTCAAAAAATTCCGCCGGGAGTAACCGTCGCAGAACTGTTTCCGAGTTTTATCCGCACGCCCAAAGATCGTGAGCATGGTGTTCCTCTCCAATGATGATGGGCAAAATCTCGTCGCGTATCGGTATCAACCGACGCTTATATCATAAAATCCTCCCGCGAGTTCGTCAATCGGATCGTCGCCGGAGCCTCGACGGCAAAGGCATAAAAAAAATCGAGACCGGCGAGTAATACGCCGGCCTCGATTCGCTGTGTTTCCCTTTGCCCCTGTGTGGCCTGTGCTCCTTCTGAGATCTACCGCTCGCTCGTGACGTAATGGTTCGGCTGCTCGAGTTCTTCCCAGAGGCTCTCATCGGTCCAGTCGGTGTTGTCCTCGGCGAGCAATTCCAATTTGGGCTCGCTGTGCAGCCGATAGCCGCCGTTTTCGTCCGCATCGAAAAACTGCCGGAACCAGAGCATGTTGGCCACGTTGGGCTGCGGGGAATACAGGAAAATCTCGATCCCGCGCTCGTGGCAGTCGTAGAGCATGCCGAAAAAGCCGCTGGGGACGTATTTCACATAGGCCATGTTGACGCCGATGGCCCGGTGCTTTTCGACATCGACGAGCCGATGCAGCGTGTCCCTGAGCAAAGCCAGATCGGCACCGTCCCAGATTTCGATGGCCCCCAGATCCATCACCGCGACGTTCTGGTGATTCACGATATTCATACGTTGTTTTTTTCGAGACCCCATAATCACCTGCCCTTTGAGTCTGCCGTCACAAGGAATGCGTTGTTCGACAAAGAAAACGCCGAACCGACGGGCGGGGAAAAACGCAAAGCCCGCGCCGCTTTCAGGCCCGCTCGACGGACATTCGCCGTAAACCCCGGTTTGCATTCGGATAATGGAAAATGATCCGCGCCTCGCCGTGCGGAGATGGAACCGGTGATGTTTCCGCGATGAAACGGCGAAGCGGCGAATGTTGCGTTTGCACAACAAGTTTCCCCTCTCGTTCCCAAGGTCCAGCTTGGGAACGCACTCCGGGGAAGCCCGATGACGAACAAATCGGACCGCTTTCCCTTGGGGAAGGATCTCGGCATACTGGTTGGAGTTTCCACCCCGAGCCGAGGCCGCTTATGCGAATCCAAACTGTTGAAGCCATTCCCCTCACCGGGGCCACCGTGGACGGCGGTTGGCCGCAAGGCCACGAGTCGGAAGAAAACCTGCACACACTGATCGAAATCACGACCGACGAAGGTCTCACCGGCGTGGGAAGCTGCTTCACGTCGGGCACGCTGGTCCGCGGAGCGCTCGAGTCTGTTGACGCCGCTCTTAAAAGATGAGTCCGCCGTCGAACCGGAACGCGTCACGGAGAAACTCCGGCGGTCCTCGTTCTGGCAGGGACGCGGCGGCGCGGTGGAGCACGCCATCAGCGGCATCGACATCGCCTTGTGGGACATCATGGGCAAAGCCTGCGGGCAGCCCGTGTCCCGGCTGTTGGGGGGCAACTATCGCAACCGCATCAAACCCTACGGCTCCATCCTGTTCGATGAACCGGACGTGCTCGCGGCCCGATTGGAGGAAACCGTGGGCCGGGGTTTCCGGGCCATCAAAATGGGCTGGCGGCCGTTCGGCCGGCGGGACCGGAAGTTCGACGAGTTCCTGATTCGCACCGCCCGCAAAACCGTGGGCGACGACATCGAGCTCATGGTGGACGCCGGCGGCAGCGAGCAGTTCTGGCCGCACGGCCTCAACTGGGCGAAAGAGACCGCGAAGATGCTGGCGGATTATCACATCGTCTGGTTCGAGGAAGCCCTGCCGCCGGACGACATCGAAGGCTATATCGAACTTACGAAACAATCGCCGGTGCCGATCGCGACGGGGGAAGTGCTGACCCGGCGGGAGTCCTTTCTGCCGTGGCTCGAGCGGCGGGCCGTGGACATCATCCAACCGGACTCGACGAAAAATGGCGGCCTGAGCGAATCCCGGCGGATCGCGTGGGCGGCGTTCGATCACAACATCCAACTCGTCTCGCACGGCTGGAACACCGCCGTGGGCCTGGCCGCCGACCTGCAGCTCGCCGCCGCGATGCCGGTGGCCCGCTATGTCGAATACTTGACGCCCTGCGCTTACGTGGAGGACCTGATGACGGAGCCCTTTGTGCTCGATGCCGAGGGCTATTTAGAGATCCCCGCGCGTCCGGGCCTGGGCTTTGAACTCGATCACGACAAACTCAAGAAATACCGCCGATGAAGTGGGCGGCACGGCGCGAGCCGCTCTCTTGACTAAGCATTGCACCTGTTTCGCACCGCAGATGATTTGGAAGGAAAAAGCCGCGGAGCGACTCCGGGACCTCCAGGCATGGCGTCGCGAGGTGGATGCGGAGATGATGGAGCCAAACCCGGACTACATCCCCGACGACCCGGCGAAAGCGAAGCCATATCGAGGCAATCTCCATGAGCGGACTCAGGTGCACTTTGTCCTTTGTGATCCTAATTGTTTTCGCGGCCGGTCAAACCGTCGCAGCGCCGCCGCGGTATGACGCGGACGTTTGCGTTTACGGCGGCACATCGGGAGGCGTTGTCGCAGCGGTCCAAGCGGCAAGGATGGGGAAACGCGTGGTTCTCGTCGAACCCGGCCGGCACTTGGGCGGGATGACCTCCGGCGGTTTGAGTGCGGTGGACATCGGCGATCCCCGCAGTGTGGGCGGAATCGCCCGCGAGTATTTCACCGGACTCGTCGCCCGCTACGGTAAGAAACTCCGTTGGGATCAGCCGTTTCGACGCACAGGCGGTCCCGCGACCGGCGGTGCCTACTCCATCGAACCGCACGTGGCCGAGGCCGTCTTCGACGAGATGGCCAAGGAAGCCGGCGTCATCGTGCTGCGGGACGCGCAGCTCAAATCGGCGAAAAAAGCCGACGCACGGATCACGGAGCTTGTCACCGAAGACGGCTCGACGATCCGGGCGAAGATGTTTATCGACGCGACTTACGAAGGCGATCTCCTGGCGGCCGCCGGCGTGACTTACACCGTGATGCGGGAGGGAAACGCCAAATACGGCGAAAAGTACAATGGCATCTATTACAGCCCGAAATACAAACCGCGAACCAATCACAAACAACCGGGGGCCAATGGCCGCGTCCCCGGCGGGCAAGGCGTCTGGGACCGGGATTTTCCGCTCGATCCCTACATCGTGAAAGGCGATCCGTCGAGCGGCCTTTTGCCGCTGGTCAACACAGGCGAGCCGGGCAAACCGGGAGAGCCGGCCCCGGGCGTTCAGGCCTATTGCTTTCGGTTGTGTTTGACGACCGAGAAGGCCAATCAGATGCCCGTCACTCCGCCGCCGAATTACGACCCGAAGCATTATGAGTTGGTCGCGCGATTCATCGAAGCCTGCAAAGCCAATGGCGACGACATGGACCTGCGCTGGTTCAGCAAGCACGATCCACTCCCCAACGACAAATGGGATTTCAACACCGCCACGTTCGGAGCGAATCTTCCGGGGGCCAACTGGGAATGGCCCGAAGCGAGTGACCAACAGCGATCGGAAATCGCCAAGAAAATCGAAAACTACCACCGCGGACTGTTGCACTTTCTGGCGACGGATTCGCGCGTCCCGGAGAAAGTCCGCCGCGAGATAGAGCGGTTCGGTCTTCCGAAAGACGAGTTCACCGACAACGGCGGCTGGCCGCATCAGATTTACGTTCGCGAAGGCCGCCGGATGGTCAGCGATCTGGTGATGACCGAGCATCACACCTTCGGCCGCAAGACGGCTCCGCGTTCGATTGGGCTGGGCTCCTACGGGACCGATGCCCACGAAATCCGGCGGATCGTTAAAGACGGCGTGGTGACCCGCGAAGGCAAGATTGCCACCGGCCGCGGCGGGTTTGGCCCTTACCAGATCGGCTATGCCGCCATCGTGCCCAAACAGAGCGAGTGCGAAAACCTGTTGGTCACCTTCGCATTGTCCGCCAGTCATTCGGCCTTTGCCAGCATCCGCATGGAGCCGGTGTTCATGGTCACCAGCCAGTCCGCGGCGACGGCCGCTTGCCTGGCCGTTGATGCCGAGACGTCGGTGCAAAAGGTGGACTATGACAAGTTGCGAAGCCGACTGCTGGCCGATCACCAGGTTTTAGAATGGCCCGTCCAATAATGCCCGCGCACTTCCTTTGGTTTACCGTCGTTCCGCGATTTCTTCACAGGTGCATTCGGATGACATCCCCAGTTTTCAAAACAAGTCTCAGTCAGCGGACGCTCAGGTTCCTCGCTTTCCTTTGTGTCTCGTTCGCAATTCCCAGCTTGGCCGCAGAGAAAAAGCCGCCCGCGTTCCCGGGTACGCCAAGCGATTGGCACGGCTTTTCGCGGTACGATTTTGAGGTGGACGGCAAATCCGTTCTGGTGGCCGCTCCGAAGCAACCCGCGCCGGGGCGGCCTTGGGTTTGGCATGGCGAGTTCTTCGGGCACAAACCCGCCCCCGACATCGCCTTGTTGAAGCGGGGGTTCCACATTGTTTATATGCGGGTTCCCGACATGCTGGGGGCGCCCAAAGCGGTGGCCCATTGGAATGCGTTTTATCACGAACTGACCGAGAAATACGGGTTCGCCGAGAAGCCCGGGCTCGTCGGTTTGAGCCGGGGCGGGCTGTACTGTTACAACTGGGCGGCCGCCAATCCGAAAAAAGTGGCCTGCCTTTACGGCGATGCTCCGGTTTGCGATTTCAAAAGTTGGCCCGGTGGAACAGGCACAGGCAAGGGCAGCCCGCGAGACTGGAAACTCGTCCTGAAGGAGTATGGCTTCCAAAACGATGCGGAAGCCTTGGCGTACGACAAGAACCCCGTCGACAATCTCGCCCCGCTCGCTGCGGCGAACGTTCCTTTGTTGCATGTCTACGGAGAAGCCGATGACGTCGTGCCTTGGACAGAGAACACGGGCCTCGTTGCAGAGCGTTACCGCAAGTTGGGCGGGGAGATCACGCTGATTGCCAAGCCAGGCGTCGGCCATCATCCGCACGGACTGGAGGATCCCACCCCGATCGTCAATTTCATCGCCGAACATGCTTCCGTCGAGAAGCCCCCCGCCAAATCCGGGCGGAAGGATCCCGTGGGAAAACTGGCGGCCGACCTCGAACCGGATCGGCTCGTGGTTTACAAAAAAGCGGCAGGCCGCGAACTCTATTTGCATGTCTTCGAGCCCGAGGGTTGGAAGCCCACGGACCGGCGAGGTTGCTTTCTGGTGATCCACGGCGGGGGTTGGACGGGGGGAGAACCCCGCCGGATGTATCCCTTCGCCGAGCATCTCGCCGGGTTGGGGCTGGTGGGCATCAGCCTCGAATACCGTTTGCGGAATCCCCAGCAGGGCACCACGGTTTTTGATTGCGTGAAGGACGGCCGCTCCGCCGTGCGGTTTATCCGCTCTCATGCGGAGACTCTGGGGATTGCTCCCAACAAAATCATCGTCAGCGGAGGTTCGGCGGGCGGACATGTCGCGGTCGGCACCGCTTTGTTTGAGGGCATCGATGAAACGGGAGATGCGACCGAGATTCCCTGCACTCCCAATGCCTTGGTGCTGTTGTTTCCCGTGATCGACACATCCAAAGCCGGCTATGGGAACGCTAAAATCGGCGAGCGTTGGCGGGAACTTTCGCCCGTTCATCAGGTCCGCGGGAAAGTTCCTCCCACGCTGATTTTCCATGGCACGGGAGACACCGTCACACCCTTTGCCGGTGCGAAAGCCTTTCACGCCGCGATGCAAAAAGCCGGCAACCGCTGCGAATTGGAAGTCCATGACGGCGGCAAACACGGTTACCTGATGTTCGATCAAGCACTCTACCTCGACACGTTGAAAAGGACGGAGGAGTTTTTGAGTTCCTTGGGTTTGATTTCCAAACGCTGAGGGCTTGCCCGGAATGTCAAAGGTCGTCACGACTCATCACCTGGACTGCGACGCGCTAATCGCCGGTGGCGGAGCGGCCGGAGTGCCCTGCGCCTTGGCGGCCGCGCGTGGCGGGGCCAGGGTGATTCTCTGCCAGGATCGCCCCGTCCTGGGCGGCAACGCCTCCAGCGAAGTGCGAATGCACATCGTCGGCGCCAATGGCACAGGCCGCTTCGACCGCGGGCAGGAACTGGAAACCGAAGCCCGCGAGGGCGGCATCATCGAGGAAATCCGCCTGGAAACTTGCGTGCGAAATCCGCAGCGGTCGGCTGCGATGCTCGATCTGATCCTCTACGAAAAATGCCGAGCCGAGCCCAATCTCACGCTGCTGCTCAACACCACCGTGGTCGGCGTGGACAGAGAGGGCGAGCGGATCGAACGAGTCATCGCCACCCGCGAAAGCACCGAGGATCAGTTTCGGATCGGGGCCAAGATCTTCATCGACTGCACCGGGGACGGGCGGCTGGGCGTGGAAGCCGGGGCCTCCTATTTGGAGGGGCGGGAAAGCTGCGAGCAGTTCGGCGAATCCCTGGCTCCCGAACGGGCAGACAACAGCCGGCTGGGTTCGACCCTCTTGATGCAAGCCCGCCGGCACGACCGACCGATGCCCTTCGTCGCGCCGCCTTGGGCCAGAAAGTTCCGCAAAGACGAATTGGAGCTGCGGCTGTATGCCACGCCCGGCGAGGAAGAACCCACGCACGAATACGGCTACTGGTGGGCCGAGTGGGGCGGGACGCGGGATACGATCAAAGACAACGAAGCCATCCGCGATGAATTGCTGGCCATCGTGCTGGGCGTCTGGGACCATGTGAAGAACGGCCCGCCGGACACATCGGAGACCGACCCGTTCCAGGCATCGCATTGGGCGCTCGATTGGTTCGGCTTCCTGCCTGGAAAGCGGGAAAGCCGGCGTTTTCTTGGGCAACACGTTCTCACCGAGCGGGATGTCCTCGAATCGAAGCGGTTTGACGATGCGATTGCCTATGGCGGTTGGGCGCTCGATCTGCATCCGCCCGCCGGGGTCGATGCCGCGAACGAACCGCCCTGCGAGCAACATCCGGTTCCGTATCTCTACGACATTCCACTCAGGTGCTGCATTTCGCGAGATGTTCCGAATTTGATGTTCGCCGGTCGAAACCTGTCCGCGACGCATGTGGCGTTTGCGTCCACGCGTGTGATGGCCACGTGCGCAACGGTTGGACAAGGCGTGGGAACCGCGGCCGCGTTTGCCGTCAGAAACAACCTCGATCCTGCGGACCTCACAGCACGCCGCCCCCTCCTTCATGCCGTCCGGCAACAGTTGCTTCGGGACGATTGTTACCTGATCGGCTGCCGAAATGACGATTCCGAGGATCTCGCTCGCGAAGCGACGATCACCGCGAGCAGCGAACAACCCGGCGGCGAAGCGATTCATGTCATTTCCGGTCAAACCCGGAGCGTGCACGGAGAACGCGGTGCCCCGCCGGCACGTTCCAATCCGGGAACGCACCGCTGGATGTCCGATCCCGCTGACGGATTTCCCGTCGCAATCCAGTTGGATTGGGCGCGCCCCATCACGCCTCGCGAGATTCAGCTCATCTTCGACACCGGCCTGCATCGGCACCTGACGCTCAGCCACCACGACGGCTACACGTCCAAAATGGTTTGGGGCCGTCCTCAACCGGAAACGATCCGGGACTTTTCCATCGAAGGGAAAAGCGGCGAGGAGTGGATTCCTTTGGCGGAAATCCGCGACAATTCCCAACGCCGCTTGGTCCGTTCAATTGAAAAACCACGCCCCGTCACATCCCTTCGCCTTCTTGTCAACGGGACCAACGGCCTGGACCACGCCCGGCTCTGCGAGATTCGAGTTTATTGAGCAGCCCCATTTCTCGGTTTGATGGAGTTGACACGGACGTGTCGCGTTCGTCTGCGGGCCGGGTCCGCCCTTCAGGGTGCAGCGGGCGGCGGATTCCGGCGGTGTGTGATCCAGTCGCCGGGACGCTCCATACAAACCGATCCCCAACACAATCACCAGCACGAAAATCATCGCGCCTAAAATCACCCGGTTGTTCAAAATCGCCGACCAGCGAAACGCTTCGGGCTCCGATTTGCGGGGTTGCTGTTCGCCCAGTTTCGCCGGTCTCGGAACAAAGTCGGCCTCGAGCAGTTTCTCGAGGACTTGTTGATCGGTTTCGGCCGCCTCGGCGTCGGCGTCGCCGTAATCGAGCCGGTAGCTCCGCCCAGGCTTCGCCAGAAAATCGACCTCATAGATATTTCCTCGCGCGATAACCCCGGTGATGTTCAAGGGCGGGTTGTCCCGGTTTTCGAGAACGATCCGAAACTTGCGTTCCCGCTCTTCCGGAAAACGGATGGAGAGATGCTCCCGCGCGAAGCCCTGAAAGTCGATCCGCGTGAGCGTGGCCTCGCCGATCGCCCGCCAACTCCGCCGAACGCCGTCCACGTCTTCCACCTCCACAATGGCGTGGCGGCTGAAGTTTTGCTCGGGCGTCTCGATCGTGAGCGAAGTGATCGGCTCCTGCCGCATGCCGATGAGGATCTGCGTTTGCTTCTCTTTGGGGTCTTGTTCCACCTGAAAGCTTCGGCCGGGATAGGTCTCGGTCACATCGGACTTGGGGACCTCGCGCGCGCGTTCCTGCCAGAAGTCGATGCGATCGACGCGAAACGGTCGCCGTTGAATCGAGATCCGTTCCTCGCGGCTGATTTCTTTGGCCCCTTCCAGCCGGCGCGTGAGTTCCAGAAGCTCCGACTGCTCTTTCGCCGTGACATTGTCGATCAGGACCCGCACATGCCGGCGGTCGGTTTGGGGGAAGGAGACGCTGTCGTGCCGGACATCCACGTAGCGGGAATAATCGAAGATCAGCGAATGGGCGACTTCCTCCCATTGCCCGCCGTCCGCCGAAGTCTCCACGCGAACCCGCTTTTCGAAGTTGTCCAAGGGCGTGACCAGCGTGAGTCCGTTCGGAGCCGGGTCGTCGGGATCGAGTCTCAGCGTGATTTCCAAACCGCCGTCGTCGGTCGGGCGGGCGGAGAGAATTTTTCCCATCCATGTTTGGCGCACGGTTTGTGTGCGGGTCGTCTTGATCTGACGCAGCAGAAAGGGAACAATCTGTCCCGCATCGTCCAAGAGCCGCAAGTCCTCCTGCCCGGTCTGCGTCGCATCATAAATCGGGGAATCCAATCGGACGGAAAGCAGCTCCTCGCGTTCCAGCGAAGGGATCTCGATCGGCCGCGTGAACTGAAACGCCGGTTCCGCGGTGAAGGCCATCGTGGTCAGAAGCCAAATCAAACCGGCGGCCCCGCATGTGTGCTTGCTCATAAGTCTTTCTCCTCTTTGCGGGGCGTCTCCAACGCAAAGCTCTCCTGAAATCTGAGATACAGGAACGACCCGCCGACCGTCAGGATGCCCAGCGTGATAAATGCGACAATGCGATAGAAGGAATCGAGCCGCGACAGATCGACGAAGAACACCTTCCAGGCGACGATCGCAAACAGGCCCAATCCCAAATACCTTAAGGACCGTTCCCGCCGGGCGATGCCTCGCAGGATCAGGCCGAGCGCGAACAAAGACCACAGAATGGAGACGCCTCCCGCTCGCAGACCTTCGACATAAGCGGAGAGAAAAGTGTTCGTTTCGAGCGTCAGATAGAGGAACAGCATGCCCAGGCTGCAAAAGCCCAGAAACCGGCCGACGACGCGAGCCGAGAGCCGCCCGCTCAGCCAGGCCGCTGCAAACGCCAGGAATGCGACCACCGCCCCAAAGTCCAGGAGCCGGAGTGCCGCGTCGCGGAACGAGTACGGCCCCTGATAAAGAAAACTTTGCGTGACATCCCAACTGGGCAAATCGAAGACCAGCAGCTTGATCAACAGGCCGGAAACAAAGACCACCAGCAGCCCGAGGAGCCAGCGGTTCTCCCGCTCGAGAACCTGCCAGGTCAAAAGTCCGCACATCGCCAGCCACAACAAAGTGAGCAAAGGCAGCTTCATGGGCTGATAAAAATAGCCCATCGTCTGGTTGAATTCGAGATGCAGATAAAGAAACAACATCCCGAGGGCGATGCCCGCCGCGAGCCGCACGATCCCCGCGGGAGAAATCCATTCGGGAATGTCGTTGTCGCGGGACACAGGCCCGTCGGCATCGAGGTCTTGCTTCCTCATCAATCGGCACGCCCCGGCCAAAGAGGCGATCGGCACACCAAACATGATGATCCGCTCCCCGAGGATCCGCAGGTAATCTTCCATAGGGATTTCGGCCAAAGACGGCTGTAGAAATTGAGCCGGAAGATCAATCAGCCCGAACCGGAACAGCACGATCCCATACAGCAGATAGGCCAACTGCTGCAGAAATCGGCTGCCCAGCTTGCCCGCAATCCACACCATCACAATCGCTTGGATCGCCCAACTGGCCGTGATCCATTCCCGCGAGAGCACCAGAGGCATCGTCACCGCCAAAAAGAACGCCGCCAGTCCCATAAAGCTGACGAGCAACTCGCGGTCGATGATCCGCCACTTGAGAAACACCATCACATGCAACGTGTAAAAGGCCGCGAGCGACAACGTCACGACGGCCACCCACTCCCGGCCATAGACCGGCTCGATCAGCCAGTACGACAGAGCATAGAAAATCCCCGCGTTCGCGAAGAGGGCCAACAGATCCAGCAGGTTGGATTTGGTCCGATTGACGAGTTGATACAAAAACGTCATCGTCGAAAACAGCGCGAAGTAGGCGATGGCAAACGGGAACACCTCCCACAGATGACTGGAATTATATTGCTCGAGCGCCGCGAACAGCAGCCCGAAGGTGGCGGCGAAACTCAGGTAATTGACGAGCCGCCAGTTTCTCCAATAGCAAATGCCCAACACGCCCACGCCCAGAACAACCACGTAACCCAACAGGCCCGGAAAATTCACCGCGCCGGTGGAGAGCATGACGGGCGTTCCATATCCGCCGATGATTCCCAGCACCGCCACGAGAATTGAATTGAAGCGGACCGCAATGCCCCCCGCGAGCGCGGTGATCAGACTCATCAGCAGAAAACCGACGGGGACTTCGACGAGGTGGTAGAAGTTGACCGCCGCAAAGACGGCGAAATACAAGGTGGCGAGCCCGCCGCCTTGAAGACCCTGGCCCAATATGTCGTATCGCCGACCCAACAGGCGCGTCCCGGCGATCAGCATTCCCAAGCCGGCGATGGCCGAGAGCGCCACGCGGCCGATTTCATTGATGAGGCCATGCTCGACAGAGTATTTCAGAAAGAAGCCGACACCCACCACGAAGATCAATATGCCGATCCGCAAAAGCCATTGGCTCGCGATGGCGTACTCCATCGACATCCCCGCGGGGACGTGCTCCTCGCCGACAATGATCCAGTTCCAAATCCGCCGGAGCGTTTCCTTGGCCGCTGTTTCCCAAGCGGGCGGCTCGCGATGCGCGACCGGGGGAAGCTCGCCGCGGTGCGAAGCCAATACCGGAATCGGAGCCGCCGGCCTCCGCTCGGGTCTCGCCCCGGCGGGTTCCGGTCTCTCCACAACTTCAATTTCGTCCGGCGGCACTTCCTCGGACGTTTCTTCGACGCCGGGCTTGGGTGGGATCTTGTGCTGCGGCTTTGGTCTTTTGCTCGACGAGTCCTTCCCATTCGGCCTCTTGGCCGGCCGGTTTCTCGGCGGTCCATCGTTTGAGTTGCTGGCGAAGGTCGCGGAGTCTCCGTTCGCAGCGATTTCAGACCGGCCTCGTGTTCCCGCCGGAGATTGCTGAGCGTGACCGCGATGATCACCGGCAGCGCAAACACCGCCACAAGAACCCCAATGCCCAACAGGAACAGGATTGCATCCATGGACGGACCTCGGATCAAGCTCTGCGGAAGCCTGAGTTTCTGGGTGAGAGGACGTAGATAAAGTCATCATTCTACCCCCAAGGCGGTATCTTTTGGCGAATATCACGCCGCATCCCGGAATTCTTCCCATTCCTTCAGCGACGTGAAAAGTCGTGGCCAGACGCGCGTCATAGCCGCATACCCGTGAATCGTGGCCGCTCCCCATTGAATGCGAACAGATCGTGAGGGACATCGGCGGGGCGGCATTTATGGCCCTGGCAAAAATCCGTCAAACGGATGAACTGTGTGTGCCACTGGCTCTGCCAGTGCGTTTTTGAGACAATCGTTGAGACGAAGCTCGGCTGGGATCGTGTTCTGCTTCGGAGACAATCTGCTGTTGTTGGGAGCAAGAAATCAACAAGCCCTAATCGCACGAACACTTCACCAAGGCGCTGGCAGCTTCCGTAGGGCCGGCTCCCGCCTGCCTTCCTTTGGTGGTACGATTTGAGGATGCCCAATTATCGTCGGGCCCTCCAGCGACGCTATTACGAATCTCAAAAGGAAGGCTGCCCTACACTTACTAAGAGTCTTTCGGGTGCCACTGGCAACTTGTTGCCAGTGCTTTCCAGCAGCATGGAATCGGGGGGCGTTTCAAAACTCGCTTGGTTCATACGATTCACACTGGCAGGCAAGCTGCCAGTGGCACCCGGCGGGAGCCTGCCTTACATCTACTGCCCACCGATTATCAAACAGCTTCGAGAATGGTGGGCGATGCCCACCCTACACGACTCCACACAGGATTACACCGTCGATGAACAAGGCAATTTTGATCCTCAATTCGAGAAATTCAAAATGGACAATTTGAAGATCATTCGCTCAATCCTTCAACCTTAAATCTGGAGAACAAGATGTTTCGATTTAGCCTTCTCACAATAACCGTATTTGGTTTGATGGTCGCCCCGGCCAAGTGCGAAGATCCTAAACTCGAATTAAAGCTCTCCGTTTCCAAGAGCGAAATCGTTCAATTGGAGCCAATTGTTCTAACAGTCTCTGTGCAAAATCTGTCGAAAGAACCTCAAAAAATTTATCCGATATTTGATCCAGATGCACATTACCTAAAGATTTTCTTAACAACGGACGAAGGAAAGACCTCTTGGGTACGTTCAGGACTAATTAGCGATATTTCCTGCAAGCCATACACGTTTTCTCCAAAGGACGTGATCCGCTATAGGCTGATGCTTTCGGGACAACCCAAGGACTGGACGGATAGGCCGGGCGAGTATAAATTGCACATTACGTTTAGTTGTCTCAAAGACGCCAAACCGCTGGAATCCAAGCCGGTGAAGTTGACCGTCAAACCGGCGGAAGGGGTCGATAAAGAGGCTCTGGATCGGTTTCGCGGGTATCCGCAAGCCGAGTTTCTCGCCAGGGGATCGACAGCCGAGGCCATCGCTGAACAATTTCGGTTCGTGATCCGAAAATTTCTCGAACGATCTTTATACCCCGTGGTGTTATTACATCCTGGGCTGGGCCGCGCAAAACGACGACTTTGCCTCACAGGAGTCAAAAGCAGATGCTGCCAGAGATTATTATGGAAGGCTTCTCAAGGAATATCCGAAATTCCCCATGAAGACCGAAGTGGAATACGAAATGGCCCGCGAGTTATTGCGGCTGGGAAAGGATGATGAGGCAGCCATCGACCAAATCGAAAGCCTTGTCAACAAACATAAAGACCTCAATGTGTTTCGGGATGCTAGTTTCACATTAAATTCATTCCGTGAAAGAGGCAGAATCGCCCCCGCAGAAGAATTGCCGCCCCACTATCCGCAATAACCCGAAACCGCCATGTCTCCCCACGGCCTCAAAGGTCGTGAGGATTCTTCTTCAGAAAGAATTGGACTCGTCCCGAATCCGAGGTTATAGTGAAGACGACATGGGAATTTTACTGCACTGGAAATGCACGCAATGGGTGCCAGAAGGGGCAAAATCAAGCCGATGCGAGCGAATGCGAGTTGCACATCTAAGCCTAGAAAACAGTAAGTGTAGGGCAGGCTCCTGCCTGCCTTCCTTAACAGCATTTCCCGACTATGTGGAAACCTTCAACCGGGGACGTGGGCTCGACGATCAATGGGCGTCCTCGCATCCAACCGAAGGAAGGCAGGCGGGAGCCTGCCCTACTCGGCTGGGCGGCCATTTCTAGCGCTCGAGGCACCTTCAACAGACTTGACAACGGCTCCAAAGCTTGGGAGTGTACCACGGGTTCGTCAAAAGTTTGACGCCACACAACTCAGCGAAGAAGCGGTCGACATTGCAATTGCGAAGTCGATCCGCCGAAAATCGGGGGCAACCGGCAACTCATCAAGACAAATTGTAGCAACACAGGATCAAGCCGAATTCATTTTGAAGAAAATGACCGTATGGCGTAGAAATGTGCATGCCGAGAATCCACATTTGGCGTCCTTGCCTTCCAACGTTAAAGGCACAATCCTGCATAGTTCCGTATCGAAAAGGATGAGGCGACTAAATGTTGCTGGCTTACGGATTAATGAAAGGTTGTACTCACCGTTCCATGCACCCGGCACGAGTCAGTATCGGAGTCCCATAACCGGTCAACCCTACACTTACCGAATTCCCGACTTTAGGATGCAACCTACTATCTTCGATATCAAGCCGAAAGGAACTCCGCTCACGGGTCCTCAAGTCGATGACTTCATGTCATTTGGTAACACCAATGACATTCGATTTATCTATTACAGACCATTTTGATTGAGATGAATAAAATGCTGACCCGAGCTGAAATATTGAAAATGCTTGTTGGTTTGAAAGAGGTCAACGACATTGACCTGCTAATGGATGATGACATATTGAATGCCAGTTGCATTGAATCAGACAAGCCAACCGTTCGAGCTATGGCTACCATCATCGACCAGATCTACAACGACTTCGACTACGAGTCAAGTCCTGAGTTTTTGCAGAAGATCGAGGGCAAGTCCGAGCAAGTGCAAGCCATGCATCGAAGGTTGCTTAACGAGGAAAAGCTCAAGCAGGCAGGAAAGCGACTTGGCGAATCGCTAACGGCCATTTTGGATTCAGAAGATGCCTTTAATCTCGTGACTGTTGCTCATCATGACCGATTGGAGGCACTAAAGGAACTAGCAAAGTCACTATCTGAAACGTAGGTTCATTGCCGTTGCCCGTGTGTGCCCGTCTTAATTCTGATCGCATTCGTTGCCGAATTAACGCTGTAGGGGTTTTGGCTTGTTGATTGCCGTTTTGCCGAATTGTTGCGAATTCTGGAGAGGGTGGGTGCGATGGTCTTGGACAACTCGCATCTTGCGTTGCTGTTCGTTGGTCGTTGGTCGCGGACAGAAGGTCACCCGCGCGCCACTCGCACATGTTCCACCACATCCTCCCGCACGCCCTCGCAAACCAAGCGAACGCCCGCAGGCAACCCAGAAGCCACCATCCAAAGCCCGCCAGCATCCGTGCCCCCATACTGCCATTCCTCCTGTTCGGCGACGATTGGTTTTCCACTTTAGCGGCGATTAGAATTTCTGCCGAGTCGGTGAATTAACGCTCCGAAGGTGCCTGTGAGTCTTTGCCAGATTTGGCTTCTTTTGCCGTTTCCACGCGGTAGCTGGGGACGTTCAATTCCAGGATGACGCTGTGGTGGACTAGGCGGTCGATGGCCGCGGCGGTCGTCATCGCGTCCTTGAAGATTTGGTCCCACTTGCTGAAGGCCAGGTTGCTCGTCAAGAGCACGCTGCCGCGTTCGTAGCGTTCGGCCAACAGCGTAAACAGCACTTCCATCTCCTCGCGACTTTGCTGCACATAGCCGAGTAGGGCCGGCTGTGCCGGCCTTTTGTTTTTGACACAACGATTTTTCTCGCACCAAATGGCCGGCATACCCAGCCGCCAATTGGGCATAAGTATGATTCCCTTCGTCGAAAAGGCCGGCACAGCCGGCCCTACTCGGCTTATTTGGCATCCGGCAAAAGCGTTTTGGCCCCTGTTTCGATCTTCTTCAAAGTGAAAACAAACGTCGTCGTGCGGGGACGATTGGGATTGAGCAAATCTTGAAACTCCACCTTCGCGGCAAGCAGCCCCGTGGGAACTTTCCCGTGGGACCAGAATTGATAGTGGCATTTTGCGGATTGCTGGCCGTCTTGAAAGGTCTTTAGGGCCTTGGTGCCGGCTTTTGCGACGAGTTTTCCCGATTGATACTCGACAGTCTTCGCCTCGTTGAGTTCCGACATTTCTTTGAAAGCATTCGGGAGAAAAAACGCCGCCAGATAAGCATCCTTGGTCTTGGCAAAATTCTGTTCGACGCGTCGTGCTTTAAGCGAAGTTCCTCCAACCCAAATTCGCTTGATGCCATCCAGGGACGACTTGCCGTTGCCAATCTGTTGCTCGGAAACCAGGATTTTTTGAACCATGTGGACGATCGGTTTGCCTTCATTGAGATCGCGAATCACAAATTCCAGCCATCGGCAAGGCTCGCCGTCTTCAGTGGTGCGGTTGAGCGTCTTGACAATCAACTCGGCCACCATGGGATCCTTCTGGCCCTCGCCTTTGAGTTCGAGATGGTAATAAACCGCCTCGCCTTCTTTGGGCAATCGCTGCACCAGAAAATTCGCAAAAGCCGAGTTCGTATGTCCCGCGGCAGCGAGGAGCACAACAAGTTTAAGGAGATTTCGCATCATCGGGCCTTTCGCAAGAGAGTATTCCGGTTTTATCGAAGATTAAGCGAATATGAGCCTTCCACGCGGCGTAGGTATCGGACGGCCGAGTTCCTTTGCCGTCTCAATCCACTCCCGGATGACGACTTCCATATTCGCGAGCGCCTCCTGGTAAGTTTCGTAGGGTGGGCACTGCGGTGGGCACTGCCCACCAATTCTAAAAAACTCCGATTGGTGGGCGGTGCCCACCCACCCCTTTCAACATGTTAGTTTTTTGCTATAAGTCGCTTCTACAGGGATTGTTGTATCAAACCTTATGGAGGCGGCAAGGATGTGGCCCGACGCTGTGCTTGATCGTTTTGTGGAACAATGTCCAGCAGCAGTGATGGTTCGAGCGACGCTCGAGAATCTTGTGTCGCCGGATCGCCTGGATGAGATTTTCGCCGACGCTTCGCAGAGACAATACGAGAAAGAATTGCTGTTTTCGCAAGTGGTGGCCCTGATGATGGGCGTGGCGACGCGGACGCACAAGTCGGTCCATGCCGGGTACTTGGCGGCCAAGGAGCAACTGGCGGTTTCGCCGGCCGCACTTTATGGCAAGTTGAACCGTCTGGAACCCGGCCTTTCGGCGACGATGATCCGGGAAACGAGCCAGGACGCGGCTCAAGTCATCGATTCCATGCCGGGAGCGTGCCGCGAACTTTTGCCGGGCTATCACGTGCAGTATTTGGATGGGAATCATTTGGCGGCGACTGAGCATCGGCTGGCGGAATTGCGCGTCACGCGGGAAGGCCCTTTGCCCGGCCAGACCTTGGCGCTTCTGGACGCGCAGCGGGATCTGATTTCGGAACTGCTCCCGTGTGAAGACGGGCATGCTCAGGAACGTTCGCTTCTGCCGGAGCTTCTGGAATGGATCCGGGCCGAGACGGTGACAATCGCCGACCGGAACTTCTGCACGACCAAGTTTCTGTTTGGAATTGTCAAGCAGTCGGCCTACTTTGTCATTCGCCAACACGCTTCGACACTCACCTGGAAACTCGTCGGTCGCCGGAAACGCATCGGACGCATCGAAACGGGTGTTGTTTTCGAGCAGTCGGCCGAGCTGTCCCAGGGTGAAGAGACGTTGCGAGTCCGGCGGATCACCATCCAATTGGATACGCCCACAGAGAATGGTGACACTGAGATTCACATCCTGACCAACTTGCCTGTCAAAGTCGCCAATGCGCAAAAAGTGGCTTTTCTGTATCGCAAGCGCTGGACGATTGAAGAAGCCTTCCAAACTCTGACCGAGGTGTTGCGCTGCGAAGTGGAGACGCTGGGCTACCCCAAGGCGGCGCTGTTCGCCTTCGCCACGGCGGTTTTGGCTTATAACACCTATGCCGTGGTGAAAGCGGCGCTGCGATCGGTTCACGGTGAAGAAACGATCGATGAAGAACTGTCGGACTACCACCTGACGCAGGACGTGACTGCCACGACGGTGGGCATGAACATTGCCGTGGACGCCGAAGCCTGGCAACACTATCAAATCATGTCTGCTGGAAAACTTGCGAGCGAGTTGGTGCGACTTGCTACACGCATCGACTTGACGCGTTACCCCAAAAAGAAACGCGGGCCGAAAAAACCACAGCCTCGAAAAAAGAGCGGCAAACGGAATCACCATATCTCCACCGCGCGAACTCTGGCCAAATCCAGGGGTAAGTGACATGTTGAAAGGGGTGATTGACCGCATCGTAACTGTAGCTGTACCGGCCCGTGGCATCGCTCATGAGGGTTCGGTTGCCGACGCTATCGAAGGGTGTCCTAATTCCGAACGCCCTCTTGGCATCTTTTGGCCAGCACAGCTTTACCCGACAATTCTGATTGGCCCTTCAGAAATTTTGGTAACCAATAGTTCTGAGTATCTCCATATCAAGCAAAAAAAAGACGCGTAGCCAATAAAATGGCTTTACAATGATACTGTCAGGAAAATAAGCCACCCACCAAATCACTGGTTGGTATAACAAAACCCACCAAGTGGGAGGGGCAAATCCAAAAAAACCACCTTGGCCCTCTGGGACGATTAACCCTTCCATATCAGCCCAACATCGAAGAGTTGGAGCTGCACTAGCAAGATAGAGGAACGCAAATACAGAAAAATCCAACCACGGAAGAGACAATACCATAGCAATACGAACAGCTTTCTCACGCTTTACATCCTTCTGCTTATTGGGTGAACCTATTCCTTCGGTTCGGTAAGCCCTACTTTAATCGCCAAGTTCTGTTTTGTTGTGGAAATGTTTTGAGCGAGCCGAGTAGGGCCGGCTGTGCCGGCCTTTTGTTTTTGACACAACGATTTTTCTCGCACCAAATGGCCGGCATACCCAGCCGCCAATTGGGCATAAGTATGATTCCCTTCGTCGAAAAGGCCGGCACAGCCGAGTAGGGCCGGCTGTGCCGGCCTTTTGTTTTTGACACAACGATTTTTCTCGCACCAAATGGCCGGCATACCCAGCCGCCAATTGGGCATAAGTATGATTCCCTTCGTCGAAAAGGCCGGCACAGCCGGCCCTACTCGGCTGGTTACAAGATATGATGAATAACCACATAGGACATGAATGCGCAGGTAAAGTCGCGTTCGCTATGGCCCCTTGGGGTTTATTTAAATGTATAACGTGTGATGATTGCTGTAAAACGAAGAGGAGATAATGAATGCCGAAAGGATCTGTAACTAACTCGCATTTGCTGAAGTGTTACAGCATCACCTTTTTAATCATAGGTGCGTGCCTTTTGCTCTATTCTGTTTTGGGAAGCCCGTTGTACACTTACGCATTAGCCGAACTGATCGAAGAACGTATTTCACAAAACTCTAACCCAAACGATACACGAATGACCATTTGGGAGCTTCTTTCAGCGAGGAACTTTGTTGGGAATATAGTAATGGGAGTTTCCGGAGGATTAATCTCCTTATTGTCAGTTTTATCATACTGGACGATACGGCAACTGGGCCAATCTGGACAGGAAGTGACGTAGCCTCGTGGTGCGGACCGATCCGACTACATCCTCACACCGCAATTGGTCCTCACAGCCTCGTAGGCTCCGGGCAGCGCGGTGCCCACCCTACCTTTTAATCCACATACAAAAACTCATTCGAGTTAAACAACACATGGCAGAAGTCGGTGAGTTTTTCGCCGTTTTCTTTGTCGTCGGTGCCGTACACGAAGGTTTTCGCGGCTTTTAGTTCTTCGGGACTGGGATTGCGGCCCCAGGTGGTTTGGATCGCGGTTTCGATCGTGTCCGCCGGGGTGGAATTTTGCTTCCGCAATCGCTCGGCGAGTTTTTTGGCCTGGCCCAGAGAGTATGGGCCGTTGATCATCAACAGCGACTGCGTGGGCGTAGTGGTCGTGTTTCGTTCGGGCACGCTCTTGAGGCCGTTCGCCATGTCGAAGGCGCTCAAAAACGGATCGGGCGTGTTGCGGAGGGCTTTGACATACAGGCCGCGGCGGGGGACCTTGGCGTCGACGCTGGGGCCGCCGACTTTGGGTTGAAGCTCGCCGCTGGCCAGGAGCATCGCATCGCGGATTTGCTCGGCGTCCAACCGGCGGATCCGCGAGCGCCAGAGCAGCGTCTCGCCCGGGTCTTTCTGTTGATATTTCGCCGCTGCGGGATGATGCGCCGACTGCCGCCAGGTGGCGGAGGTGAGAATCAGCCTGTGCAGCGCCTTCATGCTCCAGCCATTTTCCACATAGGTCTTGGTCAGCCAATCCAAAAGCTGGGGATGCGTGGGCGGTTGGCCGAGGTGTCCGAAATCGCTCGCGGACGGGGCGATGCCCTGGCCGAAGTGGTACTGCCAGACACGGTTGACGATGACCCGCGTGGTGAGCGGGTTGTCGGGGCTGCCGATCCATTCCGCGAGCGCGGTCCGCCGGCCGGTGGTGTGCGAATCGACCGAAAGCTCCGGCCGATCGCCACCGAGCACGGTCAGAAAGCCCGGCTGGACGGTTTCGGGATCCGAGCCGACGGGAATGACCGTGGGGGAAATCTCGCCTGCGAAATCGGTGACGGTCATCACCTCGCCGAGCGGTTTGGGTTTGATATCGTCAAACGCCGCGAGTTCTTTTTGGAGGGCCTCGTATTTGGCCTTGTCGTCTTTCTTCATGCTCTTTAAGGGCCCGCCGCCTTCTTCTTCGAACTGGCGGGACACGAGATAGGCCATCTGATGCTCCCACGAGTTCCGCTCGGCCACCGGCTTATAGAACGCGGCCTGGATGTCCAAGGGAAACTTGTCGGCGGTCGATTTCCATTTCTTGTCGTAATAAGGTTTTAAGAGGGCGTCGATCTTGGCGCGAATCTCCGCCGTTTGTTCTTCCCAGGCGGCTTTTTGTTTTTCGTATTCCTGTTTTTGGTCGTTCGTCGCGTAGGGAATGTCGTCCCGCCAGATCAAAGGCTCGAAGAACGCCCGCAGCTTGAAATAGTCCTTTTGCAGGAGCGGATCGAATTTGTGATCGTGGCAGCGGGCGCAGGCCATGCCCATCCCCAAAAACACGTCGCCCGTGACATCGGTGATCTCGTTCATGATGTCGTCCCAATGCGAGCGGGCGTCGCGCTGGTTGTATTCGTAAATCCCCAGCCGCAAATAGCCGACGGCCGCGAGAGGCTCGGGATCGCCAGAGGGCATCTCGTCGCCCGCGAGCTGCTCGCGCACAAATTCGGGATAAGGCTTGTCGCTGTTGAAGGAATCGATGACGTAATCGCGATACCGCCACAGTTGCGGGCGGAAGGCGTCCTGGTTCCAACCGTCGGACTCGGCGAAGCGGACGACATCCAGCCAATGCCTGGCCCAATGCTCGCCGTACCGCGGATCGTCCAACAGCCGATCGATCAGATTCTCCCAAGCCTTCGGCGAGTCATCGCGGATAAAGGCGTCGACTTCCTCGGGCGTCGGCGGCAGGCCGATGAGATCGAAATACAGCCGGCGGACCAGCGTCAATCGATCGGCTTCGGGCGCCGGATGCATGCCCTTTTCGGCGAGGCGGTGATAGACGAAGCGGTCGATCGCATTCGCGGACCAGTGGTCGCCTTCGTCTTTCGGGACAGCGGGTTTTTCCACCGGCTGGAAGGCCCACCATGTTTTATCGCTTTCGGTGATCTTCACCGAGCCTTCCCGCAGTGGGCCGAGGTTCTCCGGCCAGACGGCGTTCTCGCGAATCCAGCGCTCGAAGCGGGCAATGTCCGACTTCGCCAACTGCCCGGTGGGGGGCATTTCGAAGCTTTCGTATTTGATCGCTTCGATCAACAGGCTCTCTTCGGGTTTGCCGGGGACAATCGCAGGGCCGCTTTCGCCGCCTTTGAGAATCGAAGCCCGCGAATCGAGCCGCAGGTGCCCTTCCTGTTTTTTCTCGCCGTGGCATTTGAGGCATTTCGCGACCAGGAGCGGCCGGACGTTCTGCTCAAAATAAAGGCCCGCCTTGCCCGGCGGTTCGGCAGCCAAAACCGGGGCGGCGATTAAGAGGATGGTAATAAACAGCAAGGCAACAAAACGAGACATGGTTTCCATCATGATCGCAAGGCGGGAAATGGTAATGGATTGGAAGCAGAATCCGGCGGGCGTCTCTCACCAAGTATGGCGAGATTATTTCCGTTCGTAAACCGGCCGGCCTTCCAACAGGGCGGGCGAACCGTCGGCTTGGGAGAGTTTTGTGGCACCGGTTTTTAGTTCGCCGATTTTCGTGTAGGTCACCGGGCCGGTTGCGGTCGTCCGCGTCAGCACGTAAAGGTCCGAGGTCCGGCTCGTGCCGGGCGTGGTCTCGTAGGTGATGGTCCACTGGTTTTTGCGGTCGCGGTGCAGCCAACCCACCCAGGCATATTCCGGCCCCAGGTCGATGCTGTTGAGGCTCTCCAGATACGCAGGCAACCCCTTGAGGGCCCCCTTCGTCGCTTGCAATTTGAGGAGAGCATCGGCGGCCTTTTGGCGTTCTTTGGGGGCGTCGGGGTTTGCGGGGTTGATCCAATTGGCGTTCGTGTCGATCTGGTCCCCGAATTTCGCCAGGGTCTCGGTATCCAGTTGAAGTTGCTGTTTGAGATACACGCTTCCCAGGGTGCCAAACTCCTGCATTGCTTTGACCAACTGGAATCTGACAAACGGATCCATCTTCTTGTCGTCTTCAAGCGTTTTCAGGATCTCCAAAAAATCCTGTTCCCAGGTTTTGGGGTCGGTGGCGAGTTTGTTGATCTTTTCCTTGGCGAACTTGCTGAACTTCATTTGCGGGCTTTCGAAATCATAACTCGCCCCGAGCGGCGAGTTCTTGACGTCCTCTTTTTTGACCTTGAGGTATTCTTCATCATCGAGGGCAATGTCCAACGCATAGCGAATCGTGATGTGCGTGTCCCCTAACGCCGTGGGAATTTTGGTCGAGTAATACTTCTTCCCGTCCTTGGTCTCGAGGAAATACAGGCTGCGGACAATGGGACGGTTGAGCACATCCTCCACGGCGGACTGAATCTTCCCCTGGTCGCGCAGCGCGAGGACCTTGAGATACTCCACGATGGATTCAAGCGCGCGCTGTTCGGGAAAGCCGGGATATTTTTCGAGCACCGCGTTCGCCCGCGCGAGAAGATTGGGAACACTCTTGGGATCGAGCGCCGCCAGGTTCGTTCCATTGAGCCGCTGCTTTAGCAAACGCCACTCTTCGAAGCCCGCCCACAGGTCGCTCTCGTTCTTGAGAACCTGCTGAAACTCGCGGTGCCTGGGCGTTCCGGCGAATCGATCGTCCTGGACGTAATCGTCCAACTTTTCGCGATAGGCGTTGTGATCGCCGATGGCGCGGCCGATGCTGAGCAAATAGATCTCCTCGGCCTGGTTCAGTTGATGCTGCTGCTTAAGTTGGGCGATCTCGGCGAGCATCGGCCCCACCAATTGAGCCCCCAGTCCGGGGCTGAGCCATTTTCTGTCTTGGAGGACGTCGGCCTCCGTCTTGAGCCGCGGCAGTTCGTTGCCGTAGTTTGCCGCATCGGGGTCGAGCGATTGAATCTTCTGAGAAAAGTTCGCGACATCCGTCCGGAACCTCGTGTCCACCAGCTTTTGCACTTGCGTTTCTTTCGTCTGCGTTTCCCCGCGGAGCGCTAACACCTTGGCGCGCTCCATCTCGGTCTTGGAAATCTCGAACGCATCTTTTAGCGCATTCAATCCCTGAGGCACGGTTCCGAGCGAGGCAGGGTTCTCCGCCGAGAGTTCCTTGAGAACGTTCTCCGCCCGCGAGATATGCCGCTCGTATTTGGAACGGCGGTCCTTGTCGTCTTGCACTGCGTTTTCCATTTCGCGGATCAAGGCTTGAATGTCCGGATGGCCGTGGACTCGCGGGTTGTCGGCTTCGAGGTTCGCCACGTATTCCTGGGCTTTATCCAACTGTTTGTCGGCCAGAAGCCCTTTGAGATTTTCCGCGTGCGCCGAAACCTCCGCGCTCCGCGCATAAGTCCAAATCCCCGCCCCGACGAGCGCGAGCAGCAACACCGCCCCCGAAGCAATGGCGAGCATTTTGTTCCGCCGCCGGCGGGCGGTTTCCTGGTCGAGTTCTTCCACGCGAACCGTCAACCGCTCTCTAAGATTGTCCGGCACGCCGCGCCCGAATTGCTCGATCTTATAGTACAAGGGTTCGAAGTCGGCTTTCGTGGCGTCTTGGCGGTCGAGGGCCCGCTCCAATTCTTTGACCGCCGCGAGATAAGCCGCCTGCTCGCGGTCCTGGCGGTCTTTCTCGGCGAGCCATTTGAGCGGTTCCTGAACCTTGGCCATGAGCGGATCTTGTTCCGAAAGCCTCGCGACCGCGACGTGCCGGCCCCATTCCTCGCGGAGCTTTCGGGCGGTCTCCACGTCCGACAGGGAATAGGCCTCGTTCAATAAGGGCTCGAGCTTGACCAGTTCGCTGCGGGCGTGTTTGCCTTGAATCTCCTGCGTTTTGGCGCTGGCGAAGCCAACGAGCTTGCCCGACGGTTTGACCCGCCATTCGCTGCTTTTGAGTTCCGACTCGATCGCCGCGAGACGTTTGAGATCCTCGCCGGCCGCGGCGGCTTTGCATTCCTCCAACACGTCGGCGAGGCGGGTCTTTTCGAATTCCTGGATCTCATCGTCCCACAGAGGATTGTCCCGGTCGAGCCGGGCCAGTTGCCGCATGATCTCGATGCGAATGGGCAAGGGGCTGCGGGCGAGCGCGTGGAGCCGGTGCCGATACATCAGGTCCGCGAGCGGCTCGGCGTCGGCCCAGGCGGTTTCGAGATCGTCCGCCACGTCCACCAAGAGCTCGGGAGCCCGCGCAAAGCCGCACTGCTGGACGTAATCGTTCCACAGTTCTTGCTCGTCGAAATCCAGCGTGTGCACGAGGTCCAAAAGCGTCGGCTCGACTTGGGCTTCCTGGATCGCCTCCGCCCGGAGGCCTTTTTGCAGCAGCTCGTCGCATTTTCGCAGCCGATCGTTCACCAGCCGCACGGCCTGGTCGTACTTCTGGTGCGTGCCACTGACGACGGAGGCCTCGACTTCCGTGTCCAAACACAACAGCCCGTTGATGGCATCCACAAGCCGCTGAAAGTCCGCCGTGGTCTTCAGTTCGTTGAGTTCCATTTGTAAGTTCGGCATCACTGGGATTCCTTAAGGCTCCGCGCGAGGTACATCTTTTGGCCTTGGATTTCGGTGTAGACCGCATAACGGATCCGGGCCGACTTTTGCAGGTCCGCGATATGCGTTTGCATCTCGCCGCACCAGGCGATGTTTTGTTCGGCAAGTTTCATGTGAGACTGAAAACCATCGACAATGGCCTTTGCCTGGACGATCTGGCGCTCCACGAGCATCATGCTCTGCTCGAGTTGCTTTTGGACCGTATATGAAGGATTCTTATTGAGTTCGGCTTGCAATAATGCCAATCGGTTCTGCTGGTTGGAGACCACTTTGTTGGCCTCCGTATAGATCCGCGACTTTTCCATTTTTTCTTTGATCGCCGCGGCATCCTTCAGAAGCTTTTTCAGCACCACGGAATTCACCGGTCTTCGGGACGCGTTAATCTGCGGTAATGAGCCTTTATTGATCTGCGCCGGTTTCAGCTCGTCCACGAACTTCCCTTCGGCAGAGGTATTGAGCACCAAAGCGGGACCGAATTTCTCATCAAACTGATAGGAAATCTCCAGCTCCACCTTCGTCTCCGAGTCGGGAAACATGATCGGGAAAATCGCGGTGTCCCCGATCTTCATGCCTAGCTTCGTGGGAACCTGCTCCCCAATGCCTTGGAGTTCCACATCCAGGAGCAGGCCGCTCGGGTCGTGCACGGCTTGGGATTTCACGGCAAGGAAAATCCGCGTCGCCTTTCCCGAGTCGCCGTGCTCCTCATCGGCCAGTCGGGCATCGGGAGCATTGTTGGGAACGCATAACCGGCAAAACTCCGATTTTCCGCCCTTGGCGATTTCGAGCAAACCGAACTGCAGGCTGAGGGGCTTCGTCCACGCCGGGGCTTCCATGTTCCACGCGAAGCTCAGGCTTCCGGCGGCCAGTTCAAACATCCCCACTTCCTCAAGCCGCTCTTGCTTTGTGAACGGGTCGACGATTTTCCTTTGCGCCGTCCAGCGGCGAAGTTTCCCATGATCCGATTGTTGATCCTCCCGATCGATCACAAAACCGCGAGACGAGCCGGCTGTGTGGATTCTCAAATCGATTGTTGAGGGGTCAACCACAGGGATCTTGGCAATTTCGACCGGTCTGTTCTCGACGAGGCCGATCGTCTGCGCGCGCTCGGGCAGCGGCAAATAATGATTCTTCGCCAGGATGTCTTCGTTCCACCGGTCCAACGGTTCGGGTTTTGACGGGAGCGGTTCCGCCGTCGGCGTCAAGTTCTGGCGCGGGTCTTGGGGTTCCCGCCGGACAACCGGCACGGGATTCTCGGCTTCTTGTTTGGCTTGGAGTTCTTCGCGGGCTTTTTCCCTTTCGGATCGAAAATCCACATCAGCGACCGCGCGGCGATTTCGGGGGCGGGGTTCATCGGATTCGGAGGCGGCGACGGGCCGGCTGTTTTTGGCGAGCGTCAACATCGCATAAAACAGCACGCCCAGAAGAACGATCGCGGCTCCCGCGCCGATGCCGATCCATGCTCCGAGCGGCAATCCGCGGCGACTTCGCGCGGCCGGCGGAGGCGGCGGCGTCTTTTCTGCTCTGCGCGGCCTTGAACCTTGAGCACCCATCATGGCCCATCTCCCCGTTTGTCATCCGGTTTTTTATCGTCCGGTTTTTTGTCGTCCGGCGTCGCGTTTTCGACTTCGGATTTGCTCCGCGCGAGGTAAACTTTTTGGCCTTTGACTTCGATGTAAATCGAATAGCCAATCCGAACGGACTTCACGAGGGCTTCAAATTCCGGGGCCATCGCATTGCTCCAACCGATGTTGGTTTGCGCCGCTTTAATGCGTTCGTCATATCCGCCGACGATTTCGTCCAGTCCATTGATGGACCGTTCGAGCGTGTCGATTTGACTCTGGATTCCCCCCTTGTCTTCGGGTTTTGCATTTTTCAGGTCCTCCCGGAGAGATCCCACATACTTGGCCTTTTTCGACCGTTCCGTCTTGATTTTAACCAGGTATTTTGAGCCACGCAGATTGTCTACAACCGTCTGCGAGTTCTTCTTGATCCGTTCGAAATCGCTCAAGTTTGTGGCAAACTTCATTCGTTCGAGAGGAATCTTGTGGGCTTCCTTGCGAGCGAGACTAATCGTTTCCATCTCCTCGTTTTTATTCTTTTTCTTATCCACAAGGACATTGCGAAACGTGTTTGCTGCGACTTCGAGACGGGGGCCTTGCTTGTCGTATTGAAAGCTCAGGTCCAATTCCACGTCACCGTCACCTGGGGCAACGTTTCGTTTGATTGTAAAGCTCGCCGTTTCTCCGACGCGCATTCCCTTTTTTTCGAACGGTTTTGAGGCGACCCCGTCCGCTCGGAGATCGAGAATCAAGGTGCTCGGGTCTTCGACGGCGCTCGAGTTGATGACTAAGGCCAGCTCATTCCCGCGGCTGGCGGGATCGAGGCTTCGACTTTCCGGATGTCTCGGTTCAGACAGTCGGCAGAGTTCCTGTTCTTTCCCTTCGCCCTTTGAGATTTCGAGCAAACAGTATTGGAGGCTGAGCGGTTTATACTTTTCCGACTTTGACGCTTCCATGTTCCAAACGAACGCAAAACGTTGATCGGCCAATTCAAACCTCCCCACCTCGCCGACGTCGAAGTCTGTCCCGAGTTCTTTGGAACCCAGGGGATTCGGGACTTTCTTTTGGACAATCCACCGGCGAAGTTTCACGCCCTCATCGGATTCCTCATCGTCGACTTGGAACACAAATCCGCCTGCGTTCGACCCGTTGCTGGCGGAGTGGAGTTTCAGATCGATCGATGACGGATCGCGGACGTTGATTTTCGCGAGTTCCACGGGTTTGCTTTCGCTGAGGCCGATGGTTTGCTTCCGCTCGGGTAGGGGGAGCGAGTGGTCCTTCGCCAGAATGTCTTCGTTCCAATCGCCCAAAGGTTTTTGTTCGGGCTTGGGCTGCTCTGCTTTGGGCGTTTCTTTTTTCGGTTGAGTGATGACCGTTTTGACGCTTGCCGGCTTATTCTCGGCCTCTTGTTTGGCTTTGAGTTCTCGGAGTTCTTTTTCTCGTTGGGAACTGAAATCCACATCGGCGACCGGGCGCGTGCGGCGGTTTCGGGCGGAGTCGCGGGGCGATTCGGAGGCGGCGATGGTGGGGGGGAGGTTTTTGGTCATCATCGCATAAACCAGAGCGGCGACGCCCACGAACAGGACCAAGGCCGAGCCGCCCAAGATCCAGGGCAGCTTGGAGGAGGCGGCTTGTTTGGCGGGTTTGCCGAAGGGGCTTGCGGGAGCCGCGGGGCCGCCAAACGGACTGGGGGCCGTCGCCGTCGCGCCGCCGAACGGATTGGGAGCCGGGGCCGATTGCGGCGGGACGGGGACGGTCTCCGCGGCGGCGGGCAGGACCGTTTGCGCCGAGGCGCGAAGGTCCCGCCCATCCTGGGGGCCGAGGGCGAGGCAATGTCGGCCGGCCTTCCCGCGCGGGCGGCTTGGACGAAGGGGTTTCCTTCGGGGGCTCGGCGGCGGCTTTGGCGAAGCTCGACGAGATCGATTTTTCGCGAATGGCTCGCGGCGCGGGCTTGCTGGGCTTCGGGGCTCTTATCCAATACGAATCGCCACAGGCAATCCACGCCCGCGGGCAGCTTGGTGAAGTAGGTGCTGAAGGATGTCGTCCAGGCTTTCTCGCGGGGGAGGATCGACAGGGCTTCGGCGACGAGCGGCAGGACCTCGTCGCCGGGAGCGAAAATGATATACATCGGCCGGTTGCTGGCGTCGGCCGCCGACTCCGCCAGGACGCCCGCCCAGCCCGCATCGCCGGTGAGGGCTTCCCAGTGCCGACTCGGGCCCTGGTAAAACTCCGCCATCGGCAGAACCGGGCCGTGGGGTTCCCAGCGGGTTTGGCCGTCCCAGCGGGTCTGGCAGACGCCCGCGTCCAACAGGGCCGCGGGTCCGGACGCCGGCAGTTCGTCCAAAGTGAGGGCGACATGATGGGCGAGCTTGTTGGTCCGGCCCGAATAATCCATTCCGTAATCGCCGACCCGCGACAGGATCTGATACCGCTTCCCGCCGAGGGTGTGCATCAAATGCGAATAGTTGACGGGGTGCGGCGGCTGGTCGGCCTGGCGGTATCCACTGAGACCTTCCAGAAACTCTTTCAGATTCCGCGGCATGCCCTGCGTGCAGGACACGGTGCAAAACCCCTGGTCCGCGGGGTTCAAGCCTTCGGGAGCGGAGGTGTAAAGCAATTCCTGGCTCACGGGCCGGTCTCCTTCAGGTAGGTTTCATTGGGGGCGGGATGTTCGGCGGGTTGGCCGTTCCGGGAGTCGTGCGTCGTTTTCTCCGACTTCCGCGAAACCGTTTCTTGCTCCTGGAGGGGAACCTCGCCGGCGCGGGGGCCGGCTTTGATTTGGGGCTGCGATGTTTTACGGGCGGCGGCGCCTGGTGACGCTCCTTTCGGGATGAACTTTCCGCGGCCGGCGGCCTCGCGGTCTCGGCGGTCACCGGCGGCACGAGGCCTTCGACCGAGCGGTGCATTGCGTAAAGCAGCGGCACTTCGGCAAATTGCGGCTCGACGTTCCGCGGACGCACGACGAGTTTCCCGCTCGACGGATCGACTTCCGGCGTCGTCCCCAGCGCGCTCACCGGAATGTAAGTCACATCCGCGAAGTTGCCCTCGGCGGCGGTGACCACTTCGGGCGAATACTTGTTCAACACGTTCCGCACCTGGGCGGACAGCGACAGGAGCTTGCGAACGTCCAAACCGCTCCGGCCGTCGGTGCGGGGCTTGATCAGCCAACTCGGATCGAGGGCCACGTTGTTCGTGAGCGCCAACCACGCATCGTATTTGGTCACGACCACCACCAGAGGCTGCGAGCATTTTTCGTGCTGGCTGAGTCCGTTTTGCGTTTTGATGCGGCTGGCGGCCTCGGCGATGACGCCCTCCTGCGGGTTGACGCTGCCGTACTCGCTCAGCTGCGGATCGTCGCTTTTGCCTTCGCAGGCCTGGCGGAATTTGTAATGCTGCGTCGGGTCGAACAAATACAAGAGCGAACTGGAGAGGGCCAGGTGTTTGGTGACAAACTTCCCCGTCGCGTCGCCGCCCGGCATGAAATGCTCGCCCGCGTTGTCGTACAGGCACAGCGCCCGCGTGAGCCGTTTGGATTGGGACGCGTCCTCGAACCGCGCACCGTCCGGCAGCAGCGAAAACACGAACGGCTTCGGATAAAACACGCCGCGACCCTTTTCAAAAACCGCGTTCAGCAATTCCCCGCCGGCGACTTCCGTCTTCCACAGCGAGACCAGCGAATCGGGCTTGGGGTTTTTGAAGAGGATTTCCTCGTAGCGGTTTAAGACCTGGTTGGCTCCGGGATCGGAATCGACAAACGTGATGCCGAATTCCCTCGCCAAGGTGGTCCGCATCTTCCAGGTCATCGCGGCCAGGAAGTTCGATTTGCCGGACGCGGGAGCCCCGAGGATCGAAATAAACAACGGCGACATCTCCACCAGCGCCCGCGAGACGATCAGATGGCAACTGGGGCAGGCCAACTGGCTGCAGACGTCGCCTTTGATGTCGACCGCTTCCCCGCGCACCGTGAACCGCGAGGGCAAAAACCGGGCCTGGGCCTCGGTGCCCAAACGCTCGTCCCCCTGCAAGTCGGGGTGCGCGCTGACCCACTTGATGTCGCCCGGAGCGAACAGGCTCCAGCAGTGCGGGCACCTCACGCGGGCTTTGAGCGGGAGTTGGATGCGAGTTTTCTTTCTGCCTTTGGCCACAACGGGTCCCCTCTGTTTTTGGCGTCCGTCTTCTAATACCGGGCAATCATCGATCGTCAATCCCTCTCTCTTTGCGGAACCCACCGGCCTCCACCGGATTCGCCGACGGGCGCTCGATGTCTATTTCGTAAGTTCGTCGGCAGTTGGGTGACGGCCGGGATGTTTTGTGCGGAAGAACTTGCCCGCGAATGGCTTCCGTCGAAGGCTCCCGCGGCCCACGCGAATAATAGAAACATGACCCCGAGGATGAAGAGGCTCAGGAACACCGCCAACCCGATCCAGACCGGCTGATAGTCCCGCCACAGATTGGAATCCGTCCGGCGGCCGGGAACCGACGGCTGCCGGGGAACGGCCGGTTTGGGCGGCGGAGTGGGAGCCGGAGGAATCGCCGGCAGATCTTTCGTCGGCAATGGCGGGGGGGATTTCTGCGCGGGAAGCGGAGGCATTCCTTTGGAACGCTCCGGCACCGGCGGCGGGGTTTTGGGATAATCCACCCGGTAAGCCTGAAACTCCAGGTTGCTGTCGTCCGGCGGCGCGTCTTCGGCGGCGACAACGGTTCTCGGCGGGGGCGAGATCAGTTTTGTCCGCGTGGTGCCAGTGGCCGATACCGTGTCCGTCTCCCCCGGAGGTTTTTGTTCGCGGCGTTTTTTTGTCCATTCGCCGATGAGTTCTTCGATCCGCTCGGAATCCACCTGCTGAACCAACGCCAGCCAGCGGCGGAGGTCGTTCACGTTGCACGACGGGCCCGAAAACGTCGGGTTCGTGGAATAGAGTTGATACAGTTGGGAAATGAGGTTTTGATCGTACTCCTGCCAGCGGTTTTCGTCGGACACCGTTCGCCGGGCCTCGGCCAGGAGCCGCTGAAAGGCCAGAGCCCGCTCCCGAACCTGTTTGTCCTTATGGTTTTGGCATTGAAACAGATAGTCGCCGGCGGCTTGGAAGGAATCGAGCAGCCCGTCCCGGTTCCGGCAGAGACGGGGTTGTCCCACCAGTTGGTAGAAATCCGCCGGCCGATCGTCGCGATTCAACCACTCTTTGAGCCGAGCTTCCACCATAGGTTTCGATGCCGTTTGCGTTGTCGTGTCTGCCACACTGGGAATCCTTTATCGTAAAGGGGGATCGGATGGGATTCAATCATCCAGTGCCCGGAATCGGCTTGTTTCAGAGGGTTTCTCGGTTTCGGCCCTGGCGGCTTGCGGCCGGTGTCCCGGAAGGCCGTGTGTGGGAAGCACTGGCAACAAGTTGCCATTGGCACTATTGGCAGCCTTTCTTCCAATTCTCCGGAACCACGCCCCTGGATCGCGAAACCGGCCCCGTTCCCGACAGGGGGGCCGATTTTGGCGAACGGAAGGCCGATCTATTATTTGGTGCCGCTCTTTTCCGCGAGCCAGGGATCGATCCAGACGGGGTATTGGCTGGCCAGATTGTTGCTGTCGGTGAGGATTTTCAGATGCTTCACCTCCGAGACATCTACGGAAAATGATTGGCTTTTGCCGGGGTCGCGGAGGGGGTCGGAGGTCCAGAGCACTTTGCCGTCCCCCACGATATGGAAGGTGGTCGAGACCCGCGTGCGGTCGGCTTTTCCGTTGTCGTCGATGCCGACCTCTCCCGCCAGCCGGGTGTACCGCAAGCCGAGCGCATACTCCACGGACGCGGGCGGTTGGGGCACGCCCGTGCGGGTCCACAGGGAATGCTTTTTCGGCTTTCCTCCAACGGAAACCGCCCGCCCCTCCAAATCGCCGGCGATGTTTTGTTTGAGGGGCGTCAAATCTTCGAGATAAATCCAGTCCCCGACTTCCGAATCTGTGGAAGATGGCCGTGAAGGAGGCCGGCGGTCGGGCGCTGTTGCTCCTCCGCCACCACCGCCATTACCTCCACCTCCACCACCGCCATTACCTCCACCTCCACCACCGCCGCTACCTCCGCCTCCGCCGCTACCTCCGCGTTGGGGCGTTTGGGCGAGTTGATTCAACAATTGGCGGGCTCGATTGGCCGCCTTGGTGTGGGGATATTGCTTGACTACATCTTCCAGCCATTCTTTGCCCTTGTCGGTCTTGCCTTGATCCAATAGACCGATTGCGAGCCGGACGCGCTCCGCCGCCTGTTCTTCGTCCGTGCGATTATAAACGGGGGGCTCCTTTTGTTTTTCCTCCGGTTCCTCGTTTGCCGATTCACCGGGCGACTCGGCGGGCGGGGAATGCGGGGTCTGCGAGGGATTTCCCTCGGCGAGCACCGTCGTTTGCGGCGTGCTGCCGGGAATGGGAACCGCGTCCGGGCCTGTCGTCCGTTCAAACTCGCAGACGAGCAGTTTGTCGTTCGGTTTGAGCTTGCCGGTGTAGTATTTCACCTCGCCGTCGTTCTTGACGGCCACGCGGAACTCCGTGGGGTCGGCCGCTCCGTGATTGGCGTAATGATGGGCCAGAACGCGGTACTTTCCGCGCGGGGCGGTGCCGAGCGGCCAATAGACATTCTCGACGGGTTCCTCGGACCACTCGCCCCCCGCGTTCATATCGACATCCAGTTCGCCGCCGCACCGCGATTTGCGGTGGCGAAAGTAGATCACCTCTCCCGAAGGCGCCTGCACGTGGAGATCGATGTCGTTGATGTTGTCCCACAGCAGGGAAACCTGCACATCGCCGGATTTGGCTCCGGCCCGTTCGAGCCGACTGCGAAAGTCCTCGCGGGGAACGGAAGCTTCCGGTTTGACGGTCGCCGTTCCCTCGGCGTGGATCGCCCCTGGCGGAGCAGGGGTTGCAAACGCCTTTGCCACTTCCGCAGGGTCTTCTCGGGTGGGTTTGAGTTTGATTTCGCCCAACGCGGCGGGTTCCTCCGCCGTGAAGCGGGCCGTTCTCTGCTCGGGCTGAAACCCCTTCGCCGAGATCGTGACCAGGGCTTCGCCGGGCGGGAATCCCGCGAGGCGAAATTCGCCCTCGTCGTTCGGCGAGCCCTTGACCGATATGCCTTCCACATGGATGACAGCCTCCGGCAAGGGCCGGCCCGCTTCGCTGACGACCGAACCGACGACCGCCCCCGCCCCGCTGAGGACAATATCCACGTGCGTTTCTTCGCCCGGGCCCAGCGTTCTCGAAACGACGGCCGGTTGATAGCCCGACCGCGCCGCGTCCAGGTCGGTTTGAGCGGCGGGCAGGTTCTCGAACCGAAACTCGCCCTTGTCGTTGGTATTGGTTTTCCGCGAACTGCCGGCGATTTGGACCAAAACCCCCGCGAGCGGCCGGTCTCCCGGACTCGCGACGACGGTGCCCGTCAGCACGGCGTCTCCCGTCAATCCGATGTCCACAAGAGACTCTTCGCCGGTCTTGAGTTCCGCCTCCTGCTCCCGGCTGGGATAGCCCGCGGCGGTGATTTTCAATTTCACCGGGCCGGCGGCGATGTCTTCCAGGCGGAACCGGCCCTCGGCATCGGTCGTCGTCTTTTGCGTGCTTCCCGCCACTTCCACCAAAGCCGCGGGGATTGCGGTTTTCGCAATCGCATCCTGGATCCGGCCCGATAGAATCGTGCCGCCTTTCAGTTCGACGTTGATCGTCGCTTCCCGGCCGGCTTCAAATGTCTGCGGCAGTTCCTCCTGCCGATAGCCGCGCCCCACCACTTGCACCGTTGCGGCCCGGGCGGGAATCTCGGCGAGCATAAATGTGCCGTCCGCGCCGGTTTTCGCCGAGAGGTCGGTCCCCGCAATCCGCACTTCCACGCCGGACACCGGTTTTTTTTCGACCGCATCGGTGACGCGGCCCTTCAACAGGCAATTGCCGACGAGGGCAATCTCCAACGGCCTGTCCTCGCCCGCCGCGCGAATCGTCTGCTGGAATTCCAGGAAACCGGAAGCCGCCGATTGCAGAGGAAACTCGCCCGGCGGGAGTTTTTCCAGCCGGAATTCGCCCCGCTCGTTGGTGGTCGCGGTCAGGTTCAATCCCGGCACTTCGACTTTAACATTCGCGAGCGGTTGGCCGTCGGCCTTGGCCTTCACAAAGCCTCGCGCCGTCCCCGCTCCATACAAACCCACGCGGATCGGCGTGACATCCCGCTCGACCTGCCGATCCACATGCTCCGCAAGGTAGCCCGCGGCTTGCACGGCGATCGCGGCATCTCCGTGGGGAAGGCCGGCGATTTCAAATCGGCCGTCGGCGGCGGTCTTGGCGGTCAGCGGCGTTCCCAGCAAAAACACCGCCGCCTCTGGAACCGGCCGGAGCGTCAGCGCATCAATCACCGTCCCCGCCAATTTCCCCGTCCCCGCCAATTCCAGCGTGACGCGCCCCGGCGACTTCTCCCCTAGCGTTTCTTTGCGGGCCTCGGTTTGAAAGCCCTCCGCCGAGACTTCCACCTCGACCGTTCCGGCGGGGACTTCGGGAATTTGGAACTCGCCCTGTTCATTGGTTGGCACCGTGAGGCCCCATCGCGGAAGGGACACGAGTGCCGCGGAAACGGGCCTCTGGTGAATGCGATCGATCACCCGCCCCGCGAATGTCGCCGCCCCGCGGAGGGGCACGTCCAACGTGCGCTCGCTGGCTTGGGAGAGATCGGCCTTGCGCTTCTCGGCGAGAAATCCCGGCGCGGCGATTTCGAACTCAGCGGAGTCCGGGGCGAGATGCTCGAGATGAAAACGGCCCTCGGCGTCGGTTTGGGTTTGCGTTTCCGTTCCCGTAAGTTTGACCGTGGCCCCGGCGATGGGCTTTTGTCCTGCGAGCGACACCACCCGGCCTTCGACCGCGACCAACGCCGGCGGACGCGTGAGCCAATAGCCCGCGCCGCCCGCCAATAGCACCAACAATAACAGGGCCGCGAGCAGTGGAACCGGAGACCGCGGCACCTTGAGTTTGGCCCCGCACCGGGGGCACGCCGGGCGGCTTTCCGTGAGGATCGCCAGCGTTTGGCAATCCGGATCTCGGCAGATCACCGGCTGGCCGCTTGCTGAGGTTTTGCGTTCATAACCCCAAAGCCAAACCAGCCGCCACAGCCCGGACGAGTCGAGATATTTGCAGAACACGCCCGCTCTCGCCGCCTTGTGCGGGTCGGACCGGAGTTGTTTCAGGCCGCCCAGCATCACGTGCCTTAAGGCGCGTTCGGTCCCGGTGTGGGCGGGAGCGGCTTCCAGTTTTTGTTCGATCGCGTCGAATTCCTTGCGGAAGGCTCCTTGGCATTCCGCCGCGGTCAGGGGCAGGATGTTTTTCGGAATCACCCGTTCTCCGGCATCGGTCCGCAATTCATACCGGACGAGATTGCCGTCCCACTTGGGTTCCGCGAGGTACGAACCGAGCCATTTCCGCAAAATCCCGGCGTGCGCACCGCCGCGGTCCAAAAGTCCCATCCCGGGCTGAAGCGCCAATCGGCGAAAGTCCGCCGCCTGATCCGACAAATCGACTAAAACGACGGAATTCACGCTCATCACCCCCACGGATCGGCTCAGGAAACGCCCGCAGATATTGGAAGGGAATTTTCTGGTTTCCCTTAATTGTAACGGGTTTCAGACCAGATCTCACGACCTTTCCCGCAAATTGCCGGCGTTCCGGAAGCGGATCGTCATCCCATCAATCGATCCGACACAGCTCCGCAGTTTGGGCTTCGTCCGGGGGAGCAAACAGGTAGCTCGCGAACGAGCCGATGAGAATCGTGGGCAGGCAGGCGATGGCTCCGTACCACAATTCGCCGACGCCGGCCCACATCGCGGCCGCGACCGAAACCAGGCCGCCCGCAAATCCGACGATCGCTCCGCCGGTGTTGGCCCGGCGGGAGAATATCCCCAAGAGGAACACGCCGAGCAGCATGCCCAGAAACGTGCCGGCGATGACCATCAACACGCGAAACACATTCCCCCCGACTTCGCGGAGGACCAGGGCCGTCAAAATCGCCGCCACTCCAAACCCGGCACACAAGAGCCGGCTGACCCACAAACCGGGATGCCGGCCGGACAGCCAATCGCAGACCACCGAGGCGGTCAAACTGTTGATTCCGCTGTCGATGCTGCTCATGGCGGCCGCAAACAAGCCCGCCAACAGCAGCCCCGCCAACCCGTATTGCGGAACCACGCTGACGATAAACCGCGGCAAGAGCTGGTCCTCTTTCCCCGCGGCCGCCAACTCCGCATAAGCCGGGTCGCCGGTTTGCTGATAATAAGCGAACAGCGCGCTGCCCACGAGGAAAAAGATCAAGCAGACGGCGGTCACCATGATCCCGTTGACGACCAGCGATTTGCGGGCGGCGGCGATGCTGGGCATGGAAACGTACCGCTGCACCGCCGTGAAATGCACCGCATGCCCCGCGAGATACACGAAAAACCCCGTCGCGCAAATGGACGCGAGGTTCGTCTTTTGCACCAAGCCTTCATAACTCCAATCGAGATGCACGAGCCGGGTTTTGCCGTGCTCCGTGCCGATGCTCCACACCGCCGCCCAGCCGCCGTCGATTTGATTCACCGCGGTTCCCAACACAATCAACATGCCGATCCCCAAGGCGAAGGCCTGGAGCGTATCGGTCCAGACGACGGCTTTCACGCCGCCGATGGTGGTGTAAAACGTCGCGAACATCCCCACCGCGACGAGCATCCAAGCGAGTTGGGAATCGGTGAGCCGCATGACTTCCTGCAGGATCTTCCCCACCGCGACGAGCATATTGCCCATCCAGCCGATTGTGTAGAACATGAACAACCCGCTCGCCAGCAGCCGCACGCTCCGGTGAAACCGCAGCTCCAGGTATTCGTAACAGCTCGTCACGCGGAGCTGGAAGTAGAGCGGAATGAACAGCCAGCACACGATCGGCGTCACGATGAGCGGGATAAACAGGATCGCGATGAAGAACTGGTAGTCGTCGTAAGCGGCCTCGCGGGGCAGCCCCACAAACGACAGGGCGCTGAACGTCCCCGCGAAAATCGACAAGCCGATCGGCAGCCAGTGCATCGTTCGGCCGCCGACGAAATAGTCTTCGTTGTCGTGCTGCTCGCGGGCGAACCACACCCCCACCGCGAACACGACCAGCAAATACGCCGCACAAATGGAAAGATCGAGAATCATAATCCCTGCCATCGTAACCCGACGGCCGCCGATTCCGCTACGCGCCCGCAAAGGGATCTTGCCGCCGCGACGGAAGATGCCCGAAGAAGGCGTTTGTCATTTTGTCCCTTTGGGGAAACCTCGCGTTGTAAAAATGCAACGCGAATCATTCCCAAAACCCCGCAAATCCCGGCGCGGGACGGCGAAATGGCGATCGGCACGGGTTTTGTAGTCTCTCTGGACACAACGGCTTCACAGGCTCGACTCCGGGACGCTTTCGCTATGAACCTGAAACACGTGGCTCTTTTGGCGGGTTTCGTCGCGCTGGTCATGCTGATCGCCGCCGGCGGGCACATTCACGCCGGTCTGGTCTTGACGGTCACGCTGACGTTGCTCCTCTGCACGGTGGACTTGATTCCCGCCCGGTGAGCCTGGGCCGGATTCATCACCAGAATCATGGGACGCCGCATCATGATTCTGTTGATTCGTCCCCCGGCGACATCCTTTATTCGGGAATCAAAATCTCGCCTTTGCCGAGTTCCAGGAAATCGCCCAGGTAGCGGTGATACTTGGCCTGGAAACAGTCCTCCGGAACGGGAAAACCCTGGCGGGCGAGTTCTCTCAGAAAAATCTGGAGGAACACGGGCTGAAACGTGCAGGCGTGGCGGAACGTGGGCAGCATGTCCGGCGGGTCGGACGGCGAAAACAGCCCGATCGTGCCTCGCCGCATGCTCGCACCGGGGCGGATGCCGCTCTCGCCGAAGATGAGCACCGAGCCGGCGATCATATTAAATCCCGTGGCGTCGCCGGCCTGTCCGCCGACGGCAATCAGCCCCCGCCGCATCGTGTGGCCGATTTCGTTGCCGGCGTTTCCGTGGATCAGGATCTCTCCACCCGTCATGCCCCGCCGGCCGCCGCGATAGACCGCTCCGACCAGATGCCCGGCATTACCCAGCACGCGAATTCGCCCGCCGTGCATCTCCGCCCCCACCCAATCGGCCGCGTTGCCTTCCACGAGAATCTCGCCGCCTGTCATCTCGGCACCCAGATGCATGCCCGCGTTTCCCGCCACGCGAACCCGTCCGCGCTTCCAATGGGTGCCGATGAGCTTGACCTTCGAGCAATCGCCTTCCCAGACGAGTTCCTCGTCCTCCGCTGCGGATCCTTGGACCCGAAAGAATTCGCCCAAGGGCAGTTGTTGGTTTCCGCGCTGAATGAGGATTCGCTTCACCTCGTCCGGAGTCTGGGATCGCACGGTGTCGAGTTGGACCGTGTCCACTTCCAGCGGAATGGCCGAGGGCTGGGTGAGAGTGAGCGTCAGAGGCATAGCGGCCGAGGGGATCGATGAAAAAGGAAAGGGATCGACCGTTTCATCAACGTCGATCCCCAAGTTTTCGATTTCTTCACGGATTCTAGCCGCGACGGGCCGCTTCGCCAAGCGTGGCCGGTGTACTTCTCACGGAGCCGCCTGGGCGAGGACGACCTGATTGACCAGGCGGTCCAGGAACTTGCGGCTGGCGATGTATTCGTTGGGAGTCATGTCCCGGATGTGATCTTTCAAGACCGCTTGCATTTGCCGGGCGGCATCGTGAATTTTCTTGGTGTTGGATCGGCTGCCGGTGTCCGCCTGCAACTGCAACTCGTCTTCGATTTGCTTTCGGTAATCGGAGTAGATCGGGGCTTCCAGAGCTTCGGGCCACTGCAGATCGCCAGTCTGCGTGTCGAACTGGCTGGGAGGAAGGACTTCGGGTTTGCGGTTGCGGTTGTATTCCAGCCGTTTTTTCAGGCGGGCGTCGAACGCGGCCCGATCCTTGGCGTACTCGGCCTGGTTCCTGCGCCTCCGCTCCCAATAGGTATTGGTCCACTTCGCTTGGTTATCGAGATATTTGGAATAGGCGTCCTGGTTGTTGATGTGTGCCTGCGAGATGTTCTCCGCCGCTTGTCCCTGGGAGCGAATAATATCGGCCATTCCGCGCTGAGCCCCTTCCACCGGAGAGTAGCCTCCTCCATAGCCCCCATAACCGCCGTATCCCCCCATACCAGCTCCGTACATACCAGCTCCGTACATACCGCCTCCGAAACCAACGGCGCCAACCCCCGGCCGATACCAGCGGACTTGGGCCTCAGTCGATTCGGTGAACACCACCAGGCTCATCGCGGTGAAGAAGAAAGTCAGCACCTTCATGGGGTCGCTATTCCGGTTTTGGGTAAGTGGACCATCAAGTCGAACAAAGCGTGCATCAACCAGAGTATTATAAACCGGAGGCTTCGCAATTCATCCGAAATTCGCCAATTCTCTGGTGGAATCTCTTCCGGCAATCTGGCTAAAATGCAAAAGTAACGAAAACTCTCTCTTTCTGTTGTATCGAGCAAATTCCCAAACATCAACTTGAATCTGACGATTTCCCAATTTGGCCTTGGAGACTTTCATGTTGAAATTGCTGCGTTTCTCACTGTTTTTGGCGGGAACGGTCTCGGCTGCTGTCGCCTCGGCACAGACGAACAGCGCCGCACGCGAGCGCGCCTTAGCCTTGGTCGGGAAATTGGAGAAGACCGAAGCTGGCGAACAATTTCAGGCGGTGGCGGATTTGGGCGATCTGGGGCCGCTCGCCAAGCCCGCGGTGCCCGCGCTGGTCAAAACCCTCAAATCCAGCAAAGATTTGGCGCTTAAGCATGAGATTCTAATTGCCCTGGGACGGATCGGCGCCCCGGCCGCCGAAGCCGTGCCCGCAATCGCCGGCTTCCTCGATAATGATTCCCCCGTGCTCCAATACGAGGCCGTTCACGCCTTGCGGAAAATTGGACCCGATGCGAAAGCCGCTCTGCCACAACTGACCGAATTGATGAAATCCGACAAGCCCATCGTCGCCGTTCCGGCCGCCTGGGCCGTTGTGGTGATCGGCAACAAACCGGACGACCGCGGCGAGGCAGTGCCCGTGCTGATGTCCGGATTGGGCAACCAGGATTTGAGCGTGGTGAGCGACGCCGAAATGGGCCTGGGTTCCGTGGGCAAGGATGCGATTTCCGGTCTCGCATCGCGCGTCCGGGGAGACAACCCCGATGTCGCGAGTCATGCGGCGGACGCTTTGGGAATGATGGGACCCGAAGGCGAAGCCGGCATTCCCGCGTTGGTGTCCGCGCTGGGCCATTCGAACGCGGCCGTGGTTTCACACGCGGCTCAGGCCTTGGGCAACATCTCGCTACGGCCGGACGCCGTGGTCCCGGCGTTGGCCAATAAACTCCAGGACGCCACGAACGAAGTGCAAATGGCCGCCGCACTGGGTTTGGGCGGATACGGACCCGCGGCCAAAGACGCCGTCCCGCAATTGGCCGCCGCACTCTCGGATGATGCCGTGGAAGTCCGCGTGGCGGCGGCGCGGGCCTTGGCGTCCATCGGCCCGGACGCCAAACAGGCGGTTCCCCAGTTGAACAAGGCCCTCGATGATTCGGCGGGGATCGTGACATTTTCCGCCGCCGAGGCTTTGGGAGCCATCAAAGGCCCCGCGGTCGAGGTGCTGGCGAACCGCTTGGACGATCCCGCGTTCCTGCCTCTGGCGGCCGCCGTGTTGGGACACATCGGCCCCGACGCGAAAGCCGCGGTCCCGGCCCTCGTCAAACGTCTTTCCACGAAGGAACCCGAATCGCAAATGGAAGTGCTGCTGGCGCTCGGTGCGATCGGCCCCGATGCCAAAGCCGCCACCGAACCGCTTTTGGATCTCGCGAAAAATGGAGAGGGCCTTGCCCGCCGGGGAGCCGTTTACGCCCTCGCGAAAATCGGCGCGAAACAAGCGGTCCCGCTGCTCCAACAGACCGTGAAGGAGACCGCGGACCCCTTGTTGCAGCGTGTCAGCGCCTGGGCTTTGGTGATGATCGATCCCCAAAATCCAGCGTACGTGAAGCAGGCGCTGCCGCATTTGACGGCGGGATTGTCGGACGAGAGGCCGCTGGTTCGCCGAGAGTGCGCGGTCGCCATTCAGAAGCTGGGGCCTCAAGCGAAAGTGGCCATTCCCGAACTGCGGATGGCCCTCGCATCCTCCGACGCGGACGTGCAGGCGGAAATCCTCGATGCGCTGGTTCAAATCGGCCCCGAAGCAAAAGCTGCGATTCCCGAAGCCGTGAAACTCCTGAGTAGCCCCGATCCACAGGTCCGAAACACGGCGATCTTTTTTCTCGGAACGCTCGGCAAGGCGGCTGAAGATGCCGCACCCGCACTGGAGCAATTCGCCCAAGGCCAGGACGAGTTCGGCCGCGCGGTCGCGGCCTGGGCGTTGGTCCGCATCAATCCCAACCCCCAACACGTCCAGCAGGCGATTCCCCTGATGATCAAAGCCTTGGATCATAGCGTGCCCGCGGTCCGGGCCAAGGCGGCGGAAACGCTGGGGCAAATCGGCCAAGGCAGCGCCCGGCCAAAGCCGCGCTGCAAAAAGCCACCCAGGACGACGACGAAACCGTCCGCAAAGCCGCCGAAAAAGCCCTCGCGGAGATCATGTGATCTGTTCGGAGCGGCCGGACGAGGTTGACGTTCCGCAACGCCGCGTGGCGTTTTCGTCACACAGGATCGCGGTGCGGCCCGTCCCTGTGCCCCGGCATGGAAGTTGCCCGTGCATTGCATCTGATTGACGGCTCAGAATCTCGTACAAGAATCGCAACGCCGATGATTACCGTCGCGGAATTCCATCACGTCAACCAATTGGCTCCCTTGGCGGGGGTCTGGAAGCGATTGCACGAACAGACGCCCGCAGCCTGCCCCGGCCAATCGTTGGAGGCGATCATGTCCCTCAAACTCGGCGACCACGCGAAACTCCGCGTGCTGCTGGGAATGCTCGGCGGCCGGCCGTTCGGGATCCTGCCGCTGAAAGTCGAGACCCGGCTGACCCAAGTCGGCCCGCTGCGGATTTTGTCCGGAGCAAGCGAACCGCAGTCGCCGTTTGCCGGTCCCGTCGGTCCTCACACGACCGCCATGCTCACCGCGGCTTTCCGGCGGCTTTCCCGCACCCGCCGGGATTGGGACCTCATCGAATTCCATCAGGCCGATCCCACCGAAATGGAGCATCTCCGTTTGCAGAACGCCTTTCGCCTTGTGGGTTGGCGGTGCGATGTGCAGGCTTTCCAGTTGCCGTTTTCCGAGCGGGAGACGCATGCAAGTCCGTCCGGTTTTCGCTACACTCACGTGAGAACCTGGGCCCTGCGTGCGCGCTGGCTGCAAATGTGCGGACGCATCGGAACCTTTTGGAGACGAGACGAACCCGCGCCGGCGGCCCCCGTTCCCGAACAACCGTGCGGACTCCAACTTTATTCGCCTCAGCCTCATTTCACCTTCCCCACCCCTCGTCCCGCAGACTCCCATGAAAATCGCGCTCGCCACGGATCATGCCGGTTTTGAATACAAGGAACTCATCCGCGAGCATCTGCGATCGCTGGGGCACGAAGTGGACGATCTGGGGACGAATTCGGCCGAGCGGGTGGATTACCCCGATTTCATCCGCCCCGCCGCGCTCGCCGTCGCCGGGGGCCGCTGCGAACGGGGGATCATTTTGGGCGGATCGGGAAACGGGGAAGCCATCGTCGCCAACCGCGTGCCGGGCATTCGCTGCGCGGTGTGCTGGAACGTGGAATCCGCCCGCTTCGCCCGGCTGCACAACGATGCCAACATGATTTCCCTCGGCCAGCGGATGATGACCGCCGAGACCGCCCTGGCGATTGTGGACACCTGGCTGGAAACCCCGTTTGAAGGCGGCCGGCACGAAGAACGCCTCCGCAAAATCGACGCCCCACATTGAGCCAAGAGACGGAGAGCGCAGAGCCAATCCCCAATGCGCGCGGTGCCCAGTGGCATGGCCGGACAATTTACAAAGACAGTGCAAGGAGGAATCCATGGATTCCGAACACGGGCTGCATGTGATGACCAAGCCCATCGGCCCGATCTGCAACCTGGACTGCGAATACTGCTATTACCTCCACAAGGAAGAACTCTACCCCAAGGGCGAGCGGTGGCGGATGCCCGGCGAAACGCTTTCGGCCTACATCCGCCAATACATCGAAGCCCAGCCCCCGCACGCTGAGGAAATCACGTTCGCCTGGCAAGGCGGCGAACCGACGTTGTTGGGCGTCGAGTTCTTCGAGCACGCCGCCCGACTCCAACAACAATACCAACGCCCCGGCCAGAAAATCGTCAACACGCTGCAAACCAACGGCGTCCTCCTGGATGACCGCTGGTGCGAGTTTTTTCAGCGGCAGGGCTTTCTCATTGGCATTTCCCTCGACGGCCCCGCGGAACTGCACGACCATTACCGCTTCGACAAACAGGGCCGGGGCAGTTTCCAGGCGGTGCTCCGCGGACTCAAACTGCTCAAAAAACATCAAGTCGATTTCAACGTGCTCGTGGTGGTCAACCGCGTGAACGCCGATCACGGCAAGCGCGTCTATACCTACCTCCGCGACAACGGGGCCGAGTTCTTGCAGTTCATTCCCCTCGTGGAAAAAATCGGCATCGGCAGCCACGCGGAGACTGAGCCCCCATCCCCCGAACCCATCACGGCCGAGACCGATCCGCTCTCGCTGGTAAGTTCCCGCAGCGTGAAGCCGGAGCAGTTCGGGGACTTCTTGATCGAGGTCTTTGGCGAATGGATCCGCCGGGATGTGGGCAAGGTCTTCGTGCAGATTTTCGATCAGGCTTTGAGCGCGTGGGTGGGCCTCGAACCGTCCTTGTGCATCTTCCGCAAGCGGTGCGGGTCGGCGCTCGCGATGGAGCACAACGGCGATCTTTACAGCTGCGACCATTTCGTCGAGCCGGGGTATCTTTTGGGGAACATCCACGACCGCCCCATTTCGGAACTCGCGAACTCCCCCAAACAACGGCAGTTTGGCGAGGCCAAGGAAACTTCGCTTCCGGAATACTGCAAGCGCTGCGAGGTGCGGTTCGTCTGCAACGGCGAATGCCCGAAGAACCGCATCCTCACGACGCCCGCCGGCGAGCCGGGCCTCAATTACCTCTGCGCGGGCTACCGCAAGTTCTTCAATTTTATCGATCCCTTCATGAAAATGATGGCCGAGGAAGTCCGCCACGGCCGCCCCGCCGCCAACGTGATGAACGCCCTCAAAACCAGCCGCCCCGCCAAACCCCAGCCCGCCGCCGCCCCGCCGATGCAAACGGCCAAGATTCGCCGAGCTCCGCCCGGCCAAACGGTCAGCCGCAACGAACCCTGCCCGTGCGGTTCCGGCAAGAAATACAAGAAATGCTGCCTCCCGCGTTAGCGTCAAGGGATTTGGAAAGTTGCAACGCCTTGCTGTTTTTCCCCGCGTCTTTCCCTCGTTCCCAAGCAGGAGTTGGGAATGCGGGCGAGAAGGACATCATTTTGGCAACGGACGGCTTCATGCGAGCATGCTCCTGCCAAGCGGAAACTCCTCCGGCTTGGTTTTGCTTTTCCCGAATCCGTGCTTTATGCTCGATGAATCGGGCGGTTTTTCGCGAGGGGGCTTCTGTTGTTTCAGTATTTTCTCAATCCCTGGATGTTGGCGGGGCTGTTGGGGCTGTCGCTGCCGATTCTCGCGCATTTGCTCAGCAAGAAACGCTACGACGTGGTGCATTGGGGGGCGATGCAGTTTTTGGAGCTGAACCCCAACGCGAAGCGGAAGCTCCGGCTCGAGCAACTGCTGTTGTTGTTGCTCAGGATCGCCTTGATCGCGTTGATCGTATTCGCCCTCGCCCGGCCTTGGGCTCAGGGCGGCGTGTTTTCGCACCTGGCCCCGGCCAACAGCCGCGACGTGGTTCTGATCGTGGACGGCTCTTACAGCATGGGCTGGGAAGGCGGTGCCGTCACCCCGCATCAGGCCGCCCTGCGCAAAGCCTCCGAGATTCTGGACGACCTGCACTCGGGCGACAGCGTGGGTTTGATCGACGCCCGCGACCAGGTGCGGGCCGTGATCGAAACGCCTTCCCGAGACTTCGCGTTTGTCCGCGACCAGTTGGACAAGCTCCCGCCGCCTTCGGGGGCCGGCAATTTGCCCGCGGCGATTCACCGGGCGATCACCATGCTCTCCGCTACGACGAACCCGTCGCGGGAAGTCATCATCCTCACCGACGGGCAGGCGCTCGGCTGGAAAGCCGATGATGAAAATCTCTGGGCCCGCGTGGACGATCTTCGCCGGCAACTTCCCGTTCCGCCCCGCATCTGGGTCTGGGATGTGACGCGGCCCGAAGGCGAGGACAGCGCGTCCTCCGTTTCCCCGGCCGCCCGCACGAACTTCAGCGTGGATCGGCTCGCGCTGTCGCGGGAACTGACGGTCCCGGATTTCCCGATTCGCCTCAAAACCAAAATCCGTTATCACGCCGGCACGAAAAAATCGGCCGAGGCTCCCGAGGAAACGTCGCGAAACGTGTATTTGGAAGTGGACGGGCAACGGCTCCGCGAGAAGCAGCAGACCGTGCGCCTGAAGCCCGGCGGCGAAGCCAGCGTCGAGTTTGAATACCGGTTTCTCTCAGCGGGATCGCATGTGTTGTGCGCGGTGCTCGACGACGACAACCTGCCCGGCGACAACCGCGCGGAAGCCGCCGTCACCGTCGCGGAGGCGATTCCCGTGTTGTTGGTCGACGGCCATCCGGGATTGGATCCCACCAAGACGGAGACGTTCTTTTTGCAGGCGGCCCTCTCGCCGTCGCTGTTGGATCATCCTCTCGTCCAAGCGACGGTGGTGCCCTGGAACGCCTTCCAACCGAGCCAATTGGACAAACAGGCCGTCGTGATTCTGGCGGATGTCCCGCGGTTGACCGCGCCGCAGGCCGAAGCCCTGAAAACGTTTGCGTCCAAAGGCGGCGGGCTGTTGATGGCATTGGGCGACGGCGTGGATGCCGCGGCGTACAACGAACATCTCTATGCGGACGGCGAAGGCTTGTTGCCCGCGAAGCTGTTGCAGATTCAAACGCCTCCCAAAAACGACGGCGAAGGCGTGAACGTGCAGGATGCGAGTTTGGAACTCACGTGGCTCATGCCGTTCCGCCGGGCGAACGACGGGGAGTTCTACACGGTGCGGTTTGAAAAATGGTGGCTGGTTCTGCCGGCTCCCGCGAATGCGGGGAACGAGGACGCGTCCCTCGCGTCCACGCCGATCGTCGCGGCCCAGTTGGAGACGGGCGATCCGCTGCTTGTCACGCGGAAGTTCGGCAAGGGCAGCGTGATGCTCTTCACGTCGCCCTTCGATGCCGAGTCCCATTGGAACACGCTGGGCATCAGGCAGCACACCTTCGTGCCGCTGATTTACGAGATGGTGTTTCACCTGGCCTCGCCGGGCACGTCGCGGAACGTGGAAGCCGGCATGCCGCTGGTCGTGGAGGTTCCCGCGGATTTGAAGTTGGACGATTACATTTTCGCCGGCCCGGATGAAACCGAACATCCCCCCGCGCCGCAGCCCGCGGAAGATGGGCGGCGGTTCGTGCGGCTGAATGAAACGCAGCTTCCGGGCGTTTACACGTTCCGCCATAAGGTCAAGCCCCCGCCGCCCGCCGCGCTCGCGCCCGAATATTTCGTGGCGAACTTCGACCGCAGCGAATCCGACCTGACGCCGCTTTCCGAGGAAGAACAAAAGCGGTTGGAACAGGACGGCCGCACGACATTCGTCGCCGGTCTTTCCTACCTGATGGAGAACATGGTCGACGATTCCACGCGGGCGGAGTTGTTTCGGTATCTGATGATCCTGTTTCTCATCATTCTGGTCGGGGAAGTCGTGATGACCCGCCGGCTGGTGCAAGGCGGCCACATCGATGTGGACATCGAAACCGCCGCGGGCGAAGAGCAAGACCACGAACCCGCCCGCATGCCGGCTTGAGATTTCCCTCGTCGAGTTTTTCTGGTGCAAATTCGAAGCACGAAATCCGAAATAGGCGCCTTAGGTCCAAGAATCAAGGATGCGGATTTCGTGCGAGTGGAATTTCTCGCTCCGATGCATTAAAATCCATTGATCCTTCCACCAAAATCTCGCCAGCTCCAAGTCGAAGATCTCGCCCATGATCCGAATTTCCGTTTTCCTGGCCTGCGCGGTTTCCGTCCCACTTTTCTTTGCCTCGGCCTTGGCTGACGAACCCACGGCGGAAGGGCGGAAGTTTTTTGAATCGAAGATTCGGCCCGTGCTCGTCGAGCGATGCTATCAATGCCATTCCGCCGAGGCCGCCCGCAAAGGCAAGTTGGAGGGGAAACTGTTGCTCGACACGCGGGCGGGAATCCGAAAAGGCGGCGAAAGCGGGGCGGCCATCGTCCCCGGTCAAGTGAAAGAAAGCCTGCTGATTGCGGCCATTCGGCATGAGTCCTTTCAAATGCCGCCGGATACGAAACTGCCGGCCGATCTGATTGGCGACTTCGTCAAATGGGTGGAGATGGGCGCTCCCGATCCGCGGGATGGAAAAGTCACCCAACCGAAAAAACCTCAAATCGACATCGAGGCAGGCCGAAAGTTTTGGGCGTTCCGGCCATTAAAAGCCGCCAAGCCGCCGCAGGTCACTCAGGCGGATCGGATCCGCACCGATGCGGACCGCTTCATCCTGGCGGGTCTCGAAGAAAAAGGGTTGACCCTCAACCCAGCAGCGGGCCGGCGGAGTTTGATTCGGCGGGTGTATTTCGATCTGTGGGGCTTGCCGCCCGACCCGGCCGCGGTGGAATCCTTCGTCCATGATCCTTCGGAGAACGCCTACGAAGAGTTGATCGATCGGCTGTTGGCCGGGCCCAATTACGGAGAGCGCTGGGCTCGGCACTGGCTCGATTTGGCCCGCTTCGCGGAAAGCAACGGCTATGCTTTCGATAAAGATCGGCCGGCGGCCTTTCACTATCGCGACTTTGTGATCAAAGCCCTCAATGCCGATATGCCCTACGATGAGTTCGTGCGGTTGCAAATCGCGGGGGATCAGATCAAGCCAAACGACGACATGGCCCAAGCCGCGACGGGGTTTCTGGCGGCGGGGCCGTTCACATCTCAGCAGACCCAAAAGGAACGCGAACGCAGCCGGTACGAGCAGCTCGATGACATCGTGGGCACGATCGGCACCTCCATGCTGGGATTGACGACCGGCTGTGCCCGCTGCCATGACCACAAGTTCGACCCGCTGCCCACTCACGATTACTACCGCTTCGCCGCGTGTTTTGCCGCCACGGGTTTTCAGGATTACGATTACGATCCCGACCCGGAAGGCACAAAAGCCGCCCAGGCGAAATTCGACGAGGCCCACCAGCCCTTCGTCGATGCCCGCGTGAAATACGAGAAAGACCAACTGCCCGTCCAACTCGCCGAGTGGCTCAAGACCAACAGCGAACCGCCTCCGAGCGAAACACTGGGCCCTTGGCACGTCATGGGACCGTTCCCCGCCGGCGATTTCAAGAAAGCCTACAATCAAGCCTTTCCACCGGAGAAGAAGGTCGATCTCACCCAGACCATCGGCCAACTCAAATGGACGCCCCAACCCGCTTGGAAAGACGGTGAAGTTCATAACACGCTCACCGGCGAGAACAGTGCGAATTACTTGTACCGCACGATTGAAGTCCCAGAAGCGGGGCCGTTGAATCTCTCCCTGGGACGGGACGATGCCATCAAGGTCTTTCTGAACGGCAAAGCGGTTTTGGGCAAAGAAGTGACGGGCGGAGCGGCGGCGGATCAGGATCAAATCACGCTGCAACTCCAAGCCGGCCAGAATGAACTCCTACTGAAAATTGTGAATGCCTCGGGGCCGTCGGGGTTTTACTTCAGCACGAAACCCGCGATCCCCCAAAACATCCAAGACATTTTCAACCTGGCGGAGGCCAAACGCAGTGACAAGCAAAAACAAGACTTGCTCAAATGGTTTGCCCCCCGTGATCCCGCGTGGGCCAAACTCAACCAGGCCGAGCAAGCGCATTTGAAGCAGAAACCTCAGCCCGACATCACCAAAATCTTCGCGGCCCGCAAAGATGGGGCGACCTACAATTTCGGCCCGGATACCCGCAAGGTGTATTTTCTCGCCCGCGGAAATTCCAACTCCAAGCAAGGGCCGGCTTCGCCGGGATTTCTCCGGGTGTTGATGGTGGACGACGGGATCGAACGAGGATGGCTCACCTCGGAAAGCACCGGTGCCAAAGCCGAGCCACTTCCCCCGCGGATTGCTTTGGGGAATTGGATTACGGATGACCAACAAGGTGCCGGGCATCTCTTGGCGCGGGTGATTGTCAATCGGCTTTGGCAGCATCACATGGGCCGGGGCATCGTGGCCACGCCCAGCGATTTCGGCAGTCAGGGGGCGAGACCGACTCACCCCGAGTTGTTGGATTATCTGGCAACCGAGTTGATTCGCGGCGGTTGGAAACTCAAACCGATTCACAAATTGATCGTGATGAGCGCCGTGTATCGCCAATCGGGTGAGGACGACCCGCACGCTGCCCAAGTCGATCCGGAAAACCATCTCTGGTGGCGCCGCGGCGCGATGCGACTGGAAGCCGAGGTCATTCGCGATACGTTGCTCGCCGTGAGTGGTTCGCTCGATCAAACCATGTTCGGCCAAGGTTCACTCGATCAAGAAAACCCCCGCCGCAGTGTTTATCTGACGGTGAAGCGCAGCAGCCTGATTCCGATTCTGCAACTCTTTGACGCCCCCGCAGCCATTCAGAGCACCGGCCATCGCAATGTGACCACCGTGCCGCCCCAGGCGCTGGCGATGATGAATTCGGCGTTCATCCGCGGGTTGGCCGAGAAATTCGCCAAGCGGGTCGAGCCCTCACCGGATGCCACGCCGGAACAAATCGTCGAGAATGCCTATGCCTTGGCTTTGTCGCGTTCGCCGACCGCTGAGGAAAAACGCCGCATGGTCGGTTTTCTGGAATCTCAAACCGCTTCCTACGGTGGAAACGCTCAGGGCAAGGCCCGTGCCGTAGCGGATTACTGCCAACTGATGTTCTGCCTGAACGAGTTTATTTTCATCGATTGACTGCTCATTTCGGATACCAATCTCATGCCGCAATCGACGTTTGATTTTCAGGCCCGGCGTTCCTTTTTGAAGCATGCGGGGCTGGGGTGCGGAAGCCTCGCCTTGACGAGTTTGCTGAACGAGGAAGGGTTGCTTTCGCCCGCCGCTGCCCGATCGCCGGGTTTGATGCAACCGCAAGCCCCGCATTTTGCTCCCCAGGCAAAGGCGGTGATTTGGCTGTTTATGCCCGGCAGCCCATCGCAAGTGGACACCTTCGATTACAAACCCGAGCTGCAAAAACGCGATGGGACAAAGCTGGACGGGGCCGATCCCAAAACGGGCTTCTTCACCACCAGCGGAAAATGCCTCAAGTCGCCTTTCCGATTTCAGCAGCATGGCTTATCGGGGGCGTGGGTTTCGGAGATCTTCCCGCACATGTCCCGGCATGTGGACAAGATGGCCTTGCTTTACTCTTGCTACTCCCAATCCAACAATCACACCCCGGCCATGCTGGAGATGAACTCCGGCATGTTTTTGCAAGGTCGTCCGTGCGTCGGTTCGTGGGTCACATACGGCTTGGGCAGCGAGAATCAAAACCTGCCGGGCTTTGTGGTCCTGCATGGGGCGATGCCCCGCGGCGGCAAGCCGATCTGGTCGCCGGGCTTTTTGCCGAAAGCGTATCAGCCGACGGCAATCGATGGCCGCAATCAAACGCCTATCGCCGATTTGGCCCGCCCTCAAGGCATGACGGAACAACAACAGCGGGCTCAGCTCGACATCCTCAAGGCGATGAACCAAAAGCACCAACAGCTCAGGCCCCACGAAGCCGACCTCGCCGCCCGGTTGGAATCCTTCGAGTTGGCTTACCGCATGCAAACCGCCGCACCGGAAGCGATGGATATCAGCCAAGAATCCCAAGCGACCCAAAAAGCCTACGGCGTGGATCAGAATGAGACCGAACTCGTCGCCAAACAGTGCATCACGGCTCGGCGGCTCATCGAACGCGGGGTGCGGTTCGTGCAATTGTACGCGGGCACCAACGGGGGCGGTGGTGGTGTGGCGGATGTTCCGTGGGATGGTCACAACGACATCGGCGGGAACCACCGCATTGCCGCCAAAAGCGTCGATCAACCCATTGGGGCCTTGCTCGCCGATTTGGAGTCCCGCGGTCTACTGCAAGAGACCCTGGTGGTTTGGGGCGGCGAGTTCGGCCGGACATCCGATTCCCAAGGCAGCAAGGGCCGCGATCACAATCCCCACGCTTTCACGATGTGGATGGCCGGCGGCGGCATCCGGGGCGGCATCCAATACGGAGCGAGTGATGAGTTCGGTTACAAGGCCGTGGAGAATCGCATCGGCGTCAACGACCTTCACGCCACGATCTTGCATTTATTGGGTATCGATCACGAGCGTTTGACCTACCGCTTCAATGGTCGGGATTATCGCTTGACCGATGTCGCCGGCCGCGTGATCTCGGAAATCCTGGCCTAGTTCTGCCCATCACCGCAAACCCTAGCACTTCTATGCGCACTTCCCGCGTGATGTGGAACCGCAAGTATGTTGCATCTCATCCGGCGGCCAATGGGCTGTTTCCTTTCGCAGGAACGCAGCCCATGTCGAGCAGAAATTGTGAAACGTCCGCCCGTCATTCCGCGGGCGATGCGATTTCGGGGACGGGGCGGGGTTCGACTTTTTCGCCGTCTTCGAGATTGGCTTCCGGGGCGATAATCACGTCTTCGCCGGCTTCGACGCCGGCGAGAATTTCGGCGCGGAAATCGTTGAGCAGGCCGACGTCCACGTTCACCCGCCGGGCCCGGCCGTCGCGGACGACGAATACCTGCCAGTTCCCGTCGCTGCCGCGGAACAACGCCGAGCGGGGAATGCGGAGCGTGTTTGACCGCTGGCCGGTGAAGATGCGAACCCGCACGCGGTAGTCCGCGCCCAAGACCCGGCCGCGTTTTTGGAGTTCCTCGAGTTCCCCCGGCCGAAAGGCGATCACCACCCGCACCCGCTGCTGTTCCACGCCCAGCGATGAGATCTTTGTAAAACCCTGCGGCTCGATGCGCTTGATGAGTCCCTGCACGGACCGACTGCCGATCGCCGGCCCGACGATTTCCACGGAGAACCCGTCCCGCATCACGACCGCATCCTCAGACAGGATCTCCGCCTCGACTTCGAGCTGTTCCATCCGGCCGATTTCCAAGAGGACTTCGCCCGCCGGCAGCACGCGCTGGTTGGAGACATGCCGCTCGAGCACCGTCCCATCCACGGGGCTTTGAAGTTCGCTCCGCGCGAGGTCGCGTTCCAACTGCTCCAATTCGAAGCGGGCTTCGGCGAGTTCCTGATCGAGCACCGCCTTCTCGAGGCTTTTCTTTTCGATGTATTTCTCGATCGATTCGCGGCCGACGACCATCGCACTCCGGACGGATTCCAGCGAACTCAAGGTCAGCATGTCCTTGGCGTAATCCACCCGGCTCTGCTTCTGCAGCAGGTCCGCCTCGGCGATTTCTCGGTCGGTGGTGGCGTTTTTGGCTTTGAGACGCTCCTGGCGGGCGAACTCGGATTCCGCAAACTCGACCTTGGCTTTGCTGGCGGTGGTTTGCTCCGCCGCGGCCCGCACCGTGTCGTTCATGGACCTTAAAAACTCGTCGAACTGCTTAAGGGCGTTGTCCTCCAGGCGGGTGTCGTTATTCTGGACGATCTGTTTTTCCAACCGGGCCACGCGGGCTTTGCCTTTCGCAACCGAAGTCTCCAGGTCGGCCGCTTCCAGCCGGGCCACGACTTGCCCCTTCTTCACCGGGTCGCCCGCAATCAACGCGATGGGCAGCACCCGGCCTTCCAGGGGCATCGTGATTTTATACACCTCGGGCAGCCGGGTTTTGGCCTGTTCCTCGACAAACGTGGAAATCGAGCCGACCTCCGCCCGGCCGACGTCCACGGGCGTTCGCCCCGCGCCGAACATCGCCGTCGAAACCGCCACCCCGGTGATCAAGGCGGCGGCGAGAAGGACCCATTTCCAGCGGGACATGGCGAAGTCAATTCCGGGAAGAAAAAAGCCGATGGTTTGAGGGAATGTGCATTCCCCATCATAATCGGAATCCGAAATTCCATCGAACCCGGATTGGGAAGTTTTACGGGAAACAAGATCATGACAAAACCGACGCCGCTCACCGTGGAGCAGATGCGAGACAACTTATACACGGCGGTTGTTTGTGACGCCTTGGATTCATTGGGCTATCTGCATCAGGCCGTTCGCGTTTCGCTGAAGCCATTGACGTGGAACGGGCTCTTGGTGGGCCGGTGCAAGCCGACGCTGTGGGCGGACATGGCCCATCCCGATCCGAACCCTTACGAGTTGGAGCTCGAAGCCGTCGATCGCTGCCGGCCCGGCGACGTGCTGATCGCGGCCGCGGGCGGTTCGATGCGGTCGGGGATTTGGGGGGAATTGCTTTCGACGGCGGCCCGCAATTCCGGCTGCGTGGGGGCGATTGTGGACGGAGCCGTCCGCGACGTGGCCAAGATGCAGGCGATGCCCTTTCCCGTGTTCGCCCGCGGCACCTCGCCTTACGACAGCCAAAGCCGCCAGCGGGTGATCGATTATGATGTGCCCAGTGGAGATCGGCGGCGTGATGTTCGAGCCGGGCGACCTCGTGTTCGCCGACATCGACGGCGTGGTGGTTGTGCCTCAAGCCGTCGAACAGGAAGCCCTCGCCCGGGCTTGGAACAAGGTGCACGAGGAAAACGTCACCCGCGACGCCATCCGCGGCGGCATGAAAGCGACCGACGCCTACCGCAAATACGGCACGCTGTGACGACAGGCGAGCGGCCGGCGTAAGCCGGCGGATCACTTCCACAAACGAAACAACGCCATTTTTCAATGAAATCATAGGGCTGACGCCCGACGCTCGCCTTGGGCCTACTGTCCGGGAGGCGGGGAGACTTCGACTTGATACTTCTTGTCGAAGTGGACCAGCCAATCCTGGCGAAGTTTTTGGCTTTGTTGGTTCATTAAAACGTTCATCGTTTGGTGGGCCGGCGTGTCGGTCGGGATGAGAAAACTTTCGCGGAGGCTCGCCAGGTCTCCGCCTTCGCCGTATTTGCGTTCGAAGACTTTCCCGACGTAATACTCCGTGCCGTCGGCGTTCATCAGCACGCCCACATCCCCCACATCCAACTGATGAAACGCGGTCTCCATGAAGTCCTCGCCCGCTTTGGGGACGCCCGTGACCGTACCCAATTCCAACCGGGGGAATTGGGGCGTGATGGGGTTCATCCAGCTGAAATCGAAGGCTGGCTGCACGGCGAGCTTCGTGGCGTTTTTCTTGCCGGTGATGGTTTGGCCTTCCAGGATCTTCTGGATGTCTTTGTTCTCGCCCTCGCGGACGAGTTTCGCGAGGTCCTCCGCGCGGGCCTTGGCTTTTTCGCGGGCTTTGTGGGTTTTCCACGCGGCGACGACTTGATCCTGAATCCCCGCATCGTCCCATTCCGGAACGTGCCGGGGATGGTCCTCGATCTTCCAAAAGGCATACCGCGTGCCGTTGCCGGCGATGGCCTGGTTCGGACGGAACAGCTCGTTCTGGTCGCTCGTAAACACCTGATAGACCACGTTGGCTCCGCCCAAGCGCGGCGTGGCTTTGGGCTGGCCGGGCAGCGGGGCGGGATTGAGTTCCACGTCCATGGCCTGGCCGATCGGTTGGTCGGTCATTTCCTTCGGGGTCCACGCGGTTTTGGGCACCGTGTAACCCAGGCCGAGTTTCTTGGCGAGCCGATCCAACTCATCGGAGATTTCCTGCGGCGTTTTGTGCTCGTCGCCTTCGCGCTGCCAGTCCACGCTCAATTCGTTCATTTTTCCCAAGGCTTTGGTGATCCGCTCATCGATCGCTTCGCGGGCCTTGGCGATCTCCTTTTGGTCGGCTTCGTCCAAGAGCAGGCTGGCGATTTCGTCGCGCACCTGATCGAGCGGCAAATACTCCGGTTTGTCGGCGACCGCCGGCCCGGTGTTGGCCTTGGGTTTTTGGGCGACGGCCGGTCCGCCGGGCGTGAGCGGCTCGGCGCCGCATTGTCCTCGAGCAGCCGCTGATAGGCCGGGTTCGGAAAATTGACGCGGTTCTTTTGATAATACTCGGCGATTGCCATGTCGGTCGGCTTGGGGGCCGATTTTTTGAAGGCGTTGAAGCTCGCGGTGAAATACGCGAGGCGAGTGCTCCGGGGCACGCCGAACGCCGGGCTGGGCTTCATCATTTCCACAGGCTCGACCCAGCCGTCTTGCGGATCCAAATATCCGGGCGGGAACTGGTCTTTGTATTGATTGAAGTACGCCGTCAGCTCTTGGTTGGTTTCCACATTCTTGGGCACGGGCACCTGATCGGTGAAGGCGCTCACCGGTACGCCGGCGAGGTACATCGACTCTTTGACCGTCGTCCGCTCGTAAAACTCCCACATTTTTTCGGGAGGCGTGAGGGCGAGCGGATAGACCAGAATCTGATATTCGCGGGCCTTGATGTAATACCGGAGCAGATCGTAAAGCTCCGCTTCGCTCATCTTGAGCTCCTCGCGAAGCTCGGTGAACTTCTCGGACGTGAGTTGTCCCTTCGGTCCGCTGCCCGCTTGCTGCAAGTACTTCGTGATCGCCGCGTTGGAGACGCGGATGCCGATTTCATCGGCTTCCTGGGCCATCACCCAGGTGCGGACGGTCGCCTCCCGCGCCGTTCGCGGATCCTCCCGCAGCGAGGCAAACGCGACACTCTGAAGTCCCGCATCCCAGAGGTCTTGTTGCCTTTGGATGCTCTGCTCGAGCATCTGCCGAATCTGCGGATTCGTCATCAAATGGCCGAACTGGGACAGCAATTCCTGCCCCGTCGGCCGGGGGCCGTGGCCCGCTTGATAGACTTCGTAAATAAACTGGTTGGCGGTCCGGCGCTCTTCGATTTTTTTCTGAAGCTCCGGCTCCTTCAGCTTGCCCACCGTGGTCGTCGCGGCATAATTCCCGCGGATGAAATTCGGTAAAAACAACATCACCGCGAATCCCACCACCACCCCCACGACGGCCCACGCCCCCGCCTTGCCCGAGGGCTGCCCCAACAAATAGAACAAAATGCCGAAGGCCATCATGGACATCAAATATGGCAGGTGCTCCGGTTTGAGGTATTGGGCGAGGATGAAGGCAAACATGCAGAGCAGCACCAAGCCAGCGGTGAGGACGGTGCCGTGCTTCCGAAAAATACCGAACGGGGATCGCATTCCGTGATTCCTTGTGCGGGCGGGTGCCGATTCACGCCGCCCCAAGTGTCGAGCGTCTCGGGGAAGAGTCACTTGACAGAGGTTGGAAAAATGATTTAAGGAGGACTCCGCAAAGGGCGTTCCCCGAAACACACCCCCACGCCACCTTAGCGGCGGCGAAGGAAACACCCCAATATTTCGCGATGAAAATTGGGAAAATCGAACGGTCTCGCGGGAATTCTCTGCTTCGCGCATTGTAGCTTGACCCCTGGGACTGGCAAGTCCAACGCCCGAAGCCGTCCCCCGAAATCGCCCGGTTCGGAACGCGTTTTCCGAGCCGACCGGCGGGAATCTCCCCCAAACTGCCCTTGACAAACCGGCCCGCAGGTTGCCACTGTTTTTCCGAAGGGGGCTGGAGAAATCCGCGGCCAGGCCGCAAACCGTAGCAGCGGCATCCTGCCGCCGTGAGTGAATTTCGGCGGCTAAAAGCCACCGCTACAAAGTCCCACACTCATCAAACAACCCACACCTCAAGCCGCGCAAAAGAATAGGCGGCGTTTTTCCCAAAGGAACGAAGTTCGTGGCGAACAAGAAATGGAAAGCGCTAGTCATCGTCGAATCTCCCAAAAAGGCCGATAAAATCAGCGGCTATCTGGGAAGAGACTATAAAGTCGTCGCCAGCGTCGGGCACGTCCGCGACCTGCCCGCGAGCGCCGATGAAATCCCCGAGGAATACAAAGGCCAGGATTGGGTCAAACGCCACGCGGTGAACGTCAAAGAGGGCTTTCAGCCCTTGTATGTGGTTTCGCCGGAGAAGAAGAAAATCGTCCGCGAGATCAAATCCGCCCTCAAAGAAGCCGACGAACTCATCATCGCGACGGACGAAGACCGCGAGGGAGAAAGCATCGGCTGGCATCTCGTCCAGCTTCTGGAACCCAAAGTCCCCGTCAAGCGGATGGTGTTTTCCGAAATCACCAAAGACGCCATCCTCAACGCCATCCAGCACCCCCGGGATCTCGATGTGGATCTCGTCCAGGCCCAGGAAACCCGCCGGGTTGTCGACCGGCTGTTCGGCTACGAACTCAGCCCGCTCCTGTGGCGGAAGATCAAACCCAAGCTCTCCGCCGGCCGCGTGCAGTCCGTCGCGGTCCGGCTGTTGGTCCAGCGGGAACTCGAACGCCTCGCGTTCCACAGCGGAACCTATTGGGACCTCAAAGCCCAACTCTCCCCCAACGGCAGCGGCGGGTTCGAGGCGATGCTGTTCACCGTCGCCGGCAAGAAAATCGCCACCGGCAAAGACTTCGACGAGCACACCGGCAAAATCAAAGCCGGCGTGGACGTGTTGCTCCTCGCCGAGCAGGAAGCCCGCGATCTGCAAAACCGCCTTCGCGAGCAGCCGTGGTCCATCCAAAAGATCGAAGAGCGCAGCCAAACCCGCAAGCCCGCCCCGCCGTTCACCACGAGCTCGCTCCAGATGGAAGCCAACCGCAAGCTCAACATGAGCACCCGCCAAACCATGCGGGTCGCCCAGACGCTCTACGAAAACGGGCACATCACCTACATGCGGACCGACAGCGTCAACCTTTCGCAGGAAGCGTTGAACGCCGCCCGCAGCTGCGTCCGCACCCGTTACGGCGACGAATACCTCAGCCCGGAGCCTCGGCAATACACCAACAAAGCCAAGAACGCCCAGGAGGCCCACGAAGCCATCCGTCCCGCCGGCACGGAGATGCTCCCCGCGAAGGAGCTGGGCCTCGGCGGGGATGAGTTCAGACTCTACGAGCTGATCTGGAAGCGGACTGTCGCCACGCAAATGGCCGAGGCCCGCTTGACGTTCCAGACCGTCACCATCCAATCCGAGGACGCCGAGTTCCGCGCGAGCGGCCGGCACGTGGATTTTCCGGGCTTCTTCCGGGCGTATGTGGAAGGCAGCGACGATCCCGAAGCAGCGCTCGACGACCAGGAATCCGCCCTGCCTCCGTTAAAAGAAAACCAAACGCTGAGCCTCCAGGAACTCGAAGCCCTCAGCCACGAAACCAAACCCCCCGCCCGCTACACGGAAGCCTCGCTCGTGGGCAAGTTGGAAGGCGAAGGCATCGGCCGGCCGAGCACGTATTCCAGCATCATCAGCACCATCCAGGACCGCGGCTACGTCCGCAAGAACGGCAGCCAACTCGTGCCCACCTTCACCGCGATGGCCGTCACCCGGCTCCTCGAAGACTACTTCCCCAACCTCGTCGATTACCAGTTCACCGCCCGCATGGAGCAGACGCTCGACGACATCGCCACCGGCGAAGCCGAGCGGCTGCCTTACCTCGAAGCGTTTTACTCCGGCGACGAAGGCCTCGAAAAACAGGTCGAGCAAAAGATCGAAGTCATCGACCCCCGCGACGCCTGCACGCTCAAGCTCGACGGTCTGAAGCACTCCGTCCGCGTCGGGAAATACGGCCCCTACTTCGAACAGGCCAACGGCGAGGAAAAAGTCACCGCCTCCATTCCCGACGACATGGCCCCCGCGGACTTGAGCGACGAGTACGCCCAGAAACAACTCGAACTCAAGCAACAGGAACCGCAATCGCTCGGCATTCATCCCGAAGAGAACCTGCCGATCTATCTCAAAGTCGGCCCCTATGGTCCCTATGTGCAACTCGGCGAGCCGACCGACGAACAGCCCAAGCCCAAACGCGTCGGCCTCACCAAGGCTCAGGATCCCGAGAACGTCACCTTCGAGGAAGCCTTGGCCCTCTTGGAACTCCCCAAGCGGCTCGGCCATCACCCGGAAACGGAGAAGGTCGTCAAAGTCGGCGTGGGCATGTACGGCCCCTATGTACTGCACGACAAGACCTACGGCAACTTCGACAAAAAAACGCACACCTACGAGTTCGAGGGTAAGACTTATAATGTCTTAAATGTCACTCTCGAAGCCGCGGTGGACATGCTCAAAAACGCGAAGAAACGAGCCGCCCCCACGCCCATCCGCGAACTCGGCAAGCACCCCGAAGACGAAGAAATCATCGGCATCTTCGAAGGCCGCTATGGGCCTTACGTCAAGCACAAAAAAATCAACGCCACGATCCCCAAAGACAAAGACCTGGAAAAAATCACCTTAGAAGAGGCCCTAAAACTCCTGGAAGAAAAAGCCATCAAAAAAGGCGTCAAGAAAAAGAAAACCACCAAGAAGAAGACGACCACCAAAAAGAAAAAAGCCGCGAAGAAGAAGTCCAGCAAGAAAAAACAAGCCGGCTGATGCCCGTAAGAGCCGCGCACGCAGTAAGCGGACCGTTTCTGGTACACCAAGGGGTGGCCCAGGTTGCTTGCAACCTGGGTCGCGCAGCGACAAGAGGTTATCATGGTCGAGAAAGAAGTGACACAGATTACCCGTTGAGAACAAACCTCTTGGGCTTCGCCCCCAGGTTGGCAAGCAACCTGGGCCACCCCGCGAGGAGTATGCATCCAGAACTAATGGCGCACTGCTTGAACGTCTAAAGGAATATCTGAGAAAACATAAAGGATGCGTTAAATATGGCGTACCTCCACGGACTCCTGCTTTCACACGATCGGGTCAAAGAGTAAGTAATCGTAGGGCAGGCTCCCGCAGGCTCCTGCCTGCCGATTTGTTGCGATTCTTAAAAGAAGACAGGCGGGAGCCTGCCCTACTTTTTATGCCAGTTTCCCCACTCATCTCCATCGAACACATCACCAAGCGGTTCCCCGGCGTGACCGCTTTGGAGGATGTGAGTTTTGATGTGTTGCCCGGCGAACTCCATGCGGTGGTGGGGGAGAATGGGGCGGGGAAGAGTACGCTCATGAAGATTCTCTCCGGGGTGCTTTCGGCTTCGGAGGGGCGGGTTTTGCTCAAGGGGCGGCCGGCGGAGTTTCAGAGCACCCGCGATGCCGAGGCCGCGGGCGTGAGCATTATTCATCAGGAACTCAATCTTGTTGAGGAACTCTCGGTCGCGGCGAATATCTTTCTGGGCCGGGAACGCACGGGCCGCTGGGGACTGCTCGACGACCGCACGATGCAGCGGGAGGCGGCGGCGATTTTTGAACAATTGGACTGCTCCATTTCTCCGGCCCAGTTGGTGCGGGAACTGCGGGTGGGCGATCAGCAGTTGGTGGAAATCGCCAAGGCCCTTTCGATCAAAGCCGAGATTTTGATCATGGATGAGCCGACCAGCGCCCTCACCGAAGGCGAAGCCCGGCGGCTGTTTCGCGTGATCGATCGGCTGCGAAAGCAGGGCGTGACCATCCTCTCCATCTCCCACAAAATGGAGGAAGTATTTCGGCTGTCCGACCGCATCACCGTGCTGCGCGACGGCCGGCTGGTCGGCACGTTTCGAAACGGCCCAAACCACTCCCCGCGAGATCACCCATCAAATGGTCGGCCGGGAAATCGAGGAAGTCCACCTGGGCAAAGGCCGACGTCCGGGCGAGTGTCTGTTGGACGTTCAGAACCTCTCGCTGCCCTGGCCGGGCCACGCCCGGAAGTGGAGGCTCCGGGACATCAACTTTTCGCTCAGGTCTGGCGAGGTGTTGGGCATCGCCGGGCTGATGGGCGCGGGCCGGACGGAGCTGTTGGAATGTCTGTTCGGCGTCAGCGTGGTCCCGCCCGAGGGCCAGATCGTCATCGAGGAACAGCCGGCGCGGTTTCGTCATCCCGCCGACGCCATGAAAGCCGGCATCGCCTTGGTGACGGAAGACCGCAAACGCCAGGGGTTGTTCGGCCATCTTTCCGTGCGGGAGAACATCACCCTCTGCACGCTGCCGGAGGCGCTGCGAGGCGGGCTGGTTTCCGGGAGAGCCGAACGCCTTATGACGGAGGAATCCATCGATCTGTTGGGCATCAAAACCGCGGGGCCGGAGTCTCCGATCACCAGCCTTAGCGGCGGCAATCAGCAGAAGTGCATCATGGCCCGCTGGCTGCGCACGCGGCCCAAGATCCTGCTGTTGGACGATCCGACGCGGGGCATCGATGTGGGGGCGAAAGCGGAGCTTTATAAAATCATCGACCGCCTCTGCCGGGAGGGATTAGGAATCCTCGTCACGTCGAGCGAGCTGCCCGAGTTATTGACGCTCTCTGACCGGATTCTCGTGCTCTGTGAAGGCCGGTTGACGGGGGAATTTGGGCGAAGCGAATTCCGCGAGCAAACCATTATGGAAGCCGCGACGAACCGCGAAAACCTGGCTGTTTGATTAGTATTCCGGAGGAAGCCGTCTTGCCGAAAGCTGCGGATTGTGAGAACATCCCCGCCCCGATGAAATGGCCGCGCTGCGCGCCAGGCGAGCGGCCGGCGTAAGCCGGTTGATCGTTCGCCAATGATAATAAGACGGAGTGCTCAATCTTGGTTTTGCGGACGGTTGTGCAAAACATTCGGATCATGGGGTTGACGCCCCACGGTCGCCTGCCTCCCGGGAGAATCCGCGTGCGCCGCGGGGCCTTTCGCTGGGAGTTGATCGAGCCCCTCGCGCGTTGGCTGGATGGCGACGGCGAACTGCCGATTTCGGAATGGCTGGCCCTCGGCGTGGCCACGGTCATCAAGAGCGGGCCGCACCGCGCGGTGTACCGGCTGATCCTGCCGCAGGGGACGTTTTATTTGAAACATTACCGCACGCCCGATTGGCAGGCCGTGCTGCAAAACGTCGTCCGTCCCGCCAAGGCGGATTTGGAATGGCGGTCGGCCCGGCGGGTGAGCGAGCTGGGTTTGAAAACGATCGAAACCGTCGCCGTCGGGCGCCGAAGGGTGTTGGGCGTGGTGACGGACAATTTCCTCATCAGCCGCGCGATCGAAAACGTCCAGCCTTTGGATGAGTTTGTCGCCGAGACGCTTCCGGGCTTCGAGTCCTCGGAGCAATGCCGATTCCGGCAAGAAATCGCCCGGCGGCTGGGACGCCTGGCGGCGGCGCTGCATCGGGGCGGCATCCTGCACCGGGATCTGCACCCCGGAAACGTCTTGATCCAAAGACAAGACAATGGGGCCCAGTTGTTCCTCATCGATTTGCACGCCCTCCACCAGAAACGATTTTTGACGCGACGACAGATCGCCCGGAACCTCGCACTCCTCAACAATTTCTTCGCCCGCCGATCCTCCCTCGCAGACCGCTGCCGGTTTCTGAAGGCGTATTTTGAAGCCTCGAATCAACGCCAGCCGGACCAACGCATTTCGCGCGACACGCTGCGGTTTGTGGAGTCCATCTGCCGGCGGGAGTTGGAAAAAGCCGACGTCCGCGGCGACAAAAAGTGGCGGCGGGGCAATCGGCGGCTGATCATCTTGGAAACGCCGCCGCATCGCTGCCGAGGTTTAAGCGGCTTGGGCCGGGTCCTGCTCCAAAGCCTGAAACAAAACCCCGACCAACTCGTGGAAGACTGGCCGCTCTTTTCCTGGCAGAAATCGGCGGAGGGCGACCAGCAGGCGGTGATCGAACTTCCCTACAACCGCCAAACGCAGCGAGCGGTGCTGACCGTCTTCCGCTCGACCGGCTCCGCCCGCGGGGCTTGGGAGATGGGGCATGCGCTCGTGCGGCGGAAATTGCCGGCGGCGGTTCCGCTGTTGTTTGTGGAGACGCCCGCGGGCCGTCCGGATTATTTCATCACGGAAGAAATCGCCGGGGCGGTTACGCTCAAGCGCGGGGCATGGGAACTCAAGCAAACGCTCCCTCCGACAAAGTTTGAGGACTGGATATCGGACGTGGCGGTCGCCGTCGCGCGGAATCTGCAATCGCTCCACGAGCATGGATTTCATTACTCGGACATCACACTGTCCTCGCTGCTCGTCGCGACCGAAGGACCGCTGCGGTTGTGGTTTGCATCGCTGGAAAAACTCCGGCAGCACACCGGGGTTTCTCCCCGAGACGTACAAAAGACGTTCGCTCAATTGGGCGCGTCGTTGCCGGGGGAACTCGGCATTTCACGGAGCGCCCGGCTGCGGTTTCTGCGGTCCTATTTGGGGCCGCGGTTTGCCGCGGAGTGGAAATCGTACTGGCGAAACATCGCGGGCCTGTCGATGGACTTCGCTCAACGGGAGGCGGCTTGATGCGTCATTGCGTCCTGCTCCTGGCGGTCTTGGGGATCGTCCTGGGCTGCCGGCATACGCAGAATGTCAAACCGCCGGTCATGCCTCCGGTGCGGCATTCTCTGCGGTCGGACCGGTTGCTCGTGCAAAGCAATTTCAAGCTGGAAAAAGATCATCCGCTCATCGCGGATCTCGTGCGGCTCCGCGGGCAGGTCTCCGAAAGCCTCCGCCTTCCCGAACAAGGGGAGGATGTCGTCGTGTATCTCTTCAGCAGCGAAGCGGAATTTACCCGGTACCTGAATGCCACCTATCCGGGGCTCCCAAAGCGGCGGGCTTATTTCGTGGGCACGCCCCGCGAGCTCGCCGTCTTCACCTATTGGGGGGACCGGATTCAAGAAGACCTCCGGCACGAATATACCCACGGGCTCTTGCACGCCTCCTTGAAAACCGTCCCGCTGTGGCTGGATGAAGGCCTCGCGGAGTATTTTGAAGTCGTCGGTTCCGAACCGGGGCAAGTCAACGGCGACTACGCTCAAAACCTGACGGCGCTGTTGGGCAACGGCTGGCGGCCGGATCTCAAGCGTTTGGAAGAACTCGACAAATTCGAGCAAATGCAGCGGATCGATTACCAGGAAGCCTGGGCGTGGGTGCACTTCATGTTGCACAGTTCGCCCGACACCCGCGAAATCTTGATCGGGTATTTGAACGATCTGAAAACCGATCGGCAGCCGACGCCATTGCACTTGCGGCTCGAGCAAAGCGGCCTGCGCGTGGCGGATCGGTTTATGAACTACGTCGCCACGCTCCGCACCGCGCAATTGCTGGCGGAACCCGCCCACGCGAAATCCACGCCCCCACAACCCCGGCACACGCGTTATTAAATGAATCCAGCACTCGGTGCCGGACTTCCGGCCGATCACGTCGAGCGAGATATTGGCCAGAACCATGTGGCTGACGCCCAGCCGATGCTTGAGTTCGGGTAATGCCGACGATGACGATGTCAGGCTGACTCGTGCTCAAACCGAATGACATCAAGGATGGGACGGAGCGGGCCGCGTTCACACCTCGAGCACGATTTTGCCGTCGAGGGTGCCGGCTTTGTTTAAGGTGTTGTCCTCTTGCAGTTGATGGGCGTCGGCGGCTTGGTCCAGCGGGAAGACTTTGCCGATGTGCGGTTTCCATTCGCCGTTCTCGGCGAGGATGTTGAGGGTTGAAGCGGATTCCCTCTGCTCTTCGGGGCTGGCATTGAACATCGCAAAGCCCAACATCCGGAGGTCGTTGACGTAAAACGGTCCCACGGGAAATTCGGGCCGGGCATCGCGGCCGGCCATCAGCACGATGCGCCCGCGTTTCGCCATCAAACCCACCGTGCGGTCCAAGGTCGGCTCGCGCTGGGTCTCAAACCAGACGTTGACGCCCCCGCGGGGTTCCGCGAAATTGCGGATGTCCTCGTCCAGCGTGTCGGAGTGATAATTCAAGACCAGATCCGCCCCCAGGCGTTCGCAGGCGGATTTTTTCTGATCGCTGCCCACGGTGGCGATGACGGAGGCGCCCACGGATTTCGCCAACTGCACGACCGACGACCCCACGCCGCCCGTGCCGCCGTTGACGAACACCACTTCGCCGCCTTTGAGCCCGGCATGCAGAAACAATCCCAAATGAGCCGTGATTCCCACCAAGGCCCCGGCGACGGCTTCGTTGTCGGATTGGCCTTCGGGAATCCGGTACAGCCATTTTTCATCGATCGCGGCGTATTCCGCGAACGTCCCCTGCCGGCCGAACAGCCCCTGATTGCTGCCCCACACGCGGTCGCCCGCATTGAGCACCGAAACCTCCGCCCCGCACTTCTCCACCACGCCCGCGACATCGCAGCCGGGGATATAAGGGTTCGGCAAATCGGCTTTGATGGCTCCCGCGCGGATGTACGTGTCGATGGGATTCACCGCCACCGCCCGCACCTTGACCAGAACCTCGGTCGGCCCCGGCTCCGGCTCCGGCAAGTCCCCCATCTGAATTACATCCGGCGAACCGGTCTTGGAAATGTATGCGGCTTTCATAGAGGTTCCTCCGGTGATAAATTCGAATCGTCGCGTTTCGCGGTTCCACATAACCCGGGGGATTACACCCCGCTCGCCTTAGTTTTTGTCTCCAGATCTCGCGCAGGATCGTTTCGCAGTAGCCGTCAGCGTTCGTTAGAGGGCTCCGAAACAGAGCGATTCATTCGATCGCTCATCTCAAGACAAATGATTCGGCCGCTTTGTCTCAGTTGGTGAGAATTGCGGAAGCAATAATGTCTGATGAGCAGAGATCCCCACCTGCCGCATCAAGTGAATTGTGTTCGCGGCGAGTTTCTTCTCCCTCCGGCCACTTGGGAGCTGACCATTGTATTGAAGCGGTCTGTTTGCCGTTGCGGTTCAAACACATGGGACGCGGCAAACTTCGCGTGGTTTGCCACGGGATCGGCGCGGCTCACTTCAAACTCGATCCATAACCGGCAGAATGCATGAGACGGCTTTTTGTCAAGGGCTTCTCCCAAGCATCCGGAAACACCGATTTAACCGCTGTCCAAAACAAAGTCAACACATACGGTCGGCCGCGGGGATGTGGATTGTTTTGATGCTTCGACCATCCAAGGTGATTTCCACTCGGAACCGTTAACTCGTGTGGACGAAGACGCACGGTTTCGCCCGAAACCTCAAGGCGACCGCTTGGCGGTTCCCGCCGGAATTGGTATTTTTAGACCGCGCGAGCGGGGTGGTTTTCGGATACAATACCGTGGAAAGATACCTTATTACTCCTTCGGGATAGGAGGCCGTGTTACGAAACCATGTCTGTTCATTCCAAAATCCTCGAGAATCCAGCCCGTGCCGAAGGACCCGATCCGTTTGCTTGGACCTATTTCACGGAATATCTCGCCGCAAACAGAGAAAACGCCGCCTTGCTGCGCGAAATGGGAGAAACGATCAATCACTTTCGCCACGAAGCCCCGGAGATTCTGCTGCGGAAGTGTATGGACGGCCGGACGAACACCACGGATCACAAAGGGTGCCCGCCAACAACTGTGGAAAACCAGCGGAGCGATGGCAACAAAGCGCTCGTCGATCCCAACAATACGGATTTCTGGCTGCCCATCCGAATCAAGATGGTTCGCGCGGCTTGCCGCACTCCCGGCAAGCCGGCGATTTTCATTACGGCCGCTCATCGATCGAAGCTCGCCGGATCGTGTGCGGCGTATGCCAAACCTCACGACCGTAAGGAGAACACGGACCGGCGTGCGCTCCAGGGAGTGATCGATCAGGCATTGGACGTGGAGAATGCGCTATTCGGCACGCCGGACGCCGACCGGCTCTACTGTCTGGCTGCGATCACCAACACCGACATCGGCGCCATGGAACTGCACGTCCCAAGCGGCGAGCAACTGATCGACGCAGAGGAAGTGATGGCCCGCAATCGTTGGATGGCCCCGGGGCAGGTGTTCTCGCGAGAGTTTCTCGATCTTTCCATAAACGATCCCGACGCGCACGAATCGATTCAGGGCCGGACATTGCGTTCGCTATTGTCGGGTCCGCCCGCCGAAGCGGTGGCGAACCAGCGTGTCAAGATCGCGATGGAGGCGTACCTGCTCAAGCAGTTCAACATGGTCTGCTCCAAAGGAGAGGATTTGCAGACGCTCGTAAGCCCATCGGCAGCGGAAGCCATCGGCCAGGCGCTCGACCGGGCCGAGAGACTCCCTTCTTCGCTCGCGGGGTTCGTCGCTTATCTGATTGCCTGGAACCTCACCTATGCCCTTGAGCAAACGCGTCAACTGCTCCAATTGGAGGAAAGTGACCCCGATGCGCTGGACCACCGCGTGGGTCACGATGAGCGGCTCATCGGCTACGGAAACGGGTTCGAAGCCGCGACCAAGCACAACAACATGCTTCTGGTAAAGCCGGGCAGCGGCAACGACCGCCAAGCCATCAGCGTGGCCAGAAACGTCATTGAGGGCGTCGCCGAACGACGCCATCTCCCCAGACGCCCTTTAGTCCATCTGAACATCGAGCTGGATGCCCCCATCACCACCTGGCAGCAACTGACCACCGTGCTCGCTCGCATGAACACCAAGATGGCAGTGATTCGGAGCGTCTTCGGTGCGGACTCCCATGTGCGTGTGATGACGACATACTCATACTCTCATGGCGTGCAGGATGTCAATATTTCCAAGCAATTCTTTCCGCTCAACCCCAACCCCGCTGACCGGTTGATCGTTTGCCCTGAAAATCTGAGCGAAATCGACTCGCCTGATAACTTCTCCGCCGAGCGGTTACGGGAATTGGAGCATCGCTACACCAACTTGTCGGCGAATTCGGAGCCTGACGACCTCGCCGCCAAGCAGTCGGACTTTTCCATCGACCCATCGGACTATACCACTGACGAGTCAGACCTTGCCGCGGAGCAGTCGGACGGCTGATCGCCGGCGACGGGCCGTTTCACTCACTACCGCCCCCCGATTTTTCCCGCCAGGTGGTTCCTGCCGGGCGTCAATCGCTGCCGAGGCCGAGTGTTGGACTTTGACTTCTTAGCGAGCTTTCTTGTTTCGGCGTACTCACTTGAGGCGTGGACTCCGTCTTCGGAATTTCTCCGTTGCGCAGACGCAACAGTCCCAATGCCGCGTGGTATCTTGAAGTGACTCCCGGTTGTGGAAACACGCCCCCGCCAAGTATCAAGGCAATAAGTATCAACACGGCGATTCTTTCGCGGTAGCGCGCCCGAAGAGAAATGGATGCAGTATGGTGTGTTCCCGTAAAGACGCGAAAATACGCGGACAAAATCGCGATTCCGTTTAATGCCATGGCAACGACGACCGCCATACCAGTAAGCGGATAAACGGTCACCGCCCCTTCGATCAGCAATTCCGTTCCCACAAAACCCACCGTGCCGGGAAAGCCGATCGAAGCCAGCCCTGTTACGAGAAACAAGGCGGCCAGCGTCGGAGTGTGTTCGTAGAGTCCATGATACTTGTTTAACGACACGCGGCCGGTTCGCGATTCCACGCAGCGAAGAGTCAGGCCGAATCCCGCCAGAGACACCCCGACCGAGATCCACACACACAAAGCGCCCGTCAACCCGATCGGAGTGACCAATTCCAGTCCGACAAGGACCAGCGAGGAATTGCTGAGAAACAGGTAGCAAAAGAACCGCCTCGCATCGTGCTGTACGAGTGCCATGCCGCCTGCATAAACCGCCGTGAAGAGAGACGCGAGCGCGATACTTTGGAGAGCCCAGGCGGGGGCAATCGGCAGCACCAGCCGTATCACGGCGTACGCGCCGGTGATGGGCGTGACAAACAGCAGAGCCGTTCCGAAGGTGGCTTTTTCAAACAGATCCGTCATCCAGCAATGCAGCGGGACAATGCCGCTCCGCAAGAGGCCGGCCGTGGTCAACATCGCGCCAGCGATGAGCCGAATCCCGGAATTGGGAGACGTCCGATCTACCAAAAACTGGCCGACCAGAAGCAATGCGACAAATAGGCCCATGTGAACGGAATAAACTCTCGTCGAACGATGTCGACCACGGATGACAACAAACGGCGGAATGGTGGCGGCGGACAAAAGGACAACGAGCCCCCAAGGATCCCGGCAACTTAAAGTCGCAAGCAAGATCGCCTCTGACGTCAACGTCCACCCAAACGAAAAACGACTCACCTTGGTCCGCAACGTGGCCAGCACCGTCATTAAAAACAGAAGCGCGGCAAGCGGCAGCAGCGGCGCGCTCAGTTCGTCAACGACAAACACATCTCTGTGAAAAAGCGTACTGAGCACGTCCCAGTGATCGTGCGCTTCGAACGCGTGGACGGTGCCAAAGTCGATCCATTCTCCGACCGCAAAGACCAACGTAAGCGTGCAAATGACCACGCAGGTCGTCCATGCAACTTCGCGGTTCCGCAGAAACCCCACACCCATTGCACCAAGCAAGGGAGTTAAGACGGAGAGTTCCAGCCAGGGCAAGTGGAGTTCAGGCATCAGACGAATTCCTCTAACGATCCGGTTTGCAAGTCCACATTGTCAACTTCACCGGACTCTCCGCCCGACAAGAGATCCGTCCAGCGGCGTTCCATACGATCGCACCAGTGGAAGACTGCAATAAACGGGCGGACAATGTATTCATTCAAGATTGCGTCGAGGAACCCGCGTTCCATCGCGAATCGATATAACCAGGTACGGCCGATGTGCTGAACGGCGGGTTCCCGAGGTTCCTGCTCGTTTTCAGAGTGATGCGCACCGATGGCGTTTTCAATTGTGTGGTAGTCGTGCAAAAGCGAGGGGGCTCGCAGTAATTGCAACGTCCGCAGACAGGCATGTCCGATTATGTGGATCAGCGGGATGTAGCGCAGACCGAAGCCGATCTCAGCCACAATCAGCCCCACCTGTGTGAGCGACGCGAACGCCAACGCACACTTGACGTCCGATTGGACTCGCGCCGCGAGAGTTCCAAAAACCGCCGAAACCAGTCCCAGGACCACGACCGCGATGCTAAACAGTAAAGACGCTTCCAGGAGCGGGCTGACTCGCAAGAGCAGAAACGCCCCCAGATGGACGGATAGGGCTCCATAAAACACGGCGCTCGATGGTGTAGGGCCTTCCATGGCGCGGGGCAGCCAACCGCTGAAAGGAATCAAGGCGGACTTGCCGGCGACGGCGATCAAGAGCAACAGGCCGACGAATAGCGCGTGGGATTGGGAGATGGTGGCGTGACTGTCGGGCCAAGGTCCGGACCGCATCAGACCGTCAAAGTCGCCGGCACCGGTCAAATGATGCAGCGTCAGGGCCGCAATCAAAAACGCCGCATCACTAATGCGGTAAACCGCCCAGACCCGTTGGCCGTTGAGAACGGGGTTTCGCCGTTCATGAAAATACGCAACCAGCAAAGCTGACGACAACCCGACGAGTTCCCAACCGAAAAACAATGTTTCGATTGTTCCCGCGAGGGAGGACACGACCATACCGAGGAGAAATACAGCATAAAACACAAAGTAGCGTCCGTAGCCCGGTTCGCGATGCAGGTATCGGCTGGTGAAAGCGCCGATCGTTCCGGTCAGAACAAATGTCAGAACGACGAAAGGCACCGACAATCGGTCAAAAATGAACTTGAGATGAAAGTGAAAGTTTTGTTCGTGAATGACGACCCAGTCGCCGATTTCTATAGGCACATATCGGATGCCGAGCCCCAGCATCATAATCAGAATCGCGACCGATGCGGTGAGTCCGACGACCACCGCCCCTTGGGTTAAGTGAGCCAACGCGCGCTCCCCCAGCGGACGTCCCAAAAGGGCCGACAAACCGAACACCGCCAGCAATGCACTCGGGCTTGCGACAATACAGATTCCCAAAATAGTAAATACTGTTAGCAATTTCGTAACTTTCGCGATTTGGGTTGTGGCCAGGCAGGGCTTGGTGCGAGAAACTCGTTGTTGTTCGGGCGGGCTGTCATTGTCTCTCTCGGCAGTTCACCCTGTCCGAGCGACCGTTTCCACGGCGGGAGTCGATTTGGCCGGCGCCAACGGGAGTTTCCGGATTGAGCAAAATCCAAGGTGGTCGCGCCAGCCGCGATACCAATCGAGGGACGACTCCTCGGCGGGCAACTCATCCGTCTCCGGTTGATAGGGAATGAAATCTCCTCGGACATAACGATGAACCTGTGTTTTCCCGGCGTCAAACACCGCCAGTTGAACCCATTCCCCATTGACCAGTTGGGCAATGGCCGGGTTGTCGTCGATAATCCGCTGCATGGCGTCGAGGGATGTTTCGACGACGAAAAGCAACCGCACCGGTTCGTGGATTTCGACCATTTGCCAGGGCAAGCCAGGACGAAGGTCGCTGGCCGCACCATCCATAACCCCCAAGAGAGATGTGATGTTGTGCGGAAGTTTGGTGCCGCAACCGTATCCGGTCGGGTCCACGAACGAGAAATAGTATTCCAGATTGATTCCGGCACAGACGGGGATGACGGCTTGCAGCATCCGTTCCAGAATGGAACTGCGTTCGTCGTCCTGAGCGGGATCATACGAAGTCAAAAACGCCCGGCGGTCAAGGAACAACCCGCGGCTCCAATCTCGACGACCGACGAAACATAACGCATTGGTGGCATGACCGTATTCGGGCCGCGTTTGGGACAAGTCTTCGGCGCGTCCTTCCACGTGGCGAAGCGCCGATTCGACCGAAATCGACAATTCCGCCGACTCGAATCGCCGGCAGCGTTCGTGAGCGCTGCGTTTGCGCGCCTCGTTAATCTCCGCCTTGGCGATTTCGAAGAGAGCGCGATGTCGAATGGAAACCCGGTCGACGTCGTACCACGTGACGCTGTCGTCACAGGTGTTATGGTAGCAACCGACAAACAACGTCTCATCCGAAATATTGATCCCGCGATCGGTCAGAAGCCGGCGGACACGCAAGTCGTTGGCCATTTGGGCGAAGGCGCGCGCGTTTGGTCCGCCGCGGCCGCCGCCGCAGGCCCCGCAATCGTGTGCGGCTTCATGCGGGTTGTTGAGACTGGCGGAACCGTGACCGCAAATCACAACGAGCCGCGAAAGCAATTCCACGTTTGCCAGTCCGAGTGCCCGGAGCCCCCCTTCAACGATGGCCGCCATCTCGTCGATTGTGTAGCCGATGTGTCCGTCCGTTGGTCCGGGGTCGGCTTCGACCCTTTCGATCCGCAATTCCGTCACGGGCGATTGCACGATCCTGCCGAACAGCCTTCGGATTTGTGCCGCGGTCCGCGGGAAGAGCACGCGCGCCACCAACGGAAACGCCGCCAATGACCCGAGCAGGCCGGCCGCCAGTCCGCCCAAAAAGGTCCGCGTGCCTCGGTGAGCCTGTTTCGTGGCCTGCCCGAGTCGCCGCCGGGCCTCCGCCCGCCGGCGCCCCGATTCCGCCTGGGTGCAAAGCGGCTCTTCCGTCACGTAATGTTGGGGCCTGATGCTCACCGGGCAAAGTGGTTTGAAGTGAGCATCCGTTGCCCCGCGGTAATACATCGCCACACCAAAAAAACCGGCGATGCCAAAGGTTTCGCACTCGGGATCAATTTCCTCAAGGTGGCGGCGGAAGGATTCCTCCCGCTCATCGATGCAGCACGTCACTTGAAATCGTGGAACGGAACGGCGGGTGTCGTCCTCGCTTGCCCGTTTTCGTTTGGAATGGGCAATCACCGCGTCGAGCGTCTCGTTTCTGTATTTCTGCTCGAATGCAAGGTGAAATACTCTTCGGCGTTCGAGTCCTGGGAAGTCGTCGATCTCCCGAATCAGTGCCGCCCACTGCTGCCTCGTTAAATGTTGCAGGTCTTCAGGTTTCCAACCCCGCACTTGGGCAAGTTGGAACACGATGAATGTTCGTCGATTTAATCCGTTCGCATCACCCTGGGGCAACCGCTGGATCGCCACCTCACGAACGCCTCGCAGTTCCCCTCGGAATCCCAACGACTCTCGCGCCACATCGGCGATCGCCAAGCGTTCCAGGATCAGCCGAACGGCAAGGTACTCGGCGAGACTGCCAGGCGGGGCCGTACGAGGCATCCATTCCGCATTGGTCTCCATTTGCCAGACCATTCCGGCCCAACCGCGCAGCGCGAGCAGCGATCGTTCGACAAAACGATCCCGTTCATCGTCGGCCACCCCCAGGAGGGAAAGTGACTCTCCAATCGACTCCAGCGGACCGATCTCCGAATCCAGCAGTCGCCGCGCTTCATTCTTCAAGCCGGACAACCAAGGGGTCGGTGAAGCAAACGACACGCGATGGAGATTCAAGAACGCCCGGTAGATGCCCAAATCCCGGTTCGGAAGTTCCCAACTTGCAAAGCCCTGATCCAGAAAAGCCGAGCAGAAGCGAATCAACTGTTCATTCACCAGGACATTCACGTCCACTCCCGTAACTGCGAGCAATAGCTCGCGGTGTTGGAGCAACGGTCTTGGCCCGGTTGAGTGGACGGCGTCCGCTTCTACGGACCGCACGCCATTTTGACACACCCTCCAGAGAAAGTTCAACGTGAACGCTTCCCAAGTCCTTTCGGTCCACGATTCCATTGACCTCCGATTGAATTGCTGTAAGACATCCGACAAAACCCGCTTTGCCGAATTCTCTCGAGAAGGATCACTGCTCCGAAGATCGCGCATCACCCAATGGCTGGTATCAGCAATTATGCGCTTGCGGACGGCGGGGGGGGCATCGTTCCGAAATCGCCTCAAAGCATCGGTTTCAGCGATCCCCCATCGTAATTCGGCGGAAGGTCCGGACCGCAGGGGAAACTGCAACATCGCCAGTCGGAGATCAAATCGCGTGCCAAAAATTGCAACGAGACGGTCCGCTTCCTGACCAAGGTCATCCAGCAAGACCGATTCCAAGTCTTTCAACCGGATGCGGCCTTGTTCAAATTTCTGACGATATGCTTCTTCCGGCAGATACGCGTTACAAGAAAACAGCACCCCCCCGCTTTGACCCCCGCATCAAAGGGCAGGTCCTCGAACGAGTGCAACGTGTTGTGATGAACGAAGACCTCAATCGGCCCCTGGGCCGGGAGAAAATGAGCTGCGTGTTCAATGACATGCTGAATGTGACGGAGGTCACAATGGTCTTCTGCGCCGTGTGGAGGCGACAAACCTTGGCCCGACTTGCCTTCGACAAATGTATTTGTCGCATTGTTCATTTGCATTACAGATGTCCCCAAAAATGATTCTTTCGTCGCAACTCAATCAAGCTGTTGAGTTGTCAAGCTGCCTGGGATCAAGAGGGATGCAAGATCGTCTCTGTCCGCAGACAATGCGTGTAGCCCCCGATGACGCGTTCATGATCGGGTGTTACAGAGAACTGGGGCGCTCAGGCCGCTAAACGGGTGGCCCGCGAGAGAGCCAGGCTTCCGATCGACGAATCGCACCGCCAAGCGAACGACCAACGGTTCCTGGAGAATCTTGCTTGGAGAGAACGAAAGGGACTTTGCCGATTAACGCGTCGCCGACCAGACAATCCCAGAGCGGGGCCGGATGATCATCCTCGACCTCTTCTGCCGAATCGGTGCACTGCTGGGGCGGTTCGGCCTTCCCGAAAGGACCAAAGTTCACACGATTGCTGGAGACGTACAAAGAGAACGTGGCACACACAATCAGCAGTGTTACGCAGTTCGAGAGCGAAAAAACTGGAAGCCCAGAGAGGATAGATTGCCGCATGTTCCGGTCCTATTGGCACGACCGTGCCAAAACTACTTTAGGCCAATTTCACACGATTTGCATCCAACTTCCACCAAATCCGAAATACACATAATGGAATACGACTGCAGCTTCGTTTCATTCGGAAAATCGGTCAATGTGGGAAACACCCCAGGGGAGGAAATGGACGTTCCATGCCTTTCTGGGACTTGCTTTCAAACAAAGACCTTCCTCTACGAAAGAAGTGTTTGCTGAGTGTCGTCCCGGAGCTTATTATACTCACACGGGGATCTGGCGCATAGAATCCGTCCCGATTTCGTTCGCGAATCGGGAAAATCCCATGGATGCTGCCCGTGACTTCCATTCGTCCTGGAAATGCGGGCGGACTCAATTGCGGCCGCGGTGCGAATCGGCGATGCTGTGTGACTGTCTGTTGTGCAACGCCCTCGCTTGGTGCGCGCATCGCCCGGAGCGGCGGCTTCCAGCCGACGAGTTTGGCCCGCCGCGACCGATGCGGCCGCGACACGGCTTCATCAAAGTCACCGCTGTTTGAAGGGAATTTCCGCATGCATTCATCGCCCAGCACCAAACGCTTGCTGCTGTTCGCCATCGGAGTTGTGCTTTCGGTGGGATCCGTAGCGATTGCCGCCGAGCGGCCGAATATTCTGATCCTTTTCACCGATGACCAGGGCTATGCGGATCTCGGCTGCTTTGGAAACCAGAAGAACAAGACGCCTCGGCTCGACCAGTTGGCCAAGGAAGGCACGCGGTTCACTTCGTTTTATGCCCAGACCGTGTGCGGGCCGTCCCGGTCGGCTTTGCTCACCGGGCGACATCCGATCCGCAGCCGCGGGTGGAGCATGCCCGCGTCCGAGATCACCTTCGCGGAACTCGCGCGGAGCAGGTTATCAAACCGCTTGCTTCGGCAAATGGGATGTCTCGAACCGCCGGGCGATTGTCGAGCGGATGCCGAACGCCCAAGGGTTCGATGACTACTTCGGCACGCTGGGCGCCAACGACAGCGGGCAGGTCGCCTTTCACGAGAACAATGAAAAAGCGGGTTCCACCAGCGACATGGGGAGCCTCACGACGCTTTACACGAACAAGGCGATCTCGTATCTCAAGGAAAAACGCGATCCGAAAAAGCCGTTCGTGCTGTACGTGGCCCATAATATGATGCACACGATCATCGGGGCCTCTAAGCGGTTCCGGGGCACGTCCAAAGGCGACCTTTACGGCGATGTGGTCGAGGAGTTCGACTACGAAACCGGCCGACTGCTCGATGTGCTCGACGAGTTGGGGCTACGGGAAAACACGCTCGTAATCTACACCAGCGACAACGGCCCCTGGAACCAGCCCAAATACACCGACCGCAAAAAGGGGCATCCCGAAGGCTCCATTTTCTGGGGCGAGGCGGGGCCGTTGCGGAACGGCAAAGGCTCTTGTTACGAGGGCGGCTACCGCCTGCCTTGCCTCGTGCGCTGGCCGGGCAAGGTCCCCGCGGGACGCGTTTCCGATGGCGTTTTCGCCACGATCGATTTCCTGCCCACGTTCGCGGCGCTCTGCGGTTTTGAAGTGCCGAAGGACCGCCGGATCGACGGCATCGATCAGACCAAACTGCTCTTCGGCGAAAGCGAAACGGGGAGAGAGGATTTCTATTTTCACAACGCCGGCGTTCGCCAGGGCAAGTGGAAGTATCTGAAGCCCGACGCCCATTTCTTCGGCTACGCGATCGAGGACGACCGCAAGAAACAGGATGAGCTGTACGACCTCGAAGCCGACGTCGGCGAGAAGACGAATCTCGCGGCCAAATTTCCCGAAAAGGTCGCCGAGCTCAAGGCCTTGATGCGGTCGATCGAAGGCAAGGACGACCCCAAGATGCCGCAGAATATTCGCTGAGCGGGGAGGTTGACAACGGGGGATCGTCCATCAACCGGCTCTTCCTCAATCCTCATTGAGTTCGGCGTCACACTCTTCGCAGCGCCGATCTCCGGGCGGATTCATGTGCCCGCAAGCGGGGCAGGTCTTGAGGTGATAGCCCGCGGCGGCTTCGGCGGCGGAAACATCGTGGTCGTCGCTGCCGGGCGGTTCGGTCTCTTGGATGTAGGTCTTGCCCCGGTAGGTTTTGGCGATATAGATAAACACCACGGCGGTCGCGAACATCGTCCCCGTGAAGAACCAATAATAAGACGCCCCCGGCAATTTGCTCGTGCCGTCGTCATTTTGGATGACTTTATTCACCAGCGACGTAAACAAGTTCCCTACAGAAACGGACAGCAAGTATAACGACATGATCAGCGACTTCATCCGCGGCGGGGCCTGCGTGTAGGAAAACTCCAGGCAGGTGATCGAGACCATGATCTCCGACGAGGTCAAAATGATATAGGCCAGAATCTGCCAGAGAATCGTCGGCTTGTGGCCCGTCGCCGCGACGTTGGGCCAAACCTCTTCTGCGTAAGCATCGGCATGGGGCGGCATCTCGCCTTCCGCGTTCACGCGAATCCCGCCCAGGCTGACGGCATCCGCACCGGAGCCCTTTAAGATTCGAATCGTCACATACTCCGCCTTGACGGGCGAAAAGCGAAGCTTCTGAAATTCGTTCTGCGGCGCGAGCGTGAACTTGCCCACGCTTTTCCCCGGCTGATTGCGGTCGGTGGAGACGAGCACTTCCACTTCGCGGGCGTAGTATTGTTCCGGTTTGGCATGCTTGAAACCGTCCTCCTTTTCCCGCTCTTCAAAATACGTCGTCAAATCCGAGGCGGGGTTGATCGCGACGGAAGAAATCTCCCAAGCTTTGCGTTCCCGCAATCGCAACGTGATCGACTGCGGAAGAAACGTTTTCTTCTGCTTGCCTTCCTGTTCCTTTTCCAGCCCCTCGTAATCCTCCTTCTTGCTCGACACCCAGCCGCGGCCGGTGACTTCGCCCTCTGGATTGACATTGTCCTCATCGAGCAGATTGTTCGCCGAGAGCAATTCGGGATCAGCGTGCGATGTGACTTGGTCTTTGAGGATCTGCCCGCCCGTGATGTTTTCTTCAATCAAAGCCGAGACACCAAACCCCGCCACCATGACGAAAAAGCCGATCGAAACTTTTCGCAACGGCGTGAGCGGAAACACGCGATGGATCGCCGGGTAGATCACATAGGAAAAGACCGGGATCAGCGCCAGGACGAAAATCGGGTTGATCGCCTGCATTTGCGACGAGAGCAATTCCACGCCCATCAAATGCCGGTCCATCGACTCGGCCTGGCCGACCCATTTGGAGGTCGTCTGATCGAATAACGACCAGAACATGGCGACGAAGATATAGATGCGGACCAGATTCAAAAGCGCCTGGCGTCCCTCGGGAGTGAAGGTCTCGCGCAGATAAGTCTGGAACATATCGGTCCATAAACGAACGCGAGCCGATATCGAATCAGGCGGGTCTCCTTCGCCGGAGAAGGACTCGCGCACGAAACCCTCGCTCGCCGCCGGGATGTGGACGAACTTGTTCCGTCCCAGCCAAAAGACCCACGTGGCCAACAGCATCAATCCGCCCGGCACGCCGAACGCCACGTGCGGCCCGTACCATTGCAGCAGTTTGGGCGTCATCAGGCTGCTGGCAAACGCGCCCAGATTGATCGAAAAATAAAACCAGCTAAAGATCTTGGGAAGAAGGTGTTCGTTGAGTTTGCCAAACTGGTCGCCCACGTGCGCGGAGACGCAGGGCTTGATGCCTCCGGAGCCGATGGCAATCAGCGTCAAGCCGATCGTCAGCCCGACCCGCGTTTCATCCAAAGCCAGCGCCAAGTGCCCCAAGCAATACACGATCGACAGGCTCAGAATCGTGAGATATTTCCCGAACAGCCAATCCGAAACGATCGCGCCCAGGATGGGGAAGAAATACGCAGACGCCACGAACAAATGCACGTAGGCCGTCGCCGTGGTCTCGTTCATCACGTCCGCCGTGCCGTCCGCCGCGATAAGATATTTTGTCATAAAGACAAATAAAATGGCCCGCATCCCGTAAAAGCTGAACCGCTCGGCGGCTTCGTTGCCGACGATGAACGGGATGCCCGGCGGCATGGTGCTGATGGCTTGCGGGGACGTGCGGTAGGCGTGCTCGGACATCGGTGTCTCGGAGAGATTGGGGAAGGATGGTGGGCGCGCGAACGCGGATCAGAGGTGTTGATGGTAGGCCACGCCCCCGGAATGCACAAGCCGGACTTTCTTCCCGGGGAAATGGGGAGAAAACTGCTCACGCGAGCGTCCGGCCTCTGATTCTAAAACCCGGCAGGTTCGAGAGTCGCGGGGGGTTCGGCTTCGAAACTTACGGCCGCAGGCAAGTCGGCGGACCTGGCTTCCCGTTTGGCGGTGGGGTCGGCCATGCCTTCCGGCCAGATGTGGAATCCGCCCGTCCGGACGCGGGGGATGTCCCACAGGCCCCAGATGCCTCGGCCTTCGTTGTATCCCTGATAATACACCGCATGCCGGCCGATGTATTGCTTCGTCCAAACGCACTTCCCACCTTCGGTCTGATACCGTCCGCGAATCCAAAACGATCCGACGTAATCCAGTCCTTCGCCGATCATGCGGCCGTTCTCAAACTCCAGCGAGAGTTCCATGCGAAACCGGCCCGCAAATCCCGGCTCGAGGAAGTAACCGATCCACGGGCCGCTCGGAAAACGATCGTCGGTTTCTCGCCGCGAAGGTTCGCCTCGATCCTGGCTGGTCATTATTGGCACTCCTCTTATTGGACCGTCACTTCCACCATTCCGGGGCGGCGAAAAGGTTGGCGACGGCGATCCGAAATTCCGAGACGATCGGCCCGCCTTCCAAGGTTTGCCAATCGTCGAACTGTTTCGGCGCGCGGTTCTTGCCGTGGACGTGGCAGCGTTTTTCCGCGGGATCGATGACCCACACGAGTTCCACGCCGCGCTCGAGGTAGGCCAACACGCGCCTCGGCCATTTGCCGGCGGCGGTCGTTGGTGGAGGCGATTTCGCAGACCAACCGGGGCACGCGGTGGGAGTACACTTCATCCACCGGGCCGAAACCCTCTCCGCTCGCAAAATAACTCATCGCCGGGCTGAGCACGGAATCCGGATCCGTCTGGACCAAGACGCCGACATCAAAACAGGCCACGCCTTCGGGCGGGAGTCCGGGTTGATAGGTCGCCGCCATCGTTTTGGAGAGGTTCAACACGATGTTGCCGTGCATTTCATCGGGCGGTTGGAGCGTGATAATCCGCCCCGCGAAAAGCTCCGTCCAGCGGCCGCCGTCGGGCAGGTCGTATTTGAGACGGGCGAATTCCTCCGCCGTCACCAAGGCTTCATCAATCATCGAATCACGTTCCCCGGAAAGGCGCGCCACACTTCGACGGAAATCCGCGCGCCTCCACTATATCGCAATCCCGCGAACCCGTGCCACCGAAAGTTGGGGAGCCGGAGACCGAGGAACGTGGAGAAGATCGAAACCGGCGCGAAAACCCTCTTGCGTGACGCCAATTGAGCCAATCTAATAGGGCATAGGACGCAGCCTGCTTTTGATGAAATTCCCCAAACTCCCGAAGGTGCAACAATGGCGGCGGAATGGTATTACCTGATCGACAGCGAGCAGGTGGGGCCGGTCGAGGCCGTCCGGCTCAAGGAACTCGCCGACAGCGGTTTTTTAAAGCCCACGGATCTCGTGTGGAGGGAAGGCATGCCGGATTGGAAGCCGGCGTCTCAAATGAAAAACCTCTTCCCGCCCGACTCGCCGAGGCCGCGCCGATTGGATGACGACGACTATGACGACGAGCGGGAATACCGGCGGTTCGTCAGCAACAAGATCGCCGCCGGGCTGTGCGGGATCCTGATCGGCCCCTTGGGCATCCACAAGTTTATTCTCGGCCTGACGACGCCGGGGATCATCATGCTGCTCGTGAGCCTGTTGACCTGCGGATTGGGGACGATTGTCACCGGCCCCATCGGCCTCATTGAAGGCATCATCTACCTCACGAAATCCGACGAGGACTTCTACGAAGAATACGCGATCGAAAAACGTGGCTGGTTCTAGATCGCCTCTTCCGAATGCGTCTTTCTTGCGTCCGCCCGTCGCGGTCTTTGCGACAAAATAACGGAGCGATGCGTTCACGACCTCAATTGATTTTGGGTAGAATAGGTTGGCGGGGTGCCGATGAGTCTACGCGGCGGCCCAGGTCGCGATTGCCCGAATCTGCCGGTTTTGCTTATGATGATTTTTGAATCGGGGGATTTCCAGGATAAACTGTGGTCCAGCTTACAGACCCCCCACTCCCGATAAGCGATAATTGTTTGTACAAAATCTCGGGCCGATTGCCTTTTTCCGGTTCCCTCCCGACAAAAGATCCTTTCTCTCAATCCGCTTCGCATTTGCGTTTGGAATGGCCATGATGACGATTTCTGCTCGCGGTCTCCGTTTCGCCGCCCTGTTCGGTTTTCTGGGCGGACTGGTGTGGTCTCAGTCGGCCGCGTTCGGACAACAGAATCCAACTCGAGCCGAAGAAACCCAAGCCCGGCTTCATCGATCTTCTCGGCCCGGAAAAGCCCGGTGCCGAGCCTCAGGCGGAAAAAAATGTCGAGGCGAAACTCACCCCCGCGAAGGGCAAGCCGGCGGACTTAAAGCCGGGCGACGAAGTGGTCCTGGCGATCACCATCCACGTGCCGCCGAACAGCTACACCTATTCGACCACGAACAAAAAGGGGGCCAAGACGCAGTTTTCGATCAAGAAAACCCAAGGCCTGGAAGCGGTCGATGAAACTTTCAAACCCGAGCGCGAGCCGAAGACGGTCTTCGAGCCGGTCTTCGACGCGAACATCGAGAAATACGTGAAGACCATCACCTGGACGCGGAAGTATCGGCTCGCCAAAAACGCCAAGCCGGCGGATGTGCGGATCGAAGGCCAGGTTGACGGCCAGGTCTGCGACGACCGCAGCTGCACTCTGCTCGACGAACCCATCTCCGTCGCCCTGGTTTCCTCGCAGGAATCGAACGCGCTGATTCACAAGGACCGGCCCGGCTTCGGCAAAAGGCCCGGTCCCGCGGAAGTTACGATCACGCTCGAACCCAAGACCGCCCAGCCCGGCGAGAAGGTCACGCTGACGGTCGGGCTCAAACTCGATGAAAACTGGCACACGTATTCGATCACGCAGGACAAAAACGCCGCCGCCCTCCCGACTTCGATCGTGCTGGAAAAAACGCCCAACCTGAAAACGCTCGGCGACGGCTTCACCCCCAGCAAACCTTTCGAGCGAAAGAACGTGGATCTGGGGGACCGGACCGTCGAGCAGGAAGTCTATCACGGCACCATCGCATGGAGCCGGGAGCTGGAAGTCCTGCCGGCCGCGAAAACCGAAGGCTTCGGCGTCAAAGGAAAATTCAAATATCAGACCTGCGATCGAGTCTGCGTGGCGAAAACGATCGCCTTCGATCTGCACTCGAAGGAATCGAAGGTCGCCAGGGCGAAACCCAGGGCCAAGGCGACTTCTATCGAGGAACTGCTTCAAAGCGGCTCAAAATCCTCCGATAAGGAATCCGGCAATGGGGGCTCGGTCGACGAGGCGAGGAACAAAGGCTTATTCTTGTTTATCGTCGCCGCGGTCGTCGCGGGGTTTGGGGCATTGCTGACGCCGTGCGTCTACCCGATGGTGCCGATCACGATTAGCTTCTTCTTGAAGCAGGCCGAGAAACAACACCATCGCCCGGCGACGTTGGCTTTGGTGTATTGTGGCGGCATTATTGCGACGTTTACCGGGCTCGGGTTATTGATTTCGGCATTTTTCAGCGTGACCGCGCTCAATCAGTTGGCGAACAACATTTGGCTCAATCTCGTGCTCACGCTGGTGATCACGTTTTTTGGCATCAGCATGCTGGGCATGTTTGAAATCCACATTCCCAGTTGGCTCTTGACGTGGTCGGCGGGGAAAGAGCAAAAAGGCGGCATCATCGGGACGCTGTTCATGGCGCTCACGTTCACTCTGGTTTCCTTTACCTGCACGTTTGCGTTTGCCGGTTGGTTATTGGTGATGGCCTCGCAGGGCGAAGTGTTTTGGCCGGTGGTGGGCATGCTGGCTTTTTCGGGGGCGTTCGCGTTCCCGTTTTTCCTGCTGGCGCTCTTTCCCAAAATGCTGACGAGACTGCCCAAGAGCGGCGGCTGGATGAACATTATCAAAGTCACGATGGGCTTCGTGGAAATCGGGGCGGCCTTGAAATTCCTGAGCGTCGCGGATTCGATTTATTTCGGCCAACCAACCTTTCTGCCCTATGCCGCGGTCATGGGGACCTGGTTTGCCTTGGCGTTTCTCGCCGGGCTTTATCCGCTCGGCTTGTTCCGCATGCCGCACGACACCCCCGGCAAATTCACGTGGGGCCGCTTGGTGTTTGCGGCCCCGTTCTTGGCCTTAGCGGGCCTGTTGGGGTCCGCATTGTTTACGTCGTTTCAACCGTCGGGGTTCATTTGGGACAACATCGCAGCCTTTGCTCCGCCCCGGTTTGAAGGAAACACGCAAATTGCAGCCGTCGGTCGGGACGCGCGAAATGACGAGAAAGACATTGGTCCTTATCTCGAGCATGACAATCTGAAATACTCCCTCGACTTTCTACAAGCGCTCGAATACGCCCGCAAGACGAACCAACCGCTGTTCTTGGATTTTACCGGGTTGAACTGCATCAACTGCCGGCTGATGGAAAACCGCGTGATGCCTCAGCCCCAGAACCGCGAGCTCTTGCAAAAGTTTGTGCGGGTCCAACTCTTTACGGATACCGTCCCCCTGATCCGGGATCGCGAAAAACGCGATCAATTGGTGGAACAAAACCGCCTGCTTCAAGAGGCTTTCGGCGATGTCACATTGCCCGGCTACGTCATCATCAATCCCTATGATGTGGCCGAGTCTGGAAAGCTGAAGCCGTTGTCCCATTACCTGGGCTTGGAACAAACCGAAGGCGAGTTTGCCAAGTTTCTGGACGACGGCCTGAGGAAATGGCAGCAGGAAACAAGCCAGGAACCCGTGCAATCGGCATCGCGGCCGGTTGAGAACCCCGAACTGTCCAACTCGAAGTTCACGGTGCAGCGTTAACGTCCGTAAGGATTTCGTTGGTCATTGGGGCTTGGTCATTGGGATTTTTTCTATTCCGGCGCTGAAATTGCGCAGATGCTTGATTCGCCCTGCTTTCCCGACCGTTTGAGAGGGACATCATACGACCTTCCACCGAAACCACGCCCGCCCGTCCGCCTGCCCCGCCGTTTGAGACCGAGAACCTCGACCACCACCGCCAGCGCCTGGCGGAGATCGAACGCCAAGGTCCGCGGAACCTGTTCGCGCTTGCGATGTTTCAGGTGTGCCTCAGGATCGGGTGGATCTTCAAGACCGAGACGGTGATCATGCCGGCGTTTTTGGACGCCATCGCCGGGGCGGGCTGGCTCCGCGGGTTTTTGCCGATTTTGAACCGCCTGGGCCAGAGCGTGCCGCCGCTTTTGTTCGCCGACCGCTTGCAGCACATGTCCCGAAAGAAATGGGCCCTCGTGAGCACGGCCCTGTTGATGGCGGTGCCGTTTTTGATCCTGTCCGCATTGTGGCTGTGGCTGGGCTGGCTGGGCGTCCCGCGGACGGATCAATGGTGGCTGCCGGTGGTGTTTCTCGTGCTGTACGCCGTGTTCTTCTCCATGACGGGCTTAAACCAGTTGTCCTTCAGCACGCTGCAAGGGAAATTGATTCAAGCCAACCGCCGGGGCCGGCTGATGACGGTCGCGGGGATCATTGGATCGGGCTGCGCGATCGTGTGTGCGTGGTTTTTGCTCCCGGCGTGGCTCCAGCGGGAAGGCGGCGGGTTTGGCTTGATCTTCGCCGTCACCGGGCTGGGGTTTGTGCTTTCGGGATCGATCGGGCTGTTGGTCCAAGAGCCGGCCGACACGCTCCCGGCCCGGCACGTCCCGCCGCTTCGGGAATACTTCCGCCGGGCCTGGGAAACCTATCAAGGCGACGCGGACTTCCGCCGGCTCGCCTGGTGCACGATGCTGTTCATGGGCTCGCTGATGCTGTTCCCGCATTATCAAGCGCTGGGGCGAATCCGGTTGGGCAGCGAGCAGCAGGACCTGTTGGGCTATCTGATCGCCCAGAACGCCGGGGCCGGGGGCTTTAGTTTGATCACCGGAGCGATCGCCGATTATTACGGCAACCGCTTGAGCCTGCGGGTGTGCATGTTTCTCTCGGCGACGGCTCCGCTCTTAGCGCCTCGGCCTCGCGAGCGGTTGGCTTCCCGGCGGCCGGGATTGGTATTGGCTGACGTTTGTCGTCCTGGGCCTGACGCCGTTGACGATCCGCAGCCTGATGAACTACACCCTCGAACTCGTCGAGGAAACCGGCCACGCCCGTTACGTCAGCACGCTGACTTTGACGATGGCCGTTCCGTTTCTGCTCTCGCCTTTGGTGGGCTGGTGCGTCGATTTGCTGGGCTTTGAGATTGTGTTCCTCTCGATCGACGCCCTGATCCTCAGCAGCGGTTTCATGACCTTCCGCCTCGTCGAACCCCGCCACGCCGCGGAGTTGTGAACGAGCCGTCGGCGGTCAGTATTTAATGATTGAATGACGTTTCAACACCGACCAGGCTCCGCGGGGTCGTCCCAGGTGATGACGCCGTCGCATGTGAAGCGGACGATGTTCGGCTTCCACCGCAACGGCATTTCCGGCTGACATTGAGGAAGGAGATACTCGGCGAGGTTTCCATCGGCGAGCGCACGGTAGCCGAGGTAGCTCGTCGTGAGCCGGGGGTTGATTTCGACGATCAACAACTCCTCCGGGTTTTGCCTGGGGGCCAGGAGATCGATGCCGACGTAGCCCGAGAGTCCTGGCAGCAGCCGGGCGATTTCGCGGAACCGCTGGGTCGCGACGTGTTGCAGGGCGATCGTTTCGGGAATCCGCCCGCCCAGGTAGCCGAAGCGGCCATCGCCGGTCAGGTGCTGCTCGGCGAGCGGAAAGACTTCCAGCCAAGGCTCGTCGTTCCACTCGACTTCGCCCACAATCGCCGCCACCGACAGCGTGCGGCCGGGAATATAAGGCTGCACGATCCACGCGCGGCTCGCGGACGAGAACGATGCAAGGAGCCGGTTCCACTCGGCCCCGTCGTGAACCAGAAACGTGTCCTGGGAGCCGGCCCCGTCGCGGGGTTTGATCACCAGCGGAAAACCCCACTCGTCGGCAAACTTGGAGTAGGGCTCCGCAAATTCGCGGGTGGGGATCGTGGGGAGATCCCGGGATTCGAGTTCCCCCGCGAGGGAGAGTTTATCCGTGGCGCGGCGAATCGATTCAACGGAGCAATTCAAGGAGAAGGTCCCGATCCGGTTCACCAATTCGCAGCGGTCGGCGAGCAGATTTTGAAACTCGGGCGCGATCAGAAACGCGGCGCCGGCTTCCCGGCAGAATTCTTGAAAGATTTCCTTTTCTTCCTCGGGATCGCTGATGAGGCAGGCTTCGATGTTTTCCGCCTGTGACCCGCTGAGCGGAAACGATCCAAAGCGGCGGTCCCAGGTGGTGAGGACTTCGCAGCCGGGCACTTGCGCGAAGTCGCCGGCGATCGCCGAGAGCATCGCCGTGCCTTCCCGCAAAAGCGAAGCGGGGATCTCTGGGGTGGCCCAGGCTCCGCTCGTCAGGAATTCCGAAACGAAAATCCGCACGGCCGATTCCTCGCATCTTGACGAGTCGGATGGAATGTCGCGGCAGAACGTCCCCGCCAGACGCCGGCACGCTGCCGTGGCTTTGAGGATGGAACAATGTGATTATGGCGAAACGGGATTCGCAATCTCTCTGCCGGGTACGATATAAGATCGGGGCCTCGGAGGGAAGAACCACAACCGCCGGAAATGCCGAGGGACTCGGAATTCCGTTGCGCAACGCTCCGGTAACAAACGCCGGTTGGCCCCTTTTCCGGGAACCTTTGCCCTGGCGGATTCGTCCCAGTTTGTGGTGTGATAGAAGGAAACGCGTTCTCGTCGATTGATCGGATGCCGATGTCCCCCGAAGCCGAAACCCCAGAAAAAAAGCCGGCGTGTCCGTCGCCGACGTTCCTGCGGCTGGCAGCGGGGTTTGTGTACTTCCAGTTCGGGCTGCTCAAGTTCTTTCCCGATTTGAGCGAGGCGGAACTCATCGCGGGCCAGACGATCATGCGAATTTCCGGACATTGGCTGGATGCGAAGACGGCCCTGTGGTGGCTGGCGGTGGTGGAGTGCACGATCGGACTGAGTTTTCTGTTCAATATCGGTATGCGGTGGATGTTTTTTGTGTTCGCTTTGCACCAGGCGAGCACGTTTCTGCCGCTGTTCCTGTTCCCCGAAATCACGTTCAAGTTCGTCCCGTTCGCCCCGACCTTGGAAGGTCAATACATTATGAAGAACCTCGTCTCGGTGGCCGCGGGCTGGACGGTGATGTTCCCCGCCGTCAAAGCGGCCTGGAAACGAAACCCGGCGGACGAGCTTTCGCCGACACCCCCATCCTCGTGAGGAAATCATGTCGCCTAATCTGAGTCGTCTCGTGGCAGCCGTGGGAGTGGCGGTCCTGTTGGTCGGCACGGTGATCACCTACGAGAAATACCGCGGCACCGATCTGAGCCGGGTCCCGGCGCTGGCAATGATAGGCGGCGACGGCGAAGACGCCGACGATCAAAGTTCGCCCGAGGCCGTTCGCGGTTTGAAGGCGTCCCCGGCCGCCGGGCATTCGCGAATGCTGACCAAGGATCTCACCGTGTATCCCATGATGAAAAAAGGCATGCGGACGCCGTTCGACGTGTGGCGGTATTATGGCCGGGGAGAGACGTCTTTCGGTTCGCCGATGCTGCCGATGCGGTTCGAGCAGTGGGTCCTTTTTCATCAAAAGCAAAAGCCGGGGCTGATGCGGGACATCAAAACGTACATGGAATCGCGGTTCGACTTTTCGGGACAGACGGTTCCGGGGCAGTTGATGTCCGGCGGGAAGCCGATCATGCTCGGGCCCGTCGCGAGGCTCTCTGGCGAAGTAGAATCGTTCGAAGCGTTGGCGAAGCGGTCTCCCCAGGAGATCAAAGAGGAAGGCCTGTTCCCCTATGTGCCGCTGGCGCATCCGCTCCAGTCCACCGCGCACATGGTGTTCCCGGAGCAGTGGATCAAGGCGCATCCCGAGCATCGGCGGATCGATGTGGACATGGATTTTCCGGATGCCTACCTGCCGGAGTTCCCGCCGCCTTTGTTTTTGACGACGCACAAGGAACTGGGCGATGTGACCAACGGCCGGGAGGTCACGCTCGACAATTTCTATGAAATCTTCGACGGGATTCTGACGCCCGAGCAGATGGAGGGATTGAAGGAACTCTTGCGGCCGTCGCCGACGACGTGGTTCAACCACACGGAGCACCGCGTGACGCGAAAGCCGTCGAAAGGCGTGGCGTGTTTCGACTGCCACGTCAACGGGCACACGAACGGGGCGTTCGAATTGGGACCCGATTCCCGCCCGCACATGGCCCGGCTCCGCGTGGACACGCCCACGATGCGGGGCAACTTCAACCTCATGCAGTTGTCGTCGAAGCGGTCGATCCGCAGCCTGGATCATTTCGCGGAAGTCGAAGAATACTTCGACGGCGACCCCGGCATGCAGCAGGCGATCGGCCCGCGGGCGGTCAAGCGGGAAGTCACCAACCGCATGGGGGACTTTAACGCCATCATCGACAACCCGCCCGCACCGAAACTCGGCCCGTTGATGCGGCTCATCCCGGAAGAGGCCACCGCGCAGGAACTCCGCGGCGAGGCGCTGTTCCACGGGAAGGCCCAATGCGCCAAATGCCACTCCGGCCCGGCGTTCGTGGACGATTATCTGCACGACCTGCGGGCCGAGCGGTTTTATGTCGGCCGGCCTGAAGGACCGATCAAGACGTTTCCGCTGCGGGGTATCAAAGATTCCCCGCCCTATCTCCACGACGGCCGCTGCCCCACGCTGCACGATGCGGTGGAGTTTTTCAACCTCGTCCTGGAACTCAAACTCACGCGGGAAGAAAAAGACGACCTCGTGGCGTTTCTGCTCTGTTTGTGACCGAAGCTACTTCACAAACTCGGGCGTGATGAACACCAACGTCTGCCGCTTTTCTCGCGCAACGGCCACGTTACGGAAATACCTCGAGATTAGGGGCAAATCACCGAGGACGGGAACCTTGTTTACTGAGGCGGCGTTCATAAAATGCGTTCCCAAATTGACGACCAGTGTTTGGCCCAAAGGCACGGTGGCATCGATGTGGGTGGATTGGCCGCGGTTTTTGCCGTCGATTTTCAAATCCAACGCTCCAGGCGCTTTGGAGAACCTGGCCAGCATCTTAATCTCCATCGAATAATTCTCGGTGCCCGGCGGGCCGGTCTGTGCCAAGTGCATCTCCGTTGGCTTGTCCAAGAACCCGCGAGCTTGAGGTCGCGAGAGAATTTTGCAGCTCCCCGCCAACTTTTGTTGGAGCGATTGGGCCGCGGTCGGTGTCAGAACGATGTAGGGTTTGGGTTTCTCGGCGGAAGCCTTTTTCACTGGGGAATTTTTGGGGGCCGATTGGAAAGCGATCCCCAGGTCCGGCACATCCACAAACAGGACCTGGGCGGTGAGATTCTCGGCGGTGATATGAGGTTTTTCGGCAACGGCCGGTGGGCGTTTGGGGTTGCGCGGGGAGGAGCTTGATCCCCGCAGAATCCGCGATCGGCGAATCCCACGAAACCTGCACCAAACAAAACCGCCGCCAACAGAACATGTCGGATCATCGCACACTCCTTTGTACACGGACGAAAAACCGCGCGGACTTTACCAGTCCAGCGGTGATCGCTCAAGACCATCTGTGCCGTGCTTGACGTTTGTGTTCGCGTCCACGTACCTTATCGGTTGGCAAATTCCGCGCGCTCCACCCGCATCTTTCTTCGGAATGAACATCTATGGCCAAAGCTTTCCTTTCGATGCTGGTTCTCTTTCCGCTGGCCCCCGCGCTTCGGGCGGCGGAGGATGCGGAGGCTCGGCAGACGGTGATTGTCGTCGTCGGCACGCCGGGGAATGAGGAATATGCGAAGAACTTTTCCCAATGGGCCGACCGTTGGGAAACGGCCGTCAAGAAGGCGCAGGCGAAGCTGGTGCGGATCGGCGATGGGCCGGAACCGAAGGACGCCGATGAATCCAGCGACCGCGCGGTGCTCGAGCAAACCTTCGCGGGCCTGGCGGAGGCGAAACCCGCCGCGGTGTGGCTGGTGTTGATCGGGCACGGCACCTTCGACGGAAAGCGGGCGAAGTTCAACCTGCGCGGGCCGGATGTCACCGCGGAGGACCTGGCCGAGTGGCTGGGGCCGCTTTCGGCGCCCGTGGCGGTGGTGAATTGTGCTTCCGCGAGCGGGCCGTTTATCAATCGGCTCTCCGGCGAGAACCGGGTGATCGTCACCGCGGCCAAAAGCGGCTACGAACTGAACTACGCCCGGTTCGGCGAGCATCTGTCCGCCTCGATCGCCGACCCCGACGCCGACCTCGACAAGGACGGGCAGACTTCGCTGTTGGAAGCGTTTCTCGCGGCGTCGGCGGCGGCCCAGGATTTCTACAAGCAGGAAGGCCGACTGGCGACCGAGCACGCTTTGATCGACGACAACGGCGACGCCTTGGGCACGCCGGCGGATTGGTTTCGCGGCTTCCGCGCGGTCCGCACCGCGAAAGAAGGCGCTGTTCCCGACGGCAGCCGGGCGAACCAGTTTGTGCTCGTTACCGGCAAAGACGATGAGCGATTGACGGCCCGAGCGAAAAAACGCCGCGACGAATTGGAACTCGAAATCGCCGGATTACGATCGCAGAAGCCGCAACTCGCCGAGGACGATTATTACCGCCGACTGGAGCCGTTGCTGTTGGACCTCGCCCGGTTGTACGCGGAAGCCGAGTCGGAATCCGCAAAGCACTAAAGGCGAGCGGGAGGTGTCAGCCTCCTGGTTTCTTTGGGTTTCAGGTGGATCAACATGACCAGGAGGCTTACGCCTCCCGCTCGCCTGGACGCGAATGGCCGCAGGCTCTCGCGGCCAACAGCACGACCGCGGGCATGACGGGGGCGCGCATGCGGGTGTTGGACCAGTACACGAGATGCACCGCGCAAAAGCCGGCGATCATCAACACCAGCGGCCACCATAAAGCCCACTCCGCGCGCCGCAGCCGAACGAGTCCGACGAGAAAGCCCAGGACGATGAGGCCGTAAAACACAGCGACCAATCCCGTCACGATGCCCACGAAAATCCCCGCCGCCGAGGCCCAGGTTTCAAGGCCCAACGCCTGGCAGCCGCGCTTCCAGAGTTTGGCCACGGCGCTCTGGGCGGACACCGGCGGCAGCACGTTCCAGAACCTGAGGAACCTGAGGCCGCACGCCCGCAGAAACAGCCCCGGCTCATCGAAGATGTTTCGCCGAGCCCGGCGGGCCAACCAGCGGTCGCGTTCGATTTCGGTTGTCGCCGGCGGCCGGGCCTGGCTCATGTCTTTTTCCAGGGAAGCTTGCCAGCGGGCGAGACTGTCGCCCTGCCAGGTCGTGCCTAAGGGAGCCTCGACCACTTCCTGGTAAAACACGGGATTGTTCCCCAAGAGCAACGTGTAGCCGCCGTGCGTGGTCGTGAGGCGGGGCTGGCCGAGGACGACGGCATTCCGGATCACCCAAGGCGACACGCCGACGAGCAGTCCCAAAACGGCCAGCCAAGGCATCGGCGTCGGGGCGGCCGTCCGCCGGGACCTGTCGGCCCAAATCGCGAGGGCGAGGATTCCAAAGATCAAAAACGTCGGGCGGCTGAGTACGCACAACGCCAACACGAGTCCCGCGAAAAATTGCCGCGGCCGCGAAACGGGCAACGGCACCAAAAGACAGAGCATCCCCACTGCCAGAAACGTGCACAGCGTTTCGGTCATGGGCACCGTGGAGTATTGCAACAGCAACGGATCGACAGCGATAACGACGGCCGCGGCTTTGGCGCCCCGATCGAGATTCAACCGCAGACCGAGCCCCCACGTCAAAAACACCGTCCCCGTTCCAAAGAGGACGTGCAGAAAGGCAATCCCCGCATTCCCGCCGCCCGCCGCGAAGATCGCGGACAATAAAAGCGGATAAAGCGGCGGCCGGAATGCGGTCGGCCGGCCCGTTTCGGGATTCGAGAAGCCGTCCCCCGCCGCGACTTGTTCCGCAATTCCGCGATAGCCGTCGATGTCGTCGTTCAGCCGGTCTCGCTGCACCGCGAGGCGCCGCCGCGAACGCAGAGCGTCAGTGCGAACAACCCGATCAAAAATCGCTTGTGGGCGTGAACTCGAGACACGTTAACTCGCCGGCGGCTCCTTACGGGGAAATGGACAGTCGATATTCTATTATAAGGGGCAGGCCTCAATTGAAACCAATTGCCGCATCGGGTTATCCTGGCGGTGACATACGACAAATCCTTGTCGGTTCTTCTTGCGCTCCTGGAAGGTTTCAACCCATGCGATTAATTCGCTTCTGCGTTCCGGCCTTGTGCGGATTCTTGATGGCTGTTTTATCCGTCGCCGCTCCGCTGTCTTTGAAGGCGGCCGAGGCGAAGCCGAACATTGTGATTCTGCTCGCCGACGACCTGGGCTATGCCGACGTGAGCTTCCACGGGGGAAAAATCCCCACGCCTCACATCGACCGCATCGCGAAGGAAGGCGTGCGGCTCGAGCGGTTTTATGCCTGCCCGGTCTGCTCTCCGACGCGGGCGGGTTTGATGACGGGCCGCTGGCCGTTGCGGATGGGAATTATGCGGACCGTGATTCCGCCGTGGCGGAAGTGGGGCCTGCCCGCGGAGGAAAAAACGCTTGCGGAGCTTCTGGCCGACGCCGGTTACAAGCACCGCGGCATCTTGGGCAAATGGCATCTCGGCCACGGCAAGCCCAGCCATCACCCTTTGGACAACGGCTTCACGTATTTCTACGGCCATTACAACGGGGCGATCGATTATTTCACCCATGAGCGGGAAGGCGAAACCGACTGGCACCGAAACCGCGAGACGATCAAGGAGGAGGGCTACACGACCGAACTGCTCGCGGCCGATGCGGAGCGTTTTATCAACGAGTGCTCCGCCGAGCAGCCGTTCTTTTTGTACGTGCCGTTCAACGCGGTGCACAGTCCGTTTCAATCGCTGGACCGCGACGTCGAGAAGTTTCCCGATGTCCGCCCCAAACGCCGGCGGGTTTATTCGGGGATGACCGCGGCTTTGGACCGGGCCGTGGGGAAGATTCTCGATGCCCTCGACAAGCGGAACCTCGCCGACAATACCTTTGTGCTGTTTTTCTCCGACAACGGCGGCGTGCGCGGCGTGGGAGACAACACGCCGCTCCGCGGAGCAAAGACGACCGTGTACGAAGGCGGCATCCGCGTGGCGGCCGCGGCCCGCTGGCCGGCGGGCGGCATCCAAGGCGGCGGCTCCGTCAACGGCGTGATGGGCTACATCGACGTGTACCCCACCGTCAAGCGGATCGCCGGCCTGGAAAATGTTCCCGACCCCAACCCGCTCGACGGCGTGGATGTTCTCGACGTGATGCGCAGCCGAGGCGAAGCGCCGAATCGCGACTGGTTCAGCTATATCTCGATGAAAGGCACCGACGAACATGTCAGCGTGATCTCGGGCCGATATAAGCTCAACGTCCACGGCCCGTCGGTTTTGGAAAAGAACGCCGACGCGGACCGCACCCTGGAGCTTTTCGACCTGGAACAGGATCCGCGGGAAACCACGAACCTCATCGGCGATCAAAAAGACCGGGCCGACTCCTTGATGGAAAAACTCAAGACGTTTCGAAGTTGGAAGATCCACGGCGTGGACGGCTACGACGCCGGCCGCGAAGGGTTCAAAGCCCCGAAAGATTGGATCATCAAATAAACTCCTTCCGTAGCGGCGGCATCTTGCCGCCCCCCCTCGTTCCCAAGCTCCGGCTTGGGAACGCACTTGTTGCCAGGTTCTCCCTGGCAGCGTGCGAAGCGTCGTGCGACTTGCTTCCACATGGCAACGATAGGGCGGGTTTGCAGGCGAGTTCGTTGGGAACGCGTTGCGAAGCGGAGCTTCGCGAGAGTGCGTTCCCAAGCCGGAGCTTGGGAACGAGGGAAGGCTTTGCCGGTTAAATGAAAGGCGACCATGAATCCTGCCTCAAAAATAATTCCGTTCTTTTGCGGTCGATCGATTCACTGCTTCGCCTTGGTGATGTTCTGCGGCGTGCTGTTGGACCGTTCCGCGATGAGCGCGGCCGTTGCCGATGAGACCGCCGCTCCGGTCCCTGTCTCTCCCGAGGTGCTGAAACAGTACGAAACCTTCGCCTTGACCCACGACGGCGATGCCCAGCGCGGCAAGGCGGTGTTTGCCGACGAAAAGTGTTCCAAGTGTGCGGTGTGCCACAAAGTCAACGGGCGCGGCGGCGAGGTGGGGCCGGACTTGTCGCGGATCGGCGGGAAGTTCGACCGCCCGCATTTGATCGAGTCTCTGTTGGAACCGTCCCGGCAGATCGTGGAAGGTTACCGCGTGACGATGTTCGCGCTCAAAGACGGCCGGGTGCTTGTGGGCATCGTCAAGGAACGCGATGAAAAAACGCTGACGCTACTCGACGCGGCGAACAAAAAGTTCTCCATCGCCAAGGACCAGATCGCCGAGCGGCACGAGAGCACGCGGTCGCTGATGCCCGACGGCCTCGCCGGGAATTGGAACCGGGAGCAGTTCACCGATCTGGTGGCCTATCTGGAAACGCTGCGGACCGGTTCCGACGCCAAGTTCGGGGCGGGCGTGCGCGGTGGGATCCGGTTGCCGAAGGGATTTTCCATCGAAACCGTCGCCACGGGACTTTCCGGGGCGACGGCGCTCTGAAACGACGGCGGACGGGCGGGTTTTCCTTTGCGAGCAGGAAGGCCGATTGCGGGTCGTCAAGCAGGACCGGTTGCTCGAGGAGCCGTTTGCCTCGTTCCCGGTGGACGCGAATTGGGAGCGCGGCCTGATCGGCGTCACCGTGCATCCCGATTTTCCCAAGACGCCCTCTGTTTATGTGTGCTATGTGGCGAAGGATCCCTATCCGCATCATCGCGTGAGCCGCTTGACCGCGGTCGGCGATGTCGCCCGGCCGGGCAGCGAGCGGATTCTGTTCGAAGGCGACGACCAGCGCAAGCTCGGCGGCAAAGTCCCGGCGGGGCATCAAGGCGGAGCTTTGCATTTCGGCCGGGATGGGAAACTTTATCTTTCCCTGGGCGAGCAAACCGCCGAGACACCTTCGCAGAAATTGGATTCGCTGCTCGGAAAAATCCTCCGCCTCAATCCCGACGGCTCGATCCCCGCGGACAATCCGTTTTACGAAGAGACCCAAGGCAAATACCGCGCGATCTCGGCGCGGGGCTTTCGAAATCCCTTCACGTTCGCCATTCATCCGGAATCCGGGCTGATGCTCATTAACGATGTGGGCGGAAAATTCGAGGAAATCAACGCCGGCCGCGCGGGCGGGAACTACGGTTGGCCCGTGGTCGATCATGGGCCGCGAAAGAAGGACGACAAGTTCCTCGGGCCGATCCACTGGTATCCGCAGGCTTCGATCGCCGGCGGAGATTTCGTGCCCGCGTCCGCCAATTGGCCCCAGGCGTTTCGCGACCGCTATCTGTTCGCGGATTTTGTGCAAGGGGAGATCCGCGCGATCGATCCCGGCCGCGCCGAGACCGCGGCCCCGTTTGCAGCGGGTCTCCGCCGCCCGGTCGATTTGCGATTCGCCCGCGATGGCAGTCTATATATCCTCTTGCGAAACGCGTGGGTCATTGACGGCAAATACCAACCCGGCACGAGTTCGCTGATGAAAATCACGTTTGCTGGTTCCTAGTGCTTGTTGGTGGCCAAACATCGGATCAAGTTTCGAACCGAGCCATTCCAAGTGAGGATGGAAGATAGAGGATGGAGGATCGCAAGACAGGCAGTAGGCGGCACACAGAGTCTAACCTCCATCCTCTAACCTCGATCCTCACTCACAATCGGGACCTCGCGTCGATTCATTCTGGCGTTCTCACCCCAAGACAACTTCCTCAGTTCAACAGGAGCGATTCATGCGAAAATGGTGTTTGACCTGCCTCTGTTTGTTGATGGCGATCGCGGCTTTTCGCGGAACGGCTTCGGCGAGGAACGGCGGCTGCTTTACGTGGCGACGCCCGGGATTCGGAACTATCTGGAGTACGGCGGCCACGGGCTGCTGGTGTTCGACATCGATCGATGGCCACAGGTTCGTCAAGCGGATTCCGACCGGCGGCGTGGACACGAGACGGCACAACCGCTCAACGTCAAAGGCATCTGCGCTTCCGCCGAAGACCGGCTTGATCCATATCAGCACGATCACGACGCTGATGTGTGTCGATCTGGTCACCGAAAAGTTGCTGTGGGAACGCGGATACGACAAGGGTTGCGACCGGATGGCCCTGTCTCCCGACGGGACGGATCATCTATCAGCCGTCGCTGGAGCAGGACCAGTGGTACGTTCTCGATGCGGCCACCGGCGATGAGATCACCCGCATCACGCCCGACTCGCGGGCCCACAACACGGTCTATGGTCTTGACGGCAAACGGTGCTATCTGGCAGGGCTGGGGTCGCCAATCTGCTGTCGGTGGCGGACACGCACGAGCCACACAATCTCGCAGCAGGTCGGGCCGTTCTCCGGCAACATCCGGCCGTTCACGATCAACGGCAAGCAGACGCTGGCGTTCTGTCTGCGTCAACGAGTGTCTGGGCTTCGAGGTGGGCGACCTCACGACCGGTAAGATGCTGCATCGTGTGGAGGTGCCGGGTTATCCAAACGGGGCCCGGTCAAACGCCACGGCTGCCCGTCCCACGGCATCGGCCTGACGCCGGACGAAAAAGAGCTCTGGGTCTGCGACGCCTTCAACCAGAAGCTGCACGTGTACGATGCGACGGTGATGCCGCCGAAGTATCTGGAGAGCATTGCCTGCCGGGACCAGCCGGGCTGGATCACGTTCAGCATCGACGGCACGCTGGCGTATCCCTCGTCCGGGCGACGTGATCGACGTGGCGAGCCGGAAGATCGTCGCGACGCTTGACCGACGAGAGTGGGCCAGGCGGTCGGCAGCGAAAAACTGCTGGAAATCGACTGGGACGGACGAGAGGCCCGATTCGTGCCGGCAACCAGTTCGGCATCGGCCGCGTGACGAAGTGAATCCGCCCGCGGAATTCGCTTTGCGGACAGCGAACGGCTATACTATCACCCAATCCGCCCGCCGGCGGAATTGTTCCCGACGATCGGATGAAGAATGAAAATCGCCGCTCGCTTCGCGGCCAAATCGCGACGGCTGCCCGCGACGGACGGCGTTTTGACCAAGACGTTCGGCTGTCCCTTTCGGATGCTATTCTGCAAATCCGGGAATCCTTAGAACTCGAGGAGCGATGACATGAAGCTTCGATCGACGGCGGTGGTGTGGAGTGTTCTGGCCGCGATGTTTGCGACCAGCGCAAACGCCCTGGATTGGCCGCAGTGGCGCGGCCCCAATCGCGACGGAATGGCGGCGGAGTTCCAAGCCCCCAAGACCTGGCCCAAGGAACTCAAGAAAGGGTGGAGCGTCCCGGTCGGCGAAGGCGTCGCCACGCCCGCGCTCGTGGGGGGCCGCCTGTATGTATTCGGCCGGGAGGACGGGCAGGAAGTCGTCCGCTGTCTGAACGCCAATTCGGGCAAGGAAATCTGGAAGGACAAGTATGAATCCGGCGACGCGGACGGAGCGGCCGCCCGCTTTCCGGTGCTCGGTCCGCGAAGCTCGCCCGCGGTGGCGGACGGGAAAGTCGTCACCCTCGGCACGCGGGGAACGCTCTCCTGCTACGATGCGGACAAAGGAAAACTGCTCTGGCGGAACGATGAGTTTCACGCCTGGCCCCGGTTTTTTGTGTCGAGTTCGCCGCTGATCACCGATGGCCTATGCATTGCTCAATTGGGCAGCGAGCGCGGCGGCGGCATCGTCGCTTACAATCTCGCCACGGGCCAGGAAAAATGGAAATGGACCGGCGACGGGCCGGCGTACGGGTCGCCCGTGCTTGCGAAAATTGGGGACACCCAGGCGGTGATCGCCCCGACTGCGGGAAATCTCGTCGCCCTCGATGCGTCCAATGGAGACCTATTGTGGGAACAGCCCTACAGCCAGGGCCGATACAACGCCGCTACGCCGATCGTGGCCGGCCAGACCCTGATTTTCGCGGGGCCGACCCGCGGAATGACGGCGAAAAAACTCGTGGCCGGAGACAAGAAACTCGCGGCCGAAGATCTCTGGAGCAACCCCGATAACTCCGTGATGTACGACACGCCGGTTGACAAGAACGGCCTGCTCTTCGGTCTGTCCAACTTGAACAGTCTGTTCTGCATCGACACCCAGACCGGCAAGACGGTCTGGAACGCTCCCGTGAATGCTCAAGCCGAGGCCGGGAACAATCCGCAGCGACCGCAAGGCGGTCAACAAGGCCGAGGCCGCCGAGGACGGCGCGGCGGCGGCGGTAGCGGAGGGTACGGCTCGGTCGTTGCGGCCGGGGACGTGCTTTTGGCGCTGACTCCCGCGGGTGAACTGATCGTCTTTGAACCGAGCGATCAGGATTTTAAACAACTCGCCCGCTATAAAGTGGCCGACGGAAACACCTACAGCTATCCCGTCGTTTCCGGAAACCGGCTGTTCATTAAAGACAAGGATTCGCTGACGCTTTGGACGCTGCAATAGGCGCTTCGTTGATACGGGCGAATCAGAAACCGTCCTGATTCGTGTTTCCCGCCGCCGGGTTTCCTGGCGCTGGGAATCCGGCACTGCATGACTTTCAAATCGGTCCGATCGTACCAGCCGTTTTTTGCCCAAAACCGGGAGCCGTCCTCGTTGTCGGCATAGACGAAGAGGCTGCATTTGGCGATTCCCAGCGCTCCCAACTTGGCGAGGCAGCGGTCCACGAGGAGTTTGCCCAAACCCTGCCCGCGAGCGTCCGCGGCGACCGCGAGATGATGCAAATAGCCCCGCCGACCATCGTGTCCGCACAAGACGGCCGCGAACACGCGGCCTTCCCGGCGGACGACGAGGCTCAATCCCGGATTGCGCTCGAGGTATGCCGCGAGTTCGTCCGGGGTGTCGCCCTCGCTCAAACCGACGCCCGGCATATCCCGCCAGAACGCCAGCACGTCCTCGCAGTCGGAAGCGGTCATTTCCACAGGCTGTGTCATGTTTTGTGTCCATCCACAGAGCAGGATTTCCCCCAAATCCCGATAGACAACCGCGAGCGGAAAAGGTTCGGGTGCGAATCAGAAAACGTCCCGATTTGTGTTCCCAGCTCCGGGTTGTCCGGCGCTGGGAAGCGGGCGCTGGATTAGCCTTTGGGCGGAGCGGACTCCTGGCGGGGGGCGAGTCTGAGGAACTTCTCGTCCACATCCACGTTCAAGCCCTTCGGCGGAATCGGCAATCGGAGCGTCCACAAAATGGACTGCCCCATCAGCCGGCGGTATTCCGGCCGGCGCCAGTTCTCGTGAAAATGCCCACCGCTGAAGCCGGCGGACCGCCCGCCGTCCGTCCGGTCCCACGCCCAGGCGACGGTCTCGGTCTTGCCGTCGATCGGCACCTTGATGAGCGGTGTAACCTGCTGCGGCGCCTGGGGGAACTTCAAACGGTAATAGAACTCTTCGCGGATCGGGAACGATTCGATTCCTCGCAGGATGGGATGATCGGACGCGGGCTTTAAGGTGGCCTCGACGACTTTGAATTTGCGGTCCGGGCCGCCGTGGCAGCCGCCGAAGAGGGCGATGTAATCGCGGATATATTCCGCGTCCCGGCAGCCCATCCCCCAATGCAGGCACACCAGCCCGCCGCCGCGTTTTGCGAGCCGCTTGAAAGCCGCGAGCCGCTTAGGTTCCGAGCCGACCCACTTTGCGCCTTCGGAGAGGAACACGACCACGCCGTCGGCTCCATCCAACAGTTCCGGCCCGCCGGTCCAGGGATCATCCGCCTGAACGACGATGGTTTTTAGGCCGGGAACATCGTGGAGACACGCCGCCATGATGTGCGTGCCGGCCATGTATTCGTGCGTGGACCACGGGTGGCCGTCCGGCTTTTGCCCCAGCAAAAGCAGTCGTTTCACGGTCTTTGTGTTATTGGAGTTTTGCCCCGGCTCTTCCGCCGGGCATTGTCCGGCGAACGTCATCCAGCTCAACAGAACAAGCCCAACCCGCGCGGAAAACGCGGCTGGCTTGGATCCCGCGACTTTTCATGGCCATCCCCTTCATTTGCAGCAAGCAGAACCAAGATCCGCCAAACCCGCGCGGCGATTTTGGAAAAAATCCAAAATCCCGGCGGTTTCTTGTACGAAAACCGGCGAAAACCCGCACTCTTAGGAGTGGGCGCGATCGTGTTTTGTCGATTGCGGCGGTCCTATCGAAACCACGGAATGAAAAGAACAGGTTAACACATGCCTTATAATTCACCAAACCCGCCGGGCCATCCCGAGGATCCGAAACACCTCCGGCTGACGCTGCGGACTTTACTCGCGTATCTGGACGATGTACTCGAACCGGCCCAGGCCCGCGAGATCGGGGCGAAGATTCAAGAGACGCCCTATGCCTCGCAGTTGGTCGACCGAATCCAAGAGGTCCTTCGCCGGCGGCGGGTCGCGGCTCCGGACCTCAAAGGGCCGGGTTCGGGACTCGACCCCAACACCGTGGCCGAGTATCTGGACAACACGCTCTCCGCGAAGGCGGTGCCGGACGTGGAGCGGGTGTGCCTGGAATCCGACGTGCACCTGGCCGAGGTCGCGGCGAGCCATCAGATTTTGACGATGGTGCTCGGCGAGCCGTTGCACGTCAGCGCCGAAAGCCGGGAGCGGTTGTATGCTTTGATTCCCCAGGCCCTCGCGACGAAGTCCCCGCAAAGTCACCTGGAACCCGCCGCCTCGTCTCACACGGCCCCGGACGTTCCGAAAGCCGCCGCGGCGGCGACCGCTTCCCGGACCGAAGCCGTGCACGCGGCGAGCAACGGCGGCGGAGCGGGCGCCGCGAAACCGTCCGGCCGGTTTTCCGAATCGATCCCGGATTACCTCAAACCCAAACCGCTTTGGAAACGGGCTTTGGTCCCGGCGATTGTCGTGCTGGTGTTTTTGGGTTGGCTGGGGTTGATCGTGTTCGATCCGAGCCTGTTGGGAACTTCCCGCACGGAGTCCGAATCGCCACAGGTCGCCCAAACCGATCAAAAGAAAACCGCCAAGTCGGTCAATCCGCCGGCCCCGGCCAAACCCGAACCAAAAACCAACAAGCTCGTGGCAAATCCCAACCAGAACCCCCCGGCCAACCAGATGGCGGAACAACCGGCGGTTCCGGAGACGCCCATCCAAATCGATGAGCCCGCCCCCAAAGACATGAAGGAAGAAAAGGTTCTCGCCAAGGCGGGCACCCTGAAACCGGTGCCCGGCACCGCGGAAAAAGTTGTGCCCGAACCGGTCGAGCCCCCCGCGAATCCGAAAAGCGGCGAGCCTTCCGAACCGATCGCGAATAACGAGCCGCCCGAAAACCCCGCCGCCAACCCGATCCCCCAAGGCCCGCGCGTGTTGTACACGACCAAGCCGGCCAACACGGTCACGAAAAGCGGAATGCTGCTGCGTTATGACGACGCGAAACAGGAATGGGGCACGATGCTGCCGCGGGCGTATGTGATGCTCGGCGAACCCCTGGCCTGCCCGGAACCCTTGGACGCCGTCTTCAGCGTGGGGCAGACGGATTGCGACGTGACCTTCGTCGGCGGAACGTTGGCGAGTTTTCGCGCGGGAAAGGACCCGGCCGCCTTCGCGCTCAAGCTCGATGAGGGCAAGGTGGTCTTCGCCCGGACCGGGGACAAGCCCGAGCCCGTCACAATCAATGTCATCGTGGGCAGCGACGTCTTGCAACTGGAACTCGTGGAGCCCGGCAGCCGCTGCGGACTGGAAATCCGTCCCAAGCTGCCCAACCAGTTCGAAAAAGGCCTCGGCCCCGATTGGTATGAAGGCAGACTCTGGGTGCAAGCAGGCCAGGTCCGCTTGCAGGACCGCAACAAGCAAACGCAGTTCGTCGCCGCCCAGCAGGCCGTGGATCTGACGCCCCGCACCCCTGCGCCCAATCCACCGGCCGCGGCTCCTGTGATGGTGGAGATGGACGCGATCCTTCCCGATTGGCTCAATCCCACCGGCCGCGACTTTCTGAAGCTCCACGCCCAGTACGTCCGGCAACTCCACGCGGCCTTCACCGACGCCGACATCGAATCGGACGTGACCATGGTGCTTCTGCCGTTGGCGAAAGACGACCGAACGCCTCCGCAAGTGGCGGTGATGGCAGCGAAGACGTTGGCTATGACGGGCTGCCTCCGCGACGTGGCGGAACTGCTCTCCCTCTCCGCCGCCACGCCGATGGAACTCCGCGAGGCGACGATCGACGGCATTCGGCATTGGCTGACTTTGCATCCCACCAAAAAAGAAGGCGAGCTTCTGCGAAACCAGCTCCGGCGGAACTTCCACCAGGACACCGCCGATATTATCTACCGCTTAATGTGGGGCTTTCGCAAAACCGATCTCCAAAACAAAAGCGAAGCCTTGACCGTGGTGGATTGGCTCGACCACAACGACCTCACCGTGCGGACGTTGGCTTTTCGGATCCTCTCCAATCTCACGGGCCACACCAACAACTACCGCCCGTTCGACACCGCCAGCGGGCGCCGCCTCGCCGTCCAACGCTGGCGCGAGGAAGTCAACGCAGGGAAATTGTTTAATTAACTCAAACTGTAAGCGTTTGGGTGGCTGGGGCGCAAATCCGGCTTGGAATAGGGCTTGAACTGCGAATGCTGGGGCTGTGGCCGGGCGAGAAAAATCTCACACGGCCCCAGGCCTCAAATCTCCTTTTTCCTTGGACCATTCCTTTGCGCCCCACAAACCGGGGCTCGCCTGGGCTGTTAAAAAATTGGTATTGAAGTCTAAAAACGCGGGTTCTGGCTCGCGCCACCTGTGTTCTCGTTTTTTTTGGAAAGCATTCGGGCCGAAGGCCCGGCTCTATGTCATCCCAGGGTCAGCCCAGGGCCAGCAGCGCCGCCCTGGGTTACGGATGATCAATGAAACGCAAGCCCCAAAGGGGCGGCCCGATGTGGCAGCTCTTGCCACGGAACAAGGCATTGCGTATTTCCGATTTCGGGCCGCCCCGTTGGGGCTTTGTTTTCAAGAGCCGCGGACGAAGTAAGCGGTTTTCAGGGACTCAGACAACGCAAGACCGCTTACTTCGTGCGCGGCTCAGGCATTTTTGGAAGTACTCAAATTTGAAACAGTTGAATTTACGAACGGTCGAAAAGCTGCGCAAAGTCAAATCGTCGTCAACACCAAATTTTTAACGGCCCAGCGTCGCGCCCTGCGGCTAATGAATTGCGATAACGACTCCCGGAGGAAATCTTTAGCGAGCCAGCCAGCCGCCGTCGATGACCACAATGCTCCCGTGCATGTAGTTGGAAGCGTCAGACGCCAGGAACACCGCGAGCGGGGCGATCTCATCGGGTTGCCCCCAGCGGCCGGCGGGAATCCGATCCAAAATCTGCGGCCCGCGGACGGGATCGTTCCGCAGTCCGCCGGGCGGGTCCGTGTCGAAATAGCCCGGGGCGATGCAGTTGACGTTGACGCCCCGCGCCGCCCAGGCCGTCGCCAAGGATTTCGTGAGCCCCGCGATGGCGTGCTTGGCGGCGGTGTAGGCGGGGATGTGCCAGCCGCCCTCGAAGCTCAGCACGGAGCCGATGTTGATGATCTTCCCCCGGCCCCGGCGGAACATGTGCGGCGCCGCTTGCTGCGCGAGATCGAAACTCGCATTCAAATGGATTTCCAACAAATACCGGAACCGCTCGTCGGCGTAATCTTCCGGGGGAAAGCGTTCGCAGATGCCGGCGTTGTTGACGAGAATATCGACCGGCCCCAGCTTGCCGGCGATTTGATCGATCAGCCCCCGCCTTTGAGCCGGGTCGCCCAAGTCGGCCCGCAGATCCAAAAAGCCCCGCCCGCAGCTTTCCACCAACTCCCGCGTCTCGTCCGCGGTTTCCCGGCGCGAAACATTCGCAATATCCGCCCCCGCTTGAGCCAATCCCCAAGCGATCGCCTGCCCCAACCCGTGGCTGGCTCCCGTCACCAAGGCCACCCGGCCTTCGAGTTTGAACTGATCGAAAATCATCGGCTCCCGGTCTTTCTTTCGAAAGGCGAGCGGGAGGTGTCAGCCTCCCGGTGACACGGATCGACCCGAAACTCCACGAAACCGGGAGGCTGACACCTCCGGCTCGCCTGCACGGTTTCAGGCGGCACGCTGGTCTTTTTCGTGATCGCGCACTACCGCGGCGATCTGGTCGGGCGGGCGATTGATCAACCGCGCGATCTCATCGATAGAATAACCGGCTCCGGCCAGATGGACCACCATCCGCCGCTGTTCGGGAGGCAGCGGCGAAGTTTTCCCGGTCCGTTCTTCGAGCAGCGTTTCCAGCCGCACGATTTCGCGGTCCGCCTCGGCGATGAGTTGATCGAGCATCGTCATCGTGGTTTCCACGCGGGCGGCCACGTCGCGGTCGTAATCGTGCAGCCGAACTTCCATCTGTTGGATCTGAGATTCGGCGGACCGCTGCTTTTTTTGAAGCTCCGATTGCAGTTCCTTGGACACATCCCGATTCCGGGACCGCCGACTGCGCACCGCCGAGCTTCGCAGCATCAGTGCCGACCACACCATCAGCCCCAAAAAAATCAGGTTCGGCCCCGTGAGGAATTTTTCCAAACCGCCGCCTCCATGCGAGTTTGCGTGTTGCCAGTTGATCGTCTTGAGCCGCGCACGAAGTAAGCGGTTTTTTAACAATTCGGAGATCGCAATACCGCTTACTTCGTGCGCGGCTCAGTCGTTTTAACGACTGAATTCAAATTCGTCATTGGTGCTTGGTCATTGGTCATTATGATCGTGGTGCGTGTCGTGGTCGTGATGATGATGGTCGTGGTGGTCGTGATCGTGGTGCTGCGACTCCGCGGGGGCAGGGCAGGGGACTCTGCGGGGAAGGTTTTGCGGATCGAATGCGGACTCGGCGGTGCGGTAGATTTGACGCAGCGGGACCCCATGCTCGGCGGCGAGCTTCGCGCAGTCGTCGAACTCCGGGGTGAAGATCGGCTCGTCGCCTTGCCTCCATCCGAGCTTGCCCCGCACCGGGCCCCAGACGGTTTCGACGGTGTGCTCTTCGCGGGTGCGTTTGGAGCGCTGCATGAGATGCCTGCGAACGCCGAAGGTCGCGGTTTCCTCGAACAGAATCGATTCCAAACGCTCCACGTCGCCGGGACTCGCGATGACGCTGAGCAAAACGCCGGGGCGGTCTTTTTTCATTTGGATCGGGATCGTGTAAACGTCCCGGGCCCCGGCTGCGAAGAGTTTTTGGCGGGTGTAGCCGATGATCTCGCCGGAGACATCATCGAGGTTCGTTTCCAGGACGTAAATCTGGTCGGATTCGCTGGAGAGGGCGGCGGTGCCCACGAACATCCGCACGAGGTTCGCCCGCTGCGGAAAGTCGCGGGTTCCGGCTCCGTAGCCGATGCGTTCGATCGTCATTTCGGGGAGCGGGCCGAAGCGGTCGGCCAATGTGGTGACGATCGCGGCCCCGGTGGGCGTGGTGAGTTCGGAATCGATCGGCACGTCCGCGAGTGGAATGCCTTTCAAAAGTTCCGCCGTCCCCGGCGTGGGGACCGTGCAGATGCCATGATCGATCACGACTTGCCCCCGGCCCGTCGGCAGCGGGCTGCAAACGATTTGATCGGCCGCCAAGAGGTCAAATCCGATCGCCGCCCCGACGATGTCCACGATCGAATCGATCGCCCCAACTTCGTGGAAGTGGACTTCTTCGATCGACATCCCGTGGACTTTGGCCTCGGCCCGGGCGACGGCTCCGAAGATGCGTTTGGCGAGGTCTTTTTGCGGCGGGGTGACGGCGTCCGCGCGGTCGATCAACGCGTGCACGTCCGAGAGATGCCGATGCGCGTGCTGTTCGGGATGCTCCACGCGGACATGGATCGCCCGGAATCCGCCTTTGATGACGGTTTCCGTCAGAAGCAGGACGCCCTCGAGGCCCATCGAATCGATCCCCGCGCGGATCGCGGCCGCATCGACGCCGGCGTCGATGAGGGCTCCGAGGGTCATGTCACCGCTGATGCCGGTGGAGCAATCGAGATAGGCAATCCGCACGGAACATTTTCCTTTGGGATCAAAGGCTTGGGGCGGGCGTGGTTGGCACTCGCGAGATTCTATCGGCAGGCTGTGCGCAAACCAAGATCAAATGCGGTGATCGCGAGGGCGGGGGACCAGGCGAGCGGGGCGTCGGCCCGGGCGTCGGCCCCATGATCGTTTTGAATTGGGAACCACTTTGTTCGTTGGATGTGATCAGCCAGCTTACGCTGGCCGCTCGCCGAAAACTGTTTTGGCTCGGGAAGCCGCTCGGTTAGCCGTTTTTCTTCTGGTCTTGCAGGCGGGCGCGTTCGAGGGGGGAGAGGTTTTTGCCCGCGTCTTTGGCGGGGGCGTTTTGCGGGGCGGCCGATTCCGCGGGGGGGACCGTTTCCTCGGCGGGGGCTTTTTCGCCTCCACCGGCCCCTTGCTGGCGGGCGAGTTCCAACGGCGAGAGCTTTTTGCCCGCCGGTTTGGACTCGGCTTTCCCCGCGGGTTTGCTTTCCGCTTTCGCTCCGCCGCCCGCGGCTTGTTGGCGGGCGAGTTCCAAGGGGGAGAGCTTTTTGCCGGCGGGTTTGGACTCGGCTTTCGCTCCGCCGCCCCCGGCTTGTTGGCGGGCGAGTTCGAGCGGGCTTTTGCCGGCGGTTTTCGCGGGCGATTTTTTGGCCGTGGCGGGTTTGGCTTCCGCCTCTTCGGCTGGGGCTTTCTTCTTTTTGACCGGAGCGTCCACAACCTGGAGGTTGTTCAGGTCGATATCGTACCAGCCGATGTCCTCGGGCCCGTCGAACTCGACCAGAGCCCGGCAGTTCATGTTGACGGTCTTCACCGTGCCCGTGAGGTTTTGAAACCGCCTCAGATAGGGAACGTCGGGATTGACCACGACGTATTTATCGGTCCATTCGCGTTTTAGTTTTTCAGCTTGTTCGATCGACATCGTCGCAAATTGGGTCAAAAGGCAAAGGAAGAGGAGAACGGACAGTCCCGCCGCGGGAAAATCTCCGCCCGGCGTTTCAGGGATCATACCCCAAGCGGGGAAAAATGGGAACCAAATTACCGCTGATAAATCGGCAGATAGCGGTAATCGATGGCGAGCGCCAAAACGGCCATCGCGGTGCAGTATGTGCGGCCGTAGCGTCCCTCGGCCCGTCCCAGCCAGCTGCCGTCGAGGTGCTGCGTGGAAATCAGCAGGTTTTCGATCACGGGCTGGGTGTCTTCCCAATACTTGCCGCCCATCTTGAACATGCCCACGCTGCAATAATAGACGCCGTAGAAGAAATGCTGCTCGTTCCAGTGGAGCGGCCGCCTGAGCAGATAATTCGCGGCCGAAAGGGCCGCCGCGGAATGCACGCGCTTGCCGTCGACTTCGTCGTGGTCGCCCGCGACTTCGAGGGCAACGAGTCCGGTGCCCGTGCGGACGGCCGTGGGGCGTTGGCCGGGCTGATAAGTGAACCCGCCGTCGGAACTGCAATTTTTGACATAGGCGATGGCCCGGTCGATGTTTTTCTTGGGCACGTCGCAGCCAACGTTCTTGGCCGCGCGGAGGGCCAGAAGCTGCCAACCGGTGACGCTCAAATCGCTGTCGGGGCTGGCGGGAGAATATCGCCAGCCCCCTTCGTGGTTGCGGGCTTTGGGCACGTCCTGGGCTTTGATGATGACCTCGACGGCCCGCTCCAAAGCTTTTCGGCAGCCTTTCGCCTGGCGTTTTTCCATCATGCCGACGACCTCGGCGAGCATCAACGTGCTGATGCCGTGGCTGTACATCGGACCGTGGCTCGCGCGCTGCGCCACCAGCATCCCGTCGGGCCGCTGCTGATGGATGACCCACTGAATGCCCTCGCTGATCTTGTCGCCGTAAGGCCCTTCGCCGGGAACGTGGCCCGCCGCGAGAAACGCCATCACCGCCAGCGACGTGCCCGCGGTGGAGTCGCCGTAGGCGTCGATCCGCCAGGCACCCGAGGGTTGCTGTTCGCGGGCCAGAAACCGGAGGGCGTTGGAGACCGCCCGATCGACGCGCTCCTGTTGAGGCGTCCGCTCCTGAGCTCCGGCCGTCACCGGCACCGTGAAAATCAACCCGATCGCGACGACAAACATTCGGTTTCGCAGGAAGGACGACATAAAAACGATTGCCTTTTGACGTGGGGTCTTCCGTAGCGGCGGCTTCCAGCCGCCGAAGATCGATCCACGGCGGCAAGATGCCGCCGCTACGTTGGCTGCGCCTTTGTCGGGGATGACGGTTATTTTTCCGCAGAGCGGGCTTGTTGTTTTTTGAGGAGTTCTTCGGAATAGAGCTTGATCAACCGGGCGTAATCGCCGCCGGGTTTTTGTTGGCTGCCTTCGAGGATTTCCGTCCGCAGATGGCCGGGGAGTTGGCCCCATTCTTCGCTGGTTTGCCGATGCAGTTCGGCTTCCAAGGCTTCGATGGGGATCGGCGACTGCGAGCCTGGGCCTTCGCCGCCGGTGCCCGGCTGATATTGGCCGCTTGGGTTGTTCGGATTGGCGGATTGCGCGGACGACGGCCCCTTGCCGGGGACGCCGCCTTGGAGTTGCTGGGCGGCCTGGCCGAGCGATTGAGCCGCTTGCTGCAAACTCTGGGCGGACTGAGCCAGAGCACTCGGCCGCTGTCCGGGTTTTCCTTGCCCCGGTTGCCCCTGTCCGGGATTCTGGCCGGGTTGTTGAGATGGCTGCCCGCTTGATTGTCCTGGAGTCTGGGAATCGCTGGAATTTTGACCGGGATCCGCGTCGCCGGGCATCGGCTTTGTGTTATTTCCGGCGGCGGGTTCCGCGGGATTGGTCGCGGGCTGCGGCGGCTCGTTTCCGGCGTCCGCTTGTTGTTGCGAGGGACTTTCGGCCTGGGCGTCTTTGAGCTGTTGGCGGGCTTCTTCGAGCCGGCGGCGGGCGTCCGCGACTTGCTCGGCGAGGTCTCCGGGGACGAGCGTGTTTTCGGGCGTCGCTTCCGGCGGGGCAGGGGACTCGCCCGCGGCTTGGCGGAGCGATTCGGAGGCCTTCTTTCCCGCGCTCGCGGCCTGGGCGGCGTTGCCTTGGGCGGCATTCGATTTCGCTTGCCGCATGGACTGGGACGCTTGGGACGCCGCCTGGCCCGCGGCTTGGGTTTTCTGGCCAGGCTGTTCGAGATCCAACGGTTCGCTCGCGAGTTTTCGGGCTGCCTCCTCGAGTTCGCCCGCCAACTTCCGCGAGGCCTCGGCCAACCGCTCCTGGCCCGCCTGTTGAGCCGATTGCCGGGCGATCGGATTTTCGGCGGCTTTTTTCAAATCCTCGGCGAGGGCAGCTTGCGCTTTCGCCTGGTCGCCGGCTGCCTGGGCGAGTCCGGAAGGCTTGCCCGCCCCGGCGGCTTTCGCCAATTCTTCGGCCGACCTTGTCCCGGCGTCCGCGGCGGCTTGGGCGGTCTTCGCGGCTTCTGCGAGCGCGCCGTCTTCGGTCTGTTCGCGGGCGGTGTTCGCTTTTCTCGCGGCGTCGGCGGCTTCCCGGCTCGCGGCCGATTCCGCCCCGTGATCCTGGGCCACCCGGATCGCCAACTCCGCCGACTTCCGCGCCAACGCCGCTTGCCGTTCCGTCAGACTCTGCCCCGCCGCGGCGGTTTGTTGCGGCGATTGCTCAGCGCGCTGAGGATTCGCGCGCGATCATTTTCCCCCGCAGCATTCCCGGGCGGCTGCTCGGGCTTCGGCTGCGCTGGGGAGCCCGGGGCAGGGGATTTTCCGTTCGCGTTGGGATCACGCTCTTGATTCGGATTTTGCCCCTCCTGCGGCTCCGGGGCAGGGGATTGGTTGGGGCGCGAAGCTTTTGTGTCCGAAGGATTCTTGCTCGAATTGTTGGGATCCGAAGGATTGGGTTTGGAACCGTTGGGACCCAAAGGATTGGGTTTGGAACCGTTGGGATCCGAAAGATTGGCCTGTGGATTCTTGGGGCCCGATTCGTTGGGAGACGGATTCTTGGGGCGCTGATCGTTCGATTGTTGACCGTTCGCAGGCGGATTGTTCTCTTCCGGCCGCGGGGCAGGCGATTCTGCGGGTTTTTCCGCTGCGGGTTGTGCAGGATTCTCCGCTTGGGCGACCTGCTTGTGTTCCTCTTCGGCCTGCTTCTTCTTGAGTTGCTCGATTTCCTGCTTCACGGCACGGGCTTCGCGGGCGAGTTGCTCGACTTGCTCCGCCGAGGGATTGTCGTTCGACGGCCCTGCGGTCGGGGGCTTTTGAACGAGTTGGTCCAGGTTCCGCAGTTCATCATCCAGTTTTTCCTCGGGTTGGTTCTTCAGTTGCTGTTTGAGCCGCTCGAGAGCCTCCGCCGCCTTGCGTTTGGCCTCCTCGTTCTTCTGAATCAGCCGCTGGAGTTCCTCGTCATCCTCGGGCTTGGGAGGATTCTTGGGAGGCTCCTGTTTGCGATTCTTTTGGAGTGTTTCCAGTTCCTCCTTGGCTTGGGCGGCCTTTTGCAGGGCTTCGAGAGCCTCGGCCTGAGCCTGGCGGTCTTTTGGGGTGCCGATGTTTTTGGCGAGCTGCTCGAGGGCTTGGGCCGTCTGCTCCGCGGCTTTCGCGGCTTTGCCGGGATCGTTTTGAATCAAATCCCGCACCGCAGACGCGGCCCCGTCGACCGCTTTCTGCTGCTGTTTTCGCTGGAGCGGCGGGACATCGAGTTCCGCAATCCCCGCTTGCAAACCGGTTTGGGCTTCGGCCAGTTTGCGGACTTCGTCCTCAAACGCTTTTCGCTCCGCGGGATCGGCGTTTTTCGCGGGTTGACGTTTCGCGGCCTCCGCAATTCTCTTTTGAAGAGCCCGCTCGCGGGCGGCAAGTTGCTCGGCGGCTTTTTGGGAATCCTTGGGAAGCTCGGCGTTCTTTTTCAGTTCCGCCGCCAGGGTTTCCAACCGGTCCGCGATCGCCTCTTGCTGCTTCTCGGCGGCATCGAGGTTCCCGGCTTTCAAATTCTCCAGCACCTCCCGCAATTCTTCGGGATCGATCGGTTTGGCTTGCGGCGGCTGGTTCGTCGGCTTGGGATTCGTTTCGGGCGGTTTGAGCTCGTCGGCTTTCTCGACCAACTTGGCTTGATGTTCCGCGATCGGGGCGGCTTCTTTCGCGGCTTTGTTGGCGTCCGCTTTGAGGGCGTCCGTCAACACGTCCTGCCGATCCGCGAGGGCCGAGGCTTTTTTGGAGAGTTCCGCGATCTCTTCGAGCGCCGTTTTCCGCGCGGCGGCCAGGACCTCGGGGCGGTGGTCCAGCAAATCGTCCAAGGCATCGGCCAATTGCTGGCGCTCCGCCTCCACCGTGGCTTGATCTTCCCCAAGTTTGGCTTCCCGGGCGGCTTTTTGTTCGGGCGTTTCATCCAGAGGAGGATTCTCCCGCTGTTTGGCGAGTTCGAGGGCCTGCTCGGCCACGCGGTCGGCCTGCTTCGCCAATCGCGGCACGACCAACAAAGCCCGCTCCAGATCCGCCAGTTCGTCAAACCGCCGGGCCAGCTTTTCCAGATCCGTTTCGGCGGCGGCGAGGGAGTTTCCCGAGCTTTCGAGCGTCTGGGCTTTCTCGTTCGCCTCGGCTTGGCCGGCGGTTTTTTGCAGAATGTCGGCGGCTTGGGAAAGCGGTTCGCGGGCGATCCGCTGGGTTTCCGGCGTTAAGTTCACGAACAGGCGATGCCCCCCAAACCGGAGGGCCAACTGCTCCAGCCGATCCGCCAGGTCCCGCTGCTGTTTTTCGACGGCCGCGAGTTCCGCCGGCTTCTCGAACGGCTCGCCCTGGGCTGCTTTCTGCTCGGCCTCGGCTTTCAGGGCCTGGGTCCTCTTGTGGTTTTCGTTCAAGTCTTTGCGGATGGCTTCCAGCACGTCCTTGAGTTCGTTTTGGCGGTTGACGACTTCCTGGGTGCCGGGGAGTTCGGCCTCGGGGTCGATCAAGAATCCGCCGCTCTTCGGACCAGACTTCGTTGGGACCGGGAACCGGCCGATTGTCCGCCGCCCGCACGCGGTAAGTCAGCCATTCGCCATCCGTCAAATGAAACTCCGCCAGGTCCAAGTCGAAGCCGTGGACGACGTCTTTTCGATCGAGCGTCTCCGCGGGGACCGCGAGGATTTTCGTGTCTTCCTTCGAGGTCGTGATGTGCAGTTCCAAGGCCGCGACCGCGATGTCGTCCTGGGCGGCCGCTTCGAGGTGAATCCCATCATCCGGCCGGGCGCGGGTCGTGCCGATTTGTCCGGCCAACTTCAACGCCGGCGGGCGGTCGGGGATGACGATCAGATTCCGAGGCGGCTCCTCGGCGTTCGCGAGGCCGAGCTCACCCTGCACGCGGACGGAAAACCAGCCCTCCGAAGCCACCAGTTCCAAGGTCGCGGATTTCTTGTCTTCCGACAGATGAAAGGGCAGGGCGGCGGGGCGGTCGGCGGGACGCTTGATGTTCGGATCGGCCGCGGAAGCCACCGCTTCCCGCCACAGCCAATCGGCGTTTTTAACGGGCTTGTTGAATTCGAGCTGCGCGGAGCCGGCTTCGCTCGAAGACCGTCACATTGCCCACGGCTCCGTCGGTTTTTTGCCCGGGCAGGTTCGTGTACTTCGGCGGGGCGGCGAAGAGTGTGAACGCCGTGATTTCCGGCCGATCGACAACGGTGATCGAGTGCCGGTCAGATCGCTTTCGCTTGGCGACGGCCTGGTAGCTAAAACCCTCAAACACGTGGGGCAGGGTGGCGACGAAGCCTTTTTTCTCCCGGTCGTATTGCATAGGCCGGCGGTCGGTCTCGCCCGCGGGCGTGGTCCACACCAAATCCACGGCTTCGGGCAAATTGCTGACGGCTTCGTCTTCGGGCGGGAGAGCCAGGATCGTCACATCCTCCCCGCGGGCCGCCACGCGGTCGCCGTTCGGAATTTGAAAATACACCTCGGCGGGCAGCTCGTGCGCTCCCCAGGGCGTCAACAGCCGGAGCCACAATTGCCCGTAAACCGAAGGCATGAACACAAACGGCAAGAGCAAAATCGCGGCCGCCGCGAGCCCGGCCAAGGCGGACTTTCGGGCGCGGTCGGCGGGGACGGCTCCGCGAAAATTGAGATGGGCCACCGAGGCCAAGGTTTCGGACTCCAGCCACTCCCGCATGAGGGCCGAGCCTTTCTCGTCTTCGGGCACGCTGGGGTCGGTGAGTTCGATCGTCGAAGTCAGGCGTTCGCCTAACTCGGGGTATTGCGATTCCACGATCGCCGCGAGTTCCGCGGCGGTGAACCGGCGAAACACCGGCGTCAGCACCTCCGTCCAAAGCGTATAACCCAAGACCGCGACGACCACGGCCAGCCAGCCGATCCGCAGGCTCTCGCTCAACGGCCAGAACCAATCCGCCAGCAGAGCCGCCGCGCACAACGCCGCGCCCACGACCGCCAGCCGGCCCAAACCCTGCCAGAGCGCCACCCGTCGCAGCCGGGACGCCAGCCCGTCAAAGCGGGTCGCCAGATCGGAAACCGAAGCAGAGGGCGGAGCCATCAATTCCGAGGCCATGCGTAAACTCCCGATGGGGCAATAAGTCCCACCGTTTTAAGGGATTACCGTTCACCATCATTGTATCAAGCCCCGAAGAAACAACCAGCGGAAAACGAACGGTCGGAGCCGTTTATTCGCCCGCTTGGTGGCGCACCCGAGGCACGAACGGCGTGTGGTTTCCGCGTCCGCCACGCCCTTCGCTCCGCTCAGGGACGTGCCACCCAAGCCGCTCGGGCCTCAGGCACGTTTGCGAAAGATCGAGCAATGTCGTCGGTTTACTGGGTACGTGCTGCGATCCGCGGAATTCTGTCTTTTGCTGGTGCCGGGAAAATCGAATTGCCCTCCGAACGATCCGCGGGCTCGAGAGCGCCTCCAATCAACCGAGCCTCGAAGAACTTCGCCGCCGCAAAGGATGGTCGCCGTCGCGATAATCCTTCTGACTCTCGGCAGTTCCAGATTCCGTGTGATTGTGGTGCAACTGTCGCGGCTGCATTCGCAGATGAGACGCCTGCGCCAAATCGATTTAGGGCCGAAGGCCCGGCTCTATGTGAGCCCAGGGCAAGCGCAGCGCCGCCCTGGGTTACGGATGATGAACCAAACGGAAGCCCCAACGGGGCGGCCCTATGTGGCATACGTGCAGTTTAGGGCCGCCCGGTTGGGGCTTTTGCATTTCGTTCCTGCCGGTTCCCAGGGCTCACATAAGGCCGGACCTTCGGTCCTTTTTCTGTCGTTTGGAACGACGGAATTTCAAAAGCAAAACCCATGATGAGGGGGATCATCATGGGGTCGCAAGGGGTGGATAAGGGGACTTGAACCCCCGACCTCTGGAACCACAATCCAGCGCTCTAACCAACTGAGCTATATCCACCATGTGGAGCGAGTTTCTCGCTGAAGCGCTTAAGATAATTCACAAACTTCGCCGTTGCAACTGTCCGGGCCACGGGGTCCGCGGGGTTTTTGGATTCCAAGTTCCGGGCCCGTTCTTTCCGCCGACTGCGTGCGCGGCCCTCGTTGAAAGACCGCTTACTTCGTGCGCGGCTCTCGTTGAAAGACCGCTTACTTCGTCGCGGCCCTCGTTGAAAGACCGCTTACTTCGTGCGCGGCTCTCGTCGAAAGTCCGGCTCTCGCCCAAAGTGCGCGGCTCTCGCCGAAAGAGCCTTTGATTTTTTTCGTTCCTCCGCCATGATTGAGGAATGAACGCCGAGCTGCCTTCCTCTGTAGAATCTTCCTCTTCCGCCGATTCCTCGAAACCGCGGCCGCCCAAAAAGCGGTCGCGGCGGGTGTGGGCGTTTCGGCTGGCGGCGGTGGGGTTTGGGCTGTTGCTTTTGGGCCTGGCGGAGGTCTTGTGTTGGGGCTTTGATTGGGGCCGGCCTTCGCATGCGGACGATCCCTTCGTCGGCTTTCGCGAGATCCATCCGCTGTTCGAACCGGACGAGACCGGCGAGCGCTACGACATCCCGCCGGCCCGCTTAAAATTCTTCGCCAAGGAATCGTTTCCGGTCAAGAAGGGCGAAAACACGTTTCGGATTTTTTGCTTAGGCGGTTCGACGGTGCAGGGCCGGCCGTGGTCGAAACCCACCTCGTTCACCACGTTTCTGGAGTTGGCCCTCCAGGAAGCCGACCCCAGCCGGGATTGGGAGGTCGTCAACTGCGGCGGCGTGTCCTACGCGAGCTATCGCCTGGTGCCGATTTTGAAGGAATGTCTTCAGTACGAGCCGGATTTGTTCATCCTCTGCACGGGGCACAATGAGTTTCTGGAGGACCGCACGTACGGGCACATCAAAAACGCCCCGGCGGTGCTGCGGGTGTCGCAGAAGTTTTTCGGCGGCCTCAGGACGTTTACGCTGATCCGCGAAGCCGTCCAGAAAGTTCGCGGCAACGAATCGGACGACCGCCCGGAACTGAGCGGGGAAACCGAGCCGATCTTGGATTATCACGACAGCCTCAAGGCCTACCATCGAGACGCGGATTGGCGGGCCGGGGTGATCTTGCACTACGAATCGAACCTGGCCCGGATGATTGCGATGTCCCGGGAAGCGGGCGTGCCGATGCTCGTCGTATTGCCGCCCTCGAATCTGGGGCACTCTCCGCCCTTCAAGTCGGAGCACAAAGCCGGCCTGACCCCGGAAGACCGCCGGCGGTTTGATGCCTTCCTCCAAGAGGCGCGGGCGCTCTATAAAACCGATCTGCCCGAGGCCGTGGGGAAGTTGAAGTCGGCGATCGCGATCGATGGCCAACATGCCGGGGCGTGGTACGAGTTGGGCCAATGCTACCGCACGCTGGGTCTGGCGGCGCAAGCCCGCGAAGCTTTGGTGCGGGCGCGGGACGAGGACATCTGCCCGCTGCGGATGCTCTCCCCGATGGAACAGGCCCTCAAAGAAACCGTGCGGGACACCGAAACGCCCTGGCTCGATGCGCACGCGTTATTGGAAGCCGACTGCCGGCAAAAGATTCTGGACGGCCAATGGCTGATCGACCACGTGCATCCCACGATTCCCGGCTATCAAAGAATCGCCGACGCCCTGGTGGAAAAACTGGAGGAACAGGGATTCGCCCAACCCGCGAAGGACTGGCAAACGAGGGCCCATCGGGTTTATGAAAAGCACGTGGATTCCCTGGGGCGGTTCTATTGGGAACGAGGCGTGCGCACGTTGGACGCGGTGAAAGGCTGGACCCAAGGCCAGGCTGCCGGCCCGCCGGCCGCGGAGCGGTTTCCTCGCCGCCTCGGACGCGAGAAGAAGAGATAGGGAGATCGGGAGAAGGGGAGATCGGGAGACGCTGATGGCGGCGACCGTATGGCTCGCAAACCTCTATCTTCTATCCTCCAACCTCACTTGGAACTGCTGAGATGACCGAATGGTTCGAGGCCGTGACCATCGCTAATACGGCTTGAGGTACGGATTCGGGCCGGCCGCCGGGGCGGGGATGGGGGCGTTGGGCAGGGGGGCGGGGTTGGCGGCCGGTTCGACTTCTTCCGTGGGCGGGCCGAAGGGCGGGTAGGGCCCCACGCGGTAGATGCCTACGCGGGAGTAGCGGGGATCGCACCAGGGTTGGTCCACCGCGCTTTGGTGGCCGACGCAGTCCACCAAATCGCCCCAGCGGTTTTCCGCCCATTGCAAAGGCCTGGGGGTTTGGCATCTCCAGGTGGGGATGTAACACCCGGACGCCGAGACCAAGAGCAGCACTCCTGCGAACGATAAAGCCACGGGTCTCTTCATCGGTGATTGCTCCAAACTTCCCATCTTTTGCAGTTTTCCGCGATTGCTCTCGCGCATCGGGGCCTGGGTTTCTCTTCTTTCTTCGGAAGCAGGCGGGTGTTTCGATCCGCAAAATTGCCGCCGTTAAAACCCCAAGCCGCGGATTTCCCCGGCACGAGCCGAAAAACCCCTGCGATCGTTAAAGTCCGCCTGACCGGAAAGTCGAACTGTGAAGGGGAGGTTCTCGCATCAAGCGCGGTGGATTTGCGCCGCGCCGTGCGTGAACCCAGGCCAATCAGGGGAGCAATAATGCGAAATTGGCGAGCGGGATTCATTCTGCACCTGTGGGCGATCGGCGCGGGCGTTCTGGCGGGAATGTTGCCGGGTTGCAGCCGATATGATTATGTTCGCGACGCCGACGATCAGGCGTACCGGCTGGTGTCGCAAAAATCCAACAACCCGCGCTGGGCCCAGCCGGCGTTCCGGATCGATCTCGATCCCCGCAGCCGGTATTTCGACCCGTATGACGACATCTCTCCGCCGATGCCCCCGGACGACCCGGCGTCGCATCGTTTCATGGAATATGTGGACAGCAAAAAGCACTGGTCGTATTGGAATCAATTCGGTATCCGCCCGAACCTGGAGAACTCTTCCTGGCGGGAAGAACTCGAACAGTACGTGGAGTTCACGGACGACGGCAAAGTGAAGCTGGGTCTGGAAGATGCGGTCCGGCTCGCGCTGATCCATCAACCCGACTACCAGCAGAACCTGGAAACGTTGTATCTCTCCGCCTTGGACGTGAGCACCGAGCGGTTCCGCTTCGATACGCAGTTCTTCGGCACCGTGCTCCCGCTGTATCGAAACACCGGCCCTCTCGCGGGCCAGATCGTGCAGCGGCCGAACCAGATCGTCAGCAAAACGTTGAATTCCACCAGCCAGTGGGACAATGAATCCACCTTGACGGCCCAGCGGCAGTTGTCGACGGCGGGGCAGCTGCTCGTCGGCTTTGCGAACAGCACGGTCTGGGAACTCGTGGGCCGGAACACGGACGTCAGCACGTCGGTGCTCAACTTCAGCTTCGTGCAGCCGCTCTTAAGGGCCGGCGGCCGGGCGATCGCGCTCGAGCAGTTGACCATCGTGGAACGCGCGCTGCTGGCGAACCTGAGAGCCTTGGAACGCTACCGCAGAGGGTTCTTCACCAACATCGCCGTCGGCACCGACGGCACGCGCGGCCCCAGCCGCCGCGGGGGGTTCTTCGGCGGCACGGGCCTGACCGGGTTCACGGGGACGGGCAGCGGCGGCTTCGGCGGCGTCGGGGCGATCACGGGCTTCGGCGGCGGCTTCGGCGGCGGAGGCGCGGGCGGCACCGGCGGCGGGGCGGGAACCACGGGCTTTGCCGGCGGCGGGGCCGGGAATGTGGGCGGCTATTTCGGCCTCCTGCAGCGGATTCAGCAGATCCGCAACAGCCAGCAAACCCTCGAATTGCAACTCACCACGTTGGAACTCTTGGAAGATTTGTTCAAGGCCGGCTCGATCGATCGCGTCCAGGTGGATCAGTTCCGCCAAAACGTCGAGACCGAACGGGCCACCTTGCTGCAAGCCCAAATCAGTTTTCAAGACTCCCTCGAAAACTTCCTCGTCAACACCTTGGGTTTGCCTCCGGAACTGCCGGTGGAATTGAAGGAAGGCTTTATCGAGCCGTTGCGGTTTACGACCGGAGAAATGCTTAACGTGCAGAACCAATTGGTCCAGATTTTCACGGACTTCGGGAACGGGCCGCCTCAGTTCAGCGTCGAAGAATTCAAGGCATATTTCGAGCGAGCCGCCGAAGTCTTCCGGGAAGCGGACGGTCTCGCGGAATCCATCCGGGAAGACTTGAAAAAGCTCGACGAGCGGGCCGAGACCCGCAAAGTCACGATGACCGAAACGGAAAAGAAACTCTTCGACGAAGAGCGCCAAGGGCTCGAAGAGAGCTTGCAGGAGACGGTCGAACAGCTGAAAACCTTGGCGGCCACGTTGGACGGGCTGAAACAAAATGTCGGCACCGCCAATCCGAAGGAAATGGAAAAATCCTTCGTGCAACTCGTCAAGAACATGCAAGACCGGGTGGGCAGCTTGTTTCAGATTCAAGCCCAGGCGCGGCTGGAGAGCCTCACCGTCGAAGAAGTCTCCCTCGATCCGCAAAAGGCCCTGCAAATCGCCCGCACCTATCGCTTGGATTGGATGAACAACCGGGCCGCGCTCGTGGACACCTGGCGGCTCATTCAGTTCAATGCCAACGCCCTCAAGTCCAACCTGTCGCTGCGGTTTGACGGGAACATGTCCACCATCGGCGGGGACAACCCCTTCAAGTTCCGCGATGAATCCGGAACCGTGCGGGCCTCGGTCCAGTTCGATCCGCCGTTCACCCGGCTCGTCGAACGCAACAACTTCCGCCAGCAGTTGATCACGTATCAACAATCCCGCCGGCAGTTGATCCAGTTCCGCGACGGCGTGTACTTCAATCTCCGGCAGATCCTGCGGAGCATCAAACAGCTACGCGTGAACCTGGAAATCCAGCGGCGGGCGGTGGCCATCGCGATTCGCCGCGTGGAACTGACGCGGGCCTACCTCAATCAGCCGCCCGGCCCCGCGCCCATCGGAGCGACACAGGCCCCGTCGGGCGCCTTGGAATCCACGGCCTCTCTGAACCTGCTCAACGCCCTCTCGGACCTGCGGAACACGCAGAACAACTTCCTGAGCGTGTACCTCAACTATTACGCGGCCCGGATGCTGCTTATCCGGGAACTGGGGCTGATGCGGCTCGATGAGAACGGCGTGTGGGTCGATGAGCCGCTCGATCTCGCCTTGGCCCAAATCCAGCAACTCGGCTGCGAAAACCTGCCGCCCGAGATCCCGGATGAATGGCTGAGTCCGAAACAGTTCCCGGACACGCTGCTCAACGCGATCCCGGAAGGCCTTGGGGTGGGAATGCCGGAATTGACGCCGCCCCCCGCGCCGGGAGAAGGACCCGCGCTGCCGAACGGCTCCGCGCCCGCCTCGCCCGACGACCAGGACGAGAAACCCCGCGCTCCGAGCGCCTCCGCTCTCCTCCTGCCGGCCCCGCGATCCCGAGGAGATCATAAACGCCGAAGCCCATTTTCCGTAATCCCCTCCCGGGGCAAACTGTCCGCAAAATGGACTTTCGAGGGAGAATCGCCACGCGTTTTCCGGCGCGGGGCGATTCTCCCTTGTTTTTTCGCGAAATGCACCTGTTACTATCAAAATTGTTGATTTGAACGGTCGCCAGTCGCGGGTTTGGTGTTTATACTATTCTTAGACAAAACTCACCCGATGACATCTTTCCTTTCCGGCCACCTTCGCCTTCCCGGGCCGAACCTCTCATCCAAGGTGCAACTATGGCCAATTCAGCAATTGATTCCGTGCACGAATCGGAAGCCCCCGAAGTCTCCCGCAAGCGGCCTTCCCTGGAACTGCCCAACCAACCCAAAAGCACCTCCGGCCGGCGGAGCGGCGGCAGCATGGCCCGCTGGTTTTTGGCCTTGGGCGTGGTCGGGGTGATGGGCACCGCGGCTTATACGCTCCCCCGATTTTCCAGCCTGGGAGCGTCGAGCCCGCAAGACCATTGGCTCACCGAACCCGCGGCCCGCAAACGGCTGATCCTTAAAGTCACCGAAGACGGCAATATCGAAAGCGCCAGCAACATCGATGTGAAATGCGAAGTCCTCGGCGGCAGCACAATTCTGTGGATCGTCGAAGACGGCAAGCGGGTCGAACAAGACGAAGTCATCGTCCGCCTGGACCAGTCGGCGATCGAGACGCAGCTCAGCACGCAAAAGATCGCGACCGAGAAAGCCGAGGCCATCAAAATCCAAGCCGAGCAGGATTACGAAGCCGCCAAAATCGCCGTCGAGGAATATCAAAAAGGCACCTTCGTGATGGACCAGCAGAACCTGGAAGCGTCGGTCAAGATCGCGTTGGAGAACCTGCGGGCCGCGGAGAATCTGTACAACCACACGGAGTCCATGTTCCGCAAAGGCTTTGTGACGAAGCAGCAACTCGAGTCCGACCAGTTCGGCATGCAGCGGACGGAATTGGAACTGAAGTCCGCCCAGACCGCTTTGAAAGTCCTCCGCGACTACACAAAAGACAAAATGCTCACCCAGCTCAAAGCCACCCGCGACGCCGCCGCCGCAAGAATGCGGTCGGAGCAGGCGGCCTTGGACCTGGAAAAGTCCAACCTGAAAAAGCTGGAGCAGCAGCTTGCCAAGTGCGTGATCCTCGCGCCCGCAGGATGGGATGGTGATTTATGCCAACGAGCAGGGCCGGCGGTCCTCGAGCGAAGTGTCGATCGAGGAAGGGGCCGCCGTCCGCGAACGGCAGTCGATCATCAAGCTTCCGGACCTCAGCGCGGATGCAGGTCAAAGTCCCCGTGCACGAGACCAAAGTCGAGCAGATGGAAGTCGGCATGCCCGCCCGAATCACCGTGCAGGACCGCACCTACAACGGCAAAGTCGTCGCGGTCGCCAATCAGCCCGAACCCAAGAACTGGTTCTCCTCCGACATCAAGCTGTATGCGACGACCGTGGCCATCGAAGGGGAAACCAAAAACCTCAAGCCGGGCATGACGGCGGCGGTGGAAATCTTCGTCGCGGACATTCCCAACGCCCTCACCGTGAACGTCTCCGCCGTGGTGGAGCAGGGCGGCAAGTTCTTCGTGTGGGTCGCCAAACCCGACAAGCCCGAACGCCGCCCCGTGCTCTTGGGCCGGACCGACGAAAACGTGGTCGAGATCAAAGATGGCGTTGTGGAAGGCGAGAACGTGCTGCTCAACCCGCGGGCGGTCGTCGCGGAAGCCCGCGAGGACGATGCGGTCGATGAGAGCACCAAGGACCTGCCCCAAGGCATTCCCACCGGACCGGACGCGGGCACCGGTCAAGGAAAACCCGCCAAGCCCGCCGGCCCGCCGAAGTTCTCGGACCTCGACAAAAACAAAGACGGCAAATTGACCGAGGACGAAGCCCCCGAACGGATGAAGCAAAACTTCAGCCGATTGGACACCGACAAAGACGGCTCTGTCAGCCCCTCCGAATGGGCCGCCATCCAACGCCGCCGGCAACAAGGCGGCGGACCAGGTGGACCAGGCGGTGGTGGACCCGGCGGTCGCCCAGGCGGACCAGGTGGTCGTCCCGGCGGTGCCGGAGCAGCAGGCGCGCAGCAGCGGCGCTGGAGCAGCAGGCGCAGCAGGTGCCGGAGCAGCAGGTGCCGGAGCAGCAGGCGCCGGAGCAGCAGGGCGGAGCGGGCGCCGGCGGATTCCGAATGGTCAAGCGAGTCGAGCCGCGTGAGCAATCGGATGAGCATCACCCCATTGCTCGCGCGGCGATCGACACCAGGATGGTCCCCACTCGCCCAATCTCCCCCTCGCCCAATCTCCCGCTCTCCCAATCTTGTTTCTCCCCAAGGGGACTTCGCGTGTTGTTCGGTTTTCTTCGAGCGTTAAGGTTCGGCTTCAAAAGCTTGCTGGTGCACAAGCTCCGCTCGGGCCTCGCCATGCTGGGGATTCTCATCGGCGTCACGGCGGTCATCTGGCTCGTCGCCTTGGGCGAAGGCGTGAGCTATCAAGCCCAGCAGCAGATCAAGGAACTCGGCGCGACCAACATCATCATCAAAAGTGCAAAGCCCTCGCTCACCAGCAGCGGCGGCGGCGGCGGAGCCTTTATCATTGAATACGGCCTCAAACGCCGGGACTTCGACCGCATCGTTCGCCTGCCCACCGTCCTGCGAGCCGTCCCCATGCGGGAAATCCGCCGGGAAGCCTGGTACGGAGAGCGAAGCCGCGACATCCAGCTCATCGGCTGCACGCCGGAGTATTTCGAGATCAACCGCCTGGAGATGGACCACGGCCGGTTTCTTTCGGACCGCGATCTGGACCGCAACGACAACGTCTGCGTCATCGCCGCGGGAGCCGCCGAGCATTTCTTCCCTTACGAAAACCCCGTCGGCCGCCGACTGCTGATCGATGAGGATTACTACACCATCATCGGCCAGACCAAAAACCGCCAAGCCAGCGCTTCCATCGGCGGCAGCTTCGAGGGCCGGGATTACAACTTCGACGTTTATATTCCGCTCACCACGCTCCGGGTCCGCATCGGCGATCAGGTCATCACCAGCAGTGCCGGCAGCCGGGAAGGGGAACTGGTCGAGCTCAGCCAGATCACCGTCACCGTGGACGACATCGACCATGTTGAAGAAACCGCCGACATCGTGGAGATCCTCCTCGAGAAGTTTCACAAAGATTTGGATTACTCGGTCACCGTCCCCAAGGAACTCCTCAAGCAGGCCGAGATGGTGCGAATGATGTTCAACGTCCTCTTGGTGTTGATCGCCGGCATCTCGCTGGTCGTGGGCGGGATCGGGATTATGAACATCATGCTCGCCACCGTGACGGAGCGGACGCGGGAGATCGGCATCCGCCGGGCCTTGGGCGCGAAACGCTGGGACATCACCGTGCAGTTTCTCGCCGAGACCATCGTGCTCGCCGCGGTGGGCGGGCTGTTGGGCGTCGTGTTCGGTTTCCTGTGCGGCGCCACGGTCCGCGGCGTCAAGTACCAGTTTCAAAACTGGCTGCCCGAGTATTGGGAAAAACTGCCGCCGACGATCCGCGACCTCGAACCGATGATCGCCACCTGGTCGGTGGTGGCCGCCTTTGGGATTTCCGTGGGCGTGGGCATCTTGTTCGGCCTGTATCCCGCCCGCCGAGCCGCCCGCATGGACCCCATCGAAGCCCTGAGACACGAATAAGGATTTTGAGAGCCGCGCACAAAGTAAGCGGTTTTGAGAGCCGCGCACAAAGTAAGCGGTTTTGAGAGCCGCGCACAAAGTAAGCGGTTTTGAGAGCCGCGCACAAAGTAAGCGGTTTTGAGAGCCGCGCACAAAGTAAGCGGTTTTGAGAGCCGCGCACAAAGTAAGCGGTTTTGAGAGCCGCGCACAAAGTAAGCGGTTTTTTAGATTGATCGATCGCCGTACCGCTGACTTCGTGCGCGGCTCTGGCGTCTTTTGGAACGACCGAGTTCATACGACGAACGAGTTGTAAAACTTCTAACACCCCAACAATTGCGAACTCATGCGATTAGCCGGTCAAGTTGTCGATCTCCACAAGTATTACTTCCTCGGCGATGTGGTCGTGAAGGCGCTCGACGGCGTCACGGTCGACTTTCCCGAAGGCGATTATGTCGCGCTCATGGGAACCTCCGGCAGCGGGAAGAGTACGCTGCTCAATCTGCTCGGCGCGCTCGATCGGCCCACGAGCGGAACCTACGTCCTGGCCGGGCACGATGTCTCCACGCTCAGCGATGATGACCTCTCCGACATCCGCAACCAGTGGATCGGGTTCATCTTCCAATCGTATAACCTGATTGCCCAATACACCGTCCTCGAAAACATCCAGGTCCCGCTGCAATACCGGCCCGGCCATCCGCCGATCTCCGCCAAAGACATCAACTATTGCATCGACCTGGCCTCCTCGCTAGGCCTGGGCGATCGTCTGGATCACCGGCCCAGCCAACTCTCCGGCGGCCAGCAACAGCGCGTCGCCATCGCCCGGGCTTTGATCAACGACCCGGCGATCATTCTCGCCGACGAACCCACCGGGAACCTCGACAGCAAGACGGGCGAGGAGATCATGGGCATCATGCAGCACCTGAACAACGAGGGCCGGACGATCATCATGGTCACCCACGAACCCGACATCGCCCGCCACGCCAACCGCCAGCTCTACATGCGCGACGGCCGAATCGCCGGCGAAGGCATCTTCCCGGGCTGATCGCCGATTGCAGTTTCCCCCTTGTTCCGCGCGGGGCCGGGGCGTACAAGAGCGGAGTTACACGCCCCGCTCGGGTGCCACTGGCAACTTGTTGCCAGTGCCTTTGCCCAGGTTTTTGACGCAGGTTTTTTCGATATCGAGTTTGGATTAAAAAAAACACTGGCAGCAAGCTGCCAGTGGCACCCGGCGGTCCCTGGTGGCACAGTCAAATTCTCCGACACAACGGTCTTGCCGGGCCGGTTCCAAATCCGCATCGGTCGAACGCTCTTCGACGTAACGCAAAACCGAATCATCGTTGACGGAAAAGAGTACAATTGGCGAAGGCCATAGCGCGGGTGCCGCTGGCAACTTGTTGCCAGGGCCTTCGCGGAGCTTCCCAACGGACGTTTCTCAGGCGTCGAATTTGAATGGAAAAAACAGAGCCAGCAAGGTGCCAGCCGCATCCATCGGGCAGTTTTTGTTACAATCCGGGAAAGGAGATCGCCATGATCGAACTCACCGAAGAGCAAAGCCAAGAGCTCTTGGCACCCGAACCCGTCGCCGTCGATCCGCAAACGAACACGAAATACGTGTTGGTGCGCCAGGAAGTCTATGAGCGTCTGAAGGGACTAATCGCGATGGATGATTACGACCCTGACGAAGGGGCGGCGTACATCAATGAGATCATGGCCAAGGACGACGCCAAAGATCCGTACTTGGAAAGCTACCAACATCACCGGAAAAACGCATGAAGCGGGGTGACATCGTCCTCGTGCCTTTCCCTTTCCAGGACAAACTGGCGGAGAAGATCCGGCCTGTGGTCGTGGTGCAGTCGGACGCGGAAACGGGGCGTCTGATCAACACGATCGTTGCGATGATCACGGGCAATACGGATGACGCCGGTCAACCGACGACGCTTTTGGTCGATCCTTCGACGCCCGAAGGGGCAGGATCGGGTTTGGCCGGCCCGTGTCTCATCAAAGCCTATTACTTGGCCACGGTGCGGCAGAATCGCGTCATCGCGACTTTAGGGTATCTCTCGGACGTTTTAAAAAACAAACTCGACGCCTGCCTAAAAGCGGCCCTGGATTTGCCTTGACCGCGCCCTAATACAACCTATAAACGTTCGAGCAAATAGAGATTTATACCGTGTACGACCTGGAGCGAGTTGGGAACCTCGTGGAGGCTGGTCTTTGGGCCGCGGTGGCTTGTGTTTGCCTCGTGCAGGCGTGTCGTGTCCGGGGGCGTCTCCGGCGCGTGTTCGCCGGGCTCTCGATTGCCTTTCTTGCTTTCGGCGCTTCCGATGTTGTCGAGGCACACACGGGCACTTGGTGGCGACCGGTCTGGTTGCTGGTCTGGAAGGGCATGTGTCTGACGGCCATTGGCCTCGGATTTTGGCAGTATTACCGGATCAGTAAGTAGGGCTTCGTGCGCTCGGGTGCCACTGGCAACTTGTTGCCAGTGCCTTCGCCGAGCTTTTTGACGCACGTTTTTCCGATATTGAGTTTGGGTTAAAAAAAACACGGGCAGCAAGCTGCGGAGTTTTCGGGCGTCGTCCCGGAAATGTGTTGGATCCGTGGATTCGTGTCTGGTAGGCTTTGAGATATTGTCGAGCCCACTGGAAAGGTATCCGCAAAACGGGATCCTCTGCATCCGTGGCTCCAACACCCTGCCGGTCCCCAATTGGAAAAGGAGAACGCAATGAAAAGGCTCGTCTCGATGGTGGCGTTTCTTGCCGTCGTTTGTTCCGCGATGACGCTGTCGGCCGCGGAAAAGCGGCCGGAAGTTCTCGCCGTCATTTTGAAAGTCAATGAACCGGGGACAATCAGCTTGGCGATAAGCGTCGGCAGCGACGATGGCGTAAAAGCCGGCGATGTCTTTGCCGTTTACCGAGGCAAGAAGGACTTGGGCAAGGTGAAGATTACGAAAGTCACCCCCGGCCAATCGGCTGCGAAGATTACGAAGTTGGAAGAGGGCCAGAAACTCCAAAGGGGCGACTTTGCGATTCGAAGGCGCTGACACAAATTGGCGGACGATGCGTTGCCCGCGTCTTACCGCGAGAACGAGCGAGGACGAAAATGAACTCGAAACCGCGGGAATCCGACTGGAAGATCGTCTCGTCGGGGAAAACCGCAGGGCCAGCCTTGGGATCTCAGGATTTTGCCTATACTCTAAACCCGGCATATCTTGCGAAATCGACATATTGTGCGCAATCTCGCTATTTCCGTATTGACACCCAGGTTAGGCAGGGTAACTTGAGCGCCGGGTTCTAAACTTCACTGTGGTGCCCAACGAATCCCTTTCTAACAAACTGAGGAGAGAGACTTATGGCGCGGAAATTTCTGTTGTTAGCCGGTCTGGGCGTCTTGGCCTTTGTGGTGTCCCAATTCCAAAGCCAACCGGCAATGGGCGACTTTGACGATGATGACTTCGGCGGCTACTGCGGCCATGGCGGCTATTGCGGCGGCTATGGTGGCTATTGCGGCGGTTACGGCGGGTATTGCGGCGGCTATGGTGGATACCGTGGGCCGGTCTGCCACACGGGGTATTATGGCGGCTCTGGCTACGGCGGATGCTCGTCGTCGTGCGGCTATGGGTATTCTCCAGGCCCCTATAGCGGCTACGGCCCGGCGACTTATCAGTATCAGCCCACTCGCAGTTGGAACGCTTGCGGCACCACCTGCGCGGCCCCGGCAGTCAACTGTTGCACGCCCGCGCCGACCTGTTCCAGTCCCGCCCCGAGGACCGTCCCGGCCTCCTATTCCGGCGGTTCAGGCTATCGGGCGATGCCGGCTTATTGGAATGTTCCTCCGTTTTAGGAACCCGCTTTGAGCCACACCGAATTCGAAAAACCCTGGCGGAGCGATTCCATCCCGCCAGGGTTTTTCTTCGGTTGGCGTCCGTTGTCTACAGGATCGACCCGAAGTCCAACCGGATCCGGCAGTCGTCACAGAGGGCAAACTCGTTGATATTGGCCGTCGACGTCGCGGTGATAGGCTTCGAGCGTATGCTCGTGGGGATCGACGATCAGGTAGTAGTCGACGCCGTGGTCCTGGTAGAGTCTGCGTTTTTCATTGCGGTCCCGCTCGGCGGTTGAGGGGGAGAGGATTTCGACGATCGAGAGCAGGGGGCTGCGTTACGTGCCGTTCTGGAACATCGCCGCATAAGATGAAAATGTCCGGGCGGACGATGGTATCATCCGAGATGATCCAATCGACGTCTTGGAGGACCACGGCCTCGCATTTCGCCGCTTCGATTCCGTCCCAGAGTGCTCGGGTAATTCGGTAGGAATAGTTCTGATGTGGGCTAAAAGGGCTGGGCGTCATCGCGACTGGGACACCCTGCCAGAGTTCCCAATCTCCTTCCCATTGCTCATAGTCGGCACGGGTATAGTGCGGAATGTATCTGCGTGCTGTGCTCATGGCTTCCTCACCGGATGCTCGACCGAACGGAGAGCTCAAGACATTGCCGACACACACGTTGCGGCCGGTTCAAACCGCTCCCATTATACCCGATCAGCAACAACAAACCGAGTAAACAGGGTGGGCACCATTGGAACCACCCACCAGCAGCAGGATGCGGTTCGCATGGCGGGAGTGTTGTTGCCCCGCGCTTCTGCCGGGGGTAAGATAAAGGGAAAGGCGAACACGAGGCTTTTCGAGGAGAACCTGGCGTGAATCGAATTACCGTCCACGAACCGCTGAAAGCGGAACTCGATGCTGCCATCCAACCTGTCGAGTTGATCGATGAGGCTGGCAGGCGGCTGGGCCATTTTGTGCCCGCGCGAATTGCCGCGCCTGGTGACGATTGCCCGTACTCTGCGGAGGAGCTGGAGCAGATGCAGACGCAACGAGGCGGCCGGCCTCTCAAGGAAATTTGGACATCCCTGGGTGCGAAATGAATTACACCGTGGTCTGGAGACCTACGGCTGAGCAGGCGCTCGCGCAGATCTGGACTGACGCAGTCGATCGCCAGGCCGTCACCGATGCCGCCGATTTAATTGATGCCATGCTTGGTTCTTCGCCGCGCGCGGTTGGCGAATCGCGTGCGGGAGACACGCGAATTCTGACAGCCATGCCCCTTTCGATCTATTATGACGTCCATGAAGATGATCGCCTAGTCGCGGTCTGGGCGGTTTGGTACGTTGCAAGAAAATAAGAGGAAGCGTCCTATAACGGAGTCAACCAGGGTGGACGAGGTGTGAAGCAACCCATTAGAACGAGAGACCTTGTGGCCGAACCCTGTCCTCGGCCATTTCTAGTGAGGCAGACCGAGAGAGGTTTTAGGCAGGTCTGCATAAAGAAGCGTTAGATTAGGCGGCTTCGGTTTACTCAATAGACCGCGGTGGGTGACGTATGCATAAGAAGCGTCAAATCGAAGAGCAACTTGAAATGATCGAGCAGCGTCTTGCTAACGCGGAAACATATGTTGCCAAGGGTGTGAATGTGGAAGGGTCTGCGTTCCTGCACTTCGATGATTGGAATGGCAACAGCGGCCACCCGTTGTGGATGAAAAACTTCATGATACCAGCCACGAAGAGAGCCCGGGCGAAGAAAGAAAAGGCTCTGGACACGATCGCAAACAAAGAACGGGAGAAGCGTCTCAAACAACGCAGGAGTCGTAGAAACCACTCCGAGTAGGTAGGGTCGGCACCGCGCCCATAAGTCAAGTAGGGCAGGCTCCTGCCTTCCTCACTGGTTCGTTCTCCAGGGAAGGCAGGCGGGAGCCTGCCCTACGATTACTGCGTGAGCGTTATTGAGAAACTGTCTATCACGCCAAAAGAGGCATGACAAAGCGATAACCGGTATCATTTGAGTTGCAGCGAAAACCTGCGTGCGCGTCAGGCCGCATATCTGCGGTCTACAGGCATTACGGAAGATCTTTTCCAAACACCAAGTTCACCGAAGAAAACCGCGTCTCTCGGAGGACGGATGACGCCTCGCGTTCTGGTAGAGTTGTACGAATCTGCCGCCGACCCGCCCGTGCTGGCCGGAGTGGGTGACGTGGACTGGTCTGCGGTCACGCACGCCCACGGCCCCGCGACCGACGTGCCGGCGCTGCTCCGGGCAGCCGTGTCCGACGACCCGGACCACCGGGACTTTGCCTGGCAACTCCTGTTCGAGACGGTCTGGCACCAAGGAACGGTCTACCCGGCATCGACCAAAGTGGTGCCCTTCCTCTACAGACTGCTGGACAACGACGGCGTTCCCGACCAGTGGCAAGCCGCGCTATTACTCGCCTCCATCGCCGATGGCCACTCGGGCCTTGCCGTTCACGCCACGGATCCGCAGTCCGTGGAGATCTTCGAGCGGATCGCGGCGGAGAGGGGCTCCACGCTCGCCGAGGACATGGCCCGAGAGTTGGCGGACGTGGACGCGGCCCGGCAAGAGGTCCGCACAAAACTCGACCTCTTGTATCCATACCTCCGCGATCCCGAGCCAAATATCCGTGCTTCAGTGGCAATTGCGATTGGCCACTACCCAGACATTGTGACTCGGGTGCTCCCGGACTTAAAAACTGTCCTCCGCGACGAGCCGGATGAGGAAGTTCAAGACGTCTTGCGAAAAGTCATTGCGCACGCCGAACCCGGCGCTGCACCTGACCGCAGCGGCGGGTAACATTTCCCTGAGGTCAACGCTCCACCCGCCGCCGAGGCAGGTGAGCTTTATGGTTAAAAGGCTGCGTGAAACGCAGGAAGTCCGACAGCAAGTAGCCCACAAGCGGCAGAGAACGGTCCGCCGCTTGTGCGAATGCCCACTCCACGGAGATTTCGAAGACTCATGGGGCTGACGCCCCACGCCGCTTCTGGGCTCGGAATCAATGCTGGAACAAGAATTCCTTCGTGTTCAGAATCGCCCAGCCGATGTCTTCTAATGCCAGTTTGCGGTCGCTGTTGCCTGCGATGTGGTGTTTGGCGGCTTCCAGTTCGGCGGCGTTTGGTTTGCGGGAGACCGCGGCGAGGTACAGCGTTTCCACGATCTCTTCGTCACTTTTATTCTCTTTGAGGAGGGCTGCGATGCGGCTGCCAGAGTCGCGGAGTTTGTTGTGCACGACGGGGCCGTTGATCATTTGCAGAGCCTGCGAGAGGTTCGATTCGCTGGAGCGCTCGCATTGGCAGGCCATCTCCCGCTGCGGCTGGCCGAAGACTTTGAGGAAATAGTTGTTCGTCGGCGGGTCGGCGAGTTCCACCGCCCGCGTGCCCGCCGGGACGCCGCCAAAGTTCTCGTTGACGCCGGTGACCTGGCAGATGGCGTCGAGCAACTGCTCCGCGCTCAAAAGCCGAGTGGCGGCGTGCGAGGGATAGATCTCGTCATCGGCATTGAATTTGTTCGACCGCGAGGAAAGCTGATACGTCTGGCTGGTCATAATCGTGCGGATGGCCCACTTCCGGCTGAAGCCCTGCTCAACGAATTGCTTCGCGAGTTCGTCCAACAGCTCCGCGTTGGAGGGCGGGTTGGAATCGCGGAAATCATCGACCGGTTCGACCAGGCCCCGGCCCATCAGGTGGCCCCAAATCCGGTTGACCGAGGCTTTCGCGAAGAAGGGATTGTCCGTCCGCGTCAGCCACTCGGCGAACACATCCCGGCGATCCTGGTCGTCGGGGACTTGGACGTCGCCTTCGAGCAAGAGATGCACGGGCATGGTCTGGCCGGTGCGGGGCTGTTTGATCTCGCCGGAGGACTGCGCGAAGATGATTTCCTCGTCGGGGCGGGGGCCTTTCTTGCGGCCGATGCGGGCAAACGCCGCCGCCACGCCGTAGTAGTTGTCCTGCGACCAGCGCTCGAACGGATGGTTGTGGCATTTACGCACTGCATGCGGATGCCCAAAAACAACTGGGCCGTGGTCTCGACCGAATCGTTGGGGTCGCGGCTGATTCGCCAGTAGCTCGCCGGCGGGTTTTCATAGACGCTGCCGCTGGCGGTGAGCAGTTCGCGGGCGAACTCGTCCAGAGGCTGGTCGTGATACACGCTGTCGTAAATCCAGCGGTGAAACTTTTGCACGCCCGCCGATTGCAGCCGCTGGCTTTTCGAGCGGAGCACGTCGCTCCACTTGAGCGTCCAGAACTCGGCGAAATCCCGGCTCGCCAGGAGTTGGTCGATGAGCTTCGCGCGTTTGTCGGCGCGATCGTCTTTGAGGAAGGTTTCGGTTTCTTCGATCTTGGGCAATCGGCCGCAGGTGTCGAGATAGGCCCGGCGGAGGAACTCTTCATCGGTGCACAGGTCCGAGGGCAGAATTTTGAGTTGTTTGAGCTTGGCGAACGACAGGTGATCGATGAAGTTGGCTTCCGGCGGATTGTTCCAGGCGAAGCCGGGGACGTCTTCGAGGAAGGTGATTTCACTGGTGGCCATGCGGCCGAGGTAGCGGCAGAGGATCGCGGTTTCCCCGCGTCCGCCGCGCTCGACAATGCCCTCGGGCGAGACCGTGCCCACGCTTTCGTTGGAGGAGCTGAAGCTGGTGAGGGCCGTCAGGTCGCGGGTTTTTCCATCGCTGAAAAAGCCGGTGACCTCAAGCTGCTGGCGGTCGGCCCCGGGTTGGAAGATGCGTTTTTTGGGATAGACTTCAATTTTGATTAAATTCGGCACATCGGCCGCATCGACCTGCATGCCTTCGCCGATCCAATCGCGGAGGACCGTGTAGGCGGGGCCGTCTTGTTTGAGGCGCCGGCCGCCGCCGTGGGCGACTTTCATCAAGCCTTTGCGGAGGATCAGGCTGTCTTCGGGGGCGAGGACGTTGGTCCGCCGGCCGTAGAATTCGGTGCGGAGCGTGAGCAGATCGAGTTCCGGATCAAACCCTCTGAGCGACAGCCGAAATCCCGCTTTCCCCGAAGGCGAACCGTGGCAGGCGCCCATATTGCAGCCGGCTTTGGTGAGGGCCGCGAGGATGTCGTTTTTGAAGCTCACCGGAGCGGGCGCTTCCATCGCCGAGACCGTGACCTCGGCGACGGCTTCCGAGTTATCCAACTTGACGTGCACCTGGGCGCTGCCGTTCGCCACGGGAAAGGCCACGCCATTTTCCACGCGGACCACAGCGGGATTGGAGGAGGTGAACTCTACAGTGCCCGTCGCGTCCCGCCGGTCGGTGTCCGAGAACACGCTGGTGACGACAAGCTGCTGCCGGGCGCGTTTGCCGTGAAGCTCAAACTTCGCCGGCTCGACCGCGATCTTGGCCGGCCCCGCCGCGAACGCGCAGGAGGCAAAGAGCACAAAGGCCACAAGGCTCAAACCGCCAAACACGTTCCCGCGCCGGGACGGAGCGTTCACAAAAAACCGTGGCATGGGATTCTCCATTTTGCTGTGGTTCACAGGGTCTTCCGATCTACGGGGTTTCGACGGTGACGGTCACGGGGGCGGACGAGGCGGCGAACTTGGCTTTGCCTTGGGTGGCTTGTCCCTCGGCGGTCACATTGTTCGCGCTTGCGGGCCCCGCATCTTTGGCCGCGGCAAGTTCCACTTCCACCGACGATTGGTCGGCGGGGATCGTGGCGTTCGCGGGGGTGACGCCGGCCGGCAAGTTTTTGAAAGTCACTTCCACCGCCCCGGTGAAGGCGGGGTTTCGCTCCACTTTCACCTGAATCTTTTGCTTGCCTTCCGGCTTGAATTTGACTTCCGCGGGTTCGATGGCGAGCGTGTAGGCTTTGGCAAGCTTCACCGACAGCGAAGCCGCGGGCTGCTTGATCGTCTGGTTGCCTTTTTTCAATGTGCCGTCGAGCACCACCGTAAACTCACCCAAGGGGGCTTTGTTATTGGCGGTGAGGGTGATCTCGATTTCCTGCTGATCTTTGGGGATCGGCTTGAGCGCGGCCGTCACGTTCGCCGGCAGCCCCGGGACCGGTTTCGGTCCGCCGTCGTTGATATTGGTCACCGCGAGGGTGATCGGTTCGGTGTAATCCTTTTGACGGGTGGCGATGACTTTGAAGTTCGCCGTGAGGTCCGGCCCGAACGTGATCTCCGCCGGTTCGGTGCGGAGCGAAAACGGAGCCGCGGGAGAGACGCCCATCGCCAGATCATTGAGCAGAGTTTGAGGCGGGTAGGGCATTTGATTTGTCTTGGCCTGGAGGGCCACCGTCAAATCGGCCGCTTCCCGGACCGGCTTGCCGGCGATGGTCGCTTCGCCCACGATTTTCAGACTGTGCAGCGAACCCGGCTTCGCGGCGCCGGTGCTTTTGAGGCACAGGTTAACGCCTTTCTGACCCGCGGCGACGACGGTGGGGCAAAGGGTGACCCCCTCGGACAAGCCTTCCGCGCGAATCCGAATCGCGTCGTTGTAACCGGATCGGCGGACGACGATCGGCAGCATCGCCACGCCGCCGGCGGGAACGTTCAATGTGTCGCTGGCCGCTTCCAATGTGAAACTGGGGACGCTCTCCGACACGGCGATCCGATACGCAAACTGCGAACCGCCCCGGCCCAAGAGATCTTCCACGGCGAGAGTAAAATCGCCGTCGGCGGGAAACGTCGCATTCAGCACGGCGTCTTCCGTGCCATTGTCATCGGCTTCGACGAGCTTCTTCCCGGCCGAGTCATAAAGCCTGAGCACCAAGTCCGCGGGTGAACCCTGGCTGCGAGTCACCGCGGCGAAGGTCAACTTCTGGCCTTTTTTCCCGGCGAAGGTAAACCGGTCCATGTCGCCAGGCTCGTCCAGGCGGCCGTTGAAATTCGCGGCCAGGTTGACTTTCTGGGACTGCTCGGGCGTGCTGTTGGGCTCGGTTTCGAGGACTTCCTCCGCATCGCCCACGCTCACCGTTGCGAAGCCGCTCGCGGAACCGCCCGCGCGTTTTGCTCCGACCGTGAGCCATTTCACGTTGGGATCGGTGGGAGCGGTGAGATTCACAGGCTCGATGTTTTCCAGATCGGGGCCGGCAAAGTTCAGCGACACCGGCTTGCCGCGCTGGACGCCGAGCGGATAGGGCACATTGACGCAGGGAAACTCGCCCATCCGCAACCGATAGATATGATTGCCGCCGCCTTGAAATTGGATGTCCCGCACTTCCAGAACATATTCCCCCGCCTCGGCGAAGGTGTGGCATAAGCGGGCGTCGCCCAACAGGCCGGGGGAATCGTCGTTGTAGGCGATTTCGGGGCCGTCGGCTTTCAACAGCCGAATCATCGGATCGAGAGCCGACCCCATCCGCCGGGCCAGAACTTCGATCGAAACCCGCTGCCCGGCCTCCGCCTTGAAGCGGTAATAATTCAAACTCAAGTTATCCACCGTGCCGTCGGCCGCGACCGGCAGCGTCACCGCCTGAGCTTTCTCCGGCGACTTATTGGCGGAGTCTTGGGGGACCGAAGGCAAATCATCGACCACCACCAACCTGAGCGGCGACACGCCCGTCGGCGTCACCACACGCACGGCTCCGACGCCTCGCGCATTCGCGGCGGCTTTCACGCGGAACACCACGCGGTCGGCCTGTTGGCCGTTGTCCTTCACGTCCGGAGCCAACGTGACCTCGGCGGGAAAGCTCGTCCACAGGCTCGTCGCCCCGGCGAGGTCTTTGCCCGTGATCGTCAGGTCCACGGCTTCGCCCGGACGCACGGCCCGCGGCGATGTCCCGGTGATTTCAGGTTCCGCAAACGCGGCCGATGTCCCGGCGAAAACACCGAGCAAAAACAACAGAGCAAAACGGCCAAAGGGCAGGGCGGGGCTAGGCAATGGCATGGGGCGGTATCTCATTCGAGGGGAGACTCGAATTTTTATCTGTTAAGGTGGGCGACGATTTGTTGCTCAAATCATCGGGACGGTCGGAATGATGAGGGAAAGCAACTCATGTAATTGTGTTGATTCTTCCCGGGAAGAGCAAGCGAACGAGGGGGGAAATCCCAATGACCATAGGGCTTTGGCGAGCGGCCGGCGTGAGCCGGCTGATCGTGTCCGACTGCTTCGCTTCGCTTTGTTGAAGATGTGATTGTTGTGATCTCTTCCTCCATGCGATTGTTGTGATCTCTTCCTCCATGTGATCATGGGGCTGACGCCCGGGCTGACGCCCCACGCTCGCCGCTTAGAAGTCGCCGCCTGCGCCGCCGCCCACCCAGCCGCCTTCGGGCTCCGCGAGCAGGCTGCGGTTTTCGAACCGCATCGATTGCGGAATCCATGTGAGGCCGACGATGCCCGTGGGGCCGTTGCGGTTTTTGGCGACGATGAGGTCGGCTTCGCCGGGACGTTCGGAGGGATCGTAAGCATCGTCGCGGTGCAGGAACATCACGAGGTCGGCATCTTGCTCGATCGCTCCGCTTTCCCGGAGGTCCGCGAGCTTCGGGCGTTTGTCCGTCCGCAAATCCACGCCCCGGTTGAGCTGGGCCAACGCGATCACCGGGACCGACATCTCCTTCGCCAAAAACTTGAGCCGGCGGGCGATCTGGGCGACCTGCTGCTCGCGGGGGGCGCGCTTGTCGTCGGGTTCGATAAGCTGCAGATAATCGATGACGATCATCCCCAGCCCGTAGCGGTTTTTCACCCGCCGGCAGATCGCCCCGATCTGGGCCATGTTCCGGCCGGGGTAGTCATCGATGTAGATGGGCATTTCGCTGAGGCGCGACGAGACCTTGAGGAGTTCCAGCGTCTCGTGCTCTTCGAGTTCGCCTTTTTTGAGCCGGAGCCCGTCGAACTTGCCGAAGATGCACAAAAACCGCTCGGCCAGTTCCAGCTTGGACTGCTCCAGGCTGAAAATGACGACGCCGCCGCTGGGGTGTTGACGTTTGGGGGATTCCTGCTGGATAAAGCGTTCGTGGGCATCGACGGCCACGTGCCGGGCGAGGTTACAGACGAAGGCCGTTTTGCCCATGCTCGGCCGGGCGGCGATGATAATGAGTCCCCCCGGCTGAAATCCGCTGGTGAGGCCGTCGAGCTGATCGAAGCCCGTCCGCGTGCCGCTGATCGACCCGTCGTCCGCCACGCGGGCATGAATGCCGGTCATCGCATCTTCGAGGATGTCGCGGATTTCGAGCGACTGCGTATCGCCTTCGTTGTCGAGGATCTGAAACACCTGCTCCTCGGCATGGGAGAGCAGGTCCTCCGTGTCGGCCGAGTCCTCGTTGATCTCTTTGAGGATGTTCGTGCACGCATCCCGGAGGCTCCGCCTCACGAACTTGTCGCGGACGATCTCGGCGTAATAGCGGGCATGCGCGGCGTGGGGGACCGTCTCCAGAATCTGCCCGATGTAGGGGGCCCCGCCGATCTGCTCGAGTTCCCCCCGGCGTTCCAGTTCGGAGGCGACGGTCACCGCATCGATCCCGCCGATGGTCGTCTCGGCCAATTTGAAGATCGCATCCGCAATGCGGATATGGGGATCGCTGTAGAAGTGGGCGGGTTGAATCAGGTCCGCCACGTCGTCGATCGCATCCTGCGAAAGCAGCATGCTGCCTAACAGCGACCGTTCCGCGTCCAGATTCTGCGGCGGCAAACCTTCGTAAGCGGGTTTCGACTCATCCCGGGATTTGCTCATGAGAGGGCCTTATCCTTCGAGCCAATCAGGCAGTCGTCACGAAACCAAAATAACAACACCGGACAGGAGAACCTGTCCGGCGGGATTTTTGTAAGCGGCACGGCGGCTCGCCGCCGGTCTTTTGGACGGAACCGGCGGCTGGCGCCGTGCCGCTCAAGACCCTACGCTGTCGCGGCGGGGACGACCCAGACTTTGACCTCGGCTTTGGCCTTGGGATGGAGTTCCACTTTGACCGTATACATCCCCAGTTCTTTGAGCGGGCCTTCCAGCTTGATGTGCTCCGGCTCGACTTCGTAGCCTGCGGACTTGAGCGCGTTCGCGATGTCCACGGCCAGGATCGAGCCATAGAGATGGCCTTCGTCGTTGGCGTTGGCTTCCAAGGTCACGCTGTATTTGGAGATGGCTTCCGCCCGGTCGCGGTAGGATTTGACCTTTTGGACTTCGAGCTCGGCCAGTCGCTGTTTGTGTTTTTCGACCATTCGCTTGTTGTGCTCCGTCGCGACGGTCGCCATGCCTTGGGGCAGCAAATAGTTGCGGGCGTAACCCGGCTTCACGCGGACGATGTCGCCCTGTTTGCCCAGGGACGCGACGTTTTCGGCGAGGAGCACGTCGACGGAAGTCTTCGTGCTGCCGCCCACGCCGGAACGATTGTGTTTTCTACCCATGATCTCGAAACTTTCCACTGAGTTTTTTTGTGCGTCGAATGGCGATTGTTAGAACGGCACGTCTTCGTCGGGAAGATCGCCGGAGGGAGCATCATAAAAGGAATCGGCCGGGCTGCCAACGTCCGGGGAAAACTCATCCTGGCCCGAAGGACCGCTGGAGTTGGACTGCGGCCGCTGTTGATAACCGCCGCCTCCGCCTCCACCGCCTGAGTTCCCATCGTTCCGCCCGCCGACCATTGTCATGTTTTCGCAGACGACTTTGAGCTTGCTGCGGTTCTGGCCGGTTTCCTTGTCTTGCCAGGTATCGAGCTGCAGCCGGCCTTCGATCAGCACGCTGCGGCCCTTGGCGAGATATTCCCCGGCGATTTCCGCCTGCCGGCCCCAGACGGTGACGTCCACAAAGGTCACGTCTTCTTTTTTCTGATTGGCACTTTTGTCGAACCAGGTCCGGTTGATCGCCAGGCCCAACTCGGCGACGGCCGTGCCGCTGGGGATGTATCTCACCTGCGGGTCGCGGGTCAGGTTGCCCATCAGAATGACGCGATTGAAACTGGCCATGTTTGCATTCCTCTTGGTTGCAGAGTGAAAAGGGAAGGCGAGAAAAACGAGAATCTTGTCTCCGAATTTAACAAATTATACGCATGTCAAGGCGGAGATTTTCAAACAATTCTCTGCAAAGAGGTCTTTTTCTGAATAAATGTACCCTGCATCCTCGGTTGGGCGGAAACCGCGTCAGTCCTCGGAGCCGACTTCGACTTCCTCCTCTTCGTCGGCTGCGGATTCTACTTCCCGCTTTTCGGCCACCTCGTCGTCATAGGCCGAGCGCTGGATTTCCGCGTCGGGGGAGAGGGTGGCGGAGATGGCATCATACATGGTTTGGGAATGGCGGATCACCAGGTGCCGAATCACCAGGTCGCTGAGCCGGACCGAGCGGGCCAGGTCGTTCACGCCGGAACCGGGCATGCTTAAGAGGAAGAGAATATGGGTGCCTTTGCGATGGCCGTCGACCTCGTAGGCGAGTCGGCCGTCCTGCCACGGGCGGGCGACCTGCACCGTGCCGCCGGCTTTTTCGAGCATCGCGGTGAGTTCTTTCACGACGCCTTCATGGTCGGTCGCATAGCGGGTGCTGTCCACGAGGAACATGCACTCGTAAAGGTAATCTGGTGTGCCGTTTGTCGCTGCCAAGATATTTCTCCTGTGTTGCTGGCCCAGTCTGCCAATTTGCCAACATTGAGTTGTACTAAGTTTTCGCCGATTTTCAATGGCGAGCGGACCAACCTCGGGTCGGTGCCCGCATCAGCCCCATGACGCTTTGATTCTTCGTGGTCTTGTTTCCGATTTCGTCAATCGTTTCTGTTCTGGACAAAATCAGCCAGCTGACGCTGGCCGCTCGCCTTTACTCCTTCGGGGCTGCGTTGACGACGTTCATCGCTTTGCCGCAGCCTTGTTTGATCCAAAGTTCCACGCCGTCGGCGGCGGAGAGCACCGCCTCATCCATAATGTCCCGCTCTTCGGGAAAAAATCTGGCCAGGACATAATCCGCCGCGTTCATGCGTCCCGGAGGCCGGCCGATGCCGATCCTCAACCGGGGAAACTCCTCCGACCCCAACTGCTGGATGATGTGTTTGAGTCCGTTCTGACCGCCGGCGGACCCGGACGCCCGCAGCCGGAGCCGGCCCACATCCAAATTCAAGTCGTCGCACACGATCAACAGATCGGAGACCGGCAACTTGTAAAAATCGACGAGCGGCCAGACGCTCCGGCCGCTTAAGTTCATAAACGTCTGCGGGGCGACGAGCAGGATTTTCTCGCCCTCCACGAAGATTTCGACGATCTCCGCCTCGTGTTTGAGGGACGGCGGCCCTCCGCCATGCCTCTTGGCCAGCTCGGCCACGACCTCGTAGCCGACGTTGTGCCGCGTGCCCCGATATTTCGCTCCCGGATTGCCCAATCCCACCACGATCTTCATTGGTCCGATCCGGCCGCCTCGCTTGTCCGACTCCCTCAGTAGCCGAAGCGACAGCGAGGAAAGCCAAGTTACGGGAAAAACCCCCCGCTGGCGCTTCGGGCCCGGGAAGGATCATTCCAAAATCCGATTGCTCGGATCGTCGCGGTTTAGTCCTCCTCAGCTTGCGCCGCCCGGCCGATGACTTCCGGTTCCATGGGCCCGGCTTCCACTTCCTCGGCCCCTTCGGGAACGGCCCGAGGCTCGACGACCTGCACGATCACCGTGTCCGGCGGCAGATCGAACTGGGCATCGGCGGAAGCTCCAAATCCGAAAGATGCTTCGCATCCCCCAACTGCATGTCGCTGATCCTGACCACCAGCGAATCGGGAATCTCGAGCGCCAAAACTTCCATTTCCACTTCGTGAATGGGTTGCTCCAGGATGCCCCCGGATGTCACGCCCGGCGAAATCCCTTTGAGTTCGACCGGAACCGTCACCGCCACCCGCTCGTTGGGATCGATCCGCATCAGGTCGAAATGCAGGATTTCCGTGGCGAAGGTGTTCCATTGCACTTGGCGGAGGATCGTCTTCTCGACGTTGCCGTCGAGATTCACATCCACGATTTTGTGCCCGGAATGCACAGCCCGCGTCAGCGTGTCGCCATCCACGCTGATCGCCACCGAGCCTGCCTTGTGTCCGTAGATATTCCCTGGAATGCGGCCTTCCTGGCGAAGTTTCCGGCAAGTTCGCGAGCCAAGCCGGCTCCGGGTTTGAGCATTAAAAGTTGATGTTTCAGCCATGTTTCTGCCTCGGTGTGTGATTTCCTGAGAAGCGAGAAAGGATAGCGACTCCCGCCGCCGGTTTCAAGGCAGTGGCGAAATTCAGTCGTGCCAAATTACGGAAAAAGGACCGAAGGTCCGGCCCTATGTCAGCCCGCGGCGCAGCCGTGGGGAACGGGAACGAACAAAATGCAAAAGCCCCAGCGGGGCGGTCCTAAGCCGGAGATACACAGAAGGCTCCGTGCGATTGAAGCGAGATAGGGCCGCCCCGCTGGGGCTTGCGTTTTATTCATCATCCGTAACCCAGGCCGGCGCTGCGCTTGGCCTGGGCTGACATAGAGCCGGGCCTTCGGCCCTAAATTCTCCCGATCTCCCGATCTATCTGCCCCGCAGTTGGCGGAGGATCTCCTCGATGCTTTCCAGTTGGCTCTTGAGGTTCGCCAGCGTTTCGCGGACATCGTTCACCACGTGCTCCGGGGCCTTTTGGACGAAGTTTTCGTTGGCGAGCTTCTTTTCGTGGCCTTTGATGAAGCCGCGGAGCTTCTCGGCCTCTTTTTCCTGGCGTTCGATCTCCTCCCGGATGTTGATCACGCCTTCCAGCGGAACAAAGCCGTCGGCATCGGGCAGGGCGAAGTTCGCCGACGCCGGCGGACGCTGCACTTCCGCCCCCGCCGCTTCGAGCACGGTTTTCGCGAGGTTATCGAACTGGTCCGCGACTTCGTTCAAGTCGGCCGCCACATTCTCCGGGCAGCGGATGTAGAGCGTCAACGGCGTCATGGGGCCGATGTTGTAAACCGCCCGCAAGTTCCGCACCGCGACAATCGTGTCCTGCAACCGCTCGAACCGCGATTCCAGCGATTCATCCTGCCAGTCCTTGGGAAGTTCCGGCCAAGGGGCGATCATCACGCTCTCGGCGGCGGGTTCTGGATTAAGCAAACCGCGTTCGGGGGCGATCTCGTTCAACCGTTGCCAAAGCTCCTCGGTGATAAACGGCGTAAAGGGCTGGAGCATGCGGAGCAGGGCATCCATCACGCCCACCAACACCCGCTGCGCCGCCGGGCGGTCGGCCTCATCCCGCAGGCGGGGCTTGATCATCTCCAAATACCAGTCGCAGAACTCGTTCCAGGTGAAATCCCTGAGCGCCCGCGTCGCTGCATCGAACTGATACCGCGAAAGCAGCGTCGTCAATTGCTCCGACACCGTGGACAATCGGCTCAAAATCCAGCGGTCCTCCATATGCAATCCCCCCAAGCCGACGGCTCCGCCGTCGGAATCCGATTCGTCGGCTTGGGCCTCGGGCGTGATCGGACCTGGGGTGTAGCCTTCGAGGTTCAAAAGCGCAAACCGGCAGGCGTTCCAGAGTTTGTTGCAGAACTTCTGCCCATACTCGAACCGCTCGCTGACCACCCGCGCGATCGGCTGGTTGCCTTCGGCATCGTACAGCGGCGTCGAGAACTGGCTTTCCGTTTTGCACTGGGGGCAGACGAGCACCGGCTTGGGCTGGCCCGCCGGGATCGGAAATTTTCCCTTGAGGGTATGAGGCACGATGACCGATGCCGTGTCCACCTTGTAGAGCTTGGCCTCGACCAGTTCCTCGCAGTGCGGGCATTCGTAACTGATGGGCAGCCTGACGTCCTGCGTTTCCCCGGCGAAGGAGGCGATCGTAAACCGCACCGCATCGGTGCCGTATTTGTCGATCAGATCGGACAGGATCGACGCCGTTGCCTTTGGATTTGGACATCTTCTGCCCGAACCCATCCTGCAAATTCGGATGCACGCACACATGATGAAACGGCACATCGCCCATGTTATAAAGCCCCGTGAGCACCATCCGCGCCACCCAGAGTGTGATAATGTCCCGCGCCGTCACCAGCACATTGCCGGGGTAGAAGTAATCGAGAACTTCGTTCTTCCCCTTTCCCAAGCCGACACCTTTGGTGTCGGTCTCCGACGACAAGTCGTCGGCTTGGGCTAAAGGCGGATTGTGATCCAAATCCGGCCAGCCCAAAGTCTCATGCGGCCAAAGCGCGGAACTAAACCACGTATCGAGCACATCGGGGTCTTGTTTGAAACCTGCTGATTCAAAGACTTGCTCGAGGTCAGGTCGGTCTGCATCAATGCAACATAGAAGCAATGCCTGACTGCTTTCATCGACTTGAATGTGATAGGCGACGGTCTCTTCGGCCCCTGGTGCCAATCGATCGCCTTGCTTACCAAGCGTTTCTGAATCTAAACCAAGAAGCTTATCGAGGATTTCCTTCAGTTTGGCGTTCTGTTCAAGATCCAATTCGCCTTTTGTGAAGATTCTCGACCACACCGGAATCCGGTGCCCCCACCAGAGTTGCCTGCTGATGCACCAGTCGCGCTTTTCGCCCAACCAATCTTGATAGGTCTTCGCGAACCGCGAGGGATAGAACTTCACGCGGCCATCCGAAACCGCATCCATCGCGGCTTGCGCCAGATCGTCCATCTTGACGAACCACTGGTCCGACAAATACGGCTCGATCGGCGTCTTTGAGCGGTCGCTGTGCTTGATCGGAATGACGCGGTCCACCACCTCCACGAAGTGGCCCAGGCTTTCCATCTTGTCGGTGACCTTGTCCCGGCATTCGTAGCGGTCCAGACCTTCGTAGGGCGCACCGTTTTCGTTGATGGTCCCATCGGGATTCAAAATGTTGATCAGCCCGATTTCCGGGTTCCGCTGGAAACAGGCGTAGTCGTTGGGATCGTGCGCGGGCGTGACTTTCACCGCCCCGGTGCCCATTTCCGGGTCCGCGAGTTGGGCGTCGGCGATGATCGGAATCAGCCGCCCGTTGAGCGGAATCTGCACCTTCTGCCCGATGAGATTTTGATAGCGCTCGTCGGACGGATGCACGCACACCGCGGTGTCGCCCAGCATCGTTTCCGGCCGGGTCGTGGAGAAGGCAATCTTTTTGCCCGTCGGTTTTCCATCTTCATTGACCACGGGATAGGTAAACGTCCAAAAGTGGCCTGCGACATCCTCGTCGAACACTTCATCGTCGGCGACGGCGGTTTGCAGATAGGTGTCCCAGTTGACGAGCCGTTTTCCGCGGTAGATCAGGCCGTCACTAAAGAACTTGAAGAACGTCCGCCGAACCGCTTTGGAGCAGACTTCGTCCAAAGTAAACCGCGTCCGCCGCCAGTCGCAGCTCGCCCCCAAGAGTTTGAGTTGCCCGAGGATCCGCTCTTCGTAGGCGTCTTTCCATTTCCAGATGCGGTTGACCAAAGCCTCGCGGCCGACGTCGTGCCGGGTCAGGCCTTCCTCTTCGAGCATCCGCCGTTCCACGACCGCTTGTGTAGCGATCCCCGCGTGATCGGTGCCGGGCATCCACAGGGCTTCGTAACCCTGCATCCGCCGCCAGCGGGTGATCAAATCCTGCAGCGTCCCGTTGAGCGCATGCCCCATGTGCAGCGCCCCGGTGACGTTGGGCAGGGGGATCATAATCGTATGCGGTTTTTTGTCGGGATGGGGGTCCGCGTTAAAATAGCCGCGCTCTTCCCAAAACGGATACCAACGATCCTGAGCCGCCTGGGGTTCGTATTGCTTGGGGATGTCCGTGCTCATGCGAGTTGAATTCTTAATCCTAGTTTTGGACTCAATCTTAATCCCATTGGGTCAGCATCAAGGCAGCAGCACATCGCTAACGGAGATGGCAACGACTCTTCCATCCGGCAGTGCCAAGGAAATATCATCTCCAGGCAAAAAGTTTTCCGTCTTTGCGTATTGTCCGCTGCCGATCTGGGGCTGGGTATAAACCTCGATTTCATTCGACAACAAGTTGACAATCCAATAGGTAGGGATTCCCGCGTCGGCATAGATCTGCTGCTTCGTGCCGCGGTCCCGGCGGAGCGAACTATCCGCCACTTCCATGACCGCCACGGTATCGACCGGCCCAGGATGTCGGTTCAAATAATCATCCAGATGGCCGGAGGCAATCGTGACATCGGGTTCTGGCTCGTTGTTGGGAGGAAGAGTGATCGGTTGTTGACAGAGTACATGAATCTGATTGGTCTCCACTTCTTTTTCCACAAGCTTAAACAATCGCATCACAATGACAGAATGCCTGGTCCCCACATTCATTGGCTTTCCCCCCCGATCACGACGGTCCTTGAGCACCAACAACCCGTCAAGAAGTTCGATTTGCGAACCTTCTCCGAGGATTCCGTTTGCAATCATCTGGTGATATTGCTCTACCGTCAGCGGAGCCAACCCCGCATCGTTTCCCGCAATAATTTGTTCCAAAATCTCGATACCCATAAAGCCTCACTTGGCCGATAGCTCGGCGGGTTGTTCCTCTTGAAAATCGTTGCCGACTTCGCCGGCGTCTTTGAACAGCTTATATTCCACGCTATCCACCAATGCCAGCCAACTGGCTTCGATGACGTTTTCGCTCACCCCCACGGTGCTCCAGACATCCTCCGCGTCCCGGCTTTCGATCACGACGCGCACGCGGGCCGCGGTGCCTTCGGTCGAGTTGATCACGCGCACCTTATAATCCACGAGGTGCATCGTTTTCAGGTTCGGATAGGCGGGCGTCAAGGCTTTGCGGAGGGCGGTGTCCAACGCATTCACCGGCCCGTCGCCATCGCCCACGACATGCTCGACCCGGCCATCGACTTCGAGTTTGATCGTCGCTTCCGTCAGCGGCAGGGCACTCGGACCGCCCCCCCAAGCCGACGACTCGGTCGTCGGGACCGACGATAAATCGTCGGCTTGGACGAGTCGCCCGGTTTCGACGTTGACCCGGTAGTGAATCCGCCGGAATTTCGGTTCGTAATTGCCCGCGAGTTTCTTCACCAACAGATCGAAGCTCGCCTCGGCCGCCTCGAACTGGTAGCCCGCGGCTTCCAGTTCCTGGACGGTCTCCAAAATCCGCTTCATCAATTCGCCGTCCTGATCCAAGCGGTATTTGGTCGTCTTGGCGACGATGTTGGATCGGCCGGAAAGCTCGCTGACCAGCACCCGCCGTTCGTTGCCCACGAGTTCCGGGTCGATGTGCTCGTAGCTTTCGGTGATGCGGTTGACGGCGTGCACGTGCATCCCGCCTTTGTGGGCGAAGGCGCTCGACCCCACGAACGGCTGGTTCGGGCGGAAGTTCATGTTGGCCAATTCGTACACGTACCGGGACAACTCCGTGAGCCGGCGGACGTTTGGTTTTTGGGAAGAATCATGGGGCTGACGCCCCACGCTCGCCAGGACGTCGCGGTTCTTTTTGAGGGCCAGGTTGGCGATGACGCTGATCAAATCCGCGTTGCCGCAGCGTTCGCCCACGCCATTGATCGTGCCCTGCACCTGGATCGCCCCGTGATCCACCGCGGCCAGCGTGTTGGCGACCGCCACGTCGCAATCGTTGTGACAATGAATACCCACCGGGATCGAAATCGCCTTCCGCGCGGCCTCCACGAATTCCGCAATCCGCTCCGGAAGGCTGCCGCCGTTGGTGTCGCAGAGCACGACCAGGTCGGCCCCGGCTTCCTCCGCGGCTTTCAGAGTCTCAAGGGCGTAATCCGGGTTCGCCGCGTAACCGTCGAAGAAATGCTCGGCGTCATAGATCACCTCCCGGCCCTCCGCTTTGAGGAAACCGACCGAATCGAGGATCATCGCCAGGTTCTCCGCCCGGTCCACCCGCAGCACCTCGAGGACGTGCAAGTCCCAGGTCTTCCCGACGACCGTGCACACGGGGGCTTTGGAATCCCGGAGGGCGATCATGCCGATGTCGTCCTCGGCCGAGACGCCGCGCCGGCGGGTCATGCCGAACGCACAGACCTTGGCGTGTTTAAGGTCCAGGTCGGCCACCTTTTGAAAATACTCCTCGTCTTTCTGGTTGGACAGCGGGTAGCCGCCTTCGATGTAGTCGAAGCCCAGCCCGTCCAGCCTGGCCGTGATTTGCAGCTTGTCCTGGAGCGAAAAGTTCACGCCTTCGCCCTGGCTGCCGTCGCGAAGGGTCGTGTCGTAAATCTGAATGCGGGCCATGTTTTTCTCAGGGGTCAGGGACCAGAGGCTAGGGGTCAGAAGTCAAGGCGGGAACAGTCAGGACATAGGTGGCGCTTTTAGGTCAGGACATGGGTGGCGCTGGACTTCAGTTTCGGTTGGAACTCAACACGATGATGAGAACTCTTAAAGACCTTCCGGTTAAAGCGCCGAAGACTGCCTTACCCACGAGGAGGATAGGGCTCTGCTGGGAAGCAACCCGAGCGCCGGCGTGGGGTCCGAAGCAGGAGGGAAGCGCACCACAGGGTTCGCTTCCCTTCTTGTCTTCCCCAACCTGCTTTGGACCCCAGGCGAAAAATCCTGGGGGTTTGGGGGCAAAGCCCCCAACAGTCTTACGACTTGACGGCTGTAAACTTCTGGGTTTCCAGGTCCACTTCGCCCAACCGCAGCCGGCAAAACCACAAGCCGTAACGCTTCGCCGCTTCGTACTTCAAGCCCACGTCCCAGCCGGCCAAGGCTTCCGAAACGGGGATGCGGATGTTGTGAACCTTGATCGCCCCGCTGGGGCCCACATGGCGGCGCAAATACTCCGCCGGGTACTCCAACACCAACTCGTCCGCCTCGAAGCGGCGCGGCGAGGGAACGTACAAATCGGCGGGAACCTGCATCCCCAGAGCCTCGTGCGGACGCTCGGTGTTGTAGGTGGCGCGCCATACGTCCAAGGCCGCCTGTTGGGAGGGGAGCGTGGCCTCGGCGTCGCATTCCAACTCCCAAGCAATGTCCCGATGCATTCGCTCGTGCGCGCCATTCTGATCCGGCCGCGCGGGCGGAATCCGATCCAGGTCCACGCCCAATGCCAGCCACCAGGCCGACAGACGGCTCAGACCCAATGGAGCCCGCGTGCAAGCAAACGGCGAGCCGTTGTCGCTGCGAATGACTTCCGGCAAGCCCTGCTGGAGGAACAATCGCTCGAACGCGCTCTGAACGGTCTGAGTGCGGCTGTTCTCCAAAGCCTGCGCACAAGAATGAAGCGGCTGTAAGCGTCGCGCACCGTCAAGGGCTCGAAGCGCATCCGATCCCCGGTGCGCCACCAGCCTTTGAAATCGACCGTCCAGACGTGATTGGGCCGCTCGGCTTCGAGACGGTTTTGAATCCGGCCCGACTCCACCGAAGCGCAACGCCGGCGGCGCTTGACCAAGCCCGCTTTGTCGAGCACCCGCTTGAACGTGCTTTCCGATGGCAGATCGACCTCGGGATGATTCCGACCAAACACGGCGCGGATCTTCCGTGGTCCCCAAGCCGGATGCGCCAGCTTCAACTTGACCATCCGGCAAAGGGTTTCCTCGCCGACCTGATTCGGACTTTGAGCGGGTCGACGCGATTGATCGCCCAACCCCTCCAAGCCTTGTTCCAAAAAACGTTCTTTCCATTTGTAACCCGTCTTGCGGCTGATCCCATACTCCTGGCACAGCTCGGCAAATGGGACCTTCGACTCAAACACACGCAGCACAAACTCTGTCCGCAGATTCAAAACATCGACCTCTTTCTAGGGCATAATCTGGTCTCCTTTCGACCAGATTTTCCCTTAAAGTGTCACCTATGTCCTGAACCAGAACTGTTACCCATGTCCTGAACCTGTACCGGCGAGCCGACCGGCATAAGCCGGCGGGTCACGCCGGGTGGGAGGGCAGGGACATTTCAGGATCGAAGACCAAGGATAGATCACGAGAGACTGAATCCTCAACCCCCATTGAAAACTTAAAACCCGCCGGCGCACGCCGGTCGGCTCGCCGAACACCAACAAAAAAACCCCAGGCCAGTGCGACCTGAGGTGAACATTCTGGAGTTAGGAAAGACGCCTCACAGTCGCACGGTTGGCCCGGCAATAATCATGCCGCCAATTCCAATCACTTCGACCACAACCCGACAGGGCAGGTGATTGAGAAAGGAAATGGAAGAACGCATGACACAATCCACGTAAATTGAGGATTCAATGATTGATAAAGGAATCCTACTCCCCCCGCCGATCCGTGTCAAACCTTGATGGCCCAAGATTTGAACACTCATGCAGTTTTAGCCCAAGAGCGTTTCGACCGGCACGCCCGTGAGTTCAGCGACCACCCGCACCACATCCTGGGCACGCACCCGGTTCTCGTCCGCCGATGCCTGAGTGCGGGCGAAGTTGACGTTCTCGCAAGCCCGGCGGAGAATTTTCAGAGCCTTGGCCGGATGCCGTTCGCTGAGCACGAACGCCGAGGCGAGGGCCACCGTGCGTCTCGGCACATCCTCATCCAGTCGCACCTGATGCTCGCGTTCCAGTTCATCCCGTTTCGCTTCCAGAATGGCCAGGCTCTCTTCATCGCTTGGCTCATCGATTTCGATGCGGGTGATGAGGTCCGAAAGCTCGGCATCGCCGGCCAAGAGGTCTTGATATTCCCAAGTCGAGAGACTGCCGATCAATTGCAACCCCGACCGCGTGAGCACCGCCCGCAGGAAGGCCAGGTTATCGGCGGAGCGTTTGAGCAGCGGTCCCACGCCATCCAGACACAGCACCAGATTCTCCCAATCCCCCACCTCGCTGACGATTCGCTCGAGCACCGCCCGCCCATCTTCGGGCGGCACACTCGAACAATCCAACCGCAAAAACCGCTTGTCGGCCAGAAACGGATACCGCCCCTCCGCCGCCCGCCGCGCCAGTTCGCGAAGCACGGTTGTCTTTCCCACACCCCTGTCCCCCGTCAGCACCACATGCTTGGCTTCGGACCGAAACAGTGATCGGGCAATCTTCTCATATACGTCCCCCTCAGTAAAACTCCGCTCAATCGCCGCAGGCAACCCATCGGACAAAGCCAAAAACGTCAAATCCTCGGCTCCCAACGCTTGCTGCATCGCTGGGGAAAGTCCCTCTAAATTATTCTCAAAGCGTGCTGCTTGATATTGCATTGGTTCCGTGCCGTAGAAGAATTGGTGATTGAGGCAAAGGCCGCAATTGGCCATTGATATTGAATCCGTTGACACGGGATTCGGCGGTGAACAAGAGCTTGAGCAAAAAGCCCAAGCCGCCGCCGTCAGGCGTGCCGGTGTTCAAGCCGTGGAAGTCTGCTCAACCAGCACGCTTGCAGCCCTTCAAACCGGCACGCCCTGCGAAGTTCGTGGGAAATATCGAACATTCCCAATGGCGGTGCTCATTACTCAAGGTATGATTTCGATTTCACCCTTGAGAAGGGCTTCTTTCACTCGACGGGTCACACGATAAGTTTTGAACTGATGCCATTCGGGCGTAGCCTCACGGACCCAGCTGAATACCTTTTCTGCCCATTTTTTGAAAGTTCGATCTTTATTAACAAGCGACTTTCCGTCATCACTCAAACGGGTCCAGTATGCAGCGAGGTTGAACTGTCCGAGCTTGTTGCCGTCTCGGAAATTGCCACGACGATACCCGACCAAACACGAGTCCATGCTAGTAACACAAAATCTCGGTTGGCCTTCAAATTCGACTTGCTTGACTATTCGCTTCTCCGCAAAGTCTTCGAGACCGAATAATAGCTGGTCTGGGTCGTATCGAGAGATATAGTCATTCAACGGTTGAGGAACCAATTCGGATTCGGTCTCAACCGGACCTGACGGAAATGCAACAACGCACCCCGTTCCGTTCAGGAACTCAATGAACTGTTGTTCTTCTTCTGGGAATTGCCAAAACGTCACTACAGAAGGCATAGCGTTATCCGACTTTCATTCAAATGGTACATGAGTTGGAGTGCGTCGTGTTACTGGATGTGCGGGATCGACTGCTGGCGGTTGCTGACCCGGACGGAAAATAACTGGCGGTGCATTCGGATTCGCTGGGTCCGTAACTACAATTGTCGCACTTGGCTCCGCCGCTCGAATGTCACGAATCTGCGTACGGCCCCAAGATTTAATGTGTCCACTTGGGCCAAACCGCTCTGATTCGACGATCACTCGTCCATTTCCGGGATCAATTCGCTCACCTCTAATAGTTACGATCTGGCCGGGTTGACCAACTCCGTCGGGGACTCTCCCACCAACGGCCACAGGTTGCAGATCATTTACATCATTGTTTCTAGCCACGTCAGCGATGTGCTCTGGGTCACCGGGCCTTCCGGGGCGACCACCTGCCGCTGCTGGATCGAAGTGCTCCCGTTTCCACCTATCGAACGGCTTCGGATCTTGTCCTGCTTTGCGTTTAGCTTCGACGTACCGCTCGTATCTCCATTCTGCTGCTCCTGCCTCTCCAAATGCTGGCTTATTGGTTGTTGGGACATCCGGAGATTCAACACCTTGTCTTCCTGTGCCGAAATCTGCCTCGTGCCCAATAAACTCTCCACCCTCCAAATCCCCTTTTGGATTCGGTTTTCTCGGTGCAGGACCGCCCGGTGGTTCAGACAACCGTTTTATTGCCGCCCTTTCCGTAGCTGACAGCGTCACGTTGAGCAACCGCAGGAGCACTTCACCGCCAGCCATCGCCGCTCCAATTGTATCGCCTTTCTTATAGCTTCGGTAGCCTGAAATTGATCGAACAATGGCTGTCGTGCCCTCGACTGCCATGTCCGCGGCGAGAAGAGCTTTCCTTAGACGAGTACCCGCTTTAAAGATTTTGAAGAATTTGAGAAAGAACAGAATATCGCTAGCTGTGGATAGGCTTACATTGATTTTCTCTTCCTGAGTCCAAACATCGTCGGATGCTGCCTCTTTGTATTCATGGTATGTACCAACGCCAGGAAGCATGGCACGGATGAATACGAGTAAATGTTCTAGAGCCTCGGCTTTACCACCCTCAAACTGTAATCGATCATTTTCTACTCGTTCAACGGCCTCCGATTGGATTAGCTTTTCCAGGTCTCCATTTAATAGTGTTTTGCTGTACACATTAACGACGCGGTATGAATTACCAAGAGTCATTTCAAAACCGGCTAGCGTCAACTTGCCATGTTGAGATAAATTCCTCTGAAGCAATAGATTCTTGGGTTTACCATCAAGACCGATGATCGGTATCGCTATGAATTCGTAGGGTTTAAATACGCAGCCAGAACTGTACTCTCCATAATTAGTAGTTAGTGGAAGTGTTGTCGTGTAGTCTTTTACAGGCAGGCCGTTCTCCTTCGCGTAGGCTACAGCGTTATCTACACTCCTCTTTGGAATCGCATCAGGTGAGAAGTTTTCGAAGCCCTTCCAAATCTTCTCCAAGGCCTTTTTAGCCAAATCAATATCTGCGCGACGCTGCTCTTCTAACTCTCTCCGACTTCGAACCCGCTCCAGCCCCTCAGCCCAATTGTTGACGATTTGAACGATCTCACTTTCGGAGGAGCCTCGTCCGCGAAACCTTTCAATTAAGATGTCGACCTTTGTTGCGGAAAAGCCCGCTTCGATAGCGCGTTGTTTGGCTTCACTAAGTGCGCCTGACCATTTTTTTCTTTCCTCTAAACGACGCCTCGCTTCCAACTTCTCCTTCTCTCGAATCTCTCTTCCGCCGACTTCCAATCTATATTCGCGTTCCAGTATTATCACTAGTTTTTTCCACATGCTTCGTGCACGAGGGCTGTCCGATACTTCTAATGCAAGTGCCTTCTTGGCCAATCCAGCACCAATTTGGTCTTCGTTCAAACCGAGTTCTTTAAGTTTGGTGAAAAGCGATAGCGCTTTCTGATAATCCGGGTTTGATGTCTTCTCGTCTGGGAGCGAGTTTGCCGATTGCTGCAATCCCGAAGGATCAGCCGCATTGGGCGAGTTATTTTTCACATACCGAAACAGGTTTTCCTCGTCGTCGCGCACAGGATCTTCCGACTTAAACCGCCCATTTGCGCTGTCGTATTCCCTCTGGCCTAAATTGTGGTTCCCCGTCGTGCCGTCGTATTGATAGCCTTTCTGGCCAACCCAGCGGAAGGGGTTTTCTGTTGTTCCCGTCGAAGCGAGTTCTTTGCCGAAGGCGCTATAGCTGTACTCATCGGTGACGACTTCGGTCGAATCCGTGAGGGCATCGGTGGAGCCGAGGGCGTCGTAGTGGTAGTAGGATGTTTCCGTGGCGTCGTGGCGGCTGATGAGGTTGCCGAATTCCTGCTGCTCGTAATGGTAATCCAGTTGCGGGGTGCCGAATTCGTCAGTCTCGTGCAGCAGGTTCTTTTTGTCCCAGAGATAGCCGACGTTGTCGATGTCCTCTTCACGGCCCACGCGCAGCAGGTCGCTATTGTAGGTGTAGGTCACCACGGTGCCGGTGGGCAGTTCCACCTGGGTGAGTTCGTTCTCGGCGTTCCAGGTGTTCGTGGTGAGGTCGCCGCTGGGTTCTTCTTTCGAACGCTGATTGCCGGCGTTATCGTACGTGTAGGTCGTGCGGTCGCCGATGCTGTCCAGCTTGACCAGAAGCTCATTTGCGGCATTATAGGTGGAAGTCGTGACCGCGCCGTCGGCGTCTTCCGTCAATCGGTTGCCTGTGGCATCGTACGTATAAGTCGTCCGACGGGGTGGCATGCTCATGGCTTTGCATGAGCATGCGATTTGAGGAAACGTGGATTCTGAAAATCCGACGACATGATTAACGGAACCAGGGCAAAATGCAATGTCTCCAGCTTCATCAAGCGTCCCGAAGACATGCTCATGCAAAGCCATGAGCATGCCACCCCGCCGTTTGGTAGTTGAAATGTCGAAGCTGCACCCTTGCCACGGGAATCGGCCCGTGAACAAGAGATTGAGAAAAAAGCCAAAGCCAGCGCCGTCAGGCGTGCCGGTGTTCAAGTCGTGAAAGCCTGCTGAGCTGGCACGCTTGCAGCCCTTCAAACCGGCACAGCCTGCCAAATTTGTGAGGCAGAAGCCGAAAGTGTGATTACTGCCTGTAGCCATTGAGCAAAGACAAGAACTCGGATTCAACGGTGGTGTCAATTTCACCACGAGGACTAACTTCGACGATCCTCCAATTATCTGTTGGATCGAAGCCAAAGCAGTATCCTTGAAAGTCATCGCCGATCAGCAGGATGTCGGCCAGTCGCCCCGTAGCATTCGAGTAAACCTCATGAGCTTCCACCGGCCCACTGTAGAGCGAAATGCCGCCAAGATTGCCATATCCAGCAATCTCAAGGAAACGGAGATAATGCTCCGGAATACCACGATATTTGCTGCGGAGCGTTTGCAGCTTTTGAACAGATGCCTTCGTCAGTGAACTCTCAGCACTGAAATGGCCAACGAGTTCTTCAAAGTTGCTCATCATTGCCTCACGGGAAAAGTGTTTCCATAATTGCCTCGAGATGAATGCCACTTTGGTGCTGGCTGGGAAATCTTGCTGGAGTCAGGTTCCACCATTCGTGCGGTCCACCGTATATGTTCTCGATGACGTGGTGCGCATCGTAGGGGTCGCCCACTTTCTTGTACACCTCACCACTCTTAGTATAAACCTCTTCGGTATACCGAGGCCACGATTGGCCAGCCGAGTAGGGCCGGCTGTGCCGGCCTTTTGTTTTTGACACAACGATTTTTCTCGCACCAAATGGCCGGCATACCCAGCCGCCAATTGGGCATAAGTATGATTCCCTTCGTCGAAAAGGCCGGCACAGCCGGCCCTACGTCACTGTGTCACCTCTTCCTCGACCATGATAACCTCTTGTCGCTGCGCGACCCAGGTTGCAAGCAACCTGGGCCACCCCGTGCGGCCGCGTTACTAACGACAATAAAAGTACCAAACAGCCCAAATCAAGGGGAAATAAGGGGTTCTGGAGTCTGCGGGAGACCGGTTACACCCATCAAAACCGGCGGCTAGCGCCGTGCCGCCCACTCATCCGAGGAACCAGTTGTCGAGAGCGGTGAGGATGCCGCCGAAGATGACGTCGACGAAGTCGCGGTCATCGCGGGGATTGAGATAACCCGGCGGGGGAGGGGAGGGTGTTCGGAGCTTGGGGCGGTTTTTCTCGAAGGCTTCGATGGGATCGTCGGACTGGCCGCCGTCTGCGATCCAGCGGAGCACCTGATGAAGCTCGGCCGCATCGAACCACAGCCCGTGCTCTTTGCAGAGGTCGATGATCACGCCGCTGCCGGTGCGCGTACTGCCGCCGGGACATGAGTTTTCCGCACTGAACGCAGGGGCGGTACAAGGGACCTTTCTGATCCGCTCGCTGGCGGGGCCGGGCCTGGGCGAACACGGCTTCGTCCAAGTGGGCGGCTCCGCGGGCCGTGCGGTCGCGGAGTTCCCGAAACGTTTCCACGCTCAGCCACAGCCCCGTGCACGCCTGGCATTCGAGGACGTTCAGCTTCTCGTGGCCCAGCTCCCGGCTCGCGAGATGCTCCGTGTCCGGACATGCCGGGCAGACGGCGTTCGAGTCTTTCCCGGCGATCGCCTCGGCGGCGAGCCTCTCGCCGCACTGCGAACAATAGCGGGCTTTGTCGCTCACGCGGGCGAGGCAATTCGGGCAGACGGTATTCAGATCGCGTTCGTGCAGCGTGAAGTCGGCGCCGCAGAACCCGCAGTTCCGATCGCTCCCTTGGCGAGCGCCGCCGCACGAAGAGCACCGCACGACCGCCGCCTCGTGCCCCTGGGGCTTTCGAACCTTGAGCACCGCCCCGCAATGGCAGCGGAACTTCGCCCCGATCTTCCGCTCGCTCGTTTCATACCGGCGTAGGCAATGCGGACACGCAACCAGCACGCGCATGGCTTAGGTCTCTTCAAGGTGATGGATTTTCCCTTTGCCACTGTACCCCCGCCGAATGCCGGCCGTCAAACACGAAATCCGCCTCCGGTTTCTGGCTTCTCATCTCAAGACCACATCACAAAGAACCGATGGACAAACAGGAATCTTTAATGTTTGCTTTGGAGTTTTTTTGGCGTTTTCGATTTTTGCGGCGAATTGACTGAAGTTTTTCCGATTGCCCCGTGAGTCCCGCATGACCGGCCTTCGACTTTGGATTAGGCCCGATTCTTCAGCATCCCAACTGAGGAAAACGGCGGCCGCCCTTGTGGTGATCGCCGTGGGGCTGTTTTTTCCGCTGCGGATGGCGTGGCATATGGCCCAGGTCGGGGAAAACTGTCTGAGCCACGATGCGTGTTGTTATATCTGGAACGTGGAGCAGTTTTACGCGGGGGTTTACGAGGGCGACTGGCAGAGGTTCTTAAAGGATTACACGATCAGCGAGGGCTCGCATTGCGTGTTGATCCCGGGGCTGATCCAGATCTCGCTGATCCCCCTCACGGATTGGAACGTGCATGCCGAGCTGGGCGTGGGCTTTGTTTTTGCGTTTTTCAAGGTGCTTCTGCTCGTCTCGCTGTTTGGACGAGGTCGGCCGCTGTGGGCGAAGTCGCTGCTGTTTGCCGTGCTGTCCGGATTGGTGTTCAGCCTGCGGCATTTTGATTCGTTCCAATTTGGGCCGGCGGGCTTTTTTCAACAGACGGGCGATCTGTTTTTTCTCTTGGGGTGCTGGTTTTTGATTTGCGGCCCGCGACATACTCGAATCGCGGGCATGGCGGCCTCGGGAATCTGCGCTTCGCTGTCGTTTGGGACAGGCCTCGTCGCCTGGCCCGCGTACGGCATGGGCATGTGGCTGTTGGGAGTCCGGCGGTGGTCCGCTTATGCCCTCTGGCTGGCTGCGGGGGCCGTCGCCTCCACGCCTTATTGGATGTTTCGCCCCGAGCGGCCGATGATTGCGGGCGGCCGCTGGTTTTCGCCCGCACATATCGCCAAGGGGTTGACGCATGCCTTTATCGAGAGCCGATTCTACGAAACTCAGCCGGCGATCTGGACGATCGTGGGAGGCCTGGGGATCGGCCTGGCGATGTTCCTGGCGGTCGTCCTCTTCCGCAAGTATTGGAAAACCGACCGAGCGAAACTCGCCCCGGCGATCATGGTGTTCGGTTACGCGGCGGCCACGCTGTGGGCGATCACCTGGAAGCGGGACCATTTTACGACGTGGTACACCGTGCATTTCGCGATGGTTTGGGTGGCGATCGCGGGGATGGCGTTCCTCGCGGCGGAGTCTGCTCCACGAACCGCCGAAGATCGTTTTTCGTGGGGAACTCTGAAGGAAGGGCGGGGGATTTTCGCCGGGGTCAGTCTGTTGATCGGGCTGTTGCTCATTCCCCAAGCCCGGGGTGTGGATAAGCAAAACGTGAGCCAGCTTCGTTCGCGGTCTCCCGCCGCCGTGACCGCCTTTCGCGAATTTCGCACAGCCCCGACGCACTATGCCACGTTTCCCGTGGCGGTTTGGCGTTGGAACCATTCCCAGACCGTGGGGTACGCTTCGCTTCTGGAACAGCGAGGCTGGTCGGTGTTCGGCAGGAACCGGACCTATCTGCTTCAGGGAGACTACGGCCTCGCGAGCGTGACTCTCGATGAAGCCAAGGGGGTCTGGCCCGTGATGTGGGTGACGGGGCGGAAAACGTCGCCGGCTTCTTTCACGGACTATCATCGCTTGAACTTGTTTCTCTATCCGCCTAACGCCGTGTCTTGGGAAGTGGACATCCCCCAAGAGACGGCGACCGCCAGGTTTTGCTCCGCGGTGGCCGCGCTCAATCGCCCGCTCACGCCGGGATCCGACGGGGCGGTTTGTCAATTGAGTCTCTCAGCGAATGCGGGCGAATCGCAAATCGTTTGGACGCATTTTGTCGCGTGCGAAGATTCCGCTTGGGAGGAATGCGAGTTGGATCTCAAACCTTACGCGGGAAAGAAGGTCCGGCTGACATTGCGCGCGGCTCCGCCAAAGTCCGGCCGCGGAGACGCCATCGTGTGGAAGTGCCCGCGGATCGAGATGCAATTGACGAAGACGCCGCCCATTTCCCGCGGGACGATTATCCCATCCAACACCGACCCGAATTGTTTTCCGCCGTTCACGAAGGATGACGTTCTGCTGGATGTCTCGAGTGACGCCTGGGGAATGCCCGCTGCTTCCGTGGCCCTCGCAAACGGCGAGGGCTGGTCCTGTGTGACCGGGCAAACGCAGTGGGACTATCAGCGCGAGTTTCGCGTCTTATGCCACGATTATCCGCATTTGCTCGTGGAATGCTCGCTGTCGAAGCCGGAACTGGCGTGCCATTATCTCTATGTCGTTCTCCACTTGGAGAGTAACGGGGCGGTGCATGAGCACGGCATCAGCGTGCCCCTGTTGAACGACGCCGGGATGCACGCGTATTGGCTCGATCTTCGAAAATGGGACGTCGATCCGCGGGCGGAGATTGTCAAAGTCACGCTGCACCCGGCCCCCGGACCTGCGGAGATGGTCCCGGCCGATTCGCGTTTCAATCGCGTGTTTCAGCTCGAGCAGGTTCGCTTCATCGAACGCGGGCGGTAATGTCTTGGCTGGTGAAACCGCAGCGGGGCAGGGGAGGTTTACAGTTCCGCCACCGGTTCGCGGTCGTCGAGAACGTGCATGGGGCGATTGTTGTAATCGGGGATCGCGATGCGGGGATCGATGCCCAGGTGATGATACATGCTCGCGAGCACGTTGCTGGGCGTGTAGGGCCGGCCTTTGTGTCTGGCTCCTTGGGAATCGGTTTCGCCGATGACCTGGCCGGTTCGGAATCCGCCGCCTGCGACGACGGCCGCCCCCGCTTCGGGCCAATGATCCCGGCCGTCGATTCGGGTGATCCGCGGTGCCCGGCCGAACTCGCCCCACATCACCACCGCCACATCGTTTTGGAGGCCTCGCTCGTAAAGATCGGTGACAAGCGCATGAAAGCCGAGGTCCAACTGGGGCAACTGGTCGCGCATGTCGCGGAAGTTCTTCTCGTGCGTGTCCCAATCGCCGATCTTGAGCGTAACCACATTCACGCCGGCTTCCACGAGCCGGCGGGCCATCAAAAAGCTCTGCCAGAACCGCCCGTAGCGCTCCCGCGTTTTTGGGGATTCCTGTTTGAGGTTCATCGCCTCGCGGGCTTTGGGATGCGTGATCATCTCGATCGCCTGGGCGGAAAACCGATCGAGGGCCGCGAAGGTGTTGCTTTGGTCGATGGTCCGCTCAATCGTGTCGAGGCGGTTCAGTAACTCCCGGCGATCTTCGAGGCGGTCGATCGTCAACCCGCGGGCCAATCGCAGGTTCTCGAGGTCATCCCGATGCGGCACAAAGGGGGCGTGCGCGGGGCCGAGGTACGTCGGTTGTTCGCCGCGTTCCGGATGATAGACGCTGACATAAGGCGGCAGCCCGTCGGAGCGCGGATGCAGATAACTCACGATCGCCCCCATCGCCGGGCGGATGTCGCGGCTGGGAAAACCGGTGCTGATGTAATGCGGCGTGTGGTCGCCGAGGTCGTTCGAGCGAATCCCGCGAATGATCGCCAGCTTGTCCATGATCTTTGCGTGCAGCGGCAGGTATTCGCAGACCTCGATGCCGGGGACGTTCGTCGAAATCGGCTGAAACTCGCCGCGAATTTCCGCGGGAGCGCCCGGCTTCATATCGTAGCTGTCGATATGCGAAGGCCCGCCTCTGAGCCAGATCATAATCACGGACTTTTCCCGCGCGGGTTTCTCTTTGGCGCTCGCCCGCAGCCTAAGCACGTCGGCCAACGACAATCCGCCCCAGCCCAAAACGCCGACCCCGAGCACCTCCCGCCGGGTGAGATTCTTTCGGCACCGCGTGTTTGCTCCATCCATTCGCAACATAGCCGGGCTCCCTGTCACATGGCAGCAATCAATTCAGCCCCGGTCCCGCATACCTAAATTGTACCGGGCGACACGGATCGGTCAATGTTGATGCATTGCAGCCGCGCTTGTCGCAGATCGAGGCGACACAGGTGGACTATGCGTCCGGGGCATCATCAATTGGCTCATCGCGAAAAACTTGCGGAAATATCACGCCGTCCATGCAGGACGCGATAAACGACAATCCCGTCCGACAGGGGACGATAGAAGATGACATAGTTTCCCGCGGGGAACTGCCGGAGGTCAGAAGGCAAATCCGGAGCCAAATCGGCACAAAGGCGACCAATCGTCGGATTGGCTTCCAAACGTAAGAATTTCTCTTCCAACACGTCCAGCAATTCAAAGGCTGCTTGGGAATTGTGGCAGGCGATATACTCGCCAATATCCAGCAAATCCTGTCTGGCCTGGGGTGTGCGGAGGATGTTGGGTATCAGGCATTTTGGGGATCGTGAAGTCGCTTGTGCAACTCATCCCTGATTGCCTGCATATCCAACGGCGCCGATTGGCCCGCTTCGTGAGCCTGATGCGCTTCGCGCAGCTTCGCATGGAAGCTGTCCCTCGTCGGTTGGCAATCCATAAAGAACTCCAACGCCTGTTCGACGGCCTCATCCGCAGATTCAAATCGCCCTTCAGCGAGCAACTGCTCCACAAATTGTCGGGCTTGTTCGGTGAGTTCGACTTGCATTCGATCGTTCCCAATCAAGGATTCTCTGCGGTCTATGTTAATCTTAACAGGGATGGCGAGAGTTTGTATAGAATGAAAACAGAGGTTTGGATGATTACCGAACCCGAGCGGGGCTTTGGTCAAGAGCCGTAGGATACGAGAATTCGAAGTCAGTTCTACTCGAACAGTTTTTCGTACAATTCCTGCTGTTCCTTTTCGGCTTTCTGCTTGGCTTCGCTTTCTTTCTGGAGCTTTTCCTCTTTTGCCTTTTGGCGTTCTTCTTGGGCTTTGAGGCATTTCTGAGAATAAGCCTCGCGTTGTTTGAGGATTTCCGTTGAGGCCTGTTTTGCGGCGGCCCGTCCTTTTCGGTTCCTCTCGCGCATCAAGAACCGCTGATCCTCAATCGAGAGCAGACGCCTGGGAAAAGAAACGCGGCCATTGTCGTCCGACAACACGACGTTTTCGTCGCCGATGGAGACGATTTGAGCCTCGAATTTGTAGCCCGACCGGGTCGTAAATTCCCGGGCGTGGGCGGTGGAAACACAAGCGAGCAGAATCAGGGCGGCACATCGAAGCATTGGCGCTGTCTCCAACAAAAGAAGGTGAGTCCGCAAAGAAAATCTAACCCGTGTAACTCGAAAGTCAAAAAATCTCCGCCACGACTCGAAGAGAAGCAGGCTATACAGACGAGGCTTCCCCGTATTGGGCTTTTAGGGATTCCCATTCTTCGAGGGTGTAGAGCACCTGGCGGGCTTTGGAGCCGTTGTAGTCCCCGACGATGCCGTCCTCGGCCATGTAGTCGATCAAGCGGGCCGCCCGGCCGTAGCCGATGCCCAAAAACCGCTGCAATCGCGAGACGCTGCCGAGTTGCTCGCGGATCACAATGTCCACGGCTTCATCGTAGAGTTCATCCCGCTCTTCATCGTCCGCCGAACGTCCTTCGCCCGGGGCAGGGCGGGGGGCATTGAGCCGGGTGAGTTCCGTGCTGTAGCGGGGCTCGTAAATCGAGTAAAAATCGATCACCGAATTGACTTCCTCATCGCTCACGAATGCGCCCTGCGCGCGGATGACGTTGCTCGTGCCGGGGGCGAGGTACAGCATGTCCCCGTTGCCCAAGAGCCGCTCGGCGCCCATTTCATCCAGCACGACCCGGCTGTCGGTGCGGCTCGCGACTTGGAACGACATCCGCGCGGGCAGGTTCGATTTGATGAGGCCCGTGATCACATCCACCGTCGGCTTTTGCGTGGCGAGGACCAGATGAATCCCGACCGCCCGCGACTTCTGCGCCAGCCGGACGATGTGGCCTTCCACGTCCTTGCCGCAGGTCATCATCATGTCGGCCATTTCGTCGGCGATGATCACAATGTAAGGCATGCGTTCGGGAATGGCTTCGATCTCCAGCATGTCTTCCGGGTCTTCGGGATCGAGCTCCAGGCGTTCGAGGATTTGGTCGTAGCTGAGCTTGTTGTAGCTGTCGAGATGCCGAACCCCGCAGCGGGCCAAGAGGTCGTAACGCTCTTCCATCTTATCGACGGCCCAACTCAGCACGGCCTCGGCTTTTTTCATGTCGGTGATCACGGGGTGCATCAAATGCGGGACCCGTCGATAGGGGCTGAGCTCGACCATCTTGGGATCGATCATCAGCATCTTGACTTCGTCGGGGCTGCGGGTCATCAGGATCGAAAGGATCAACGCATTCAAACACACGCTTTTCCCCGTGCCCGTGCGGCCGGCGATCAAGAGGTGCGGCATCTTGGCGAGATCGACCGTTAACGGATGCCCGCTCACGTCTTTGCCGACAAAGACGGGAATGCGTTTCCCGGAGCGTTCCTTGGCGGACGATTCAATCAACTCCCGCAAGCGCACCATCGTGCGTTGTTCGTTGGGGACTTCGATGCCCACGGTGTTTTTGCCAGGAATCGGAGCCACCACGCGAACGGAAGGCACGCGGAGGGCAATCGCCAGATCATCCGCGAGCGCGGTGATTTTGTTAAGCCGAAGCCCGGCTTCCAGGCCCAACTCGAACTGCGTGACGACCGGGCCGGTGTCCACTTCGACGACCTGCACGTTGAAGCCGAATTCTTTGAACGCTTTTTCGAGCGTCTGGGCGTCGGCCTGGGCTTTCTTCGCGAGCAGTTCGTACGGAAACTCCTCGGCCGGTTCCAGAATGTCGATCGGCGGCAGCATCACATCCGATTCGCGACGTTCCTCCATGTCGATTTCCTCATCATCGGAGAATTGATCTTCCGTATCCCGGACCGAGAGTGGCGGATTGACTTTGATCGGCCGTCCGGTTTCCCAAGCCGACGATTTATCGTCGGAAACCGACGGCGGAGCCGGCGGCTTGGGCTGTTCGCGTTCGGCATCGAGCTTGGCCTGCAAAATCCGCGGCAAAGGGGTGGTCCGTTTTGTATTTGGCGAGCGGGGGGCGTCAGCCCCCTGGTCACTCACAACGGATAAATCATTTTCATTATCGCGGAATGCTTTCGAAGCAGACCGCCGTTGCGATTTGGACATTTTTTTGCGCTCCCCACGGGACGAGGAAGAAGACATCCCCAATTCCTCGGAGGCACTCAACCGCGGCGGCGCGTTAATGGGAAAAGAGATGGGAACAATGTTCTCATCTCGGTCGTCATCATGTTCTTCCTTCTCCAAGCCAGCGTCTTGATCGTCAACATCGGCAAGTACGTCGGACGGATCGGAGGTTTTATCCGGCGGGGCAGGGGGGTGTTTTCTCCAGCGCGGGCGGGCGGAAAACACCCGCTTCATAAACCGCCAAGGCGATGTCGCGAAATGCACGATCGCCCCGATCAAGGAACCCAAAACGCCGACATCGCCGGAGAGCACCATCCCCGCCGCGAACGCGGAGGCCAACAGAATCAAAGTCCCCGCGGCGGCGAACTGGTGCGCCAACAGAATCCGGCCCCACACGCCGACGTAGCCGCCGCTGCCCACGACCGGACCGTGGCCGAAATTCGGCAGGAGCACATCGAGGCCCACGCACACGGCCATCAAGGCGACGGCCAAACCGAGCGTGCGGGTGACGAAACCGTTCACGCCGATCCGCGAAAACAACCGCCCGTCCGAGGAGATCATGCAGACGATGACAAAGTAGGCCCCGTATCCCAAGTTGGCAAACAGGTGGTGGGCCAGCTTCGCTCCCGCGCTGCCGCAGAGGTTGGCGGTTTCTTTCGCCACGGGGAACACGGCGGTTCCCGGCGGGTCGGCGGGGTTGTAGCTGAAGAGAGCCAGGCCGACGAATAGGGTCCCGGCAAACAAGGCGAGCGCGAGCAAATCATCGCGGATGCGGCGGAGGTCGATCATAACAATTCGGGTGGGGCTTAAAGGAAAAAGGAAGCCCACGGGCGCGAACCGTCAGCGCGGACAGACCACCGCCAGGTTCTCCGTAAACACGGACCCGATGCGGCCCACTGCCCCACGCCAGCGCGGCTCCCATGCGCCGGTGGGTTGCCTCGTGCAACAACTCGTTCAAGATTTCTCCGTTCAAAAATCCCTCCGGGGATAAAACAGAAACTCCGTCACTCCAAGCCTACCACGCCGACGGGGAGGCGCCGGAATTCCGCGTTGCAATTTCGCCTTGAGTCCGCATTCGCGGCACCTGAGTTCCGATCCGCGAAACTGGGAAAACCCGCCGGGGCCGGGTCGTAGCGAACATAACGATCGAATCGAAGAATTGTTTTTGTCTTCTCGAGCCGCGCACGAAGTAAGCGGTTTTTTGAATATTTCAGAAATTCCCAGACCGCTTACTTCGTGCGCGGCTCAGTCGTTTTTTGGAACTACTGAAATTTCCAGTTGCCTCGCTTTCGTTTCGGCGACATCCCGGATTCTCCCCAGAACTCTCCAGGGCCAAAACCATGTTCGTTCCCCTTTACGATGATGTCGAAAAGCGCCGGCCGCCGATTGTCACCGTGCTGTTGATCACCGCGAATCTCTTCGTGTTCATTTACCAGTTCCGGCTGAGTCTCGAGGACCCCACCTGGCGGAGCTATTTCAAGTTCACCGAGACGTGGGGCGCCAAGCGGACGCACCTGGCGGGCGGGAACTATCTCACGCTTTACACGGCCATGTTCCTGCACGGCGATTTCATGCACTTCATTGGGAACATGGTCGTGCTGTGGGCGTTTTCGTGGACGCTCGAAGAGTTTCTGGGATCCGTGCGGGTCATCGACCCCGAACCCCGCGACATCAGCGTGTGCCGATTCGGACAAGAGCCTCTACTATTGTCCGGGGACGGCAGCTTAACCGCCGAGGACGTTCTGCCCGGTTTCGCCTGTCCCGTCAAACAGATCTTCGAGATGCCAGGGCAGGGGACGACATCGGCTGCAAGGAACGCTGCAAGGAACCAAAGGGTGCAAGCTGCGAAGAGGCGGTTATTCCTCTTCGTCGTCCCAATCCATGTCGTCTTCCCCCCAATCTTCGTCTTCGTCCATGGGGGCAAGAACATCCTCGACAACGCCTTCCACAATGGCTTCGTGGGTCAGGGCGAGCTTCTCGGGCTCGGCGGAAAAAAAACTCGCCATCCGGATCGCCCATCCGATCTTGTCGTGGTCGAACGGATCCTCGATATCAAAAGAATCCTCCCAGTCGGCGTAGCGGCCCAGATCCAGTTGGGCTTCCTCCGCGATCTCTCGGAACAGGGCTTCCACCCAATCGTCGTCCCAATCGGCCGCTTCCGCCGGGAGAAGATACAGTTCGTTGTGGCGAAACATGTCGCGCGTCAGAAGAAACACCGAATCCTTGACATGGTTGGGATCGAGCCCGGCCAGTTGCTCGTCCGTCATCCGAGCGTCGGCCAATTGGGGCAGCCATTGCATCGGCATCTTCTCGATGTAGTAATCCACCGCCTCGCGGTTAATCTTGTTCCACGGTTCGCGTTCGAGAACCGAATGAACGGCAGCAATCACCGACAGCGCGGGGACGCCAAACTTCTCTTCGCCAAGCTCCGATCGATCAGTCATCGTGTGACTCCTGCCGTCAAAATGGAGGGAGATTCCCGAACCGCATCATACCAAAGATTCCGCCGGACGCATCTCAGGCGACATCCTCGGGAGCCGCAGAGTCTTCCGCAAGATCCAGCGCTGCGCACACACCTTAAACGTCCGGTTTTTGATCCGCTTCTGCAGAAAGAACAGAAACGGCAACTGCCGGGTCAGTTCCAAAAGCAGCGAGACGCGGGCGATGGCGACGCTCAGCAGAATCTCGTCGCCAACGCGAAACGTGATTTCCGCCCCCACGTAATTCATGAATTGAAATCTGCAAAAATCCGTGACATCTTCCGCGCGGATCAGATAGCGGGCGGCGACGCCTTCGATCAACAGCCGCCGGTTCTCATAATCCGCGAGAATCAGCACATAGTCGTCGCCGTCGATGGAGATCTTCATCTTCGAGCGGTCCGCGTCGGAAAGCTCCGCGCACAACAATTTGCCGGGATAGAGCGCAAGCTCGGCTCCGCGAGAACCGAGCAGACGTTTCATCACGAAGCGGTCCATCGTCACCGGCAGAAAGAAACAGCTCAGACCGCACAGCGAGAGGCCGGCGCCCAGAACTGTCAGGATCGCCTCGTTGCCGTTGCCGTTGCCGCGCACGTTGGCGTCTTCCGCCATCGACACCACGACGGCTCCGCCGAACATGAGGGCAAAGCCCAACACGAGGGCGATGATCATAATTCGACCGGGCGTCCAGCCCACGATCGGTTTGTTCGCCACGGGCACGCACAGCGAACTCGGGCAGCAAAAAATGTCGCCGGCTTTCGCGTTCCGGACAACTTTCATCGATTGCCGAATCGCGGCGTAGCGAAAATCGGCGTCCCAACTCTTCGCGGCCATTTTGAGTTTTCGCCTAATCTGCCATAACACGTTGAAGCTTGCCGGGGCCTGTGTAGGCGTCCTTGGTTTTGGTGTGCCGGACGAAGAATTCCTGCAACTCCGGCGTCGGTGCCGTGAGGATGATGCGGTCATCGACAACTTGATGGGCGATTGCATCGGGGGATTTTTCCAGGTGCTTCTTCAACCAGGCGGGATCCAGACTCCGCACCCGAATTTGCGGCTCCGTCGACTCGACCCAAAAGAACGCATGCGCCCGGAGGAGAAGTCCCAACTGACGCGCATTTTCCTTTTTGAGCGCAGGGTCGGCGGGCTGAATATCCAAGAAGAGCGTATCCTGAATTCTCGCAAGGTGGGCACGGAATTCCCCTTGCGCCTCGTCTTTGCTGATCACCAGGCGATACGAAAACCTGTCCGCTTTCTCGTCATCGCCGGCAGATTTTCCTTTCGATTTCTCGATGGCCTTGGAGAACCTCCATCTTGTCTTGGACGCCTTGTTGGAATCGGGTTTGTCTTCCTGCCATTCTCCAAGGAGCTTGTCCTCGAAGATGACGTCGTCCGAGGTATAAATCGGATGCAGACTCGGCACGACGCATCCCGAACTTAATGCCGTCATTCCAACAGCAAGCAGACTGAATCGCAGGCCCATGATACTGCTCCCTTTTGGGTTCGTTCTCAAACGTTTTCCACCTTCAAATTACAGCGAACCAATAAGCAGGGCAACGAGATTTTTGAGATCTCTATGGGATTCGCGATGCCAACCATGCAACCAGCTTCTCCGCCACCGCGGTTTTGGTGCCGGACCACATTTGGATAACCTCGCCGGAGCCATCGATCAACTCGACGCTGTTGGTTTCCGCACCGATGGCGGCGGGGGCGTTTAAGACGATCCAATCGCAGTTTTTGGCCCGCAGTTTTTGGAGGGCGTTTTCTCTGGGATTATGGGCTTCCAAAGCGAAGCCGACGACCCAGTGGCCGTCTTTCATCCGGCCGAGTTCCGCGAGCACATCGTCGGTTTCGATCATCTCGATCGAGACCGGTTCACCGGTTTTGGCGATCTTCCCGCGGATTCGCTCCTTCGGCTTGTAGTCGCAGACCGCGGCGGCGGCGATTACGCCGTCGCAATGCGGAAACGCCGCGACGCACGCGTCCCGCATCTGGGCTGTCGTCTCCACCGCGTGCACTTCGCAGCCCACGGGCGGATGCAAATCCACCGGCCCGGTCACCAGCACGACTTCATGCCCCGCCTTCAATGCCGCCTCCGCGAGGGCATACCCCATCCGCCCGCTGCTGGCGTTTGAGAGATACCGCACATCGTCCAAGTATTCCCGCGTCGGGCCGGCCGTGATGAGGATTCTCATGTTCGCATTTTCTTTATTTACCCAAGCCGACGCCTTGGCGTCGGAACCGACAACGGAGTTGTCGGCTTGGGAGGCTTCGATAGGAAAACCGGAACTCCGCAATAATAAACCCCGGTCCGCGGGAATGACAGCATCCACGCGGCCGGGGTGTTTCTCATCTCAACTCGGAACGATCGCTCATTAGCGCTCGAAGCGATACCACTTGCCTTTGATCTTGACGACCACATTGCCGAGCGCCAAGTACTTGACGATACGGGTGTCGGATTTGATAAGGCTCAGGTATTCCGGGCTGCCGACTTTGACGGTCTTTTCGGGCTTGTCTTTCTCGGCGTTGTATTCGCTGTCGTACCACACACCGGCCGATTCGTAGAACGTCCGGCGCCGATGTAGCGGAGGGCGTTCATGGAACTCTTGCGATCGCGTTCGCCCGACTTTTTGAGCTCCTCATCGGCGAGTTCATAGAGGGCATCGGCGGCCCCGCTTTCGCGTTTGGCCCGGCGGCCTTCGCTCAGGGATTTGGCGGCCCGCACCTGGGCTTCCCGCGCAGATTTTTCTGCAACCGGACCGGGCGCGGCCCCGCCCACGCCGAATTTGCCGCCGGGCGCCGAGCCGTCGGCGGCCGGCTTGCCGTTGGCGAAACCGCCTCCGCCGCCGAAGCCCAGTTGCAGCCCGCGGTTAAAACTCTGGGCGAGTTCGGCTTGATCTTTGCCGGCCACATCGTCGGTCATCAGGTAAGCGGTGTAGGGCGTGACGATCCCGTAGCGCTTGGCGAGATAGGTGACTTCATCGATAAGTTCCTTGGGCGGTTTTTCCGTCTTGCGGATTTCGCTCAACAAATAATCCACCTTCTTCCCGGCCCAAAGTCGGGGCACGAACGAACCCTTGTCGTCTTCGGTCATCTCCGGGAAGTCGAGTTCGTAGGTAAAGGTCTTCTGCTCGCCGCCGACGTTCCCGGTGACGCTCACCGTCTTGGTGCCGTGCCCGGTGTAGCGGCCGTAAAGAATGACCTGCTCGCCGCGGAAGATGTCGTCGATTTGCCGGGGGTAAACGTCCTTGACTTCGAGACCCGCGAACTCCACTTTGACGCCCGTCATAATCGGGGAGCCCACGCGGTCGAAGAACCCGCTGATTTTTTTGCTGATGTCTTCGTCCGGCAGGATGTAATCCGCTTCGCCGTGATGATTGAGGGCGAGGAAATCGAGCAGCTTGGCGTTCACGTCGAAGCCTTCGCCGAACACGAACATCCGCACGTTTTCGGTGTTCTTTTTGGCCATATTGCGGAGGATGGCTTCGGGGTCGCGTTCGCCGATGGTGGGAAGGCCGTCGGTGGCGAAGAGCATCATCTGCAAGCGGTCGCTTTTGCCCAAGAGATCCAGCGAAAGATCGAGGGCTTCTTGAATTGCCGTGCCTCCGCGGGGAGCCAGGCGGTCGGCATATTTGAGGGCCTTGGCCTTGGTCTGGTCGTTAAACTCCACGAGGCCTTTTTCCTCGAAGCTGCGGGCGGTGGTGCTGAAATCGACGATGTTAAACCGGTCGCCGGCCCGCAAATGCTCGATGCAATACTTGAGTGATGTTTTGGCCTGCTCGATCTTGTTGCCTTCGAGCATCGAGCCGGACGTGTCCACGCAGAACACCACATCTTTGGGGAGAATGTCGGACTCCTGAATCTGCCCGGCTCCGTTGCCCACCGTGGGGGAGAGCATCAGCATGAAGCTGCCTTCTTCGTCGAACTCGCGGTAGGTCACCAGGCTCGCCCCGACTTTTTGATTGTCGGTCGCATAGTACAAAACGAACGGATGCCGGGGCAGGTAGTCTTCCTTCGACCACTTGGCAACGACGTCCCAATCCTTGTCTTCTTCGATTTCGATTTTGTGCGTGGGAGAGTAGATGTTTTTGAGAGGCTCGGTGCTTTTGATTTTGACGGTGACCGAGGCGCTTTTCAGCGGTTGCATCGAGGCTTTGGGGTTGGTGTTGAGCATTTGCATCCGCACGACGTTGCCCCGCTTCTTGAGGACCGTGGTATAGGTGAGCTTCACCGTCACGGTTCCATTGGGGGCGATGCGGGGGACTTTGGTCGTGATGAGCTGGTTGCCATAGTATTCCAAAAGGGCGGGGCTGCCGCCGTTTTTGACGATGTCGGTAAACACCTCGTTGGCTTTATCGACGTCCAGAATCTCGGCTTTCATTTCCTTGCCATCCACGGTGACGGACATGTCGTCGACCTGGGCGCCGGGCTCGAGTTCCATGTAGCACTCGCCGCCGACGACCGCCTGCGGGTTCGGGTTTTTGAAGGTGCAGTTGTAGGTTTTGTGGGCCACCTGATCCCGGATCTCCACGTCGATGTGATCCAGCCAGACCTGCACGGGTTGCGGCGACCGCATGAAACACCCGTATCCCATCGAACTCGCCATCCCCACCGCAATAACTGCCGTGAAGGCCATCAGACTGACTCGCAATTTGTTCATTTGTGCGTTCCTTTTCCTTACCAAAACCCGTGGAAAACTGAGACACCAAAGGATGGAAGGACTCCGGTGTAGGGATTGGACGAATCCCAGAGCGGGAAGTTCCGCGAATTCCGAAAATCGATCCGCTCTTTCCGTTTTCATGGAAATTTGTTATTCAGAATTGAATAGGACCCAAGGAAACAGGGATTCGGTGCGACCGCGAAGCGGTGACATACCAATGGGATCAGCGTCACCCAGAGTCGCAAAACGCACTGGGTGACGCTGATCCCCGAATCTTTGTGTAACGCCTCCGGCGTAAATGCAAACAGGTATATGGCCATTCCCATTCAGAATTTGCTTCGTGTCTCCGCGGTGAATCAAATCCGAGTCCAAGATTATCGCCCCAGTCGCGAATAGCAAATGAGTGAAGAACTCAGTCTTCGCAAATAAGGCGGCATGTTTTATGGCGACCGCATCCGAGTTTCCAGCCGGCGCGGATCTTGTTCCCATTCGGCGGTTTTTAAGGCAGTGCAAGCGGAATTGGTCCCGGACGAAAATCTCCGACTCCACGGGCCTCGAACTGACGGGCCGGCGGTTGCTGATCGCGTCGCTCGCCATGCGGAACGCCTTGGCCCGTGAAGTCGTCGCGGCCGATGAGCCGCATGTGGGGATTCTGCTGCCTCCTTCCGCGGGCGGGGTGCTGGCCAATACGAGCCTTTCACTTTTGCGACGCGTGGCCGTCAATTTGAATTACACGCTCTCCAATGCCGACTTGAACGCCTGCATTCGCCAAGCGGGAATCAGGCACGTTTTGACCAGCGGGCGGCTGATGTCCAAGATGGGCTTCACTCTGGAAGCCGAGGCCGTCTATTTGGAAGACTTGAAAACCCGCGTCACCCGGCTCGACAAACTCCGGGCCGCGGCCGCGGCGATGTGGCCGGTGGGATGGCTCGAACGCCGCTTGGGGCTGACGAACATCCAGCCGGACGATTTGATGACGATCATCTTCACGTCCGGTTCGACGGGCGAACCCAAAGGCGTGATGCTCTCGCACAGAAACATCAGCAGCAACACGCTCGCCGTCGATCAAACGGTGCACCTGCGGGACGAGGATGTGCTGTTGGGCGTCTTGCCGTTCTTTCATTCCTTCGGCTACACCGCGACGATGTGGCTGCCACTCACCTTATCGCCCCGGAGCGTCTATCACTATAACCCGTTGGACGGCAGGGCGGTGGGGGACCTGGCGGAGAAGCACGCCGTCACGATTTTAATGGCCGCCCCCACGTTTTTGCGGACCTACCTCAAACGCTGCACGCCGGCGCAGATGCGGGCGCTGAATCTGGTCATCACCGGAGCCGAGAAACTGCCGCCCGACCTCTGCGAAAAGTTTCGCGAGAAATTCGGCGTGGAGCCGAGTGAAGGCTACGGCACCACGGAACTTTCGCCGGTCGTTTCGGTCAACGTGCCCTCCGACCGCTTGGGACGGAACTCGCCCTTGGGCGCGAAAGTCGGCAGCGTGGGCCGGCCGCTGCCCGGCGTTTCCGCGAAGGTGGTCGATCCCGAAACCGGCGACGACCTCGGCCGGAACCGCGAGGGGTTGCTCCTTGTTTCCGGGCCGAACGTCATGTGCGGCTATTACCGGCTGCCCCGGAAAACCGCCAAGGTCCTCAAAGGCGGCTGGTACAACACCGGCGATTTCGCGCATCGACGACGAGGGTTTCATCCACATCACCGGCCGGCAAAGCCGATTCTCCAAGCTCGGGGGTGAAATGGTCCCGCACATCAAAATCGAAGAAACCCTCGCGGCTCTGTTAGGCGATTCCGAGGAAACCGAAGACGGCCGGCCGGAAATCCGCATCGCCGTCACCGCGGTCGCCGATCCCAAAAAAGGCGAGCGGATCGTCGTCGTCCACAAAAAGCTCCCGCTGCCCGTGGAGCAACTGCTCCACAAGCTCGCTGAAGCCGGCCTCCCCAACCTGTGGATTCCCGACGTGAAGAGTTTTCTGGAAGTCGAAGACATCCCGATCCTCGGCACCGGCAAGCTCGACCTCAAAGCCCTCAAACAGCTCGCCGAGTCCCACTTTGCGCCGAAGAAAAGCATTGCCCGCAGCGCTTGATGAGCGGTGAGAGGCCCCCTCGTTCCCAAGCTCCAGCTTGGGAACGCACTCTCGCGAAGCTCCGCTTCGCAACGCGTCGATTGTACAATCAACGTCAGTTCCCTGGGGAGACAAACCAATGGCGCGAACACGATACCGAATCTTCGAAAACGAACAGGAGTATCCCTATTTCATGACCTGCACGGTCGTGGGCTGGCTGCCGGTGTTCACCCGGCCGGCGACCGTTCAGTTTGTACTTGACTCCTGGAAGCACTTGCAGGAACACCAGCAATTTCAGTTGCTGGGTACTGTGATCCTCGAAAACCACCTGCACCTCAAGCGCCCGCAATTACGCCGGACGGCCGGGATTAATCGATGTCATCACTGACTGGATGCGACCGGCGCGTTGCCAAGCAGAGCTTGGCGACAAGTGCGTTCCCAAGCTGGAGCTTGGGAACGAGGTCGAGGGACGCGTATCACCATTGGTAATTGGTCATTCATTGGGATTTTATCGTCCGACCGTCAGGACCCGCACAATCGCGAACCGCTCCCAGCTTCTCCCAGATTTTCTGCGTTTCGTGAGGCCATGATGCCTCCCGGCAACGGTTTGTGTTCTAAAACTTCAACAGTTGTTAGAACTCACCATTCCAGGAAGGGAGACTTCATGTTTACGCGCCTGCCCCTCAGATTCGCGAAGACGACCTGCATATTGGCCGCCCTATTGGCGACCGGGATGTTCTCGGTCCCGGCGATGGCCGGCTGGGGTTGTCTGAAATTGCCTTGCCGTTCGCTGTGCGGTCCCTGTGAAGAGACGTTCTGCCCCGCGTGCCCGTGGAGTCCCGAATGCGGCTCCGCGATGGCCTGGCAAACGCAAAAGCGGACCGTCACCAAGTATCGCGAGAAAACCAGCGAACGCACCGTGACCCGGTACTATGTCACGCCCGAAACCAAGGAAGTGCATTATACCTATCAGGTGTCGATCCCCAAGACGGAGATGAAGACCGAAACCTATCAGGAAACCATCCCCTATATTAAACCCGTCAAACAGGTTTACACCGTGATGGTGCCGGAAGTCCACGAGCGAAAGGTCGCCCGGTACACCGCGGTGCCCGTGGTGCGTCCCTGCGTTCAAAACTATACCGTGATGGTTCCCGAACAGCATACCCGCACGGTGAACTATAAAGTGGCGATTCCCGTCGTCCGGCAAGTGCCGCAACAGTACACGGTGCAGATTCCCGAGGGCCGCACCCGCACCGAGACCTATACAGTCCAAGTGCCGGTCCCGCACCAGGTGGCGCAGCACTATACGGTGCAGATTCCCGAATACCGCACCCGCACGGTGCACTATACAGTGAACCAGCCGGTCGTGCGTCCTGTGACGCAAAAGTACGTGGCGCAGGTTCCGGAATGCCGCATCCGCACCGAACATTACACGGTGCAGGTTCCGGAAGTCAAAACCCAAACCGTGAACTACACCGAAATGGTGCCTTTTATCGAAACGATGCAGGGCAATGCCCGGTGTGCAAGCTGGTGCCGGTGAAGGTCACGCGCGAAGTCATGGAAGACCGGGGCTATTGGAAATTTGTTTCCTGCGGCGATCAGAAAGAATCCGAAGAAAACAAAGGCGAAGAAGCCGCCGACGATGCAAAAACCGCGTCGAATCAAGATATTCAGCCGATCAACCATGAGGTGATGGCGTCGAATGTGGGATATGCCTATGGAGCCGGCTATGGTTCCTATAACGGCGGGTTCGCGGGATATCCTATCAATCCCGGCTACAGTAACGCCTATGCCGGAGGAACAGGCTATGGTCCGGCTGGCGCCTACTATGTGCCGCCCGGATTGCCTTACGGAGCACCGCTCCCGCCCGGCTTTGAATATCCCACCACCGAGACATCGCGGCACGTTCTAAAGACCTTGAGGCACATCAAGTCCCATCTGCCCGTGTTGCACTACTTGAGCTACTTGAAGCCGGCGGTTAAAGAATGCGGAATCTTCGCGCATGACTCCTGGACAGCCTGCGGCGGCGTGCTGTTCGGTGCCGGCGGCTGTCTGGGGCATCACCCGGATTTCGGTTGTCACGATTGTTACCATCGGTTTTATCGCCGGTTCCTCGGTCCGGACTATGAACCCTGGCCCTATTGCTACCCGGCCTGTAATAATGGTTATGGCTATGGTTATGGGTATGGCGCGGGCTGCTATGACGCATGCGACACCGGTTGCTATACCCCAGGCCATTTCGGTTGCCTGGGCCGCTTGGGATTCGGTTGCCTGAGCCATCTCGGATTTGGTTGCATCGGCCGTTTCGGAAGCTGTTTGAACTCTTGCGGCCCGGATTGCTATGACTCTTGCGACACCGGGTGCTATGACCAATGCGACACGGGATGTTATAACCCATGCGATACCGGCTGCTTCGGCCATCGCGGATTGGGTTGCCTCAGCCGCTTGGGTTTGGGTTGCTTCAATCGCTGCAGTTTGGGTTGCTTTAACCCATGCACCAGTTACGGCTCTCCCTGCAACATCGGCTATGCCCCGCAATATGCAACGAGCTATCCCACGGCGGCGGTCAACGACTGCCCGTCCGGTTGCAACCGCGTCTGGGTGTCTAACATCGTCAAACGCCAAGTCACCGAGACGATCATGAAGCCGGTGACCAGCGAGGAAAGTTATACTTACGAAGTGGTCCGCTATCGTCCGGAAGAAAAGACCCGCACGGTCTGTACCATGCACTACCGTCCGGAAGTCCGCACGCGGCAAGTGCCCTATACGGTTATACGGCCGGAAGTCCGCACTTGCACGCGGCTGGTGACGCAAAATGTGCCCCGCGTTTGCACTCGGCAGGTGGGCTATACGGTGCCGCGTCCGGAAGTTCGCACCCGGATGGTGACCTGCGTCAATTTGGTTCCGCAAGTCCGCACTCGCACCGTGCCCTATACGGTCATGCGATCGGAAACTCGGACCCGCATGGTCAACGTGACAAGCTGCACGTATCAAACTCGGACCTGTCAGGTTCCCTATACAGTCCTGCGGCCGGAAACCCGGCAGCGGACGGCGTATGTCACAGAATATGTCAAGAAGCCGCACATCGTGACGGTGCCCTATGTGGTCCAGCGTCCGGAACAGCAGAGCCAAACGGTGTACCAGACGCTGTATCGCTCGGTGGAGCGGACCCGCCAGGTCCCGCACACGAGCTATGATACGATCACCAAGAAAGGCGTCCGCTGTGAAACGGTTTATAAGAAGGTGCCTTATCAAAGCAAGGAGACCGTCACGGAACTCGTGCCTTACAAAGTGGAAGAGGAAGTCAAGGTCCCGTCGCTCCCGATGGAATCGTGCGACCTCGGCCTCTCCGAAATCTGCCCGTGTGAACCGTGCATGATGGGGCCGTGCGAACCGTGCCCGTGTCCCTGCTTCTTCGCGGAATGCCTTTTGAGAAAGATTTTCCACTAAGCAAGGATGCAAGCACCACCCCGACGCCCGAAAGCCGCGCTCGCGACTTTTGGGCGTTTTTTGTATTCAGGCGAGCGGCCGGCGTCAGCCGGCTGGTGGCTCACGAAGATTTGAAGCGGCCCGCTCCCTTTCCGATCCGCAAACGTTTGAAGTATCACATCGTTTGGAGCGGTTCACAAAACCAGCCGGCTGCCACCGGCCGCTCGCCAAGTCGCTTGGTCATTGGGATTTTTTCGTTGGACGTGTTAGTTTGAGAACAGGGCAGGGGAGCCGATCTTCCCATCACCATTTGAGAGGAACACCATCATGGGCTTGAAAGCGGGCGTGGCTCGTGCGCGGCTCACGCCGTTCTGGGGCGTGGAACTGACGGGTTGGGGATATTTTCTCAATCGCACCTGGGAATCGGTGCACGATGATTTGCAGGCGACCGCCTTGGTGTTGGAACAGCGCGACACAACGCTCGCAGTCGTGTCGCTGGACTTGATGGTGATTAGCGCCGGCTTCACTCGGCAGGTGCGGGAACTGGTTGAAGCCGAGACCGGCATTCCGCCCGCCGGGGTGATGATCGCCTGCACGCACACCCACAACGCTCCGGCATCGGGCGGACTGCTCGGCGTGGGCGAGGTCGATCCGTTTTATGAAGCATGGGCGGCCCGGCAGGCGGCGTCGGCGATTGTTCTCGCCTGGCGAAATCGCGAACCCGCCGACCTCGCCGTCGCCAGCGCGAACCTGCCGAAGCTCACGTTCAACCGCACCCGCGAGAACGGCCCGGTCGACCCCCGCTTGACGACGCTGCGGGTCAACCGCACCAACGGCTCGCCTTTGGCGATGGCCGTGAATTTTCAGGCCCATCCCACGGTGCAGACCAAACTCCGCCCGCGAGCCGTCTCCCGCGATGTGCCCGGCGAGGTTTGCGATCTGATCGAACGGGCGATGCCGGGAGCGATGGCGATATATTTGCAAGGATCTTGCGGGGACGTGAATTTTTTGAGGCGGTTTTCCACGACGCCCGAACTCTCCCGCGAGCCGGCCCGGATGGTGGCGGGGGCGGCGTTGGCTTCTCAGGCGGATGCGGTGCGGATTGACGATCCCGCACTCTCGGCGGTGAGCGAGCAGGTCACGCTTCCCACCCGGCGGTGGACCCGCGACGAGATCGACCACGACCGTGACGAGGCCCAGCGCCGTCTGAAAGAGCAGGACCTTAAAGGCTGGAAGGAAACTATCGGCCGCGTGATGACCAACCGGCCCGAGGACATGGTCGCCCGGCACGGCGGCGACGAATGGAAAGCCGTCGAAGCCATGTGCCGGTTCAATCTGGCGTGGACCTACGAGATGCTGAAGGACTGGGAGACCCGCCCGGAAACCCTCGGGACCGAGGTGCAGGCCTTTCGCATCGGGGAACTCGGCCTCGTGGCGAACTCGTCGGAGTTCTTCAGCAGCCTGGCCCTCGACGTCCGCAACCTTTCGGGACTGGACCAGCTGATGATTTCCTGCTACACCAATGGAAGGATCGGTTATCTCCCCGATGCCCACGACATCGCCCGGCAGACGTATGCCGCGTATCAATCCCCCAAGTATTGCAACCAATTCCCGTTCACCAACGAATCCGGCCCCGCGATGTGCGAGGCGATGCTCCGCCTGCTTCGCCGCTAAGCGAGCGTGGGACGTCAGTCCCATGATCTCTCGGATTCGTGGCGTAACTTTTCATTCGTAGAAAATCATCCAGCTTACGCTGGACGCTCGCCTTGGATCTCCTTATGAATCGAATTTTTTTGTCGCTCGCCGTGGTCAGTTCGCTGTTGTTGATGGCCGCGATGGGTTTTGGATTAGCAATTGAAGATGCCGCTTCGCGGGATGTCGCGGAGCAAGCCGTCGTGACGCGGCATTTGCTGTTCGCCTTCGGCGGGTTAGTCGTCGCGCTGATGGTGCACGGGTTGGTGCTGACGTATTTCATGGGCACGGGGCGGTGGATTGAGGAAACCTCCACGACTTATCTTCTCGATGACAAATGGCGGCGGGAGAATCACTCGCTCAAATACCGCACGCTGCCTCTGATGGTGGGCAGTGTGTTTTTGCTGATCACGGCTGGGGCGTTCGGAGCCGCGGCGGATCCGGCTTCTCCGGTCGGTTTCCAAGGTTGGCTGGGACTTTCGCCGGCGACTTGGCATTTCCTGGTCGCCACGTTGGCTTTGAGCGTGCACGTGATCGCGACCTTCATGGAGTATTTCGCCCTCAGCCGAAATGGCGAGTTGATCCAGGAAGTCATGCAGGAAGTCCGCCGCATCCGCCAAGAGCACGGTTTGATGAACACCCCCGAACCCACCGCCGTGGGCTGATCAGCCGGAATGCGTTGTCGCCATGAACCGGGGCTAGCGCCCGGCGGCTAATTATTCCGGGGCGGCGAACAGGCGGTTTTCGCGGAGACAGTCGCATAGCTCGCGATAGACGGCGTGCAGTTTCGCGGGGCTGAAGTCGCCATTCACTGCGTTCAAAATCCGCGCGGCGAGCGTGCCTTTTGAGATGATGAGATTGAGCGCCTCGCCGAACTCGTCGCGGAAGGCCGATGATTGCTCGCAGGCGGCATGCAGCAGATGCCGCCACAGGTGCCGGAGCGTGCAAGGGCCGGTTTCTTCGAGTCCGAATTGGGTCAGGTAATCGGGATCGCTCACCGAGGCCCGCTGCCCGTCGCGGATGGCCGCGAGGAACAGGGATTCCAACGGGTCCACCTCCCAGGCTTGTTGCGACTCCCGGGACGCCCAGTGTTCTTCGGTCAGCATTTTGAGGACCTCCACCACCAACGCACAAATCGCCACGTCCGCTTTGGGGCATTCCTGCACGTCCAACATGCGAATCTCGATCGCGTTTCGCTCGAAGCGGGCGATGGCGCCGCGCGAGTTGAGGAACTCATGCTGCAACAGGCCCTCGGGATCCGTGGGGGCGATGTCTTTATACATCGGCTGGAAGATTTTTTCGTCATAGTCGGCGTGCGTGTAAACGGGTTCGGGAATCACGCGGCCGATGATCGAAGGGATCCGCTTGGCATTGGTGCGGTAGACTTCGAGCCGGGTGTCGAGCCAATCCGTTTTTTTGCCCTCGACAATCGGAGAACTCGCAGCGAGGGCGGGCAGGATCGGCAAGAGCAAGCGGATCGCCGCGTGCAATCGGCCGAACTCGGCATCATCCGCGAAGGGCAGGTTCAAATGCACGCTCTGCAAGTTCGCCCAGCCGTGGCCGTGGCAATCGAAAATCCGGTCGTACGTCGAATAAATCGAACTGTATTCGTGAGGCCAAAGTTGGAACTCTGTGTGCGGATCCATCCAGGGATGCATGCCGGTGGGCATCAGCCGGGCGCGTTCTGGTTCCAACCGGGCCTCGATTTTTTGGACGTGCTCGTGGAACTCGTCGGCGAGGCCGGAAAAGCCTGGAGCAGGGCCGTTGGTTTTGAGTTCGATGACATGGAGCGCCAGCTCGTTCGACCAGGCGATGCGGTCGAACTCCACGTCCGACACCACTTCGCCCGCGTCGTCCTGGAGCACGGCATCCGCGATCGCGCGAATATCCAGCGACTCGCGGTCCACGATCATATATTCGAGTTCGACGCCGAAGCCGTCAAACAGGTGCAGCGGCGACTTGGCATGAGGAGCGTTCACAGGCCGGCTTTCTTCCGTTCCACGCGGTCCAAAAACACCCGCATAATGCGGTCGTAAAGGTCTTCGTGGAGGATCGCATCTTCCACGCCCGAATCCAGGTTCGGGTTGTCGTTGACTTCGATGATGTAAAAGTCATTCCCGGTCTGCTTCACATCGACCCCATAAAGCCCGTTGCCGATGAGATTGGCGGCTTTCTTGGCGAGGCTCACGGCTTTTCGCGGGGCGGTCTCGACGGGCATGGTTTCGGACTTGCCATAGTGGTCGTTGCCGGACTCGTCGCGGCGGACGATCTGCCAGTGCTTGCGGGCCATGTGATACTTGCACGCGTAAAACGGCTTTTGATCCAAAATGCCGATCCGCCAGTCGAAGTTGCTGGAGATGAATTCCTGGGCCACGACCAGATCGGATTGGCTGAGGAAATGGTCGAGCTGCGTGTCCAGTTCTTCTTCGTTGTCGGCCTTCACCACGCCCAGCGAAAACGCGCTGTCCGGCTGCTTGAGCACGCAGGGATACCCCAGATGCTCCGCCACCGCCTCGCGGTTCTCGCGGTTGACGACCAGCGTCCTCGGCGTGGGCAGTTTGTGGCGGGTCAAGAGTTCCGCGAGATAGACCTTGTTGGTGCACCGCACGATCGATTGCGGATCGTCGATCACCACCAGACCTTCCTGGGCGGCCCGGCGGGCGAAGCGGTAGGTGTGATGGTTGACGTGCGTGGTTTCGCGGATGAAGAGGGCATCGAACTCGGCCAGCCGGGCATAGTCGTCTCGCTCGATGAACTCCACGCTGAAGCCGGCCCGCTCTCCCGCTTTGGCGAAGCGTTTGAGGGCCACCTCATCGGAGGGCGGATGGGCTTCCTGGGCATCGTGAAGGATCGCGAGGTCGAAGCGGGTCGTCTTCTTGCGGACCGTCACCCGCCGGCCCGAGAAATGATCGTGGGCCGACTGGAGCAAAAACGGCCGGTGCGATTCGGGGACTTCATCGGTGGCGATCGCCCGCACGTTCCCCAACTGCCAGCCTTCGCTGTCTTTGAAGAACTGGGCCCGGAGCAGCGGCGCTTGGAACAGGTTGAACAGGTGCATGCTCAGGCGGTCGTAGCGTTTGGCGGTGTTGCGTCCGAAATAGATGCTGAGCGTAAAGTGGTTGGCGTGAATCGGAGTGAGGCTTTTTTCGATCAGGTCTTCAAGCTCGCCGGAGAGCAGCCGGACCATCGCGGGGGACTGGATGTCTTGCATCGTCGTCACGCTGGGCAGCGGGCGGTGCGCGCGGGCCTCGGCCAACAGCGACACGTAATAGCCCGCGGTTTGGTAGCGATAGGACCGGCAGAGATTGAAGATCTTCACGCCCCTGAGCGTGCTGTATTGGCCGCCGGTGAGATACGTCCACGCATCCACCACGGTCACGCCGGGCATTTCAAACGGCCATAAGCTCGGCTCGTCTGTCACGATGACAATTTGCAAGAGGAGGCCTCAATGGCTCTTGGGCTTTTTGGGTTCGATGATTAACATGTTCGCATCATAGGTCATCACTCCCAAGAGGATGGCGCATTTGACGCGGTCGATCGAAACGTGGTACCGCTGGCCTTCGGCCATCGGGTTCGGATGCAGCGGGTCGGCGATGAGCACCTCGCGCTCCTTGCGGTCGTAGCCGCACAGAACCACAAAATGCCCCGTGGGATGGCCGCGAATGTCGTCGGGGGTATTGTCCGGCAGCTCGCGCGCTTCCTGGTAAAGATAGGTCGCGCTCAATCCGGTGAGAATCGGCACCGAGCGGTTGAGGTATTTGCGGACGAGTTCGTTCGTGAGATCCTGCATGCGGATCTCGCCGCCGTTGGCGAGGAATTCCAAATAGGACTGGGTGGCGGTTTTGAGCTTGGGCGAATCCTTCACCCGGATCTGGTCGCGGAGCTTTTCGCTGAGGCGATTCGCGTCGGGGGCGAACCAGGTCGGATCGAAAACCTGGAGGTCAAAGGTCAACAGCGTCGCCTTGTAGCCCCGCTTGAGAGCGTGATGCCCGAGCACGACGGCGAGCGTCCCGCCATCGATCAGTTGGGGGATTTCCCCCACCACCTGCGCGAGCGGAAGCACATCGTCGTAGTAATCATAGACGGCTTGCAAGCAGGTGGGACCGCAGGTTGTCAAATCCGGCTGCGGGAGAATCTGGAGCTTCAGCCGCGGCCCTTCGCGAGTTTCAGACATACCACGTTTTGAGGGAAAAGCACTAACCCATCCTCCGGCAATTATCCAACCGCCAAAAGATGAGCGCGGACAGCGTAGCGCGCTGAATTGTGTCGCCGTTAAGGCGGACCGTCAATCCCTTAAGGGGAAAGCGGCGGAATTTTGCGCGGGAAATTTCGCCGAAACGCCGGCGAGGGGAACGAAAACGGTTCAGCCCCCATGCTTTCGCTGCGGGATGATTTTAGAGCTTTAGCGGCGGCGGGACGCGCGGTAGCCGTATTCGATCGCGAACCAATCGGCGTAGCGTTCCCGGTCTTGAAACCGCGTGTTTCGGTCATCGTGGATGTGGCCGATTTCGTGAATCAGCACGCTGTTCAAGTAGAAGTCGCGGATCGTCTCGGGCGTCCACTTGAGAATCCACCATTTGCCTTCCTTGTGCCATTCGCCGCCGTACATCCGGGCGTCGATTTGCTGCTGAGGCGTAGGCGGGCGGGTGTAAGCTTCCTGATAGCAGGTCTCGATGGGATAAAGATAAACCGTCGAACCCCACTGCATTCCGTAACAGGGAAACAGCGCGCGTTTTTTGGTCATGCGACTGAATTTGACGGTTTCCAACTGCCGGGTGAACTTCGCGGGCAATTGGGCGATACGTTCGCGGACTTCATCGATCGTCAGCGGATGCACGTAACCCCGGCCCGGCGGTTCCACGAAGAATTGAATCTTGCCCGTGTTCCCGGCCGGTTCGTGCCAGGTTTCCGGGGCGTTAAAGGGCAGCGAAGAACTCAAGTCCTGCCCGCGCTGCCGATGGGCGACGGCGGGCCGGCGGACGCGCGACTTGGCCTGGGTCCGATTCGCCCGCAGCCGCTGTTTTACGTTGGGAGATTGGGGGGAAGGGTTCCAATCTTTCGTGCCTTTGCTCATGGGAGGGTCTCTCTCGTTGGGTTTTCTGTTGATTCCCAACGTCCGTGTCGCGACCCGGCCACTGAACACCTGGATGGCACCCCTCGCCCGGATCGTCATAGCATCGTGGTAACAATCCATCCTACGCGGAGCCGCGAAGCACTATCAAGGTGTACATCGCAAGTGCCGATCGCGCGACGGGTTACGACGGGGAATTACCCAGACGGAACCTGGGCAAAAACGCCGTCTGCGCATAGTCATACGCACAGTAGTCGAGCTAAGTTCTGAGCAACCCAAGAGTTGCACACAGAAAATCCGCGAAGCAAAAGCGGAGAGGAGAATTCGCAGGCCCGGCGGCTGTTCAGAGACCGCTGCAACTTCTTGCAAATCAATAACTTACAGAATTTTTCTTCTCTGCGGTTAGGGTTTCACCGCCCCGATGTAGGGTTGGAGATCGACTTCAAACTTGCCGACTTTCTCGGCAGGCGGGCTCGGTTTTGGCAGTTTGCCGGCGTCGGCGGGGGCGAGGAAGCGGGGGTCGCCCGGTTCCTTCGACGTAAAGGTCAGTTTCAAACCGGCTTGGGCGGTTTTGCCCGTGAAGAGTTTGAGTTCCTGCTTGTCGCCGGGCTTGGTTTTGTCGCCGGTGGTCCAATTGGCATCGATGGCGTTGCCCTTGAGGTCCTGCTTGGCGAACTTGTCGGCGTCGCCTTTGAGGAGCGCCGCCTCCTGGTTTTTGATGTCCGCAAACAGGTTGCGCTGCAGGCCGAACTCGTTGACCGAACCGGGCGTCTGGGCAAAGGTCACGCCCTGCGCCAGGTTGTAGAATGTGTTGTTGCCGACGATCACGCGATCGAGCGCGGTGTTCCCCGTGAACTCGATCCCCGCGCCTTTGCCGTCGCCCGCGAAGATGTTGGAGAGCACGCGCAGGCTCTTCACCCCGCTTTTGACTTCCAAGCCGGCTTTCATCAGCCCGAGAAACCGGCAGTTTTGGACGAGGATTTCTTGCTGGAGCGCCGATCCGCTCACGATGTCGCCGGTGTTTTCCAGCAAAAGCCCGGTCGTGTTCGCCCCCGAACCACGAAAGGTCACGCCGTCGAACACCACCGTTCCCTGCTTGTTGAACAGGGGAGGGCTGCCGAAGATGGAGTCGGCCGCGATGCCGGTTTTTTGATAGCCTTTGAGCGTCAGCTTCCGCAGTTGGGTTTTGGCGAGATCGCCTTGAAGTTTGATCGCAGTGCTTTTGCCCGTCGCATCGATCACGAGGTTCTCGATGTGCAAATCCTTGACGCCGTCGGCGAGGCGAATCACGGGACTCGCCCCGGACGGTTTCAGCGTCGCGGGGTTCTTGGCGTCGGTCGTGATGCGGATTTGCTCCGGGAACGGCTGCTTGGCCATGTACCGGTTCTCGAGGTCGATCCGTTCCGGGAAGACTTCGCCGGCCGCCAGACGAATCTCCTGCGGACCTTCGGCATCCAGCGGGTCGTAATGTTTTCGCACGTAGCTCAAGGCTTTGTTCAGCGTGGGAAACTGGCCGCCTTGGCCCACGCGAATGGGTTGGCCGAGCAGGCTGTCGTCCGTGGGGCCGTTGCCGTTGCCGTCTTGAATTTCCGGATCGGCTTTGCCGGCGTCGTCCCCGCCTCCGATCATCCAAAACGCCCCCATACCCAAGAGCAGCACGGCGAGCACGGCTCCCGCGACTGCCAGCAGGCGCTTATTTTGCACCAGATTCTTGGCGGTTCCGGACGACTTTTTCCGCGACTGCGTCCGCACGGGCGTCGCACTGACGACCGTCGGCACCGCGGAATCCGGCGATGTGTCGATGACGAACGGGTTGTCCGAAGCGGGAACGGGAAACACAAGCTCGTCCGCCACGGCGGTTTGCGTGGACGAATTGGGCACCGCCGCCGCGACAGGGACCGCCGGTTTCGCGGCGGGCGGCTTCGCCGGTGAGGTTTTTGACGAGGCCGGTTTCGCGGAGTGAACGGGCCGGGCGACGGGCGGGGCGTGGCGGGATTTGTCCCCCGCCGGTTTGCGCGCGGGACCGGATTGGGTTCCGCGGATTCTGGCGGCGGCTCAGTTTTCGGCGACGCGATTTGCGAATCCGCCGCTCCCAGATTGGCGAGAAAGGCGGACAACTCGCTGCCGGGATCTTCGGCCGGTTCCGGCATCTGGATCTTGGCGGGCTTTGGCGCTTCCGCGGGGGGGGCGGGCGGCGTTTGCACCTCGACCGCCCGGGCGACCGGAATCACCGGCTTGGCGACGAGCACGTCCTTGGAATGGCCGGCGAGTTTCTGGCTGCTGCCGCTTTGTTTCTTGCCGCTGCCGCTCAATCCGGGATGGGCCTCTTGCCATTCCTCGTTGCCGTGCTCCCCGAGCCATTGGGTCAGATCCTCCGCGACTTCGTCGGCCGTCTGATAGCGTTCGTCCCGCTTTTTGGCCATCATCTTTTGGAGGATCGCGACCAGGTCGGCGGGCATGTCGGGACGGTCGTCGGTCACGGCCGGCGGCTCTTTGGTTTGATGGCTCATCAGCCGCTGGGCGAGCGTTCCCTCGGTAAACGGAGGATGTCCCGTCACCAAAAAGTAAAACGTACAGCCCAAGCTGTAAATATCCGCGCGGGCGTCCACGCTGTGGCTGTCGAGGGCCTGTTCCGGGGCGAGATAATCCGCGGTCCCCAGCACTTTTTCGTCATGGGCGACCGTGAGCGATTCCTCGTCGCCGTCGTTGAAAAACCGCGCGAGCCCCATGTCCAGCAGCTTGACGACGCCGTTGCGATCGATCAGCAGGTTCCCGGGCTTGATGTCGCGGTGCACCATCCCGGCGTGATGGGCATGCGCCAGCCCCGATGCGCTCTGGCGGATGTAGTCGGCCGCCGTTTGATAATCGAGCCGCCCATCCTGATTGATGATTTCCTGCAAACTCCGGCCGTCGACAAATTCCATCACCAGGAAATGGATTTCCGTGTCTTTTTCCATTTCCTTGTCGACATCGTAGGCCTTGATGATGTTCGGGTGATCCAGCGACGCGACCGCCTGGGCTTCGCGGTGAAACCGGCCGAGATAGGAGGTGTCGTTGACGCGCTTCGTCGGCAGGACCTTGATCGCGCACTGCCGGCGCATGAGCACATGTTCCGCCAGGTACACGGAACTCATTCCGCCTTTGCCCAGCAGTCTCAGCAAGCGGTATTTGCCGAGAAAAAACCCCTTGTGTTTGCCTTGCAGGAGTTTATCGGCTTGCCAGCGGGTGAGCAGGCCGCGTTCGACGAGTTGGTCCGCAATCTCCCGCGAGCTGTCGACCGAAACACCTTCCTCGCGCAGCTCGGCCAGCGTGCGTTTCAGGACATCCGCAGTGACCAGATTGCTTTGCTTGACGACGTTGAGAAACGATTCTGAAGTCAGTTTGATTGACATCGCAATGCTGCCTGAAAGCCTTGTCGCTTTTGCCGGTCGGTCAAGAGTTTGAAGCTCGCGAGATGGTCACGAGAAAAGAGGGGATGCAAGACGAATGGCCCGATACCTGATTTATCGGAGAATCCGCGGAAAGTCGCAAGGATAATTCATACGAAGAATTGTGAGGAACGCACGGAGAGACGATTTCCAAAGGGAAGGCCACCCGTAGAAGTCTTTACCTTACCAACCGCTGTGTGCCGTTTCCAGCCTGAGAATTCCCGCCGCGTCGGATCGGCCTGCCAAAACCGCCCGAATTGCGATAAAACAGAGGGCAGAGGCCACAGGAATTCCATTGAGAATTGGGAACGAAAATTCATGGGCGAACCATCTCAACAATCCGCCGAACGAAAAACGCCCGACCCGCTGCCGGGGGAACGCTTTCCGGGGCAGGGCGGTTTGGGATCGGCGCTGTTGCTCGTCGGGGCTGCGATTGCGGTGCTGGCGGTGATCGACCGCACGTCGGGGCTGCCCTTTTCCATGCCCCGCACCTGGTACAATGACCGGACGCTGTGGTATTTCTTCGCCTTGGCGAGCTTTCTCGCCGGCGTGTTCTTGCAGCGGAGTCCACCCACCGAATCGCGCGGCTGGCAGCCCGAGGTCCCGGGCCGGCGGTTCGAGCGGGTCGTGATCTACACCCGCGACGATTGCCATCTCTGCGCTCAGGCAAAAGATGTGCTCTGGGCGCACCGCCATTGTCTGCCGGAGATCGAGGAAGTGGACATCGCCGGCGATCCCGCGCTTCTGGAAAAATTTTCCGAGCAGATTCCGGTCGTGGAAATCGACGGCCAGATTCGCTTTCGCGGGCAGGTGAACGAAGTCCTCCTCCGCCGGCTGATCGAAGCCCATCCGCCGCATTAAGTGAGCGGTCGGAAGATTAGCCGCCGGCCTTGTAATATCCAAATTTCCGTTGAAAAGGCGGGGGCTACGCCCTTCCGCTCATATTTTGCGGCTTCGCGAACTTCAAAACTTGCGCTTCGGGATAATGAACAATTCGATTTAGCGGAAACTCCAACATGCAGCGGGTCTTGGGGATTTATGTCAAACATCCGGCGGCCGGGGCAGGTGAAAACTCGCCTGGCCGCCGCGCTGGGCCCCACAGCGGCGGCGGAACTCTATGGGGCATTTCTCGCGGACTTGACGAGCCGCTTTCGCGATGCCGGGGATCGGCGGTTTTTGTGCTATTCTCCCGACACGCCCGAAGCCGCCGCTTGGTTTAAGGACCTCGCCGGCACCGATTATGAACTCTGGCCGCAACCGCCCGGTTCGCTCGAACCGCGTTTGCAGAAATTTTTCTCGTTCGCCCAGGAAGAAGACGCAGATCGAACCGTCGTCATCGGCTCCGACAGCCCCACGCTGCCCCGCGAATTTGTCGAACTGGCCTTTGAGCGATTATCGACGACCGATTGCCTCCTGGGACCGGCGACCGATGGAGGTTACTATCTGCTTGGCCTCAAAAAGCCGCTGCCGATTTTCCACGCCATCGATTGGAGCACGCCCAACGTCCTCCCCCAAACCGTCGCGCATCTCCGGGAATGCCGAGCCAGCCTGGAACTCCTGCCGCCCTGGTACGATGTGGACACCGCGGAAGACCTGGACTGGCTCCGCGCCCATGTGCAAGCCCTGACCTACGCAAAGGATTCCGTCATCGAAACCCTGGCTCAAACGCGAAGCCTCCTCGGCCAATAGTTTTTCGGGCTCTTCCGGCGAATCGGGGGGACGCGGATGATCTTTTCACAAGATATTCTTTCACACCGTCGTTGTTGCCCCTGATTATCCGGAAGAACCGTTTTTCCGCACTCCAGACTGGGAGCCTTCGCCGCCGATTCGCTATAATCTCCCTGCGACGGATAACAAATTGACCGCAAAATCCCATCAATCCTGCTCCAGAATCTCTGCGGAGCCTTATCTTCGGAAATCGATGTCCAATGGCTGACCAACCCCCCTCGAGAATTTTGATCGCCGACGACAACCAGCAGAACTGCGAGCTTCTGGACGCATACTTGTCGGACGAGGATTACGAAATCGCGATGGCCTATGATGGGCGGCAAACGTTGGACCGGGCCGCCGATTGGGAGCCCGATCTGATTTTGCTGGACATCATGATGCCCAAACTCAGCGGCTACGAAGTCTGCCAAAAGCTCAAGTCGGACGAAGAGACGCGGGCGATCCCGATTTTGATGGTCACGGCTCTCAACGAAAAAAACGACATCGAGAAAGCCGTGCAGGCGGGCTGCGACGATTTCCTCACCAAGCCCATCAACCAGTTGGAGCTGAAAACCCGCGTGCGGTCGCTGCTCCGAGTTCGGCATCTCACCAACGAGCGCGACCGCCTCCTTGCGTACCTCGCCGAGGTCGAACGCCACCTCCCCAACCGCCCGTCTTAGTTCCTCAGAATATGAGCGGCACGGCGCTAGCCGCCGGTTCCGTCCACCAAACCGGCGGCTACGCGCCGTGCCGCTCACAAATACCAATCAGCATGTCGATAACCAACGGAAAGATTGTTCTCAAGCCCAAACGGGCGCTGCCGTTTTATTCCCGGCATCCGTGGGTGTTTTCGGGGGCGGTCAAACGCATCGAAGGCAGCCCCGAGGCCGGGGACGTGGTGGATCTCGTCGCGAGCGACGGCGAGTTCATCGCCCGCGGACTGTATAACCCCCACAGCAACATCAAAGTCCGTCTGTACGCCTGGGACGAAAAGGCGGAGCTGGACGAGGGCTTCTGGTCCGTGCGTCTCGATTCCGCGCTCGCGCTTTGCGCGCAGCTTTTTCCCCAGGCCGATGCAGAGACCGCTTACCGCGCGGTGTTCAGCGAATCCGACGGGCTATCGGGTTTGATCGTCGATCGCTACGGCGATTTTCTCTTGGTGCAGTTTACGAGCCTTGCGCTCTGGAAGCGGCGGGAATCTCTCACGCGGATGCTCCAGGAGAAATGCAACCCCCGCGGGATGTGGATCCGCACGGAGAAGGGCATCCGCGAAAGCGAAGGGCTGGAACTCGCCGACGGCCTGTTGAGTGGAAGCGAACCGCCGCGGCCGCTGGTCATCAACGAGCATGGCATTCGCTATGGCGTGGATGTGGTCACCGGCCAGAAGACGGGCACGTTTTTGGATCAGCGGGACAACCGGGCCGCCGCCGCGCGTTATATGGCCGGGCACCGGGTGCTCGATCTGTTTTGTTACGCCGGCGGGTTCGGGATCGCGGCTCTCAAACTCGGCGGGGCACACTCCGTGATCGCCGCGGATGTGTCCGAATCCGCTCTCGAAACCGCCCGGGGCAACGCCGAGCGCAACGGGGTCGCGGACCGTATTGAATTCCAGAAATCCAACGCCTACGACATGCTCGAACAATTGGCCGAGCGGGGCGAGCGGTTTCAGTCGGTGGTTCTCGATCCGCCCAAGATGACCCGGCACCGCGCGGGGGTGACCAAAGCTCTCCGCGGTTATCACAGCCTGAACCGGCTCGCGGTCGATTTATTGGAGCCGGGCGGGATTCTGGTGTCGTGCAGTTGCTCGGGACTTGTCAGCCGGGAGGAGTTCGCCCACATGCTCGCCGAGGTCAGCCTGCGCTCGGACCGGGCGATTCAGTTTCTGGAACTCCGCGGGCAGGCTGCGGACCATCCCATCTCCGCCCATTGCCCGGAGACCAGCTACCTCAAATGCTTCATCTGCCGGGTGGTGTAGCATGGCAAAACGCCGGTCCCGCCGCGCCGATTCGCGGAAGGCTTCGCCGGGCTTGTCGCCGCGGTCGGCGGAGCAGCTTCTGATCGATGCCCTCGCCGAGTTTCCTGCGAGCCGGGTGTTTTGCACCTCCCTGGGGCGGGCCCAATTGGCCCGGCGGTATGCGGAGCAGTTTCCCGATTCGCAGGCGACGTGTTTGTTCCTGGACATCTATGAAACCCGCCGCGCGGAGACCTTCGAACCCATCCCGGCGAACCTCGAGATCCTCTGTGCGACGGATTCCGCCGGAGGACGAGTTCGACCTGGTGCTATTGCCGTTGACCCAAGGCGGGGAAGCGGAACTCGCGCGGGACCTGATGCAGTCCGCCCATCAGCGGCTTTCAGTCGGCGGACAAATGGTCGCGGGCGTCGACAATCCCAAAGACACCTGGCTGCACGGAGAGATGCAAGCCCTGTTCACGAAAGTCACCCGCCGGGCGGAAGAGGGCGGCGTGATCTACGTCGGCACGAAACGCGAGCCTTTGAAGAAGCTGAAGAACTTTCGCAGCGAGTTCAAGTTCCGCGACGGCGACAACTTGATTAGCGTCGTCACTCGGCCCGGCGTCTTCAGCCACCGCCGACTCGACACCGGAGCCCGCGCGCTGCTGGAAGCCATGGCAATCAACCCCGGCGATCGCGTCCTGGACCTGGGCTCTGGGGCAGGGGTGTTGTCGCTCGCCGCGGCATTGCGCGCGGCGGATGTCAACGTCCTGGCGATCGATTCCAACGCCCGCGCCCTCGGGTGCACGCACGAAAGCGCAGCCCTCAACGGCATCGAGACCATCACCACTCGGCTCAACGCCAACGCCAAGGTCGAGGAAGAAGTCCTGGGCACATTCGATGTCGTGCTCGCGATCCCGCCTTACTTCTCCAACGACCGCATCGCCGAGGTGTTTTTGAAAGGCGCGTCCCGGGCGCTCAAGCCGGGCGGCGAAGCGCTGTTCGTCGCCAAGAGTTCCGAGTGGTACGAAGAGAACATGCCCCGCCGATTTCGGGACGTCACGGTGGAAACCGCGCGAGGCTACTCGGTCATCAGAGGCCGGAACCGCGACGCCAACGACCGCCGGCAGCGATAAAAAAACGGATTTCCGCGTGATCCGCGCTGCGTTCGTTTGCGTTCTCCCAAAAGGGCCCGGCGGGTTTTGGGGTTGTGTTCTCGAATTCCGCCTTCGACAATTGAGGTACGAATTTGTAATCCGCATTGATCGATTTTTCAGTAGGGAGTGAAGAATGCACGCGATCCTCCTCGCCTCCGTGCTGGCGGCCACGCCGGTGGAAACGACCTGCGACTCGGCCCCGGCGGCGGCAGAGGAAATCACGCCCTTCGCCCAGACCGGCACGCTGATCTTCAGCCAAGGCGATTGCCTCGCCGTCCGCATCTTCACCAAAAGCCCGTACACGCACGTGGCGGCCGTGGTGATGGAAGACGGCAAACCCTACGTTTACGACAGCATGAGCGGTGTCGGCGTCCGCCGATTGCCGCTCAAAAGATATTGCCAAAGCGAATGCCCCAACACAATGCACGTCTACAAGCCCGCATCCAAGTTCAACCCCCGGCGGAAGGAACTTTTCAAAGAGCACCTCAAAAGCGAGCTCGGCCGGGAGTACGGCGTCAAGCACCATCTCACCGGGAACCGTGCCGAGGGCATTCATTGTGCCGAGTATGTGATCGATGCGCTCTCCGCGTGCCGGCTGATGAAAGCCGAGCATCCCGCGAAAGTCTCCCCCGACAGCCTCCGCCGAGGCATCGAAAAGTCAAACCTTTACGACAAAGCCCTCGTCCTGGAAGTCAAAAAACCCGTGGACCGTGAGGCCGGCGACAACTGGTGCGATCAACTCTGGATCGACACCAAACTCTGCACCCGCCAATGCTTCGGCCAACTGGGGCGGTGGTTTGCTTGTAAGTAGGCGACGTGGATTTCGCTACGAACCACCGCTTTCCGCCGATTCCGAGAGCCGTTGGCGGGCTTCTTCGGCCCAGGGGCCGCGCTGGTCGTATTGCAGATAGGTTTCCCAGTGGAGCCGGGCGTCCGCGTGTTGGCCGAGGCTGTCCAAGAGCGCGGCTTTGTGGCGGTGGGCGTCGGGGTAGTCGGGATGGAACTCCAAGGCCACGCCAAACGCGGACAGCGCCTCCTCCGAACGCCCGCGCTCTTCCAAGACGCAGCCCAGCTGGGTCCAGGCTTCGATGTATTGATGATCGCATTCCACGGCGGCGTAGTAGCGTTCGGTCGAGGCGTCCAACTGCCCTTGCCGATACAGCGCCTCCGCGAGGTGAAAATGCAATTCCGGATCGTGCGGGCTTTCCAACAGGCACAAGCGAAACGCCTGCACTGCTTGCTCCAGGTCTCCCGCATCGGCCGCCTGCTGCCCGGCGGTGAGCCACTCGGCCGTCGTCCACTGCGTTGTGTCGGACTGTTGTGACGACGGATGATCAAAGGCGAGCAGACCAACCTGCGGTCGGTGCCCGCGTGAGCCCCATGATTGTTCCCCACCAGGTTCGACCAAATCATGGGGCTGACGCCCCACGCTCGCCTCGAAATCGAAATACCGCTGGCGGCTGACGGGTTCGATCAGCCCGGCATCGTCGCGGTAGAGCACGTGGCCGCCATCGACCAGGACTTCCAGCTGCCCCAGCGGGCGTTTGATGTCCGGCCAGATGTCCTCCAGGTTTTCCAGGCTCTCCTGCAGCTTTTGGCGGGAGATGCCCGATTCCAGAAGCTCCATCAGCCGGCGGGCTCCCGTGACTTCGCAGAAATCGAAGTAGGGCAGCCGATACACTTTGCGGACCGGCCGGATTAGCCCCAGGCGTTCCCAACTGCGGATTTTTCCGACGGGCACGTTCAAGAGCTTGCTGAGCATCGCCGGCGTGTAGAGCCTTTGAATCTGATTCGTCTCTTCGCTCAATCCCAGGAGCCCCAGCCAATCGGATTCTTTGACGACCTTGATGTCGAAGCCCTGGGCGCGGAGGTCTTGAACTTGTTGGAGTTTCTGCGAAGGCTCGCCGTCGGGATCGAGCGGCCAGCCTTCCTCGCCGATGACGAGCATGGTCGTTTGCCGGCTGACGTGCTGCATCGCGCAGCCGCCGTGCTCCTCGGCCAAATCCTGAGCCTGCCGGTGCGTCATCGAAGCCAGCGTCCCGTAAACGCGACGTGCTCGCCCTGGAGCACCGGCGAACTGGGGAGTTCGGGGCTTTGTGCTTCGTCCGGTTTTTCTGCGGGGGGGTCGTCGTTCATGGCGGGAATTTCGCATCGGACATCGGTGATTAGTCAATCCCCATTCGGATTGCTAAACTCTAAAACCGAACCGCCCAAGTTACAACAGGCGACAAAGGGCGAGAGCAAATTCAACGGACAACTGACAAAGGACCACCCACGATGTCGGCATTGGAACAATTGGACCCGGAAGTTTGGTCGGCTTTAGAGCACGAACGCGAACGCCAGCGGGACGGGCTGGAGTTGATCGCTTCCGAGAATTATACGAGCGCCGCCGTTTTGGAAGCGGCCGGGACGATCTTCACGAACAAATACGCCGAGGGCTATCCCGGCAAGCGGTACTACGGCGGCTGCGAGTTTGCGGATGTGGTCGAAAACCTGGCTCGCGATCGGGTGTGCGAATTGTTCGGAGCCGAGCACGCGAACGTCCAACCCCACGCCGGCTCCCAGGCGAACATGGCGGTGTATTTGACGGTGCTCAAACCGGGCGACACTTACCTGGCGATGGACCTGGCCCACGGCGGGCACTTGACGCACGGGATGCACTTGAACTTCTCCGGGCAGCTTTACAATCCGGTGCATTACGGCGTCAGGCAATCCGATCATCGGATCGATTTCGATCACGTCGCCAAGCTCGCCCGCGAGCACAAGCCGAAGTTGATCGTCGCCGGGGCAAGTGCGTATCCGCGGGAGATCGACCATCCGAAGTTCCGTGAAATCGCGGATGAGGTCGGGGCGCTGTTCATGGTGGATATGGCCCATTACGCGGGCCTGGTCGCGGGGAAGGTGCACAACAACCCGGTGGAGGTGGCGGATTATGTGACCTCGACGTCGCACAAGACGCTGCGGGGGCCGAGGTCGGGGTTTGTGCTCACGAAAAAAGCCAACGCCCGCGACCTGGACCGCACGGTGTTTCCCGGCATGCAGGGCGGGCCGCTCGTGCACATCATCGCGGCGAAGGCGGTGTGCTTCGGCGAAGCCTTGCAGCCGGACTTTCAGGATTACGCCCGGCAGATCGTGGCGAATGCGAAATCTCTCGCCGAGACGCTGCTCTCCGGCGGGATCAAACTCGCCAGCGGCGGGACGGACAATCATCTGATGCTCGCCGACGTGACCGCGATCGGCCTCACCGGCAAAATCGCGGAAACCGCGCTCGATAAAGCCGGCATCACCGTCAATATGAATATGATCCCCTTCGATACGCGGAAACCGCTCGATCCCAGCGGAATTCGCATCGGGACCGCGGCCCTCACCACCCGAGGAATGAAAGAAGCCGACATGCAAGAAGTCGGCGAGTGGATCCTGCGCGTGCTCGAAATCCGCCGACGACGCGTCGGCCATCGCCGCGGTCCAGAGCGAAGTCCGCGAGTTCGCCCGCCGATTCCCGGTCCCGGGCATTGGCGAGCGTGGGACGTAAGCATCGGCGAAACAATAACTGTCGAATGTTCCCTCTCTCCTTGGGGGAGAGGGCAGGGTGAGGGGACGGCAAATAGGGCAGTTATTGTTTCGCCGATCTAAGCTAAGCCCATGACGAGACTCAGCAACCAGAACACTTGCGACGGAATACTCTTACAAAAGAGTGTTTTGAAGCAGTTGAAGTGATCATGGGGCTAACGCCCCACGCTCGCTCGTGCGAATGGCAATTTCTTTCTTACGATCCAGCATTCGATGGCAGCCGATCATCCCGAATTGGATTTCGAGGCCCTCAATGCGGCGACGGAGTCGGCTGCAGAGGCGGGCACCGCGGTCAAGGAACCGGGCGGCCCGCTGTCCGGGGAAGTCCTCAAAGCGAAACGCCGGCGTCCGCTGGGGGAAGTGGCCGCGATCTTGGGCGGCGTGTTTGCGGTAATGGGCCTCTTGGCCTGGGTGTTTTACGCGTTCTTTTTCAATGGGAACGAAGACGACGAGACCTCGATCGAACTGCCGCGGAACCGCATGGAAACCGTGATGGTCGAATTGCCGGTGGGCAACGTCCGCTTTCACGGCCCGATCACAAAATCGCCCGGCAAGACGCAGCAGTGGGTGATGATCGTGGAAATCGACGCGTCGATCATCGTGCAGGGCACGGCGAGCGAATTGGTCGAAGTCGAGGACCTGCTCAAATCGCACCACCACCGCATCGAGGAAATCCTCGATGAAACCGTGCGCTCGGCCAAGACCGAAGACTTAAGTGAACCCGACGCCTTGACGATCCGCACCCGGATTCGCGACCGGATCAACACCTTTTTCGGCCGGCCTTTGGTGAAGGAGTTGATCTTCAGCCACTTCCGCGCCTTCCGCACGCCGGTGAAGACCGGGTGAGCGGCACGGCGCTAGCCGCCGGTCTTGCCACGACGAACCGGCGGCTAGCCCCGTGCCGCTCAGTTAGTCGCGCAGAATCTGTAGCTCTTCCGGAGCGATCACCGCGTTCAGGCTGCCCGACCGGAAACCTTCTAAGTCGACGGTGACGAAGCGAAAACCCAAGCCGCGAAAATGGGCGGCGATTTCGCGGCGGAGTTCGGGACCCAAGAGGCGGGGCAAATCGGGGAGCGGGACTTCGATCCGCGCGAGTTCGCCCGCTTCCAACCGCACCCGCAATTCCCGCAGGTTGAGCCGCTCGCGCAGGAACCGCTCCGCCGCATCCACACGGGCCACGCGCTCCGGCGTGACTTCCACGCCATAAGCGATCCGGCTGGACAGGCAGGGCATCGCGGGCTTGTCCCACACCGGCAGGTTCCATTCGCGCGCGAGTTCCCGCACCTCGGCTTTGGTCAGGCCGACTTCCAAGAGCGGACTGCGGACGGCATGTTCTCGGGCCGCCTGCATGCCCGGCCGATGATCGCCCACATCGTCCGCGTTCGCCCCGTTGACGACCTGGCCCCAACCCAGGCTCGGCAGCCAACTTTCCAGTCGGCTGTAAAGTTCCGACTTGCAAAAGTAGCAGCGATTCGTGGGATTCGCGGTGTAGTTGGGGTCGGCGAACTCGGAGGTCTCGATGATGTGGTGCCGAATGCCGATCTGCTCGGCGAGCCTTTGGGCTTCTTCTTTTTCACCCGCCGCGAGGCTGGAACTCACCGCCGTCACCGCGACCGCATCGTCGCCGCAAGCGATTCGAGCCGCCTTGGCGACCACAGTGCTATCCACCCCCGCCGAGAACGCCACCACGACCCGCCGCATCTCGGCGAGCGTTTTCAGAAGCTTGTCGCGTTTTTTTTGCAGCAGCGAGTTCATTATGAGAGGCGAGGCGAAGTCCAGATAAGAATTTGTGGCAAAACCTTCTTACTCTTAAATCTTACTCTTAATCTTACCCTTCACCAAATGGCTGAACCGCCTGACCATTCGGAAATGACATTGGAAATCGGATTTTCCAACGAACATTTCTCCCAATTCGCGGGTAACCTGCATAGGGAACCGCCCTTGGAGCAGGTGTCCAGAAGAGCGGCTTTCATCGGGGCGAGGGGCTGTTTTATAATAGGGACGGGATTGGGCCAAACTCATATCGGCAACACGACTTTCTCAAATGCAGGAACACAATTCCATGCGAGCTTCCGTGATTTTCCTGGCAGGCTTGGCGACACTTGGCGGCTTTTTGGTCGAAACCGCACCCGTTCAGGCGGTGCTTACATTGGGGCAGCGGCGGGAGCTGCGGGAACTGGAAACCGAAATCCGCCGGGTGAACAACCTGATCGACGACAAGGATTTCGACGCCGCCGAGAAGAAGCTCAAAGAGATCGAAGACAAAGTCGCCAAGATTCAGAAGGACGCGATGGTCACGGACAAGGACCGGGCGATCGCGGGGATCAAGCGGGCGATTTTACTCCAGCGAAATCAGTTGGCCAAGGCGAAACCCGCCAAACCCAACGATCCCAACGCGAAGCCGACGGTGAGCTTCACCAAGGATGTGCTGCCGATTCTGACGAAGAACTGCGGCGGCTGCCACGGCGACGCCGGCAATCCGAAGGGGAGCCTGCGGCTGAGTTCGTTCGAGAACATGAAAAAAGGGGGCGGCAGCGGGCCGCTCTTAACCATCGGCAACGCCAATCAGAGCTTGATCGTCCGCCGGATCACCGCGCCCGCCAATCAAAAAATGCCGCCGGGGAATAATCCGCGTTTGTCGAACGAGGACATTCAAACCATTACCAAATGGATCAACGAAGGGGCCAAGGACGACACCGGCGATGCCAAAGTCGCCGACAAGAAGAAGATGGAAAATATCGTGGTCCCCAAAGCGACCGGCAAGGAAACGGTGTCCTTCACCAAAGACATCGCCCCCTTCATGGTCAATCTCTGCGTGGGCTGCCATAGCGGAAAGGACCCGCGAGGCGGGCTGTCGCTCACGACGGTCAACAACATGATGATCGGCGGCAACAGCGGGCGGGTGATTATCCCCGGCGATCTGGATGGCAGCCGGCTGTTCCGGCTTGTCGGCGGCAAGGAAAATCCCCGCATGCCCCAAAACCAGGCCCGCATCACGAAAAAGAACTTCGACGATCTGCAGAAGTGGTTTCTCGAAGGCAACAAGTTCGACGTGGATGATCCCAATAAACTGCTGCGGGACATCGTGCCCACCGATGAGGAAATCATCGCCGAGCGGTTGGCGAAGTTTTCGGACGAAGAGTTCGCCCAACACCGCATGCGCCGCAGCCAGGAACTTTGGACGAACGCTCTCACCAAGCAGACTTACCGCTGGCTGGAGACCCGCGAGTTTCTGGTGTACGGCAACGTGTCCGACGCCCGCATGAAGGAAATCGCCGAGTGGGCGGAAGATCACGCCGGCGAACTGCGGAAGACGTTCAGCGAAAAGGGAATCTACCTTTGGAAAGGCAAGCTGGCGATTTATGTGGTCAAGGACCGCTTCGATTTTGAGGCGTTCAGCAGCGTCAATCTCGGCCAGGAAGCCCCGCCCGAGATGCACGGCTTCGCCCGGGTGAAGAAGACTTCCGAAGATGCTTACATCGCGCTGGAGGACGTCGGCGACGCCGCGTCCGAAACCGAACCCAGTATGCGGACGAACCTCATCGAGCAAATCACCGCGGCGTTCCTCGAGCGGGACGGCGGCAACCTGCCCAGTTGGGTCAAGCGCGGCACCGGTTTGTACTTCGCCGCCCAGGTTCAAACCAAGAGCCCCTATTTCCAGGGGCTCAAAGCGTCCGTCCCCGCGATGCTGCAAACGGTCACCAAGCCCGCCGACGTGTTTAACGACGGCACGTTTTCGCCGTCGGCCGTCGGGGCCGTGGGTTATACGCTCGTGGATTTCTTGATGAAGCGCCCGGCGGGGCTGGGACCTTCGGCCAATTCATCCGCGTCCTTAAGAAAGGAACGAAGGTGCAGGACGCCGTCAAATCGGTCTACCAAATCGACCCCACCGCCTTGGCCCAAGCGTACGGAGCCAGCCTCAAAACCGGCCGGCGGAATTAGCACTCGGCTTTAATGAGGGGCGCCCATGACGTATGATTGTTAAGGGGACCGCGTATTTTCTACTCGGAAAGGAAACACGGCCTGGAGAACATCGGTGATCTGTCGGAGGCCCAACGAAAGACACTTCAAGGCATTGGGGCCGGAAAGCATCCTATCTCAGACTTGCCACAAGATGTGCGGGAGCAGCTTGCGGGTCGGAATCCAGCCGGCTCCGCTCAAGCGGCATTCAACCAGGCTCGCGCTAAGTATTTGCTGGGTGAAGGACCGAATCCCGGCCGCTCGGTCAACGAATTTGCAAAGCGAACGGGCTTGCCAAAATTCAAGAGAGATTAAATCGGAGCCAACACGTGTTTCGCATTGAATTCAGCAACTCGAACGAGGATTCGATCTTCGTGCAAGTCGATCCTTGGGCGTGCTTGTACGAGCTAAGACAGGGAGACCGGATCGAAATCGTCGCAGAGAGTGCATCGTCAGAACCTGTGTTTAGCATTGACGAATATGACCGCGAGAATCGCATTCTTACACTTTGGAATTGTGACGAGTTTTTCATCGTGCTGGATGGGAAACGAGTGCATTGGACAGAATTTCAGAGCAATTATTCAGAACAGCAACGATCCCAAAGTTCGGTTGAATAACTCCTATCCGCCATTTCCTGGTTTATTGGCCATTTGCCATTGAATGTTCTATAGTCGATGTTTTGACGACTAGCGAACCAGGATGCACAGCATGGCGGATGTGATTGTGATCGGCGGGGGCGTGATCGGCCTCAGCGCGGCTTACGAGTTGGCGGGGCAGGGGGCTACGGTTCATGTTTTGGATCAGGGACCGATCGGCCGCGAAGCGTCTTGGGCGGGGGCCGGCATTTTGCCGCCGGGGAACGCCGAGTTTTCTCTCTCTCCCGGACAGCGGTTGCGGTCGCTGAGCCATTCCCGCTGGGCCGATTTGAGCGAAGAACTGCGGGAGACGACCGGGATCGACAACGGTTACCGCGTCTCCGGAGGGATCGAGCTTCGCCTCAAGGGCCGAGCCGATCAACTCAATGACGAGATTGCGTCCTGGCGGGCGGAGGGCATTGCCGTTTCGGACGCGAGCATCGAAGACGCCCGCCGGTTGGAGCCTCGCATCCATCCGGAAGCGGCCGCGGGTTACCGCCTGCCGGAATTGGGCCAGGTGCGAAACCCCCGGCATTTGAAGGCCCTCGCCGCGGGATGTGCCGCGCGGGGTGTGCGGTTTTCGCCCGGCACGCTGGTGTGGGGCTTCGACCGGTCGGCGGAAAAAATCGTGGGCGTGAAGACTCCCGCCGGCATCGTCCACGCCGGCACGTTTTGCGTGTGTGCCGGGGCATGGTCGGCGAGTTTGGCGGAGGCGGTCCATTTGAAGATTCCCGTCAAACCGGTGCGCGGGCAGATCGTGCTATTGAATGCAGAGCCGCTGCCGTTCTCGCACGTCTTGCAAACGGGGCCGCGGTATCTGGTGCCCCGTTGCGACGGGCGGATTCTCGTCGGGTCGACGGAAGAAGACGCCGGTTTTGAAAAAAAGAACACCGCAGGGGGCGTGGCGGGTTTGATCCGCTTCGCCGCCGAGTTGGTGCCTTGTCTCGCGGACGCCGGCGTGGAGCGGTGCTGGTCGGGACTGCGGCCCGGTTCGCCCGATGGCTTGCCATATCTCGGACGGGTGCCGGGGACCGAAAACCTCTACATCGCCGCGGGGCATTTTCGATCGGGCCTGCAAATGTCCCCGGGCACGGCGGTGCTGCTTGGGCAGTTGATCCTCGGCCAGGATCCGGGCATCTCCCTCGAAGGTCTCGCCTGCGATCGCCACCAGAACGAATCGAAGCCCGCGAAAAATCCCGCCCACGTTTGATGGCCCGCGATTCGCCCACTCGAAAAATCTCCAAGTCTGTTTTTCCTTTGGAAAGTGATGGTGATGGTGGAACCCCGGCGGATTGCCATTGTGGGGGCGGGGCCCATCGGATTGGAAGCGGCCTTGTTCGCCAAAAATTCGGGCTACGAAGTCGATGTGTTCGAACGCGGCGAGACCTGCCGGAACGTGCAAAGCTGGGGCCACGTCCGGCTCTTCAGCCCCTTCGGATTAAACGCCTCTGCCTGGGGCCAAGACGCGTTGAATCGCGAAGGCCAGGACGTGCCCGCCGAGGACGACCTTTTGACCGGGCGGGAGTTTACCGAGCGGTATCTGTTGCCGTTGAGCGGGCTCCCGCAACTGGCCAACTGTATTCATCCGCAATCGGAGGTGCAGGCGATCGGCCGCGAAGCGTTGCTCAAGCAGGATTTGATCGGGAACGCCGCCCGGAAGCGGTCGCCGTTCCGTTTGCTCGTGGATGATCCCTTCGGCGAGCGAATTGTGCGGGCCGATTACGTCTTTGATTGCTCGGGCACTTATGGAAATCCCAATCGGCTGGGAGCCGGCGGCATTCCGTGCCCCGGAGAATTGGATACGCTCAAGATTCGCCACGACCTCCCGGACATTCTGGGGACCGAGCGGGACCGCTTCGCGAACCGCCGGGTGCTGGTGGCCGGCAGCGGTTATTCCGCCGCGACCGCGGTCGCCTCGCTCGCCGAACTCTCCCGGTCCGCTCCGGAGACCCGAGCGGTTTGGGTGACCCGGAAACCTCAAGATGTCCCGATCCCGCCCATCGAGGACGATCCGCTCACCGAACGGGTCCGTTTGACGAGGACAGCCAACGAATTGGCCACGTGCGCGGACGGCCCCGTGGAATGGCGGGCCGGTTGGCAGGTGCAAGCGATTTCCAGCCGCTCCGACGGCCGGTTATGGGCCGCGCTCCAAAATGCCGAGGGCTTTACGGAGCGAATCGCCGCGGATGAAATCCTGGCCCTCGTCGGCTATCGGCCGGACCGATCGCTTTATGAGGAACTCCAAGTCCACGAGTGCTACGCCTCCCAGGGCCCGATGAAGCTCGCGGCGGCGCTCTCGGGCGAAACTTCCGCCGACTGCCTCGCACAAACCAGTCCCGGCGGAGAGACCCTCGAAAACCCGGAGCCGGGGTTTTTCATCCTGGCGCGAAAAGCTACGGCCGCAATCCGAAGTTCCTCCTGAAGATCGGCCACAATCAAATCCGCGACGTGTTTTCGATCCTGGAACGGGACCACGAAACACACGAATGACACGAAAAGGTTTGAGGGGAACTGTCGCTTAACTCTTTACGCCGAAGCCGTTATATAACAAATCCCAGGAAGGCTGAACTCATGACGCCGAAGGCGTTTCGGTCTGGGTGGCACGTCCCTGAGCCTCAGCGAAGGGCGTGGCCATTGCAAAGACCACGCCCTTCGTGCCTCAGGGCGTGCCACCCCGGTCCACTTGAAATGAGCGAGTCAACATTTTCCACCCCGCCGAAGGCGTTATACAACGTTTTGTTTAGCGCCTTCGGCGTAAGCGTTATTATGATTTGGCATTTGCTTCGGATTTCGGGATTCGAATTTCATCCTTTGGTGTCCATGCTGACGAGGTCTTGATGAATCTCACAACAAATCTGGAAAACGCGCCTCGCATCACGCTGCGGTCGCTCGATGAGTTGTGGTTTCAAGTGGCGGGGACGCTGTGCAATCTGGAATGCACGCATTGCTTCATCAGTTGCAGCCCGCACAACGACAGTTTCGGCTACCTTTCGTTGGAAGACGTCGCGAAAACGCTCGGAGAGTCCACAGCGTGGGGGGTGAAGGAATTCTATTTCACCGGCGGCGAGCCGTTTTTGAACCGCGACCTCGTGCCCATGCTCGAGCGCACATTGCAATACGGACCGGCGACGGTGCTGACCAACGGGACCGTGCTCAAACCCGAATGGCTCGAGCGGCTCGGGGACGCGGAGGCGGCGAGTTTGTATTCGCTCGAGTTTCGCGTGTCGATCGACGGGCCGACGCCTGAGATCAACGATCCCATCCGCGGGCCGGGCACCTTCGCGCGGGCGATGCGCGGGGTGGCGGTCTTATCCGAGTTTGGCTTTCTGCCGATCATCACCATGACCCGCACCTGGGAGGAAACCCAGGACTCAGAAATCCTCGGCCGATTCCGCGAAGTGCTCAAAGAGCACGGCTGCGCGCGGCCGCGACTCAAAATTCTCCCCCGGCTGAAAATCGGCGCGGAAGCCGGGCGGACGGAGGGTTATCATCCGCTCGAGCGAGTCACGGCCGAGTTGATGGCGGGCTACGATGCAAGCCAACTGATTTGCAGCCACAGCCGGGTCGTGACCGATCGCGGCGTCTATGTCTGCCCGATTCTGCTCGATGCCCCGGACGCCCGTTTGGGCGAAACCCTCGAAGAAGCCGGCCGCGATTTCCCCTTGGCCCACGGCGCGTGCTTTACGTGCTATCTCTATGGAGCGATCTGCACGAATCCCTCGGCGAGAAACCACGAATCATGAAGAAAGTCGCCCTTCGTTCCGCGAAGGCAGCGGATTGCAAGAGGAAGCAACGATCGAAGTCGCTACAGAAACTGTAAGCGAGCTGCTACTTTTCGCGACCATCGCGGAGCGATGGGCGACTTTCATTCTCCAGACATCAACTCGAAACCGGCAATGCACATCGCGTTTTTTGGCGGCGTTTACAATAACGACCTGGCGCTCGAAGCGGCGATTCGGGATGCGAAACACGCCGGGGCGGAGGCGATGTTTTGCCTCGGCGATCTGGGAGCCTTCGGGCCGCACCCGGACCGCGTGTTCCCGCTGCTCGAGGAAGCCGGCGTCATCTGCATCCAGGGGAACTACGATGATAGCATCGGCCATGAACTCAACGATTGCCAATGCGGTTACACCGACCCCCGCGACAATTATTTCGCCCAGATCAGTTACGATTACACTCTCGCGAACACCAGCCCGGAAAATCGCGCCCGCATGCGGGAGTTTCCGAAGGAACTTCGCTTGGAGATGGACGGCCTAAAACTTCTGCTCTGCCACGGCAGCCCGCGGAAGACGAACGAGTTCCTCTGGGAATCCACCACGAGCACGCAGTTTCTCAGCCGGCTCGCGGATGAACACGACGCGGACATCATCCTGGGCACGCACACGGGGATTCATTGGGAGCGAAAACTCCCCGGCGGGGGGCGGTTTGTGAACGTGGGCGTCTTGGGCCGGCCGGAAAATGATGGCCATACCAACGTCTGGTACACTCTCGTGCGAACCGGAAAAGACGCTCGGACCGAACCGCTGGACATCGAATTTCGCCCGGTCAATTACGACCACGAGCGTCTGGCCCGCGAAATGCGGGACGAAAAACTCCCGCAGGAATTCATCGAAACGATCCTCACGGGTTGGTGGACGACTTGCCTCGAAGTCCTCCCCGCCAAAGAACGCCGGCGGGGGAAGTTTTAGGCAGAGGAAAGATTGAGGAGGTGTGGAATCATGCGAGCCGTCGTGCAGCGGGTCTCGCGGGCAAAGGTCGCGGTGGCGGAAGAAATCACTGGCGAGATCGGCCGAGGGTTTCTCGTGCTGCTGGGCGTCGCCGACGGAGACACCGCGGATGATGCCCGCTACCTGGCGCAAAAAATCGCCGGGCTGCGAGTGTTCGAGGACGATAAGGGCAAAATGAACCTCGCGCTCGCGGACGTGGGCGGCGAGATGCTGGTGGTCAGCCAGTTCACATTGCTCGGCGACTGCCGCAAAGGCCGGCGGCCAAGCTTCGTCGCCGCGGCCCGGCCCGAAGTCGCGGACGAACTCTATCAACAATTCGTCGAGGCCGTGAAAGAGCAGGGCCTCCGCGTGGAGACCGGCCGGTTTCAACAGCACATGGACGTGGAACTCATCAACGACGGACCTGTCACGCTGCTGTTGGATAGCGGCAAAGCGTTTTAGCTGGATCAGCGTGCGCCATTTTGGGCGTTTTTTAGTGGAAATCCGAAGCAGGAAATCCGAAACAAATTCAGTCGTTCCAAAAAAGGCGAGAGCGAGAGCCGCGCACGAAGTAAGCGGTCTTGCGACTCTGAATTCAAAAAACCGCTTACTTCGTGCGCGGCTCTGTCCCAAACAATTCCACTGTGCACAAAGCACACCCGTCGCAGGGTTTGGATATTGGGATTTCGGTCCTTGCGATTTGTTTCGGATTTCGAGATTCGGATTTCGGATTTCCCGCCGCGGGATTGGGGTTCTCTCGCCCTTCCACTTCGCCTATACTCCGCCGCTTTGGAAAAGCCATTGGGTGGCCGTTTCTCCAATTCAAGCAGGCAGGATGTGCGGATGTGGTACGACGTGCTGGTTGTGGGCGTGTTATTGTTCGCCGTGTTTCGCGGAGCCGTGAAGGGATTCGTGTGGCAGTTGGCGACGATCGCCGGGTTGGTGTTGTGCTTTACGTTTTCGGGGACGCTCTCCTCGACGATCGCGCCCTACATCGCCGTCAGGCCCCCGCTCAACCGCTGGCTGGCGATGTTCGGGCTGTACCTCGTGTTTTCCTTTCTGTCGTTCGGCATCGCGCGGGTGCTCAGGGGCTGGATCGAGAAAGCCCAATTCGTCGAATACGACCGCCATCTGGGATCCGTGTTCGGACTCATCAAAGGCGGGGTCTTCGTGTTGGTGATGACGTTTTTCGGCGTCACGCTTTCGCATAACTATCCCGAGATCCGCTCTTCGATCTTCAACTCGCAGACCGGCCGAGTCTCCGCGGTGATTATGGATCGCCTGCATCCCGTCATGCCTGAGGAATTTCACGCGGTGCTCGAACCCTACATCCATACGCTGGATCGGCCGGGTTTGAATCTCAAACACGCCCACGACGATCAACTGGGGCCCGTCGAGTCCGATGCGAATAATCAGGCGGGCCCGATCGCGCCTCCGCCGTTCGTGGCTTCCCCCCGCCGAATCGACGACGAACGGCCGCCATTTGACAGCGTGGCCGGCGGCGAAACACAGGGGTCAAGCCGCCTCGGTTTTCCGGACGTGTTCGATCCGTCCTTGCCGATGCCCGCCGCTCCGGAGCGAAGTCCGGTCAGCCCGGCGGCCAATGGCACCCTGGACGATTCTGCGTCACTCTCGGCAGCGCGGGACAAGATGCTTCGCCAAGTCGCCGGCGTGCTGAAGGACGCGGCCAGCGAGCGCGAGGCGATCGTGAATCAAATCGAAGGCTCGCTGGCGGGGTTGCCGGACCAGATCAAAAACCGCGTGGTTCAGGATTGGTACACGGACTTTCTCGTGCTCGACAAATCGGCCGATCCCGATCCCCAAACCGATCTGACGACGCCGTTCGACGCGCGGATCCTCAGGCAACTCCAGTTGAATCAGGTCCCGCTGTCCTCGTTGAGCACGGCCCTTCAAGACCGGTTGCGAAACGCCCGCCGCTGATGGTCGCGTTCCGGCCGGTAGGTTAGCCGCAGGGCGCTCGCCCCGGGTTCGTTTGCCGCGGAGGTTATGGGGTCCGCCGAATCGAGGCGGATTGAGCGGGCAGGGGCGTGCACACTGCCACCGTGCGTTGTTTCGTGATGCGGACCTGGTTGCCGCGCGGGTTGTATTCGACTTGGGACATAAACCGCTGGATCAGAAACACGCCGCGTCCGCCGGGGCGTTCCAGGTTTTCGGGGAGGGTCGGGTCGGGCACGTCTTGGGGGCGGAAACCGTCACCCTGATCTTCGACCTCGACCCACACTTTGTCTTTTGCCACCTCGTATTTGATCCGCACGACTTTGGCGGGGTCTTTTTTGTTGCCGTGCTTGATGGCGTTCATCAAGACTTCTTCCAACGCCAACCGCACGCCCATCACGTCATGGCTGGGGTAGTCGTGTTCTTCCAGGAACTCCACAATCCGAAGCTGGATTGCCCGGGCCGCCAGCGTGTTGCTGGGAATCACGACTTCCTGGGAATAGGTGTTTGGCATCAGCAACCAAAATTGGAGGGAAGGGAAGAAAAGTGAAGTGCTGAAGGGACGTTAGGAAAAGACCTTCCATTCGTCTCCTTCAATATGACGAAAATCGGGCGATCAAACAAGACAAAGTTTGGAAAATCGGCCAAAAACCGCCGAAGTTGGGAGAATTACGGAAAGGTTCCGATTGTTTGGTTCTGGAATTCCCCAATTCGCTGGACAAATTCCACGGAGATTTCAAGAGAAACCCCGACAAAGCCGCACGGAGCGAAAATTGAGAACACCGGCCGAAATGAACGGCAGGATCGCACGGATCGTTGTCACTTCGGCGGGAGGATCTCGCGGATTTTTTCCAGAATCTCAACCGGTTCCGCCATGCGGCCCGGTCCGATTTGCCCGCAGCTCAGCCAGCCGCTGCCGGGTTCGACGATGTTCACGCCGTCTTCGACGAGTTGGCGGAGGTTCCTCTGCACCGAGGCTTTGTTCCACATTTCCGTGTTCATCGCCGGGGCCACAAGCAGAGGGCAGGTGATCGTCAACGCGAGCGTGGAGAGCAGATCGTCGGCAAACCCCAGCGCGATTTTGGCGAGACAGTTCGCCGTCGCCGGGGCGATGACCATCAATTCCGCCCGCCGTGCCAGGCCGATGTGCTCGCCCTGAAAATGTTCCCTCGGCTCGAACACACGCCGATACACCGGCCGGCCCGTGAGCGCTTCGAACGTGGTGGGGCCGATGAACCGCTCGGCCGATTCGGTCATCACCACCGTGACCTTCGCCCCGGCTTGCATGACCTTGCTCGCCAAGTCCGCGGCCTTGTAAGCGGCGATGCCCCCGCTTACCCCGAGCAGAATTTCCCGGTGTTCCAGCATGGCTCATGAAATTCCCAATGGGCCGCGGCAATGACCAATGACCAATCGGCACCGCGATGGAAACGTTTTGAACCTACGAGTCATCAGCCAGCTTACGCTGGCCGCTCGCCTTTTTGGTCATTGGGATTTCTGAAGATTAGATGTCGTCCAGGCTGGGACCCGAATCGTCTGTGATGGCTCCCAATCCGACCGGGGCGCCTTCGTTGACCTGCAGCCGGCCGGAACGGTCCAGGTAGATCTTGTTCTGCATGATTTCCTGGACGACGACTTCCATCATGTTTTTGGTGGGCAGTTCCACCAGCGGCCGGGCTCCGCGATTGAGGGCCACGAGCCGTTTTTGAATGAGCGACGACAACTTGAACCGCCCGCCCACCTTGTTGACGATTTCCTCTTCCTTAAACTCTTCCAGCATCGGTTTTCGACTCCTGTTGGGATATGAGAATCTGGGAAATTTCCTCGACCGCCCGTTCCAGGTCGTCATTGACGACTTGGTAATCATAGCGGTCGGCGTATTTCAATTCTTCCGCGGCGGTCTTCAGTCGCCGGCGAATGACCTGTTCCGATTCCGTGCCCCGCGCCCGCAATCGACGTTCGTAATCCTCGACCGAAGGTACGACGAGAAACACGCTCACCGCGTCCGGATATTCTTTCATCACGGCGAGCGCGCCTTCGACGTCGATCTCCAAAAACGACCACGCCCCCGCTTTCCGGGCCCGCTCCAGCTCCGAGCGCAGGGTGCCGTACCAATATCCGGAATGATGCACCTCGGCACATTCCAGAAACTCGCCCGCCTCGCGCTTGCGGTCGAATTCCTCTTGTGTCAGGAAATAATACGCTTCCCCGTCCACTTCCCCCGCGCGCGGCGGCCGGGTCGTGGCGGAGACGGCTTTCATCAAAGGCACCGGCGACCGCTCCAAGAGCCGCCGCACAATCGTCGTCTTCCCGACACCGCTCGGACCGGAAAGCAAAAACACGCGAAGATGGGAATTGCCAGGGGACAACGGCATTTCAGGTTGGTTTCAAGTTCCAAGTTTCACATTTTCGACTGAAAACCGAAAACCTTATTCCACGTTCTGCAGGACTTCGCGGATTTTCTCCACGGCGGATTTCATTTCCACGACGCAGTGGGCGATGGCCACGTTGTTCGCTTTGGCCCCGATGGTGTTGATCTCGCGGAACATCTCCTGGCTGAGGAATTCCAGCTTGCGCCCCTGCGAATTTTCGCCTTGCAGAAACGTTTCAAACTGCTCCAAATGCGAGCGGAGGCGGGTGATCTCTTCGTTGATGTCGCAGCGCTCGCTGAAAATGCTGACTTCGCGAATCAGGTCGGAGCTGTCCACTGTGGCATCGGTGGTTTCCAAGAGTTCGCGAACCCGGTCGAGCAAGCGGTCGCGAAAGCCCGCCACCACCTGCGGGGCCAATTCCGCCACCTGGCCGAGTTGCTCGGTGATGATTCCCGCATTCAGCCGGAGGTCGCGAAGCATCGATTCGCCTTCGATGGCCCGGAACTCGGACAGTTTTTCCAGAGCCGCGACCAGCGTCTGTTGGATCAGCGGCCAGTCATCGTGCGGGTTGGTGTGCGAGAACGTGTCTTCGCCGACGACGCCCGGCAAGAGCAGCAGATGCTCGAGTTGCGGATGCGAAGTGACGTGCAGAGACTCGGCGGCCTGATTCAACTGCCGCCAGTAGCTTTGCAGCACATCGCGGTTCAGTTGGTACTGGTTCTCCACACCCACGCGGTCCACGCGCACCGCCGCCGAGACCGTGCCGCGGGAAATCACGCCGCGGAGGATTTGCTCGATCTCGCCTTCGAGCGCTGCGTACGCGTCGGGACAGCGGATCATCAATTTGAGGTAACGATTGTTGACCGTGCGGACTTCGACCGCCACGCTCAAACGTTCGTTTTGGTTTCGAGCATCCCCAAAACCCGTCATGCTCAACAGCACAACCGTCTCGCTTTCCGAAATGTGGTAGCCACCGATCAAAACCCGGCCGACTCGAACCGCGCTGGTCCGTTCCATGTCAAGGTCCGGGCGGGTCAGGGGGTTTGATGTGCGGGGCGGAATAACAACCGTTCAATTCCTCCAGCATACAATTCGGAAGTTCCCTGACGCAACCGGTCTGAGAATTTGGGCAGGGCAGAGGGTCTTTCGCAGCGGCGGCTTTTAGCCGCCGAGTCAATCTCTGGAACACCCAAGGGCCCTTCACTCGGCCTTCGATTCGGTTTTGGAATCCGTTTTGGATTCCGTGTTCCCGGTGTTCTCAGGCGGCTTGGGCGTTTCCGTTTTTTTTGCGGGGGGCTTCGTTGCGGGTTCGCTATTAGGACCTTTGGGGGGTTGCGATTCTGGCTCGCCGGCACCGCGTTTTTCCACGGTCGGAACGTTGTCCTGCTCTTTTTCCTGCTTTTCGAGTTCCGCCTCGGATGTAAAACCCTGGGCGACTTGTGTGGCCGCAGGCTCCAGGGCGAAGCGGCTCACGCCCGCCAGAAACACCCAAATGATCGCCATGATCGCGGTGATCTTGGTGAAGACATCGCCCGCGCGGGTGCCGAAGGCGCTTTGGCCGCCCGCTCCGCCGAACGCGCCGGCCAGACCGCCGCCGCGTCCGCGCTGCAGCAGGATAATGATCATCAGCAAGACGCCGACGAGCATGAGCAAAACCATCGAGAGAATGGCCAACCACATCATAACCTGGGTTCCTTATGACTCGGCCAGATTCCAGGCCGCTTGAATTATGGGCAAGAACTCTTGGGCTTTCAAACTCGCTCCGCCCACCAAGGCACCGTCCACGTTTGTCTGTTCCAGCAATTCCGCCGCGTTATTGGGCTTCACACTGCCACCATAGAGAATTCGCGTCCGCTGTGCAATTTCGGAATTGTAACGTTCGGAAAGCCAATCGCGAAGATACGCGTGGACTTCCTCGGCCTGCTCGGGCGTGGCCGTCTTCCCGGTGCCGATGGCCCACACCGGTTCGTAGGCGATCGTGATCTTGGAGAAGCTCCCGGCGGGAACGTCGGCGAGGCCGTCTTCCATCTGCACGTCGAGCACGGCTTCGGTCTGATTGGCTTCCCGCTCCGCGAGCAACTCGCCCACGCACAAGATCACGTCCAAGCCGCCCGCGAGCACGGCTTTCACTTTTTGATTGATGAGTTCGTTGCTTTCTTCCAGGACATGCCGGCGTTCGCTGTGCCCCAAAATCACCTGCTGACAGCCCACGTCCTTGAGCATATCCACGCCGACTTCGCCGGTGTAAGCCCCTGGCGGCGCGTGCCAGGCATTCTGGGCCCCCAATTGAATCGCGCTGCCCTCCAGGGCCGGCTTCACCGCGGCCAGATAAGGAAACGGCGGAGCGACCAGCACATCCACATCGGCGCGCTCGGCGGGAACCTGGCTCGCGAGCTCGGCCGCCAGCGCGGTCGCCGACTCGAGCAGGGTGTTCATTTTCCAATTTCCCGCAACGAACAACCGCCTCATGATCAATGCCTCAAATCCCAATTCAAAAAAAGAAAGCCCCGCGAAGATGACAGATAGTTCCGAGGCGGCGGAAAATCAAGACCACGGCAAGATAATGCGGAATCCCGCATTTATTGACGTGAGTGTGCCACGGCCTCCACCACTGCCATTCGCGGGAGAGCCGCCAATCTTGGCCGAAACTCTTCGCTCCGAATTCAAAATGCTAGGGCAGGGCACCCAATTATTCGCGGGGTTCGCTGCGAGGGTAAGCTCCCAGCACCCGCATCGTGACGGCCATTTTCTCCACTTCGCTCAAGGCCTTTTTGATCCGGGCCTCGCTCAGGTGGCCTTCAAAGTCCATGAAGAACAAATAGCCGTCCTCCTCGCCCCGCAGCGGGAACGACTCGATCCAGGTGAGGTTGATTTTCCCTTTTTTGAAGATCGCCAGCGCATCGGTCAGCGAGCCGGGCTTGTGGGGGATTTGCAGGAGGATGGATGTGCGGTCCTCGCCGCTGGGCTTGCAGATCTCGTCGCCCACGACCGCGAAACGGGTCACGTTCTTGCTGCTGTCCTCGATGTTCTCGGCGATGATGTTCAAATCATACTGCACCGCTGCCTGCCGGCTGGCGACGGCGGCGGCTCCGCGGGCCTGCTGAGCCAACTGGGCCGCGGCCGACGTGCTCGTGACTTCGTGCTGCCCCGCCTGCGGCATGTTGCGGGCGAGCCAATCCCGGCACTGCGACAAGGCCTGGGGCTTGCTGTAGATGTCCGTGATTTCGCTTCGCTGGCAGCGGGCGAGCAGGTTGTGATGCACGCTGATCTGCACCTCGCCACAGATCCGCAAAGGCAGCCGGCGAAACATATCCAAAGTGTCGATGATCCGCCCGTCGGTGCTGTTTTCGATGGGCACGAGACCATAGTCGGCATGCCCGCGGTTGACTTCCTCGAACACCGACGCGATCGTGCTCACGGGGACCAAATCCGACTGTTCGCCAAACCGCTCGATCGCCGCGATGTGGGTGAAACTGAAGGGCGGACCCAGATAGGCCACGCGGGAGGTCTTGACCTTTTGCCGGGCCGCGCTGAGAATCTGACGGAAGACCCCGCGCACCGCGCTTTCGGAAAGCGGGCCGGGATTGGCGGCCGCCAGTTCCTGCCACAACCGATCGTCGGATTTGGGGTCGTACAAGACTTTTGTGGGGTGCGGCACTGCCTGGATCTGGGCCGTAGTGAGTTGCGCCCGCTCGTTGATGAGTTTGAGGATTTCCTTATCCAGTTTGCGAAGCCGGGCCTCCGAATTCGCCCCAGGCTTTTTCTTACGGACGGGAGCGGCTTTTTTCGCGGGGGCTTTTTTCGCGGGGGCGGTCTTTTTTTTGACCTGGCGATTGGCCGGCACCTTACGTTTCGTTTTGGACTTGGCCTTCGCAGACGAAGCAGAGCGGCGTTTGGAGGTTGCGGTTTTTTTTGCCATAGCAGCCCTTTGTGCTGTGTCTCGCGAGGCCAGCCACGGAATCGGCCCTTACCATAGCACTGCAGAAACTCGTTCGGGGGAAACAGCGTGCGGTCAAGGGCAGGGGAGTGCTGGCAAAGGCAAGGGGTGAGGAAATCGGAGGTCCAAACGCGGGCAAAGCCCGCCACAAGCAGGTTGTTATAACCTCTTTATTTACAAAAACTTATGATAATCAATTTTCCAGGGCCCCGTCGGATTTCTTCAGAATTCGGGTTCCTTTTCGGTTGAGCCTTTGGTTGTACAGGGCAGAGCAAACACTGTCAAGCGGCCCAAAGGTGCCAACTGTAAACCTGCGTTCGGTTTAGTGAAAATAAGCAAAAGTTTCTGCCAAGTTCACCGCAAAACCCGACTGGCTGCCAATTTGACATCCTTGAGAAAACTCAGCCAAAGGCCACAGGATGTCATTTTGGCACCCATCAGTGGCCTTCACAAAACTCGCGTTCAGATCATTGATCGTAAGTTATTTCCATTCAAGGAATTAAGAATTGTGGGCCCGCGGCGTCAACAATTGGCACACGCGTTGCTCTTAGGTTCAGGGAATCAAAAATCCGCCAAAACGTGTCTGATTTTCCAAAACGGCGGCCATCGGGTTTAATGAACATTTCGTCTTTCGACCAACTTGCGGTATCCGTTCACTTGCCCATGGTCGAAAGCTCTAAACATTGGCGAGAGGAGAAGTTCGAATGGCAGTTCAAGGCGAAAAGGTGATCGGCATCGACCTGGGGACCACCAACTCCGTCGTGTCCGTGATGGAAGGCGGGGAAGCGAAAGTCATCCCCAACCTGGAGGGCAACCGCATCACCCCCAGCGTGATCGCGTTTACGGACAAAGGCGAAACCCTGGTGGGCGAACCCGCCAAACGCCAGGCCGTCACCAACCCGAAAAACACGATCTATTCCATCAAGCGGTTCATGGGCCGCCGGCACAACGAAGTCGAGTCCGAAGAAAAAGCCGTGCCCTACGAAGTCGTCGGCGGGGCGAACGATTACGTCAAAGTCGCCGTCAAAGGCAAGGAACATACGCCGCCGGAGATTTCCGCGCTGGTGCTCAGGAAGCTCAAAGAATCCGCCGAGAGCTACCTGGGACACAAAGTCAACAAGGCCGTGATCACGGTCCCGGCGTATTTCAACGACGCCCAGCGCCAGGCCACCAAAGACGCCGGCCAGATCGCCGGTCTGGAAGTCGCCCGGATCATCAACGAGCCCACCGCCGCCGCGCTCGCTTACGGGCTCGAGAAGCAGAAAGACGAAAAGATCGCCGTCTTCGACCTGGGCGGCGGGACGTTCGACGTGTCCATTCTGGAAGTTTCGGACGGCATGGTCGAGGTGCTCAGCACCAACGGCGACACCCACCTCGGCGGGGACGACTTCGACGAAGTCCTCATCAAACACATCGCCGACCAGTTCCAAAAAGAGCAGGGGATCGACCTCCGCAAAGATGCGATGGCGCTCCAGCGGCTCCGCGAGGCCGCCGAGAAAGCCAAGAAGGAATTGTCCTCTTCGCAGCAGACGGACATCAACTTGCCGTTCATCACGCAGCACGAAGGCGAAGCGAAGCACCTGCAGATGAACATCAGCCGGTCGGAATTCGAACGCCTGATCGACCCCTTGGTGGACCGCTGCAAGTCTCCGGTGCAAAACGCGCTCAAGGATGCGAAACTCAGCCCATCCGACATTGATGAAGTCGTCCTGGTCGGCGGTTCGACCCGCGTGCCCAAGGTGCAGGAATTCGTCAAGAAGATGTTCAACAAGGAACCGCACAAAGGCGTGAACCCGGATGAAGTCGTCTCCGTGGGGGCGGCCATTCAAGGCGGGATCATCTCGGGCGATGTCAAAGACGTGGTGCTGTTGGATGTCACTCCGCTGTCCTTGGGCATCGAAACCGAAGGCGGCGTGATGACAAACCTCATCGAACGCAACACCACGATTCCTAAAGACGCCAAACAAACTTTCTCGACGGCCGCGGACAACCAGACCGCGGTGACCGTGCGGGTCTTCCAGGGCGAACGCACGATGGCGGCCGACAACCGTTTGCTCGGCGAGTTCAACCTGGAAGGCATTCCGCCCGCACCGCGCGGCGTTCCGCAAATCGAAGTGAAATTCGACATCGATGTGAACGGGATTCTGAACGTGTCCGCGAAGGACTTGGCCACGGGCAAGGAGCAATCCAGAAAAATTGAGCAAACCGGCGCCCTTTCCGAGGACGAAATCGAACGCATGCGGAAGGATGCCGAGTCCCATGCGGAAGAGGACAAGAAACGCCGCAAGCTCGCCGAAGCCCGCAACAAGGCCTCGTCGCTGAGCTACGAAATCGAAAAGACGATGAAAGAGCACGAAGCCAAGCTGGACGCCGGCTCCAAGTCCGCGTTGGAATCGTCGATCGCCAAGGTCAACGAAGCCGCGAAAGGCGAAGACGTGGCCGCGATCGAAAGCGCCATCGGCCAGTTGGAGCAGGCCGCCCAAGCTCTCTACAAGCACATGCAGGAAGCCGCCCAAGGAGCCGGAGCCGACGCGGGTGCCCAGTCGGCGAAGTCGGCCGGCAAAGATGAAGATGTCATCGATGCGGAATACGAAAAGTCCGAGTAATTCCGTATCGCGGAAACGGTCACCAACAGAACCCGGTTTCCGAGCCGGGTTTTTTTCATGCAGGAACAAAGAACCCAAGCCGACGCCTTGGCGTCGGTCACCGACCGCAAGCGGTCGGCTTGGGTTCCGCAATGAGAAACAACGATTGGGGAGCTTAAGCCTATGGCATTTCGGATGGAGAAGTTGACGGTCAAGGCGCAAGAGGCGGTCCAGCGCGCCGAGGAGTCCGCTCAGGACCGCGGGCATCAGCGGATCACGCCGCTCCACATTTTGCACGCCTTGGTCGAAGAAGAGCAGGGGGCCGTTCGGCCGTTGATCCAAAAGATCGGGGCGAACGTCGGCCAACTCGCTACCATGGTGGAAAGCGAGCTGAACCGCATCCCCAAAGTCACCGGCGGGGAATCGCAGGTCTCCGTCAGCCCGGAAACCATGCAAGTGCTGGAAAAGTCCCAAAAACTCGCCGAGGACATGAAGGATGAATACGTCTCCACCGAGCATCTGCTCTTGGCGCTCACGGTGGTGGACAGCCAGGCCAAACGGTTGTTGGAACTCAATGGGATCGACGAAGCCGATGTAAAACAGGCCATAGGGGCCGTGCGAGGAGGACAACGCGTGACCGACCAATCTCCCGAAGACAAATACCAGGCCCTCGAAAAATACGGCATCGATCTGGTGGCGCTCGCCCGGAAGGGCAAGATCGACCCCGTCGTCGGCCGCGATGCCGAGATCCGCCGGGTGATCCAGGTCCTTTCCCGCCGGCGGAAAAACAACCCCGTGCTCATCGGCGAGCCGGGCGTGGGCAAGACCGCGATTGTGGAAGGCCTCGCCCATCGCATCGTCTTGGGCGATGTGCCCTCGAACCTCAAGAACAAAGATGTGATCGCCCTCGACATGGGGGCTTTGGTCGCGGGGGCGAAATTCCGCGGCGAGTTTGAAGACCGCCTTAAAGCGGTGCTCCGCGAAGTCACCGAATCCGAGGGCCGGATCATCCTCTTTATCGATGAACTGCACACCGTTGTCGGGGCCGGGGCCGCGGAAGGTTCGATGGACGCGTCCAACCTGCTCAAGCCCGCCCTCGCGCGGGGCGAACTCCACTGCGTCGGTGCGACGACATTGGATGAGTATCGCAAACACATCGAAAAGGATCCCGCGCTCGAACGCCGATTCCAGCCGGTGATGGTCCAGGAGCCGAACGTCGAGGATACGATCTCGATTCTGCGGGGCCTCAAGGAACGCTACGAATCGCATCACGGCGTGCGAATTACGGATGATGCCCTCATCGCCGCCGCCACGCTTTCGGACCGCTACATCAGCGACCGCTTTCTGCCGGACAAGGCGATCGACCTCGTCGATGAAGCCGCCAGCCGATTGCGGATGGAGATCGACTCCATGCCCGCCGAGATCGATGAAGCGACCCGGCAGCTCACCCGCATGCAAATCGAAGCCACCGCCCTCGCCAAGGAAACGATGCCGAGAGCAAAGAGCGGCTCAAGGAGCTAAAGCGGCAGATCGCCGACCGTGAGGAAGAAGTCAACAGCCTCAAAGCCCAGTGGGAAGCCGAGAAGGCCTCGCTGTCTCAGCTCAAACCCTTGCAGGAGGAAATCGAGCACTTGCGGACGGAGTTCGATCAAACCTTCGCCCAGGCCCAGCAGACGTTGAGCAACGAGTTGTTCGTCAAAGCGGATGAACTCCAGCAGCGGCTGAAAGCCGCCGAGACCAAGCTCGCGGAACTACAAGCTGAAGGAGCCGCGCACGAAGTCACCGGTCAGCCCAGGATGCTCCGCGAGTTTGTCACGGTGGATGATGTGGCCGAGGTGGTCAGTTCGTGGACCGGCATCCCGGTGTCGCGGATGATGCAGGGCGAACGCGAGAAGCTATTGAAGATGGAAAGCCGGATTCACCAGCGGATGATCGATCAGGAAGAAGCCGTCGAAGCCGTGGCCAATGCGGTCCGGCGGTCGCGGTCGGGACTTCAAGATCGGAACCGTCCCATCGGCTCGTTCATCTTTTTGGGGCCCACAGGCGTGGGCAAGACGGAGTTGTGCAAAGCCCTCGCCGAGTTCCTGTTCGACGATGAGCGGAACATGGTCCGCATCGACATGAGCGAGTTCATGGAACGCCATTCCGTGGCCCGCCTGATCGGCGCGCCTCCGGGATACGTCGGCTACGAAGAAGGCGGCCGGCTCACCGAAGCGGTCCGCAGAAACCCGTACTGTGTGCTGCTCTTAGATGAGATTGAAAAAGCCCACCGCGATGTGTTCAACGTGCTTTTGCAACTCCTCGACGACGGCCGATTGACCGACAGCCAGGGCCGGACCGTGGACTTCTCGAACACCATCGTGGTGATGACCTCGAACATCGGTTCTCAGCTCATCATGGACCTCGCCGGCGAAGAGCACGACAAGGAAATCCACAACCGCGTGATGGGGGCGCTCCAGCGGGAGTTCCTGCCGGAGTTCTTAAACCGCATCGACGAGGTGATCGTGTTTCACCCCTTGGGCAAAAAGGATATTCGCCAAATCGTCGATTTGCAGCTGACTCGGTTGGAAAAGCAACTCAGCGAAGCCGGCTACGGCCTCACCGTCAGCAACCAGGCCAAAGACCTCCTCGCCGAGGAAGGCTACGACCCGGTCTATGGAGCCCGGCCGTTAAAGCGGGTGATCCAACAACGCCTGCAAAACGCGCTCGCGAACCGCATCCTCTCGGACGAGTTCCCCGAAGGCAGCACGATCCACGTCGACGCGACGCCGGACGGGTTCGTGTTCACGTCCACATAACCCAAACGCCGACCTTTCATTCCCGAGGAGTTCCGATCATGTTCCACAAATCCAAACTGGACCCATACGAACATCAGTTTCCCCACGACCGCAAAGGCTACGTGCCGGGTCCTGCGGATCACTGGTCGGACATGGACTTCGAGCACGAAGGCATGGACCCGCACGAAAAAGGAATCTCCGCGGAAGAACAGACCCGGCGGACGCTGTACCTCAACACCGAATGGTGGCCCCAGGTTCTCGACCGCGTCGCCGAGGAACGCCGGCGTCTCGGAGAAGAACACGGCGAAACCTTCATGTCCCACTGGAAGAACATCGCCCACGAAACCCCCGAAAACCCCCACGGCTTCGGCGTGGGCGTGGAATAGCGCCGCGATCAAGCAGAGCAGGGCAGCGGCACGGACAAAATCATGATTTTGTGAAGCATGATTTTCTTATTGGGCACTGGATGTGCAATAAAGCGTGTATAGATAATTCTGAGAAGAATAAGGCGGATATGCTTTAAATCCGAAAGGCGACGACCTCTAGTCGCTAGTCAGTGCAAGAATCTCTTGCTCGACATATTTACGGAAAGTAACAACATCAGTGAAGAAGCGGTAGCCAGCCTGATTCGCAGCTTTTTCGATCTCTGGACCTTCCTCGATGAGTAAGGCAACCGGTTGGCTCAATCCTTCCTGGAGTCCATTGGTCCAAGCAAGATCTAAGTATCCGAATACCTCACCGTTGTTTTTATCGACCAATTCGATCGAACGTTCTCCCTCAGGTAATCCTTGAGCAACGACCCAAGCGTTTGTTTCATTTAGAATCGTTTGTTCGTCATCATCAGTGATCGCTACAGCAGGTTTTTCTGCCGGCTGATAAAGGACGGATACTTCCGACGAAGGAGGCACGGCCCCGGCGCAAAGTTTTTCTAAAAACTCGTTTGCAGCGTTGGCAAGCAGTTTTCGTCTCTCAGCCAGGAAGTCGAGATACTTTTCGAGTTTCCAAAGTTTCGGATCCATAGGTATCCAATGAGTTTCAAGCACACCCGGTTGCTTTTCGTTGTAATGAGGTAGGTATTTCCCCGGATTTTTATTAGAGACTTCGAGATTTGTTTCCTGAGTTAGGAATGTGAAATTTGCAATCGCATTCACCTCTCTCCGTTTATATCCTTGTTTATACAGGAGGGACTTTGGAAAGATATGGTGAATTTGCAAACTAGCCAAATGACCAAGTAAGTGAGCTGTCAACTCATCACCGGTGCCCCAGTCTCGTGAATGGCATACTCGCGTCATCAAATACAACAAAGGATAAAATCTGTTTCCAACGCTCGATCCGCGAAAATCTTCTTCTGTCAGACGCAAGTCGCCACGCATGACACGAAGTTCAGCAATCAAGTTTTCTAGTGCGTTTCCCGGTCCCTTTGTTGACGCATTCTCAATCAATTCCAAGTCTCGGTTTAGGGTAGACTCCACAGTTGAAGAATATCTGCCCCATAAGAGAGTATGAACGTACCAAAAAAGGAGCTTGTCTCTTTCCTTCGGATCACTAATTTTCCCCCGCTGCGTCAGGTAGCGAACCAAAATCGGAAAGGCACCACGACTTCCGAGGACGCGGTCATGATCCAATCCGAGTCGATTGGCGACAGTATTGAGTAGCTTATCAACGCGTTTCTCAGATTCTTCAAGGCTAGTACGAAAGTCATCTGTGGTTACACCTTTAAGTGCAGTGAAGAGAGCTTCGCCCGTAAGATTGGCATTCACGACTCGCAAGAGCCAATCGAGACGGAAATGAAACCCGGCATTTGACCATTTGGAAAGCCGGTTTTTCATCTCTGCTCTCGCATTAGGCCATTCGCGCAGATTTTGGCTAAAGCGAGGTCACCCTTGGAGAGTTTGGTACCACCACTATTCACTCGATTGAAGATGTCCACGACCACATCGACGGTTTTGTCTTCCCCATCGTGAGGCGTCCTGGAAAGTCGGTATTTCGCGGCTAATTCTGGAAAGCGTTTGACGGGCAATACGCTGTGAGCGGTTGTGGCATCGAGAGCAGTTTTAGAAGGCAGGTGAAAATTATTCCTTCTCGAGGGCCAAAAACCAATCTTCCTTGCAATGGATTGCTTCTTATCGAACGATAGCATCATACGTTGTTTGATCTCGGTCCTAATACCCGTTGGATTCACGCAAACCATAGACCCCAAGTCGATTTGCTCAAGAATGGTGCCAATTTTCATGGTGTTCCTTTTTGTTTGAGTAAGCGGGGTAGTCGTAGCAATGTAAAGGAGTTTATTGTAACAGCCAGGCGAGAACGGTATCAACCTCTTGTTCCGCTTGCCTCGTAAGTTTGACCTGGTAGCTCATTCCGACTCAATGCCATATTTCTGACGCAATTCCTCCATCACTTCCTCGGCGGGGCGGTGATGGCCGGCATTCACGTCGGCGAGGCCTTTGCAAATCGCGGCGTTGATGCTATCCCTGTCGCGAAGGGACTCCCACTCGATCACGACGTCATCGAAGGAGATCTCCGCGGAGGAATTCCGGATCCGCTGGGAAGCGAATTGGTGAAAATCATCAAGCTCTTGTTGCGTCACAGTCATTTCGCGATTCTCCGAAAGGTGCCCATTTTCTTTGCAGGATTTCCATCTCCCATTATGAAAAGCAAAGGGGCAGAATGAAACTTTGCACCGCAGTTTCGGTTCTGTTGGCGGAAGTGGTCAAATTCCATTGGAATCTGTTATCATCTCACGGAAACCACCGCATTGGATGCTCCTCTTTCAATGGGAATCAGACCGTGAGAGTCTTGCCAGCCATCTTTGCACAAATTGGTTTTGCGTTGACCGCCGGGATCGGCACGAGTTGGGCCGAGGAACTTGCCGTTGTCAAACCGTTGCCGCTGGCGCATGCGCACAATGACTATCTGCACGATCGGCCGCTTTTGGATGCGCTCTCGCACGGGTTTACCAGCGTCGAGGCGGATGTTTTTCTGGTGGATGGGAAGCTCTTGGTCGGGCATACGCGGAATGAACTCAAGACCGGGCGGACTTTGGAGGCGCTGTATCTCGATCCGCTTCGCCGGCGGGTGCGCGATGGGGCAGTGCGGGTTTATCCCGGAGGCGGGCGGTTTCATCTGTTGATCGACATTAAGACCGCGGCCGAGCCGACCTATGCGGCGATTGCGAAAGTCCTCGCGCGGTATGACGACATGATCTCGGTCGTCGAGGGCGGCAAGCTGGGACCAAAAGCCGTGGATGTCACGATTTCCGGCAATCGGCCCCAAGAAACGATGGCGGCCGAAGCGGTGCGGTACGCGGGCATCGATGGGCGGCTCGGCGATTTGGAGTCGAAAATGCCGAGCCATTTGATGCCCTTGATCAGCGACAATTGGAGCTTGCATTTTAAGTGGCGGGGCAAAGGGCCCATCAGCGAAGCCGAGCGGCACGAGTTGGAAGACATCGTGAAGCAGGCTCACGCGCGGGGCCGGCGGGTGCGGTTTTGGGCGACGGCCGATACCATCGCCATGTGGCGGGTGCTGCGAACGGCGGACGTGGACATGATTAACACGGACGACCTCGCAGGCCTCGAAAAGTTTCTCCGCAGTGAAGCCGAGAAGGACTAAGAATGGTCCGGTTGTTTCCAAGAACCGGGGCGGTGCCCCCCTGCGGGCGGTGCCCCCCTGCGGGCGGTGCCCCCCTGCGGCTAATGAATGCCAGGTGAGGAACCTTTTCGATGGTTGAACCCGCTCCGCAATCCGATCCGGGACCGCTCGAGAACTTGGAGCAATGGGAAGAAGATCTGCTTCGGCGTTACCCCGAACCGGCGGCCAATTCCCATAAAGCCAAAGAGCAGTTCCGCGACTACCGGTCCGAGGCTCGGCCGGAGGTCAAGGAATTCTATCGGCTGCATCACAAATACCAGACGGTCGAGTTCGTTCGCGCCAAGCGGGCGGATTATCTAAAGCGCGACAAACGCAAGATGGGCCTCTGGGACGGGCTGGAGTTTTTGAACACGCTGATGGACGACAGCGATCCGGACACATCGCTCCCGCAGATCGAGCATTTGCTGCAAACGGCCGAGGCCATCCGCCGGGACGGGCATCCGCGGTGGTTTATTCTGACGGGGCTGATTCACGACTTCGGCAAGGTGCTCTGCTTGTTCGGCGAGCCGCAGTGGGCCGTGGTCGGCGATACGTTTCCAGTGGGGTGCGCCTATTCGGACAAGATCGTGTTCTCCGAGTTCCTCGACGAGAATCCCGACAGCCGGGTCCCGAAGTATCAGACGCAGTGCGGCATCTATGAGGAAGGCTGCGGGCTCGACAACGTTCTCATGTCGTGGGGGCATGACGAGTACATGTATCACATCGTCAAGGATTACCTGCCGGCGGAAGCGCTTTATATGATCCGCTATCACTCCTTCTACCCGGCTCACCGCGACGGGGCCTATGCCCATCTGATGGACGACCGCGACCGCAAATACTTCCCCGCGGTGAGGGCGTTCAATCCGTACGATCTCTACACGAAAAGTGCCGAGCGCCCGGACATCAGCGAACTGCGGCATTATTACGAGGTCCTGTGGGCCGAGTTCCTGCCGCGGGAACTGGAGTTTTAGTCTCGTGGCACCCACGCGGGTTCATCGAATGCCGATTTTCTGCTCGATGAGGCCCCGGCCATGTGCCGATTGCTGAAGCGGCGGGGTTCATCGCGGGCCGTTATCTTGACACAGAGTTCAAATCAACGAATAATGATCTAAGTAAAGCGGGAGTTCTCTTTTCAAGAGTTTGAACGCATGTTTCGGAAAGGGTTTGTTGTTTTCGGGCTGTTGAGCTTCGGTCTCTATGGGGTGGCGGGGTGCTGGATTCACCAGGCCGACCACCGATTGGGCGAATGTTGCTGCCGGCCCCCACTCCGGCGGGTTTTGCAAATGCGCTTTTCGTGGGCGGAAACCCGGACGAACATTCGAACGCCCCTCTCAACAAAATCCATTGCGCCTGGCTCGACGATGTGGAAAAGTCGTCCCAGTTCGCGTGCGACTGCTCGGAAGCGCCCGGCTATTTTGTTTCCGCGAGCGGTGCCTCGACGAGCCTGCAATCCCGCGCGAGAAACGGCAAAGCGACGCGGCAACACGCTTCCGTGGGCCTTTACGGTTTTCTGTCCGTGTGGTTGACGTAATCCGCCGGCGAATGTCTTCTCCGCCGGATTTCTTCCGTCAAACGGAATCGAGCCTTTGGTGCATCGGTTTCTCGCCCCACCTAAAACATCCCACATGGAAAGGGACTCAAAGCATGCTTAAAAAACTGATGATCGTTGGAATGATGTTGGCCGTCGTTTGTCTCTCGGCCGGCGAAAGCCAAGCCCGTGGACGGCGAGGGGGGTCTTCCATGCGCCGGCGAATGCAGATGGTCCAAAAATACATGCAGGCCTACCAGCAGCAGATGATGCTCCGGCAGCAGGCGATCGCGAAACAGCAGGCGGCCGAGTTGGAGCGCCGCCGGCAGGCCTCCCAGGCCCAGCATCAAAAAGAAGCCGAAGCCCGCGAGCGCCGCAAAGACGCGTATCTGAAGCTCAAGCACGAACGCCAGCAGGAAGACGGGGCCGACGGCGTCAAACCGGGCCGTGCCGAGGCCATCTTTAAGAACTACGACAAAAACAACGATGAGGTGTTGACGCTCGAAGAGGTGGGCAAGAGCCCGCTTTCGCTGGCCTTCAAAGACGCGGACAGCGACAAAAACGGCAAGCTGACTCTCAAAGAGCTCAAAGACTTCAACAAAGCCGAAGCCGCCCCGCCGGTCCCGGAAGCCTCGGTCAAAAAGCTGGGAGGAAAGTGATTCCTCGCCGGAAAGCGAATGAGGCCGACTTCACATTTCGCCATTGCTTCAAGCCCGTTCCGCGACGACCCTGGCGGAGCGGAGCTTATCGCTTTGTCGGGTCTGCCCGATTCCCGCGCACAGGACGGGGGTTTGGGCTGGGAAATGGTGCAAAAGCAAGAGCGGTTCCGATAGGAATCGGCTTAAAAACAAGGCGTTTTTCGCCGGCTAACCGAACATAACGGACATTATCGGACGTTGCCCCACGCTCGCCCAAAGGTCACGAGGCGGCTCGGCCGTTTTTGGGGGCGGCTTCGGCGGGAAGAGTTTCCGTGGCCTGTTCGATCGCGGCTTCCTCGAAGACGCCGATGCGGCGGAACTTTTCGTAGCGGCGGTCCAGGAGTTCCTCTTTGGGCACGCCGGCGAGCTCTTTGAGGGCATGGAGCACGGAGCCTTTGAGCGTCGTCGCCATCGCGCGGTGGTCGCGGTGGGCGGCACCCAACGGTTCGGGAATGATTTCATCGATCACGCCGAGTTCCAAGAGATACTTCGACGTGAACTTCAAAGCGCGGGCGGCGAGGTCGGCGTGCTTGACGTGCTTCCACAAAATCCCCGCGCAGCCTTCGGGACTGATGACCGAGTAGTAGGCGAACTGCAAGACCGCGACGTGATCGCCGATGCCGATGCCCAGCGCCCCGCCGGACCCGCCTTCGCCGATGACGACGCAGACAATGGGCGTTTTGAGCAGGGACATCTCGCGGAGGTTGTAGGCGATCGCGAAGTCTTGGCCGCGCTCCTCGGCCCCGATGCCCGGGTACGCGCCGGGGGTGTCGATCAGGCAGACGATCGGCAGGCCGAACTTGGCGGCCATCTGCATCTTGCCGAGCGCCTTGCGGTAGCCCTCGGGATGGGCGCAGCCGAAGTAGCACTCGTTGCGCTCTTTGAGCGTCCGGCCTTTGCTCTGGGCGACGAGCATGACCTTCTGGTCTTCGAGCTTGGCGAAGCCGGTCATAATGGCCCGGTCGTCGCCGAACGTCTTATCGCCGTGGAGTTCGACGAACTCGTCGAACATCAGTTCGATGTAGTCGAGCGTTTGCGGGCGTTCGAGATGCCTGGCGACTTTGACGATGTCCCACGGATCGAGGTTCTCGAAAATCTCCCGCTTCATCCGCGTGATCTCGACGCGCATTTTGCGGATGGCGTCTTTGGTGTTGGCGGTGGGATGGGGTTGGGCTTCGAGTTCTTCGAGCTGGCGTTCGAGTTCATAAATGGGCCGCTCGAACGGGAGATGGTGCGCCAGCCGACATGCGTGGTCCGTTGTCAGTGGTCTGTTGTCAGTGGGTCCGGTGTCCTTCGCTTGTATCTTCTTGGGCTGATTGATGCAAGACGAAGAGGATTCCGGGTCTTGCCTTCCGCCGGCTGCTTCAGAGCACGTCGGGCAGTTCGTCCATTTCCATCAGGGGCAGGTCTTCTTCCTGTTTCTTTTCCGGCGGCTTGGGGGCCGGTTGTTTGGGCGGCGGCGAAGACGCGGCCGGTTGCTGTTGCGGCGGGGCGGGCTGGGGGCCGGGGCTTTGTTGCGGTTGGGGGGCCGGCTGCTGTGGGCGGGGTTGTTGTTGGGGTTGTTGTTGGGGCATGCCTTGGGGTTGTTGCGGAGCATAGCCCGGCGGCATCGGCCCGCCCGGATAATAACCCGGCGGCGGTTGTTGCATGGGATAACCCGGCGGCGGCTGCATGCCCGGTGGGTATCCATAGCCGGCGCCGGGATATTGAGGATAGGGGGCATAGCCCGGCGGCGGCGGTCCCTGCGGTCCGTAGCCCTGCCCCATCGCCGGCTGACCGGCGGACGGGTTCTGGTGCTGTTGAGGAGTCGGCTGCGGTTGCCGGGGCGGGGCGGGCTTTGGTTTGGGTTTTGATTTTGGGCTGGCGGGTTTGGGCGGAGCATTCAAACCCGCTTCGCTCCGCTGATGGTCGCGGCGGCTGTTGATTCGATCCGAAGCTCCCAGCGCATCCATCTCGGCACGCTTCCGTTCGTCCTGAAACTTGGCGTCCAACTCGCGGGTCTTCCTTGAAGACTTTGAGCGAACGAAACTCCGCGTAGACCTCTTCCATGGTCTTGTGCCGTTTGGCGGGTTTCTTCTCCAACAATCGGGCCACGAGCCGATCCATCTCGGGCGTGACGTTGCGGTTGATCGAGGAGACTTCCGGAGCCCTCTCCTGCACGTGCATCCGCAACAGCTCGTTCGGCGACATGCCGCGGAACGGAGGGCCGCCCGTGAGCATCTCAAACACCGTGATCCCCAGGCTGTACATGTCCGTCTGGAATGTCGGGGCTTTTTTCAATAACGTTTCCGGGGCAATGTAGGTCCGCGTGCCCTGCACGGCTTTGGTGCGGCTGCCGATCAGTTTTCCGAGGCCGCCCGCCGCCCGCACCGCCAGCGAAAAATCGATGAGCCGAAGTTCGCCCGCTTTGTTCGCCAGGATGTTTTCGGGCTTGATGTCTTTGTGGACCCAGCCTTTTTCGTGCATGTATCCAAGCGCGAGACACAGGCTCTCGAATACCCCGCGGAACCGGGAATGCAACCCGACCCGGTCGCTTTGGATTTGGGTTTTGATGTTCGGCGCGCGGAAGTAATCCATCACGATATAGGAGTACTTCTTCGTGAAAGACACCTTGTGCACCTTGATGATGCTCGGATGGTCGAGCGCTTTTCCGACCTTGCCTTCGTGTTTGAGCACCTGCTTGGCGTCGGGATGCGATTCCAGCGATTCGGGGATCAAGAGCTTCATGCACAACGCCTGCGAGCTGCCGCCCGCGTCGGCCACTTCCAAGACCTCGCTCGTGTTTCCGTGGGCGATTTCGCTGATAATCTTGTAGCCGTCGATAGTCTGTTGTTCGCCGTCGGACACAATGTTCTCCTGCCGGTCTGGGCGGTTGGACGGAATTCTTCACACTTTATTATAGCGACCGGGCCGCGGGTTTCGCAGGGAAAATCTTCCAAGCCGTCCCTTTCCCGGCCGCTCTTCTCCCCCTCTCGCTTGTGAGGCTGTGGGGATTTTGGGATGATCGTTCCAGCGACATTCCGTCCCACCGAACGTCCCGTTTGCAGTCGCTGGCAGCGGGAACCCTCCCACATAAGGTGTCTTCTCGATGACGACCCCCCTGCCCTTTTTGTTGCTCCCTTTGTGCGCGGCGTTTGCCGACGGCTCCGCGCTCGAACTTCGCTATCGGGGTTCCCTGGAGCACGTCTCCCGCAAAGACGCCAACGCCGAGGTCAAACAGTTCGATCTCTACTGCCTGATGCAAAACCGGGACGGCGGATCGAAAATCGCGTTTCTCGTGGACGAGCGCGGAGGCGGCGGTTGGGCCTGGCCCGAACGCTTCGGCGAATTGGTCCTCAACGAAAGACACCAACCGGCCACGGCCGCTCGAATCCGATTGCTCCACGACCACGAAGGCGTGAACTATCCCCTGCCCCTCCGCCAGCCGATCTTCGAATATCCCGACAAACTCGGCGCCGACGCCACCTGGACCGCCGACAAAAAACGCTACGAAGTCCAAAGACTCACCAAGCAGAAGGACCGTTCCTGCTGGGAAGTCGATGTGTTCACGAACATCGGCAAGCGGGAAACTCTGTGGATCGAAGAAGACACCGGCCTCGTCGTCGCGGTGAAAACCAAACTCACGATGGGCCGGGGCGATCCGTTTGAACTGTTGATGGAACTCGATTCGGCGAGCGACGTCGCGGCCGAGAAACTCCCGGGGATTCAAAAAGCCCTCGCCGGGTTGCTCAAGCTGCAAGCGGATCTCAAACGCCGGGAGAACGCGACCAAACCGGAACTCAGCAAAGAGCAGCTCGCCACGACCGCCGAGGCTTTGGAGACGCTCGCCAAGGATGCCGCCGAGACGCCGTTTCGCCAGTTGGTCAGCGTCATCAGCCGCGATCTGAAATTGCAAACCCAGCGGGACGACGATGTGGACGCCCTCGCCAAACGCATCGTCGGCAAAGACGCCCCGGAGTTTTCCTTCGAAGACTTAAACGGCAAGACGGTCGCCTCCAAGGATCTCGCCGGGCAGATTGTCGTCCTGCACTTCTGGAAATACCACGACAACCCGCTGACCGAACCCTACGGCCAGGTGGCCTATCTGGATTTTCTCTTTAACAAGCGGCAGAAGCTTGGCGTGAGCGTCGTCGGCGTGGCCGTTGATCCCCGCACCGACCAAGCCGGCGAAGTCAGCCAGGCCAAGCGCGACTTCCGCAAGTTTCGCGACTTCATGAACCTGAGCTACCCCATCACCTTGAACTCCGGCACGCTCCTCAAAACCCTGGGCGACCCCCGCGACGCCCAAGCCCCCCTGCCCTTGTGGGTCGTCATCGACCACCACGGCAAGGTCGCGCATTACAAGTCCGGCTACTACGAAATCAACCCGGACAAAGGCCTCGAAGAACTCGACGCGGTGCTCATCCCGCTGATCCGCCAAAGAAGAGCCGAAGCCAGCAAAACAAATTAAGGCTGTTTTGTGAGCGGCACGGCGCTAGCCGCCGGCAAAGTGAGCGGCACGGCGCTAGCCGCCGGCAAAGTGAGCGGCACGGCGCTAGCCGCCGGCAAAGTGAGCGGCACGGCGCTAGCCGCCGGCAAAGTGAGCGGCACGGCGCTAGCCGCCGGCAAAGTGAGCGGCACGGCGCGTAGCCGCCGGCAGATCGAAGTTAAAAAGCCAGGGCCGAGCGCCCAGTCGCTCAATTCTCAAAGACGAATCCGCTGACCCGAACCAAAATAAAACGCCCGCTCGCGGTTGCGAACGGGCGTTTTCTCATTGCATCGGGACGTTCCGGTGAGGGACGGCCTTATTCCTTCGATTTGGTTTTGTCTTTGTTCTTGTTCTGTTTCTGGTTTTGGCCGGACTCGTTCATCGGGGCCGACAGGATCGAGATGTCGCTGGCCTGGCCGACGAAGATCCGGTCCCGGCCGTGCTTCTTGGCGTTCTTGTCGCCGCGGAAGCCGGCTGTCCGCGTTTCTCCGGTTTTCGAGCCTTCGGACTTCGCGTGGAGTTGTTCGGTCCGGTCGAATTGGACTTGCACGCGATCGCCGATTTCCAGATCCTCAAGAGCCGATTCGTTTTCATCGCCTTCTTTTTGGGAGGTCTTCTGGTTTTGCTTCGCCTTTTGATTGGCCCAATGGACTTTCGTCTTGGGCGTCAGGGCGACGAAGTACAGGTTCTGGCGCTGTTTGTCTTTCTTGTTGCCGGCCTGGTTTTGGTCGTTCTCGTCGGCCTGAAAACTCGGGCCTTGTGAAGGCGACCCCAGCACGGCCAGGTAGTCGGCTTCGACGACCACGGCTCTGCGGGATTGCGGATCGATCACCATTTCGCCCATCGCGGTCACGCCCGCGATCGTGCCCGTGATCGTCTGCTGTTGCCCCTTTTGGGCTTGCTGGTTTTTGTCCTGGCTTTTGTCTTTGTCTTGCTGCTGAGCCAAGACCGGGCTGCCCATCAACATTGCCGTGCACGCCAGTCCCATGAGTAAACTTTTCATCCTGTCTCTCCTTTTCCAATACAAATCACAAGAGAACCCGCCGATACGCTGGTGGCGGATTGCCTAAAGGGATTGTGCCAATTCGAGGCCGGAGGAAACAGCGGGGCAGAACTGATTCTTCACTGGGTGGATTCCCCCGCGTTGCGAAGTTTTCGGAAGAATTCCACATCTCGCCTTGACCGCCGTGGGATTTTCGCTCTGACAACGTCATCGGAAGGAACGGCCCTGCCTCGCCTCAGGAAATCTGCTGCATTTCTTGCTTGTGGACCGCGGGGACGATGCGATGGTTTCCGGTCAACCGCCATTCGTCGAGAGTGGGCCGGCAAGCCAAGGTCACATACACAACCGCCGCCGACACGGGGGGAAACGCATATTCGAGGGGCCAGTGGAAATCCCCATACAACCACTTGAGTCCCGCCCCCAACAGAAACAGCGCGAGAACGGGAGCCGCGAACACCACGTCGTAGCGGGGGATGATCCAGTGAAAGGTTCTGATCCGCGCCCACAAACTCAGCGGCGGCGAATAGCCAAACAGGTATCGTATTAAACGGGCGAAAGGCAACACGAGCATGGCGAGAAACGCGAGCCCCACCGATTCTTCGTAGACATGGGCGAGCACGAACACCCACCACCCCACGAGCACCGCCAACGCCGCGGCCCAACCGTAGGAAATACAATGCCGCTCCCGCTTGGGCGCCAGAGAATCATACGGCCAGCCGAGTTTCCAGTTTTGGCTTTGACTGCGAATGGTGTCCGAAGCTAAAGAAATTCGGTCCGTCAACACGGGCAGACCAGGTTGCTTTAGCCACAGGCTGAGGCCGTGATATGCAATCCCATAAACCGCAAGAAACAACAGCCCCAAGCCCCACGGGTTTGGCGCCAACAGCACCGCTCCGCCGAGGCCGAACCCGAGCAGCCAGGCGTGCCGGTCCACTCCCGTGCGGACAAACCCGATCGCCACGCACGCCAAATACATCGCCAAAAACACGCCGGGAACCATCCACCACGCCTCCGGCCAATGCCGGGCCCCCAAGGCCGTAAGCACGCCGACGACAATCCCATCCTGCGGCACGAGATGGATCGGCCCCACCGGCAAAGGCAGCCCCGGACGCCAGGGCGTTTGATTCAGCCAGGTCCGGTAGTCCGCCATGAAGGCCGGATGAAACGCAAACGCCCGCATCGCGGCATGACCCGCCGCGGCCAAGCCAAGCAGCGGAATCTGCAGCGGCTCCCAATTCCCATCGAGCGGAAAGCCGCCCTTCCCGCCCACCACGAGCCAATAAGCCAGTTGGGGAAGATAAGACACGGCATACGCCACCGCAAACCCGAACGCCAGCCCGTTAAAAGGCAGCACCACGCGGAACCAGGCTCTCATCGCTCCTCCCGCGCAAAATAGGCGTCCACATTGATGAGGGTTTCGGGAAAGATCACGCGGCCGAGCATCTCGTCCAGGTTCCCCGTGTAGCCCGTCTCCCGGCGAATCTCTTCGAGCGTGCCGTCGATGGCGATGCGGCCCTCGCGAATCACGATCAAGCGGTCCGCGATTTCCGCGACGAGTTCGGGCACGGGCGACGTGAGCACGATCGTCACGCCCTGCTCCAGCGACAACCGCCGGAGCACCTGCTTGAGCGCCATGATCCCGGACGGATCGAGCCCGCCGGAGAACGGCTCATCCAAGAGCAGCACCTCCGCATCCGTGACCAGCGCGGACGAGAGCGCGATCTTTTTCTGCTGCCCGGCCGAGTAGGTGCGGATCGGCGAATCCGCGAGTTCGGCCAATTGAAACAGATTCAATAGCCGCTGGGCATGGTCGACCAGCCGGTTCTCGTCGATTTCATAAATCCGGCCGACGGCGAGCAAAAACTCGCGGCCGGTGCGGTTCTTGGGGAGAAAGGCGCGGTCCGGGAGAAACACGACTCGCTTGCGGAGGGCGAGTTCGTTTTCCACGCTCGACCGCCGGCGGAGGCCCTCGATCTCGACGTAGCCGTGCTGCGGTTCCAACACGCCGCCGAGCACGCTGAGCAGCGTCGTCTTCCCCATCCCGTTCGGCCCGATCACCACCGACCGGCTCCCCGCCGGGATGTCGAGCGAGATATTCTTCAAGACGGGTTTGACGCCGTAATGCTGGGTGACATCGACCACGCGAATCATCAGGAGACCTTGTCCCGGGGCTTCGATTGTGCGATAGATTGGGAAACGCAGTGCACAAGGAACAGGTTCACCGCAATCCGCCGGAATTGCAAGACGGAGATTGGTAAAACGCGAGAGAGCAAGAGCAGATAGGGGTAGTCCCTGTAGGGCAGGCTCCCGCCTGCCTTTCTTTCGGAGTAGGTTCCCGGGAACGTGTGCACGGCGAGAATTGGGCATTTCAACAATGACCAACAAAAGAAGGCAGGCGGGAGCCTGCCCTACTCGGTTCTAAGGAGCAATCGCCGTGATTAGCGATACCGACATGTGTCAACGACTCAACCTTGTGCGGACATTCGGATCGTTCGTTCTGCAAGAAGTGGGTGGGGAAGGTGACGCGAATGTCATTTCCGTAAAGGCTGTCCCGAAAGCCACTGGCGTATACTGGATTGGAGGGACGACCGTTGCCAAATCCGGTGTGGAAATAGACTCTGTCTTTCGAGTCGATACCAATACCGGAGGCACCCTACTATCGGTCTTCTGGTGGATCAGTGGGAAATGGTATAAACATGAAGATGATGATGCGTTAGTCGCGTTAGGGCTATTAAAGGAAGAAGCATTTCCGTTCGACTGGCGATTCACCACGCCATTGGAAGAGGATATTTTTCACCCCACGTAGGCGGCGGGGTGGCACTGTTAGTTCTGTTAATTCGGGGTTGTTAACAGTCTTTCGGGTGCCACTGGCAACTTGTTGCCAGTGCTTTCCAGCAGCATGGAATTGGAACGTTTCAAAACTCGATTGGATTATCCGATTCACACTGGCAGGCAAGCTGCCAGTGGCACCCGGCGTTTCTGACCTTCCACCTGCATTGCAATGAGGTTTACTAGAATGACAGAGTTATACTTCGAAGAAGACGGCGTGGTTTCTTTATGGGTTGGCCAAAAGCGAGTTGCGACCGGATCAAATTTCCTTCGAGATAAATATGGGATCGAATATTATGATCCAGATAACCAAGAGTGTGTTATAGAGGAATCGGTCACTCCCCTTTTTGACCTCCTATCGCAATTGTCGTACTCGGAGTCTTTTCGGGACGACGCATTTGAAGCTGCAAAGCATCTCGGCATCACGTCGGCACTATGGATAATGGCGCAATACGATTACGCCTATGATCCTGTTGCTGCCGGTTTGACTGCAATGCCTGATGAACCTGTATTCATAGGTAGATTTGGCTGGCATGAATAGCACGATCCCGCCGGCAATCGCATTTCGGAGGAAGCCGATGGCGGCGGGGTGGCACTGTTAATTCTGTTAATTCGGGGTTGTTAACAGTCTTTCGGGTGCCACTGGCAACTTGTTGCCAGTGCTTTCTAAGACGATCTTCCGAACGACATGAATCCCTCAATCCGAAGAACGGACCCCAGAATGGCAGACCGTCGAAAAACCGTGAAACACTACCATGAGCCGGGGGATTGTCACGAGCTGACGTTTTCCTGTTATCGCCGAATGCCGTTGTTGACCAATGATCCTTGGCGAAAGCTGTTGGCCAGGCAGATTGACACCGCCAACGAACGCCATGCGTTCCGTTTGGTCGCTTTTGTATTCATGCCGGAGCATCTGCATCTTTTGGTTTATCCCGTGGGAGAGTCGGAGGTCAGCGATTTGCTCAAGGCCATCAAGAAACCGTTTTCGTTCCGGATCAAAGGGCTTCTCAAAGAACAAAACAGTCCGTTGCTGAACCGCCTTACGATTCGAGAACGCCCCGGCAAGATGTCTTTCCGATACTGGCAAGAAGGAGGAGTGACGTAGGGCCGGCTGTGCCGGCCTTTTCGACGAAGGGAATCGTACTTATGCCCAATTGGCGGCTGGGTATGCCGGCCATTTGGTGCGAGAAAAATCGTTGTGTCAAAAACAAAAGGCCGGCACAGCCGGCCCTACTCGGCTCATGCAAAGCCATGAGCATGCCACCCCGCCGAGTCAAAAGTGCCGTTGCCGTCGTCATCCACGTATTTGGCGATCCGGCGGCCGAAGGCGTCGTAGAACATGCTCATGCAAAGCCATGAGCATGCCACCCCGCCGTGCTGCGGTTCCAAGACGCCCCCCAGCACGCTCAACAGCGTCGTCTTCCCCATGCCGTTGGGCCCAATGACCACCGACCGGCTCCCCGCGGGGATGTCGAGCGAGATATTCTTCAACACGGGTTTCACGCCGTAATGCTGGGTGACATCGACCACGCGAATCATCGAGGAGACCTTGTGGAGGGGGGCTGCCATCGTGCGAGAGATTGCCGAACGCAGTGCACAAGGAACAGGTTCACCGCAATCCGGCGGAATTGCAAGTCATGGATTTCTCAATCCGCCCAATGTACGATACCAATCGCCCCCCTGCCCCATTGCCGGCGAGGCCCAACCTGTTATTGCCGCGGCGGGGTGACATGCTCATGGCTTTGCATGAGCATGTCTTCTGCAGGTTCGATGAGTCCGCGAGGTGACTTTGCCATTGGATTGAGGGGCCGTGTCTTTGATGCCGAGAAATCAGGGCTTCGTCAAAACTCATGCTCATGCAAAGCCATGAGCATGCCACCCCGCCGTTCACCCATTCAGCCAGAGGATGAGACTTAGGAGCGCTAACAAGATAACCCAAACGAGGATCGCCCGCCAAGTGGCCTTTTTGGCCCGTTCTGCTTCCCACCAGCTTCGAGGCCGAACTCCTTGTGCAAGAAATGTGGCGACACCGGCCAGATTGATACAGATAAGATTCGCCCCGGACAAAAGAAACGCCCCGAAAGCGAGTGTGAAGTCACCTTCCCCAACCAACATTCCGCAAACGACGAGTGGAGGTACCAGCGCCACAGCCACCATGACACCGATCACGGCCCCCGACAGTCCTTGGGTGAATGCCAACGTTCCGGCGCAGCCGGCCGCTAAAGCCAATAAGATATCGCCTAGCCCAACCTCAGTCCGTGATGCGATGGCGGGAACAGCGGCATCGACCTGGAGCGGAACGCCAATAACGACAGCACACGCAAAGGCCACAAGAACTCCGATGATGTTCGTTAACAACGCTCGGCGAAGAAGATCAAAATCCCCCAGCGTCGTCGCAAGCGACATGGCAACATTCGGGCCCAAGAGAGGAGCGATCACCATCGCTCCAATAATTACAGCGACATCGTCTCGCAATAGCCCCACCGCCGCGACGACGGCCGAGAGGATGGTCATCCCCAAGAAGACACGGGAAACGCCGAGTCCCTCACTGACCTCGGCGTAGAGTTCCTCGCGGCTAATCCGTTGCTGTGCCGTCTTCTGTTCCTCTTCTGAGGTGGATTTCGGCTCCGTGCTTTCCTTTTCCTCCGGCGCGACCCGAGGCAGAACCGCTTCGACCGGAAGCAAAATGACATGGAAGCCTTTGGTGTGGGCGTATTGTTGCTCAAACCGATCCATGATCAGCTCGGTTTCCTCGGCAGGAACTAATAAATGCAACACAATCTGGTTGGCATCGGTGTCTCGCCAGCGGCCAAGTATCTCATGCCCTTCGAGCAATTCCTTGAGTTGATCCTCGCTGCTCAGCGGAACGAAGATTTGCATGATACGAAGGTTCATCGTTCGTTCAAGTTCCAAATATCAGGGATTGGAATCGGACAGTTTGTTCAACAAACGTGTGGGGTGTTCTTTCTCCCATTTAATCGAGTATCCCGTCCCAAAAGAAGAGTTGCCCGTCGACCGCTTTCACGGCTTTGACCTCCCCATCCTGAGACACGATCAAGCCAATGGCTTGCTCGCATTTGTGGCAGACGGAAAAAACCGACTGGTGCCGCAGTCCCCACTGGTCACACAAGTACTCGGTCCCGGTCAGGGCATCCACTACAGCGGTTTCCGGCGGAAGGAGAAGGGGGAATCGCACGCCAAATCCTTGAAGTCGGAGGTGGCCATCGAGAAGAACGGCTCCATCAACGGCCGCCAGCAAGCTGATCTGACTGATGCCTCGAATCAGTTGTCGGCTCATGCGGTGCATCGAAAGTTCCGCCTGGCAGCGTGCCAATTCGGCCGTAGGATCTGATGAGGACTGCGGCGCACGCAGCAAATCATCCAGTAAGTAGGGTGGGCACCGCCCACCAATGGTTTCCTGATTCCATGTTGGTGGGCGATGCCCATCCTACTTTCTACGGGGGACGCGAGACTGGATTCTAACCGAATAGCGCCGCGATCGGGCGGCCTTCGCAGAATTTGAGGGGGCGGCCCAGGGGGTCGCGGAGCGTTTGGTCGGGGGCGATGCCCAGGGCCTCGTAGACGGTGGCGGCGTAATCGAGCGGGGAGACGGGGCGTTCTTCCGGGTAGCCGCCCTGCGAATCGCTGGCTCCGTAAACCGCCCCGCCCCGAATCCCGCCGCCGGCGAAGAGACCGGAATAGCAGAACGGCCAATGCTCGCGCCCGGCGTTGCCTTGGGTGATATTCGGGCTTGCGGCCGAACTCGCCGACCCAGGCGACGAGGGTTTCGTCCAAGAGGCCGCGCTCGGAGAGATCGTCCAAGAGCGCGACGAGCGCGGTTTCCGCCGGCGGCAAGAGGTCGTTCTTGAGGCGATGGAAATTGTTGCTGTGCGTGTCCCAGAACGCGTGGCCGTCGTTGTGCCAGTTGACCGAAACCAACGGCACGCCGCGCTCGACAAGCCGGCGGGCGAGGAGCACGCTTTGCCCGTGGATATTCCGCCCGTAGCGGTCGCGGAGCGTGTCCGCTTCTTGGGAAAGATCAAACGCCTCGCGGGCGGCTTTCGCGGTCAATAGGCCGAAGGCTTGCTGTTGATAGCCGGTCCAGGACGCGTTCTCGGCCCGTTTCGCCAATCGGCCGCGGGCCTCGTCGAGCGAGGTCAGGAGTTCCTGCCGGCGGACGAGACGCTGCGCGGTGAGGCCGTCCTGCAGAGACGAGTTCCGGGACGTTCCAGCCGGGGGCGTTGGGGTCGCCGGTGACGAGAAACGGGTCGTACTTCTTCCCCAGCCAACCGCCGTGCTGTCCGGGAGCCCGGCCGCCGGGTGCTGCGGGGTGAAAGACTTTCCAGGGGACCATCACCGCCGCGGGCAGTTCGCCGGTACTGGGCCGAAGCTTCGCCAGCACGGCCCCCATGTGCGGCGTATCTTTTTCGCTCGGCGGATCCTGATCGCTTTTGACGACCGGAGCCCAATGCCCCGTCACGGTCGCATGCCCGCTGGAAAGATGGGCGGCATCATCGTGCGAGAGCGAACGAATCACCGCGACCCGGTCCATCCGCCGGGCGATCTGCGGCAAATGTTCGCAAACGATGGTGCCGGGGACGTTGGTGGCGATGGGATGGAACTCACCGCGAACTTCCGCGGGGGCATCGGGCTTGGGGTCCAGACGTATCCAGATGACTGGGACCGCCCCAGAGGAAAATAAAGATGCAAGCCTTCGCCCTGCCCTCTTTCGGTGGCTTCGTCTTGGCGGCGAAGAGATCCGGAACGTGAGACCCAACGTGCCGAGCGTGCCGACTTCCAGCAACCGCCGGCGGTTTAGGACATGCATCGGCTGGTGATCGCGAGAATTCATGGCTCGACTTCGACCGCAAGCGGTCGGCTTGGGTGGTTCTTGTCTAAAACAACTCCTGGATCACGTGGCCGTGGTCGATGGCGGGGACGGGGCGGCCGGCGTGGTTGGTGAAGCTGATGTGGGGATCGACGCCCAGGACGCGGAAGATCGTGTGGTGGATGTCGCCGGGCCGTTTGGGGTTTTCCTGCGGGGCCTGGCCCAAGCGGTCGGTCGAACCGATCAGCCGCCCGCCCTGCACTCCCCCGCCGCCCATCAGGCAGAACATCGAGTTGCCCCAGTGGTCGCGGCCGGGCGTGCCCATGCCGCTGCCGTCGTTCATTTTGGGAGTCCGGCTGAACTCGCCGCAGAGCACGACCAACACGCGGTCCAACAGCCCGCGCTGGTGCAAGTCTTCAAACAGGGCCGAGACGAGCTGATCGATCTGTGGCAGATAGCGGTCGTAGCCTTCTTTGAGGTTCCAGTGATGATCCCAGCCGCCGAAGTGGCAGGTGACGAACGTGGCCCCGGCTTCGACCATCCGGCGGGCCAACAGCGTGCTTTGGCCCCAACTCGTCCGGCCGTAGCGGTCCCGCAAACGAGGATCTTCGCTTTGAATGTCGAAGGCCTTGCGGGCCGAGGGGCCGGTGACCATCTCGAATGCGTTTTGCTCGAAGCGGTTCATGGCGTCCATCATGCCGGTCTGGTCGGCTTCTTTGCGGAGGGTATCAAACTGCGACAAAAGCGCCCGGCGGTTTTCCAATCGCTGGACGTCGAGGCCGCCCGGCAAGTTGATGTTCTGCACCTGGAAGCGGGGGGAGTTGGCGTCGGAGACGGTTTCGAAGGGATCGTGCTGGACGCCCAGGTAATTCCCGCCGAAGTAACCGGGGCGGAGGCCGATGCTCATCCCGTAAGGAATCGCCACGTTCGCGGGCATGCCGGGCTTTCGCGCCCCGAGGAGTTTGGTGGCGATGGAGCCGACGAAGGGATATTTGCCGGCGTTGTTGGCCCCGCTGACTTCGCCGCGGCCGGTGAGCATCCAATGCCCGCCGGTGAAGTGGTCGCCGGTGTCGTGGTGCAGGGAGCGGACGATGGAGAATCGGTCGGCGACTTTCGCCTGCAGCGGGTACATTTCGGTGACGTCGAAGCCGGAGACGTTGGTGCGGATGGGCCGCCAGATGCCTCGGTATTCCGCCGGGGCTTCGGGCTTCATGTCGTACATGTCCATGTGGCCTGGGCCGCCGTCGAGCCAGAGCAGAATCACGGCGGTGTCTTTCTTTTCGCCGCCGGCGTTCTGGGTGGACTCTTTGGCTTGGAGAAGCTGGGGCAGGCTCAATCCGCCCATGCCCGCCATGCCGACTTGGAGAAAGCTCCGCCGCGAAACGCGGTCGCAATACCGCCCTGCCCGTCCTGCATCAATCCGCAACATCAGAAAGCCCTTTCACACACGAAATCACCGAACCCATCAAGGTTCACGCATTTGTATAAGTGTAGAAAGGAGGTTGCGAAGTGTAAAGGCGAGCGGACCAACCTGCGGTCGGTGCCCGCGTGAGCCCCATGATCGTACGAAAAAAGCGAGTGTGATGGTTGCTGAAAAAATCATGGGGCTCGCGCCCCACGCTCGCCTTATCCGAACGCCCCCTGGTTGGGCGAGATCATTGTGTTGGCTTTGACGCATTCGATGAGGTTGGTCTGCACGACTTGGCGGTACATGTCCGGCAGGTGGCCATCGCCGCCGCAGACGAGGCATTTGAAAAAGCCGACTTTGCCGTTGCCCGCGCAGACTTTGCACTCTTTGCCCTCGATGGGATTGCCCCGCAGGTCGCCCTCGAAGGACCAGGCGTTTTCGAGGGTGCGGGCGGTGAGCCAATAGGTGTAGCCCAACGGGTCGGCCATTTTGAAGATCTCGCCCCGGCGGTGGCCGATGACCACGGTATAATGCCAGGTCTTCCGCGAGCTGCGGACCAGGACGATCGGGGGGCGATTGTCTTCGACGGACTTCACGACATCGTCGAGCTGGGCTTGTTTTTTGAGGGTGTTGGCGAGGCCGTATTTCGTGAGAGCTTTCTGGACCTTGCTCGGCCAGGTGAAGCCGACTTCGTCGTCGCCCATTTTGAACAGCGTGGTTCCCGCGATTTCCTTGAGCTTGGGAACGTCCACCAGGACGCCGTAGTATTTCAAAACCATCGAGCAGCATGTCGGCCCGCAACTGATTTTGTCTGGCTGCCGGATCACGGGGAAGTTGGACAACAAAACTCCGACGGGGTTGGCGGCCGAGGCGGAGGCGAGAAACGGCGAGAGCCCGCAAGCGGCTCCACAGGCGGCGGCGCGATGCAGGAATTGGCGGCGCGAGAGGTCACGTTCGGACATAGGCAGGTCCGGCTTTGAGGCCAAATCAAGATGTGAAGGTATCCATCCTGAAGAATGAACTGCCTGATGCAGCTCATCCTAAGCCCCAAAATCGGTTCGCTCGGGCGCACAGATTGACCCGCGACATCGCTGTTCGCCGGGCTCGCGAGGTTTTGACAGCGCGAACGCGGCAGAACCGGCAGGAGCAATGCGTTCCCTGCATTCGATACATTTTACCAGATGCTGATGTGACTTGCCAGGATTTTCTTTTTACTGGGCGGTCACGAGGAAGGTCCAGATGGCGACCAGCAGCATCACAATCACGGTATAGAAGAAGAACAGGCTCAACATTTTGCCGATCACGCCGCCCGCGTGGCGATCTTCCGAGCCGAAATAGGTCATCTCGTCTTTATCGAACAGGTCCTTGGGCGGAGCGATCTCGGGAACGACCGGTTTCTCGATTTCCTGGCCTTGCTGTTCCGGGGTTTGAAGAGTGCTGGTTTCGGTCATAAGGGCCTCTCCCCTGCTCTGGGCTGTTACCTACGGGTTTTGAAAAATTTGCCTAACGTCCGATAATCTCGCGAGGATGTTTTCGCCTTTTTACAAAACTTGAGCGGATTTTCCCAGTTCTCGGGAAAAATGACATAGACATCCATATTTATCCGTATTTTTCCCCAAACCGGCCGGTCTGTCGAGCGAAATTCCGACCGAAATCGTCCAAAAACGAACAATTCGCGCGAAGTGTTGGACTGCGAAGAGTTTTTCTGCTGGGGATTGTGGAGAAAATCGTTGGCATCCCAAGGATTGGAAGGCCAATACTTCGCGCCTGAGGATTTGCGCGCGGACACTTCGGTTCCCAAGCATCTTTTCGGGAAAGGTCAGCCCTTATAAAGATTAGCCCACAAAAAGTTGGGATCCTAAGCATTTTCTTGGAGGAGTTCGAGCAGCTTGTTGTCCGCGGGGTACGGATGGCCCTTGTGCTGCCGAAACGCCTCGCCGAAGTCGGCCCCGACTTCCCTGCCCCGGGCTTCGCTCCAGCGGCGGTTGCTTTCGAGGTATTCATCGATGCCGTGCTGCTGCCGGAGCCAGGCCCGCTGGCTGTCGTGGCAGGCGAGCATGCTCTGTTTGAGCTCGAACGTCGCGGAAATATCGATGACGAACTCCGGCGGGATCGGCTGGCCGAAGTAATCCACGCCTTCGATCGCATCCACATAATACAGGTGCGGGATCTTGGACAGCGGCGGCGCGGGATCCCATTGGCGGGTCGAATAATGCGGGACCGAGGCATTGAAGCACGCATCCCGCACGAGCCGGCTCGTGACTTCGTGATCGCTCATATAATCCACGGGAGGAGCCGTGATCACAATGTCCGGCCGAGCTCGGCGAATGGCTTCGGCCACGCGGTGCCGGCTGTCGTTGTCGAAGCAGATCGACAAATCCCGAAACTCAAGGCACTGGTACTCCGCCCCCAACAGTTCCGCCGACTTCGCCGCTTCGCCTCGGCGGACCTTGGCGATTTCGTCGGGCGGCAATTCCGCGCTGCCCAAGTCGCCGGGCGTCATCGTCGCCATCACAATCTCGCAGCCCCGCTGCTTAAGCAAAGCCAGCGTCGCCGCGCACTGAAATTCCAGATCATCGGGATGGGCATGAATCGCCAACACCCGCACGGCAGAAGAACCATCGGACATAACAAGTTCTCGAGAAGATCCAGGATGAGACTACGATTAAAAGACCCGTAAGTGGGATTGATGTGAGCGGTACGGCGCTAGCCGCCGGCCGAGTAGAGACCACGCAAACTTACACAGGCCGGGGGCTAGCGCCCAGCCGCTCATTTTTCAGGTTTATCGGACAGACTCTTCGTGCCTTCGTGGTTCTCTCTTTTTTCATTGTCATTGGGAGCGAGACAATCCGCGAATCGCTTCGACGCAAACGTGCGGCGGGGTTCGCCTAAGACGATGAACGCGGCGGTGTCTTTTGTGGATTCGACGAGTTTCAAGCCCGCTTCGGGACCGAGGACGCTCACCGCGGAGGCGAGGCTGTCGGCTTCCATGCCGGTGGGGGCGATAATCGTCACGCTGGACCGCTGCGTCAATCCCAGGCCCGTTTTTGGATTGACGATGTGCGAATACCGCGTGCCCGCGATTTCCACGAACTGAAACGCATCGCCCGAGGTCGCGACCGCGGCGTTTTTGATTTCCAGAATCCGGCTCGGCGGGCCGTCGGTTTGTTCGAGCGGAGCGATCCCGATCCGCCAACCGGCTTTCCCCGGCGGCGGATCGCCCAGCACCAGGTCGCCCCCGGCGTCGATCATCACCCGCGAAACGCCGTTTTCCCGCAACGCCGCGAGCGCCGCATCCCCGGCGTATCCCTTGGCGATCCCGCCCAGATCGAGCCGCATGCTTTGTTGCGCGAGCGTCACGCGGCGGCGTTTCTCATCGAGCTTGACCTTTTGATAACCGACCGCTTGGAGAGCTTCTTTGAGGCGGTCAGCATCGGGGAGTTCTTTCTGCCAACGCGCCCGCCGCCATAACCGCACCACCGGCCCCACGGTCACGTCAAACGCCCCGTGACTTCGCTTGGAAACGTCCTGGGCGTGCTTTAAGACCATAAACAAATCGCCGCTCACGGGCACCGCCTTTCCCGGCTCGGCCCGGTCGCAGAGTTGACGCAGTTCGCTTTCGGGGTTGTAATCGCTCATGCGGCGATCCACGTCCGCGATGCGGTCGAAAGCCGCCTTTGCCGCCTTGTTTGCGATGCCTTCATCCGGGGCGTATAATGTGAACTTGACCAAAATTCCCATATGCTTCTCTTCGTAGGAGAACCGTTGGAGCGGTTTCCCATCGGCGGCATTTACGGGGCGAAAGGCGGTTCCCCAAAGAACCGCGAGCATCGTCAGGTATCTCATTGATGGACCTCGAAAGTCGTCTCTTATTTCACAGGAATCCAAACGTGTTCAACATAAACCGCCTTTGGAGTGCTCTGCAAGTGGCCGGGGTCTTGATTGCTGGGCTGTTCGCCGGTTTCGTCCCTCAAACTCAAGGGGCGGACCAATCGGACAAGCCCGCCGCGAAGATGGAGGCCTACACCGAGACGATCCCCGACACGGAAATCAAGTTCGAGATGCTGCCGATCCCCGGTGGGGAATTTGTGATGGGCAGCCCCAAGACCGAACCGAACCGCAAGCCCGACGAAGGTCCGCAGCACAAGGTCAAGATCGAGCCGTTCTGGATGGAGAAGCACGAAGTCACCTGGAACGAGTACGACATTTGGAGCTTTAATCTGGACATTCAGCGGCGGAAGCTCAAAGGGGCGAATCCGTCGGCCTTGGATAAAATCGCCGACGCCGTCACCCGCCCGACAAAGCCCTACACCGACATGACGTTCGACATGGGCCACGACAATTATCCCGCCATCTGCATGACGCAGCTCGCGGCGAAGATGTACTGCAAATGGCTCTCGGCGAAGACCGGCCATTATTACCGGCTGCCCACGGAAGCCGAGTGGGAATACGCCTGCCGAGCCGGGACGACGACCGCGTATTCGTTCGGCGACGATCCGAAAAAGCTCAGCGAGTACGGCTGGTATTACGACATCAGCGACGACAAATACCACCCCGTCATGCAGAAGAAGCCGAATCCCTGGGGGCTTTACGACATGCACGGGAACGTCTCGGAATGGGTGCTCGATCAGTACGATGCCGACTTCTATCAGAAGTTCAAGGGCGTGAAAGTCGCGAGCTTTCCAGAGACGTATAGCGTCCCCGAGAAACTTTATCCGCGCGTGGTCCGCGGCGGATCGTGGGACAACGATCCCGAAGGCTTGCGGAGTGCCGCGCGGTATGCCTCGACGCCGGATTGGAAAATCCAAGACCCGCAGATCCCGCAGAGCATCTGGTATCACACCGACGCGTTGCACGTGGGCTTCCGCGTGGTCCGGCCGCTGAACCCGCCGACGGAAGCCGAGAAACAAAAGCTGAAACTGGAACCGATCGCGAAAGACCTCGTGAAGAAATAACTCCGATAAATCCTCGAACCGACCTTTAACCTCCTGGAGAAAACCATGACGACGCCCAAAGAGACGCCAAAACCCAGCCGACGCGATTTTGTGAAGACCTCGGCCGCTGCCGCCGTGGGAGCCGGGCTTCTGGGAACGTTCGCAGCCCCGGCGGGCGCTTATGCCGCGGAGGATGACACGATCAAAATCGGTCTGGTCGGTTGCGGCGGCCGCGGGACTGGGGCGGCGACGCAGGCTCTCTCCACCAAGGGCAACGTGAAGCTCATCGCAATGGCCGACGCCTTCCGCGATCAGTTGGATAGCAGTCTCAACAATATCAAACGCCGGCACGCCGACCGCGTGGCTGTCGATGACGACCACAAGTTCGTGGGCTTCGACGCCTACAAACAGTTGATCGACAGCGGCGTGGACCTGGTGATCCTCGCGACGCCTCCCGGCTTTCGGCCGATCCATGTCGAAGCCGCGGTCAAAGCCGGCAAGCACGTCTTCATGGAAAAACCCGTCGCCACCGACGCCCCGGGCGTCCGCAAAGTCCTCGCGGCGGTCGAAGAAGCCAAGAAGAAGAACCTGAAGCTCGGCGTGGGCCTGCAACGGCATCATCAAAACACGTACAACGCCACGATCGACGAGCTCAAGGACGGCGCGATCGGGGACATCATCGCCCTCCGCGTGTACTGGAACGGCGGCGGCGTGTGGGATCCCCGCAGAAGCCGCGACCAGGTCTCGAGCGAAATGGAATACCAGATGCGCAACTGGTACTACTACACCTGGCTGTGCGGAGACCACATCTGCGAGCAGCACATTCACAATCTGGACGTCGGCTGCTGGGTGAAAGACGCCTACCCCGTGAAGGCCTACGGCATGGGCGGGCGGGAAGTGCGCATCGATCCCAAGTACGGGCAGATCTTCGACCACTTCGCCGTGGAATACGAGTTCGCCGACGGCACGAGGATGTACAGCCAATGCCGGCACATCCCCAACTGCTGGAACAGCGTTTCCGAGCACGCCCACGGCTCGAAGGGCTTCGCCGACATCGGCGGGGCGAGCTATAAGAACAACGACGGCAACACCTGGCGATACCGGGGGCCGAAGAACAACCCCTACCAGACGGAGCACGACGACCTGTTTGCCGCGATCCGCCAGGACACGCCCTACAACGAAGGCGAATACGGGGCCCATAGCACGCTGACCGCGATCCTGGGCCGGGCCGCGACGTACTCGGGCAAGCCCATCACCTGGGACGAGTGCCTCCATTCCGACCTCAGCCTGATGCCCAAGGAGTTTTCCTTCGAAGCCGACCCGCCCGTGCTGCCCAACGACCAAGGCCGTTATCCGGTCCCCGTCCCCGGCGTCACCAAAGCGGTTTAGTGCAAAACGCTGGATCAGCCGGAACGCGTTAGCGCCCGCTTCGCTCAATCGAGAACCGGGGCGAGCGCCCTGCGGCTAATTCATTAGACCCAGCCGAACAAATCCACAAGCAAGCAGGCTGCGAAGATTCGCGGCCTGCTTTTTCTATCGCCTTTGGAATTCTTCTCGCATGAAACGCGCCCCGGTGCTTTTTCTCTTGGCCCTCGTCTTCAGCGGCTTGGCGCTCGGGGTGTTGTGGGGCTGGAAGATTCCCTTGGGCGTTCCGGGCGAGTGGACGTGGGGACGGATTCCAATCCAGGGCACCGACGCGTGGGACGTGGCGCTGTGCGGATTGGGATGCGCACTGGCCGGGGCACTTTATGCCGGCCTGGTGCGCGCGGGAGCGACGCGAATCGACGAAGCGGGATTTCTCGAATCGAGTTTCTGGCTGGCGACTCTCACGGCGGCGGCGTTCGGTTGGCTGATCATCTTGGAACTCAGCCCGCCCGCGGGGTTCGGGTTATCGAAGTCGGCCTGGGTGCTGTATTATCCCGGCCCGTCCGGATACTTCCACGAAGCCCGCTACCGGAAGGAAACGACCGGCGAGTATTTGGCGAACTACGAGAAAGATATTCAATCCCAAGACGTCAAGCGGCGGGTGCTGCACCACGGGACGCATCCGCCGGGGTTGTTTCTGTGTTATCGGGGTCTGATCCACCTCTGCGAATCCTCGCCGGGCCTGGTGAGGGTCCTGCTGCAAACCGAGCCGCCGTCGGTGTCGGGGATGTTCGACGAGATCGCCTCCCAAAACCGCCGGACCGGCAGAATTCTGAAGGACAGCGACCGGGCCGTCATCTGGCTGATGACGCTGATCACGCATCTTCTGGGGGCGGCGGTTGTCGCGCCTTTGTTTTTCCTGGCCCGGCATATCGCCTCGAAACCGGCCGCCTGGACCGCCGCCGCGTTCTGGCCGCTCCTGCCGGCTCTCGCCGTGTTCCTGCCCAAGTCGGACGTGCTTTACGCTTTTTTCGGCACGCTGTTCCTCGCGGTGTGGCTGTCCGGTTGGAGTCGGCGATGTTTCCTAAGGTGTTTTTTGGCGGGAGGAATTTTTGGGGGCGGGATGCTGTTCAGCCTGGCCTTGTTGCCGGTGGGTTTGCTCGCGGCCCTCATCACGATTTGGGAGGTGGTCTTCGCTTCGGACCGCGACACGAAACGGTCGCGTGCCAAATCCGCGGGACGGTTGGTTTTAGCGGCCGGGTTGGGATTTCTCGTGCCGACATTGGCGATGGGACTCGTTTGGGGCCTGAATCTGCCGGCGGTGTGGTGGCTGAACTATCAGAATCACGCCGAGTTCTATCAGCACTTCCCGCGGAGCTATGGGACGTGGCTCGCGGTCAATCCGCTGGAAACATTTTTCGCCTTGGGAGCCCCCGCGGCGGTGCTGTTTCTCGCGGCGTGGGTCCGGCTGTGGAAAGACCGAAACAGCCTGCCCCGCGAAACCTGGGGCGCCTACGCGGGGTTCGCGGCGGTGATGGGACTCTTGTGGATCACGGGAAAAAACCGCGGGGAAGCCGCCCGGCTGTGGCTCGTGGTCTTTCCGTATTTCCTCTGGCTCTCCGCCCGGATATGGGAACCCGATCCATCGCCCCCGCCCCATAATCGCCCGGCCGCATCCCCCCTGCCCTTCCTGGCGCTGCAATTGATCGTGTGCTGGTTCACCGTCGTCCGCGTGAACGGGTTTCCGTTACCGTTATGAGTTTCGCTCGGGCAAAGCGAAACCTTCCCTCGAGTTCCGCTCGCCGCCGGGCGGGTGGTTTGTCGATACTTGAAATATGGGGATCTTCTTTCGTCACGCGCCCGCGTTCTGTTTGTGCCGAGCCTTGGGGCTGGTCTGTTTGTGGGGGCTTTTCGGCTGTTGGGCGAAGCCGCTCGAATATGTTGAAGTCAAACGCATCGACGAGGCGGTGACCGAGACGGAACTCGATGCGTTTTTGGAAGTCGTCCGTCTGCTGCCCGAGGAAAAACTGCCGGAATTGCAGCCGATCTACCGCCCGCCCGCCCGCTGGAGCGCGGGGCGAACGCTGCCGGTGAGTGAACTCGTCAACGAAGAGACGGCTCAGATCGAACGCCCTTGGGACACGAAGCATTTGGCCCAGGAGGTGGAAACCAACCGCCGGCTGCAACGGGTGCTCCGCCGCGTGGAGATGACGCCGGAGCAGTTCATGGGGCTGATGCTCGCGGTGGGGACGGCGATGAATCGCAGCCGGCTGCCCGAAGACTACGACTTCGACAGCCTGATTCAGCACGGCCAGCAGGTGATCACCCGCCTCAAGCGGAACCGCACGCCGTTTGTCGATTACAGCCCCGATCGGCAGTTTTCCGTCATGCGCGAGGCGATCTGGCTGAACCGCGTCGACCGGGCCAAGCGGCTCCGCGACGTCCCGCGGGAAAACGTGGAACTCGTGCGGAAACATTGGGACGAACTGGCGGCCATCTTTCCGGAAGAGTTCGCGATCGACCCGTTGGGCCCGATCGCAGACCACATGCGGGAGCAAGGCACGCCGTTCGAGGAACTTCAGGACACCGGCAGCGATGCCGCGATTCAATGGAACCCCGACGAAGCCCTCATCGGCAACGATCCCTACCCGGCCGTCTCCCCCGCGAATTGATCGCATCTCTCGCGAGATAATTCATTAGCCCGAACCGCAAGCGAGGGAAATCGCTTGAAATCCCTCGCTTGCGTTTCGGGCTGATTGAAGCCACCGCTACGGAAAAAGGCATCCGATTCTTCGAGCCTCGGGGTGGAATGAATGGGGAAGTTTTGGCAACATAGGCGGATTCAGGTTTGCCAATGCTTCCAAGTTCCCGACACCTAAGAGGATCGACTCATGGGCCAGAATGTGCATGTCCACTACTCGGCGGAACAATACGACGCCTACACCGCCGACTCCGTCAAGACCTACGACAACCGCATTATCAAGCGGCTGAAGATCGAGCTGAGATTCCTGCCCGCCGGCCCCAAGCAGTTTGTGGACGTGGGCACGGGGACAGCTCAACTGCTGCTCCAGATCGCTGGCGATCCGGATTTCCAGGATTTCCATCTCATCGGCACCGATTATTTTGAGGACATGGTGGTCAAGGCCCGGGAAACGGTGTCCGGCCAAGGACTTGCGGAAAGAATCCAACTCGACCACAACGATGTGCACAACCTGCCCTACCCCGACGAGTTCGCGCACATGGTCATCAGCCGCTCGACGATTCATCATTGGGCGGAACCGGTCAAAGCCCTCAGCGAGATTCACCGGATTCTGAAGCCCGGCGGCGTCGCGGTGATTCACGAGCCCCGCCGAAACCCGCATCCCAAGGCCCTGGAAGACTTTAACCGCCGCCGCGCGGAACTGGGCGTGCCCCCGGCGGACCTGGACGAAAAATACACGCCGGCCGAGGTCTGGGATTTTATCCAAAAAGCCGGCATCGCCCGGAACAGCAACCTGTTCGCTCCCAAACGAGGCCCCGGTTCGCTGGGGTTTGAGGTTCGCATCTGCAAATGCCCGGTGTTCTTCACCTATCTCGTCGGATTTCTGGGCCGGGCGAAAATGTTGTTGAGCAGTTGGTAAACCGGCCGCAAAAGCCCAAAATCTGCAAATTCCCCAAGAAAATCCCAGTTTCGTGCGCGACATAAGTTGGATTCTTGAACTGCATTCCGTCCGATCACGATTTTTTTTCAAAAAAGTCGGATAACCGTTAAAGGTTCCCCAAACTGACGGCCGATGAGAGTTCCTGGTACGTCATCCCGACGGAATGGACCAGTTTCCCCTACCAGGATGAAATCATGAAGCCGACTTGCTGCCTCTGCCTGCTGCTGTGGATTGCCACCGGGTGTACGTACAACCCCGTTCGCTTTGATCCGGTGACCGGATTCAACACCGGAGGCGGCGTGGGCGTTTTGTGCGGGGGACCTTTGGATCCGTGGATGCTGCATTGCTGCCCCGACTCGGACTGCTGCCTGTGCTCGTGCCTGAAGTCCTGCTTCTGCTCGCAGGAACCGTCTTGCCTGCCGGCTCCCGTGTGTGCTCCGATGTGCTCCCCCTCCCCGGTGTGTGCTCCGATGTGTTCTCCGGCTCCGGTGTGTGCTCCGTTTTGCCCCCCTGCCCCGGTGTGTGCTCCGGTTTGTCCGCCAGCCAACATGTATCCGTCTCCAGGGATGCCCTTGGGACCGACCGGCGTGGGGATGCCTTACCCTGGCCTGCCCGGCCTGCCTCCGACCGGCGGCATGATGCAGCCGGGGATTCCGATGTCCCAACAGTACGGCGTTCCGTCGTATCCGGGATCGGGTCCGGTTCCCACGTACGCGGAACCCCCCTGCCCCACTTGTGGTCCGCAGGCGTCGGCGATGGCTCCCGGTTATCCGCAAACCGTGCAAACGCCCCTGCCCGGCGTGACGAATTATCCGCAGTTGTTTCAGAATCCTCCGCCGGCCCCGCCCGCCGATGGCTTTATGATGCCCACGCCAATTCCCGAAGCCGAGCCTGCCTCCGTCCACCGGGCAACTTCCGCCGCATTATCAAATGATGGAAACCCCGGCCGCTCCGCCCGCCGCCCCCCCAGCGGCGCCGCAGCCGACGCCCGCCAGGCCCATGCCCACGCTGGCTCCGAATCCGCAGGCCGCCCCGCAACCGAACCCCATGAGCGGCCAAGCCCCGGTCCAACAACCCACGCCCGCGACGACGCCGATGCCGATGGGAACCGATGCGGCCCACAATTTCGCCCCGCCCGAAGTTCACCCCCGCTTGAAGTACGATGCCCGCCGGCAGCAATGGGTGCCCGTCCGCCTGTGATGCCGAGCGGCGGCCTTTGTTGCTTTTCCCCAAGAAGTGCGATGTAATGCAAACTCGGCGGGATGGCGAGGTTTTACGCTCGGCATCCCATTTCGGGTTTGATGTTTCACGCGAGAGGGGACAGCATGCGGCGCATGATTCTTTTCGGCACGATCTTGGGCTTTTGGGCGAGCGTTTCGCTGTGCGCGGCCGATCCGCCTTCCCCGTTCGCCAAGTGGGACAAGGCGATTTCCGCGTTCGAGGCCCAGGACCAAAAATCCCCGCCTCCCAAGGGGGCCGTGCTGTTCGTGGGCAGCTCGAGCATTCGGTTATGGAAGCTGGAAAAGAGTTTCCCCCATCTCCCGGCGATCAACCGGGGCTTCGGCGGTTCGGAAATCGCGGACTCGGTGCATTTCGCCGACCGCATCGTCCTCAAGTATGAGCCGAAGACGATCGTGTTCTACGCCGGCGACAACGACATCGCCCACGGCAAATCGCCCGAGCAGGTGGCAAAGGATTTTCAGGCATTCGTGAAGACCGTGCACGAAAAACTGCCGAAGACAAAAATCCTGTTTATTGCCATCAAGCCCAGCCTCGCCCGCTGGAAGTTGGCCGAGACGATCCAAAAAGCCAATAACCTCATTCGCGCCCAATGCGAAAAGAACGAGCAGTTGGCCTTCATCGACGTGTGGAAGCCGATGCTCGGCGACGACGGCCGCCCGCGAGCCGAGTTGTTCCTCAAAGACGGCCTGCACATGAACGAAAAAGGCTACCAGATCTGGGCGTCCCTGATCGAGCCGCGATTGCCCAAACAGGGCAAAGGCGAGCGGCCAGCGTAAGCTGGCTGATCGGGTTCGATTGCTTCCGTTGATTCGCAATTCTCTTCTCAAAAGATGAAAGCTTTCAGCAATCGAAGAGATCATTGGGGCTTACGCGGGCACCGACCGAAGGTTGGTCCGCTCGCCGGTGCGAATGGATAGACAATGCTCCAACGTTTTTTGCTGCTGTGGCTCACGCTGTTGTGTCTGGTGGCGGTGGCGTGGCCGGACATGCTCCACCACATGGGGTGCGAGCCGACCTTCGATCCGTTCGCGCTCACGAAGCCCTATCTCGGGCAGATGATTACCGCGACGATGTTCGCGATCGGCTGCCTCTTGCCCCGGGATGAAATCCGGCAAGTGCTCGCGCGGTGGCCCAGTGTCCTCGGCGGGACGGCGGTGCAATACGGGACGATGCCTTTGATCGCGTGGGGCTTCGGAACCCTGGCGGGACTCTCCGAGGAGTGGATGCTCGGCGTGATTCTCGTGGGCAGTGTGCCGGGGGCGATGGCGTCGAACGTGCTCACGCTCGCGGCGCGGGGCAACGTGAGCTACTCCGTCAGCCTGACCACGACCGCCACCCTGCTCTCCCCGGTTGCCGTGCCTTTGATTTTGTTCCTCGCGTTAAACCAGACGGACATCGACGCGGCCGACCTGCGCAGCGGGCGTTTTGGGACTTGTTGCTCCAGGTGTTTTTGCCCGTGGTCGCCGGGCATTTTTTGGCGAGGAACGTGTCCCGCATCGAAGACTGGAGCCGGCGGTTCGCCCCGAGGGTTGCGAACGTGGTGATCCTGTGGATCATCGCCGTGGTCGTGAATGCCAACCACGACGATTTGACCGAACCGCTCGATCACAGCCGGCTCGTGCTCGTGACGGTGCTGTTGGGAATCAATCTCGTGGGCTATGCGGCCGGTTACGCGGGCGGGCGGATCATGGGGTTGCCGAGCGGAAAACGCCGGGCCCTGACTTTGGAGATCGGCATGCAAAACGCGGGACTGGGGGCGACGCTGGCCTCGCGGCTGTTCTCGTCGTTGCCCGCCGTGGCGCTGCCGACGGCGTTATACACCTTCGGCTGCATGCTCACGGGCACGATCCTCGCCCAATACTGGTCCCGCCGGGACTTGGGAGAGGCTTCGATAGAGAACTCGGACGATCCAAGCCAAAGTTCAAATCTCGACGCACATCCCGAAGTCCCCTGACCTGTTTGGGGTCGGTCAGCGTTGTTTCGGTCCCACATCGAGAACTTCCAGTTCCGCGAATTTGCCGGTGCTCATGTTGGCTCCGCCGACCATGAGGAGGCGATGTTTGTCCAAGGGCAGCATGCGGTGGAAGAAGCGAGCGGTCGGGGTTTCTTGGACGATTTCCCAGTGGTCGCCGGCTTTATTGAGCTTTTGCAACGTGCCTTTGATGGTGCTCACATAGAGGTCTCCGCCCGCAGCGAAAGCGGCGCTGCCGAAGCCCGTGATCGGATCTTCGCCTTGGAGCTCGCCGGCTTGGGACCAGGTTTGAGTTTTGGGGTCGAACACATCCACGCGCTTCGTGGGGCCGGCTTCTTCCTGCATCCCGCCGATGGCGTAGATCTTGCCCTCGTAAGCGGCCACCGAAAGCTGCGCGGCGCTTAAACGGCGGATCGGGCAGCGGCTTCCATGCGGGCTTCTCTTCGGAAAGGTCCAACTTCCAAGCGGTTTTGTGCCATTGGCTCTCGGCTTCGCCTTTGAGCTCCCAACCGCCGACGACATAAATCGAATCGCCGAGCACCGCCGCATCGAACGAAGACCGCGGTTCGGGCAAGTCAGGCATCTCCTGCCATTGGTTGGTCTTCGGATCAAACTTTGCCACCGACGCCTGGGACCACAGATCGTGCTTTTCGCCCTCGGCGTTTTTCGCGATGAACCCGCCGATGCGATACACGGTCCCGTCGTGCGCCACCAAAGCCAGACCCTGCAAATGCGGTCCTTTCGCCAGCGTTTCCCATTTCGATGGGCTGTCGAGCTTCAGCCGCCGGAGCACGTTGCCCTGCTCTTTGATGGAATAAGAATGGGCGCCTCCCGTGTGTCCGCCGTAGGTATAAAGCTGCCCCTCGGCAATGGCGGCCCCGAAGCTCGTGACCATTTCGGGAAGGTCGGGGTACGGACGTTTCGTTTTGGGAACATTCACAGTTGAACCTGTTTCACCCACGGGGAGCGCCAGCGTGACGTAGTTTCGGATCTCGGCGTACTCTTTGCCAGCCTGTTTCCCGGATTTTTTTTCGACAAGCTTGACGCGAATACAATGCAGACCGGCTTCGCCAGGTTGGAATGTGAACGTCCCCGTTTTATTGGTTTCGCCTTCGATATCATCTTTGCCGGGACGGGCAACGGTGTATTCGGCGCCTTGAGCGGGCTTGCCTTGCCAGAGAACCCGGACGGCGATCCGGTCGCGTTGGCGTTCCGGGACGAGGTCCAACTCCAAAGGTTTTTCAGGTTTGATCTTCCAAGCGGGGCGGGAAACCTCCGGCCCCGTCTTGGCGAAGTAGCGCAGCAAAAACGTCTTCCCGCCGCGGTCGAGCACCCCGAAATCGTGGGTCGCGACGAAGACCGAATTCCGGTGCGCGGGTTTTCCATTTTGGCAATTAAGTCATCCTTCGTTCGCGTCAACGCCAAGGGCTCGGCTTTGCCATCGCGCAGCACGCGGGAGACCTTGGCCTTCTCCGCGTACTTCAGCAACTCGGGATCGTCGGGCTCGGCCGACTCGCTGAAGTAAACGTGCAGCTGACCGTCGTCTCCGGCGGCCAGCCAAATGAAATGGGCCTGCGCCAGCGCGGCATAAAAAGGACCGCGCCCAATACCAGTCCGCAGGACACACAGCGGGAAATTCGTGTCATCATACGCTTTCCTAAAAAATCGGGGAGAGAACATTCGCGGAAATTCGCCAGATTCCAAACCGCCGGCGGAACGAGCCAAGCGATCGTTCGCGATCAACGTCCGGGCGTGCCGGGGATGTCTTTTTTGCGCTCCGGAATCACGGTGTCTTTCATAAACTTGTCCCAGCCGGTGCGGGTTTTGAGTTCCTTGTTGCCTTGTTTGAGCCTCTCGAAGCTGCCCGCGTCGTACTTCACGGCGACGGGCAACTCTTTCCATTTCTCGACGGTCAATGGGCCTTTGTTCGCGGCATTGGGATCCGGTTTCGTCTCGGAGGTCCCGCAGCCTACGCCGGCCAGCACCAACGCCAGCCAGAGGATTCGGACCGCTTTCATTGTATGCGCCGCCTTTCTGTTTAATCGAGGCTGACGACTTCGCGGCCCGCCCGCGTTGCGAGCGCATTGTAAATCGCCGGCGAAGTGTTTTCGGAGACAAACCGCACGGCACCGTCGCCAAACGCGAAATTGACGCCTCCCACATGCCGGCTGCGAAAGGCCCCGTAAACCGGCGACGCATTGTCGTGCCGACTGAGGCCGTGGTAGGTCGAGCCCCACGCATACAGGTAGCCGTAAGCCCAGATGCAGGCGATGTCCGTGGTGGGGGTGCCGTTCGGGGCAAAGTCGGTTTCCCCCATCAGGAAGGTGTTGGACAATCCATCCGTCACGTCGCGGATTTTCGCGGGCTGGCGGTTGTTGGGTCCCGGTCCGCTCGAGGGGACGACGGTTTTGATCGGAATCACCGCCCCATTGTTGGCCGGTTCCGGAATGCCATAGTAAATCGCGTAATGAAACAGCGTGATGTCATCAGTCCCGGAACTCCACAAATAACTGGCAGGCGCGCGGTTCTCCGGGAGTTGTCCGGGGGGCAGCACCATCGTCGGACATAAGAGCGTGGGGATCAACTGCTGCTGCAAGAGGGCGTTGGACCAGCCATCGCCGTCGTTGTCCACGGTGCTGTTGCGGGGCTGATTCGGATCCCAGCGCTGGGCGATGTTGTCCTGTTCCAGGAACGGCAAGATCTGAATCTGCCCCGTCATCCAGGTGTCGCCGTCGTCACCTTCCTTGCGGTCGCGGGTCGCATAAGGCAGTTCTTTAAACGTCTCTTCGAAGTTGTGCGTGGCGAGAGCAATCTGCTTGAGATTGTTTTTGCAAGATGTTCGCCGGGCTGCCTCGCGCGCCTGCTGCACCGCGGGCAGCAACAGGGCGATGAGGATGGCGATAATCGCAATCACCACCAGCAATTCAATCAGGGTAAACCCGCGGCGGCACGATGGGCGGGGCGATGGGGGGATGGACCGGCGCATGTCGGCTCCGACAGAAGACCACTTTGGACAAGCGTCTTCTCACGCCGAGAAGACCGCTCAAACCAAAGCATGGCTGGCTGCCGGAGAGGTGGCTGGCTGAAGCTTCAGTTGTGAGACTGAGTCTCAATCTCAGTATTCTGCCCTGGCATGATCGCGGTGTCAACCCGCCGAAGGCTTTTTCCGGATTTTTTTCAGGACCTGTCCCATCCCACGCAAATCACGACAAACGGACCCAGCCGCCGCGATGCGTTTTATGGGCTGGGCGAATCGTCCGGCCCCAAGAGATCCGGGGTGCACATCAATTCCTCGTGGGCGCGGAGTTCCAGCACTTTGCGCTTGAGGGCCCGCCTGAGTTCCATGCAGCGTTTGACGGCGTCTTCGTAATCGTCGTAAGCCCGGCTGATGGAACCGGGGGTCACGGCTTCCTGGGCGATGGAGCGGCTGAGGGCCGAGAGCACCTTGTCCAAATCGTGCTTCAAAAACTCCACGAGTTCCCCCGAAGCGGTTTCGATGCTCTGGGTGAGCTGATAAATCGTGGCCCGGTCCTGCAGGCGTTCTTCATCGGTCAGCGCGCGGTCGGTCTGCAAACGGGCGGCTCCCTGGATCATCGATTCGTCCACCAACCGGCCGAAGGGATTGGCCGCTTGTTTCGATTCGTCCTGCTCGGCCCGGGCCCGCTCCAGGCCGCGCTGGGCGGCGCGAAAATCGGGATTGATTTTCAGGGCTTGTTCGTAATGCTCGACGGCCTGCTTGAGCTGCCCCTGTTCTAAAAGCACATTCCCCAGGTTCTGGTGGGCCTCGGCCATTTGGGGGTCGATGCGAAGCGCTTCGCGGTACGCCCAGGCGGACATCGCCAGATCGCCCAGATGCCGCTGCGCGATGCCCATGTTGTAGTAGCCGTGGCTGCTGTTTTTGTCCTTCTGGATCGCCTTGCGGAGGATGCTCGCGGCCTCGGCGTGCTTGCCCAGCTTATTGTACATCGCTCCCAGGTTGACCATCGCGTTGGCGTTCTGCGGGGCGATCCGCAGGATGTGCTCCAACTGCTCCGCCGCGAGCCCGTGTTCCTTGGCGAGTATGTAAGCCGACGTCAACGACTCGTGCAGCTTGACGTTGAACTCGTCCAAGGCAATCGCCTGTTTAAAGAGGGCGATTGCCTCGTCAAACCGGCGGGATTTGAGGCAGCGTTTGGCCTGGTCGATCAACGGCGGAACTTCCGGGACGGAACTCATGCGAGGACACTCCCAAGGTGAGCGGCACGGCGCGAGCCGCCGGTTTTGTGTGCGGAACCGGCGGCTCGCGCCGTGCCGCTCATAAAGATGAAGAATGGGGCGGTCTCTCAGTCTATCGTAAAGAGATCAGCTTGCTCTTGTCGCCGGGGTGGAAGTCGATCTTTTGTTCGCGGGCCAGCCAGCCGACGCCCTGCATGACTAGGTCGCGCGGGGCGTTGATTTCGCGGGCCAGTTTGCTGAGCGTGACGGGGCCTTTCTGGTCGAGATATTCCCAAACCAGCCCGGCCACGGTGCCAATGCTTTCCACTTGATGGGGCAGGATTTCTGCCGCGGTCGTCGTTGCCATGGATTTGATGTCTCCTAAATCAAAACTCACCGCATTATAGAGCCAACGGATTCTCCAACGCAAAGCCGTAGGGCGGCGGATGTTTTGACGTTGATTCGTTGGAGCGTCCCGCCCGCGCCTCCGATCAGAAGCTGTGTGCCATCCGGATTGGCCAAAAGACAATAAGGCGTTCGGATCGTCGACTCGATCGTCGAGCGGACGGTCAACGTGTCCGGTTCGATGATCCGCACCTGTCCCGCGTCGTCCGCGACAAACAGGAATCGGCCGTCCGGCGACCACGCGGCCGCGAGCGGAACCGCGGACTCCAGGCGAAGAAAACGCACCATGCGGCCGATGGTGGGCTGCCACAACCGAATCGTGCGGTCCGTGCCGACGGAGGCGATCATCGGCAGGGCTTTGTCATCGCCCGCCGGGCGGACCGCGAGATCGCGAACGGGTTTCGTGTGATTGTTTAAGGACCTGATGAGGTTTCCGGATTGGGCGTCCCAGACGCGGAGGGTGTGGTCGTGGCCCGCGGAGACGAGCGTTTGCTGATCGGGCAAGAGCCCCAAGGCCCGCACCGGCTGCGAATGGCCCGTGAACCGCCGCTCGATCTTTCCCGAACTCGCGGAGACTTTGAGCGCGTCTCCATCATGCCCCGCGGTAAAAATCGTTTGCGAATCCGCGCTCCACGCGACGGCATAGACGAGATCGCTGTGGAGGGAAAGTGTTTTCAGCTTTTCAAACGCCGGCCAGGTCCACAGTTCCAGAATGCCGTCTTCACCGGGCGTGCCGCCCGCCGCCGCGAGCGTTTTGCCGTCGGGGGAAAACGCCAGGCCATGGATCTGCTCCAGCTTCGTGGGCAGGGATTTTGTTTCCTTGAGCGCGGGCCAGGCGTATTGTTTGAGGCCCGCCTGCGAACCCGCGAGAACGGAGGTGCCTTGGGGCTCAAACGCGATCGCGGTGATCGGCGGCTCCGCAGCCCTGACCACTTGACAGAGGCAAACGATCCAACTCCAGACGAACGGCCAAGACATGTTGCGAAGAAGTTTTCCCATCAGGTGAGGAGTTCCGTAATCAATTCGCCGTCGCGGTTGATGCGAATCGGCCGGCCGTCGGGCGTGTGAAATTCGCGTTCGGGATCGATGCCCAGCAAATGATAGATCGTATGGGCGAGGTCGGCGGGCGTCACCGGCCGGTTTTTGGGGCTTTCGCCGGTTTTGTCACTGGCCCCGATGACTTGCCCGCCCCGCACGCCGCCGCCCGCCAACAGCACGCTGAATACCCGCGGCCAGTGGTCGCGGCCCGCGGACGTGTTGAGCTTGGGCGTCCGGCCGAATTCGCCCATCACCAACACCAGCGTACTCTGGAGCAGTTCTCTCGCTTTGAGGTCCTCCAAGAGCGCGGCGAGCGCGGTATCGAGAGAAGGAATCAAACCCACCGGAACCTTCGCGCCGGTGAAGCCGTCTTTCAAGCGGGTCACGAGATCCTGGTGCGTGTCCCAGCCGCGGTTGTTGACGGTGACGAACGGCACGCCGCGTTCGATCAGCCGGCGGGCCAACAGGCAGCTTTGGCCGATGGTTTTCCGCCCGTAGCGATCGCGGACGGCCGGCGGCTCTTCCTTCAAATCGAACGCCCGCTTCGCGTCCGGGGAATTGACGAGCCGAAACGCCTGCTCAAACTCGGACGATTCGGGCGGCGATTTCGTTTCGTTGAGGCTGCGGTTCCAACGGTCGAGTTCCGAGACGAACTCTTGCCGGCGGCGGATTCGCGCGGCGGAAAGACCCGGAGCGAACTCCAGATCGCGGACTTCAAAATCCGCCCGTGCGGGATCGCCGCCGATGGAAAACGGAGCCGCGGTTGCGGGAAGAAATCCCTGCCCGCTCAGCCGGCCGCCGCCCACGCGAAAATCGGGCATGGCAATGAAGTGTGGCAGCACGGGCTTTTGCGTTTGCAGATGGCTGAGCACCGCGCCGTAGGTCGGGTATTCGATCACCGGCGTGGGGCGATAGCCGGTAAGCATGTACTGGGTGCCGAAGTTGTGTTCGCCGAGCGGGGACGTGACCGACCGCACAATCGCCAGGTCGTTCATGCGGGCGGCGGTTTGGGGCAGAAGCTCGCATACCGCGACGCCGGGCACGGCGGAAGAAATCGTCCCGAACGGGCCGCGGACTTCGCGGGGGGCGTCGGGTTTGGGATCGAACGTCTCCAGATGGCTTGGCCCGCCGTCGAGCCAAATCAAAATGCAAGACCGCAGCGTTCGGGCGGGCGAATTCCCCTCGGCCCCTTTGAGAGACTGATGGCGAAACCAACCCGGGAGCGACAATCCCAAGGTTGTCAGACTCCCGACGGTCAACACATCCCGCCGGGTGGCCAGGCGGCCGCGTTCAAAAGAATTCAGAGGGTTTAACATGTCTCACCTCGGTCGTGGGAGATGATCCCTTGAGAAAGTCCCGGTCAATGATTCGTCGTGAATTCTTTCGAGGTCAACAGGCCCCACAGGAAATCTTCCATCACCGCCTCGCGCGATTCGTGTTCGGGAACCGCGGCGAACTGTTTGAGCCAAAACCTTTTTTCCTTCGGAGCCGGCACGCGGGCGAAAGCGCGGAGATAGAACTCGTTCAAGATGTCTTCATCGCCGGCGCCGGACTTTATGAGCAAATGCAAGCGGCCGTTTTGGGCGGCGAGTTTCTTGTTGAGGATGCCGCCGTTTAAGACGTGCAGCTTGGCGGCGAGGCTGGCGGTGTCGCCGGCGTTTGTCGAGGTTTCGCAATCTCCGCCGCGCTCGCAGCGGCCGAGCACGTCGAGGGCGCGGGATTCGATGTGCGGCGACACCAACGCGATGGCCCGCGTGCCGGGGGCGGTCTCGGGATAAGTTTCGGGACGGCCGGTCACGTCGGACCAGGCATCGACCAGAACCTCGGCCGCAAGCTTTCGCGGGGCTTGATGCGAATAGAACCGCTCATCCTGTCGATTGATTCCTGAAGGCTGAGAGCTGCGCTGGTAAGTTCGGCTGAGAGCGATCCGCCGCAGCGTGTGCCGGAGGTCGAACCCGTGGTCTGCAAAATCCGCGGCGAGGCGGTCGAGCAACTCGGGATGCGTGCTGGGGTTGGTCTGGCTGAGATCATCCGTCGGATCGACCAGGCCCCGGCCGAACATGGCCTGCCACAACCGATTGACCAGCGCCCGGCTGAAATACGGATTGCCGGCGTCCGTCAACCACTTGGCCACGGGTTCGCGCAAATCTTCCTCGGCGGCCAGATCGCGGACGCCGGGGATTCGCGGGACCGCCGGGTCGCCGGTTTTGGGATGAATCACATTCCCGAAGGCTTTCTGGCGAATCACCCGCCCGCGGTCCACCCGCGCGAACACCGCCGCGAAGCCGTGGTAGTCGTCCTGGGTCCAACGGTCCAAAGGGTGGTTGTGACAATTCGCGCAGCGGAGCCTCACGCCCAAAAACGCCTGGCTGACGTACTCCGCCTGTCCCCGCGCATCGCCCGCCACGAGATAAAAATTCGCCGGCCCATATTCCAGCGGATCGCCATTCGCGGTGAGAAGCTCGCGGGCCATTTCGTTCAACGGCCTTCGCGCCGCAATCTGGTCCCGCAGCCAGGCATGAAACACCTTGGCGTGTTCGAGTCCGCCCTTCGGCCCGCCCACCCGCAACAGCTCCGCCAGCCGAAACGTCCAATACTCGTTAAACGCCTCGGAATTGAGCAATTCCTCCACCAGTGCGCCACGCAGCCTTTCCGATTGTTCGGGCGATTGCCGCTCGGCTTTGAGGAACCGCGTCACCGTCTTCGGATCGGGAAGCCGGCCCGTGAGATCCAAGGTCACCCGCCGGATAAACGTGGCGGTATCCGCCGGCGGCGAGACCGGCAGGCGAAGATCGCCGAGCCGCTCGAGCACCGCTTCATCGATAAAGTTCTCGCGCGGCTCCCCGGGGAATTCCACCGGTTCATCGCCATACGGGACGAGAACCTCAACGGGGACCACGCGGCTCAAGAAGCGGGCGATGATGATGTGCTGTCCCGGGCGCTGAATCGTGGCGGCATGGGTCACGGGATCGATGGCGACCGCCGAGGGATCGGCGGGTTTCCACACAGTCCAGCGGGTGACATCCAGGAGGTTCTCGTTATCAAAGGCCGCTTGAGCGCGGAGCGGAATCGATTCGCCGGCTTCGACGACCTGCGTTTCGGGGGTGACGACAAGCTCCCGCAGCTTGCGAGGATCGCCGCGCAGCGCACCGGCGGCGATCCAGTTTCGCAACCGCTCGGCTCCCTCGGAATCGGCCGGCAGCGGGATGCCGCCTTCGTGGCCGGTTTCGCCCGTCGGTTTGCGGAGGATCAAACTTTGTTCGGGATGGGCGAGATTCACCCGCCGGCCTTCGAACTCGTGGACGATCGCTGCATAATCCGCCGACGGATCGCTGCCCCACAGCGACAAATGGAATCCCCCGCGCCCGGCCGCGGCTCCGTGGCAGGAACCGGCATTGCAGCCGGCTTTCGTCAACGCCGGCAGCACTTCCGTGTCAAAATGGGGCGCACCGGCCGGCGGAGAAGCCAAGGCCGAAATGGCAATCAGCGAGAAAGAAATCGACATCGTCTGGCTCGCAAACAGATTGGACGGAAGGCATCAATCGCGGGACTGGCCGGGTCTCTGTTTCGGGGCATCGGCGGCGGGACGGGGCGTATCTTTGGGTCCATACGTTTTGCCCCATTCGCGGAGAGACTCTCGGGCTTTCGCCGTTCCGTAGTTGGACAGTTTATTCGCCGCTTCAATCCGCGAGATGATCGATCCCAATTGGGCCTGTGCGGCGGGTTTGTCTTTGATGTAGTCCTCGATTTGCCCGGCGATCTTTTTCACCTCTTCGTTGCTGGCATCCTTTTGAATGAACTGCCGCAAGAGGCCCGTGAGTTTTTCATCGTTGGCGTTTTGGCGAGGTGCCCGCTGCCGATTCCGCATGGCTTGGGGCTGGAGGTCGGCGAGTTTGGGGAGTTCGCCGCCCGCCGCCGCGACGACGGCTTTCATGATCTTGGGAAAATCCGCTTCCAGGCTCGGCTGCACGAGGGCGAAGTTCGCCGTCACGCGGCTTTTATCGGCGACGAGGATCGTCATCGTCACATTGCGGTTGAGGCCGTAGGCTCCGGGGCCTTCAATGCCGTCGGGACTGTAAACCACGGGCATCCGCTTGGTCTGGGGGAAATACTTTTCGACCACGGAAAGCCAGTTTTCGGTTTCGGTGGGATCTGCAGAGAGCCAGATGATGCCCCCGGTGAGTTTGTCGTCTTTGCGTTTGGAGACATAGGTCATCAGAACGCGGGCCAGACCGAAAGCCGGCCGCGTCCGCTTGTGCAGAAACACCAACAGCCGGGGCCCTTCGCCCGCCGCCTTGTTGAGGTCCCATATCTTCCCGGCATCCTCGCCGTAGACGCCTTTGACGGAAAGTGGGGCCAACGCTTCGCCCGCTTGCGGGCCGGAGAAGATTTTTTGTTCGGCTTCTTCCGCCCGAATGGATGAAACCAAAATCCCCGTGAGCAACACGGAAAGGGTCAGTCTCCGCATGATGGCACCCCATGAAAAAATTGACGCCGAACTCGGTAAGACGTGAAGATTCAATATAGCACGATCGCACTTATTTCGCGAGATCACGGCCGGCGGCTTGCTGCATGCCTTCCTTGAGGAACTCGTTGACGATCTGCGGATGGGTCAAGGGCAAGAGATGCCCGCCGCCGGGCACGACGACCTCCGCGAGGCTCCGGCGGGAATGAAACACCGGATCGCGGTCGCCGTGGATTTGGAAGACCGGAAACGGCCACGGTTCGCGGGGCGGGGTCCAACGCAAGGCCGCCACGCCCGCCCAGCGGTGAAACGCCCCGGCCTCCTCGGCAATCACCCGGAGCGGGCTGAGCACGTTGGGCCGAAAAATCCGTCCGGAAACAGCCAAGGCCCCCCGCGCGAAAAGTTGCGAGACCTCCACGCAGATGCCGGGAATCGTCCGGGCGAACGGCGTCAGGCAGCGATACCGCCAGGGCAGTTCCCGCCGCGAGCGAATCGAACTGATGAGAAAGCAGCCCTTCGCGGGCAGATGCCGGGCGACTTCGAGCGCGACCATCCCGCCGAACGACGCCCCGCCGACGAAGCAGGGCTCGGTCACCTGAAGCGACTCCGCCATCCGTTTCCCATACGCCGACAGAGTTTCCCGCGGTCTCGGGCGGGAGCCACTCGGGCACGATGAGATTCGGGAACTGCATCGCCTGCAAACTAAACAACCGCGCATCCGCCCCCATGCCGGAAAACAAAATCAAAGGAGCCGAGATGGAATCGCGAGGGGACATGATGGAGTGGGAAGGTAAGTTCTCTTATGGTAAAGTCTGGGGGGGGAACGCAGCGGCGGCATCTTGCCGCCGTTTGGTCCATCTCGGCGGTTCGAAGCCGCCGCTACCGTCAAACGTTAATCTCTCAATCCTTCCTGAATCGATCAATCCTGGTGAGAGTCTTATGACAGATCGCAGCCTTTATGCTGGTCTTTTTTCCCTCATCTTTGTTGGCTCCTCAACATTATCCGCGGCCGATTATACCGTGACGGAAACCGACGAGAAAATCCATCTCGATCTTCCGAAACTGGAAGCGACCATCAACAAGACCGGCTATGTATCGGGCGTGGCCAAACAGTCGTTTTTGGACAAGAAGACAGGAGTCCGCGATCCCGGCTTCGGGTTGGACATCGTCGATTGGATCATGGAGCCCGGCAGCGACGAGGCCTACCGCGACCAGCTCGATCCCGAACTCGTCTATCAATTCAACAACAGCTATCACGGCAGCCGGGCGAAACGGTCCATCGAAGGCCCGCAAATCTGCACGAAGGCCAAGCGGATTCAAAGCCAAGTCATCCAGGGCAAGGACTTCGTCGCGGTGAAGCTCTGGTTCCACTACCTGACGGCCGCTCCCGGAAAGAAGGCCGGTTCGCTGTGGACGCAGTGGCTCGTGTTTCCCGACGACACGCGGTATTTCTTTTCGATGGACCGCATCGATGCCGTCAACAGCAGCGAAGCCATGTTCCTCCGCACGGACCTGCCGGGCCATATCAAGCACGCAAAAGGCGACTCCTTTACGCAGATCTATTTGAGCTATCTCGGCAAGATTCCTTCCAACAAGTTTCTGGAAAACTTCGCCCCCGACGAAAAGTTCCATTACGTGCGAAACGACAAATCCATTCCGGAGCGGATGATCCGGGCGTACGAGCTCCGCGATCCGAAAACAAAAAAAACCGGCCCCTGGCTCGCGGGCATGACACTCGATCCCGGAATTGTTTCCGAAGCCTGGTGCCATCAGCGCGGCTATGTGTGCATGATCCAGGAATTCGGCGGCCGCCCGATCAAAGCCGGCGAATCGTTTCAGGCGGCTTACATCATCGGCTATTTCGACAGCATCGACGAGATGCAGAAAGTCTATGACCGCTATAAAGGCGCGGTCGGACTCGAGGTGACAAAAGACGGCTGGAAATTGGTGAAAAAGCCCTGAAAGAGCGGATTCGTGAGCGGTTGGCGCTAGCCGCCGGCCTTCGTTTGGGTGGCATGCTCATGGCTTTTGCATGAGCATGTCCTGGGATTCGAGAGAATCCCCGCTCCCTTACCCACTTGGAGGCTGACCGCGTCCGCTGTAGGAGTTTTTCCCAAATCCCTGCAGGAACAAGAGAAGTCTCCGCCGCGGGAGAGGAATCCGGAGGCTTGAGCTGGGTCGGAGAATGCGAACCAAAGCGCCATCCGACAGATCCCAAAATCTGCCCCGCCGATTCGCCAGGCTTCCCAGGCTTCGCAACCGGATGCGGGATTTACCGGTTGTGCTGGTTGCGCTTCCGCAACCGTTCTCCCAGTTTTCCCAAGCGGAACGTTCCGGAAAATCGGACGAATAATTGACGTAACTATTCTAAGATTTCCCGGCCCGTGATGCTCAAGGGGTCTTCAAAGTCCCGCCGATACCTTCCATCAGCCCTGCATAATCCGTTTGAGCGGGGCAACACTTTCAAGTCACCAACCGGCGGTTATTGGACGAGCGAATGGAACGCGGACGGACCGCAAATCGCGACTCCCGCCGGATGTGGAAGTCTCGGCCAACGAGGCGAAAACGTTTTCGCCGTCCGGCTGACACCGAATCGTGGGTTCATTAGCGAACCGAAGCGGTGCGTATTGCGGGCGGTCGGAGTGGAGCAAACCGCGGTATCCATGAAGATGCCGTCTTGCGAAACCACCGTAGCCCACGGTCGCGGATTGGCCATTGACGGCCCTCGAAAAAAGGTCCCAAGGGAAGGAGACTTTAACCCATGAAATGGATGAGAACCATGAGCCTGACTGCCGCTCTCTCGCTGGGATTTGCCAGCGCGGTCTCGGCGGCGGGCTTGCTTGGCTCGATTTGCAATCAAAATACAGGTTGCGCGTCGCAGCCTTGCGGATCGGTGATTTCCAAGCCTTGCTGTGTCAACACCTACACCTATCAACGCCAGGCCGCGTGCAACGCGGGCTGCGGCACCAGTTGTGCCACCCAAACGAAAAGAAGCTGCAACATTTTCAACTGCCTGTTTGGAAAGAAACGCAGGACCTCCTGCGGCGCGGCCGGTTGTGCAACGAACTCCGCGTGCGCTCCCGTGCAAAAGCCGCTGTGCAGCACGAACGCCTGCGCGACGCAGCCCAAGAAATCGTGCGGCTTGTTCTCCTGCCTGATGGGCAAACACAAGCCCAACTGCGGAAGCACCGGCTGTGCGACCCAGTCCACGAAGTCTTGGAACCTGTTTAACTGCTTCAAGCACAACAAACCCGCCTGCGGAAGCACCGGCTGCGCTCCCACGAGCGTGTGTGCTCCAATCAGCCGACCGGCCTGCACGACCCCGGCCTGTGCCACCCAACCGAAATCGGGCGGTCTGTTTGACTGCTTCAAGCACAAATCCTCCGCTTGCGGAAGCACCTCCTGCGGTCCCGCCGGCTGTGCGACGCAACCGAAATCGGGCGGTCTGTTCGACTGCTTCAAGCACAAGTCTTCGGCTTGTGGAAGCACCGGCTGCGGCCCGACCGGCTGTGCCACCCAACCGAAATCGGGCGGACTGTTCGACTGCTTCAAGCACAAATCTTCCGCTTGCGGAAGCACCTCCTGCGGTCCCGCGGGCTGTGCGACGCAACCGAGATCGGGCGGTCTGTTCGACTGCTTCAAGCACAAATCTTCCGCTTGCGGAAGCACCTCCTGCGGTCCCGCGGGCTGTGCCACCCAACCGAAATCGGGCGGACTGTTCGACTGCTTCAAGCACAAGTCCTCCGCTTGCGGCAGCACCTCCTGCGGTCCCGCGGGCTGTGCGACGCAACCGAAATCGGGCGGACTGTTCGACTGCTTCAAGCACAAATCCTCCGCTTGCGGCAGCACGTCCTGCGGCCCGACCGGCTGTGCGACCCAGCCCAAATCGACTTGCAATCTGTTCGACTGCTTCAAGCACAAGTCGTCCGCTTGCGGCAGCACGTCCTGTGCTCCGATGGCGCAACCGGGCTGCACGACCTCGGCCTGTGCCACCCAACCGAAGTCTCACGGCTTGTTCGATTGCTTCAAAGGCAAAGGCTCCCTGTGCGGAACCAAATCCTGCGGAAGCAACGCCGGCTGCGTAAACGGCGGCTGCGCCTCGGGCCAATCCCGCGTGTGCGACGCCAATCCCTGCGACATCGCCCAACTGATCTACACCTCTCAAACCGCCTGCTATGCCTGGCAACGGCGGAGCGCGGTGGACGATCTGGGCGACTATGACGCGATCTGCAATCCCGAAGTGATGGTCGCGTTGATCTATGCCTTGAACGACTCTTCGGAAAAAGTTCGCTCGGAAGCCGCCGATGAAATCGGCGACCTGCTCGAGGACGGCAGAGCTTGCTGCAGCCCGCAAGTGGTCTCGGCGCTGACCTGTGCCCTCGGCGATTGCGACTGGTGCGTTCGCCGGCAAGCCAAAGAAGCCCTGGAAGAATGCGGATACGAAGTCGAAGGCGCCGGCTGCTCGCTGTGCTCGCTGTTCGGCGGAAACAAATGCGGCACGAGCTGCGGCGCGAGCGGTTGCGGCACGAGCGGTTGCGGCACGAGCGGCTGCGGCGCCCAATGCGGCACCGGCTGCACCAACGGCCAGCCGCCGATTCAGTATCAACCGGCTCCGACTCAACCGGCTCCGGCCCAGCCCCAAGCCCAACCGATGCCGAACGCTCAGCCCATGCCCAAGGCGAACCCGATGCCCAAGGTTCAACCGAAACCGACGCCGGCTGTCAAGCCCGAAGCCAAAACCACGAGCATCCGGCCGCTGCCGCCGGCTCCGAGCAAAGACATCAGCACCGAATACTATCCTTCCCGCGTTGGCTCACGCCAAAACCGCTTGGAAGATTTGTTTAGTACTCCCAACTAACGCTCCACGGTTCTTGCCGGCCCTCGGCCCACCTGCCGAGGCGTCTGGGCAAGTTTTCCAACCCTCGAAGGCTCCCGGATTTCCGAATCCGGGAGCCGATTTTCGTTGTGGGAGGAGGGAGAATGTGCAAAAATCGCGAAACCAAGCCCCTCCGCATGGTTTTCATCCCGGGCCAGACCTGCTAAAACTTGCGGTTCGAAATCTTGAAGCGGTCCATCCTTCCGAGGTCGTCCCATGGCTGTCCCTAAGCGTCGTCAATCCAAATCCCGGAGCCGAAAACGCCGGTCCCATAACCGCGTGGAAGCCCCGCAAGTCAGCGGCTGCCCGCAGTGCGGCACGAAACGCCCCACCCACGTCGTCTGCCCGAACTGCGGCTTTTACATGGGCCGCATCCTCGCCCCGCCGATCGAAGAAGATTAGGGATCACTCCATCGTCGCCTGGATGAGCCGCAGGGCGCTAGCCCCGGTTGATTGGAATAACCGGACCCGGTTCGCTCGATTCACGCCACGCTAACGCGTTCCGGCCGCTGAATCCGGTTGGACCAAACCGGCTTGCAAAATCGCCTCCACCGTCCGGCGGGCGACCGGGCCGGCATTTTTGCCGCCAGAGCCGGCGTGCTCCAACACGATCGCAAACGCGTATTTCGGGCGGTCCGCGGGAACATAGCCCGCGAACCACGCATGATCGGGCTTCCCGCCGCCGACTTCCGCCGTTCCGGTTTTCCCCGCGATTTTAACCTCCGGCATCCGCACGGTTTTATATCCCGTGCCTTTGGGATGGGCGACGACCATCTCCAAGCCTTCCCGCACCCGCGCGAGCGTGCCTTCCGTCAAACCCGGAATCGGCCGCGGCTCGGGAATTGCAATCCGCGGGGTTTCTTCTCCCGCTGTCAGCCGCGCCGGGCCGAAACGTTCCACCAGATGCGGCGTGACGAGAAACCCGTCGTTCGCAACCGCCGCCATCACGCGGGCCATCTGCAAAGGCGTCACCGTCAGCCGGGATTGCCCAATCGCCAGGCCCAACGTATCCCCCGGATACCAGGTCGATGCGGACTTTTGAGATTCAAAAGCCGCCTGCACAATCGCGGCTTCCGTTGGCCCAGGACTTGGCGGCTGCGGCAGATGGCCCGTGGCTTCGCCGGGCAGATCGATCCCCGTCTCCCGCCCGATGCCGAACCGCTCGGCCCATTCCACCAGCGGCCGCGGTCCGACTTTTCTCGCCCCTTGGAAGAAATACACATTGCACGACTCGCAGATCGCCCGGCTGAGATCGAGATCGCCGTGCCCCACGCCGTAATGGCTGTAAACATAACAGCGGTGCCGATCCGGGCGATCGAGAAAGCCCTGGCAGTGGCGGGTTGCGTCGGGATCGAACGTTCCGCTTTCCAGAAGCGCCACCGCGGTCACGGTCTTGAACACCGAACCCGGCGCGACCGCCATGCTCGTCGCCCGGTGAAACAACGGCCGGCGGGGATCGGATCGAATCGCGGCCCACTGCTCCGGCGTCGGATGCTGGAGTGCCTTGAGCGAAAACCGAGGCGACGACACCGCCGCGACGACCGCTCCCGTGCGGACATCCAAGACAATCAAACTCGCCCCGGCACTTGCCGGTCTGGGAGTGCTCGGGGTTTCGGGTTCCGGAACCGGTTCCGTCTCGGAGATTGGGATCCGGATTGGACGCCAGGTGCCGGTCGAGCATCTGCTCGAGCCGTTCTTGCAGGTTGGCGTGGAGCGTCAGCACCAGGTCGCCGCCGGCCCGCGGAGACCGCACCAGTTCCGTGCGGATGATCTCGCCCCGCCGATTCCTGACGACCCGGCGTCGGCCGCGGAGTCCGTGCAAGTGGTGGTCGTACATCCGCTCCAAGCCCATCCGCCCCCCGCGGTCGCCGACTTCGTATGCCGCCGGATCACGCCCCGAGAATCGAGCCTTTCGCTCCTGGGCTTCCTCGGTGGTCAAAGGCTTTCGCACGCCGATGAGATGCGCCGCCAATTGGTCCTCCGGATAATCCCTCCAGGAGAGGATGTCGATTTCAAGCCCCGGATAGAGTTCGGGATGCGATTCGATCTCCGCGACGGCGGACAGGGAAATCCCCGTGAGCAGCGGATGACAATCCTGCTCTTCCCTGATGACGAGCGGATCGCGAACCTGCCGGGCCGGCGGCGTGGTGATCGACTGCGAAAACAAATCCCACAACCGCCGCCACGCGGGTTGGCCCGTCCCCTCCTGCGAAATTGCGGAAGGCATCTCCCGTTGTCGGCGGCGTTTTTCCACCAAGGCGACGATGCCTTCCACCCGGCTTTGGATTTCCGTCCGTTCCTCTGCAAGCTCTCTGAGGGAACGCCCTGTGAGCTGGGCGAGGCGACTCCACATCGCTTCGCGATCTTTCAGAATCTGCCGCTTGACCTCGGCGATCCGCTCGGGGTTTCGCCATTCGTTCCGCGAAAGCCGCGCGAGAGCCTGGGCTTTGAGCCACGCGGAATCGGCCGGTTCTTCCAGCCAGCGGTAATGCACCTTGACCGTGAACTGCTGCCGATCTGTCGCGAGCACCCGCCCATCCGCGGACAACAGCCGCCCATCCCGGCTGGGCACGGATTCGTAACTCGCATAGGTTTGCTCGAACGGTTTCGCGAACCGCTCCGCCGTCGAGGTCTGCAAATAAGCGACGCGTCCGCCGATGATGACCAAAGGCAAAAGCATCAAGCCCGCAAGCCAGGTCAACCGCAGCGCCGGCCGCGCATCGGTTTCCCAACGCCCGTCCCGCGTTTTGGGAGCCGACTCCGCGAACACATTCGTCAAACGATTCAACATGCCAACGTTTCACGGCGAGGGTGTGATGACCGGAAGAGCCGCGCACGAAGTAAGCGGTCGGACGACATCTCGATTCAATCCCGCTGACTTCGTGCGCGGCTCTCTTGACTTTTTAATACGATGAAACTGCCCGGCGGGATTGTCCTAACACGACTTTGCGGGCCAGGGTTTGCAATGCGCGAAACCCACCGACGACCAACGCCGTCATCGCCGCGGTGGAAGTGATCAGCAGTACGAGCCGGGCGTGATCGAATTGCCGGCCGGTGATCAACAGCCGCACGGTGTTGGAAACGGCGAGCGCGGCCAGGACGGTCGCAAATGTCAACAATGTCAGCCGCACGACTCCCGGTGAAGCCGGCCGCCTGAGCCGATGCAGCAGAAAAAAAGCCGCCGCCGTGAAACACGCCATCTCCACGCCCAAGGGACCGGCGAAGAGGCAATCGCTCACCGATCCCGCCACCGCCGCCCACACGAGGGCGGTCCAGTTCTCGAAGTACACCACGGCCGTGACCACCACGAGAAATAAAAAGTGCGGCCCGATTCCCACACCCGCAAGCGACGGCGAACCCGCCCCCACAGCGAGCACCGCCGCCAGGTAAGTGAAAAGCACAAATCCCAATTGGTGCATGGTTTTGTCTTTCAAACGAAAAATGGCGAGCGTGGGGCGTCCGCCCCATGATGTTTGCGGTCTTTGAAAATCTCCCAATCATGGGGCGGGCGCCCACGTTCGCCGGGGCTCTAATTCGTCAAAGTGCGCGAGAGGCCCAGTTGGGTCCGCAGCACGGTGACGGTGGGGGCCTCCAAGCTTTTGACGGCCGGTTCCACGCGGATGTCCCATTCCTGATCGCCGGGATTCAACTCCGCCCGCACCACCCGGCCGTAGTACATCGGATAAACCTGCGTGCCCGTCTGATCGCCGGTGTAAACCTCGTCGCCCACTTCCACCGGCTCGGTCGCGGGAACGTACCGCAATCGGCAGAGTTTTTCGCCTCGGCCTTCCAACACGCCCTCGGCTCCGAATACAAACCCGTCGTCTGTCCGCCGAACAAGCTGGGCCAACCCGCGATAGTTTTCATCCGTGATTTTTTGAATCGTGCTCACCGATCGCCCGACCTCGGCCAACCGCCCGACCACGCACCGCCCGGAATACACCGGGTGTCCTTGAGCCAACTTCGCCTCTTGCCCCTGATCGATCAAAGGCATTCGGCTTTCCAGAACCAGATCGCGATCGGCCAAACCGTCGGCCGCGCCGCGGTTCACGATCCGCTCGCCTTGCCAGAGAGGACCGGTTCCGCGGTTCAAGACCGCCGCTTCCAGAAGCTCCACTTCGACAAGCGGCCGGCCGGGTCGCACGGGATAAGGGCTCGGCCCCGTCTCCGCCAGTTGTTCGAGCTTTCGATGGAGGCCCGGCATTGTCGATTTCCAATTGGCGACAGTGCGCTTGCGAGGTCGCCAACTCCGCCGCGAGCCGCCGGGCTTCGCCGGCCCTGTCATCCTTCTGAATCGAAGGCCACTCCAAGGACCACCCGGCCGTCAACTCCCGAACGCGAGATTGGGTTTGATGCAGACCTTCCAAGCCCGGCCCGAGCGCATCGAGAAGATGTGTCCGCAGCGCCTGGACCTGGGCGGACGGAACAAACGCCAGGCCGATCGCCACGCCGCCCAACAGCAGCGCCACGCGGAAATGGGAACTCGGCAAGGAAGACTTCATCATCGGGTTATGGGGAGGTTTCAAAGATCATGATCGCCCGCGTCCAGGCTGTCGCGCCACTGCGAGAGGTGTTCCAGACAGATCGCGGTGCCTCGGGCGACGGTGGTCAGCGGATCGTCCGCGACGCGCACCGGAATGCCAAGTTGCTCTTCCATCAAGAGGTCGAGATTCCGCAACAGCGCCCCGCCGCCGGTGAGCACCAGGCCGTTGTCCGCGAGGTCGGCGACGAGTTCGGGCTGGCAGTTTTCGATCGTGCTTTTGACGCAGTTGAGGATCGCTTCCAAGGGGCCATGCAGCGATTCGCGGATTTCTTCGCTGGTGATGATCGCCTTCCGCGGGATGCCGCTGATCGTGTCCAACCCGCTGACCTCGGCCGTCAGTTCTTGTTCCAACGGGTAAGCGCTTCCGATCTGGATTTTCAGATGCTCCGCCGTCTGCTCGCCGATGCGGAGCGAGAAATGCTGCTTCAGATATTCGACGATCGCTTCGTCCAACTCATCGCCCGCGACGCGGATCGAGCGGCTGACGGCGATGTCGGCGAGGCTCAAAATCGCCACCTCCGTCGTGCCGCCGCCGATGTCGCAGACCATGCTCGCCATCGGCTCGGAAATGGGCAAGCCCGCCCCGATGCTCGCGGCTTTCGATTCGTTGATCAGCCAGACCCGCCCGGCTCCCGCGCGCTCGGCACTGTTGAAGACGGCCCGTTTTTCCACCGGCGTAATCCCGCCCGGAACCGCGATGATCACCCGCGGCCTCAAACCCCGGCTGTTCCGGCGGGCCTTCTTGATGAAATACCTGAGCATCGCCTCGCACAGTTCAAAATCGGTGATCACGCCGTCTTTGAGCGGCCGGACCGCGGTGATGGAATCGGGCGTCCGGCCCAGCATCTGCTTAGCCAGCTTGCCGACGGCAGTGCCCTTTCCGAGCACCCGCCTTGTGCCCTTTTGGAGGGCGACTACGGATGGTTCATCCAACCGCACGCCTTCGCCGTAACTGGCGACGAGGGTGTTCGCGGTCCCCAGATCGATCGCCAGATCGGGGCAAATCCATTGTCTGAGCCGCTTGAGCATCCGTGCTCTGCCAAAGAGGAAACACAATCCGAGCGCAGTTCATCCCCGCACCCGGCGAAGACCGCGTGTTGTACTTGGGATGTGCATTTTCCGCAAGATGATCTTGAAGGAAGGGGCAAAGGCCACAGAGGCCCCACAGGAGCAAAGGGGAAAGAGTGGCCGCGCATTCCGGCTTTTCTTAATCTTAATCTTAATCTTAATCTTAATCCCTTCCCCGCGTGCCCAAGCTCCGCTAGCTCCGCTTGGGAACGGAAAAACCGCGGACGCCTTGAGTGTCAGGCCGGGGCCACCTGTCTCGCAAGAAAAAGCGTGACAACAAAGCAGCCGAGGGCTACAATTCGGCTTAGACCAATTGATTGACCGAGTGTTAGGCTGCAAACTTGCAGTCTACAGGTAACACGCTGACCATTCTTAAACGAAGTTCGGGCCTGTACGAATGGCTTGGCAACAATGCGAATCACGACGTTTGATCTTGACGAACACCAGCCGTGTGCCATTGACGTGGCGCTTCGGCGTCTGGCGGCATCTGCCGAGCCATTGAAAGCTGCTTCTTGGCAGAAGCTCTTGGATTTGGTCGCCTACCTTCAGTCGGGTGCCTCTGAAAGTGAACTTCGGGGCCAGATAGTGCGCCACGAATTGTTGTTGTTTAAACCGGAGCCTCCCGACCCAATCCGGGATATGCAAATGAAGAGGTTCATGAAGGAGTGGCGTGCGCTGAATCCGGATTCGGCCATGTGGGGTGATCGTCGTTTCAGGCGTGAGATGATGCGGCGATTCCCAACCAAACCCGAAGTTCGCGTTTCCGTGCGGATCGATTGGCGAGACCATGCGCCGCTTCAAGACGGCCTTCCAGAAATGCACTACAGGTTTCAAATCACGCGTCGTGGAAAGACCCTCACCGAAGATGCCCGCGTGAAAGATGTCGTTGAGGCAGCGCGTATCGTCTGCGAGGCATTTGGTTTGTAGAAAGCTGCGAAGCTTGGCCCGAACCAGCAAGTCGAGTGGGCACTCCCCACCAATGATTCCACGACCCATTTTGCTGGGCGATGCCCACACGACTTCACTGATCTGGATGGATGGACGGTTGTTGTGATGGATTCCAAAAATGGCGCAGACACACGCGTGTAACGACGACCCGGCATTGTCGCTTGAACTCTGTTTGATGTCATCGCATGATGGCTGTCGTCTTTTGTGTTGCTCTCTTCCGCGATTCGGTTCTCTGGGATTCTCACCTTATGACTTCGATCAAACCTGTGACTTGTGCGCTGTGGGCGTGTGTGTTGGCGATGGTTCCTTCGGGAATGGTCCGCGGTCAGGGCGTGGATCACATCAAAGCGCACTACACCAAGTACGAATACCGGATTCCCATGCGGGACGGGAAACGGCTCTTCACGGCGGTGTATGTGCCCAAGGACGATTCGCAAAAGTATCCCATGATGCTGCACCGCACGCCCTACAGCGTTCGGCCGTACGGGGCGGATCATTATCCTTCCAGCCTCGGCCCGTCCGACTTGTTCGCGAAAGAAGGTTACATCTTCGTGTACCAGGACGTGCGCGGCCGCTGGATGTCGGAGGGCGAGTTTGTGCAAATGCGGCCGCACGTGACGCAGAAGCCCTCCAAAACCGATATCGATGAAAGCACCGACACTTGGGACACCGTGGATTGGCTCGTCCAACACGTCGCCGGCCACAACGGGCGGGCGGGCATCTCCGGGATTTCCTATCCGGGGTTTTACACGGCAGCGGGGATTATCGACTCGCACCCGGCGATCAAAGCCGCGTCCCCGCAAGCTCCGGTCAACGATTGGTTCGCCGGCGACGACTGGCATCATAACGGGGCCTTCTTCATGGCCCACATGTTCAACTGGATGTCCCGCAGCGGCCGGCATCGCCCCGAACCCACCAAAGACTACCGCCGAAACACCTTCGACTACGGCACGCCCGACGGCTTCGAATTCTACCGCCGGATCGAAACGCTCTCCGAAATCGACGAGAAATACCTCAAAGGCGATGTGCCGTTCTGGCAGGCGACCATGAAGCACGGCAGCTACGATGACTTCTGGAAGTCGCGAAATATCCGGCCGCATCTCAACAACGTCAAACCCGCCGTGATGACCGTGGGCGGCTGGTTTGATGCGGAGAATCTGTTCGGGGCCCTGGAAACCTACAAGTCCATCGAGGCCCGCAATCCCGAGACGATCAACACACTGGTCATGGGACCCTGGCGGCACGGCGGCTGGTCGCGGAGCGACGGGGCTTCCTTCGGCGACATTCCCTTCAACTCCAAAACCGCTGAATTTTACCGCGAGAAGATCGAGTTTCCCTTCTTTCAAAAACACCTGAAGGATAAAGGCGACGCGAAGCACCCCGAGGCCTGGGTGTTCGAGACCGGCACGAACCAATGGCGAAAGTACGAAAACTGGCCGCCTGCGAACGCTCAACCCAAGTCGATGTTCTTTCGCGCCGGCGAGCGGCTTTCATTCAACCCGCCGACTGACGATGGCTCGGACGCTCATGATGAATACGTCAGCAACCCGAATAAACCGGTGCCTTATATGAATGAAATCGTGGAAGGCATGAAGGCCGAGTACATGATCGCCGACCAACGCTTCGCCAGCCGCCGGCCCGATGTGCTGGTGTATCAGACGGGCGAACTTGAGGAAGATGTCACGATCACGGGCCCGGTCGAGGTCGATCTGATCGTCTCCACGTCGGGCACGGACAGCGATTGGGTCGTCAAGCTGATCGATGTTTATCCCGACGATTACCCCGATCCCCAGCCCAATCCGAAAGAAGTCCGCATGGGCGGCTACCAGCAGCTCGTGCGGGGCGATGTGATGCGCGGGAAGTTTCGCAAGAGCTTTGAAAAGCCCGAACCCTTCGAGCCGAGCCAGCCCACGCGGGTCAAATTCACGATGCCCGATACTTACCACTGTTTCCGCTCGGGGCATCGCATCATGGTGCAGGTGCAAAGCACGTGGTTCCCGCTGGTGGACCGCAACCCGCAAACGTTCTGCGACATCTTCCAGGCGAAAGCCTCCGATTACCAATCGGCGACGCAGCGGGTGTTCCGCTCGCCCGATGCCGCGTCCCGGTTGAACATCCGGGTGCTCCCCCGAAAATGAAGCGGCGTCTCGTCAGGTTTTCGCCGCGTAGAGTTCCGCGTATTCGAGCACGCGCTGGTCGATCATCGCCCGCAGGGAATCCACATCGGCTTCCGCCAGGAATTGGAACTGGGAATTGCTGACGGCTTCCTTGTTGTGAATCGTGCCCTTGGCGACGAGCTCGACGATGTGGGTCGAGCTGAAGGGGCGGATCAAGAGTTCAAACCGGCTGAAAAGATTTCCCGTGGCCCGGTGGCGGCCCAGGTTCACGTCGTCGCGGGAGACTTTCGCTCCCCAGCCGTCTTCGCTGATCACCGTTTGATACTGAAAACCGGGGAAATGGTCGGCCAGTTTTCTCAAGCAGCTTTCGATGTGCTCCGACAACTCCAGGCGGTACTGCGAGTGCAGGTTTTTGAGATCCTCTTCGCTGAGGGCGCGTTCCGCCTGCTCGCGAACCTTGAAATCGCGGGTTTTCTCCCCGCGGATGATGGCTTTTTGCAAACGCTGGTCAAAGTCCATAGCCGAGGCCTAAACCGAATGTTGGCGAGAAATTGTTAAAACACCGCTCCCATTTGGCATTTTATGCCTGCGGAGATTGCCGTGCAACGCAGGGTTCGCCGGGGGCTCAGCGGAAACCGCGGCGGCGCTGGGAGCTGTAGCGTTCGAGAGCCTCTTCGATCACGGGCAAGGCGTGCTCCGCCGGCTGGAACTCGTCCACTTCCACCGTCTTGCCTTCGAGCTGCTTGTAATCCTGGAAAAACCGCCGGAGCGTGGCCAGCCGATGCTGCGGCAGGTCCCGCGTATCGTGGAGGGTGTTGTACTCCGGATCGTGGACGGCGACGGCGAGAATTTTGTGGTCCTTCTTGCCGCTGTCGATCATCGTCATCAGCCCGATTGCCCGCGCTTCCACCAAAGTCAGCGGGGCGACGGCTTCCTGGCAGAGCACGACGACATCGAGCGGATCGCCGTCCTCGGCGAGCGTCTGCGGAATAAACCCGTAACTCGCCGGGTAATACACGGCCGAATACAAAATCCGGTCGAGCCGCAGGAGGCCGGTCTCCTTGTCCAATTCGTACTTCACGTTGGAGCCGCTGGGAATCTCGATCACACTGGTGAAAACCCGCGGAGCGTCCTCCCCGGGAGTCACATCGTGCCAGGCGTGGGTCATGGGTTTTAGTCGCGGATTGAAACGGAGAAAAGAAAAGCCGGCGTTTTTTGGCGAAGTCAAAAGCAAAACGGCGGCGCGGAGCGTCTGGACTGAAACGTAGTCCGCCCGGCCGAATTCCACAACCCCACAGGCGGCACGCCAAAAACTTCCAAATTCCCGTCCATTTGCGATTCCGACTCGGTCCGTTTATGGTGGAGAGGTTGATTGGATCGTTCACAACTTCTCTGAGGGCTGCTTAGATGGCCGGTCGCGTTCTTTTGCTGTGTGCGTTGGTGCTGGGTTCGGCTTGGTCTTCACCGGCGTGGGCGGCGAAGCGGCCGAACGTGCTGTTCTTGTTCGCGGATGACCAGCGGCCCGACACGATCGCCGCCTTGGGAAACCCCGTCATCAAAACGCCCAACTTGGACCAACTTGCGAAGCGGGGGTTCGTGTTCAAGAACGCCTACTGCATGGGATCCACGGTGGGGGCGGTGTGCAATCCGTCCCGGCACATGATGCACAGCGGCATGGGACTGTTTCATTACGATCCCAAGAAGAAGGAAAACACCTGGGGCGATGTATTCCGCAAAGCCGGTTATACGACCTATCACGAATCCAAGCGAGGCAACACCGCCCGCGAGTATCACAAAGCCTTCGAATACAGCAGCTATCTGGACGACATGAAAGAACGCCGATCCGGGCATCACGGGCGGACCGCGGCGAACCATGCGGTCGAGTTTCTGAACAAGACCTGGGACCGCGAGAAGCCGTTGTTCATGTACATTGGCTTTGCCGGCCCGCACGATCCCCGTGTCGCCGCCGACGAATGGATGAAGCTCTACGAGCGCGACAAAATCCCGCTGCCGGCGAACTATAGGCCCTTTCATCCGATCGACAACGGCTGGATGACGGGCCGGGACGAGAAACTCGCCCCCTGGCCGCGGACTGAAGCCGTCGTCCGCAAGCATCTCCACGATTACTACGCGTGCATCTCTTCGATCGATCACAACATCGGCCGCATCATCGAGACGTTCCAAGACCTGGGCGAACTCGACAATACCTATGTGATCTTCAGTGCCGACCACGGCCTGGCGGTGGGGAGTCACGGGTTGTTCGGCAAACAGAACCTCTACGAGCACTCCATGCGGTCGCCGATGATCTTCGCGGGGCCGGGCCTCAAAGCGGGGCGGTCGGAGGCGCTGATGTACCTGTTCGACATCTTCCCCACGGCGTGTGATCTCGCGGGATTGAAAGTTCCCGAAGGCCTGGATGGAAAAAGCGTCGCCCCGGTGATTCGCGGCGAAAAGTCCGCGCATCGCGAAACGATCTTTCTCGCTTTTGAAAAAGGCCAGCGGGCGGTGCGAAAGGGCGATTGGAAGTTGTACCGCTTTCCGCTGGTGAATTATTCGATGCTCTTCAATCTGGCCGACGATCCGAACGAACTCCACAATCTCGCCGGCGATCCCCAATACGCGGGTCGGGTGGCCGAGATGATGGAGATCCTGGCCCGCGAGCAGAAATATTGGGACGATCCCCACCCGCACACGGTGAAAAATCCAAGCCCCGCCAAGATCGAGGATGCGTCGTTTTTCTCAAAAGCGGAGAACCAGGTGCAAAAGGGCAAACGCGGGGCAAGGGGCAATAAATCCCAATGACCCGTGAAGACGGCGAGCGTGGGGCGTCGGCCCCATGTTTTCGCAGACCGTGTCGGCTAATTTTTTCAACCCAAAGTTTTTGCTCTGACAGAGCGCTCGCGCCGACCGCTCGGATTCTCATATACGATCAGCGCAAAAAAACACACCCGGTCACAAGGGATTGTAACCAGGCGGTTGGCTCTTAGAGAATCCGAAATCCGCATCTCGAAAACCCGAAGCGGACTTCTTCACCGCGAAGCCTGGCGGCTGAGGACTTCCAGGCCTTTGAGGATGTCTTGATCCTGGGCCAGTTCCTGGTCGGTGCTTCCGCCGTAATAGGCGACGTGTTCGCCCGCGGGCCGTTCGACCACGACGTGCGGCCGCACGCCGACTTTGCCGTAGGTGTTGCCGTTCGGCGAATAGAATTTCGCGGTCGTCAGCCGCAAGCCGGTGGAGCCTTGCACGGGGAAGATGCTTTGCACCGACCATTTGCCGTAGGTCTGCCGGCCGACGATTGTGCCGCGGTGATGATCGAGAATGGCCCCGGCCACGATTTCGCTGGCACTGGCGCTGTCGCCGTCCACCAACAACACGAGCGGGATCGGAGTCGTGCCTTGCGGGCGGGCGGAGTAGCTCCAGTTCTGATCGGCGACCCGGCCTTTGGTGGAAACCAGAACGCCGCCCGACAAAAACCGGTCCAGGACTTCGACCGCCGCGGTCAGAAGCCCGCCGGGATTGCCGCGCAGGTCCCAGATCAGGGATTTCATGCCTTGGCGTTTGAGGCTCGCGAGGGCGGCGTCCATCTCGGCCGCGGTGGTCTTTTGAAAGCCGGTCATTTGGATGTAGCCCACGCCGGTGCTTTCGTCGATGATCTTCGCCACGGGAATGCTTTTGACCTGCACGGCCCGGCGGGCGAAGCGTCCGGTGCGGGTTGGGTAACTTCCGAGGCTTTGAATCTCGATTTCCACCTGGCTTCCGGACGGCCCCCGCAATAAGCGGGCGGCTTCGTCGGTCGTCATATTCCGGCAGTCCTGCCCCTCGATGGCGACGATGTAATCGCCCCGCCGCAGCCCGCCTTCTTGCGCGGGGCTTTCGGGAAGCACATTCATCAACCGCATTCCGCGGCCGGCTTCGCCCTTCATTTCGATGCCCAGGCCCACGAACTCGCCTTCGATGTTGCCGTAGAGATCGTTCAAGCGGTCCGGCGTCAGGTAGTTGCTGTAATCGTCCAACGCATTGCAGCCGCCGAACAGGTATTCCATGACGACGGGGCTGCTGTTTAAGCGGATTTCATTCCACGCCAGGTCGCAGACTTCGTTCACCGTGGTGCGGGCGGCGGCACGGTTGGCGACGGGCTTGTTCCAATACTGGTCCCGCAAAGTCACCCGCAGCCGGCGAACGCGGTCGGGGGCGACGTTCCGCAGATGCCGCTCCACAAACTTCGGGTTGCTGAGTGCGAGATAGAAGCTCTCGGTGCCATGAGCCACGAACGACGTGGAACTCACCGGCTCGACATAGTTAGTTTGGATTTGGGAGAGGATGCGTTCGTAGCGGTCGAGAGCCGCCGAGCTGGGCATCCGCAGCAGTTGGTTTTCGAAGCTGGCATCGGCGTACCGGCGTTCGATGCCGAAGTGGATTTTCGACCGCCGGAGCCCGTATTGCAGGGATTTGTTGTCGGGCCAGCCTTTGAGCGATTTTTCGTAATGCTCGATGGCGTCGAGCCATTTTTGCGAGCGTTCCAGATCGGCCCCGGTCAAAATCGCCGAGCGGGCCTCTGGAGTCACCTCTTGGGCGACTCCGGCCGATGGACTGAAAACCATCAGCGAACACGCCCAGAAACCGAGCACGATGAGACAACTCATGGCGCGTGTGATCGTCGATGCAAATCTCATTATAGCCCCCTCACGATTCAACAAGGCCGGCCAGAAAATCGGGGAAGTTCATCACAGGAGTCATCTGGGAGGCGAACTGGCAACGTCTTGTTGAAAAGATGGAAAGTTTCATCGCGAACTGTTGCCCAGATGCAACCGTGCCTCGCGACCTAGTTGACTATAAGCCACGAATTTTCGGTCGTCAAACATTGTCCGGGAGGAGTGCGCGGCAAAATCCGCACAATCCGCCCAGAATGTCCCCGATAGCCGGACTGGGACCGGATTTGGCAGATTGCGGGAATTATCCTTCGGCGCAACGACCGGAAAAATCCGCACAATCGAAAGCCGGGCTTCGCGACAACCGCCACAGGCGGCACGAAAGGCGGCCATGGGTTACGATGGAAAAATTCAGCGCGAATGTAACGGCGGCTTTCCGCGGCGGGAAAGTTTCTTCCCGGTGGACACGTGCCGAGCGACAACTTCAGGACGCCTCACCCATGCCTTTGCCCGCGTATCGACCGGTTCTTTCCGATGCTCCGCAGCTTTCGCGCGAACTGCGATTGCGGATCGAGTCCGACTATCACCGCTTCGCTCAAAGCGGCCTGCCCGGGGATCTCGAAGAGTATCTGTTGTCGGAATATCAAGTGGATATGGGGAGCACATACGGTGGACGCGCCATCAAGAATCCCTGGGGCAAAGCGTCCGGGCAACTCTCGATGACGGCCCGTCAGGTGGCGGACGACGTGGCGGCGGGGCTGGGTTTTGTTGTGCTCAAAACGGTGATCGCCCAGGACGAGACCGGCACCCAAACCATGCGGGCCTGGGCCGTGCCGGAAGCCCGCATGCTCGTGGAACGCATCACCGGCAAGACCGGCGAGGAAGGCTGGACGGTCAGCTGGAAAGGCCGGGGCTGGTGGCAGTCCTTCGCGGATTATCTAGAACTGGTCCGCGAGTCCCAAACGCTCGCCCGAGGCACCGGCACGTTGATTGTCCCCTCGTGCAAGTTCCATCTCCCCACGCCCGGCGAACCCGCCTGGAAGACCGCGGAATACGATTACACCGTGGCCCAACTCTTCGCGGCGTGGGCCGGTCCCCTGGTCCGGCCCGAGCCGATGCCTCTGGAAAAAGATTTCAGCCCCACGCTCGCCGGCAGCGACCGGGCCACCGAAGCGGCCCAGATTCTCTCCTGGCTGCGCACCGTGCCCCGCTTGATTCGCGCCGCCGACGTGCCAACGGACGAACCCCCGAAGCCGCCGGTACTCGTCGGCCTGAAAATCTTCAACGCCCTGTTTGAAGATGAGTTCCAACTGGAGATGCTCCGCACGATCCATCAACCGGGGCCGGACCGGGCGGACTTTTATATCTATGGAAATCGGTTGTTCGATCCTCTGCGGGAATTTGAGAGGCACCAGGGCATCGCCTACGGCGGCCCGGATTTGAGCGACCGGAATCTCCGCGTGATGGCGGCGTTTCAAGAAGAGCTAGTGGCTGAAACCGATTCATCGCCGCTCGAATGGTCCGCGACGGGGAACATCACCACGGGGAAGATGGCGCTCGAGTATGCGCTCTGCGGTGCGAGCAGTTTTCAGCTGCACACGTTCTTCCAACTTCCGAACGACCAATACATCATGAAGCAAGGCTCCCGCACGGCACGGGCGATCCACGAGTTGTATTTTCACCCAGAGACGGGTTTTCTCGCCGGCCTCCATAACATCGCCCGGCGACTGGGGCTTTCCGGGACGCCGCTGCGGTTCGCCGACATCATCGGCCGCCGGTTGGAACTGATCGATTGAAAGAACGCTGCGAACCTTTCGGATCATTCGCCGGTCTGTTGTTTCAATGAACCGGGGCGAGCGCCCGGCGGCTGATCGATCCGACAATTATTCCTCGAACGGAGGACGTTTCCATAAACACCGAGCGCGGGTTATTTGATTTGATCCGGGAGAATCCCGACGACCTCACGCCGCGGTTGGTTTATGCCGATTGGTGCGACGAGCGGGGCGATCCGCGGGGAGAGTTTATTCGCATCCAATGCGAGCTGGCGCTGCTCCGCGGCCATCAGGAGAATCGGCGGTTGCTGGAACTCCGGGAATCATTCTTGTGGGAGGAACACCGGCGGGAGTGGAACGGCGAGATTCACCGCCGACTCGCGGCGACGCCCTTAAAAAACCAGGTGGGCGCCCGGCGGGGTTTGATCCGCCACTGGGAATACGCGCGGGGTTTCGCGGAGTTTGCCATCGTCGAGCCGGAAGCTTTTCTCGATTTTCCCGAAGCCCTGTTCCAGATCGGCCCGCTCGGGCGGTTGAAGATTCTGCATGCGCGGGATCACATCCGGGAGATTTTGCGTTCGCCGTTTCTGCCCCGACTGCACACGCTCGAATTGGATTTGCCGGCGGTCAACCAGGAAACCGTCGAACGGCGGATTTTCGCGCAGCGGTCGCCCGCGGCGGATCATGTGCTCATCCTGCCGCTGCGATGCAGGCAGACGCCGCCCGATCCGGCGACGCGGTTTTTTGATCGCGTGAGCCAGACCTGGCAGGCACTTTTCGGCCGCTGAAGGGCTGAAAGAATGCGGCGGTTCGGGATGTCTCAGGTGTCCAATTCCGCTTCGCGAAACTTCGAGGCGGCGGCGACGGCGAGTTCGTCGCAGCGCTCGTTCTCGGGATGCCCGGCGTGGCCTTTGACGAGCGTAAATCTCACGTCGTGCGCGGAGAGCAGTTCGTCAAGCTGTTTCCAAAGCTCCACGTTCTTGACGGGCTTCCAGCGAGATTTCTCCCGCCGCCGCCAGCCGTTGGCTTTCCAGTTGGGCATCCACTCGCGGCAGCCGTGGGCGACGTAGGTGCTGTCTGTGACGATTTCCACCCTCGAACGTTTGGTGAGGGCTTTGAGGCCCTGGATCACGGCCTGCATTTCCATCTGGTTGTTCGTGGTGTGCGCTTCGCCGCCGGAGGCTTCTTTTTCGGTTCCGGTCGCGGGGTGGCGCAGCATGTATCCCCAGCCGCCCGGGCCGGGATTTCCCTGGCAGGCACCATCCGTGAACAATTGAACGAACGGCAAAGCGGGCGGGGCACCCGATGCGGGCGCGTCGGCGGGTTCGTCAGGCATGGGGAGACGGACGGGATGACAGGTAGCGGTGAGAAATCCAGCAGCCGCGGCTAACGTTCGCGGTAGACGATTCGTCCGCGGTTCAGGTCGTAGGGCGAAACTTCCACGATCACTCGATCGCCCGGCACAATCCGAATAAAGTGTTTTCGCATCTTGCCCGCCACGTGCGCGAGCACTTCATGTCCGTTGTCCAGTTCCACCCGGAACTGGGTGTTCGCCAGCGCTTCGGTCACATTTCCTTCAACTTGAATGGCCTCTTCTTTGGCCATATAAAACCGTCCTTTTCAACGAGAACGCGGGAAGAATCCCGAAATTTTCCACGGATGGTCCGCCATCCGTCCCTAAAATGAGTATAGCGGGCCGATCTGCCACCGGGAAGGCAGATTTTCCCCGCTGGGGTTTTGACCCACCTGGGTTTATCATCTATCCTTACTCTATGTGCGGCGTGCCCCCGCCCGTTGGTTATGGTGATCCCTCAATTCTCCTTCCCTATTTACCAGGCAACAACTGATCGGGAGAGCGAGGTTATGAAAGCAATCCAGGCATTTTTCCGAGATGACGAGGCCGCAACTGCCGTCGAATATGCCGTGATGTTGGCGATGATTCTGGTGACAGTGATCGCCGCCATCAGTTCCGTGGGTTCCACCACGGGCGGCATGTGGGGCGACATCAAAAGCGATTTGAACGCTCACGGATTCTAGCCGGAGTCCGGGCGGGAGGTCCGCGATTGCAAAGTTTTATCGCGTTGGGCGGCAATCTGGGAAACGTGGAAAACACGTTTCAATCCGCTCTCAATGATTTAGCCCTCCATCCTGACATCGCCGTGCGGAAGGTCAGTTCCACTTTTCACACCCCGCCGATGGGAGGCGAGGCCGGAGTTTCCTACTCAAACGCGGCGGCCGAACTCGATGTGACCTGCCCGCCGCTGGAACTGTTGGACCATCTGCAAACGGCCGAAATCCGCCACGGCCGCGAGCGCGCGAAACATTGGGGGCCGCGGACGCTCGATCTGGATTTGCTCTTTTACGGGGACGAAGTGCTTTCCCATCCCCGGCTCACGCTGCCGCACCCTGGCTGCTGGTATCGCCGCTTCGTCCTCGATCCGCTCGCCGAGATCGCTTCCGAGGTTCTCCACCCCGTGAAAAAACTCACCATCGGCGAACTCCGCATGCGCCTGTTGGACCGCCCGTTCAAAGTCGGCGTCGCCGGCGGCGAACCGGAGGAGAACCATCACCTCGCCGCAGAACTGTCCGCCGACATTTCCCGAGTTGAGATCTCGCACTGGTCGCCCGGCGAACGATCCCGCACTTTTATTATGGCTGGGATCGCCGGGCGATCGAAACCCGACCTTCGCCGAATTACCGCTTTTGCCCCGACTCGATTTGACGCAGTTCCCGGAACCGATTGCGGCTGCCGCCCGCCATGTGCTGAGCGCGGCATTGGGTTTATAAGAATCACAGCGGCAGCTTATGCGGTTCGCCGGGGATTTCGCGGACCAGACGGGGAACAGCGTAACCGGGGAGCCGGCGGCGAAGTTCCGCAATCAGGGCTCTCGCGGTTTCATCGGCCACCGCGAAATGGGCGGTCCCCGTCACGCGGTCGGTTTGATGAACGTAATAAGGCATCACGCCCAAGTCGATCAGCCGCTCGCTGAGATCCGCCAAGGCGTCGGCGGAATCGTTGACGTCTCTCAGCAGCACCGATTGATTGAGCACGGTCACCCCGGCCCGCACCAAAGTTCTTAAAGCCTCGGCGCAGTCGGCTGCGACTTCGCGGGGATGATTGGCGTGCACGACGACGATGGGCGTCAGCCGGGAAGTTCGGAGTTGGTGGAGGAATCTTCCCGTCACGCGGTCGGGCAGCACGATCGGCAACCGGGTATGCAGCCGAATTCGCTTGAGATGAGGAACCTGTTCCAGTCGGCTCCAGAGCTTCGCCAGCCGGTCGTCGGTGAGCATCAACGGATCGCCGCCGCTTAAGAGGATCTCCCGAAGCGAAGCATCACCTTCGATTGCCTGAAACGCCGGTTCCCAATCCTCCAGCCGCCGGGGTTCCTCGCCGTAGGGGTAATGCCGGCGGAAGCAGTATCGGCAATGGACGGCACACGCTCCCGTGGCGATCAACAGCGCCCGCCCGGCATATTTTTTCAAAAGGCCCGGCGCCAGATGGGCCTGGGCTTCCTCCAGAGCATCCACCCGGTAGCCCGGCGTCTCTCCGAACTCCGCCCCCAAAGGCAGCACCTGGAGCAAAAGCGGATCTCGCGGATTCCCCGGTTCCATCCGGGCCAAAAAACTGCGGGGGACCAGCAGAGGAAACAACTCCGCCGCCCGCCGGGCCGGTTCTAAAACCTCCGCCGGCAACCGCAGTTCCGATACCAACATGTCCGCGTCTCGCACCGCCTCCGCCAACGAGCGATGCCAAGTGTCGGTCGCGGACGATTCGGAAACAGGAAAAGAGAGGGACATCGGAGCAATCTGCTGGTGGTTTTACATCGAGGAATCGAACGATTCATCGTAGGCGATGCCGAACGGACCTTCAAACCTCGTGTGGAAAGAAAGACGGATATTGAAGCCGATCCGGCCGGGCCGTAAAATTCCCGATCTCAGTGTTTCCAAAAAAGCTGAAGAAATTGGTTTTGGCTTTCAAGAGCCGCGCACGAAGTAAGCGGTTTTCAGGGATTCAGATAATGCAAAACCGCTTACTTCGTGCGCGGCTCAGGCTTTTTTGGAACGACTGGATCTGGTTTTTTCGATCCATTGGTTCTTTTGGAAAGTGCCCGAATGCGTCCCGTGGCCTCTGCGATTTTGTTCTTGTGCGCAAGCAATGTGTTCATGACGTTCGCCTGGTATGCCCACCTCAAGGAGCTCAATCACAAGCCCTGGTTTTGGGCGGTGCTGTTTAGCTGGGGCATCGCGTTTTTCGAGTACATGCTGCAAGTCCCCGGCAACCGCATCGGCCACACCGCGCTCTCGGTCGGCCAGCTCAAAATCCTGCAGGAAGCGATCACGCTGTCGGTCTTCGTGCCGTTCGCCGTACTCTATATGCGGGAACCACTCAAACTCGACTACCTCTGGGCCGCGCTGTGCGTCGTGGGGGCGGTGTACTTCATCTTCCGCGCTGCATAAAGCTTCAAACAGGGGTGCGTGTTTCGAAAGTCCGTGAATTTTAGGTTGCGGTCCTGCCAATGATCTCAAGACGATTTCTGGATTTCAGCCGCGAAGCGGCGGCAGCAGATAGCTGCCGGCGTGAGCCGGCAGATCCCGGAATCTCGCAAAATGCCGAGCCGCGAAGCGGCGACAGCAGTCTTCATTCCTGGGGAGAACGGAGGTTCGCTGTCGCCGCTTCGCGGCTTTCGATTTTTCCTTCCTCGTCTCACGGCACGGGCTTACGCCCGTGGCTACATGCTGCCGCCGCTACGCGGCTGAGAACCGATCAGGACTTCTTCGCTTCTTTCGCGGTCAGGCGGCTGAGGCGGAGGTTGCGGTCGTAGTGGGCGGTGGCGAGGGTGAGGCCGTCGGGGGAGAGGTCCATGCCGCGGAGGGTGTCTTTGAGCTTGAGCTTGTGGTATTCCTTGTCGCTGTCGGGTTTCCAGAAGATCAGATTCCCGCCGCCCGAACCGCCGGAACCGGCCGCGAGGGAGCCATCGGCAAGATACACCACCCGCCAGGCGACGCCGCGAACACCGGCGGCCACGTGGGAGCGGGTTTTCTTTTGGGATTCCCAATCGAAGACGACGACCAACGGATCATTCACCGCTCCCAAGGGGTTGCTGGCATTGTGAAGTCCGCAGCAGGCGAGCGATTTGCCGTCGGGACTGAACGCCAAATCCCGCACGCCGCCGTAGTCCACCTGCTGGCCTTTGTTGTAGCTGTGGAGATCCTTGGCATCGAAGGTGCGGGCGAGTTTGCCGGTTTTGAGATCCCACTGATGCACCTGCCCGCGCAAATCGCCCGAGAGCAGAAACTCGCCGCTCGGATGAAACCGCGTGCTGTAAACGTGGCTTTCGTGCCCGGCGAACTCGCGGACCAGGCTGCCGTCGGCGTTCCAGAGCTTGACCAACAAATCGTTGCCTCCGCTCGCCAGATATTTTCCGTCCGGGCTGACTGAGACCGAGCGAATCCACCCCGCGTGGGCTTTGATGCTTTTGACGGGTTCGGGTTTCTCGGCGGCGGTGGACCAGAAGATGAGCTGGTCGTCGCTGCCGGCCGAGACGAGCGTTTCGCCTTCGTTCAAAAACGCGAAATCGCGGATCCAACTTTCATGGGCCGGCCAGGTGGTCAGTTTTCCGGATGGCAGTTCCCAGCGCTGGATCGAATAATCTTCCGCGCTCGAAAATACATATCGGCCCTGCGGATCGAACCGGCAGGTAATCAGCGGGGCCGCGTGCTTCCACTCGGCGATGATGTGCGTTTGCTTGGGATCGAGATTCATGGGAATTCAAGAGTCAAAAAGTAAAAGAGGCGAGCGTGGGGCGTTAGGCCCATGATGTCTCGCGATCGCTTCGATTTGCTGATGTTCTAAGGTCAATTGCGTTCTCGGGCGTTTTTTTGGCTCCGAGAAATCATGGGGCTCACGCCCCACGCTCGCCTTTAGCTTAATAGTTCCGCAATCGTTTGGCGGGACGGATCCGCGAGGGGGATGGGGCGGCCGCCGACGTCGAAATGGTCGGTGGAATCGAGGCCGATCGCGTCGAGGTAGGTGTGGAACAGATGCCCGTGGTCCACTTGCCGATCTGCGACGGCGGTGCCGTTTTTGTTCGTCTCGCCGATGACCGCACCGGGCTGCACGCGACCGCCGCCGAGGCACACCGACCACGCGGTGCCCCAATGATCGCGGCCGTAGCGGGCGTTGATCTTGGGCGTGCGGCCGAACTCGGACATGACCACGACGAGCGTGGATTCCAAAAGTCCCCGCTCAAAAAGGTCGCCCACCAGCGCGGAGAACGCCTGGTCGAACTCGCCGAGTTGTTCCAGGTGAAAATTGAAGTTCTCGTTGTGGGTGTCGTAGTTGGAGTGCGACACCTGCACGAAGGGGATGCCGTTCTCTAGCAGCCGGCGGGCCATCAGGCAGTGCCGGCCGAAGTCGAACTTGCCGTACTTTTCAAACTCCGCGGCGGGCTCTTTATTGACGTCGAACACGTCCCGCTGCTCCATCAGGTCGAGGGCTTGCTCGTAGTTGGAGGTATAAACGTCGGTCTCGGCCGTCCGGCGTTTGAGCGAGAAACGATCGTTGGCCTTCCGGCGGAAATCGTGGCGAAGCTGGTCGGCCTGTTCGCTGATCGAACCCGGCCGGGCGGAGTTGGCGGGCGGGTTTCCGTTCAAGGAAATGCCGTCGTACTTCGGTCCGAGATAGGCCGAGGAGTTGCGGCCGCCGCTGGGAATGTGAATATGCCCCGGCAGCGGGTTCGCGGGGATCTCCAGGGCCTTCGCGCAGACGGCCCCCAAGTGCGGGAACTGGGATCCCGGCGTTTGGTTGCGGCCGTGGGTCATTTGATACCGGCCTTTGCCGTGGTCATTGTTCTTGGTGTTGATGCTGCGGATGAGGGCGAGTTTCCCCATGTGCTTGGCCGTCTTCGGCAAGAGTTCGGAAATGTGCACGCCCGGGACCGCGGTGGGAATCGCCCGGAACGGCCCGCCGGTGTCGGTCTTGGGCTTGGGATCCCAGCTTTCAAGCTGGCTGAGTCCCCCCGACATATACACCACCAGCACCCGTTTTTGGTCTTTCATCAATTTCTGCGTGGAAGCGGGAGCGGCCAAGGCCCCCATGCCGCCCGCGAGCAACCCGCCGGTGCCCGCAAGCATTCCGCCCAGAAAGTTGCGACGGGCCAGGGTGTGTTCTTCGGACTGGCAAGCGTAGTCACATTTCATCGTTCCGTCTCCCGTCGAAAGGTGAGTGGATGGTGTATTGAAAAGTTGTTTCGTGCCTAGGCAAAACGCTACGATCGCGGAGCGATCGGCGACCGACCTTTAATGTTGAAACCGAAACTCGGCAGAGGTCAATAAGGCCCAGGCCATTTCCTGGATCGCCTGGTCTCGATCCGCCTTGCGCAGATTCAAGTAATTCGTCACATCTTGGATTTCTTCTTTCGTGGGCCGGCGGGTGAGGAGGCTCAAATACAGCTCATCCGCGAATTGGTTGGAATCGGTCATCTTCCGGAGCCGGTCGGTGAGGTTCCCGCCGCTGGGACGCAGCCAGGACAGCACATCGTTTCCGTTCGCGAAGAACAACGCTTGATCGACGGTCGCGAAAAACTCGTGCTGCGGCTGGCCGGCACTCGCGGCGAACAACGGCAGGAATCGCCCCACCAGCCCCTTGAGTTTCGATTGCACCGTTTGCTCGATGAACTCCGCCCGCTCCGCCTGTTGCTCCGGCGCGAGTTCCTTCTTCGCGAGGTCGGCGTGTTGTTTGTTCCACGCGGCGAGAGCCGCGGCTTGCTGCTGCTCCACCTGGCCCACCGCTTCTAAAACGCTCCAAGCGAGTTGCTCGGGCGAGAGGTGTTCCAGATTCGCCACGCGAAAATGCTTCGTCCAGGTTTCCGCCAATTGGATATCCGTCTGCTCGAACGCGCCCTCGGCTTTCGCAAGTTGGGCTTGCAAGTTCCTTCTGCCGAGCTTTTAGAGCCGAGGCATTCGCCTGCGATTGCTTGAGCGCGGCTTCGGTTTCTTTGGCCGCCTTTTCGACGCTCGCCAAGTCGGCCGCGGTTTCCTTGGCCGACGATTCCAACTTCAAAACCTCATCGCCCAACGAGCTTTGTTCCTGGGTTTGAGACTCCCGCGCCGATTGCAACTCTTCCACCACGGCGGCGAGTTGTTTGTCTTCGGGAAGTTGTTTTTGGGCGGCTTGGACTTGGGCCAAAGCCTCCGCCACCAACCGAGAGGCTTGCGTGTGATTGTTGAGTGATTCTTTCTTCGCTGCCAATGATGCCTGCGTTTCGCTGCGAGCTTTTTGAACCGCGGCCAACTGCATTTTCCGCTTCGCCAGTTCATCCACCTGAGTGGCGGTGTCCGCTTGAGCCGCCGTGAGTTCCGCTTGCAGCGACTGCACCTTCGAACGCTCGGCTTGCAGGTTTTGCGACGTCTCCGCGTAGTCCAACAGCAACTTCAACCGCTCCAATTTCCGCCCCGCCGCCTCGGCGGCGAGGAGTGCGGACTTTTTCTTGTCGCGGGCCGCTTGATAGTCGGCCTCCGACTTCTTGGTGGCCGCTTCAATCTTCGCCAACTCAGCTTGCGTTTGTTGTGATTGCTGCTTCACCTTAGCGAGTTCGGTTTCCGCCGTCTTCGCGGCCGCGGCTTGTTGATCGAATTCTTTTTGCACCGCGGCGGCTTGATTGACCCACGCCTGCGATTGGGCGCTGACGGCCAACGCAGACTCCGCTAGCGCTTTATCACCCGGCAGTTTTTGAGTGGCGAGGTTCGCTTGTTTCGCGGCTTCGGCGAGCAGGTTCGCGATCTCTTTTTTGGCCGTGAGATTAGCTTGCAGGTTCGCGAGCGCAGCTTGCGCTTCCGTGTGTTTCTTCTCGGCCGCGGCGAGTTGGGTTTGGAAAGTTTTCGATTTCTCGGCGAGCGGTTTCGCGGTTTCGCGATGCCTCTTGAGCGTTTCGTCGAGTTGCTCGATGGGCTTCGTGAAACTCTCCGCTTGTTGCTGATGGCGGGATTGCTCGGCTTCGATCTTGGGAAGCTCTTCGCGGGCGAGGCGGATGTTTTCCGCGAGCGACTCGGGCATGCGGAACGAACGCTGATAAGTCTTGGACAGCGCGATTTCCTTCAACATACCTTTGGTGTCGAACTTCATCGCCGCGAACCGCTTCGCAAGCAAATCCAAAAGCTCCGGCGACGCGGGCGGGTTTTCCGCGTGGTGCAGATCGACCGGATTGACCAGGCCTTGGCCCATCATCACGGCCCACAGCCGATTGGCGATATTCTTGTTGAAGTAGTCGTTGGTGCCTGCCGTCGCGAGTTCCGCGAACTTTTCCCGCCGGCTGTACTTGGGCACGGGGCGGACGTTTTTGGCGGGCTTGACCTGATACTCTTCGCCCTTTTTGAATGTCGGTTCGGCGATTTCCTTTTCTCCGGGAAGCCGGGGCCGGGTCTCGCCTTCGTAGCCTGTGAACACGGATTTGAACTTCACCACGCCCTCGGCTTTTTCCGCGATGACGGCGGGCTTTTTCTTGTCAGGCTGGAAGATGGAGCTGCGGTCGAGAAACGCCAGGAGGCCGTAGTATTCCGACTGCTCGTAATCGGAAATCAGCGGGTGGTCGTGGCATTGGGCGCATTCGATGTCGCGGCCGAAGAATACGCGGGCCGTGTCGCGGGTGACGAGGTTCACCGCCATCTCGTCCCGGTCCATGTAGAACTTGGCCGCCGGCCGCTGTTTCGGATCGACGCCGTCGGCGGCGAGAATTTCGCGGGCCAGGACGTTGTAGGGCTTGTTCTGTTTCATGGAGGCGAGCAGAAACGCGTCCCACTCCGCGCTTTTGATGTATTTGTCGCCCCGGCGTTCCATGAACATGATGTCGAACACCGTCGCCAATCGCCGATCGCAGGCCGGGCTTTGGAGAAGCTCTTCAATCAACTTTTGGCGTTTGTCGGGCGATGGGTCTTCCAGGAATTTCCGAGCCGCGTCTGCGGAAGGAATCCGACCGGTCAGGTCCAAATAAATCCGACGCAAAAACTCCGCATCGCTCGATTCCGGCGCGGACGGTCCGAGTTGGGACTTCGCAAGCACGGCGTCGATCTGTTCGTGCAGCGGCTCTTCCGCCGAGATGTTCCCGGCGAAAAGTCCCAGCAAACAAATCACGGCAATCCAAAGGCGGGAACGGTATGGACACATCATGCAGATACCGGCGGGCTAAGGGAGGCGGGAAGGCGGGCAAATCATCAAAACCAACTGATATGTTAGAGGCTCCATCCGTTCCCCACAAGAGAAACCACGGAAATCAGCGACGATGAATGGAACATCGGATCACGTTTCTGTCAAATCCTAATGTCCAATAAATGACCAATGCCAAAGCCAATTGGACGGGGCGGATTCGGTTTGCGTAGAATACCCATAGCAGCGCGGCGTTCGTTTGTTGCGTGTCTCGCCTCTCGTTGAACCCAGGAGAAGAATCATGTCGAGCGCTCTGGAAACGGTTTCGGCCCCGAAAATCAAGCACACGGAATGTTTCATCGATGGCAAGTGGCAGCCCGCCCAAAGCGGCAAGACCTTCGAGACGATCAACCCCGCCACGGAGGAAGTCCTCGCCAACGTCGCGGAAGGCGATGCCGCGGACGTGGAACTGGCGGTGAAGGCGGCCCGCAAAGCCTTCGAGGACAGCCCGTGGAGCCGGATGGACGCCCGCGAGCGCGGCCGATTGATGCATCGTCTGGCCGATTTGCTGGAAGAGGAAATTGACGAACTGGCCGCCCTCGAAACTTTGGACAACGGCAAGCCCGTTAAAGATGCCAGGGCGCCGACTTGCCGCTGACGATCGATTGCCTCAGGTATTACGCGGGGTTTGCGGATAAGATTCACGGGCAAACGATTCCGGTTCGCGGGAACTATTTCACCTATACCCGGCGGGAACCGGTGGGCGTCGTGGGGCAGATCATTCCCTGGAACTTTCCGATGCTGATGGCCGCCTGGAAATGGGGGCCGGCCCTCGCGGCGGGTTGCACGATCGTGATGAAGCCCGCCGAGCAAACGCCGCTGACGTGCCTGCGCATGGCGCATCTCGCCCAAGAAGCCGGGATTCCCGACGGGGTGATCAATGTTGTTCCCGGTTATGGCCCCACCGCGGGGGCGGCGATCGTGAAACATCCCGACGTGGATAAGGTCGCCTTCACCGGCGAATACAAGACGGCCCAGATCATCATGCAGGATGCCGCCCCGACGTTAAAACGCTTGACGTTCGAGTTGGGCGGGAAAAGTCCGAACGTGATCTTCAGCGATGCCGACCTGGACGCCGCCGCGACCGGTTCGCACTTCGGATTGTATTTCAATCAAGGCCAATGCTGCTGTGCCGGGAGCCGGGTGTTTGTCGAGGAAAAAATCCACGATGCCTTCGTGGAAAAAGTCGCGGGCATGAACCGCCAATGCAAGATCGGCAATCCGCTGGATCGGCAAACCACACAGGGCCCGCAGGTCGATCAGGCCCAGTTTGACAAGATTCTGAAATACATCGAACTCGGCAAAAAGGAAGGAGCCGAGTGCGTCACTGGCGGCCGGCGGAGCGGCGAGCGGGGCTACTTTATCGAGCCCACATTGTTTGACAACGTAAGCGATGAAATGTCGATCGCCACGGATGAGATCTTCGGCCCCGTCATGTCCGTGCTCAAATTCAAGGACGTGGACGAGATGATCCAGCGGGCCAATAACACCTATTACGGTCTGGCCGCCGCCGTGTGGACCCGCGACATCGCCAAGGCGCACAACTTCGCCAAGAAGGTCAAGGCCGGCACCATCTGGGTGAATTGCTACGATGTGTTCGACGCCGCCGCCCCCTTTGGCGGCTTCAAGATGTCGGGCATGGGCCGGGAACTGGGCGAAGAAGGCCTGCGGGCATATACGGAAACCAAGACCGTTACGATTTCGCTCGATTGAAACACAGCCGCGTTAAGCTGCGGAATACAGCCGCCGGTTCGCGAACGTCGAACAGTCCGTAGTTAGGCAAGAAGTCAAGTTTTAATTCGTAACTTACGGTGAATCCAGGACTTACGATTTTAACCCTCAAGGAAGGTGCAGCACCGAAACGACCCCCGAACTACCCCGCAAAGGGGTAAAGGTGCTGCACTATGTCCAGGCACGGACTACGGTTTGTTCCGAGAAACTATTTTCTCTGCTTGGCGGCGAAGGATTTCCGGGATTAACCAATCGTGTCGCACGGACTCGCCGCTCAAGAGCGTGCGGCCGTCGAGAGTTCCTTCGGCCGTCCATGTCAGGCTGCCACCCTTGGCCATATTTTTCTTGAGGTCGTCCAACAGTTTTCGGGCCTCGGATGAATTGCCTTGTAATGCCTTGAGGAGCGCCTGCACCGACTGGGTACAAGCTGCAGGCGCCGAGTCCGGCGGGTCGCCAGCCTGCTTGAGCAATTGGAACGACTCGTCGGCAGTGCGGTGCCAGGTCGAAATCGCCCGATCGGCAGGCCGCCCGGGCCTCTTTCAAGAATCGCTGCCGCCGGTCTGGATCAGCAGCCAGCTCCGCCGGCAGGAACTTGACGGCCGCCTTGCGTTCCAACCGCGTGTCCTCGGCCAGAAACACTTCCCCCATACCGCCCGCGCCAACCTTGGCGACGATGCGATAATGCCCGACCGACTTTCCGATCATGTTGCTGATTCCTGGGACTCGTCCGAACGAACCGTCCTGAAATGGACACACTAGGCTACCTGCGGACTCGCCGATTTTCCAGTCCCGCGCGATTTTGAATTTGCGAATGGAGTTGGCTAAAAGCGGTCGATATTGTGCAAGCCGAACTCTTTGTCGTACGAACCCACACGGGTGTGGCTGTCGTCGGACCGCCACCACGGGATCGCCAAATCCCGTGCCCGACCTTGCGTGCACAGGACGAACCGCCCTGGTGAATCAGTCCCTGCAGATGGGCGGCGGAAAGACCGGCGGCGATTTGATGAGCGATGCGGAGGATTTCTTTCAATTCCAGAGGACCATCACGGTCGATCTTTTCTTGGAGCGACAGGCCATCGACGTACTCCATGACCAGATAACGAAGGTTCTTTCCCCCTTGATGGCTGCACTCCTCGACGGCATGGATGGTTACGACATGATCATGGCTCACGGCGGCGGCGGCCTGTGCCTCTTTGGAGAATCTCGTACGGGCGGTCGCATTCGAGGCCAATTCCGGTGCCAAAATCTTGACCGCGACAATGCGATTCAGCTTGGTATCATGCCCCTTAAGGACAATCCCCATCCCACCACGCCCCACAGATTCCAAAATCTCATATTGGCCGAGCCGACGTTGAGAGCCTTCTTTTTCCGACGGGGCAAGTAAATCAAGAGGAATCTCGGGCTTCTCCAAGAACGTCTTGCAATCCTCGGCATTTGGATCAGTGTTGGTGCCGGCGAAAACCTGCGTTGGTACGTCCCCCAACGCAGGACGTTCCAAAAAACTGCCCGCCTGGTCGTAAGCAAGCAGGAGACCTTCGACCTCGGTCCTCAAATCCAGATCAGGACCACATTCCGCGTCGAGCAATCGGACCCGCTTTTCTGGACTTTCTAATTCGATGAGGCGGTCGAAAAAAGCTTTGGCAGAATCTTCGCAAGGATTCATGGTCGCTTCCTTTAGTTCGACACGCTTGGTGTGCACCGTTGAAACTCGGTTCGCGAACGTCGAACCGGCGGCTGTTTCGCTTCCGCTGCGCCGGACACCAAAGCTTGTGGGTGTTGTGCACATCTTTTGCCTCGACCGATTCCCCAGGCCTCTCGGGAATTCGCCCCACGTCTTCCCGGCACTTGACGGGAATCAGATCGCGGCCCGACCCTGATTTTTTCGGCCCGTGGAGACTCCTAAACTGACGATAACACCGCACCGAACTTGGTGAATCGCGAATTGTGATCGTGATCCACATGGAGTGAGCACTCTCGGAAATCCGTGATTTTTCCGGACAAGCCCGCTCCGCCGAATTTTGTTTTACTCGAAGAGACAGGAGAACAATGATGCAAAAACGGACCAACGGATCTCTGTGGCTTGGACTGGCAATGGGAGCCATGCTCTTGACGGCAAGTCAAGCCTTCGCTTGTCAAAACGCCAATGATCAGGCTCAAGTCCAGAGCAAACAGAACCAGAACACACCCCAAAACCAAGCCAATCAGGCAACGACCCAAAACCAAAACCAGATCCAGCGGGGGCAGTCTGGTTTTCGGGGAACGAACAACCAGGCGACGCCGTGGTTGGGCGTTTTGCTGCAGGAAAAACAAACAGGTCAAGCCGGCGAACCCGGTCAAAATGAAAATGAACAAGGCGTGCGTGTGCTCCGCACTTACCCCAGTGGCCCCGCCGCCCGCGCGGGAGTTTTTTCCGGCGACCAAATCCTCCAAATTGACGGCAAAGAGGTGGACTCGGCCGACGACGTCGCCCAGGTGATTTCCTCGGACAAGCCGAATCAGCAAATCACCCTGACGGTGCTGCGCAACGGCGAACAGCAACAGCTCAACGCGACCTTGGCCGACCGCGGCGATTTCATTCCCAACCAGCCCACGCAAGGCCAAGGCAACAACCTTGACGACAACAGCCAGGACCATTTCTCCAATGTTCCCGGGCACGCCATGATGCTCGAACAGCACCGCCACTTCGCAGAGCAGCATCAGCGGATTGAGCAGAAACTCGACCAACTATTGAAGGAAGTGAATCAACTCCAGAAGCGATTGGACCAGGTCCAAGGCCAAGGCCAAACCGAAGGCGCCGAAAAATAAATTCACCGATCGCCGTCCGCAAATCGATCCTTTGGATCATTCGCTGACATTTAAGCCAGGGTGTTCGGCCCGGAAGCGTTTTCTTTGCGGAACGCCCAGGAACGCGTCACTGAGCCGCGGAGGACTTTTTCATCTTCCGCGCGCGGTGCGCCGTGTAATCTCGTTTGTTTCAATGGATTCTTATGACGAAAAGGAGCAGTCGATTATGACGATGTTTTCAGGATTCCGAAATCTGATGCTGTGTGCGGCCGTGGGGGCTTGTGCTTTGATGCCTTCCTCAAAACCGGCGCAGGCACAGACCGCGGGAGCTGGCGGAACCGCCGGCGCTGCCACCGCCGGTAGGGCGGCAGATACCGTTGCCAATGCGGCCGCCAATACCGCCGCGAATGCATTGACCGGCAGGACGCGTAATAACGGCTACTGGTCGAATTACTGGAACTGGTATGACGGAAGTTACCGTCCTTACTGGAACCGCTCCAGCAACTATAACCCCGGTTACAGCCCGAACTATCGATACGGCACGGGCTACAACGGCTATAATGGCTTCAACAATATGGGTGCCAATGGTTATAACGGCTATAACGGCTATAACAACATGGGTACCAACGGCTATAATGGCAATATGGGTTATGGGACTGGCTATGGCACCAATGGCTTTGGTTACTATAACACGCCTTACGGTCATAGCGTGCAACTCGGCGGCAGGTCGATCAACTGGCGCTAAAGACCAAGAAAACCACAGCCGTTCCGCGGCGGGCGAAGCCGGAAGCCGCCGTTGGGGTTATGCCCGCGGAGATCTCCGCGGGCATGATTTCCCATGACGGCGGTGAATCTCGGCGACTCCAGCCAAGAGGCCACGGTTGACAACGACAATTCCGTATTGCGTGGTGTGTCACAGGTCCTAGGCCCACGGGCACGCCGCACCGTTTGTCGCCGCCTATCAATGGGGAGCCGGTCTTCCGAAGCTGGACCCGGTACCGAAGGAATTGGGAGAAATTGCGAAAGGAGCCCGTCCAGACAGGAAGCATGGCACATCGAACATGATGGAGTCTTCCGAGGCACGGACTCGCCCCGGATCTGGCAGCGAATTTCCATTTCTCTTTCAATTCACTAACGGAGAACCTGACAATGTTATCCTTATTAAGAAAACTGATGCTGATCGCCGTCGTGGGAGCCGGGGCTTTCGCGCTCGCGCCTCAACCCGCGCAGGCGCGGCTACTGGTCCAACTATTGGAACTGGTACGACGGCACCTACCGCCCCTATTGGAACCGCGGCTATCGCCAGTACGGGTATACCTATAACCCGTATTACGGCTACGGCTATGGGAACAACAGCCTATATGGGCGGAGCGGCTATCCGTATTACAACGGTTACAACGGTTACAACAGCTACTACGGCTACGGGTCTCCCTATGGCGGCGCGTATTATCCTTACTCCGGCGGGTATTATGGCGGTCATGCTCTCGGGGGGCCCCACAACAGCTTACAGCTTGGCGGGCTGCACTTTGACTGGCGTTAAGCCAGCCCGGGAAATCGCCCTAGAACGCTCAATAAACGGAGAACTGACGCCCATAAAACAACAGAGGCCGGCAAACCCGCCATCGTGCTCGGTTCGCCGGCCTTTGATGTTTTCGGTCGTCAAAACGGGGTTTAGTATTGCAGGATGACTTCGATGAAGTTGGAGTAGAGCTGGCTGGCTTGGATTTTGTCATTGCCGCCGAACACTTTTTCGGGAATGGCCTTGCCGAACAAGTCGTCGAAGCCTTTGCCCGGAATCAGCATGGCGAGGCCGCCGATGATGACGACGTTGTCGTTCAGGAACGGGCGGTATTCCATGCCCATGCTCAAGTCCAGCCCGATTTCGGGATCGATGTTGTCTTGGAAGGTGAAGACTTCCAAGGACCGCGTGGTGTCGAACCACATATAGTTGGCGTTGGTGAGGATTTTCATCTTGGGGGTGACTTCGAAATCCATCCCGGCGTTGATGAGGTGCAAACCGGGGTTGACGAAGTTCGATTGGCCTTGAATTTTGCTCGACCGCAGGTTCGGGATGAAGCTCATGTTCTGGACGAGGTTCACGCCGAACAGCCGCACGGCCTGGCGTTGCCAGTAGCTAAACTCGCCTCCGGCAAAGTTCGGATTGTCGAGGATGGTATCAAACCCGCGAGCGGTGTTGTCGTTGATGTCATCATCCCCGGAGGAATACAGGTAGGATGTGCGGAACCTCGCCCATTCCCGGTCGATGGACAACTCCAAGGCGAAGAACTTGGCGTCGATCTGCTGCTGCGAGTTGGCGAGCGGATTCCGGCTGTCTTTTCCGGTCACCCAGTAGAACGAGTTGGTGACGTTGATGCGGCCGATGTGCCCGTCACCGTTGAAGCCGAAGTAATGGGCCTGCACGCGGTGCGGTTGAAACACGCCCACCGGATCCGGCCGGACGAGGAAGTTGTTGCGGTCGAATTTAAAGCTCGGACCGTCCGTGTTGTAGTGATAGCTCAATTGCGCCGTGTACCCTGGAAAGATGAAATCCTGCCGGTAGTAGTTGGCAATAAACACGTTTTGATTGCGGTCTTGGAAGGTGTTGAGCAGGCTGTTGGTGTTCTTCTCGGTTTCGTCGAAGGCGATCAGGTTGAACTGATCCCGGTTTCCAAACTGCGTCCCGAACAAGCGAATCCCGCGGTTGATGTCGGAAAATACGAATCCGCGGAAGTCCGAGGTAAAGGGCTGCGAGCCGGCCCGAACCGAGGCGAAGTCGTAGTCGGCGCTCAAATCGGCGAGCTTGGCTTCCACGAAGTATTGTTCGAGGGCGAAGTCGTACCGCGTCCGCGTGAGGCCTTTGCGAACATCGGGATTGACTTGTGCGAGTTCGTTGAATTGGACGACGTTGCGGTTGAAGATCGGCTGGAGGCGAACCTGCCAGTCCAACGGCTTAAAGGCCGCGGTCGATCCGTGAAACAAATCGACCTGCATGCTGAGGTAGTTCTGGCTGAGGAAGTTCCGCGGGCGGCCGAAGAAGTTTTCTTGAAGCGCGCCGCGCGTGCTTTCGAACGGCGTCGTACCGATGGGGTTCTTTTGGAAGTTCTGGAAGAATCGCTCTTGCACGGTGAGGTTTAAGAAGGTGTGCTGCCCGATGATCGGGTAGTCGCCTTTGAGCACGTTTTGGTTATACGGATCCCACCAGTGGCCTTTAATGAAGGGATAGTCATCCACCCACGGATGGCCGCGTCCGTAGCGGTCCCATTCGGGATAGCCGATCCGCCAGCGGTCTTCGACGGGAATGAAGTGGCTGCTGGTTTGGACTTCGCGGGGGATGACGCTCGAGGGTCCCGAAAAGCCGTTGGGCGGCTCGAATCCTGTGACTAAAAACGGCCCGACTTCCTCATAGATCGGGTTGAGCCCGGCGGAGAATCCTTCCGTGAACGGCTCGCGAAACGGCCGATTCAGCACGTCGGGATTGACGTCCCCAATTGGTCCCAAAGGCGTTTTGATCAAATTGCCGTCGGGTCCGAGAAAACCGCCGGCGTGTTCGATGTCGGCGTCATCTTGGGGATCGATCGCCCAGAAGCTGCCCACTTCGCCGCCGGCTTCACTCCCGCCGGCCGTCACGGGGATTTCTTCGAGATTCGCCCCGGGCGTCCAAAATGGCTGCACCGGGTTGAAGCTGCTATTGGACGTCCGCACGGGAAGCGCGGCCGTCTCGCGGGGCGCTTGGAAGTTCGAAGGTTTCGGCAGTCCCGAAATCGCCGGCATCGGTTGATCGATGGGAGACGGGGACCTTTCGAACGGATTGTTCTTGGACAAGACATCGCCCGCGTCGCCCGCGGGCCGCTCGATCATCGGAGGCATCGGCAGCCCGGCCGGATTTGCCGGGGCGGTCTTCATTCCGGGAGCCGGGGACGTGGCGGTGACGCCCGCATTCATTTCCGCGGCCAGCAACCGGGCGTTCCCGCGCACGATGGGATCGCCGTCGGAAGCGGCGATTTGCCGGATCCGCTCGACGAGTTGCGGTTGCCGGGGCATGGCCCTGACCGCTTCGAGGGCGGCCAAGCGAACCTGCCGATCGGGGTCTTTGGTGAGTTCAAGCACCAGATCGGCGTGTTGGGGGGAGGCGGCTCGGCCCAATGTCTGGGCGAGTTCGCGGCGAACAGCCGGTTGGGGGTGCTTGAGTTGCCATCCCGTTTGAATGTCTTCGTCGGCCAATCCCAACTGTTTGAGTTCGGTTCTGGCCTGAGCCGCGGCCTTGGGATCGGGGTCATGCAACTGCGTGAGCAATTGCACGATGCGGGCCTTCATGTCCTGGGCGCTTTGTTGCCCCCGGGCGACGGCGGGAAACGTCCCGACCGCCACGGCGACAACCAAGGCCCAACCCAGAAGCCAGGCAATCCGCTCTGGCTTTTTCTTCAAGGATTTCTCGTGTGATGCCCAGCTTGCTCTGCGCACCACCCTCACTTTCCCACGCATGCTTTGAGGCTGCGTCAGATGGTTCTTTTCCACGGCTGGTTCCCGCTTTTGTGCCCGTGTGCGCTGGAACCGGTCCCGCTTCCAGGCGGCAAAACAGCCCGGAAGGTGAAGGGATTCCCTAGCGCGGTGGAACGGATTGTAGAGATGGAAAATTCAGAGAGAGGTGGAGAGCGGGGGGAGAATTAACGGGAGACGAAAATCCTTGCAAGACCAAAATTACAGTTTTCAGAAAATTCCCCACAAAAAGTTGGGAGAATAGAGAGTCTGAGCGGGCGAGCCAAGGGATTTTTGTTCCCCGTCGAGCCGGCCGCCATTTTTTTCGTTCCGATTCCGCCCATCTTGGCGGACTCGTGTGCGGCCGATTTTGCAAAACCCGTCGCGTCCGCACCCGGCCGGCGGTTTTGCGAAACGGTGGCCGCCTGAAAAAACTCCCCTCCCAGCAGAGGACAACTTCTGAAGTCCAATTTGAGTTTTTTCTACAAAACCCGCTTTTTCGCGGGATTGGGCTGCACTGAACATTCCGGTTGTTCCGATTGGAGAGATTAGATCGAGTTGCGGGCTGGATCCCGAGGGATCGGAACGTCTGCAATTTCTCGAAACGATTTCCTTAAAGAATCCGCCGGCGTTTGGAGAGCACGTCGGCGGGTCCGGCGGGAAATTCGCGGCGAGGTTCGATCCCGTCAACCGTCCCCCGGTTGCAGACAATTACAATGACCCCATTCCATTGGGAGCACGATCGTGAGTTGGTTCAAACAAAAATTGGATGGGCTGGGCAAACGGAAGGACGCCGAACGCCGGGTGCCTCGGCAGGTCTCGCTCTCCCAAGTGGAGCAGTTGGAGTCGCGGTTGTGTCTGGGCAGCTTAAACGCGCCGGATCTGGGAGACTGGAATCCCGACGATCCCAACGACTCCAACTTGGAACCGGCGGCCGTTTCGACCGATCTCTCGCAGGAGGACACCACGCAGGTGGAACCCGACGGGGGGCAATCGCCCTCGCAAAACAACTCCCAAACGGAAACCGTGCTCGTGCCCGATAACACGAATCCGGTGCCGGGGCAGACGACCAGTTTGCTGGGCGTGGGGTTGGAGGACAATCAAACTCAGGTTCAACTTGACAGCGGGAATCCTCAAATCGCGGAGGATTCCGCAACGCCTTCCGCCGGGACGATCGATTCGGGCGGCGCGGGGCAGAACCAATTCCTCGGTCCCCCGACCCAAATGGGCGCGGTGAATAACACCGGGCAAGGCTCCTCGGGGCAAGCCGGTCCCGACGGCGGCCAGCAAGCGGTCAACGGCAGCGTGAGCGACATGACCTGCTGGGACCTCGCGAACTTCGCGGGGCCTCAGGGCAGCACGGAAAACGTTTACCTGCCGCCGTGGTGGGAAGGCATGACGGAGCCGGTCACGATCAAGTACGACTTCCGCGACATCGGCGATTACAAGAACTCGATCACGGACGATCAAAAAGCCGCCGCGGTCGCGGCTCTCGATGCCTGGTCGCAGGCGACGGGCGGGATTCTGCAGTTCGTCCAGGACACCGAAGCCGCCGACTATCAAATCATGAATATCGGCACGGGGGATTTGTCGGTCTACGGTTATCAAAGTGAAAACGGCGGCAAACTCGGGTTGGGCGGCGGGGCCGTCTCCCGAGACAGCGACGGAAATGTCGTCGTCGCCGGCGTCGCCTGGATGGATGCGGCTGACACATGGGACACGACCGTCGGCAACGGGGATCCCGACGGCACGGTGGACTATTTCACGGTGGCGGGACACGAAATCGGGCACATCCTCGGCTTCAACGACTCGGTGATCTATAACACCGACCAAGACATCATGCGGGGCTTTTACGACAGTGAACGCGATCAGTCCTCGTTCGATTACGCCGCCCAGCACGACACGATGTATACCGGCATCGTCAAGCAAAATCCCGAAGACGCCCAGTTCGAAGTGCACGCGATGGCGATGGCCCAACTCACCGCGAGCGAGGTGACCACGTTGTTGCAACGCGCCTCGGCGGCGACATCCAGCGAGGATGCGGTAATCGCGGTGGTCGATCGCGGCGGCACGATTTTGGGCGTGCAAGTGGAACAAGGCGTGATCAACAACATCGACGATCCCACGAACGCGGCCATCGCCGCGGAGTTTGGTGCCCCGGGGAACAACAACGGAATCATCGACACCGATTCCGAACGCCGGGCCTTGGCGTTCTTCGCGGAAGGGGCCGTGGCGAAAGCGCGCACGGCGGCGTTTTTCTCCAACGGCGACCCGACCAACATCGACAGCCACAGCCCGATCGGAACTCGCGCCCCGCTGACATCGCGGCTGGTGCGGTTTATCAGCCAGACCACGGTCACGCAGCGAGAAGTGGAAGGCGTCTCGGCTCTCGATGCTCCCGCCGAATTGCGGGGCCCGGGGCTGGTCGCGCCGATCGGTTTGGGCGGCCACTTCCCGCCGGAAGTCTCGCACACGCCGCCGGTGGACTTGTTCGCCATCGAGCAAACCAACCGCGACCGCGTGCCGGGCGACGTGTCGGCGACCGTCGCCGATCCAACGCTATTGGCCAATCTGGATTCATCGGTCATCGCGCCGTTTTCGCCGATGGTCAATATCCGCACCGTGGGCGGAAGTGTGGTCAATCCCAACCAGGATCCCAACAATCCACCCGCGGCCGGACAGACCCTCCGGTTCAACATTGCCTACAACAACATCGATCCGGCGATGGTGGACGCGCTGCGGGAACCGTTGTCCTTCGGGGAGATTTCGGGATTGGATCCAAATGCCCGCTCGCGCGGCATCGCGACCCTGCCCGGCGGAATTCCCATCTTCCGCGACGCGAATCCCGGCCCGGGCGGCACCGATGCCGGCGTCGGCGATACACTCATCGGCGGCATCGGCGTGTTCTTTCCCGGACGCGACGGCTTTGCCACGTTCGAGCAAGGCTATAAGCCCGGTGTCGCGCAAACGGAATACGAACGCACGAATGCCCCGAAAGTTTTGGAAGCGGAATTTATGGCGCTGGCGGCCATCGGCGGCAGTTTGGGAGCTGCGGTGCAGGGAGTTCCCTTTGCCAATACCGACCCATTTGCGGGAACGGGACTCGCGAAAATTCCCGACATCGATCTGCCCTTCGGCCGATTGGACCTCGTGGGAATTACGCTCCAAGTCATCGGGCCGATTGCCGGGCGGGAAGGCGTCGCCGAAGTCCTCAACCGGGGTTTCGCTCTCGGACCGGGGCAAGTCAGCGGCTCGCAGGTTTATGCTCCGAACATCGGCGGCCGCGACGTGCCTTACGGGATGATCGTGCCGCCTCGCGACGGCGTGGGGATCACGGCGGCGCAGGTCAATCAGATCATTCAGAACGCGATCGCCGGGGCCCAGCAGGTGCGGGCGGCCGTGCGTTTGCCTTTGAGCAGCCGCACGCGGATGGTGTTTGCCGTCTCCGATTTGGAAGGCAACATCGTCGGCCTGTACCGCATGCAGGACGCCACGATCTTCTCGATCGACGTGGCCGTGGCCAAAGCTCGGAACACGGCCTACTACGCGAACCCGGAGGAGTTGAATCCGCTCGATCAAGTGCCCACGGTGCCTGCGGGCACGGCATTGACCAACCGCACGTTCCGCTTCCTCGTGGAACCGCGTTTCCCGTCCGGCGTGGACGGCGATCCGGCGGGGCCGTTCTCCGAATTGAACAATCCCTTCATCGATCCCTTTAGCGCCGCGAATCTGGGAACGCCGCAAGCCGACACGGCCTACCTCGATACGGTGCTCGGCCGCAACTCGTTCGGCCCGACCGCTCCGACGAACGTCGACGGAGGTCCCGGCGGCATCGAGCGAAACTTCCTCGATCCCGACAACCTCAACAACCAGAACGGCGTCGTGTTCTTCCCCGGAAGCACGCCCCTTTACAGCAACGGCCAACTCATCGGCGGCTTCGGGGTTTCCGGGGACGGCGTCGATCAGGACGACGTGGTGACGTTCGTCGGTGCCCAGGGATTCTTGCCGCAACAAAACGACGTGCTGCGGTCCGACGAAACCAAGTTCCGCGGCGTGCGGCTGCCCTACCAAAAATTCCTGCGGAATCCCTTCGGATAAGCCGCTGCCAATCTCCAGCAACTCGCGCCCCGGCGTTCGTGGTTCCCGCCACCGCCGGGGTTTTTTGAAAAGAAAAGAAGAAAACCGGGGCGAGCGCCCTGCGGCTCATGGCGGATCCGCGAAAACCAGCGAATTATTACATTTTGGGGCAATCCGGATCGGAAAATTCTTCCGTTGCGGAAAATTTCCTCCAGCGTGATTCACCCGAACAGCTTTCGCATCCGATATAAACCATACATTTCCACTTGTCGCTCAATTTATGCAAGGATGCGGGCATGCGACGACCCATTTTGAGCCTCATGGCGGTTTGCGGGAGCGTTTGGGGCTGGACGGCGGCCGGATGGGCGCAGGAATTCAATCCGTTTGGGGACCTGAATTCGTCGCAGCAGAGTATCGCCGCTCCCTTGTCGCCCGACGCGTCCGGAACGATACACGGTGATTCTCTTTACAATGTCTCCGAGACTCCGCCGCCATCGCCGAATCCCTTGCCCGGAGCGCTTCCCGGACCGGCCGAAGACCTCGAAGCCCAGGAAGGCGGCCTGCACGCGGAAGACGCCCACGGGCACGCAGCCCACAATCACCACGAACACTGCGAATGGGAAGAGGAGCACGAAGAAGAACCCCTCGGCAACATCCGTGTGACGCCTTTGTACCGCACCATCGAGTCGGCCAAGTGGAAAAAACTGTTTCACAACATGTATTCCATCAACGTCGGCACAACGTTTTGGCAACCCGAACATCACCACGGCGGTTATAACACCCAGTTCGGCGTGACGGCGGAATTCCAATACTCGCACCTCGATCCCAAGAGCGTGAACATCAACTCGGTGATCTCGATCCCTTTCAATACCCGGCAGAACCTCCGCATCAACGATGCCAACATGTACGGCGGCAACATCGGCCCTTCGTTCGCCATCAACCGCTACCTCTCCAACTCGACCACAAAAGTTGAGTTGGGCTTTACGCCGCTGGTGACCATCGGCAGCTTCAACACGAGGCTCGGCCCCAACAACCCCTCCCCCGGTCAAAGCCAACTGTTTTTGGATCGAGGGGCTTCGAACGACGCCCCGATCGTCGGCGGGGATTTTCGCTTATGGACGGGCATCAAAACCCAAAGCGGGTTCCGGGCGGGCGTCACCGGGTTTTATGGAGTCGCCGCCACGAGTGCCGTCTACGACACGAGCCAAACCTTCAAAACCTACGGCGGCGGCGTCTATGTCGAACTGCCCACCCGCTTCGTGCCCCACGAATTCCCGGCACCGACGGGAACCTTCCAATGGTTTGAGAGGCTCCTCCACCTGGACTAGCCCCAGGCGTTCCCAACGCACGAACCCAACCCAAAACACGGGCTGCTGTTGACTTTCCACAGCAGCCCGTGTTGCGTTGGCGAAACACCCTTTCGTGGCAGGGATTCCCCCCTGGAAATCTCCTGGGGAAAATGGCTCGCTTTGGTGAAAATTTCTTCGCCTGTCCCGACATCGTGGACTAGGGTTTGTGTTGGAGTCGTCATTCTCCCCATCCCCTCCCAACAACATCACCTTACTCGCGGTAACTCAGGGTTTGGCAGTCCGCCAATCTCAGGAGGGTCCCATGAAACTCAAACATTGGCTTTACGCGCTCCACGATCAATTCCGGGCCAAACCCCGCAGGCGCTCCCGCCGGCCCCTCCTCATCGATGCGGCGATTGAGCGGCTGGAGGAACGCTGCCTCTTGTCGGCCGCAGGGGGCGGGGCGGTGATGGTCTTTTCCGTGGGAACGATGAGCGAAGATCTCCCCGACGTCGGGCAAGTCGGCACCGAGGACCTCGTTCAATACGACGGCAACCAGTTTCTGCGCTCTTGTTTGACGGCTCGGACGTCGGACTCAGCGGAGCGGACATCGATGCCGTCGCCGTGATGAGCGAAAACCAGATCCTGTTGTCCTTTGCGAGCGCGACCAACATCGCAGGCTTCGGCACCGTCGGTCCCAGCGATGTGATTCTCTTCCAGGCCGATTCGCTGGGCGATGACACTTCGGGCACGTTTTCCGTGTTCGCCACCGCGGCGGCTTTGGGATTGGACGGGAAGGGTCCCGCCGGAAGCCTCGATGCCCTCGATGTTTTAGACGACGGCTCGCTCGTGTTCTCGATCGCCGGCGACGTGTCCCTGTCGTTCGGTGGGACAAACACCTTTATTCGCCGAGCCGACGTGGTGCAATACACGCCCGTGCGCCGGGCGATTACACCTCAGGCAGCCTGCAACTGTTCTTCCACGGCAGCGATGCGGACCTGACCGTTTTTAACGCGGAAAATATCGACGCCTTCTCCGTCAACGGCATGCAGGTTCAGCTTTCCACATCGGGCGGTTTTTTCATTAACAGTCAAGGCCTCAGCGGCGACCAGCACGATGTTCTGACGTATCAGGTCGCCTCGTTTGGCGAGAATACGACCGGCAGTTATGTGGGGATCACTTTCGACGGCAGCGCCGTCTTCGGCCGGACGATCAATTTGAACGCCTTGGATTACTTCGATTTCCCGCAAACGACCAATCATCCGCCCACGGCTCAAGACCTCACCGCGGAAGCCCCGGAAGACGGCTCTGTGGAAATCCAACTGCTCGGCGATGACGGCGAGCCGGACATTGAGCAACCTTTGACCTATGTGATCGTCCGCGGCCCCGCCCACGGCACAATCACTTCGTTCGACTCCAGTACCGGACAACTTACCTACAAGCCCGGCCCCAACTACAACGGTGCGGATCAGATCACTTATCTCGTGCAGGAAATCGACGAAAACGGCGTGGCGAGCGTCAGCGAACTGGCGGTCGTGGACATCACGATCACGGCGGTCAACGATCCGCCCATCGTCCGGTTCCAGTCCTCCAAGTTCACCGGCGATCAAAACGTCCCGCTCCTGATCACGGGGATCACCGTCAGCGACGTGGAAGCCAATGCGGATCAATCGCCGGTGAGCGTCGTGCTGAGCGTGGATGCGGGGATCTTGACGCTGGCTTCGACGGACTCGCCCGTCAAAATCAGCGGCAACGGAACCGCCCAACTCACGCTCGTCGGCACGACCTCCGCGATCAATCTGCTGCTCGCGCAAGGCGTCACGTTCCAACCCGACCCGAATTTCTCCGGCCAAACCTCGCTGAGCGTGACGATCGAAGACAGCCTGGATCCCAGCGTGGCCCTCTCGGCCTCGGGAACCGTACAAATCGACATCCGGTCCTTGAACCAGCAGATCACGGCTTTTCGCACTCAAATTGTCAGCCTGATTCGAAATGGTGGACTGAATAAGAAGATCGGCCAAAAACTGCTCGCCTCCTTGAACGGCCATCCCAATTCCCATCACATCCGCCAAACGATCCATCAGATTATGAAGCTGGAACACAAAGGCCGGCTCAATCCGGATCTGGCTCAGCAGCTGATCGATGAGCTCACCACGCTCAGCCTAGGCCTGGGGCCCGCAAAAAGGCGGCCGCATTGAACCAATGCGATGTCGTTTGCGGCTATTCTGTTTGTTCGCAAACTTCAAATGGTTTCGTGCAGGTTCCGTCCGGCAAATTGACGGGGCCGCGGATGGCGGCGTGCGGGCCGATCTGGCAGTTTTTGCCGATCACGGCGGGGCCTTCGATGGTCGTGAACGGGTGAATGACCGTATCGGGGCCGATCTCGGCGCGGGGATCGATCGCGGTTTGTTCCGGAGCGACCACGGTTACGCCCGCCAGCATCAGGTCCTCCAGCGTCCGGTCCTGAATCGCCCGGCGGACGGCCGCCAATTGCACGCGCGTGTTGACGCCCATCGCTTCCAGGATGTCGAACTTGGGGCAGGCGAGCACGGGCCGGGCGTCGGCTTTGAGAATCGCCGGGCAGTCGGTGAGGTAGTATTCTTTTTGCGTGTTGTTGGTATCGAGCCGGGTCAGCGCCGATAACAGGGCCTGGCCGTCGAACGCATAACAGCCGGTGTTGATTTCCTGGATCGCTTGCTGCTCGGGGGTGGCGTCTTTTTGCTCGACGATGCCCACGAACTCGCCCCGGGCATCGCGGACGATCCGGCCCAGGCCTTGATTGGCTTCGGTGACGGCGGTGCCGATCACGCAGCCCGCCTGGTGCGAAGATTGCTCCTCAATCAGGCCGCGGAGCGATTCCGCTTTGAGCAGCGGCGTATCTCCGGCCAGGATCAGGACCGCTCCCTCGTGGCCGGCCAACTGGTCGCGGCACATCATCACCGCATGACCGGTGCCGAGCTGTTCGGACTGGAGGGCAAATTCCACGTCGGAATGCCGGCGGAGCTCGGCTTTCACGCGGTCCGCTTCGTGGCCCACGACGACCACCATCCGCCCCACGCCGGCTTTGCGGGCGGCATCCAGAACATAATCGATCATTGGCCGGCCGAAGACTTCGTGGATGACCTTCGGCGTGTCCGACTTCATCCGCGTGCTTTTCCCCGCCGCCAAAATCACCGCCATCGGCTGATTCATCCCAGCCTCCTTGAATCAAATCGTTGTTTCGCCGCGCGCCGCTCCCAAAAATGGAGCGCGTGCCGGCATCTTCGTGGGGACCGGAATGATCGTCAAGTCGAGCGGGAACCCGCACAAGGCCCTTTCTGGGCATGCTGCGCCCAAATCTTTTCCTTGAAACAGGTTCCGGCAAGCGGCCCTTCATGTTTCCTCGGAAATTTACAAAACTCATGCGATCTGCCGCGGGCGAATGTGACGACAATGAGAACAGGGCGTCAAAACGCGATCCCGAGACGTTTCGGTGCGCTTTCAAGGAAGGGGGCAGATCATCGTGAATCGCAGGATGGGGAGATGGGCGCTGACGATGCTGCTGCTCGCGGGCGGTTTGGGAAAAGGGCTTCCCGAAGCAGCCGCCGACGTTTCCTGCGCTGGGGCTCCCGTCGCGCTGACTCCCGAACATTTCACCGAGCCGGTCTGCGTTTTCGTGCGGAGCCGCGGATGCCCGCAATCGCACGGACTGAACGTGCCGGTCTGCAATTTCGATTACGAATACTACGGTCCCGACAAAGGCTTTCACCCGGTTTCGGGCGAAGCCTTGTTCCAGGTCTTGCCGCCCGGCATTCCGGTCCTGATTTTGATCCACGGCAGTTTTGTGGATTACGAGGATGAGCCGGAATTGCTGTATTCTTTTGAATGGATTCGCTCCGGCGTGCCGCACCAGCCGCTGTTGGTGTTGTGCTACCGCTGGCCGAGCGATGTCAGTTGCTGCAAGGCGCTTTTGGGCACGTTCGCGGTCTGCCAGATGGCCCAGCGGTCGGAGTTTCACGGGTTCTATCTTGTGCAGCTCATCAATCAAATCCCGGCGGAGAACCCGGTGCGGTTGATCGGACACAGCCACGGCTGCCGCATGATCTCCTCCGCGCTGCATCTCTTGTCCGGGGGCAAGGTCGACGGGCGACCGCTCCCGCCTTGCTCGCTGTCCAACCGGGCGTTCCGGGTCAGTTTTTTTTCCGCCGCTCTCGATCACGACTGGTTCAACCCCGGCCAAAAATACGACCAGGCGATCCATCGGATGTGCTGGCTGCAAAACTTCAAACACACGCTGGATTGGGCCTTGTTGACCTATCCCGGGCGGTATCCGGGCAGCAGCCGGGCGCTCGGGCAAACGGGGTTTACGCGAAAAGACCTGCGGCGTCTCGGTCCCGAGACTTGCAAAATTCAGGACATCAAAAACGGCCAGGGCATGCTCTTGTGGGGGCATGGCATGAAGTCCCATCTGACGGACGACATCAAGCCCCTCGTCCTCAGCAACATGCTCAGTCCATGCGACTAATCCCCGCAGAGTCGCCCGATGACCTCCAGCAAGACGGTCGCGGGGGTGAGTTTGGAGAGCACGACCGCGCGCCCCGATTTTCCCAGCCGCTCGTGATCTTCGGGATAAACGATCCCCAAAACGATCACGAACCGGGCTTCGGGATGCCGCTGCCGGAGGGACTCGAACTGGTGTTCCCGCTCCGGGGTGAAGGGGTCCAAATCCACGATCCCCACGTCGAAGTGTTGGGCCGCGTCCTCCAGGGGAACGTCAAAGTCCATCACCGAAAGCCCGGCCGATCGGCACAGGCCGGCGAGCCAGGCTTGAAACTCGCGGTCGGGGCTGTTGACGGCGATCAGGCGATTCGCGGAGGCCAATTGCGGAAACGGAGACCTGTTCTCGAACTCCACGATCTCATCGCGGGCCGCCGTCAGCGCGAGGGCGGTGGTATCGCCCCGCACGACGTCCGCTTCGAGAATCAGCCGGTTTTCCCAAGCTGAGATGGGGATCCGAACCGCCGCCGGCCACCGCGAACCGTGCCGGCCTTCGGATTCGCACCACGCTCCACAGACGCAAATCCACCGGGCCAGCGGCAGAACCTCGAAGGCTGTCTGCACCTCTTCTGCCGCATATTCATCCCGCCAAAGCTGGCCGACAATCACCAGGTCGGGAAAAAAGCTTTCCGCCCGAATGCAGGCGATCAGGTCGGATAAGTCGGGAAACGTGCGAATCTCCCAACCGTCCAATTCGCGGGCCACCGCCTCGCGCACCGACCGCATTTCCGCCGCGTGCATCTCCCCGACCACGGCACCCCGAAAAGACGATTCGTCCATGCGAACTCTTCAATGGAAGAAAACCATTCAACGAAATCCCGCGACAGAGACATCACGACACCCGGGGAGACAACTCCGCGAAGCGGTTGCAGAGATACCCCAAAATGTCCCGAATGGATATGATCCCGTGCGGTTTGCCGTCGCCATGAACGACCGGCAGATGGCGGTAGCCTCCCAAATCCATCGTGTGCATCGCAAAGGCGATGGAATCCCCCAAGGTCACTGTCATGGGCGATTTGGTCATAAATTCCTGAACGGGCCGATCCATCACCGCCGGGTTTTCCGAGATGCGGTTGAGCACGTCCCGCTCGGTGAAAATGCCGACGAGTTCCCCGCCATCTTCCACAAGCACACAGCCGATGCCCCTCGCCACCAGGCCCTGGATGGCATCGCGGACGGTCGTCGCCGGGTTAATCGCGACGGGGACGTGAGGCTTCAGCGATTCAATCGTTTCGCGGGTAATCGCTTGCTCGAGCTCGCTTTCGGAGTAATCCATGTCCACGAGCGGTTGCCCACAGGCCTCGCAGTGATCCATGCCATCGATATTGTCATGACCGCAATCGGGACAGTGCATTTCCATCTCCCGGATTAAAACAGGACCGGTTCCCATGTCGAAACCACAAGCATTGTAGTTGATTTTCGCCCCGAAGGGGAGTGCTACAAAAGCCAACCCTGAACGGCGAGTGTGTCTCACGAAATTCGGTGGAAAATGACTGGACGTATTTTTCAAGTGGTTCTGGGTGGCACGCCCTGAGGCACGAAGGGCGTGGTCTTTGAAATGGCCACGCCCTTCGCTGAGGCTCAGGGACGTGCCACCCCGCACGGCCTCCCATCAGGTGACGAAGATCCAGCGGCCCAAAGTTGTGGCCGGGATCAATAAGGCCGCCACCATCACCGCGGGCGTCACCTGTTCGGTTTTGATGAACACGAGCATGGCGTCGAGCATAATCAGCGAGAGAAGCATCACCCGAATCGCCCCTTGGACACGTTCCGGGCGGGGATCGCGAAGAGCCAGGACGGGCTGGCGATTGATGGCCAGCAGGATCGCCCCGAACCCCAGGCAAAGAGCGGTCTGATCGGGCCGGCCCGTCGTAAACTTCACCACCCAGCCCAGGAGCAGAAGCAAACCCGCGTTGGCGACGATCAAAGCGCCGAGCAGATGCCGGCGGTCGCTTTGGCGGGCTTCCTGCCGGGCAAACCAGGTGACGCCGGCGATGTAAATTCCCAACCCCGCCGCGATCCAGAGCTGCGGGCTTTGGAGCGGGCTCACACCCCACACCTGAAACGCCCGCTCGAGCGAACTGGCTCCCAAGATGACATTCAAAAATCGGCACCCGCCCATCACCACCGGCCCGAGCACCGTCTTCTTCGCCCAGCCGTCGTAAGCCAGAATGAAGGCCGACAACAGCAGCGCGACAAAGAGGCTGTTGACGCCCACGGTGCTTGCCGCTCCGATCCCGGCGAGCATCAACATCGCCCCCAGTGCCGCCGCGGCTTGGACCGAAATCCGCCCCGAAGGAATCGGCCGCTCCGGCCGTTCCTGGGCATCGATCCCGCGGTCGAACACATCGTTAAATATCATCCCCGCCAAGTACAGGCAGGACGATGCCAGCACCAACAATCCCAAGTCCCACGGGGCTTCCGCGAAGCTCACACGGTTCAACGTAAACCCCAGAAACACATCCGCCATCGCGGTAAACACCGCCGGAAACCGCATCAATTGCAAATACGCGCGAACAGACATGAGCCACCACGAAACACACGAAAAATAGACAAGCGAAGAGGGAGGATCGAAAAAAACCAGCGCTTTTGTTGGGCCACTTTATGATCCGGCGGAGAAAGGCGGGAACCACGAATGACACGAATCACACAAATGTGTGGAGGTCGCGAATAAACAGCGTCCCCAGCAACAAGAAGAGGGACCACGAAATACACGAAAAAAAAGATTGAATGACTCCTTCCGATTGAATCTCCAAACATTCGTGTGATTCGTGTCATTCGTGGTTTCCGACGGGGTGGCTGGGCGCAAAGGAATGTTCCAAGGAAAAAGGAGATTTGAGGCCTGGGGCCGTGTGAGATTTTTCTCGCCGGGCCACAGCCCCAGCTTTCGCAGTTCAAACCTTATTCCAAGGGGGATTTGCGCCCCAGCCACCCAGACGCTTACAGTTTGAGAAACATGAAACGTGTAACTCAAAACTGGGCGTCGATCCACGATTGCAGGCCGGCTTTGACGCTCGCCGTCGCCGTGGCGGCTTGCTGTTTGATCTCGGGGAGTTTTTCCAGCGAGTCCGCGGGCGACTGGGTGAAAAGATAAAACTTGATCTTCGGCTCCGTTCCCGACGGGCGGACGGCGATTTTGAATCGGCAGCCCGCGGCGGACGCCTCGAAAATCAACAGGTTGCTGACCGGCTCCGGCAGGTCGGCGACCTGTTGATTGGAAGGCAATTCGCGGACTTCGTTCACGCCCTTTGCATAATCGCGAACCCGCGTGAGCCGGCCTTCGCCCCAGGTCTCCGGCGGCGTCCTGCGGAAGGCGTTCAACAGGGCGAGCATCTGCTCTTTGCCCGTCGCACCCTTGCAGGCGTGGGAGATCTGCCCTTCCCAATAGTAGGCCCCTTGTTCCACGTAGAGTTCATCGAGCCGATCCAACAGCGTTTTGCCCTCGGCCTTTAATTCCGCGGCCAACTCGGCGGCATAGAGCGCGGCGACGCCGGCATCTTTGTCCCGGCAATACTCGCCGGCGAGATAGCCCAGCGACTCCTCCGCCCCGAACAGAAATCTCTCCGGCCCTTCCCGCTCCATTGTCTGGGCAATGTATTTGAAGCCCACGAGCAAATCGCTGATGACCCGCACGCCGTGCGACTTCGCGATCGCTTCGATCAACGGCGTGGTCACGAGCGTTTCGACGACATAGCCGCCCGCGGGAATCGTCCCGGCCGCCGATCGCTTGCGGAGCACATAATCCACCAACAGCGCGCCGACCTGGTTGCCTGTCAGCGGGATAAACTCGCCGGCCCCGTTTTTCACAACGACGCCCAAGCGGTCGGCATCGGGGTCCGAGGCGAGAATGATTTCTTCCCCCGTTTGCTTCGCCTGCTCGATCGCGGGGTTGAAGACCTCCGCGCGTTCGGGGTTGGGCAGATGATCGGGCACGTTGGGGAAATTGCCGTCGGGCGTTGATTGCGGCTCGAACATGGAAATCCCCGCAAAGCCCGCCCGCCTTAGCACTGGAAACACCGAAGTCCCGCCCACGCCATGCAGCGGCGTGAACAGGCCTTTGATCTCGCGCTGGCCGGAGAGGCTCTGTGCCAAGATCGCCTCAAAGAAGGGCTCGTCCACGGACGTCCCGACGATCTCGATTTGCCCCGCTTGGAGGGCCTCGTCGAGATTCGCGCGGGGGATTTCGCCGGAGTCGTAAACGCATTGGATGATGCCCTCGTCGTGCGGGGGCAGAACCTGTCCGCCGTGGCTCCAATAGGCTTTGAATCCGTTGTCGGCGGGCGGGTTGTGGGAGGCGGAAACCACCACCCCGATGTCGCAGCCGAGGTGCCGGACGGCGAACGACAATTCCGGCGTCGAGCGGTGCGCATCGAACAGGTACACCTTGAGGCCCCGCGCGGCGAAAATGCACGCCGCGAGCTCGGCGAACTCGCGGGAGCGGTTGCGGGTGTCGTGGGCGATGACCGCCGAGCCGCCCCCGCGGCCGCGGGTCTTTTGGAGATAGCGGGCCATGCCGTCGGCGGATTCCGCGATCGTCCGCTCGTTGATCGTGGCCGACCCGAACTCGGACATCATCCCCCGCCGGCCGCCGGTGCCGAAGGGAATCACCTCCCAAAACAACAGGTCGAGTTCCTCGAATGCCCCATCTTTCACCATGTCCGCCAGCCGGCCCTGGTAGGCCTGGTACTGAGGCTCCGTGAGCCAGCGGGTCAGGTTTTCGCCGGCGGATTCGGAAAGCGTTTTGGCTTGGACGGCGGTTCGGACGAGTTCAACGGCATCGGAGGCGCCGGTCATCGGAAAAATCCTTGCTGCGTAACGGAGAACTGGGTTTCGATCGACTGGGCGCACTATAGCAAATCGAAACGCATTGTTCCCGTCCGGGTTTTCCCCTTCGCGAAGCGGTTGTGATTTTTTCCGTCGCGGCGGCTTCCAGCCGCCGACACGACAACGGCGGCAAGATGCCGCCGTTACGGGTCCTGCCGTCCTTCTTCCTCGAGCAAAAACGGCAAGATGGCCTGGGCGGCGAGTTCGTGGGCGCGGGCGTTGGGGTGGGCGTCGAAGAGGCTCACCGTGAGGTTTTCGTCCGCGTGCTCGCTCAATATCGAATGCAAATCGAGCACCGGGATGTTCTGCTCTTCGCAAAATGTCCGCACAACTTTTCGCGCCTGATCGAACGGCGACGCTTGATCCAGGTTTTGCAGGAACGGAAAAATCACGACCTCGAGCTTGATCTTCCGCGATTTGCAAAACCCGGCGAAGACTTCAAGCTGTGCCCGCATTTTTTGCCAAGGCGCGCCGCGGTAGTAATCCGCCAGAAACCCGTAATAATCCCGCGCCCCCGGCACACTCGCCAGCCGGATGCGGTAATAAAGCAGATTGAAAAAATACGTATCCCGAAACAGCGGGAACTGCGGTTTCACATCCGCGAGTTCGTGCATCAGCTTCATGAAGTCGGGATGATAGACCTCGATGTCGTTCGGGCAAAACACATACACCAGCGTGTCAATGCGGATCTGCTCGTCGGCCATTTTCCGCACGAGGGCCTCGTCCCAATCCAGATCGGTCCCCGAGTCGGCCAGATTCGTGACGAGATATTCTCCCGGAAAGTCGGTTTCGAGTTTCGCGCGGATGCGGTTGGTGAAGCGGTCGGAGACATCCGCGACGCCGTGCCCGAAGGTGAAGCTGTCGCCGATAAAGCAAATATGCCGGCGGTCTTGGGGAACGGGCCGCGGGAACACCTGGTCGTCGCGGTACTTGATCCCTTCGCTGCCGAGCCTTAGCGCGTGCTGCTCGGGCTCCACATGCCGGCGGAACCAGACCTTGGAGACGTTCGACATGTTGAACGAATCCGTTCCATCAAAGAACAAGGCGAAGTACAACTCCACCCCGGTGAGCAGCGACAGAAGCAGCCACACGGACAACAGCAGATTGGCGAGCGCGGGTTTTCGCCCCAATCGGCGAACCCGTCGCCGCCATTTCAACAATCCCCAAAACGCGATGCACCCCGCCAAGAGCCACAGGCTCATGCCGATGAGATACGCATCGGAAAGGGCAAACAACCAGGCCATGTTAAAACTTCGACAAACGATCAATCCGCAAAGATCTCCCACCGGATCATAGCAGGTCGATCGCGGCGAAGGAAAACCGGCACCGGCGGGGGACGTCAAAAAGGGTGCATTCCGACGCGTGGGGTTTCAAATGAAGGTTTTTGTTCCGACAAAGATCGCAACCGCCACGATGCCGACCGCGAAGACTTTTTGCAATAGGGGGGCCCGTAGCCGTTTGCCGAGCCACGTCCCCAAGAACATGCCGAGCACTCCGCCTGCGACGAACAACCCGGTGACGACGAGAGGAATCCCCCGGCCCGCCACGAAATGCGAGGAAACGCCGGAGATGCTCACCAGCACAATCACCAACAACGACGTGGCAATGGCCCGGCGAATCGGCATGCCGCTGAACAGCACCAGCGCGGGCACAATCACAAACCCGCCGCCCACGCCAAACAAGCCCGACAAGACGCCCGTGGCGAGACCCACAACGGCTAAAATCGCGGCACAGCGAGAGGTCAAATGCAATTCGCCGGCTTCCGAACGCCGGCAGGCGCGGCCCGGCTCTTCGGTCTCGCAAAGGCCTCCGGGCAATTCTTGACGGTCCGCTTTCCACCACATTTGCCCCGCCACAACCAGCATCAAGACCGCGAACATCATCAACAACAGGGATTCGGAAATCCAACTCCCCATCCAAGTGCCCAACGGAGCGCCGGCCATTCCAGCGACCGCAAACAAGACGCCCGTGCCAAATTCCACTTGCCGCGTTCGCAGTCGCGCGAGAACGCCCGCCAACGCCATGGCCCCCACCGCCGCCAGCGAAATCCCAAAAGCCTCGCGGGGATCGATCGACAACCCGTAAACCAACAGCGGCACCGCAAGCAGCGACCCTCCGCCGCCGGTCAGCCCCAGCGCAAATCCGACCGCCGCTCCGAAGAGAATGCTTAAGATGTCCACCATGAGCAGAGCCTTGCGGGTTTTCGTTTTGAACGTCGTCGGGTGAGTTCTTTACAACAATATATCGCAACATCACGAAATGTCAATGTAAATTCCGGGAGAAGTGCGGGTGGTAGCGAAAACGCCCGCGGCCGAGGCTCACCGGCCGTTGCGGTTGAGTTTCGCGGCGTCCGGTTCGGCAAGGGCGCGGTCGAAGATCGCCGCTTCGTCAAGCCGGCCTTCCCAGTTGGCGTGGTTGTCGCTGCGGCCGCCGAGGAAGACGGTCTCAGACCCCGCGGGAAAATCGGCGGGCGTTTGGGCTTCGATCTCCAATCGGCCGTTGAGATACACCCGCACGTTTTCGCCGTCGCGGACGAAGACGACGTGCTGCCAATCCCAGCGGGGGACGACGGTTTTGCCCGCAAGGATGGTTTTCGGATCGTCGCCGTGGAAGAAAATCAATTGCCCGGCGTGGCCGCTTTTGCCGCCAATGCCCAGATGATCGGACCACAGGCCGAGGCCGTTGTTCGTGCCCCGCGAGAAGAACCAGCCGCTCTCGTCCCGCCCGTCGTTGGGCATGCCGTTCCAGAGCCAGAGCGAAACGGAATACGCATCGCCCAGCTTCGGCACCCGGCCTTCGACGCGTCCGCCCACGAACATCGCGGCCCGGTTCGTTTCCTTCCCTTTGCAAAACTGATCGGAGCGCGGGCCTTCCAGAGAATAGGTCACATCGGGTTCGTAGATCCCGTCGCAGTGCCGGCCGCTGGAATCGATCGCGCGGGGCCGGCGAACTCATCCAGCCGCCACCACGCCGCGGGTTTAAGTGATGCGATCGCGTCGGCGGCGGGGCCTTGGCTCTGGCGGTATTCGCGGCGGGGTTGGCCTGAGATTTTTTCCAAAAGCTCGATGCATGCCTCGGCGATCTTCGGCTCGGCGGTGACTTCCAAACCGGCCGACCGCGCCGCCCAGGTATTGTAGCCGCCGAAGCGGTGCTGCTCGGGCGGCGGGATGTAGCCGTCGCCTCCGTTGGCCAACTCGATGACGACATTGTGTTTGAGCGGACTGGCGGCTTTAATTTTGAGGCCCGTGATCGCATAGGTTTCCGTGGGCGTGGTGGCGATGCCGATGTCGCCGATCCGCAGCCCCTGCACGACGATCTCGGTCTCTTGCCGTTCGTCGAGAAACAACTGCTCGCGGGCGTAAACTTCGGTCTGGGACTTGGGCAGGCGGTCGCCCATTGCCTCGACGATTCGCTTCGCCCATTCGAGCCGCTGTTGGTCGGGCACGCGGTATTTCAGCGTCATCCGTCTTTCCGCCATCGCGAGGTCCGCGTCTTCGCGGTACTCGATGCCTTGATAAATCCGCATCGCCACGTCCAACAGGCCTTCGGTGTATTCCTCAATCGTGAGGTTCGGATTCCAGCTTTCGGGCTTCGTATAATCCCTGCGCCAGATGTCGCCGCTGCAACCGTGCGAGAGGAGGCCGACGAAGTGGCTGTCCGGGGCGATGCGTTGTTTGAGGCCTTCCGAGAAGCGGCCGAAGTAATCCGCGCTGATGTCGCGGTCGCTGAAGTAGTGCATCGAAAAATTCCCCAGCACCGCGATCGGCCGGCCGTCCGCAGATTGAATCGAAACCAGCGACAGGTCCGGATCCTCGGGGCCGGATTCGCCGGTGACATCGTCCCACACGCGGCCGGCGTGCATCGACGCCCGCACCGTGCGGTTGCCGAAGGGATCTTCGGCGATCCGGTCGGGCCGGCGAATCCAGCGCTCGAGCGCGGTGAACTCCGCCGCGTTCCCTTTGCCGAAACCGACTCTCGCGGGCTCCAATTTGGAAACCGCCGACGCGATCGCATCCACGAGCTTCAGCTTGAGCAGCGGGACGTATTCGGGATCGGCATTCGTGCCGAGCGCTCCCATGCAGGACGGCGCGGAGTGGGCATGGGTCGCCGAGATCAAAATGCGATCGGCGGGAATCCCCGTGCGTTTGGAGGCGAGGGCCTTGGCTTCATCGAGCAGCGGCCGGGGCATCATGCAGCTATCGACGACGACGATCGCCAGTTGCGTCTTGCCGTCGGACAGCGCCAAAGCCCGCGCGTGGACCCGCGTATTGATCTTGCCGATGCTCCGGCTGAGCATCCCGCCGTTGACGAGTACCGGGAGCTTGGTCGGCGTGACATCCACGACCGCCGCGCCCGCCTGGAACTCCGCCAACACCGGCCGGCTCGACCCTGCAAGCGCCAAGACCACTCCGAACAAAAGTCTTCGCGAAAAAAAGCACGATGTCACGGCTTTCCCTCCAGATTCAAAATGCAAACCAGGCAATGCGGAAATCCCTTCGAGTATAATCCCGAACCGCCCGCATGACGATGAACCGCGCACGATCCGCTCAGAGCATGCTTGAAAATCTGAGCGGTCGGCGCTAGCCTCACGTTTCGATGGGCTTCGATGAAAGGATTTATTCGGACCGCGTGTTGTACTCCACATCAATCGCCACCAAGAGCAACACCGCGAAGGCATAGACCAACAGCGCCACCGTCGCTCCACCGACCAGGATCCCAAAGCAGTTGTAAACGACGTACCGCCTCAAGGGGCCGGCTTCGGTTTTCATCACGATTTGCCCCATCTCCGCCAGCATCACGAAAGTTATTAAACCGATCAGCGCGGAGAAGATTTTCAAGATGAGCGAAAGCGTGCGGAGTTCCTCGTGCCGCCGGCGTTTTACGGGACGCGACGGGGCGGCGGAAACGGGAAGTCCGGGATCCGATGCCATGCGGTAATCCGCGAACTCCATTTCCGGTTCGGGGGCGGCACGCGTCAGCGGCGGCGGAACCCGCGGCCCGGCGGCCGACTTTTGACACTGGGGACACAACTTCGGGCGGGGTTTGTCGTCCGGCACCGCAAACTTCCGGCGACATCCCGGACACTCCCATTCCACGCGCTCGACGGCCATAACAATTTGCCACTTCCAAAAAGGCGAATAAAAACCGATCACAAACAACTCCCTATTTAACGGAAAGCGATCGCCCATGCCAAGAAAATCGAGCGAATGTTCCATCGCCGGCCGCAGCGTTCGCCATGCCGGTGGATTCGCGGCAGCCGGTTTTCTTTGGCTTCCAACATTTGACTGAAAACCTAAGGGACTGAGATAGTATGGAGTGTACGGTTTCTCTTGTGTTTGCTGCTGTGATCGATGTGCTGACCGAATCCGATCGACTCGATGCCCAACTTTTCTTTTCAGTTCCACACGCTGCTTAATGAATTGGACGAACAGGACCAACAGGCGATTTTGGCCGGCGTCTTGTTTTACCCGGAAATCTCTGCGATCGGAAAGAACCAGGCGGCGGTGCGGCGTCAGCTTGTCCGGCAGATCAAACACATCGTCGGGGAAGGCCCGCCCAAGGATCTCTGGCGGCGGCGGGCTTTGGCGGAACCGCCGGTCGTGCGAACGATTTCGCTGACGCTTGAACCGCCTCGGAAACAAATCGCCTGGCGGTCGCCGGTGGAGTTGACGTTTCAGGTCGTCCCCTGGCGGCATGCGGAATCTTTTTGGCTGGCTTATGTCCCGGTTCTGGGGATCGAAGTCTTCGCGGACTCGGAAGCGGAACTCTTGGAACTCGTTCCGCGGCACATCGAGTTTGCCCTCAAGCGAAAAGGCATGACGGAATCGCTGGCTCCCTTGATCGCGCTGGAGCGGGTGGGGGCGCTCAAGTTGCTGACGATTCAAGAACACATCACGCTGCCGACGCCCAAAGAGATCGAAAAAGCCGAAGGAGAGCAGAAGCCGAAATCCACGCTCAAGGAAGTCGCCACGCGGATGTCTTCTTTGAAGCTTCCGCCGGCTTACGAAATGGAATCGACGTTACAGCAGTTGGCGGAGCTTTTGGGCGGATCTCAGCCGCGAAGCATCCTCCTGGTGGGGCCGTCGGGCGTAGGCAAGACCGCGGCGGTTCAGGAACTCGTGCGCTCCCGGTCCCAGTTCGGATTGGGGGATAAAGAGTTCTGGACCAGCAGCGGAGCCGCGGTTTGTGGGCGGGACCTCGGGGTTCGGCATGTGGCAGGAGCGCTGCCGATCCCTCTGCGAAGAAACCAAGCGCCGCAAGAACGTGGTGCTGCATCTGGGATCGCTGTTGGAACTGATGGAAGTCGGGCGCGGCGGGGGGTGCGGGCAAGGCGTCGCGGACTTTCTCCGCATGCCGATGGACCGCGGGGAGATTGTGATCCTCGTCGAATGCACGCCGGAGCAGCGCGTGGTCGTCGAACGCGAATCGCCGGGCTTGTTGCGTTCGCTCGCCGAGGTCCGCGTGTTGGAGCCGCCCTTGGAAACGGGGCGAAAGATCTTAAAATCGTCCGCCGACGCAAGGGCCGCGCGGAAACAAGCCGCGCTCAAGCCCGATGCCTTGGAACGGCTGGATCGGCTGCACCGCCGATATGCCACGTATTCGGTTTATCCGGGCCGGCCTTTGCGGTTTTTGGGAAACCTGCAAGAAGACACGCCGGCGGACCACACGATCTCGGCTCAAGATGTGATCGCGGCTTTTTCGCGCGAGACGGGTTTGCCGCGATCGCTGCTCGATGAATCGCAGCCTCTGGATCTGGACGACCTCCGGGCCTGGTTTTCGGGGCGAGTCTTCGGGCAAGGTCACGCGGTGGATTTGATTGTCGAATTGATCGCGGCCGTCAAAGCGGGGATGACGCAGCCCGACCGCCCGATCGCCTCGCTGCTCTTTATCGGTCCCACGGGCGTGGGCAAGACGGAAATGGCCAAGACGATCGCCGAGTTTTTCTTCGGGGACCGAGAGCGATTGATCCGCATCGACATGAGCGAATACGCCGACCCCTTTGCGGTGGATCGACTGATCGGCGGGCGGTTTCAGAAAGAAGGCGTGCTCACGTCGCAAGTTCGCGACCAGCCGTTCGGCGTGGTGCTGCTCGATGAATTTGAAAAAGCCGACCCCAGCCTGTTCGATTTGCTGCTCCAGGTTCTGGGCGAAGGCCGGCTGACGGATGCCTCCGGCCAACTCGCCGACTTTCGCAATTCGGTGGTAATCATGACGTCCAACCTGGGCGTCGAGTCCACCGGCAAAGCGGGATTCGGCTTCCGGGACGATTCGGAAAACCCGCTCTTCCTTCGGCAGCATTTCACCGAGGAAGTCAAAAAGTTTCTCCGCCCGGAGCTTTACAACCGCATCGACCGCATCGTCGATTTCGCCCCGCTCGATCAAAACACGCTCCGCGGCATCACCCGCCGGCAGCTTGAGCTTCTCCAAGCGCGCGACGGCATCCAATACCGCGGCGTGGCGTTGTGTGTCGAGGACGGCGTGCTCGATGAATTGGCCGCGAAGGGATTTGATCCGCGCTACGGCGCGCGGCCGCTCAAGCGGGTTATGGAACGCGAACTCTTGAAACCCTTGGCCGTCGGCATCAACCGCTACACGGGGAATCATCCGCTCGCAGCCCACATCGATTGGGCCGAGGGCGTTCGGGTTCAGGTCAAAGCCGTCCCCGCCGAGCCCGGCACGCGGGTCAATCGGTTGGGCGTGGCCGCGAACGACACCGCGGCCCAATTCGCCAAAGACCTGGCCACGCTGCGCCGCAAGGTGCTGCGGTTGGAAGGCTCCGTGACGACGTTGGAGTTCCAGAACGAACTGTTCCGCCTGGAGCAACAACGCGGCCAGCGCATCAAACGCAGCCTGCGACCCGACGGGGAACTCGAAGCCCGCTGGAAAGAATTGCACGAACACCTCGCCGCGATGAGCCGGTGCATCCAGGATGTGACGCATCTCGAGGACGATGTGCTGATGGCGATCTATCAAAACCAGGAAGTCGATCTGACGGATTCCCGCGAGATGTTTGGGGAGTTGGAATCCCTTTGGCAGGAGGTCCTGTGGTCGGCCTATGCCGCGACGCTCGATCGGAAGACGAGAGATCAAATCACGCTCGTGATTTATGCGGAAGACACCGCCGCGTTGATCGAACTCGCCGCCGCGTATCGCGCCCTGATCGAAAAGCGAGGCGACCTGGTGCGGTGGATGGGGTTAGTTTCGGCCCAAGGCCATTCCAAGCCGAAACTGGCGGACGGTCAATCCTGGATCGGAAAGATCAAAGTGAGCGAACCCAGCACGCGGTTGATCGGTCAGTCATTCAATCAGGATTGGAAGGCGGCTTTCAAAGCGGCTCCGAAGTGCGTGGGTCTCGGCCTGCGAATCACGGGCAAGTTGGCGTTTCCGCTGTATCATCTGGAGCAGGGCGTGCATTTGATCTCGGCCGATAGGCACGGGCACCGGTGTTATGTCGATACGGCCCTCGCGGATTACCCCAAGTATCAACCGCCTTACAATGTGGACCGCAAAGGCTTTGCCGACGATCAAGTCAAACGCCGAACTTACAACAAGAATGCAAACAAAGTGGAAGACCATTGGCTCGACAAGGAACAGTTTTGGGACGGGGTGGTGCTCGAGGAACCGCTTATCGAACTCGTGGAAGCCCGCCTTCAACTCGACGCCGACGAGCTACTGGCCGAGTGACGGGCGATAGGATGGGATGATTTGCCAATGGAAGTTTCGGTTCCGATCTTGGTGCTCTCGACACGAAGGCCCGGGGAGAAAACGCCCACGTACATTTTGCGGCCGGTGTTTTTCCCTGCGCCGGAAACGCGGGATTACAACCTGGGGCGAGGCACCGCCAAATTGGCCGCCAGCTTGAGGAAGCTGCTCAAGCAGTTGGCGGAGGCCGGCAAGCACGAACGCTTTTCCCAGTACATCTATGCCCCGCCGTTGGAAGGGCAGCGGCTCAAGCTGACGTTGGAACTGAAGCGCTCGACCGAGAAGCCGGTGTTCTACGCGGTCTCGCTCAGGGCGCTCGATCGCCAGATTGCGTGTTTCCCGATGCTGCCGGGCGTGTGGTTCGAGATCCCGAAGGACGGGAACGAGAGCCTGCACGACCGGGCGACCGCAGTGCTCACGGAGTATTTCCGCAAATTGGAGCGGGAAGAAGAGACCGTCGCTCCCATTCTTCGCCGGGCTTCGCTGGACGGCAAAGCCTGGCTGACCACGGTGGAATTTGACGTGGAAACGGCCCCCGATCTCAAGAAGGCATCGTCGCTGTTGTTCGCCGCGTTGTTCGCGGGCGAGTCGATGGACGGGGCGACCGAATTGGACAACACCGGCCGCGATTTGGATTTGCTGTATCCGGACGACCTGGCCCGCAGCCTCTGCCGGGAACAAGAAGCCGAGGAGCTCACGCGATTGCTCGCCGCCCGCGACCGCCGGCCGGTGCTCGTGCTCGGTCCGCGGACGGTGGGCAAGACCGCGCTCGTTCACGAAGCGGTCTATCGAAAAGTCCAGCAGCAAACCTCCCGGTTTCGGAACCGCCGGCATACGTGGCTGTTGTCGCCGCAGCGTTTGATCTCCGGGATGAGCTACGTCGGCCAATGGGAGAACCGCCTGCTCGCGATCCTCAAAGAATGCCGGAAAAAAGACCACATCTTGTACTTCGACGATCTGGTGGGGTTGTTCCGCGCGGGAGTCTCGCGGGATTCGGACCTGGCGGTGGCGCATGTGCTCAAGCCGATTCTGGAACAGCGGCAGGTGCGGATCGTGGGCGAAGCCACGCCCGCCGGGTTCCGCGTGCTGCGGGAACTCGACCGCGGGTTTGCGGATTTGTTTCACGTCATCTCGCTCCAGGAGCCCGATCAAGAAACGTCTTTGCGAGTGCTGCTCAGCGTGATTCGCCAGTTGGAACGGCGGTCTCGCTGCCAATTCGATCTGGAAGTGCTGCCGACGGTGATGGATTTGGCCCGGCGGTTTTCGCGGGAGCGGGCGTTTCCCGGACAGCCGGCGTTGATGCTCACGCGGCTCGCTTCGAGACATCCCGGCACGACGATTACCCGGCAGATCGTGCTCAAGGACTTCGAATCGCAAAGCGGCTTGAAGATCGCCTTTCTCGATCCCGCCGAGCGCCTCCGCCGGGAGGACATTCTCGCGGGCATCGAGCAGATGATGGTCGGCCAGAAACCCGCGCTGGAAGCCGCCGCCGATGTGATCTCGATTGCCAAAGCCCGCATCAACGATCCCGAACGGCCGTGGGGCACATTTTTGTTTCTCGGCCCGACCGGCGTGGGCAAGACGCAGTGCGCGAAGGCCATTGCCAATTATCTGCTGGGCAGCCCCGACCGCATGATCCGCTTCGACATGAACGAGTTTCTTTCGCCCGGCGATGTGTCGCGGCTGGTGGGGACGCTCGATCAACCGGAAGGGCTCTTAACCTCGGCCATTCGCCGGCAGCCGTATTCGGTGGTGCTCTTGGACGAAATCGAGAAAGCCCATCCCGCCGTGTTCGATCTGTTGCTGCAGGTGCTGGGCGAAGGCCGATTGACCGATGCCCTGGGCCGGACCGCCGACTTCCGCAACGCGGTTTTGATTCTCACCTCCAACCTCGGCAGCCAGCAGGCGGAAAACTCTGTGGGGTTCCAGCCCAGCGAGATGTCCAAGCATCAAATCTACGTGGCGGCGGCGGAAAGATTTTTCCGCCCGGAGTTTTTGAACCGCTTGGATTTTCTGATTCCCTTCGATCGGCTGACCAAGCCGGAGATTCGCGAGATTTCCCGCCAGGCGGTGGAAGCACTCGGCGAACGGGAAGGGTTTGTGCGGCGGAAGTGCATTTTGCATCCGGACGATTCGGTGCTCGATTACGTGATCGCGCGGGGATTCGATCCGCGGTGGGGCGCGCGGGGCGTCCGGCGGATGATCGAGAAGGATTTGATTCGCCCGGTCGCCGCCGCCCTCGCGAAAACGCCGCCCGCCGGACCGACCGTGGTGAGCCTGTGGGCCTGTGACGATTCCATCCAAGTCGATGCCAGCACGCTGACGGAAATCGATCCGCTGCCCCGCTGCCGAGGCCAGTTTTCGCCGGACGCCTCCGAGCCGACGTTGGAGCGAATCCGCGCTCTCCTCAAGCGGCTCTTGGAAACCTGCCAGGCTCATCGGCCTTCCGGTCCCATGACGTCCGGCAACATTCGGCCGGAGCAGTTCCATTACCTCGCGATGGTCGAGGCGATCAATCACCTGGAAACCCGCTGCCAGGAACTCAAGGAGCATTTGGGGGCCGGCGCGATCCACAACCGGCTCTCGGCGGACAGGGCGCTGCGCGGGGATTCAAATCTCCGGCCGGCGGGCGGGGCGGACGCATGTCTGGCGAAGTTGGGACACGCCGAGGCGTCGCATCATGCACGAAATGCTGACCGCCGACGACGTCCACGATTATCTCCACGAAGTTTCCAGCGGCTCGGCGACTCCATGATCCCGCCGACGCGTTGGAGCCGCTCATCTCGCAACTGGCATTGCTCGACGTCCTGACGCCGGCGGACGAGGGTTGGCGGCACGAGCACGTGCTGGCTGTTGTGCGGGGTTTGCAGTCCTCGCCCGTGGCCAGAAATCGCCTGCTCCGGATGTTGCCCGAAGCTTTTCAGTTTTCCCATTTCGGCGAAGACGCCCTCGCGGACTTGGGGTTGGAATCGCACGCCGCGCATTGGGATGTGAAAGATTCTCAAGACGCCGGCCTCGAGCTCTCGGAAGCGGCCCGGAAGCTTATGGCGGAAGTTCGCTGTGATGTGATCGGCTTCGAAGGACTGAATGCGATGCGATTGTTGTCCGGCGAAGGGGGCACGCACCTGTGCGTGCTGGCATCGGGGCGGTTGATCCCGTTTCAAGTCGAGCTGCGTATTGTTCCCGAAGACGCGACGGCGGATGATGTGATTCGGTCCGTGCTGGCGGAGCATCTGGATTGGCTCAAGTCCCGGCGGTCGCAACCGGCCGCCGACAGCGATCCGCTTTTCTCTTTGAAGCCCGCCGTGCGGATTTATGATGAGCGGGGATTGATTCTCGATTTTGCCACCGGACAGGCGTTGGAAGAGGTGAACCTGTCCGCTCCGCGGTTGCTCAAGGATTTGATTCTAGCCCGCCTGCCTTTGCCCGCGGAACTTGTGACAGGTTGAACTGCCATGCCGACGCATCGCGTGCCTATTTTGTTGATCCAGGATTCGGAGGGGTTTTGGTCGGCCCAGCCGGTGGAACCAGACACGGCTTTGGTGGGAACCGGAGCGACCGCCGCCGATGCCCTCGCCCAGATCAAAACGTATCTGGATTGGTCGTACGATCGCGATTCATGCAAGGAGATTCCGGACATCCAGGGGCCTACGCTCGCGCGGTTCAAGATTTCTGTGCGGCCGCATTACGTGGAACCGAATCGCGTTTATCCCTGTGCCGAGTCGATGGAATTGCCCGTGGACTGCGTCCTGGGCAAGCGGTCGGATGGATTGCTCACTTGCGTGGCTCCGATCGTGGGCGTGCGATTCGATTACAACGAAAAGGCCGCGTTGGAATCGCTGCTCACGGATGCCGTGCTCTCGCAGCTCGCGGGGAAGACGCCCAGGCAACTCTCGCGGTATCTGCCGCCCCGGGCGATGGAGATCCGGGAATTGGCGATCCGCGTGAAGCCCCGCATTTGGCGGGACGGGGGCGAAGTTTATCTCCCCACGCTGGAAGAGATCGCCGACCCCATTGGGGAGAAATCGGTGCGGAAGCGGTTTTCGCGGGCCTGGCTGCGGGACGCGGAACTCGCGGAGCTTCAAAGCCGCTTGACGGAGGAACGCGCGAGCGTGCTGCTGCTCGGCGTGCGAGGCGTGGGCAAGACGACCTTGCTCGTGGATGCCGTCCGCGACACCGAGCGGTTGCTCTATCGGGCGGCCAAAGCGGAGGAACACGAGAACGGCCGGCGTTACCGCCATCGGTTCTGGATGACGAGCGCCGCCCGCATCATCGCCGGGATGCGGTACTTGGGCGAATGGGAAGCCCGCTGTGAGGAGATTCTGTTCGAGCTCTCCGAAATCCAAGGCGTGTTGTGCATCGAGAATCTGCTCGACTTGCTGCGGATCGGCGGCGGCGAAGCGTCGCAAAGCATCGCGGCGTTTTTGATGCCCTATTTGCAGCAAGGGGAACTCAGGATCGTGGCCGAAGCCACCTTGGACGAGCTGTCCGCGGCGGATCGGTTGTTGCCGGGCTTTTCGGATCTGTTTCAGAAGCAGCGTGTCGAAGCCCTTTCGCATCGCAGCATGGTCCAAGTGTTGGAGAAGGTGATCGACGCCGCCCAGCAAACACATCGCCGCCCGGCGGAATGCCGGGTCGATGTTCGATTGCCGGAGATCATTTTGCATCTCCACGAACGCTTCTTGCCTTACCAATCCTTTCCCGGCCCGGCCGTGCAGTTTTTGCGGGATTTGATCAAGGCCGTCTTCAAAGAGGATCGCCCGCGTCTCGAACCGGCCGATGTTTTTCAGGCCTTTGCCCGGCGGACGGGTGTGCCGGTGCGGTTTTTGCGGGATGATGTTCCCCTCGATTCCGACGAAGTGTTCGCGGAGCTTTCCCGCCAGGTCATCGGCCAGGAGGAAGCGGTGCGGTCGGTCGTGGAATTGATCGCCACGTTCAAAGCGGGTCTGAACAATCCACGCCGGCCTTTGGGAGTCGAGCTGTTCTGCGGGCCGACGGGGGTGGGAAAAACCGAGCTGGCCAAGAAGCTGGCCGAGTTCTGTTTTGGCGAAGGCGAGGATCCCGACCGCTTGTTTCGCTTGGACATGAGCGAATACCAAGGCTACGGCGCGGGCCAGCGGATTTTGATGCAGCCCGACCGCTCGCCGAGCCGGCTGATTTCGCACATCCGCGAGAAACCGTTCTCCGTGGTGTTGTTGGACGAGATCGAAAAAGCCGATGCCGAGGTGTTCGACCTGCTGCTGAATCTCTTCGAGGAAGGCCGGCTCACCGATGCCTATGGCCGCACCACGCATTTTCAATCGACGATCGTGATTATGACGTCGAACCTGGGAGCCGAAAGCGTCTCGGCGTTGGGCTTCAAGCCGGCTTTTGCGCCGGCGTACGAATCGGCCGCGATGCAGTTTTTCCGGCCGGAGTTTTTCAACCGCATCGACGAGGTGCTCTCGTTCGCGCCGCTTTCGGAAGAATCCGTGCTCGAAATCACCAAAAAAGAACTGGAGGCTCTGAGCCGGCGCGAGGGGCTCTCTGGCCGGGCGATTCGCTTGGCTTACGATGAGGGATTTTTGAAGGACGTCGCAAAGCGCGGCTACGATGCCCGGTACGGCGCCCGGCCGCTCAAACGGTTTTTAGAATCCTCCGTGGTCACGCCGATTTCCGAATACCTCGTTTCCCACCCGAATTCGCAGGGAGAGACTCTTCGCTTGCGTTTCACCGAGGCCGGTCGCGTCGCCGTGACGCCGACTTAGTTCGGCCGAAATCGCCGTTTCGATTTTAAGCCGCCCCCAGCGACTCCACCACCAGCCGGCCCATTTCTTTTGTGCCGATGGACTTTCCACCCGCGGCGATGTCGGGGGTGCGGTGGCCGGCTTTGAGGACCGTTCGAGACCGCGGTTTCGATCGCGGCGGCTTCTTCTTCCAGGTCCAGCGAATGCCTTAAGAGCATCGCAGTGGCCAGGATCGTCGCAAGCGGGTTGGCGATGCCCTTGCCCGCGATGTCCGGGGCGGAGCCGTGGATCGGTTCGTAAAGGCCGGGGCCGCTTTCGCCCAGCGACGCTGAGGGCAAAAGCCCCAAGGAACCAGGCAGCATCGAGGCCTCATCGGTGAGGATGTCGCCGAACATGTTCCCGGTGACGACGACATCGAACGACCTCGGCCGGGAGATCAGGTGCATCGCCATCGCATCCACGAGGACGACTTCGTATTCCAGATCGGGAAACTCGTCTTTCATCACCCGCGAGGCCACGCTCCGCCACAGCCGCGAGACTTCCAAGACGTTCGCCTTATCGACCGAGGTGACTTTCCCCCGCCGTTTTCGCGCGGCTTCCGCGGCGAGACGGACCACGCGTTCGATCTCCGGCGTGGAATAGATCATCGTGCTGTAGGCCACTTCGCCTTCCGGGATCGGCCGCCGGCCCGATTCGCCGAAGTAAATCCCGCCGGTCAGCTCGCGGAAAAACAGAATGTCCACGCCCTCGACGATCTCCCGCTTGAGCGGCGACGCGTCCAGAAGCTCGGGAAACGGGGCGATCGGCCGCAGGTTGGCGAACAGCTTCAATTCCTTGCGGATGCCCAAGAGTCCCGCTTCCGGGCGGGTCTTGGCGTCGGGGTCGTCCCACTTCGGCCCGCCGACGGCGCCGAGCAGCACGGCCGCTGAGGATTTGCATTCATCGAGCGTGCGATCGGGCAGCGGGGTGCCGAAGTCGTCGATCGCATTCCCGCCCATCGGACAGGAAACCGTCTCGAACCGGTGTCCGAACCGGCGGGCGATCGTTTCCAACACCTTTTGAGCCTCGGCCACAATCTCCGGCCCAATCCCGTCCCCCGGCAACAACGTCAACTTGGCATCCACAACTCGGCCTTTCGCGAAAGAGGAAAAGTAGAACGCGAGTGTAACACAGCCGCCCGGGATTTTCAGGTCCCGCCTGGGAGCGGCTCGGTGTATCGCCCGCGCGTGTGTTTCACAGAAGTAAGTACGGACTTGGGTGGCACGCCCTGAGGAACGACGGGCGTGGTCTTGCGCTTTGCCACGCCCTTCGCTCCGCTCAGGGACGTGCCGCCCAATCCCCTGGAAAACAGGGCGAAAGATTATCCACCGATTTTTATGAAACACATACCGCCCGCGCAAAACCTTGGCCCTGTGCTTGCATTGGGGCGGAGAATTCACGATGATACCGGGCTCGGATTTTGAATTAGTCTTGGCACATGCGTTGATCACCACACGAAGGAATTTGAGTCATGGCTCATAAGAAGGGGCAAGGGTCCAGCCGGAACGGGCGCGACTCCAATGCGCAGCGGCGGGGCATCAAGAAATTCGGCGGCGAACACGTGCTGGCCGGAAACATCCTGGCCCGGCAGTGCGGCACGAAATGGCATCCCGGCCGGAACGTCGGCATGGGCAAAGACTACACGCTGTTCGCCCTCGTGGAAGGCACGGTGTTCTTCGACCGGAAGGGCCGCCGGGTCAACGTCGTCGCCGCCGAGACGGTGCAAAGCTAACCGGTTCTCGACCGTTCGCAGATCATCGCGCGGTCAGCCCCAGGCTGCGCCGATAGCTTTCGACGACCTTCGATCTGTCGAGCTTTTGCTCGATTTTCCGCCATTCGTCCGCCACGGATTCCAGAATCTTCGCCTCGTTCCCGTCTTCCGCGATGGCCTGCGTTAGGCCTTTCGTGAGCGCCCCCCGGAAAGCGGATTGCCCGATCACCGGCAACTCCATGACGAGTTGTTGGTTTCTCAGGGATTCCGCGACCGTGTCGGCGTATTGCTGGCTTTCGACCGTCGTGAGTTGGGGTCCGGTCCACGCGGACGGTTGCTGGGCCTGCGACTCCCGGCAGAGGCTGACCACGTCGGCGGGATAGCTCGCCGGCAGTTGATCGACGGCCAGGTAGCGGACGAATTCCCACGCGGCCCGCTCGGTCGCCGGCTCCAAATGGGCCGCGACGCCGAACGCCCATCCGGTAAATCCGGTGTAGGTCACGCGGTGGATGTTGCTCTCGTTCAATTCCACCCAGTTGTCGATCGACGTGTTATAGACCCGCGTGCTCCCCGGGAGTGGGCGAATCCCGATTTGCAGATCCTCGCCGCGCGGAATGGCGCTGCCGCGGTCTGTTTCATAAGCAATCGCGAGCGCGGCCCGGCCCTCCAGAATTTCCCGCCGGCAGTCGGCGGGGGTCATGGTTTTGACGTCCTCCGGCATCTTGGCGAGGGCCGCCTTGGCGATTTTCAGACTTTCCAAGAAGCCCGGATTGGCAATCAGCGGCTCGCCGGTCGAGAGATTGAAGCAGAACGAAAACTGGTCGGGATGCTTCGCGACCGAGGCGGCCCGGGCCAAAAACAGGCTCGCCCGGAACGATTCGCCCCACGGTTCCACGGCCGAGAGTCCCGGCGCCCAATCGTCGAGTGTCTCCAAAAGATTTTGATATTCGCTCCAAGTCCCGGGCGGCTTAAGGCCGGCTTTCTCGAACAGATCCTGCCGAAAATACAAGACCAGCGTCGGGCAGGAAACGGGAACGAGCATCGGCTTGCGGGACACCGAAGCCGCCCGCGTCCGCAATCCCTGGAGAATATCCAGCCAATCCAACTGCTCCCGCTGCTCAAGTGCCTCCGGAATCCCTTGCAATCGGTCCGACGCCGCCAACTCCGGCACGGCGGACCAGGGGATCAAAAACACCTGCGGCCGGCCGTTGGCTGCGGAGGTCGATTTCTTCAGAACACCGGGAAACGCGGTCGAATCGTCCGGGAGGGAGTATTCGTCCAGGCGGACGTCGGCCTGCGTCAGGTCGCTCCACTCGTTCACCGGCAGTTCCCAAGCGGTCGGCAACCCCAAGCCGCGAGGAACCGCCACGCTCAGCGTCTTTCCGGCGAAGGGGATTCTCGAAGCTTCGCCCTCGGCGTTCTCGGACTCTGTTTTCCCACACCCGCCGCAGCCCGCGAGGCACGTTAACAGGAAGCACAAAACTCCTGCCCGAAGTTGTCTGATCATGGATACTTTTTCTTTGGAGTGGTGATGACATCGAAAGTCGCCCTTCGCGGAACGACCGGCGACTTTCCTTGTTCATGGTGATTCGTCTTTTGCGAATCGGCAAGTGATTTGGAGCGGTTCCTCGGAATTTCGTGGGGAAACGAGTCGGGGCGGGGGATTGTTCTTCCGCGGGACGCGCGCGTAAGATCTTAAGGCGATCCGTTTCCCTTAAAAAACCCCCCGAGACACCGATGACCGCTTCCGCTCTCAAACTGCCTCTGGAAATCCCCGGACCGCCGGTTTGGGGACCGGTGGGGCGATGGCGGCAGATGCTCTGGTTCGCCCGGGATTCCATCGGCCTGGGGATTGAACTCTTTCACAAATACGGCCCGGTGGCGGCGATTGCCCAGGGCGGCGGCACGCGGTTGATGTCGCCTTATCCGAATTGTCCCGGCAGCGTGCTGGCGTATGGCCCCGACTTGACGCAGGAAGTCGCCACCAACCACGAGGTGTATCACAAATTCCACTTGAGCGGCCGAATGCACCCGCTAGGCGATGACCGACCCAGCCGAGCGGGGCTCAAGCAGTTCGGGGCCGGGTTGTTCGCCGTCAACGAGGACGAACACCGCCGGCACCGGAAACTCATGGCCCCCGCGTTCTACAATTCCCGCATCGCCGGCTACCGCGATGTGATGGTCAGTATTACCCGGGAAGCCTTAGAGCATTGGCGGCCCGGCGAGGTGTTGGACATCCAAAAGGAAATGCAAGACATCGCCCAGGGCATCGCCAGCAAAGCTTTGTTCGGCGAAGACCTCGCGGCCCAAGGCGACGAGATGACCAGCACGGTCCAGGACGCCCTGTTGATGATCGCCGCCCCGCTGGTGCGACTCTTGCCCTATAACGTGCCGGGCCTGCCTTACCGCAGACTGCTCCGGGTCGCGCAGAATGTCTTACGACCGGACAGAGGGCATCATCGCCCGTCGCCGGGCCATCGGCACCGATGGGAACGATGTGCTTTCCATGCTCATCAAAGCCCGGGACGAAGACGGCGGACTGACCGAAGACGAACTCATCGGGCACGTCGGCGTGCTGTTCGCCGCGGGGCACGAAACGTCCGCGAACGCGCTGACCTGGACGCTGTTTTTGCTCTCGCAGCATCCAGAGATTCACGCCGACCTCTGCGATGAAATCGCACTTGACCTAGGCGACAGCCTGCCCACGGTGGAGGTCTTGGAGCAGATGCCGTTGTTGGAGCGGGTCGTCAAAGAGAGCCTGCGAATCTTGCCACCGGTGCCTTGGAACGGGCGGATTTGCTCGCGGGACACCGAACTCGGGGGCTACCATTTGCCGGCGGGCTGCGAAGTGCTCGCGAGCATCTACCACACGCACCACATGCCGGAACTCTATCCGCTGCCCGAGCGCTTCGATCCCGCGCGGTGGGAAACGATCACGCCGACGGGCTACGAATACCAGCCCTTCAGCGCGGGGCCGCGAATTTGCATTGGGGCCGGGTTTGCGATGCTGGAAATCAAAATCGTGCTCTCGATGCTGCTCTCGCGGTTCCGCGTGGAATATCTGCCGAATCAAACCATCCAGCGCTGCGGCACGATCGTCTCCGCCCCGCGCTACGGAATGAAAATGAAAATCCACCCGCCCGACCGCCAATTCTCCCAAGGCGTCGGCGGCGTGAAAGGCAACGTGCGCGAAATGGTCGATCTTGAGGGAAATCCCAATGACCAAATCCCAATGACCAATGGGAAACGGTGAAACTTGAACCGCGGCGTTGCCGAGAGCTTGGGGGGCGTGGTATTTTGAGCGCCTGGAGTTTGTTTCGCCAATCACTGACTATTGATAGTTTTTATGATTTCCCTCAAAAATATCTTGATGCCGACGGATTTCAGCGACACGTCGCTCTTGGCGGCGGAGTATGCCGTGGAGCTCGCAAAGCGGTTCTCGGCGACGATTCATCTGTTGCATGTCATTGAAGAACCCATCGCCACGATTCCCCTTCTGGAAACTTACGGGGCCCCCTCGAAAGAGGAATACGAAGCGGCGGCCCAGGCGATGCTCGACAACTGGCCGCTGCCGGACGGGGCGGAGGAATGCACCATCATTCGCCGGTGGCACCACGGCACGCCGTTTTTACAAATCCTGCACGATGCCCGCGACCACGACATCGACCTGATCGTGATGGGCTCGCACGGCCGGGGCATGATGGCCCACATTCTTCTGGGGAACGTCGCGGAAAAAGTTGTCCGCAAAGCGAGTTGCCCGGTGTTCACGGTGCGGCCGGAAGGTCATCAATTCGTCCATCCCGCCGAGTAACCCCAGACGGAACATCGCCGCCATGACCGACGAGCGCTCGGCCAATCCAGGCAAGTCTCCGCTGGTGGGATTGGCGGCGGGGTTGGGGTTGTTTCTCCTGGTTCTCGCTCTGCCCGGCGGGGAATTGCCGTTGCCGGCCCAGCGGTTGGCCGCGGTGACGGTGCTGATGGCCGCGCTCTGGATTACGCATTCGCTGCCCATCGCGGTCACCAGCCTGATTCCGCTCGCGGCGTTTCCGCTGTTGGGCATTCAAACCGCCGACGCGGTCAGCAACGCCTACATCGACAAAAACATCTTCCTGTTTCTGGGCGGGTTCATCATCGCCTTGGGCATCGAGAAATGGGGCCTGCACCAGCGGATGGCATTGCACATCGTGCGGATCCTGGGCACGAGTCCCCGGCGGATGGTTTTGGGATTCATGCTCGCCACCGCGTTTCTGTCGATGTGGATCAGCAACACCGCTTCCACATTGCTGATGCTCCCCATTGGACTCGCCCTCTTGAGTTCGCTCGACAAACTGCCGCTGGATTTGGAAAGCCTGTCGCCCTTGGAACGAGATCGGCTCGAAAAATCCCGCGAGTCGGCCTTGGCGAAATTCATGGCGGTGCTGTTATTGGGCATCGCCTACTCCGCGAGCATCGGCGGGTTTACGACGCTTGTGGGGACGCCGACGAATGTGACGTTCCTCAACGTTTGGAAGGACAATTTTCCCCACGGGCCCGAGATCTCGGCCGGGCAATGGATGCTCGCCGTCACGCCGTTGGGCGTGTTGTATCTGGTGTGTGCCTGGGCGTATTTGACGTGGAGCCTGCCGAGCCTGCCCGGTTCGGAGAACCTCGACCGCGGCTTCTTCACCGACCGCCTGAAACAACTGGGCTCCCCCCGTCGCGGGGAATGTCTGATGCTCGCGGTGTTCGCAACGACGGCTCTCCTCTGGATGTTCAGAAAACCCCTCACCTTCGGCGAAACGACGCTGCTCGCCGGCTGGCAGGGCTTTGTGACGGAACTCACCGGGGCGACGGGACTGCACGATTCCACCGTGGCGATGGGGATGGCGCTGTTGCTGTTCATCATCCCGGCCCGGCGGAATGAAACCGGTCAAACCGAATTCCTCATGGACTGGAAAACCGCCGAGCGTTTGCCTTGGGGGATCTTGCTGCTCATCGGCGGCGGGTTCGCGCTGGCGGGAGCCTTCAGTTCCACGGGGCTGTCGGAATTTCTGGGAAAGGCATTCGCCCAGAGCGTGAAGGATTGGCCGGCGTGGATGCTGGTCGCGGGCGTTTGTCTGTTGCTCACGTTCCTCACGGAACTCACCTCGAACGTGGCCACCGTGGCGACCTTGGTGCCCGTGCTCGCGAGCACGGCGGTCGAGATCGGCCTCGATCCGCGGTTGGTGATGATCCCCGCCACCATCGCGGCGAGTTGCGCGTTCATGCTGCCCATCGCCACGCCGCCGAATGCGATCGTGTTCGGCTCGAACCGCATCGAGATGAATCAGATGATCCGCACGGGTACGGCGCTCAACCTGTTGGGCGTGGTGCTGATCACCGCCGCGATGTTTCTGCTGATCGTCCCGCAGTTGGGGATTTCCCTGGAAGCGATCCCCGATTGGGCGATTCCCCCGCAAACCAAGCCGATCGGGAAATAAGCATCGACTAAGCGGCCGGGTACCCGCTGGGTGGCGACCCGCCGGTTCTTCGAATTGGAAAACGCCGGCGGCTACGCCGGACCGCTCAGTGTTTTCTTCGTCCTTGTTGCTGGTTGGTTGATTGGGATTGCCGCTCGGCGATGATACAATCGTCTCGGTTTTCGCTTTGCTTTTCTGGATGTCTTTTATGAAACGCATCTCTTGCTGGCTGCTGTTCTTGGTCCTTTCCGCGTTCCCGGCGCTGGGCATTGCGAAGGATCGGCCGAATGTTGTTTTGTTTCTCGTCGATGACATGGGCTGGATGGACAGCACGCCCTACGGCTCGAAGTATTACGAGACGCCGAGCATGCAGCGGCTGGCCAAACAGTCGATGCGGTTCACCGATGCCTACGCGCTGCCGCTCTGCTCGCCGACGCGGGCGTCGATTTTGAGCGGTCAATATTCCTCCCGCCATCGGGTGACCTCCGCGAGCGGCCATCGCCCCGCCGCGCCCGCGAATGCGTCGCCTTATCCCGAAAAGGCCCCGCCCAACAAGCGGTTCCTGTATGCCGAGAGCAAGAACTATCTCGATCCAAGCCTGACGACTCTCGCCGAGGTCTTGCACGAAGCGGGCTACCGCACCGGGCATTTTGGGAAATGGCATCTGGGGTTGAGCCGCGAGCATTGGCCGGACAAGCACGGCTTCGACGTCGCCTTTCACGCCCAGCCCAGCCCCGGCCCGCCCAGTTATTTTTCGCCTTATGGGGTCTTCAAAGACGGCAACCCCAGCGGCCGGCATCACGTCGGCACGATCACCGACGGACCCGACGGGGAATACATCACCGACCGCCTGACGGACGAGGCGATCCAGTTCGTCGAAGCCAACAAGAACCGGCCGTTCTTTTTGAACTTCTGGCATTACGGAGTTCACGGCCCCTGGGGTCACAAGGAAGAATACACCGCGGAGTTTGCCAAGAAGACCGACCCGCGCGGCCGGCAGCGGAATCCGATCATGGCGTCGATGCTCAAAAGCGTGGATGAAAGCCTGGGCCGACTGCTCCGCCGGACTCGACCAACTCGGCCTCGCGGAGAACACCCTGTTCATCTTCTACTCCGACAACGGCGGAAACGTGCACAGCAACACGCCCGACAGCCGGCAGATGCAGAACATCGGACCGAACCATCCGAAATGGGCCTTCGTGCAGGATTGGAAGAAATGGGCCGGCCCGGAACCGCCCACGAACAACGCTCCGCTCCGCGAAGGCAAGGGCCGGATTTACGAAGGCGGACAGCGCGTGCCGCTGATGATTCGCTGGCCCGGCAAAATCGAGCCGGGCTCGATCACCAATGCCGTCGCGGGGCCGATCGATCTTTATCCGACGATCCTGGATGCGTTAGGCATAGCCAAACCCAAGTCGCAGATCATCGATGGGGAATCGCTGCTCCCGGTGCTCACAAACACCGGCGGCCTCAAACGCAAAGCCTACTTCACCTGGTTTCCGCATTTGATTCCCGCGGTCTCGGTTCGGTGGGGCGATTGGAAACTCATCCGCCGGTTCGAGCCTCATCCCGACTATCCCGAGGTCCGCGAACTCTATGATCTCAAAAACGACATCGGCGAAACCCGCAATCTGGCCAAGGAGATGCCGGACAAGGTGAAAGAACTCGACGTTCTCATCGACCAGTTCGTGAAGGACACGGGGGCGCTTTATCCCAAACCGAACCCCGCCTTCGCGGAAACAGACATCACCGCCGGCCTCGTGCCCCGGAAGTGCAAGCTCGCCAAAGCCCGAGGCGCGATTCGCGTCGTCGGCGAAGGCCGGCTGCCTTTCCTCGGCACCGCGGGCGGGAAACTCAGCGGCCCCGTCACGCTCAAACTCATCGCCCGCAGCACCGCCGGCGGCGAAGGCCGGCTCCAATGGAAAACCAAGACCCAGGAAAGTTTCCCGAGCACCGGGCAGACCATGCCTTACAAACTCCCCGCCGGCGACGACTGGCAAGAGATCGAGGTCACGCTCCCGATCCAAGGGGACGCGGGAGTCATCCGCCTTTACCTTCCCGCCGAGGACACCGCCGTGGAGCTTCGGTCGATTCGCTACACGGATAAAACCGGCCGCAGCAAAACCTGGGATTTCTCGGGAATCGCGCCCTGAGATTCCGAATCCACGCCGTCGCAGCCGTCGCGGAAAGCCAGCCCTTTCTCGTGCATGCCGCTTTGATACATTGAAGGGCATTGATGCGTTTCCACGGTATGTGACTTGAAGTGCGCGAAAATCTTCTTTTGACCAAAACTGGACCTTGACATCTTATTTCCCGCCGGGTTATGCTCGTGGAAATTGGATGCGTTGGTCCTGTTAAGCGGCCGCGCGTGGTCTTGGTTGGGTGTGCCCCTCTCTTTCGAAAGGATGAGCCATGATGAGAAGTTTTTCGCTGCGCCGGATTGACGGCGGTGGTGTGCTTGACGCTGTTGACGACCGGTTGGATTGTGTCCGCGGAGCCGGCGAAGAAAAAGGAAAAAACTCAGCCTCCCAAAGCCGCGGTGGAGCGGACCCGCAAGACGGTGAAGATGCTCGACGACGTTTACAAGTCCGCGATCGTGCTGATCACCGACAAATATGTGAATAGTGAAAAGGACTATCCCGCGGGAAGCGCGGCCATCGATTTGTTCGCCGCGATCCAGAAGAAAGGCTGGCACGAAGTCCGGCTGCTCGATGTCACGGGCGAGCCTTACGATCCCGAAAACGTCGCCAAGGACACCTTCGAAAAAGCCGGCGTGAAGCAGATGAAAGCCGGCAAGGATTATTACGAAGAAATCATCCAGAAAGACGGCAAGCCCTACTTGCGGGCGATGACCCCGGTTCCGGTGGTGATGCAGAAGTGCGTCATGTGCCACCCGCACTACGCCGATGCCAAAAAAGGCGAAGCCATCGGTGCCGTCAGCTATACGCTGCCGATCGAGTAGCCGGCGTTCAATCCGCTGTTTGCAACCGCCCGGCGACGGCGTCCATCGTCGGGCGGTCGGCGGCTTCGCTGGCGAGCATTTCGGCGAGCAGCGGCCGGAACGGGGCGGGCGCTTGGGCGGACAATTCCTCCGCGAGCGCCTCGCTTTGCAAGTGCACTAAGAGTTGGATGACATTGTTTTCCACAAGCGCCCGCCGCCCGGTGAGCATTTCAAACACAATCAGGCCCAGGGAGAACACGTCGCTTTCCGGCGATGCGGCTCCGCCCGTGGCTTGTTCGGGGGACATATAGGCCGGCGTTCCGGTGAGTCCCAAGGCGTTCGGGTCGTTCTCCAATAATGTGTCTTCCACATTGAAGGGATATTGATCAATCGTGGTGGTGCGGTTGTCCTCGTACGCGAGTTCGCTTGTTTCAGGCATGGCGGGACCGGTCGCGGCGCGGTAGGTGCGGGCCAGGCCGAAATCCAGAATCTTGACAAGATCGTTGGGCAGGACGATCACATTGGCCGGCTTCAAATCGCCGTGCACGATATTTTGCTGATGGGCCGCCGCCATTCCAGAAGCGATCTGGCCCGCGAGCGAACCCACCCGTTTGGCCGGGAGAGGCTGTTTTAGAACTTCGGTCAAATGCTGGCCGGAGAGCAATTCCATCGCGATGGAGGGCACGCCGTCTTCCTCGTCGACCGAATACACGGTGCAGATGTTGGGATGCGACAGGCGGGCCGCGGACCGGGCTTCGGCAAGCACGGCTTCGCGGGAGGTGGCGAGTTGGCGTTTGAGGATCTTGATCGCCACGTCGCGTTCGAGCCGCAGGTCCCACGCCGCGAACACGCTCCCGAACGTGCCGTCGCCGATCCGCCGGCGAATCCGGTAATGCCCCAGCACCTGGCCGGGTTTGAGGACGGCTTCGGGGTCGAGCGTGCCGTCGGCATTGGTCCACGAAGCCGGGCATAGCCCGCCGGTTTGGAGGGCATCGAGCACGCGGAGCACTTCGGAAGGACTGCGGCCCACGTTCAAGTTGTGGATCACCGCATATTGCAACACGCCGGCCGGGTCGATCACGAACAGGCCCCGCAGCGCCACCTGTTTGTCGCCGTCCCAAACGCCGAACGCCCGCGCCGCCTGGCCTTTGGGGTCCGACGCCAACGGGAATTGCAGCGGTCCCAACCCGCCTTCGTCGCGAGGCGTCTCCAGCCATTCCCGGTGCAGGGAAAGCGAATCCACGCTCACGCCCAGAATCTGGCAGCCGCGTTTTTGAAAGTCCACGTATTGAGCGCTGAAGGCCACGAGTTCGGTCGGGCACACGAAGGAGAAATCGCGGGGATAAAACAGGAGGATCACCCAGTCCCCGGCGAAATCGGACAGCCGGACCGTGCGCGGGCTGGGACTTTTCCAATCGACGCATTCCAGCCCAAAATCCGGTGCCTGATGATTGACCACTCCCGCCACCGCCTGTCTCCCCGTGTCCGCCAAATGTTAAAAAGGTCCGGCTCCCGGATTTTTCCGTCACTCGATTTTAGCGAGTTTCCGGCCGCGGTACAGATGTTGGGATCGCAGAATCAGGGCAGAATCTTGAAAGCCAGGGTAAACCGTATCATTCCTTCGCCCGAAGCGCAAATTTAGAAGTTGCGACTTTTAGCTGCGAAGCGGCGGCTGCAGATCGCCTTGGGCAGTAAGCCCAAGGATCTCAACCGAAGCGGATCGACCACAGGGTAAGGAGCACCAAAGGCACGTGCAGCGAGACGATGAGCCAGAACACGATCTGAAATTTGAGCTTTTGCGTCTTGTGCCGAAATGTCCGCTGGCCGATGAGTCCGCCCGGCCACCCGCCGAGAAACGCGAGCCATTGCAGCGTGGCTTCGGAAATCCGCCAGCGGTCCAGGGCGGCCCGGCGTTTGTCCAATCCGTACGCCGTAAAACACAGCACGCTTCCCAATACCGTCGCTCCCAAATACAACCCGACCAGCCAAGGGCAACTCAGCGAATCCCAGCCGACGAGCCACACAAAAGAGCAGCGTCGCTACCGTCAGCCAGCCCGCGCTCCCCCACAAAACCCAGCGGCCGATCTTCCGCCGCCAGGCCTTCGGCAACGCCGCGTCTTTCGAGATCACAATATCCTGCGCCATCAGCGGAGCCCCGTCTCCGAAGCGTAAGTGTCAATTGCTTAAACATCCCATTGTCGGGATTTTTCCCCGAAAGTCGAGTGCGTTTCGGATTCTGAAACGATTTAGAGCCGCGCACGAAGTCAGCGGATTGAATCGTGGATCCCGCTTACTGCGTGCGCGGCTCTTTTCTTCGTTTCGGATCCCGCTTACTGCGTGCGCGGCTCTTTTCTTCGTTTCGGATTTCGGGTTTTCACGACCGGCGGTTGTTCAAGCGTTGGCGGTAATACTTCAGTCCGGGCAGGAAGAAGCACAGCGCGGAGACGATGCCGAACAGCGTCAGGCTCAAATTGGGGATGCCGTATTTTCGCGAGAGCATCGGAAACAGCGCCATCGGCAGCGCGGTGAGGAACAACGCAACGGCCTGAAAATAAAACATGCCCGAGAGGATGCCCGCTTTCACCAGGAACACCATCCCGGAAATCAACCCCAGGACAGGCGAGAGTTCGAGCACCGGGAGGCCGAGGATCCATTCCACGAAATAAAGCCCGGTGTCCGCAACCATGCTCGCCGCCCAGACGTGGGCGATTTGGCGTTCGACAAAGGTAATTGGGCCGGACCGCCGGCGGAGGTTCCAGAAGATCGCCGCCCAAATCCCCAACCCGACGCACCACAGGCCCATGTAAGGCAGCCGCGATTCGATGTCCCGCAGTTCCATCCAATTCGTCACGATGGAGAGCCCCAACAGCACGAGGGCGTGCCACATCCATAATAGGCCCCAATTTTCGAGGACGCCCGCGTGATGCGTCTCGCGAAAGGCCCGGCTGAGAATTTGCGAAAACTGCGACGACCGCACCGAAGGCGTTTCGTGATTCTGCACCGCCCGCAGGTCCGCTTCCAAATCCGCCGCCGACGCGTACCGCAAGTCCGCCGGCTTTTGCAGGCACTTGAGTGCGATCATTTCCAGATCGGGATCGGCGGTCTGGTTGAGCCAACGCGGCGGCAACGGATCCTGCTCGAGAACCAAGAGCACCGTATCCAAAGGCGAAGCCGCCTGAAACGGCGCCCGCCCGGTGAGCATCGCGTACAAGACCGCCCCCAGGCTGTAAACGTCGGTGCGGGCGCTGAGTTCGCCCCGCTGGCCCGCGGCTTGCTCGGGGGCCATGTAGCCCGGCGTTCCCAGGATCGCCCCGCTTTGGGTCAGGCTCTGGGCGAACAGCGATTCCCCCGGCTCGCCGCCGTCCGAGGCCACCCGCTTGGCCAGGCCGAAATCCGTCACATAAGGCCGGCCCTGGTGGTCGATCAACACGTTGGAAGGCTTCAAGTCCCGGTGCAACACGCCCTGGCGATGGGCCTCGGCGATCGCGTTGCAGATGGGGATCAAGAGTTCGATCGCCTCTTTCGTCGATAAGGGGCCGTCCACCAACCGCCGGGCGAGCGTCGTGCCTTCGACGAGCTTCATGCTGAAAAACGGATGGCCGTTCTGCTCGCCGACTTCGTAAACCGGGACGATGTTGGGATGATTGAGCCTCGCGGCGGACTCGGCTTCCGCGCGGAACCGCCGGACATCCGTGGGCGTCGCCAAATCGGACCGCAGAATCATTTTGACGGCGACGATCCGGCCCAAGCTGATCTGCCGGGCGCGAAACACCACGCCCATCCCGCCGCGGCCGATTTCCTCCAGGAGTTCGTAATCGCCGAACCGTTCGCCGACGGGATTTTGAACGGAAGCCCGCGCCGCGGACGAAGCGGGCAGCATCTCCGGCGAGCAGATTTGCGTGGGGGCGCTCCGCCCGCGAAACTGCCGAAGCCCTCGGCGATCCTCGCGGTCGCGTACAACTCCCGCAGTTCGCCCGCGAGTTCGGGATGCTCCGCGCTCACCGCGGCCCAATCCGGCTCCTTCGAACCGGCCAAGAGTTCCTCCAGCACATTCGCCAATCGCTCTTCATGCTCCATGTCGAACGTCCACCCGCAAACCCCTCTTCGTTCGTCCGCGATCGTAACAATTTCGGCGAATGCTGGGGGCTGTGGCCGAGAGAGAAAAAACTCACACGGCCCCAGGCCTCGAATCTCCTTTTTTAATCTCCAAGAAACACACCATGCCAGGCACACAGCAAAAAAGCCCTCTGGGACGCACCAGAGGGCTTTTTTATTACCTATCAATGCCGGTTATGGTCAGCCGTTGATTCCTTGGAGTTGAGAAATCCGGGCGCGGCGTTCGGCCCGGCGGCGGGAGCGGCGTTTCGTGTCGCTCGGCTTTTCATAATATTCGCGCCGCCGCATTTCTTTTTTGATTCCTGCGTGTTCCACCAACTTCCGAAACCGCTTCACCGCATCTTGGACCGATTCGTTCTCTCGCAGACGCAACTTAACCACAAACGGCTCCTTAACTTAAAATCACTTTGAATCGTCACGAAAAACCTCCCACCAATCGAGCCAGTTGACGAAAATGCAGGCCTCGTCAAAACTGCCAAGGCGCACACAACATGCGCCAGACGGGAATCGTCTCCGCCAACTATAGCAAATGGAGGGGAGATTGCAAATCTCCCGCAGCGAAGTTGTCCGCGTTGTTTTCGAGTTGGCCGGATGGCCTATCGTCTGTCTGAACTCGCCGGCGGCTGGGACTTCGAGCTGTCGCGGGAAAGGCGGGCGGCCGGCCAATAGATGATCAGCACCGTCGCGATCGCGGCGGCGGCGATGGAGAAAAAGCCCCTGTAGTCGGCCCGCGAGGGGTCGTCCAGATGAAAATGCTGCCCCAACTTCCCCGCCAGCAGAAAGCCGATGGGCATCGCGACCCCCATCGTCACGAACGCGAACAGGTTCTGCGCGCTCGCCCGCAAGTCGGGCCGGCATTGGCGGTCGACGTACAACTGGATCACGATCACCAGATACACGTGGCACACCCCATGCAGCCCAATCCCGCAAAGCACAAGCCACATCGGAGTATCAATCGCGAACAACGTGTACCGCACGACCCAGGCGAGCATGCCCAGCGCAAACGTGGCTTTGAGCTTCAACTTTCTGAGGCACAAAGGCAAGAGGATCAACGCGGGAAATTCGGAAATCTGGCCGACGGTCATCACGGCCGGCACCCAATGCCCGCTGATCCCCGCATTCTCCAGCAGCAGGGGCACCGCATAGCTGTAGGCAGGCACGATCACCGCCAGGGCGAAACTCACGGAAATCATCAACGTGAACTGCGGGTTTTTGAACATCGACAACGTTTCGAGCGGGGCCACTTTGCCTTTCGACTTGCCGGTCCGTAAAGGCGGCGTCGCGGGCAGCAGGATGCAAAAGCTGCTCAGCATAAACGACAAAATCGCCGCGATCCGGAACGAGTCGGCACTCGTGGGCCGGCCGAACCGGCTCAGAAAGGCTTGGTATTCGTCGATGATCGCCCGCTGGTTCGGAAAGTTTGCATACAGCCACTTGAGCGCATCGTCCTGTCCCAGCCACAAGGACAACACGACCCCCGAAAGCACCCAGCCCACCGTGCCCCAGATGCGGACTTTGCTGAATTGCGAATCGGGATCGGGCAGATGCCGAAACGAGAGCGAACTCGCCAAGGGGATCGTGGGGAAATAGGCGACGGCGTAAATCGACACCAACAGCAACAAGACGGCGAAGTTGTCCTGCGTCTCGCGGTGGATTTCCGCGGCCAAAGGGACGCATAAAAGCGTCAAGCCCCCGACCAGATGGGCCATCGCCAGGTATTTGTTGCTGGACAGCCAGCGGTCGCAGATCTGCCCGACAATGAGCGGAGCGGCAAGCAGGCCGACGGCGGAGACGGCCATCAGTTGCCCGAGCTGCTCCGAGCTGACCTGGTGTTCGGTGAAGTACAAGGGCAGATAGGTGAGGATGGCCCCGGTAATCCCCCATTCGAGCGCCCACAGCACCGAAAGCCGCCATCTCAAATGCCAGGGCAGGGCTTCAGACATCACGCGCGAAATCTCCCGAGGCCGAGTTGTCCCACCTTATCGAACGCACAATCTGGGACTTGGGATCACGAGAAACCGCCTCACCCGTCCAAGGCCCCGCTGTGCCGCTCTTTGGGATCTTCGGGAACGTTCTCCGCATACGCATCCGCGACCTCGCCCTCGCTGACCGCGGCGATTTTGGCGTCGTCATGGAAGAGCACCAAAAACAGGACCATAATCACCCCCGCAAAAATGGCGCAGAACTGCCAAATCGCGTCCCAGTTGTAGGTGTGGAGCAGTATTTCGCTATCCTGTTTGTTGGCGTTGACGACGCGCTGCATGATTTGCGCCCCCAAACCGAGCCCGATGCCTTGCGTCATCAGCACCAAAAAGCCCTGGGCCTGTCCGCGAATGTGCCGGGGGGCCTTCTTATCCACGTAAATCTGTCCCGTCACGAAGAAGAAGTCGTAGCAGATCCCGTGCAGAATAATGCCGAACAGAATCATCCACTTCACGCCATCGTCAGCCGCAAGGGAAAACAGACCGTACCGCACTACCCAGGCCAGCATGCCCGCGAACAGCATCCATTTCACGCCCAGCCGGGCAAAAAACAGCGGCATCACGAGCATGAAAAAGATTTCGGACATCTGCCCGAAGGACATGTTGAACGCCGGGTCCTGAAAACCCGCATGATTCACGAACACCTGGGCAAAAGCATAATACGCGGCGAGCGGAATGCAGATCAAAAGCGAACTCATCATGAACATGAAGAACGACCAGTTCTTCATCAACGCCAGCGAGTCCAGTCCGAGAATATCGCCAACGGTGGCCTTCTGACCCGCGGACGGTGGCGGCGTGTGGGGCAGGGTGAAGCTGTATACTCCCAACGCGATCGCTGCGCCCCCGGCAATCTAGCAGCGTGATGGGCCTGTTCGTCCGCGTGCAAAACCCGGCTCACAAGAACATTGGCCACGATCCAGCCGATCGTCCCGAACACGCGAATCAGCGGGAACTGTTTTTCCGGATCGGTAATGTTGTGAAAGGCCAGCGTGTTCGTCAGCCCCAGCGTCGGAATGAAGCAGAGCATGTGAGCGAGCAAAATGCCAACGAACGGCAAATGCGCGGGATTGATCCAGTACTCAAGAGCCTGCTTTTGCGGATCGATGCCTTGGGCTTCCAAGTCCTTCGCGATCGCGGCCCAATTCTCCACAGAGAGGTCGGCCATCATCGGGGCGAGCAGCAATGCGATGCCGCCCAGCAAGTGCATCGCCCCCAACACGCGTTCGGTGGCGAAATAGCGGTCCGCAATCATCCCTAAAAAAAACGGCGAGATGATGGCAGCGATCGGTCCCACGGTATAGACCCAGCCGATCGATTCCGCCATGCCCAGGGCGGTCATGTAATTTCCCACGGTCACATACCAAGAGCCCCAGATGAAGAACTGCAGGAACATCATCACGGACAGGCGCGGGCCGACGGCGGCGGGTTGGGACATGGCAGCTTCCTTCGGTTCAATGGCGGTCGTTCAACGGGTGCAACAGCCGAATTCCCGGTTCGGAAAAACAAGGATTCGCTGCCGTGATGATGCCGATTCCCCGGCCATTGGGCAACCGTACCGCACCGGAACTCCCGAAAAACCCCGGCGTTTCTGCGATTTCGCCCGACCCGCAGCCGCAACACCCGCCCAACCCCGCGCCGGATTGCATTTGCCTCCGCAGCCTGCCATCATTTCCCGTGACATTGATAGTTAAACCACGACAACGGAACCGACGATGATGAGTCTGGCAGAGCCTTCCACTTGGAACGACGCCGATGCGGAGTTTCTCAAGCAAATCCCCTGGACCGCCGAGGCGGAGCCGGCTTTGACCAAGGCCGCGGCGAAAGGCGATCTCAAAGGCTTCTGGTCCGAGTTGACACAAACCGGGTTCGGCCTGGGGCCGCGGGCCTCCCGCAAAAAGGTTCACGATCGCCGGTACGCGGCTGCGATGTCCTTGTGGTCGCAAGCCTCCTTCGAGCAAACGCCGACCGAAGCCCGGCTCGCGGGCGTTTGGACCGAGATTGCCCAGCGGTTGGACGCGGCCCGGTTGGCGGCGGCTTCGCATCAAACTTCCAAGAAAAACAAAACCTCGCTCCAGAGCAAAAACGGCCAGGCCGGGAAGTCCGCGATCAAACTCCCGCGAAAGCTCGTCTCGGCACTCGGAAACTGGCTGGAATCGGCCGCGGGCCAGGCCCCGTCCGCTTGGGAACTTTTGATGCTCGCCGACCTGTTGCGGCAGGCGGGCGATTCGCTCCCGGCCAAGGTCGGCGTTCCGCTCTGGCGGCGCGGCTTGACTGCCTTTGGCTCGTGGGCCGACCTCGCGGAGCACGAAGAACCGGCGGAGTTCCAGGCGATCGACGCTGGCGAATTGCCGTGGGTTTTGGGCGTGCTGTTTTCCCACATCCAAGGGGCCGAGTCGCTTCGCGACCGCGGCCGGCAGACGCTGCGAAAGCTGCTCGACGACGACACCGACACCGATGGCACTCTGCGAGCCGAGGAGATGCAGCGCGTGAGCTTGTGGCTGCCGCCCTGGGTCCGGGCCGCGGAGTGGGCGTATGCGGCGGAACGTTCCCTGTGGGGCGAAACGATGGGCGAGCGTTTTCGGTCATTGATCGAACGCGTGGCGGCGTGTTATGCCGGGGACGGGCATTGGGCGCTCGATCAAACCGCCGGCCCGCACGCGCTTCCGATGTTATTGACCGCTGCCCGGCTCGCGGGCGTCTCCAAAAAAGAATGGCCGCTCAAGTTCCTGTTGGACGTGGCGGAGGCTTCGCCGGAACTCTTGGCGGGGGCGGAATCGCGCATCAAACATTCCGCGAAGCTCAAGACCTCCCGCCGGCGGGCCGCGGAAACGGACGCGGACGCGATCGTGCAGCAGTCCGACTGGGCCCGCGTCGCCTGTTTGCGAAACCACGCCGGCCGCGATGCGGACGTGTTCGCGATCGCGCATCACCGCCCGCTGCCGAACATCGATCTGTCGATCCTGGGCCACGGCGTCATGAAGGGCCCGTGGGAGTTGGAGGTTTCGATCGACGAAGCGCCGGTCAAACTGCCGGGCGAATGGACCTGCGTGTGCTGGCACAGCGATGCCGACGGCGATTATCTGGAACTGCAACACACGATCGATGAGAACCGCCGGATCGAACGCCAGGTGTTCTTGTCGCGGCCTGAGCATTTTTTGGTGATGGCCGACTGCATCTCCGGCGCGGCCGAAGGCGTGATCGATTACACCGCCCGCTGGCCGCTCGTGGAAAACGCCCAAGTCGCCCGGCACGAATCCACCCGCGAACGCGTGGTCAGCGTCGGCGATGTTTCCCTGCGCACCTTCCCGCTCGCTCTGCCCGACGACGTTTACCAGAGCACCTCGGGAAGTTGGGACCTGGCGGAAAAGGGTGAAACGACTTTAGAACTTCGGCAACAAAGCGTGGGCGGATTGTATGCTCCGGTCGTCTTCGATTGGACGCCCGCCCGCCAAAGGAGCTACGCCGACTGGAAAACCCTCACGGTCACCGAAAACGGCCCCAAGGTCAAAACCGACCGGGCCTCGGGGCACCGCCTTCGCATCGGCAACCATCAACTCCTCATCTACCGCAGCCTGGCCCCCAGCGAAGAACTCCGCACCGTCCTGGGCCACCACACCGGCCACGAAACCATCCTCGCCCGCTTCGACAAATCCGGCGACGCGAAACCGCTGTTGATCGTGGAGTGAGAACGCTTGGCTGCGATGGAACGGACAGTGAGGGATTTCAACATTTCCCTCGTTTGCGCTTCGGGCGAATGAATGATGCGGTGGAGCGCGTTCGGGCTGATAAACCGTGAATCATTCGGGTTGCTTGCTGGCCGGGGCGAGCGGGCTTGGGATCGGGAATTGCTGCAGTTGGGCGCCGATGGTGCGGGGGGTGGGTTTGAGCGAACCGATCACCGAAGCCAAAGCCGAGGCGAGCTGCGGGTTGCCGGCATTGGGGACGGCGGCTTGAATTTCGCGGACCTGGTCGGTTGTCAACAGCAAACTATGCCGCTGAATGTGGAACGCCAATTGGATCGCGGCCAACTCGCGAAGCGGAATCGGATAGACCGCATTGACGGCCACAGCTTCCAAGCGGCGTTGGGCGGTCTTCGTGGGGATCGCCGCGAGGGCTTGGAGGGCGTTGACGGCGATGTCGGGGTTTTCGATCGATTGGCTCAGCGCTTCTTCCGCCGAGGCGATGTCGAAAATGTCCGTGCGGTGGCTGCTGGTGATGTGCGCGAGCCAATACGCCGCCGCCGAGGCCTGGGCCGCCCGCTCTTCGGGCGAGAGCGGTTCCGACTGGAGCCCGTTCAAAAACGGCTCGACCTGCTCGCGAAAATAATCGAGCGTCAGCGATTCGCGGAAAAATCCCGTCAAAGGCGTTCGCTTTAAGACTCCCTGGACGCCGGCCTCGGCCCACTCGGGACCGAAGATCAAAATCGGCAGGCTGGCGGTGCGGGCGTCTGCACGGAAATTCGCGATCGTCTGCGAGAGATCCCAATTGGTGACGTTGGCCTGGATCGCGACGACTTCCACATCGTTCCGCTGAACCGCGGCTTTGAATCCCTCTTGCCCGGTGAGCCGCGTGATGGGCTGGCCGCGAAATCCCAACTGCTGGAACAAGCCGGCCACGTTGTTGGCCCGCTGGCTGTTGGGATCGATCACCAACACCGCCGGTCCGCCGCTGTCGCCCAGGGCCCGCGTGAGCGTTTCCACGACCCGGCCGGACCCGGAGAACTCGCGGTCGGGGTCGAGTTGGAGCACCGTCACCGCCGCGGCAAATTGCACGCGCGGGTCGGGATAATTCGAGCGCGGCCAAGATCGGCGAGCGCTCCGCATTGGTGCCGAAGAGCTGAGTGCGGGTGGCGATTTGGCCCAGTGCCTGGAGGCTTCCCACCGCGGCGAGCACGTTGCCGTTCTGCAGAGCCAGATTCAGCGTATCCGACACCAGGCCGGCTCCGCTTTGGAGGGCCAATTGAAACGCGGTTCCCGGTCCGGTGGGCAGCGGGGCGTTCCAGCCCGCGCGGTCGAGCGCATTGGCGAGGGCGAAGCCCAGGAACAGGGCCTGCGTTTCCTCATCCTCCGGCGACAAAGCCAACGCGTCGCGGGCCAACTCCGCCCCGCGGTACAGCGAAGCCGCCTTGGGCGTCATCTCCACGGGGACGACGCTCTGATTTTGCGGGTCCCAGGTCCAGATCGTGACGGCCTCTTGGCCGTCTTTCATGGTCCACGGGTAAGCGTAGCAAAAATGCTCCAAAGCGGACTGCTTGAGTTTCGCCGGGGCTCCGTACGGCGTGACTTGCAGCGGCCGCCCGCGCTCGGGCTTGAGCAGCCGCGTCAAAGCGTTCCGGGCGGTCTCGCGCAGTCCCGGAGGTTCGTTCGGACCAAACGCGGGCCGCCAGAGATAAGGCACAACGTCTTTGCCGCCCACGTAGCCCAAGACGTCCGCAGCCGCGCCGCGAATTTCGTTGTTCGGGCTTTCCAAGGCCCCCAACAGCGGCGGGATCGCCTGTTGGCCCATCTGCGCCATGCCCAGGATGATCGCGCTCTGTTCGCCGCCGGTGGACGTCGCCGCCTGTTTGAGCATTTCCGGCACCACGACCGGTCCCGCACTTCGCAGCGAGGCGATCGCGACCGCCCGGTCCCGCGGAGTGCCGGCGAGGTCTTTGATGAGCTTGTTGATCCGCGCTGGATCGGCGGCCCGCTTGCGGAAAGCCGCTGTGATCTTTTCGTAAAGCGTTTTCGACTCCGGCTGCAAATCGCGGTCGGCGGCCATCTTCAAAAAGACCGCCGGTCCGTATTTGTCGCGAACCTTGAGGAGCGTGGCTTCGTCGGGGTTCGCGTTCAGAAATTGGCTGATATATCGTTTGGCCAGACCGGGCCGAGCGAGACGCTGCATCAGCACCGCCGCCTCCATGGCTTCCTCGGGGCTCTGCGGCTCGATCAACAGCGGAGATTCTTCGGGCAGTGGCATCGGGGCGGCGGGCGGTTGGGCCGGAACCCGCTCCACCCGGCCGAACACGCCCCAGAGGGCGAGAGCCATGAAAGAGATTCTCCCCGACATTTTCAGCATTCGTTCAACTCCCGCATCTCGATTTCCCCCCTCGCCGACGCCGTGGGGAGCGAGGACTGAGGCAGCCCGGCCATTTTATGGTAGAGTCCCGGCCCGCCTTTGTACAATGAGTTTTTGCTGTTTTCTCTATTTTGGCTGTTTTAACATGTGGACATGCCGTTTGAATAGACGGCAGTCTCCGTAACGACCGTATCCAAAGGCACATCATGGGGTTCGGTCGGAACGCGGGGGACGATTTGACACTCGAATCCCAGCCCGATTTTAGCAATTTCGGGCCGAATTTGGCACAATAAGCGGTCGTAAAACCCGAACCCATGCCCCATCCGCCCTCCGCAGCGATCGAACGCCACGCCTGGCACGATGAGCAGATCCAGTTCGGCTGGCAAGATCCGCCGATCCGGCAGATTTCGGAGATCGGGCGCGGGTTCCTGAATCCCAAACCGCCCGCAGCCCAGTTCGTTCAAATCCCGCAGCCAAAACAGTTCCAACTCCCGCCCCGCGCAAAAAGGCACCGCCAACCGTTTCCCGGCCTCGAGCGCTTCGGACAGCCCCGACCTGGTGCGGACTTCGCTGCGGACATCCACATAAAACAGCACGGTCCGGGCCGCTTGATACGCCGGCAGCGAAAACACCCGTTCCAAGATCCGCCGCGAAACGGCGTCCTTGTCGGCCTGGGCGTCCCGCCGCGACAGCATCTCCGCCCGCAATCGGCGTTTCTGGTCTTGCAAGCGGAGGTTCCTATTCGGCAGTGCCTTTGAGGATTTTCAGCGTTTGGGCGGCGTCGGTGCGGATGCGGATTTCGGGGTGGCTTTCCGCGATCGGCTCCACCAGCTTCTTCAGTTCGTCTTTCTGAGCGTCGGACCATTCGCCGTTGAGCTTTTGCACGGCTTTGAGGGAGTTCTGCAGGCTCACCAACTCCATCCCGCTTTGCCGGGGTTTGTCGGCCGCTTCCTTGAGGACGCTCCGAAACACCGGCCAACCCGCGGTCGACGACTGCCGCGCGAGGCCGATCGCCGCGTTCACCTCGACGTTGCGGTCGCTGTCGCTGAGCATGACCTCCAAACGTTGCCGGCTTTCCTCGGAGGGCAACAGTCCGAGCACAAACGCCCCCATCTGCCGGAACACGGGCTCCGATTCCTTGGAGACCGCGACGACATCGTCCAACAGCGAAGGAATCGTCACCAAATCTTCCATCAACAGCGGGCGGTTTTCCGCTTCGGACCGCTCGGCGGTGCGATGGGCGATGAGCGAGATCGACCGCAGCGCCTCCAACCGCACGCCGCGGTCTTTGTCGTTCGTGGCCAACATCAATTTCTGGAGGGCGGGGATGACCAACTCCGGCTGATCCATCAAGCCGAGCGCCGTCACGAGGTATTGTTGCTGGTTGAGCGATTTTTCCCGCGGGATGTCGGCCTTTTGTTGCTCTTCGAGAACATCCAGCAAGGCCTTGGCGATTTCGGGATTTTGGGCGAGGTGTTGGCCGTCCGGGCCGCGGTCCTGATCGACTTTGAGCAACTGGGCCAACCCAATCGCCGCCCGCCAGCGGCGATGTTCGTTGGAGTTCCGCAGCTCCATCACGAGCGTTCGCCAATCCTGCTCGCCGGAGGCCATCCGCCCGAACAAGGCATACACGCCGATGATGGCCCCCACGATCAACATGGGGATCAAAAACAACTGCACGATGAACCCCGCCGAGGGCGGCTCGACGGGCGGCAGGTCTTCGATGCTCCGCGGGCGAGACGGTCCGCTCGGCTTTGTTTCGGCAAACAAATCGTGGCCGCCGGTTTGGGACGCGGGGTTTTGGGCGTGGGGATCAAATTCAGACATTGGGAAACCGTGGGGTTATGGAGTTTTCAATTGTCAGCCGGAACGCGCGAGCGTCCGGTTGTTGCAATGAACCGGGGGGGACCACCCTGCGGGTGGTGCCCCCCGGCGGCTCATCAAGTCTAGACGCGGTATTGCGAGGGTCAACTCTGGGTGCGGAAGGCCTGCCGCAACGCCTCGTAATCGGCGGGCGTGTCCAGATCGGTCAAAACGGCCGGATCGTCGATGGACACCTCCTCAATCGTAGCCCCTGCGCTATGAATCAGCCAGTTCAACCCGCGATCTTTCGGGATGCCCGGCAACTGATCCGCGAGTTTCCACGAAAAGATCGTGGGATGCCCGCGCCGGCCTTGGCATGTCGGGATGAGAATCTCCGCCCGCGTGGTTTGCCAGGCGGCGAGCATCTGGTCGATCACCGCGACCGAAAGCACGGGATGATCCGCCGGCACGAGCAACCAGCCGGCGTCGTCTTTCGGATCAAACCGCTCGGCGATCGCGGAAATGGCGTATTGCACGCTGTCCCGCATTTCCGGCGGGTCGATTTCCGGCTGGATGGCCCAGGCCCCGGACGGATCGACTTCCGCGCGCAATTCGTCGTCCGACCGCCTGAGCACCACGGCCCGGCAGCGGACCTGCGGCCGATCCAGCGCTTCGAGCAGCCGGGCGAGCACGGTTTTTTCGCCCAGCGGCAAAAGCAACTTCGGCCGCCCCATCCGCCGGCTCAGGCCCGCCGCCGGGACCACGGCATAAATCTCTCGTTCGCTCATTTTCGATCGGGGATTAGAGGAATGAAAGCATGTATGTTTCAGAAAAGTCGGTAGGACTTGGGTGGCACGCCCCCGAGCCCCAGCGAAGCGCGTGGCCATTACAAAGACCACGCCCTTCGTGCCTCAGGGCGTGCCACCCATCCCACTCACCCCCTTGAAAAATAGACCAAATATTTTCCACCTGCTTTCGTGAAACACACACAATTCAAGCAGCACGCGCCCGGCTGCTTGCAGCGTTTCACCACGGCGGCTACGCTCTAACCGGCGCTCTTGAACTTTGACTCAACACACGGACGCGGACGGTGCGAATTTTACTGACCAATGACGACGGGATCCACGCCCCCGGTTTGCGGGCGTTTGGTGATGCGCTCGCAAACGCCGGCCACCAAGTGCAGGTCGTGGCTCCCGCGCTCGAACAGAGCGGCGTGGGGCTGTCGATCACCTACTTGCATCCCTTGATGGTGGATGAGGAATTTCGCGACGGAAAACATTTCGGCTGGGCCGTGCATGGCAGCCCCGCCGACTGCGTGAAGCTCGGCATGCTCGAATACTGCAAGCAGCCGCCCGATCTCGTCTTGAGCGGGATCAACTCGGGATCGAACGTGGGCATCAATGTGCTTTATTCCGGGACCGTGGCGGGGGCGATCGAGGGGGCGTTTTACGGGGTCACCTCCATCGCCGTCTCCCAGGCCACGCGCACGCCGCCCGACTATCACCGCACGGCGGAAATCGCCGTGGACCTGATCGATCAAATCCTCAGGGCCGCACCGAAAGCCGGGTCCCTGTGGAACCTCAACTTTCCCGAAAGCGAGCCCGGCCCGCCCCGGGGCGTAAAAGTCGTGAAGATGGGCGTCAAACGCCATTCCGACGTGATGGAAAAACGCGAAGACCCCAGGGGCCGGCCGTATTTCTGGAGCGGCCTCGACCCCATCAAAAACCACGCCATGGAACCGGGCACCGACCTTAAGGAACTCTCGGAAGGTTATATCACCCTCACCCCACTCCACTTCGACCTGACCGAACCGCGGACCGTCAATCACCTGCAACAACACCCTTGGCGGCTATAAAAATCGAATCGGCGAAAAAGCGATGACGTTGAGTAACAGTCTTACGCGTGCAAGACAACGACCGATCCAGGGGGTTTTGCCCGTCGTGCAGACTCCCTTTTTGGATTCTGATGAGATCGACTTCGCGTCGCTTCGCCGGCAGGTGGAGTGGGCGTTCGATCTGGGGGCGGACGGCGTCGGGACGGGGATGGTCTCCGAGGTGTCCAGATTCACGGCGAAGGAACGCTCGGAACTGACACACAAACTCCCGGAGTTCGCGGCCGGCCGCGGGGCGGTGTTTGTCAGCGTCGGCGCGGAAAGCAGCCGGCAAGCGGTGCTCTTTGCCCAAGAAGCCGAGGCCGCCGGCTGCGACGCGGTGATGGCCGTGCCGCCGATGACAGCCGCCGTTTCATCGGGTCAACTCAAAGATTATTTCCGGGCGATCGCGGACAGCGTGAATCTCCCGCTGATCGTGCAAGACGCCTCCGGCTATGTGGGGCAGGCGATTCCGCTTTCGGTGTGCGTGGAATTGCTTGGGGAATATGGGGCGGAGAAGATCTTGTTCAAACCCGAAGCCGCCCCGATCGGTTCGAACCTTTCGGACCTGCGAGACGCCGCCCAGACCGGCGGCTTCTGCGCAAAGATTCTGGAAGGCTCCGGCGGGATTTTTTTGGTGGACAGTTTTCGGCGGGGGATCGTGGGCACGATTCCGGGGATGGATCTTTTGGACGGCATCGTCGCCCTCTGGCGGGCCCTCGAAGCCGGCGATGAAGAAACGATTTACCGGCTGGCGTTTCCGATCAGCGCGATCGTCGCCCTCCAGATGCAAGCCGGGCTCGACGGGTTTCTCGCGATCGAAAAGCACCTGCTGGTGAAGCGCGGCGTCATGCCGACGGCCCGCCGCCGCCAGCCCAGTCGTTGGGAACTCGATCCCGAAACCGCCCAAGAGACGGACCGCTTATTCGCCCGCCTGGAAGATGCTTTGCGTACCTCCGGCCGTTGATATTCTCCGTGTCGTCCGTGCCTGCGTGGTGTCCCTTTTTCCTGAAAAGGCTTGCATAAAATGCGTTTCCTGTTTTGCGCTTTGACCTTCTTCGTTCTGATTCACGATGCCATTGCGGAAACGCCGAGTCTGCGAACGCAGGTGGTTTTGGCGACGTATCGGCTCGAGCATCCGAAAACCAGCGGCACCGCGTTTGTGATCCATCGTTTCGACCCCGCCGACCAGGAACAGAAGGAATGGCTGCTGGTCACGGCGGCTCATGCCTTTGAAAAGATGAACGGCGACAAGGCGACTCTCGTGCTTCGAAAACGCGAAACCGACGGCGAATGGGCCGCGGCACCCTTTGAACTGAAGATTCGCGACGGCGAAAAGAAACTCTGGCATCGGCACCCGAAACACGATGTGGCGATTCTGCGTCTCCCGAAATCGATCCCGGCGGAGACGGCTTCGCTGCCGTTGGATGTCCTGGCGGATACCGAGGATTGGCAAGCCCATCCGCCCGATCCGGGTTCGTTCGTCCGCTCTGTGGGCTTTCCGCATGCCGCCCACTTCAAGCCCAGTTCGGCTGGGTTTCCGCTGACCCGCCTGGGCTGCCTCGCCAGCTATCCGCTCAAGCCTTTCGAAAAACACCCGACGTTTCTGGTGGATTACAACGTGTTCGAAGGCGACAGCGGCGGCCCCGTCTATTGGGAACCGCCGGCGGACGGTTCGACGGGGCTCAAAATCATCGGCCTCGTCCACGGCCAGCATTTCCTCGACGAGAAGTACGACCTTATTTACCAAAAGGGCCAGATCCGCAAACGCCTGGGGATGGCGATCATCACGAATTCAGAGGCCATCTTGGAAACGATCAAAACTCTGCCGTGAAGCGGGAAACGGCAACTTTTCGCATCATTGAAAAATGCCGCAAGGAATTCTCCGCGAATCGCCCCCGTGCTGCCCTTATCGACCGGCAAGGGCTGCCCTGCCCCGTTTTGGAAACCTCTTAACACCGCGGGCGAAAGATACGGTCGCGGATTCGTCGAATCGTCCGATACCGCCCATCCGCCGGAACACTTCTAATTCTCTGTATCACGCTCATCCAGGTGCGTCCTAAATTCCGTGCGAGATTTTGCCCCGGGCCGGCACGCCGATTGAGCGGAACCGATTTAGTTTTACGGAACGGGCAAGATCATGCGAATGAAGTTTTGGAAATCCTGGGCGATCCAATGCTTTATCAAGTGCTTGAAAGAAATGTCGCTCGGGTCCGCGGTGCGGTTTGTCCGGCTTCAACAGGGGGGCCTCTTCGGCGATGTCTTGGAAATGAAATTGAATGGAAAGATCCAGGGCGTCGTCGCCATCCGGACGTTCGGTTCCGACGCCGACACGATGCGAGAAATCTGCCTGCTGGGCGTCTATGACCAAATCTGCAGCCGCGTTCCTTCGGCCAAGTCGATTGTCGACCTGGGCGCGAACATCGGCCTCGCGACCCGGTTGTTTGCCGCGCGGTATCCCGCGGCGTCCATTGTCGCCGTCGAACCCGATCCGCAAAACTTTGCAATGCTAAATCGCAACACGCATCGCCAGATCGAACAAGGAAGGTGCCGGCTGATTCACGCGGCGATCTGGGATAAAGACGGCGATGTGAGTCTCCAACCGTCGGAAGGCGAAGGACAATTCGACTCTGTCCGAACGACCGAAGCCCAGGAATCGGGATCCCGGGTCCGCGCCATCACGATGGAAACGCTGCTCAATGAAACCGGGTTGGAGCAAATCGACATTCTGAAAATCGACATCGAGGGGGCGGAGGTCGAGCTTCTGCGGTCCGCCCCCAAATGGCTGAATCGCGTGCAATCGATCGCCGCGGAGTTTCACGGCGCGAGCCGGAGGGAATCCGGGTTTGATGACCTGATGCAAAAGAACGGTTTCCATATTGTCGAGGGTTCGGTTCACACCGTCATGGCTTTAAGAAATCGGCTTCTCCCAGATCAAGCCGCCGCCTGAGATTTTTTCATTGAGGCTCCGCGATGCTCGTCAGCGCCGTGATTCCAACGTTTAACCATGCCCGTTATGTGTGCGAAGCCGTGGAGAGTGCGCTCGCTCAACGCGATGTCGCTATGGAAGTGATCGTCGTGGATGACGGGAGCACCGACGACACGGCCTTGCGCCTGTCCGCCTATCAGAATCGGATCCAGTCCATCCGCCAGGAAAACCAAGGCCTGTCCGCCGCTCGGAATGCGGGAATCCAAGCCTCCCGCGGCGATTGGATCGCCTTTCTGGATGCCGACGACCTTTGGCACCCCCTTAAAACCTTCGTGCAAATTCATGCGGCCGTGCGCGCTAGGAGCGGCGTGTGCGTCATCGGGTCGCTTTCCGCGCGGGAACTCCCAGCCGTGCTCGATCCGCAACCGGCCGTCGAGCCCTTGGACGTGAGAACCTTGCTCTTAAAGACGCGGTTCGGACCTTCGGGAGCGATTGTCAAGCGCGAATGTCTGGAAAAAATCGGCGGCTTCGACGTGCAACTGGGCCCTGCATCGGATCGAGATCTGTGGCTGCGATTGGCGGCCGAGTTTCCCACCGTCCGCGTGCTCAGCCCCTGCTGGTGGTACCGCGAGCATGCGGGGCAAATGAGTAAAAATGCCTCGAAAATGGAAGCCGACTATGACAAAGTCTTGGAGAAATTCTTTCGCAATCATCCGGAATACAGCGAATTTCGCGACATGGCCTGGAGCTACTCGTTGATGGATTCCGCCATTTGCCACCGCGAATGTGGAAAAACACAAAAGGCGCTCGTCTTAGCCGCCCGGTCGATGTGGCGTTATCCCAAATCCCTTTCGCGCGGCCCTTTGTTTCGGTTGAAATTCCTCGCTCGAACTCTTGTTCCTAAGAACGTGTTGGGAAACCTGAGCGGTAGGCGCTAGCCTCCGGCTTTGATGAAATCCTATTCACTAAATCAACGCCGGCGGCTAGCCACCCAGAGGGTACCCGGCCGCTCACGATTTTGATCGAATTCAAAACCTTGGCGCTGCAACGGTTGCTTGCCAAGCGACGGCAGAGCTGTGGGCTTTGGAAGATCGACGCCCGATCAGAACCTCCCATCGCTTCGCAACCCAGGTTGACAAGCAACCTGGGCCACCCTGCACCAAAAGAATTTAGGGCCGAAGGCCCGGCCCTATGTCAGCCCGGGGCAAGCGCAGCGCCGCCCTGGGTTACGAATGATGAATGAAACACAAGCCCCAACGGGGCGGCCCTATGTGGCAACCTTCTCCGGTTGAGGACCGCCCGGTTGAGGACCGCCCCGTTGGGGCTTTTGCACTTTGTTAGTTCCCGTTCCCCAGGGCTGCGCCCTTATAGGATTTGCTGAGGGATGGATCGGCCGCGGGAGAGGGCGGGGGGACGCAAGTCTCTCCCCACGGACTCTTCCGCGCCGGAGCCGATCCAGCGCCGTTTTTTTCCTGTTTTTCCAGCCCCAACTTTGAGAGGATCAAAATCAGGCACGCGTCGCCCCGCTACGAATCGTGCGCCCCATCGCTTCAACGATTGAGCCCAGACTTTCGAGCGGGACGATGCTCTTGGGAACCAACGAATCACTCCAGATGATGACGCCAAAACGTCTCGGACTATAAGGTTTTCGCCCGCTCCCAAGATCGCGTGCCCTTTTTGATTGTGTTTCACTTTAACAGGAGACGATCCCCCATGCACTCGAATTTGCTCGACCCCAATGCCTGTGTGCTGATCGGCCTCGATTGGGCCGACCGCGAACATGCCGTCTGCCGGCTGCTTCCCGACGGCGGAACCGAACACCGGCAACTCGAACACACGCCCGAAGCGATTGCCGACTGGCTCGCCGGCCTGCGGAAGCAATTCCCCGGTCGCCCGATTCGGATCGCGTTGGAGCAAAGCCGCGGCGCGCTGATGAACGCGCTCCGCCGTTTCGCCGACCTGGAACTCGAACTGTATCCCATCAATCCCAAGCAGCTGGCCCGCTATCGGGACGCGATTCATCCTTCGGGAGCGAAATCCGATCCAGACGATGCGCAGCTCTTGGCCCGCTTTCTGCAAAACCATCAGGAGCAACTCCTCCCGTTCGTGGCGGACGATCCCGAAACCCGCCGCCTGGCCGAGTTGTCCGAACTTCGCCGCAAGCTGGTCGATGACCGCAAAACCCTTGTGCAGAAGCTCGAAGGCACGCTCAAGCTGTATTTTCCGCAACTGCTCGAATGGTGTGCCGGCAAGAGTCGCCAACCCCTGTTGCTCGCCGTGCTTCGCCGCTGGCCGAGCTTGGGCGATCTTAAGCGGGCTCATCCCAAAACGCTGCGCACGTTCCTCGCCGAGCATGGCCTGCGGAACCCCGACCAGCAAACCGAGTGGATCGACAACGTCCGCCCCGCCACCCCGTTGACCGAGGATGCCAGTTTGATCGAACCCCGCGCGATGTACGCCCAAAGTCTCGGCCGGCAAATCGAGGAACTGAACGAGGCCATTGCCAAATTCGAGAAGCAACTGGACGAGGCGACCACCGCGCATCCCGACCACGAACTGTTCCGCTCGCTGCCCGGTGCCGGCGACGTCCTCACGCCGCGACTCATCGTGGCGATGGGCTCCGACCGGGACCGCTACCAAGACGCCGGGGACGTGCAATCCAAAAGCGGCATCGCCCCGATCACCAAGCAAAGCGGGAAGACCCGGCTCGTGTTGTCGCGAATCGCCTGCCCCAAATTTCTCCGGCAGACATTCCACGAGTTCGCCGACCAGGCCCGCCGCTGGAGCGATTGGTCCCGAGCGTTCTATCAAATGAAACGCGCAGGCCGGCATGAGCCACCACGCCGCGGTCCGCGCCTTGGCCTTCAAATGGATTCGCATCATCTTTCGGATGTGGCAAACCGGCACCCCTTACTCGGAAATGAAGTACCAGGAACAACTCACAATCAGAAACAGCCCCGTCTGGAATTTATTGGAAACAACAACAGAAACCACCTGAAACCCACTTGAAAAAACCTCAGATGTCTGGGCTGACATAGCGCCGGACCTTCGGTCCTTTTTCCGTAATTTGGAACGACTGAAATTCCAAGACCGCTTACTTCGTGCGCGGCTCAGTCGCTTTTTGTCATGTCCGGGTTTTCAAGAAACCGGGCGGGGTGGCTGGGGTCGGTTTGTCGAAAGGTGCGTGGCTTCAAGAATACGCTGGATCGACAAACTGCCCCCAGTCGTGCCGCTTCTTCAACCGTTCCCCATCCGTTCCCGCACCAACGCCAGGGCTTCCTCGTGTGTGTGGATTTCGCCGTTGAGTTGGGCGTCGCGGACGGTTTCCAGAAGGTCTTTGAACTCGGGGCCCGGCTCGAGGCCCAGGTCGATCAAGTCCTTGCCGGTGATGAGCGGCGGGGGGTTCAGTTCCTCGGGCGGGGTGTTTCGAAGGTATTCTTCGCAGAAGATCACCGGCCCCAGATCGAGGTCTTTGGTGATGCGCTCGACCCGCATGAGCTTCAAGAGGTCCACGGTCAACCGCTGGGCCAGGAGCCTCTTGAGTCGGCAGAGCGGAAGCTGCGGCGCATCGTCCAACGCCCGCTGATGATCCAACAGCCAGGCGATATCGTCGGTTTCCTGATTGGACAGCCGCCAACGCTGGCCCAGTTCGGCGGCGGTTTCCGCGAACTTGACTTGATTCGGCAGCGCATGCCAGAGCACGGCGGCCGCGAGTTCAAAACTCGGGGCCTGAAGGAGATGCAACATGTGCAGCGTCCGCTGCCATTCCTCCGCGGGAGCTTCGTCCGCCGATTTGGGCAAGATGGGCCTTAGTTCCGGGAGGATGATCTCCAAGAGGCCCGCCTGCTGGGTCAACTGCATGCCCCGGGCGCGGTGCTCGTTGGTGAGCATCTTTCGCAGGCTCTTGCGTGATCCGCTCGGCACTCACGACGGTGAGTTGATCCGCCATCTCGCGGACGGCCGACGCGGTGATGGGGTCCAGTTCGAAATCGAGATTGGCGGCGAAGCGGACGGCCCGGAGCATTCGCAGCTTGTCTTCGCGGACGCGGTCGTGCGGATCGCCGATGGCGCGGACGATGCCCGCCCCCAGGTCGCGCTCGCCGCCGACGTAATCGAGCACCTGCTGAGCCAGGGGATCGAAGAACATGCCGTTGATGGTGAAGTCCCGCCGTTTGGCGTCTTCCTCGGGGGTGGCGAAGGTGACGGACTCGGGCCGCCGGCCGTCGAGGTACGGACCTTCGGTGCGGAAGGTGGCGACTTCCACATCCGCCACGCCCCGCGGACCGCGGACGACGATTACCCCGAAGCTCGCTCCGACGGCGAGAGTCCGGCGGTGGCCGAAGATTTGACGGACTTCCTCGGGCCGGGCGTCGGTGGCGACGTCATAATCCTTGGGGACCCGGCCCAAGAGATAGTCCCGCACGCACCCGCCCGCCCACAGCGCCTGATGTCCCGCCTGCTTCAGGCGGCTCACCACTTCGCCGGCAAACTCGCGATTGCGGTCGGTTGGGGGCATCGCGGCAACTCCTCCAAAATCTCACATTGAGGCCACAGAGGAGCAAAGGCAAGACAGGCGGAACATTTCGCCGACTCTCGGCGGCCAAACACTTTGTGGCCTTTGCACCTCAAAAACAGCCTCATTTCCGAATGAGCGACATATCGATGAGAACGCGCCCTTTACCGTTTGACTGTATTCCAACACCGCCGGGCTCACAATGATGAGACACCGCCCCCGGCGGTGCGTTCGCTCGCTCCGTCACCGCTTTGGAGCCGGGCGAGGTTCACAACTCAATCTGCACGCCGATTTCGACGATGTTTTCCGGCGGGAGGTTGAAGTAGGCCGTCGCGGTTTGGGCGTTGTCGGACATCCACAAAAACAGGCGTTTTCGCCAACTGGCCATTTCGGGGTGGTCGCCGATGACGAGGGTCTCCCGGCCGAGGAAAAAGCTGATGTCCTTGGCGGCGAGGGCGTCGCGCAGCGTCGGCTGGGCGATTCTCGCGAGATCGCGGGGCACGTCGGGGCCTTCCATGAATCCGTAAGTCAGTTCGATCCGCCAGCAGCCTTCGCCGATTTCCTCGATGACGACGCGGTCTTTCGGGCGGACGTGCGGAACTTCCGCCGTGGCGACGCACAAGAGCACCACGGTTTCGTGCATGATCCGGTTGTGCTTGATATTGTGCCGGAGCGCCGGCGGCGTGCCGATGGGATTGCCCGACATAAAAATCGCCGTCCCCGGCACGCGCATGGGCGGATCGGACAACTGCTCGGCGAGAAACAAATCGATGGGAACGAGGCGTTCGCGGAGCCGGCCCGCGAGGATTTGCCGCCCGCGCCGCCAGGTGGACATCAGCGTGAAGACGGTCCCCGCCACCAGGAGCGGAAACCAGCCGCCGTCGTGGATCTTGAGCAGATTCGCCCCCAGAAACGAGAGGTCGATCACAAAAAACACACCCGACACCAGGATCGCCACGGGCAGGCTCCAGTTCCAACGCGACGTGACCAACAGGAAAAACAGCACCGTGGTAATCACCATGGTGATCGTGATCGCGACCCCGTACGCCGCGGCCAATCGGCTCGACGATCCAAATCCGATCACGAGCGCAATGCAAGCGACCATCAAGGCCCAGTTGATCGAGGGAATGTAGATTTGCCCCATCTGCTCGTGGGAGGTGTGGCAGATCAGCACGCGGGGGCTGTAGCCGAGCTGGACGGCTTGCAGCGTCAGCGAGAACGCCCCCGTGATCACGGCCTGCGAAGCGATCACCGTCGCGACCGTGGCCATCAACACCAATGGGTAGAGCGCCCAATCCGGCGCCATGCGGTAGAACGGGTTGACCGCGGCTTCGGCGGGATGGGGATGGTTGATCAGAAACGCCCCCTGGCCGAAATAATTCAAGAGAAGCGCGGGCAGCACGATCGAAAACCACGTGAGGCGGATCGGCGGGGCTCCGAAGTGGCCGATGTCGGCATAAAGCGCTTCCCCGCCCGTGACGACCAGAAACACCGTCCCCAAAATCACAAACCCCGCAAACCCGTTCATCAGAAAGAAGTCGAAGGCATGCACCGGATTGATTGCCCGAAATACGCTGGGGTTGTCGAGGATATGCGACACGCCCAGCACCGCCATCGTGATGAACCACACAAAAATAATCGGACCGAACACCGTGCCCACGCCCGCCGTCCCGCGGGACTGGAACAGAAACAGGCCGACCAGAATCCCAATCGTGATCGGGATGACAAACGGCTCGAACACGTGCGGGGCCGCGACGTTCAAACCCTCGATGGCGCTCAGCACCGAAATCGCCGGCGTGATCATGCCGTCGGCATACAAGAGGGCCGCGCCGAACAAACCCAAGAGCACGATGGCTCCGCGCTGCTTGGCTTCGGTGCCGCGGATTTGCGAGGCCCCCTGGATCGGCGTCACCAACGCCGCGAGCGAAAGGATCCCGCCTTCGCCGTTGTTATCGGCCCGCAAAATGAAGATCAGGTACTTGATCGAAATCACGATCAACAGCGACCAGAATATCAGCGAGAGCACGCCCAGGATGTTCGCCGGCTCGAGCGGGGAAATGGCGTGTTCCCCGTGAAAGCATTCCCGGATCGCATACAACGGGCTGGTGCCGATGTCGCCGTAGACGACTCCCAGCGAAGTGACGGCCAACAGGAATAATTGGCGCCCCGTGAGAGCCTGAGAGGATTGGGACTCGGATTCAGGCCGATCAGTCATCTGCTGGGAATTCTGAACTGAAGGAGAACCGGTTCCACGCCTCGCGCGGAACGTCCTGGCAAAACGGGCAAAAAACAAGGAACTCCAGGAAGCCGCACTCTAGGGGTTTTTCACCCCGGAGACAAGGTTGTCCTCGTGGACCGCATGGGCCGATTTCTCGGCGAGGGCGGCCAGGTTCTCCATCAAAGTGTGAATCTGAATCCGTTCGTCAGGCGAAATGATCTTGTCGGCGCTCGGGTAGCCGAAGCAGGCGGTTGCGGTCTGGCTTTGGAAGTGATGGTCGAGGATTTCAAAGTGGTCGGTGGTCATCAAGTTCGGGTGCGGCACGCCGCAGGCCCGGCAGAGTTGCAGAAGCTCCTTGCGAAGGGTCACGATGTAATTCGCGAGCCGGGCCGACTTGTGGGTGGGATCGAGGCCGCGCATCAGCCAGCGGTTTTGGGTGGCAATCCCGGTGGGGCAGTGGCCGGTGTGGCAGCGCTGGGCCTGGATGCAGCCGATGGCGAGCATCGCCTCGCGGCCGACGTTGATCATGTCGCAGCCCAACCCGAAGGCGAGCAGCGACGTTTCCGGAAAGCCGAGCTTCCCCGACCCGATGAAGACCACCTTGCGGTGCAGCCCCGCTTCGACAAACATTTGAAACACCGCGCTCATCGCGCGTTTGAAGGGCATGGCCACGTGGTCGGAGAACACCAAAGGTGCCGCCCCCGTCCCGCCTTCGCCGCCGTCGATCGTGATGAAATCCACCCCGCGGTCGCCGGCGGACATCTTGTCGATCAACTCCGACCAGAAATCCATCTGGCCCACCGCGGCTTTGATGCCCACGGGCAGCCCGCTGGCGTCGGCGATCCGCTCCACGAAATCCAAGAGCCCGTCCACATCGTGAAATTCCCGGTGGGCCGCCGGGCTGATGCAGTCCCTCCCCAGCGGGATGCCGCGAATTTTGGCGATCTCGGGAGTGACCTTCGCCGCGGGCAGCACGCCGCCCCGCCCCGGCTTCGCACCCTGGCTGAGCTTGATTTCAATCGCCCGGATCGGATTGGCGCGGGCGACTTCCAAAAACCGAGGCAGCGAAAATCGCCCGTTCTCGTCCCGGCAGCCGAAGTAGCCCGTGCCGATCTGCCAGATGAGCTGCCCGCCTTTTTGATGATAAGGCGAGACGCCGCCTTCGCCGGTGTTGTGCAGGCAGTCGGCGATCCGACTGCCGCGATTGATGGCTTCGATCGCCGGGCCGCTCAGCGAACCGAAGCTCATCCCGGAAATGTTGACCACGGAATGGGGCCGAAACGCCTTGGCCCGCCCGCGATGTTCGCCCACAACTTTCGCGCACGGGATGCGGTACAGCGGATCGTAATTGGATTCGCCCGGCATCGGATCGGACAGCGGGAACATCGATTGGCGGATGATGAGATAGTTCGGCTCGGTCTCCAGGTCGTTGTCCGTCCCGAACCCGAAGTAGTTGTTTTCCTTTTTCGACGAGGCATAGATCCAGGTCCGCTCGTCCCGGCTGAAGGGCCGCTCTTCGTTGTTGCTCGTGACGATGTACTGCCGAAGCTCCGGGCCGATGCTTTCGAGCAGATAGCGAAAGTGCCCGATGAGCGGAAAGTTGTGTAAGATGGCGTGCTTCCGCTGGATCACATCGTACAGAAATACCAAGATCACCACCGCCGCCACGAAACTGATCAATCCATTCATGCCCATGAACGCCACACTCGCCAAAGAGTCAAACCGGAGGGGTTTCTGGCAATTATCGCGATTTTCCCGGCGATTTGACAGGCCACCGCGGCAATTCGGCCGGCGGCGCGCGGCGAACGTTCTGGCACAATTGACCGCTTACTTCGTGCGCGGCTCATTTCGCAATAAGAGCCGCGCACGTAGTAAGCGGAAACGTGGCGGAAACGTGGCCCATCTTCAAAACCAGCGGCGTTTGTCGACGAGCGTGATCGGGTCTTCGCCTTGGACGAATTGGCGGATGTTCGCCAGCAGCGTTTCCAAATGCCGCTGGGCAACCCGCGGCGAAGCGGCGGCGACGTGGGGCGTGATGATCACGTTCGCCATGTCCCACAGCGGATGATCGGCAGGCAGCGGCTCTTCCTCGAACACGTCCAAAGCCGCCCCCGCGATCTCGCCGTTCTGTAAAGCCGCGGTAAGATCCGCCAGATCGACAATCACCCCGCGGCCGATGTTGATCAGCCGGGCCGACGGCTTCATTTGCTGGAACTCTCTCGCCCGAAACAGCTTCTCCGTCTCGGGCGTATGCGGGGCGGCGATGACCACGAAGTCGCTTCGCTCCAGAAGCTCGGGCAAGCGGTCGGTCGTCCACACGTCGAGCATCAAATCATCCACAGATCGGCACACGGGATCGACGCCCAGGAGCTGCATCCCGAACGCCGACGCCCGCCGGCAGATTTCCTTGCCGATATGCCCCACGCCCACGACGCCCATTGTGCAATCGCTCAAATGCAGATGGGCCCGGTCGATCGAAGTCACATGTCCGGGCCCGGCGGCGAAGGTGCTGCGGGCCGACTCCCCGCCCACGGGTTCCCAGCGGTGCTCCTGCTGCTGCCGGAGATAGAAGCACAGATTCCGCGCGAAGCACAACACATAGCCCATCACATGGTCGGCGATCACATCGGAAAACAAACCCCGCATGTTGCTCAATCGGCAGGGATGCTCGATGAGGTCGGGAAACAGGTAATGCTCCAAACTGGCCGTCGGCGATTGCACCCATTCGAGTTTGGTCGATGCCCGAAGCAATGCCGGCGTCAGCTTTCCAAAAAACGCCTCGGCGTCCGCGATTTCCTTAAGCGCCTCGGCTTCGTCCCAGGCATTGACGACATGCATCGGCCCGGCGGCTTCCTCGATCTTTTGCAACCGCTCCTCATCCACGGCGGGAAACAAGACCATCTTCGTCACAGCGGCTCTTTTCTGGTTGATTTGCAAAAGTGAACGGAAAGGAACATGCCGCCGATTAAGAAATCGCGAGGACCTCAAAAACCACCGGCCGCTTGCGTCTTGCCGCTCATTTTTGAAAGACAAAGAGTTGGACTTGGGGAACGATCTCTAAACTAAAACGGCGGTTGGGCTTCGTTTAAGGCGCGGACGGTTTTGGCGATGCCTTGCATTTGAGGGAGCGGGATCACGGTTTTCGCGTGGAGGCCGTGGTTTTCGACTTTTAACGCGCAGCCCGCAAACGACGGCTTGCCGCGGATGTCTTCGATCGTCTTGGCTTCGAGCGGGACGGGCTGGCCGGCTTGGATCGCCAAACCGAACCCGTTCGCGATCACGCCGGGAATGTCCACCAGGCCGATCAGATTGGCTTCGTCCAGCAATTGCTTCCGCGCGGCTTGGAAGGCTTCCTGACCGCCGATGTTGTTTTTTCCGTTCGCGGCGTCGAGCGCGGCCTGCATGTCCGCCTTCGTGCCGCCCATCGTTTGCACCATGCGGTCCTTGAGATAAATCGCGCGGGTCGCCATGCCGTCGGGACCGTACATCGCCTTGATCATTTCCCCCTGCATTTGGGCCGCGGGATTGTTCGGGTCGAATTTGTAATTGATCCGCGTGACGTCGGCCTTCTGATTGCCGAAGGTTTCGGCGTTCGGTTCGTATTTCATCTCCATCGTCATCCCGTTGTAGGTCGTGTTGGACATGAGTTCGCCGCTTTTTTTCGCGAGTTTGCGGACGGATTCGGGATCTTTCATATCGAGAACCGCCGACATTCGCAGCACCCCTTCCTTGAGATCGCCCAAGCCCAGCGACATCGCCATCGATCCGAATTTGAGCTTTTCATACTCGGCCACGAGGTCTTTGACCTGCTTTTCCTTCACCGTGTCGCCTTGGGCGTAAGCGTTCAACGACATCTTCAGGCTCCATTGGACGAGCGAATTCGTATCCATTTGGACCGCTCCGTAACCCAACTTGTCGGCGGGCAACTGATCTAAAAGGGCCAAGGCGGACGGTTTGTGTTTGGCGATTGCCTGGGCCGTCTCGGACTTTTCGCCGAAGTCCGCGTATTCGCTGATCGAGATTTGCGAATCGGTCACGCCTAGCCCGCAGGTCCAGCCCTGGGAATCTTTCACGCCTTGAACCAGACCCTTGAACGCGCTGGCGTACATGTCGGCGATGGTTTTCATATCGACGCCGCTTTGCTGGGGCGGCACGAGGTTGGGCATCTGCTCGATGAAACCATTGACTTGCTGGACGCCCTGATCGAACGGGCCTTGGTAGATTTTCAGAATCTCCGGCACGTTGACGAACAGCGACAAATCGCCTTCGTCCCACACCGCCTTCCCGGTGGCGTTGAGGAGCATGGAAACGCCCGCCCCTTGATTGCCGAGCTGAGTCTTGATCTTTCCGGCCGACGGGGCGTGGTCGGTGTAGATCACCCACTTCTCGAACGTCTGGAAGGTTTGATCGCCCATGACGGCGCTCTTCATGGCGTCGGCATCGGTGGCGGGAATGGCGAACACCACGCCCGGATCGCCCTCCGCGTTCGGAAACACGCCCACCCACCAATCGCTGTTGAGATCGACCCCTTTGAGCGAAGGATTCGAGATCAGCGTGCCCAGCAAAGGCGTCGCGAGCTGCACCTTGACGCCTTCTTTGCGGTCCACCTTCACCGCCAAGGCCCCGGCGGTTTGCAGAGTTTTCTGAGGCGACTTCAACCGGAGCAGCACGCCCGTGTCCTTGGGAAACGCTGAGATCGGACTATCCGCCGCCGTTAAGGGAAGCGTACCGAGAAAACTCAAAACCAGCGCGATCGAAAGGCTTCGGAACATCAACATGGGGAATCCTCGCAGGATGAGTGGATTGTGATTCGTCCGTACCGTCGAGTGTAACGAAACCCGACCTGCTGCGGATCGGAGAATTCCCGAAGAATTCCCCCGTTTCCGTGAAATTCCCGAAGAAAAGGGACCACGAAAGACACGAAACACACGAAAAAAAGAGTGGAGGGAACACTGATCTTCGCTCATCAGCACGAATCATGCGAAGCCTTACTCCTTCCCTCGTTCCCAAGCTCCAGCTCAGGAATGCACTGATCGCCAGACTCTGCCTGGCTACGTGTGGAGCGTCGGGCGGCTCGCATTTGTGACGACGGAGCTTCAATGGGGTTGATCGGATAATGAACGCGGTGCGAAGCGGAGCTTCGCGAGAGTGCGTGCCCAAGCTGGAGCTTGGGCACGAGGAGTGGATCAACCAGGGATTTTACCGCCGCAAGGGGAGGTCAAAGAGCGCGGACAAGATATTCTTTAACACCGTGGCCGTTCCCCCTGACTATCCGGAAGAACCTTGTTCCGTGTGTTTCGTGGTCCCATTCCAGAAAAGTTAAACGGTGGGATTGAGTTCGCGGATGGGTTTGCCGCGTTCGACGAGGTACCGCGGGCGGCCGGCGTTGTCGGCGAGGGCGGTTTCGCGGCCGTCGATGCCCAGGTGTTGATAAATCGTCGCCGCGACGTCTTCGGGATGCAGCGGCCGATCGGCCACGTAAGCCCCCTTGTCATCCGAAGCCCCGATGACCTGGCCCATCTTCAAGCCGCCTCCGCCCATGAGCACGCTGAAGGTGTGCCCCCAATGATCGCGGCCCGCGGCGGAGTTCATTTTGGGAGTCCGCCCGAACTCGCCCATCGCCACGACCAAAGTTTTTTCATAAAGCCCCCGGTCGATGAGGTCGCGAATCAATGCCGCGATCGCGCGGTCGGTCGGGGGTATCAGCAGCTTCGCGCCCTTTTCGGTGGCATAGCGGTTGGCGGTGCCGTGGTGGTCCCAGGGCTGGGTGTTGACGGTCACGAACGTCACGCCCCGTTCCACGAGCCGGCGGGCCAACAAAGCCGACTGACCGAACGTGTGCCGGCCGTAGGCGTCCCTGAGCGCCGCGGGTTCTTTGGAAATGTCGAACGCGTCCCGCACGGCCTGGCTGCTGAGCAAATTGAACGCCGCCTGTTGGTGCGCGCTCATGTTGTGCAATTTCTCATCGGCCCGCTGCCGGTAGTCATCGATCGTCTGCAAAAGTTCCCGCCGGTGCTCCAAGCGGGAGAAGGTCAAACCCGACGCCAAGGACAGATCGCGGACGCGGAAGTCGGCTTCGTTGGGATCGGAGTTGACGACGAAGGGATTCGCCGCCCCGCCCAGATAGGCCGCGTAGTGAAAGATATTGTCCGTCCCGCCCCGCAGATGGGGGACCGCGGCGTAGGCGGGCATGCCGGGAACATTCGGCCCGCGAAGATGGGCGGTCGCGGAACCCAGCGCGGGCCGGCGTTGGATTTTGTTGTCGGGCTTGTTGAAGTCCGGGCCTTCAAAGCCGGTGAGCATCCAATGGTTGCCCTTGGTATGGTCGCCCGTGCCGTGGTTGACGCTGCGAAGCACGGCCAACCGGTCGGCGATCTTCGCTTGCTCGGGGAGCATCTCGCTGAACTGGATGCCCGGCACGTTCGTGGAGATCGCTCCGAACGGCCCGCGAAACTGCGAGACCGCATCGGGTTTGGGATCCCAGGTTTCGTGATGCCCCGGTCCGCCGCTCATCCACACGAGGATCACGCAGGTGTCCGCGGTGGGATTCGCGGAAATGTGGGACAGGTCCTTCCGAGAAGCCGCCTCGGATCTCAGCCGCAGGAAATCCGCCAAGGTCAACCCGCCCAACCCCAGCAGCCCGGCTTCGACGAAGCTGCGGCGTGTCAGGCCTTCGCAATCAATCGCGGCGTCTCCGGTGACTCGGAACATAACCGTTCATCCCTTGAAAATGACAACGGAAACCGGCATCAAAAAACCTGCCTGAGTATATCCATAAATATCGGCCGATGAAAGCCGAGAGGCCTTCTCAGCGAACTTCGAGCGTGTCTCACGAAAGAAGGTGGAAAATGACTGGACGTATTTTTCAAGTGGATCTGGGTGGCACGCCCTCAGGCACGAAGGGCGTGGTCTTGGCAATGGCCACGCCCTTCGCTGAGGCTCAGGGACGTGCCACCCAAATTGGCCCATGACCTGCTTTCGCGATACGCCCGCGCGAACTTCACTCGAACCATTCGGTCCGCAGAATCGCGACTTTTTGGGCTTTTGGATTTCAATAAGTGCATAAACTTCAGTCACTTCTTGCGATCTCGCGGTTTCCCAAACCGGCTTGTGGCGCAAATAACCCGGGTCATATCGAGGGACCGAACTTTTGGGGCCTTCGGCCGCAGGCCGTTGGGGAGTTTTCAAACGCTTTTGCCCCCACTATGATTGAACTCGCGCCGCTTCCAGGTTCCTCCCCTTCTTTTTCAAACAGGATGATTGAGCATGGGCACTCTTCCCAATGCCTTGGAGCATCGGCAGGCCGACCATCCGATCGATGCGCTGTTCCTCCGCCGCTGGTCGCCGCGGGCGATGACGGGCGAGCCGATTTCGCAGGATGAGCTGAATTGCCTGTTCGAGGCCGCTCGCTGGGCCCCGTCCACTTACAACGAGCAGGAATGGCGGTTTTTGTATGCGCACCGAGGCACCCCGCATTGGCAGACGTTTTTCGATCTGCTGGTGGAAGGCAATCAAGCCTGGTGCAAAAACGCCGGGGTCTTGTGCGTGGTGGCGTCGCATCAGGTGTTCGAGCGCAACGGCAAACCCAATCCCGTGCACACGTTCGATTCCGGGGCGGCGTTTGAAAACCTCGCCCTCCAGGGAACGACGATGGACCTTGTCGTGCATGGGATGGCGGGCTTCGACCGCGGCAAGGCCCGCACCGATTTGCAGATTCCCGACGATTACGAAGTCGAAGCCATGTTCGCCCTCGGCCGGCCCGGCGACATTGACAGCCTGCCCGAGGAACTCCAAGAACGCGAAGTTCCCAGCGGCCGAAAACCCATCGCGGAAATCACCTGTGAAGGCCCCTTCCGTTTCTAACCGATTGTTCGTCGGGAATTTTGCTTTCGAGCACGAACTGTCGGCTCGCCAATCGACGCGACATTCCGACCGCATCGCCTTGGAACTGGGTTCGGTGTGGTTGAGCATCGCCCGCGAAAACGATGGGCTGTGGATGCCCGAACCCCCGGACGCCGAGTTCTCCGAACACTCGTCGGCCCAAGGGTTTCCGGCGGTTCATTTTCTGGGAAAGGAAGCGGAACTCGCGGAGATTTTGAAACACCGGCGGCTCGCGTGTTGTCCCTGGGGCTGGTCGGCGGGAATGAGGCATTGGGCGGAGAAACATCGGCTGGAAGTCGATGCCCCGCCGGTTTCGGCCGTCGCCGCCGCCAACTCCCGGCGGTTTTCGTTTGGACTGGAATCGGAGCTGGGCATGGGTCTTCAGTCGGCGGCTCAAATCGGGACTGCCGCCGAATGCGAAACCGCCCTCGCACAGTTTTCAGCGGATCGGCCGTGGGTTCTCAAAAGCGAGTTCGGCATGTCAGCCCGCGAACGCCTGTTGGGAATGGGACCGAGCCTTTCCGCGGCTCACGCGGCCTGGGCCGGGAAACGTTTCGCAGCGGGAGAAGTTTTGATTTTGGAGCCTTGGGTGGAGATATTTCGAGAAGCCGGGCTGCAGTTTGACGTGCCTCGCTTGAAAGAAGGGGAACCGCGACTTTTGGGCGTCACGCCGCTGTTCACGGATCGGTCCGGAGTGTATCGCGGCAGCCGATTTGATCCCGCGGCCGAGTCGGAATCCGACTGGTCCGAAGCGGTTCAAATCGGCCACATCGCGGCCGAACGCATCCAGAGTTTGGGATACTTTGGACCCTTGGGCCTCGATGCGGCTTGGTATCGCGATGAGAACGAAGTCGCCAAACTGCGGCCGCTCCAGGACATTAACGCCCGCTGGACCATGGGTCGGTTGAGTCTGGGGTTTCGCTCGCGATTGGCGGAAAACGAAGCCGGGGCCTGGCTGCATCTCCGCTGCCCCGCGAAAACACCCGCCGACGCCCGCGATTGGTGGACCGCCTTGGCGAAGGACCTGCCGACACAAACGCGGCTCGTCCGCACATCGCCGATCACCACGGGGCATCAAGTCACCCGGCACGGAACGGCTTTGGTGATCGCCAGCGATCCCTCGATTCTGCAATCAGCCGTTCGCCAACTGCACTCGGCGGAAGCGACCCGCGGATCACTCGACTGATACGAGTTTTTTCAACCACGAAGACACGAAGAACAAAGAGCCGCGCACGAAGTAAGCGGTCGCGCACGAAGTAAGCGGTCGCGCACGAAGTAAGCGGTCGTGCAACGTTGCGACTTTACTCAAACTGTGAGCGATGTTTGCATTTTTCTGAAAGGCCTTGCGGATAATAGGCTTTTTTTAGGAGCAAAGGCCACATAGAAGCAAAGGCCACAAAGTGTTTCGCGGCCGAGAGTCAGCGAAGCCCGCCGCCTGCCCTTCCCTTTGCTCCTCTGTGGCCTTTGTGGCCTTTGCCCCTTAAAACCGACTCATTTTGATAGAAGCCTCATTAAAAGAGAACACATCGCTTACAGTTTGAGGACTTTATGAAACCGCTGACTTCGTGCGCGGCTCCTCTGTGGCCTTCGTGCCTTCGTGGTCAAATCTTTTCCTATCACCAAGAGACATGAAATGCTGTTTGGTTTGTTTATTGTCGGCACGGATACGGATGTCGGGAAGACGTTTTTGACCGCGCGGATTGCCCGGCAACTTTTGGAAGACGGGGTTTCGGTCGGAGCTTACAAGCCGGCTTGCAGCGGGGGTGAACTCGGCGAGGACGGCTCGTGCCGCTGGGCGGACGTGGAGATTCTCGCCGAGGCCTTGAAGCACCGCTTTCCCCGCGATCGGATCTGCCCGCAAACCTTTCGGGCGGCATTGGCACCGCCGGTCGCGGCTCGGATCGAAAACCGCCGGGTCGATTCGAAATTGTTGATCGAGGGCGTGGATTGGTGGAGCGACCGCGTGGAGTGTTTGCTCATCGAAGGCGTGGGCGGGCTGTTGTGTCCGCTGACCGAATCCTGGAGCGTCCGCGACCTCGCCGAGCGGTTGCGGTTTCCGCTGTTGGTGGTCGCCCGTCTGGGGCTGGGCACGATCAACCACACCTTGCTCACCGTGGAAGCGGCTTTGCAGCGGGGTTTGCAAGTCGCGGGGATCGTGCTGAACGAATCTCAACCCGGCTCCGGCAGCGAGGCGGGCGAAACCAATGCCCGCGAAATCGCCGAGCGGTGTCCTGTTCCGGTCCTGGCGGTGATCGGTCATCGTCAATCCGCCGGCTTGCGTCTGCTGTCCGAACCGTCCACAATAAATTGGCGGAGCCTTTTCGGGCCGGGTGCGTCCTGAAACGATCGTTTAAGGGATTGCCCCACAATTGAGCGGCTCGGCGCTAGCCGCCGGTTTGGTTGACTCGACCGGCGGCTAGCGCCGGGCCGCTCATAACAAACGACAAGAAATTCGGAGCCGGTGATGGCCTTTGAAATGAGCTGCGCGAACTGCGAAGGGCGGTTGATGGTGGAAACCTTGGGAATTGTCGTGGCGTGTCCCCATTGCGGGACGCACCTGGCCATTCCCTCGGAAATTCCCGGGGGCAACGACGTGGAATCCGCCTCGAACGACGATCGGGAGGTGGATTCCGATTCCGATTTCGAGTCCAATTCCAAGTCGACGTGGGTGGCGACGGTGCATGCCGACGACAGCCCTTCGTCCTTTCCCGATTTTTCCGGTTCGGGCTCGGCGGGCGACAAGTCCGCTTCGGAATCGAACGTGCTCGTGTCGGAGCCGGAGCTGGGAACGGAGGCGGAAGTCCCTTCGGCGGTGGAGGTCAAGGATGCCGATCCCTCGGCGGTGATGCGGGCGATTGTGACCGATTCCCAGATCTCCGAGCCGATCAGCAGCTTCCCGGTCCTGGGAGACGCCAAACCGCAACCCGCGCCCCAAACCGAGACCGCAAAGAAATCCGAACCAGAAGCCCCGCCGCCGACGGCCGAGGAATCGCCTGCAAGCGCGGCGGAGAGTTCCGAAGTAGCGGAGACGGCGTTTCCCGTTTTGGGCGAAAGTTCGGCGGCCGACTCGTCCCCGGCGATGCCCGCGATTGTGACGGATGCTCGGGAAGACGAGGAAGCGGACGCCGGCTTTCCCGCGCTGGAGGATGCTCCCCCACCCGCGGCCGCCCCGAAAGCCGCTTCCGCCGCAAAGCCCGCCCCCGCCCCAGCGGCGGAAACGAAGCCTGCCAAGCCGGCTCAGGAACCGGCTCCCGAGAAAAAAACGTCGGTGTATAACTCCGTGTTCTCCCGGCGGGGGAAGGTGATTCCCAAACCGGTGTTTCAAGCGTGGGTGAGCTACACGATTCTGCTCACCGGCGGGCTGGCGATGGCGATTTATTACATCTTCTCCACGCCCACGAGCAATCTGGAGAGCCTGCCGGACGTAAAACCCAAGGAAACGAAAACGGGGCAAGTCGAGCGGATTCTCGTTCCCGAAAAAGCCGCGATGCCGCCGGGCCACACGCTCGCCCTCCAGGAGACGCAGCGGTTTGGGAACATCGAAGTCACGCCGGTGAAAGTCACGCGGGGCGAGTTGCGGTTCGTGCATTACGCCGACAAATCCCGCACGAGGGAACCGGACGGACCGGTGCTCAAGTTGTGGGTGAAGTTCAAAAACGTGTCCAAGAATCAGACCATTTCGCCGTTGGACAACGACCTGTTGTTTTTCCGGAGTATTCGCGGCGACCGCAAAGTGGGGGCCTGGGCCAACAATTTCGTTTGCAGAGCCGACGACAAGTCCGAGAAGGGCGACATCGTTCTGGTCTACGATCATCTCACCACGGGAGACTACGACCTCAAAGGCCAGAACTTGGACACGAAGCTCAAGCCGGGCCAGGAAGTCACGATTTACATCCCCTCCGAGACCGGGCTTCTCGAAAAACTGAAGGGCGCTCTCGTGTGGCGGGTGCATTTTCGCAAAGGGTACTCCCCCCAAAACTATGGCGTGACCACCGTGTTTGAAGTGGCGTTTCCCAGCGACGCGATCCAACCCGAATCCTCCAAAGCCTGATGTTCCTGTCCTCCAATCTCCTTGCCGCAGGTAAATTGATAGAAAAAAGGGTGCCACTGGCAACTTGTTGCCAGTGCCTTTGCTTAGACGGCTTTGCGGGATTCAGAAAGCACTGGCAGCAAGCTGCCAGTGGCACACGAAAAACCAAATCCTGCTTGAAACAAGCCGATTTGTAACACCTCAACTTCCCCGCGATCTCGAGTTTGTTGATGTCTCCGATTCCGCCGCTGTTCGACCGCATTCCCGAGAACCTGCTGGTTCCGCTGGCTTCGCCCTTGAAGCCGTTGTATTGGGAAACGCTCGTGGTGGCGTATGAATTGCATCAGGCGGCGGATCAATACGAAGTCGCCAAGGAAACGCTCCTGGACCGCGTGGAAGATCATCTCTTGGAACGGGAAACCGACCACCGATCGCTCGCGGACGAATCGTTTTCCGATCCCGACGCCTTGGGCGAAGAGCCGGCGGACTTGTCGGATCGGCGGCTGTTGGCGTGGCGGCTGCTCCGGCAGCTCGAGCGCTGCGGCTGGTTTGAATACGAATACCGCCGGGATCAGGGGGCCGTGTTAAGGTTCCCGGATTACGCCAGCAAACTCATCGCCGCTTTGGAAGAAACCGCCCGCGGACGCCGGCCCCGCGTGAAAGGGCTCGCTTATAACGTCAAGCAGATCCTGACCGATGCCGAGGAGCAGCGGAGCGATCCCGGCTTCGTACTTTATCAAGCCCGCGATGCGGTGGCGGCGTTTTTGCGGGAACTCAAAGTGCTGCGGGCGAACATCGGCCGCTACGTGGAAAAAGCCGCCGAGCGCGAGCACGTTCGCGATTTGCTCGCGCTCCAGATGAACGACTTCTGGCCGAAGGTCGTCGAGCCGAGCTATCAGCAGTTCAAGACCAGCGACAACGTGCTCCGGTTTCGCATGGAGATTCTGGATCGGCTGGAGGAACTCGCGAACGATCCGCTGTTCGTCCAGGAAGCCGCCGCCCGCGTGGAAGCCGAGGAACATCTCGATCCCGAACACGCCAAAGCCCGCGTGCACGAATGGCTCGACGAGATGGGTTTGGAAATCCGCGCGCTCGACGAACTCATCGAGGAAATCGACGCCCGGCACGCCCATTACGCCGGGCTGACGCTGCAGCGGATCCGCCATCGCCTGCACCGGAACGAAACCACCGAGACCCGGCTCGTGGATATGATCGGAAGGCTCCAGGCTCTCCCCGACTCCGCCGAGGACCTCTGGGAGGATTTGCTCGAAGCCTACCGCGTGCAAGTCGTCGGCGAGGATTCGCTGTATCGCGTCCCGAGTGCCGCGGAACCTCACGAGCCCGAACCCCTGCCGACCGAAACCTTGTCCGAAGCGGATCGGCAATCGCTGCTGTCACAGGCCCGCGAAACCTTCAGCAGCCCCGTGTCGCGGGACACGATCTTCGCGGAGATCAAGCACCTTTTGGAAGACCGGGATACCGTCGATCTGGCCGACTTGCCGATGGCGGATGATCTCGAGTTCCTCCGCCTGATCTCGCTGCATTCCTACCGGTACGATGCCTCCGCCCCATATGAAATGGAAATCGACGAAGACGCCCCGCCGGTGCGCTCCGGCTCCTACGTCTTTCGCAACGCCCGCCTGATCCCCAAGAAATCAAAGCCGGACATTGAGGAGTTACCCACAGAGAACACCGCCCGGGGTGGCAGACCTGAGCCGCGCACGAAGTAAGCGGTCTTGGGTTGCCTGAATCTCTGAAAGCCGCTTACTTCGTGCGCGGCTCTCGAAAACCAAACCCAATTTTTGAGTTTTTTTGGAAGGACTGAAGTTCCAATGGAATGTCAAGAAAACAACTGCAACATAGTGACAAAAAGCGAGCAGATCAACCTGCGGTCGGTGCCCGGGTAAGCCCCCTGGTCATGTTGAGTCTCTCAAAAGTTTAAATTATTTTCTTGGCGATCCAATGAATGACGAAAACTCTTGCGAATCAGATAATCGGCTTTATGGAAGTTTTTACCGCGAAGCGGTTAGATAGCAAAGCCCAGGGTCGCGAAGCGCACCCTGGGTGAGCGTGGTTCCAAGACCTCGTTTACGCCGAAGGCGTTATACAACGAGCTTGTCTAACGCCTTCGGCGTAACGCAATATATTTCGAATCGAAACCCAGGGTGGCGCGGCTGCGCCGCTGACCCTGGGCTTTGGGATGTAACGCCTTCGGCGTAAAAAAGCGTCAAATACATTTTGAGGAAAATGAATTGTCAGAAACCGAATGGCTGAGAAACTGGATCGAACTCGACGCCGCCCGGCAGGAGCAGTTGGGCATGGCGATCGGGACGCTTTTGGACCGCGGGTTTGTGCTCAAAGGCCCGGCCACGGATCCGGATGCGGACTATCGGCTGTTGGATCATCACGAGCACGCAGCGCGGGGCTACTTGCGGATGATGGGTTGGGACCTGCGGATCGACCGCGTGGGCGGGTTCGTCCAGGCGGTGCATCCCGAAGGATACGGGCGAGTCCGGTTGGGGAAAAACGCGTCGCTGCTCTTGTGCGTCTTGAGGCTGCTCTATCAGCAGCGGGCCGGCGCCACCGCCTGGGACGCGGAGGCGTTGGTTTCCGTCAGCGACATTCAGGAAGCCTATCTGCTCCATTCCGGGGCGGATCGGCCGTTCGCCAAGAGTTTTCTGGAGACCACGCTCAGGCGGTTTCATCAGTTGGGGCTGGTCGCCTTGCCGAGGCCGTTTGATCCCGAACCCGACGTCGTTCTGGAATTGCTTCCCACGCTGGCGGCGGCTCTGCCCGATGCCGCCCTCGAACGCGTCGCGGCCCGCATCGATGACTACTTGAAACCCGCCGAGACAAGTTCGGCCAACGGAGAGGACGAATCGTGAAACGCCTGAAACGGATTGGGCTCATCAACTGGCACCGCTTTACCCAGCACACGTTCGATGTGGAAGGGCATCTGCTGTTGATGGGCGACAACGGCAGCGGGAAATCGACGATTCTCGACGCCCTCCAAGTCGGTCTCGTCGGCAATATGCGCTCGGTGCGGCTGAACCTCGCGGCCAACGAAGGCGGCGACCGCAGCCTCAAAAGCTATGTGCTGGGACTCGTCGGCGGCGGCACGAACGGGCAACCGCCGCGCACGCTGCGGAAGAACGCGACCGCGTACATTCTCCTCGAATTCGGCGATAGCGAATCGGACGAGTCGCTCGTTTTGGGCACGGTGATCGACGCCCACGCCGACGGCCGGTCTCCCGACAAAGAGCATTTCATCGCCAAGGATGCGCATCTCGAAGATTGCCCGTGCCTCGACGCCAACAACGCCCCGCGGACCGTCCGCGAGTTCAAGCGGGAAATCCAGCAGCACAAAAACATCAAACGCTACGCCCGCGTGGAGGAATATCAGCAGGCGTTGCTCCGGCAGTTGGGTGGGCTTGATCCCGAGTTCTTCCGGCTGTTCGTCAGTGGGATGGCGTTTCGGAAAATCCGGCATCTGCGGGATTTTGTTTATGATTTTCTACTGCCGGAAGCGTCGGAAGTCCAGGTCGCGAGCCTCCGCGAGGCGGCCGAAAAATATCGGCAACTCCACGAGCTTTCAAAAGAAGCCGAGGCCCGCATCGATTTGTTGGACCGCATCGTCGCCAATGCCCAAACCGCGACCGCGAGCCGGAAGGAAGCCGACGGGCTCAGGTGCCTGATCGAACGCGGCCATCTTGCGAGCTCCGAAGCCGCCGCCCGCACCGCGGCCGACAACCAGGCGAAGTTTCAAAAAGAATTGGCCGAGGCGACCGAACAGCACACGCACGCCGAGGCCGCCCATCAAACCGCGCGGGAGACATTGACCCGCCTGCAGCACGACCTCGCCGCCCACGAAAAGCAGACCGCAGCGCTCGCGGTGGAGAACCGCGTGGAGCGGCTGGCCGATCAGATTCGGCACGAGAACAAAGGCAGCGAACGCTTAGAGCAGGCGCTCCGGGCTTCGCGAACGGCACTCGCAGCCTGGCAGCGTTTGCTGGAAGAACCGGCCGCGCTGCAAACGGCGACTCATGGCAAACCCAAGACCTGGCGGGAAGAGCTTGCGGAATCCTTCGGGCCGGAGGCCGCGATCCGTTTGGAGGATTTCGACGGCCTCGCCGCGGATTGTCTCGCGGGGGAGATTCCGCCGCCGGACCGCAAGAACTTCGTCCGCCGCGTCGCCGAGGATTGGCCTGCAATGGGGCATTGGCTCCAAAGCCGGCGGTTCCAGGTGGAAGCGATTCTGTCCGATTTTCAAACCGAGCGGCAAGCCGCGCACGAAGAACTGTTGGACCTGCACCAAGGCCATCGCCCGCTTCCGCCGGGACTGATGCGATTGCAGCAGCAACTCGAAACGGCGGGCGTCTCCTCGTCGGTGTTTTGTGAAGTGATCGAAGTTTCGGACCCGGCGCTTCAAGAACTCATCGAAGCGGTCCTCGGGCCGCGGCGGTATGATTTGCTCGTTCCGCCGGAGTTGTTTGAAACAGCTCTCAGCGTGTTCCGGGCGGCGGAGGAATCGGAGGCGTCGCCGTTCGGCCTGGTGGAGACGCCGCGGTTGATGCGATCGAGCGTTCTGCCCGCGGAGCGGTCGCTGGCCCAGGCGATCGACACTCACCACGCGCTGGCCCGCAAATACGCCGACGCCGTCTTGGGCCGGGCGTTTGCCGTTTCGGATCTTTCGAGCGAAGACGCCCAATCGCTCGACGGCCATTCGCTGGCGGTGGCCGAAGACGGATTGGTACGGCAGGGGTTTGCCATCCGCCGATTGCCCGCGGCGGCCGATCATCAAACCTGGCAGATCGGGGGCGGCGGATTGTCCGGCCGGCGGGAGGCTTTGCAAAACACACTCAAGGACTTGCGGAGCCGGATTCGGCGGCTGGCCGAGCTTCGCGGTCAACTCCAGACCACGCACGAGTTGTTCGACCGCGGCCGGCGCGGGCCGGAACTCTTGGCGGAGGATTACGAGCTGCCCGCGAGGCTTCAGGACATCCGCCAGGAATACGCCCAGGCCCGCGAGGAATCCGCCGCACTCCGCGAAAGCGACCTGGGCGAGCTTCGGCAAATGGTGGAAGTCGCCGAGGAAGCCGAGCACCGGGCGGCCAAGGAACTCAAGCTCGCCTGGGGCCGGCAATGTGTGGCGGAGCAGTCTTTGAAGACCTCCGAAACCGCGCTGGCCGAGGCGAAGCATCGCCTTGCGGAAGTCCGAAGCGCCTACAAATCGCATTGGGCCGCGGATTCCGAGATCGCCGTTCATTGCGAAACGATTTTCGCCGAGCAGGCTTCGGACACACCGATCGACGACCTGGTCCGCGGGTGGACCGAACAGCTCAATTCGCTCCAAAAGAGCTTCAGCGAGCGGCACGACGATGGGGTCAGGTTGCGGACCGAATACAACAACCGCTTCCAGTTCGCGGCGGACTGCATTGCGGAGGACATCGCGGAATATGCCGACGAGCGCGAGCGGTGGGTCGAGTCGGAGCTGCCCCGTTACGAATCGCAGTTGGCGAACGCCCAAGAAACCGCCCGGCAGGTGTTGGAGGAGGAAGTCATCCATCGGCTGCGGGAACGGCTGCGGCAGGTGGAACGGCAGTTCCGCGAACTGAACCGGGCTTTGGAGGGTTTGGATTTCAGCGGCCGGCGGTATCGGTTTACGTATGCGGTCCGCCGGGAGTTTCAGGCGTTTTACGACATGGTGGTCGCGGCCGAGGCGATTGCCGACGAGCCGCTGCATCAATCCGACTGGCACGCCCGGTTCGCGGAAGGACCCTTGAAGGATTTGCTCGACGATGTCCTAGGAGCCGGCGGCAACCGGGCTTTGGCGAATCTGGAGCACTGCACCGACTACCGGGCCTATTTCGATTACGACATCGAGATCACCGAAGCCGACGGCACGCAGCACGCCTTCAGCCACGTGGCGGGTTCCGGTTCCGGCGGCGAGACGCAAACACCATATTACGTCGCGATGCTGGCATCGCTCGCGCGGGTCTATCGCACAAAAGCCGCCCCCGGCAGCCGAGCCGCGCTCGTGGCGTTTGATGAGCCGTTCCAGAAGATGGACGAGTCCAACATCGCCGCCACGCTCGAACTCGCCCGCCGATTGGGATTGCAGGTGCTCCTCGCCGCCCCCAAGGATCGCTGCCATCAGCTCCTGCCCGCGATGGGCACCGCGACGTGCCTGTTGGTATTAAGAGACGGCAACCGCGTGCTGGTGGAGCCGTTTCAGCGGCTGGGCGAAGACTGGGACTCAGCGGCTGCCGCCCCGGATATTCCCGACGCCCGCCTGGTGATGCCCACGAAACCGAAGCAGGTGAAGTGACTCAGGGCCGAAGGCCCGCGCGCGGTGATCTGCAAATCGTCAATACCAGCCGCGCCAGGCCCGGAGCACATAGCCGCTCAGGGTGCGGATTGTCCAGACGGCGCAGATCGACATAAACAGAATCGAAGCGCACACAAGGAAGGCCAGAGTATTTCCCACAATGCCCTCGGCGGGAATCACCGCGTCCTCGATCTTTTCGAACTGCATCCAACCGATGCCCGCGACGAGCACGGCGGTCACATCGGACCAACGGATGTCTTCGTGGGGATTCATGGGGGTGTCGCGCATGGCCGCCTTCTCTCCAAAGAGTTCCACGTTCGCTTGCCCGTGTCATGTTCAGCCCGATCGAGCCGTTTAGGTTCGGCTCAACTCTTTTAGTATAGGCAGGCGGGCAGCCGGATCTGCAAACAATTTTTGACTTTTTGAAAACCGTCTTGGAATTCCCCAGGGATGCTGTCAGAATACGGCTGACATCTCTCTCAGAGCCATTCCACAAACAGGACGACGCCATGTTCGCTCTTTCTTCGCGGTTCCGCGTTTGTGTCATGTTGGGTGTCAGCAGTGCGGCTTTGGCGCTCATCGTTTGGGCCTGCCAGCCGCCGGCAAACGCCGAGGAGGACGATGACGCGCCGATCGCAGCCCCGGCCGGTCCCCAAGCGCAGCTGCTCGCCGACATCGACGATGCGATCGCCCAATTGGAAAAGGGCCACGTCGAAGCATTTATCGACCGCTACATGCCGGCCGAGGAACTCCGCAGACTCCGTCAAACGGGACGCAAAAACCTCATCCTCGAGAACATCAAGAAATCCAACGGCCAGTATGAGAAGGTGTGGCTGGCGAGGCTCAAGGCGCTCCGCAAGGGGAAGATCGAATTCCTGGATGCCGATAAGTCGCTTGCGAAAGTCGTCGGCGATCCCAACAGCGGGTTCGCCACGTCGAACTTTTTCCTGGTCGATCCCGCCGACGAAAAGATTCCGAATTACCAAGGGTTTTCGGGCGATCTCCAACAGGCCGCGGGCAAAGCGGTCGTCGCCTTGGAACAGCGGGATTATCCATCGTTCGTCGAGAACTTCTATCCCCCGTCCGAACTGAAAGCCGCCACTTCCAAAGAGGGAATGCAGGCCCTGGAAACCCGCTTGAAGGCTTGTCCGGAAATGGCGCAGCAGATGATCGCGGACCTGAAAGCCATCCAGAAAATGGAGCCGAAATACGACGACCAGAAAACCGCGGCCACGTTCGAGATCCCGGTGGGCCAATCGAAGACGAAGACGCGGACGGTTCGCTTCGAGATCGCCGGGACGTGGCGGATGGCGGACACGGGCAAGCAGATCCGCCGCGAGATGTACAAGCAATCGCAGCAGCCGCCCCAGGGAGCCCAGGAAGAATTGACGACCCGTTGGGAGCGGATCCGCGATCACTGGCGACTTTACGATGACAAATAGATTCCGGAGGCGCGCTATGCACAACACCTTTCGTCACCGCCGCGGTTTCACGCTGATCGAGCTTCTGGTCATCGCGGCGATTGTCATCATCGGCATAGCGCTCGCGTTGCCCGCCGTCCAATACTCCCGCGCCCAGGCCCGGCAGAACATCTGCAGAAACAACCTGAAGATGCTCGCCATCGCGCTTCACAATTATCACGATATCTACGCCGAGTTTCCCCCAGGTTGGGTGGCCCATGTCCCCGCCGCGGGAAATGGTGCTCGCCTGGGCTGGCCGGTGTTTATCTTGCCGATGATGGACTACGCCCCGCTTTATAAGCGATTTGATTTTGAATCCCCCATGCCGAAAGCCGACGCGAATGTGAACGGGGCGAAGATTTTTCAAACCGTGATCAAGGAATACCGCTGCCCGGCCGATTCGACCTCGGCGACCAATCCCATGCGCGGCGATTACGGCACGTCGAACTATTCCGGCAACCATGGAAACGTCCCGTTGCCGCGGTGGGCCGCGGGCCGGCGAACGGCGCACTGGCCCGGCCAGGCGGACACGCCCAAAGACGCCAACGGGGTGATGTATTATAATTCCAGCGTGCGAATGCGCGACATGATCGACGGGCCGTCCAATATCTTTCTCGTGGGCGAACGCTCGGTGACGAGTGCGGCGGGGATCTGGCCGGGCGTGGGATCCAACGAGTTCGAAAACGACGCCGTCACCGATTGCAGCCATGCGTCGCGGTTGAACAAGTCGCCGACTTCGTTTTCCAGCGGGCACGCCGGCGGGGCGAACTTTTTGATGTGCGATGGGGCCGTGCGTTTCGTTCAGGACGACATCGATTCCCAATCCTTGGACACGGGCGACCTTGGGACTTACCAACGGCTCGCCAACCGCCGCGACGGCAAGGTCGTCGGCGATTTTTGATGAAGGGAAACCCGGCACGATGGAAAACTCAATCCGCGCGGCCGCTCCTCGCCGCGGTTTTACGATGATCGAAATGTTGGTCGTCGCGGCGATTGTGATCATCGGCATCGCGCTCGCGTTGCCCGCCGTCCAATACTCCCGCGCCCAGGCCCGGCAAAACATCTGCAAAAACAACATGAAGATGCTCGCCATCGCGCTTCACAATTATCACGACACTTACAAGGGCTTTCCGCCCGGTTGGGTGGCCCATGTCCCGACCGCGGGAAATGGCGCTCGCGTTGGTTGGCAGACTTTTATCTTGCCGCAGTTGGATCACGCCCCGCTTTATAAGCGGTTTGATTTTGAGTCCCCCATGCCGAAAGCCGACGCGAATGTCAACGGCATGAAACTTTATCAGACGGTGATCAAGGAATACCGCTGCCCGGCCGATTCGACCTCGGCGACCAATCCGATGCGCGGCGATTACGGTACGTCGAACTATTCCGGCAACCACGGAAACATTCCGTTGCCACGATGGGCCGCGGGCCGGCGAACGGCGCACTGGCCCGGCCAGGCGGACACGCCCAAGGACGCCAACGGCGTGATGTATTATAATTCCAGCGTGCGAGTTGCGCGACATGATCGACGGGCCATCGAATACCTTTCTCGCGGGGGAACGCTCGGTGACGAGTGCCGCGGGGATCTGGCCGGGCGTGGGCTCCAACGAGTTCGAAAACGACGCCGCCACCGATTGCAGCCACGCATCGCCTTTGAACAAATCACCCACATCCTTTTCCAGCGGGCACGCGGGCGGGGCGAACTTCGTGATGGGCGAGCGGCCGCGTCGTTTCATTCAGAACGGCATCGATTCCAAATCCTTGGACACGGGCGAGCTGGGAGTCTTCCAGCGGCTCTCCAACCGCCACGACCGCCTGCCAGTCGGCGATTATTGAAAACGTGGGGCTGAAGAAATCTGCCGACCAAATTAGCCGCAGGGCGCTAGCCTCCGCGATTCAAGGCCGGCGGCTAGCGCCGAGCCGCTCAGAAATCCCGAAAATGTGAGCGGAAGGGCGCTAGCCCCCGGCCGTTTCAGTGAAAACTCCGCGATTCAAGGCCGGCGGCTAGCGCCGAGCCGCTCAGAAATCCCGAAAATGTGAGCGGAAGGGGCTAGCCCCCGGCCGTTTCAGTGAAAACTCCGCGATTCAAGGCCGGCGGCTAGCGCCAGCCGCTCAGAAATCCCGAAAATGTGAGCGGAAGGGCGCTAGCCCCCGGCCGTTTCAGTGAAAACTCCGCGATTCAAGGCCGGCGGCTAGCGCCAGCCGCTCAGCGGTTCTTTTGCACTTCGCGCTCGAGCTCTTGATACTGGGAGCGAAGCTCGGCATTCCCGAGTTGGGGATAGAGCAGCCGGGTCACGCCGACGAGCTTTCGGCATTCCTCGGTTTGGCCGAGTTTCCAGCACAGCCGGGCCACCTGATACCGCGCTTCCAGCCACTCGAGCGCTCCCCGGCTTGGCTTGGGATTCCATCTCCCGCCAGAGGTCTTTCGCCTTGGTCATCGACGCCCGGTTCTCCGTCTCCGCCAGAAGCGCCGCGATCCGCCTTTTGAGCGCCCGGTTCTTGGGCTGGGCCGCGAGCATTTGATTGTAAATTTTGAGGGCGTCCTCCGTGCGATTGGACGCGAGATACGCCTGGGCCCGGCAATGGTCGAGCCGTTCTCGCTCATCGGGGGCCAGCTGGTCCCGGCGGCGGTTGAGTTCCTCCGCCGTTTGCAGTTGCAACTCTCCGAGTTTCCGCCGGGTGCCCAGGTTGGCGGACTTGGCGACTTGCATCAAGCCGTCCATCACGCCGAGCACGTCCTCGGTGCTGCTGTCGCTGAGTTCTTTCACCAGCATCTCGGCCCGCCCCGAAAGCCCCTGCCCCGCGAGTGACACGATCCGCAATTGCCGGGCGGTTTTCAAAATGCGGTTCCACTCGGCGGTGTCCGCGGCGGAGGTTTGGGCGGATTTCTGCTGCGTCCCGCTGACGAGAATCCGCTCGAGTAGACCGTCGGCCCGCGAATAATCCGGCGTGGTCCGCGTCAGTTGCAGCCGCGCGAGGATCAGCCCCACGTCCGCTTGCTGATGATCGAGCGGCCGGGGTTCTTCGGGATAGGTCTTCATCAACTGCCCGAGTTCCGCGGCCGCGGCGTTGTCCCATTCCGCGGTCTTTTCCCGGAGAGCCGGCTTCTGGGCGTCGTCGGCCGTTTCTTCCAGTTCCTCCAAACGCTTGAGGACTTTTTCATAACAGCGGGCGACAGCGATTTGGGCCTGGGGGCCGCGGCGGTGAGCGGCTGGCACTTCGCGGTACGCCTTGAGAGCCAGCGTCACCTGCCGGCGCTGCTCTTCAAACGCCCCCATCATCCAATACGCATCGCCGGCCGTTTCGTGATCGGGGTAGGTTTCGACATGATCGGCGAGCGCCTTCGTGTAACTCTCCCGGCGGGGCTGGGTCGGCATTTCGTCATACAACTTGCCCAGGCAATAGGCCTCCAAGAGATGGGCGTTCGCAGCGCGCGGGTTTTGGGGAAAGTTTTTCGCGAGTTGCTGAAAACTCGCCTCGGCCTCGGCGAATTTTCCGGTTTGAAGCAAGATGGATGCCTTCGTGTAACCGAGCTCAAACGCGATGTCCGGCTTGTTGTTTTTGAGGGCGAGATCGGCCGCGAGAGCATAATCGTCCACGGCGGCCTTCGTCTCACCGGCCGCGTACCGGGCTTCGGCCCGCCGGAGGAGTTCCGCGACCTGGCTGCCGTACTTCCGGGCCTTTGCGAGTTGCTCCCAGGCGAACGCCGCGCGCGCCCCCCAGTAGCCGCCGATGTCTTCTTCGGTCTTTTCGACGGACGATTCGATTTGTTTGAGCAAAGCCTCGGCGGTGGCGGCGTCTTGTTTTTTCTCCGCGATCTCCCATAAGCCGATCAAGACTTTGATGTTCAAAAACGCCAATTCACCGGTGGCGGGCGAACGTCCCCGGCGGTATTTCTGGAGCAAGTCCGCCGCCTGGGGAAGCTGCCCCTGGGCCAACAGCCAGCGGATCCGCTCCGCGAGCAGGTCGGGCTGGAGTTCTGCGGGAGGATGCTCTTCTTCGATTTCTTTTAAGAGCAGATCCGCCCCGGTGAGGTCGTCCTGCATGCGGTGGTTTTCCGCCAGCCGGATTTTCGCGGGCAGCTTGAAAGGATCGCCCGGCCGGGCCTCGCTGAGAAGTTCCAGCCAGCGGGCGGCTTCGCGAAGCGCCGCGGGCCGTTCGGGGGAAAACTCATCGACGGCCTTCGCGAGTTCCTGAAGCGTCACCGCCAGGCGAAACCGCACCTCGGCGTGCAGGTCGTGGACTTCATAAGTCGCCAGCTCGTCCGGGCCGCGCTGTTTCTTCATCGTGAGCCGGCGGTGTTCCTGGGCCAACGCCGACTCCAAAGGCTTGAGCCGGTCCAAACCCGATTTCAATTGGGCGGTCGTTTGCCGGCGGAGCGCTTTGTCGTAGGGATACAAATCCAACTGCCCGCGCAAAAACTCGCCGCGGAGGGCCGGCAGGAAGGCCCGCTGCACATCGAGCAGCAACCGCCGGGGATGCTTCGCGAACTTCACGAGGGCATCGTCGATCACGCCTTCCGCGAGTTGCCAATACTCCGCGTGCTCGTCGCCGGAGGTGAACCGGGCATGCTCGGCGTACGTTTTCGACAACTCGACCGAAACCTGGATTTGCTCCGCCGGGGACAAGAGCCGATCCGACAGCCGATCGAGGCCGAACTGCTCCGCCACGCTGAACAGCCGCCGCTGCCTGAGCTGTTGAAAATACCGCTCCGTCTGCGGGTCCTGCCCGTGGGCCTGGGAAAGCCAGGCCATCAGCCCGACGGCGATTCCGCAAACGAGCATGAACCCCCGCCCGAGGGAGCCTCGCCCAGAGATAAGAAACGGTGAAGGCCGGAATCTCGACATGAAAATTTATGTTCCCTGGGAATGGGAAAAAGAACACCTGCCTCTCCAGCGTAGGACAATCGCCGTTTCCAAGGCAAGAGAGCTTCCGTCGGCAGGCTTCGTATCGGACCATCTGCTGAACTTTTGGGTTTTCTGATGATCCGCTCTACGCGCCGCTCACCTCAGCGCGGAAACCGAGGTGTTTCCCGTCTGCAAACAACGCCGTGGTGTGCTTCACGCGGCTGCGTTGGGGGGCTTTGCTCAAACCCACGGGCGAGGAGCTTCTGGAAACCTCGCGCTTCGCGATGACTGGCGGGCTTTAACGCGCTCCGAGCGGGAGCAAAGGGAACAGCACGGCAGCCGGGTCCCCCTCACCGCCGGCTCGTTTTTGTAATGTCGAGCACGGGTGCACGAAATCACAACTCGTGCTTCCGCTCGCATTCGATGCAATACGCCGCGTAGGGGATGGCGGTCAAGCGGGCTTTGGGAATCTCGGCGTCACAATCGATGCACCGGCCGAAGGTTCCGTCCTCGATCCGTTTGAGCGCGGCATTGATGGCGTGGTAGGTGGCTTCTTCGTTGTGCTCGAGGGCGAGTTCCCGATCCAAACCCTCGCTCGGCTCCTGGTCGTGTTCGCCGACGGGCCGAACTTCTTCGGGCAGGGCGTCCCGGCTGGCTTGAATCTCCTCGCGCACCTCGTCTCGCATTTCGAAAAGCCTGTTCTTTGAACGCTTGAATCTCGCCTTGTTTCATGATCGAACCTTTCCCGTCGGTGTCGTAAAGAGGGATCCTTCAGGTCATGCGGTCATCCATGAGAAAAGCGGCCCCCGCCACGACCGTCGTCCAACGCCCGTCGGGCTTCACAATGGCGGATTGGGTGATGTTCGAGGTATTGACGATCTTTCCCGAAATGGTCCAAAGCTCTCGTTTCTCGTCCCAGGATTGCTGTTCGTCGAACTCGACGCCGAGGGTTGAAGCCAGCATGGACGCGGCCAGGTCTTCCGCGTAATCTCCCGCCTCTTTGGCCGTTTGTCCGAAGCTCTCGTGCTCTGACAGGTAGCCGTGCATCTGCCGATCGCGGGGAATCGCCATCCCCACGGACGCCGCCAACATGCGGTGCGGTTCGTTCGAGTCTTTGCGGGCCAGCACCACGAACACAATCTGCCCCGGCTGCAACTGGCTTTCGCCTTCGAAACGCGGGATGCTCCGGCAGCCGGGCGGCAAGATCGACGACACGGGAACAAGGTTATAGCGGCCCAGTCCGGCGTCGCGAAGCGCCAACTCAAACGACTGCAAGCGCTCGCGATGCACGCCGACGCCTTTCGTCAAAAACACCTGCTTCGGAACAAGCGGTTCTCGCATCGGTTTGGGGGATGACTCCTGAAAGAGGCTTTTTTTCGGCAACGGCGTTATCGGCGGCGCGGAGGTCACACGTCGTACGTCTCGCCGTGGTCCAGACAGACGGCGGCCGTGGACTGGGCCAATGGATAGAGTGAGAGCAGCACCCCCGCCGCTCCCGCGATCACGAGGCCGACATTCACGTTCGATGCCGATTGCGACAGGAAGACATGCGTCTGGGCAATGACATCACCGGCCAGCACTGCGCCGCTGAAAAAAAGCCGCTTCATCATCGAGACTCCCTGAAGGTTCTAAGAAGAGTACAAAACCAAAGCGAAAACTTACGCGGATTTCGCGCCCGCTCCAACGATGTGGGAGTGATGTTCGACCACAAAGGCGACGTGGCAGGTGGCGCGGTATTCGCTGATCTTGCCGCCTTCCACGTGGGCGGTGTGATGCACAACGTCCACACCGGTGATGTGCCGCAGCGATTCGGAGGCTTCCGACACGACCTGCTGGACCGCGTCTTCCCAGCTTTTTTTCGACGTGCCCACGAGTTCAACCACTTTGACAACGGACATGAGAGTCGACTCCGTCTTCTTAAAGGTTGGAGAAAACGACTCGGTTTCCTTTTTCCCCTGTGCGGCCGATGGGAAACCGAGTCGTGAAAAACACGATGTTGCGCCTGTTTATTTCGCTTTCACGGTAATTTTTTGCGTCTTGGCTTTTTCGGCTTTGGGCAGTGTGATGTTCAACACGCCGTTGGAATACTCCGCGTCGACGTTCTTGTCTTGGACGTCGCAGGGCAGCGTCATGGCGCGGGCAAACGTGCCGACGCGGCGTTCCGTGCGGTGCCAGGTCTTGCCTTTTTCCTCGCGCTCTTCTTTGCGTTCGCCGGTGATCTGCAGCACGTTCCCGCGAACTTCCACGTTCACGTCTTCCGGTTTCATGCCCGGCAGATCGACTTTGACCTGGATCGCGTCGTCGGTCTCCGAAACATCGAGGGACGGGCGCAGTTCGCCGCCGGACAATTGGCCGCCATCAAACTCGCGCGAGAAGTTTCGAAATCAAGTCGTCCATGTGCTGTTGCAGACTGCGGAACGGATCGCGGTCGAAAAAGCGTCCGAGTCCGCCCGCGGGTCGTTGTGATAGTTCGTTGGCCATGGGGATGCTCCTTGAATGTCTGGGTCGTTGCGGGAGAATTCGGCGCCAAGGAAGACTCCCGGTTCTCCATTGGGATTGCCGGAACGCCCGGCACTTGATGTCTCACATTTCATCCATCGGCCCGCCCGGTTTTGCAGGGCCTCTTTCTTAAACTTTTGAAATCGCGGTTTCTTCCGTCAATCCGGCAAAAACCGGCCTTTCGTTAGGAAATTCCATGAGCCGGCAGATGCAACGCAAAACCTTCCCCGGCGGCCGGCCCTTTCGCCGCGGTTGAAATCTGGCTCTCGATCAGTTCCGAGCGGAGCACCCGCACATCATCCGGGCAGGTGATGCCGATGCGGACGCGGCCACCATTTACGGCGAGGACTTTCAATTCGATTCCTTCGCCGATCATAATCCGTTCGCCTAGTTTTCGGGTAAGCACCAACATGTTTCGAACTTCCTTGTGTGAGGTGAACCGGCGTCTGGGAACGGCCGGTCTGCGGGGAGTCAATAGCCCAGGTTTCGCACCGTGCGCTGGGCCAAAAAGGCCAGCTGTTCGAGAGTGGCATGATCGTAAAACGGCAGATGCCGGATCATCCTCTCCCGAAACAGCGGGATATCCGCGGTGCGGATCACGGCGATCAGTTCGTCGCCGTCCATCTGCCGAATGTCCGCCTGGGACAACTCGGCCACGGCGCTCATGGTCCAATCGGAATCGCGGGATTCCGCAAGGTCTTTCGTCGCGGTTTCGCTCGGTTGTGGTGTTTTCGCGAGGATGTCGAACATGGGGTCGATTCTCCAGAGGTCAAACGAAGTTCGAGTGAAGATTTGATTTAGAATTGCCGGATCACGGTGATTTCATTGGTCAACAATTCGACGCCCTCCACGCGTTTGACGGCTTCTTGAGCGACTTGCTTCTGGTAATAAGTCGAAACCGAACCGCACAGGATCACCCCGCCTTCCTCCACTTCGACCCAGATCTGCTGAAGCTCCGCATAACCGGTGTCCCAGAGGGCCTTTTGCACCTTCCTTAATAGGGCGGCTTCCGTCGGAAGGATGTCGTCGAGGGTGGATCGGGGCGGGATCGCAGTCGCGGAGTTCATCGGGGCCTTTCCTTTCCAATCGTGCGGGAATTGAAAATAAAAAAGCCCCTTTGGCGTTCGGCCGAAAATCCGGCCAGACGCCAAAGAGGCTTTCATCGCCAAAAAAAAATCCTCCACCGCACCATTTGCAGAGAAGGACAACAACGCCTTGTTGGGCCGTTCATCAGCGCCAACACCCACAGATTAGCCAAACGAAACCTGAATTGCAATATCCGTTTTCAAAGATATTGCAAAAAGATTTCAAGCGGTTTTCCCTCGATCCGAGCCGCTGGATGGGCTAAAAGGCACACGGCATTCACGGTCAAACTCGTCCATCGCGATTTCCTCCGGCTGCCGTGTTGTCTGGACGATCCCGGTCCAATGGGTCGAAGCCACACGGAAGCGATCATTGAAGCCGATTCCGCAGGCGGCTAGAGTGAACGTGTTGATCGCCGCGACTCGTGCGTTTCTCTCCCATGCGAAGGTCCGTTTATGACATCTGAAATCAATCTGTATAGCGACACGGTCACCCGGCCGACGCCGGGGATGTACCGGGCGCTCTGTGAAGCGGAACTCGGTGACGACATGTCCGGCGAGGATCCCACCGTCAATCGGCTCGAAGCCCGCATGGCGGAATGGTTCGGCAAAGAGGCCGCGGTGCTGGGTTGCTCGGGGACGCAGACCAACCAGATGGGCGTGCGGGCGCACTGCGATCCGGGGGATGAATTGTTGATCGAACGCACGGGGCATATCGCGAACTACGAAGCCGGGGCCCCGGCGGTGCTCAGCGGCGTCTCTTGCCGGACTTTGATCGGCGAAAAAGGCATGCTTGATGTGCCGGTCGTGGAAGGCATGATCCGCGCAACCGATCAGCACTTGTGCCGGACCCGCCTGCTCTGCCTCGAAAACACGACGAACCTCGGCGGCGGCCGGGCCTATCCGCTTTCGCAGCTTCAGGAACTCAAACAGTGGGCGAGCGAAAACAAGCTCAAAGTCCATCTGGACGGGGCCAGGTTTTTTAACGCGGTAATCGCCCGCGGTTATTCGCCCCGCGAAGTGGCCGACTGCGTGGACACCGTTTCGATGTGCTTTTCCAAAGGCCTGGGCTGTCCGATGGGGTCGATCCTGATCGGTTCCGCCGAGGAAATCGCCCGCGCCCGGCGGGCCCGCAAACAGTTCGGCGGGGCGCTGCGGCAGGCGGGGATCATCGCCGGGGCCGCGGCTTTATGCATTAGACAATCACATCGACCGCCTCAAAGAGGACCACGACAACGCCCGCTTGTTGGCGGAGAGAATCGCCGAGATCGAGGGCTTGCGGATTTCGCTCGATGACGTGGAAACCAACCTCGTGTTTTTTGAAATCGATCCCGAACTGGGCACCGCGGCCGATCTCGCCGCCCGCATGAAAGACCGCGGCGTTAAAATGGGAGCACTGGGCCGGCAACTCGTGCGGGCGTGCACCCATCTGGACGCGAGCCGCGATCAGGTGCTCGAAGCCGCGGACCGGTTGGCCGATTGCCTCAATTCTTGGCATGCCGAGAAAACCAACGCGTCTGCGGATGTGACCAGTGCTTACCGCTCGGATTGGTAAGCGGTTCGGATCGATAGTCACCAGCCCGAAGCGCAAGCGAGGGGTTTTGAACAAGTTATGATCGCTGGCTCGTGCTGCGGGTTGGTTTTCCGGATCATTCTCAACCCCCGTGGCGGAATTGCCGATATTTTTAAGGAACCCTCCACGGAATTGAGGGGAGGGTTCATTTGCATTTTCTGCTTTGGCGCATGACGGGGCTGAGCAGACTTGTACGCAAGTATCGGCTATCGACATGTCCCGTCAAAATCAGCCCCGGTTGAATCGATCCTCCCATTTGCGGTATGATGATTGCGAAGGAGACTCTGTGTCTTCTTCCGACGACCGCGACGCAGGGAGTGCCGAGATGCACATCAACGGCCTCGGATCGGTTCCAAACCTCTCTTCTTCATCAAAACCCCCCGCTGCCAACCCCTCGGAATCCTCAAAGACCTCGGAGACAAACCGTCCCGCGGATCAGGTGGAGATTTCGGCGGAGGCTCAACCGGCGGACGGGGAGTCGGCTCCCGGTGTGCGCGCTCGGCGGTTGGCTCAGATCAAACAAGCGATCGATGCCGGCGAGTATGAGACGCCGGACAAACTCGAGGCCGCCCTCAGCCGGCTGTTTGCGGAATTGAATCTGGACGATGAGGACGAATAATAAGGCGTAGCGGCGGCCTATAGCCGCCGAGTTTGGCGGGAAAAGAAATCGCCCGTCGGCGGTTGGAAGCCGCCCCTACGCACAGATTTCCGTTTTTTCAGAAGGACTTTCGTTGGCAGTGGACGTGAAAGCAGAGGGTCAGTCCGTGAGCGAACTTGAATCGGTGGAAGTGGCCGTTGCTCCGAGCGACAAATTCCAGGAATACCTGGCAACCCAAGGGATGCGGCTCACGCAGGAGCGGTCGATTATCGTGGAGGACGTGTTCTCGCAGCACGAACATTTCGATGCCGACCAGATCGTCGAACGCCTGACGCCGCAAAAAGGCGGCCGGCGGGTGAGCCGGTCGAGCGTGTACCGCACGCTGACGCTCCTGGAAGAAGCGGGCCTCATCCGCAAAGTCGCCCGCACCAACGACCGGGACGTTTACGAGCACGACTACGGCTATCCGCAGCACGATCACTTAATTTGCAGCGAGTGCGGCGAGTTGATTGAATTCTACAACGCGGACATTTCCCGGTTGTTGGAGAAGATCGCCACCGAGCAGGGATTTCGGATGACGGGGCATCGGCTGGAAGTTTACGGCCGCTGCCAGTCGTGCAGCAAACCCCAACGCCGTCGCAACCCCAAGTTGGATCTGCTTTAACGATATCCAACGCGCAACCGGGCGGAGGAATCGCCGCCACTTCGCCTCGCAATTCGCCAAATCGGGCAAGAGCGTTACGACTCAGGATCGATGTTCCGACTTGCGCTGACAACCGCACGGAAAACTCGCCGGTTCGCTGCAGCCAAGTTCCGTAGTTTCAGTTCGTGCTCCCAAAAACGCCATACCGAGAATCCGTCAGACCTGAGTTGCCGACGATATTTGTTGTCGCGGCGCCTGTTGCGTTGAATCTTTTCCTTCCAGTAGTTGCGATTCGTCTTCGGAATATGCCCATGAGTAGGGCATGCGTGAAAAAAACACCCATCGAGAAACAACGCCAACTTGATTGACGGGACGTAAACGTCCGGCGAACCGAGAACATGCGAGGCATTGCTCAGAACTCGTTTGCGTGATCCAACTTCAGCTCGAACAGCCTCTCGTACAAGTTCGATCAGACGCAGTTCGGGCTTGGTGCCAGAACTGCGGATTTTCGCCATAATCTCGCTTCGCTTCGACGGTGTGAAAATATCCATTCTTGCTACAATTCCCTCAAGTTAACGCAATGGCAGTTCCGAATTGCTGACAAATGAGCACACTCTTCCGGTTGAAAAGAAGTTGGGACCGTGACGATAAATGCAGTCTATTCTGGAATTTCACTTTTTGCTGGATGCGGGGGATCCGACCTTGGTATGGCCGCCTCAAGGGTGGAGCCCATTTGGGCAAACGAACTCAATGAGACGGCTTGCCAGTTATACGAGAATGTGACGGGTTTTGGTCACATGCAACAGGGCGATGTCGCGCAGGATCGACAAATTCCCTAAGGCCGATATTCTCGCAGGCTGCTACCCGTGCCAGGGCTATAGCCAGGGGGGGCGTCGAAAACAGGACGACTCCATTAATTTCCTCTATCAACACTTTGATCGTGCCTTAAGACAAGTTCGGCCCAAAGCATTCGTCGTCGAAAACGTCGATGGTATGCGATTCGCACAGAACACGCCACTTCTGACGAATCAACTGGTCCGATTCCGCTCTGCCGGATACATCGTAATGCACAAGATTCTCGACGCGAAAGACTATGGGCTTGCACAGGACCGAAAGCGTCTGTTTCTCGTTGGGATCCGCTCCGGTGAACGAAAGCGCTTTATTTTCCCCGGGCCGACACACGGAGTTTCCGGCGGACGGCCATGTGAAACTCTCAAATCCACAATTTGGCGGCTACGGAATGCCCCTCCCGACAGCTACAATCAAGAGCCGTTTCATTGGTATTATCTCTCGCGAAACCGGCGGCGTACCTGGCGCCAACAATCACACTGTATTGTTGCCCATTGGCGGCATGTCGGGCTGCATCCGGATTCACCGCCGTTACGGAGAATTGGAGCAGACCATTGGGAATTCACCCGTTCTGGCAACGCGAGGCGATTGAGTTACTTGGAATGTGCGGCTCTTCAGGGATTCCCAAATCCCCATGCATTCAACCACGGGTCCGTTAGACAGCGATTTCGGGCCATTGGCAACGCTGTTCCCCCACCGCTATTTGCTGCAGTCGCAACAGCTTTAGTCCAGCAACTTGAGGAGCGAATAATGTCTGCGCCTCGGACGTGACGACTGAGTCTTGTCGCCGAATTGCAACACTCGGGAAGAGGAAATACATAAACGCAATGGGAGGCCGGACGTGGCCAAGAAAAAAACGACGAAACCAGCGAACCCACCGAAAGCCGCGAAAAAGGCGGGGACAAAACATTCAGAAGAAGATGGCAAGGTAGGTTATTATGACCACCCCTTTCAACATGTCACTTACCCCTGGATTTGGCCAGGGTTCGCGCGGTGGAGATATGGTGATTCCGTTTGCCGCTCTTTTTTCGAGGCTGTGGTTTTTTCGGCCCGCGTTTCTTTTTGGGGTAACGCGTCAGGTCGATGCGTGTAGCGAGTCGCACCAACTCGCTCGCAAGTTTTCGAGTGACATGATTTGATAGCCTTCCCAGGTTTCGGCGTCCACGGCAATGTTCATGCCCACCGTCGTGGCAGTCACGTCCTGCGTCAGGTGGTAGTCCGACAGTTCTTCATCGATCGTTTCTTCACCGTGAACCGATCGCAGCGCCGCTTTCACCACGGCATAGGTGTTATAAGCCAAAACCGCCGTGGCGAAGGCGAACAGCGCCGCCTTGGGGTAGCCCAGCGTCTCCACTTCGCAGCGCAACACCTCGGTCAGAGTTTGGAAGGCTTCTTCAATCGTCCAGCGCTTGCGATACAGAAAAGCCACTTTTCGCGCATTGGCGACTTTGACAGGCAAGTTGGTCAGGATGTGAATCTCAGTGTCACCATTCTCTGTGGGCGTATCCAATTGGATGGTGATCCGCCGGACTCGCAACGTCTCTTCACCCTGGGACAGCTCGGCCGACTGCTCGAAAACAACACCCGTTTCGATGCGTCCGATGCGTTTCCGGCGACCGACGAGTTTCCAGGTGAGTGTCGAAGCGTGTTGGCGAATGACAAAGTAGGCCGACTGCTTGACAATTCCAAACAGAAACTTGGTCGTGCAGAAGTTCCGGTCGGCGATTGTCACTGTCTCGGCCCGGATCCATTCCAGAAGCTCCGGCAGAAGCGAACGTTCCTGGGCATGGCCGTCTTCACACGGAAGCAGTTCCGAAATCAGATCCCACTGCGCGTCCAGAAGCGCCAAGGTCTGGCCGGGCAAAGGGCCTTCCCGCGTGACGCGCAATTCCGCCAGCCGATGCTCGGTCGCCGCCAAATGATTCCCATCCAAATACTGCACGTGATAGCCCGGCAAAAGTTCGCGGCACGCTCCCGGCATGGAATCGATGACTTGAGCCGCGTCCTGGCTCGTTTCCCGGATCATCGTCGCCGAAAGGCCGGGTTCCAGACGGTTCAACTTGCCATAAAGTGCGGCCGGCGAAACCGCCAGTTGCTCCTTGGCCGCCAAGTACCCGGCATGGACCGACTTGTGCGTCCGCGTCGCCACGCCCATCATCAGGGCCACCACTTGCGAAAACAGCAATTCTTTCTCGTATTGTCTCTGCGAAGCGTCGGCGAAAATCTCATCCAGGCGATCCGGCGACACAAGATTCTCGAGCGTCGCTCGAACCATCACTGCTGCTGGACATTGTTCCACAAAACGATCAAGCACAGCGTCGGGCCACATCCTTGCCGCCTCCATAAGGTTTGATACAACAATCCCTGTAGAAGCGACTTATAGCAAAAATCTAACAAAAACGAAAAAATTCGCAATATCTTCAAAACGGTCAGCTCCGGGATACCCTCAACGAATTCAGGGTCGATTAAGTAAGCGGTTTCGCCATCATCCGAAAGCATGATGTTACCAGGATGAAAATCACCATATGAATTAACACCAGAATAGTCTTTCAGATAATAGGTTAAAAACGAAACACCAAATGTTTGAAGTTTTTGTTTACGATCTTCAGAGATTGGCAATCCTTGGATCATTTTATACAAGAGACCCGAGTAACGCTTAATCATTACAGGATTAGAATAAGGAGAATGAAAGGTTGCTAAGGCATTACCAGCTAATCTCAGTTTAATAATATTTTGTAAAGGTGATTCAGCAAAGGACTCACCATCAATGCCTTCATAGACAATAAAATTACCTCCAGCAGAAAAAATTTGAGGGATATGAACACGTGGATTATTCTGAATACGCTTCATAAGCCAATCGTTAATAGTAACAAGCTTTTGAGCTTCTTTTTGGTCAGTAAATTCCTTAATGGCCAAACTGCCCTCAAATGGTCCTTCATCAGTATTGAATTTTACCTTTAATAAGAGAATACCTGTTTTACCTAACTTGGTCAGACTGAGGATTTGTTCTAGAACCAGGAATTTTGGTGTCAAACCGAGTTTTTGGCGAGCTATTTTATATCCGAGTTTATGAGTTTCAATAAATTCAGACATGATTTCTTGCATTCTATTTCTAATACGGATTCTTGAAGACATGGTGGTACCAGTTGGAACTGTTAAAACAGATAACAAAGATTTTTGCTGGATTAATAAAATTGTCAAAATTTTTTACGAATATAACGTAAACAAAGCTTGATTATAATAAACTAAAGAATCAGATACTTAATGCTATTATTTAAAATATTTTAAATCTAATTTATTTAATTTTTGAGTTATTAAAAAAATTATTAGTCCAATTACAAAAAAATGCCTTCTTGTATTTAAAGCTAGCATAAATCATAGGACAAAAAATGAAGAAAATCTTACAAACAACAATTAAACAAAAAGAAACCTAAAATAAAGAATGAAATATCCATCAAAAAGGTCTTACTCAAACAGATGCAAGAAAGAGTGGAAACAAAGGTAAAAAAAAAAATAATCAAAGTTCTAAGTCAAAAAATGAATTTCTTTACTTTTTGATTTAAATCGATAAATGAAAGTCTTTGGAAAAATAACTAGTTAAAAAGAAAGCTTTAAAAGCGATACAGAATGGGATAGCCAGTAAGCTGCCTGTAGGTAAGTTAGTTAGTTAGCTTAGCCAAAGGACAGCTTCAAAGAAAAGGCTAATGGAGAACAAAATCATGCCCGGTTCCTTCGCAAATGCAAAAGTCGAAAAGCTCATAAGAGATGCAGGTGCACAAAGAGTAAGTGCAGATGCAGTAGCAAAAATGAACGAGGTTTTAACAGATTATGGAATGAAAGTTGCAAAATATGCCGTAGAAATTGCAAAGCATGGCGACAGAAAAACCGTAAAAGAAGAAGACGTAGTTTTGGCTTCTCAAAAATAATTAGATTTTCGTTCAATTTTTTTTCTTTATTCTAGCTTAACTAAGGAAATTTATCTAAACCTACTGTAATAAAACATTTTTTATATTTATAATACCCTTTTCTGTTTTCAAAAACGAATTCACTAATTAGTAGTAAATCAATATAGAAAAAGCTAATTTATTTATCTTTATTGATAGTGTCTTGTATCGAGAATTGTTTTTTACAGGTATGAAGGTAAAACAATTTATGATGGATAACTAAGATGAATCCTATGAGAATTACTTAGCTGAGAATTACTAATTTTAATTGTTTGGAACAATTGGTTATTGGAAAAAAGCTAGCTAAGAGATTCTAAATAAGAGAAAAGAAAAACAGTACGATTTTTTAACAATATTCAAACTGAAGTCGGTTCTAACCTAATCCTTATTCTAAAATAAAATCCCTTTTTAATAGCTCAATACAAAGCTTTTATGAATAGAAATTCAGGATACAAAATTAAACAAAAAGAGAAAAAAAAGGATAATATAATAGAAATAACAGATTTCATTTTAATTAGAAATAAAAAACAGAAAAAGGACATTAATGTAATAGAAAAAAGCAAGTTAAGAAAGACAAGAAAAATTCACAAATAAAAAAAACCCATATGAAAAACTTGACTAGATTAAAAATACAACATCAAAAAATGCTACAGCCATGAAAGCAACTAGGGTCTTACCAAAATATTAAACATGATTCTAGAACTCAAAGTGATTATCAAAACAAAAAGGTTTTTAAAAGGCACTGCCCAATATGCAATTAACTTTCAATAAAAATGCTGAAACTTTAGGTTAAAAAAGTATAAACCTAACTTCAAATAAAATTGAATAGGCAATTTGTGAAAGTTACAAAATATATCTGTATAAATAAGGAGATATTAAAAATGGCCGGAAAATTTGCATCAGCAAAAGTCGAAAAATTGATCCGCTCAGCCGGAGCCCACAGAGTTAGCGCAGACGCCGTTGACAGACTTAACGAGATTTTAACCAACTATGGTACCGATCTTGCAAAATACGCAGTTGAGATTGCCAGACACAGTGGAAGAAAAACTGTTAAGGAAAACGA
>CAWFGE010000016.1:0-191341 GCA_963815195.1 uncultured Planctomycetaceae bacterium
TACGCCCGGAATCTCGTCCCGCTTTGGAACAAAAGCCGCTGAGAAACAGGTCAACCCATGTCCTCACACAACACCGACCCATTCTTTCAAGCGGGGCGCTTTATGAAGCCCGGCGGGGGCTGGCCGAGGGCGGCATTCCCATCGGTTCGGTGTTGGTGATCGACGGTCAGATCGCGGGGCGGGGGCACAATCGGTGCGTGCAGCGGGGAGGCGCGATTCTGCACGCGGAGATGGACGCCGTCGAGAACGCGGGCCGGCTGAACTCGAGCGATTACCGCCGGGCCGTTTTGTATTCGACGCTTTCGCCTTGCGACATGTGTTCGGGGATGGTGCTTCTTTACCGCATTCCGAAAATCGTGATCGGCGAGAACCGAACCTTTCAGGGGCCGGAATATTTGCTGCGGTCGCGGGGCGTGAAGTTGTCGATTTTGGGCGATGCCGATTGCCTGGCGCTCATGGAGGAGTTCATCGAAAACCAACCGGCCCTTTGGAACGAAGACATCGGCGAGTGATCGCCAGCGTGCTTACGGCTTGGCCGGCACCGCGTGGTTCTTTCGCACTTCGAGGGGACCGTTTTTGAGGAATCGACTGACGACTTCGGCATGTGCCTGGATCAACCGGGCCACATACGCGTCGTTGGAGGTCTCGACCCGCACGCCCGAGTCGGTCTTTTCGAGCTTCATCGTGATCTTGTCTTTGTTCCGGAAGATTTCCGCGAACAGCGGATCGCGGGCATGAATCGGCCGCCCATCTTCCAATCGCTTATACATCGAAGCCACGTGGGCTTGAATCTTCCCGGCAACCGCCGGGTCGGCGGATTCGGTCAATGTCTCGACGCCGTTGGGCAACTTCGTCACCTTTGGCGTGATGTTTTGGCGGTTGTTGAGCAGGAAATGAAACAGTTGGCATATCGGCCTGCTGGGCGGCGTTCGTCCGCGTCCGAAACCGCGCCCTGCCTGCGGTCCCGATTGGGAAAACAACGGTCCGGACAAAATGCTCGCAGACACCAAAGCCGCCAGTAACACGCCAACAAAAACTCTTTTCATCACGAGATCCTCGAATGCAATTTGATGAGTTTCGCAGACACCAGGGCATTCCCAATACCGGCTTTGCCGGCGCGATCGGACTCCACCGCCTGGATGATTCATTATACCGAAATATCGCGATCAGACGAGTCTTATTTTCGCCAAAAAAGTTGAGATAGGTTTTGCCCTGGAAAACAAGCCGTCTTCTCGGAACAGCGTCTTGGAAAAAAATCGAGGCATGGGCGGTGAGGAGTGAAATCCGCTCGGGGACTCACAGCTCAATCCGGTAACGCTCGAGCTTGTCTGGATCGATTTCAATGCCCAGGCCCGGCGCGGCGGGGACTTGCATTTTGCCTTGGCGGATCGGGAAAGGCTCTGTGATGATGTCATCTTCCAGGCCGTAATATGTGCAGTCGTTGGCGAGGGAGTACGCCGGGCAGGCGGCGGCGATGTGCAGCATGGCGGCGGTCTTGGGGCCGAGGTCGTGCCCGCAGTGCATGATCGCGGGCACGCCCGCCGCTTTCGAGAGGACGCCGATCTCCACGCACGGCCAGATGCCGCCCGCGAGATGCGTGTCCGGGAGCAAAAACGCCGCGGCATCGGCTTTCAGGATCTCGAACTGGCTCGCGGGATCGGTCACGCTTTCGTTGAGGGCGATCGGCGTACTCGTTTGTTTTCGCAAAACCGCGGCGTCGCCGATGGGCTTCTCCGGCAGCGGCTGCCAGGTATTCCAAACGATACGGCTCGAGCCGGCGGGCGAGTTCGATCGACTCCGCCAGCGAATAGCCGGTGTTCGGATCGAGCCGAATCGCCAGCCGATCGCCCGCGGCCTCGCGCATCGCGGCGATCATCGCCACGTCGGCTTCGATGCCCGCCCCGCCTTTGCATTTGAGTGTGGAGAAGCCCGTGTCCGCATAAGCGACCGCCTGGTCGGCGGCCTCCGCAGGTTCCTTGATCCCCATGCACGCGGCGAGTTCGATCTCGCGCCGTAGGACGCCTCCCAAAAGTTCCGCGACCGGCCGCCCGAGGGCCTTGCCTTTGAGATCCCACAGGGCCAACTCCAGCCCGGCTTTGAGCCGCGATCCAAACGGGCACTCCGCATGGAACCGGGAAATGTTGCGCGGATCGCGGCCCGCGAGCCAGTCGTTCGCCTCCCGCTGCATCCTGTTTGGATCGACCCCATCCAGAAAGTTGATGTTGAACTCGCCCCAACCGGCAAGCCCTGCATCGGTGAGGATGCGCACAATCCCCTTCCGCGTCGTCGAACTGCTGCGATACCGCGACCGGTACGGAGCAATCGGCGGCACCTGCGGCACTTCCACGATCGTCAGCGAAACCTGGGTCACCCGCATCGCAAGCTCCTCACTTACTGGTCAGCACATTCGGGCCTGGTGGTCGAGTCCCAAGATTCTTTAATGCCCCGCTTGAGTCGATGGCTTTCGCGATAAATGTCCGAGGTCTTTCCGGTGCCAATTCCCGAAGGTCCACCAAACCGGCGTGAACGGGGAGGGCCAGCCGTCAAAAAGTCCGCGAGGTGGACGATGCGGACCTTCACCTTCCGCGCCTCGGTTTGCATCGCCTCATAATGCTGAAGAATTCGCCTCGCCGCCTCTCGCTCTTGGGGATTGGCGGCTTGGGCGGGATCGGGGATCGTTCCCACGAGGAGGTATTTCGTGCGAGGCGGGATTTTTCCGTCCGCGGGTTTTCGCACGCCCTGGTCGTCGACTTCGTTGTCGATGACAACTTTCGCGGAACGAAAGATCTCATGCAGAGCCTCGCGGTCGCTGAGGCCGTCGTTGTTCAAATCGAAGATCCCGACCACCGCATAATACTCAGGCCGTTCCGCCACCGCGGGCGGCTCGGCCTTCGCGGCGTTCGCGCTGTGGGCAATCATTCCGAGGGCCAAGAGAGTCATCCAGAGAAACGATTTGTGTAACATGGGGTCTCCGATCCGCCGCATCAGGATTCTTGTCCGCCACATAGCTCCAAATGTCACCGACATCCCGCTCGGCGGACCGCGTGAGGGTGTATCCGCTCATCCCCGGTTTTTCTCCGCCAAACGTTCCCGGCCGCGGCGTTTTATCTCCTCGAAGAATTCTTTGAGTTCTTCGTCAGATTCAAAATGGATCACGCGCCCCGCCGCCACATCGTCGAGACCCTCCTAAAGTTTCGCTTTCAGCGATTCGATTGTGGGCTGAGATTCCTGCAGCAAGTCCAGGGCGAATTCCACGGCCTCATCCGCCGATCGGAACCAGCCCCGGGTGAGCAGGTCTTCGACAACTTTTTGGGCGTGCTCGGTCAATTCGACTTGCATGATTAACTCTCGAAATAACTCAAATTGATTCAAACCGCGGATGACACGGATAGCGCTGATAAAGAGAAGAATTTCACCCTCGGTTCGTGGCAGAATCTTTCATTTGAATCGTTGCTCCATCGGTTATCCGCGAAAATCCGCGTTATCCGCGGTTCAAATCCTCCGACGCTTACAGCTTGAGGAAATCAGTAGCATTTCATCCACTTTATCACGGTTCCCAGCCCGCGGCCAAATCTTTTTGACTGGTGATTGCACAAATACCATCTTCATACATCGCCCTCCGGCATTAGTTGTCAGACGAATTCTTTGATGTAGGGAAAAGGTCGGCAACTCGCTTGGCCGATAAAAGCGCCTCATGACTCGTGTAGCGAGGCGATTGCATAGCCCCAATCGGAGCGTCAGCAAATGGAACCGGTTGCGGAAGGGTTTTCGCAGTTTCCGCGAAAACTAGACGATACTTGCCATCGTCGCCGTAGGGTTCGATGCGGTCAACTCGTGCGTAATGGGTGATTGCCTTAACCGGGGCGGATTGATATGCGGCGATATATTTGATTTTGTCGAGCATGCCTCCGCCGATGCGTATGGCGTACCAGCAGTTTTCGCCAAGAAAAGTCTCGGTGAAACCAGGTTCTTGTGCCGGAACGATTACAGTGTCTCTCCCATCAGTGTGAGCATTGATTTGGGACGGCGACGCAATGCCCGGCATCGCCACCGCGTTAGGTTTCTCGAATACGCGAACCCCTAAAAGTGGCAGGATACGTAAAACCTCCCGCAGGAAGCCTTGCGTATCGGCGCGATCCGACTCTGACAGCTTGGGCTCTTTCGGGTGGTTGCCATTGTCCAAATGACAGCGATTGGCTTCCTTTGCGAGTTTGAGAAGCTTGTGTTCCAACCAAGTGATATGAGCTCGATTAAGAATATTCCCCTTTGAAACAAACGCGAAGCCCCAGTTCCAGAATTCTTTTTCAGAATGGTGGGTGTCGATTCGGCTTCGGATCCCATCTCCCTGCCCAGCATATATTGTTGGAAGGTCGTCGTCTGTCCCTTCGGCGGATCCGGTAAGGATGTAGATACCGCTTCTCTTGAACTCATCGCGTTCGCGCAAGTTCAGCCAGCCAGATCGTGGAAACGCAATGCCGATCCCAGTCCAGTTAAGTAGTTCGACGATCTTTGCTCCCTCTGGGTCACCGTCTGGAACCAAAATCCGAATCGTATAGGGTTCACCCATTTCAGATTTGTCCTTTTTTGCAGCGAATTGAATGTGCACGTTCCAAAGTCGATTTCGCTGAACCCGGAATAGCCCGCGCGACGAAATCACTCCATCATCCGGGCCTTGTCCGAAATGTCTTTCCGGCACCAGGCTCCGTCGAAGCGGATTTTTTTGACGGCTTGATACGCGCGGAGCTTGGCGTGGGCGAGATCGTCGCCTAAGGCCGTCACGCCCAAGACGCGGCCGCCGGCGGTGACCACTTCGCCGTCTTGGAATTTGGTGCCCGCGTGGAAGACTTTGACATCTTCCAAGGCACCCGCTTCGGCGAGGCCGCGGATGACTTTGCCTTTCTCGTATTCGCCGGGGTAACCTTCCGAGGCCATCACCACGCACACCGCCGGGCGGGGATCCCATTCCAAGGGCGGGAGCTTGTTCAATCGGCCTTCGCACGCGGCGAGGAGGACTTCCGCCAGGTCGGACTTCAGCCGCATCAACACGGGCTGGGCTTCGGGGTCGCCGAAGCGGACGTTGTATTCCAAGACCCGCGGGCCCTGGTTGGTCATCATCAGCCCGGCATAGAGCACGCCCCGAAACGGCCGGCCCGCCTTGCGGAGGTTGTGAATCGTCGGCACGAGGATTTTTTCATCGATCAAATCCATCGCTTCGGCGGAAACGATCGGGGCGGGGGAATAGGCCCCCATCCCGCCGGTGTTGGGGCCGCGGTCATCGTCGTAGGCCCGCTTGTGGTCCTGGGAGGAATCCAACGGCAGAATGTTTTTGCCGTCCACGATCGCGAGGATGCTCGCTTCCTGTCCGAACAGGCATTCCTCGATGACGATCCGCTGCCCTGCTTCGCCGAAGGCCCGCTGCTGGAGGATTTCGCGGATGGCGGCGACGGCTTCGTCCTTGCTCGCGCAGACCGTCACGCCTTTGCCCGCCGCGAGTCCGTCGGCCTTCACGACCAGCGGTTGTTCGCTGCGTTCTTCCACATAGAGGATCGCGTCCTCGAAGTTGGTGAAGGTCTGATATTCTGCGGTGGGGACGCCGGCTTGCTTCATCAGGTTTTTAGAGAACGACTTGCTGCCTTCGAGTTCCGCCGCCTTCTGCGTGGGGCCGAAGACGTTGAGGCCCTCGGCTTCCAGGGCATCGACGACGCCGGCGACTAAGGGAGCCTCGGGCCCGACCACGGTGAGGCCGATCTGCTCTTTTTTCGCAAACGCGACGAGTTCGGGAATGTCCGTGGCGGCGATGGGCAAGTTCTCGGCTTCCGTCGCGGTGCCCGCGTTTCCCGCGCAGAACACCTGCGTCACCAAAGGCGATTGAGCCAGTTTCCAAGCCAAAACGTGCTCTCGCCCGCCCTGCCCTATGACGAGTGCTTTCATACCAATGCGTATCCGTATGGCGACAAATGAGGGAAATTGAGTCCAATCTGAAGTATAGCAAGCCCCCGCGGGGAAATCCCAATGACCAGGCCCCCATGACCAATTTCCAAAGCGAGAGAACCACCGCGCGTCCGGTGCCCGCCGATTTGCGAGACGGAAGATTTTGCCGAAGCGGGCGAACCTCCGGAAGCGTATCGGGTCTAAGTTTTCAACACAGGCAAAACGTGCCGCAGGCCGGATGGGTCCCGGCCGTTCTGACTCGAATGCCGTTTTTCGGTGTGTGGGAAAGCTTGGGAATCCGCGTGCTTCGGCGCACGAGATCGCCGGTTCAAATCCGGCCGCACCGACTTTGTTTGAAAAGGCGGCACTTGTTTGAACGCCACCGATGGTGGTGGCTATTATTTAGCGGGAGTCTCGATTTCCAAGACGCAATTTGGAAGTGCCCGCTGCAATTCGGCAACCCCGTCCTTGGTTGCGCGATGATACTTTAGTTGAAGTCGGGTCAGACTCTTCATCTTCGCAATTTCTTTCAAGCCGATATCCGACATCTTATTCGGATCGGCCAACCCGTACCCGTTGCATTTCAATGTAGTCAGTTTTCGAAAGTTTGGCGAGTTCCATCGCTCCCGCATCCCCATCCTCAATGCCCAGCCCGGAAAGCTCAAGGAATTCGAGGTTTTTGAGCGTTGCGACACCTTGCATGTCTTCCAAGGTACGAGGATACCTTGGTGGACCTGTCACTATGGACAACCACTTTAGTTGTTCGAGCTCCGCAAGTTCTTTCAGGCCGCCCCCTTAACCAACGTGAATCGCAAGTTAAGGCCCTGCAGGTTTTTCAATTCGCACAAGCCACGCAATGCACCATCACGGAGGTTGTTACGACCAAGGTTAAGGTATATAAGCTCCTGCAATGGTCCTAGCTCAATGAGTGCGTCCGCGGGAACACCAATTCGGTCAAAACAGAATTCCAGCGAGAGCGCCTTAAGACTCTTCATTCTCGCAATGATCTTTAAGTGATCTAGCGTCAGGGGGCGAATAACCCTGCCGCCGCCATCGGATGTCCCGGTCAAATCAAGGACTTCCAGATGCTCCATCGCAGCAATCACCTCGAGCCTCCTGTTCCGTGAGAGGACCGACCACACTCAGGCCAAACGGGCATCCTGGTGAAGGCAGGCTGGCAAAGTTCCTCTCGGTTCGCCTATTCAACTCGAAGGAGGGAACTATCCTGGTAAAAACAACTGCGGGATCAAGCCCATTGGCAACCTTTTTCCTACTGGCAGTCTTCTCGATTTGTTCCCGGTCGGCACTGAAACTGAAGAATCCGAGTCGGTTGACGCACAACCAACCTGAAGTTGCATTCGCCTTTTCCCACGCCTTGATCACCGGTTGAGGAATTTGATCGATCTCGCCTTCCTCGCTATACCCCGCGCATGGCAACAGGAGGTAGCGCTCAGGAACGTCGCGATACTGAGCAATACAAATTGCAATTTCATTGTATTTCTCCTGTTGTGAACTGCTGGAACGATCGAGGTCGGAGTCTCAGTATATTCTACGACAGCCGGTCTGGCGACAACAACTTGTGATCTTGCGCAATCGCCAGCGGCTCTGGCAATGAGCAACCGTTCCGTGTCGCCGATGCCTACTCGCATAGGACCGTGAGGACGGCGACACGAAGTAAGAGTCATGCCAAATGCCGCACAATACCCGTGGCCGCAAGGGCTTCCGCGCTCGGAGAGAGCGCCGTTTCGACCAGGGCGACGATCCACGGTTCAAACGAAGGACAGTCGTCCCGACTTGTAAACCTTGAAATCGCAAGGGTTTACGGCAAGGAAGTTTGAAACCTTTTGGGAAACCCCGCTCCCAGAAACCTTCCTTGAAACCTTTTGGCGGGTTTCAAGGCGGGAAATTCAATCAAGAACCCCCACGGTGATTGCTCATCGCGGGGGTTTTTCGTTGCTGAAATACCACCAATCTTCCGGCTGTCACGCCCATGTCGCCCCACAAAGGCCGCTCGGGGGCTTGGGTAACGAATTACCCGTGTTGCCGCGTGGCTAGACGGCATTACCTCAAAGGGCAAATTGTTCCTAAGTTTGATACAGCGGTTGATTGGCTTGGGGTTCAGTTCGGGATGGTTGAACAGGGATAATACCTAAGTCGAAGTTTTCGCACACAGGTTTGGATTGATTCCGATTTGTGCAGAAGGGTTTGCGGAACCATCCTTGAAATTATCAATTGCACCCAAAACTGCATCTACTTTCGGTACTACCAATTGAATAACAGGGCCATAGTCAAACGCCGAAAGTCGAACGGTCGTGCCGTGGTTGTTCATCTTGTTTAAGGTCCACCGCGGAGTACCCGGAACATTCTTGCCGTAGGTCGTCTTAAGGTCTTCGATAGGTTTCGCGTTCGCTGCAACATTGGAAAAACTGGGCAAAAGGCGATCCAGCAGAATATCGTCAGGCTTGTTGCCATCAGAAATCAGAATTTCAACCAACGCTCGTAGCTGCAAAGCCGCACTCTCCACAACCGATTCACTTACGGTTTTGGAAAGATTCGTTTGATTCGTTTGATTCGTTTGGGAAAGCCAATCCAACCGATCTTTGAGTCGGGTCCGAATGTCTGTGAAGACTTCCCAGTCTGTGAGATTTGTTGCCATTCGCGGTTTCCTTTTCAACAATCGATACGGACAGTTTTTGTATTGTACGACTTTGGCGTCTTAAATATTCACAGATTTTTCGACGGAATGCGATTTCCTCCCCTGCCACCCCCTACGTCGCCCCAGACCGCCCGCTTGGGGGCTTGGGTGGGGTTTGGGCTATCCTGCCCCTGCAAAGCCCCCACGGGAACGAAAACCCGCTCAACCATTTGGATGCCCCCATGCCGCCCGTGGGTTCTTCTTTGGGGGAAAGTATCCCGGTTGCCGCCCGCCGGGTTCGCCTTGCCAGTTCCCCAACCCCGCCCACCGGTTTACAAGTACGGGTTAGGCGGGGGCGGCTCCCCGCCAATATCGGGTTCCGGTTGTGGCGGCGGTGTATTCGGCAACCCCGGTTCCGTGTCGCTTTCCAAGGTTTCAACCGTGGTAAACGGCAAACCACAATGCCGACAGATACGCCGCCGCCGGACATGCAACCGCGAAACGCCACGCCAACGAACCGTCCGCTTTGTTGTGTGGGAAACCTAGCTCATTCGGCAACCACAATTGGAACACTCCATAATCCCCCTCCCGGATTTCTGGCGTTTTTGTTGGCGTAACTTTTCCCCCATTGTACCCCGGCGGGGTGGCGTTTCGGGTTCGGTCGGGGCGGTTGTTATCGCTTATCCAATCGGTGAAATGTGCGGCGTAGCTCCTCCGGTTGGCGGCTCTCACCACGCTGGCGGGCAAGTAGTTTGTGGTCGGTTCCGTTGGCTTTGCGTGGGTCGGGTTGCTGTTGGGGCTTGCGGTTGGGGGTGGGCATGGCAAAGGCTCCTTATGGAAAAACCGAACCGGGGCATGGGCGACCCCGGTTCGGTGGCGAAAAGCCCGCCGCCCACGTTTAGGGTCGCGGGCGGCGGGTGGTGGAATGGCGGCAATGGCCACAATTCCAACCAAAGGCTTCAAGTGTGGGCGATTACGAGCCAGCACTCCGAACCGCCCCACGGTGGTCGATTTGGCAAACGCCGAAATCCAGGTATCCTCGCCATTCAACACCAAGGGTGTTAAACGGGGCGTCCTCTTGTTCAATCGTCGGTACTTCGTTTCCGTCCAAGAACGCCAACCCAAACGCGGCAATATCCGCCGGGTCGCCAAACAGATGCCAATGGGTGTTGGAACCGCCAGAAAGCCCACCGGTTAAACCAAGGTAGGGCGTGGGGCTTGGCTCCACTTTTCCAAAGTGTACGTTCTCTCCGGGCAATCGGTCATCGGTGCTTGTGCTGCTCGCCCCAACGTTCAAAGTGCGAGCAACAAATAATTCGTCGGCCGTCGATTTCAAAGCGGGCGGAACAACCAAACGGCTTGGCAAAACGGAAATGGGTTTGCCTTCCTGGTCAACCTGCTCCAACATTTTCTGCACACCGCTGGAAAGCCCGGCAGAGCTTAAAACCGAACCGCCGCCGGAAATCAAGTTGCCGTTGTCCGCATGGAAAAACGAACCAGTGTTTGCCAGAACAAGCGTCCAAAACTCCTCCTCCAGGCTTAATGCGGCTCCCCTGCCCAAAAGCCTCGGCACCTCCTCCAACGCATCCAGGTCGTCGTTCACAATACTTTTGCGGTCGATGCCAAAAATACGGGCGTAAGTGGCAATCGAGTTGCAGCTTGATCGACGCCAGCCGGTCCCGCATTTCCGTATGCTGGCGGGCGAAGGTTTCCTGATCGATGTCTTCCGACAATCGCATGTTGAGCAGCCGGTCTTGCTGCTGCACGAGCAGCGTTTCCTGCCGCTGTAGCTCGGCCCACTGAGCAAGCGACTCGGTCTGGGCATTCAGCGTTTGCGACGCGTGACCAGTTTCTTCGCCTCCACGAGATTCTCGGCCGTCAGCGTGTTGGCTTGGGGCGATTTCTTGCCGGCCGACTTCTTCGTTGCGGCTTTCTGCCCCTCCGGTCCGCCGGCCTGCTTCATCCGCTTCTTGACTTGGCTGACCAGCGCCGGACTCACGTGGATCCCGCGCTCGGCCAGATCAGGAATGCCGATGGATACTCGGTTGAGTATAGTAACGTCGTGCAAAAACACTGACAGGTTTTCAACATATGCTGGGGGTAGAACCTCTGGCCGACCAAACGGACTACGCGGCGATCGACAATCTGTTCGCCGCCGCTATGGGAAAGCGACCGATGGCGGGCGGAGCCGGCCTTATTTCCGCTTTGAACTGATGCGGTCGGCGAGGAACTGATGGCGGCTGTTGAAGAGTCTGCGGTAGCCGAACAGGACAATGAGGATCGTACCCGTCGCCGTGCCTGCTCCGATCAGGAACATGATCACGATCTGATACTTGACCGCCGCCACCGGCGAGACGCCCGCCAGAAGCTGCCCGGTCATCATGCCGGGCAGACTCACGAGGCCCACGACCATCATCGAGTTGATCGTAGGGATCATCCCCGTGCGCACGGCTTGGCGAACCGCATCGCGGGCCGCTTCCCAGCGCGTGGCTCCGAGCGTGAGCCGCATTTCAATCAGTTCCCGCTCGACGGCCAGATGCTCGGTCAACCGGTTAAGGCCCAGCGAAATTCCGTTGAGCGTGTTCCCGAGAATCATCCCCAACAGCGGAATCGCGTACTGTGCGGGGCGGTCGTTCCAGACGTGGGGCGGGATGATCGCCGAGAGTGCGATGCCGGTGAGGAGCCACGAACTCAGCATCACCGCCGTCAGGCTGTCGCGTCGCATCCCCGCATACCGCCGATCCACCCGGCCCACGGCGGAGAGTCCCGCGACCAACGACATGACCAGCATCCACAAGAGGACGATCGCCCCGTTCTCCTGGCGGAAGATCCACTGCAATAAAAACCCGATCGCCAAAAGCTGGGTCACGGTGCGGACGGCGGCCACGAACAATCGGCGTTCGAGATCTAACCTGAGCACGATCGAAATCACGCCATTGATCACAACCAGCGCCGCGGCGATGGCAACGTCCCCATACGATAGATCGTGGTATTCAGCCGACATGCTGCGGTTCCTCGGCCCGGCCGCCGGCGATCGGCAGCAGCCAATCGGCGATGCGGGAAATCTGGTCGGCCTGATGCGTGACCCACACGCTGGCCCGCGATTGGGGAGACTCCTCCAAATACGCCGTTAACAGGTTTTCGACTTGCTCGCGGGATCGGCTGTCCAACGCGGCCGTGGGCTCATCCAACAACAACACCTCCGGCTCCAGTTGGAGCGCTCGGAGGAGCGCCACAATCTGCCGTTCCCCGCCGGAGAGCGCCGCCGACTGCCGGTCCAAAAATGCCCGCTTCTGCCCGATGCGATTGAGAGATGCCAGAAGGCGGTCTCTTTGATAGCTCACCCGTCTCGACGCCGAAAACTCGAACGGCAGCCGCAGGTTGTCTTCCACTGTTCCCTCGACAAGCGCGGGCCGCTGGTGCAGATAGATCACCTTTCTTCGATACGCGGGAACCTCGGCGTCGGCAATCGACCGGCCGTGCCAGCGAACTTCGCCCGCGTCGATTGCATCCAAGAGCGCAAGCGCCCGCAAGAGCAGCGTTTTGCCCGCACCTGTCGGACCACCAACGGCCCAGCGCTCTCCGGGGCCGGCCCGGAAACTCACCCGGTCCAAAAGCAATTCCCCGCCCGCGGACCGCCGCGTCAACTCCACAGCCTCTAACATCGCTCCCGCCGAAACAGGGGAAGGGCAACTCACTTGGTTCCACCGCGGAAAACCAACACCGCTGGAACAGTACAGGAAACCCCGGCGGAAAATCAATCGGTGGGCGAGCGATTCGTGGGCAGTTTTGAAAGAGCATCCATCGGCGGCCTTTTCGTTACGGTCCAGTGAATTCCCACAACGGAACGAACACCGCCATGTAGAGAAGCACATCCAAAAACGCGATCAAAACCGCGAGGATCAGCAACCGGCTTCGCGCCAGCGAGCGGCTGGGATTCGGCTGCAAACAGGACCAGGCAATGGGAAGCGTTAACAGCACTGGAATAACGAGAATCGAAGCGAAAGGCTCATATTGGTTGATTTGCATTTCCCACCATTTGGGAATGGGATTGTAACCCTCGATAGAAAATGAATGATAAATTGCGACAGAAACCCTGCAAATCGTCGTCAACCACGCAATGCAGGTGATTTCGAGCGCCGTCTGATAATCCCTTCGCCGAAAGAGAAAATAGTATCCCAGAAGAAACGCGAGGATCGCCAGTAATCCCAACGGACCCACGAAGCGCGTCAAAGCAAAAAACAAATAATCCAAAGCTTTCCACATCAGGCATGGCCTCACTGGGTGCGGAGTTCGTCCACCAGCACGCGGAGGAAGGGTTCTACGTCGGTGACTAACCCGACGGTCTGAAAGGTGCCGCGGTCGGCGAGTTTGGTGACGGTGGCGGGGTTGATGTCCACGCACACGACCTTCACGCGGGCGGGAAGGAGATTGCCCACGGCGATCGAATGCAGCGTGGTGGCGATCATGAGCGCGAACGTCACGCCTTGGCTCAGCTCGCGCATTTTCCGCTGGGCTTCGATCACATCCGTGACCACGTCCGGCAGCGGACCGTCGTCGCGGATGCTCCCCGCGAGCAGAAACGGCACGTGGTTTTGGACGCACTCGTACATGATGCCCGTTTGCAGCACGCCTTGGTCCACGGCGTTTTGGATGCTGCCCAGCCGGCGGATGCGGTTGATCGAGCGGAGGTGGTGCTCGTGGCCTTCATCGATCGAGCCGCCGTGCGACATGGAGATGCCCAGGCTCGTATCGAAGAAGGACTGCTCGATGTCGTGCGTCGCGAGGGCATTGCCCGCGAAGAGCACGTTGACGTACCCGGTCTTGATCAGCCAACTCAAGTGCTCCCGGCTGCCGGTGTGGACGACGGCGGGGCCGGCGACTAAAAGAATTTTGCCAGCACCCTGCTTGGCCTGCCGCATGGCGTGGGCGATTTCGCGGACGGTCACGCCTTTGGGTTTCTCGCTCGAGACAGTGCTGTGCATGAAGCTGAACGCGTCCCGAGAGCCGGCGGCGGTATCCCGTTCCGTCGGCTTGACCCGCGTCCCGGCCCGGCCGACGACGATGAGATCGCCTTTTTCGACATCGGACATGGGCACGCACTCGGCGGTGCTTTGGTCCGGGTTGACGCGGATGCCGCAGTCCATCTCCTGCTTCGCCACGGGAATCCAATCGCCGCCCAGGCGGATTTCGGTGTCCTGGTTGGTGGTGGCGTAAAAGCGTTCGGGAAACGTGCCCGCGATGTCGGCGGGTTCGAGCAGGCAGTCCTGGGGGTTGGTGGACATCGCCCCGTGATGGCCGATCTCGTCGAGGATTTCCTCGAGACGTTCCGCCGACGCCGCGGAAACCAGCACCCGCGCGAAGCTGGGATCCTTCCGCGCCTGGCCGATCCGCACGTCTTTAAGGTCGAACGAACCGCCCATGGCGATGATCTCATCGAGCACCTTGGGCAGAATCAAACTGTCGATAATGTGGCCGGTGAGTTCCACTTCTTCGTGAAACGGAAAGTCGGCATCGCTCATCGGGGCATTCCTTCATCGGTAAAAAAACGAAAATCCTCTCGCATTCGGTTTTAACGCAAAGACGCAGAGGGAAGGCACAAAGGCCGCAGAGAAAAAAAACGACGACGAATCGTGTTGAAAGTCAATCGTTGTGAGCGGGGTTGGGATGCCGCCAATACATTCATATTCTTTGTGGCCGTTGCGTCTTCCCTTTGCGCCTTTGCGTTAAAATCGCAACTCCAATATACCAGGAATTCTAGGTCTGCCGGGGATTTCCTTCAATTGGAATCCTTGAATGGTTGCCTTTCTGCTGGGCGAGGGCATAATGCAAAGCGCCGCGGCGGTGCGTCGTCGGCCGGGGCTTGCTGTTTCTGATTGGATTGGACTTCGCCTCATGCGGATTGGGATTTTTGGGGATGCCCACGATCATGTGGACAACGTGCGGCATGCCGTGAATGTGTTTAACGCAGAAGCCTGCGACCTGGTGGTGTTCGCGGGGGATTTTTGCTCGCCCATCGTGATCCCGCCGCTGCGCCGATTGAATTGCCGGGTGCTCGCGTGTTTCGGCGACAATGACGCCAACAAGATCGCCCTCCAGGGTGGAATGCGGATCAAAGGCGAGATCGCGGAACCGCCCTGCGGCTTTGAAACGCCCGACGGCGTAAAGATTCTGTTGACCCACGCGACGGAAACTCTGCGGGGCCTGATCGAAGGGGCGGACGTGATTATCGCGGCCCATTCGCATCGCCCGATGATCGACCGCGACGCGGCCGGGCGGCTGTTCATCAACCCGGGCGAAACCAGCGGCTGGACCTACCGCCAACCGATGGTGGCGATCCTCGAGACAAAGCCGCTTTCCGCCCGGCTGGTCCCGTTGCCGGAAATGCCCCCGAAGCCGGTGATCGCGGGTCAATAATCCAGGCTCGCGCCGCCCTCGGCTTCGATGGCCTGGCCGGTGAGGAAGCTGGAGTCTTCGGTGGCGAGGAACAGCGCAATGCGGCCGATTTCTTCGATCGTGCCCATCCGGCCCAAGACCTGGAGCTTCGAAACGCGGTCGAGCGCGGACTCCGGATCCGGAAGCGTGGCGGCCCAGTCGCGCATCAGCGGCGTGTCGATGTTACTGGGAAGAATCGCGTTGACGCGAATGCCCGCGGGGCCGAGTTCGATCGCCAGCGATTTCGTAAAGCTCACCTGGGCCCCCTTGGTCGCGCAGTAGGCGGTCGAATGCTCCTGGCCGAGGACCGCGGTCATCGAGGACATATTGATAATCGTGCCCTTGGTCTTCTTGAGATGCGGCAGCGCATACTTGGCCCCGGCGAACGTGCTCGAGTAATTGATCCGCATCAGGTCTTCCATGTCCTCGACGGAGATGTCTTCGAGCCGCGTGGCCGGCGGATGCTGGCCGGCGTTGTTGATGAGGCAATCCAGGCGGCCGAACTCGGCGACGGTGCTTTCGATGGCGCCTTGAATCTGTTCATGCCGGCCCACGTCGCAGGGGAAATACACCGCGCGTCCCGGCCCGGTTTTGGTCAGATCCTTAGCGAGCGCTTCGCCCGCATCCTTGCCGCGGGACAAAATCGCCACCTGCCCGCCTTCCGCACAAAACACCCGCGCAGCCCTCGCCGATGCCTTTGCTGCCTCCGGTGACGATGACCACTCGATCTTGAAACCGCATATCTCAAAAACCCCAATGACCGATGAAGGAAAATTCGAAATCCGAATCTCGAAATCCGAAACAAATTCCAATGACCGAAATCCCAATATCAAAACCCTGCCGATCGCGTGCCCTTTGTGATTCGAGGGATTCGTTTTTCATCTCGTTGCCAAGCTGGAGTTTGGGAACGAGCGAGGGGATCTGCTTTTGATATTTAGAGGGATTTGTTTTTGACATTTGGATTTGGGATTTTGAATTTGTTTCGGATTTCGGATTTCGTGCTTCGGATTCATCTCGTTCCCAAGCTCCCGCTTGGGAACGCACTCTCGCGAAGCTTCGCTTCGCAACTGCGCCGATAAGACGATTGCCGGCGATTGCATGAGTCGCCCGACGTTTCACACGTTGCCAAGCTGGAGCTTGGAAACGAGCGAGGGGATCTGCTTTTGATATTTGGAGGGATTTGTTTTTGACATTTGGATTTGGGATTTTGAATTTGTTTCGGATTTCGGATTTCGTGCTTCGGATTTACATCAGAATACGCGCAGAATGGCGCACGCAGATTTACGGGATCGTGTCCTGGACTTCGTAAAGCGCGGTGGGAGGAAGGCCGGCGTTTAGGAGGGCGTCGCGGAGCTCGTGCTCGGCTTTGGGGGTCGAGTTGTCCCGCATGCCGATGCGGACTTTGATCCCCGAATCGCCTTCCACGGTTTTCGCCATCTTCACGATGCGGTCGAGCGAAACCGTGCGGTAGTTGTCGACGTCGTAACTGCTGGCGTCGGGCGATTTGAGGACCTTGTACTGGTCCCCGTCGATCAACACGACGACGACCTTGCCCAACTCGACGGTTTGGTTTGGCGGAGGGGCTTCGGGGTTTTTGGTGGAGTTCACGACCTTGGAGGAATCGCCGTCCTTGCCGCCTTTGCCGTCGCCCTCGCCCAAGCCGAAGCCTCCGGTGAACAAATTCCCCAAATAATACGCTCCGAGCAGAACCAGTCCGACGGCCCCGCCCATCATGGCTTTGCGTTTCATGTGTTGGATACTCCTTGAATGATTCGTCTCCGCCGGTCGGGCATCAGTCCACCTCGGCTCCCAAGACCGCCGGGATGAATTGCGTGCGGTCATTGTCGGAATTGAACAACCGCAGCGTCATCGCCAATCCTTCACGGACCGGCTCGCGGTAGTAGCGCGTCAAATCCGGCTTCCAGGACACGACGAGCACCACGATGCTCTTGGGCTGAGGCAGCGTCTTGTAGGCGTTAAACAGGTTCTGGGCAAAGTCCTGGGCGGCCTCGGTCTCGGCTTTTTTCTTGGCGAGGAACTGCTCGCGGGGCGAAAGCTGCGCGAGCCGCTGGGCTTCGTCCGGCGACAAGGGCGCGCGGACGCGGAAGACTTTCGTCTCGTCCCCGACTTTGAGTTCCGCGTTGCCTTCGCTGGTGATAAACAGCGTCCACACATCGACGCGCTTCCGCATCGCCTGGTGCGTAATCAGGTGCTTGATGACTTCGTTGCGATGTTCGCCCGCGAGTTCGTTGACCATCTCCCGCAGTTGCTTTTCCTCTTCGGGGGTGCGTTCCTTGTTCGACAGCGCGCGGTCCAGGACATCCTTGGGAATCTGAAACAGCTTCGCGACCAACTCGGCCAAGTCCTTTCGCTGGTTGAGCACCCGTTGCATTTCCTCGGTCACGCTCGCCAACTGGTCCCGCAATTGCTGCTGCAAGGTCTGGCGTTCGTTTTGAAGCTCGGTCAGCTTCTCTTCCGCAAGAAGCTGCGCTTTCACGGCGGCGGCGGTGCGTTCCTCGGCCCGGCGTTCGATTTCCTGCTCCGCCCGCGCGGACGTGTGCTGCACCTCCATGTATTGAGCGAAGATCACGATCAACAGCAAATCCAACAGCGGCGTGAGTTGGAAAGTGAGCTTCTTTCGCGAAAGCATCTCAGGCCTCACCTCCCGAAGACGTGATCGACAACTCCCGCTTCGCGCGGGCCACCGTCTCGCGGACATGCTGGCGGTTTTCGGTCAGCCGATTGAAAGGCGGCTCCAGAAAGCCATTGATGAACATCAAAATGATGGCCGCGACCAGTCCCGCGAACGTGGACCAGATCGCCTCGCCGAACCGCTCCACAATCGCCCCGACCGAACTCGCGGTTTCGGGATCGACCGGATTTTGGAGTGCCGCCCCGATTGCGAGGATCGTCCCCAGCACCCCGGCGAGCGGGTAGGCTTCGATCATCGTTCGGCAGAGGTTGTAGCAGGTTTCAAACGTCAGCGAATTGAGATACCGGCGGTTCTCGTCGAGGATGTTCATCCGCAGCAAGAGGGCTTCGCGGTCGGCCCGGCGGGCGGGGCTTTCGAGGACTTCGTTCACATCCGCGAGAAAGGCTTCGATCTGATCGGAAAGATGCACCGTGCTGTCCAGTACGCTGCGGTGGCGGAGATTGCTGGTGAACTGCGACAGCGACGAGGCGATGTTCTTCAAATCCCGCCGCGACCAGACCCAGAGCAAAAAGAAGAACGCCAGATGCACCGCGAACGCCCCGGCGATCACAAACGTCGAGAGTCGCGATAGCGAATCCAATAACTGCTGCATCGGGCCGAACCCTTTTTAGTAGCGGCGGCATCTTGCCGCCGAGTGCTTCAACGGCGGCAGGATGCCGCCGCGACATTGGTCGGTAAAAGCGAACCGCTCCTATTATTGTAGGTTCTCTGCGCGGGAAAACACCGGTGAAATCCCCGATCCGAGGATTGAAAGTTTGCGCATCTTATGGGAATTATGCGGGTTCGGAAAGAGCGTCCTGCTTCAAACGCGGGGGCCGGCTTCACGAGCGGGGGACATCGATCGCTCGATCACATACAGCGCGCTCGCGGCCCGCAGGTTGGCGGCCCAGGCCCGGTTGACGGCCCGGCCCCCGATGATCGGCAGTTCCTGAATCACCCGCACGTTCATCGTCTCCAGCATGTCCCGAAAATCGTGCATCGACAGGAAATGCAAATTCGGCGTGTTGTACCATTCGTAGGGGAGTGCCGACGTGACCGGAGCCCGGCCGTGCATCACGACCTGCAACCGCACCCGCCAATGTCCGAAGTTCGGCACGACGACCAAAGCCCGCCGAGCAATGCGGAGCATCTCCCGCAGCACATCCTGCGGCCGGCGGACTTCCTGGAGCGTCGAACTCAGCACGGCGAAGTCGAACGACTCTTCGGGAAACTCGGGCAAGCCCGCGTCCAAGTCGGCCTGGATCACCGGGACGCCGCGGGTGATCGTGGCAATCACGCCGGCCCGGTCGAGTTCGACGCCCTGCACCCGGCAACCGTGCTCATCGCGGAGCATCGCCAACAGCCGCCCATCGCCGCAGCCCAAGTCGATCACCCGGCTGCCGGGCTCGATGTGCTCGCGGATAATCTCGTCGGTCAAAGCCTCGGTCGAATCGGGCAAACAATAACGTTGTGGAGACATAGTTCAGCCAGGCGAGCGGCCGGCGTAAGCCGGCTGATTATGAGGAATGTTGAGAACGCTTTCTTTGCGCGTGATCATGGGGCTGACGCCTCACGCCGCGCCTTTGACTCCATGCCGATTTCGCGTCCGCGTCAAAAACGGCTCGACCAAAGTCGCGAGCGGTTTCTCTTCGATCAAAAACGCATCGTGCCCGTAAGGGCTGTCGAGTTCCATAAACGACACATCCTGCCCCGATTCCAACAGCGCCCGCACAATCTCCCGGCTCTGGCTCGTGGGAAACAGCCAATCCGACGTATAGGACACCACCAGAAACCGCGCATCCGTCCGGCTCAGAGCCTTGGCGATGGAACTGTAACTTTGCGACAGGTGGAAATAATCCATCGCCTTGGTCAGATGCAGATAGCTGTTGGCGTCGAAGCGTTCCACGAACTGCCGGCCCTGGTAGTGCAGGTAGCTTTCGATTTGAAATTCGGTCTCCCGCATCAGGTCGTAAGCGAAGGTGTCGCGGTCTTGGAGCCGGCGGCCGAATTTCATTTCGATCGACGCTTCGGAGAGATAGGTGATGTGCGCGAGCATCCGCGCGAGGGCCAGCCCGTACTGCGGGCCTTCGTCCTCTTCGTAATACCGGCCGTTGTGGAATTGCGGATCCGCCAGGATCGCCCGCCGGCCCACGGTGTTGAAGGCGATGCCCTGGGCGGAGAGGTTCGCCGCGGACGCGAGCACGATCGCCGAGCGGATTTGATCGGGAAACCGCGCGGCCCATTCCAAGGCCTGCATTCCGCCGAGACTGCCGCCGATGACGGCCAGCAATTTCGCGATTCCCAGCGACTTCACCAAGGCGGAGTGCACTTCGACAATGTCGCCGATGGTGATCACGGGGAACTCCGAGCAATACCGCTCGCCGGTGTGGGGATTGATGCTGCTCGGTCCGGTCGTGCCCTGGCAGCCGCCGAGGATGTTGGCGCAGATGATGAAATACTCATCGGTATCGAGGCCTTTGCCGGGTCCGATGAAATTGTCCCACCAGCCGGGCTTGCGGTCGTCCGGAGCATGCCAGCCCGCCGTGTGGGCATCGCCGGTGAGGGCGTGGCAGACGAAGATTGCATTATCCCCGTCCGGCGACAACTGGCCGTAGGTTTCGTAGGCGACCGTGATCGGCCCCAGTTCCTTCCCGCTCGCCAGCACCAAAGGCGCGGACGGCGAGAACAGGCTCGCGGTTTGGGTTTCCACCAGCCCGACCGAACCTTCGCCGGGATCGAATGTTTCCGTCAGTTGAGTCGTCATGGGGGACCATTATAAGCCGTCGTGCAAGCCTTTTCGAGTAACTTCTGAAACCAGAAACAGTCGGCAGTCGGCAGTAACCAGAATGAAGTGACGGCGTTGGGTGGCACGCCCTGAGGAACGAAGGGCGTGGCGATCGGAAAGACCACGCTCTTCGTTCCTCAGGGCGTGCCACTCAAGTGGCTGGGGAAAGCGTTCAACCGGTATTGCCGGGCGAGTTCGCGAATGGCCCCGGTTCCTTGATAGACTTCCGTGGACCGCTGGCCCGTCCAGCGGTTGGCGGGGCTGTCGATTTCCACGCGGATGTCCTGGCCCAGTTGGCATTTTTCCGCGATCGCCAGAGCCACGCCGACTTGGTAGCGGTCTTGGGGATAAATCGGCGCGCCAAGGGCTTCCAATGACCAGCGGTCGATCCGCACTTCCCGCCAAGCCGACTTCCCGGCCAACCAGCGGGCCATCGCGTCTTTGTCGGATTGCTTTTCACCGACGAAGCGTTGCAGTTCCGGCGAAAGATTCGGCACGCGGTTTCCCGCGATGTAAACCCGTGTTCGTTCCGGCCGCGAAGCATACACCGCCCACGCGGGCCAATGGTCGTAAAGGCTGAACGGTTCTAAAAACGGCAACATCACGACCGCCGCGACGAAACCATAGCCGCACCAGGCTCGCCAACCCGCTCCGGCGATCTCTGAACTTTCCTGACTTTGAACGTCGGAAACTTTCGCAAACGGGCGAAAAAGCAACACGTTTTGCACGATGAAATACACGTTCCAAATCAACACGCCCGGCTGATGGCCTAGCCCGAACGGGCCGAGAATCCACAACAGCGAAGCATGCATCAAAAACGAAGCCCACACCGCCGGCTTTTGGGTTCTCCGAAAACAGAAGCCCGCGGCCACGGCGATTTCCCCCAAAGGCAGCGCCGCCACGCACAGCCGCCGCGCGGACGCGGGCCATTCGGCAAAGTCCCATCCCAACGACTCGGTGAGCACCGCCACAAAAGTTTCCCCGTGCGTGGTGAGAAAACTCGCATCCAACTTGGACAAACCGGAATGCAAATAAATGCTCGCCACCACCAGCCGCAAACAAGGCACCGCGCGGGCCGTGGGAAGGATTGCCATCACCAGGAGCATAATAAAAAACTCGAACGCCCAAGGCTGCAAGCGGTGTTGATCGAGAAGCATCACGGCCGCGAATGCCCCGCAGAACAGCCAACTCATCATGTCGGCGACAGGACGGCGATGGGAAAGAAACAATAACGCCAACAGCGAAGCCGTCATCACGCCGGCTCCTGCAAGATCGCACCAGACCGGAACGCGTCGGCCCCACGATACCAACGGTACCCGCGGGAAAGACAGCGGCTCAAACCACAACCGCCAGGTCACGCCCATTAAAATCAAACCCGCAAGCGCCACCAGCCGCCGCGTGCGTTCGCACGTCTTTCGAGCCGATTCTTCGCTTCCCCAGGCCAGACCGGTCGGCACCCAGGAGCTGTAGCAATTCTGATTGGTCTTGCACTTCATTTCGACAACGCCACGATGCCCGCAATAACCGCAATCACCGCCAGGACGGCAAAGGTGATCTTCACCCAACTGTAGGGCCGTTGGCCTTGGACTTCTCCCGTCGTGGCGTTGACCATCACCTGGTAGGCTTTGTCCCGAAAACGATACGCCATCAGCCACGTGGGCAAGAGCAGATGCTTATAAGTGATCGCGGTATAATGCGAATCCAAGGAATCGATGCGCTGCTCGTCCCCGCCGATCCGCCGACGGGTCTCGGATGCGATCGCGCTGTCCATGCGGGCTTTCGCATCCCGAAAGCCCGGCTCCAATTCCAGATCATACGTCCTCGCCAGAAATCCCGCGAGCATCTGCTGATTGAACGGCACGCACTCCGCCAGCGGCCAAGGTTCGAGCGCCAAAATCACATCCCGCGGCAACCCTTGCGTCGCGGAGACCATCACATCGTCGAAGAATTTTTGAAACGAGCCGCTGGCAAAGCTCCAACTCGTCCGCTGCTCCCGGCGGGTCTGGTCGCCGTCTTTGACCTCGACGTAATAATGCTCGCCCCGCTCGCCGGTGTAACGGTTGAACGTGAAGGCGTCAAACGTCCAAAACGGCAGATACACGCCATTGAACTTCCCGCGAACGCCCTGCCGGCGAAAGGAGTTCGGCGCGAACCAGCGGGATTTGACCCAGTTTTTGAGGTTTTCCTGGGCGGCGTCGTGATCGATGCGGAACGGCAAGATGCCGTCCACGGGAACGCGTTGGGGGGAATCGTGAATGTGCTCGCGCTGGATCGGCGTGCCGCAGTACGGGCATTCGCTGCTGGTCAAGGTCCCGGTAAACACCGCCGTGCCCCCGCAGGCTTCGCAGCGGATTTCCTGGGTCTGGGCTTTTTGGGAGATGCCTTCCCGCCGGAGTTCCGCGAGCCGATCAAGCATGGCCTCGAAATCCTGCTCGCCCACGCTTTGATCCGCGGGCAACACGATCTGTTTCACATACCCGCAGTAAGGGCATTTGAGTTCCTGCTGCCCGACGTCGAACTTGAGATCCGCCCCGCACTGGTCGCAGGGAAACACCCGCCCCCGGTTCTCATCAATCGCCTGCCCCGCGGACTGCGTATCACCCTCGGCCGCCACGGGAAGATGCGGAGACTGCGTCATCAATGGTTGGCCCTCATCGACATAACTTTCAACAAATACAATCTCGGCGCGATCAGAATATCAATCATCGTCGATTTCGGTGGTCGTCTTCACGATTCGGCCACGTTGATTCGTTTCAATCCAAAAGAGCCTATGGTCGATGAATTTGTCCCAATCGATGAACGTTTTATACAGCAGCGTTTCACCGCTCTGGTTGTTTGGCGTTCGTTGATGCGGTTCGCCAAATCGGTCGATGACTGTTTCGATCGGTACGCCCGGCTTTGCAAGCTCATGAATTTGAACGTGATCGACACGGGGTTTCAGCATCTTGGTTGCCGACGAGGAGCAGCCTGCCACAAGGCAGGCCAGACCAAAACTCAACAAGATGAGGAATTGACGGCTCATTGAGCACCAACAAAATCGCCCGCGCGGAGGAGAACGAAACAAAACCACGAGCAGGAAATGGCGATTCGCTGCTCGTGGCGGGCGTTCGATTCGATCGGCATTACGCCGGCGGCGGAGGCGGCGGGGGCGGGGTTTGTTGGAAGTAGCCCGCGAGCCCGGGGACTTGGGACGCGGCTTGCCAACCGGGCATGCCGGCGCACCAGACGGTGGTGTGCGGAGTGACTTCGCCGTTCGAGATTTTTTGGGCCAGCTGTTGATCGGTGAATGGGCCTTGCGTCTGGCCGTTGACCGCGACGTGCCAGGCGGTCGCCTGCGGTGGCGGCGGGGGGGCTTGGGGGTATCCCTGTTGCTGCGGTTGCCCCGCGGTCCCCGCCATGCGGTTGGCCATCGCGAAGCCCATCCCGAGGCCCATGCCTTCGGCCGCTCCGCCGCCCGCGGGATTATTGGCGGCGGCCTCCATCGCGTTCCCCATCTGGTACGCCTGGAACTTGCCCATGTCGCCGATGACGCCCATGCTCGTGCGGGTGTCGAGGGCTTTTTCGACGGCTTCCGGCAACGAGATATTCACGATAAATAACGCCGGCACATCGAGCCCGTATTCATCGTCCACGCGCTCGATCACATATTTCCTAAGTTCCGAAGACATCTCGCGGTACTTGGACGCCAGGTCCAAGGCGGCGATTTGCTGCTCCCCGAGCATGTCGGTGAAGGCCTCGGTGATGATCGACCGCATCAGCTCGTTGATTTCGTTGGAATCGAATTCCGCATCGGTCCCCACGAGTTCTTTCAAAAGAATCCGCGGCTCGGTGCATTTGAGGGTGTAGGTTCCGAAAGCCCGCAGCCGGATCGGGCCGAACTCCGGGTCGCGGAGCATGATCGGATTGGGCGTCCCCCATTTGAGGTTGGTGATCTGCTTGGTGCTGACGAAATAGACTTCCGAGCGAAACGGGCTGTCGAAGCCGTATTTCCAGCCCTGGAGCGTCGAAAGAATCGGCAGGTTGTCGGTTTTCAGCGTGTAGTTGCCGGGCTCGAACACGTCGGCCAGTTCCCCGCGATGCACGAGAATCGCCATCTGCCCGGGCCGGACGATCAGTTGGGCACCGTTTTTGATCTCGTTTTGATATCGGGGAAACCGCCAGACGAGCGTGCTGTTCGAGTCGTCCACCCATTCGATAATGTCGATGAGTTCATTGCGAAGCTTGTCGAATAACCCCATGAGGTGTTCCCCGTTTTCGAGAATTGGGAGGTGGTGATTGGCCAAACCGCCGCGGGACGCGGGACGTCGATGGACTCGGCGAAGAAACCGTCCCAATTCTAACCCCCCGCCGAAGAGTTCATCAAGGGGCTAACGCGGAAAGCCCTGGCGCAGGATCATTGGATTCTTCGAGTTTTTTTCGTCGCTTCAATACTCGTCCCGCCCGCTCGCCAAAAACGTTTAGAGCCTATAGACTTAATCTTTTCCCGAGGATTGATCGGGTGCATTCCCCACCCTGTGATTGGGCCGATTCTCAAAGAGGCGATCTCACAGAATCACAAAATCATTGATTCTGTGAACGATGATTCTGTGATCGGAGGTTGGAACCAAGTCGCAAAAGAAAATACCCCGGAATGATCGAGCCTCGCAGATTCCGCTTAACCTCTGGCCTTTAATCCCTGGACGCCGCATGCGTGCAATTGTGTTTCATGAATTCGGCGAGCCGGCGGAGGTGCTGCGCGTGGAGGAAGTGACCATGCCGGAACCGGGGCCGGGCGAAGTCCGGGTGCGAATGCTGGCCAGTCCCATCAACCCGTCCGACATGATGACCGTCCGCGGTATTTACGGCAAAAAGCCCAAGCTCCCCGCCACGCCCGGCTACGAAGGCGTGGGGATCGTGGATGCTTCGGGCGGCGGACTCTTTGGAAAGTTTTTGACGGGCAAACGCGTCGCGGTGCCGAACCGCCAGACCGGAAACTGGTGCGAATACACCGTCATCCCCGCCAAGCAGGCCATTCCGCTCTCGGACAAGTTGCCGCTCGAGCAGGCGGCGATGTTTTTCGTGAACCCCGCCACCGCCTTCGTGATGACCCGCAAGGTGTTGGATGTTCCGCCCGGCGGTTGGCTGCTGCAAACCGCGGCCGGCTCGGCACTCGGGCGGATGGTGATCCGTCTCGGAAAACATTACGGGTTTAAGACGCTCAACATCATCCGCCGGGACGAGCAGGTCGAGGAACTGAAAGCCCTCGGTGCGGATGCGGTGGTCGTGTTCGACGACCAAAAGCACGACCGCCAGTTCTTGCGGGAACAGGTTTCAAAGCACGCCGGGAACCAGGGCATTCGCTGGGCCATCGATCCGGTCGGCGGCGAAACGGGCTCCGCGGTCGTGGGCTGCCTGGGCGAGAACGGGCGGCTGTTGGTGTATGGCACCTTGGACGACCGGCCGCTGTCATTTTCGTCCCGGCAGCTGATGACCGTCGGCAGCCGGGTCGAAGGCTTTTGGCTCTCCCGCTGGATGCAGGCCCAGGGACTCCTGGGCAAATTGCAACTCGTGCGGCAAATCACGAAGCTCATGCTCGCCAGCGTGTTGGTGTCCGATGTGGGGGAGACTTACGAACTGGAGCAAATCGCCGATGCCGTCCGCCAGTCCGAAAAGCCCGGCCGCGGCGGCAAGGTGCTGCTGAGAATGTCCCAATGACCAATATCCAGTTTCAGTTATTCCAAAAAAGCAAGAGCCGCGCACGAAGTAAGCGGTTTTCACGGATTCAGACAACGCAAGACCGCTTACGTCGTGCGCGGCTCTTGACAACCAAACCGATTTCTTGAGCTTTTTTGGAAGTACTGAATTTTGGAAACACGTTATTACCACTGATTGACATAAGGAATCGTCATCATGCGCCGTTTATTGTTGAGTTTGGGACTGATTATTTGCTGCGCCGCGTGGGGATGCAGCGGCAGTTCTTCGGGGAGCGGGAAATTGCGGATTGCGATGCTCCCGAAGCTCAAGAACATCGCCTATTTCGATGCCTGCCATCAAGGGGCCGAGAATGCCGCGAAGGAGTTGGGCGTGGAGATCGATTTACGACGGCCCGTCCAAACCCAGCGGCTCCGAGCAGAACAAGTTCATCGAGACCTGGACCCGGCAGCGCGTGGATGCGATTTGCGTCGCCCCCAATCAGCCGCAGGCCGTCACCCGGTTTATTGAAAAGGCTCAGAAGGCGGGGATTCCCGTCATCACCTGGGACAGCGACGCCGCGACCGACGGCAAGTCCCCGGAAAGCCGGCGCCGGCTGATGGTCAATCAGATCGACGACACGGTGCTCGGCCAGGCGTTGATGGACGACATTGCCCGGCAGATGGGCGAAAAAGGCGAATGGCTGGTCGTGATCGCCAGCCTCGACGCGGCGAACCTCAACAACTGGCGGCGAATCGCCGAGGCCCGCCAGGAGGAAAAATACCCGAACATGAAGCTCGCCGGCCCGCCGGTGGTCACCGAGGAAGACGAGAACAAAGCCATCGAAAAAGTCCGCACGGTGCTCAACAGCAACCCGAACATTCGGGGGATCATCGCGTTCGATTCCAACTCCGTCCCGGGAGCGGCCGAGGCGATCAAGCAGGCGGGCAAAGTCGGCGAGATCGCGCTCACGGGCTGTTCCACGCCCTCGAAGAAATTGCGGAAGTACATCAAAGAAGATGTGCTGGAAAGCTTTTATCTCTGGGATCCGCGAAAGCTGGGCGACCTGACGGTGCGGGTCGCGGTGGCGGTCGCGCAGGGGAAAAAGATCGAGCCGGGCGCCGAACTCGAAGGCTACGGCAAGCTGCGATTCCGCCAGTCCGATCCGTCGACCCTCATCATGGCCGACCCCATCCGCTTCACCAAAGAGAACATCGACCAGTACGATTGGGGCTTCTGAGCGGGACATCCGAAATCCGAATCTCGAAATCCGAAACAAACTCCAATGTTCCAATACCAAAACGCTCCTCTCGGCCGTGCCTTTTTGGAGGACGTCTGGAACATTCGGATTTGGGATTTTGAATTTCTTTCGGATTTCGGATTTCGTGCTTCGAATTTTCATTAGAAATCACCGCGAATACTTTTACGGGAGGAACATATGACGGCTCGACTGGACGGTAAAGTGGTGATCGTGACGGGCGGCACGCAGGGCGTGGGCGAAGCGGTCGCGCTTCATGCGGCCGAGGCGGGGGCGGCGGGCGTTGTGATTTGCGGCCGGCAGGAAGACAAAGGCCAACTCGTCGCCGGCAAGCTGAAGGAACTCGGCAGCGAAGCCTTGTATGTGCAGGCCGACCTCGCGGAGGTGGCCGATTGCCGAAACGTGGTCGCGCGATGCGATGAAACCTTCGGCCGCGTGGACGGCCTCGTCAATGCCGCCGCCGACACCAGGCGGGCGAGCCTGGAGGATCTCACCGTCGAGTTCTGGGACTATCAGTTCGCCGTCAACGTGCGGGCTCCGTTTCTGTTCACGCAGGACGCGGTGCGGATCATGCGGCGGGAAAATATCGCCGGCTCCATCGTCAACATCCTCTCCGTCGCGGCGTATTGCGGAATGGACATCCTCCCCGCTTACAGCTCCACCAAAGGGGCGCTGAGTACCTTCACGAAGAACACCGCCAACGGCCTCCGCAAACACTGCATCCGCGTTAACGGGATCAACCTCGGCTGGACCGACACGCCCAACGAGCACATCGTGCAAAAGCAGCAAGGCAGCCCCGACAACTGGCTGGAGCTCGGCGAAAAAGCCTCGCCCTTTGGGCGAATCCTCAAACCCGACGATGTCGCGACGTTGTGCTTGTATTTGCTCAGCGAGGAATCCGGCATTCTCACGGGCTCGAACATCGATTACTCCCACCGCGTGATGGGCGTCTTCCCGCCGGAACCTTCGGCATGAGGAAATGACCAATGACCAAACGCATTGATTCGCCGCAGGGCGCTGGTTCCTTGGACAACCGAACTCGCCGATTACTAACAGCGGACAAAAAAGGATAACGGACAACCTTCTATGAATTTCTTATTGACGAACGATGACGGGATCGATGCGCCGGGGTTGGCGGCCCTCGAGGCGGCGGTGCGGGAATTCGGCGATGTCGTGACGGTTGCTCCGGATCAGCATCTCTCGGGGTGCAGCCACCAGGTGAGTTCCCACCGCCCGCTCCTGGCGACGAAGGTCGATCGCAACCGCTATGCCTTGGACGGCACGCCCGCGGACTGCACGCGGATCGGGTTGATGCACCTCGCGAAAGAAACCGATTGGGTGCTGTCGGGCATCAATGACGGAGGCAACCTGGGCGTGGATGTGTTTATGTCCGGCACGGTCGCGGCCGTTCGCGAGGCGGCGTGGCATCGCGTGCGGGGCGTTGCGTTTTCGCAATACCGCAAATCCCGCGGGGCGTTTGACTGGTCCGCGGCCGTTCCTTTGGCGCGGAGGGTTCTGGAAGAATTGTGGAAGCTCCCCTTGGAAGCCGGGGCCTTCTGGAACGTCAATCTTCCCGATTTGCAAACGGCGGCGTCCGCGCAAATCCCGCCCGAAGACGTGGAGATCGCCTTCTGCCCGCTCAACCCGCACCCGCTCCCCGTGGTGTTTGAGGTCCTCGAAAACAGCTACACGTACCGGGGAGTGTATACCGACCGGCACCGCGACACGGGCAGCGATGTGGACGTGTGCTTTTCCGGCCGGGTCGCCGTCACCCAAATCCGGCCGCCTTCCTTGGATTGACCAGTCGGCGTTCGGGCTTGTGGGACGCGAGCCATCGCCCTAACATCGGAGAGCCCAACGCGTCGCCGACAATACGACCCATCCGCAAAGGAATGCTTCGATGAAACCGCACGGTCCGTGGCAGATCATTGAGACGAAACAAGTCTACCGGGATCCGTGGTTTCGCGTGGAGCGGGACGATGTGATCCGGCCCGACGGCGAATTGGGCACTTACACGGTCGTCCATCTCAAGCCCGGCGTGTGCGTTTTGGCTTTGGATGACGAGGGGCAAGTCTGCCTCACGAAAGAGTTTCATTACGCGGTCGGCCGCACGACGATCGAAGCCGTCAGCGGCGGGATCGAGCCGGACGAAGATCCGCTCGTGACCGCGAAGCGCGAGCTCAAGGAAGAGTTGGGAATCTCGGCGGACGATTGGCAGGAACTGGGCGTCGTCGATCCCTTCACGGCGAGCATCCTCTCGCCGGCCCGGCTGTACCTGGCGAGAACGCTGACGTTCGGCCGGCAGAATCTCGAAGGCACGGAGACGATCGAGCTGGTCAAAATGCCGTTGGAAGAAGCCGTCCGCCACGTGATCGGCAATCACATCACACACAGCCCGACCGCGATGTTGATTCTCAAGACCTGGCTTTTTGTTTCCGGGGCCGACGGAACATTGGATACCACTTTCCTGTCGTTTCCCGCTAAAATGGAGCAGTAGATCGCGGCGGGGATTTTTCTGACACAATCGACCGGGGTTTTCCGAAAATCCCGATTCCCGGCGAAACTGGTCTACCATTTGCCTCGAAAATCGGACAGTCTGAAAAGAGAACGTCCGGAGTCTTAATCTTTTCTCCTTCTATTGAACGGCTCGATGCTCGAGGAACCGACCACTCACTCCGATGCGGATTTGGCAGAGAAACCGGGCCGCCCGGAACAAATCCCGCCGGCGGTTGTGGATGTCGAGGACGATGTGGCCTTGCGTCTGGAGGCTCATCAGCACCGTGCGGCCGCTCAGCAGTTTCTCTTGGAAGGCAAAATCGGCGCGGCGATTTCCTCGGCGGAGCAAGCGGTGCGGCTGTTGCATCAAGCCAGCGAGCGATTCCCCGAGAATCGCACGTGGCTCCCGCAGCGGGTGGACAGCTATCGGCTGCTGGGCGATGCCTGGTACGCCCGGCGAAACGCCCCGCGGGCTTTGGAGGTTTATCAGGCGGCGATCGAACTCCAGCGGTTCCGCTGCCATTCCAGCCCCAATAACCCTTTGGAGCAGCACCGCCTGGCCGTGCTCCAGGAGAAGCGCGGCGACGCGGCGTTGCTCAAAGGCGACCTGGACCTGGCGAAGCTGGCGTTTCAAACCGCCGACACGATCATCGAAGCCATCTCCGGTCACAATCCCGGCGATTCCCTTTGGCCGCGGAGCCGGGCCGTGCTGCTCGACAAGTCCGGCCGGGTGGCGCTCGGTTTGGGGCACGCCGAAGACGCCCACACCGCATATCGGGAAGCCCTCGCGCTCCGCGAAAGCGTGCTCGAGAAACTCCCGAACCAGACGTTGCCCCATTGCGAGATCGCCTCCAGCCATCTGCGGTTGGGTGATTGGAAACTGCTCGCGGGCGAACGGGACGAGGCGGAGAATCGCTATCAATCCGCCCGCCAGATTTTAGAGCCGTTGGTAAAAGCGAACCCCAACAGCCTCGAGGCTCAGCAGGAATTGTCGGTGTGCCTGGAAAAGCTGGGGGATCTGTCGCTGCGGCGGGGCCAGGCCCGGCGATCGCTCGAATGGTATCAGCAATCGCTCGCGTTGCGGATGCGCCTCGCCAAGTCGCAGCCCGAGGCGATCAAATGCCAGGCCGACCTCGCCGTGATCCGCGACAAGCTGGGCGACGTGTTTTTCAGCCAAGGCGAATGGCACGGGGCGCTTCTCGCTTATCGGGCGGCCCAGGAGAATTTCTCCCGCCTCGCCGTCGCCGATTGGAGCAATCCCCATCGGCAAAACGACCTGGCCGTCTGCCACCGCAAGCTGGGCGATGTCTGCCGGAATCGGGGCGAGCTCCCGGCCGCGCTCAAGGAATACGAAAACGCCCACAAGATCCGCCAGCGGCTCGTGATGCGGGATCCCATGCACGAATCCTGGCAGCGCGACCTGGCGATCATCCGCGAACGCATCGGCGATGCGCTCGCGCGAAAAGGCCGCCTTAAGAAAGCGGTGCAACTGCTCGAAGCTGCCACCTTGCCCATCGAAACCTTGATCGACCGCAACCCGGCCGCCCCGCGGGCCCGGCAGGATTTGATCGTCCTCTTGTACAAGCTCTGGAAGATCACGCTCCACGCCGGCGATGCGGCCCGCGCGAAGACACATCGGCAAACGGCGCTCCGGCTGATCGCGGACCTCGAACGCACCGGGAAACCGCTTCCGGAACCCGTCGCCGGGGCCAAGGCGAAGTTCAACGAACCGCCCCCCGCGACCTGATCGGACACTCCTTGCAACGAAAATTCGCAGAAAGATATAATCGCAGAGAGCGGCAGCTCTTGCCATTTTTCCGCTCAATCCACATCAACAACCACAGGTTCGGAGGCAAGCTGGTGCTCGTTCGGATGGAATTGGCCCGAATTATTATCAACGAGATTGCCGATCAGTATCTCATCTATTTGCGCGAAGTCGGCGGGGACCGCATCTTCCCGATCTTGATCGGCTTCTTCGAGGCCAGCAGCATCAACCGGCGGTTTACCGAAGAACCTCCGCCCCGCCCGTTGACGCACGATTTGCTGAAATCTGTGATCGCGGAGATGGGCGGCGACGTGCAGGACGTGGTCGTCAACAACCTGATCGACCACACCTATTACGCCGTGATCCGCATCCGCCACGAGGAGGAACTCATCGAGATCGACAGCCGGCCCAGCGATGCGATCGCCCTCGCCGTGCATTACGATCCGCCCATCCCGATTTACGTGGATGAGGAAGTCCTCGACGAAGTCGCCTGAACTATTCCTCGACGGTCTCGGTCCTCGGGGTTTGGTCGTTGGGATTTGGCTGCCACGAGGGCTTCAGCGGCGTGGTGAGCGGGACGACCCAGTCGGCGTGGGCCAGGGAACGCTCGACTTCGAGGAGATCGACGTTGGGATCGATCAGCCTTTGCGGCGGGCGGTTGTTGAGCGAAGCCGAGACGATGGCGTAAACGCCCGCCGGTTCGTAGCCCGCTTCCCGCAATCGCCGGCCGAGAAAATGCGCGTACTGCAAAAGCATGTCCGGTTTAGTCGTCATCCCGTGCCATTGCTTGGCGGTGACGGCGTCTTTTGCGGGGTCGGGAATTCGCAATCGCTCGCCTTGGGAATCGACGGCGGTGAAGTCCAGAAAATCCTCGAGGATGGCCCGGCCGGTTTTCTGGTCGTAATACGGCCGGCCGGTTTCGGGGTTTCGCATCGGCCGCGAGTTTAGAAACCAGACGAACTGCGTGCCGGACTTTGTCGGCGCGATGAGCCGAAACTCCGCCGCGACTTTGGAGCGAAGCTTCATATGCCACGAAAAGCGATGGCCTTCTTCGGTCCAACTCACATTGCCGGGATAAAGCCAATGCCGAAACGGGACCAGCGTCTGAAACGCGACCCATACTCCCAATAACCCCGCGACGGCTTTTTGTCGCGGGCGAAGCGAGACGCCGGCTTCCGGCGGGCTTGGCAGCGGCTTGCCGGCGGGGGATTTTTTGTCCCCTGCCGGTTTGATCTGCACCCAATCGGGCGGCATGAACAGCAGCGTCCCCGCGACCATGAACCACGGAAACACGCCGATCTGAAACATCTGATCGTTGGAAAAGTGAAAGAACAACGCCAACAGGAACGCCGGGATCCGCGTGTGCCGCCACAAGAGGGCCGGGACCACCAAGAGATCAAACAGCATCCCGCCCCAGGAAAAAAAATAAACGAGCGCCTCGGGCGGCGTGTCGCCCCATCGCTCGGCGAGCCAGCTTCGCATCGGTTCGCCGCGGAGCCAATCGCCGTTGAGCTTGGCAATGCCGCCGTAGGTGTAGGCAATCCCCACTTGAAACCGCAGAAGCCACAACGTCCACGCGGGGGCGATGGTCCTTCGGATCTTGGGCCGCAGCCAGGCATCGACCGACCACGCGCAGCCCGCCGGCAGAAAGATCATCAGAAAGCTCACCAGGCTGATGAGATAAAAATGGTTGAGGTAAGTCGCCTGGTCCAAGAGGAAGATATAGGTAAAGCCCAGGAAGAACAGCGTCGTCGCCGCGCGGTAAAAACAGCCCGCCGCGATGAATAGCGCGAGCACCAGCAGGCCCCAGAAGTGGTAATACATCCCGTTTCCAGGCCAGGGCGAGACCCATTCGAAGCCGAAGTATTTGAAGAAGACTTCCGGCTGAAGGTAGAGCCGTTCGATCCAATCCGCCTGCCGGTACCGCGAGGTCAGATACCGCGAGGCTTCCCAGGCCATCAAGAGCCCGAACGAAATGCGAAAGAACACCAACAGTCCCGCATCGATCGGCTGGAACATGGCCCTCAGAAACCCGGGCCCCGCGGCGCGAAGTCTCGAGAGTCCGCCGGGAGCCGGCGGGGTTTGGGCATCGGTCGAAGGAGCGGACACGGAAAGACATTCCTCACGGCGGCGGGAGAACAATCGGGCCAGTCGGCTTTCCGATTGTGTCCCACGCCGATACGGGAATCAATGCCAACCTTCCACCCGAGTTCTTCCCATTCACTCCGCAAAGCGCGGGACTTCGACGAGTTGGGGTTTGGGATCGAAGATCCAGGCCTTTTCCGGCAATTGGTTGCCTTTGAGGACCGGCGGGATCGTCAACTGCTCGGCCGCGAGGAAGGGGCGTTTGGTCTGGGCGTGTTCTTTGACCTTTGCCCCGAAGGCTTTGCGGTAGATGGCAATGCGGGGATCGTCCACGCGGTCGAACGAGCCCACGGTGACCACGGATCGGAAGCGGTCGTGCCAAATCCAGGCTTCAAACGCCTGCGGCTTGGCTTGCACATGGGGCAACTCGGGCGTTTTGATGTCATCATCCAAGATCGTGACAAAATAGCCCCGGCGGAGCAGCGTGGCGACTTCCCAGGCATTGTCGGCGGCTTCGCCGAGGGAATCGCCCACCTTGAAAGATTGTTGGGCTTCGCGGAAGTTCGCCAGTCCGACCATCCCGACCTGGGCTTTGGAGGACTTTCCATAAAACGAGGCGACGACGAGGGTGTATTTGCCCGGGTTGTTGAGCAGCGACATGTCATTGCCGGAGTTGAGCTTCACGAGCAGCGGATCTCGCTTGCGGATTTCCACGTCTTCGGGGTCGAGGAGCGGATTGAGCGTGAGAAACGCTCCGGCGAGCGGACCGTGCCCCTGGCGGAGTTTGCCCGGCGTCAGCCGCAGGATCCCGCCGCTTTTCAGCTTCCGGACCGACGACCGCGAGGCCGCGCCGGCTTCCTGGAAGTTGGCGTCGGGCACGGTGAGAAACTCCGGCTCGAAGCGGTCTTCGATCCAGGCCAAGGTGTCCTTGGCAAGCTTTCCGCTCTTGGAAGATTCGTCCGTGCTTTCGTAATTTCCCGCCAGCACGCTGAAGGTCTGCTGCTTCGCCTTGATGGCCCGCGTCCGCAAGCGGCCTTGAAGGTCTGTGGTCTTGACTTCCTCGTGAACCTCGTTTTGCGCGTACGCGTAGGCGGGAATGCCCGCTTTCCGCAGTTCATACACCAACTGGTCCGCAGCGTCTTTGGGCGACATTCCCTCGGAGCGGCGCTCCGGGGGGGGCGTCTTGAAGCTCGCCACCATGATCATCCACGGTCCGTGGCGCTTGGTGAGGAAGTATTCCTTCCCCTTGACCGCCTCGATCCGAGCCGCAAAACCGGGGGAAGACAGCACCAACAGCCCGGCCGCGAGCGCCGGCAGAATACGAAGCAGCTTTGAAATTCTCACAACAAACTCCATTCGGTGAGAACTGAAACGAGAAAACATCCGAGACCGGTTCCACCGGTCGACCGCGTCGGGGCGGGATGCTAGCAATTTTTTCAAATCGAGTCCAGAGGCCAATTTTCGCCTAAAGATTCCTGTTGAATGGCGGTCAATTTCCGGATGCCGGCCTCGGCGGCAGCGAGTTGGGCATTGAGCTGCTCGCGGTCGAACGTGCCGCGCTCCGCCGTGCCCTGGACCTCGACAAATTTTCCCTGCCCGGTGAGGACGACATTCATATCGACTTCCGCCCGCACATCTTCGGCATAGTCCAGATCGCAGAGCACTTCGCCGTCCACGATCCCCACGCTCACCGCGGCCACGCTGTCCAACAACACGGGCCGGTCCGCCGGCAGGAGTTGTTTGAGTGACGCCAGCGCATCGGCAAGGGCGATAAACCCGCCGGTGATGCTCAGTGTGCGCGTCCCGCCGTCCGCTTCGAGCACGTCGCAGTCGATGGTCACGGTGCGGGGGCCGAGGGCTTCGAAATCGATCACCGCCCGTAGGCTGCGTCCGATGAGCCGCTGGATTTCGGTGGTGCGGCCGTCGACTTTGGTCCGGTCCCGGCGTTTGCGCGGCGAGGTGCTGCCCGGGAGCATGTTGTATTCGGCGGTCGCCCAGCCGCTGGGATTCTCGATGTGCGATTTCCAGGGGGGCACGCTGTCTTCCACACTGGCCGTGCAGAGGATCGTCGTCCGCCCGGCTGTCATCAACACGCTGCCCGGCGTCGCTTTCGTAAAGCCGCGCTCGATAGAAATCGGCCGCAGTTCTAAAGGTTGTCGGTTGTCGCTACGCATGAGTTGCCGGTTTCCGGTTTAATGTTCTGGCGAGCCGAGCCGCATAAGCGGCCGGGTATTTCCGACGAAAAAACGCTCTTCTCAAAAAAAGCCAGAGACCGGAAGTGCGTCTTCGGGTCTCTGGCTTCAGGACAACACACGGAGATCGGTTTAGAAGTTGCCGATGACTTCGCCGCCGGCGATGGTGGACAAGGCTTCCATCGTGTTGGGATCGATGTTTTCGGAAACGAAACGCGCCGAGCCGTCGCCCATTAGCATTAAGCAACCGCCGGTGTGGAACCCGCCGAGGCCGTCGGGGCCGTTGATGTAGGGCTTTTTGGTGAGGGCCCGAATCGTGCTCTCGCCGCCCGCGGCCCAGCGGCCCAAATCCTTGCTGGCTTCGGAGACCATCACGGTGTTGGAGGTTCCATCGAGGATGTCGCGAATCCGCGTGGTGCGGTTGTAGCCGAACACGCCGGCTTTCTTGCTGGTTTTCGGCAGAGTCGGGGCATCTTTGCCGACGCCCGCGATGCCCACGTAATTCGTGGGGCCGTTCACCTTGTCCGGCTGGCTGGGCACGCTGGGGTTGATGTAAACCGGAATCTTTATGGAGGTGAACTTCGCGTTGTCCTTCGCATCCCAGGAGTCGTCAAAGTCGATGTTCTGGAACAGCGGTTGTTGATCGAGAAACGGCAAGATCTTTGCCTGCCAGCTCAGGCGTTTCTCGGGTTTGAGTTTCTCGTTGGGCTGCGTGCCCGGTGGGAATTCCTGAAACGTGTCGTGGTAATTGTGGAGCGCGATGCCGATTTGTTTGAGGTTGTTCCTGGATGTCGACCGCCGGGCGGCTTCGCGGGCTTGTTGGACGGCGGGCAGCAACAGGGCCACGAGCACGGCCACCGCCGGGGCGCCGCCGCTGTCCACCAAAGGCAGCGATGGCAGCGACGAACGGGAGTCGCAGCGGATGCCGTTCTCGTCGACGCTTTGCACCATCACATTGGGGAACAAGGGCTTAGACACCAGTTCCGCCGGGGGCAGTTCCGCGACGGAAAAATTCAGCGGACCGCTCCGCCGGCCCTGCGGAGAATCCTGCCAGGCCGCCTGCATGACCGGCATCAACAGCGGCATCAAACTCATCAGCGTTTTCACGCCCTCTTGCGGATAGGTCACGGTGATCGAGGTGAACTTCTTGGGCAACTCGGCGAGGGCTGTTTTATAGTCCTCCGTGGCTTGCCAGCGGTCCAACTTGCCGTCGAGCCGCAGGTAAAACGCTTCCACCGACTGCGGCACGATGCCCACGACAAGCCAGCCATCGGCGACCGCGAACGAGGGGTTGAACACGCCGCCGCCGATTTCCAGCGTGACGATTTCGCGGCCTTGCTTCGTGGTTTTCTTGACGGTCAGTTCGCGCGGCGAAGTCTGCTCCCCGGCCCGGCCGAGGAGGTTCATCAGCGTGGCCTTCAAGGTCTTTTCATCATCGACCTGCTGCGCCACGGTCACGCCCGCGCCGAACATTCCCAACTGCCCGTCCGCATACACGCAGGACACGTCGCCCAACGGCTTGAACAAGTCGGTCTTCGGATCGAACCCGACAATCACGGGCAGGTTTTTGAGCAAACCGTCCAACTGGGCCGCGGCATCGGGCGGCCCGAGGGCGGCGACCTTTTGAGCGACCTCGACCGTCGCTTCATACACTTTCTCCCATTCCACCGTGCAGGCGTGGAAGCCCAGCGTGTTCGCGGGCATCGGCGGGAGGTCTTTGAGGCCCAAAGGCTTCTCGCCCGCATAAGCGAGCAGGCCTTCGCGCGGCCCCGTGGTTTCCAAAAGGGTCTCGGACCACATCGCTTCCCCCTTGAAGCCCGATCGCGACACCAGCGCCCCCACGTTGTGAAGGCCCACCGCTTTGAGGACGTCGTTCACCGTCGAACGCGGAGCGTCGCGGCCCGCGGGAGGCAGCGGCATCTGGCCGAAGGTGTCACGGAGCGAACCCAAATCCAGCCAACTCAGCGAGGTCGTGCCGGCCCGCGGTTTGTCTTCGTGATATTTCTTCCACAACGGGTTTTTGGTGATGTTGGGCGATTTGCCCGCGGCGACGGCGACGCCGCTTTCCACGGCATCGATGCCCACCGCGATCAAAAGATGTTTGCCTTCCGTCCACCAGCCCAGTTCCACGCCGGGGGAGTTGGGCAAAATGCCACTGGTGACTTCCCGCCCCGAAACCACGTGGGCCTGGAATTCCACGTCGCCCCGCGTGGCCTGTTTGAGGAAATGCGCCAACTGCGGTTCAAACTTCGCCGCCTGCGGGAAGACGACGACGCTGGCAACCTTCGGCGGACCTTGGGCGGCCTCGACCGAGACCGCCGCCGACACCCCGTTTTGCGCGAGGGTGTGGTAAACGTCGCGAAGCACGCTGAGATCCTGGCCTCCGCCGGCTTTTTTCGAGACGGCGTCGACCAGATTGCCGATCGCGTCCATCAGCCCGGATTCGTAGACCGCCTTGTAAGCGGCGGTTTTTTCGAACTCGGCCTCGTGCGCCGCCAGACCGTCGCAGCCGAAGTACATCACGGCATCGGCGGGAAGCAGGGTCTCGGGCGCGGGCGACTTCGCCGGGGCCGTCTCTTGCGCCTCGCCCGGCGACCAGCCCCACCAGAACACGCCCGCGCACACGGCCAACAACAGGCCCCAACCCAAATTCGTCTGCCACCGCGTCATTGCCTAGCTCCTTCCTCAGAGGGGATATAAGTCTTCCGCTTCGTTGGTTCTTCCTGTTGCGTTCTTTGGGAAAAAGCGAAAGTCGATTGTCGTGGGCGTCCGGCTCCGTTCAGTATGCCAATCCAAATCCATTTGACAAGCGGAATCGTCCCCGTGTTCCATGAAAATCCGATTTGCAGGAAATGCGGGTCGGGGCCAAGTTGCGACGTCTGCGCGGCATCTTGCGCCCGTCGATCGATCCCGGCGGCTGGAAGCCGCCGATGCGAAAGAGGCAAAGTTGACCTCGATCGCCTTGTCTCGGGAGACTTCCCGACTGGACTCAATTCCCCATCTTCCATATATTGTCTGGGATAGGCAGCCGGAATTCTCAAATCCGCGTTGGTCCACCTGAACCCGCCGGGCCGGTTTTTGAAATTCTCTCCGATCGTGCCGGTTTTGGCTCGGCACAATTCGAGCGCATGACGATCTGACGATTAAACCTCCGCCGCTGTTGCCAATCGCGGCGGTCTTCGGGGTCACGGATTTCCAACACAGGGCTTCCATTTTCGAGGGAAGATTCATGATGCGACGAAACACCATGATGGGCTTCGGCCTGGCGTTCAGTTTGCTCTTGGGGCGGCCGCTCTTCGCCCAAGTCACGGAAGCCAACGCGAACCCGGCTCACGAAAAAATCAAAAAGGAAGCCGAAAGTTACTACAAGCAAGGCAACTACCCGAAAACCATCGAACTCACCACGCAGGTCATCGGGCAAAACCAAAGGGACGATGTCGCCCACTATCTCCGCGGGAGCGCCGAAGTGGAAGAAGGACTCCGCCGAAACAACTCCCCAATGGTCCGGCAAGGCATCGCCGACGCCCGCAAAGCGATCGAACTCAACGGCAAAGAGCACATGGATTATTACCTCCCGTATCTCTACGGGATGGCGGTCTTGTCCCAGGTGGAAGGCCGCAAAGAGCACGCCGAGGTCGCCATCAAAGTCGCCGGCGACGTGTTGAATCTGGCGAACATCACGGACGATCAAAAAGCGAACGTGCTCTACCAGCGGGCCCGGGCTCAGACGACGTTGGGAAAGCCCGCCGAAGCCGCAAAGGACTTTGAACAGGCCCTCAAGTTCAATTCGATGCACATGGGGGCGTTTTTGGGAGCCGCCCAGGCCCATGCCGCCGCGGGCGATTTTGCGGCGGCCGAGCGGCAATTCAACAAGGCGATCACGACCTTCCCGAATAACCCCATGGTGTATAACGACCGGGGGATGTTTCATCAGCAGCGGAAAGAATACGACAAGGCCCTCTCCGATTTCACCCGCGTGATCGAACTCGACAAAAACGCGTTCTACGCCTACACCAACCGCGGGTTCACGCTGATGGAGCAAGGCGACCCGCAGGCGGCGGTAAACGATTTCGACCGTTCGCTCGCCATCCAGCCGGGCCAGGCGCTGGTGTATAGCTTGCGGGGAACGGCCGAACTCCGGCAAGGCAAATTGAGCGCGGCCATCGCCGACTGCCGCAAAGTCGTCGAACTCGATCCCAACAATCCCACCGCCAAATCCGATCTGGGCTTCGCCCTGTTCTTCGCCCAGGACTACGCCGGGGCCGCCAAGCAATTCGAAGCCGCGACCAAGGCTAATAATAAAGACCTCAAGCACGTTTATTCCTGGGAACTCATGTCCCTCCAGCAGGCGAAAAGTTCCGTGAACATTCAGCAGAAATTCGCCCCGCTGCTCCCCAGCGATCCCCAAAAATGGGACTGGCCCGACCAGGTCCTGGCTTACCAACTCGGCCGGATGACCGACGACCAACTCCTGGCGAGAACGAATAGCGAAAACCAAGAAGACGGGCAGGCCCAGCTTTGCGAAGCCCATTTCTTCATCGGCGAACGCATGCTGACCTCCGGCGACACGCAGCAAGCCATCGCCCATTTCCGCAAGGCTTTGGAAACCGGGGTCAAGCATCTCTCGGCATACCGCGGCTCGGAAATGGCCCTCAAACACCTCAACGTCGCCACCACGTCGCAAAACGTCCCGCGGTGATCGCGATCCCGCGGTAAGGGGATTTCTCCCCTCTCCCCTCGGGGGAGAGGGTTAGGGTGAGGGGGCGAATGTGGAAATCGCTGCCAACTCTCATTCGTCCTCATCCGGCGTTCACGCAGCGCGGGCCGCCTTCTGTTTCCTTTGCCGGGGCTGGCTTTTCCAGCGGCGGTGCACCCAGAAATACTGCTCCGGGGCCCGCTTGACCGCCCGCTCCAATGCGGCCGTGTAATCCGCCGTGATCTCGCGGATCGCATCCGGCCCCTGGTAGTCCAAGGAATCGATCACCGCTTCGCAGCCCTGCTCAAACCGCACCCAAGGGTGGTTCGTAAAATCATCAGGCAGCCGAATGGCATAGCCCACGACAATCACCGCCCGATACTGAACCGCCAATAGAGCGATCGATTTGAACGTCGAAGCCGGCTGCCCGAAGAAGGGCACGAACAGCCCCTTTTTGCCGGCGTCTTGATCGGCCAGGAGCGCAAGGTTCCCGGAGCGCTCCAGAAACTCGACCATGTCCCCGCCGCCGCCTTTTTTCGATAAGAGCCGATGCCCCGTGTGCTCGCGGAACTCTTGAAACCACTGGTGCAGATACGGATTGTCCAGATCGCGGGCCACGACGCCCATCGGGAACCCGAACACCCCGAACGTGGAGACCGCCATCTCCCAGTTGCCGAAGTGCCCACTGAGCACAATCACAGGCCGCCCGCAAGAGAGAGCCTTCACGCTGTCGTCCCGGTTGCGGAACTCGACGACGTCGGCACAATTATACAGCCGAAGTTTGCGGGGCAGTTGCACGATCTCGATCACCAGGCGGAAGAGATGAATCCACATCCGGCGGATGATGTCGTCGATCTGGGCCTCGGAGTAGCGGGAGCCGAACGCCGACTTCAGGTTCTGCCGGGCGACTTCGTAGCGGGACCATTTTTTGGGGAGCAGCCGAAACACCGCGAACGCCAACCCCTCGGCCAACCGCACCGAAACCCGCGTGGGCAGCGCATCCACGAGGCAGACCACAAAGCGGAACAGCACATATTCCGCGAGATACCGCCATTTGCGGGCACTGCGTTTTTCCTCAATCGCCATCCTTTGCTCCCTGCGAGGTTTACGGCGAAAGTGTCGCGATTCCGTGAAATTCCGTCAACCCGCGTTTTTGGCGGGAGAAAGGGTCATGAGGTGAGGAAAAACGTGTGGGTGCCGAAGATGTCGCAAGGTGGCCTTTCGATGCCATCCGAACGGCAGCCCAAGCGCCGGCGATCTGGTCGGGCAGCTTGGGGTCTTGTTCGGCGGTGGGTCCGTCATCCATCGGAAAATTCTTGTGTGGGCATAAGAGTTCGGATAGGATGAGCAAATTGAGCCCGAGCGATTTGGGGATTGGACGTCGTGGAGACGACGGGAAAGGATCCTTGAGTTGAGTGATCTTGAGCAAAGACGCCGATCACTCAATTCCGCGTTATCCGTCAAAGCCCCCCCAATCATGGCCGCATTCAACTGGAATCAATTCCTGACCGACTACTCGCAGGAACTGGCGAGCAAAGACCAGTATCTTGACTGGGCGGAAGTGCCGCAGGCCGCTCGCGACGCAAAATGGTTTGGTTTCCCGCCCGCAACCGACGAGGCGATCGCCAAATCCGAACGATTGCTCGGCATTCAAATGCCTGAGGACATGCGAGATTTCTACCGTGTCACAAACGGTTGGATGTTATGCGGCCATACGATTTACGACATCAGACCGATCGAACAACTGTGTTGGCTTTCCGATGGCGAGCCTGAGCTTTGGTCAGTGTGCGAAGTCGATGACGACCCCCCAGAAGATGATGACGAACGGGAATGGTGGTACGATCAGGGCGTCAAGGTGCGTCGCTCGCTGATGCTCAACACAAGAGGTGATGATTCAACACTTCTGTTCGATCCTGACGCCGACCCATCTTCGAATGAACTTCGATTTGGTACTTGGGCTGCTTGGAACCCGGCGATGGAATGGACGGCAACCAGCCTCGAAGAATTCTTTTTACAGTCACGGGAAATGCTGGCACAGATGGACGGATAACAATCGCATGCACCGGAGCGCCGCCGTGGAAGAACTGCCGTGACCGCGTGGCGGCCAATTTGTTCGATGGCCAATTTTGGAGCAAAACGTCTCAAATTCCGTGTAACCTTCCTTGCCCTCCAGGTCAATTTCCTTTTGCGGGCGCTGTTCGGGGCGGTTTGACTTTACACAGATAGGCGCCTCTTGATACGTTGCAGGAAAGAAAAGTCACCTTGCCTAGCGTTCAAAAGGAGAACGAGGGATGCCGGTTCGTTCAGATTATGCCCGTTTTGGTGGAGCGATGTTTGCGGCCTTTTGTCTGAGCCTGGCCTCGGTCGCCGAGGCCCAGATGCCGACGACGATGCTCTCGTCGGTTTTTCCGCCCAGCGGCCAGGCGGGCTCGGAAATCGAAGTGCAAATCACCGGGGAGAACCTGGACGAGGTCTCGAAGCTGGAGTTTTCGCGTCCAGGGATCACGTCCGAGCAGAAGATGAATCCGCCCGACGAGTTTTCCCCAAAGCCCACGCCGATGGAAAACCAGTTCACGGTCAAAATCGCCGCCGACGTGCCGCCGGGGATTTATGAAGTCCGCAGCGTCGGCCGCTACGGGATTTCCAATCCCCGCGCGTTCGTGGTCGATGATTTGAAACAAGTCAAGCGCGAGGGGTTGCCCGATTCGCCGGAAAAAGCGATGCCCGTCGAAGTCGGCAGCACCGTGGTCGCCCAGATGACCGCCCAGCGCAAGGAATACTACAAAGTCGAGCTGCAAAAAGGCGACCGTGTGCTGATCGATTGCTGGGGCGAGCGGATCGATTCGCGGATCGATCCCGTCATTATGCTCTACGATCCCAACGGCCGCATGGTCCGCCGGGCCCGGCAGGCCGACCCTCGCGACTCGCTGATTCAATGGGAAGTCCAAACTGCGGGCCCGCACATCGTCGCTGTGCACGACTTCACTTTCCAGGGCGGGGCGGATTTTTCCTACCGCCTGTCCTTCCGCAAAGCGCCTTACGTCGATTTCATCTTTCCGCCCGTGGGGAAGCCCGGCTCCAACGATCAATACACGATCTATGGCCGGAACCTGCCCGGCGGCCAACCGGCGGAGGGCCTTAAAGTCCGCGGCGTCGCGCTCGAAAAAATCACCGTCAACATCGCCCTGCCCAACGACCCCAAGAGCCTGAACCGGCTGCCGATGACGGGGGCCGTGGATTCCTATCAAGCCGGGACGAGCGGGTTTTCTTACCGGGTGAAAGGGCCGGACGGGATTTCCAACGCCGTCACGGTGCATTTCGCGGAAGCCCCGATCGTGATGGAGCAGGAACCCGCGAACAACGAGCAGGCCAAACCGCAGAAGATCACCGTGCCCTCTGAATACGTGGGGCAGTTTTATCCCGAAGGCGACCGGGATTGGGTCGCGTTCGACGGCAAGAAGGGCGAAGTGTATTGGCTGAACGTGATCTCGCAGCGGCTGGGCACGATGGCCGACCCGGTGCTGATGGTCGAAAAAGTCACCAAAGACGCCAAAGGCAACGAGCAGGTCAAGATGGTGACCAAGCTGGACGATGCCCCTTACACGAAGCCGGGCAATAATCAGCCGGAGATTGTCAGCCTGCAGACGGACGATCCCAAATACCGGCTGGCGGTCGATGAGGACGCCACCTACCGCATCCGCTTGAACGATCTCTACAACAACCCCGCGAACGATCCCCGGCTGGTGTATCGCCTGGTCATTCAGAAGGAAAGTCCCGACTTCCAACTCGTCGCCTATGCCGAGCCGGAAAAAGACAGCCGCAATCAGTTGAAGCCGACCGCCTGCGTCGTCCGCCGCGGCGGGACGTCGGCTCTGAAATTGAACCTCGCCCGCCAGTACGGGTTTGAAGGGGATGTGGAAGTCCGCGTGGAAGGTTTGCCTCAGGGCGTGACCTGCCAGGGAGCCCAGTTTGGGGGCACGGTCAGCGACGGCTGGCTGGTGTTTGAAGCCGCCGAGAACGCTCCCGCCTGGGCTGGCTCCATCGAGGTCATTGGCAAAGCGACCGTGGACGGCAAGACGATCGAGCGCGAAGCCCGCTACGGCACGCTGCTTTGGCCGTTGAATCAGAACATGCCGGTCGCATCCCGGCTCGCCCGCAACCTCACGCTGTCCGTCGTCACCGCCGAGACCGCCCCGGTCGTCCTCCAAGCCGGCGACGGCAAGGTGATCGAAACCTCGCTCGGCGGCAAGGTGGAAATCCCCTTCAAAGTCACCAAGCGGGAAGCCATCAAAGGCGATCTCAAAGTCTCCGCCGTCGATCTGCCGCGGGACATCAACCGCAAGGACGAGAACGTCAAAGACAACGGCAAGACGGAGCTTTACCTCAGGACCACGAATATCCCCACCGGGACGTACACGTTCTACTTCCAGGGCACGTCCAAGTTCACCTACAAGCGGAACCAGGACGCGGTCGAGAAAGCCAAGGAAGAGCAAAAGCGTGCGAACGAGCTCAAGAAGAAATACGACGAGGAAGCCAAAGCCGCCCAGACGAAAGCCCAAGAGGCGGCGAAGAATTCTCAAACGGCGGCGAATGAATTGAAGTCCGCCCAGCAAGCGGCCGAGGCCGCCAAAAAAGCCGCGGACGAAGCGGCGAAGCAAGTGGCCGCGGCGGAGCAAAAACTCGCCGAGGCGAAAAAAGCCGCCGACGCCGCCAAGGACGATGCGGGCAAAGCCCAAGCCGCGCAGCAAGCGGAAAAAGAGCTGGCGGACGTCAAAAAGAAGCAAGAGGAAGCCGCGACCAAACAGGCCGAGGCCGAGAAAGCATCGAAAGCCGCCGAGGAGAAAAACACCTCGGCTCAAAAAGACAAAGAGAAAGCCGACGCCGACGCCAAGGCCGCGGCCGAGATGCAAAAGAAAGCCGACGGCTACACGAAGAAGGTGGACAACGACCTCAAGAACGTCACCAACCAGAACAAGCCCGGCGACATCAACTTGTACGTCGTGTCTTCGCCGGTGGTGCTCAAGGTGCATCCGCACCCGCTGAAAATCACCGCCCCGTCCACCCTGGGCAAACTCCAGCCCGAAAAGTCGCTGGAGTCTGCCAGTGTCCATCGAACGGCTTTACGGCTTCGATGGCAAGATCGATGTGGAAGTCGTACTGCCGAACGGCATCAAAGGCATCAGCGTGGACAAAGCCAGCATCGACAAAGGCAAAACCGATGCCAAGCTCACGCTGAAAGCCGGCAAAGACCTCACCCCCGGCAGTCACGCCGCGACGCTCCGGTTCCGGCTGCAATTTAACAACGTCTCCCTGGTCGCCGAGCAACCGGTGACCATCGAAGCCGAAGCCCCCAAAGAAGTCGCGGGCAAATAAGCGGCTCGGCAACATTTCAAAAATCGACCCGGCGGACTTCAGAAACGAAGTCCCGCCGGGTTTTTAACTTCCGTAGTCTTTGAATTCCACAGTTCCAAATTCCGGCAAAAGGACCGAAGGTCCGGTGCTATGTCAGCCCAGGGCAAGCGCAGCGCCGCCCTGGGTTACGGATGATCAAGGAGAGGCAAGCCCCAAGGGGGCGGCCCTACGTGGCGCACGTTGCGGGGCGGGTTCCATCCCATTTAGGCACCTGCGCATCTCCGGTTTACGACCGCCCCGTTGGGGCTTTTGGATTTTGTTCGTTCCCGTTTCCCAGGGCTGACATAGGGCCGGGCCTTCGGCCCTGTCTTCTAGTGCAGCCGCAACATGGACCACGATGACACGAAGATTCGAATTACTGGAAAGATCTTTTACTCAACTTTCGGGGCGGCGCTTTTTGCGTCTTTTCCGGATTCCACGAGTTTCCATTCCATCGTTCTCTTCATCTGAAACTTGCCGTTTGTCCGCCGTTCTTTTTCGTACTTGTAAGTCACAACGCCGAAGGGGGCCTCTTTGTGAAGCCTGGTCTCGGTGCGGAAAATGACTTTGTCGCTTTTGTTTTCGCCTTGAAGCCCTTTGCAGGCCCAGTTTTTCTTGTCGATCTTGACGGTCGCGGCCGGCAGCTTGGTGATCTTTGTGAGCGGAGCATGGAAGATTTCGTCCAAGCTCTCGATTTCCCGCTTGCCGGCCCCTTTCAAATCCAGTTCTTGAAGATTCTCGGCTGAGGTTCCTTTATAGGCTTTCAGCACGTGGTCGCGCGGATCCTTGCCTTGGGCGAGATCCTTTTCCGGGATCAGCAGCTTGATCAGTTCGCTGAATTTTTGCGTCCCTCCACCGGTCGGCGCGAAGTTCAATTCTGACTCCAGTTCGATCCATCGGCACGGCTGTTTGTCAACCATCTTTTTTCCGACGGAGCGGAGCGTCTGCGTTCCATCGATCGTCACCGACACGGTGCCGTCGGATTTAATTCCCTCTCCCTTGATCTCAAACCGCACCCACGTTCCATCTTCGGGGAGTTGATAAATCAGCCCGTCGGCGCTCGAGATTCCAGGAACAAAAATCAGAACCAGGAGGGCGAGAAATGTTGCAAGCGGTCGCATGGTGTGCCTCCGAAGCGAATGCTTCTATTGGTGAGAGAGGGAAAAAGAGACGGGCTGTGGTGCACTTCAACCCAACTTACCGAGTTTGCCGGCGTTTTGCCACCGCCTCTGTTTTCTGGGCCACGCGCGGGAGCTTGATACTGGCCGCCCGGAGGTTTTCGTTGTAAGTTGAGGTTTTTAACCCGCCATTGTTCGCCTTTCGGTTCACGAGCTTTGAGATTGCAATACCGCTAACGTCGTGCGAGGCTCTTCCGTTTTTGGAACGACTGATTTTGGGATTTACGCACTATGACCACATCGGCCAACCATCCGCTGGAGATGATTCGTCCCCGGCGGAAGATTACGGGGCTGTCGGCGATTTTGCTGCCGTTTTTGGAGAACGGCGACGTCGATTGGCCGAGCTTTCGTGCGCACGTCGAACGCACCGCAAACGCCGGGCTGACGCCGGCGGTGAATATGGACACCGGCTATGTGCATCTCCTGGACGATGACACCCGCCGGCAGGTGCTCCGGGCCACGCGTGAGACACTGGGCGGCGGGGCGTTTGTGGCGGGGGCGTTTGTGAAAGACCAGCCGGGTGCCGCTTTCGATGCAGACGGTTACAAGCAGCAGATGGAATGGATTGGGGAATTCGGCGGGACGCCGGTGATCTTTCAATCCTTCGGCCTCGTCGAGCAACACGGGCCGGACATCGTGGCGGCTTATCAGGAGTTGCGCGGGACTCGGAGCGGTTCATCGGGTTTGAACTCACGCAGGATCTGGCCCCCTTCGGCAAAGTGTACGATCTCGACACCTACGCAGGAATGATGGCGATTCCCCAATGCATCGGCGCGAAGCATTCGTCCTTCCACCGCGAACCGGAATGGCGGCGGTTGACGCTTCGCGATCGGAACCGGCCCGATTTCATTGTGTTCACGGGTAACGATTTTGCGATCGACATGGTGATGTATGGTAGCGATTATCTGTTGGGCCTGAGCACGTTCGCCCCCGATCTTTTCGCCCGCCGGGATGCTTACTGGGAAGCCGGCGACCCGGCGTTTTATGAACTGAACGACCTCTTGCAGTATTTGGGCTTTTTCGCGTTTCGATCGCCGGGGCCGGGCTACAAACACTCGGCGGCCCAGTTTTTGAAGATTCGCGGCTGGCTGACCACCAACCGCACGCATCCCCAGAGTCCCCCGCGGCCGGAGACGGACATTTCGATTCTCGAAGAGTTGGCTTCCCGGCTGGGCGTCGTGGGAAAATCATAAACGCTACAATCGGACGAACTGCCGTCTCCGTTAGATCCCTTAGGAACGGATTTCCGGGTTGAAGATCTGCGCCGAACCCGCGCGGGTTTCGCGGACTGTCTTCGAGAAACTCGACAATCCCTAGTGGCCAAATTGGTCGTTTTTCCGATACACTTTATACGGAAGGACTGTGGAATCCTTATGTCACCAGGCCGATCAGGTTTACGTTTCCTGTGGATGGGTTAAGGGCGAGGTTGGTGGGGAACAGCGAAGCCAGCGAACTCCTTTTGCAAAAGGCGGCGGACGCGGTGCGGGCGGTGGACCCGGCGGCGTTTCCGGTGCCTTCGCGCGTCGTCAGGCGGGTGATCCGCTCCGAGCGGGACCTGTCGCGGTTCGGCATGCAGGTGCCGCACCGGAAGAGTTACATCATCGCCGCGGATGAATTGTTGCATCTGGTCGAGCGGGATGAGTTGGGCATCGACCGGGCCAGCGAAGTCCCGACGCCGGCGATTCTGCTCGCGCAGCCCGGCGACGGAAAACTTCCGGGGCTGACGCTCAAGCAGCTTCTCGTGCGGTATTGGGGGTTGTTGTTCCACGCCCGCATCGATGCGACGTTGGCGACGAAGGTCGAGTCGGGGGAACTCACGCCGGCGTTGATCCGCGAGCGGATCGATCAGATCGGCCAGGTGGAATTCGACGAAATGCACGCGGTGATTCGGCAGGAGGATTTCCTGCTCCCGCCCGAGGATTTCTGCACCGTCTACGTCGAAGCCGCCGCCGTCTATTTGCAGCTCAGGTATTTTGAACCCCGGCGGCTCGCGGCGTTTTTCCCGGCTCTCGACGACTATCGCCGCATCGATGCCGTGTTCAGCCAGGATTTGGACGTGTTGTATCTCTTGGAAACCACGCGTCCGGAAGGAGCCCCCGCGCCGCAGGGCTTGCGAAAGGAGAAGGAGGAAGACGAACTCGTCGGCTCAACGCCCAAACGGCCCAGAGTCAAAGTGACCCACCAAGAATCCGCCGCCGACGTTTTGGCCGCGGAGGCGGCTTCGTCCAAGGCGGAGTTCCGCGAAGCGGCCGTTCCCAACCGCAAGCTGTTCGACCGTTTGATCTACAAAGCGAACCGGGTCAGCGAGCAGGGCAACGCGGTGCGGGCGGCGCTTCTAAGGCTCAAAGCGGCGCGATATGCGCCGGCCGGGCAATCGGGCGAAACGTCGGTCGCCGCGATGGGCGAACTCGAACAACTCTCCCGCCGGCTGCAACAGGCGCTCGGTTTCGACGACGACGAAGCCGCGGGCTGGCGGGATGTGATGGTCAGCCTGCTCGCCAAGTCGTCGCATGGATTTTGGAACGCCGACAAACGCCTGCTCTACGACTTGCAAAAAGTCTGCATCGATCACGAGCGGAAAATCTCGCATCTGGACCTCGCCGGCTGGATGCTTTCGCTCGGCAAGCAGCCCATCCGCCGCACGCTGCCGAACCAGCGGGAAGTTCGCATCAACCGGCATCTCCGCCGGGCGACGTCGCGGCTGATGTCGGTCCGCCTGTCCGGACCGGAGCGCGAGCAGCTTAACCATCTGCTGCACGAAGCGGCCCGGAAGGTGGAAATCCAACTGCGGGAACGGCTGCGTCCGCTGATTTCGCAGGCTCTCGATGATGTGGGCCTTGCCCCTCAAAACCTGCCGGAGCGGGTGTCGCGCCGGAAGATCATTGAGGAACTCCTCGACAAGGTTGTGCATCACGGCTTTCTCAACATGAGCATGCTGCGGGATGCGATCTCGCGGAACAACCTGAAAATGCCCGATCTGGCGAGTCCCGCGGATTTGTGGACCGGGGATTGGCTGCTGGAAGCCGACCGCCGCCTGAATGTGCTCTTGGACGGGGTTTATCGCCGGGGCGAGTTTTATCTCCGGGGATTGCAGAAAGTGAGTTCGGTGGCGTTCGGGACGCCCGCCGGTCGGTTCGCCACAATTTATATGGCCGTGCCCTTCGGCGGGGCGGTGGTGATTCTGCAAGCCCTCAAGCATCTGCTCGACAAGATTTACGGCGTCGAACACGGCCCCGCCGCGAAGTCGTTTGCCGAAGCCGCCGCGGCCGGAAGCCAAGACCTCGGCTCGTCCGCGAGCCATCTCGCGGAGCAGCCAACGCACCTTTTGAGCTGGTTCGATCCCGCCAACACGGTTCCGTTCATTTCGGGGATACTGTTGTTGGGCGCGTTTTTGTGCGGGATGATTCACGTCCGCTCGTTTCGGCTGGCGGTGATTGATTTCGTGAAGTCCGCGTTCCTGGGCGTCCGGCGGCTGGTGTACGATTTGCCCCGCTGGTTCTGGAAGCACGAGTTCCTGCGAAAGATCTTCCGCAGCCGGCCCATGCGCTGGCTCCGGCGGCATGTGCTCTATCCGGCGATTTTCACGGGGACGGCGTGGCTGCTCTTGCCGCAATTGGGATTGTACGAACGCCCGGGTCCGATTTGGGGCGGCGTGATGTTCCTGGCGTTTGCGCTGGCCCTCAATTCGCGGGCCGGCCGCGACCTGGAGGAACTCACCACCGAACGCATTTACCAGGCCTGGGACCACATCCGCGTCAAATGGTTGATCGCGCTGATTGAAGTCGTCACGAATTTTTTCAAACGCGTGCTCGAAACCTTCGAGCGGTTTATGTACGCCGTCGATGAGCTGCTCCGCTTCCGCAGCGGGCAGAACGTGATCACGCTGTCGGTCAAGGCGGTGTTGGGGACGGTTTGGGCGGCCGTGGCGTTCGTGTTGCGGATTTACGTGACCTTGCTGATCGAACCCCAAGTCAATCCGATCAAGCATTTTCCCGTCGTCACCGTTTCGCACAAGTTCATTTTGCCCTTTTCGATCATGCTGACCAGAATCGTCGGAGCCCCGTTGGTGCCGTTTTTGGGCACGGAGCTGGGTTATTTCATTGCGGGGGCGACGGTGTTTTTGCTGCCGGGAATTTTCGGGTTTCTGGTGTGGGAGTTCAAAGAGAACTGGAAGCTCTACGCGGCCAATCGCAAGGCGAACCTGAAACCCGTTCTCGTCGGCAGCCACGGCGAAACGATGATCCGCCTGATGAAGCCCGGCTTTCATTCGGGAACGATCCCCAAAATCTTCCGGAAGCTCCGCGGCATCGACCGCACCCGCCGGTCCGCCCGCCGAAAGAGGCTGCGAATTCGCTACGAAGAAAAACTGCATCACACGCTCGGGGACATTCAGCATTTCGTCGAGCGGGAGCTGCTCGTGCTCTTGGAGGAAAGCCGGCAGTTCCGGGACAAAAAACTTTCCGTCCAGAACGTGCGCGTCGCTTCGAACAGCATTCGCGTCGCGGTGGCGTGCTCTGAGTTTGACGGGGCCCCTTTGGAATTGGCGTTTCAGGAGCAATCGGGTTGGCTGATGGTTGGCGTTTTGAAGGCGGGTTGGCTGGACGGTCTTAAAGACCGGGAGCGGCAAACGCTGGGGCTCGCGATTACCGGGTTTTACCGGCTCGCCGGCGTGGACATCGTCCGCGAGCAGTTTCGCGGCTGCTTCGGCCCGGGCTTGCCTCCATATGATGTGACGGACCGGGGCTTGGTGATCTGGCCCGACGGCCAATACGAATCGGAAGTTCGCTACGATCTCCACCAACGCCCGCTGATCCGCCCGAAGCCGCGGTCCGTGGCCCGCGAATACGACCTGCCCACGATGGCGGCGGATCATGCGCTTTACTGCGAGCTGCCCATCGCGTGGGACGCCTGGGTCGCCTGCTGGGAATCCGAGCAATCGGCCGTGCGGATTCCCAACCTTTTCGACCACGAAGTCAACCTGCTGCCGGCCCCATCCCTCATCCCGACGACGCACGCGGGATAAAGGTGGACGACGGATCTTTCCTAGTGGCTTCCAGCCGCCGAAATCTACGTCGGCAAGATGCCGCCGCTACGGTCAGTCGGCGGCGTTCCTGCGCGGAATATTGCGGGTTGGTGAAAGAATGCCGCGCGAGGCCTCGGGAGATCCCGAAGTTCGCGGTTTCTGTCATTGACGGAAACCGGCGGGCGGGGTACGGTGAAAAATGACGGGAGTTGTTTCCAAACCATCCCTCCGCACGCTCCCGATTCGCAGCTTTTCCTTTGTCCTTTGGTCAACCAGGGCCTGTGGTTGACCCGCTTCCCGGCAACTCGAACGTATGATTTTTCGCCGCGTCGGCCCCTTCGTGTCCCATCATTGGAAGCCGGTTCTCGTTTGCTGGGGACTGGCGTTCCTGGTTTGCATCGGGACCGCGCCGACTGGCAGGACGTCGTTCGCGACGGCGAGTTTTCCTTCCTGCCCAAATCCGCCCCGAGCCAAGTCGCGGAAGCGGTTTATCGGCAATCGTTCTCGCGGGATCTTCTGGGCAGCACGGCGGTGATCGTCGTCCGCCGGGCGGGACGAGCCGAGGGCCTGTTGCCGCAGGATCGCGAGTTCATCGAAGACGTTCTAAAGCCGGCGATCCAGCGGATTGACCGGAAGGATGAAGAAGAAGGCCGGTCCATCATCCGCGCGGTGCGGACGGCGGACGATCGGTTGATCGGGCAGTTGCTCAACAGCGCGGACGGCAAAACGACGCTGGTGTTGATCGAACTCACCACCGGCTTTCTGAACCGGGGGAATTGGCGGACGCTGTCGGAAATCGAAACCCTCATCGCCCAGGAAGGCGAACTCGTCGGGGAGCCGGACAATTTATTTGCCCAGAAGCTGATCCCGCCGGGTTTGGATTTGTCGCTGAGCGGTCCGGCCGCGGTCGGGCGGGATTTGCGGAGGAACTCCGAACACAGCACCGAAACCATCGTGCATTGGACGCTGCTGATTCTCATCGCGGGCTTGCTTTTGTTTTACCGCGCGCCGCTGTTGGCGCTGGTGCCTTTGGCCAGCGTTCTCGCGGCGGTGGGCATGACGATAGCCGTCTTGGCGCATCTCGCGGGCTGGGGCTGGCTGGGGATCTTCGCGGGTTTGGAGAACTACGTCATTGTCGTGCTCGTTGGATTGGGCCTGGCTTCGAGCCTGTTGCTCATCGCCCGCGAGAACGAAATGCGGCTGCAAACGCCCACGCTCGAAGATGCGGCCGTGGAATCGCTCCGGCTCACCGGTCCCAGCCTGGCCGGCGGGACGGCGGCGGCCGTGTTGGGACTGGGCATGTTGATCTTCGCCGAGTATGGCAAGTTCCAGGAACTGGGCGGAGCTTTGCTGATCGGAGCGGGCTTGATGCTTTTGGCGACGCTCACGCTCACGCCCGCGCTCTTGGTCATGATGGGCCGCTGGGCGTTCTGGCCAAATATGCGGACCGAACGCATTTCCGCCGATCACGCCTGGTTGCTGCCGCGGGGCGCCTGGCCGGGACCGATCGAACGCGGCTGGTCGCGGCGGCTTTGGCAGTCGCAGGGCCGATCGCTCGCGGAACGGCCCCTGGCGATCGGATTGACCTGCGTTTTGGCGATGGTGCCGTTCGCCGTGGTCGCGGGGCTGTGCAGCGCCCGGCTGACTTACGGTCTGCTCTCGCAACTTCCCGAAGACCAACCGAGCGTCAAAGGGTGCAGATCATCCAGCAGCAATTCCCCGCCGGCACCACGGGACCCGTCACGCTGCTGTTGGAGCATCCCCGTTGGCAGTTCGGCACGACCGAGGGGAAATCCGCGGTTGCAAAGCTCTCCGACGCCTTGGAACAGCGCAAACGGGAATTCGACATCGCCGATATTCGCAGCGTGGCCTTTCCGCTGGGACTCACGGAAAAGGACGTCGGCACGAAAAGCTTTCTCCAGAGAACGCTCCGGCACCGCAAAGCCGTGGAGTATTACGTCGGCGACAAACCGCCCGCCAACGGCCACGCGACCCGCCTCGAAATTGTCTTCGCCGACGATCCCTTCGCCCGTGGCAGCATCGACAACTTCGAACGCCTCCGCCGGAAACTCCCCGATTTGCTGCCGAGGGAATTGGCGGGAGGGGACTGGCATCTGCTCGGTGCACCGGCAAGCATCCGAGACTTGAAGACGGTCACCGACCGCGACCGGGCGTGGATTTACGGCCTGGTCCTCGCGAGCGTGTTCGCGGGTTTGCTGTTGCTCGTGCGGCGAGCGTTGATTTCCGCGGCGATCGTCCTCGTGTTGGGCCTGGGCTTCCTGGCGACGCTTGGAGCGACCTACGCCGTGTTTTGGGCTTGGAATCCGGCGGAATTTGACGGGCTGGACTGGAAGGTCCCCACGCTCCTGTTCGTGATTATGACGGCCTGGGGAACCTGGGGAACTTGGATGCTCTTGGCCCGCGTCCGCGAGGAGCAAGACCGGCACGGACGCACCGAAGGTCTGATGCGGGCTTTGGAACGCACGGGCGGCGTGTTTTGGGGCAGCGGCCTGATCGCGGCGGGCGTGTTCGCGGCCCTCATGGGCGGCTCGCTCGTCGCCTTGGAGCAGTTGGGTTTTGCCCTCGCCTGCGGCGTGCTCCTCGAGGCCTTTGTGATCCGGCCGTTTCTGATCCCCGCCGGCTTGCTCTTGGCCTTTCGGACGTTCGCCGGCAAGGAATCTGCTTCCGCTTCCGCGGCCGTTCCCGTCTCGCCGGCGATGCCCTCCCAGGAAAACCTCGCCGCCACCGTCCCGCCCAAATCGGCGGATTGATTTCAGCTGAGAGCTAAGCTAAAGGCTTATCGAGGAATAACTGTTTCAATTTGACAGGAATCATCTCCTCGGGGAATCCAGCATTGTCTTGCCGCCGCTTCGCGGCTGAGGAATTTCCACCGGCACGTCTGTTCGCGTTCCAAATCTCGCTGGAATTTTGACGATCGAAAACTGGATTGTCGTTGCCCAGCGGATCCTGAATTTGGCGGCACACTTTGTGTCCTTTGCCCCTTTGTGTCCTTTGCCCCTCAAATTCAACAACTTCGATTATCGCCGGCGATTCGATTGAATTTACCGGCAGAATTGGTCGAGACCTTGGGAATGGAATGCCTGTCGTCCTGGAAGCGTCTCGCCGATGCGCAGACCGCACATGGGGACTTCGGGCTTGTTCTTGAGGCGATTTGTTGCGGGTGGATTGATCATCCACTTCTTGAGGGGGACTCAATGATTGCAATTTCCGAGAAGACGGACTGCGCGAATTCCATCAGCTATGCGACCGTTCGCGAGTATTGCCAGAGCGCGGACGATTATCCCGAGTTGTCGTTTCAGCAGCAGGACCTCAAAGATGCCCAAAGACCCTGGGCCGTCAAGGTCATTCGGGAACTTCTGCCGCGCGGCGCGGCTCGTGGAAGTCGGCAGCGGCGAGCCGATGGTCGCCAACGTGCTGACGAACTACGGATACCACGTCACCGTCATCGATCCCTTGGATGGATTGGCCCGGGGCCCGGACAATTTTGAAGCGATCCGCGCGCAATATCCCAACGTCCGCATCATTCGGGACTTGTTCACAACCCGGCTCGCCCGCGAACTCAACGAGTCCTTCGACGCCGTGTTTTCCATTTCCGTTTTGGAGCACATTCCGCCCGAAGACCTCCCGGATTTGTTCGCCGCGACGCGGATGGTCCTCAAGTCCGGAGGCTTTTCGATTCATGCCGTGGATCATGTCTTGGAAGGCAAGGCCCGGGAGTTCCACGAGGAGCAGCTTCTGCGAGTTTCCGAGGAGCAGAACGTCATCTCCCAGAGCGGCCATTCAGCCGGCGTTCTTCAAAAGAACCTTCAGCAACTGCTGGCCGGTGCCCGGCAGGATTTGGAGACGTATTATCTCTCGGCGATGGGCCACAATCTCTGGCGGGGCAACTTGGCGTACGACGAGTTTCCGTTCCGCAAATGTATTTCCGTGCAATTCATCGCCCGCCGCCCCTAGACCAAATGGACGCGAAACCCAAGTTCAGTAGTTCCAAAGTCTCGGAAAAGGAATTCGTTCCCCAAGAGCCGCGCACGAAGTAAGCGGTTTTTTCTAGATTTGCCGATCGCAATACGTTTACTTCGTGCGCGGCTCTGGCGTTTTTTGGCAATACCGCTTACTTCGTGCGCGGCTCTGGCTGGTTCGAGACGCTGTCACCATGCGCTCGACGGCGTTCTCAAAAGTTGTGCCCTTCCTGGGGGCCGTTTTTTGTGAGCGTCAGCACCTCGGGGCCGTCTTGGGTCATGAGGATGGTGTGCTCGAACTGGGCGGAGAGACCGCCGTCCAAGGTGCGGACGGTCCAGCCGTCGGCGGAATCGAGCGTGGTGCGATAGGTGCCCACGTTGAGCATCGGCTCGATCGTGAAGCACATGCCGGGCTTGACGATGGTGCGGCCAAGCTTGCTGTCGGGATAATGCGGGACGCCGGGCTCTTGGTGAAACTGCCGGCCGATGCCGTGGCCTTGGTATTCGCGGACGACTTCCAAACCACGGGCCCGGGCGAAGTGATAGATCGCCTGGCCGATGTCGCGGATTCGGCCGCCGGGCTGGATCGCGTGAATCCCTTTCCAAAGGGCTTCAAACGTAATCTGCACGAGCCGGCGGGCTTCGTCGGACACTTCGCCGATGAGAAACGTTTCCGACTGGTCGCCGAACCAGCCGTCCACGATGGTCGTCAGATCGACGTTGACGATATCGCCTTCCTGCAACGGGCGGGAATCGGGAATGCCGTGGCAGACGACTTCGTTCACGCTCGTGCAAATGCTTTTGGGGAAGCCCTTGTAGCCCAGGCACGCGGGAATGTGCCCGTGGGCGCGGGTGTAGTCCTCCACGAGGCGGTCGAGTTCTTCAGTGGTCACGCCGGCTTTGACGTGAGGCCGGATGTAATCCATCAACTGGGCATTGAACCCTGAGGCCTCCCGCAAATGCTGCCGGTCTCGCTCGTTATAAATCGGGGCTTTTTTCACCAACACAACACGTTTCCGCCGGAGGGATTGACGCAAGAAAGCAAAGTGCGCACTGGCTTTGTGAAATAATTGTTGTGTCTTGCCCCCTGAAGTTCAACTGCGCGAAAGAACTTCGCCCAAAGCGCCGGCGTTTTGCCGCCGGATTTTGCCTGCGCAGAACGTCCCCACAGCCCACCAGATGTTCCTCATCGAATCGGTCGCGGTTCTGACAGAACCTCTACAATCGATGCCCAACACTCCTGCTTCACGGTTTCTGGCAATTCTCTCGCCGTTTTGCCACAGCTTCGAAAGCCCAGGATTGAATACTTTCTTTAGGGCACGGCTGGAACGGGTTTGGTTTCCGCCAACGCCCCGCAAGATGTGGAGCAACAGGGGGATAGAATGTCCACAGAAAGCTCAATCACGCATCAGCCGCCTGGCTTTTCGGATTTGCTGCCGAGTTTTCGGAGCCGCTTTGAAGGCGTGATCGGCACCTTGGCCGAGATTCAAGGCATCCTCCGAAACGCCCGCGCCCCGTTGCCGCTTTCAAAGATCAACGATCTGCTTGGTCACGTCCAACTAGGAAGCGCCGACATCGAGGCGGAGTTTCTTCCCCATCCCGAGCATTACTCTCGAAACGTCGTGTTCGAGGACGTCCGCAGTTCCCTGGTGGCGATCACGTGGCTGCCCGGCCAGTCGTCGCCCATTCACAATCATTGCGACTCCGCCTGCGGAGTGCGGGTGGTCGAGGGAATCGCCGCGGAAGCCAAATTCCTGCCCGTGGGCGACGGCCAGGCCGTGCGCCTCGGCTCGGATGTCCTCTATCAAGCCGGCGAGATCTTCGGCGGCGAAGGCAGCAACGATCTTCATCTCGTCGCGAACCGCGGCCAGAAAATCCTCCGAACTCTGCACATCTATTCCCCGCCCCTCAAACCCGCAATGATGCAGATCTTCGACGAAGTTTAATGCCTTGCCGTGGCCGTCTGATTTCCAGCTTGGGCATCCCGTTGATTTGCTCTGGCCCCCGGGTCCGAGCCTGCGCTCTGGCGAGGCATTTCCGCGAAAAGGCCGGAAAAACCGGCGGAAACTTGCGAAAACGCATCAAAAATCGAAAATAAAACGATGAGTGGGCGCATCGGATCCAATAGATTCCCCCTTTCCCTGGAAGGATCAGCAGCATGCGATTTGCAATAACGGCTTTCCTCGTCGGCGGTTATCTCCTCTGTTCGCCCCTGGCCGGCCGCGCGGCGGAACCGACAAAAGCCGAGTTGGATTTCTTCGAGAAGAAAATCCGGCCCGTGCTGGTCAAGCACTGCTACGAATGCCATTCCGCCGATTCCAAGGAAGTCAAAGGCGGCCTGGTTCTGGACACGCGTGAGGGCCTGCGGAAAGGCGGCGAGTCGGGCGGGCACGGCGTCGTCCCCGGCGAACCGGGCGAAAGCGTGCTGATGGAAGCCCTCCGCTACGAGTCTTTCGAGATGCCCCCCAAGCAGCAGTTGCCGGAAAACGTGATCGCCGACTTCGACAAATGGATCAAAATGGGTGCCCCCGACCCGCGGGAAGGCAAATCGCTGGTTCAGAAAAAGATCGACTTCGAAGCCGCGAAGAAATACTGGGCCTATCAGCCCCTCGCGAAACCCCAGCCGCCGAAAACCAAAACCGCGAATTGGGCCCGATCGGACATCGACCGCTTTCTGCTGGCGAAGCTGGAAGGCGCGGACCTCAAACCGGTCGCCGATGCTGAACCCGGGTCCCTCATTCGCCGGCTGTATTTCGATCTGATCGGCCTGCCGCCCACGCCCAATCAAGTTGACGAATACACGGCCAATCCCACGGCCGCCCATCTCGCTCAGATTGTGGATCGACTGCTTGATTCTCCGCAGTTCGGCGAGCGCTGGGGCCGGCATTGGCTGGATGTCGTCCGTTACGGCGAATCCACCGGCATGGAGCGAAACTACACCTATCCCCAGGCCTGGCGGTATCGGGATTACGTCATCCAATCGATCAACCAAGACAAACCGTTCGACCGCTTTCTCACCGAGCAAATCGCCGGCGACCTCCTGCCCGCCAAGACTCCGGACGAACGCGAGCAAAATCTCGTGGCGACCGGTTTTCTGGCGATCGGGCCCAAATCGCTCAACGAACGCAACCGCGAGCAGTTCGCGATGGATGTGGTCGATGACCAGATCGATGTCGCTTCGCGGGCCTTTTTGGGGCTAACGGTCGCCTGCGCCCGCTGCCACGATCACAAATTCGACGCCATCCCGCAGAACGAATATTACGCCTTCGCGGGCATCTTCCGCAGCACCGAAACCTACTTCGGCACCGGCGGGGGAGCCGGCAACCGCCAAGGCGGAGAACTTCTGGCGATCGCGGACGGCGAGATCAAAACCGTCAAACCCGCCGGTGGCAAAGGCAACAACAAACAGAACGTCAAACAACTCGCCAATCAAAAGCGCAAACTGGATAAGCAACTCGCCAACCTGGAAAACCGCGAGAAGACGCCCGCCGTCGAAAAACGCATCACGCAACTCGAAGAGCAGCAGGCGAAGCTCAAACGCCAACTCGCCAAGGCCCGAAAAGGCGAAGACGAGGAAGCCGAGGAAAAACCCGCGAAAGACCAAACGCTGATCATGGGCGTGCTCGATGCTGGCAACCCGAGCGACACCGAAGTCCGTCTTCGCGGCGAACCCGACGACCGCGGCGATCGGGTTCCGCGGGGCTTTCTGACCGTCGCCAGCCGATTCGATGTGCCGAAAATTGCGGAGTCCCACAGCGGCCGGCTGGAACTCGCCAAGTGGATCGCCGATCCTCAAAACCCACTCACCGCGCGGGTGGCGGTCAACCGCTTCTGGCAGCACCTGTTCGGCCGGGGCATCGTGGGCACCGTCAATAACTTCGGCAACAACGGCGAGAAGCCCTCGCATCCCGAACTGCTCGATTACCTCGCGTCCGACTTCATCCAAAACGGCTGGTCGCTGAAACATTTTGTCCGCTCGGTCGTGTTGAGCCGGGCTTATCAGCTCGGTTGCCAAAGCCAGGAAGCCGGCCTCGCCGCCGATCCGGACAACCATCTGCTCTGGCGGCAAAACCAGCGTCGGCTGGAAGCCGAGGCTCTGCGGGACGCGATGCTCTTCGCCAGCGGCGAACTGGACCTCACGCCCGCGAAAGGCTCTATCGTGTCGAAGGTGGGCGACGGCGACGTGGGCCGGAACCTCCGCGTCAGCGAGTTTGAAACCGACAACACCAAGCGCAGCGTGTATTTGCCCATTGTGCGCAGTGCCGTGCCCGAAGCCCTGGCGGTGTTCGACTTCCCGGAACCGAGCATCATCGCCGGCCAGCGGGATGTGACCACCGTCCCCACGCAGGCACTCTATATGCTCAACAGCCCGTTCGTGTTGGACCGCTCGAAGAAACTCGCCCAAAGGCTCCTCAAAGATGACAGCCTGGCGACAGACCAAAGCCGGATCGCGCGGGCCTTCCGCGACACTCTCTGCCGGGAGCCTTTGCCGGAAGAACTCGCCTCGGCCGAGAAGTTTATCAGCGAAGCGGTCCCCTTGGTGGGCACCCGCGACATGGAGCCCCGCCTCAAAGCCTGGATGGGCTTCTGCCACGTGCTGTTGGCGTCGTCCGAGTTTCGGTACTTGCAGTAATCAACCAAGCCGACACCTGGGTGTCGGTTCTAAAATCCAACCCAAGCCGACACCTGGGTGTCGGTTCTAAAATCCAACCCAAGCCGACACCTTGGTGCCGGTTCCAAAATCCAACCCAAGCCGACACCTTGGTGTCGGTTCCGCCGGCAAGCCGGCGGCTTGGGCTAATTTGAAAACACACCTCCAAATCTTGAAGGATCTTCCCCATGCAATTCACCCGACGCGATGTGCTCAAGGCGACCTCTTGCGGTTTTGGCTATCTCGCATTTGCGGGGCTCGCGGCAGAGGCGGCTTCCAAGTCGGCCGATTACAAAAACCCGCTCTCACCCAAGGAACCGCACTTCCCGCCCAAGGCGAAACGGGTGATCTTCCTCTGCATGCGGGGCGGCCCTTCACACGTCGATACCTTCGACTACAAGCCGGCCCTCAAGGAATACGAAGGCAAATCGCCGGGCGATGTCGAGGGACTCAACAACCAAAAGGGCCGCAAACTCATGCCTTCGCCGTTCGAGTTTTCACGGCACGGGGACAGCGGGCTTTATATTTCCGAACTCTATCCGCACCTCGCCAAGCACGCGGACGAGCTCTGCGTGATCAACGGGGCCCACACCGATCTGCCCAACCACCCGCAGGCGTTGGTGCAGCTTCACACGGGGAATTTTCAGTTTGTGCGGCCGTCCATGGGAGCCTGGGTGCTTTATGGGTTGGGAACCGAGAACCAGAACCTGCCCGGCTTTATCACCATCAAGCCGCCGTCCCGTTTGGGCGGGGCCCAGAACTACGGCAGCTCGTTCCTTCCCGCCGTTTATCAGGGCACGAAGATCGACAACGTCCGCGCCGAAGAAGCCATCGGCAACATCAAAAACCCCCACTTCGAAGGGTCGCTTCAGCGGAAGCAGCTGGATCTGCTCCAGTCCTTGAACCGGGGCCTCGCCGACCAGTACGCCGCCAACAGCCAGTTGGAAGGCGTGATCGAATCTTACGAACTCGCGTTCCGCATGCAGTCGGCCGTTCCCGAACTCATGGACCTCTCCAGCGAATCGGAAGAGACGATGAAGCTCTACGGCATCGGCGAGAAACAGACCGACGAGTTCGGCCGGATGTGCCTGATGGCCCGCCGATTTGCCGAAGCCGGCGTGCGGTTTATCGAACTCACCCACGAAGGCTGGGACCAGCACCGCAGCCTCCAGGCCCGCCTGACCGCGAACACCACGGCCACCGACCAGCCGATCGCGGCCCTGATCACCGAACTCAAAAAGCTGGGCATGCTCAAGGACACGCTGATCGTGTGGGGCGGCGAGTTCGGCCGCACCCCCGCCGTCAAGAACGACGACGGCCGCGACCACAACTCCACCGGCTTTAGCATGTGGATGGCCGGCGGCGGCGTCAAAGGCGGCCTGCGTTACGGGGCCACCGACGACTTCGGCATCGCCGCCCAGGTCGACAAGTTCCACACCCACGACTTCCACGCCACGGCGCTGCACCTCTTGGGCCTCGACCACACCAAACTCACCTACCGCTACGCCGGCCGCGACTTCCGCCTGACCGACGTCTTCGGCCGCGTCGCCGAAGGCCTGATGGCATAAATCAAGTTCAAATGCTGGAACGAAAAAGGCGCCAAACGATAACTTGGTGCCTTTTTCTATTGAAATGCAGCAATCGGTATCATTCGGGAGATTCGGGCATGGGCAACACCGCGGCAGGGCAAATTCAAACGTTGCAAGGGATGGCGGCTTTTTGTGTGGGTGTCTCGCTCGCGATTGCCGGGCCGGGTGTTGGTTTCGGCGGGGAGAATCTGAAGGAGGGCGCGGCGGAGCCGATGGTTGTTGACATTTGGCCGGGGAAGGCCGCGGACGATGATGCCGCCACGATCGGGCCGGAACATTTTCGCGATTTGATCGTCAACGGGAAGCCACACCAGGTCGCGGGCCGGCCGACGAAATGGTTGACCAACGTCACGAAGCCGACGCTGACCATCTATCCGCCACTTGCGGAGAAGAACACGGGAACCGCGATGCTGATCTGCCCGGGCGGCGGCTACCACAACCTCGGCTGGGATGTGGAAGGCGTGGAAATCGCCCGGTGGCTGAATACTCTCGGCGTGACGGGAATCATCCTCAAGTACCGCTGCCCCCGCCGGCCCGGCGATGCCAAAGGCGTGCCGCCGAAGGGGCCGCTCAAAGATGCCCAGCGGGCGGTCAGTCTGGTCCGCAGCCGGGCCAAGGACTGGAACATCGATCCGCATCGCATTGGGATGATCGGTTTCTCGGCCGGCGGCCACCTCGTGGGCGCGACGGCGACGAACTTCGAGAAGCGGACCTACGATCCCATCGATAGGGTGGACGAAGTCAGTTGCCGGCCGGATTTCGGCATCCCGGTTTATTCCGGATATTTCAAAGTCGATGGAGGTCTGTCGCCGACTGTCCGCACGCCGAAGAACACGCCGCCGCTATTGTTCATCCATGCCTCGGACGATCCGATCAGCGATGCCGAACACAGCGTGACGATGTACCTGGCCCTCAAGCGGGCGGGCATCCACAGCGATCTGCGGGTTTACTCCTCGGGAGGCCACGGCTTCGGAGTCCGCCCCACCAAAGCCGCCTGCTCAGCCTGGACCGCGAGCTGCACCACTTGGCTGCAGAATAAAGGCTTTCTCAATCGACAATGACGCAAAACCGTAGGGGCCGCTGTGCGGATCGGTCCATTGGCGATCTGTTAAAAACAGTTATTCAATTCATTACAATAAAGATGTGCCGACGGTCGGTCGCTCTCGCGCTGGCTCAACGGGAAGTGGTCTGAGAAAATCATGCATTGTAGGAACCAAAGAATGACAAAACGAAATCGACTTGAATTGACCTTCGGCGCCGCGGTGATGCTGCTGCTCACGATGCCGGCCATGGCTGCCGACCCACTGCCCGATCCCGACGGCAAGTCGGCGGACACGAGCAAGCCCGTGCAGGTTTACATTTTGCTCGGACAGTCCAACATGCTGGGCTTCGGCAAGATCGGTCCGGCGGACAAGCCGGGAACGTTGGAGCACGCCGTGAAGGAGAATGGAAAATACCCTTACCTTGTCGATGACGTCGGCAATTGGACCGTTCGCAACGATGTCCGCAACGTGCGCATCATGGGGAGCGGCACAGGCGGCACGCGCGTTTTCAATAACGAGTGGATGACCATCAAGGGCCGGACGATCGGGCCCGAGATCGGCATCGGGCATTACGTCGGGCAGGCCACCGGCGCCGGTGCTGCTTCTCAAAAGCTGTATCGGCAACCGCAGTCTCGGGTGGGATCTGCTGCCGCCGGGAAGCTCGCCCTTCGAGTTCGAGGACAAAGGCAAAACCTGGCATTACGCGGGTTACAAGGAATCGCCCTTGCGCTGGGAGACAGGGACCGAGCCGAAGCGGATCAACTGGTACGCCGGCATGCAGTACGACGGCGACATCGCCCGCGCAAAGCAGGTGCTTTCCGAACTCGACACGTACTACCCCGGTGCAAAGGAGTACGAAATCGCGGGCTTTTTCTTCTGGCAAGGCGACAAGGACCGCTACGACGCCGGACACGCCAGCCGCTACGAGCAGAACCTCGTGCATCTGATCAAGCAGCTGCGTAAGGACTTCGATGCCCCGAACGCCAAGTTCGTCTGCGCCACGCTCGGTCAGACGGAGAAGGGCGCCACAGGCAACGAAGGGAAAATCCTCGAAGCCCAACTCAATGTGGACGGAAAAACCGGCAAGTACCCCGAATTCAAAGGCAACGTCGCCACCGTTTACACCCACCCGCTTTCCGAGGGCGGCGCGTCCAACAGCCACTACGGCGGCAACGCAGAGACCTACATGAACATCGGCGAAGCCATGGGCCGCGCCATGGTGGAATTATTGAAATCGAAAAGCGAGTGACAATCGATTCCCCTTGTCCGATGGCGATTGAAGCGGAGTCCGCATGCTGCTGTCGTCACGGCGCCAGGCACACCGCGCATCTCTGCGACTGGGACAGTCGATTCCCGTGCAATTGCTCGTGCGTTCGGCGTTATTTCCCTCAGGGCGAGAGCACATCTTCGGTCTCGAAATCAATGTCTTCTTTCCCGTGGATGGAGAGCAGCGCCCTCCAGAACTCGGAGTCCGTGCCGAACGTCATAAACCGGACCGATCCATCGCCGAACAAGACGTTCCCACCCTGAGTATGGGGACCCCCGGCCCCTGAGGCGCATTGCACTCTGGAATCGGTTTCGTCGCCTTGAAGCGAGCCTTCCCGGCCCGAAAACAGAGAGTCATGGCCGTAGATCGTTGATCCGAACCGGATCGGATAGCCGCTGACCCAGCCTGTGGATTCGTTGCACGGTTCGGAGGTATATAGCCCGCGCTTTTCCGCGACAAAGACCGTGTTGGAAAGTCCATCCTTGATCTGCTCCAAATTGCGGCATTTGTGGAGAGCTTTGAAACCACCGGGGCCATCGGCCGACAAGGTTTGGACGAACACTCCGTCTTGCCCGCCCGCCGACCCGCCCCAACTCACGGCCGCCCCTCCGCCCGCGGCGTCGCAGTTACTGCAGGCATTGCCTGCATAGTGGATCGCGCCCGCTGCGCCAAAGTTCGTCGAGGTGCTATTTTGGGACGGGCACAGATAAATCGATACGTGGCTTTTTCGCACCAAAGCATCATCGGGGTTCATCCAGCGATTTTCTTGCTCGAGATAGGGCAGGATTTGATAGGCCCAACCCCAAGCCTGGCGTTCTTTTTTTGCGGGAATCTTGTTGATAGATCGCGATTGGGGTTGTGGTGCACCGCTTCCCCCACGAACGCTTGGTGCCCCGCCTCCCGGCAGACAGCCCAAGGTCGTGGCGTGAGCCGTCAGCGCAATCCCGATCTGCTTCAGATTGTTCTGACACTGGGCTCTGCGAGCCGCCTGGCGGGCGGACTGAATCGCCGGGAGCAGCAAAGAGGCCAACACGCCGAGGATGCTGATCACCGTCAACAGTTCCGCCAGCGTCATGCCGCGTCTTGTCCGCTTGGGGTATTTTCTTGACCGTCTGGCTCGGCGCAAGGTCTTCATAATTCACCTCGATTCCACGTTGTGAAGTCAGCGTCTACTGTTTCATACATGATGTCGTGAGTCCAAATAGGCTGAATGTCGATCCTGGGAAGCAGCCTGGGAGCCAAATCGTTGAGGGCGGGAGTGCCTGGCAACCGGGGCGGCGCGGCCCATCGCCGCCGCCGGTTCCAGCACACGGAGTGTTTTATGAGGGATCCGGTATACTCGCCGTTGCTCTGAAGGGCGGATCTTTATCTTTCTTTAATGCTGATATTGATCTGTTCCCCGCCGATGGGGGTCGACCCCAGCAGTTGCGGTCGTTCCGTGTCCAGATTGAGGCTCTGGCGGTCTCCGATGCCGCACATGGCCTTCCAGACATTGTGGTCGACATCGCAAGTCATCAGCCGGGAGCCGCCATCCACTGTGGTGACGACGGTCATGTCGCCGTGGTTGGCCCCGGCTCGCGTTGCGCACTCCAAGAGCTCGATGTCCGCTCGAAGCGGGCCACCTTCCAGTCCAGAGAACAAAGAGGAATTGAAGGTCAAGTTCCCACTGGAATCGGACGAAGGCCGGCCGTGGAAATAGGCAAAGTCGTTGCAGGGCGTCTGGCGCGCTCCGCGACGAGCAGGGTATTGGACTCTCCATCGGGGATCCTGGCCCAACCGCGGCCACTGTCGATCTTCTGGAGTTGGCCGTTGACCACTTCATAGTTCAACTTGACCGCTCCCGCATCTCGCGTCCCGCGAAACATGGGGGCGATCAATCCGGTGAGGGCGGGGCGGTCCACGTTTCCAGCGTTCCACGCATAACCCGACTGGCCGTTACGCCGCTCAGTGCTGGGGCATAGAAAGACTTTAATCAAGGCATTCTTGTGGGCATCCAGCGATTTCTCCTGCCACAAGTTTTCCTGGTCAAGGTGGGGAAGCAGTTTGAAGAACACGCTGGCATGCTGATCGCCGCACTTGCCGGGCTGTTTGGCGGTGGAGAATTCCCAGGGAACTCCGTAGGGATCGGTCCGGAACTCGCCCACTTTCTGCCCGTTCACCTGGTAGGGGCGCCCGCTCCGAGGAATTGCTGGTTGCAGGTTTCCTTGGCGGTTTGAAACGCCAGCGCCAGTTGCCTTTGGTTGCTGAGGCAGGCCGACCGCCGAGCGGATTCTCTTGCACTTTGCACGGCCGGCAGCAGAATGCCGGCGATGATGGTGATCACGGCGATCACCACCAGCAGTTCAATCAACGTAAAGCCTCGGCGGACCTTCGGGAGCGTCATTGCGCGGTCTCGCCGGGTCGCGCCACTTTGATGCAGCTGTTGTCGTGTCATGGATTTCTCCTTCGCAGCAAAAGCGGCCCGCGGTCAAAATGGAAAAGCCAATCGCCAGGCGCGCGGACCGGAAACCTGGAACACGGCATCGAGTAGACCGGTGAGAAGTTGCCTGACGGCGAAAACTCACCGGCGAATTGTCACTGTTGATTACTGGCAGCGATTCGCTCGCGGGTCGGCGTCATTTCCCAAGGAACACTGGCGGATCCGCGTTTGGATCGATGGTTTCCCGGTCGGCGACCCCGCACAGGGCCTTCCAAACGACGGGATCCACATTCAACGAAATATCGCGTGTGCTATTGTCGACAAATGTCACAATTGCGATGCGGGCGTGGTTCGAACCGGCTCGCGTGGTCGCCGTCGCTCCCAAGTCGGTTTGTGCATCCTGCCCGATAGGAGGCCCCTCCACCGTGGAGAAGAGCGTGCTGACGTTTTTCAGGTTGCCCGAGGCATCTGTTGAGGGCCAACCGTGATAGAAGGCTTGGCTGTTGTCCGGCAGCTCAGCCCGCTCCGCCAGGGCGACAGTCGTGCTTTCCCCGTCACGAATACTTGCGATCGACAGGCCCGCCTGCGCCTCGGGAAACGTGAAAACCTTCTGGCCGTCAACCTCGTCGACAAAGTAGTTCAGCTGGGCAGCGCCGTCATATCGCCGGTCGCGAGTGCGATAATAATCATCCTGACGGAAACGCAGTTCTCCGGAATCTCGAAAGTCGCGAAACCCCGCGTTCCATGCATAGCTGGAACGGCCGGGACCGAACGTCTCAGAGTTGGGGCAGTGGAAGGTTTTGATTTCGCTCTGCGCGAGAATTTGCCGGCCCAGTTCCAAAGAGTGTGTGTCGCGGACCTGGGTGTAAAGGGTTTGCTCGTCAACATAAGGCAGGATGCGATAGTAGATCCCCAACCTTCCAAAATCGTTAGGGCGACCGTTGCCAGGAATGACGCCCTCAACCGTCTCGGGGGCCCCCGTGCCGGGAAAATCGCCATATCGGTCGGCATATCCCAGGAACCCCAAAACCACTTGGCGCTGGTTGTTTCTACACTGAGCGCGTCTCCCGGCTTCTCTGGCGGCGTTGATGGCGGGAAGGAGCAAGCCCACCAATACGCCGATGATCGCAATCGTGACGAGGAGCTCGATCAGCGTGAATCCCGAAGGATGCTTCCGATTCGGCGGCTTTCCGATGAAACAATCGCGGCGGCGTCCATTTTGGACCGGAGAGCGAGTCACGGGATTCTCCCTTCGCAAGAAAACCGGTCCGCGATACAATGCCAATGCCGTGCGTCCGGGCGCGGACCTTGAGCCCGGAAGCGGCCTCGCGGCCGGTGAGGGGAGTTTGGCGACATCACTCACCGGCCGGTTTTCTGACTTTAAGGTTTGTTCCGTGACGAGTAGGCCTGGCGTGACTCTGAATTAAAGAACCTTCCCGACGGTGGGTTCCCGCGCCTAGTGGACCCAGAGGGTGCCCCGTTGGCGCTAACGGCTGATCCGCCGAGCGTCTAAGGCAGGATCATCACCGCTGGCACCTCGTCGCCGTTTGCGTCCAAAACGCCACCCGCGATCCAGCCATCGTTATTGATGTTTCTGGCGGAAAACTTCGCCCAATTGGGAGTCAGATCCTTGAGATTGGTTGCCGATCCGCCGGGAATCACTAACACGTCCGTTTGCGATTGAAACAAGTCGGTCCGATGAGACCACGTCAGCACGGCGTTCACATCGTTGATCGCGACGGCATTTGTGTTGAGCCATGTGTAGGGAATGCCCTTGTTTCGCCCGCCCGGGAGTGTCGGCAGGTTGAGCAGGGTTCCGGAGAGGTTCATTGCGTAGGCACCGCGGCCGCCAGCCGCATCGTTGGGGTCGCCAGCCGTATCTGACCGCCCCACAACCGTTCCGAGATTGTTGACAGCGTCTGCAATGGAATTGACACTGAAGAGTTGCGTTCGCGAGCCGGGAACCTCCACGATCTGGCTGCCATCCCAGTCGAGTTCCAGCCGGCACGCCCGGTTCTCGCCCTCGCTGGTATGGATAGTGTAGGCGACATATCCCTCTCCCGGCGACAGGACGGCGGATTGCAGATCACCCAGGTCGAAAATTTGCGAGTCGAGCACGGCCGGTTCCCCATCGATAACGCCAATTTGCCACGCGATCAGGCTTGATTCCATTGCGTCGGGGGAGGAACTCCTGAGCTTTCCGACGATCAGACCGTCATCATTGATTCCCGTGGCATAGGCATTCGTATTGTCCGGCAAGGGCAACTCCAAGGGTGCCGCGGTCGCGGAAGGCCAGAAGAGGGGGCGGGTGGAAATCAGGTCGGGAGGCTGATATTCGCCTCCCACAATCATGCCGAAACGATTGACGGCTTCGGGAACCGTTTCCCCGCCGCTCGCGAGCGGGGCGAGCATGTCGGCGAGAACTGCTCCGCTCTCATGGACCAGCCACGACACGGGCAGCGGGTAACTGCCACTCCCGTCGTAGATCAGCCCAATCACTTGCACCGTTCCATTCGCCGTCTCGGTCATGTCACGAACATAGCCGGGCGCGGAGGAAAGCGGGATCACCGTGGCCGCCGGTTCCTCTCCCGCCCCTCCGCCATGTCCACCACCGCCGGGTTTCCCTTTGGCGAGAACCACGCCCCAGCAGAGCAGGCAGGCCGAGATTGAGAGAGCGAAGATTTTTCGGCGCGTCGTTGAGAGTCGCATCGGTCTATCCTTCTGTTCGGCGCGGTCCGCGTTATAATGAAAAATGCCGTCCGCTCGGGGCGCGGACCGTGTCCCGGCGGTTGGCTTCCTGCGCTCGGTGAGAGGTTAGTTGGCGCTGACGCTCACCGGGCGTTTTTGTTAGCAGATCAATTCAGTCTTCTGCTTTGCGCAACTGCTCGTCGCGAAGCAATTCCCTCGTTTCCTGCTGCCAAGCTTTGTACGCTTTCGTTTCTTTCCAACGCTGATAGGGCTTTCCAGGTCCCACCAAATCAATATTGGCTCCCAAGTCACGACCATTCGGCCCTGCCTGATAACCAGCGCTATCGGCACGCAGGCGAAAATCCTGGGGGACAAGTTGCAATGGTTGTTCACCCAAACGGGATTGGATGTCGCCGCCGATCAAACCGAACGGTGCCCGATGCCAGATTGGATTTCTCGAGTCCCGAGGCCGCCTTCCAAACCGCAAGGTCTGGATACACTTCTAAGGTTTCCTGAGGCGCGTCCCGCAATATCGCCGCAAACGACCTGTATCTGCAGAAGACACTCTCCCGTTCCTGCCACTCGAATTGTCGCTCGAACCATTTTTGGAAATTCGGGGGATCCCAGTCCAATTTGAGCGGACGAGGGTCGGTAAAGCTCAAGAAACCCTCACTCGTGTCATACACATTTCCCGACGCCTGGACACGAAATTGACGGCGGCCCTTTGAGGAGGTGGGTTCGCCATTCCGGGGCCAGAGACGCCAGCAAACCGCTGGAGTACAAAAAGTATTGTTGGTCAATTTGAGAACGGCTTGCTGTCCATCAAACACCCCCAAATCGATGGTCGTGAGCACACAATTATTCAGGGAGATTTCGAATGGCTGATTGCCCCAGTGCCCAATTCCTACAGCCGGTGGCACGGCAATGCAGGAATTCACGACGGAGAGGTCGTTCCAGTGAACTTAATGCGGCATAGGGTTTATTCATCAGGAACTGACAGTTCGCAATTCGTAAAGGAGCCCAGGATTTAATGCAGGCTCCAACGTTCTCTGAGTTGATTTCGTCCGCTTTCAGCACACATTGAAACCGCAGACCTTCCAGAACGAGTGGCTTCCAATGCCTCACCAGCGATTCCGTTTTCCCATTGACCTGGTCCAGGGAGGCGACAAGGGTCGGCGAATACCCCTCTTTGGCACGAATCGTGAGCGGTTGCGTGATCGAAAGATCTTCGATTTCGAAACGGGCCATCCCCGCGAATCTCAATGATGTCTCCACTGGTGGCCCCCTTGATGGCGTCCTGCAGGCGATCGAACTTCTGAATTTCAACCCCCCGGCTGTTGATAACGACAAACGCCTCCTTTCCCGATTTCCCTGAAGTTGCCGTTGCCCCCAACACCTTGTCTTCGACTTCGTGAGTGACTCGCACCACCTCGCGATTCCCGCGGGTAATCGTCACAATTCGCTGCTTCAAGGGTTTTCCATCTTTGGTGGCTTCGAATTGATACGGCCCCGGGCGAAGTTTCAATTCTTGAATCCCGGCACCAGAAATCGAGAGTTCTTCACCATCCAGCGAAACTTGAACCGTCGGGTCATCGACTTCGATGACGAGTGTGCCTTCACCGGTCACAATCTTAATCACCGTGCTGGAGAGTTGCGTGACGCCGGTGGCTTCGGTAACGCCGAACAATAAGCCAATCGCCAGCAGCGTTATCGCCGGAACGAGCCAAACCGGGCGGCGGGATGAGGGCTGGGAAGGGGGTGTCGCCGGTTGTGGCTTCTTGTGAGGAACCACGATTCCGGTCATCGAATTCGGACCGGCTTCGTTTAACCGAGCGAGACATTTCGCCAGCAATTCCGAAACCTCCTGGGCCGACTGATAGCGATCCTCGGGTTTCTTTTGCAGCAAAGAATCAATCACATGGACCAGCCAAACCGGGATGTCCGGGTTGATCTCCCGAATCGGGCGGGGTGTGTCGTCGCAGACCCGACGCAGGGCTGCCACGGCCGAATCCGCCCGAAAGGGGCTCCGACCGGTACACATCGCATAGAGCACGCTCCCCAGACTGAACAGGTCCGAGCGAGGATCGACGGCATGCCCTTGGGCTTGCTCGGGAGACATGTATTGCGGCGTGCCCGTGACCTCGCCGGTCCGAGTGATGCCCACGTCATCCACTGCTCTCGCGAGACCAAAATCTGTAATCTTCACCCGCTGCACCCCATTCTGCAGCAGAATGTTCGACGGCTTCACATCCCGGTGAATCAGGCCCTGCAGATGGGCGGCGGAGAGGCCGGCGGCGACTTGATGACCGATGCGGAGGATTTCTTTCAATTCCAGCGGACCATCTCGGTCGATTTTTTCTTGGAGCGACAGGCCATCGACGTACTCCATGACCAGATAAGGAAGATTGTTTTTTCCTTGAGTACCGCACTCCTCAACAGCATGGATGGTTACGACATGATCATGGCTCACGGCGCCAGCGGCCTGCGCTTCTTTGGAGAATCTCGTACGGGCGGTCGCATTCGAGGCCAATTCCGGTGCCAAAATCTTGACCGCGACAATGCGATTCAGCTTGGTATCATGCCCCTTGAGGACAATCCCCATCCCGCCGCGACCGACCGATTCCAAAATCTCATACTGGCCGAGGCGCCCCTGAGAGCCTTCTTTTTCTGACGTGTCCAGTAAACCAAGCGGAATCTCGGGCTTTTCCAAAAACGTCTTGCAATCCTCGGCATTCGGATCAGTGTTGGTGCCGGCGAAAACCTGCGTTGGTACGTCCCCCAACGCAGGATGTTCCAAAAAACTGCCCGCCTGCTCGTAAGCAAGCAGGAGACCTTCGACCTCGGTCCTCAAATCCAGATCAGGACCACATTCCGCGTCGAGCAATCGGACCCGCTCTTCTGGACTTTCTAATTCGATGAGGCGGTCGAAAAGGGCTTTGGCAGAATCTTCGCAGGGATTCATGATCGGTTCCTTTAGTTCGAAAAGCTTCCTCCTATCTGTGCGACGTTTTGTGGCAATTCGTGCATCGAAAAATGAGAGAAATTCCCAAATTTCTAAGAATTCAGTTCCCGATACAGCCAAGCCTTTGCGTAAGCCCAGTGATTGTTTACAGTTCGGACGGACACCTCCAACGTGTCCGCGACTTGTTCGATGGTGAGTCCGACAAAGAATCGCAGCTTGACCACCTCAAAAACGTCAGGTTGCTTGTCGGCAAGCCGATTAAGGGCATCATCGAGGGCCAAGAAATCGACCGGCTGGTTTTTGTCGTACATATCCAAATTGTCGACCGAAATCCGCCGATGGTCGCCGCCATGCTTTTGTCGCCCTTTTTTTCGGGCTTGTTCGATGAGAATTCGCCGCATCGCCTCTGCGGCGGCGGCGAAGAAATGCCGTCGGGAGTTCCAACTTTTTGACTCACCGTCAACCAGCCGGACGTACGCTTCGTGCACCAAGCCCGTTGCTTGAAGAGTGTGTCCCGGCTTCTCAAGTTCGAGACGGTTGGCAGCGAGTTTGCGCAATTCATCATAAACCAGCGGCAGAAGGTGCTCTGCCGCACTGGGGTCGCCTTGTTCGATTTCGGAAAGAATTCGCGTGACTTCGCTCATTCTGACTAGGATACCGCTCGAAGGACTGGGAATCCATATGTTCGCATTTTGGTGCATCGGTCTGCTCGACGCCTGCTCCCAGCCTCCTGTTAGAGTTCCCCAAGCTCTTTTTTGAGCGGACGTTCGCCTCCATCAACTCGGCGATCACCTCGTTCTTGTCGGCGATCTTGGCTTCGAGCTGTTCGATGCGGCGGTCCTTGACCTTGGCGGTCCGCGCACGTCCGTCCTGATGAGATTTCTCGAATGCGCGTTCCGCTTGGGCCAGAACCAGATTCACCCACGTGTGAATCTGGCTCGGTTGCACGCCGAGCTCCTCAGCCAGTTTGGAACAGGTTCCTTCCCCGACAGTCGCCGCCTGACAACCTCGGCTTTCTGCTCGGGCGTAAAATGACGTCGTTTGCTGTGGCTCATGGGTCGGTGCTCTCATAAAGATAGACTAACCCAACCCCTCCCCGTACAGAACCCTCTTCATAACCGCTCCAAAGAGAGCGCGGAGAGAGTCCAAAGAGATTCTTCTGTAAGAATTACATGGTTGGCACTTACGGCGATCGGCGAATTCTCTTTGTCCACAGAGAGCGCCGTCTTCCATCCAAAGAGAACCGCCGAAATGTTGCGGAAAAGACCCGAGCGGTTAGCAGCCAAAGAGAGCGCGAGAGCGCCGCTGACCCCGAAATCAACGCCCGCCGATGGCAAACTGCGCTGACTTTTCGGCGGCCGTGAATCGTTTTTCCAGCCATCCCCGAAATCGCCACGCGGTTCGGTTTCGGCTGGAGTTTGAGCGGGGTAAAAAAACCTCGTCATCCCTGAAAATACAGCATCCTCAGACATATCACCGATGGCACGCATTTTCCACCCACTGCTCGTCATGCCGGCCGGCTGCACGGAAAAAGCGTTGGCCCGCCAAGTCCAATACCTGAAAGAAGACAACAAGATTCTCCGAGCCAAGCTGCCCCGCCGAGTCACGGTCACGCCGGCGGAACGACGGAGCCTACTGAAGTTCGGGAAGCCAGTCGGAAAGGCGACCAAGGAACTGATCACGATCGTCACGCCGCGGACGTTCCTTTCGAGTGAACAATTGGTTCCCCTTAATGCTTGCAAATAACCGAATTGGGTCAAAGTTCATTCATGATCCATTCCAGATCGTTGGCAAAAACCTCATCCTGCAGATCCGTCGCCTTATCGATTTGGAGGTCGAGGAAGAACCAATCGTCGCCGGCTGATCCGGTCAAAATGTCGACATCCTCGTCGGCATCCTTAACGGTGGAATTCAAAATCAACGTGGGACTCAGATTCTCGATCCGGGTAAGAAGATCCCCGTCCGAAGTCCACTCGTTCATAATGTCTCGCAGAGACCGCTCTTGATTGGCAAAGTTGAGCCAACCAGCGATCAGTATGTCATCACCAGAATTGCCAATGATCCGATCCGATCCCTGACCGCCGACTAGCAAGTCGCGCCCACTGCCGCCGAGGAGCAGGTCATCCCCGTCCTCGCCGAGCAATACATCCTGTCCGGCCCCGCCCCTGAGGCGGTCGTTACCCTTCCCCCCATACAACCAAGACGAGTTGGCGATGCTACCGGAGATCTGGATGTTGTCATCATCAGCTTGACCAAAGACAACGATGCGTCCCGTCGGAGCGAACGTCCCTTCGGCGGTCCCGTTGATCGTCACATCCACGTCTCCGGTGTCACGACCCGGAGTAACCTGAATATGATCGGCACCGGTGGTCCCGCCAATATAGAGCGCGGATTGGCCATCGTGGCAAGTGTCCGGGAGCAGCGCGGCATCGGCGACAACAACTTGGAACGTTTCGGTGGTCGTGCCGCCGCTATCGTCTGTTACACTCACCGCAATTGCGAACGTGCCCGATGCCACAAAGATGTGATTGCCCGAAATCGTTCCCATTCCGGCTGCCTGTGACAACGACAACGCTTCTGTTCCGGAGCCGTCACCCCAGTCGACCGTCGCTGAGTGAGTATCCAACGTCCCTACGTCAATAAAGGCTCCGGAGAACAGCAGTGTCTGTCCTCGCACGCCACCAACATTCGGCTCAGCGACGGGCGAGCCAAACGTGACATTATCAAAACTGACATTGGCGGGGGCCAGGTTGTTGACCGTCAGCGAGGCTTCCGCGCTGGTTACGCTCGCCCCATCATCATCGGTCAGCGTGGCTTTGATCTTGTAGATGTCGGATAGTGTGGCGGTCGGGTTGTCGTTCAGGTATTGGTGAGTCGCCGTGAATGTGCCGCTGCCCGCGGTTTCCGTCACGACGGCGGCCGACGAAGCTTCCCACGTGCCCCAGTCGATCAGCACCGTGTGCGTATCCGCCGTGCCCACATCACTGAAGGAACCGGTGACGGTCACGGAACCGTCTTCATTGATCGTCGCCGAACTCAATGTCAGGGTCGAAACCTTTGGGGCGACGTTGTTGACGGTCAATGTCGTCGTGGCGATGTCGCTCTCGCCGTCAGAATCTGTGACGCGCAGCGCGATTGTGCGTGCGGCGAAGTTGTCGGCGAAACTGACCGTCGGCGTTTCACCGGTCGCGTCGATGTCGAACGTCGTCCCGTCGTAGTGGAGGTCCCACTCGAAGGTCAGGCTGGAATTCAATTCATCGGCGTCGAAGGAACCGGAGCCGTCCAATGCCAAAGGAGTCCCTTCATTAACGACGTAGGGCCCGCCAGCGTTGGCAACCGGCGGCTGATGGTCCAACGCCCCTGCGTATTCTAGAAGCAACTCGACGACGGTGTTCTCAGGATCATTGCTGCGAATTCGCAATCGTCCGCTCGCCGGAGATCGCGGATCAACGGGTCGAACGGTAAACGGGAGAGACGCCAACCCGGGCAGGATGCCGAGCGATTTGTCAGGAGCGCCGACGACGATGAACTCGCCCTCCAGCACCTCGACAGCCGGTACAAACAACGTCGTTGCCCCGAGGTTTTCGATGGCCAGCGTCGCTGACGGCCCGCCGCCTCCAAGCGGTGGAATGGTGAGCACTCCGTCCTCAATCGCGTCCGAGGGACTGGAAATCGAGAACTGCGGCTGCGCGAAGAGAAACTGCTGGTTGTCCAAGGCGACGGCGACAACTTCGCCGGTCCCCGTGTAGTTGGAGATCAACCGATGCTCCACCGCATAGTCCTTGAACGCGTCCAGTTGCTGCTCTGGCTGACCCTCGATTCGCGTCCATCCACTCGAATAGCCGAGTGGATTGTCCGAATCGGACAGCGAAAGCGTCGCCAGGTCGACACGGTTGACAAGGAATTCCGAACCGATGAGGTATGTTTCCAGAAAATGCTGGTTCGGTGTTAGCGTCTGGTGACTGGACAGCACTTTCGCATCGTAGCCCACCGTACTGACTGTCCCTTCGATTGGCGCGGAGAATCGCAGAGAGGCCCCGTCGTCGCTGCCAGCAGATGTTCCGAGCAGGGCAAACCGACTGCCGGAGGTGGCGCGCACATCACCGAATTCCGTTTCAAGCGTCGCTTGGCGGGAGTTCTCAATGGCCGATTGACTTTCGAAGTCCGGACCGTTCCGCTGCACCTTGAAGTCGAACAACGTCACGGGTGCGGTGGGAACGCCAAAATCGGGATTGTCAAACTCGAACTTGGCGGCACTGGTTTCGAGGACAAAAAGTTCGATGTCGAGGTCGACATCGACGTCGAGCGTCGCATAACCTTCCAAAGATGCGACCACGGGATTGAGGGCTGCCCCGGCGAATCGCACTGTGAACTCGGTATCAATCCTCGCTTCGACACGGGCGTTGCCCTGGATTTCAAACACGTCAACGTCTGCGATGCCCAAAAGTCCGACACTCACACCGGCCAAAAGTCCGAACTGGGCGTTCGCACGAGCCTTTGCGCCGACCGTGAAAAACGTACCCGAGGTGTTATCGCCCACTGGAACCAGCATCGGGTCGCCGGTCAGATTGATCTCCACGCCGGCGACAGCATAGAGCTTGTCCACGAAACCGGCCAGAGATCCGTTTATGCCGAACTTTCCTTCGACTGTCACTCCCGGCAAGGCTGATAACGGGAACGTGATCGAACGCGACAGATTGTTTCCGAATGAGTAATTGAACACCGACTTGCCGTCGGGCGGATATCCGGCCAGTTCGGAAAGGTTGAGTTCGCGCGTTTTCAGGACGAGCTTTTCCGCTTCGAGCGTCACGCGGTTGACCTCAACGAGGTCTTCTGTCTCCAGCCAGGGATGAAGCGAAATGCTTTCGTCATAGAGAGGCTCATTGAGCACTTTCACGTGAGCGGCAAGCTCCCGCCCTTCCATCTCAACATCTTCGTGGATCGACCACGGCGCAACGACCCTCGCGGACAGACCTGCCTGCATCAAGGTCTTTAAGCCGTCAAACAATCCGAATGGCGTGTGTTTAGTCTCGGGGAACTCGTGGTTGAGAACGGCCGGGATCGACAGGTCGAACGCATAGGCGTTCAGTTGCGCATCAAATTTCGCTTCCCCTCCGTCCATCCACTTCGGTCGCGTGACAACGACAATCTCCTCGGGGACGTTGGCGTTAAACACGCTGTCGTTATCTTCTCGCGCTGCGAGAAACACCTGGATATCGACGGCCGAACCGGCAACGTGGTCCTCAAGCGTTGTCGTTGACAAAGTAAATTCATCCCCGCCTCCGCCGAGTGAAACAGGTTTTGCAAATAAGACCGTGCCGCCCGCTTTGAACAGCAGATTGAACTTATCCTTGTAGACTTCCTCCAAGGGGAGATCGGAGACCTGAGCCCGGAATCTCGCATTGAAGTCGACATCGCCCTCAACAGACGTGACGAATCGGACATCCTCAATCTCTTGAAATGCTCCCCCTGCCGAAGCGCTGGCGTCGAGGTCCAGAGCCAGCGTATCGATGACCTTAATCTGGCCTTCGAACTTCGCCAGTTCCTGATCCCCATCGAAGGCCGTTACGACCAGTGAGTGGCTCTCCGCCGAGAGCGCTCCGACGTCGACGGTAAACTGGAACTCTCTGCCCTCTTGATCAGTCCGAGTCGCAACATGACTTTGCTGATTGCCGATCGTATATTCGACCTTGGATGCCGCCCCTTGCTCAACCCCGACCGTAAACACGTTTGGCAACTCGATTCCGGCAAGGTAGGTTCCGAACAGCGATTCGGAATCTTCCCCGTCGTACTCCGCCGACACATCAAGCGCAATATCGGGCAGCTCCGGGATAATCTCCCATTCAGCAAATGTTGTTCCGGAATACGCGCCCTCTGTGCCGATCCCACCATAATTCGCGCTGGCACTCAATTTGTAATCACCAACGTCCAGCAATGTTTGATAACGAACCTCCCAGAGATTCGCACCTACACTCCCAAAACCTACTATAGGAACAAAAAATCCATTCAGCCGAATATTAAAGGGGGAGTAAAGGCCTCCAGAGTTGTCAACCTGCTGAAACATTTGAAGTGTGGCGGGCGTATCCAAAGAAAAACTCAGTTTCGAATCCCATTCCCCCACCATAGAGGGATTGAAACGCCGTCACGGAGGTATTCGCTGCAGAGTCGTAACGCCCGTGGGGGGTGTCTGCAACAAAGTCCCACGAACTCGTACCTTTCGTGTCTGTCGTCGACTCTACATCACCGGAATTTTCATTTCGAAAGACGACCGTAGACTCATGAGTGAGTGAACCGGCTGGCAGAATTGATTCGACAACGGAAGTAGGATCCCCTCCAAAATTATCAATTGTTGTGCTGATGTGTTTAACCCCCGCAGCAAGAAGCAGACGCTGCTCCAAGGCCTCAACGTGCCACAAATGATTCCTGCGGGTGTGCCGCCGGGAATGTTGGGTGCAGCGTTTATGGGAGGTCCGCCGGGCTTTGGGTTTGCGGCGGTTGGTTTTGGGGGTGCCGAGAATCAGATTGCGAACCAGTCTCTGGCACAGGGAAAGCCCGCGTTTCAGCATGTTTTCGTCCTCTAAAGATTGGGTCGAGGGAGCGTGATGGGAGATCCGCATCAAAAACCGAACAGCCTCTGTTGTGAAGGCTCCAATTCCTGGAAAATGGGGGCCGAATCGCCCAAATGGAATTCCTTAGCCTGAATTCACCATTCCGCCCAACTGAGAGTTGCCGGTGCATAATCCGTGGTTTATTATGGTCTTAGCCAAATCTCCTTCAATTTGGACACAAAAACCTCGACCCACCGAACGGTCAAATTGGTAACAGTTTGAAAGTCTCCCAAAAAAGCTGGAATTTGACTGCGAAGTTGTCACCACCGCCGGGGAATGGTCCGCCCATTCGGGCGACAGATCGTCGATTTGAACACGACCGAGGGCTTCACAAAACATGTTTCCTCTTGAGCAAGAAATCGGCGGCCCCAACGGGCGGGAGACTTTCGGCGACTTGCTGAGCCGAGCGCGAAGCGGGTCGGAATCCGCGCTTGGCGAATTGCTGGAGCAGTTTCGAGGGTTCCTGCTGCTGACGGCCGAGATGACGTTGGAGTCCGGCGTGCGACCGAAGGTTGGGGCCTCGGACCTGGTACAGGAGTCGATAATTGACGCCCACCAAAACTTCCGCAGCTTTCGCGGAGAGACAAACAACGAATTTCAGGGCTGGTTGAAGCGGATTCTCCTCAATAACCTGCTGAACCAGTACCGCAAGTGGAAGAAGAGCCGAAGACGGCAATTGAGCCGAGAGACCTTTCTGGGTCGAGCCGATTCCGGGATTAAAGATCTCGAAGATCCGACCGCGCTCTTGCCCAGCGAAATCGCATGTTTGGCGGAAGATACGCGTCTTATCATCCAGGTGATCGAGGGTCTGCCAGACGATTATCGAGAGATTATTCAACTCCGGCATCGCGAACAGCTGGAATTTGAGGAGATCGGACGCAAAATGAACCGTTCTTCCGATGCCGCGCGCATGCTTTGGTATCGGGCCTTCGAGCGGTTGGCTGCGGAACTGAGGCGGCAATGACAGAACTGCCGCCCGCGGATGAACGCGACCCCTTTTTTCAATGGCTGATCCTGCGGTTGGAGCAGTCCGCAAGTCACGAGGCGAGGGAACCATCTCCCGGTCACAGATCATCTGCGGAAAGCATCTTGTTGGACATCGAACGCGCGGAACGCTGCGCAAATGCACTGGCTGCGATCTGGCCGGATATAGACCCTGGGATGGATTCGACTTCAGACGCCTCAATCGATGCGGTTCCTCTTGACGGCCGAAGCAACAACTCCCACCTAAGTGATCTGGGATCCCTCGGACGCTTTCAAATCCAGCGTCTGCTCGGTCGCGGCGGAATGGGCAATGTGTTCCTGGCATTCGACCCGACGCTACAAAGGCCGGTGGCCTTGAAAGTGCCTCGGTTCGATGTGGCTGGCGACCCCCTGTTGAGAGAAAGATTCTTGATTGAGGCGCGATCCGCCGCTAAGCTCAGTCATCCGAATCTTGTGGAGGTTTATGACGCCGGGCTGGACGGATCGATCTGCTTCATCGCGTCGGCCTATTGCGATGGGCCGGATCTCGAGAATTGGCTGGCTTCTCAAGACCATCCCGTCGAGCCGAAACTGGCGGCAGGTTTGGTTGAACGCGTTGCCCAGGCAATTCATTATTGCCACGAGATGGGAATTGTCCATCGCGACCTGAAGCCGGCGAATATCTTGCTGGCGTCCGCGACCGACGACCAAATCGCGGCACAGCGGGGAATGCCCTTCACTCCCAAAATCACCGATTTCGGACTCGCGAGGGTAATTGAAGAGAGGCTCAGCCAGACGCGTAGCAGTTTAATTGTCGGCACGCCATTGTACATGGCTCCCGAGCAGGCGGACGGTCGCACGGATGCGGTTGGACCAGCAACGGACATTTTTGCTCTGGGAGTGATTCTCTACGAACTATTGACGGGTCGTCCACCTTTTGAAGGTCGCACGGCACTCACAGTCCTCAGTCGGATTCAACGCGAAGAACCGGTCTCGCCGACCCGCGTCCACCGGCAAGTGCCCGCCGGGTTGGAAGCCATCTGCATGAGATGTCTCCGCAAGCTGCCAGAGGAACGTTACAAGAGTGCCGGTGCCCTTGCCGCCGACTTGAAGAAATGGCAAAACGGTGGACGCATATCGGCCCGCCGATTCACACTCTGGGACCGATTCCGAACATGGAGTCGCCAATCGGAACGTTTGCGAGACGCGGGACTCGCCGCGATTGGCTGGAATGGCGCGATCTTCCTCATACTCATGGTTCTCGTGTTTAATTATGTGTTCGGGATTGAGACACCGCTCCCTTCCAGTGGCAGCGATCTGCTGGTGTTGGAGTGTCTCATCGGATCCGGTATGCATGGTTTTTTCTGCTGGGTGGGGTGGCGAACCATTCGCGGCGACCGCTGGGCCTATTGGGTGGGATTCGCGGGCGCTCTGTTCATTTGCCTCTTGGCCGCGAACGCCCTGATGGGCGGTTACAGCATATTCAGCATTTACGATGATTTTTTAGTCGCCAAATTCCTAATCATGCTGGTTTTTACGGTACTTTCGGCCATACAACTTTTGGCCTTCCTGGTGGCAATGCTTGCCTCGACACCCGAGTTGTAAAGCCTCAGTTCGATCTGGAATTCCTGGCTGGTTGGGTTAGTCTATTCTTTATGAGAGGATGAAAGGTAGGATGAAAGGGGCCATCGAAAGCGCCGGGATAAACCGGCTTGGAGTCAGGAATGGAAGGCTCCGACGCAGAAGGTGTAGGCAACCACTGCGGCCTCGAACCGTACGCTGGCAGCGGTAACGTTGCGGGTGTCGCATCGGCCAGAGGTACAGGCAGGCCAGCTATTGAGCTCCGAAATAATTCTTCCCGTGTGCCCACACTGTGATGGCTGTGGAAGGCGGGGCGCCTTCTGGGCCCGGACAGTCGCGTTTTGCCAGCGGCTGGCCGGCACGGCGGAGTCGTGGAACCTGAGCATGTCTGGAAACTCCAAGCGCGAGAACCGGGAGATCCCCCAGGTTTCCGAGTCTTCGGACCCGGAACGGCCGGAAAACGCCTCGGGCGGTACAGCCGGCATGGACGCTTTGGGGAAGTCAGATGGGTCCCTAGCGCGTAGGGTGTGTCGAGCGAGACGAAGGGCCAAAACCCCGCCCCGATCCGGACAACCGCGCCATGACCGTACGGTGCTGTTTCCCGATAGACCCAGCGAGCGAAGACGCACCACAACGATGGCTACGACGTGGATTCCGGAGGGCATCCCAAAACGCCGCCCGCGTCCGTCAAATACCATTCCACACCGCCCGACGTTCGCGGTGCGTCGGCGCAAAGCTTGGGTCACCTTCCACTGACTAACATCAACACGCCCAAATTCCACTTACCGCTGAACCAGGACAGGTTACACGGGCGGCTATGATGCCGTGCGGCGGTTCGTGAATCGGCATCGGAAGAACCACGCCGAGACGTTCATCCCCTTGGATCATCGGCCCGGCCAGCGAATCGAAGCCGACTTTGGCGAGATTTCGGTGGACTTCCCCGACGGCCGCCGGAAGGTCAACGTGCTGATCCTGGTGTGGTCGTATTCCAACGCTCCGTTCGCGGTGGCGCTGCCGACCCAGCGAACCGAAGCGATCTTGGAAGGCATGACGCAGGCGTTTGACTTTTTCGGCTGCGTGCCCGAAGAAGTCTGGTGGGACAATCCGACGACCGTGGCCACCGAGTTATTGACAGGGCGGTCGCGGAAGATCAATCCGCGTTACCAGGCGCTCGCCAGCCATTACGTGTTCGATCCGCTGTTCTGCATGCCCGCGCGGGGCAATGAAAAGCCGGTGGTGGAAAACCGCGTGAAGACGTTGGGAGCGGAAATGGTCCACGCCCGTGCCTCGCGTGAAGGACATGGAGGAGTTCAATGCGTATCTTCGCGAGTGTTGCTTGAAGGAACACGCTCGCTGCAGCAGCGGCCAGACGCAAACGATCGGGGAACGCTTCGCGGAGGAAAAACAGCGATCCGCTCCGCTTCCCGTGCCGCGGTTTGATCCCTGCATCCGGCAATCGGCGAAGGTCAACAAGTATCAGTTCGCGCGGTTCGACAATGTGAACTACAGCGTGCCTCGCCACGCCGCTTTTCAAACGGTGACGGTCAAGGGTTATGTGGATCGTGTCGAGATTGTGTTGAACGAAACCGTCGTCGCCGTCCACGAACGGAGCTATCACGCGGGCGATGATGTGCTGGATCCTTTGCACTATTTGACCACATTAACGCGTCGCCCGGCGGCTTTGGATCATGCGAACGTGTATCGCGATTGGAAGCTGCCCGCCGTGTTCGGCGAACTCCGCGAGCGTTTGGAAAGGCGGCACGGTCCCCACGCGGGCGTGCGGCAATTCGTGCGGGTGCTGCAGTTGCTGGCCGAGCATCCGCTCTCGCGCGTGCAGGCGGCGATCGAGCAACTTCGCGGCCCCGAAGGAGCCGATGCCGATCGCATCATTCGCCGCGTGGAAGCCTCCGCCCTCCGCCTGTCGGAAACATCGTCCGAGGGCATTTCCACTCCGATCGAGTGCGAACACCCCGGCGTGTTGTCGGTTCAAGTTCCCTGTCCGAGCTTGAGCCATTTTGACCAGTTCCTGTCCTCCTTCCAAGGAGATTCCGATTATGTCCCCGAACCCGAAACACGATGCCAACCAGATGCTCCTCAAGGCCAACCTCAAGCAACTCCGGCTGCCGACAATCCTGGCCGAGTACGAGAAGTTGGCCCGCGAAGCGAGTGCCTCGAACCAGACCTTCGAGCAGTACCTGCTCCGGTTGACCGAACTGGAGGTCGCGGCCCGGCAGACCAATGCCTTGAACAGCCGGATCCGCAATGCGAACTTTCCGGTGGAGAAGGGACTGGAGGATTACGACTTCCAAGCGGTGCCCGGCCTCCACAAACAAACGATTTTGGAGTTGGCCCGCGGGGAGTGGATTGCCCAGCATTTCAATGTGTGTTTTCTTGGCCAACCGGGGACGGGAAAGGTCCGACCATCACAAGACACCTCTGGTCACTCAGTTATCGCGCGGTGAGATCACCGTCACCGATCCGGCCCATCCGCTTTATGGCCGAACATTTGATTTGTTCGGCTTAGCCCGCCTGCCAGGTTATCGTCAGTATTATCAAGTCGAGATTTTTCCTGACGAGATGACCTACATCGACGTCAGCAGCACGAACCTTTCCACCGCTCCTCCCCAAAAAACTTCCTGTCTGACCCCGGACGCGCTCCAGGATTTGGTGACTACCTTTCGGGATATTCTTTCTCGGAGGGAAGCCGATGTCACCCATTGCCACGGACCAGGTGTGGAACCGTCTGACTCTTCCAGAGCAGCAGCGGATCATCCAGCAAATCGTCGTCATTCTAACGGAGGAACTGGAGCATGAACGGATCGATGAAAGTCAGCACCAGCCATTTGAATCGCCGCGGGATCGTATATCTTCGTCAGAGCACGACGAAGCAGGTCGAGAAAAACCAAGAGAGTGCCCACAACCAGCGAGCCTTGAAAACCCGGTTGTTGGAGTTGGGGTGGAAGCCGGAACAAGTCAGCATCCTGGAGGATGATCAAGGGCAATCGGCCACGCAAACGGCGGGACGCGGGGCCTTTCAACAGATGGTCGCCGACGTCGGCTTGGGTAAGGTCGGCATCATTCTGGGCTATGAAGTTTCACGGCTTTCCCGCAACGATGTGGATTGGCATCGACTGTTGGAATTGTGTGCGATCTTTGACACACTCATCGGTGATGTGGATGGGTTGTATCATCCACGGGATTTCAACGACAGGCTCCTCTTAGGCTTGAAGGGCACGATGTCTTCGGCAGACTCCATAGCCTCCGATTGCGATTGGACGCGGGTCGATTGTCGAAGGCCGCGCGGGGCGAGTTGGTGCAAAACTTGCCGACGGGCTTGGTCCGCAATCTGGACAAGGCGGTAATGCTCGATCCCGATCTGAGCATTCAAAAGCGATTGCATTTGGTGTTCGACAAGTTCGTGGAGTTGGGCACGATTCAAAAAGTCTTGACGTTCCTGGCCAAGAAAAATTTGAAGATTCCCCGGCGCCAAGTTTCGGGCCTTTATGCGGGCGAAGTGTTTTGGAGAGAAGCCACGGCCGCTTCGTTGGGCTCGATCCTGCATAACCCGGCTTATGCAGGCGCGTTTGCTCATGGGCGTCGGCAAGTCAATCCCACGCTACGAATTCCCGGTCGTCCTGCCACGGGTCGCACGCGCCGGCCCCAAGCGGAATGGTCGGTCTTAATTCCCGGCATCTACCCGGCCTATATCAGTTGGGAGCAGTACGAAGACAACCAACGCCGAATCGCTCAAAACAACCTCCGCATCCAACAACGACTCGCCGCCAAGCAAGCCATCCGCAACGGCTGCGCGTTGTTAACGGGCTTATTGCGCTGCGGAAAATGCGGTCGAACGATGGGAGTGAATTACAAGGAGAACCGCTTTCAATACTCATGCAATTCTGGCTATCGGCATTACGCCCAACGATCCTGCCAGTACTTGGGCGGCAACAAGATCGACGAGGCGGTGACGGAAGCTTTCTTTGAAGTGCTGCGGCCTGCCGAGATCGATGTGTTGGAGAAACTCTCCGCCGAAAGGGCTCGCACGCATGCGGACGTGGTTCGGCATTTGGAGCAAGACGTCGGGCGCTTGCAATACGCCGCCCATCGGGCCGAGCAACAATACGACTGTGTCGATCCCAAGAACCGTTTGATTGCGGCCAGTCTGGAAGAGAAATGGGAATCGGCTTTGTTGGCGCAAAAGCAAGCCGAAGAAAACCTGGCGGATGCCCGCCGAGAAATTCCCCAACCGATCCGCGTACCGAAGTCCTTGCGAGACGCCTTCGCGGATGTCGGGCGGCAGCTTCCCGAACTCTGGCCCGAGTTGTCTTGGGAGGCGAAGAAGTCGTTGTTGCGGACGATGATTACGGGAGTCAATCTTCACCGGCAATCGGATGGGCTGGTGCAAATTCGCATGGTCTGGGCCGGCGGTTCGGTGACCGAAACGTCGGCTCTCCTACGGCGTTTTTCAATGAAACACACGGACTTGGAAGAGCACATCGTGGAACGCATCCGGCAAGAAACCAGCGAAGGCCGGTCGAGTGAAATGATCGCGGCGGATCTCAATCGCGAAGGCCATCATCCCTGTCGTGGCGAACAATTCACCTCGCAAATCGTGAACAAGTTAAGACATCGCTACCGGATCAAAAGCCCGCGTGCAAAGAACCTGCCCCATGCCTGGACCGCCGCGGAAATGGCTCAGGAAATCGGGCGCAACATATCCTGGATGTATCATAAAATTGAGCAAAGACAGATCGTGGTTTCTGTCGATCCAATTTATCGGTGCTATCTGTTTCCCAAAACTGAGGAGGTTAAAGACGCCATGCTAAAACTCAAAAATCACGAAACCGAGCAAATCACTATCCCAAGGGGGCACAACAATGGCTGAGTCAAAACTCACTGCTGCCAGGCCGTGGGCCGCAGTGCGATCAAGGCGGGCTTCTCGGTGCTCTACCGTTCGATCTTCGATGTGGTCCGCGACTTCCTGCACGAGGCCGCGTTCGACGGCGATGACAAAACATTGCAGCGTTACCTCAAGCCCGACCTGTTGATCGTCGACGACATGGGCATGAAGCAACTACCGCTACCCATCAACACAATGCTCATAAACCGTCCTCGGTAACGATCTGCTATCGTTTCCATGCTTTCTATGGCGAAGAGGTCCAGTTCGTTCGCACGTTTGGTGCGACCCATCATCTCGTGCGGTTGCCGGACGATGTGCAACTTGCCATTCCCTGTTGGATGCTTGATCCGATCGCCTGTGATCAGTGTCCCAATGCGGACCAGCCGCGGATCGCGATCGCGCCTTTGCTTGAGCTTCGCCAGCTTCTGAATCGTCAACCGTTGTTTCGCGCCGAGGATGGCTTTACGAATGGAGGAAACTCACTTTCTCCAGGAGATTCCGATGCCGCGAAGCAAAGCTCTTCCTCTCCCTAAACAGCAGGTGTTTGCGTTTGCACGAGTTGATCTGTGGGACAAGCTCCCGCAGACCGTGCGTGATGAGTGCCAACGGCTCCTCGCAGAGCAGTTGAAACAATCCTTGCCATCCCCTTCTCAACAGGAGCACGTCGATGAACGAGAAGATTCGATCTGAGCACCGAGAGCGAACCGCGTTTGTTTATGTCCGGCAATCCAGTAATCATCAGGTCCGAGAACATCTCGAGGGACAACAACGGCAATATGCTCTGGCGGATTATGCGAGGCAGCTCAAATTCCAAAAGGTCACGGTGATTGATGATGATCTCGGCCGCTCGGGCAGTGGACTTCAGGACCGCCCGGGATTCGCGAGGTTACTCACAGCCGTTTGCCAAGGCGAAGCGGGAGCCGTGCTGGCCCTGGAGGCTTCTCGGTTGGCGCGGAACAATCGGGACTGGCACCATTTGATTGATCTGTGTGCGCTGACCGAGACGTTGATCATCGATGACGATGGCGTCTGGCGTCTACGATCCCCGGGAACTCAACGACCGGTTGCTGTTGGGACTGAAGGGGAGTTTGGCAGAATTCGAGCTGGGGTTATTTCGACAACGGGCTCGGGCCGCGTTTGAACAGAAAGTTCGACGGGGTCACATCCTGTGGGAGCCCGTGGTGGGTTTCGTCAAGACGGACGATCATCGGGTGGAAATGATCGCTGATCGGCAAGTCCAAGAAGCCTTGCGCGGCGTCTTTCGCAAGTTTCGCGAGCTGGGCAGCGCGCGGCAGACGGCACTCTGGTACGCTCAAGAGCAACTGTGGCTTCCCGAGGCCGTCCGCGGCACTTCGGGCTATGAAATTCAGTGGCACATTCCCGGCCGGCATCGCATTCTGCAAATCCTGAAAAACCCGTGTTATGCGGGAGCTTTCGCTTGGGGACGAACCGTCTCGCAACTGTGGTGGAAGATGGCCGGGCGAGGACGAAGGGGCGAAAAAAGCGGCCGCGTGAGGAATGGAAGGTCTTGATTTTGGATCACCATCCCGGGTACATCACCTGGAAAGAGTATTTGCAAAATCAAGAGATTCTGGAGTCGAATCGAAACATGCCCGAAGGAACCACACCCCGGTCCCGGCGTCGCTGATGCTGATCGCCGTTCCACCGCTGGTTAGGGACAACTGCAGAGTGTCGGCGCCTGCGTCGCGGGTGACAATATAATAGTCGGTGTCGGCGGCGAGACCGGCGGGCAGCGTATCGGTGGACCGCACCTGCACGATCTGATCTTCCACGAAATCGCCGCCGGCCAGATTCAAGGTGTCGCCGCTGACGGTGAATGTGGACCGCATCCGCATGCCGTACAGAATCGATATGGTGCCCGCGTCGACGTAAAGCACGTCGCCCGTGTCCGGCACGCGGCCGCCCGTGAAATTCAGCGGGTCGTTGAAATGGTTGGGGCCGGCGCTGAAGGTGCTTGCTTCCAAGGTCAGCGTCTCCGTCCCTGCCGCGCCGATCAGATCGCTGCCATCCGCCACCAACAGGGCCAGGTTCTGTCCCGAGACCAGCGCGCCGTTAAACGTGACGACCCAGGGGCCAGTGCCAGTGACGGTCACACCATCGATCCCGACCAAGGCCTCCAAGGCGGATTCCACGGTGGCGGCGTTGGCGTTGTACGCGATGCTCCCGGTCGGTTCGCCATCAAAGGACAGCTTAAAGCTGCCGCCAGTGACGCCCACGCCGAGCGTAATGGTCTGTTGCTCATCCACGCTGGCCGCTGCCGTGGTGACGGTGGTCACCGTGCCGCCGCCCCCGGTCAGGTTCGTGCCATCGCCCGTTAATTCCGGCACATTCTCCGCGCCGGGATCCTCGAACGTGATCACCCAGGGATCGGCCGCCGTGCCCGAGCCGGTGACGGACACATCCAGGATGTTCGACAAGCCTTCCAGAGCGGTTTCGATCGTCGCAGCACTGGCGTTCCAGGCGATGCCCGACGTGGTCTGCCCGTCGAACGTCACATCGAAAGTACCTCCCGTTGCGAAGATCCACAGCTGCTGGACTTCGTTGGCCCCGCCACTCAATCCTTCATATTGAATGACCTGCGAACTGCCCGAGCCGTTCGTCAGTTGGGAATCGTCCACGGAAAATGTATCCAGAATGGACGCTGTGGTGCTGGAGAATTTGATCGCGAACAATCCCGCTCGGCCATAGAAGGAGCCGTACAATTGCAGGTTCTGGGCCAGGGCATTCGCCAACAGGTCCAAATCGGTCAGCCCATAGTTGTAGCTGTAGTCCGCTGTTCCACCGTTGTAACTGAAGCCGATATAGCCTCCGTTCGCATCGTGGTAATCGACAATCACCACGCGCTGGTTGCTGACCCCGCCCGTGGCAATGACTTGCGGCACTTCGTTGAACGGCGTCGCGCCTCCGCCGCCCAGCGTGCCGATGTCGTAATCCAAGGCCTGGACGGACTGACCGGCCAGATCGCCGATGAACTCGATGAAATACACCCGCCGCCCGCCCAGGCTGGCCAACTGATATCCCGCATAGACGGCCACATTCCCCGCGCCGATGGAACTGATGCTTTCCAGGGCCGATTGCACTTCGGCGGCGGTCGCGTCGTAGTCGATGTTCGTGGAACTCTCGCCGTACAGGGACAACGTGTATTGCCCCTGGCTCGCGTCCAGCACGTAGTACTGGATTGTGTTGGAATACTCCGAGCCTTCGGTGATCGTGTCGATGACGACGTCGCCGTTGCCGGTCAGGTTGGTGCCGTCCAGCGACATGAGGTTCACGTCGGTTTCGGCATAGTTGCCTTTGAAGGTCACATACCACGGTCCGCCGGACTGCCCGGTGACCAGGAAATCGCCGGGAACCGGCGTCGCCAGGTTTTCAAGCGCAGTTTGCACGTCGGCGGGCGTGGCGTTGTAGGCGATGCCGGCAGTCGTTTCGGTGCCGCTGCCGGCGTCCCAGGAGATCGTGAACGTGCCGCCCGAATAGGTGCCGACCAGCTGCAGCTTCTGGACTTCGTTCCGCCCCGCGAATCCCGCCGTGGTCTCTTCCACGGTGACGTTCCCGCCCTCGGTGTTTGTGGTGGACGATGCGACCTCAAAGGGCACGCCCGGCTTGCGAGCCGTGAGCGTGAGGTAATCGCCGAAGTCCTCGGCCATTTCCAATCCGGCCAACGGAGCACGAAGGAAATGCAAACCGGGGAACCGCCCGAACCCGCGGCCGTGGCCCCACGTGTGCCGCGTGTGGCCAAGCTTATGGCCTTGGCAATAAGGTTCGAAGGCTTGATCCGCGACGGCGTCGTGGCCGACTACGCGGAACTGGCGCGATTGGGGCACGTCTCGCGGGCCAGAATCACGCAGATCGGTAATCTTCTGAATTTGGCTCCGGACATCGAGGAGGCGATTCTGTTTCTGGAGCCGGTGGAAGAGGGAAAAGATCCGATTACCGAACGGGATCTGCGGCCGATTGTGGCTGTTGCGGATTGGAAAAAGCAGCGGCGGATGTGGCGCGGCTTGGTGGAAAGAACCCGCTTGATGAGGAATTGAGAGGAACTTTGCGAAACTAATGAAATTGCTTCTGGTCTGTCTTTCGTGGCCGCGATAAAATCGCTGTCTATCCAAAGGAGACAGATCATGAATGTTGAAATCGTGTGCCAACCCAGATGACCCCTCCCTGATCTGGGACGGCGTCACCACTTCACCGGAATCCATACTGAGAGTATTCGATGTTTCGGCACATTTTTCTTTTGATCGCAATCGGCGTCCTGATTCCTGCGGAAAAAGAATCGATGGCCGAGGACGCCATCGACTTCGTCGCCGTCACCGACTATTTGCAACTTCCCGAAAACGTCGCCCTCGGTCCATGTTCCGCCGTCGATTTCGACAGCAACGGCCGGCTGTATCTATTGCATCGGGGAAAGCGACCTATTCTTTGCTTTGATCAAAACGGAAAATTCCTGCGCTCGTGGGGTGACGACTTGATCGGCAAGGCCCACGGCTTGCGGATCGACCCTGCGGACAATGTTTGGGTCACCGACATTGGCCATCATATGGTCGTCAAGTTCAGCCCAAAGGGAAAGCTGCTACTTGCCTTGGGACAATCTGGCAAACCCGGCACGGGCGACGATCAATTCAATCAGCCAACCGATATTGCGTTCGGCCCCAAGGGGGAAGTTTACGTCTCCGATGGATACGGCAACAGCCGCGTCATGAAGTTTGCCCCAAACGGAAGATTTCTGGCGAAGTGGGGCCGACCGGGCAAGGGAAAGGGAGAGTTTGACTTGCCCCACTCCATCGTTGTGGATCCCAAGGGCAGAGTTCTGGTTGGCGACCGCGAGAACGATCGCATTCAGATCTTCGACTCCGAAGGCACATTCCTGGAGAGTTGGCCCGGTTTTGCCCCGTATGGGATGGAACTTGGCGCAAAGGGAGCCCTGTTTGTGGCGGACGGCCGCGCGAACAAGATCTTGCAGCTTGATTCGGCCGGAACGACGATTGGCACGTGGGGTCGAAAAGGAAACGGTCTTGGCGAGTTCAATTTGCCTCACATGCTCGCCGCCGACAGCAAAGGGAATTTGTATGTCGCCGAAGTTGGCGGACAGCGTCTTCAAAAGCTGAGGCGCAAGGAATAATCCATGCGTCTGGGTTTACTTGCGGACATTCACGGACACGCAGATCTGTTGCGCGCCGCCATTCAGAAACTGCGAAACTCCGATGTCGACCGATTCATCGTGCTGGGCGACGTCATCTATGACAGTCGCAACGCTTCCGAAACGATTGCGTTGCTCGAGGACTGCCACGCCGTCGGCGTCTGGGGCAATCACGATTTGGGACTGTGTCTTGAACCGGAGAAGTGGGCGAATTCTCAATTTCATCCATCCGTCGTGGATTTCTGCGGTAGGCTTGCCCCACGATACGAAATGGGCGATTTGCTATTTTCTCACACGTTTCCCAGTCAAGACCCGGCGGATCCGGTCGCTTATTATTTGGGACCGAATCCCGACAGTTTGGCTGCGTTCGGCGAATGCTTTGCCCTATTCCCGCATCGTGTCATCTTTATCGGCCATTTTCATCGGTGGTTGCTCGTTACGCCGGAAGGGCCAATTGAATGGAATGGTCAGCATTCGATGGAGTTCGACCCAACTCGCCGATACTTTGTCATCGTCGATACGGTGATGAACGGTTCGGCCGCGATTTTCGACGACGCAACCAGCGTCTTGACTCCGATCCAACTCTGAGTCCCGTTTTACAACCGAATTCTTGGCGGATTCAAGCACCACGATTCACAGAGGGAGAAACCTGCTTGAGCACCAACACCAAAATCGAATGGACCGACACGACCTGGAACCCGGTCCGTGGCTGCACGAAAATCAGCACCGGCTGCGCCCACTGCTACGCCGAAACATTCGCCGAACGCTTTCGCGGCGTGCCGGGCCACCCCTACGAACAGGGATTCGATCTGCGTCTGGTCCCGGAGAAACTGACCGAGCCGTTCCTCTGGCCCAAGCCGCAAATGGTGTTCGTGAACTCGATGAGCGATTTGTTTCACCGCGACGTTCCCGACGAATACATCGTGCTGGTCGCCGAAGTCATGGCCAAGGCAAATTGGCACGTTTATCAAGTGTTGACCAAGCGGTCCGAACGCCTGCGGGATATGCTTCAGACGAAATTGGCCTTTGCTGCCGAACTGGAGCACATTTGGTGGGGCGTGAGCGTCGAGAACCAAAAACATGGCCTGCCCCGAATTGATCATCTGCGGCATGCCAATCCGAAAAGGGCGTTTCTGTCGGTTGAGCCTCTGCTTGAGGACTTGGGCGAAGTCAATTTGACAGGAATCGATTGGGTGATCGTCGGGGGCGAAAGCGGCGCGGGTGCTCGGCCGATGAAAGCCGAATGGGTGGAGAACATTCGGCACCAATGCAAATCGGTAAATGTGCCGTTCTTTTTCAAACAATGGGGCGGCGTTCGCAAGAAGCGTGCGGGTCGGGAACTCAATGGGCGGACTTATGATGAGCACCCGGTGATTGCTCGGGGGAAAATGCCGGAACGTGCGCGGCGGAAAGAAATGGCGGAGGATTTTGAGATAGCGTTGCCAATGTGGTAGCCTCAGATCATTTGAGCTGTTCGTGGTCCTGACAAGCTCGGCGTCCGGCCAAAAAACGTATGAGTGAGATCGGCATGGCTCGCATCACAATTTTTAGTTTTGGTTACTACGGCTGGGGAAACGCTACGGATCAGCTCGTCAGGTCCGTGGATTGTGTCGAAAAAGAGCGCGGCTTTCGAACGCCGTTGTTTGTTGACACACGGATCAACCGTTCTGTCAGGGCAAAGGGATTCAACGGGACAGCGTTTCAAGAACGTGTTGGCGAGCGTCGGTATCGCTGGATGAAATCCCTCAGCAATAAACGCATTCAAAGCGGCACTGGCCCAAAGATTCAAATTGCGGATCCAGACGCGGCCAAAACACTACTCGATCTTGCTGTCGAACGGCATGAGAAGGATCACCGAATCATCTTTTACTGCAGTTGCGGATACCCTAAATGCGACGGACGGATCGCTTGCCATCGGTTCTCCATCGGTACGCTCCTCATCAAAGCGGCGCAAAAACAGGGGATTGCACTCCGTGTCGTTGAGTGGCCCGGAGGGAATCCCCAAAGAGTGCACTTGAATGTCGACGCCGACGTTTTCGATTCCGTTTCTAACGGGCGAATGACTATTCCGCTTCGAAAACGCTTTCGAATGGCCGAGCTCGCGGCGTTACCTCATTGCTCAACAGCGACGCTCCGATGTGACAGACGAAAGATCCATCGTCTTGTCTCCCCGGCACATATGGCAGGTGGTGAATGGAACCTACCTGTTTTGTGTGCATATTCAGATCCCTCCGTCGGCATGCTTGAATATCAGAGCGAAGGAAAAAGATTGCATCAGCAGTTGGGATTTAATGAGCGATGTTCGTGACCAGCGTGTTTCCATCGTCGCGTTACACCTCGGGGATTCCAAACCAAAATCGCGACGTGGGCCACCGTGTGCCGCGCGTGGTGAAGTTGATAGCCCTGACAATTCGGCTTGAAGGATTGATTCGGGACGGTGTCATCGCCGACTACGCAGAACTGGCGCGCCTCGGGCACGTCTCGCGGGCGAGGATGACGCACGTCTCGAATCTGTTGAATTTGGCGCCCGACATCCAGGAGGCGATCCTGTTTTTGGAACAAGTGAAGCGTGGCAAAGATCCGATCACGGAACGCGAACTGCGGCCAATTGTGGCCGTGGCGGATTGGAAGAAACTGAGGCGGCTGTGGAACGCGATTCGGTGAAAAACTGATCTGAGTGGAGGCGGCCACCAGGACTCGCAACGGGTCTCACTAATCTGGGCAATTCGCAGCGGATGGGACACCCGTGTTGCCCACCAGCTTGCCTAGTATTTGCTGTTTCATTGGATTCCCATTGCCTTATTCAAACTGGTCGAGATTTGATAACCAGATGTCTTCGAGTTCTTTGTTTTGCATGCTTCACCGAACGCCGTCGCGATAGTGAACGAGACCAGCACGTCCACATCGCTATCGGGACCGAAGTCGTCTCGCAGTACCGAGCCAAAGAGTGACAACTCGCGCACCTTCCACCTTTGGCAGAACGCCTCCAGGACGTCCGGTGGGATCGTGATTTTGGGAAGGGCCGTCATGCGATTTGGCATCCGCCATTGTGGAAGAATTCACACTCCTGTTGACCACGTTCCCAAAGGTTCGCACCGGGTTGTCTACGGGGTCCATACCGAGCAATCAAGGGAAAACGGCGTTAAGTGGCACCCGTCAGTTTATCACTCGGTTGCCCGAGTCATTGGCCAGACCCCTTGCAACCATATCAGAGTGGGAGCTTCGTCCTCCGGGCGGGCGGCGAGGTGAAAGGTGTGCCGTTGCCTCTCGCCCGCATCGTCGGGCTCGGCCCGCATCACATGCCCCAGCAATTCGGCCGGAACTTTGCTTTTTAGTTCTGGAAGATCGTGCTCATTCAGCCGCGAGAGGAATCCGAAGATTGAAACGTCGTTGACGCCTTGGTTGTCAGTTCGTGTGACGACAAGGTGGCCATTCCAGATGCCGTTCTCGCGTACTTCCTCGACTTGCAGCTTGACCGTTGCCGAGAGCGCAGCTCCGCGAATTGTCGTCACGTACGTCTTGCCCGGCGCCATCAGCTCCACCAGTCGTGCTTTCTGACGTCCGGCGAGAGCATCGGATTCGGCGGTCATTTTTTCGACGGCGGCAAAGAACTCGGTGTAGGGGCGGCTCCACTCATTGGCCGACGCCTGGTAGTTTCCGGGATCGACGACGAGCAAGCCCGGCGGCGCGTACTCCGGCGAGACGATCTGCCGGCTGATCGACGACTTCGGGCGAAGTTGGGTGACTTCGTGAACCCACTTCGAGTCGACCAGGCGGGACTGAATCTTGCCTGTCGCCGTCCACCGCGAGCCGGTGGCGTGCTCTTTCTCGAGTACCCAGGCTCGCGACGCCAGAAGCTGCTTCCACTGCTGGTCAAGCTTGGATCGTTTCGGCTCGGCAATCTTTTTCGCGGCAGTCGTCGCACTCGACACGCGTTTGGTGTCCCACTGGATGGCCTTCCGGAGTTCGCTGCTGGTGGCCAGCTTGTACAAATCGGTCAACAATTCCTGTTCGACCTCGAACGAGATCTCGTGGTGCGTCTCGGTCCTGGGCTTGCGATGGGTGATCCGAACATCGACCAGGCGCGCCTTGATGATTTGTTCGTCCCGTTCCTTCGCGATCTGCGGCTTTTCGGTTGTTAAGGAGAATTGCCGCGAACCTTGAGTCAATTGCGCCTCGTACCGTGCCGCCGGGTCGTTGCCTGGCGGCGGTCCTCCCGGTCCAAATCCGGGCGGGCTGCCGAAGGGTCCGGGCGGCATTCCCCCCTGTAAGGCGTCAATTAGTTCGGGTGCCTGAGCGTCGATTAGAGCGACCGAGCCTGGGGACTGCTGGCGCTTGAGCGTCAATTAAAACGACCGGGGTCGGACGGGGCGGGATGTTGGACGAGGGACCACTTTCCCCGGAGCGTCAATTAAAACGACCGGGTAAGCTCCCGCGGCCGGCCCCGATTTGGCATGCTATCGCAAACTCTTGCATCAAGGAGGTTTGCGATGCTCAGCGACGCCAAGGCGGGACAGATGTTTGCTCTGCTTCATCAAGGGCAATCCGTGGCTCGGATTGCCAAGACACTGCACATGGGAGAACGAACCATTCGCAAGTATCGGGATCAGGGGACACTCCCCAGTCAACAGCCCAAGTCGCCCAGAACGTACCGCACGCGGACCGATCCGCTCGAACCGTTCTGGCCGGAAATCGAGGAGTTCTTGGAGAACGATCCCCGGCTCAGGCCGGTGGCCCTGTTGGATTGGCTCAAGCAGAAATACAACGCCCCCGAAACGGGAGAAGGGCCGATCAGCGATTCCCTCAGGCGGACGCTGGAGCGGCGGGTGCAGAAATGGAAGCTCCAGCACGGAGTTCAACACGAGGTCAAGTTTCCCCAGGTGCATCAACCCGGCGATGTGATCGCCTTCGACTTCGTCAACTTGAATGGCCTGGGCGTTACGATTGGCGGCCGAGCGTACGATCATCTGCTGTTTCATTCGGTCTTCACGTATTCCAATTGGGAGCACGTTCACCTCTGTCATTCCGAGTCGTTTGAGGCCTTGTCCACAGGGCTTCAGGATGCCTTGCATTTGGCGGGGGGCGTGCCAACGCGGGTCCGCAGCGACAGCACGACCACGCGCGAGTTTTACGATGACGGCCGCGGCACCAATTATGCCCAGGCCCGGTATCTGTGCTACTACCTGCAAGACCGCGGGCTGTTGGTGAAATACTATCACGCCTTCGTCAAAAACGCCGACAAAGATCCCACCGGCTACGATACCTTAAAAACGATTCTCGGCGAACGCGACATGGCCGCGTTCCAGAAGCGCTGGGAGGAGTACGTCCTCAAACTGAAGCGCACTTAAGCCGCCTGTCGCCGGATTGCATCTTGCACCGCCGCTGTTAGAGCCGGCCCAAGAGATAATCCAGACGGCGCTCGACCAGGCTGTCTTTTGCCCGGATTTTCTGCGGGTCGATCTCGAACTTGTAACCGTGCGCGTCTTGCAAATAGACCACGGCATTTAATGTGATCAGCGTGGTCACCGGGGACTTGGATTCGCGGAGAACCTCATCGAGCGCCGGCCTGGGATCGACAGCCTGAATCGAGCCGAGAAACTCCGCCGCCCGCACGCGGACGAGCAGCTCCTTGTCGTTTAAGAGCTTCTTGGCTTCGCCCGCGAGTGGCGAAGCTTGTTCGCCGAAACAGCCGCAGGCAATCGCCGCCCAATACCGCTCCCAGGAATTCGCCGATTGAATCGCTTTTTGCAGTTTCGGCGCGGCGGCGGACCAGTCCTCTAAGCTCAAATCCGCAATGTCGACCAGTGTGGCAATTTCGTCCTTGTGTTTCTTACCAAAGGCGATCGGATTTGCAACGGCATCTTCCACCAGCACGGTTTCGGGATAAAAACTCAAATCCGGCAGCGATTTCACGCGCTCCGCCAGCTTTCCGCGAAGGTCCTTGAGGATTTTCGAATAGCCGGGATCGTCGGCGAGGTTTTTGGTTTCGTAGGGATCTTGCTCCAAGTCGTACAAGCACTCGGCCGCTTTCCGCTGAAAGAATTGCTGCTGGACGGGGTTGAGTTTCCCTTCGCGAAACAGCGTCCGCCATTCTTCATAGGCGAGCATGCGGTAGCGGTAATTGTTTTGAAGCGCATCGGGATAATAAGCTTGATAGTTGCGAATATATTTGTAGCGGCCCTTTCGCAACGATCGGCAGAGATCGTACTTCTCGTCGAAGCGGTCCGCGTATCCAAAGGTTTCATCCCGCCGATTGAGATCCTCGAGTTTGATATCGGCACCCAAGATGGGCGTGCCGTCCATATATTCGGGGACGTTGATGCCCGCGAGATGCAGGAGCGTCGGGCCGAAGTCCACGAAGCTCACAAAGCCTTTGACGCGGGTGCCGAGGGGCATCTGGACGAGATGTTTCCACTTGTCGGGAACGCGGACGACCAGCGGCACGTGGAGGCCGCTTTCATAGAGATAGCCCTTGCTGCCGGGCAAGACGCCGCCGTGGTCGCCGAAGTAGAAGATGAAGGTGTCTTCCAAGAGGCCGTCTTTTTCCAAGTCGGCGATCGCGTTGCCGACGATGTCGTCCACCATGCCGATGCGGTCGTGATAGCGGGCGTGGGTGTAGCGAAACAGCGGTGTGTCGGGATGATTGGGGGCGAGTTGGACCGTGTTCGGGTCGGTCTTCGTTTTGGTCGCCGCCATTTCCTTCTTCGAGAAATGCAGCGAGCTTTCGTGCGAGACGGGATAGGACGCCATGTGAAAGAAGGGCGTTTCCGGCGCGGGGCGGTTTCTCCAACTGGCCCGCTTCGAGGATTCGTCCCAGGCATCCTTTTGCTTGACGGTGTTATAGTCTTCCTTGGAATTGTTCGTGGTGTAATAGCCGGCCTGCCTCAGAGACCTCGGAAACAGATGCCAGCCTTCGGGCAGTGTGACGGGCTGGATTTTGCGGTGGAACTGGGTGCCGAGCCGGGGAGCATACACGCTCGTGGCGAGCGTGGTGCGGGCGACGGAACAAACCGGCGCGTTGGAAAACGCCCGCTCATAAAGGATCCCGTGCTCCGCCATCCGCCGGATGTTGGGCGTCTCGGCCCCGTGCTCGTCAAACAGTTTTAAGTAGTGTTTCGAGTTGTCTTCCGAGACGATCCAGACAAAGTTGGGCCGTTCGCCCGCGCGGACTTTGAGATTCGCATTCGGGAAGAAGGCCAGAGCACTTAACACACTCAAAAGAAGGCATCGCATCATCGTTCGCGCTTTCGTGGGATGGAATCACTATCTGTCTTGGAATCGAACGTTCCTTTGAGGTTACCGGTTTACTTTCGGGATTTCCATGCCCGCGATTTTTGGATTTTTTGATCCCGCGCGGATGGGGTGGCACGACCCTGAGCGCAGCGAAGGGCGTGGCAAATCAAGGACATGCTAAACGCAAAATCCACGCCCAAGTTCCTACCGACTTTGCGTGACACATACATTTTTTCGATCCCGCGCGGGCGAATTCGCGTGGTTTGCGGTATGATTCCTGCCGATTCATCCAAACCGGACCGGACATACCTTTTGGGGAGCGAAAATCCATGCGGTCAAGCAAAACGCGCGCGAGGTTCCGAAACAACGAAGTGGTTCGCCTCTGCGCACTCGGGAGTTTCATTCCGTCCTACATTTCGCACGCGGCCCACTTTGGTTTTGATTGCATCTGGCTCGACCTCGAGCACCGCCCCATGCACGATCGGGAAGTGCAGGCGCTCTTGGCGTATTTTCATTTGTACGACATCGACTGCATGCTCCGGCCGCCCACGCTCGAAAAGACACGCCTGTACCGCTACCTGGAGGATGGGGCGACGGGCTTGATGATCCCGCACGTCTCCACGCGGGAGAAAGCCCAGATGCTCGCGGACGCCGTGAAGTTCCCGCCCCTGGGCGACCGCGGGCTGGACGGGGCCGGCTTGGACAGCGACTATTATCTCCAAGGCGGCCCCGATTTTCCCGCCCAGGCGAATGCCGAAACGTTTCTCGTTGTGCAGATCGAAACGCCAGAGGCGATCGAAAACGTGGACGCCATCGCGTCGGTTCCGGGCGTGGATGGAATGTTTGTCGGGCCGGGCGATCTGGGACTCCGGCTCAAACATTCCGAGGGCGGCGCCGACGCTGGAGGAGTGTTTTGAACGCGTCGCTCAGGCGGCCCGGAAGCACGGCAAGGCGTGGGGTTGCCCCGTCGCCACGCCCGAGGACATGCAAAAACGCTACGACCAGGGCGGGCGGCTTTTGGCCCACGGCGGCGAGTTTTTCGCGCTGATGCGCATGCTCGAACAATCCGCGGCGGATTTCGATTCGCTCAAAACGTAGCGTTTGTCATGGCGAATCCTTCGGGGACGTCTTGACTGGACCGTGCCCATCTTCACCATTCAAGTGAGGTTTGAGGTGAGAGGATGGCAAGTGAAATGGCGGCTATCCACTAACCTCCATCCACTATCCTCATCCCCAGCCGCGGCAACGTGTCGATAGCGCTCAGGCGGCTTTGTTGCGTTTCCTGGTCAGCTTCTGGTTGAGCCGTTGCATGCCGCGGATCCAGCGGTCGTAGTTGTCGGCTTTCATTTGAAAGAACTCCGCGACCTGCGGGTGCGGGAGGATCAGGAAAGTTTCTTCCGCGATGCCGCAAACGACGGCCTCGGCCGCGTCCGCAGGAGAGATGGACTGCACCTGCAGGAACTGGTGGATGGGGTCGTCGGGATCGAGCATGTCGGTCTCCACGCCCAAGGGGCACACGCACGAAACGGCGATTCCCCGCCGGCCGTATTGCACCGACAGCCATTCCGCGAGCGCAAGGTCGGCGTGCTTGGTGACGGAATAGGCCGCGGAACCGATCTCCGTGAGCAGCCCCGCGGCGGAGGCCACGTGCACCAGAAACCCGCCGCCCTGCTCGAGCATGTTAGGAACGACCGCGCGGGCCGCGTACAGGCGGGACATCACGTTGACTTCCCACAGCCGCTGCCAATCGGCGTCGGCCGTTTCGAGACCGCCTTTGGTGGTGATGCCCGCGTTGGAAACGAACAGGTCGATCCGGCCGAAGGCGTCCAGCGTGTGGCGGACGAGGGTTTGCACGTCGGCTTCCACGCCCACATCACAGCGAACCGCGATGCCCCCGACGGCGTCGGCGACTTCGCGGGCGGCGGAAACATCCCGATCGGACACGATGATTCCGCCCGCGTGTTCCTCGGCGAATCGCTCGCAGAGAGCCCGCCCGATTCCCCGGCCGCCGCCCGTAACGACCGCGACTTTGCCCGCAATTTGCATAGAGGTTCCCTTTCGATGTCCCTGAAAAGCAAGGGAAAATAGCAAATCCGCGGAACGAAGCCAACGGCAGAATCAGGGTGCACAAAAGCACGAGTCTGTGGAATTGGTGAAATTGCAACTGGGGACAGCCGTCTTGACAGGATTGGGGGCGCGGCTTAATGTACCGGCCTCTTTCCTCTCTCGATCTCACAACTTCCCAGTCTCTTCCGCGAATGGAGTCGCTGTATGGCTGAGGGCTATTCAGACGCGCAGATCTGCCAACCTGTCCCAATGATCGATCTCGTCGCGCAGCATCAAACGATCGCAGACGATGTGATGCAGGCTGTCGCGGACGTGTTTCAGTCGCAGAGTTTCGTGCTGGGGGAAACGGTCGCGGATTTTGAAGACGCCGTCGCTCGCTATTGCGATTCCCGGCACGCCATCGGCTGCGCGTCCGGCACCGATGCTTTGATCCTCGCCTTGATGGCCCTCGACATCGGCCCGGGCTCTGAAGTCATCACGTCCCCATTCACGTTTTTCGCCACCGCCAGCTCGATCGCCCGCGTGGGAGCCACGCCCGTGTTTGTGGACATCGATCCGGTGAGCTTCAACATGGATCCCGAACTCGTCGAAGCCGCAATCACGCCCCGCACCAAAGCGATCATGCCGGTGCATCTCTTCGGCCAATGCGTGGAAATGGACCCGCTGTGGCGGATGGCGACCCAGCGGGGCATCGCAATCATTGAAGACGCGTGCCAGGCCATCGGTTCGGAATACCAAGGCCGGCGGGCCGGCGTCTTGGGGCGGATCGGCTGTTTCAGTTTCTTCCCGACCAAAAACCTCGGCGGGGCCGGCGACGGAGGGATGATGACTTGCGATGATCCCGAACTGGCCCACCGTCTCAAGCATCTCCGCGTGCACGGCGACGTGGGACGTTATCAGCACATCGAGGTCGGACTTAACAGCCGGCTGGATGCCCTCCAAGCCGCGATTCTGCATGTGAAGCTGCGGTTCCTCGATCAATGGACAAAAGCCAGGCAGGACAACGCGGCGTATTACCAAAATCTGTTCGCCGAAGCCGATTTGCTCGATGCCCTGGAACCGCCGCGGGAATGGCCGCACCGGCGACATATTTACAATCAATATTGTATTCGCGTCAAAAACGGACGCAGGGACGAGGTGCTCGCGTCGCTCCGCGAGCAACACATCGGAGCGGCCATCTACTATCCGCAGGCTCTGCATCTGCAGAAATGTTTCGAGTCGTTGGGCTATAAGGCGGGAGATTTTCCGGTCTCGGAACGCACCTGTGAAGAGATCCTCGCGCTCCCCATTTATGCGGAACTCACGCGGGCCCAACAAGAAACGGTCGTTCGCGGCCTCGCGAAAGCCCTCGGCCGAACCCTGCCCGCCGCCGATTTTCGCACGTCTCCGGACGCGGCGATTCAAAAGCGCGTCGCGTAAGTGAGCGGCCCGGCGGTAGCCGCCGGTCTTGAGTTTTGAAGAGTTTCCGCCCGCTGGCAAGAGAATTGCTTCCCAAAAGAACCCGCCGGCCGGCGGGTTCGTTAAGGCTTCCCCAGTTTCCCCAGATGTGGAACCTGGCGGGGAATTGGGAAAAACCGGCGGAATCGGACGTCGGCACGCCCCCACGGACGGTTTGGCGTTCGTACAATCTCATGGATTGAGCTGATCGGCGCATCAATTGACGATGCGCTTTCCAGGCATTCGTTCTCGAAGGATCGGGAGTCGAATGACAGGAATCTGTTGCGAAGGCTTGTTCCATGAATCGCGAACTCGCTCCTTGGGGGGTATCCGTTTCCATCTGCCGATCCCTGGTTTTGCTCGGGATTTTTGGGGGCATCGTCCCTCAGGCGCCATCCGCCGCGGAAACTCCGGCCGCCGAAGCTTCGCATCCGAAACACGAGCATTCCCACGAAGTCGCCGCTCCCTCGGCTCCCGATCCGCTCGCACAGCCGACGGCGATCGTGCTCAATTACTGCCGGGCGTCTTTTCACCGGATTCAAAAAACTCCGTCCAAGCGGGTCCTGCTCGAAGAGCAGGAAAAGATTCTCAACAATCTGAATCTCAACCCGATCGCGGATGCGGAGATCATTCGGCTGTACACGGCCGTTTTGTCAGAAATCGCCGACGTGCAAATTGCCGACACCGAGCAGGAAGTCATCCGCACGCAGCACCGCCGGGCGGTCGTGCACGACCTGGCGATCAGCGCGCTCGCCATTGGCGGGCAGGTCGCGACGACGCAATACGTCGGCGCGCTCAAAACCGGGGCCGCGAGTTGGTGGGATTACCGCACGCTGGTCTTCAACCGCGAGCTGGCCCTGTGGCGGGTGGACAAGGACCGCATCGTCGCGTTTGTGGACAAGTCGTCGCTGTTTCTGGACACGTTCTGGAAGCTCGCCCGCAAACGCGGAATCCCCGATGAATGGCTGATCCGCAACAACGACCTCGACCAGCTCGCGGCCGCGATGGCCGAGCCCCGCCCCGACGTGCGGCTGCGCGTGCTCAAGCGGATGGAACGCTTCATGGAGTGCTATCCGCCTTACTGGTATTACGTCGCCCGCACGCAGCAGGCCTTGGGGCAATTCCCCGAGGCTTTGGAAACCTATCATCATCTGGAATCGTTGGGCGATCAGTATTTCCGCAAGGATGAAATGCTCGCGGCGGCGTTCGCGAACCAGGCGCTGCTTGAAGACCATCTCGGCCGGGACACCGCGGTCGAGACCGCCGGGAAAGCGCTGCGCTATTCCACCGACGTCTGGGAAGTCAACTTGATGTGCGGCGTGCTGCTGTTGAAGCACGGCCGGCACGCGGACGCCGAGGATGCCATCCTCCGCAACCTCGACGTGGATCTGGAAACCCAGCAAAGCCTGGTGGCGCTCTTGGCCGTGTATCACGTATCCGCGGACACGCGGAAGCTCAGAGAACGCCTCAGCAAACCGGACATCGCGCGGACGATCCCGGCTCCGCTCTTATTGGAGTGCGTGGGCCTGTTGGGCACGGGAAACATTCCGCAGGCCACGCTCGCGCAAATCTTCCGCTCGCTCGCGGGGGATTTCGATCGGCACTTCGGCCCGGATGACTTTCGGCTCGAAGCCCTTCCCGGCTGGCAACTGGACCGGGCGAAGCTCTCGCTGTCCGTCGGCGGAAAAACCGCCGGCGAACCCGTGGTCTCCATCGAAACCGATAAGCACAAACTCCGCTTCGCCCGCATCGCCGAGCGGGGCACCCCTCTGCAAGCCGCCGCGCCCCCGGTGCAGGTCGTGCTGACCGTCAAATATCCCGAAACCGAAACCATGCACCTGCATCTTCAGGAGCTTTCGACGCGAACGCTCAAGACACTGACGGGCGAAAGCGAAACCGGCATCCGCTGGCCGCTCTTATCGAACAGCGACTACCGCATCGTCGCGGTGGATCTCCACGGAAAACGCGTGACGCTCACCACGACTCCGAATCCGCTCCCCGCGCCAAAAGCCGAGCACGCCACCCCAATCCCGGTGAGCAAACCGCCCGAAGTTCCCGCCCCCGCCCCCGCACCGCCAAATGACGCCCACCTCCCCCTGGTCCCGGCGTTTTGAACGGAAAACCTCAGTCGCCCTGAGCAGAACTAGAGGATGTTATAGCGCGGTATTCTGTAGGAGAACTGACAGATGTTGTAACGGCTGCGCTCGATGTCATAGCGGAGGATTATTCGAATGATATAGACATACAAAAGGCAATTCAGGCATACAAAGCTGGCCAATATCCGTCTCAGTCCCTTGCGAATCAAATATCAACAAAGGCGATAGAATGCGATGAGGCGTATTCATTTCTTGAACAGGAAGGGAAGCTCGTAGAATCCGCGGCCTCTTTTCGAAAGATGTGTGTGCTGAATGGACTGCACTCATTGTTTGCGGCCAATATCATCTCGATTGAAGTCGTTGACAACTTTATTTATGACCTTGGACACGGAGCATCGTCCACCGATGAGTTTGCCGAGAAGATGTTAGAGAAACTTCGATAACACGGGTTGGTGGAAACCTCGGCACAAATCTGACCTACATCGGCGCCGGGTGCCACTGGCAGCTTGCCTGCCAGTGTGAATCGGATGAACCAATCAAGTTTTGAAACGTCCCCCGATTCCATGCTGCTGGAAAGCACTGGCAATAAGTTGCCAGTGGCACCCGAAAGACTCTTAGCAACAACCCGCGCTGACAGTGCCACCCTGCCGTGGTTGCTTCTTCGCCGACATCGACAACCGCTATCCTGTTGAACGGTGCCATCTGAAATCGTGTTGTGAGCCATTTGAGAAAACCCATGTTGGCCTCGGCAATCACCGTTTCGTTGTGATAAGAGAATCTGCAAACTGCCGCAAATGAACTGATAACTGAACAGCATCTTCGGATGTAACGGCTCAGTTCGAACTGGAATTTCTGGCTGGTTGGGTTAGTCTATTCTTATGAGAGGACCGACCCATGAGCAACAGCAAACGACGTCATTTTACGCCCGAGCAGAAAGCCGAGGTTGTCAGGCGGCATCTGTCGGGGAAGGAACCCGTCTCCAAACTCGCTGAGGAGCTTGGGGTGCAGCCGAGCCAGATTCATGCGTGGGTGAACCTGGTTCTGGCGCAGGCGGAGCGGGCATTCGAGAAGTCTCAGCAGAATGGACGCGCGCGGACGGACAAGGTCAAGGACCGCCGCATCGAACAGCTCGAAGGTAAGATCGCCGACAAGAACGAAGTGATCGCCGAGTTAATGGAGGCGAACGTTCGCGCAAAAAAAGAGCTTGGGGAACTCTAAAAGGAGGCTGGGTTCCCCACGACACGCGCGACGAAATCGTGGATTACATCACGTATTGGACGGACCGCGCCGAGATTCCCGCCAAAACCCTTTTGGGTTGGTTGGAACTGGGCACGAGCAAGTACCACTCGTGGAAAGACCGCTACGGAAAAGCCAACGAGCACAACGGGAAGATTCCCCGGGATCATTGGCTGGAGGATTGGGAGAAGGCGGCGATCGTCGACTATTTTGACCAGCATCCCTTGGAAGGCTATCGCCGGCTGACGTTCATGATGCTCGATGATGACATCGTCGCCACAAGCCCGGCGACGGTGTATCGCGTGCTCAAAGCGAACCGGCGATTGGACCGCAGGAAGTTCTCGCCGTCCAAGAAAGGCACAGGCTTCGTGCAGCCCTTAAAACCCCACGAACACTGGCACATCGACGTGTCTTACATCAACGTGGAAGGCACGTTTTACTACCTGACCAGCGTCTTGGATGGCTGCAGCCGGGCCATTTTGCACTGGGACCTCAAGGAGTCGATGACCGAACAGGACGTGGAAGTTATTCTGCAAAAAGCGATCGAGACCTACCCCGGCGAATCGCCGCGGATCATCTCGGACAACGGGCCGCAGTTCATCGCGCGGGACTTCAAAGAGTTCATCCGCCTCGTGGGCGCCACACACGTGCGGACCAGTCCGTACTATCCCCAATCGAACGGCAAGATCGAACGTTGGCACGGAAGTTTGAAGTCCGAATGTATCCGGCCGAGTTGTCCGGCCAACGTCGAGGAAGCCCGGCGAAAGATTCAAAGCTATGTGGATCATTACAATAATGTGCGGCTGCATTCGGCCATCGGCTATGTGACGCCCGCCGATAAACTGGCGGGCATCGAACAGGAGATCTTCACCGAACGCGACCGCAAGTTGGAAACCGCCCGAACGCGCCGTCAGGCCGCCCGGCAATTCGCGCGACAGGAGGTTGCTTGATGACAAGCCGCATGGCACAATCGAATGCGACCTGGGCGGAGGATACGGCTCTGCTGAGGAGCACCCGGAGCGCCGCCCCAGGGGCCAAGACCGGAGGCGGGATCAAGCCCCTTCCCTTGATCCCGCCCGTTTCGAAAACCCTCCGGGATTGGCACCAAAGCGAAAAACCTTCGCGGCAGGATGCCGCGAAATCCGCGACAGGAGGTCACCTTCCACTGACTAACACCAACACGCCCAAATTCCACTTACCGCTGAACCAGGACACATGGCCCTCCTCGGCCATACTATGGAAAGCCCTCCGTGGTTTGTTTTCATAAAACTCCAAGGAGGGTTTCTGATGCGCCGGGTGCCACTGGCAGCTTGCGGCCAGTGATTTCCTCAGATCACATTCCCCTCTGATGGAAAGTTATGTCAGCCTACTCCGTGAAAGCACTGGCAACAAGTTGCCAGTGGCACCCGAAAGACTTCTTGTTGAGAGTACAACGAATTAAACTAACAGTGCCACCCCGCCGGGCTGATGAGCTAAATGTAAAATCGAATCATGCCCCGCCGTCTGCTGCGGCGTCTGGTTCGGCCTGCTTGCGCCGGGCGAGCACCTCGCCCTCGGCGATCTTGCGGAGGTCTTCAGGGCTGAACCCCGCCCGCTCTGCCGCCCCGCACGTTGACGCCAGTGCCCAACCGCCCTCGTAGTTACCCACGCAACTTGTGGCCGTGCGGAGGGCCCACCAACCAACGCCGTGCGGTCCGAGGTCTGGCGGCTCGCCCTCGCCGAAGATGAGCGAGCAGAATCTCCTCGAATCGGTCGTCGGTCGGGTCATCGATCCAGCGGTCCAACAACCCCAAGGCGTCGGTGGCTTGGGGCGTGTCGCCACCGGCCGCGATTACGGCTCGCGCGATTGCGAGGGCGGCGCATGCACACAACACCTTGCCGACGGTCGCGTCCTGCGGGGCGGTTTCCAACCGGTCGCACCAATCAAGATCGCGGGCAGGGGTTGCAAGGGCGGCCGCGACACCGGGGTGTGTTTGTTCGTCCCACGTCCACGGCTCGCCTACCATCGGTTTCACGTCCCCACACGCCCTTTACGGCCGAATGTGGAGTTGAGTGATCGGCGTCTTTGCTCATGATCACTCAACTCAAGGATCCTTTACCGTCGTCTCCACGACGTCGAATGCAAGACCAAAAAAGCCGATCGCTCCAAAGGAAGGCTAGACCGCCCGGCTCTCTCGGGTTCGGTATGGCGGAACGCCACACCCGCGGAGCCGATCACTCGACTCCACACTAAACCGACACGAGGTCGGTTTAGCTTGGAAATAAGAAGATCTCACATAAACACTATAGACGGCAATGTTGTCCGCCTAACGCGCAGGTAGCAAATCATTGTAAGTTGAATTGTATCTGCCACTTGTTCGATTGTCACCCTCTTTTCTGCGTGATAGGAAGTTTCTGCCTAGCGCTCATCGGGATCGCGAGACAGTCCGTCCGCCGGGCTGCGAACGCGGGGCGGCCCAGGTGGCTTGCAACCTGGGTGACGCAGTCACAAGATGTTGATCGTATCGGAACAAGACTTTAGGAACCTCCCACGGCTGCGCCGCCCCGGTTGCAAGCAACTGGGGCCACCCAGGGTAGTTCAGCCACAACCTGTTTTTAACTAATCTGTTTCTGCAGGTTTGCCATCTGTAACCCGGAAATAGGCAGACCGGTCGGCCCATCTTATCTCCAAATTCTCATGCGCTTGTTCCAGTGGCAAAAGCTCGTGGATTCCTTCCAACGGACTGCCCACCGTCGATCGATGCGGATTCGGAAGGAGACCCATCATCATCACTATTGAACAGTAAGGAAAATCACCTGTCAAGCAGAATCGCTCCGTCCGCTCGGTTTTTTTGGCCCCTCCAAAAGCATTCTTCACGCCAGCATTGAGGATCGCGGAACGATCCGAGACAATCGACGGAAGTCTCTTTCCAACCTCAAACTTCCAACCTCTCCTTCACAAGCCGATGCCCTCAAAACTGACGCCGATGATGGAACGCTACCTGGAGGTCAAACGCCAGAATCCGGGGTCGCTGCTGTTGTTTCGCATGGGGGATTTTTACGAGCTGTTTTACGAAGATGCCCAGATCGCGGCGAAGATTTTGGGGCTGACTCTCACCAGCCGGGACAAGAACTCGGACAACCCGGTGCCGATGGCGGGGTTTCCCTATCATGCCCTGGACAATTATTTGCAGAAGCTGATCCGGGCCGGCTGCCGGGCCGCGATTTGCGAGCAGGTCGAAGACCCGAAACAGGCGAAGGGTCTGGTCAAGCGGGAAGTCACGCAGATCGTCACGCCGGGCACGCTGACCGACGAGGCCCTGCTCGATCCCCGCGAGAGCAATTTCCTGGCGAGCGTGTTTCCCGCGAAGACGGGCATTGGCCTCGCGTGGCTGGAGCTTTCGGCCGGGCAGTTCGTGACGACGTCGGTCGAAGACGGGCAGCTTTTCGACGAACTGGCCCGGTTGCATCCGGCGGAATGTCTCTTCCCCGAAGGAGCCGCCAATAACGCCGAATGCCGAGAGCTTGGGCAGCTTCAAGGCGTGATGCTCACTGAGCGGCCGCCGTGGTGTTTTTCCCGCGAGGAATCTCTCAGGCGGTTGTTGAAACACTTCGGCACGAAGACGCTCGAAGGTTTTGACGTCGATGCGGATTCGCCGGGCATCCAGGCGGCGGGGGCGCTGTTGGAATACGTGCAGGAAACGCAAAAATCCGCGCTGGGTCACATCACCCGCTTGGAGCCGTACCACCGCGGGCGGAATCTGATCATCGATGAAGCGACCCGGCGGAGTCTGGAACTGACGCGGACGATGCGCGAAGGCCGGCGGGAGGGCAGTTTGCTGGCGGTGCTGGATCAGACCGTGTCGCCGATGGGGGCGCGGCTGTTGTCGGATTGGCTGTCGAATCCGCTCACGGATCGGGATCAAATCAACGCCCGATTGGATGCGGTGGAGGAATCGCCGCGGATGCGCTTTTGCTCAGGGAGCTTCGCGAGCAGTTGGAGCCGATGTACGATTTGCAGCGGCTGACCGCGCGGATTGCCACGGGCCGGGCCAGTCCCCGCGATTTGGGTTTCTTGGCGCAGACGCTTGCGCAGCTGCCCGCGACTCAAAGCCAAGCTTGCGGGCCGGCGGTCGGAGTCGCTCTGCGATCTGGAAGCCCAACTCGATCTCTGCCCCGAAGCGCGGTCGGCGATTGAATCCACCCTCGTGGACGAACCGCCGCTCTTGACGACGGACGGCGGCATGATCCGCGAAGGTTTTCACGCCCCGCTTGATGAGCTTCGCGACCTCGCCCGCGGGGGCAAGCAATGGATCGCCCACTATCAGGCCCAGGAGATCGAGCGGACCGGCATTCCGAATTTGAAGATCGGGTTCAACAAGGTCTTCGGCTATTACCTCGAAGTCACCGCCACCCATGCCGCCAAGGTGCCGGAGGAATATCATGCGCAAGCAGACGCTCAAAAATCAGGAACGCTACATCACGCCGGAACTCAAAGAGCACGAAGACAAAGTCCTCCGGGCCGAGGAGTCGGCGACGAGTTTGGAGCAGGAACTGTTTCAAACCCTCCGCGAACAGTGTCGGCGGAGAGTCAAAGGCTCAGGCAGACGGCCGAGGTCCTGGCCCAGATCGACGTGCTGACGTCGCTCGCCACGATCGCGGTGAAGCAAGGCTACTGCCGGCCGGTGATGACGGAGGAACCGCTGCTTGGACATTCGCGAAGGCCGGCATCCGGTCTTGGATCGCCTCCAGCCCACGGGCGAGTTCGTGCCCAACGACGTGCGGCTGCATCCGGACAGCGGCCGCGTGCAGATCATCACTGGCCCCAATATGGCCGGCAAAAGCACCTACATCCGCCAGGCGGCCTTGTTAACCATCATGGCCCAGATGGGGTCCTTCGTGCCGGCGGCGTCGGCGAAAATCGGCATCGCCGACCGCATCTTCGCCCGCGTGGGAGCCAGCGACGAACTGGGCAAGGGGCAGAGCACGTTCATGGTCGAGATGACCGAGACGGCCCGCATCCTCAATGCCGCGACGAAGCGGAGCCTGGTGATCCTCGATGAAATCGGCCGCGGCACGAGCACCTACGACGGGATTTCGCTCGCTTGGGCGATTACGGAATTTCTGCACGATGTCATCGGCTGCCGGACGCTGTTCGCCACGCATTACCACGAACTGACCGAACTCACGCAGACCTTAAAGCACGCGTCCAACTGGAACGTCGCCGTCCGCGAAACCGCCGAGGGCATCATCTTTCTGCATAAGATTGTGGAAGGTGCGGCCGACAAGAGTTACGGCATCCACGTCGCCCGGTTGGCGGGCGTGCCCGGCGGCGTGATCGACCGGGCCCAGGTGATTCTCGATACATTGGAAGCCGACCACCTGGACGACGCCGGCCGCCCCAAAGTCCCCGCCCGCCGCACGAGGAAATCGAAGCACCGGCAACTGTCGCTGTTCGGCGGCGCGCACCATCCGCTGCTGGACGAGCTCCGCGACTTGAACCTGGACGAGATGACGCCCATCAAAGCCTTAGAAGAACTTCACCGCCTCCGCGAAGGCTGGGTGCCGAAGAAATCGTGATTATGCTTGGAGGCACGCGGGGCGATATAATGGAAATAGTCGAAGCGTTGTAAAAAAACGCTTCTCCTTCCTTCAAGGTCGTGAATCATGTCCGTAGAAAAAATTGAGAATTTCGCCAACGAGCCCGTGCCCCTTCGCCAAGACGAATCAGGAGCCATCCGTGTCGGTCAAACTCGCGTCCTGCTTGAGTTGGTCATCCGGGCTTTTGACGACGGGGCCACGCCGGAAAGCATCGTGCAGCGTTATTCTTCGCTGAGTCTGGCCGATGTGTATGCCGTCATCGCTTATTATTTAAGGCATCGAAGCGAAGTCGAAAACTACATGGCCCAGCGCGAGAAACAGGCTGCTGCCGTTCAACAAGACATCGAAGCCCGGCAAGGCGACCTGAGTGAAATCCGCAATCGCGTCACATGAGACCAGTACCGACGCTATTGAAACTGTGACATCGTCGCGGCTGTTTCGGCAAGCGAATAGACGCAATCTTTGAGAAGCGAAAACAACTCTTTTGTCTTTTCGGGAGTCACTTGAATGCGACCATCGCGGACTTCAAATCCATGATCTTGGTTTGCGAGACTATCGGTGACACGTCCACCAGCATGAGACAGCGCATGCCGCGCAAGTCGAGCGATATTTATGTCGTTTGCCGTCCAACACATGTCGCGCAGCTTTTGTCCAAAAGATTCGACTAGATTTTTTTGGAAGTCTTTGTCGGTAGTTCGGCAGCTATTGATCAATCGGGCAATGCTGACGGCGCGAACAAGAAAGTTTTCGTAGGAGTTGTAAATCGAAACGAAGCAAATTCGCTGAGACCCCCAAAGGCTAAGTTGGTAGACATTGTCCTGAAGGTAGGATTGCCACGTTTCTTCGAGAGGGAATTCAAACACAGCCTTGTCGCGGGCCCTTTCAACTTCTGCGCCTATATCTACTAATTTCCCTCGCAAACGCCGGACCAACGCTGGATCGTTGCATAATTCCGGTATTTCTTGGGCGAGCTTTCGAGGAATCGTCTCCGCAAGATGGAGAAGTTGCGTGTTAATGTCTCCAGAATTAACAAAGCCATCATGATATCCCTTCATGTGCTCAAGGATGCAAACCGGTAGAGAGGCCGTATATGCCGCTGCTCGCCACTCCATCAAAATGTCAAAAACGATTTCCGACAGTCTGGGTTTGGTTCTCGTAAGTTGCTCGATTCGTTCACCCCAATCATCGCTAAAGAAACCACGATACGCGTCGAGTGTTCTGGTGACGTATATGGTGCGAAGAATCTCCTCTTTCATTTCCCCTAATCTCCACGTGTTGGAAGTTTTGGTTTCCTTTTTTTGACACAGAGAAGAGGACCTTGGTTCGTTTATTTGTTTTGCAAAACCTCGATTACGTAACGATTCCACACCGAATGTGGAAACGATGCTACTCCCCCGCCGGTTCCGCTAGCAGTCGGTCCAGCGTGGCTTTCGCGTTGCTTCGGGCTTGGGTCATCAAGGGTTCGATCTTGATTTCGATGCCGCCTTGGCGTTTGCTTTCGTCGGCGGCTTGCATGAAGGCGTAAATCTCCAGGGTCTCGGCTTCGCTGACGGGGGCTTTGCCGGTGCGGAAGAATTTGACGATGTCCACCAACAGCGGTTTGTAGCCTTGGTATTTGCCGAGCTTTTCGGTGCCTTTTTCTCCCGTGACCTCGCCGCCGTAACCTTGGGGTTTTTTGTGGCCGGTGAAGGTGCCGGTTCGATCGCCGGCCCAGGTGCCGACGACGACGGTCTTTTCCAAGGTGTCCACGGGGCGTTTGACGGACTCGCAGCCGGTGCCCATCACCGTGAACAGAGCCTGGACGCCGTGGATGCCGTACCAGAACAAATCGGGATGCGTGGGTTCGATGATGCAGGGGCTGTAGGTCTCGGCGGATTGGACCTTGCCGACGAGTTCGCCATTCCGGGCGGCCTGGGCGCCTTCCATGTAGCGGAGCGAAGACGCGGAGAACACGGGCGTCTTGAATTTGCGGGCCGCCTCGAAGATGGCGATGGCATCGCTCAGGGAGCCGGCGATCGGCTTGTCGATGAACACCGGCTTATGGGCTTTGAGCACGGGGAGCACCTGCTCCAGGTGCGGCCGGCCGTCGTTGGTTTCCAGGAAGACCACATCGACCTTCTTCACCAGGTCTTCGATGGAATCCACGATCTCCACGCCCTTTTCCTGCACCGCTTTGGTGTAGCCGGGGACGCGGGTCACGCTGGAGGCGATGTCCGGGCTGCCTTTGGGATAAGCGGCGACGACGCGGATGTTCGCGAGTTCCGGCGGTTTGTTGTCGCCGTTGAGGAGGTTGGTGAAAGCCGTGACGTGCGACGTGTCCAAGCCGATGATGCCCGCCTTGAGTTCGCGGCTGGGGTCGGGCTGGTTTTTGCCTTTGGACGCGACGGCCGGGGCGGCGGGTTTGTTGACCGAGGCAACGACCTCGGAGAGATCCAGAAACGCCACGGTGTTGTCGTAGCTGCCGGTGACGGCGGTTTTCTGGTCGGGGGAGAGGGCCAGCGCGCTCACGCGGCCCTTTTGGGGCTCGATCTTGGCGAGTTCTTCGCCGTCGCTGCGGTTCCAGACGATGACGAGGTTCCCGCCTTTGGCCCGGCCGCCGCCCGCGCTGATGACGGTCTCGTTCCCGGCGAGGAATTGGGCGTCGTTCGTTTGCCGATTGTGCCCGTTGAAATAACCGAGGGCCTTGCCGGTCGCAACGTCATAGGCATCGACTTTTTCATCGGTGGAGGACGACACGAGATACCGGCCGTCGGGCGAGAAGGCGACGCTGTTGGCGACTTTTTCGTGCTCGGTGAGGTCGAATTTCTTGGTGCCGGCGGCGATGTCCCAAATCTCGACGGGGCCGGGCTGCGTCACGCGGGTTTCATCGCCGCGGGCGATCGCCAGCAGCGAACCGTCCGGGGAGAAGGCGAGACCCATCGCGGGGTACTCGCCGGTGTCCCATTTTTGACCGGCTTCGCCCGTCTCGGCGTTCCAGAACCGCACGCTGCCGTCTTCGCCGGCGGTGGCGATGGTTTTGCCGTCGGGCGAATACCGCACGCAGCGCACATAGCCGGTGTGTCCCTCCAACGTCAACTTGGATTTGGCGGTCCCGATGTCCCAGACCTCGGCCCCGCGGAACCGGCCGACGGCGAGGTGCTTGCTGTCGGGCGAAAAGGCCACGGAGTGCGCGAAGCCCTTGATTTTCAGGCTTTTGGAAGCTTTGCGGGTTTTGGGGTCGATGAGTTTGACTTCATCATAACTTCCCGCGGCGACGGTTTTGCCGTCGGGCGACCAGGCGACGCTTGTAACCCAATCCTCAAAGCCCGCGACCTGGCCGAGCTTTTTGATCTGGAGAGCGGGTTCTTTCTTTTCGCCTTCGGCCGCTTCTTTTTGAGGTTCGAGCGACTCTTGAGCCGGCAGCACGCCGAGCCCGCCCAGACACACCAAAGCGATCAGCCAAAGTTTTCGAGCTTGCATGACATCGTCCCGCGTAGGAGGAATCAAAAACGGAGAGGATTTGATTATCGCATCCGCGGCCGGCAATGCAAACCAGGCGAGCGGCCAGCGTCAGCTGGCGGATCACTCACGGCAAACAACGCGTGTCCCGGTGCAAAACGATCATGGGGCTGACGCCCCACGGTCGCCAAAGTACCCGCGGTCGCGCTGGTCGAAGTCTTCGTAGTCGAGCAGGTCGTAAAGCTCTGCGCGGGTTTGGAGATTCTCGAGGAGCGACCGCTGGGTTCCGTCGGCTTGGATCGCGGCGAGAGTTTGTTGGGCCGACTTCATCGCGGCGCGGAACGCGGTCACGGGAAACAAGACCGCGGCGAAACCGAGCTTTCCGAGTTCTTTGGCAGAGAGCAGCGGGCTTTTTCCGAACTCGGTCATGTTGGCGAGGAGCGGAACGGAGATTCCCTCGGCGAACGCGGCGAACTCGTCTTGAGTTTCCAGGGCTTCGGGGAAGATCCAATCGGCCCCGGCGTCCACGTAGGCTTGGGCGCGGTCGAGAGCGTCTTGGATGCCGGTGACGGCCCGGGCATCGGTGCGGGCGATGAGGACGAAATTCGGATCCCGCCTTGCCGCCGCCGCCGCTCGGATCTTGGACGCCATCTGTTCCACCGGGACCAAGGTCTTGCCGCTGAGGTGCCCGCAGCGTTTGGGGAATTGCTGGTCCTCCAGATGCAACCCGGCGAGACCGGCCGATTCATACAGCCGCACGGTGCGCTCCACGGAGAGGGCCTCGCCGAAACCGGTGTCGGCGTCGGAGAGGATCGGAATCGAAACCGCCTGGGCCAGATACCGGCCCTGCTGGGCGAACTCGGATTGGGTCAAGAGCCCCACATCGGGAAGCCCCGCCAGCCCCGCGGAGAGCGCGGCTCCCGATTGGTACGCCGCCAGAAAGCCGAGCCGCTCGGCCAGGCGGGCCACCAGGGCGTTGAACACGCCGGGGATGGGGAGCGGCTTCTGGTTTTCGAGAGCCTGCCGCAACCGAAGTCCTGGCGATGCAATTGGTTCGGGCATAAGATCGTCCTCCGCTCGAATTTGCGGATTTTCGCGCACTTTTTGGAAATGCGGGGATAAAACGCAATCCGCCCTGAAATGTTTCTGGGATCGGTTTGGACGTTTTGCCAGGGATTTTTTGGACCTCGGGCGTTGAACCCGCTATAATGATTGAGCGTATCGCCTGGACGGTCCGTAAGCCAGCGGAGAGAGAATCATATCAGTTTGGGCCGATGACCCGAATCGGCAGTTTTCTCGTTAGAGAAAAAGCCGCTCCTATTTTCATCGCATTGCCTGGGTCGTTTTTCATGCCCATTCCCTCGAACACCCCGTCTTCCACCTATTCCGTCGCTCCCGATGGTGTGGACGAAACGCGCGCCGAGGCTCCCGCGGGAAACGAGACCCGTGCCGAGGGCCCGAAGGAATCGGAACATGCGGGCCGGGTTTCGCTGGGGAAATATCGGCTGCTGAAAAAAGTCGGCTCAGGCGGCATGGGGGCCGTGTTCCAGGCGGAAGACACCGAACGCGGGCGGATCGTGGCGATCAAAATCCTCCCCAGGGACAAAGCCAAGAATCCCACATTGGTCAAGCGATTCAAGGCCGAGGCCCAGGCGGCGGCCAACCTCTCACACGACAACATCGTCCAGGTGTACGGGGCCGGCGAAGCGGAAGGCTATCTCTACATTTCGCTGGAATTCATCGACGGCAGCGACGTGCAGGAACTGGTCACGAAGCACGGCGTGCTCCCCGTCAAGCGTTCGCTCGACATCATCCGACAAATGGGGCGGGCCCTCGACCACACCGGCTCGATGAACCTCGCCCACCGCGACATCAAGCCCTCCAACCTGTTGATCCGGCCCGACGGCCTCGTCAAGCTGACCGACCTGGGGCTGGCCCGGTTCATTGACGAGGCGACCGAAACCGGCATCACGCGGGCGGGCTACACCGTCGGAACCGTGGATTACATGGCCCCCGAACAGGCCCGCAACAGCAAGGCGGCCGACGTCCGCAGCGATATTTATTCCTTGGGCTGCTCGTGGTATTTCATGCTCACCGGCCAGCCACCTTATCCCGAAGGCAGCGTGACCAACAAGATCTCGGCCCACGCGCTCAATCCCATTCCCGATCCCCGACTCATCAACCGGGATGTGCCCGAATCCGTGGTGATGGTGCTCACCCGCATGCTCGCCAAAAAGCCGGAAGACCGCTATCAGACCGCGCGAGCTCCTGGCGGACCTCAAAGCCGTCGTCCAAAGCCGGGAGAACACCGCCCAGCATCTGCGGGACGCGTTCCGGGATGACGACCTCGCCCCCGCCCGGCCGCGGCGCGGTTCCCGGCAGAGCGATCGAAACATGCGGGCGCAAACGTCTCCGCGAAAACGCCGATCCCGCAATGAAGGTAAAACCGCGGACAAGAACGGCGGGATCCAAATCCAGATTGATCCATTGCGGCTCGTGATTGCGACCTTGGTTCTCGCCGCGGCCATTCTGGGCGTGTGGTGGATCGGCCGGAACTTGTCCGACACCGCGAACCCCGAAACGCCCGCCGCGAAAAAAACGCTCACCCCCGAGTCCCGCCCCAGCGCACCGGTCATCAAACCCACGCCGTAGTGCGGCGGAGCGGCTGGCCCACGTCGCGGCGGCATCTTGCCGCCGAAGATCGATCCCGGCGGCTGGAAACCGCCGCTACGGAAGTTGCGCGCATCGCGCGCGGAAACCACAACCGAAGCTTCGAACCTATTCGCCGGTCTCTTTCGGGTTGGGCGGTCCGGGACGATTTGTCTCGGGGGTGCCCGGATTTCCTCCCGGCGCTGGAATCGATTCTCCGCCTTGCTCCTCCGGTTCGGAATCGTACTGCTGCTCCATGTTCACTTGCTGACTCGGCTTGCAGCCGGGCAGGGTGAAGAACATCACCGCCGGGAAAAACAGCCCGAACATCCACTGTTGTCTTGTCATTGCGGTTCTCCCATATTGAGGGTCTTTTTTGATTTTATCATAATTGTCCTGGAGGGGCATCGTCATCGGGTGACTTGATGGTGAAGCCCCGGGAAAAAATCGGAGCCGGCGGCAAGGGCATTTCCCAAGGCTGCCGGTCGACCTGGAAGGCGGAGGGCCCCATGCCGCGAATCGCCACTTTAACGTTGAACCCGACCGTCGACAAAAGCTGCGAAGTCGAGCAAGTCGTTCCCGAGCGCAAGCTCCGATGCGGCCCGCCGACTTTTGACCCGGGCGGCGGCGGCATCAAGGTCGCCCGCGCCGTCAACCACTTGGGCGGCGAAGCGGTCGCCTTGTGGACGTGTGGCGGCGCGATCGGGGAACTGCTCAAGAGCCTGTTGGATGCGGAGGGCATCCCCAACGAGCCGATCCCCATAAAGGAGATGACCCGCGAGAACCTGATCGTGTTCGAGAATTCGAGCGGCCAGCAATTCCGTTTCGGCATGCCGGGCGCGGCACTCGCGGACGCGGAGATTCAGGATTGTCTCAATCGGCTCAAGGCCTGGGATCCGCCGCCGGATTACCTGGTGCTCAGCGGCAGTTTGCCGCCCGGCGTGGATGAGCACATCTATGCCCGCGCGGCCGAGTGCATGCCCGCGACGTGCCGGGTCGTCTTGGACACCAGCGGCCACCCGCTCCGCTGCGGGCTCAACACGCGGGCGTTTTTGATCAAGCCCAACATGGACGAACTCGCGGAACTGGCGGGCCATCCCATCGAGGGCGATCCGCAAATCCGCGACGTCGCCCGGTCGCTGATCGACGAAGGGAAAACCGAGGTCGTGGTGACCTCCTTGGGTTCCGGCGGCGCGGTCTTGACCACGGCGGAGGCCCAAGAGCACATCCGCGCTCCCACCGTCCAAATCCGCAGCAAAGTCGGAGCGGGCGACTCCACGGTCGCCGGGATTGTGCTGGCCCTCTCGCGGGGCGAGCCTTTGAACAACGCGGTTCGCTTCGGCGTGGCCGCTGGAGCCGCCGCCGTGATGACCGACGGCACCGAACTTTGCCGCCGCGACGACACCGAACGCCTCTATCGGCAATTGCTCCAGGGCTGAAGCTCGGCGACGCACTGGCTGGGATCGGCGGAATTTGATACGATCGATCAATTGAATCTTCAGCACTTTTCTCATGGCTTGGTGAGTTTATGAAGTCCCCCGGCAGGCAGGTTTTACTAGCGCTTGGAGTCTTGGCGGTTGCGATTTGGCTGTTGCGCGTGGACCAAGAGCCCACAACTCAGACATCGGCCGCGGAGACGCTCGAAGCCAAGGGGTCCCTGAAATGGTATCGTGGGAATATCCACACGCATTCGCTGTGGAGTGACGGGGACGATTACCCGGAGATGATCGCCGCCTGGTACAAAGAGCACGGCTACCAGTTTCTGGCCTTCACCGATCACAATATTCTGCACACCACCGAACGCTGGACCGACGTGGAGCGCAACAAAGGCAAACGCCGGGCCTACGACAAACTGAAAGCCAAGTTCGGCGACTGGGTGGACGAGCGCGAAAAGGACGGCCGGCTGGAAGTCCGGCTCAAACGGTTCGACGAAGTCCGCGGCCGACTCGCGGAACCGGGGCGGTTTTTGCTGATTCAAGGCGAAGAAATCTCCGACCGCTTCGGCCAACTGCCCATCCACCTCAACACGACGAACGTCAAGGAACTGGTTCCCCCCATGCGCGGGAAGAGCGTGGCGGACACGATCCAGAACAACGTCAACGCGGTCAACGCCCAGCGCGAACGCACCGGGCAGCCGATGATCGTGCACCTCAATCACCCCAACTTCGGCTACGCCGTGACCGCCGAGGACTTGATGGGAATCGAGGGTGATAAATTTTTTGAGGTCTACAACGGACACCCCGGCGTGCACAATTCGGGGAACGCCGAGCACGCCTCCACGGAACGCCTGTGGGACATCGTGCTCGCCAAGCGGTTGGGCGAACTGAAACTGCCGGTGATGTTCGGCCTCGCCACGGATGATGGGCACAACTACCACAACATCCCCAGCCGGGGCAGCGAGCCGGGCCGGGGTTGGATCATGGTTCTCGCCGACGACCTCGCCCCGGAACGGCTGATTCAAGCGATGGAAGCCGGCCGGTTTTTTGCCTCGTCGGGCGTGGCGCTCGCGAAAGTCGAGTCGTCTCCCAAAGGGCTCAAAGTCCAGGTAGAGCCGGAAGAAGGCGTGACCTATACGATCGACTTTCTGGGAACCAAACAGTCGGCCAATCTTCAGGGAGAGCCGGTGCTCGATAAGGACGGCAAACCCGTCCGGGCGACGCGGATTTATAGCGACGCCATCGGCCAGGTGTTCGCGAGCGTCCAAGGCACGGAGGCGGCTTACGAGTTCGAAGGCGACGAGCTCTATGTCCGCGCCCGCGTGACTTCGTCCAAGAAGCACCCGAACCCCTCGGAGCCGGGCGAATACGAACGCGCCTGGACGCAGCCCGCCGTCGGTCCGGCCGTGCCCGCGAGCAAAACGCGGTAGATGAGCGCGCGCAGCTTTGTGCGTTTTCTGGTGGAAATCCCAAGCACGAAATCCGAAATCCGAGACAAATCCAAAATCCCAATGCCCCAAACAGCCCCCTCCATCCGTAACGCACATCCGACGCGCCGGGTTTTGAAATTGGAATTTCGGCCATTCGGATTTGTTTCGGATTTCGAGATTCGGATTTCGGATTTTCTGATCTGTCTCCTCTGCCTTGTTCCGCTGGCAGCCAACGCCGCCGAGCAGCCGGCGATTTCTTCTGAAGCCCGCGAGTTTTTTGAGAAGTCCGTCCGCCCGATCCTGGCGAATCACTGCTACAAATGCCACGGCCCCAAGAAGCAAAAGGGCGATTTGCGGTTGGACTCCCGCGCGGCGATCCTCGCCGGCGGCCAAACGGGACCGGCGATGACGCCCGGAAAGCCCGAGGACAGCGAACTCGTCCTGGCGATCAGCTATGACCCGTCCGGCTATCAAATGCCTCCCACCGGCAAGCTCGACGACGATCAAATCGCCGCGATAACGAAATGGGTGAAAATGGGCGCTCCCTGGCCGGGAGATTCGAAATCGATTCCCAAGCCGGGCGAGGAACCGGGCATCGATCTCGCCGAGCGTGCGCAGCATTGGTCGTTTCAGACCGTCGATCGGCCGGAAGTCCCGCAAACCCAAAACCAACCTTGGGCGAGAAATCCGATCGATCGATTCATCGCGGCCCGACTCGAAGCCGCCGGCCTCGAGCCCGCCCCGGAAACCGATCGGCGAACGTGGCTGAGGCGCGTGAGCTATGACCTTATCGGTTTGCCGCCCACGCCCGAAGAGGTGCAACAATTTTTGCGAGATGATTCCCCGGACGCGCACCAAAAAGTTGTCGACCGCTTGTTGGCGTCGCCCGCCTATGGAGAACGCTGGGCAAGGCATTGGCTCGATCTCGTTCGCTACGCGGAAACTGCGGGCCACGAGTTCGATTATGAGATCGAGTATTCCGCGCCCTATCGGGACTACATGGTCCGCGCTTTGAATGCCGATGTTCCCTTTCGCCAACTCATCCTGGAGCACATCGCCGGCGATTTGTTGCCCAGCCCGCGCCGGCATCCGGCCACGAACAGCAACGAGTCGATCGTCGGCACGGGGTTTTACTGGTTCGGGCAGGGAAAGCATTCGCCCGTGGATATCCGCGCGGAAGAATGCGACTGTATGGACAACCAGATCGATGTCCTGGGAAAAACCTTTCTCGGGCTGACGATCGCCTGCGCTCGCTGCCACGATCATAAGTTCGATCCGATCACCACAACCGATTACTACGCCATCTCCGGTTTTCTGCAAAGTTCTCGCCGGCAGCATGCTTTCATCGATCCCTCCGAACCCGTCGAGAAAATTGTCGCGGAGATCGACGACATCCAGAAACGGCAAAGCCAACTTGTCGCAAACGCCGCGGCGAAACACGCGGCATTGACGCATGACGTTCTCGACCGCGTGTTAAAAGAATCCCGCGAGCCGGCGCGCAAAGACCCGTCGCACCCGCTTCATGCTTGGGCCGTCCTGGCGGAAAAAAACGGCACCGATGAATTTCAATCCACAAAAAACAATCTCGCTCGGCAACAACAGAGCTTAGGCGCGTCTTCTGAATCTTTTGAAGTCATCGCCGATTTTACTCCGGCAAACTTGAGCCAGTGGAAGCACACGGGCCAGGCCTTTCCGGCCGGAACGATTCCCGCAGGCAGGCTTTCGACGAAGGCGGATCGCGTCGAGATTCTTTTGCCCGACACGGCTCACAGCGGCGTTTACGCGAAGCGGCTCCAAGGCGTTCTGCGCTCGCCCACGTTTTCCATCTCCAAACGGTATATTCATTACCGCATGCACCGCGTGGGAGGACGACCCAATCCCGGGCGGGCGACGAAAAACGGCCAGGTGCATTTGATCGTCGATGGCTTTCAATTCATCAAGAACCCGCTTTACGGCCAGTTGACCATCAATGTCCAACAGGAAGATGCATTTCGCTGGTATCGCCAGGACCTGGAAAAGTTTGGCGGAGCCAATGCCTATATCGAAATCCAAGACGAGGACGACGGCTATCTTGTCGTGGACCGGATCGTGTCCTCCGATTCGCCGGAAACTCCGCAAGAGGGAAACTCGCTGGTCTGGGCTTTATTGAAAGACCCGCAAATTGCAACGCCCGCCGAGCTGAAAGCGGGGCTTCACCGGTTGTTGAACGAATCTCTCCGGTGTTGGAAGACGGGCGAATGGCCCGCGGATTCGCATCCGCGCGAACGTGCCGAACTTCTGAATCCTGTCCTTCAAGCGATTTCCCTGCGGGAGCTTTTGACGGAAGAACAGCAAGCGGAATTCGCCGCGCTCCACGAACGGCTCAAAGGGCTCGATCAATCGATTCCGGAGCCGCGCCGGGCGGTGGCGATGGCGGACGGAACCGGCGAAGACGCCCGCGTCCTGATTCGCGGAAACCACAAAAAGCCTGGAAAACAAGCCCCCCGGCGGTTCTTGGAGGTGTTTTGGCAAGAGGAGCCGCCGCCGAAATACACCGGGAGCGGCCGGCTGGATCTGGCCCGCCGAATTGCGAATCCCGAGAACCCGCTGACGGCCCGCGTGCTGGTCAATCGGTTGTGGCTGCATCATTTCGGGCGGGGCATCGTCGCCACGCCGGACGACTTCGGCAAGATGGGACAACCGCCCACGCACCCCGAACTCCTGGATTGGCTCGCGGCCGAGTTTATAAAAAGCCGCTGGTCGATTAAGCACATGCATCGCTTGATGGTTCTGTCGAGCACCTACCGCATGTCGAGCCGGCTTGAGGTCTCGGCCGAAAAACCTTCGCAGCCCGATCCCGAGCGCGTGGATCCCGGCAATCGCTTGTGGCACCGCATGCCAGTGCAGCGGCTCGAAGGGGAGATCATCCGCGACGCGATCCTGGCGATTTCGGGACGGCTCGACCGCCGCATGGAAGGCCCGAGCGTGCCGCCGTATCTAACGCCTTTCATGGAAGGCCGAGGCCGGCCCGGCCGCTCCGGTCCGCTCGACAGCGACGGCCGGCGGAGCCTTTATATCAACGTCCGCAGGAATTTTCTCACGCCGATGTTTCTCGCCTTCGATTACCCCACGCCGTTCACCACGATGGGCCGGCGGAGCGTCTCCAACGTTCCGGCTCAAGCGCTCACGATGATGAACAATCCCTTTGTAATCGAGCAGGCGCAGACCTGGGCGAACCGCGTGCTCGCCGAGACTCATCCAGATTCCGCGAGCCGCATCCGCCGGCTTTACGAAACGGCCTACACCCGGCCGCCCACAAAAAAGGAACTCGCCGCAGCGCTCGAATTTCTCGACACGCAGGGAAAAGAATACACGGGCCCCGATGATCCCCGCACCTGGGCCGATCTGTGTCATGTGTTAATGAACGTGAAGGAATTCGTTTTTGTGAATTGAGCGAACGTTATACGCCACATTGTTCCTGGTTTCTTATCAATCGAATCGTCTATGCATTGCCAGCGTTTTTTGGATCGTCCGCGAAGTCGGCGGGAGATGTTGTTGCAGGCGGCCAATGGCTTTGGAGCCGTCGCTATGGCTGCGCTCATGGCGGAAGCGGATTACGGGAAAGTCCTCGCCCAGACGGGGCCGATGGATGCCAAGGCCCCGATGTATCGCGCGCGGGCGAAGAACGTGATCTTCCTCTATATGGACGGCGGCCCGTCGCAGATGGATACGTTCGATCCCAAGCCTCGCCTGGACCGCGAGCACGGCCGGCCCATTCAAACCAAGGTCCAGCCCACGCAGTTCGACAACGTGGGCAAGGTCCTCAAGTCGCCCTGGAAGTTCCGCCGGCATGGGGAGAGCGGAATCCCCGTGAGCGAACTCTTCCCGCACGTGGCCGGGTGCGTCGACGATCTGTGCATTATCCGCTCGATGACCTCGGCGTTCTCCGAACATACGAACGCCAACTATTTCCTGCACACAGGGCATGGTCTCCAGGGCCGGCCGAGCATGGGGGCGTGGGTGACCTATGGCCTTGGTTCCGAATGCCAAAACCTGCCCGGGTTCGTCGTGCTCAACGGGGGATTGATTCCGCCCGGCGGATTGGATTGCTTTCACAACGGGTTCCTGCCCGCGACGTTTCAGGGTTCGATCTTCAAGCAGGGGGCCCAGCCTGTCGCCGACCTCAACCGGTCCGAAAAATCGTCCGACCTCCAGCGCCGGAAGCTGGAACTCATGCATCGGCTGGACGCGGGCGTCCTGGGGCGAATGGGCCGGCACGATCAACTCGAGTCGGCGATCCAAAACTACGAACTCGCCTACCAGATGCAAACCGCCGTCCCCGGTTTGATGGACATTCATCAGGAATCTAAAGCGACGCAGAGGCTTTATGGATTGGATGCCGACTTTCCGCAGACGCGAACCTACGGCCATCAATGCCTGGTCGCCCGGCGGCTCGTCGAGCGCGGCGTGCGGTTCATCGAACTCACCTGCCCGCAGGTGCGCGGCGACCGCTGGGATCAGCACAGTAACCTAAAAGACGGCCACACGCACAATGCGCTCGCCGTCGATCAACCCATCTCCGCCCTCCTAAAAGATCTGAAGTCCCGCGGCCTCTTGGACGAGACGCTCGTGATCTGGGCGGGAGAATTCGGCCGGACGCCGATGGCCCAGGGCACCGACGGCCGGGACCATAACCCGTTCGGCTACACGATCTGGATGGCCGGCGGCGGCATCCGCGGGGGAATGATTTACGGAGCCACCGACGACTACGGCTACTATGCCGTCGAGAACAAGCTGGAAATCTACGACCTCCACGCCACGATGCTCGCCGCGTTAGGGATCGAGCATACGAAGCTCACCGTGCGCTTCAGCGGCCGCGACATGCGGCTGACCGATGTGCATGGGCACGTGGTCGAAGAGATTTTCGTTTGATCGTCCGCACATTTTCATGCCGATTGCGAAGGTGGAAGCTTAGATTCGGGCTGGTAAATCCGAAATCCGAATCTCGAAATCCGAAACAAATCCCAATGGCCGAAATTCAAATATCCAAACCGGGCGAGTCGAGTGTGCTTTATGAATCGGGGATTCGTTTGGGACATTAGGATTTTGAATTTGTTTCGGATTTCGTGCTTTGGATTTTCGCCAAGAACTCGCAAACTTGTGTACGCGGATTTAGCTTTCGTCTTGCACCTCGACCCAGAGAGCAATCTGCACCGGGGCATTGAGGGGCATTTCGCTCGTTCCCAAGGCGACGCGGGTGTGTTTGCCGGGTTCTCCGAAGGCCTCGGCCAGAATTTCCGACGCCGTGTTGAGCACCACCGGCTGCTGCTGAAACCCCGGTGCCGAATGCACGAAACCTTCCAGCCGGACGATGCGGGCGACGTGGTCCAAGTTGCCTATGCAGGCTTTCACCTGGGCGAGCGCATTGAGGACGCACAACCGAGCGGCGAATTGGCCCTCTTCGATTGTCAGATCGTGGCCCACCTTGCCTTCAAACGCCAGTTCTTTCCCGACGAAAGGCAGTTGCCCGCTGGTCACGACCTGGTTTCCGCTGCGGACCACAGGGACATAAAAGCCCACGGGAGCCGGGGCTTGGGGAAGCGCGTGTCCCATCTCCGCGAGTCGCTCTTCGACATGGCTCATCAATTTGTTCTCCAGAACGCGATTTTCGGATTCCGCGGGTTTCCATGGCAGGAAGGGTTTATCGTGACTCATCCACCAGCGAATTGCAAGGATTCCCGAATTTTCCCCAGGGCCGCCCGCTTTTATAAGATGCCCAGTTTGGCAAGGAGTTGGTTGACTTTGAGGGCATTTTCCCGGAGGGCGGCGGCGATATTCGTGTGGCCCAGGCGGCGCAACAGGCCGATGGCGGCGTTTCGGACCGTCGCCAGGTTCTCGGGGGCCGAACCCGTGCGGATGCGGCTGGCGTCTTCTCCCATCGTGACATCCCGAACATAATGCAATTGGTTCTCGATCTTCCAATGATCTCGCGACCAGGTTAAAAGTGTTGCCGCATTGGCCTGGGAGCGGGGCACGCTCGTGATGGCGTATTCCACCTCGCGAGTGGTCTCGCCGCCGCGGGTAACCGTTCGCGTGATTTGGCAAACCTGGCCCACGTGCGGCCAATCCAGATAATCATTTAAGCTCGTCGAACTCACCAGCCGGCGATGTTCAACGCGGCCCCGTGATTTTTCGAGCGTCTCGAACTCATCTCGCTCGGCCTGGTATTCCCGCTGGACGTAGGGGGGGAAAAGGCCTCCGTGTTCACGAAGGCCGATTCGATGTTTTGCCGAAGCGTGGGTTGGTTGTCCTTGACCACCACGAAATAATGGCCGCCGCGGTCCCGAATCTTCTCGCACACCTCACGCTGGCAAAAGATGGCATCCCCCACAATCACACGGCCCTCGAGCACCAGCGATTCCAAGAGTTCCATCGCCGCCTTATGCTCGTTGGTCTTCTCATCCACCGGCATTTGGCTCAGCACACAGCCTAATTTGTGATCCAGCGCCGAGAGCAGATGAATCGCGGCTCATGCGCCGTCAGCGTGCCCCGCAACGTCTTGCCATCGATCGAGGTCGCCGACAATTCCTCGTCGAGAGATAGTTCGAGTCCGTCCTGCACCCAGCGGGTCAGGGCGTCGGCGAACGCCTCGGCCGAAAGCCGCGAGAAGAGTTCTTCAAAACAGGTGGACTTTGGCGGGATTCGCTTGAACCCAAGCCGATGCCAGGTCGAGACGGGCTGCAAATGCAACCACTGCACAATCGCTTGATAACTGCGGGAACCACAGAGCACCGCGCAGACAACCGTGGCCAGCATGGCCGAGAGAGGGTGACGTAGTCCCTGACGCCCCCGTGGATCAGGAACTTGCGACACAAAGGCCAGCAAGCTCCTCCCGGGAGCAGAAGCCATCGAATCCATCCTCCAAGGGAGAAAAATGTTCCGTCAAACTTCCAACATTCTACCCAACACCCGCCTCATAAAAAAGCGGGACGCCCTGGAATTTTCCCGGCCCTCGGTTGCAAGTCCGGCAGGGGTGGTTAAACTACGAGGTTTCCGCACCGAAAATCCCGGTTTGTGCAGGTTTGTTCCCGTGTTTGAGGAGAAGTTAGGTGGCCGTTCGGATTCGCATGAAACGTTTCGGGCGCAGGCATCGCCCGTTCTTCCGCATTTGCGTGATGGACGCCCGCAGCCCGCGCGACGGCAAGGCAATTGAAGAACTCGGCTATTACGATCCGATGGTTCGCGACAAGTCGCAGCGCGTGAGCCTCAAAATGGACCGCGTGGATTACTGGATGTCCGTCGGGGCCCAGCCTTCGGAAAAGGTCTCCACGCTGATTAAGAAAGTCAAGAACAACAAGTTCGGCAAAGCCGCCCCGCCGCCTCCGATGACAGCTCCCAAGGCCCCGCCGGAACCCGAAGCCGAGTCGGAAACCCCCGCCGAAGAAGCCCCCACGGAAGGCGGCGAGGAATAAGGAATGAACGTGCGAGAAAAGAATTAGCCGCAGGGGGGCACCGCCCGCAGGGGGGCACCGCCCGCAGGGGGGCACCGCCCGCAGGGGGGTCCGCCCCGGTTTAATGGATTTTCTCTCACGTTTGCTGAACCGGACGCTAGCGCGTGCCGGCTAATAAGTTGAGTCCAATGCGTTTCGATGTGCTGACGCTCTTTCCGGAGATTTTCAATGGCTATCTTCAGCAAAGTCTGTTGAAGCTCGCCATCGAACGCGGTTTGGTCGAAGTGCATCTGTGGGATTTTCGGAATTGGGCCCCCGGCAAACGGCGGTCGGTGGATGACAAGCCCTTTGGGGGCGGACCGGGGATGCTCCTCTGCTGCCAACCGGTGTTCGACGCCGTGGAAGCCGTGCAGAAAGAAGGCGAAGCGCCGGGGCAGCTCGTGATGCTCTCGCCCCAAGGCCGGCGGCTGACGCAAAAAGTGGTGGAAGAACTCGCCGGCTTCCCCCGGTTGTTGTTGTTGTGCGGACGATACGAAGGTTTTGATGAGCGGATTCGGCAGGGACTAAAACCCATCGAAATCTCGGCCGGAGACTTCATCGCCAACGGCGGCGAAGTCCCCGCGATGTTGGTGATCGACACGGTGATCCGGCTGGTTCCCGGCGTCCTCGGCGATGAAACCAGCCACAAATACGAATCCTTTGCAGAATCGGGCCTGCTCGAATATCCTCAATACACAAGGCCCCGCGAGTTCCGCGGGATGGAAGTCCCCGAGGTGCTTATCAACGGCAACCATCAGGAAATCGAGCGTTGGCGGCAGGAACAAGCACTCAAACGAACCCAAGAACGGCGGGCCGATTTGCTCGCCGGCCAAAATAAAACGACACAAACCCAAGAAGGAACCTAAGCCATGCACGAGTTGCTATTGAAGGCGGAAGCCTCCAGCCTTCGCGAGGAACCGTTGGAATTTGAAATCGGCGACAGCGTGGACGTCCACACGCGGATCCTGGAAGGCAACAAGGAACGCATCCAGGTGTTCAGCGGCGTGGTGATCGCCACGCGGGGCAGCGGCACGCGGGAGATGTTCACCGTCCGCCGAATCGTCGCCGGCGAAGGCGTGGAGCGGACCTTCCCCGTCAACTCCCCCAAAATCGCCAAGCTGGAAGTCGTCCGCCACGGCCGCGTCCGCCGGGCGAAGTTGTATTACCTCCGCGACCGCGTCGGCAAAGCGACCCGCCTCGCCGAACGCCGCGCAAAAGAGACCGACAAGCAGTAAAGCTTAAAGGCGAGCGGGGGGCGTAAGCCCCCTGGTTTGCTACAGCCCTGGAAACGTAACCGAACACAAGCGATCGTGAGTGACCAGCCAGCTTACGCTGGCCGCTCGCCTGGACAGATTTGGTTGTGGGATTTCCCATGTTGCGGGCGCTCTTCATCCATTGGCTTGGTGATCGGGGAGAGCGAAAGGCCGCGAGCTTTCTTCGCAAGCAGGGCTACCGCATTCTGGCCCGCCAGTATGCCAACCGTTTCGGCGAAATCGATTTGATCGCCCGCGACGGGGACTCGATCGTGTTCGTGGAAGTCAAAACCCGCCGGTCCGACCAGGCGGGACTCCCCGTGGAAGCCGTGACTGCGGACAAGCAGCGCAAACTCACGAATACCGCGCTCGTGTGGCTCAAACGGCGGGGCTTGTTGGAATCCCGCTGCCGATTCGATGTGGTCGCGATCGTCTGGCCGAAAGACTCCAAATCCCCCGAGATCACCCACTACAAAAACGCATTCCCCGCCGCCGGCTTCGGGAGCATGTATTCCTGAAAACCGGGCGTCAGTCTTCTTTCCGGGGCGGTCGGGGGCCGTAGTATTGGTAATAGGTGCAGGCGATGCGGCCGTTGTAGAGTTTGCGGCGTTTGTCGGCTTTCTTGCCGAAAAGCCGTTCAAAGTCGGGGTGCGAGGTCAGCACATAGATCGACCACGTATCCAGCGGCTCAAACACGCGGGCCATGTCGCGGTACAGGTTTTCGACTTCGCTTATGTTCCCGGAGCGTTCGCCGTAGGGCGGATTCGCGATCACGCAGCCGAATTTCTTGGGCGTGGAGAGACCCTGAAACTCCTGCTGCTGAAAATGGATGTCCGCTTCCACGCCGGCGGCGCGGGCATGTTGGCGGGCATGGCGAAGGACCAACGGATTTCGGTCGTTGGCGACGATGGGAAACGCCAGATCCCCCGTCGCCAGGTCGCGGGCTTCATTGCGAGCTTCCGTCCAAAGCGTTCCAGAAACTTGCGGCCAATGCTCCGAGGCGAAGGTGCGGTTCAATCCGGGGGCTAAGTTTCGCCCGATGAGCGCGGCTTCGATGGGCAGCGTGCCCGCTCCGCAAAAGGGATCGATCAGCGGGCGCTCGCGGTTCCAAAAGCTGAGTTGAATCAGCCCCGCCGCCAGCGTTTCCTTGAGCGGCGACAACCCGCCGGCCAAGCGGTAGCCCCGTTTGTGGAGGCCCGGCCCCGAAGTGTCGATCGCCAGCACCGCCTTGTCGTGGATGATCGAGATTTCGACGGCGTATTCCGGCCCCGTTTCTTCGATCCAATCGCCTCCCTGCTTGGACTTCAGGGCTTCCACGATGGCTTTCTTCACGATGGACTGGCAGGAAGGCACGTGATGCAGTTGGGACCAAGACGACCGCCCGCGGACCGGGAATTGGGCCTTTGCCGGCAGGATTTCCGGCCAAGGCACCGCTTTGGTTTGATCGAAGAGTTCGCCGAAGTCGCGGGCTTCGAACTCGGCGACCTTCCACATCACGCGGTCGGCGGAGCGGAGCCAAAGATTGCTCCGGCAGGCGCCCAGCCAGTCGGCTTCGTAGATGACCCGGCCATCCTCCGTTCGCTGCTGCTCAAACCCCAGCGCACGCAGCTCGCGCGCGACGACCGCTTCCAATCCAAATTTCGCCGTGGCCAATAATTCCATTAAGAGTTCGCTGGGAAAGTTTGTGATTCAAAGGAGAAACCGTCAATGTTTCAGTCGTGGCAGGAATCTGTTCGGGAAACAATTGCAGGATCGTCTCTTGGATGCGTTGGATCCGGCGGTCGGGATCGGGGTGGGTGCTGAAAAACTCCGCGGTTCGGCCTTGCCCCGCCGATTTGAGAACCTTGATCACCTCGAGCATCGCCAGCGGATTGTAGCCGGCTTTCGCCATGAAATACACGCCGTCGCGGTCGGCTTCCAGCTCATCCTCGCGGCCGTATTTCATGTTGATGAGCTTCCCCAACGCCAAGGCGACTTGGGCGGCCCTTTGCGTTTCCGGATCGTCGGGATCATCCGAGGAGAGCACCACCGCTCCGGTGATTTCCTTCGTGAGCTGCGACTTGGCAAGCCGCTCGGCGCTGTGGCGTTCGACGACATGGGCAATCTCATGAGCCAGGACGCCCGCGAGTTGGCCGTCCGTTGGAAGTTGATCCAAAAGCCCCGCCGTGATAAACACCTGCCCGCCGGGAAGTGCGAAGGCATTCAGGATCCGCTCATCCCGCAGCACGTGGAACTCAAACGGATAGGGATTGCGGTCGCCCAACGCCGCGGCGAGAATTTCCCGGCCCACGCGGTCCGCGCGGCTTTGCCGGTTCGCGTCGGGGTGCAGTCCTTTGTAGCGCTTCATCATCGCGGGGGCGGCTTGCCGGCCGATGGCGATTTCCTTCTGGGGCGAGATGAAAACTCGCTGATGTTCCCCCGTCACCGGATTTGTCCGCGGCGACGTGCAATAGGAGTAGATCGAAATCCCCGCCACCACCGCCGCCAACACGACATGGGGCAGCCGGCTCGCGCCCTGTCGCGGCGACGGCCGATGTAACGGGTGGCGACGGGCACGCAACGGACAACTCTCCACGAGACGGCACGGAACTGGACGTATTCCAAACGCTCTTCAATTATTGGCCAGGCCTGTTCGCGTTGCAACAATAATCAAATGGCCATCGCCCATTAGTGCTCAACTTCCAGAACGACAGGGCCGATTTCGCAATCATCGAACTCCTGGGGTTTGTCCTTGAGCGGCGTTTGCTCCAGCCGCCAGGCGTTTGTTCCGGCTTTGAGAACGCCCGCCGGGATGGCCAGCCGGATCGGTTGTGTCGGTTTTAAGGAGCTTCGCTGGGAAATGTGGTCGTTCAGCCGGCCAAGCGGGTGCCCGTTGAGCGACACTTGGGTGCCCAGTTGGCCGTTGCGGAGTTTTGACAGAAACCGGCTGCCCGGCGGCGTGCCCGGACCGGCGGGTTCCAACTCCGCCACGTCGAGGCGCAGAAACGCTTTGCCCCGCGGAGGCAGAGGGAACGGTTCTGGTGGGCGCTGCGCGGCGGGAATTGAAACTCCCCTGCGTATTGGTGGCCGATGGGTTCCTGCACGCGGAATGCAGGTTTTCCCTGATTGCCCAGGTGGAGGACGTCGAATGTCAACACCTGCGAGACGCCGAGGAACCGGGGTTTTAAATACTCCAATTGTTCGATCGGGATTTTGATCGTGCCGAGCCAGGCGTGGTCCAGCGTGACGGAGTCCGCATCGGCCGAGGTGAGGACGGCGGAAACTTCGTCCGGCGGTTGGTAAGGATGATCCGCGTACCGCTGGAATTGCACCTCCGCGTGCCAGCCCGTCAATTGTCGGAACAGGACGGCCGGCTTTTCCAAAGAGGCCTGGTTGCCCAAAACCAGGCGATCGAGCCGACTCCAAGGCAGCGCGGCTTTCCCGAAGGCGCCCTCGATGTGGACGGCATGCGAATCGATGTCTTCCACCCGGCCGTAAATCACGTCGCCATTCTTGAGCACCGCTTGGGCTTGCTTTTCCCATGAGAGGCGCTTTGCGTTTTCGCTTTGCCGCGAGAGGCTCCGCAAGCTGCACGTCATCGAACCAAACCGCGGCTTCGCTTTGCGGGTTCTGATTTTGAGAAGCACTCGCTTCGGAATACAACCGGAGCGATTGCAGCTTGGCGTCCGGCGGCGGGCCGAAGGCCAACAGATGCGTGCCGAGGAACACGTGAAAACGGGTGTCGTCCCAGACGACCGTGAGCTGCTTCCAGCCGCGAGACCGAGGCAGCGGCTGAATGGTCAAATCGAACTCCAGCGGCGCGGAAACAGTGTAAACATCCTTATCCGAAGGCAGGTAGATCGCCAGGCGGTTTTGTTGCTGCGGCATGGCCAATTGCAATTCCACGCCGTTTCGGTGTTTCTCGGTGTGCGGGGCCGGGTCGTAAAAGGCGAGGCTCAACCGTCCGGCAGCCAGCGGCTCTTTCCATGTCCGCACGAGACTGCCGCCCGGCTCGATTTCTAAAGCGGTGCGGTTTCCCATGCGGGCGGGTTTAATGTTTCCGGTGCTTTTCCAGTTGGCGGATAACGCCGACTGGAAGTCTTCCTGGAACAATTGGCTTTCGCCCTGCGGCTGGGAGATCGAAAGCACCGCCTGGGACGGCAAGTTGAAAGTCTTTCCAAGTGCTTTGACGGTGAGGTTCTGATTCGTGAACTTCAGCAACTCGCCCGTGATTCGGCCGCCTCCGCGCAGCAAGAACACGCGGGCCGGGCGTTCGTTCTGGAGGACGGGCGAGCTTCGCGGAAAGTCGATTCGCTCGACGGTTCCCAGCCGCTGCGGATTTGACTCCGCTTCCGCTTGAAATACCAAGTCGCCCGCCGACTGTCCGTGCAACCCCCCTTCCAGAATGGAGCCATTCTTGAGCCTGGCTTGTTGTTCTCCCGCATTGGTGAAATCCACCGTCCAGAGGATGACGACACCGGCGGCTAATAACGACAACCGAATTGAGGGCGATCGAAGAAATATCATCACGAAGTTTCAGCGTTTCATGCAGGCGTCCCGAAGCGAAGCTTCGCGAGACGGCGTTCTCAAGGTGGAGCTTGGGAACGAGGAGTGGAGCGAGTCATGGATTTGTATCACAATTTCGCCGTCTAGGGCAGGATCCCGCCGGCGGGACTGCCCGACAACTCGCGGGATCGACTTGCACGGGTCCTTCAAGAAGCCCGCTCGCGCTTGTCCGTGTGGCCGCACATGGGGCAGGTGATGGGGGGCGGGGTGAAGACTTCACCGCAGCGGTGGCATTCGTGGTGGGAGAGGGCGGCTTTGAAGGGGATTTTTCGCGGGGCGGGGGGTGTGCGGGGACTGTTTGCGGGCCAGATCGATTCCAGAACGCCGCCGATGACGGCTCCCACGATTGAGAGCAGAATAATGATGACCTCCGGCGGTCTCGCTCCCGCGCACAACAGCACGCAGCCGATGAAGATGCCCAGCGTCGTTCCGCCCAACAAAAACCCAAACGCCGGTTTGCCCGGCGTCCGGGGGATGTTTGCTTTCGGTTCGGTTGGGGCCGGCGGAGCGGAGGGGCTGCGGCCGGCGGAACCGGGGGGCGATGTTGACGGCTGGCTCATTCTGCCCGCAGGACCTCGATTTTGACCTTGCCCAGGATTTGCATCATCGGCATGAAGGCCGTGACCATCACCGGGGCATCGTCCGACAGGCTGGACTCGGCGAGTTTGATGTGGGCCGCCCCGATTCCGCCCCGGCCCATCGTGGCATCGAGTGGAATCCAGGCCCCGTTGAGATACGCTTCGGTCCACATGTGCCCGCCGAAGCTTTCGGCCGATTCGACATACACCAGGCCGACCGCGACGCGGGAGGGGATGTTCTTCGCCCGCAGCATCGCCGCGAGGAGCATCGCGTGTTCGGTGCAGTCGCCTTCCAATGAGGCCGCGACTTCCGCGGCCGAGGCGAGGGCCGTGGAGAAGTTTTTCTTGTCCAGCTTGGTTTGGACGTAGCTTTCGAGGCGGTAGGCGAGTTTCACGGGATCGGTCTCGGCCGCGGCCGCATGCCGGGCCAACTGCTGGACGCGGGAATCGTCCGATTGCAGCCAGCGGGTGGATTTGAGGTATTCGTCACGGGCCGGCGTTTCCTTGCGGGGCTTCGGGGGGATCTTGGCCTGCGTCACGGTGAGTTCCACCGTCTGTGGATTGATGCGTTTGACCTCTTGCGTCGGGCCTTGGACAAAGAACCGGCTGGGGTCATCCTCTTCCAGAGTGATGCGGTACACCACGCGCTTCGTGGCGTGGCCGTTTTGGATGGGATCGACCGGGACCAGCGTATTGACGATCAAGTCCAGCTCTTCGCCCGCGATTTTTTTGAGGGCCTCTTCCTGGGAGACGCGGTAGGTCCGCATCTGCTGGCCGAGAAGAGCGGTTTCGGTGAGCATCACTTCGCCGTCGGCGTTGTAGTAGGCCCGCGTGGTCAGCGTGGGGTTGACCGATTGCGTCACGCGGACTTTGAGCAGCTTGTGCTGTTTGCCGTCGAGGAGTTTGACGAAGCGGTAATCGTCGGTGGAGAACTTGACGGTCGAGCCCGCGTCCAACTCCGGGAGAAAGGTTTTGAAGGTCCGGGTCTCGCCGGGCTTTAAGGGCGTTTGGCGGATGGAGCGGTCCTGAAACACGGGCGATTTGGTTTCGGGATCCCAGTTTCGGGACCGGCGGTCTCTGCGGTCGCCGGTCTGCGTTTCCAGCCGGAGCCAGCGGCTTTCGACTTTGGCTTCGGTGCGGCTCGAGCTTTTGGGCGGGTTCCGCATCTCGTACACAAACGACAACATCGCGCCGGTGAGCGATTCCGTGACTTCTTGATGGGTCTTGATGACCGTGGTGTCGCCGAGCCGTTTGAAAGTCAGATGCAAATCCGAAGTGGTGACGACGATGCGCTGTTTGCCTTGGACTTCCAGCCGGGCCTTGGCGTGGGCGTAGCCGATGCGGTTCTCTCCGAGATAGACGACCTCCCAGGACTCGTGGTTGATGGGGTCCACCGGTTTCCGCACGGGAGCGGCCGATGATTGGCCGGGCACGATTTGCGGGAGCTGAGCCGAGGCGGTTTGTACCGTGCCGACGCTCAGTGCCAAGGCGGAAAGGAGCCACAACGCGGAAAGTGAGACGGGTCTGATGTTCATAATGGCTCCCGGCCGAATAAAGGTTGACGCAAGTGTCGGAAGAGTCTGGGTTTTCCCCATTATAGGGAAAATAAGGAATCGGCCTACTGCATTGTCGGTGCGAACGACCGGGTTAGCCGCAGGGCGCTCGCCCCGGTTCAGCGATATGAGCCGCGAGGCGCTCCGGTTCCGCAAACCCAGAGAAAACTCATAAACCGGAGCGCGCGGCCTGCGGCTAGTTTTTTTCCATTTTTCAACCATTTGCCAGCGAGGATGGAAGACACAACTCCTTTTCAAGTCGAAACTTACGGTTACTCATTCTCTGTCTTACCACCTCTGACCCGACCGGGAGTTGGGGTGCGTCGGAAAAGGCCGCCTGAAGCCCGCGGTTTTCCTGGTTTGTCTCCGCCGTTTCTCGGGCGGCATTCCACGAGAAAATCCCCAAGTCTTTCCGGATTGCCCGTTACTTTTGAAATTCGCATGCTACATTTGCCCGTGGATGAAGTTCGTCCATTGGGAGCGCGTCCAAGACGGCGCGTTTGACCGAATACTTCCGGCTGGCAATTCAGGAGGAACGCTCGCCGTTCGGACAATACGTTCGGACAGAACATCTCGCAAATAATCGGCTGGCGCGGGACGGCCCAGCCGCAGAGGGGACCATAGAGATGGGGTTTTTGCAAAGATTCCTCAAAACCACCTACCGCGAAGGCGATCCCGCCCAGACCCAAAGCAGTTTTCTCGAGTTGAACGAAGAGCAGTTGGAAACGCATTTGGGCATCGCCCGCTACGGCAACTTCGTGCTGACCGATGCCATCCGCCCGTCCTACGACCTGCAAATCGTGCCCCGGGCCGGCTACCGGCACGATGTGTACGAGGACCGGGAATCGGGCGTCAAGATCCCGGTGCTCATGGCGGCGGCTTCGCGGGAACGGCTCTTGGATTTGTTCTTCGACATGCTTGCCCCCTTGGGGACCGAGGTCGATGTCGTCCTCGAAACCAGCCACGAGCGCAGCCAGGGCGGACACGACGATTTGTACCGCGAGCACATCGATTTGCCGGTGCTCTTGAGTACGCTTTACGACTTCGAAGACATCCTCCTGAACGATGGCTGCACCGGGATTGCGGTGTTGAACCCCAACATCCCGTTGGAAATCCAGTTCGACGAGCACAAGCTGCTCATCGCCTACGGCCAGGAACTGGGCGAGTTCGAGGACATCCTCGCCGGCTATGCTCTGAAACCGCTGGAGGACTTGCGGTTCATCACCGAAGCCGAGCACGTGCACTCCTCGTGCGACGATTACTACGAGCGGTTTGAAGAACTCCGCTACCGGCTCGGCGTGGAATCCTGATTTCAACCACACGGAGGAAGAGACTCATGCAACGAAAATCCCGAACCGCAGCCGCGCTCTGCTGCGCGATGATCCTGTTATTCACCGGCTGCTGGATGGGCGGGCGGGGCCAGTCGAATTACGGCCCGCGAAGCAGTCTGCCCGCGCCCGGGGCTCCGAATCTCTCGGCCCCGCTTTCACCAAACCAACTGCAGCCTGCCGGACGATCCGGTTCTGGACGGACCGGCAGGCCCGGCGTTTCCGCAGTCTTCGGAGAGATTCGATCGCGAGCGGCATTCGCAGAAGGAGCTCGACGATTTGCGCTCCCAGCACGCGGGCACCGCGCCGCCGCCGATGATCCCGGAAGGTCCCATCGCCCACAAACAGACGTCGCTCAAGCAGGAAATCGAAGCTCCGCGGTTCGGGTACGTCGAACTCTCCCCGGCACCGTAGCGCTTGATCCGCGTCTCCCTTCCATTGCGGTCGGCCCCTGAAATCCGCATCCTATGTGGAACGATGGGGCTCGAACTTTCGCTTTGAAGGGAAATCAAGATGCAGCACGGCACGCAGGCGATGATGTTGTTTTCGCTCATTTGGGCGATTGGGAGTTGGACGGCACTCGGCGTCGCGGGGCAACCAACCGACGCCAACAGCCGCGCCGAACAATCCCTGATCCAATCCATCAGCAAAGTCACGCTGCGCCGAAACCGCGACGGCCAGGGCGTCACGTGGTTTCATCCGCGGGCCTGTCTGCGGCCGGGACCGGATGGAAAACCCATCGCACTCATGACGCTCCAGGAAATCGGCGGGTCGGATTATTTCGGCCCGGTGCATTGGAGCGAATCGGGCGATGGGGGACACACCTGGAGCGAGCCGGCGTTGATCCCGTCCTTGGCGAGAGAGCCCGTGGAAGGCCATCCCGGATTGATGGCGGGCGTGTGCGATGTCACGCCGCAATATCATCCGCAAACCGGCACGGTGCTGGCCCTCGGACACGTCGTGTTCTATCGCGGCCCGCGGTTTGCCCGCGGCGACCAACTTGCCCGCTATCCCGTTTATGCCGTCCGCCGGAAAGACGGATCCTGGTCTGAGCGGAAAATCCTGAAATGGGACGATCCCCGCGGGGCCAACATCTACTCCAACAATTGCGGCCAGCGAGTGGTTCTGCCCAACGGCGACATCGCCATGTCCTTCACCTTCGGCCCGACTGCGAACAACCGCATGGTGGCCGGCGTGCGGTGCTCGTTCGACGGGGAGGAACTCAAAATCCTCAAAGTGGGACCGCCGCTCAAAAATCCCGTGGGCCGGGGACTCTTGGAACCGTCGGTCACCCAATTCCACGATCGGTTCTATCTCACCATACGGGCGGAAGATGGCCACGGCTACGTCGCCGTCAGCAAGGATGGTCTGAACTACGAGCGCAAAACCGCCTGGACTTGGGACGATGGCGCAGCCCATCGCCATGTCCACCACCCAACAACATTGGCTCACCCATTCGGACGGGTTGTTTCTGGTTTACACGCGGAAGGACCAATCGAACGCGAACGTCATTCGCTGGCGAAGCCCGCTGTGGGTGGCGAAGGTCGATCCGGAGAGACTTTGTTTGATGAAGAGCAGCGAACGGGTCGTGCTTCCGCTGGTGGGCGATGGCGTCAACAAACCCGACGAAGTCGCCTTGATGGGGAACTTCGACATCACGAACGCCAGCCCCGAAGAATCCTGGGTCACGGTGGGAGAATGGCTGCCTCGCCAGGGCGCGCGGGGCGATTTGCTGCTGGCAAAAATCCGCTGGACCCGGCCGAACGGATGTGTTCTCAAAACGGCTGGTGAATCGAAGTAAAAATCGCGACAGCCCACGGCGTTGGACCGCTTGGCGAATTGCGGCTCCGATCAAGCGGCGGCTTCCCCGGCTTCCTCAAAGGTCTCCCAGGCTTGCCAGAGGATGACGGGGAGCATCGCGAGGGCTCCGGCGGCATCGGCCCACCACCAACCAAGGGCGGCATTGAGCGCGAGGCCGGCGAGCAGACTCAAAGACAAATAGGAACAGATCCAGGTTTCCACCGCATCCGCCTCGAGCGCCTTGCTGCCCAGCTTTCGGCCAAGCCGGCTCTTGGAATAAGCCAGCACGGGCATAAGGATCAGCGACACAATCGATAGCACCAGCCCGACGAACGAGCTGTCCGGCTCGTCGCGATGGATAAGGGCGAGGCTGCTTTTGACGGCAATATAACCGGACAGCAAGACGAAGGTGGTCGCGACAAGGTAGAGCGACTTTCGCTCGGCCGAGCCGTGCTCTTCGGCGGTCGCGTTCGCACCGGCCGTTTTGAGCCGCCAATTGAGGGCCACAGCAGAGATCACCTCGATGGAACTGTCGACTCCAAAAGCCACCAAGGCGGTGCTGCCCGAGAGAATTCCCGCTCCGACAGCGACGACGCCTTCGAGGACGTTCCACAAAATCGTGAACCACTCCAACCGGATCGCCCAACGAAACAGGGACGCCCGCCGGCAGTTTTGTTCCTCCGGTTTTCGATCGCTGTCGCTCAACGTATTTCCCTCACAAGAAAATCCCGCCAGAGGAGCGTCCTCTGGCGGGATCAAAAAATGTCCCTCTTATTCTTCTTCGCTGGGTTCTGGCGGCTTGTGGCCGGTCTTGGCTTCGTATTGGGCGGCGAACTTGGCTTTCAGGTCGGGATGGCAGATGAAGCACTGCGACTCGGGGCGGTCGTGCTCTTTGCACCAGTCGTCTTTCTTCTGGAAGTCGGCCGCGAGCGCGGGGCTGCAACGGGTGCAGACTTCCTCCGGCACACCATGCTCCACGCACCACCAGCCGCCGTGGCTGTGGTCCGTATCGGCAACGGTGTGCAGATGCGGATCGGACGATTTTTCCGCTTGTTCCGAGTCAGCTTCCTTGTTGCCGCAACCGGTCATCGCCAGGCCCAGGACGGCGAATAAAGCCGCGGCTGCCAGTCCATGTTTTCTCATCATTTGTTTCTCCTTTGGCTTTCGCCGTTTTGAAAAGTTACACCGAAGCCGACGCCGGCACGCGCGGCGAATCGGAATCGGCGGGTTCCTTAGGTTCCGAGGGACCAAAATCGCCCTCGGAGTCATTGCTCCCTTTGGCCGGGAGATTGAATACGACATATAACACCCTGAGTACCAAGAGGCTCATCAGCATCGCGCTACAGACGCCGCCGATGACGACGGTGGCCAACGGCCGTTGGACCTCGGCTCCCATGCCCGTGCTGAACGCCATCGGCACAAAACCCAGGCTTGCGACGAGCGTGGTCATCAAGATCGGCCGCAAGCGGGTCATGGCGGCTTCTTCGACGGCTTCATCCAGTGATCGGCCTCGCTGGCGAAGTTGGCGGATCGTCGAGACCAACAGCATATCGTCGAGCACCGCCACGCCCGAAAGCGCGATGAATCCCACCGCCGCCGAGATGGAGAACGGCATGTCCCGCATCCACAAGGCGACGATCCCGCCGATCCACGCGAACGGCACGCTCGTGAAGACTCGCAGCGAATCGATCATGTTTCGGTACGTCACATAGAGCAGCGAAAAAATGATCAATAACGCCACGGGCACGACGATCATCAGCCGGGTTTGCGCCCGCTGGAGATTCTCGAACTGGCCGCCCCACTCCACGTGATACCGGCCCGCCGGCATCGCGACTTGGGCGTTGACTTTTTCCCGGGCCTCCGCGACAAAGCTGCCCATGTCCCGCCCGCGGACATTGGCTTCGACCGTGATCCGCCTTTGATACCATTCGCGGTTGATCGTGTTCGGTCCTTCCACGATTTCGACCGTCGCCAACCGCGAGAGCGGAATGCGTTCGCCCGCGGGCGTGGCGACGAGGATCGATCCAATCGCCTCCGGGTCGGCCCGGGCGGATTCGGGCAGGCGAATAATCAGCGGAAACCGCAGTTGCCCCTCATAGACTTCGCCGACGTGCTTGCTGCCCAGCGATTCGACCAGATCGAGCACCGTCTTGGCGGGGATGCCGTAACGGGCGATTTCGTCTTGTTTGATCTTGATTTGCAGGACAGGCTGGCCGGTGACTTGCTCGACTTTCACGTCGGCGGCTCCATCGATGGTTTTGAGGACCCGCTCGATCTCTGAGGCTTTTTCGACCATCACATCCAGATCGTCGCCGTAGAGAATCGCCGCCACGTCGGAGCGGACGCCGGAGGTCATCTCGTTAATCCGCATTTCGATCGGCTGCTCGAACGCCAGCCGCGGTCCGGGCAGATCGCGGAGTTCCTCTTCGATCAGACCCGCCAATTCTTCCTGCGACTCGGCCCGTTTCCATGCCTTCTTCGGGCGGAGCGTGACGAACAGGTCGGTCAGTTCCGTGCCCATCGGATCGGTCGCGACTTGGGCCGCTCCAATCCGGCTCCAGGCGTAGAGGACTTCATCCGGGAATTTCTCCAAAATGATCCGCTCCATCTGCGTGTTGTAGCGGATGGATTCTTCCAGATCGGTCCCCGCCAGCCGGACGATGTTGATCCCAATCGTTCCCTCGGACAGCCGGGGCACGAACTCGGTCCCCAGGTTCGGGGCGATCATCCCGAAAGCGACGATGAGCAATGACAGCGCGAATCCGATCACCGCGAGCTTGTGGTGCATCGTGAATTTCAGCACCGGCGCATAAAGCCGTTTGAGTCCGCGAATCAACAACGGTTCGCGTTCGTCCATCCGCCGGGGCAACACGAGACTTGCCAGGACGGGCATCAACGTCAGCGACAGCACCATCGAACCGGCCAAGGCCATGATCACCGTGAGCGCCATCGGCCGGAACATCTTTCCTTCCACGCCTTCCAGCGTCAGAATCGGCAGATAGACGATCATGATAATCAGCTCGCCGAACATCGTCGGCTTGCGGACTTCGACGGCGGCGTCACGGATGATTTCCAATCGGCTGCGTCCGCGCGGAGCATGGGCCAGATGCCGAACGCAGTTCTCGACCATCACCACCGAGCTGTCCACGACCAGCCCGAAGTCGATCGCCCCCAGGCTGAGCAAACTCGCCGCGATCCCGAACCGCCACATCCCGGTAAACGCAAACAGCATCGACAGCGGAATCGCCAGCGCCACAATCAATCCGGCCCGCAGGTTGCCTAAGAAGATAAACAGCACGGCGATCACCAGCAGCCCGCCCTCGAACAGGTTTTTCTGAACCGTCTCAATGACGTGATCGACCAGTTCGGTGCGGTCGTAAACGGTTTGGATCGTCACGCCGGGCGGCAGCGTTTTTTTGATTTCCTCGACCTTGTTTTTCAGGGCCCAGGTGACTTCGTGGCTGTTTTCGCCCATCAGCATTATGCCCAGGCCCAAAACGACTTCGCCGCGGCCGTTGGCCGTGACCGCGCCGCGGCGAATTTCGTGGCCGACCTCCACGTCGGCCACATCGCGAATGCGAATCGGCACGCCGTCGCGGGACGTCACGACGATGTTCTCGATTTGCTCCAAATCCACCGTCCGGCCCACGCCTTGGACGAGCAACATTTGGCTGCCCGCGGTGATCGTCCCGCCGCCGACGTTTTGATTGTTCTGCCGGGCGGCCTGGGCGACTTCCTCGAACGTCAAACCGTGCTTGATGAGGAGGTCGGGATCGAGCCGGATTTGAAACTGCTTTTCGTACCCGCCCCAACTGTTGACCTCCGCCACGCCGGGCACGGAACGCAACTGCGGCTTGACGACCCAATCGTGCAGCGTCCGCAGTTCCGTGACCCGCCCGACTCGCTCTTCCCGGCTGACCTTGCTGAAATCCACGCCCTTGTAAGTCAACACATAATGGAACACTTCGCCCAAGCCCGTGGAGACCGGCCCCATCTGCGGCCGGCCAATGCCCGCGGGGAGTTCGACCGTGCTTAGCCGTTCGTTGATGAGTTGCCGGGCGAAGTAGATGTCGATGTCATCCTCAAAGATTACCACGACCTGCGAGAAGCCGAACTTGGACAGGGACCGCAAATTCTGGAGGCCGGGCAGACCGCTGATCGCCTGCTCGACCGGGAACGTGATCTGCCGCTCGATTTCCTCCGGCGACAGAGCCGGGGCGACGGTGTTGATCTGAATTTGCACCGGCGTCGTGTCCGGGAAGGCGTCGATGTCCAACTGCGACAGCGCCAGCCCGCCCGCAGCCACCAGCACCAGCGTGCCCAGAATCACCAGCGCCCGATGACGCAGCGAAGCTTCAATCACCCAATTCAGCATCCGCTCCTCCTAAGCTCCGCAACATTGGTTCGGAAACCGATCGCGGGGAAATCCGAAACAAACTCGAATGTTCGAAATCCCAATCTCCAAGCCCTGGGAACCGGTCGAACTTGATGAATTGTGTAGGCGTTTGTTTGGGACATTTTGTTTTTGGGATTTTGAATTTGTTTCGGATTTCGGATTTCGTGCTTCGAATTTCAAATCCAACCCATGTCGAATCGGGAAACGGGGCGAGCTAATCATCGCCGCAACAGCCGGCGCCGAGGTTGTTTTTCAATAGCTGCGACCTGAGCACGTCGCTGCCCTTCGTCGCCACGACTTCGCCGGGCAGGACGCCGGCGAGGACTTCGGTGAACCCGTCGGTCTTCGCGCCGAGGCGGACCGTGCGGACATGAAACACTTTCGGGCTGCCGGGGCTGTCGAAATAGCCCTTGTCCCGCACGAAGACGACCTGGCAGCAGCCTTCCGTGAGGATCGCCTGGTTGGGCACGACGATCGCGTTTTCCTCTTCCCGCAGGATGACGCGGCCGGTGCCGAAGGTCTCGTCGCGAAGCTGCCCGGTCGGATTCGGGAGTTCCGCCCGCACGCGGACCATGCGGGTTTCCCGGTCGGCGGCGGTGCTGATCCAATCCAATTGGCCGCTGAATTCTTTTGGGCTGCCGTCGGGACGGAACCGCACCGTTTGGCCGACGGAGATTTTTTCCGCATGCTCCAAAGGCACATTCAGAATCAGCCACATTCGGCTGGTGTCGGCGACTTGAAACAAGACGCGGGAGGCATCCACGACTTCCCCCGCCACGACTTGCCGATCCATAATGACGCCGTCCATGGAAGAGCAGACGGGCAACAGATTGGCCGTTGTCATGCGGGGATGGAGCTGTTTTCGGATCGAATCCGGGAGGCCGAGAAACCGCAGCGTCTCGACGATCTCGCGTTCGGAAAGATCCCGCAGGCCGCCCGAATCCACGGGCAACCCCAAGTTGATGAGGGATTGTTCCGCGCTGAGCATGGCGACCTGGGCTTTGGCGAGCGCCGCTTCGGCTTCGAGCACCTGCCGGCCCGCCACGGTTCCCTGGACCGCTTTCAGCCGATCCACGTTTTGCCGCTGGAGTTTTTCTTCGACCAGAGCCTGGGCCAGGCGGCTTTTCGCCTGCCCGACTTCCGCGGCATCGACCAAGACCAAGACTTCGCCGGCTTTTACCGAATCGCCGATGTTTTTTTCGACGCGCCAAACCGAGCCGGGCACGCGGGAAGACAGGCTCGCGAGGCGGGTGGGATCGTAGCGAATTTCGCCGTTGCCTGCGACCGATTCGCTGACGGGCTGCCGCTCGACGAGTTCCACATCGACCCCGGCTTGCCGGACCGCTTCGGCGGACGCGAATTGAATCCGCCGCGTGTAGGACTGGCAGATGGCGTTATTCTGTTTCCGCTTCTGGACCGCAAACGCCCGCCCGGCCCGCGCGAAATCCCGCTTGAGATCGGTCGGCAAAGTTTTGAGTTGGGCCACGTCGGGATGATCGAGCGGGCAGTTGTGGACGCCATGCTCCTGGCAGAAGCCGTAATCCGGGCCTTTGGGAAAGAGTTCCGGATGGCATTCGACGCACTGCGATTCGGGCACGCCGTGCTCTTCGCACCAGTCGGCTTTCTCCGCCGGTTTTTCCCCGGTCAAAGTCGAAAACTTCGGAAGCTTCCAGCCCGAATGATGCCCGTAATATCCCACCCCGCCCAAGAGTGCCAAAACACACAGCGTGGGCACGCCGCGGTATAAACCGGAAAGCAGAGCGCCGGCCCAGGCTCGCCGTTTTGAAGTGGCCGGCTCCAAAGTCGGCCTGGTTTCTGGAAGCGAAGTTTCGCTCGCCGGGGGATCAATCATCGCGTGACTCATGGGAATCTCCTGCTGCGATCGGAGAATAATCTTGGGACCAAATGCACGTCGCGCCTTTGAAGGATGCGCGGGCATCGACGAAGATTGCCGATCAGAAAGAAGCCGCCTCACCGCAAAAAGCCTCTGCGGGAGCAAAACGATCGACGCAGCGGCCGATTAGATCACAAGCGAGCCGAGCCGCAGGCGCACAGCGATCCCCGAGCTCCGATCCGGAGGCGCCGCGTCCATGAACTGCGGGACCGGATGGCCGGCCGAAATGGGTCGGCGGTCCTGGGAACTCGGCAAGGCCCAATTCGCGGGCAAGCCTTCGTCATCCGCGAGCAGCGGTTTCGCGGACGTTTCCACGACCACGTTGCACACGCATTGATGACAGCCGCCATCCGGTGCCGTTGGGCTTTCGTTCGCGGGAAGCGAATCGCCCTGGGCGGTTTCGTGCTCGCAACAGCCGCAACCGCACTTGGCGACTGTGTGATCCACCACGTTCCGCGTCACCATCCCGGTCCCCATGCAGGCAAAGGGGCAATACAGGATGCCGAGAATCGGCAAAATGGCAAACACGCGGCAAAGCATCGGCAGGAATCAGCAAATACGGTGTGAAATATAGTGGACAACACTCTCTTTCCTTAGTCTAGGTCATTACTCCGCTCGTGGCAACAGGAATCGGCCGGTGTTGAGGGACCATGATTCCGTGCTCCATGATTTTGTTTATCCCGCTTAATCTTCAGAACCACAAAATCATGGGGCACAAAATCATTGATGGGTCGTCGCCGAAATTCCCGGATCGTTATCAAACCGAAGCCGGCCCGGTTGTGTTTCCCGGCGCCGGCACGGGGCCTACAATGAAGGAAAGATCGAAACCCGGAATGGGAACCTTCATGAACGCCCCCTACGACAATTCGATGTCCTCGAAAACCGAATCGCCGCCCGCATCGCGTACTCGCAGGCGCCGGTGGTTTATTGCGTTGTATCCTCTGTATCTGTTGATTGTGCTATGGGTGGGTGTCCAGTTTTTTTGGACGGTGCGTGAGCGAACGACCGGGCAATCGCAGCAGGATGTGTGGGGCTATTATTACAGGAAGCTGCCGGCCGTGCGGGACGCGGAAGTCCGCTCCGATGATAAGACCGTGGACATTCTGCTTCTGGGCGGTTCGGTGCTCGAACAGGTCGCCCCGTTTTTGGAGACCGCCGCCAAACGGGAGTTGACGAGGCCTGTGCGGGTGTTTTCGGTGTGCACTTCCGCCCACACCTCGCGGGACAGCTATCTCAAATTCACGCAACTCGAAAAGCAGCACTTCGATCTGGTGGTGATCTGCCATGGCATCAACGATGCCCGCATGAACTGCGTGCGGGACGATTTGTTCCGGGACGATTACACGCATTGCGTCCACTACAACAGCCTCCAGCGGGCGGTGAAAGCCGGTTCGCTCACGATAACGGGGCTGATTCGGGACCGGCTGGATCAACTGATCCCGCTCGGCGAACCGGAACCGGACTTGGTGGACTTCGGCAAGACGATCAAGACGCGCGGGCCCTTCCGGCAGAACTTGGAAGGCATCGTGAATGCCGCCCGGAGCCGGTCCAGCCGGGTGATGCTGATGACCTTCGCCTTCTGGCTGCCGGCGGATTATTCCAAGGAAAGGTTTCTCCATCACCAGTTGGGCTACGGCAGAGGCCGGTACGAATTGCCCGCGGAAGTCTGGGGAAAGCCGGAGAATGTGATCGCGGCGATCGAGGCCCACAACGAGGAAATTCGCAAACTCGCCCGGCGGGACGATGTGATCTTCATCGATCAGGAACGGGAACTGCCGCACGACGGCCGGCATTTCGCGGATGTGTGCCACCTCACCGATCGGGGCTGCGAAAAGTTCGTCCAAGACCTGCTGCCGGCGATCAAAGCCCAATTCCCCGCCGGCACGAAGATGCACTACGTGGCTCATTTCGACAATTCGCAATTTAACCTGGCGAACCCCGATCCCAACAAAACCGTGACCTGGGGCGATCAGACGTGGAACGAAATGATGATCGGCTACTTCGACATCGCCGTCCCCGTCGAGGTCGTCCGCCCCGACCAAGAAAAAGCCGCCCAAGACCGCGCCGCCGCCCTCCTCAACCGCTACGACCAAGATCAGAACGGCCAAATCGAACGCAGCGAACCACCCAAAGCGCTCTTGGGAATCTTCGACCGCCTGGATCAAAACGGCGATAAAATCCTCACCGAAGAGGAACTCCTCAAAGCCGCGAAGCTACTGCCCAACCTGCGATGAATCTATAGGCCAGGGAGCGGAGACCAGAATTTCGCTTTTGCGAAATGTTGTTGTTGAGCGTATAATTGAAACAGGCGGAACGAAATCTTTGACGAGCTTCAAAATAACGCAAATTGTCTTAAACGACGATCAGGCCGAAGCCATCCGAGGCGCCACCGGTCCGGTCCAATTGCTCGACCGCGATGGAAAACTTTTGGGCAACATCACGCATCCCTATTCCCGCGAACGGATTGCCGAGTTAAAACGCCGAGCGGAATCGGAGGGTCCCTGGTACACAACGGAGCAAGTTCTCAATCACTTGGCTTCGTTGGATCAATGATCAATTCAATGCGTCGACAAACGAGTCGCAAACGTCGAATTCGAGAACTCATTGACTCCACATATGCTGGGAATGCCATTTTGCTGGACGAGCTGCGCTGGGCCGTCTTGGACGCAGAATCGACTGCAACCGATTCAAAAGATGACGAAATCAGCCGCAGCTGGCTGAATAGCTTCGCTCGCACAATTCGCGAGCAGTTTCCCGAATTCGTGATCGAGAAGATTCCGATTAACAATGCAACCCCTTTGGGACTCGTCGCTCGTACTGCACTTTATCGACTAAAATCGCCGAGTGAACTTCGAGGGTTCCTAACAAACGCGGAGGAACCGACCATTCTCTGCCGTTTTCAACGAAAGCAGGATGCTAGCCACAAAGCTCGATACCATTGGCGGTACGTAATCCCGCACCACCACGTTGCCACATTTCGCGTTTTCAACGAAGAACCCGGAAAGCTTAACTACGACATCATCAACTTGTATCCGGGGGTGCTGATCCCAGCTACACAGAAACTATCGTTAATCGTGCCACCGAACACGGAGCTTGATTTGCCATCAATCGCAGACGTCCCCTGGAAACTGCTTGGCTACGATGAAGACTTGAACGATCGTTACGAGGTTGCTGGAACCGATTCCCTATCGTGCGTCGAACGCGATCGTCGGCCCTAATGTTGTCCTGTGCCAATTTCCGAAAAATCGTTTTTTTTCATCGGCCCGTATCAATCGCGCGATACTCGAAACGATGGCGCGACGTGCCCAACGCCATACGAGAATGACGAGCGCGAGCGTTAGCCGATAGATCATGGCGCGGATATCCATAGCATCACATGATATGCATTATGCTTGCTGTCGGCAATAGGCCTTTGCCGCGGTCGGTCCGCATAGCGGACACTTCGATCTGGAAACCATGCTCTATCTTACATCGGACGCGATTGTCGGCACTAATGTTGTCCGGTGGCAAAAAGCTCGTAGCGTTTTTTTTAATATCGTGCATTAACCGACCGACGCTCGACACGACTGCGCGACCTAGCCAGCGCAACAGGAGGGCGAGTAGTGCGAGCGTCAATCGATAGATAGCGACGGTAATGTTCATGCCAATAGTGTATGCAGCGAGGAGACGATCGGCAAGGGGCTCTTCGGCCTCGGCTACGCCGCCGCCGAAAACTCATCGCCGTTGGTTTGGAATTCGCCGTGTTCGTTGACGTCTTCGAAGCGGACGGACATGCGTTTGGAGACGCCGGATTGCTCCATGGTCACGCCGTAGATCACGTCGGCGATGGTCATCGTGGGTTTTTTGTGGGTGATGACGATGAACTGCGTGTTGCCTTTGAACTCTTCCAACAAAGCTCCCAGGCGGCCGACGTTGGCTTCGTCCAGCGGGGCATCGACTTCGTCAAGAAGGCAATAAGGGCTCGGGCGGGTTTTGAAGAGGGCCAGTAAGAGGGCGAACGCGGTGAGGGCTTTTTCGCCGCCGCTTAAGAGCGAAATGCTTTTGAGGTCTTTGCCCGGCGGCCGGGCGACGATTTCGATGCCGCATTCCAACACGTCCTGCGGATCTTCGAGCACGATGTCCCCGTCGCCGCCGCCGAAGGCTTTGCGGAACAAATGCTGAAAGTGCCCGCGGACCTGCTCGAAGGTCTCGACGAACATGCGTTTGCTCTCGGCGTTGATCCGCCGGACGATGTCTTCCAGCGTGCGCTTGGCCTCGGTCAGGTCGGCGAGCTGCGTGAAGAGGTGGTGATGCCGGGTTTCCATTTCCTCCAGGCTGCTCAGGCTGTCGGTGTCGATGTTGCCCATCGTTTTGAGCTTTCGCCGGAGCCGATTGACCTGGTTTTCCAATTCCTCGCGGATGTCTTCGTATTCGGGAATCTGCCGAGTGCTTTCCCAAGCCGACGGCTTGCCGTCGGGATCGGATTCGGGATCTGAGTCCGACGATAAATCGTCGGCTTGGGGATCTTCCAGAATCCCGGCAACGAGCTCATTGGCGTGATTGTCGCGCCAGTCCGGGTAGTTCTCGTCGAGATAATCGTGATAGGCGGACGCGCCGGACGCCACGACTTCTTCCAGCGGAATTTGATACTCCTCTTGGATTTTCTCATCCAAGTTGGCGAGTTGATGGCGGATATCGCGGGCTTCGATCTCCACGCAGTGCTGGCGGTCGTTTAACTCCCGCGCTCGGCCCGGAGCTTGGTTTCTTCCTTGAGCAGCACCGCCCGGCGGCCGCGGAGCGTCTCTTTCTGCCGCGAGAATCCGCCCGCCGTCTGGGCGATGCGTTCCTGCTCCAAGGCGATTTCCGCGAGCGTCGCGTTCGTGTTCAAGATATGCAGCAAAATCTCCCGGCGTTTTTCGACGACCGAGACCAGTCGGCGTTCCGCTTCGTCCCGCTGCTGCAGGCGGGTCTCTTGGTCGCGTTCCAACCGCTCCGCCGCGGTTTGCAGGCCCACCAGCCGTTCTTCGTGCTTGGCGAGATTGAGCTGCTCTTCGGTCTTGAATTGCTCCAAGGTCTGCAGGCGATGCTCGGAGCGGGCGACATCGAACTCCAGCGTGCTGATTTCGATTTGCAGCGTTTCGACTTGTTCCTCGGTCCGGGCCAGGATTCGTTCCCCGGTCCGCAATTCGATCGTGAGACGCTCGGTCTCTTCGGTCAATCGCGTGATCTCGGCGTCGAGGGCATCCCAGTCGCGCATCAGGCGGACGAGTTCCTGCTCGTGTCCGGTGTAGTCGGCTTTGAGTTCCGCATGGTGATCGGCGAGTTCCTGCAGGTCCGAATCCGCGGCATCCAGTTCCGCATCAAAGCCGGTGAGATTTTCCGATAACTCTTCGAGCCGGCGTTCTTCCTGGACGATGGTTTTCTCGCTGTTGAGCAAATCGTATTTGAGCTGTTGAAGCTCGCTCTTGCGAGACACGAGCGCGGTCTCGGGGCGGAGCGAACCCGCCGTCAACCGGCCGTCGGCTTCCAAGAGTTCCCCTTGCAGTGTGACAAACCGAGAGCCCCGGCCTTTGCCTTCCGACAACTCCAAGGCCACATCCAGCGTTTCGACGATCCAAGTGTCCGCCAACAATCGGGCCGGCAGATCGGGCAGCGATTTGCACTCCCGCACCAACGCATCGGCCCGGCACTCGACGCCCGGTTCGTTGGAAAGATCAATGATCGCGCTTCCTGCCCAAGCCGACGGACCAACCTGCGGTCCGTGCCCAGCGTCGGTTCCGACGACGGAGTCGTCGGCTTGGGGGGGCGTCCAGATGGTTTCCGTTTTCTCCGTCGAATGCGCCAAAAAACCCACGCGGCCGGAAATCTCGTAGGTGCCGGTTTTGAGATATGCGACCAGCGAATCCAATTCATCGAGGACGATCAACTGCGCCCGGCTGCCGAGGGCGACTTCCAAGAGTGCTGCATGTTCCAGATCGACCTTCAACAAGTCGGCTACGCTGCCTTGGATTTGGTTCCAAGGCGGTTCGGGAATCGATTTCGCACGGTGCAAAATCTCCCGCACGCCCACGCCCAGGCCTTGCTGCCGGCGTTCGAGATCCTCCAAAACGCTTTTCCGGGCTTTCCAGGCGCTTCGTTGTTCGCGGAGGTCCGACAGCGCCTGGAGGTGTTCGTGGCGTTCTTCCAGAAGTTCCCGCCGGCGGGTGTGGATGGTTTGGATGTGGTCGCCCATGTGGACCACCCGCTCGCCGGAGTCTTCGAGCTTGGCCCGGCGCGATTCGCACTCGGCCCGGCACGCGGCAATGGATTCCTCGAGCGCAGACCGGCGGGCGAGCACTGCGGTCTTGGAGTCGGCGGCGATTTGGAGTTGCTTGTTGAGTCCGCTGACCTGCGTCCCGGCTGCGGACGATTCCCGCATCTGCTCCAAAAGCTGCTCGCGCTTGTCATCGACTTCGCGGCGTTCCTGTTCGATCCGCTTGGCGAGCGTTTTGATTTCTTCGACGTGCTTTTTCAGTTGCGATTGGCGTTCGTCAAACTCCCGGGCGAAATGCTGGACCTGCCCGCGGACGTGCTCCATTTCCTGGACGACCTCTGTGGCGCGGGCGCTCGATTTGCGTGCGCTGCTTGCGGAGCCGGGCGAGTTCGCCGTCGAGTTCTTTTAGCCTCGCGGTTTGGAAGCGGATCGTGGATTCGTGTGAAGCCAGCGTCTCCCGGCGGGCGGAACTCGCGCGTTCGACGGTGCGGAGCTCATCCTCGACCTCGGAGATTTCCACATCCAACCCGCCGAGTTGCTCTTCCAACTGCCCGTGCTCGGCGTTCACATTTTCCAGCCGGGCGGCGCACTCGGCGATCTCTGCATCGAGGTCTTTTAGCGCCTGTGAACGGAAGCGGTAATCATCCCCCGCCAGGCCCCACCAGAGTTTTTTGAGTTCCGCCGAAATCTCCCGAAACTTCGCGGCTTTGCCGGCTTGGGTGCGGAGCGAATTGAGCCGGCTTTCGACCTCATCGACGATGTCGGTCAATCGGAGCAGGTTTTGATCGACCCGCTCGAGTTTCCGCATCGCCTCGGCTTTGCGGGCTTTGAAGCGGCTGATGCCGGCGGCTTCCTCGAAGATCGACCGCCGGCTCGCGGCGTTGGCTTGAAGAATCTGATCGACCCGGCCCTGCTCGATGATGCAATACGCCGCGGACCCGGCTCCGGTGCCCATGAAGAGTTCGCGGATGTCCTTGAGCCGGGCGGTGTTGCGGTTGATGAGGTATTCCGCATCCCCGTTGCGCCACAGCCGGCGGCCGATCGAGACTTCCTGGGCTAGGGTGGGGAGAAAGCCGGAGGTGTTGTCGAAGGTGAGCGTGGCCTCGGCGTAGTTGTTGGGTTTTCGGCCTTGGGCGCCGTTGAAGATGACGTCGGTCATCTCCTTGCCGCGCAGACTTTTAGCGCTCTGGTCGCCTAAGATCCATTTGATCCCGTCGACCACGTTGCTTTTGCCGCTGCCGTTCGGCCCCACCACGGCGGTGATGCCGGGGGAGAAGTCGAACTTGGTCTTGTCCGCAAAGCTCTTAAAGCCCAGCAGTTCCAGCGATTTCAACATGTGAAAACCCGCGGGCACGCCTCCGTGGGTGCCGCTGTGGATGAAAAACCACGAAGGCCCGGAATTCACGGAGTCACCTGCCGGCGATTCTGCTCCGTGTTTTCCGCGCCTCCGTGGTCTTAAAGTCAAGAGTTTATTTTGATTTCGATTCCGATTCCGATTCGTCCTTGCGGTCGTTCTCGTCGTCCGAGAGCGAGACCTCTTTCGGTTTCAGAATCCGGCCGAGATCGTACCACTTTCGGCGATCTTTCAAAACATCATCTTGCGGAGCGACGACTTCCTGGTCCTCGGCTTCGCCTTTTTTCGTATCTTCTTCGGAGTCATCGGGTTCCGCCTTCTGAGCGGGCGGGTCCCAGGAACCGTCGGCGGCGGGATCCAGATTCTCGTTCCTCCCGGGCGGCCTCAAACAAGTTCGGGACGAGGCCCGCGTTGCCGACGTGCGTCTTGCGGCCGGCCTTTTCGGGATCGGCGGGATCCGGGCGTTCGTAAACGCGGCCCGCTTTGGGGAGGGCGTCCAGCTTGAGTTCGCCCGGCAGGTTTCGCTGGTGGTCCGCCTGGATGAGCATTTGGGCCACGTCGGGATAGCTCGCCCCCATGTCGGTCACGGCCCGGATCACGTCGGCAATTCGCAGGGGAACTTCCTGCCGGCGGTCGGAACGGTCCAACTCATACCGGCTGACCGCGACCGTCTTGCTGCCTGAAGGAGTCGTAATCAGAATATGTTCGCCCGCCTTCAGAGCCAGGGGCGGTTGGAATTCCTGCTCGGCATTGAACAGCACCACCTCGGCCTTGCGGCGATTCGTGAGGTGCACGAGCGGCGCGCCTTTCGTCTTCAGGACGTGCAGCATGAACTGATCGTTCAGCTTTTCGCCGCGAATGAACGGGTCGTTCGGATCGAGCACCGTCAGCGACCGGAAGGATCCGTAGCGGGTTTCGGCACTCGTGCCGTTCATCAAATCGCGAAGCGCCAAATGGGCTTCGGCGTCGTCCACGGCGGCGAGCGCGGCAAACGCGAAGATCCGAAACGCCGGCTCGTCGTGCGCGGCCTCGGCGAGATGCCGTATGCCTTCCGGCTCTTCCATGTAGGCCAGCGCCACCGCCGCGTGGAACCGCACTTCCAACAGCGGGTTATTGAGCGCCTGCTTCAGCACGGGGACCGCATCGTGGCCGAGGGCCTCGAGTTCCAGCGACGCCTTTTCGGCCGTTCTGGGATTGTTGAGTTCCGCACTGAGCTTTTCCCTCCGCACCCGCTTGGCGATGGTGGTCTCGCGGAAGGCGATGTTGCGGATGACCTGCAAATAGCGAGGGTAGTTGTTTTTGTACTTCGGCGGGATCTTGAGCACGATCCGCTGATCGGTCTTGGCTTCGGCGAGCGGTTCGCGGAGTCCGTATTCGTTATAGGTAAAAAACCGCGTGCCGATGCGGTCGGCGATGCGTTTGGAGTTTCGGAAGCTGCGAAAATCGTTGCGGAGGAAAATCGTCAGATCGCGCTCGGTCAGCGACAGGCCGCCGCCCAGCACCCGGCCGCGGCGGAGCACGGCGGCCAGCGACGCCTTGTCGCCTTCGCCGGTCGAGACCAAAATCGGGCCCTCACCCTTGGCAAAGACGCGGCCTTTCATCAACCCCTTCCCGGGAACGATCTGCTGCTCCGTGAGATAGGTTTCCATCAGCCAGCCGCCGTTGAGGCTGGTCGATTCGCTTTCGCCCGGGACGCGAACCTCGATGTCGAATCGGTCGCCTTTGCGCACGAGCGGCGGCAGATAAGCCCGCACGATGACGAGCGCCGTGTTCGGCGAGGCGAGGATCTGGTTCGGGTTTTTGATGTTGCGGCGTTTCATTTCGTCGAGCATCATCTCGCGGTAATGCGAGGGCGGAGGATCGCTGCCCGTGCCGTCGAGACCCGTGACCAGCCCCACGCCCTGGAGCGTGATGAGGTTCAGTCCCGTGATCGTGGTGTGATCGCCGATCAACGGCGTCGTCACTGTGGTTTCCAGCGGGGAATCGTCGGGGCTCTGCGAGCGGGCCGTTTTCCCGTCGCTGAACGGGTTCACGGAGTTGAAGGCCGTCGCCATGTCCGGCAGCCGATGACCGGCCGCCCCGCAGCCCGCGGCGAAAACGCTCGCCAGGAGACCCAAGCCGATGCCCACGATCGGCCTGCCAAATCGCGAAGAGAATCTCATAAAACCAGAACTCCCTGGGTGGAGGGATTCGCACGTCGTTCCGCGGCACAACGGCGAGCAGACCAACCTGCGGTCGGTGCCCGCGTCAGCCCCGTGATGTCTGCTTCAACGTCGAGATTGGAGCGCAAACGTTGAGATCATGGGGCTGATGCCCCACGCTCGCCGGGTGATCACAGAATTTCGTGCAGGGGGAAATTTCGGGGAATCTGGAGAGAGAGGCCGGGAGCATACGCCGAGCCCGGGAATCGGTCAAGACGAGTTCCCAAGCCCTCGACGCCGCGGGTTCAGGCTCCCATAATGACCGGCGGTCGGCGACTCTCTCCCGCGAAAACTTTTCCCTGTTATTTGCTTATGACGGATACGATTTATCTGGTGGACACCTTTTCGTTGATGTTCCAGGTGTTCCACGCCATCCGGCAGCCGATGACCGGAGCCGGTGGGCAGCCCACGAACGCTGTGTACGGGTTCACGACCGATCTCCGGCATCTGCGAAACGAGATCAAGCCCACGCATCTGGTGTGCGCGCTCGAATCGACCGAACCGGGCGAGCGGAGCAGAATCTATCCGGAATACAAAGCCCACCGCGCGGAGATGCCCGAAGATTTGAGGCCGCAGGTGGAGTGGATCATCAAGGTCATCAAGGGGTTTAACATCCCGGTGGTGAGTTATCCGGGCTGGGAGGCGGACGATGTCATTGCCACGCTCGCCAAACAAGCCGCCGAGCGGGGCATGGAAGTCCGCATCGTCACCAGCGACAAAGACGCCCGCCAACTCCTGGGGCCGCGCGTCCAGATGTATAACATCCGCAAAAAACTGTTTCTGGACGAGGCGTTTTTGAAAGAGGACTGGGGCGTCCGGCCGGACCAGGTGATTGATTTTCAATCGCTCGTGGGCGACTCGACCGACAACGTGCCCGGCGTGCCTCTGGTCGGTCCGAAGAAAGCCCAGGCCCTCTTGGAAGAGTTCGGCACTTTGGAAAACGTGCTCGCCCATGCCGGGGAAGTCCGCGGGAAGAAGCTGCAAGAGAACCTGAAAAACTTCGCCGAGCAAGCCTACCTCAGCCGGGAGTTGGTGACCTTAAACACCGGACTGCCTTTGGATTTCGATTGGGAACACGCCCGCGTCACCGAGCCGGACTGGAACCGCCTGGAAGAGCTGTTTACGGAGCTCGCATTCAAACGCTACGCCGACGAAGCCCGCACGAAGAAACGCCGGGTCCCCAAGGCCAAGGCGAAAACGCTGTTCCGCGAATGGGACGTGATCGACACGGCGTCCGGGCTGGATGAGTTGGTCAAGGAACTCGCGCAGCAGCCGGCGTTCTGCGTGGATTTGGAGACGACGAGCCTGAATGCCGTGGAAGCGGAGATCGTGGGCTGGGCGATTTGCTGGGAAGCGGGCCGGGCATTTTATGTGCCCGTGGCCGGTCCGCCGCTGGAGATCAAGCTCGATCCGGGAACCGTTTTGGCGGCGCTGAAGCCGGTGCTCGAGAACGCGCACATCGCGAAGGTGAATCAGAACATCAAGTACGACATGCTGGTGCTGAAGCACGCGGGCGTGGACCTCCAAGGCGTGGGCCTGGATCCGATGGTGGGCGATTATCTTTTGGAAGCCGGGGCCCGCAGCCACGGCCTGGACACGCTCGCCGACCGCTATTTGGGCCGATCGATGATCCCGATCAGCGAACTCATCGGCAAAGGCGCGAAGCAAAAGAGCATGACCGAGGTGGACGTCCAGCGCGTGGCGGAATACGCGACCGAAGACGCGGACTTCGCCTGGCAGATCGCGGAACTCGTCGCCGAGGATCTGAAGCAGGAGGGGCTGTGGGATCTGTATTGGGATCTGGAGCGGCCGTTGATTAAGGTCCTGGCCGAGATGGAGTGCGCCGGCGTTCGCGTGGACACCGACGAACTCGGCCGCCAAAGCGCCAAACTCAGTCTGCGGCTCGACGAACTCGAACAAGAGATCTACAAACTCGCGGGGCGGGAATTCAACATCGGCTCGCCCAAGCAGTTGGCCGAGATTCTCTTCACCGAACTGAATCTTCCCGTCGTGAAGCGCACGAAAACGGGGCCGAGCACAAATTCCGACGTCCTCGAGCAACTCGCCATCGTGCACGAATTGCCCGCCAAGATCATCGAGCAGCGCCAGCTCGCGAAGCTCAAAGGCACGTATCTGGATGCGCTGCCCGCGATGGTCAATCCCAACACGGGGAACATCCACTGCTCGTTCAACCAGGTCGTGGCCGCGACGGGCCGGCTGAGTTCCAGCGATCCGAACTTGCAAAACATCCCCATCCGCACCGAGGAAGGCCGGCTGATCCGCCGGGCGTTCGTGCCGTCCGTGCCCGGCTGGAAGCTCGTGTGTGCCGACTATTCGCAAATCGAACTCCGCATGCTCGCCCACTTCAGCCAGGACCCCGCTCTCCAAAAAGCCTTCCGCGAAGGCATCGACATCCATCGGGCGGTGGCGGCGGACGTCTTCGGCACGCCGATCGAACAGGTCACCAGCGAACAACGCCGCATCGCCAAGGCGGTGAACTTCGGCGTGATCTACGGCCAAACCCCGTTCGGATTGTCGAGCGTGCTCCGCATTCCCCGCGGCGAGGCGGCCGATTTTATCGACGGCTATTTCGACCGCTACCCCGGCGTCGAGAAATACCTGGAATCACTGCTCGTAGAATGCCAGAAAACCGGTTACGCCCGCACGATCCTCGGCCGACGCCGGCGCGTGGAAGGCGTGACCCGCACCAAAGGCCGGCAGCGAAATCTCCCCGAACGCACCGCGATCAACACAGTAATCCAAGGCTCGGCGGCGGATTTGATCAAACGGGCGATGCTGGGCATTTCCGAGCGACTGAAAGCCGAGAACCACCCGGCCCGCATGCTCCTGCAAATCCACGATGAACTCATTTTTGAAACCCCGGCCGACACCACCCGATCGCTCATTCCCATCGCCCGCGAAGAAATGAGCCAGGCCCTAAACCTCGATGTCCCGCTCGTCGTGGACATCAAAACCGGCGACAACTGGCTCGACGCCGAATAGCGTTCGCGATCTGTTTTCGTCCGGTGGCAATTCGACGGGGGATTCGCCACAATCCGGGAAAGTCGAAACCATCTTGTATCACGAAAGAGAAACCGCATGGAAACCCGACCGCTGGGCAAAACCGGGCTTGATCTGACCGTGCTTTCCTACGGGGCGTCTTCGCTGGGGGCGGAGTTTCGCCGGGTCGATCTGGCGGAAGCCCTCAAAAGCGTGCACGTCGCCATCGACCGCGGGATGAACTTCATCGACACCTCGCCCTACTACGGCCGGGGCATGAGCGAAGTCCTCCTGGGCCAGGTCCTGCCGGAGATTCCCCGCGAAAAATACTATCTGGGCACAAAGCTCGGCCGATATGCACCGCGGCATTTTGACTTCAGCGCCAAACGCGTCGAGGAAAGCATCGACATTTCGCTGGAGCGGATGAAGGTCGATACCCTCGACATCGCCCTCTGTCACGACATCGAGTTCGTGAACCTCGCGCAGATCATCAACGAAACCCTCCCCGCGCTTCGCAAGCAGGTGGAAAAAGGCAAGGTGCGGTTCATCGGCGTCAGCGGCTATCCGATGAAGATGTTCAAAACGATCCTCGCCCAGGCTGAGATCGACGTCCTGTTGACCTATAACCATTACACCCTGCAGAACGACATGGCCCTCGAATTGGTGCCGATTTGTGAAGAGAAGGGCGTGGGTCTGATGAATGCCGCCCCGTTCTCGGCGAGGCTTTTGACAAACGCCCCGCTCCCGGAATGGCACAAGGCTCCGCCAAACGTTCGCGAAGCGGCGAAAAAAGCCGCCGAGCATTGCCAGTCGAAAGGCGTGGACATCGCGCAGTTGGCGCTCCAGTTTTCGGTCGCCAATCCCAGCTTTGCGACGTGCGTCACGGGCTCGGCCAATCCGAAGCGGGTCGCGCAATGGGTGGACTGGGCCGCGAAACCGTTGGATCAACAATTGCTCGCCGAGGTCCAGGAGATCCTCCGGCCGATCCACAACTGGTTCTACATCGAAGGCCGCCCCGAAAACAACGATGAACCCCGCACATAAACTTTAGTAAGGCAACCGGATTGGGTGGCACGTCCCTGAGCCCTGCGAAGGGCGTGGCGATTGCGAGGACCACGCCCTTCGTTCCTCAGGGACGTGCCACCCACCGGTTCAGCTTAAATCCAGGAAAGACAACTGATGAAAGCCATTCGACTAAATGAGCCGAAACATTTCGAGCACGTGGACATCGCGGAGCCCGAGTCGCCCGGACCGGGGCAGGCCTTGGTGCGGACGCATCGCATGGGCATCTGCGGCACCGACTACAGCGGCTATTTCGGCAAGATGCCGTTCTTTCGTTACCCGCGAATCCCCGGCCACGAACTGGGCGTGGAAGTGCTGGAAGTCGGCGAGGGCGTGACCAACATCAAACCCGGCGACCGCTGCAGCGTCGAACCCTACATGAACTGCGGCGAATGCTACGCCTGCCGGAAGGGCAACGGCAACTGCTGCGAAAAGCTCGACGTGATCGGCGTGATGATCGACGGCGGGCTGTGCGAGCGGTTTCTCATTCGGGCCGACAAACTGCATCCGTCCGGAAAACTTTCGTTCGAGCAACTCGCCTTGGTGGAAACGCTGGCCATCGGCTGCCACGCCACCGATCGCGGCAACCCTCAGGAAGGCGAGCATGTGCTCATCATCGGAGCCGGCCCGATCGGCCTCGCGACGTTGGAATTCACCCGGCTGACCGGCGCGATTGATCACGGTGATGGACATGGTCGAGTCCCGGCTCGATTTCTGCCGCGAAACATATCAACGTGCCGCACACGGTCGTCTTCAAAGGCGACGGCAGCGAACTCGAGCAGATGAAAAAAATCACCAGCGGCGATATGTACTCCATCGTCACCGACGCCACCGGCAACAACCGCTCCATGTCGAATGCCTTGAACTACGTCGCCCACACCGGCTCGTTGGTATACGTCGGCATCACGACCGAGGAGATCAGCTTCCCTCATCCGCCGCTGCACCGCCGGGAGGCGACGGTCAAAGGTTCCCGAAACGCCTTGCCCGCCGACTTCCGGAGGATCATCAGGCTGATCGAAGACGGCACGATCAACACGACCCCCTGGATCACGCACCGCACTTCGTTCCAGGATGTGATCGGGGAATTTGAAACGTTTACCAAACCGGAATCCGGCGTCATCAAAGCCGTGATCGAAGTCAGTTGACCGAAAGTCGCCCTTCGCTCCGCGAAGGTAGCGCGAACACGAGAAAAACTTACAATAGCATCGACAATATGAGGGAATGACAGCATGATTCGATCCGCAGTGACGGTGAGTTTGGTGAAGGAAGCCCGCGGGGGGCCGTTTGTGTTTTGGGACGATCTGCCCGCGGCGTGCCGGAAGGCGGCGGAATTGGGGTTTGACGCCGTGGAGATTTTCGCCCCATCGCCCGCAGCGGTCGATCGGGATTCGCTCAAAGGCTTGCTCGAGGAACATCGGCTTCAAGTCGCGGCTGTGGGCACCGGGGCGGGGATGGTGATTCACGGGTTGAGCCTCACCGATCCCAATGCCGAGAACCGCTCGGCGGCGAAGGAATTCATCAAGCAGATGATCGGCTTCGGCGCCCCGTTCGGAGCCCCGGCGATCATCGGTTCCATGCAGGGCAGATGGGGCGGGGAATTGAGCCGCGATGCGGCGCTGAATCTGTTGTCCGAAGCCTTGAATGAACTCGGCCAAGAAGCCGAGGGTCAAAGCGTGCCCTTGATTTACGAACCTTTGAACCGCTACGAAACGAACCTCATCACCAGGATCGCCGACGGCGTGAAATTCTTGGAATCGCTGTCCACCAAGAACGTCCAGCTGCTCGCGGATCTGTTTCACATGAACATCGAAGAGGCCAACGTCGCCGAGGCGATCCGGGCGGGAAAGGGGCGTATCGGGCATGTGCATTTTGTAGATTCCAACCGCCAGGCCGCGGGATTAGGGCACACGGACTTCGCCCCGATCGCGGCCGCGCTCAAGAACACCGGTTATGATGGTTACGTCTCGGCCGAAGCGTTCCCGCTCCCCGACCCCGACACCGCCGCCGCGAAAACGATCGAAGCCTTCACCAAGTACTTCAAGACATGATTCCTCGCAAAGCGGGCTGCCGCGAGTCAGGAGCATTTATATGAAAGCCATCCTCCAGTGCCTTCCGTTATTTGCGGCAGCCGTTCTGGCGGGCTGCAACTCCGAACGCACACTCCAGACGGAAAAAGATGCTGCCGATCGATACCAGCGCCATCGGATCCTGATCTGGGCGATTGACAAACCGGCGCATCGGATCGCGGGGTTCGATGACAACACCATCGCGCCCAGCCAGGAGGTGACGCTCGAGCCGGTCCAAGGGTACGCGGTCCGCGTCCAGACGGGACCGATGGCGAAGGTGACGATCACCGACTTTCGCCGCGAGTGGAAGGAGGACCACATCCCATTCAAGTTTTCCCACGGCACCGGCTCGGCGGAAGGGACGAAGGATTTGGTGTCTCCGTTCCTGCACTTCGAATATAGCGGCCGCGAGGGTTTGGCCTCCGTCGCCGTGGGCATTCCGGTCGGCACGATCGATTCTCCGCCCCTGTTGAAGCTGCTTCAGAGAAAGCCCAAGGGCACGGCGGCCGAATTGGAAGACCTGTTGTTTGCGATCTACTTCGAATTGCCGCACAACGACTACCTCGGGCTCTATGAACTGTTAGAGGTCTATCAACTGCTGGGCCAGACGGAACGCAAGGACCGCTGGGTGCGTTTGCTGGAGAAAGGCACTCCCCACGAGAAGATCTCCGCCGCGGCGGTTCTGATGCGGCTGGGAAACGAGCAGGCGACGAACGTGTTCTGCGACGCCGTGCTCGAGGCGAAGGGGAACAGGCAGGTCGGCTTGATCGAATACTTGTGCGACATGCCTGCCTCGGACAAGGCTCTCGGGACAATCGTCAAGCTCATCATCGCGCCCACGCCGTTCCTCGAGAAAGTTCCCGAGGGAGTCGGGCTGGCCCAGGAGGAACGCAGAAGTTGCCTGGTTCGATCTCTGGCGGAGAAATATCCCAAGGAAAAAGTCCAAAAGTACGCCGGGGAACTGCGCGGGTGGGCCGTGTCAGACTTCGGCAAGACCCACGGCGGGCCGCAGATTGTCCAATTCCTGGCAAACGAACAGCCGGAGAAATAAACGCGACGGCAATGAAAACAACAGAATGTCTTCCTTCTTAAGAACTGATCTACGATGAGCGACAACACAACGTGCGTGACGCTCGGCATGGCGCCGAGTTTTGGATTTGGGGACCGGATCGGGCTGGCGACGCCGGGGCATGTGGCGGCGATGAAACGCGCGGGTGCCGGGATCGAGCCGATCTTTCCGCAGCAGTCGATTCGCGAGATGACCCGCACGCGGCGGACGCCTCAACAGGTGATGGACGATGCGCTCGCCGGCGCGAAAGCCGCCGGTTGGACCGGCCGGATTGGGGCGGACGCCGATCATTTGAAGACGCCCGAGGACGTGGACATCACGGCCGCGGTGGGGTTTACGTTCTTTACGATCGATCCTTCGAGCGAGGTCGATCAAAAGGCGGATGATTACGGCGAAGCCCAGCTCAAGGAAAAGTTCGCTAAATCGCGGCAGGCCGCGCCGTGGTTTGACGGTTATCTCGGCAAGACGGTGGATCTCTCCACGGGGACGAAGATCGAACTCACGGAAGAAGCCTGCATGCGGGCCGCGGTCAAATACGGAGCAGCGATACAGCGAGCGCTCGCGTTGGGGAATCATATTCAGAGAGTCAACGAGGCGGCCCGTCGGGATTACGAAATCGAATTGTCCGTCGATGAAACGGATCAACCCACGACCCTCGCCGAGCATTACATCATCGCCGACCAGTGCCTCCGGGGCGGGATGAAGCTGGTCAGCCTCGCGCCGCGGTTTATCGGCGAACTGGAAAAGGGCGTGGACTACAAAGGCGACGTGGAGCGGTTGGAAGCGTCGCTCAACGATCACGCGGCGATTGCGGAACTCTTGGGGCCGTATAAGCTCAGCCTGCATTCGGGATCGGACAAGTTATCGATGTATCCCGCGCTGGCCCGCGCGACCAAGGGGAAGTTTCACGTCAAGACGGCGGGGACGAGTTACCTGGAAGCTTTGCGGGTTGTGGCTCGGCACGAAGAAGGGCTGTTCCGGCGGATCATCGATTTTGCCCGCGACCGCTACGATACGGACAAGGCGACCTACCACGTCTCAGCCAGGCTGCGGTCGCTTCCGCCAGCCGCCGAGGTGACGGACCTGCATCGGCTCGAAGAGCTTTACCTGGAGCATTGGGACGATGTGCCGCCGGGAAAGGGCTTCACGGAACCGGGCCGGCAGGTTTTGCATTGCACGTTCGGCTCGGTGCTGACGGATGGGGAGCTTGGCCCGCTCGTGCGGTCGGTGCTGGAACGCCATCCGGACACTTACGCCCAAGTGCTCGCCGATCATTTCAGCCGGCACTTGGAAGCTCTGGCTGCGGGGATGTGAGGCTGGGCTTGGGCGGGCTGTCGGTTTCGCGCCGGTCGGCGGCGGTTTCTCTGGGTTTGAGCCGCGTCAACAGGAAACTTCCCGCCGCCACCAAGGCTGCCGAGCCGGCGAGCCAGGTCCAGGGCAGATGCTTTTGCGTTTCGACGCCGATGTGGAGCGCTGTCAATTCTTTTTGGTAGGCGGCGACGGTGAGCAGAAACCCGTTGTGCACGGCGTGAAGCAGCATGCCCGGCCAGATGCTCCCGGTCCGCACGGCCAGCCAGCCGAGCATCAATCCCAAAAGGCCGCTGGGCAAAAACCGCTCGAAAAACAGCATGTCCCGCACGATCACATGGAACAATCCAAAGAGGACCGCCGAGAGGAGCACGGCTTCCAGCGCGGACAGGCGAGTTCTGAGACCGCTGATCAAATAGCCCCGGAAAAACCATTCCTCGCACAAGGCGGGCACAAAGGCCAAGGCGGCCAGTTGCCACCACAAAGGCACGGTCGTGAGCTGGATTTTGAGCATCTCGAACAACAGGCGGAGCTTGCCCATTCGGGCGGGGGACAACGTGAGGATCTCGAGTTCGTACGCCCAAACCCAGAGCGAAAGCCCCCAAAGCACTGCGACGAGCCAGGCCCAGGCCGAGGGAACCGCCATCTGAAACGCGGTGCGGTTTTGGACGTTATTTCGCCAGGTCATGAGCAGCGGCCAGCCGGCGAACAGGAGCATCGTCACCGCCGCGGCCCCTCCCAAGCGGTAGGACATGCTGACGCCCGCGAACCGGCCCGGCAAGCTCCCGAACACGATGAAGGCCGGGAACAGAACGGCCAGAGCCAACATCGCCTGGGTCAACGTGGGCACCCGGCGGGTTTCTTTCGGCCGGCGGAACAAGTCCCGCACGCTGCCTTGGCTGCCGTAGAGAATCGCATCGGAACCGAACACGCGGGCGGCGACCGCCAAAGCCAAGAGCCCGTAAAGCAAAGTGGAAATGACCGCCCAGGCAAACAGCGCGTGGTTCATCCGACCTTCAAAGAGATCGCGTCCCAAGAGCACGATGTTCAACAGCGGCGTCACGGCGAGGAGGCCGTTCATCTTCATGCCGGGCGTCAGGCTGAAAACTCCCGGCGCGAGCGAGACGAGCATCAACGGGATCAAATAGGCCTGGGCTTCCTTGAAGCTGCGGGCGAAACTCGTGAGCGCGAGCAGCACCGCCGAGAAGAACGCGGCAAACAAGCACAACAACGCCAAAATCTGCGCCATCACCAACCAGGAAAAACCAATCTCGCCGAAGATCAGCGACTCCAGCCCGCTCGCGTAAACCGTAATCAGCATCGCCGCCAGGTTCACGGTCGCCGTCAGCATCGCCACCGAGAGCACCGCGACGAACTTCGCCCCCAACAGCTGCAGCCGGGGCACGGGAGCCGCGACCAGAACTTCCAACGTGCCGCGCTCCCGCTCGCCCGCGGTGAGGTCGATCGCCGGATACACGGCTCCGGTGACCGTCATCAGAATCAGCATCAACGGCACGAACGTCGCCAGCGAGAACGTCCCCGAAGTTTGGCGTTTGATCTTCAACAGCGCGGAGTCCATTGGCCCCTCGGGCGGATCGGCCGACTGCTTGAGGATCCGCCGGGTCAATTCGTTGTTGAGCGCCTGGAGCCGCTCCTCGACGGCGAGCGCCACGGTTTGCCCCTGCGGATTGCCCTCCTCGTAAATCAACTCCATCCGCGGAGGTTTCGGCTTGTCCTGCGGGGATTTCCGGAGAGGCTCGCGGAAAACCACCGCCAAATCGGCTTTGTGCTCCGTAATCCACAGCTCCGCCAGGCAATGGGGGCTGGGCGTTTCCGGGATGAGCGTCGTCACCCGCGGACGGGCGGCAGACTTCGGCAAGAGTTGATCGCCCCGCTGGTAAATGTCTCGAAATCTCCCGGCATCGGCGCGGTTGCACAGGACGACCGCATAACTCGTGTCCGCCGGTCCCGTGATCGTGGTCAACAGAACCTTCTGCAAGACCACACCCAAGAGCGGATACACCAACAGCGGCATCAAAATCAACGTGGCGAGCGTCCGCCGGTCGCGGAATGTTTCGCGAAGTTCCTTCACCGCCAACCGATAAGGCCGGCCGTGAATGTGCCGGCGGGGTTCGGGCGCGGAGACGTTTGCGCGGAGATCATCGGCCGATCTCCGGGTGGAGGCGGTCGGGGGCGGATTCCGCAAGCAACCTGAGGAAAATGTCCGTCAGCGTGCGAGTCCCGGTTTCGGCCAGCAACTCCGACAGCGTCCCCTGATGCCGGAGCCGCCCGCGGTGCAAAAGCCCGAAGCGGTCGCACAGCCGCGAGGCCTCGTCCAGGCGGTGGGTGCAGACGATCACCGCTTTGCCTTGCCGGCGGAGGCCGGCGATGTATTCGAAGATCACCTGCGTGCCGACGACGTCCAGACCGCGGGTCGGCTCGTCCATCAACATCATCGGGGGATCGTGGATCAACGCCCGCGCCAGGTTCACGCGCTGTTTTTGCCCGGTACTGAGCGTCGCCGCGCGCCGGTCGAGAAAATCCGCCAGGCCAAACTGCTCGGAGAGCTGCTCCAGCCGGCTGCGGGCGGTCTTAGGCGCGAGGCCGTACAAATCCCCGAAGAACAGAATCGTCTCGCGGGGCGTGAGCCATTGATAAAGCCCCGCGCTCGCGGAGACGAGACCGATGCGGCGTTTGATTTCCTCGGGTGCGGTGCGGACGGAAAACCCGTTCACGCGGGCATCGCCGCTCGTGGGTTCGAGCAGGCCCAAAATCATGCGGAGCGTCGTGGTTTTGCCCGCGCCGTTGGCCCCCAGCAGTCCGTAGACTTCCCCCTCGGACACGGAAAACGAAACGCGGTCCACTGCCAGAACTTGGCCTTGGCCCGTCGGAAACGATTTGGTGAGTTCCTCGACTGCAATCATCACCGCCGCCCGCATTTGCGTTGGAGAAACCGTCGAAAGGGTTTGGCTTAGAACAGCGGATAGATAAATGGAGCCACCGCCGAACCCGAAAGCGCCGCCAACAGCCCCATCAAGGCCAACACCAAAAGAATGGGCAACAGCCACCACTTTTTGTTCTCGCGAAGAAAGAGCAAAAACTCCTTGTACAAGGGCAGGGTGGGTTCATTGTTGAGATCTTCAATCGTGGGTTTGGATTCCGACATAGATGGCATGCTCTTCGGAAAGAGTGACCGATGGAAATGCGTTGTGAAGGTCAGATTGTCTCGGAAACGAGCAGACGGGTGAACGGAATTGTTGTTCCATCATACGGTGCCGGACTCAAACCATCAAGAATCCCACATGTCGATCTGGCCGAATCGCCGCCGAACGAAGACTCTTTGGGAAATCGGGTGCATTTCGGGGTCACAAATCGTGAAAAACAAGGGCTTTTCCCGCGACGTGTCACGGGATAAAATACCTGGAATCCGTCATTACCGCCGGGCCGGCCTCGCGGTTCGGCGAAATTTCTGCAAAGTGGGGCAGACTCGTCTTGCGGAGAAATCTCCCAACTCGCCATAATCTCGCTCCTTCGTTTCCCGCCGTCCGCCTCTGTCCCCCCAGCCACCCTCTATGAACAAATGGTCAAGAGAATAGACGTGAGAGGATGGATTAAGTTCCTCGCCTCTCTGCAACCTCTATCCTCACGGCGATTCCTAAGCACGAATTCAACGTCCCTTAACTGAAACCGTTTTCACCAAGATGAACCGACGCAACGACCTTCGCAATATCGCCATTATTGCCCACGTGGACCACGGCAAGACCACGCTGGTCGATTCTCTGCTCAAGCAAAGCGGGCAGTTCCGCGAGTCCCAACTCTCGCAGGAGTGCATTTTGGACTCGAACGATCTGGAACGGGAACGGGGCATCACGATTCTCGCCAAGAACATCGCCCTGACTTACAAGGGCGTGAAGATCAACATCATCGACACCCCCGGCCACGCCGACTTCGGGGGCGAGGTGGAGCGCGTGCTCAAAATGGCCGACGGGGCGCTGATTCTCGTCGATGCCTTCGAAGGCCCGCGGCCGCAAACCCGGTTCGTGGTGCAGAAGGCCTTGGAATGCGGATTGAAACCGCTGGTCGTCGTCAACAAGATCGACCGCCCCGACGCCCGGCCGAGCGAAGTGCTTTCCGAAACCTTCGACCTGTTCGTGGAACTCGGAGCGGACGACGAGACGCTCGATTTCCCGTACATCTTCGCCAGCGGCCGGGACGGTTACGCGACCCACAACCCCGACGACCGCGAAGGCACGATCGCCCCGCTGTTGGATTTCGTTTTGGAACACATCCCCGGCCCCTTGGTCGATCCGGACGGCCCCTTGCAGATCATGGTCACCACGCTGGAATGGTCGGAATACGTCGGCCGAATCGCCACCGGGCGGATTACGTCCGGTTCGGTGCACGAGGGCCAGAAGGCGGTGATGATCCGCGAAGACGGCAGCCATCGCCCCGTGGAAATCACCGGCGTCGAGGTCTTCGACAAGCTCGGCCGCACGCCCGTGGAGACCGCGACCGCCGGCGACATCGTGGCCCTCATCGGTTTGGACGAGCCGGACATCGGCGACACGATCGCCTGCCCGGTCTCGCCGGTCGCTTTGACCCGCATCAGTGTGGACGAGCCGACGCTCTCGATGCTGTTTACCATCAATTCCTCCCCGCTGTCGGGCCGGGACGGAAAATTCGTCACCAGCCGGCATTTGAGGGCCCGGCTGTTTCGCGAACTCGAATCCAACGTGGCCCTCCGCGTCGAAGAAACCGGCGAGAAGGATTCCTTCACCGTCTCCGGCCGCGGGGTGCTCCATCTGTCGATCCTCATCGAGCAAATGCGCCGCGAAGGCTACGAGCTCTCCGTGGGCAAGCCCGAAGTCATCCGCAAACAGATCGACCACAAATGGCACGAACCGTTTGAAATCCTCGTCGTCGATGTGCCCAATACCGCCGTCGGCCCGGTGATGGAACTTGTGGGCAACCGCCGGGGACAAATCCTGGAAATGACCGCCGGCCCCACCGGCCTGTCGCACCTGGAATTCAGCATCCCCGCTCGCGGATTGATCGGCCTGCGCACCCGCCTCTTAAACGCGACGCGGGGTGAAGCGATTATCCATCATCGCTTCGACTCCTACAAACCCGTGGAAGGCGAAGTCCCCCGCCGAAAGAATGGTGTCTTGGTTTCGCAGCTCTCCGGGCAAGCCGTGGCGTATGCCCTTTGGAAACTTCAGGAACGCGCCGAGATATTTGTCTCACCCGGCCAGGATGTGTACGAGGGCATGATCGTCGGCGAAAACTCCCGCGAGAACGATCTGGTCGTGAACCCCATCCGCGAGAAGAAGCTGACCAACATCCGCTCCTCCGGGGCCGACGATGCGATCCTGCTCAAGCCGCCCCGCAATTGGTCCGAAGACTTGGAAGCGGCCCTCGAATACATCGAAGACGACGAGTTCGTGGAGATCACCCCGAAGGTGATCCGCCTGCGGAAAATCTTCCTCACCGAAACCGGCCGCAAGCGCCACATCCGCAAATCCGCCTCTTGAGGAAGACGGGGAGATCGGAACGGAGCCGCGCACGCAGTCAGCGGAATGTGAAACCGCTGACTGCGTGCGCGGCTCTTTGCGCTTCCCCCGATCGCCGGGGCGGATTATTTCCAGGTTTTGCCAAGATTCTCTTTGAGTTTCGGGCCGAACTGGAGTCTAAATAAGGGATGACCTGAAAAAACAGGGCCCGGGGGCGGCAACGGATTCTTTCGGTGGGATGGCGATGTCGCTCGACCGGCTGGTGCAAATGCATCTGAATGACGCTTTGCAACTGGCCGTTCGGCTGTCGGGCCGGCCCGAAACGGCCGAAGAAATCGTGCAGGAGGCGCTGCTCAAGGTCGCCAAAAGTTGGAAAAACTTTCGCGAAGAGTCGGCGTTTCGCACGTGGCTGTTCCGGATTGTGATCAATGTCTTCCGCGATTGGCTCAAACGGCGCGAGAGCTTTCAGGCGTTGGACGAGGCGTCCTGTTCCCTGGCGGACCCGAAAGCCGATCGGCCGGATTCGGCGATGCTGCGAAAAGAGTTTCACGAGTTCGTGGCCGAGCGGATCTCGGCCTTGCCGCCCCGTCAACGCGAGGTGTTGGTCTTGATGACGTACGAAGATTTGACGGCCGCGGAGACGGCTCAGGTCCTGGGCATCACGGAGGCGAACGTGCATTCCACGCTGCACATCGCGCGGGACCGGCTCCGCCGCGAGTTGGCGCCCTATCTGGTGGAGAAGTGACATGACAGCTTCCCATTCCAATCCCAATCGTCCCGGCGACCCTCTGGACGACTGCCTGAAACACGCCCGCTGGCCGGAACCGACGGGACTCCAGCGAAATCGGCTCGAGGCCCAATGGGACCGCCTGGCCGCCCAGCGGCTCCGCGCCCGCCAACGCGTTTTCCGCTGGGTGATCGCGGCGTCGATGTTCCTGGCGGTCGGGCTGGGCTTTGCCGGTTGGACAATTTGGAACGCGGACGAGCCACAGGTTACCCTGCCGGGACCGAACGTTTCGCCGCCGCGCATGGCTCGCAAACGCGCCTTGCCGGAAGAAGACAACCCGCCGCCCGAACCGCTCGCGCGTTCGGCTACGCGGTATGAAAAACTGGCCTTCGAGATGGCGGTCCGGCATCGCCGGCAAGCCCGCGTCAATCGCGAGCCGCAAAAACTGGTCGATGCACTCCGCCAACTGATCGAGCACCCCGACGCCGGCGTTCCAAAACTTTGCGGGCCCCTCGAACCTGAGCGGGCGGCTTACGAGACCTTGCTCTTGACGCATTTGGGCTCGTTGAACCCGGCACAACAGCAAGCAGCGCTAAAAATCCTGGCGGAAATCGGCAGCCCGCGGGCGATTCCGGTGCTGGATCGGCTCAGCCGGGATCCCGAGTTCGAGAAATCGGCGTGGCCGGTGGCTTTGCGGTTGGCTCCCGCAGGGTTGCTGGGGAGTTGGGCGAGACGCGTTCCCGCCCCGCGCCGGGAGGATGTGCTGAAAATGCTGATTCGCCGGCCCGAGGATCCCCAAACGCTCCCGGTGTTTCTGCATCTCATTGCTCAACCGGCGTTGAGGGAATCGGCTCTCAGGGTCATTGAACAAGATCCCGACCCGCCGGTCGAAGACTTGTTCGCCTTCCTCAAGCGGGGCACCAAGGAACAACGGCATACCGCCGGCCTGGTCTTGGGAAAAATCGCCACGCCTGAAATCACCACGCAACTTCTGGCTTTGGCCCGGGACGAAAATCTTCCGCCCGAAGTGATGACCGCGCTGCTGCATTCGCCCGACAAAGACGCCGCCCGCTTTGTAAAGCTCGCCCAACAGAACCCGCAAACCCGGCCGGCCGTGCAACTGGCCTACGTCGAATGGCAATGGATTTCATACACGTCCAACTTCCCTTTACCCGTGGAGATTCCCTGATGACTCGACGATGCATTTTTCAGATGGCCGCGTGTTTGGCCGCGTTGGCTTTGATGAGTTCCCTGGCGTCGGCCCAACCGGCCGGCAATTTGGTCGCCAAGCAGCAGCCGGCGGGCAAGGACGAGGAGCTGACCTTGAAGGTGTACCGCGTGGCGGACCTGTTCACGCCCCGGCCCGATTACCCTTACCGCGGCGGACTGCCCACGACCGACACCGGGAATATGTCGCCCTCGGGCAATGTCGGCGGCGGCATGAGCGGAGGAGGGGGTGGTCTCGGTGGCGGGAGCATGGGAGGCGGATTCTTTCAAGTCTCCGACCCGATTCGCGTTGCTCAATTCGGAGGCGGAGGCGGCGGACTCGGCGGAGGCAGCGGACTCGGGGGGGGCGGCTTGGGTTCCAGCGCGGGAATGGATGCGATGGGCGGCCTCAATTCCACCGTGGGCGGGGAAGAATCGCTGCGGTTTACCCGCGATGAGTTGATCCAAGCCATCACCAGCACAATCCTGCCCGAGAGCTGGGAGACCTACGGCGGCAAAGGCGTCTGCACGCCTTTGGGCGGACTGCTCCTGATCAAGCAAACCGCCGAGGCCCACAAGCTCATCGAGAAATTGCTCAGCGACATCCGCACCGAAGGCGGGACCTCGCACACCGTCACCATCGATGCCCTTTGGCTGTCGCTCACGGCGGACGATTTTGAAAAGCTCGCCCCCGGTCAAAAGGGCCAAGGCGGGGACTTGTCGCCTGTGGATCCCAAGCAGCTGAAAGACCTCGCGAACAACAACCCCAGCCATCAAGGCCGGCTGAGCTGCTATAACGACCAGACCGTGCATCTGGTCGCCGGCAATCGGCGGACGGTGGTGGTCAACGTCGTGCCCACGGTGGGCTTTTATTCCATCGGTTATACGCCCCAGGTCGCGTTTCCCAACGTGGGCGTGCTCTTGCAGATTCGGCCGACCGTCGATCCCAACCGCAAGTCCGCCGTGCTGAATGTAACCAGCACCGTCACCGAGTGGGAAGACCCCGGCGAGCCGTTCAAAATCACCACGAAGTTCGAAGGCGGCGAGAACAAGGGCATCGTCACCAAAGGCGGCGCGACGGAGGTCACCGTGGACCGCGTGAACCTCAACACGCAGCACCTGGGCACCACGGTCCGCATGCCGGTGGGCCAGCCCGTCCTCGTCGGCGGCCTGTCCCGCGTGGGCACCGATCTTCAAACCAAACCCAAACCCGAAGACAAAGACAAAGAAAAAGAAAGTGATCGGCAACTGTATCTGATCATCAAGATCACGGTGAATGAAGAGTCGAATCCGCCCGCCGGGAAGTAGACGCGGCGGAAGACGCTTGTTCGACCGATGTGAGCGCCTCCGTTTCGAGAGCCGCGCACGGAGTAAGCGGAGTTCAACAAATCCGCTTACTTTGGGCGCGGCTCTTTGCGCCGAGTTTGAAGTGGGATTGATTTTTGCCCCCGAAGGCGTAGGCTGGAGGTGTGATCGACGGAATAGAATTTGCAACAGGATTCGCCCATGGCTGAGCGGCAGACTTTTTTACTTTCCGCGTCTTGTTCGCACGCGGAACCGGACTGGCAGCCCGCGGTGGATGTGTACCGCCATCCGCGGGGCTGGCTGATCAAGTGCGAATTGGCGGGCGTGCGCCGGGATGACATCAAAGTCTCGGTGCACGGATCCCGGTTGACCATCACCGGGGTTCGGCGGGACGGCACGATTGTCGAAGGCCAACGGGCCTACTCGTTGGAAATCGCGTACAACCGCTTCACCCGGCAAGTGGAACTGCCCGGCGATTTGATGCATGCCACGCTCGAAATCGATTGCCGCGAGGGCATGCTCCTGATCGAAATCCACGCCGCCCCGGAATGACCCGCAAAACCGGGTTGTTCCTGAGGGTGTGCCACCCGGCCGCGGCGTTGAATCGGCGTCGCCGCGGAGATTTGTAGACTCTTCTTGGATTGAGAGACCTGATGAACGAAGCCACGCATCCAGAGCGCTATCCCGTTTTGCCTTTGAAGAACAGCGTGTTGTTTCCCGAGATGATGATGCCTCTCGTCGCGGGGCGGCCGATTTCCATTGCCGCGGTGGAAGAGGCATCGAGCAGCGAGGACAAATCGCTGGTCGTCGTCAGCCAGAAGGATTTGAGCGTCGAGGAGCCCACGCTGGACGATCTGTTCCCCGTGGGGACGCTGGCAGTCATCAAGAAGCTGGACCGCAGTCAGGCCGGCGTGCAGGCTCATCGTCCAGGGCCACGAGCGGGTCCGGCTGTTGCCCACGGAACAGGAGGAGGGCAAACCCTATTTGACCGCCCAGGTCGAACCCCTTCCCGTCCCGGAGGATGAAGGGACCGAGGTCGAAGCGCTCCACCGCACGATTGCCGAAGAGGCCCGCAAGATCATCGGCATGATCGAGCCCCGCGCCCAGGCCGGGCTCAGCGAGCTGTTCATCCAAGTCAGCGATCCGCTCAAGCAGGTGTATCTGTTGGGGTCGCTGTTGCCGATCGATGTGGAGAAAGAGCAGGCCCTGTTGTCGGCGAACACGCGGGTCGAAGCCCTGCGGCTGATGGTGGATTACATCTCGCACGAGCTTCAAGTCTTGGAACTCCGCCAGAAAATCACCTCGCAGGCCCAAACCGAAATGACCCGCGAGCAGCGGGACTATTTGCTCCGCCAGCAGTTGCGGGCGATTCAGGAGGAACTCGGCGAAGGCGGCGGCGAGTCGGGGGCGGCGGCGCTGCGCGAGCAGCTCGACAACACCGACATGCCCGATGCCGTCCGCGAAGAAGCCCGCCGGGAGCTGTCCCGCCTGGAGCGGATTCCCGCGGCATCGCCGGAGCATCAGCTCACGCAGAACTACGTCGAGCTGATTCTGGAACTCCCCTGGTCGAAGACCACGGAAGACAATCTGGACCTCAAACGGGCCCGCGAGATCCTGGACGAGGACCATTACGATCTCGCGGACATCAAAGACCGCATCATCGAGCACCTGGCCGTCTTAAAGCTGAACCCCGACGCCAAGTCGCCGATCTTGTGTTTCGCCGGTCCGCCGGGGGTCGGGAAAACGTCCTTGGGGCATTCGATTGCCCGCTCGCTGGGCCGGCAGTTCGAGCGGATGAGCCTGGGCGGTCTCCACGATGAAGCCGAGCTGCGCGGGCACCGGCGGACTTACATCGGGGCGATGCCCGGACGGATTTTGCAAGCGATCCGGCGGGCGGGCGTCAAGAACCCGATGATTATGCTCGACGAAATCGACAAAGTCGGCCGGGACTATCGGGGCGATCCCACCTCGGCCTTGTTGGAGATTCTGGACCCCGCCCAGAACGGCGAGTTTCGCGACAACTATTTGAATCTGCCCTTCGACCTCTCCGGCGTGTTCTTTGTCACCACGGCCAACACGCTCGATACGATCCCCCCGCCGCTGTTGGACCGCATGGAAATTTTAGCGCTCTCGGGCTACACCGACGAAGAGAAAATGAACATCGCCCGGCGGTATTTGATTCCCCGGCAGCTCAAGCAGACCGGGCTGAAGGACGATCAAATCACAATCACCGACCCGGCTCTCGCGCAGGTGATTCGCCGGTATACGCGCGAGGCGGGCGTCCGCGAACTCGAACGGACCATCGGCCGCTTGTGCCGCAAGGTGGCGACGCAGTTTGCTTCGGGAGCGACCACGCCGGTGACGGTGCAGCCGGTAAACCTCAAGGACCTGTTGGGCGGAGAAAAGTTCTTTCAGGAAGACGCCCGCCGGGATCTGCCGCCCGGCGTGGCGGCGGGATTGGCTTACACGCCGGCCGGCGGCGAAGTGCTCTATGTGGAAGCGGTGCTCCTCAGCAAGGGAGCGGGCCTGAAGCTCACCGGCAAGCTGGGCGACGTGATGAAGGAATCCGCCGAGGCCGCCCGCAGCATCATTCAATCCTGGGCGGACCGCCTGGACATCAAACAGGAAACGCTCGAGCGCGGAGTGCACATTCACGTCCCGGCGGGGGCGACTCCTAAAGATGGCCCCTCGGCGGGAGTGACGATCGCCACCGCGCTCGCATCGTTGTTTACGGATCGCCCGGTGCAAAGCGACACCGCGATGACGGGCGAAATCACGCTCAGCGGCCTGGTGCTGCCGGTCGGCGGCATCAAGGAGAAAGTCCTCGCCGCCCATCGCGCGCGGATCAAACGCCTGATTCTGCCCAAGCGGAACGAGCAGGACCTGGACGACATCCCCGAGCACGTCCGCCGGGAACTCGAATTCGTATTCGTCGAGCGGATCGAAGAGGTCCTCAAAGCCGCGATTCCCAAGCTGCCGCTCGCGCACGAACTCGTGCGTTGAGGGCCCTGCCTTTCCGGTATGTTACTTTCGCTAACCAGGAGGATTGCCATGAAATTAGTTGTCATTGGTGGAAGCGGGCTCATCGGAAAAAAGGTCGTGAGGAACCTTCGTCAGGGCGGCCACGAGGTGGTGGCGGCATCCCCGTCGTTGGGCGTCAACACCGTCACTGGCGAGGGACTGGCACAGGCCCTTGCAGGCGCTCAGGTGGTTGTGGATGTCGCGAATGCGCCCTCGTGGGAGGACGATGCCGTTCTCGCGTTTTTCGAGACATCGGAGCGCAATCTCCAGGCCGCGGAAGCCGACGCGGGCGTCAGCCATCATGTCGCCTTGTCGGTCGTCGGCACCGACCGCCTGCTCGCAAGCGGTTACTTCCGCGCGAAGATGGCTCAGGAAAACTTGATTAAAACGTCCCCGATTCCCTACACGATCGTGCGTGCAACGCAGTTCTTCGAGTTCACGGACGGCATCGCCCAGTCCGCAGCCGAAGGCCAGACGGTTCGGCTTCCACCGGTTCAGATGCAGCCTGTTGCGTCAGATGACGTGGCCGCCACCATGGCCGATGTGGCCCTCGCTGAGCCATTGAACGGCACGGTCGAACTGGCCGGTCCCGAATTGATTCGTCAAGACGACCTCGTGCGGCGGTTCCTGAATTCAACCGGCGACGCACGAACGGTGATCACCGATCCCAAGGCACTTTACTTCGGCATCGCGGTGGACGACCAAAGCCTCACTCCAGGCCAACACCCGCGAATCGGTCCAACGCGGTTCGACGACTGGCTATCCGCCCGGTCGATGCCGATGGCCCACTGAGACGAAAAGCGCCGGTTGTGCCGGCCTGTTTGGTATGAGAAAAACCGTGGTTGCAAACCTCAAAAGGCCGGCACAGCAAGTAGGGTCCGCGAGGGTGCCACTGGCAACTTGTTGCCAGTGCTTTCCATCAGCATGGAATCGACGGGGTGGCTGGGGTCCGTTTGTCGCAAATTGCTTGGCGTTAAGAAAACATTGCATCGACAAACTGCCCCCAGGAGTGCAGGTGTTCGCTCGCCTGGGGGCAGGCTGCCGATGCCCTCGTCTGCGGATTCAATGCCCCTTGCGGCAGCCTGACCCCAGCCACCCCGCCGCCCGGATTGGTTAATCCGATTCGCACTGGCAGGCTCAATCACGGCCTCGTTTGCCGCCGTGGTTCTGTAGAATCTCTCGAACTTCCGATCCCCATGCCTCGTCGTATGCCGTCCGGCGCAGACGGTCTTGCTTATGGACTTCCGCTCCATGATCCAAAAGCAGTTGCACCAGTTCTTTGGCGGTTTTCTCGTCAGCAAGCCCTGCGGCATAATGCAGTGCCGTTTTGCCAATCCCAACTGTTTCGTTGATGTTATCCCGACTGTGCTTCAGTAGGATTCTCGCCGCTTTGGGGTGCCCCGTGGCGGCGGCGTGAATTAAGGGGGTGCGGCCGCCGAACTTTCGGGCGCTAACCAGTTCCGGCGACTTTGCCAGGAGGTTCGTGATGCGTTCCTCATCGTCCAAGACGACAGCGGCGAAGAGATCCACAGGAGCTCCCGCCTCGGTCAATTTCTTGATCGATTCTGTATATCCTCCCCTGACCGCAGAATCCATCGGTGTCAGTTCGCCACTGTTTTTCGCATTGATAGTCGCTCCCCGCTTGAGAAGTTCCACGACAACCGCAGGATGCCGAACCGCGTTATGCAACGCCGTGTTACCGTATTTGCCTTCGGCCTCAATCTGAGCGCCGCGGTCGAGCAAAAACTTCACTGCTCCAAGCTGGCCGAATTCTGCCGCGGCGTGAAGAGCGGTGTTTCCCAATTCATCACCGACTTCAATGTTCGCGCCTTGATCCAAGAGCAGTTTGAGGATTTCCGTCTTTCCATATTGAGCGGCCGAATGCAGGGGGCGTTCCCCCCTGCGCGTGAGAATGGCATCCGGGCCGGAAAGGTGCTTGAGCATGACTTTGATACATTCGGTGCCACCGCGTTGGGCCGCCATGTTCCATGCCGACTCGTGCCCACTGTACGAGTCGGGAAAATAAAATCGAGCGCCTTTTTCGATCAGATAGTCGACGATTTGCGGCTGTTCTCCAATGATGGCCGCGTGCAAAGGGGCAGGTCGGCCTCTGCGAGATTGTATGCTTTTTACAACGCCGGGGACGGCTTCCACGTAGCCTTTGACATCCTTTAGCCGCCCCAGTTCGCAAGCACCATCGATCGCGTGGGGAGCGATGGCCTGAAAGACGGCCTGGGCCACTTGAAGGCGATCCGTCCGCTGCTTTTCGTTCAGCTTGTCGATCGACGGAACCTTCTCGGAGGTCGCGCCCTGCCGGACTAGCCACTCTGCGACTTGTTGTTGATTTCGTTCGACGGCTTTTTCCAATGCCATGCCGGCTTTCTGTCCGGATGTGGCGGTTTCCGGCGAATGGTGCCAGAGCCGCGTGACGATCTTCAGCTGTCCCGCTTGTGCCGCTAACACGAGAGGGGTTGCATATTCGTATCCCGGCGGGCGGATGAGAGAAGCGTCCAGCTTCGCCCCCGCTTTCAGCAAATGAGCCACGATGGTCTCCTGGGCCGCCGCCGCGGCTTGATGCAGCGGAGTGAGGCGGGGCACCGCGGCCGTGGGACTGGGATCGGCTTTATGATCCAACAGCCATTTCACCAAATCGGCATTTCCCGAAGCCACTGCATAGTGCAAAGGGGAACCGAAGCGGTCCGAGTGGGCGTTGACGTCCGCCCCCTCTTTCACAAGGATTTTGACGAGATCCAATCGCCCCGCCGCGGCCGCGTGATGCAGGGGAGTCACTCCAAATTCGTCGGCATGCCGAGCCCGGTTGGCTTTCTCTTCCAGTTGAACTTCCAGTTGATCGGGCGTTGTGGTCTTCAGCGAAAACACCCAGTCCGCCTCTGGATCCCTATTGCTTATGCCAGCGCCGCCCGTGCTCATCCACCTCCCTCGAAACTCGTTGGCCGCGATCGCATTGGGCTTCGCCTCATTGAAACCGACGCGAGTGTTTTTCTTTTCATAGATGTCAAAGAGATTCTTGTATTTCTGCTTGAGTTCGTCGGGGCTTTTCAGCTTTTGGGTTTGCCATTTTCCTTCGACGAATTGACTGATCCTCACACCCGAATTACCGCCGGGATCATCCACGACTCGCACCCGGAAGTTCTTTTCATCGAATTCCATTTCGGTGTAGCGGTGGCCGTCCTTGTTTTGAATGGACCAGTACAAATCGCGTTCTTGGGCCCAAATCCCTGATCCGGGGAAGTGATGAAAATGAGCGAACTCGATCGACTTGCCCGCTGCCAAAGGTTCGGTCTTCAAAGGCGGGCGTAACAAGGCCGCGGGCACGGCCCCGTGCTCATAGAGCAAGAGCCTCATCCCTGCATTGTCCGGAGAGTCATAGGAACGCGCCCCACGATCGCCTAGCACATCAAGGGCGGTTTTCAAATCCCATCGGCCAATCACTTCGTTGACCTTCGCCCCTGTGCTTAACAAGAAGGCCACAATCCGAGGATGCTTTGCCTCAATCCCTGCATGAAGGAGCATGGAACTTTGGGCTTTCCACAAGTCGGAGTTGAAAGCGGGCGCGCTGAATAGCTTCTTGAGCTCGTCTCCTTCACCCAAATGAACCGCCGCCAGCAAATCCATCGGTGCCCCGTGCTGTTTCAGCAGGGGAACGACTTCACGCGGCGCATAGCCGGGAATCCGACCGAGCAGACTCCAACCGTCCTTGTCGAGCAACGTGGCATCGGCTCCGTGATCCAGCAGGAGCCGAACCAATGCCAGCTTGTCTCCTTTCCACGATCCGACCGCTTTCAACAAAGGCCAATGGCCCTGTTTTGGGTTTCCATTCGGATCGGCTCCTTTTTCCAGAAGCAGCTTCGCCACATCCACATGGCCTTTCGCCAACGCCACTTCCAGCAAGGAATCACCCCCGCGAGCGCGACATCGAATGTTGGCCCCATGCTGCAAAAGCCGACGGGCCGCCTCCGCTTTTCCGAACTTGACCGCATCGTGCAGCGGCGTCCCCTCCGCTCCTCGTTGGTCATAATCGACCACCGCGCCCCGCCCCACGAGCAAATCGATGATCTCGAGTCGGCCGCTGCGTGCGGCCATGTGCAGCGGCGTCACTCCAAAGGGTTCCACCACTCGAACGGAACGAGGATCCTTTTTGAGGATGTCGTTGACCGTCTTCAAGTCGCCCTTTTCAATCGCAAGAATGAGTTCGTTCTCGAACTCCTCGCCAAAGTTCCGAAATTCCGCAGCCTTTGCTCCATGGATCAGAACGCAAAGAATTCCCAGCACGAGCATTCCCTGACGGATGCGTCTCATGTCGTTCTCCTTTGTTTTGGTCTGGCGTTCGATGCCCTTGCGATGGGAAACCGGCGAACGGATTGTTCGCCTGATTTTTGGATTCGGTGTGGACACGAGTTCCGAAAGGATGAACCTCTTGTGACTTCGTCACCCAGGTTGCAAGCAACCTGCGCCACCCCGCGATTTCCTATAAAATCCCCAACGCCGTTTTCAGCACATCATCAATCTGCTTCATCGTCGCATCCGAAAGCGAACCAAGCGTATCAAGGACGTCATCGTGCTCCATCGTGTAGAGTCGATCGAACCGCACGACGGACGGAAGCCGTAAGCCCGAACCACTCCAATCGGAGTGCGATTGGTCGATTTTATAATGCGTCGGCGGCAGCGGATCGCGGAGGCGGCTGGAAATCATCGCCACGACCAAGTCCAGCATCTTGGCCGGATCGCAGACCACCAACGCGGGGCGGCGAACTCTCTGGCTTCCATCAAGGTACGGGACATCCACCCGAACCACGTCGCCGCGATTCAAGGATTGGCTGCTCATTGGTTGTAAACGTCCATCGCGGGATCGGACCAATCCTCATTCATGATCTTCCCGAGATGCTTCTTCATCACGCGGGGGTGAGCATCTTCGATCAAATCCCGAACGCTTTCATACACGTCTTTCTTGATGATGACGCACTCCGTCCCCTCCAAGGTGACTTCAACGGCCTCACCGCCTTCCACGGCCTCAAGTTGTTCTTTGGTGATATTCATATTTCCTCGGCAGCCCATTTGGATAATCACTAGCATTTTCGGCGGAGCTTAGCGAATGTTCAACCCCAAATTCCACCCAACTTATTTGGTCTCCTGTTGCCCTTTCAACACTTCCCGTGCTTTCCACAAGGATTCCAGCACGAAATCCACGTACTGCTCGTCCGAGAAGGGGCTCATGATGTAGGACTTCAGGGCCACGATGGGGTCGCCTGCGTCGGTTTCCCGGTAGCAGTCGGTGAGCGAGATGACCACGCCTTTGCCTTCGAGGGCGTCGGCTTGGATCAGTTCGAAGATGCGGCGGTTGTAGTCGTTGTGGGCCAAAAGCTGCTCGCGGTAGGCGGGGTCTTTTTGTTCGCGTTCGGGGACAGTGAAGGTATCCACGCCTTCGGGATAGACCCGGAACAGCGTCACGGGGCCATAGTTCCCGCGGTTCATCACCGTGGTGGCGGCGTGGGCTTCCAGGTGCTCGCGGAGGACCTCGGCCATCGTCACCAGATGCCCTAAGAGGGACCGCATCCCATCCCGGCCGAACAGCTTTAGGTTGGCGAGAGCCGCCATCGGGCCGGAACCGCTGCGGGTCGTCTCCAGGCTGTACTTGCCGGGATGATAATGCCCCGACTGGAACAAGTAAGGCATGGCGGATTCATCGCGGGCGATTCGCTTCAGGTCGCTTGCATCCCGGCAGATGAAGGCGCTCGACACATAGGGGGCAAAGCCGGTCTTGTGGTAGTCGATGCCCAGCGAATCCGCGAGCGGCAGATGCTTGATCCGCCGGGCGGTGTGGGCCAAGGCTCTGACCGTGCGGTGCCGAAATCCGAGCCGGTTCGCTTCGTAGTCGTAATCGTTGAACACACTCAACGCCCAGCCGATGACGGCGTCGGCGTGGATGTGCGGCGTATACTCCAGCGAAAACTCGTGCTCCAGTTCATCGCGGATTTCGTGGATCGCTTCGAGGTCATCCAGGCCGAAGGCATCGGTCGTGCCCAGCGTGGCGACGATCGCGGCGATCTTCCGGCCGTCCTTGAGCACGCTTCGCATCATCGATTCCAACAGGCACGGGCGGATTTCATTATCGGGCGTGGTGGGAACCTCGATCACATTGTCCTCGCCCAGCCCCAGCCAGTTGGCGACGGTCTTGGTGGCGTAGTGGGCTTGCTCGGAGCAGATCAGCACCGGCTTTTCGCTGAGGCCTTTCTTCTTCGTGTCGGGGCAGGCTTTTTCCAGGCCGATCTTGACGCCGTACAGCAAAGTCCCCGTGCCGCCGAACGTAAACAGCCCGCCGGCTTTCGAGGCATCGTAACCCAGCAGGTCGGCCGTGATGGCGACGGCTTCGACTTCCGCGAGGGCGACCTTGCGGGAGGACTCATCGCTGCAGAGGTTGGGGTTATAAATCGAAGGCAAGAGGCCGCCGATGATGCTGGGAATCGTGGGCGACGGGACGACGTTGATCTGCGACCGCGGATGCCCCCAGATGAACATGCCGGAGAGGTAATCGACGAGCTTCGCCGTGACTTCTTCGAGCGACTCTGGCTGGTCGGCGAGCTTTTGCCGGCGGGCGGCGGGGTAATCCAACTCCTGCGGCTGTCCCAAGATGGGGGCGCCCGACTTCATGTGGTCCACCTGATCGAGCGCCCGCAGAAACGAGAACACAAAGTAGGCATCGTGCACCCGGTCGGACACCGGCTGCGGAAACGCCTGCCGCAAGGATTCGACGATTTGATGGTAGGGAGCGCTCATGGTGTTTGCTTTCAAAGTTCATCCAGGCGAGCGGACCAGCCTGCGGTCGGTGCCCGCGTGAGCCCCATGATCACTCGCCATAAATTTCGAGTCGACATTGCAAAGGAAATGTGGCAGTGGCTTTTTGGATTGAGACCGCAAACGATTTGGTGAAAATCATGGGGCTGACGCCCGGGCTGACGCCCCACGCTCGCCTGTTGCCGTGGGATTTCGTAAAGTGTGGTGAGTGTAAGAAGCGAAATCCAGTCTGATGCTTATGAGGTTCAGCGTGTTCTCGAAACGATCTTTTGCCGGTTTGGCGTGTTGCGGGCTCTTTTGTCTGTGTTTCGGTTCTTTGCGGGCTGAGGAGGAACCGGCGAAGTCCGAGGCGGCGGAGACGGAAGCCCAGCATCTGGGGAACATCCATCAGGTGACGTTCGGGTTGCCGCGGGCCGGCGAGGGGTATTTCTCGGCGGACGGCGAATCGATCGTCTATCAGGCGTATCCGGTGGGGTATCCCTTCTATCAAATCTACACGCAAAAACTCGGCGAGAAAACACCAAGGCGGATCAGCCCCGGCCGCGGGCGGACGACCTGTGCGTATTTCTCTCCCGACGGCAAGAAGATCCTCTTCGCCTCGGCCCACACCAATCCGAACATGGAACGCAACGAACTCGAAGCCCGCAAGATCGCCGCGGAAGGCGGCCGGCGGCGGTATCAGTGGGACTTCGACACCTCGATGGACATCTACACGGTGGACCGCGACGGCACGAACCTCACGCGGCTCACCGATGCCGAGGGCTATGACGCCGAGGGCAGCTATTCGTCCGACGGCAAGCAGATCGTGTTCACCTCGACCCGCGACGGCGACCCGGACCTGTACATCATGAATGCCGATGGCAGCGGCGTTCGGCAACTGACGAACCAGCCCGGCTACGACGGCGGGCCGTTCTTCTCGCCGGACAACGAGTGGGTGATCTTCCGCAGCGACCGCCAGAAAGAGCACATGCTGCAACTGTTCGCGATCTCGGCCGACGGCAAAACCGAGGTGCAACTGACCGACAACCTCGGCCAGGTGAACTGGTGCCCGTATTTTCATCCCAGTGGGAAGTACATCGTCTGGGCCGGAGCCGACTACACCGCGGCCCGCAGTTCGCCCACTTCCAACTCTACACGATGGAAATCGACTACGACAAAACCCATTTCAAAGGCGGCAAGGTGACGCAGATCACCTACAAAGACGCCGCCGACGTGCTGCCGGTGTTCAGCCCCGACGGCACGAAACTCATGTGGACCTCAACCCGGACCCCCGACGGCAGCAGCCAACTCTGGATCGCGGACTGGCTGCGGGGAGAAAAAGGGAAATGAAAGTCGGCCTTCCCTCCGCGAAGGGCGACTTTTTTTTCCAACCTGCAAAATCGTCCCGCAGCCGGCAATTCTTTTTTGGTCGCGTTGGCCATTTTTTGCACAACCCGTTTTGGTCGGGTAGACTCATCTTGTCGGAATGCGTTTTGTCGGTTCTTGGATCGAGGAATATCCGCCGATTTGCGGGCGGGGTTTGAGAGGGAGTTTGGTTCATTATGCGTAATTATTCGCTCAGGTCGTCATATCCGCTGGCGCAAAGTTCGCGGTCCCGCCGGCGGTTGATGCTGCTCCACCATCTCAATTCGCAGCCCGAAGTCCCGGAACCGGAGGAGCCGGACGTTCCGATCCAGGCCTTTCCGCAGGGGTGGGATGAAGAAGAAGTCGACGAAAACGAGCGCACGCTGACGACCGACGAACTCCGCCGCCTGTCTCCTCAACAATTTCCGGACGTTTCTGGTCCGGAGGAAGAAGAGGACAACTTTGCGGAGCCGGCGTTTGCGGATGAGATGTTCGCCGGTGCGGCGTCCCGAAACGCGGCCCTCGAGACCGGCGAGTCGGAAAGCGTCTTGGATGAAGACGAAGCCGCCGAGGCGGAAGGGGCTGTGTGGGAGGAATCGATTTTGTCGTCTTCGCTGGGAGACGAGTCGATGATTCTTTCCGGGCAGGAGGAAGAGTCCCGCATCCTCTCGATGGACGATTTAGAGCCACGGGTTAAGGAGGAGCTACCCGGTTCTTCAGATGATCTCGAAGACCGCAAGCCGCATTACCCGGCGTGGTATGTGCCGAACTTCAAGACCGTCAAGCGGGTGTTGGACGGCGACAAGCCCGTCACCTGGATGTTCGCGGGCGAAAGTGCCGCTTCCGCGGCGGACCAGGCCCAAGGCCGGCGGAATTTTACGGACCATTTCAGCGACCGCATCCGCACCGAGTTGGGGCGGATGCTGGATGTGGTCATCAACACCGGCGATGCGAATGAGAGCTGCGCGAACCTGCTCAAAAACCTGGAATGGCGGGTGCTCCGGTTTCATCCCGAAGTCGTGTGTTTGCTGTTGGGACGAAATGATGCGAGGCAAGGCCCCGCCGGCCGCGAGGCGTTCCAAACATCTTTGGAGCAGATCGCCCAGGCCATCCGCGAAGCCGGCTCTATTCTGGTGCTGCACACGCCGAACCGCATCGATCCCAGCCGGGCGAGCCACCTAGCGGATTTGCGAAGCTATGTTCGCATCATCCGGGATGTGGCCCAAAGCCATAATCTGCCGCTCATCGATCATTGGGAACACTGGAAGCAGCAAAAAACCGATCCCCAAGCCCTCCGCGCCTGGCTCTCCGCCGACGGCGTGCAACCGGGCGTCTACGGTCAGCGGGAAATGGCCAAATTGATCTTCCAGCAGTTCGAAATCTTCGACCCGGCCAGCCCCATCTGCAACGCCCGCGTCCCCTGAGTGTGTCATTTTGACGGCACTCTGCCTTGGCGAGCCAAGAGTCGAGGTTTGAGGAACGGGAACAGCCGGCGGTTGCTGCCCCTCCTCCATTCTCATACCGGCTCTGCTGTTTTTTTCGCTTTATTTTGCGTCACCCGCATGTTCGATTTTGCCCGACCGCGGCCGGCCTGTGGTCAAAATGTGACAATTTTTGTGATCTTTTTTGAAATCGGCGGCGTTTTCCCAGTGGCTCATCGTTCTGATTGTTGAGCGAGCACCACGAAGCGAAATCAGGCGACGCATCAAGCTCCGCTTCTGCAAAAAATGGCAGAGTTCTATCCAAAAGTTCATAATTTTCAAATATTTCGTTGGGTTGTGTCGTATGAAATAACGCGTTGGCCATTCCCAAGTGGGGAATCGCCCTAACTAAAATCCCCGGCACCGGATAGGACAGAACATCAATGGAGAATTCTAAATAATTTGGAAAAAATAGTTCGCATGCGAACTTTTTTCCTCTCCGAGCGTCAGTATTCTGCGTATTAACAGATAGAGAATGGCAAGATGGCGGAAGCAGGGTGCAATTTGTTCATTTTCACTCAGGGCCAAGCTGCGGGAGGAAGTCTCAGATTTTTGACGCCAAAGCCAAGCAATCGTTGCGACCGGCGAATGGCATTGTAATTGCTCCCATATTTCTCACCGACCGAGAATGCGGAGTCAGGGAGTAGGAGGTTGTTATGTCACGTTATGCTCATCCATCGATGAAGAAACTCACGGATCGGCAGCTGCGGTACGCGCCGCGGGATGTGCGATTGCGGCAAATTGAGAAGGCGGAAAACCTCCTCGACGAGCTCGCCGCCGAAGAACAATACCACTACCGGGACATCTGTGAGCGCATCACCTCGTTCCGGCCGGATATGGAATCGGACGTGCTGCTCTCGGGCGAAGATGTGGTGCACGATCTCCGCTGCTTCGTGGAAGATCTGTCCGACAGTGCGGACATTCCCATCGAAGCCGTTGCAGAACCGGTGTATACCGTCAAAGACCTCAGCGAGCGGTATAACGTCTCCACCAAAACCGTGGACCGTTGGCGGGACCGGGGGCTGGTGAGCCGGCGGTTCAAAATCGGCAACCGTAAGCGGGTGGGCTTTTTGAAATCCTCGGTGGACCGGTTTGTCGAGCAGCATTCCGACGAAATCCACCGGGGCAGCAAGTTCAGCCAGCTCTCGGGCGACGAACGCGAAGCCATCATCCGCCGCGCTCGCCGGATGGCTCGCTATGGAGGATGCCCGGCGGAAATCAGCCGGCGTTTGGCAAGAAAATTGGGTCGCTCTGTGGAGGCCGTTCGTTACACGTTGAAAAACTACGACCAGGAACATCCGGAAACGGCAGTCTTCCCGCTGGCTTCCATCCCCATGACGGACGAACTTCGCAGTGAAATCTTTCGCAGTTTCCGCCGCGGCGTGCCGGCCGACGTGCTCGCCAACCGCTACTGCCGGACCAAATCGAGCGTGTACCGGATCGTTTCGGAAGTCCGGGCCGAGCGGCTCTTGGAACAGCCCATCGACTACATGGACAGCGAAGAGTTCCATACGCCCGAAGCCGAAGAACGAATTCTGACGACCCCGCCGGAAGGCAAACCGGTCTCGACCACGCGGGTCCCGCCCGGGCTGCCGCCCTATCTGGCGAGCCTGTATTCGATTCCGCTTCTCACCAAGGAAGAGGAAGTTTACTACTTCCGCAAGATGAACTACCTCAAGTTCAAAGCCAGCGAGTTGCGGGAAACGATCGACCCCACGCGGCCGAAGACCCGCGACATGAACCAGATCGAAGAATACCTCGACAAGGCCGTCGAAATCAAAAACTTCCTGATCCGCTCGAACCTGCGGCTCGTGGTTTCGATCGCCAAGCGGCACATCAAGCCCACGGGCAACTTCTTCGAAATGGTCTCGGACGGGAACATGTCCCTGATCCGGGCCATCGAAAAGTTCGACTACTCCAAGGGCAACAAGTTCTCGACCTATGCGTCGTGGGCGATCATGAAGAACTTCGCCCGCTCGATCCCGGCGGAACACACCCGGCTCGACCGGTTCCGCACGGGTAAGGACGAGGTCTTCATGCAGTCCACCGACGACCGGGGCAACCCGTTCCAGGAAGAACTCGACAACAAAAAACAGCACCAGGCCCTGATGGGCATCCTGGACCAACTGGACGACCGCGAAAAGAACATCATCATCTATCGCTACGGCCTCGTCAAAGGCACCGAACCTCAGACCTTGGAACAGGTCGGCACCCGGTTCGGCGTCACCAAGGAACGCATCCGGCAACTGGAAGCCCGCCCCTGAAAAAGGCCCACAAAATCGCCCAAGAAGCCGGCCTCGACATCCCCGGCGTTTAAGCGGCTAATCGGATTGGGCCACCGTTCATCATAAATCCCCCGGCGACAAAACTCGCCGGGGGTTTTTTCGTGGCCCTTAAGAGTTGGAGTTTAGAGTGTCGAGCTGCAGATTGGAGACGAAAGCGACGTCCAAAAGCCGCCTGAATTTGTGTTGACTGTTCAATGAGAATTGATATGTTTGTTTATAAGGAGTCTTGTTGGGTTTTTCCACAACCGAGACGCTGACATGCGATTGAGCCTTGTCATCGCGGCCCATAATGAGGGTTCGTCCCTGTGGAAAACGGTGCAATCCTGCGTGGAAACCTGTGCGGGGGTTTGGATTACGAAATCGTGATCGCGGACGATGCCTCCTGGGACGGCTGCATTGACGAGGTCCAAAAGCGGTTTCCATACGTTCGCGTTGTCGGGCGTGAAGAGCGGCTCGGGCCATCGCCGACGAAAGACCTGGGAGCCAGACAAGCCCGGGGCGATGTGCTGGTGTTTCTCGACGGGCACACGAAACCCGAACCCGGCGCGATTCGCCGGTTGGTGGAAAGCGTCGAATGGCAGCGTGGCAACGCCGTCATCACGCCGGCGGTCGCGGGTCTCGACGTGGGCCGCTGGAAATCGGTGTCCGGGCAGATCGGCCACGGGTATTTCCTCGAACTGGAGCGCTTCGATTGCGGCTGGTTGCCGCTTTCGGCTCTGAAGAAAGTCTCGCATCGCGGCCGGGTGTTTTACGAATCGCCGGCGGCGATCGGTTGCGCCTTCGCGGTGCATCGCGAACTCTACGACGACCTGCGCGGCTTCGATCCGCACATGCGGAGTTGGGGCGTGGAAGACCTCGACTTTAGCTTGAAGTGCTGGCTGCTCGGTCATCCCATTTTGCACGATCCCGAAGCCGTCGTTGCCCACCGCTTCCGCAAAGGGTTCGACAATTTCCACGTGCCGATCCAGGATTTGATCACAAACCAATTGCGGATGGCGTATAAAAACTTCACGCCTTCAATATGGCGCGAGTGGGTCGAGCGCTGCCGGCGTCGCTATCCGAACCGCCTCCCCGAGCACCCGGAAGGCCTCTGGGCTTACACCTGGGAACTTTTCCAAAAGCGGCGCGAGAGCGCCAAAGAGGAGCGCCGTTACCTGTTATCCCGGCGAGAGCGGGACGAGTTCTGGTACGCCGAGCGGTTTGGGCTAGGTTGGCCCGCTTTGCGGCGTATGGACCCCGAGCAGACGGAGATCTTCCCGCGCGCTTTCGAGACGACGTTGGCCGCGAAGCCGAGTCCAATCTGCAAGACCGTGTCTATCTCCTTTTCTGTCAAGACGGTCAAGACGGGACTGACCAAGCCCCTCCCCCGGACGATGAAGAAGAAATGCAATATTAAAGACTTTACGATCTCGACACAGGTCGTGGCCACGGTGAAACCGGCCTCCGCGGTGGGGGACGTGGCGATTTTCAGGACCGGCAAGAGCCGCTTCAAGATAATCAGCAAGGTTGTGGACGCCAAGAAGGGAACCATCACGATCAAGCTCACAGGAACATCGATGACGCCTATAAATAAACCGGCCGGCGACAGTTGGCTCGTGGCGAAAATCGGCGGGCAAATCTGCAAGAAAGTTCCCGTCGTCGTGCTGCAACCGTACAGGCTCAAGCGGGTCAGCACAAAGACAACAAAGGTCGACGGCAAAAACGAGGATGCAACGAATTGCTCAAGTCCCGCCTGGGTTGGGAGTGTTCTTCCAGACGGTACGGTTTATCTTTGGACGGTGTACCTGGTTACGCAATCCATTCCAGTTCTCGATCAATTCGGCAATCTGCTCGACAAGATGTATAATGGCGCGCCGGTGTTTGAGTTCAGCACGGGCGACAATAAATGGCACCCCATCAACGTGACGGTGAACGGTGGCAAATATTCCGACCCAGTGTTCCATTGGATTCCACGCCCCGGGGGGCAGCAGTTTCCGAAGGACTCTGCCCAAGCAAAGGCCTGGCCCACGGACCCAGTACAGCCATCGGGCACCGGGGTCGAAGTTCACAATATCAGAGTGATGGTTGCCGGAGTGAAACTGAATACCGGCGTGGTAAAGCGCAACGTGGTCCGCCAGCAGCTTACTGCAACGCAGGCTAACATCACGATCAATTGGAAGTGAGGCGACACCGGCGACACCCCATTAAAAGGAGACATCCATGACTCTTCGAAATCCTCATATGGAGCACGCTTATCATGACAGCATCGCAACAACTCGACACTCGTGTCCGGGCGGACGATTCGTCGCGGGCCGATCCCCCGAGTCCTTACACTTGGGAAATGTTCATTGGCGGGACGGGAGGAAAACTCGGCCTTCACTTCACCGCGGAGACGGCGTGGCCCGAGCCTGATAACCTCGATGGTGCCGTCAACTTCTGGCGCAAAGCGCAGCGGGAGTTCGCGAACGCCGACGCCTTCCTCGCGTATCTCCAGAAGTCGAAGAAGCTTGCGTCGCTCTCGTTTGAAAGGGATAAGCGGCAGAAGGACGTAATCCATGTCGTCGACCGCCGCCTGATCGGGCTCAAGGGATACGCGATGGACAAGAAAGTCGATCTCGAATTCGCCGGAAACCTCAAGCAGCTGTGCTGGACGCTGCACCGCCGGATCGGCAACCTCGGCGCAAACGCGGCGGTTCTATTGGATCCCCATATTGGACCGACGACACCACCGAGATCTGCCTGTCCGTGAAGGACAGACCGGTTCGCGGCCTGCTCACCGAAGCGGTCCCTGTCAAATGTTACAACCGCTTCCTCTGGACGGCGGAAACGGACCTGACCGACGTGAATGGGCGGCGTTTCCACACTCTTGTGTCCTATTCCGGCCTGGATCCGTCTCACCGCCGTCCAAGCCCACCGCACAACTCCCCGTGGTACATCCCGCTGCTCGATTTGGCCGGCGAGCGCCTCGGCTGCCGGTTCACCCTGGAAACCGTCTTCCGGGAAGCAAACGATCCGCATGTCTGCCCGCCTCCCATGAGCAAAGAGGAAGAGGACGAAATGTACGAAGTGGATATCGATACCGCCATCGTCCGCGCCCTGGTGAGCAAAGACGAAGAGAAGGAGACGTTCAAGTCGGTCGATGCGTTCCTTGAGAAATTCAGCAAGCTGATTCCGTGGATGGTTGCCGTCAAGGACGGCAGGCACCCCAAAATCGTCCATTTGGTCGATAAAAAACTGCTCAAGCTCAAGGACTATCCGCTGGATCGGCGGCTGAGCATCGAATACGCGGGGAGTCCGCACGGCCTCGTCATGGCGGTCGCGAAACAGGTCAAATCCGTCGGTCCTCTTTGGTTCGGTGAGAAATTCACGCCTTATGGTGGAGAAGATTACCCGCGCATCGAGGTGCGGGACAAAGAGCAAACGCTGCGGAACGTGCTGACAGATGCCGTCCCATCGCAGACCTATTCCCAAGTGCTCTGGCACGCGCGAACCTGGCTTCGCAAAAACGGCCCGGAGACGACCATCGAATACCATGAACTCTGGAAACACGAACCCGAAAAAAAGCCCAAATGAAGTGAGGTAGGGTGGGCATTGCGGTGGGCATTGCCCACCGACCTTCCAAACGGCATCAATTGGTGGGCGATGCCCACCCTACAATACTGGGATGCAAGCGACGGTGGCAACCCGATAACCAAAACACCGATTCCGTGAAAGGCATCCATATGGGCATTTTGTAATCGGTACGGCGGGATGCAGATTTGGGCTGCATTAAAGCCTCTCTAATTCAATGATTCAATCTCTCGATATACGGTGTTTTGCTTCGAAACCTAATATTATTACGAGAGGCAAAATCCTATGTTCTTGTTTTAATTGCGTCTCAATAGGGGAACTTCGATGCGACACATATACATCACAGCAG
>CAWFGE010000017.1:2500-385784 GCA_963815195.1 uncultured Planctomycetaceae bacterium
GGCGGGCGAAAAACTGATGCCCGAAACGATGGGTGGCGGCTGCGCGTTTTTTGATTTCGATAACGACGGCGATGAGGACCTGCTATTCGTCAACTCCGCCCGCTGGCCTGGGGACGACCGCCCCCATCCGAAGCCGGCCTCGATGGAACTCTATCAAAACGACGGCCGCGGGAGATTCCAGAACGTCACCGCGGGGTCGGGACTGGATGTGTCATTTTATGGCATGGGGGCGGCGGTTGGGGATTATGATGGCGACGGTCTGGTCGATGTGTTTATTTCGGCCGTGGGGCGGAATCATTTATTCCGAAACCTGGCATGGGGAAGGTTTGAGGAGGTGACCGAGGCCACGGGCACGGCCGGCGAAAAAGATGCTTGGAGCACGAGCTGCGGGTGGTTCGATTACGACCGCGACGGCGATTTGGATCTGCTCGTTTTGAACTATATCGTCTGGTCGCGGGAACTCGATTTGGCCCAGGACTTTCGGCTCGAAGACGGGAGGCGGGCCTACGGCCGGCCGCAGGTGTTTGAAGGCACGTTTCCCTACCTTTACCGGAACGAAGGCGGCGGGGATTTCACGGAAGTCGCCGAAGCCGCGGGCCTTTTTGTCCGAGACCCCAAGACGAAAGAACCAATGGCCAAGTCGCTGGGGCTGGCGTTCGCGGATTTGGACGACGACGGCTGGCCGGATTTTATCGTCGCCAACGATACGGTGCAGAATTTTGTGTTTCATAATCTTAAAGACGGGCGGTTTGAGGAAATCGGCGTTTTGACGGGCATCGCCTTCGACCGGGGCGGCGATGTGCGCGGGGCGATGGGGATCGATGTCGGCAAGTTCCGGAACGACGGCTCGTTGGGCATTGCCATCGGCAACTTCGCCAACGAGATGACGGCCCTGTATGTCTCGCGGGAGGGGCAGTTGGGTTACACGGATGAAGCCGTTCACCGCGGCCTCAAGAGCACTTGGCATGATCTGACGTTCGGCGTGTTTTATTTCGATCCGGATTTGGACGGGCGGCTCGATCTGTTTGCCGCCAATGGGCATTTGGAACCGGACATTCAACAGGTATTGCCCCACGAGCGCTACAAGCAACCGCCGCAGCTGCTTTGGAACTGCGGAAAAAAGACTCGCTTCGAGTTCTGGCCGTTGACGGAGGCATCCACCGGCACGGATTTGCTTAAGGCCAGGGTGGGTCGCGGGGCGGCCTATGCCGACATCGACGGCGACGGCGACCAGGATGTGCTCATCACCACGAGCGGGGGCCGGCCCCGGTTATTGCGAAACGATCAAAACCTCGGCCATCATTGGGTGCGGTTTCGGCTCCAAGGCACGCGGGCGAACCGCGATGCGATCGGGGCCTGGATCAATCTCACTCTCCCGGACGGCCGGGTTCTCAGCCGGCAAGTCATGCCCACGCGGAGTTACCTGTCGCAAGTGGAGCTTCCCGTCACATTTGGATTGGTGGACTTCGCGGAAATTCCCCGCACCGAGATTTCTTGGCCTGACGGAACCAAGCAGGTGCTGGGAAGCTTGAAAGCGGATCAACTCCATCACATTGTGCAGCCCGAAGACGAAGAACTCAAAAGGTGATTTCGATCTTTTGCTCTTCTTTGAGCATTTTGGATTTGATCTCTATCACGTCCTTCACCAACTGGGCGGCTCCGGGGACGATCGTGGCTTTTAAGCGGACGGTGTGGTTCTTGACGGGAACATGACCTGTTTCCGTCGGGCCGCCGAAGCGCTGTTTGTAGCCGTCGGTTCCTACGATAAATCCCGACAGGTCCCTGAGCGGATAACGTTTCAGAGACCTGGGCACTTTGATTTGAACCATGATGGCGTACCGCTTGGAGGGCTTGGGATCGTCGGGGTCTGTCCAGACCGTAAAACTTCCCTTGGTGACCGCGGTTTTTGGCGGCGGGGAAAGCGGGGCCGGCGGTTTCTGGGCGATGGCGGGGCGATGTTGTGGCGCCTCCCGCGGGGCCGCTCAATTGAAAGGCAAGCAACCGCGCGGGTTCCGCAGGCGGCTGGGCCAAGCTCGCATGGCCGATCCCGATCAAGAGCGCCGCGGCTGTCAGGCTGGTTCGCATCATCCGTCCTCATTTGACGAGTGGCCGATTCAATCCAAAAGGATCTTGGTCTTATCGTCTATATGAAGCGGAAGGCAGGAATCGCTCAGTGTTTTTTGGCGGTCTTGGGACGCGGTGCAAAGCGGAGCTTGGGAACGAGGGAATTGTTCTCCTACTTATCCGGCATTGCGTTTTTGGTGTTGAACATCACGAGGATGTAGCTCACGTAATACCAGATCAGCATGCCGTCGCCCGTGGCGTGGACGAGATACATGACCCATTTCCAGATGGTGCCGGCGGTCGGGCTGGTGGGCGGGGATTCGGTCAGGATCGAGCGCGAACATGGCCAGCACGACCAGGACGCCGCCGTAGATGCCGGCGGGGATAATCATCCGCTTCGACATTTGGACGTTGTAACGGTCTTTGAGGTGCGAATTGATCGCGGCCATCGCCAAGGCCACGAGCACCAGCTCGGCGATATAAAGGCCTTCGATCAGGCCCATCTTGAGGAAGAACTCAAGCCGGCTGCCGCCGCCGAACATGCTGAGTCCCAACATGCCCAGTCCAAAGAAGCCCGTACCGGAGAAGAGGGGCACAGTCATGAGGAAAACGCGAAGGAGCAAATTCACGCCGCCCAGGCTCAAGGCGGCGATCGTCAGGCCCAGCGAGCCCTTTTTGTTGGGAAAGAACAGCAGGAACGAATAGCCGACGATAATGGCGATCGAAGCCCCGAGCCAGAGGAGTTCCCGGATCTTGACGATGATGGCGATCGTGTTGCCGGAACCGACGGAGGTGGACAACATCATCAACAGGAACACGAGCATTTTGACGCCCATGGCCCCGGCGAGCACGCAGCCGGCAATCGCCATGATGAGAAAGCCGGCCCGGATCAAGCCGATCTTGGGGGTCTTGGCCTTCCGGCCGCCGCGACTGCTGCGGCGGGGCCTGTCGTAGGGATCTTCGTAATAGTCCTCTTCGTACGGGTCTTCGTAATACTCATCCTCTTCGTATCGGTTGCGGCCGCGGCGGCGCGGGCGGCGGTCGTCGTAGTCATCATAGTCGTCGTGATCGTCGTAATTGTCATATCCCGCGTCCGCGTCGTCGTCGTCGTCATCATGGAAATCGTCCCGCCCGCCGGGAGGGCGTTCGCTGCGGCCGCGGCTGGGCCGGTTGGGGCGCGGGCGGTCGGCTTCGTAATCGTCGTAATCGACGTAGTCCTCTTCGTCGACCGAATAATCATCCAACTCGTCGCGGTTCGGCTTGGGGCGGTCGGGTTTGGCCGGGGTGGATTTTGGTTTTTCGACGTAGTCGTCGAGGAACTTTTCGGTCGAGCGTTTTTCGCCGGACTTGCCGCGAGGTTTGGCGGATTTCTGAGAGCCGGACGATGGGGGCTTTTTCCGTTCGCCGCTCTTGGTTTTGGAGGGTGCCGAGGAGACTTCGGCCGTGCTGCCGCCGGGCGGATTCGAGCCGTTGGCCGCCTGCGGGATCAGGAACACCGCATCGCAGGTGGAGCATTTGCCTTTTTTGCCCGCCATCTCGGAATCGACGACGAGCGTCTTTCCGCACCGGGCGTTTGGACATTTGATTTTGATTTGCACCGCAAATCTCCCATCCGGCCCGGCGGCGGCGGGGCTGCCCGAATGATTTCACAAAAAATGCCCGACGAACCTCGTCCCGCCCGAATGGGTTCGCCGAATCCATGAGAAATGACCATTCCAGGATACTCGATGCGGCCCCGGATTGGCGAGAGAGAATTTCAGTCGTTCCAAAAAACGCCAGAGCCGCGCACGAAGTAAGCGGTCTTGCGATCTGTGAATCTAGAAAAACCGCTTACTGCGTGCGCGGCTCTTGGTTTTCCGCGACTTTTGGAACGACAGAATTTGGAAAAGGTTTCCGACATATCAAGGAATCGAAACGGGGCGTCGGCTCCAGGAAACCGCCGGCGGTTTTTCGCCGGGGCGGGCCGAGGATACAATGGGAGCGTTCGGGGTGTTGTGTTCTTTTGAGAAAGACGTTGTCCATGCGACTGATTAAAGTGGGAGCGGCGGTGCTCAATCAGACGCCGCTGGCCTGGCGGCAGAACGCCGCCAACATCCGCGAAGCCATCGCCCGGGCCCGGGCCGAAGACGTGAGCATCCTCTGCCTGCCGGAGTTGTGCATCCCCGGCTACGGCTGCGAGGATGAGTTTCACTCCCCCGGCGTGTGGGAGACCTCGTGGGACATCCTCAGCGAACTCGTTGAGGAGACCCAGGGGATCATCGTGTCGTTCGGGTTGCCGGTGTTTCATCAAGATTGCGTTTACGATGCCGCGTGTCTGGCTGCTGATGGGAAAATCGCGGGTTTCACGGCAAAGCGGTTTCTGTGCGGCGATGGGATCCACTACGAGCCCCGCTGGTTCCGGCCGTGGCCCGCGGGCGTGCAGTCCCAGTTGCGGATGCGCGGCGGGAGTTATCCGCTTGGCGACGTGCATTTTCAATGCGTCGATCGATCGGGCCGCGACGTGAAGATCGGGTTTGAAATCTGCGAAGACGCCTGGGTCGCCAACCGTCCGGGCAGCCAGCTTTCGCTCGCCGGGATCGATGTAATCCTCAACCCCAGTGCGAGCCATTTCGCCTTCGGCAAGATCGACATTCGCCGGCGGTTCGTTTTGGAAGGCTCGCGGGCGTTCGGCGTGAGCTACATCTATGCGAACCTGTTGGGCAACGAAGCGGGCCGGGCGATTTACGACGGCGGGGCGATGATCGCTTCCTCGGGAATGCTCCTGGCGGCGGGGCCGCGGTTTTCGTTTCACGATGTGCACCTGACGACGGCGGTGATCGACGTGGATTTGACCCGCATGAACCATGTCCGCATCACGAGCTTCACGCCCAATCTCCTGGAGCCGCCCACGTCGATGGTGACGACGCGCTTTGAATTTCCACCCGTCGAAATCGAACGCTTGGATCCGATGGACTCGCCCGATTTCATTCCCGAACCCACCGACACGCCGCCCAAAGTCTGGGAGATCGGCCGGCACCGCAAGGAGGAGGAGTTCACCCGGGCGATGGCGCTGGCTCTCTTCGATTACATGCGGAAAAGCTTTTCCCGCGGGTTCGTGGTGTCGCTCAGCGGCGGGGCGGACTCCGCGGCGGTTTCGACCTTGGTCTCGATGATGGTCGAGATGGGCCTGGCGGATCTCGGACGCGAGGGCTTTTTGAAAAAGCTCGCCTACTTCCCGGAACTCGCCCAGGCGGAAACGCCCCGCGGCATGTTGCGGGAGTTGCTGACGACGGTTTATCAATCCACGGCCAACAGCGGCCCCGTGACAAGAAACGCCGCGAAGCAGCTCGCCGAAGCATTGGGCTGCCGGCATTACGAGTTCGATGTGGACGCGATCGTTAACCAATACGTGGGCACCGTGTCGGAAGCCCTGGGCCGGGAACTCACCTGGGGCACCGACGATATCACGCTTCAAAACATCCAGGCTCGCGTGCGGGCCCCGGGCGTGTGGATGCTGGCGAACATTCGCGGAGCGCTTCTCTTGGCGACGAGCAACCGCTCCGAAGCGGCGGTCGGTTATGCCACGATGGACGGCGACACCGCGGGCGGCTTAAGCCCCATCGCGGGCATCGACAAAGCCTTCTTGCGGACGTGGCTCAAATGGATGGAAACCGTCGGACCCGCGGGCTTCAAACCCCAGCCGGCTTTGAATGCGATCAACGTGCAGCAGCCGACGGCGGAGCTCAGGCCCTCGGAAGCCGGCCAAACGGACGAAGCCGACCTGATGCCTTATCCGCTGCTCGATTCGGTGGAGCGGTGCGCGATCCGCGACAAGCAGACGCCCGTGGAAGCTTACCGCTGGATGCGGGCCCAGTTCCCGGAATACACCCCAGAGCAGTTGGGCCTGTGGATCGCGCGGTTCTTCCGCCTGTGGAGCCGAAACCAGTGGAAGCGCGAACGCTACGCCCCGTCCTTCCACTTGGACGACAAAAACCTCGACCCCAAAACCTGGTGCCGCTTCCCAATCCTCTCCGGCGGCTTTGAACGGGAACTGGAGGAACTGCGAAACGTGGTGGACCGCGAGACCCGGAACCCGGCATAACACGGCACCCAACACGCGCGAAAATGATGGAAGAACTCGCCGGCGGAACGAGCCGGGGCCCACGCGGCACGAAGCAACGCAACCCCTTGGGCATCAAATACCCCCGGCGGGAATCGAACCCACAACCTTCGGATTAGGAATCCGACGCTCTATCCTATTGAGCTACGAGGGCGAGTCTTGTTTTTTAGGAGTCTGCGGTGTTTTTCAGATTTGGCTTCGATTTCGGCTCCACCCGGCAACCTCTGTGCCTTGGTACGAAATGACCCCAACTGGGTGAAACCGTTGGGGCCGAACAACACCCAACCCTTAGCTCGGAGGTGTTCCGGTGGGCAATCGTACCACAACACCCGCCAAAGGCAAACAGAAGCCGCCCGCACCCGCAGCCCGCAACCTGAGAAGCGAAGATAGCGAAGTAGCGAAGTAGGGTCCGCATTGCTGGCAAATCCTACAAAACTTTGAAGACGATGGCCGTCATGTCGTCCTTTTGGGGGGTCGCGCCGGAAAATCGCCGCACCTCGCGATAGAGCAGATCTAAGGTGTCCTGGGCAGACAGGTTCCGGTGAGACTCGATAAGTTCTTTCACTCTGTCCGATCCAAACAGTTCCCCGTCCGGCGAGGTTGCTTCTTCGATCCCGTCGGTAAGAAACAGCAAGGTCTCCCCTCGCTCAAGCGGAATGGGCCCCTTTGAAGGAATATCAATTCCGGGAACGAGTCCCAGAGGGATGCCTGTCGAGTTGAGCACGCTGACCTTTCTATTTCCACGAAAATGGTAGGCTCGATGCCCGGCAGCGGCGTAAGAAAGCGAGAATTTTTCCGGATCAATTCGCGCGAAGAACAGAGTCAGGAAGCGGTCTTCTTCGGATTGTTCCACGAGAAACTCATTCAGCAGCGCGAGGATTTCGCCAAGGTCGTTCGAGGTTCGAGCCAACGCGCGGAGATAGGCGCTCGCGGCAGCCACCAAGATGGCGCTATCGATTCCATGCCCGCTGACGTCCGCGATGACGATTCCCATAGAGCCGTCCGGCAATGTTAGAAAATCATAAAAGTCGCCGCTCGTGGCTTCCGTGGGCTTCAGTCCGGCACTGATGTCGGCCCCCTCTAGCACGGGCATGGCATCGGGGAGCAACTTCTTTTGGATCTCGGCCGCGATCTGCAACTTGGCCTGAGTCTCAAACAGCGTTCGCTCCGCCTGTTTTCGCACGCTTTGTTCGCGGAGAATCGGTTCGATGATCACCCACCAGAGGAGGGGAGCCGACATGACGGTCAGCAGGAACGCATCCAGGAAGGCGTGGGCTTTCGTTGAGATAGACGGTGAAATAATCACCGGCAGGATAAACATGATGAAAGCTTCGACAGCGAAAATCACACAAAGCACTTTTACAAAAATTGCCGCGACTGACATTTTTATCCGCATGGCGATGACTCTTTTCGAGCATGTGTAGTCAAACGGTCCTCGTGGCCCGCGTAAATTGATCGACTAGGTCAAGGCGGGAGGAGGGAGAGATTCTCCGGGAGCATGTCTGGCGTGGCGATTTTGAGAGTTTGGCTCCGCTGAAGCCTTAATGGAAATTCCGGCGAGGCTCCAACGCCGTCAGTACACTTAACGCAACTACACAATCGGAGCAGAATTTGCTCAACTCCGTTGGTTCGGTGGCGCAAGGGTCGTGCATCTGACCATAATACGAGCATTGTAACGTTCGACGCTCGATCCGTCTCCCACGCCATCTGTAAAGCCTCAGTTGGAACTGGAATTTCTGGCGGGTTGGGTTAGTCTATCTTTATGAGAGGACCGACCCATGAGTCACAGCAAACGACGTCATTTTACGCCCGGGCAGAAAGCCGAGGTTGTCAGGCGGCGTCTGTCGAAACTGGCTGAGGAGCTCGGCGTGCCACCGAGCCAGATTCACACGTGGGTGAATCTGGTTCTGGCCCAAGCTGAACTCGCGTTCGAGAAATCTCAGCAGAACGGACGCGCGCGGACCGAGAAGGTCAAGGACCTCCGCATCGAACAGCTCGAAGCCAAGATCGCCGGCAAGAACGAAGTGATCGCCGAGTTGATGGAGGCCAACGTCCGCGCAAAAAAAGAGCTTGGGGAACTCTAAAGGGAGGCTGGGTTTCCCACGACATGCGCGACGAGATCGTGGGTTTCAAGGCAATTCCCTGAAACCCTTATCAGTCTTTTCAGTCCTGTGCACTACCAACTGAGCTACCTGTCGAAACAGGGATCGAAAATCGGAGGATGGCAAGAATTCCGGGAAAGTCAAAGGGACGGCGGCGTTTGAGGGGAGAGAAATTCCCGTGCCGCGAAGAGAGAATGGGCCGATCGGCGAACTTGGGTAGGCTCTGTTGGGAAAAATCGGGTTTGACACCTGCGGGCGGCTTCCGTAGACTCCCCGCCTCTCTTTCCATCTCCTTGCTCCCATTCCCTTTCCGAGACGGAGTCCGGTTCCGTGAACCGCCTTCGCTTGACGCGGCGTTTTGTTCCGCGCGGGTTATCTCAAACCTGCGTCGCGGGATGCGCACTGCTTTTGTGCCTGGTCGCGCTGCCCGGGTGTTTGCTCTTGGACTGGAGCACGGGTTGGTTTGCCGGCGACGCCGCGGGGAACTTCGCGAAGATGTCGTCGTCGCAGCGCCCGGCGAAGATTCCCGCTCCCAAGTCGGCGGTGACGTTGGATATCGTTTTCGTGGAACGCCCCGCGGACGATCCCTTGTTGGGCCCGGCGCTCTGGGATGAAGTCGATCAAATCGGATCGCTGCCCGGCGACGAGGGGCAGGCTCTGGCCGATTTGGGATTTCGCGTGGGCCGGGTGGGGGCCAATCCGCCCCGGGCCTTGCAAACGTTGATGGGGCTCGCCACCGAGGTTGTCGGCGAAGACGAAAAACGCCTGGTCGGCCGGCGGGTGACGTTGCCTTCCGGGGTCGAGACGAAAATCGACGCCGGGTCCCCGCGGATCGAAGCCACGATCAACGTGCCCACGTCCGAGGGAATGGAGCGGAGGACGTTCCATCAGGTTCGCGGCGTGTTTCGCGTGACGGCCAAAAGGCTCCAGACCGGCTGGGCGCGACTCGAGTTCCTCCCGGAAATCCATCACGGCCGCATGACGAACCGCCCCACCGCGGTGCGGGGCCAGTGGCAGTTGCAAACGTCGCAGATGGTCGAACGTTTGTATGGCCAGCGGTTTTCGCTGGATCTGAATCTGGGCGAAATGGTGATTATCACCGGCAAGGCGGAGCCCAAAGATTCCCTCGGCCGGAACTTCTTCTACTCGGCCGACTTCACGGGAGCCGTTCCCAAGTCCCCCGAAGACGCTCGCAAGATTTTGGCGGACATGGGAATCGTGCCCCAGTCTGAGGAAGAAGCCCGGCAGCTTCTGGCGGAGATGGGGATTGTGCCCAAGTCTCCGGAAGACGTGCAAAGGCTCTTGGAACCGCCCGCCGAAGCGAGCGGCTCGATCCAACCGGGCATCCAGCGGCTGTTGATCATCCGGCTTGCGGATCTCTCCGCGGCGAAACCGCTGTATTCCGAAAACTAGTCGCAGCGGGATTGTTCCGCGTTCGCGCCCAATGCTTTTAGCCGGGCGGTGCTTGCCGATTCCCGTGGTCTCCGCACGCTTTCGATGATGCGGGGAACCTCGGCGGGCCGATTTGACGAAAGAGCGGATTCCCTTCGCCGTCTCGGACAGGATGCCGATTGGTTTTTATCAAGAGGTTCATCATGCATCGAGACAAAAAGATCGGGTTTGCGTTGGGGATTTTGCTGTTGGGGATCGTGGCGGCGTTTTTCTTTCGGAACGAACCGGACCCGTTTGCCGATCTTCCGCCCTTGGACGATCCCGCCGCTCTTGATAAAGAGATCGCGGAAAAGCCGATTGCTCCCTATACCCAGGACCTGAAGTCGTCGCCCGATCCGGCAACATCCACGAAAATCCCAAACCAATGGGATCTGCCGGAACTCTATCGTCCGCCGAATGCGAACGTCACCGGCAACGAATTGCCCGCGGCTCCGGCGGCCCCCGCACCGATTAATCTTTCCGATCCGATTCCATCTCTCCCGGACCCCGCGCGGACGCTGATCGAAGTCGGCAGCCCGTTTGGGCGATCTCGTCCGAGCATTCCCGAACCCAAGGTGGAGAAACCGCTGCCCGGCAACGAAGCCTGGACCAGCATTCCGGCGACGCCGTCAAAACCCAAGGAAAAGCCGGCGGCCGAACCTCCCAGGCAACCGGCCCCCGAAGTCGCCAAGACGACCAGCCCGCCCGCGCAGCCGCCCGCCGCCCCCGTTTCGATGTATAAGATCCGTCACGGGGACACGCTTTCCGAGCTGGCCGAAAAGCATTTGGGAACCAGCCGGCGGTATATGGAGATTTACGAGGCCAATCGCGATCGGTTGAGGAATCCGAACGACATTAGAATCGGGATGATGATTCGCATTCCGCCGCGCGTGAAGTTCTCGGACGGCTATTCCGCCCCGCAACCGCCGGAGTCCGATCCGCGCTCCTCGGCGAAGGAGCCGCCCCCGTTGCCCGAACCGCAAGACGAGGCGCCCTTGTTCACGCCGTTCTCGAGATTGCCGCTGACTCCCGGCCGGCGGTAATGCACGCTTCGGTCGCATTCACAGAATCATGGTTCACAAACTCATAAGTCTGTGAACCATGATTTTGTAATTCGCCATCGTCGAGATGCTTGGGGGACCGCTCCGTTAAGGAACGGGACGCGGTTCGCCGTCCCATTGTTCGCCCTCGACGGCGTGATGCGCCACGGTTATGATCGACGGATCACGAACAAGAACAAAGGGCAAAACATGGCATTGAATCGGCGGGAATGGTTGGCCTCGGCGGGGGTCTTGAGCGGGGCGGGGTTATTGGCGTCCAATGGGTTTGCCGCGGAGAAGGAAAAGACGCCCCCCTCGTTTCGTTATTGCCTCAACACGAGCACGATTCGCGGGCAGAAATTGGGGATCGTGCGGGAAGTCGAAATCGCCGCCCAAGCCGGCTACGACGCCATCGAGCCTTGGGTGCGGGATGTGGACGTTTATGTGGAGCAAGGCGGGTCGCTGCGGGATTTGCGGAACCGCATCCGCGATGCCGGGCTGACGGTGGAAAGCGCCATCGCATTTGCCCCGTGGATCGTGGACGATCCCGAAAAACGCAAACAGGGCCTCGAGCAAGCCACGCGGGACATGGACCGGCTCAAACAGATCGGCGGTCTTCGCATCGCGGCCCCGCCTACGGGTGCGACCAATCAAGCCAATCTCGATCTGATGGAAGCCGCCCGGCGGTATCGCGCCTGTTGGAAGCGGGCGACAAAGTCGGCGTGGTGCCGCAGGTCGAGGTGTGGGGCTTCTCGAAGTCGCTGTCGCGGCTGGGGGAGTCGGCGTTTGTCGCGATCGAAAGCGGCCACCCGAAAGCCTGTTTGCTTCCGGACGTGTATCACATCTACAAGGGCGGATCGGATTTCGCGGGACTCATGTTGTTCGGCCCGCAGGGGATTCAGGTGTTTCATATCAACGATTACCCCGCCGACCCGCCCCGCGAGACGATTAGCGACAAACATCGCGTCTATCCGGGCGATGGCGTGGCTCCGCTCGACGAGATTTTCCAAGGGCTCGCGAAAATCGGATTCGCCGGCGTGCTTTCGTTGGAGTTGTTCAATCCGGTATACTGGAAGGAAGACGCCTTGAGCGTTGCGAAAACGGGCCTCGACAAGATGCGGGCGGCCGTGGCGAAAGCCTTCGCATAGATTTGCATCCATTGTTTCAGGAAAGACAATTTCGGTAGTTCCAAAAAGGCCTGAGCCGCGCACGACGTAAGCGGTTTTGCGTTGTCTGAGTCCCTGAAAGCCGCTTACTTCGTGCGCGGCTCTTGAAAACCAAACCAATTTCCTGAGCTTTTTTGGAAGTACTGAATTTGCCATCAGGCGGGTGAATCGGGAAATGCGGCGGTAATGGGGAACTTTTGACCCCATTTTGCGTCTTACCAAACGAACTCCGGGCCGCGTACAATTTGGTGACGCCGCCCGGACGGATTTCCACAATAGGTTCCTTGATGTCTGATCGCTCCGAAACGCACACCCCTTCGCCGGACGCCGCCCTGCGCAGCGCGGAGACGCCTGCCCCTCCTGGCGGAGAGGATCTGGACGCCCTTCCGGTGACGAAGACGCAGGCGACCGCACCCGACAAAGCCGCTGTGCCGAATCGCCGGCCCGTTCAAAGACTGCCCACCCGTTTTGGGCGGTATCGACTGGTTCGGGAACTGGGCCGGGGCGGAATGGGGACGGTGGTGCTGGCGGTGGATACGCAGTTGGGCCGTCAGGTCGCGCTGAAGATTCCGTTTCTCAAGAAAAAGTCGGACACCCGGACGCTCAAACGCTTCGAGCGGGAAGCCAAGGCCGCCGCCGCGCTGTCGCACCCCAACATTTGCCCGGTTTATGATTTCGGCACGTTTCAGAACCTGCACTTTCTTTCGATGGCCTATCTCGAAGGGCAGCCGCTGCAGGCGTTCTTGGACAGCGGCCATCGGATTCCGCAGCGCACGGCAGCGGCGATCATCCGCAAAATCGCCGGGGCGCTTCGAGCACGCCCACGAGCGCGGGGTGATTCACCGGGATTTGAAGCCTTCAAACATCATGATGGAGCCCAACCTCGGCCCGGTCGTCACGGATTTCGGGCTGGCCCGCTGCCTGGATGATGAGGGGGACGTGCAGTTGACGCAGGACGGCGTGGCCATCGGCACGCCGTCGTACATGTCGCCCGAACAACTCGACGGCGAATCCGAACTGGGGCCGGCCAGCGACATTTTTTCCCTCGGGCTGATCTTTTTCGAGATGCTCACCGGCCGCCGGCGGTTTCAAGGCAAGGTGACCGGCATCATCGGCCAGATCCTGACGAAAGACCCCGCCCCGCTCCGCGAAATCCGCGAGGATGTGGACCCGTTGCTCGACGGGATCTGTCAAAAGATGATGGCCCGGAAAGCCGCGGACCGCTACGGTTCGATGGCCGAGGTCGCGGATGTCATGCGGGCCTATCTCAAAGGGCAATTGGCCGAACCGAGCCGAGAGAACGTTCGGCCGGAGATGTCGTCCGACCCGGAAGTGTTTTTCGCCGAGTTATCAACGCGCGAGCAAAACCATTCGCCCGCCCTTTCGACACAGGGCGGCGCGGCGCTCGAAAACACCGAGGATGAATTCATTCCGTCCATCGTGATTTCCGACGAAGACTCGCAATCTTCGCACATCCTGCAAAAACACGCCCGCCCTCCGCTTTCCCGGAAGATGATCTTGTGGGGCGGATTGGGTTTGTTGTCTGCGGCGGGACTCGCGGGCTATTTCATCTCCGACGCGATTAACACAGACCTCCCCGCACAGGTCGCCGCGGAGCGGAAGCCGCCGTCGGAATCGCCTCAACGCCCCACGAAGAAAACGGCTTCGCAGAACTCCAACACCGTTTGGAACGCCGCTCCGAAAACGGCCCCCGATGCGATTACTTCGATCGAGAACCCGGAGACGGTGGTTTGGGAGTTCAGCCACGACCGGCCCGCGCCGCAAACTCCCGCGCGGCCGCCGAAAACCCCGGCCCCCGAATCCACGCCCTCCCCCAAGCCGCAGGCATCCCCGGCTTCCGCGCCGAAAGCCGCCTCGCCGCCGCCCGTCGAGATCAAGCCGGCCGAAGGGAAAATGGAATTTCACGCGCTCGTGGAGAAGACGATCAACGGCTTCCCGACGAAAAAGGACTTCAAAACGCCCCGGTTGGCTTTGACGGAAATCGTCAAACTCGACCGGCGGGAGCAGGACCGCGATAAAGCGCTCGAACAGGTGCGGGCGGTGATTGGACTCAATGGCAATGCGTTCGAGTTTTCGAATGCCAGGCTCGCCCACGAAGCCGTGCTGGCACTCGAGGAGGGAATCCGTCAGAACATCCCGGTTGAGGATGTCCTGGCAAAATGGAAGTCTTTGAATGTTCCCAAAACTCCGCCCAAGATCACGCTGCCTCGCGAAGAAGTCGCGCGGATCGAAAAGGCGATCGGCGACCTGATTGCCACCAAGGTGCAGCCGTTCGTCAACGGGCTGAACCAGGGGTTGGGCATCAAGTCGCAGCGGGACGTTGACCTGGCCCAAGCCTACTTCGAGCAGGAATGCCGCAAACTGCCGGGCATTCCGGCGGAGTTTCCGCTGCCCAAACTCCGCGTCACGCTCACGCCGGCCGGATCGACCGACCCGGCCGCGGGCCAAACATTGGTCGGCGACAGCCAGCGCCTCCAAGATCAAACGCCGCGCGGCCGGCTCGTTAAACGGATCGCCGAGGCCTTAACCGCCGGCACACTCATCGCCGCCCCGAACGAGTAATCGCATCCATCAGCCGCCGGGCGCTGCGCCGGATCATTGGGAGAACCGGACGCCAGCCCTCTTCGGCTGATAATCGGACAGGTTTCTCGTGCAGTGCTAATGCGCCGGTGGCGGGCTGTTTTGGAAGGCCCGGCCGCGGTAGAGGAAGTCGATGATGTTGCCTTCGTGCGGCTGCAGCCAGTTGAGCTGGATCGTTTTCACCTCGCCGATGTTGAGGCGGTCGATGTTGGTGGCGTCCAAGAGCTGCCGGGAGAACGCCGGGTCTTCGGTGATCCCGCTGCACACCAGCGTGTAGCCGCATTTCTTGAGGAACTGATCCTGCGGGCAATCGACGACCGACGCGAAGGGGAACATGAACTCGGTGTTCGCCATCGGATCGCCGGGATCGGTGACGTGCAGAATCGTGGGCCTTAGATAATCGCAGCGCTCGTGCTGCACCAGGCGATCACCGCCGCGGTATTTCGCGGTGACTTCGGTGACGGCCGCGGATTTCACGCCGTCTTCGATCATGTTGTTCATGGCTTCCGCGGCACCGGGCAGCGTGAACGCCGCGAGGCCCGATTCCGGATCGGTCATCGGCTTCGGTTGGATGGGACCCAAGCGTTTCGCCAAGGCGTCGGCGATTTCCGCACCGTGCCGGGGCACCCAAATCCCGGAGCAGCTAATGCAGCTTCGGCCGCTGTTGACGTACACGCTGTCGGCCATCAGGTCGAGATATTTTTCCCAGTCATCGACCTTGTCTTCACCCAAAACGACCTTGGAGAAGCCGGGGCCGTGGGCCTGGACTTTGGGGTTGCCGTGGTAGCGTTCCACGGTCGCGGTGCCGCCGAAGATCATCGCCCGGTCGCAGGATTCCAAAACGGCCGCCCCGACCTCGGCTTCGCCGGGATAGATCGACATGACTTCGCGCGGGACGCCGGCTTGGGCGAAGGCTTCGTACATGCGGTAGGGAGTCCAGGGTTCCTGCGGGCCGGGCTTTAACACCAGACCGATTTGCAGCGGGATCACGGGCATCCACAGGGTATGCACGCCGGGCGAGTTGGAAGGCAGCACCCAGCCGCACACCGGGGCGTTGGCCTGATAGCTGACCATCACCCCGCGGTCTTCCACGCCGTAGCCGTTGCTCAAAATGTCCAAAGGCAGCCCGCGGGTGAGGGCATCGAGAATCTCGCCCATGTGGCTCAAGACGAAAGCGTTTTTGGACATGTTAAACCGGCACATATGCTCGGGCAGGCCGGTGGTGGCGGATTGCATGTTGCAGAACTCGTCGGGGCTCTGCGTGCCGTCGCCCAGAGGCAGCGTGCCGTGCTGATAAAGCTCGGCCGCCTTTTTGCACATTTCGATCAGGTCGCTGATCTTAAATTCGCGGAGGATATCGCGGGCTTTCTGGCCTTTCCGCATATCCATCTTCACGATGCCGCCGTTGGCCTGATGCACGGTGGCCAAGGTCTCGCCCGTCTCAAAATGGACGACGTCCTTTTTCTCCATACTCTCATAGGGCTTGCCCCAACGAATGGCGGGGATTTCTAACATTGTAAGGGTTTCCTTTCAACTGTGACAGATTTTAACGCAAAGGCGCAACAGGTTTTGATTTGAAAATGCATTTTAACGCAAAGGCGCAGAGAGAAGACGAAAAGAACGCAAAGAAAAAAACCAATTCAAATCATGTTGTTCAATTCACTCGTCATTTAATAGAGCATGGTATGCAATGGAATTTCGCCGTTCAAAATCTTTGCGATCTTTTGCGTCTTCTCTTTGCACTCTTTGCGTTAAAATCTGAAAGTGTAAAGTTCAAGGCAAATCGCTTATTCCATTGGCCACTCGGTGGATTCCGTCTCGGACGTATTTCTCTCCAAAGTTGATGACGAGGCCCAACTTTTTGTTGGTCGTGCGGAGTTGTGTTAAACATTGTGCGAGATAAATGGGACTGAATTGTTCGACCGCTTTGACCTCGACAACGACCAACGCCGCGACGAGCAAATCCAACCGGAACATCTTCTTCAATTGCCGGCCCTTGTAGAAGACTGGCACTTTGATTTGCCGTTCGTATGGAATGTTTCGGAGCGTCAATTCCGCACACAAGGCTTCCTCATAAATACTTTCGAGCAACCCCGGCCCGCCCAACTCCTTATGAACTTCGATCGCCGCTCCGATGATCTCGTGGCTGAGTTCGTTTTCGGTCATTGTCCGGATCCAATGAAGAGGAAACGCATTTAACACAAAGAGTGCAACGAGAAGACCCAAAGGAACTAAGAGTGAACTGCCCATCCATCGATTTATATGCTACCTCCATTGATGAATTTGATGTTTAGCTCCACTCGTCGACCGCAGTATAGGTAAAGACGGCATGACACTTCCCACACTGCCATTGAGAAGGCAAAGGACGGCATGCGTTTGCTACCTGATCCCTTTGTCGCATCCGGCCGCCAGAGCCGGCTCGGCACCGGTATCCAATTATCCGGCCAAAAATCCACGCGCCGGAATGGGTCCCCCATAGAATTGGAATGATTGCCAATTCCCACCAAGACATGGTGGCACCGCAACTGAAAATCCTTTGCGCTCTTTGCGCTTCTCTTCGCGCCTTTGCGTTAAAACCTTCGCACCAAATTAATACACCCCCACAGTCGTCGTTTTGGCGAATTCGTGGAAGGGGCGGACGCCGCTGACGCCGTCCCAGGGGAATTTTTCGTGGGGCTTTTCGCGTTCGCCTTCGTCGCGTTCCAAAAAGCCGGGGATGAACAGTTCCTGGGTCAACGTGTAGAGCTTCACCCGGCCGGTTTCGCCGTAATCGACGACTTGGGTTTGGTCGTCGAAACTGACGACTTCAATCGCCGCCCGCGGTTGGGGGGCGTAGTAGGTGATCTTGTAGTTGTCCGCCGGGTCGAACGGCTTGCCGCAGGCGAGGCCCATCAGCGTGTTGCCGTACGTCGGGGTGATGTACACGTTCGGCCCCAAGAGTTCCTCCCTCGCGAAGCGATACCACTGAGGCGTGAACTCGGTGCCGCCGCAGAAGATGCCTTTGATCCCGGCTTCCTCGATGCTCGAGCCGTTGTCGATCAGCCGCATGGCGAGAGCTTCGAGCAGCTTGGGCGTCGTGAACATGCACTGGATATTGTGGCCCGCGGAGAGGACCGTCATCGCCTGGTCGATCACGTGGTCGCTGTATTCCTTGACCTCGGCGATTTTGCCTTTCTTAAGCAATTTCACCACCCAGCGGGGATCGAGGTCGACGCAGAAGGAAATCCCGCCGCGGTATTGGGCCAGGTGCTCGACAGCGAGCCGGAGCCGGCGCGGACCCGAGGGGCCGAGCATCAGCCAGTCGCTGCCTTTGGGGAAGGATTCTTCGGGCAGGGTGTCCGAGAACATCTCGTAATCGATGCGAAAATCGTCGGCCACGAGGCGGGACTTGGGGATCCCCGTCGTGCCGCCGGTCTCGAAGACGTAAAGCCCTTTGCCTTCGAGTCCCTTGGGCAGCCACCGCCTGACCGGGCCGCCTCTGAGCCATTCATCCTCGAACAGCGGGAACTTTTTGAGGTCGTCGAAGCAGTTCACGTCTTCGAGTGGATTGAAATCGTAGGTCTTGGCTTTTTCCAGCCAGAACGGGCAGCCGGTTTCCGGGCTGAAATGCCACTTCACCATGTCCCGCGTATGGGCGTCGAGTTTTTTCTTGGCGGCCCGGGCGAGTGCGTCGATGTTGTCTGTCACGTTTCGCTCCACTGGATTGCAAAGCACTAGGGAAAGGGTGTCCGCCTGTTGAGGCGAAGAATTCTTCGAGGAAGGAACACTGCCGCCCCAGTCCCGGGGGAAAGGGCGGAAGTCGGGTTGGATCGTTGGGGCGGGAACCGGACGGGGCTTCGGGGGATCAACCGTTTCTTCACCACGCATCAAAAATTTCCCGCTTCATCTTAGACAATCGCCCCGGCTTTTCAATCCAGCGGGAATTTTGGAAGCCCATTCGTGGCGGCGGCTTCCAGCCGCCCACGTCGAATTTCGGCGGCAAGATGCCGCCGCTACGGAGGGGGCTTGGAGTCGCCAAAACAAGGCGGCACAGACCAGCATGTCTGTGCCACCTTTTATTCGTATCTGTCAGACGGATTCGGGTCTGTCAGACCTTGACGATTTCGTAGCCTTTGCGGCGCTGGCGGGAGAAGAACGACGCGGCCAGTTCGTCGCCGACGATTTGCTCGGACTTCGGATCCCATTTGATGACTCGGCCCAGGCGGGCGGCGATGGCGGAGAGATGGCAGGTGGCCATCGTCTGCACGTGGGAAAACGCGTCCGAAACCGGCAGACCGCCTTCGGCGATGCAGCGGTAGAAGTTGTTCTTATGGCCTTCAAAGGGCTTGCCTTTGTAGAGCCTCACCACGTCTTGGTCGGTGAACTCGTCTTTGTCCCAGTTCTCTTCGATGGGCGTGCCGGTGATTTTGCCGCGGTTGACGAAGATGCGGCCCTTGCTGCCGTCAAAGGTGATCCCGTTGTCGCCCCGGCTGGTGACATCCATGACGATGCCGTTTTCATACCGGCACTTCACGGAGAAGTCGTGGGACGTGTTGTAACAGTCATCGACGACAGCATAGCCATCTTTGTACTCGACGGGATGATGGGCGTCGGTGCCGTCGATTTCCACCGGCCCCTGGCCTTCGCCGAGCTGGTCGATCGCCCAGGAGGCGATGTCCACGTGATGGGCGCCCCAGTCGGTGAACTTGCCGCCGGAGTATTCGTACCACCAGCGGAATTCGTAATGGCAGCGTTTTTTGCGGTAATCGACTTTGGGGGCCTGGCCGAGCCACATTTCCCAATTGAGATATTCGGGCACCGGCTCGACGGGGAACGGCCCGCCCTTGGGGCCGCCGTTGATGCCCACGGTGATCGTCTTAATGTCGCCCAGAAGTCCCTTTTGCACCATATTAACGGCCCGCAAGAACTTGTCGCGGGTGCTTCTCTGCTGGGTGCCGACGAAGAACACCTGGTCCTTGTGCTTTTTGCAGGCATTGCGGATCAGCTGATTTTCTTCGAGCGTCAAGGTCAAGGGTTTTTGACAGAAGACATGCTTGCCGGCTTCAAGGGCTTCGATGGCGATCTTGACGTGCCAATGGTCCGGGGTGACGACGCTGACGACGTCGATGTCGTTCCGGTCGAGCACCTTGCGGTAATCGCCGTAGGCGTCGGCTTTGCCTTTGCCGATCCGCGGATGCTGCTTGGCCCGCTCCGCATGATGCTCGTCCACGTCGCAGACGGCGAGAACGTCACCGAACCCCGCGTGCTGCTGGGCGTCGCCCGTGCCCATGCTGCCCACGCCGATGCACCCAATCCGCGGCCGATCGTTCGGGGCCAAATTCGCAAAGGCCTTTTGGCTCCAGGGGAAATAAGGCAGCGAGCCCGCGGCGGCGGCGAGCGTCGTCGTTTTGAGAAAATCGCGTCGGGTGGTCGTGGGTTTCGACATGGCGGTTCTTTCCTGGAAAGGAGACTGCGATTCATTCACCGGAAGCGAATCAATCGGGGACACAAAGAGTCGGGGAAATTTCCTGGTAAGAAAGAAATGATAGGCCCAATCCCGAGAACATTCCAGTTCGCGGCGAGCTACGCGTGCGTGGCGGATTCGTCGGCGCGGTGTTCCTCGTCGATTCTCGGCCAGGCGAGGACGAACTGGCAGCCTTCGCCGGGCTTGCTTTCGACGGAAATCTCGCCGCCGTGCTCACGGAGGATTTTTTGGCTCACGGACAATCCCAAGCCCGTGCCCCGCGCCCCTTTCGTGGACTCGAAGATGTTGAAAATCTTCTCGATTTGCTCCTCGGGAATGCCCGGGCCGTTGTCGGTGACGACCACGAGCGCGTTGTCTCCCTTGGGATCGTATCCGGTTTGCACGCGGACGGCCGCGTGATCCGAGCCTTCCACCGCGTCGAGGGCGTTGATGAGCACATTCAACACCGCCCGGTGGATGCCCTCCGGATCGAACATCGTCTCGGGCAAGTCCGTCGCAAGTCCGACTTCCAGGCGGATGTGCGATTCCTCCGCGCGGGCCTGCATCAGTTCGCAGACATCGCCCACCGTCCCGTTCAAGTCGGAGAATTGGAGGTCCGGCTGGCGCTCTTTGCTGTAAGTCAGCATGTCCATCACCAGGTGGTAGATGCGGTTCTGGTTTTTCTCGACGATGCCCCAGCCCCGGCGGACCACGTCTTCCTTGTGGTCCTTGAGTCCCATGTCGATCAGATAGCTGCCGCCACGGACGCCCTGGAGGATGTTTTTGATGTGATGGCTGAGCATCGCGATCGTCTGGCCCATCGCACCGAGCCGCTCGGCTTTTAAGAGGGCCTGCTGATAATGCTGGTTTTCCACCGCGAGAGCCGACTGCCGGCCCACGGCGACCAACAGCCGCAGTTGGTCTTCGGTGAACTGCTCGGTTTCTGGGCCGGTGAGGAATTTCTCGCTGGGGGTCGTGATGTCGACGTAGATCACGCCGATCATGTCGAACCGCCCCTGCATGGGCACGCACATCGCCTCGCGGATGCCCGCCTGGACGATGCTTTCCCCGCGCTCGAATCGGCGGTCCCGGCGGGCGTCGGACGTCCGCACGCCCTGGCCGCGCCGGAGGACATAATCCACAATCGTCCGCGACACGGGCATTTTGCCCGACTTGTCGGCCTGGTGCCGATAGCACAGCGCCCGCGGCACGAGCTTCTGGCCGCCTTCGGGATCGCTCAACAAAATGCAGCCCCGGTCGGCTCCCACCGCATCGATGGTGAGCTCCAGAATCCGCTTGAGCAGCTGGTCGAGCGAGGCCGTCGGGCTGACGGCTTCCTCGGAAATCCGGTACAACGCCTTCAGATTCGCGAGGCTGCGGCCCAGATCCTCCGCATCCGTGTTCGGGGTCTCCTGCAGGAGCGCATCGCCGTCGTGGGAAATCTCGGCGACGATGCTCGACTGATCGTCGGGATGCTGCTGCTGGAGTTCGATTTGCTCCGCGACATAGCGGGACTCGTCCAGGAACTGCTGCGAAAACAGAAGCAGGCTGCGGCCGATCTGGATTTGGTCGCCGTTTTCCAGGACGCGCCGGCGAACTTGCTTGCCGTTGACGAACGTGCCGTTCGAGCTGTTGGTGTCTACGAGGACGTAGGCCCCGTTTTCGGGGAGGATCTGCGCGTGCTGCCGGGAGACTTCGGTGTCGAGAATGCGGATCTCGTTCCGCACGCCCCGGCCCAGACTTTGCGGTGCGTCGCCGACTTCAAAGCGGGAACCCTGGTCAACGCCTTGGACGACCAGCAACGTCGCCTTGTCCACGATCCTGATGGCTCCTGAAAAACGAGGATGAGGCGATAGGAGAAACCGCCGAGAATGGAATGGTTTGCGTTCCGATCATCATACCACGCGAATTCCCCCCGGTCAGCCGCCGGGCGGAAAAATCACCAAGACGGGATCGATACCTGGTAAAGACTTTTCAACGAACGAACCACGGATTTTACCTCCCCAAGGGGAAGTGAAAGAGCGCGGGCAAGAAATCCTTTAACACCGTCGCCGTTCCTCCTGATGATCCGGAAGAACCTGTTCTTCTACTCTTTTCTTCTTCTCGTTGCGTCTTGGCGTTAACTGCCTTTCTCTTCCGGGACTTTCCGCGCGAGGTGAATTGTCATGCTGGAAACATCCATCGCGGTTTCGATGGTCCAAGCCGGCGGCAAAGTGAATTCCGCGCGTTGCGGCGTGCGGAACACCAACAGACAATCCGGCGCGGCGATGTCCTCCCGGCTCAACCGCTCGAGGGCCTTGTAAAGCGAATCGCCGGGCTGGAGGTAGGGGACCATCCGGAAAGGCGGATCGAAGAACACGACATCGTATGGCAGAAAATCTGGGACGCCTTTGGGACGGAACGAGCACCGCATCACATCCGCCCGCCAGCAGAGGGTTTCCTCCTGGACGCCCAGCTTCGCGACGTTTTCCGCGAGGAACTCGTGAGCCCGGCGGTCGCTTTCGACAAACACGACGCTCTTCGCGCCCCGGCTCAGTGCTTCCAAACCCAAGGTGCCGGTGCCGGCGAAGACATCGGCCACGCGGGCGTCCTCGAACTCGCCCGTGAGCCGTTCAAAGAGGATTTCCTTGACGCGGTCGGTGATCGGCCGGGTGACAAGGCCGGGATTGGTCGCGAGCTTTCGATGGCGAAAACGCCCTGCCACGATCCGCACAGGCTATCCTTTTCCATGCTGCTTATGCCAGCGGCTGATGATCGCCCGGGCCTCATCGCGAATCGACTGCATGTGCTTGTCTTCCACGGGGGGTTCCGGGGGCTTTTGTTGTTGGGAGGGGGTTTGCCCGGCCGAGGGGATGACGACCGTGGTGTCCTGCCCCGACTTCTCCGCGTCGCCGCCCTCGGACAGCCAGGCGGCGATCAGGTCGTCATCGGCGGGATGCTCCGAACCCGAGGCGGCACCGGCGGGTGCGGAGGTTTCCGCGGAAGCCGCGCGAGCCGACGCCGCCGCGGTCTTTCCTTCGGAAATCATAAACGCCATCGGCCCCACCCGCAACGTGTCGCCCGCTTTGAGCACCACATCCTCGGCAATCCGCACTTCATTGACAAAGGTCCCATTTCGGCTGCCCAAATCCTTGAGATGAATTTGTCCGTCGATGTGTTTCAACCGGCAGTGCTGTTTGCTGACGTCTTCGGAGGCAATCCGGATTTTGCAGCTTTCGTGCCGGCCGATGAGGCAATCTTTGCCCGCCAGATCAATTCGCTTGCCCTGGTGTTTGCCGGTTTGAATGATGAGTTCTGTCATCGGTCGAATTCCCACGTGTGAGGAAAACGGCAAAGGGAATTCCCGGTGCCAACGAGATGGTCGCCGGAATCAGTGTTTTCACCAAGGGGTGTTGGGGTTTCCCCTTATCTTGCCAATTTTCGGCGTCCAGGGCAACTCAGTCGTGCCGGGGCACGACGAGGGGTTCGCCGCAATTGGGGCAGGTCATGGATTTGCCCCGGTGGGCGGCACTGACTTTGAGCCGCTTTCCGCATCGGCATTGAAAGCGAACCCGCCCCGGTTCTTGGGGCGTTTGTATGTGGGTTTGCTCCCAGACTTTCTGGTTCACGATCGCGATGCGTTTGACGAGATAGTCCACGTCGCAGGGGCTGATGAGATAGTCGTCGGCCCCCACCCGCTCGGCCAGCGAACGCGCCTCCGGCAGATCGACCTCGGTGACGATCATCACCGGAATCCCCGGCTCGGTGCGTTTCATCCGCTCGCAGACTTCAAACCCGCTTTCCTCCGGCAGCAAAACATCCAACAACACCAGGTCCGGCTTGTGCATGGCGAACGAGGAATGCGCTTGGCCGCCGTCTTTGGCGAGCGTGACGTGAAAGCCTTGGGCTTCCAAATCCCGGCGAAGCTGGGATTGGGCCTCCCCCGGATGCCCGACGATGAGCAATTGATGGGGCAACGGACCCGCCTTGACGGACGAATCGGAAAAGCTGGCCTGCATCATACCCGCACCTCAGAACAGAGGATGGATGCACAGAATGTTGGAAGTGTCGCCGCCTTCGCTTCCATCATAATTCAAACCACCCCGAAATGTCGAGGACGAAAGGCCAAGAGCCAAGAGCGGGGGCGCCCACAGAGCCTGGCGATCCGCGCTTCCACCTGCTTGCAGCCGATCCGATTGCAACGCCGATCCGGGTACGGTAATTTGAGAGACATCTCGATTTCTACCGCATTGGCAACATTGACTGCTCAAAATCCCCTCGTGGAGGGACAGGGTTTATGGTGACATTATTGATCGCCGCCGGGGCGTTTGTGGGATACATCGTGGCTTACCACACCTACGGGCGGTGGCTGTCTAAGAAGATTTTCCAGCTTGACCCCGACGCCCTGGTTCCCAGCGTCGAACTCAACGATGACCGCGATTACGTCCCCACGTCCAAAGGAATTGTGTTCGGGCATCACTTCACGAGCATCGCGGGCACCGGGCCGATCGTGGGGCCTGCGATTGCGATCATGTGGGGTTGGGTGCCGGCTTTGCTGTGGGTTGTGTTCGGGGCGATCTTCATCGGAGCGGTGCACGATTTCGGAGCCCTGGTCGTCAGCCTGCGAAATCGCGGCCAAACCATTGGCGACGTGGCCGGGCGGCTGCTCAATCCCCGCGTGCGGTTTTTGTTTCTGGGCATCCTCTTGTTCGGGCTGTGGGTCGTGCTGGCGATTTTCGGCTGGGTCATCGCCAACGTGTTTCGGCAATTCCCCGAATCGATTCTGCCCGTGTTTTTGCAGATCCCGATTGCGGTGTGGATCGGCGCTTACGTGCACCGCAAGGGCAAGAACCTGTTCTGGGCCTCGGCGATCGCTTTGACGCTGATGTACCTCACCGTCTGGTTCGGAGCGGCGTGCCCCGGCCTGGAATGGTCGGGAGGTGCGATCGGGACGGCGATTCAGCACCTCAACAGCTCGCTCGCCGCGTGGCCGGTGTGGGTCTGGGTCGCGGTGCTCTTGGCGTATTGTTACGCGGCCAGTGTGATGCCGGTCTGGATTCTGCTCCAGCCCCGCGATTACATCAATAGCCTGCAGCTCATCAGCAGCCTGGCTCTGATCATCGGCGGCCTGGCCGTGGCGGGCGTGATGGGTTCCAATGGCCAGACATTGGAAATCGTCGCCCCCGCGGTGCAATGGCATCCGAAGAACGCCCCGGCCTTTGTGCCGTTCCTATTTATCACGATCGCCTGCGGCGCGATCAGCGGGTTTCACTGCCTCGTCAGCAGCGGCACCTCGAGCAAACAACTCAAATGCGAAACCGACGCCCAGTTCGTGGGCTACGGTTCGATGCTCACCGAGAGCCTCCTCGCCGTTTTGGTGATCCTCGCGGTCGGGGCGGGGATCGGTTTTGGCTGGCAGGAAAAGTTCGGCGACGCCCTCACCGGCACGGCTTTGTGGAATACGCTCTATGCCGACTGGGACACCTTGAGCAAAACCGCGGTCGGTGCATTCGTGGTCGGGAGTGCGAATTTTGTGGAATCGATGGGCATCGACAAAACGATGGCCAAAGCGCTGATGGGCGTGTTGGTCGCGAGCTTCGCCGGGACGACGCTCGACACCGCGACCCGTTTGCAGCGCTATGTCGTGCAGGAACTTGCTTCCACCTTCGCCCCGCATGTTTCCCCGACCGCCGAGGCCGCGGAAGGTTACGACGAAGAGTTTCAGCACGGCCGCACCGAGAAATCGATCTCGTTCAACCCGCTCGTCTGGCTGACGAACAAACACGGGGCGACGCTGTTTGCGGTCTCGACGGCATTCGTGCTGGCGCTCTTTCCGCAACCGGGCAAGGAATGGGCCTGGGACACCATCGGCACCGGCGGATTGACGCTTTGGCCTTTGTTCGGTGCGACCAACCAACTCCTGGGCGGCTTGGCATTTTTGGTGATTTCGTTCTGGCTCTGGCGGCGGAACAAGCCGGTGTGGTTCGTGGTCCTGCCGACGGTTTTCATGCTGATTATGCCGGCCTGGGCAATGGTGCTCGATATTCAGAAGTATTGGGCCAAATCCAGTTACTTGTTAGTGTTCGTGGCGGTTGTGACGTTGGTTCTAGAAGCCTGGATGATTATCGAAGCCGTGCTTATGTGGCCGCGGGCGAAAGGCATTTTGGAGCAAGCCCTGCCGCCGCTCAAACGCGAATCCGCCGCGACGCCCAAAACCCCCGTCGGCGCCGGCCACGAGTGAAACGCGGAATCGCCAACGTCGAAATCCCGCAACGAAAACAGGCCGCCTCGACCGGATTTCTCCAATTCGGGGTTGACACGAATGCCGGGCCGGGTTACTTTGCTTTACAAAGTAATTCGTGTTGCCGATGTCTTTAATGGGCTGGCCTTGCCGGAGAATTGGGACGATGCAACTGCACGATGCCCTCTTGCAGATCACCGAAATCCGCTCGCAGATCGCCCGGACGGAGACGTTTCGCGGCTATCGCTCGGTGACGGTCGGGTTTTCCGGAGTGCTGGGAATCGCGGCGGCGATTTTTCAGGCGGTTCAAATCCCCGAACCCCGGCAGCAGGTTTCCGTGTATCTGACGCTGTGGATTTCCGCCGCGGCATTGAGCGTTCTGGTCGTCGGTTGGGAATTGGCGTTTCGCTGCTACCATGCGGTCTCGCCGCGGACCACGCGGTTGACGCTGCTCGCGGTCGAGCAGTTCGTGCCCTCGATCGTGGCCGGGGCGCTGCGTGACGGCGGTGTTGATGTCGGCGGGCGAGGCGCAGTGCGCGGAGCGGTTGTGGTTGCTCCCCGGGTTGTGGGCGGTCCTGTTTAGCCTGGGCGTGTTCGCCTCGTGCCGGCTCTTGCCCAAGCCCACGTTTTGGGTCGGCGTGTTTTATCTGCTCGCGGGCTGCGTGGGCCTGATTTTTGGGCCCGGCGACCTCGCGCTGTCGCCTTGGTTGATGGGCGGCACGTTCGGCACGGGGCAGCTTTTGACCGCTTGCATTTTGTATTGGACTTTGGAGAGGCCCTATGACTGCTGACCGACAACCCGGGGCCGGCCGCTTCGCCTTTGAAGGGTTGGAGCGGGTGCTTCACGAAAAAGCCCGGCTGGGGATTTTAAGCTCGTTGGTGGCGAATCCTGAAGGGCTGGTGTTTTCCGAACTCAAGGAACTCTGCAAACTGACCGATGGAAACCTGAGCCGGCATATTCAGGCGCTACAGAACGCGGGGTTGATTGAAGTCTGGAAAGGGCATCGCGGCCGCCGGCCTCAAACATTGGTCCGCTTGACGGCCGAGGGCCGGGAGCGGTTCTTGGAATACATCAACCTGCTGGAACAGATCGTCTCCCAAACGCTCGAAGCCGCCGACCTGGACGAAGGCAAGAAGGCCCGCGCGCAGCGGGACGCCGGCTGGTCCCCGGCCTGAAGATACCCCCCGATATTTTTTGCCCTTTTACTTTGCAATACAAAGCTATTTCAGCCATTGGCCGCACGGCGGCTAGCCCGCGCTAGCCCCGGTTGGTTTTTTTGAGGAAATTAAACAATGCGAGTCATTCGAGCCGAGGCCATGGGGCTTTGTTTTGGCGTGCGGGACGCGCTCGAGCGGACGGGAACCGTTCCGCGGCCCGATCTCGTCACGATTCACGGCGAGTTGGTGCATAATGAAACCGTGCACGGGCAACTCGAGCGCGGGGCTTTCAGATGACGCCCGAAGCGGATCGGCGCGCGATTCCGGAAACGCCCGAAGTGCTCATCACGGCCCACGGGATCAGCCGGCGCGAGCGGCGTCGACTGGAGGATGCGGGCAAACGCCTGATCGACACGACCTGTCCGCTCGTGGAACTCGTGCACGAATCGGCCCAGCGGTTGGCGGCGGCGGGTTTTCATGTGATCGTCATCGGCCGCCCGGGGCATGTGGAGGTGCAAGGCGTGATCGAAGATCTCGACGAATATGAAATCGTGTCCCAAGTCGTCGACGTCAAAACCTGGCCGCACGACCGTTTGGGGATCGTGTGCCAGACGACGGTCCCGCCCTGGCTGGTCGAGCAGATCCGCGATGCGATTCGAGCGCAAAACCCGCACGCGGAGATTCGCTTTCAAAATACCATCTGCCAGCCCACGCGGGATCGGCAGCGGGCGGTGGAGCGATTGTGCCGGCTGGTGGATGCAGTGGTCGTGGTCGGCGGAGCGAACTCGAACAACACGCAGCAGCTCGTAGCACTCTGCCGACGGCAGGGCACGCCGGCGTTTCATGTGCAATCGGCGGATGATCTGATCGCATCCTGGTTTGAGGATTGCGAGACCGTCGGGCTGACGGCGGGCACGTCGACGCTGGATGTGACGATCGAAGCCGTCCACGAGCGGCTGCGGAATTTGCCGCCCAAGTGAGCGGCAAGGCGCTAGCCGCCGGTCTTCGTGCGGAGTTTTCCCTTCATCGAAAACCCTGCGGCTAATGTTCGTTTCGCCCCCCCCCTCACTCGAACCAAGGGAGAAGATGATGTTCGGCTTTGTGCCCAGGGAAATGCGGGAACCGCCGTCGCTTTCGGCTCACGCAAACGTCGGCCCGGTGACGCCGCGGTTGGCGCTGCTGTTGAATCCCTTCTATCCGAAGGACCCGCACGCGAGTTTCGGGAAGCACGTGCTGACGCCGAGTTTGGCTCTGACCAGCATCGCCGGCAGCACGCCGGCGGATTGGGAGGTGCGGTATTGGGACGAGAATCTTCTCCACGGGCCGCCGCCCTTTGAGCCGTTTCCCGAGGTCGTGGGGATCACGGTGCATCTGACGTTTGCCGCGCGGGCTTACGAACTTGCGGCGTGGTATCGCCGGCGGGGGGCGAAAGTCATCCTGGGCGGTTTGCATGTCATTTCCTGCCCGGAGGAAGTCGCCCCGCACGCGGATGCGCTGGTGATGGGCGAAGGCGTGCAGGTCTGGCCGCAGGTGTTGCGGGATGTGGAAAACGACTGTTTGCAGAAGGTCTACGCGGGCAGTTACCGCCGGCCTTATCGAGACGATCCGCCGCCGCGCCGCGACCTTTTGCCGCGGGACGGCTTTTTGACGACGACCAGTTTGATCGCGACGCGAGGCTGCCACAATCGCTGCGGGTTCTGTTATCTCGCGACCGAGGGGCTGCAGATGCCGTATCTCACGCGGGACGTGGAGCAGATCGTCGACGAGTTCCAAGCCGACGGCCAGCCTTATGCGGTCTTCGTCGACAACAACCTGGGATCGAAGCCCGAATATCTTCGCCAACTCTGCCGGGCGCTTCGGCCGATTGAAAAGATCTGGAGCGCGGCCGTGTCCATTGATGTCACCGACGATCCCAGCCTGGTGCGGGAAATGGCGTTGGCCGGCTGCACGGGGGTGTTTGTGGGGTTTGAATCGCTGCAGAACGAGAACATCACGGAGGCCGGCAAGAAAAGTCCGCGCCCGGAAGACTACGCCGAGCGCGTGCGGATCCTGCACGACTACGGCATTCAGGTGAATGGCAGTTTTGTGTTGGGTTTCGATCACGACCGCCCGGAGGTTTTCGAGCAGACGGTGGAATGGATCGAGGACAATCGCCTGGAGTGCGCGACGTTTCATATTCTCACGCCCTATCCGGGAACGCCCTTATTTCGGCAGATGGAAAAGGAAGGACGATTGCTCCACAAGGACTGGAGCCGGTACGACACGGCCCACGTTGTGTTTCGGCCCCGGCACATGACGCCCGAGGAGTTGGAAGCGGGCTATGCGTGGTGCTATCGGCGGCTGTTTTCGCACCGGTCCATCTGGCGGAGGCGGCCGCCTGATAACAAAGCCGTCGTGCCTTATTTGGCGATGTCCTATCTCTACAAGCGGTCGAACTTTCTGTGGCATTTGCTGATTCGGCACCGGCTGACGGGCAGGGTCTGGCGGCCGCTGGTCGAGTGGACCCGCCGCCGGCATTTGCGGTATCGTCATCAACTGGAAAACCACCCCGAGGCGTCCCGGGACCCCGTGGGCGCGGTCATTTCCCCAGGAGTTTGAGGGCGAGTCTGGACGATAAGAGAAGGACGTGTCCTGACTTTCCCCGGCGGAAGGACGGGCGAAATCCGTTTGGTTGCCAAATGGAGGTTTTGCCGTAAGCCGTTATGGAAACACCCTTTCCGCAATTTCTCGTTCGCCGGGAATTTGAGCCGCACCGCCTGCTTCGGGGCGGCCATGCGCAGACGCTCGCGGGAAATTGCCTGCCCGGCGCGAGCTATCCGTCCTCGTCGGCGATCCATCACGTCGAATTTCCCGATGGGGATGCGGTCGCGTTACATGATGATCGCCCGGCTGGTTGGAAGGACACGGACCTCACCGCGTTTCTGGTGCACGGCTTGGCCGGGACCTCGCAAAGCGGCTATATGCAACGGGTTGCGGGGAAGTTGGCCAGCCAGGGCGTGCGGGTGTTCCGGATGGATCTCCGCGGCTGCGGAGCCGGGGCCGGCCTCGCGAAAATGCCCTATCATCCCGGCCGGTCCCGCGATGGGCTATGGGCTTTGCAGTATGTGGCCGACCGCTGTCCGCGGTCGCCGTTGGCCTTTGTCGGGTTTTCGCTGGGGGCGAACCTGGGACTGAAAATGTTGGGCGAGTTTCACGGCGAGTTGCCGGCGAATCTCCGGCGGGCGATCGCGATCAATCCACCCATCGACCTGGAGCAGGCTGCGTACGCTCTCGAAGGGGTTTTCGCGCGGATTTACAACGCGCATTTCGTGAAGTGCCTGCTCAAGCAGATCGCCAAGTCTCCGCGATTGATCCGCCGGAAGGCGATGCTCACCCACGGCAAACGGCTGCGGAAGATCCGCGACTTCGACGACTACTACACCCGCGCGGTGTGGGGCTATGCTTCGGTTTCCGATTATTACACCGACGGCAGTGCCGGGCCGTGGCTCGAGCACATCGGCGTGCCCACGCTGATTCTCACGTCCAAAGACGACCCCATCGTGCCGCACACCGTCTTCGCCGACGCGCCGCGTTCCCCATTCGTGCAAGTGCTGTTCATGGAAACCGGCGGCCACATGGGTTACATCAGCCGGCGGGGTCTCGAAGGCGACTGCCGGTGGATGGAATGGAGAATCGTGGACTGGGTCACGGCCGAAGAACCGCGAGCGGCCCTCTCAATCGCCGCCTGATTCGGATTCCCTCGTTTCGAGGGGCCGTCAACTCGGCGGTTGATTTCTGCCGGCGATGTGCGTAACTCATGAAACTCCGTGGAGAATTTGCCATAATGGAGCGGCTGTTGATGTGAAGGGATTTCTCCTTCTTCTTTGGGAGGCTTGGCCATGCACGCGACCGATCGACGCACGTTTTTGAAGGAAGCCGGGGCCGGTGCCGCGGCGGTGAGTTTGGGGGCGGCCCAATTGTATGCCGCGGGCAGCGATCGCACGAAGATCGCGGTGATCGGTCCCGGCGGCATGGGATCGAATCACACCCGCCTGCTCGCCAACCGCAAGGATGTGGAACTCGTCTATGTCTGCGACGTGGATCGGCACCGCTTGGAACGGGCCGTGGAACTCGTCAAGTCGGGCGCGGGGACGACGCCCAAAGCCGTGACCGACATGCGGGAGATCCTCAAAGACAAGGATGTGGAAGCGGTGTTCCTCGCCACGCCCGACCATTGGCACGCCCCGGCGGCGATCCTGGCTTTGGAGCACGGCAAGCACGTTTATGTCGAAAAGCCGATGTGCCACAACATCCGCGAAGGCCGCATGACCGTCGATGCGGTCGCCCGCAGCGGCAAAACGGTGCAAGTCGGCACGCAAAGCCGCAGCACGGGGTTCGATCGGGAAGCAATCGAACGCCTCCAAAATGGAGAGATCGGCGAAGTGCTTGTCGCCAAGGCCTGGAACAGTCAACTGCGGCGGTCCATCGGCAAAACCCAACCCGGCGAACCGCCCGCTTATCTCGACTTTGATCTCTGGCTCGGTCCCGCGAAGAAAGTGCCCTATCGGTCGAACCTGCTGCCCGGCATTTGGCGGTGGTGGTATGACTTCGGCTGCGGCGACATCGGCAACGACGGCGTCCACGATCTCGACATGGCTCTGTGGGGCCTCGGCGTGACGACGCACCCGTCCAAGGCGATGTGCCTCGGCGGGAAATCCTTTTTCGATGACGACCAGCAATTTCCCGACACGCAGTACGCCGTGTTCGAATACCCCGCGGAAAACGGCGGCCGGCCCAAGCAACTGATCTTCGAGCAGCGGATCTGGTCGCCGTACAAGCAGGAAGGCTACGAGAACGGGGCCGCGTTCTACGGCACGAAGGGCGTGTTGATTCTGGGGCATTCCGTCGGCTGGCGGCTGTATGGGCCACGGAATAAACTGATCGCCGAGAAAACCGGCAGCGTGGACCTCGCCGCCCATCACCAGAACTTCTTCGACAGCTTTCGCGGCAGCGATCACACGCCGAACGCCGACGTCCACGCGGGGCACCGGGCGGCGACGATCGTGCACCTGGCGAACATCTCCGCCCGCGTCGGCCGCTCGCTGGCGTTCGATCCGGTCCGCGAGACGATCCTTAATGATCAAGAGGCCTCGTCGCTGTTGGGCCGAACCTACCGCGACAACCACTGGGCCGACCCCCGGCAGTTCGCGAGTTAGTGTCTGTCCCGACGACGATTAGGCAGTTGCCAGGCAACCGCCCATCACCATTTTTTCATCAGACGGTTGAGCGTGCCCGGGTCCACGGGGCCTTCGTGAATGACGAGGCGGTATTTGAGGACCACAGGCTCGGTTTCGGACAGGGCGACCGGCTCGCGGCCGGGGTAGGCGGGGTTTTGCATGCTCCGCTCGGAACGGAGGATCCAAGGCTGCGGGGAGCCGGGGTTTTCGGGATGATCCAATATCGCCACGCCGCCCGCGGGCGTCGCCACATCCACCCAAGGCCCGGCTTTGACGGCGGCGGTTTGCGGGTGCACCGGGCCGTTCGGATCGCGAAAGGTCGTGTCGGGCGAGAGTTTGATGCGGGCCGAGAACCCGCCGTAGCCTTTGACATCTTCCGAGCCGCCGATTTTGACGCCGGACTTTAAGGCCAAGAGCCGGATTTCAAAATCGACGAGCCGCAGGCTGTCTTTGTTGGCGTGAACGGTAATCGTGGTGTTCTCGTCGACCACGGGAACGGGACGCTTCCGGTCATCCGTCAAGAGGCTCGATGTCCAAAGCACATGGGCATGAATCGCGATCGCGGCGGGGTCTTGGTCCTCGATTTTGACGGATTGGACTTTCGCCAAAAAATCCTTCGTGGTCCAGGCGTCGCCGAGCTTTTGCTCGCCGACCCAAAGCTGATGCCAGGCCCAAAGAATCCCGCGATGATGCCGATGGTCGGCGGGAAAGTCCTCGGTGAGCACCTTGCCCGTGAGGTCGTAAAGCGGATGCACATAGTTCGCCCGCTTGTAGCCGTTCTGCGACTTGGGCTGTTTTTGATAGAACAGCACCTTCTGCCCGGACTCTTTCACCAGGACGCCGGCGTCCGCCGTTTCCACGCTGAAGCCGGCGGGTTCTTTCGCGAACGCCGCGGAGGAAAGGCCCGCTCCGAAGAGCAGCGCAAACAAAGCCGACCGAAGAGCGATGCGCAGAAGCATGAGCGAAGCCTCACGAAACGGGAACGATGTCGAGACGCGATGTGGATATTCTCGGCGGATCGCGGCCAAAGTGCAATCAAGGGCCGGACCGCTGACTTCGTGCTATCCCAGCGTGAAATCCGGCAATTTGACGAGTGCGCCGCCTTTCGTCGCGGATTCGTGGGCGCAACGTGCGGCTCGTTTTCGATCAATGCCCACTCGAAACTCTTCTTCGTGTCGTAAATGTCGAAGCTCTCGCGATACTTCCGGGCCACATCGTAAAGGAACCGCCAAAGGATTTATTGAACGGCATTCTCAGCGAGCGATAGCATTTCCTCTAGCATCGTTTTGAGATAAGGGCATTTGCTCACAGCAATTTTCGGATCAAGATCGGAGAACAACGTTTTCCCATACGTCGTCTTTTTGTAATTCTGCCCGAGCTTTTGCTTATAAATTCGATCCAGGAGTTTCGCAGGGGGTTCGGTGAAATTCACCTTTTCAGGTCGCCGGATTTTCTTGGGGAATGCATTCCTCACTTCGCTCGGAAAGATTTCGGGCTGGCTGAGCAACCAGGCTTCCGTTTCATGGACGGCAAAGAACATGCGAAATCGCTCATTCTCCACCGCCTTTTCATAATGCGATTTTCCCCAATCGTATTTTTGTTTGACGGTCGCGGCATGGGAGGGGAAAAAGTTGGGACCGTAGAGATCCAATAATCCGATCGCCGCGATGATCTCGGATTGCTTCGGTCCGTTCAGATGCATTTGAGCCTTGGTGACGGCGTTTTTGTCGAAATCGGAATAGCCATTAAACTTGACGATTTGAATTTTGACCGACTTGGGAAGCTGTGGATCGAGCCAGCGTTTGAAAAAATCTGGAAGCGCAACGCTCTCCGTTTTTCCTTCAACCAGAAGCAAGAATTTCACGGCATGGCCTCAAGTTCTTGGCTTCGATAAAGCTCCCCCAATGTATACTGCTTGAGCCAATAGCCTAACTCTTCCCCAGAGATGGTGCGCAGGTTCGTCTCTCCGTTATGCCATTCCACGACGGTTGTTGTGGGAATGGTCTCGTCAAATGCATCGAGAAATTCCGGCGAATGCGTTGTCAGAATAACCTGCGCCCGCGACGCAGCGTGGCAGGCATACTCGGCGACAATCGGAAACATGGACGGATGCAGGCCCGTTTCAGGTTCATCGATCGCGATAAGAGGCGGTGGTAATGGATTGGCCAGAACGGCAATCAGAAACAAAAAACGGAGCGTCCCATCTGATAGATCCGCAGTGGATTGCTCGCGCTTGAGGTTCTTCCACCGGATTCTCATTTGAATCCGCTGATCCGCTGCCGGGGGAAAAACCAACTCCTCAAACTCATTGTTGAAAGCAGCCCGCATCGCGGAGTCGATTTCTTTCTTGAACTCGCGTTTGCTCGTGTAAAGGCTATGAAGCACCGAAATGAGGTTCGATCCCTCGGAATCGACTTGCGTCTCCCGGCGGGTGAGTTGGGCTTCCCGAACGGGAGCTTTCCGATGCGTTTGAAATCCCTGGTAGATTTTCCACTGGGCAAGTTCCTGCTGAAATCCCGCCACAAACCGATTGGCCGCAAACGGGCCCGTTGCAAACGAGAGCAATGTTTCTTCTTCAGGCAGTGAATCCTCCACGGCTTGAATCGGCTGCTCTTCGGTGGGATAGGGAATCGTTGTCGTCGTCGTTTGATCCGAAGCGGGGACCTTTTCGAACTGTTGGGAATCTATGGAGAAGACCACGGCTTGATGGGGAGATCGTACCAACAATTTGAACGGATCCTGCATCTCTCCTGTCTCGACTCTGCAGTAATTCCCCAAGACTTCATGATTGATGCGATAGCTGCTGGAAGAACCAATCCGTCCCATTTCCAATTTGTATGTGAACGCGTCGGTCGTGGGATCGGAATAGGGAGGTAGGGGCGTCATCTTTGTGCGGATTGCGATTTTGTCCGCCTGACCGTCCCAGACAAGCGGTTCCATTCCACCTTGTTGTTGGACATAGGATCCCAGGCGGCCGTTGGCGGCGGCGGAGAGAAGTTCCAAAACACTCAGAAGGTTGGACTTTCCGCTTCGGTTGGGGCCGATCAACACATTTAATTCGCCAGGATGCCATGTTTGGCTTTTGAAGGAGCGAAATCCTTCGACCTGCAATTCGAGAATCTTCATGTTGCTGGACCAACCTCCGATATGCTTGCTCTTAGCACCTCTCAAAAATGAGATGCCCTCATTACGATGTCGTGAACATCATGTCTGCCAATCTTCCCGCTTGATTCATAATACACAAAATACCGAAGCGCGATGCGACTTCGGTATCCGTGTGCGTTGAAATTTGGGAAACCGATTCCGGCACGGAACCTTATCCCAATGTAAAGTCCGGCAGCTTGACGATCTCGCCGCCTTTGGCGGCGGATTCGTGGGCGCAAATGCCGACGCAGGTCCAATTGGCGCTGGTGACGGCATTGGGGCGGGGGTCGCGGTCTTCGATCAGGGCGCGATGAATTCATTGGCCAAATGCGGATGCGACCCGCCGTGCCCGCCGCCTTGGATGAACGACAGATGCTCGGTGTCGTGAATCTCCTGCGGCAGCGTAAACTTGCGGATGGACTCGGGCAGCAGATGGGCGTAATCCGGAACTTCCACCCGCTCGGGGATTTCCGGTTCGGGCTTCTTCGCGGTGTGGAGGACGTGCGGCTCGTTTTCAATGAGGGCCCATTCGAAACTTTTCTTCGTGCCGTAAACGTCGAAGCTCTCGCGATACTGCCGGGCCACATCGTAAAGGAACCGCCAAATGTGCGCGGTGAGGTCCTGGTCTTTGACTTTGATGTGGCAGGTCTCGACGGCGAAGCGGTTGCCGGACTTCTGGGCGATGTCGTCCCGCACGGTGCCGGAACCGAAGCAGCTCACATACTCCGCGAGCCCATCGACCAGGCCCAAACACGGGCTGACGACGTGCGTGGCATAGTGCATGGGGATCATTCGCTGCCAATACTCCGGCCAGCCGTCCATGTCCTGCGGATGCGACGCCGCGAGATATTGAATCTTCCCCAACTCGCCTTTCTCGTAAAGCTCCTTGATAAACAGAAACTCCCGGCTGTAAACCACAGTCTCGGCCATCATATATTTGAGGCCCGTCTGTTTGACCTTCTCCACGATCTGCCGGCATTCGTCGATCGTCGTCGCCATCGGCACGGTGCACATCACATGCTTGCCGGCGTCCAAGGCTTTGAGCGACATCCACGCGTGGTCGTTGATCGGGCTGTTGATGTGCACGAAATCCACATCCGGATCCGCGAGCACTTGATCGTAACTCGTGTAGCGCTTCTCGATGCCGAACTGGTCGCCCGCCTTGTTCAATTGGGTTTGATCCCGGCGGCAGATGGCGTGCACGTTCGCGTTGGGGTGGGCTTGATAAATCGGAATGAACTCGGCCCCGAACCCCAGCCCAATCATCGCCACGTTCACGGTTTTGCTCATGGTGTTCCCTTTCGATTCGCAGGTGGATTTCAATGGTGGTGCCAGCAGCAAGTCGGCGAGTTGGCCGTCCATTATGGGGCGTTCCCGATCCAATTTCCACACCGCTCGCCAACGGTCCTTGAACGCGAGCCGAGCAGTCGATTATTCCGGATGGGGTGGCACGTCCCGGAGTGCGGCGAAGGGCGTGGCAATCGCGAAAACCAAGCCCCAATGCACTCCTTGGGCTAGCGCCGAGCGGCCGATTATTCGGGCGGGCGGATCAGGACGGCGTCGCACCAGTCGGCGTAGTCGCGGACATCGCCGAACTGCCCGAACTCCACGCGCAGCGTCAACCGCTTCGCCCCGGCGACGGAAATCGGCGGCAACATAAGGGCGGACTGCCCGGCGGTTTGGGGACCTTTTTGAAATATCTGTTTCCCGTCCACGTCCACCTTGAACACAACGCTCCCGCCGGCTTGGGCGGCATCGTCCACGCCGGCGGTCGCGCGAAACGTTTGAAACTTGCCGTCCAAGTCGTAGCTCACCGCCGACCGGCTATGCATGCCCAGGCCTTTGGGATATTCGCGTCCGTCCAGGCGGAGCGGCTCGCCGAGCACGTTGCGGTCCGGCTTGAGGTCCCAATGCCCGGCGAGATAGGGCTGCTGCTCGTAGCGGGCGGGCTCGAGATCGCTCAAATACACCGCCCGCCCGCCCAGGCAGCGGATGGAGACAACCGCCGAGATCGGCAAATCGAGCGGAGCCCCGAACGCGGCTTTCGCGGCCAGCCGATCTTCCCCCGCGCGCTTTAGATCGGTGACGGTGATTTGCGAGCCGTCGGTGAGCGAAAGCAGCATCGAGGGGCCCGTCACCTTGGGAAAGCTGACCAGTTCCCGATTCATCGTCACCAGGCGAATGCTGTCGCGTTCGATCGCGGTTTCGCCCACGGCACTTTCCAGGCGGAGGACTTTCTCGTCGAGTCCCACAAATTCGCCGCTGGCCTGGTCGCCGTTTTTGAGGTCCACCAGGTCGGCCTTTTGCCGGCGGTCCATTACCGTGCGGAGCGCCTCGGCCCGCGCGGCCTTGATGTCGGGAACTTCCAAAATGAAGCCCGCAATCGTTTCCAAAGGCACCGTCGCGGGCTTCCAACCGGGAAACAGCGTCCATTGGGCCTGGGCCGCGGTGTCGTCGATCGTTTTCGGCCGGGCCGCCAGGCGGTCGCCGTTGGCGAGAAAAATCACCGCCCCGGACAAGTGATCTTTCAGCCGTTTGTGCGGAAACTCGATCCTCAGCACATCCCGCGCTGCGAAGGTGCGGGTCCGTTTGTCGATCGACAACGCAACCGACCGCTGCGTGAGATCTTCCAACGTCCCCGCATGCGATTCGCCGTCGACATCCACCACCGTCATCGTGATCGAGCCCGCTTCGGCGAACGCCGCCCGCCCCGCCAACGTCCCCGGAAACACCAAACCGAGCAGCAAGGCCCAACGAAATACCCAGGAGCGATTCGCGGGGATGACGAGGATTTGAACCGCGAAGCGGCGGCAGCAGATAGCTGCGGCGCCAGCCTGAAGATCAATGAGCGTCCGAATCGATCAAGCCGCGAAGCAGCGACAGCCGCTCCGGTCTTCAATTCACGGCATGTTCCGCGGTGTGCCATGGATCCCCTTTACGGATTTAAAATTCGCTGCCGTGTGGCGGTTCAGATCAAAAGGTCTCGCTGTCACCGTTGGAAAATGGGCAAATAATTGTTGGGCAGTTGCAGGATGAGCAGGGCCATCGCGGTGCCGTATTCGTTGCACACCGACGTATCCACCCAGGCCCCATCGCCGATTTGCCGGTCAAGCAGTTCGTCGCGAATCGCGGGATACCACTCTTCCCAAGACCGTCCGCCCGCGTGCCACATGGCTTGCACGGCGTAATAATGCGCGTAGAAATAGTGGCTTTCGTAGCGGAAGATTTGCCCGCGGGGCAGGAACCGCATGAGGTAATCGAGGCCGCGTTCGATTTCCGGACCTTCAAACAGTCCGGCGTTATACAGTGCCACCACGCCCGCCGCCGACCGCGGAAAAACGCTGTCCGGCCGGCCCACGAGTTGGTAGCGAAATCCGCCGTCGGCGTTTTGGCAGCGTTTCACGTATTCCACGCAGCGGTCCACGGTGGATTTGGGAACGAAAATTCCCGCGTTTCGAGCCGCGCAGAGCGCCATCATCTGGCAGACCGTTACCGAGATGTCCGCCTGGTACGGCTTGGGAAAATACCGCCAGCCGCCTTCGTCGTTTTGGCAATCCACGATCAGCTTGACCGCCTTTTGCAGGGTCTCTTGCAGTTCTGCGTTGGGCGACATCCCATAAACTTCGGCGAGAAACAGCGTCGCGAATCCGTGGCCGTACATCGGTCCGTACGTCTGATACGCCCCGCCGACCATGTGCACGATAAAACCATTGGGCCGGGCCTGGCTGATCAGGTACTCGGCCGCTTTTTCCACGTGCTGGCCGTATCGGCCGCGGCCCGGCGTGTGCCCCGCGGAGAGAAACGCCATCCCGCACAGCGCGGTGACGGCCACGTTGCCTTGGTACATCGCCCCAGATCCGAAGGAGCCGTTGCGCGCTGCCGGCCGGCGAGCCATTGCAGGCCGCGGTCGATCGAGGCTTGCGCGGGCGGGGTGACGAGTTTCATCCCGCTGAGCTCGACCGAGACGTCGGCGCGCGGTTCGGCCGGCCCGCAGGATCCGCGAAGAGCGCCGCCACGGCGATGAGGGCGCCGGCACTCGCCACCAAAATCAGAATGCGGTTCATCGGCAGGCCTCCCTGGAATGTCGGTCCGCCAGCGATGACGGCCCTCGGGAGGCGACCCGAAATCACGGACGAACGGTATCAGGATAATTGAAGGAATTGGGCGGGGAAGGCGGCGGATCGAGCCCCAACAACGCCCGGCTTTCCAGGATTTTTCGCGGCTCGTCCCGCGGCCGGCTAAACGCCCGCGGCCGGGTGAACGTCTTCGGTCCGATGTCATCGTCGGGGAAGGGATCGTGAATGCTGTACGACCGCTGTTCCACGGCGGGCGGAGGCGTGCCGATCGTCGGCAGCTGGGTATTCATGGGATTGATGCACCCGCCGCAAACCGCCGCGCACCCCAACGCCCAGCTTCCCCAAACTCCGCGAACAAACATTCGAGACCTCATGTCTCATCCCCATACGAATTTCAATGGGACCACGGGCTTTCACCGCGAGGCTTTCCTTCGACAAGTATATCGCATGAGCCGCGGTCTGGAAATCCCAATGAAATCCAAGGCGAGAGTCACTGCTCGGCATTGGGAAAACGGGGCCACGGCCCTCGAACGAGCCGGGGTCACAAGGTGCTTTTTTGAAGATTGCGAAGTGTGAACTGCCTCACAGAAACTTTTGCGGGCGGAGATCATCCTAGGTGCTTGGTGATTGACGAACCGATTTCTTTCGCCGTATGATAACCAGCCACCGAGATTCTCCCACCCGCAAACTCGCCCGACTTCCTCGAATCGGCTTGCCGGTGACTTGTCCCAAACCCGACCGAAATGCGTTTCCGCCGTGCGTTGGTTTGTTCCATTCGATTCCCAAAGGAGCCTTCATGAAACAGTTCACGATTCTGACCGCATTGGCCGTTCTGGCTTTGACCGTAAAGGTCCAAGCGGAAGAAATCAAAAGCGGCCTGCAGCCCGGCAAATTGATCGGTGCTTTCAATGTGACGAAATGTGCCGGTGCCGATGAAGACGGCGTGAAAGTCGGCCAGGAACTCTGCTACCGCTGCCGCAACGGCGGCCGGCCCCAAGTGCTCATCTTCACCCGCTCCCCCAAAGACAAGAACGTGGTGAAATTCATCCAGGAACTCGACAAAGCCATCGGCGAGAACAGTGACAAGCAGCTTCGCGGATTCGTCAGCGTGTTGGCCGAGGACAAAGAAGAAGCCTCCGCGACCGCCAAAGAAGTCGCCAAGTCCAGCAAAACCAAAAACGTGCCCTTCGTGGTGCCCAACGAGTTCGAAAACGGCCCCGCCGACTACGGCCTCAATTCCAAAGCCGAAGTGACGATCATCCTGGCCAACGGCGGCAAAGTCCAATCCAACCACGCCGTCGCCACCGCCAAGGATCTCAAAGTGGACGACGTGATCGCCGACGTTCAAAAACTCGTCAAATAACGCCCTTTCCAGTGATGGTTCGGCATGCAACAACCTCAAGTTTAATTCGCCAACGCACGACTGGCCGAAGAAGCTGCCTCGCCCTATTTTCCCCCAGGCGCGGCGGCTTCTTCTTTTTTTGGGAGCAGAGGGTTTCCCAAAACCAAAAATGCAAAAGTGACAAAGGCGGCGGGATTTGCGAAAATGAATAGGAGACAGAAATCTCTTTTGGACGCTTCCAACGAGGCCCTTGGAAGAAACATACATGGCCGCCTGGAACGATGTGCCGGCCCAGTTTCAAGACGTGCTCGCCGCTCCTTGAGGTTTTATCTCCGGGATGTGCAGAACTTTTCCCGCGGCGCCGGGTTTATTAGGAATTCTTGAACCCATTTCCGATCGGCATTTGTCCAAAACCTCCGCGCGACGCCCTTGGAAAGCCACTTGGAATTGAGGCTTTCAGGGGATTTAACTCGTTGGCCAACTTTGATATAATGGGTTTGGCGGATTGAGTTCCCCACCGCGGATCGGACCCTGGCAGAACCCACGCCAGTTCGACCCGCCGACTTCACACCCCAGAAAAACCCTGTTGCCTCAATCGGCGGCAGCGGATTGAAGACGATCCCAAGGCGGATTTATGTTGATTCCGATCGAATGCTGGTCCTGTGGCTTGCGGTTCCACGTGGATGCGCGGTACGCGGGGAAGGTGGGCACCTGCCCCCATCCCGATTGCGGCCGGAAGTATCTCGTGCCCAGCCCCGAACCGCACCAGCCTCTTCAGAAATCCGCCCAACCGAAGCGGCGAAAAAAAACGCCCAAACCGCCCGTGGCCAGGCAACCGCAAGTCCCGCCGCTTCCGCAGGCCGCGCCCGCGCGGAAAACCTACGCCCGTTCGCGTGCTCAAGTCCGCCGGCGAAGCGCGGCGTGGTGGAAGAAGGGGAACACCTGGATTGCCTTCGGTCTGGTCGTCGCGTGTCTCTTGCTGGGGGTGGTGACGTTCTTCCAGCAAACACGCCCTGATCAAACCGCGGAATCCAAACCGCCCGCCTTGGCCGCGGAGCAGTTGCAACTCGTCGCCCACAAACCCCACCCGGCAAGCGCGGACAAGTTTGCCAAACACGTCGGCCCCTTCTTGCAGAAGTATTGCTTCGACTGTCACGCGGGCGGTGCCGAGGAAGGCGGGTTGACGTTGGATGAATTCGCCAAACCCGAAGCCTTCGCCAAAAACCGCAAGACCGCGGAACTGGTCTTCAAGATGTTGAACGCCGGCGTCATGCCGCCCGAAGAAGGCGCGCAACCGAAAATGGAAGAACGCCAGGCCGCGGTGGATTGGATCGATGCGAAACTCAACTACGTGGACTGCGATCTGCCGCCCGATCCCGGCCGGGTGACGATCCGCCGGCTGAACCGGGCCGAGTACAACAACACGATCCGCGATCTCGTGGGCATCGATTTCGAGCCCGCGGCAGACTTCCCGTCCGACGAAGTGGGCAACGGGTTCGACAACATCGGCGACGTGCTTTCGTTGCCGCCTTTGCTCTTGGAAAAATACCTCGAAGCCGCCGAGACCATCGCCAAGAAATCGATCGTGGCCCATCCCGACCGGTACGGCATCCAGCGGTTTGCGGGGAAGGATCTCGAAGGGACAGGTTCCGCCGGCGGTCCGGGCGACGATGGATTTATCACGATGGCCTCCACGGGATCAGTAATCGCCAAGGTCCGCATTCCCGCCAAGTCGGAATACGTCGTGCGGACGGAAGCCAGGGCGGATCAGGCGGGCGATGAACCCGCCCGCATGGAGCTTCGGCTCGACGGCAAGAAGATCGAAGTCTTCGACATCAAAGGCCGACGCAAGCCGGACGCGTATGAAGCCAAATTTCAAATCGACGCGGGCGAGCACAAACTCGAGGCGGCGTTCATCAACGATTTTTACAACCCCAAAGCCAAGAATCCCAAGGAGCGCGACCGGAACCTCCACGTCCGCAAAATCGAAGTCGTGCCCACAAACGTCTCGCTCGATCAACTCCCCGAAAGCCATCGGCGGATCGTATTCGTCACGCCCGACAAAAACACCTCCGACAAAACCGCCGCCGAGAGAATCTTGGACCGGTTTATCACCCAAGCCTTCCGCAGGCCCGCAACCGATGAGGAAGTCGAAAAGTTCAGAGACCTCGCGATGTTCGCCATCTCGCGCGGCGAGACGTTCGAAGAGGGCATTCAGATCGCGGTGACGGCGGTGCTTGTCTCGCCGCATTTCCTGTTTCGCGTGGAAGACCATTCGCTGTCCGAGAAGCCCGCCGTCAAGCCGGTCCGCGATTACGAATTGGCGTCCCGGCTATCGTATTTCCTCTGGAGCAGCATGCCGGATGAAGAACTCTTTCAGCTGGCCGAGAAGAAAAAACTGCGTCAACCCGCCATCTTGGAAAAGCAGGTCCGGCGGATGCTCCAGGATCCCAAGTCCAAGGCCCTCGTCGATAACTTCGCCAGCCAATGGCTCAACCTGCGGAACCTCGAGGAAGTCTCGCCCGATCCGAAAATGTTTCCCAGTTTCAATGATGACCTTCGCCGGGACATGCGGAAGGAAACCGAGGAATTCTTCGCGGCGATCATGCGGGATGACCTGAGCGTGATGGATTTTTTGGATGCGAATTTTACGTTCGTCAACGAACGTCTCGCGGAACATTACGGCATTGCGGGCGTGAGGGGCGAGGAATTTCAAAAAGTCTCGCTCTCGGGCATGCCGCGAGCGGGAGTGTTGACGCAAGCGAGCATTCTGACGCTGACGTCCAATCCCACCCGCACCTCGCCCGTGAAGCGCGGCAAGTGGATTCTGGAGAACCTCTTGAACGAGCCGCCGCCCCCGCCCCCGCCCAACGTTCCGGAGCTGGAAGAGACCGCGAAGGAAAAGCCGGGCTTGTCGCTGCGGAAGCAGTTGGAGCTGCATCGCCAATCGCCCAGTTGCGCGGCCTGTCACAAAACCATGGACCCGTTGGGGCTCGGTTTTGAGAATTTTGACGCCGTCGGCAAATGGCGGGACCGCGACGGCAAACTGCCCGTGGACGCCTCCGGCGAATTGCCCGGCGGGAAAAAATTCCAAGGCCCCATCGAACTCATCAAACTGTTAAAGCAGAGAAAAATCGATTTCCGCCGCTGCCTGGTCGAAAAAATGCTCACCTACGCCCTGGGTCGGGGTTTGGAGTATTATGACCGTTGTGCGGTCGACACGATTACGCAAAACATGGACAAGGACGGGAACCGATTCTCAAGAATGGTGCTGGAGATCGTTCAAAGCCAACCGTTCCTCTACCTTTGCGCCGAAACCAAGACGGGGAGATAGGGAGACGGGGAGAAATCAAAAAACAACTGACGAATGAACGGCATTTAACGCAAAGGCGCAAAGGGAAGACGCAAAGCGGCGCAAAGAACAAAAATTCAAAATCTGAAACAAGGCGATTGTGAGTCCAAAAGCCGTTCCCGCTTTTTTCTTTTTGTCTTTTCTTTGCGGCCCTTTGCGTCTTTACTTTGCAGTCTTTGCGTTGAATAAAACTAAAAACTGAAAAACCAACCAGAAGGGAGCCTGCTATGAGTCGCACACATCTATCCCGCCGCACGATCTTGAAAGGTCTGGGGACCACGATGGCGTTGCCTTTGCTCGAGGCGATGCTGCCCGGCCAAGGCTTGATGTCCTCGGCGAGCGCGGCGGAATCGGCCGGGCGCCGGTGCGGACGGCCTTTGTCTTCTTTCCCAACGGGGCGATCATGGACGCCTGGAAATGCGAAGGCGAAGGGAAAGATTTTAAGCTCTCGAAAACGCTCGAACCGCTCGCCGAGTTCAAGAACGACATCACCGTGTTCAGCGGCCTCACGCAGAACCACGGCCGGGCCAACGGCGACGGCGGCGGCGACCATGCCCGGAACGCCGGCGTGTTTTTGACCGGCTGCCAGCCGCGAAAGACCTCCGGTGCGAACATCGAAGTCGGCCAGTCCGTGGATCAGGCCATCGCTTCGGCCGCCGGCAGCCAGACGAAATTGCCTTCCCTGGAAGTGGGCGTCGATCGCAGCCGAAACGCCGGCAGCTGCGATTCGGGCTACAGCTGCGCCTATTCCTCCAACATTTCCTGGAAAACCCCCAACGCGCCGATGGCCAAGGAAATCAACCCCCGGCTCGCCTTCGAGCGGCTGTTCGGCACCGGCGAAGATTTCAAATCCCGTGCCAAACGCGACCTCTATCGCCAGAGCATTCTCGATCTGGTCTCCGAAGATGCCGCCAAGCTCAAAAATCGGCTCGGCCAGACCGACCGCCGGAAGATCGATGAATATTTTTCGAGCGTCCGCGAACTCGAGCTTCGGCTGCAAAAGTCCGCCGTCACTCCTGCGGAAGTGCCCGAATACGACCTGCCGGAAGGCATTCCCAAGGAAACGCAAGAGCACATCCGCCTGATGTACGACGTCATGGCGCTCGCGTTCCAGACCAACACCACCCGGGTCGCGACCTTCATGCTCGCCAACGCAGGCAGCAACCGCACCTATCCGAATGTCGGCGTCACCGACGGGCATCATAACCTGTCCCACCATCGGCTCGACAAAGAGAAAATGGAAAAGATCACCAAGATCGACAAGTTCCTCGCCGGCGAGTTTGCGTACTTTTTGGGCAAGCTCAAATCCATTAAGGAAGGCAGCGGAAACCTGCTCGACAACAGCATGATCCTCTACGGCAGCGCAATCTCCGACGGCAACCGCCATCAGCACCACGACCTGCCGATCCTCCTCGCCGGCCGCGGCGGAGGCAGCATCCAAGCCGGCCGCCATCTGGCCTATCCCAACGAAACCCCGCTCAACAACCTGTTCCTCGCGATGATGCACCGCATGGGGGCGGACCTCAAAGAATTCGGCGACAGCAAAGGCCCGCTCAAACACCTGGAAGGCTAAATCATTGCGCGATTTTGCGCGATCGGATTTAGGGCCGAAGGCCCGGCTTTATGTCAGCCCAGGGCGAAGCCCTGGGAAACCGCAACGAACAAAATGCAAAAGCCCCAACGGGGCGCTCCTAAACCGGAGATACGCTGGTGGCCACGTGGGATTATACGTGTGACGGATAGGGCCACCCCGTTGGGGCTTGCGTTTGATTCATCATCAATAACCCAGGGCGGCGCTGCGCTTGCCCTGGGCTGACATAGAGCCGGGCCTTCGGCCCTATTTCCGCGAAAAATGCGGCGCCGGCATGGGTGCAAGCGGCGAACGAATTGTGTTACATTGGTTTATCATTTTCTCTAACAACGTGTCGGAAAATCTGAGCGGTAGGCGCTAGCCTCCGGTTTCGATCAAAGGATCGTCATAAAATCAAAACCGGCGGCTAGCGCCTCGCCGCTCACGCTCATTCGCCTCCGTTCAAAAAGGTTCTGCCCAATGCCAACTTCTCGCCAAACACGCCGACAGTTTCTCGAAGGCATGGCCGCCGTCGGGACCGCCAGTCTTCTCCCCTGGTCAAGCCGCCCCGCCGCCGGCTACGAGTCGCCGAACGACCGCCCGGTGTTCGCCACGATCGGCCTTCGAAACCAAGGCTGGACGATCACGGAGAAGTCGTTTAAGTTCGCCGACTTCGCGGCCCTCGCCGACGTGGACGCGAACGTCCTCGGGGACCACGTCGAAAAGGTGAAGAGCCGCCAGGGCAAGAAGCCGGACGCCTACAAGGACTACCGCAAGGTCCTCGACCGGAAAGACATCGATGCCGTGATGATCGCTGTCCCGGACCACTGGCACACGAAGATCGCGGTGGAAGCGATGCTCGCCGGCAAAGACGTGTACTGCGAAAAGCCGCTCACGCTGACGATCAACGAAGGCAAGCTCATCGAAAAGGTCGTCAAAGACACCGGCCGGGTCTTCCAGGTCGGCACGATGCAGCGGACCGAATCGGGACACCGTTTTCTGCAGGCGGTCGCGCTCATCCAAAACGGCCGCATCGGGAAAGTGAAAAAAGTGACCTGCGGCATCAACGGCATGGAAGCGTCACCCGTCATTCCCGAAGCCCCCGTCCCGGACGGGCTCGATTGGGAGATCTGGCTCGGACCGGCCGCCAAGGTTCCCTACCGGGCGCTTCCGGAAATGCGAAAAGGCTACGGCGGAGGCGTGCCGCTCTACAGCAACTGCCATTATTCCTTCCGCAACTGGCATGAATACTCCGGCGGCAAGCTGACCGACTGGGGGGCCCATCACGTGGACATCGCCTGCTGGGCGATCGGGGCTTCGGATACCGGCCCCAGCAAAATCACGCCGGTCGAATACACACTGCCCGTCGAGTACAAGAACGGCTATCCGGTCGTGCACGATCAGTACAACGTCGCGACGAAGTTCCTCATCAAAGCCGACATGCCCGAGGGCATCGAGCTGTTCATTACGAGCGAAGGCGACAACGGGATTCTGTTCGAGGGCACGGAAGGCCGGTTCTTCGTGAACCGCGGCAAAATCGTCGGCAAGCCGGTCGAAGACCTGAAGGACAACCCGCTGCCGGACGGAGCGATCGAAAAGGTTTACGGCGGAAAAGTCAGCGAGAACCACACGGCGAACTTCATCGAAGGCATGAAAGCGCGCAAGCAGCCTATCTCCGATGTCTGGACGCACAACCGCATGCTTGAGGTCTGCCACCTCTCCAACATCGCGATGCGATTGGGCCGGGAACTCAAATGGGACCCGGCGAAGCGGGAAATCGCCGGCGACGCCCAAGCCAACTCGTTCCTCTCGCGCGAAAACCGCAAGGGCTACGAAATCAATATGTAGCCGTCTGACCGAGTTGTCCCAAATTACGGAAATAGGACCGAAGGTCCGGCTCTATGTCAGCCCAGGGGCATCGCCCTGGGGAAACGGGAATGAACAAAGTGCAAAAGCCCCAGCGGGGCGGTCCTAAACCGTATGCCAAATAGGGCCGCCCCGTTGGGGCTTGCGTTTCATACATCACGCGCAACCCAGGGCGGCGCTGCGCTTGCCCTGGGCTGACATAAAGCCGGACCCTCGGTCCTTTTCACCCGTCTCCGTCGTCTTCTCCGTATCTCGGTGGTTACCCCTTTTTTTGTTGTTCGCTTTGATCCGGCTCTTTTTTCTTTGGCTGTTGTTTCTTGTCTTCCTTCGGGATCGGCTCTGGGTCGCCTTCCGCGCGGAAGCGGCCGGTCTTCAGGAACTCGCGAGTGTAGGTGATCGTGTCGGCGTTGTTCATGAGGAAGGAATGCAGGCACTCGACGGTCGCGAAGTCACAGGCTCCGGGCAGGCGGGTGCTTTCCACGCTGACGGTGCCGTCGTCGTCGCCGGGGACGAGCGGGTTGTAGCCGGTGTCCTTGCCGCGGGCGCCGGCAATCACGCCGAAGTCAAACTCCGGCGTGGGCAGCGAATCGATGTAGCCCCCGTTGATGCCCAACTGCCCCCCGGCCGGGCCGAAGATCATCTTGAACAGGAGGATGTTCTTAAAGATGTCGGCCATGTTCGCCCCGCGGTTGGGGACGCCGAGCATGACCATCCGCTCGATGCGGTCGTCGTTGTGCTTCTCTAAATAACAGCGCACCAACAGCCCGCCCATGCTGTGGACGACGAAGGAAATCTTCTCGACGCCTTCGAGCGATTCGATCAGCTGGTTCAAGTATTCTGCCGACTGCGAAATCTCCACCTGCGTGCTGGGGTAATCGAAGCCGATGACGGTGTAGCCGTCTTTTTTAAGGGCCTCGGCCAGTTTGCTGAAGGACTTGGACGAGCGCACGATGCCGTGAATCAAAATCACCGCGTGCCCGGACATCCTCGGCAGCTTTTTCTCCTTCTTGATTTCCTCCAGCTTCTTCTGGCAGCCTTCGAGCGTGCCCGAAGCGTGGCGGTGGTTTTGGGGATCGAGCAGGCGGTATTGCTTGAAGAACACGTTGTGCTGAAATTCGCCAGCCGTGAAAGTAGGCCACGTCCCCCCAAAACTGCATCCCGCCCAAAGTTTTCATCGCGAAATCCTGCTTGAGTTCCAACTTGGGAAGCCAGTCAAAATCCTCAGCCGCCGCGGGCGAAATCGCCACTCCCCCAAAAAGCACGAAGAGCCAGAGTTTCCAGGATGCCGCTTTGAAAAACTTCCACATCACGCTACCTCCGTATGCGTGTTTGGGAGACATTAAGAAAAAACCGCACCCATCTTACCTCAATCGAGGCGGGAAGGATGCGGGAATATCACGCGGTTTTTCCATTTTCGGCGATCGGAATCGGATCGCCCCGTCTCCCTATCTCCCCGTCTCCCTATCTCCGCGCGGAGCGGGCTTCTCCGCTTCCGCCGGGACAGGCCGGGCGACGGGCTTCAACGTCTTCACGGTCACCAGGCCCTCGGCGGGCGGGGTTTGGTCCAACAATCGGGCCGCTTCTTGGAGCACGAAATCCGGATTCATGAACGGCTCGTAGCTGATGTCGTGCCAACGAACCCGGCCCTCGGCGTCGATCAAATACGTCCCGTGCAGCGGCTGGTTCTCGAAATCATCGAACGCCCGGTACGCCTTGAACACCTTGTATTCCGGGTCGGCCACCAGCGGGAACGCGTACGTGTGCTCTTTGTTGTAATTCTTGAGGGCGATCTCCAAAGCCTCTCGGCTTTCGGTGCTGATGGCGATCAACGACAGGCCCTGTTTCTCAAATTCCTCGGCCTTGGGGGCGAAGGCTTTGAGCTGCTCGACGCAGTGCAGACAGCCGAAGCCCAGATAGAAAATCACCACCACCGGCTTGCCGCGATAATCGGCGAGGGAGTGCATCTTCCCGTCCTTGTCCTGCAGCGTCCAGGGTTCGGCTTCCGAGGGATGCCAGCGGAACGGCCCCAACGTGTCGAGGTCGGGGCGATTGCCGACATCGCCGACTTTCGCGAGCGGCTGCCGCCAGTCCGCGGGCAGGCCCAGTTCTTTCGCCAAGGGCGCGAGCCGGGCAAAGATCGGTGTGTCGAGATCGATCGGCCCCGAGAATTTTCGCAGCTCGTCAAATGTGGCTTTGGCCGCGTCCGTCTGGCCGGCTTTCCATTGGATATAAGCCGCCTGCGCCCGCGGGATGGTTTCGTTTTTGTGCCGGGGCAAGTTCGTGCTCGCCAAACGCGCAGGCTTCTTCTTCATCGCCGGCCCAGAGTTTCACGAGCGCCAGAAACAGCGGGTCCTGATCGCCCGCCTTCCGCAAGAGATCGTAGGCTTCCTGATGATTCCCCGCCGCGAGGGCTTCCTGTCCCTGGAACTCTTCGAGGGCTTTGTCGAGCGAGCGAAGCGAAGTCGCAAACGGCCGGGCCGCGGTGTCATGGGCTCTTTTGATGTCCTTGACCGATTGCCGAACGATGTTGCGGTTGTAATCTTCGTCGGATTGCTCCGGTTCTTGTTTGATGCGTTTCTTGGCGTCGGCGAGGACTTTTTCTTCCGCCTTGATCTGGGCGGCCTTTTGCTGCTTTTCCACCTCGGCCTTGCGGCCGGCGACTTGCGTCACGACTTGCCGGGCGGCTTCGAGGTCGCCGCTGCGGAAGTACGCCCGGCCGAGATACCGCAGGCGTTTGATCTGCTCGGCTTCCACGCCGGTCGGTTCCAGGTACGGCGAATTGCAGAGGCGGATCATCTCCGGCCACATTTCGTTTTGATTGAGAGCCGCAAAGAGCCGCAGCCGGCCGTAAGAGGCGCTGCTGCCGCGCCGGCTCACGGTGTTGTACCGCGGGTGCCGGGGCAGTTCGGTCATGTTCTTGGCGAGATCGACCGCATCGCGGACCCGGCCGGTGTAAAGCAGGTTGCGGATCAGCCATTCGTTGTTGTGGGCGAAGTTGTGGATCTGATCGGGCAGCACGCGGTCGCGGATCATCTGGGCATGGTCCACGCGGGCGGAGGCTTCCTGCTGCCAGACGGCGTCGTTATAGCGTTTGAGCCGGGAATAAATATGCCCCGGCATATGCCACATGTGGGCGATGGAGGGAGCCGACTGCCCGCACAGCGACGCCGACTTGAGCGCCAACTCCGGCTTCTTCAAATCCCAGAGATGGATCACGTAATGATGCACCGGGTGCATCGGGTTTTTGGCGAGGATTTCGTGAAGGAGCGCATCGGTGCCCAGGTAGCTTTGAATCGGCTGCACCGAGCGGTTGAGCCAAATCTGCAAGCACAAAAACGCCTTGGCTTCCAAATCGTCCGGAGAGTCGAGGGCGATTTTTTCAAGCGCGAGGAGATAGGCTTCCTTCCGCTGCTTGTCTTTGTTGGCGGGCGTGGTGAGGTAGGCACTCAAGGCGTCGATGTATTGCTGCTCGCGATCGCTGGCTTTCGATTTCCGCTGGACGGCTTCTTTGATGAAGTCTTGGGCCCGCTTGGAATTGTTCGTGTTGGCCATCGCCATGCCCCAATAGGCAATGGCGCAGTCGGGATCGATCGCCGCCGCCTGCCGGAACGAGCGCTCGGCTTCAAAGTACCAAAACCCGTGCAGTTGCCCCACGCCTTGGTTGATGAACTTCTGGGCGAGTTCGCTTTTGGTGGTCGCGGGGAAGGTCACATTCCCGGTGCCTTCCATCAGGTAGGCTTTTTGGCGGGGGCCTTCGTTGAAGGCTTCGCCGTGGAAGGAATGCCCCGCCTCGGGCCCGGCGTCTTTCTCGGCGGATTCCTGCCCGCACGTTAAACCCGATCCGACCGTCAAAAGTCCGAAAACACAACACAGGTTGACGATGATGGCGTTCGTTCGGTTGGGGCGAATCATACGAGGGCGTCCTTGTGAGGCGGGAAGAACGGAGGGAAACACAGGCCGGGACCTAACGGGCAATTCCACACTCTATTCTGACGCCTGGACGCCGGAATTCCAACGGACCGCCGCCCAAACGCGGCAAATCCGCCAAAGAACCGCCGAAATCGAAGGTGTGGGCAAAGTGCGCGGGAAGCGTGTTGCTTCGTGGGGGCGGCTCCAATGCGCCTCGGCTAACTCAACGACTTATCTCCTTTCGGGCGTTTCTCATTTGATGCACAAATCGTAAAAATAACCAAGCGACGAACTGACTGTAGATGAACAAAAAAAACCTGGCTCGACAAGAAAATCAGCCCAACCAAGACGCAAAGGTCTCTCTGTCACATGCGCCAGCTTTGCCGGTATTTCCACCAAACCAGAATCCACGCCGGCACGATGAACAGGACGAGAACGGCCAGAAACCCCGCGGTGGTGCCGAGCATCGCGGACTCGCGTTGGGCCCCCCACCACACGGCGGCGATCAGCGCGAGATTGGAAATGACGACCAGCCACACATAGGGCTCCCGCTTGTGTGCGCGGGCGTACAAATTGAGCGACAGCGGAACGTGGTTCAAAATCACGCAGAGAATGAGGAGTGCCAAAGGCCCCAGCGGGAGCAGGCGATCCGCCAGCGGAAGTTCCCACCAGTTCAACACCGCAACCACGCCGAAGGCGGAGAGGCCCCCCAAGGCGAGCAGGCCCAGCGACACGCGAAAGACGCGGCCGAACATGCGGTCCAAGGCCGCGTAATCCCCTTGGGAAATGAACATCCCAAACTTGGGAGCCCGCGTGTAAACCCAGGCGAGCGCGCCCCACTGCAGGGATTTGAGGGCCGACCAGGTCATGCCCATTCGACCGGCGACGGATTCGCCTTGATACTCGAACAACAGCAGTGTCAAGGACGACATCGCCAGGGCCGTGGTCCCGGTTTGTAGGGCCAATCGCCATTGGAGCGGCAGAATCTCCTCCCGCCAGGAAACGGCCGGTCCCTCCGGCTTTTCAAAAAACGCGCGGAAAAACCGGCGGTACGGTCCCAGGAGCGGATAAAGGTCGCCCGCGAGCTTCGTGCCGGCAATGGCGGCCGTCGTCCAGAGCCCGGCTCCCAGCGGAATGCACATCCACACAAATACATTTCCAAGAATGCTTTGCAGCACGCGGAAGCGGTTCGTGGCGATCACCTGATTGCAGCCGTCCAACAGGGCGTAGATTGGCATCAGCCACAGCGAAAGCACGGTCGAAGCCGTGACGACAATCCAAGGCCCCAGCCACGAAACCTTTGCCGCGGGATCGTTCGAGGCCATCCAAAACCCGCCGCCGACGCCGATCGCGAGCAGATACAAAATCGCAACGCCCAGATACCACTTCGCGAAAAACCGGCCCAGGCTCACGAGCCGGGATCTCGCGTGGGGATCGCCCGTGATCGAGCCGTCCTCCGCCTGCTCCAGCCGGCTCCATTCGTGGCTGGCGACGTTGATAATGATCTGGTTGAGGCTCATCTCCACCAGGGATTGCAGCGAAAGCATTTCCGCGAAGACGTAAAACCAGCCTTGGACTTCCGGCGGGAAAAACAGGCTGATGAGCACCAGCGTGATCGGCCCGGCGACGACCTGCCAGGCGCGGGTCAACAGCGCATAAAACGTCGCCCGGTCGATTTCCAACCGATTGATGAATCGGCGGGGCCAACTTCTGGCCCGCGGATTGGGGGCGGGGCGGCGGATTCCTCAAACCTTGGCAATAGAGTCATGAGCCCGAAGCGCATGCGAGGGAATTGATTTGAAATCCCTCGCTTGCGCTTTGGGCTAATTGAGACAGAAATCCCTCGCTTGCGCTTTTTGAAGATGCGCATTCTCTAAATCGCGAGCGATCGTGCATTGTGAGCGGTTCGGCGCTAGCCGCCGGCCTTGTCATATCCAAATTTCCGTTGAAAAGGCCGGGGGCTAGCGCCCTTCCGCTCACATTTTGCGGTTTCGTGCAACTTCAAAACTGGCGCTTCGGGCTAATTGAGACAGAGTTTTTTGCGATGAATTGGCAAAAATGCCGGGTTAGCGCTCGATTTCGAACCGCTCATCGACCTTCGGTCCACATTCTCCCCCAACGACTCCGCGGTTTACTTCGCCTGGAACAAGGCTTCTGAAAGGTCGTCTCGTTCTTTATAGGGGCGATATTTGTAGTACCATTCGCCCCACTTCTCTTTCGAGCTGCTTCCGCCACTGGGCGACTGCGGCGTCTTTGGCTTTCTGGTCCGCCGAGGCGGGAACCTTCTCGAACGGGGTTTCGGGAAGATGAAAACCCAACGGTTTGCGGCTGAGCGTGCACAGGGCGTTGCGGGCTTCGACCATCACGTCCACGTTGTTGTCGTCCAAGGCCTCGATGAGCAACTTGGCCATTCCCAGATCCTCCGTGCGGCCGAGCGCCCAAATGGCGGTCCGCCGGACTTCCACATTCGGATGCTTCGCGAGCTTGACCAACCGGTCCTTCTGTTTGATCAACTCCTCGCGGTCCCCCAGTTGCACCTGCTCGACGATGGCCTCCTGCGCGGCGGCGACATCCACCGTTTCCACTTTTTCCAACTCTTGGAGCAACTCGTCGATCGGGCCCAAATCTTTCTTGCTCTCGACTTTGCCGTCCTTGAGGATCGCCTGGCTGAGGTCGTCGGGCAGTCCGCGTCCGCCAGCGAGTAGCCCGTTGCCCAACGGATCAAACGGAACGTCGCGGTGCAGGATCTTGGCGGTGGCTTTGGTCAGAAACAGAATCCCGAACGCGGTGGAGGCGATTTCCCCGGTGGTGGAATTCCACGATCCGTTCTTGGCCTGGCTCGTGACGAGGTACGTCGCCCCTTCGCGGTACCAGTCGTGGTTGGCGATCGTTTGGACGTTCATCAAGGCCGCCATCCGCTCGAACGTGTAAAGGTAATACATGTTCCAGCGGCCGGCGGTGATGGTGTACCGGCGGGCGATCCAACCCGCGGCGCGGTTCGCCGCCGCCGTTAAATTCCCGCTTGTCACGGTGGGGTGATAGTCGTTCGGGTCTTTGACCTTGGTGCCGTCGGGTTTTTCCACGGTGTCCAGATCGACGGATTCCAGCACGCCGAATTTCGTGGTGGCGGGTTTTTTGGGTTTCTCGGCAGTTGGGTCCTCGGCGTTGGGATAGAGATGCATTCTCGCCATCAACAGCGACCCCACGCCCGCGGCTGTCATCGTGTGGGAGACCGCGGTGTCATCGCCTTGACTTCCAAAGGGGTGATAGGAGTAGCCCCCGTCGCCCGACTGCGTCTTGATAAACCAGGCCGCGCCGCGGTCCCAGACCTCGGGCGGGACCTTGATGCCCGACCGCTCGGCCGCCCAGAAGCCGAGCATCGCGTATTGGCATTGGCTCGTGTCCCCGCCGCGAAACCCGTCCACATAGTCCCAAGACCCGCTGGAGTGCTGGTGCTTGATCAGATACGCCACGATCGCTTCCATTTCCTTGCGGTATTTTTGCGGGTTGGCGGCTTCGAGGAGCATCATCTCCACGCCCGCGCCGTAAATCCCGTCGGAGCCGGGCTTGTAATTTCCGCCGCCCGCCCGCTTGACAACGTTGTTCAACACGCCTTGCACCGCGGGGCTGTTCGGCGGATCGCCCGCCTTCAAGAGGGCATACGCCGCCAAACCGCCGTAGCTCGATTCGCTTTCTTGCGCGACTCGCTGCCGGAGATAGGCCGCGGCGTCCGCCACGGATTTTTTGATCTGGGCACCCGTGACCTGGGCCGACGCCGCTTGGGGAAGGACGCAAACGATGGCCAATGTGCTCAGAATGAGAAAACGGAAGGTAACCATGGTGATCGATCGCTTTGAGAGGAGAAAACACTGTCAAAAAGCTGGATCAGCCGGAACGCGCTCGCGTCCGATTCGCCCCGCAATAAACCGGGGCTAGCCGCCCTGCGGCTAATTTTTCCAACCTCGTTTTTGTTTTGGCGGAGTATTAGGACGATTTCCAACTTCAGTTTATCTCAATCCCAGCCGCCTCGTCAAAGTCGCCTACCCGAAGAACGCGTCGGTCAGCCAGTTGATCAACAGCAAGGCGATCAAACAATTCCCGAACCAGACAGGCCAGCGGGCTTCGGAAATGCCGGTTTTGAGCTCGCGGAGCCGGTAGATGCGATAGGGGATTTGCAGCACGATCGCCAAAGCGAGGATCCAGCCGATGCGGTGGTAACTGAGCGAAGCTTCCCAATCGCCGCGGGCCAGCGAGAGGATGCTGCGGGTCAATCCGCAGCCGGGGCATTCGACGTTGAACATAGCCCGGCTGCCGCACAATTCGGGCAGCGGATAATCTTCCAGCCCCCGAAACGCGACTCGCGTCCCGTCTTGGACCTGCATCAAAAACGCCAGCGCGACCACGCTCGCGGAAATCCAGAGCATCGACCCGTGCCGTTTTCGCTGCCAGCGGCGAGTCCGCGCAACGTCGTCCGCATCGTCCAGGATTTCCAGGACTTCCAGCTCCGCCTCCGCGAGGTGTTCTTCCGCTGGAATGGACGTGGCGATCGAATCGGACATGGTCATCGGATTTCAAATACCCTCATGCACTTCTTGCAGCGAACCCGGCGGCCGCGGACCTCGACTTTGACCGCGTAAACGGCACCGCAACCGGGGCAGGCCGTCTGAATGGTCTCGGGAGCCGGCTGCAACACGATGGGGGCTTCGTCCTCGAAGGTCGAACTCGCGGCGGGAGCCGGGGATCTTCGGGCCGTCGCCCGCGCGCTCGATGCGGCGGCGGGCGGGCGGCTTACCGCGGCCGATTCGCCGGCGCCGGCTTTCTCCTCGTCCACCAGAAGGCTCACGCGGTCGAGCGGCAGTTGATCGCGGTTCTCATCGACCCAGCGGGCGGCTTCCCCGTTGAGCGGGCTTTTCACGTTGTAGCTTTGATAGGCGAGCATCTCGCCGATGCGGGTCACGATCGACTGCAGCGATTCCCCCGCGCTCCAGTGGTCCCCCACGCAAATCGCGTGCGGGGCGATGTTCGGATGGAACACCGGCGTCAGCATCCGGCACTGCGGCGGCGTGCGCGGATAATTCCGCGGCAACAGAATCTCCACCGTGTGATCTTTGATCGGCTCCAATTCCCCGTTGACCGACCGCAAGCTGCGAATGCGATATTGCAACTGATACCGCTCGGGCGGATCGCCTTCCGCCTGCAGCAACGTGATCCGCGGATGCAGCCGGGCGTATTCCTTCAACTTCTGATAATCGGCATTCAGCCGACGCAATCGCACATTGCTCATTTCTTGGGCGTCTCGATTTGTTTCTGAGGCAGGGAAAGATTCCGCGGAAGCAATTCCAAGAGCGTGGGCAGGGAAATGGAAAAGCCCAGGCCCTCCGCCACGCGCTTGTCTCCGGTCAAGGTGTTGATGCCGATCAGTCGGCCTTGTTTATCGTAAAGTCCGCCGCCGCTGTTGCCGGGATTGAGCGCGGCCGTGCTTTGGAGAATCTTATACACGAACCGCCCGCGCTGCCGGCGCCGGATTTGCGAAAGCTGCCCGGCCGAATGCGTCCAGCCCAACCCGTGGGGGTTTCCGATGGCGAACACGTCGTCGCCGATGTGCGGATGCTGCTCGGCGTCCCAGTGGGCGACGGCGATGTCCTCGGGATCGAGGTGCGTGGAAAGAATCGCCAAATCGACCCCGTGCGGAGCGACCCATTCAATTCTCGCGGGCACCGCCATTTGGGTGACGGTTTGAATCGAAATGTCGGACAGCTCCGACAAATTCGCGGCGGCGGTTTTGGTGTCCTCGGAATAATCGTGATCGACGACGTGGCGGTTGGTGACGATCCACGCCACGCCGTCCTTGAGCTTCAAAATCACGCCCGAGCCCATGCCCTGCCTGGCGAATCCCGCGTCGGAGATCACGATCACGTTTGCCCGCATCGACCGGCCGAGATGCTCGGGCAACTCCTCGATCGAGGCCAGGTCCGGGGCGGCAAATTCCTGGAGCGAAACAAACCCGTGGTTTTGGCCCATGAAGTGATACATTCCAAAGGCCCAGCCGGCCACGTCCGCCATGCCAATCAGAATGGCGAGCACCCCCATCCACAGCCCGCGGCGGTTGCTGGTCTGGACGACCAGGGCAATGCAGCCGACGACGATGGCGACCATCCCCGTCACCAGCCCGAACAGCGGAATCCCCAAGAGCGCGATCACAAACGCCCAGATCGCCGTGCGGTTCCAGCGTTTGTCCGGGGTCCGCAGGTCGCCCGCATCGAATTCGCTGAACGACCGCGGCGGCGGCAGCGGCTCGGCGGCGGCGAGTTCGTTGCGGGAAATCGTCAATGTCGAACCGGCGGGGGCCTGCGAACTCTTGCCCGTGGAGCATTCGTAAGAACCGCAGCCGCCTTGCAGATTCCAGCAGGACTCGTGGTGGATCGTCCCGCATTTCCGGCAGATGGAGGTGGACTCGCCCAACTCCAACTCGCGCCCGCAGGCTCGGCAGTCCGCACCTGCTTCCCGGTCACCGGCCGCGACAATTATGGGATTCAAATTTTGCACGACATTCCTCAAGGGAAAAGTTTCCGTTGGGGCCTCGATCCTTGGAACGTGTTTTAAATTGCCATTGTGAGCGGCTAGCCGCTCGCCGCCGGTCTTGATTTTGTACGTATCCTTCATCGAAACCGGAGGCTAGCGGCTTGCCGCTCACTTCCCAAATACGATGAAAAACACCATGAGTGCGCTGTAGATTCCCGACAGCCCGATCGACACCCATGCCATGATAGCGTAAAGCGGGCTGCATTTGGCTAGTATTTTTCGGCGGGGCAGGACGTAAATCAAGCCGATCAGGAGAATCAACGGAGCCGCGCAACCGATGAGAGACGCCACAAATAGCGCCGTCACCGACTGTTGCGTCTTTTCGACGTCCGTTTTGGACTTGGCCTGTTTTCGGAGATCCTTCGTGGTCATCGGATCGACCGACTCGAATTCCTCGTCGCAATACCGGCATTTGAGGGCGATCGCTTTGATCTCTTCCCCGCACGCCGGGCAGCGTTTGGTGTCGCCCCAGGCCGCGAGCGGCGTTTGGTGGGAGTCTTCGGACTTCTCGACCGCCGGGGCCTGCTCGCAGCCGTACGTCCCGCAGCCGCCGATCTCTGACCAGCATTCCCGGTGGTGCACCTGATCGCAGCTCGGGCAGGTCACGCAGGCTTCGTCGGGCGAGATTTCGCTTTGGCAAATGGGGCACGCGGTTTGATGGCCGGCGGAGACCGGCGTGAGCGAGAGCACGCGGGCATCCACCGTCAGCGCCAAACCCGTCTTGCACCGCGGGCAGCGGAACGTGCGGTTGGTGCGGTCGGCCGGAACCCGAACTTTGGCTCCGCAGTCACAGCTAATGATTTGGGTCGACATGGAGGTGTTTCAAGGACTTCGCTTCGTTGGTCAATGGCGGTTTTGTCGAGCGGGTGAAGCACAACAGACCCCAATCGCAAAAGGGGGCGGCGCTTCTCCGCCGACGGAATGTCAAATACAAATCCTACTCTTTTCGATCGCAGGTTTCTTCCCACCCGCATTAGTGCCGGCCCGCCGACTCGATAATGACGCGGATGACTCCCCCCAGGATGCTGAATAGGAGCGACACGCCGAACATTTTGGCCCCCTTGGGTTTGCCTTGGACCATCCACACGATCCCCAAGATGCAGCCGATCCCGGAGCAGAGAATCGCCACGACCCAATCGCCGCCGGTCATATCCGCGTCTTCGTCGGCATGGCGGGACCCCGACCGCGACTTCTTGGACCGGCGTTTTAACCCCGGATCGAAAATCTCCCCGCAATACCGGCACTTGGCGGCTTTGCGCATGATCATTTCGCCGCACGCCGGGCAGGGCTTGCGGTCGCCCTCCTCCGCCGCCGATCCCGCATTGGGGTCCAGCCCGCCAAAATCGAAATCCCCCCCGCCGCCGACTTCCTCGGCCTCGAAGACATCGTCGGCCGCGGCGGCGGGGATCTGCACCCGCTCTCCGCAATGGGGGCACTTGGCCATCTTTCCCGCCATCGAGTCTTTCGTTCGCAAGACCGCGCCGCAGGATTCGCAGTTGACAGTAATCGACACAGGAGGCCTTTCTCTGACAAGCGGAAATTCAGTTTCTCATGGTCATAAAAACTTCGAGCGGCTTAACCTGCTCCTTCGAGGATGGCTCCAATGACGAACCCGATGGCCCGCCAAATGATTCCCGAAAGAATCGAGAACCCAATCATTTTCGAGCCTTTGGGTTTGCCTTGAATCACATAGACCAGCCCGACGATGCACGCGATCCCCCCGCAAAAAATCACCAGCAGCCATTCCAATGTGTCCAGATCCTCATCTTCATCTCCGTAACGGGAGCGCGAGCGTTTTCGCGAACTTTTCTTGCGGCGTTTGAGGGCGGGGTCGAAAATCTCCCCGCAGTACCGGCACTTGGCGGCTTTCCGCATGATCATTTCGCCGCACGCCCGGCAGGGCTTGCGCTCGTCCCGCGGGACGGTGGCGCCGGCATTGGGGTCGAATCCGCCGAAGTCGAAATCCTCGGCTCCGTCCATCTCTTCCGCTTCGTAAACCTCCTCTTTTTTCGGTTTGGGAACCGGAATCCGCACGCGCTCCCCGCAGTGAGGGCACTTCGCCGTTTTGCCCGCCATCGACGTCTTCGTTCGCAGAACCGCCTGGCAGGATTTGCACCTTACCCGAATAGACACACTCAACCTTCCTCTCGCACGTTGATCGGCGGGATAATCCACCTCTTCAAAAGGATTTCAGGATGATGAGTTTTAGGGGAAAATTCGAAATCCGAATCTCGAAATCCGAAACAAATTCCAATCACCGAAATTCCCATCTCCAAACCCTGAACCGGTTGTGTTTTATGACCCAACGTTGTTTGCAACATTTGGATTTTGAATTTGTTTCGGATTTCGGATTTCGCGCTTCGGATTTCCCCCTTTTAGGACGTGGTTTCTTTGACGGAGAATTCCAAAACCGTTTTGCCCAGCACCACCTGGTCGCCGGGCTGGAGTATGTGCCGGGTGATGGGAATCCCGTTGACGTAGGTCCCGTCGGGGGTGTTGCAGTCTTCGATTTCGAAGCGGCCGCCGCGGTTGGTGACGATCGCGTGCCGGGGTTCGATGGCATCATCTTTGAACAGATACACGTCGGCCTTGGGCGAACTGCCCAGGACGGTGGTGTCTTTGAACAAGATGAACTGCTTGCCCGCCAGGGGGCCTTTCCGCATGAGCAGCCAGGCGGTCTTGGTCCAGCCTTCGACGAGGCCCACGAACAACCCGACGAAACAGCCGATCGTCGCAAACCCGACGCCCCGGCTGTAAGTCGCCTGCCCATCGGCGGTGACGAGGACCATGCTGATCGGGTCGAACAGAAACCCGCCCAAGAGTCCGCCCAACACCGCTCCGACGAGCCCGTTGATAATGACCTTCTTCTCGCGGAGGGCGATGCCCTGGCCGATTCCCGAGGGAATCGATGCCACGCTCCACGCGGCCGCCCGGCCCATCATCATGATCAACAGCGCGAGTCCCGTGGGCATGGCGTTCGGCTGCGGATTCTTCCAGAAACTCACCGCCAATGTGATCATCAAACTGAAGATGATCCCGGTGGGGATGAGCGCGATCAGTCCGCCGAGGAAGCCCACGGCCAAACCGACCATGCCGGATTTGACTGCCCGGAGCGGATTCCGGCAAATGATGCCTTCCGCTGCGCCCAGGAACAATCCCACCGATCCCGCCACCACAGGGAACATAAACAACGCGGCCAGATCCACATCGTTCCCGATGCGGTTGTCGTCGAAGAACGGCTCTAAAATCAGCCAGCCAAGGATCCCGCCCACCATCGCGGCGATCGACAAGTAAAACCAGTTGGCGTAGATCACGCGGATCAGCCAGGGCTGATCGCTCAGCGGGCCGACGTCTCGCTGGAGGTACGCCTGAAGCTCGACATACTCATCCACCGCGGGAGCGTGCAGGTCGCGTTGGCTGATGCGAATGGGATCGGACACGGAGCAGTCCTCGAACAGATTCTTAATGAGCAAGAGAGATTGGGGTTATTTTTCCGCCTGGGCCGGAGCTGGGGATTCCGGCGGCTGTTTTGGCGGGTTCTCGGTTTCTTTCGCCGGGGGCTTGGAACTCTCGTCAACGGGCTTTTTGGTTGTTTTGGGAGCGGCCGCGTTTTCCGGCTTCTTGGTCGAAGCACCATTGGCGGACTTCGAGGAACCGGATTTCCTTTTCAATTTCATCCCCTGCGCCTCGGCCTCCTTTTCCGCGATCAACTGCTCCACGGCGTTTTGCTCGACGGCGGAAAGTCCATAGACTTCCCTCATGTATCCGATCGTATTGGCGCTCGCTTTGAGATTCTCCGCGATCAGTCGGCGGCGTTTCAGCGCGGCCGCCCGCTCTTCGTCGGAAAGTTCGGCCGACGGAGCCGGCAGCTTTTGGAACTCGCTTTCGATGAGATGCAAGTGCTGTTCGATGGCGGACATCTTCTCTTCGAAGCCCGGCTTCAGCAATTTCGTCACCCCGTAGCGGGCGACCGCTCCCTGCTGAAGCAGGATGGATTCCGATTGGCTCCGCCACCCGGCCAGGAGGTAGCCCAGCAACAACATGCAGATGCACGCCAGGATCGTGGTCACGAACGGCAAAATGCCCGGGTCCCCGGGAGGAGCCCCGGGGCGGGATTCGCCGGTCGCTTGACCCGGCGTGTCCCGGGGCGAAGCGGTCGAACGCAGCGTGGCGTCCACCGTGCGAACGCGGTCGCCGATCCAATAATGGGCGATGGGCGTGGGCTTTCCCGCGCGCAGGTGAAGACGCCTTCCAAATCCCGCACCGGATCGACCACATAGGCCACCTGCCCGGGGCCGGAGAAGAAATTCTCGTGGATGAACACGTCCCGGTCCGAGAGGAAGATCCCAAAGTCGGGGTGCGAATGATACCAGCCGATGATCCGCAGATCGGTATACTTGCTGTCCATCTCCTTGTTGATCTGCGACCAGGATTCGTGGGTGAACGTGACCTCGGCGAATTTGCTCGTGGCGCTCTCGCAGCGGATATTTTCGGTGACGAGGGCAAAGGGGCCGTGCTCGTCTTTCTCCCACTTCCCCACCAGGACGCCGCAAATCTCCACGGAGACATCGGCCTTGGCGTGCTCCTGGATGCTCTTATGCACCGCTTCGGTCATGTGGAACCGAAAATCCTCTTTCGGCTTGACCGGAAATTTGCCCTCGGACAATTTTTCCTTTTTGAGGTCGCGAATGTCCACGCCGCTCATTTCGTTTCTCGCCCTTCCGCCAAAGCCCCCAAGACCAGGGAACGATCTCCCGCAAATTCGTAGTAATGCTGCTCCATGCCCGCCCGGCCGCCCAGGATGTCCCAGGCCGGCACACCCAGCTCTGCGAGCGTCTTGTCCAAAAGGGCCGAGCCGGGGCCCAACGTATGATACAGATTCGGCGTCCGCAGATTTTCGCATTTCGGACATTTTGCCGCCGACTCGGTGACTTTTCCCAAGGACGCCAGCATCGGCGTGGTTTCCTTGCACGCGGGGCAGGTCAAGGATTCCAGAAGTTCCTGATTGAACTCGATCACCGCGCTGGGCCCCAAATCGCTTTCTATCCGCTTGAGGAAGTCGCCCGCCGTCGTGTTTCCGATTTGATTCGGCAATTCGGTGATGGGTTCGTAGGCATCGTGGGCCGGGCAGTCTTCCAGCTTCGTGTAGTTGACGAGATAGCTTTGATGCCAATTGCCGTCGAACACAAACCCTTGCCCGGAAAGCGTGTCCAGCCCGTGCAGCATCTTGACGGCTTCGTGGGCCTGGATGCCGGCGATGATCGAGGAAGTCGTCGGCGTGGTGGGGACTTTGCCCTGCTCCATTTCCTCGCGGGACAAGAGGCGCAGCTCCGGCGGGCTTCGAGCATTTTCCAATCGACTTCGCTCATCGTGCATTCGTAGCAGGGCCCGACCGCGGGATCGAACACGCGGGCCACGCCGTCGAGCCGTTCGATCGCCCCGTCGATCCAGGGCTTGCCCACGCGGGCCGCGGCCTGATTGATCGCCACGCGGGCTTCGCGGTTGTCGAGTCCGCCGAGAATAACATCCGCCCAGCGGTACACGCCCAGGCCCAGATCGAACACGATATTCCCGTGAAACGCCTGCGTGCGGATGTCGGGGTAGATGTCCTTCGCCCGCTCGGCGGCGACCTCGGCTTTCGGGCGGCCGCAATCGGCGGCCCGGTACAACACCGACCGCGACAGGTTCGAGTTCTCGATGAGATCGAGGTCGGCCACAAACAGATTCCCGACCCCCAACAGCGCCAGGTTTTTGATCAGCTGCGTTTCCGAGCGCACCCGCCCCGATCACCAGCGCGTTCGCCGCCGCCAATCGCTCCTGGTCCCACCAGCTGATGAGTTCAAACCGTGCAAACCGCCCTTCCTGGGGTTTTAAATCGGTCAACCGCAATACGTCATTCAAGAATCTGACTCCTCCGGCATTGGGGGGGGAATTGTTCCTCCGCAGCATCGCTTTCGGGGAAGCGCTACCCGGCTGTGATTTCCGGTTGGAGCCGCAGAACGTCGCCGTCCCGAACATCCGCCGATGCCAGCGTTTCCGAGTCCAAGAGCTGCCGACCCGAGCCTTTGTGATGGAATTTGTAACTCATGGCCTGCCCGTCCGGGCTGTGGCGGGGCAGGTTCATGCGTTCGATCAACACGGCAATCAGGCGGTTGACCTCGGCGTCGGCCGGGACTTCGACCATTTGGCGCTTGTTGCCGGTGGCGTCCCAGACTTCGATTTTCAGCTCGCTCATAAGATGGATTCGCTCAAACAGGTTTTCGTCGCAGTATGATCTTGGGATTGGAGTGTTTTTGAGGATTGGCTGAACGTTCGGAAACACCGATTCTTTGATTGAAAGAATCCCCGCTTTCCGGCAGGAAAAGGGAACCAAAGTGTGCTTCAAATTACCAAATCATACGATACCCCCACCGTGCAAGGTTGTCTAGGATGTATCTTCACGAAATTCAAGCCGGCAAGCGTCGGAACGCCCGTGGTCTCTCAAATCACGAGGCGGACGGTTGGCCCGCTTGCCGGGGCACCGGGTCAAGGGATAGAATCACGTGAACCTTCTGGGGCAAACCTTGTCGTGATGTTGGTCGAACCATAACCCGCGATCATCCTGCGCCCTTATTCCGAGAACCGACTTCCTTCCTCCACGGCAGTTTTCCTTCCTCGAACCCGTCGAAAGCCGACATAGACCACATGACCGACAAACAGAATCTTTTCAACAAAGTCTGGGATTTGCATGCCGTGCGCCAACTGCCTTCCGGGCAGACGCAGCTTTTCATCGGCCGGCATCTGATTCACGAAGTCACCAGCCCGCAAGCCTTCGAGATGCTCCGCGACCGGGGCCTCAAGGTGATGTATCCCGAGCGGACCCTGGCCACGGTCGATCATATCATTCCCACCGACAACCAGGCCCGGCCGTTTGCCGACACGCTCGCCGAGGAAATGATGTCGGCCGTCGAAAAGAACTGCCGGGAATTCGGGATCGAACTTCTCAATCTGAACGACAACCGCCAGGGCATCGTGCACGTGGTCGGGCCGGAGTTGGGATTGACGCAGCCCGGCATCACGCTGGTCTGCGGCGACAGCCACACCAGCACGCACGGGGCCTTCGGCAACATCTCCCTGGGCATCGGCACCAGCCAGGTCGCGTATGTGCTCGCCACGCAAACCTTGGCGTTGGAACGGCCCCGCGTCCGGCGGATTGAAGTCAATGGCGAACTCTCGCCCGGCGTGTATGCCAAGGATGTGACCTTGCACATCATTCGCATCCTGGGCGTCAAAGGCGGCATCGGTTATGCCTACGAATACGCGGGCGACGTGTTCGACCGGATGACGATGGAAGAACGCATGACCGTGTGCAACATGAGCATCGAAGGCGGGGCCCGCTGCGGCTACGTCAATCCCGACCAGACGACCGTGGATTATCTCCGCGGCCGGCCCCTGGTTCCTCAGGGCGAGGAATTTGAACGAGCGGCCGCGTGGTGGCTGAGCCTGGCTTCGGGGCCCGCTGCCGAGTTTGACGATGTGGTCACCATCGACGCGGCCGACATCGAGCCGACGGTCACCTGGGGCATCAATCCCGGCCAGTCGGTGGGCGTGCGCGAATCGATTCCCTCGCCGGGCAGTTTTCCGGCCGAGGAACAAGCCGGGGCGGCGGAGGCCTTGGAGTTTATGGATCTCCAGCCCAACCAGCCGGTCCAGGGCATCAAAATCGACGTGGCGTTTATTGGTTCGTGCACGAACTCGCGATTGTCGGATCTTCGCGAGGCGGCGGAAGTCGTCAAAGGCCGGCACGTGGCCGAGGGTGTCAGGACTCTCGTCGTGCCCGGTTCGCAGGACGTTCGCCGGCAAGCCGAGGCCGAGGGCTTGGATCAAATTTTCGAAGACGCGGGCTTCGATTGGCGCGGGGCGGGCTGTTCGATGTGTCTGGCGATGAATCCCGACAAACTCCAGGGCCGGGAAATCTGTGCCTCCTCGAGCAACCGCAACTTCAAAGGCCGCCAGGGCAGCCCCACCGGTCGGACGCTGTTGATGAGTCCCGCGATGGTCGCCGCCGCCGCCGTCACCGGCCATGTGACCGACGTCAGAGAACTCCTCCAACCCGCCGGCGTCTAGGCGAGCGGGGGGCGTGAGCCCCCTGGTTTTGTTCGAGTCGATCCGTTCGGCTCGCGATTCAATCCTTCAATCATTCGACGTGACCAGGGGGCTCACGCCCCCCGCTCGCCTTGAGACAAACTTCAACGGACAATTCTCCACATGGCAAAAATCGATCAAATCACCGGCACCGGCCTTCCTTTGTTGCTCGACGACATCGACACCGACCGCATCATCCCGGCGAGGTACTTGCGCTGCGTGACTTTTGAAGGCATCGGCGAACACGCCTTCGAGGATGACCGCCAGCAAAATCCCAAGCATGCCTTTAACGATCCCAGGTTCGCGAACGCGTCGGTTCTGGTCGCGGGGCGGAATTTTGGGTGCGGCTCTTCGCGGGAACATGCTCCGCAAGCCCTCATGCGGTGGGGCATCCAGGCGGTTGTTGCGGAATCGTTTGCCGAGATCTTCTTCGGCAACTGCACCGCGCTGGGCATTCCCGCGGTGACCGCGAAGCGCGCGGATTTGGAAAAAATCGCCGCCGCCATCGGGGCCGACCCGTCGTTGACCTTGATGGTTGATCTTTTGGAAATGCAACTCCACGCGGGGGAAGAGCAATATCCCATCCAAATGCCCGAAAGCGCCAAGAAAGCCCTCACCACGGGGCAGTACGATTTCCTCGCGCAACTCTTGGAGGGTGAACCGCAAATCCGCGAGACCGCGAAGACGCTGCCTTATCTCAATCATTTCCAAACATAATTGGCCGCCTTTCGCCACAACGTGTGCCACTGGCTTTGCCAGTGTTTTTTGCGATGGGCATCAGGACATCGATCAGACTTCGGAGCCAACCGGTGAATCGCACTGGCGGAGCCAGTGGCACACCCGCGGTTCGCGGTTTCGCAAAGGATGTCGGACAAACAAAAGGTCTGGACTTTTCGAACGAGGGACTTTTATACTGGATTGAGTTCGGGACGGTTGCTTTTCTGAGCCATCGCCTGTGCGCTCGGGAGTCATTCAATCATTCGATGAGTCGGACGGTTGCCATGTTCCTGCATGACACGCATCTTCCGCAGATTCTTCCGCCCTCCGCCTACACCAGCCAGGACCAATTCGATCGCGAGATCGAAACGCTCTTCAAGCCGGCCTGGCATCTGGTGGGGTCGTTCTCCGAGCTGCCCCGCGACGGGGATTACCTCACCACGACCGTTCTCGATCACCCGTTGCTCGTGTGGCGGCGGGATGGGAAATTCCAGACCTTCTTGAACGTCTGCCCGCACCGGTTTTCGCAACTCTCCTGCAAACCGCAGGGGCATTGCCAGCCGCATTTGAAATGCCAATACCACGGCTGGGAATTTGATTCCGAAGGCCACACCCGGCTGATTCCCGACGCGCGGAGCTTCAAGCCGATGACCAAGGGGGCCCTCGGTCTCACGAAGATCCGCACCGACACCCTCGGGCAGTTGATTTTCGCGAATCTCGACGACGAGGCGCCGCCGCTCCGGGATTGGCTCGGCGAGAAGCCGGCTTTGCTGTTGGAGGAACTCTTTCCGCCCAACTTCCGATTGATCGCTGCGCTGGATTTCGAGGTAAAGGCCAATTGGAAGTGCCGGATGGAGAACTCGGTCGAAAGCTATCACTTGGACATGGTCCATCAAGGCACGTTTGGCAAAACGCCGCCCGTGGAGAACGTGGTCCACGAACTGGAGCCGGGGTGGAGCGTGTATTCTGTGACGGAAACGCAGGCGCGCTCGAAAATGGAAGAGCGGTTGGACCGCTGGATGCACCGCCTGGCGGGACGGCCGCAAGACCGGGTGTTTCGCAATTATCTCCGCTACCCGCATGTGATGTTTTCCAAAGTCCGGCTGTTTCGGTCGATGGAATGGGTGCTGCCGCTTTCGCCCACGCGGAGCCGGCTGGTCTACAAGTTCTTCTGCTACGAGAACCCTGCATCCCTGCGGTCGCGGTTGGCTTGCCGGCTGCTGTCTTTCTGGGGCAAGCGGTTTTTCCCGCACGTTGTCTTAGAGGACGCCGCCGCGGTGGAATGGATGCAGAAAGGCCTGAGCTCGCCCCGGCACGCCTCGGGCGGGGTGATCTCCGCCCGCGAAGAGCGCTGCCATCACTTCCAAGAATACATCAAAGACGCGACCGCCCCGAAGATGCCCGAACCCAAGCGAGGCCGCTCGATGTAAGGGGCATTTCAGCGGCGAAGCGAGTGGGAACGCGGGGAAACAGTGTCGCCAGTGGAGCGCAAACCAGCGTCGTCAGTTCGCCTGTTTCAGCAAAAAAGTCGGAGCCGAGTTTCAGGGGCAATTGACGTTGCAGCTGTAGTTTCGGTCTTCGAGATGATACAGCCGGGGCCTTTTGGTCGGGCAATCGTAAAGGGCGTCGGCTTTGGCGGTGACGTAAAACGGCCCCACGGGCAGCCCGAACAAGTTGCAGCAAATGCTGGGGACGGGGTAGCTTGCCTCGGCCCGGACGGCGAACGGCCGCCCCGTGCCTCCTCCGGTACAACTTCCCGCCGAGACGCTGCCCAATGCCTGGCCGTTGTTGTTGGCCGAGGAACCGGGAGGACACGGAATGTCGGGAATCCCGGTGGGGTGGATAATCAGACCGCGATTCGTGGCCGAGTGGGGCGGCGGCTGGACGCTGATTCCCCAGGGCGAGGCCACATTGGCGCATTGCAAGCATTGGTTCGAGGTGTCGGTCGTGTCGACAAAATGCCCCGTGCACGTGGTTCCGTTGCTGAAGCAGACCGTGATTTCCGTCATGCATCCGCCGACGGCGTCGGCGTCGAGTTGGCCGTTGCTGATCGTGTCCGCGACTTCCGCCCCAAACCGGATGCGGTCGAGAATGTTAAACCGCGCCTGGTCGTTGTTGTCATCGTTGGGAAACACGACCGCCAGCGACCGCGACACGGGATCGCCAACGGCAATCGGATCCCCGGTCGAACAGGGGTTGCCGGGATCGACGTTCCGCAAAAAGGTGACCAGCGTCCGGTCGATTCCATACACGTCGGATTGGGCGGACGGGCCGCCTTTCGGACCGGGGCAATTGTCTTGAAGCATGACATTGGTGTCGTCATCGGTGATGAAGGTGGACACCGTGGGGACGGAGTTGTCGAAATTGAAGCGGGGCATGACGGTTTGGAAGTTCATCCCCGCCCCCACGCGGGCTTCGCATTGATCGGGCAGCCGGTAAATCACCCGCAGAATCCGCAAATCGGGAATCGGAAAGATCGTGGGCTGGAACGAGATGCCCCAGTCGTTGGCGTGCGAGAACGAGCCTTGGGCCGTGGCATCAAACTGGACGTTGCCCACGCCGCAGCCCGGCGTCGCGCAGCAGTCGAACACGAACTCCGGGTTGTCGGCGATGATCGCTCCGAAGACCAGAACCCCGTTGCTGCAGGCGTTCTGGTTGCAGGGTTCGTTCGCGTCGTAATTCAAGGCGGGATCGATGGTTGCCAGGTTCACCTGCACGCCGTTGATCGTGTTCGCCATCGCATAGTTGTTGCCCACGAGGCGCGCGTGCATTGTGTCGCCGCCTCCGTGATCGCCCCAGTCTTTGACCGCGGCCTGGGCCGCGGCTTCGAGGGCGTCGTGGAGTTCCGTGCGGGCGAGGTACAGGTTGCCGACTTCCAGGATCACGCACAACAGCGTCAAGATCACCGGAAGCCCCACGATAAACCAGACCATCACCGCCCCCCGCCGGGGGTGCCGAAGAGGACGGGTCTGACTTCGCCGAGCGGAAACGCGACTGCGCATCATAGGCCTTGGAGCGAGGTTCTAGGGTAAGGGTTGTTGTTCGTAAATCCAGACGGCGGATTGCCGAATGGAACAGGTGGAAACATCGTATCCGAACGTGCTTAAGCAGTTGGGAATGTTCCCCGACATCGGCAGACACACGGTCACTCGGACCGCCTGCATCGGCAGCGAACCGATCGGACCATACACGGGAACGCAGGGGCAATTGGCGACCGTGGGGTTTGGCTGAATTGGGTTGGCGATCCCCATCACATTGTGTTCCAGGATCACCTGGCAGGAATTGGTGTAACCGGCGGTGATCAAATACTGATCCACCTGGTTTTTCAGATTGTTGGGCGTCGCCGGCTGGTTGAACGTATCCAGGTTTCCGGTTTCCGCCGCGAGCTTGGCCCCCAGCCGGCTGGCGAATTCCACATGCTTCGCCGCCGCTAGAATCAATCCAAACTCGACAACCGCGATGAGCAGAATCACCAGAATGGGAAACAGCAGCAGGAATTCGAGCGCAACGACTCCCCGTTTCTTGGAGCAGGCTTTTGGGAGGGTTCTGCTTTTCGTTCGCATGGTGCCCAGGCGGTGAGAGATTCAAAGGGAGGAAACTTCCCCGACCAAATGCAAAGCTCATACCGCTCGCGGAAAATTCGCCGGTCCGCAGCGGCACGGTGATTGCAGAGGCAGTCGGGTCCAACGTGGAATTCCTTGTCATCTTATGTTCTTTTTATGCGATCTTCCGTGCGGAAACTCAATCCCCCACAAAAAAGCGGACGAAAACGCGCCGGCGTGGTGACGTTGGAATTTATCATCGTCGCCCCCGTCGTGTTTATTTCCGTCATCGCGATCTTCGAGTTCGGCTTCCTCGCGCTCACCTTGCAAGTGGGGCACACGGCGCTCATTGAAGGCACCCGCCGCGGGGCGGAACTTTATCCCAGCATGTACCCGCTCGATATGGCCGGCCCCGACAACGACATCGCCGACCAGATCGTGGAAATCATGAACGCCCATCTCAACGTGCAGTGTTTGGAGATCACACAGGGATTCGCGGACAACCCCGACCGCGCAAACGCCCAAATCATTATCGAGCGCGCGGGCATGAGCCCGATCATGCGGGGCGATGCCGTGAATTTCCCGCCGGGGTTCGTCTGCACGCCGATGGGCCCGGCCCCCGATGTGAATGAAATTCGCGTGACGTTGTGCTTTCCAATCGTCGATGCAACCGACCCCACCGGTTGCGGCAATCCCGTTCCCGATTGGCTGAGCCGCTACGGCTTCTCGCTCGACGGCTGCGTATTTGAAGTCAGCTCGCGAATGACGCTCGAGTAACCGCGCTTCTTCCCCACAGCGAAGCCAGGCGAGCGGCCGGCGTCAGCCGGCTAGTAGTTCACAATGGCCCCGCGATTCCGAGCCATCGCAACCGTAACTTCGTCAATTCGATAATTCTTCCAGTTCGCGCAAGTACCGCTTAGCCGTTTCCCTGTGTTGGAAGAACTCTTTCCGCAACTTGGCTTCCCGTTCTGAAAAGTCGGCAGATTTGGCTTCTTGAGCCTTGATCTCCCGCCATTTTTTCAGGCTTTCGTTCATTGCAGCCCTAGCCTTTTGATACTGCCTCAATTGTTCCGCTCCCCGAACCTTCGACTTCTCACCGTGAATGCCCAACCGGAGATCGGCATCCGAAGTTTCCACGGGCAGGATCAGCCAGCCGTCTTTCTTTTTGACGTCCGCTTCTTTCCTGCCTTCGGCGAGAAGCACGCGCTTGTAAAGTTTCCCGCCGCGAAGGAAGAAGATCACTTCATCCGTCCCCGAATGCGCTTTTTCAAGCGTTCCGCCACCAGAAAAGAGCAACTCATACCGGTGATCACCGGATTCTGTTTCGATTCGCAGCGCATTCGCATCGTGATCGTCGAACTCCCAATCCTTACCATTGCCAGCCGCTTTTTCCGTCCGTTCCAACCACTCCTTGCGATTGCCCGCCGCGCTTTCCCTGGATTCCAACGTCTTCCGCAACTCCACAATTTTGCGGGCTTTCTTGTCGGGCGAAGTATCCTTGAGAAAGGATTCCGCCTCTTTCGCCCCGGGCAAGGTTCCCAGCAAGTCCAAGTCAACGCGGCGGAGCCAGACGGCATCGTCGGTGGTTTTCGCTAAATCGTGTGCCTTTCCATCGGATTTCTCTTTCTCGAGGGGTAGCACCGAAAGCCCCATCAAGCTGTGATAGAGCTTTCCATCTTTCGCATGGGCTTTGCCCAACGCGCCAAGGTCCAGCCAAACGGAATCGTTTTCATGGCATTGCTTGCATTGCGAGGAACGCTCCAAATCCCACACGCGGGCCACGGCCGCATCTGTGTCTAACGCGAGTTCCGCAACGTCCATCGCGTAATCGTCGATCGTCGCCTGCAGTTGTTTCCGCACCGCTTGCTGCTGTCGCTCGAGTTGTCGCAACTTGAGCAGCAACATAACTTGCTCGTGCACCACGAGGCTGGCCGTGATGATGAGCCGGTTGTTCTTTGTGCGTTTGAGCGAATACGCTCCGCCGGCTTTGGCCCATTCTTTGGGGGCGACTTGTTTGCGGATGTCCTGCTCGACCTGTTTGGCGTTCAGATCGCCTAAACGGTAGACGATGGTTTTGAGTTCCGTGGCTGTCGGCTCTTCCTGGGCGAAGGCCAATGTCATGGGGACGATGAGGACGGCCAGCATCGCCGCGAGGCCGCGGACCGAGAGCCGGCGAACGTGGGAGCCGTGTTTCAGCATTTCAATTCTCCTCGTCAAAGTGATGGCGGGTTGGGCCGCGGTCGCCCCGATGGGCAGCCGGCCGGTTTGTTGGGACAAAAACTCGACGGTTTCGATCAAGGCGATCGCATACCGGCGGGCGGAATCGGGCAGGGTTTCCAGGACCAGCGCATCGCAGCATTGCTCTTCCATCTCCCGCAGATTTCGGCGGACCCACCACACGAGCGGGTTCCACCAAAACACGGTGGTCACGGCCAGTTCCAAAATCCGCACCAGATGATCGCCCCGCCTGATGTGCGCGAGTTCGTGGGCGAGGATCGTTTCTAGCTGAGCCGGGTCCATCTCCGCAGCCAGTTGCGCCGGCAATAAAATCCGCGGCCGGCCGCACAGCGACCACACCGCAGGCGTGATCCGCACCGGAAGGAGCAAGAGTCTGGGAAGCCGGCGAACGCCCAACCGCCGGGCGAGGGCTTCCGCCAGGTCTTCCAGTTCCCGCGGCGCCGGCTCGGCCTGCTGGAGCAGTTTGCGAAAACACAGGATCCGAAGAATCGTCATCGCGAGGATCCCGGCAATTCCCACGATCCACACCGCGAGTAGGATGCCGTTCCAACTCCACGCTGGAGTTTGAGCGGGCTCGCGCGGTGGGGCCGGCATCGGCGGCGCGGGCAACAATAACCGAGGTTCCAATTCGATCGCGATTTCTTCCACGGGCGGTTCCACAGCAGGCTCTGGCCAGGGAAGCCCGATCCACAACAGCGGCGGCGTAAACAATTTCAAAAGCACCATCAGCCACAACACGTGGATCAAGTTGGGATTCACGCGGAACCGCGCGATCGCCGCGACCACGCCAGCCAGCACGAGAGCCACCAGGCAATTGCTGGCCACGGCTTCCAACAGACCGTTCATGAGCGGTTCTCCTTGTTCGAAGAGCGCGACGGAGGCCAAAGCTGGTCGATCAACTCGCGAAGTTGTTTTTGTTCCTTCTTGGAAATTCCCTTGGACTGGAGCAGCGAAGACATCAAGGGGGCCACCGACCCGCCGCACAACCGGTTGGCGAGCGACTGCAAGCGGTGCTGGAGATATTCCTCCTGGCTGACGAGCGGCCGAAAGCGGTGCGCCCGCTCGCTGCGGTCCCGCTCGATGCAGCCCTTGGCCTCCAAACGCTCCAGAAGCTTTTGCACCGACGCCAACTTGGGATCGTTGACCTCGTCGTAAAGCACATCCGTGATGTCCCGGCTCGTGGGCGCGTCCTGCTCCCAAATCACCTGCAAAATCGAGAGTTCCGTTTCCGTAACCTGATCCAATTTCATGGGGCACCTCTTTTGACAGACATTCTGTCTGTCTTTGTACAAAAAACAAAATCGCCTGGCAAGCGGAATCTCGAAAAAAAAGAACGAAATGGAAACGTCCCGGGCGGCGCAGCGGCGGTAACGCAATGGACGGGCGGCGAAGGCGGACTTCATGAGCATCGGCTTGGCCAGTTCCAATCGCTCGCCTTGCGCCGCCCTTGGGCGTTGATTCCGGGACACGCGAGGGCGGTCACTTTTTCTTATTGGACTTCGATTCCCCGGGCGACAGATCGAACACCCATCCGCCGCTGCCGGATTCCATCGCGATCTGCTGCAAGTCGGGATCGATGGTTTTGGCCACGTCGTACAGATAGCGGAGCGCCTCGTTGTCCTGCCCCAGCTTGGCCTTGACGACGAGTTCCATCTCCCCTTTGACCGCCCGCCACGTGCACGTTCTGGCTCCGGGGGTGCCGGTCGGATCGGGATTGAGATCAATAAACCGCTGACAATTGAGCGTCCAACCGGCGTCCTTCAACCGCGCTTGAAGCGTCGTCATCTCGCGTCCCCCGCAATGAGGAAAACCCAATAAGCCGCAGTTCACCCCCGAACATCCATTTTCCGCTCGAAATGTTGGGAACGCAACAAAAATCCGGCACGGCTTCCCCAATTTCGCGGGATGCCCCGGTCGCTTGTAAGCCGGGCGTCGAAGCGATGCAACGGGGACCCGGGCCGCCGATTGAGCGAGGGTTATCGCGGCGAGTCGCAGAGGTTGGTTGGCGTATCCGACTCACTCCGCGGGTCGCGCGAGGCGATGCGGTAGAACACGAGGCCACACAGAATCGAAATGGCGTAAATCAGGACCATTTCCGCGTCAAAGTACATGGCGGTTCTCCCTCAATGTGTGGACAGCCGGCGGATTCGCTCCCTGTCTCTGAAAATCCTCCGGTTCGACACGTGATTCGCAGGCAGGGTTCTCATCTTGACAAAACTTTTCCCGCCAGCGGACTTTTCCATTTCGTGGGGTTGTCGGCATCGGACGCGTTTTCGCGATAACGATCCGGGTGTTGGTTTGCCGGCGGTTTGTCAAATGTCTGACGACGCCCGCCTTCAATGTGCACACTATTATCCTTCTGTTCGGCCTTTCACATCGGTGAATTGAGAATACTGATCTTTTTTCCAGATGTGTCTGCCGCCGTTTCAGGTTTTCTACGAATTTCGCGGCAAAATCGTGGGCGGGTTTTCGTAACTCTGTAGGAAAGATGACAAAAACCGCCCTGAAACCGGCGGCGGTTTTCCGCGAACTGAGGGAAACTTGGAATTCTCGCCGGCCGCCACGATTTTTCCAATTAACTCGCGGGCGGAGAGATCTACGATTAAAAAGGTGGCGTTAAGAAGCACTGTGATTCCTCTTTTCTTTCATTTTCCCTGATGGAACACCCGGTTTCGCGGCGTTCGCACTCCAGTCTCAAGCCGATACGAAGGAGCTTCCATGAGTCGTGCCCGACAGAATCCGTTGAAAAACGATCGAGAGTTGCTGTTGGGCTGGGATGCCGAGGATGCGATGAACCGCCCGTTTGGGTTTGCTTCGGCGAGCCGGCGGATTCGCCGGGGAACTCTCAGCCGCTCACTTATGCGGGGGACAGTCATCTCCTGACGGTCGCTCCCACGGGGGCCGGAAAGGGCCGGGGCGTGATCATCCCCAACCTGCTCACCTACCAGGGTCCGGTGATCACGATCGACCCCAAGGGGGAAAACTACCAGGTTACTGCCCGCCGGCGGCGGGAAATGGGGCAGCGGGTGATCGTGCTCGATCCGTTCCACGTCGTCACCCAAAAGGGCGACCGCTTGAATCCGATGGACATTTTCGACCTCGACAAGTCCATCCTGGATTGCGACGCGGAGATGCTGGCCTCGATGCTTTCCGTCGGGCATCATTTCGCGGACGATCCGTTCTGGAGCGACAGCGCCTCGGCGATCATGGCCGGGCTGATTGCCCACATCGCGTCCACCTCCCCCAAGCGCGAACGGAACCTCAATACGCTCCGTGGGCTGATTTATCACGATGACATGGACTACACGCTGGCGACGCTTTTGGACAAAGAAGAGGTCGTCAACAAAATGGCCCGCGACGAGATCGTGGCTTATCTTTCGCATCCCGCCGAGCGAACCCGGCCCTCGGTGCGGTCCACGGCTTCGACGTATATCAAAGTCCTCGGCAGCCGGGAGGTCGCGGAAACTTTGGACTCCTCGAGCTTCAACCTGCAGGACATCGTCAATGGCGAATCGCTCAGCATTTACATCGTGATCCCGCCGGAAAAGCTCGACAGCCACAAGGCCCTATTAAGGTTGTGGGTGAATACTTTGCTCACGGCGGTCATCAGCCGCCGGCAGATTCCCCGGCAGCGGACATTGTTCCTGTTGGACGAATGCGCCCAGCTCGGTTCGCTGCCGGCACTCAAGCAGGCGATCACACTGCTCCGGGGGTACGGCCTGCAAATCTGGTCGTTCTGGCAGGATTTGAGCCAGCTCCGCCTCTTGTATCCGCAGGATTGGGAGACGATCCTCAACAACTCCGCGGTGCTGCAAACCTTTGGCCTCGCGAATCACTTGATGGCCACGGAATGGTCCAAAGTGGTGAATTGGGACGCCCAGGATCTCCAGGAACTCGATCCCGAAGAAGCCTTCGTGATGGTCCAAGGCGAAGGCGGCGTTCGCTGCCGGCGTCCGGATTATCTGATGGACCCGGCCTTCGCCGGCCACTTCGATCCCAACGAACGCTTCTCGTTGCTCTCCAAGTTTTCCGCCCTGTCCGACAAGGAAGAACCCCCGCCCCGCAGCGAAGAACGCTAATCGCGGTTTGGGGGGACGAGGACGTTGACGTCCGCTGGCCCAATGGCCCGCAAAGCTGGCTTACGTCACTTCATCGACTCCGCCGGGCCGGTGATTTCCGCCAACTTCGCGAAGAACTCGCGCGTTTGCGGTCGGAACTGATCCCCCAATTGACAGGGACGCTCTGATATCCTTCGCCGAAGTGCTTGTGTTTCTCCATGTCTTCATTGGGGAGACGAAAGTCAAAATAGCCCCACGAGACGTAGTTCTCCACACAGGTCACGAAGTTGTTCCCCTCGTCGCCCCAGCCTTGGTGGTCGTCGCGCCAGGGGCGGTCATCTTCGTTATTGACGATGGGCCGGGGCGTGTATTCCTGCATGTTCCGAATGGTGCGGATCATCGTCGCCATGCGCTTGGGATCACTGACGCCGTTGCCGTGGAACAGGATGTAATCGGCGACGCGGACGACGTTCGGACGGGGGATCGAGCCGCCGTTGAAACTGGCGCTGACGGGCAGCGGCTGTTTGTGCTCGGCCGCCCGCCGCTGGGCCAGTTCGATCAATTCGTGCACGCGCGGGGCCTTGATGATGGCGTGGTTGTACTTGGCGTTGTCGCATTCATTGGCAATCTCCAGCAGCACGTTTTTGTATCCCTTTCCAGCGATCCAGTCGACCGTATCGACGACCGCCCGTTTGACCGCTGCTTCATCATCCAGCCTCTCGTCCTGGCCGAAATAGAAGACGCCCAGCATGATCACCATTCCCAATTCGTCCGCGCGGTCGATGATGGTTTCCAGCCGCCGCATGGAGTCGTCCCGCAGCGAGCCATCGCCGCGGATCGCCGAATTGTGCCACGGTTGGTTGCGCGAATATCCCTCGGGACTCCCGCCCTGCAGGTTGACCACGGCGCACAACAGCCCCTTGGCCCGCCATTGGGGCATGGCGGCGACGAACTCGCGGGTATTGCGGTCGGGATCCCACTTGCCGGTGTCCGGATAGGCCCAGCGGGAACGCGTCTGGGGATTCAGATCGTCAAAGATCCCCTGGACCATCCGGGAGTTCATCAGCAGCCCCTCGATTTTGTGGCCCTTCCACGTGCGGCCTGCATAGGTGGGTCGGCCATTGATGTGGAACTGGGCACCATGAATCGAAACCTCCGTCTTCCGCTGCGGGGCTTCCGCCGCTGCCGATACACCCACGCAGGCCACGACGGCAATCGCCAGGAACAGCTTTTTCAACATGATCGTCATGCCCTTTCTGGCCAAGTCGGCGGGGTTTTCATGTCAGTGGGAAGGCTCGTAAGGCACGATGATCTTTTGAACGGATTTGAGAAGCTGCTCGTATTCTTTGGATTTCTTCGGATCGTGAATCTCGATCGAGCCTGGCAAGTACATCGCGGATTTTCTGCGGTCGCTAAATCATCGGCCCCCAGAATCCCGCCGGGTTGGAATACGACCACCGACAACAGCAGCATCGAGCTCACAGCAAGTCGGGACGTCAAAGGTCCTTCCAAAAAAACGGTGCCAACCGAATGTTTGCTGTTACTCAGACTGTAAGTCGAAAGCGTAGGGGGTGGCTGGGGCGCAAACGAGCGTTCCAAGGAAAAAGGACGTTTAAGGCCTGGGTCCGTGTAAGATTTTCTCGCCCGGCCACGGCCCCAGCATTCGCAGTTCGAGCTTTATTTAAAGGGGGATTTGCGCCCCAGCCACCCCAACGCTGAATGTTTGAGCTTTTAGAATACCACAAACGTCTCCACGATGGCGCAACGAATCGGTAACAAGCTCCGACGGCTACGGCTTCTTCATCGGGGCTTTCTCTTCTTTTCGCCGGATCTCGAATTTGACGTTGAGATCCATGGGCATATTTTCCGTCGGCCACACGCCGTCGGGTAGGAGAAGTTGGGTGTCCTGCGTGGTGGCCGAAGGCACATCCGCCAGGTCGATGGGCTTGGTGGGAATCGATTGAATCTGCGAAGCGAGCGACTCGCGAATTTTCACCTTCACTTTCGGGACCGACGGCGCCAAAGAGACGAGCACCCATCCCGGCGGAAGCCGGCCGTGGGTTTTCACATCCACCGGCCGTTCGACGGTTTGCGTGGGATAAGCCGTCACCCGCACGACGCTCGGCTCGGCGCGGACCAGGGAGATTTCCTCCGGAAGGTTGATCGCATCGTCTCCCACCACGACCGTTTGCCGGCCGCTCTCGGGCTGGCTCAAATCCAACCGCACCCGCAAGGTACTCCAGTCGAACGCGGCAAAAGCCCGCTCGGAACCCATCACGTTCACCCGGAGTTGTTGCGGTTTGAGCGATTCGATCACCCAGTCCGGCGGGAGATTGTGGACTTCCACCGGCACCTGATCGATGACTCGCTGCACCGAAGCGACCTGAAACGCAAACATCAGCCACAGAAAAAACGCGGCCGTGAACCCGACGGCGACCGCCAAAAGCTGATTGGCGAACGACCGGAACCAATCGCCCGCGGTCCTGTGTTTGGCCCCCTGATGATAAAAGGCCTCCAGGCGGTTCGCCAAATCCGCCGGTTGGGCCAGAATCTGCAGCCGGCTGTTTTGGGCGATGCTGACCTGTCCGCGTTCTTCTGAGACGACGATGACCAGGGCGTCGCTTTGTTCGGCGAGTCCCAAAGCCGCGGCGTGCCGGGTTCCTCCCGCCCCGATCGCCGCGAAATTCGTGGAAAGCGGAAGGTGCACTCCGAAGCGTTCCACGAGTTTTCCCTGCATGACCACCGCCCCGTCATGGCCTGGAGACGTGGTGTCGAAAATGCTGACCAAGAGCGGAACGCTGGCCTGGCCGTGGAGTCGCTCGCCACCGTGCAGGTGCCGCTCCAAATCCTGCCCGCCCGGCAAGACGATGAGCGCCCCAATTTTCTCGCTGGCAAACAAGACCGCGGCTTCCACCAGGATGGAAATCAAAGTCGCATGATTTTCCAGGCCTGAAGGACGAGAAAACGGATGCCAGGCGGCGAGCCGTTCAAACCCGTGCCGCAGGTCCCTTTGAAAAATGATCAGAATCCCAATCACCGCCAAGGCCAATCCCATGCGAAACAGGCCCAACGTCAAATACATCCGCAACCAATGCGAGATGAAATACAGCAAGACGAGGCCGATGACAACCAACACAAAGGCCTGATTCGATCGTTTCCGCATCCAGTGAAACAGGACGGCGAAGACGATCGTCACCACGGTCAGGTCCAAGGCATCCGCCAGGCGGAAATTCCTCGCAATCTCATCAACATCCGGAAACATGGGGCGAAATCACCGCCGAAAGGGAAGGGTTTGGTCCACCATTCAATCCGCGGAGACACAGCGTGCAAATCTCAGGCCGAACCCGTTTAATGCCGACTCACCGGCGAGAACCTTCTGAATTGCATCCAGACTCGTTAAACTTCCCAGAAGCGTTGTGTGTTGGAAGTTAGGACATTTTCGGATCAAGAATCGGTAAAACTTCTCATTGGCGTATTCGCCTGTGATTCTAAACTGTCGTAATTGAAATGTGTGATGGAGCCTCTCCACGGATCGGGACCCCGGATGGAACGGCGAGAAATCACGGTCGAGGGAATCGTGCAAGGGGTCGGGTTTCGGCCCTTTATTCATCGACTGGCTTCCCAATATCAGTTGGACGGCTTCGCCAAGAACCGGGCCGGTTCCGTGCTGATCGAAGTCGAGGGCGAACCGCAGTCGCTGTCTCGATTTCTGGAGGATTTGGAGCAACAGCCCCCGGCCTTGTCCCGCATTGATGACGTGCGCTGGAAATCCTTGCCGGTCCGCGGCGAACGCGGGTTTCGCATCGAACACAGCGACCTGGCGTTTCCCAGCCCGGTTTTCATCTCACCGGACATGGGGGTGTGTGCGGACTGCCTGAGGGAACTGTTCGATCCGGAGGACCGCCGATACCGATATCCGTTTCTCAACTGCACCCGTTGCGGGCCGCGGTTGACGATCATCGAGGCCTCGCCCTACGACCGCGAGCGGACGACGATGGCCGGCTTTCGAATGTGCCCCGCGTGCCGAGCCGAGTACGACGATCCAAGAGACCGCCGGTTCCACGCGCAACCGACGGCTTGGCGGAATGCGGCCCCCGCCTCGAACTTCTGAAGTCCACCGGCGAGCGAATCGGCAGCAGCGATCCGCTCGCCGCTTTTGCCCTGCACCTCTTGCAAGGGCAGATCGGTGCCGTCAAAGGCTTGGGCGGATTTCACCTCGTCTGCGATGCCCGCAATGAAATCGTTGTGAAGGAACTCCGCCGCCGCAAGCATCGCGATGAAAGACCCTTCGCGGTGATGGTGTGGGATGTCGCTACCGTTCAAAGCCTCTGTGAATTGAATCCTCAGGAGCGCGAACTCCTGGGATCGCAGCGGCGGCCGATTGTGCTGTTGAAAAAACGAACTCCTTCGGACAATGCGAATGCGATCTCCGAAGCTGTCGCGCCGGGAAATCCGTATCTTGGCGTGATGCTGCCTTACACGCCGTTGCATTTTCTTATGATGGAGGCCGCGGACGGGGTGCCTTTGGTGCTGACCAGCGGCAATCGTGCGGACGAGCCGATCGCCTACACCGATACCGACGCCCTCGAGCGGCTGGCCGACATTGCGGACGTGTTCTTAACGCACAATCGAGAAATCCATGTCCGCTGTGATGATTCCGTCACGCGGATTGTCGACGGTCTGGAACAACCCGTCCGCCGGTCCCGCGGCTATGCCCCGGAACCGGTTAAACTGCCGAGCGGGTGCACTCGTCCCGTCCTCGCGGTGGGCGGGCAATTGAAGGGCGTGTTTGCGTTGGGGCGGGATCGGCAGGCGTTCCTCAGCCATCATTTGGGCGATTTGGACCACTATGCCGCTTACGCGGCGTTCGAGCGGGACGTGCGGCGGTATGAGCAACTCTTCGACGTTCGCCCCGAATTGATCGTGCACGATCTGCATCCCGATTATGCTTCGACAACCTATGCAAAAGAGCGGGCCGCGCGCGAAGGACTGGAACTGTTGGGCGTTCAGCATCATCACGCGCACCTGGCAAGCTCGATGGCCGAGCATGGTTTGGAGGAACCGGTCATCGGCGTGTGCTTTGACGGCACGGGCTTCGGGACCGACGGGGCGATCTGGGGCGGCGAATTTCTGATGGGGGATCTGCGGCGATTCACGCGGGCGGCTCATTTGCGGTACGTCCCGCTGCCGGGCGGCGACAAAGCCGTCCGCGAACCCTGGCGCATGGCGGCCTCGCACCTCTGGGACGCCGGTTGTGAGAACATCAATCTGCTCGATGTTTCCTTCGGCGAGCGGCGGACGATCGAGCGGATGATCGAACGGAATTTCAATTCGCCCATGACTTCGAGCATGGGCCGATTGTTCGATGCCGTCGCTGCGATCACAGGCGTCAGATCGCGGGTCCGTTACGAAGGGCAGGCGGCGATCGAATTGGAATGGCTGGCGACGGATGTTCCGGCGGCCGGAAGTTATCCGTTTGAAGTCACAGATAGCATCGACACTCGCCCGCTGATTCGTGCCGTCGTGGAAGACCTCAAACGCCAAACGAACGTTGGAACCATCGCGAGGCAGTTTCATTCAAGCTTAGTGGAGATGATTGCCGCAATCTGTCAGCGGGTGCGTTCCAACACGCAAGTCGAAGCGGTGGTGCTCAGCGGCGGTGTGTTTCTGAATGCCCTGTTGACTCGTGAGGCAACCGCCCGGTTGAAAGCGGACGGATTTCGGGTGTATCGGCATCGGCTCGTGCCTCCGAACGATGGCGGTTTGGCGTTGGGACAATTGGCGATCGCGGCCGCCGCGATCAACGCTCCACCATCGGATCACAAAGACTCGGAACAACCAGCGCCTTTAACGGCGTCCCCCTCATAACGGAGCCTCCCATGTGCCTTGGGATTCCCGGCAAAGTCGTTGAAACCTACGAAGAGCACGATGTGCTGATGGGCAAAGTCGATTTCGGCGGCGTCTTCAAGCGGGTCTGCCTCGCGCACACGCCGGACGCGGAGCCGGGGCAGTACGTCATCGTGCACGTGGGGTTTGCGCTCCAGGTCATCGACGAGGAAGAAGCCTGGCAGGTGTTTGAGTTCTTGAATCGCATGAACGAGTTGGACGAACTGGAAGCCGGCGATGCTTGAACAAGAAAGCGTCCGATGAAATACCAAGACGAATATCGCGATCCGAAGGCGGCGAACAGGCTCCGGGAGATGATCCGGAACGCGACCACGCAGCCGTGGACGATCATGGAAGTCTGCGGCGGGCAGACGCACACGATCGTCAAGTATGGCATCGTTGAACTCCTGCCGCCGGAGATCGAACTCGTGCACGGGCCAGGTTGTCCGGTGTGTGTCACGCCTTTGGAGTTGATCGATAAAGCCCTCGAGATCGCCGCCCGCCCGGATGTGATTTTCTGCTCGTTCGGGGACATGCTCCGCGTCCCGGGCAGCCGGCGGGATTTGTTTTCGGTCAAGGCCGCCGGCGGGGATGTGCGGATCGTGTATTCCCCGCTCGATTGCCTGAAAATCGCCGAGCAAAATCCCGACCGCACCGTGGTGTTTTTTGCCGTGGGTTTCGAGACGACCGCTCCCGCGAATGCGATGGCCGTTTGGCAGGCGAAGAAGCGGGGCATCGAGAATTTCGCGGTGCTCGTGTCGCAAGTTCTGGTGCCGCCGGCGATGACGGCGATTCTTTCTTCCCCCCAAAACCGCGTGCAGGGCTTTCTCGCCGCCGGGCATGTGTGCTCGGTGATGGGCTACGAAGAATACGAACCGCTCGCCGAGAGATTTCAAGTTCCGATCGTGGTGACGGGCTTCGAGCCGCTCGATCTCTTGGAAGGCATCTATCAATGCGTCTGCCAGTTGGAACTGGGCCGGGTCGGCGTGCAAAACCAATACGCCCGGGCCGTCCGCCGCGAAGGCAATCCGGCGGCCAGGCAATTGATCCAGGACGTGTTTGAAGTCGGCGACCGAAAATGGCGGGGCATCGGCACGATTCCCCAAAGCGGTTATCGGCTCCGCCCCGAATATGCCCATTACGATGCCGAGCGGCGGTTCGCCGTCGATCAGTTGGAAGTGCTCGAATCGGACGAGTGCATCAGTGGCATTATCTTGCAAGGCGTGAAGAAGCCGCACGAGTGCCCCGCGTTCGGCAAAACCTGCACGCCGGAGCATCCCCTGGGAGCCACGATGGTTTCCTCGGAAGGGGCGTGCGCGGCGTATTACAACTATGGACGCTATCGCGAAAGTTCTCGGAACGTGTTCGTCAACTCCCCGAAATGAAGCACCGCGAAAAATGTCTGATCCTTCCGGCAGAACAATGAACGCGGACGGCTTCGGGTCGTGTCCGTTGCCGCGGACGGACTCCGAGCGGATATTGCTCGGCCACGGCAGCGGGGGCAAGTTGAGTGCCGACCTGATCCAGCGGCTGTTCCTGCCCGCGCTCGGGAACGATGTCCTCGATGCCTTGGAAGATCAGGCGACGCTCGCCTTGGACCGCAACGTCCTCCAAAGCAACGGCGTCCCCGCGGCCCGGCTGGCGTTCACGACGGATGCCTTCGTCGTCAAACCGTTGTTCTTTCCCGGCGGCGACATCGGCAAGCTCGCAGTGCATGGCACGGTCAACGACCTGGCCGTCGGCGGGGCGAGGCCTTTGTATCTGTCGGCGGCATTCATTCTTGAAGAGGGTCTCGCCATCGAAAGCCTAAAGCGGATTGTCCGTTCCATGCGCGAAGCGTGCGAAGAAGCCGGCGTCCAGCTTGTCACCGGCGATACGAAAGTCGTCGATCGCGGCAAAGGCGACGAGGTGTTTATCACCACCTCCGGCATCGGCATCGTGCCCGCCGGTCGCCATCTGTCGATCCGGAATGCCCGGCCGGGCGACCGTGTGCTGGTCTCCGGGACGATCGGCGATCACGGCATCGCAATCATGTCCGTCCGCGAAGGCATCGAGTTTGAAACTCTGTTGGAAAGCGACACCGCGGCCCTCCACGATTTGACGCGGGTCATGCTCGAAGCCTGCCCGAGGGTCCGCCTGATGCGCGATCCCACCCGCGGCGGCGTGTCGAGCACGGTGAACGAACTCGCGTCGGCTTCCAACGTCGGCATCAAGCTCGATGAAGCCGCGATCCCCCTGCGACGGGAAGTCCGCGCGGCCTGCGAGATGCTCGGCCTCGATCCGTTATATGTCGCCAACGAAGGCAAACTGATCGCCGTCGTTCCACCCGATGATGCGGAACGGCTTTTAGAGACCATGCAAAGTCATCCCTTGGGGAAAAATGCCGCGATCATCGGAGACGTGGTGGAGAAGCACGCGGGGATGGTGGTGATGCGGTCGCGCATTGGCGGCGAGCGGGTCGTCACCATGCTGGCGGGAGAACAACTCCCCAGAATCTGCTGAGGAAACCGTGCACGAGCTTTCCATCGCCTTAAACCTGATCGAGATCGCGGCCGAGGAAGCCCGGCAGCGCGGCGTGCGGGTGACGGCTTTGCATCTGAAGGTCGGGCCGCTCTCCGGCGTGGTGGCGGAGGCGTTGGTGTCGGCTTACGAACTGGCCCGCGAAGGCACGCTGTTGGACAACTCTCGGCTGGAGATTGAAGAGACCTCCATCACCATGAACTGCCCCGCGTGCGACGCCCCGCGCGCGGTGGCGTCGATTCAGAATTTGTGTTGCAGCGCATGCGGCGAGCCCGCGATGGAGATCACCGGCGGCCGCGAACTGGAACTGACCGCTTTGGAGATTGAATGATGACCACAACCCGCCTGGTCGAAGTCCGCACGAAGATCCTCAAGCAAAACGACGTGGCCGCCCGCCAGCTTCGCGAGCGGTTCCAGGCCGCCGGCGTGTTTGTGGTCAGCCTGGTTTCCAGCCCCGGGTCCGGCAAAACGACCTTCCTGCAGAAGACGCTGGAGAGCCTGCGGGACAAATACCGCGTCGCAGCACTCGTCGGCGACCTCGCGACCGAAAATGACGCCGCCCGTCTTGCGAAAGCCAACGTGCCGGTCCGCCAAATCACCACGGGCACGGTCTGCCATTTGGAAGCCGACATGGTCGCAGAGGCCCTCGGCGGCTGGCGGCTCGAGGAACTCGATTTTCTGTTTGTGGAGAACGTGGGGAATCTCGTCTGCCCGGCGACTTATGATCTGGGCGAAGCGCTCCGGCTCGTGCTGTTTTCCGTCACCGAAGGCGAAGACAAGCCGCTCAAGTACCCGACGATCTTCAACACGGCCGACCTCGCGGTCATCACCAAAACCGATCTCGCCGCAGCCGTGGAGTTTAATGCCGACGCCGCGAGGCAAAGCATCCAAGCCGTCCGCCCCGGCATGGAGACGATGGAACTCTCGGCAAAAACCGGCGAGGGCATGGACGCATGGCTCAACCGCTTGACCGCCGGCCGCCAGGGGCCGTAGAGATTGCGGACCCCGGAGTTGAACGCCGGCCGGCTGGCTGGCATCGTCACGGCTCGCGCTGGCGTGGCCGGGACGGCCATCGAACCCATTGTGCAACGACTTTTCCGTGGGTGTCGGCTGCTTTAATCGGGTGTTGAGCCCCATCTCAGGAACACCAGTTCTCGATGGGTTTCCCGCGGATCGAACCGCACCGCGGCCACGTTCTGGGACGGGGCGATGTTGTAATGGGGCGCGAGGTCCGGCACGTCCACGTCGAAAAGGTCGGCGATGTCCCGGGCCGGAGTGCGAAGCGTAAATCTGCCACACATGGGTTTTCCTGTGCGTGACTGCCGGTGATGATTTTCTTCCCTCCTCAAATGTAAGCCACACGCTCGTTTTGTTCGAGGCCGATTTGTGATTTGACAGCCGCAAAGGTTCAAAGTGAGCGGTAGGCGCTAGCCTCCGGCGGCGATGAAGTGAAATTCACAAAGTCAAGTCCGGCGGCTAGTCACCCAGAGGGTCCCCGGCCGCTCACGCGGAGTTCAAACTTTAAGGCTTGCTTTCCTGAGCGACGACGGGCCGGCCTGAGGTGATCCAGGCTTTGTAGCCTCCGATCAAGTCGAACACATTCTCGCGGCCGGCTTTTTCCAACAGGCTCGCGGCCGCCGAGGAACGGTAGCCGCCTTGACAATGCACCACCACCGGACCGGTCGCGGGAACTTCGCTCAAGCGGTCGGCGAGGTGATTGAGCGGGATGTTTCGGCTGCCTGCAATGTGGCCCGTCTCCCATTCGCTGGGCGCGCGGACGTCGATAATCGACGGTTCGCCCTCCAGTTCCTCGACGGCGTTCGCCGCGATGCGGTTTGTCACGTCAATTTGGTCGGATCGCTCCTGCAGCGAGGCCATCCCGTCTTTGAGGTAGCCGGCCACGTTGTCGAACCCGATCCGGCCCAGCCGCATGACCGCCTCTTCGACGCGGTCGGCGTCCGCAATCACGACAATGGGAACATCCTTCTTCAACAGCGTGCCGGCCCAGGTGGCGTATTTCCCGTCGATGCCGATGTTGAGCGAACCCCGCAGATGGGCGCTCGCAAAACTCGCCGCATCGCGGACATCGACCAATTGAGCGCCTGCGCCGGCCAGATCCAGCACGCGGTCCAGTTCGAGCGGCTGAAGCGATTGACCGAGTGCCGTCTCCAGGCTCGGCCGTTCTTGGCGGTTGAGGAGAGCGTCGTGTCCGAAGTAAGCCGGGGCTTCGGGCTGGTCCGCGGTAATCAACTTCACGAACTCTTCGCGGGACATCGGCTGAAGGGCGTAATTGTACCGCCGCTGCTGGCCGAGCGTGGAGACCGCCTCGTCGCTCAACTGCTTGCCGCACATCGAGCCGGCCCCGTGCGCGGGGTAAACCAGCGTGTCGTCCGGAAGTTTGAGCAGCTTCTCGTGCAGCGAATCGTAGAGCATGTTCGCCAGTTCGTCGGCGGTCATGCCGATGGACGCCAACAGGTCGGGCCGGCCCACATCGCCTAAGAACAACGTGTCGCCCGTCAAGACGGCATACGGTTTTGCAGGGTTCGTTTTGTCGTCATAGACCAGGATCGAAAGCCCTTCCGGAGTATGGCCGGGCGTTTCCATCGCGACCAGCCGGACCGAACCCAATTCGATCGCGTCCCCGTCTTTGAGCGGGGTGAAGTCGAATTCCGCCTGGGCCTTGGCTCCGAAATAAATCCGCGCACCAGCCGGTCCCGCAATTCGATATGCCCGGAAACAAAGTCGGCATGAAAGTGCGTGAGGATGACGTGCTTGATCGTAAAGCCGTGCTCGCGGGCGTCGTTTACATAAATGGCGATGTCGCGCTGCGGGTCGACGACGGCGGCGATTTTGGTTTCCTCATCCGCCAACATGTACGAGGCGTGGGATAGACATTCGAGGTAATACCGCTGAAAAAACATGGCCGTGCCTTTCTGAAAACAGTGGTTCCTTCGCTTGCGACCGAATCTCGCCCGCACAAATCCATTATATCGCAAGGTTTCGACATGTCAATATAAATCCCGCCATGCACAAACCGGCGCTGAAGCTGGGACAATGGTGGGACGGATGAGTCGGCCCTCGCCGCGCGACAACCGCCCGCCGGAATCGTGCGCGGTCATCAAGATTCAAGACCAAGTTGGCCTATGGTCTGTGGTCCGGAAAACATCACGCCGCTGAAGGTTCAATGTACCGCGAGCGGGGCCGGATTCAAATTGTGTCAATAGAAATGGCGGAACTTTCCCCGCCGATTTTCTGAAACTAATTGCTCCCGCTCAGCGCGGCCATCAACACGCCGGCGGCGACGGAGACGTTGAGGGACGTGATTTCCCCACGCGGGCAAATGCGGCAGAGTTCGTCGCAGTGCTCGCTCGTCAGCCGGCGGAGGCCTTTTTCTTCGTTCCCTAATACCAACAGCCACGGCCGATCGCGATCGACTTGGGAAAGATCGCGGGTCGCGTGTTCCGAGGTGCCCAGGACCCAAAGCCCCGCATCTTTGGCTTTTTTGATCGCCCGGCTGAGATTCGGCGGCTGGGCGAAGGGCACGCATTCCAATCCGCCCGACGCCACGTCATAGACCGTCGCGCTCAAGGGGGCGGAACGGTCCTTGGTGACGATGATCCCGCGAACGCCAAAAAACGCCGCCGTGCGAAAGATCGCCCCGACGTTGTGGGGGTCTTGAATCTGATCCAGCGCCAGCCACAGCCCGGGGAGATTGCTATCAATATTTTGAAAGAGTTGATCGAGCGTGACATCGGGATGTTCTTTGACAATCGCGATATTTGTTCCCGTGCGGCCCATCGCGTTCGCCGCCTCCCGCCGGCTTTTTCTTCGCGGTTCGTTTCGCGCGGACACCCGGCGGACGAGAATGCGATGCTCGGCCGCGAGCGTCGCCACCGCGTCCCAGCCGGTACTCGGTTGAGCGGCAGTTAACTGCACCTCGAGCACCGCCGTGGGCCGATGTTCCAAGGCGGCCAGCACGCTATGAGGATTGCGAAGCTCCCAAGCCACGGAAAATCTCGCTAGTCTGGTATCATGTTTCGTTGACGATGGACTTCATAAAGCAGAATCCCCGCCGAGACGGCCGCGTTCAGGGAACCTACTTGTCCGGTTTGAGGGATCGCAACCCGCAGGTTGCAGGCCTCGAGCAATTCTGGACGAATGCCAGAACCTTCGTTTCCGATAACGAGCGCAATCGGTCCGGTCAGGTTAATATGATAGATCGGCGTCGAGGATTTTTCACTCGCCCCTAGAATCTGAACACCGCGACTTTTCCAGTCGGTAATGACATCCAATAGATCCGGCGAGCGAATCATCGTCAAATAATTCACCGCCCCGGCGGAACTGCGGGCGACCTGACTTGTCACACCCGTTTGACCCTGTTCGCCGATCACGATGGCGTTTGTTCCTAGGACTTCCGCGGAGCGGAGGATGGCTCCGAAGTTATAAGGATCTTGAATGCCGTCTAGTATCAAGAAGAGCGGGTTATCCGGCCAATTCGTTTGGAGAGTCGCCAAGTCGTCATAGGGATAGGGAGGCATCTTGGCGAGATAGCCTTGATGCTCCTGCGAGCCGCCGGTTTTTGTCAGGTCCTGGCTCGATTCAAAGCCATAAGGAACGCCGAGTTGTTCCGCGAGTTCCCCGGCTTGGTTTTGCTCCTGTTGAGGCAGTTCGTTCGCGAACCGGAGTTCGTAGATCGGCCACTTGCCGGCTTTCATGGTTTCCAGAACGACGTGCCGGCCCCAGAGCCAACAGCGTTGATGGCTGCTTAACAGAGGTTGTTTCGCCCGGCGTTTCCGCCGCGACCGGCGAGATCGTTCCACCATCGGGACAACCGGACGCTAGCCAAATCGGGATAACCGGACGCAAACGCGTTCCGGCTGATGATTTCTTGTATTCATTTCATTAGCCGCAGGAGTTTCAGTCGCTCAAATCGAAGGCGGCGTCGGCACGCTGATGATTTCTTGTATTCATTTCATTAGCCGCAGGGTGCTCGCCCCGGTTCAGAGGGCAACCGGACGCGAGCGCGTTCCGGCTGATGGTTTCAAAATTCCTCATCGTCGAGGTCGTCCAAGTCGTCGTCCTCGTCTTCTTCATCCTCATCCTCGTCGAAATCGTCGTCGAAGTCGTCATCGTCCTCGAAATCGTCGTCGAAGTCGTCATCGTCCTCAAAGTCTTCGTCTTCGAATTCTTCATCGTCGAATTCCTCGTCCTCAAGATCATCGTCGAGATCGTCGTCGAGATCGTCTCGATCGTCGTCATCGTCGTCCGTCAGGAAATCATCGAAGTCTTCATCATCATCGACAGCGACGCTCTCGAAGCCGGTCCATGCGTGGGGAAAGCCGGAGGACGAACTCCGGCGGGCCAGATCGATCACAGGCGCTCTGGTCTCCTTATCCTGGTTGCTGAGAGTGACCATCTGTGTACACCTCTAACATATTGAAGTATTGGGAATGACTGCCAATGCCGACATCGATTTCACCCTCATTATTAAACATTTCGGGGCTTGTCAAGCACAAATGCACGGTCATTTCAGATTCCGTTGATGGACGGTTTTCGACCTAACATCATTTATCATCAATTCTTAAATCGCGGCGAAAATACTGTTCAGGCCCGCCGTGCGCCGGAACGTTCGCGCCGGCGATTGCGGAATCACGGCCGAGACCGGGATGCCGAAACCCCGCGTTTGGGGCGGAGCGGCGATTGGTTCCGCCAGGTCTCGATGCGGACCTTGTGCCGGAGCCGATGGTATTCGCGTGAACTCGTTGGCAACAAGTCGAGGGCCTTTTCCCAATGGGTCAACGCGGCTCCCGTTTGGCCGAGATTTTGATGGCAGTCGCCGAGCAGGGATTCGATCCGCCAGTTGCGGGGCTCCAATTTCGCGGCCCGCGTGAGGGCTCGAGCCGCCTCTTGGTACCGGCGCTGGGAGATCAGCGAACGGGCCAGGTTTTGTTCGAGCACGCCGCCCTCCTGGCCCATCTCCCGCGCAGCTTCGAAATGCACCTCCGCCCGCGCCGGCTGCCGAAGGTTCAAATACGCCAGCCCCAACAGATATTGCACGGCCCCCTCGCCGAAATCCGGTTCCCACTGATTGAGGAACTCCAAATGTTCGAGAGCCTCCGCAGGCTGGCCGAGCCGCATGAGCGCCAATCCGTAATCGTAGCGGGCCAATAAAAAGTCGCCGTCGAGGTCGAGGCACCGCCGGTAGTATTTCAATGCCGCCGCGGTTTGCCCGCGCGACCATTCCAAATTGGCCCGGACCCGCAGGACCGCGGCGTACTCGGGATCGTAATGCTCCGCCAAATCCAGTTCCCGGACGATCCGCTCGATCGGATAGCCGTCCCGCTCCATGTTGACGGCGAGCATATAATGTGTGTTGGACCGCATGGGATCGTGCGGCTCGCCAGGCCAGTTCGCTAAGACCGCCACGAGTGCGAGAACCAAGCCGCCCCATGCCAGCCGCCCAAACGGACGCCGAAACCGGCTCGGCAGCCGAACCAGTCCCGCCGCCGCGAACAACATGAGCGCCGGGACCAAGGGAAAGCGATACCGCCCGAAGACGTAAAACAAACTCACACTCGCTGCATAAATCGCGATAAACAGCAGCACCACCCCCTGCCGCCGCCAACTTGTCCACGCCAAAACGAGGCCCAGCGCCGCAAGCGGAGCCAGCACCCCGAAGTGCCAAACTGCGAGCAAACTTCGCAAAATCCACGAGGCGTCCGCGTGGGAATAGATGTCTTCCGTGTCGATGATCTCCGCGCTATTCCCGATCAAAAACCACTTGCGGCCCATCAATTCCAGCCAGCCCGGCCAGTCGGCCCGCATGTCGGAAAGGGCCGCTTCCGTCCAATAGGCGGAGACTTCCCGCGGCGAGAGTTCGCGGCCCACGTCGCGCTCGGCGAGTTCGGTCGCATCGATCCGCTCGTACTCCGGCCCGCCCCGGTCCTGGCGAAGCGGAATGTAGCGGCCGTTCGCGTACGCCGAATTGCCGATGTAGAAATTCGGCCCGAACTGCGAAGTCGTCAGCAGCCATTCGCCCCCGACGAGCCGATTTCTCAAGGCCACCGGGAACAACACCACCGCAAGCCCCACCGCGACCGCGCCCAGCCAGCCGCAGCGGGACGCCAACGAATGCTTCCGCCAACCAAAGGCCAGCCAGATCGGCAACAGCCCCGCGAGGACGAGGGCGTTTTCCCGAATGAGCATCAAGGCCCCCAGAACGACGCCCCAAAGACTCCATCGCCAAAGCCTGCGCGGACGGTAAACGGCGGAGGCGGTCGCCGCGAGCAACCCGCAGGTCAGGAATGAACCCAGCGAGGTTTTCTGAAGGATGCCGTCGTAAAAAACGGCGGGGGCAAACACCGCCAGCAGCAGCCCCGCGAGCCAACCGGTCCTCGGCGAAAACAGCCGCCGGCCCGCGAGCGCCAAGAGCAGGCAGCCCGTGGCGCCCAACACCGCTTGGGCGATCCGCACGGTCATCTGCCCGACGCCGAAGATCCAATATAAGCCGCCGATGAAGTAGGGATACAGAGGGGCCTGGTAGAAGGTTTCGCTCCCGAGCCAATCCCCGGCTGCGATCTCGGTCCCCCATTCGTGATACCGGCGGGCGTCGCCCATCAGCACATGCCCCAAGGGGTCATCCTGTAACAGCCACAAATGCCCCAGCCGCACCAACAGGGCCAGCGCCCAAATTCCGGCACACCCCGCCCACCAACGCCGCGAAACCCGGCGAGCAGACGGCGGAAGCGAGCCAGCGATGTTCAATGCAATTGCCCCCTTGATCCGGGCGAGCGAACCCACCGGTGGCCGGTGGCGCATCAACTCCAGGATCGATTTGAATCGGAAAGGATTCGCCGGTGGATCGGGATCAGCCGGCCGACACCGGCCGCTCGCCTTTTCGTGTTAATCCGTGGAACCCAATCCCATGATACACGGGGAGGCCGCGTTTCCAATACCTCGCGGGGCTCCGCGAGTCGCCACAGCAGGCCTGCTTTATTGCAGGGGGACGACTTTGAGCGTTTGGGCGGGATGCCCGAAGACGTTGGAGGCCGCGGTCGGCGTGGTCTGACCGAAGCCCGGTTGGGCGCGGCGATCCTGCTCTTTGTTCAGAAGTTCCATGACCTGCTCCACGGTCAAGGGCTCGCGCTTGGGCTTGGTGGTGGGAGCGATCAGAACCGAGTTGGGATCGAGCAAATCCAGCTTGGTGAAGTCTTCGCCAAACGTCGCGGAATCCGACTGCGTCAACAGATCGGAATTCTTCGGCAGCGGAGCCGAGAGTTCCACGTCCCGCAGCATTTCGCGGGAATCCAAGGGCGGCAGATTGATCAAATCCGCCCGTGGCGATTCGCCAGCCTTGGCATCGGTATCGTCCAAGGCCGCGACCGCGTTTTCCAACTCCGGTGAAACGGGGTGGCCGTGTCGATACACATACGCCAAGTGCGCTTCCAGGAACTCATTCTGTGTTCGGGACTCGTCTTTGGGGTCGGCGGGTTTTGTGGGGGCTTCGGCCGCGGCGGTTTCCGTGGAATTCCGACTCGCTTCGACGTTGGAAGTTTGCGAACCGGTTTCGGGCGTTTGCGGATTCTGGACCAGCCACCATCCGCCCAGAGCCCCTGCCATCAAGCCAGCCGCGACCAGGGACTTGACCATCGCATTGGCAACCAGGAGTTTCCCGGTGAGAGACAACGACCCCGCGGCACCGGCGGCCGTCGGAACCGACCCGCCGCTTATGACCGTTTGGGCGACAGCGTGCGCGGTCTGAGCGGAAACGGCACTCGGCGAACCGAGTTCAGCCAAGACCGGCAGCAACACGAACCCGCTTTGGACAAAACCTCGCTTCGACAACCGCTGGCGGAGCATGCCCCGCGCTTCTTTCAACCGCCGGCGGAGCGTCGCATAGGTGATGCCCAATTCCTTCGCGGCATCGTGCTGGGTCTTGCCTTCCAGATGGCATTTCACCACGGCCAGGCGGTATTGCCCCGGCAGTGCGGAAATTTCTTCATCGAGGGCCGGCAGCACATCGTTCCAGGGCTCCGCGGGGGCCTCGGCGGACGGGCGATGCTCCGCAAACGTCGTTTCCCGCCGGCGGCGCGAACGGGCTTTCCGCTTCAATTGGAGCGAAGCATTCACCGCGACCCGGTACAGCCAGCTTCCCAAGGATGCCGTGGGCGCGACTGTTCGCATTAACACCGTGGCATGCTGCGCCAGGGACAGGAACGTTTGTTGGAAGGCATCATCCGCGGCCGCGGGATCGAGCAGAATCCGCCGGCACACCCCGCGGACCAAACCCCCGTGCCGCTTGACCAAAGCCGCGAACGCCGCCTCGTCCTGCTCGGCCACAAACTTTCCCAGCAGGTGGGAATCGGGCGTTTCGCTATCGACCTGCGGATCATCGAGTAAAGCTGGGGAAGATAGAGGGCTTAACGTGTTTTCCATCGTCATCGCTCGCGGGAAAGGATTTCGTTAGAACCGGCCGAAAGGGTGCAAGCTCTCCCAATAATTGGATGCGCCGGAAGTGCTTTTCTGCGCATGGATTCTTCAAAATCGTCGAAATCAGCCCGCTGACGCCAGTATATCAAACACTTTTCAAGGCCACAAAGCCTATAAAGTGATAAAGGGAAAAATCGGCCCGGGTGTCGCAGCGAGGACCTTTCAAAACAAACCGTCACGAGCGACAATTCAGGTAGGAATCGTTTTGCACGGGAATATAGGAATTGTTTGTCAACCGGTTCGAGATCTCTCGGCGAGAGGATGCTCATGTGCTGCTCAAATAGTTGGTCGATGATTGGCGCGGTCCTGGCTGCGTTTGGAGTGATTTTGGGGGCGTATGCCGCGCATGGATTGGATAAGTATCTCGTCGAGAAATACGCAGGCCAGACCCGCGAGGTGGCAGGGCGGGAAATTCCCGCGGCCCAGAAGTATCTGACGGACTTCAAAACGGGCACGACCTATCAGATGTACCACGCCTTGGGACTGATTGCCGTGGGAATTTTGGCCCAGACCCGCCGCAAGTGGTCGCTCGAGATCGCGGCGTGGTGTTTCCTGGCGGGGATCGTGCTGTTTTGCGGGGCGCTTTATGTGATCGCGCTCGCCGGCCCTTCTTGGCAGGGAATCACCTGGGGGCTGGTGGCGCCGTTCGGCGGGGTGGCGTTTATCGTCGGCTGGCTGGCGCTTGCCGTGGGAGCGTGTCCGTGCGGAATGAAATCCGGCACCGAGCACGTTCCACTCAATTAGATCGCCACGAAACATCCCGATCGGGAGGCAATGCCAACGCCGCCGACACCGTGAGCACGAGCTCGTTTTTTTTGATCGGCTTGGCGAGCACGGAATAGGCGTCCGCCTTGGTCGCCTGCCGGCGCAGATCGTCCGAGGCGTCGGCCGTGATCAAAATGCAAGGCAACAGGATGTGCGTGGATTTTAAGACCTGCAAGGTTTCCAGGCCCGTCATCACCTGCATGTGCATGTCCAACAGGGCGATGTCCAGGGACTCGGCCTCGGCGATTTCGATGGCCTCTTCGCCGCTCTCGGCTTCCAACGTTTGAAAGTGAGGCTCAAAAATCGTGCGCAACGCCTCCCGGAAGCGGGAGTCGTCGTCGGCAATCAACATGCGAAATGGACGCTCGGAACCCACCACGAGCAGCACCTCGTCGAACCAATTTCGGAAGACAAATCAAACCCGGGCGGTTATGCACAGGCTTCTCATACGAGTTTACCCCGAAACCCCGCCCCTCGCCAAGAGAAATCTCCCTGCCGATGTGACCCGATGAGAAGGGCCGCGGGTCAAAACTCGCCGAGGACTTCGCCGCCGGCCCGACTGCCGAGGCCTTGCCAGATTTGGCGGTTGATGCTGTCGCCGATGAACTGCACGTGGCCGTCGCAGAACAGGGAGTGCACGCCGCCCGCGTGCCGGCTGCGGGCGGCGATGTTATGCGACAGGCGGATCCACCCTTGATCGGTCCGCGTGCTGTGGGGCAGCCCGCCCCGGCAATCGATGTCGGGGTCGTTGGGCGGGCGGATGTGGTTGTACATCGAATGCCCGGGGGCCCCGTAGAACCATTTGCTGCCGCGGGTCTGTTGAATCTTAAGCCCCGAAGCGTGGCATTGGCTGGCGTAGTTGGTGAGTTCCGGGCCGTTGGTGGCGTTGTCGTTGCCGTTGGTGAGGACAAACCCTGTCACCGGACTCGCGCCGTCCCAGAGGGTGGGGCCGGTGGGATCGGATTTGACGGTCTCGCTGATGCACACCGTCTGGCTCGATCCGTCCGTGATGTCCGCGAACCGCACGGACGAGTTCTCAAAAAAGATCCCGGTGACCGGCTGGCCGCCCAGGTTTCGAGGCGAGACGGGATAAGTCGTCCCGGTGTTCAACGGATAATTGTGCACCGCGGCCCCGGCTTGCATAATGACGTACATGTCGCTGGGGCACAGTAACAGCGGGATCGGCTGTGACAGGACCACGGCATTGTCGTTGGTATAGCTGTCCGGGTTTTCGTTCCAATGAATCTCGTCGTAAACGTTCTTGCGGTCGAGGTAAGGCAAGAGATGGGCATACGCCGAAAAACAACGCCCCTGTCCCGCGACGGGATTCAGCAATCGACCCGGCGGAAACGTGCGGTGGCTGTCATGGTAGTTGTTGAGGGCAATCCCGATCTGCTTGAGATGGTTTTTGCACTCGGCCCGGCGGGCGGCTTCGCGGGCCTGCTGCACCGCCGGGAGAAGCAATGCCACCAGAATCGAGATGACCGCAATCACCACCAGCAATTCAATCAGCGTAAAGCCTTTTGGTTTTCGACCGGCGAACCGCGGCATTTTTGAACCTTTCCATTTCCATCGCCATGATTCTGACATAGAATGACAGGATTATGACACGCCCCTCTTCCCCGATCAACCGTGTGCGGGAATTCCGCAATCTCGCCGGCCTGACGCAAGCCGAACTCGCCGAGCGCGCGGGCATCTCGCGGACCGCGGTGACGGCCATCGAAGGCGAACGGCTCGTGCCGTCGGTCTCGGCCGCGCTCGCGCTCGCCCAGGCCTTGGGGACCAGCGTGGAGGCGCTCTTCGGCGGCTCGGAGCGGTCGGAGCCAATCGCCCAATGGGCCTGGGAGCCGCCTTCAAATCATCCCCCATTCTGGCAGGCGGAAGTCGGGGGCCGGCATTGGCTGTACCCGGCGGAATCGTCACCCATGCTCACGCTCCTCCCGGATGAGAATCGATCCAGTGCGCCCCGATCAACGTCCGCGGCCCGGCAAACGCTGGTGGTCGCCTGCTGCGATCCGGCGGCGGGACTTTTGGCAAGCGAGTACAGCCACGCCACCGCCCAGCGAATGTTGATTTTGCACCGCTCCAGCCGGCAGGCGCTCGAACTTTTGTCCGAGGGAAAGGTGCATCTCGCGGGGCTGCATTTCTCGACCGAAGATGAGCCGGACCGAAACGCCCAAATCGTGCGGGAGACGTTGGGGACCGAATACTCTCTCCTGCGGATTGCCCGCTGGCGGGAAGGCATCGCGGCCGCTCCGAGTGCGCGGGTTCGCTCGGTGCGAGGGGCACTCAAGTCAAAGCTCCGCTGGGTCGGCCGCGAACCGGGTTCCGGGGCCCGGCAATGTCTGGACCGATTGCTCGGGAACCGCCGCCCGCCGCGGAGAACGGCCCGCAATCATCGCGGCGTCGCCGAAGCCGTGCATTCCGGCTGGGCCGACGCCGGCGTCTGCGTGGAACTTACGAGTTCGGAAGCCGGCCTCGTGTTCCTGCCAGTCCAGGAAGAAGCCTACGACCTTTGCGTGCCGAATGCGCTCCTCGATGATCCGCGAGTCGGGGCTTTGCTCCAAGTCGTCCGCTCCCCTCGTTATCGCGGTCTCCTCAGTCCGCTCCCGGGCTACACGACCACGGAAACCGGCGATTTGCTGTGGCTGAGTTGACCAGCGAAACGACGGCTCCGCCCAAAGGCGTTCGAGGACGCGTGCGGCCGGCGACGTCGCCCCGCATTGGTTGATTCCGCACCGGACCAGACCTAGAATCCCAATGCACCTTCTGTGGACCCGCCCCGTGTCTCTGTCAACCAAAAAAAACCATGACCGACAAGACTTCTCGCTTGAAAAACCCGCTCTCGGGCGACACCTGTGCAGACGAGGTGCCCAGTGCTCCGGCCGAAACGCCGGCCGGCGGGGTGGATTTGCCTCGAATCGAACGGGCGGTGCGCGAGATTCTGTTTGCCATCGGCGAGGATCCGGACCGATCGAGCCTGGCGGAGACGCCCGCCCGCGTGGCGCGGATGTATGCGGAGCTCTTTTCGGGACTGCACACCAACCCGGGCCGGCATTTGCAAAAGGTTTTCGAGGAGAACTACGACGAGCTGGTGCTCGTGCGGGATATTTCCTTCAACAGCACCTGCGAGCATCATTTGCTGCCCTTTACGGGTGTGGCCCACGTCGGGTATTTGCCGCGGGGCCGGGTGACGGGTCTCAGCAAGCTCGCCCGCGTCGTGGAGGAAATTTCCCGCCGGCCGCAAGTCCAGGAACGCATGACGCACCAAATCGCCGATTTGGTCCACGAGGAACTGGACCCCAAAGGCGTGATCGTGGTCCTGGAAGCCACGCACACCTGCATGACGATCCGCGGGATTCGCAAGCCCGGCAGCCTGACCGTCACCAGCGCGGTGCGGGGGCTGTTTAAGACGAACCAATCCAGCCGGGCGGAGGCGATGGCGTTGATTTATGGAAAATCGTAGGGAAGCGGGGCTCTTATGATCGCCCAGTTTGCTCTGCGGTTGATGTTCGGAATGAGTCTGATGTGGAGCCTGATGCCCCGCCGGGAGGTGTCGGCGGGCTTCTTTCGCATTCAGATGCTGATCGTGATGGGCCTCGGTGTTCTCGCCGCTTTGACCTTCGGCGAGTTGAGTCCGGTCCTTGAAACTTCCCCGCGGCTCGATCCCTCCTGGGGAACACCGCTGTGCATCGGCCTGGCGGCGTCGGCGTTTTTGGGATCGGCCTTCTGGACGCTGGGATGGCGGGGCATCGGGACCGTTTTCGTGTTTCTGATCCTCGTGGTTTCGGGCGTGTTGCTGATCGGCTCGACCGCGAGCGACTGGAACGGCGGCCGGGGCTGGCTGTTCCCGGCCGCGGAAATCGCCACCGCGGCCACGCTGGGAGGAGCGATGACGGGCATGCTCTTGGGGCATTGGTATCTCACGGCCCCGACGATGTCCATAGAGCCGCTGTCTTCGCTCAACCGCTTGTTCGGGATCGGCCTGGGACTGCGGCTGGCCGTTTCCATCATCGCCCTCGCAGGCGGTTATGCGGTGCTTCACGGCGGGACGCACATCCTCTGGCTGAGCCTCCGCTGGCTCGCCGGGATCTTGGGGCCCCTGGTTTTGGTCGGGATGGTCTCGCGGATCCTCCACTATAAAAACACGCAATCTGCCACGGGGGTGCTGTTTGTGGGGGTGATCCTCACGTTCATCGGCGAACTCTCCGCCACCCTGTTGGCCCGCGAACTTCACTGGCCATTCTGAGTTCGAAGGCATTCCTTTCCAAAACTCAGGGGCACGACGCTCGATGTCGATTTCGTAGTGTCTCGGCAATTATATTAGCCCGAAGCGCAAGCGAAAGTATTCATAAGCTTAACCCTCGCTTGCACTTTTTGAAGTTGCTTCTCCGTAGCCGAGAAGTGGGGTTATGTGTAGATAGAATCCTTCTCACCACTAAATTCGCGGCTATTCGATCGTCGCGGCGACTTCTTCTTTTTGTGCTTTTTCAGAGGGCGGATTGCTGTTCGTAAACACTTCCGCGATGACTTCTTCCAGCGGGCGTTCCTGCACGCCTACGTCTTCGATCGTGTAACGGGCTAACAGGTCGGCGAGGATTTCGGGAATCTTCTTTCGCGGGACTTCCAGTTTGACCCGCGGCGGCAAACTGGCGATCACGGTGCCGTAGCGCTCCAAATTCGGCACTTTCGAAGTGCCGGCAAATTGGATTTCCATGATTTTATGATGGCTAAAACGGTCGATAATCTCCGCCAGCGGGCCGTCGTGCTTGATTTCGCCCTGGTTGATGATGATCGCCCGCTGGCAAAGGGCTTCGACATCCTTCATATAATGGCTCGTTAACACGACGGTGATCCGCTGCTCGGCCTGGTAAAACTTCAAAAATTCCTGCACCCGCCGCTGCGACACGACATCCAAACCGATCGTGGGCTCGTCCAAAAGCAATATGTCCGGGCTGTGGAGGAGCGCGGCGATGAGTTCCATCCGCATCCGCTCGCCGAGCGACAATTCCCGCACCGGCTGGGCGACGAGATCCCGCACTTCCAACAGGCTCACCAACTCGTCCAAACGCCTGAGGAACCGGGCCGGTTCGATGCGGTAAATTTCCTGGTGCAGCCGGAACGACTCCTGGGCCGGCAGGTCCCACCAGAGCTGGTTTTTTTGGCCCATCACCAGCGAAAACCGCCTGCGGTAAGCGTTTTCTCGCTTCCAGGGGATATGCCCCAAGACCGTCGCTTCCCCGCCGGTGGGATAAATCAAACCCGAGAGCAGTTTGAGCGTCGTCGTCTTGCCGGCACCGTTCGGCCCCAAGAAGGCGACCATTTCGCCTTCTTCGATCTGAAAACTCACATCATCCACCGCCGCGACTTCTTTGTAGTCGCGATGAAACAGCCCGCGCAGCGAGGCGAACAATCCCTCCCGCTTGCGGTACACCCGGTAGATTTTGCGAAGGTGGCGAACATCGATGGCTGGCATCCTGTTATCTTAGACGCCGGGCGAACTCCGGTCGAGAGTTTCGGTCGCTTGGAACGGAGATAAGGAAAACTGGCCAATTATCAGCCGGAACACGCTAATGTCCGGTTCTCGCCGTGAACCGGGGCTAGCGCCCTGCGGCTAATAGATGCGACCATTGTGTATCGGGCGATCCTAAGCCGGGATTTCGGCTGCCGAGAATGTCATCAGAATTCGCCGACGACTTCGCCGCCGCGTTTGGTTCCCAAGGCGGCATAGATCGGGCCGTTGATGTTCTCGGAAATGAACCGCACCGAACCGTCCGCGAGCGCGAACATCGCCCCGCCGATGTGCTGGCTCGCCAACGCGAAACCATCAGTTCCGTTGATCCGCAAAGCGGGCGTGTTCTGGACGACGGCGGTCGTGGTGGCGTTGTTAAACGGCTCGCGGGGACCGATCCACACCGAACCCAAAAAGGGGTCGTTCGTGCTCCGCTCGGCGAGCATGATCGTATGCGTGGCGCCATCGGTCACATCTTTGATGCGGGTGCTCGTGTTCGCGTAGAACATGCCCGGCGGCTTGGTGGCCTGGCAGTAGTTCGGATAATTGTCCCCGGCGATCGCCACGTAGTTGCTCGTCGCCATCAACACCGGCGGTCCGCCGCCAATCGCCGTGGTCGAATAGCGCTTGGAATTGATCGGCCCCATTGTATCCGTGGGACACAGAAACACCTCGAGCGGCGTTTGGCCGACCTGCTCGGCGGCGGAAATGCCGTACCAGCCCGTTTGAAAACCGTTCGTCAAACTGTTGAGTTGGTCGAACACCGGCTTTTGATCCAGTTGGGGCAGAATCAGCGTGGACCAGGCGGACGGGACTTTGTAACTCGCGGTGCAGTTGACGACGTCGTTCACCCAGCCGGGCGGAAACACACCGTGCGCCGAATGATAGTTGTGGAGCCCCAAGGCGAGCTGCTTGAGATTGTTCCGGCACGCCGAACGCCGGGCGGATTCGCGGGCTTGCTGCACGGCGGGGAGAAGCAGCGCGATCAAAATCGCAATGATCGCGATCACCACGAGCAATTCGATCAAAGTAAAACCCCGCGGGCGGCGCATGAAGTGACTCTATCATCAAGAAAGGTGAGAAAAGACCCCGCAACCAAAATGCCCGCAATAGCCAGAATACACCCGGTCCCGCAGAAAGGAAAGGAGATTTCCCGAAAAACGGCCCGGTGCGTTCCCGGCTGGTTCTCAATCGTTCCGCCGTTTCTCCGGGCGCTTCTTGAGGAACTGCGGACTGCTGACGATCACTTCCACCAGACGGCTGAAGCGGTCTTCTTTCGCGAGGGCTTGTTGCATTTCATCAATGAGCAACTCATCCGACAACAACAAGCTCCGCCCTAGACCGTAGGCCAAAAGCTTCCGGCACAGGTTCTCTTGAAACGGCTCTCCGCGATGTTTCAAGAGATAGTTTTCCAGACCGGCGAGCCCTTGGCCTTCGGCGCCGTTGGGGAAGGTCGTGCCCGCATCGATCGGCTTTCCGCCCAAGTCTTTCTCGCGCCGATCTCCAATGGGGCCGTAGCCCTCGAATACCAATCCCGCGAAATCGAACTTCGCGTGGCAGACGGCGCAGCTGGGATTTTCCCGATGTTTCGCCAAGACTTCCCGCAGCGTCAAATCGCCCAGGTCGGCTTCATCTTCGGGAAGGTCCGGCACATTCGCGGGCGGGGCGGGAATCCGTTCGCCGAGCAATTGTTTCACCACCCAATACCCCCGCTTGACCGGGCTGGTTCTAAGTCCCGGCGAGGTCTTTGTCAGAAACACCGCCATCGGCAGCAAACCGCCGCGGCCATACTCGCGGGCATTGCCCACGCGCAGCCAACCCTCGGCATCGGCGGCGTCCTTCGAATACGGAATCCCATAATGTTCCGCGAGGTGCTCATCCACAAACGTATGCCGGGCTTCCAACAGATCGCGGACCCCGCCGTCCCGCCGGATCCAATCGAAGAGAAAATGCACCGGCTCCTGAAACATCGACTCGCGAAGCGCATCGGTGAACTGCGGAAACTTCGTGCGGTCCACGCCGACGTGATGTTGAAACTGCCGAAAGTCCAGCCAGTTCCCGGCAAACTCCACCGCGAGCGCGCGGGCGCGGTCATCCTTGAGCATCCTCCGAACTTGCTTTTTGAGGACCTCGGGCTTTCGCAACTCATCCGTGCGCGCGAGGTTCAACAACTCTGCGTCCGGCATGCTGGACCAGAGGAAATAACTCAGCCGGCTCGCAAGCGCATCACTCGTCAGGCGGTTGTCGCCGTCCGCCGGTTCCGCAAAATCCACCCGGTAACAAAAAAACGGCGACATCAAAACGCTGACCACGACATCGCGAACCGCTTCCTCGTGATCCAGATCGCTGTCTTCGCGGAGCGTGCGGTAAAACTTCAAAAGGTCCCGGCCTTCTTCCGCGGTCAGCGGTCGCCGCCAGGCTTTGCCCGCAAATTCCAGAATCGCTTCGAGATGCACTGGCTCGGCTTTGATGCGCGCCTGCTCGTGGGCTTGGATTTTTTTGGAAAGCGCCGCGAAATACTTTTCGATTTCCGCAAGGGCTTCCTTTTCGATGCCTCGCTTTTTGACGGCGGCCAGATACAGCCGGGCGAATTTCTTCATGGTGTCCGGCGAAGTGACCGTGCGGTCCTCGCCGCGGGCAAAATCGAACTCGGCCTCGGTGATGATCTCCCGGCCCTCGGCTCGCTCGAAATAAATGTAATCCCGAAACTGCCGGACCGGAGCCGCGGTGACGAAATCCAACTCCCGCCAAAGCTGATCCAACTTCGCCTTCTCGGCTTCGGACAAGAGCAAATCGCAAAGCGGGGCATCATCGCGGTAATAGCCCACCTGCAAGTGAAAGCCCGCACTCAAATACCGGCCCTTGTTCTGCTCTTCGAACGGCAGGTTCATCCGGCCGCGTTCGCTCAGCAAGAACCGATCGGGAAAAACATCGCAGAACCGTTCGATCGCCGCCTTGAGGTCTTGATCCTGTTCTTCCTCGGCGGACAGCTTGCCCTGGCGGCGATGTTCCGCGATGAGCCGATTCTTCCAGAGGATGCCCGGTTGCGTGGACGGGTTGAGTTGCGGGATCATCACCAGCGGAAACGTGAATTGCCGTTCCGCCCGTTCCTGTTCGATCCAATTCTTGATGGCGCTAACTTCCTGCACCGGGAGTGCCGCCGACTCATCCGCGGGCACGGGCAAAGCCTGCCATTTTTTGCGGAGTTCGGCGATGGGGCCAAAAGGGTTTTTGCCGTCGTGCAGCAGGTCCCAAAACGTCTGGAGATACTTGGGACTGATTCCGCGCGCCGCCGCCATTTGGGACAGGGTCTGTTCTTTCCGATGGAGCGGTTGGCGATGCTTGTACAACCACGCCGCGAGCAAGAACTCATGGTCGTCGGTCTTTTGTTTGTTGTAGAAATCGATGATCCGCCGGACGGCGAACTTGTCCCGGTCGGAATAGATCATCGCGGGATGCGGGGCGAACGCGAAGCCGTCGGGCATCAGGACCAAATGATCCGCCACCTGCTTCGCGGCCGCGAGATATTTGTTGAAGAGGGCCGGCGACATCGACAGGGATTCGCCGGAGTTTGTAAAGCCCGCCGGGTTCGCCGGGTCCACGGGGAACTCGCGGGTCGGGCGGATGTCCACGCCGGTCAAGTCGCGGATCGTGTAATCGAACTCGGCATTGCTCAACCGCCGGGGCAGCACCACGCCCGGGTCGCCGGCATTTCGTTTCGCCTCGAAGGTTCGCAGATTTTCGATCCACTTGACCACCTTCGCCCGCTGTTTTGGCGTCGGAAACTCGGCGGCATCTTTGGGCGGCATCTCCCCGGCTTTCAATCGGCCCAAGACCAATTCCCAATGCCCCAGATCCGCCCGGACCGATTCCAAGCTCGTTGAACCGGCTCAAATCGAACTTGGCCTCCTTTAAGGCTTCGCCGTGACAGTCGAGGCAAAAGCTTTTCAAAAACGGCCGGACGGAGGTTTCAAAATCCTGTTTGAGGGATTCCAATGCCGCTTCCTCCGCCGAAGCGCGGGAGAGGAAGCTCAGCACGATCCCCAAGGCGATTGTGGTCGATTTCAGCGCGCATACCCGTACCATTTGGCTTTTACACAGATCAGTTGACAAATTCAGTACTTCCAAAAATGCCTGAGCCGCGCACGAAGTAAGTGGTCTTGCGCAGTCTGAGTCCCTGAAAACCGCTTACTTCGTGCGCGGCTCTTGAAAACCAAACCAATTTCCTGAGCTTTTTTGGAAGTACTGAAATTTTATTGTCGTCAAAGAGCCGGGGACTCGCCAGTCCCAGCCGTCTGCTGCCCAAGCCAGCGGCCGGATAACCACAGGGCGAAGACGGCGATCGCCAAACCGCCGAACCAATCCCAGGTGTAATGCTGCTTGGTGGTCAGAATGGTGAGAGACAGCACGAGCACCGCCGCCGCGTAGCCTTTGGCCCAGGCTTTTTTCTCGGCCCAGGCGGCCCAGCATACAATCGCGGGAAGCATGATATGCATCGAGGGAAAACTGCACGCGGGCGTATCGACCGCGGCGAGCCAGCGGTAAGCCGCGAGATCCCAAGAGCCGTCCGTCCCGGAGAGTTCCGGACGCGGGCAAGCGGTCGGCCAGAACACAAAGATCGGCACGGTGATCGCGAGGCAGATGAAATACGCCGCCACCGCTTGCCGAAGCACGCGATCGGTGCGGATCGCGAGCGCAACGGGCAGACTGATGAGGAAAAATGCGAGGTAAGGCAGGACGGTCCACGGCCAGAACGGCAGCCATTCATCGAGGGCGGTCAACGGCAGCGGCCGGGGCGTTCGCCAATGCACCTGGTTTAACGTGACGTAAACCGCCGTCTGCAGCGCCACGATCGGCAAAATCACCTTCAGGTTCGAGATGAAAACGGAGGTGTTGTGATCCGCGCCTGTCCGCATCAAAAGTATCGCCTTACGATTTCATCGCAGTGAGCACCTCGTCCACAATCCGCACCGCGGTTTGGGCCTGGTCGCGGGAGATGACCAACGGCGGACAGAAGCGGATCGTGTTTTCGCCGCAGGTAAGCAGCAACAATCCCTTGTGGAACGCGCGCTGGATCAGTTCGTGGCTTTCTTCTTTGGCGAGCGTCTTTTTGCCGCGGTGCCGGACGAGTTCCATGCCGATCATCAAACCCCGTCCGCGCACGTCGCCGATGAGCGGATGCCGATCCGCGAGTTGCCGGAGTTCGCCCATCAAAAACTCGCCCACGTCGGCGGCGTTTTTCATCAGCGAACCTTCGAGCAGATCGATCGTCGCCAGTGCCGCGGCGCAGCACACCGGGTTCCCGCCGAACGTGCTGGCGTGGCGCCGGGCGTCCAATCCATGACCTCGCTGCGGGCGACGATCGCCCCCAAAGGCATCCCGGACGCGATGCCTTTCGCAAGGCAGATAATATCCGGCTCCACGCCCCAATGTTCGGCGGCGAACATTTTCCCGGTGCGGCCCATGCCGGATTGCACTTCGTCCGCGACCAACAAAATCCCATGCTGATGCGTCAACTCGTAGAGCCGCGGCAGAAAGTCCGAGTGGGGAACGATATAGCCGCCTTCGCCTTGAATCGGCTCGACCACGATCGCCGCGATTTCATCGGGACCCGCGATCCGCGCGAAGAGGTTTTTCTTGATCTGCCGGAAACATTCCTCGACCGTCGGCCCGCGGTAGGGATTGGGATATTCGACGTGCAAAACATCCGCCAAAAGCGGGCCGAACTTCCGCTGCTGGGCGACCTTGCTCGCCGTCAGTGACAAGGCCCCGCAGGTCCGGCCGTGGAAGGCTCCGTAGAACGCGATGATCTTCTTCCGCCCCGTATGCCAGCGGGCCAGTTTGATTGCGGCTTCGACGGCCTCGGCTCCGGAGTTTCCGAAAAACACCCGCTTAGGCGAGCGGCCCGGTGCCAACTTCGCGAGCCGTTTGGCGAGTTCGCCCTGCGGACCGTAATAAAAATCGGTGCCCGACATATGCAAGAGGCGATCGCTTTGGGTTTTGATCGCCTCGACGATTTTGGGATGACAATGCCCGGTTGCGGACACGGCGATCCCCGCGGTGAAATCGAGAAACGCGTTCCCGTCCATATCTTCGATTACCGCCCCCGCACCGCGCGCGACCGCCAGCGGATACACGCGAGTGTAGGAAGGGGACGTGATATTGCTTCGTCGGTTTCGATGAGCCGCTTGGCGTTCGGGCCGGGCAATTCGGTAAGGATTTTCGGCGCGGCGAGCGCCGCAAGATCGGAATAGGATGTGCTCATAAGAATCTCCCAGAAGAACCCGTCTCCCCGCCTTCTGGAACTGATATAATGATAGGGAGGAAACGAAAGCGGGAACAGGGGTTGTTTCCCGACGTTCGATTTGTTTCTCAGTCCAGGAAGGCGAACTATGTCACAAAACCTGCAAAACCCGCAAGATCAGTCTCCCGGCCCGCACGGCCGCATCGCCGCCGGCGACGCCCGCGAACGCTTCGCGGCCGCCCTTTTCGACCGGCTCTGGGACCGCTATCGCGAGCGGGTGTCCTACGTGCGGGATTATGAAAAAGTCATCGCCGAGCACAGGGCGACGTTCGTCAACGATCACATCGCATTCCGCACGTTCGCCACGCAGGAACCCTTGGCGGGAATCGCCTCGCTTTCACGGATCTTTGAAGCCCTGGGCTACCAGGCGGCGGGGTGTTATCAGTTCCCCGACAAGCATCTCTCCGCGATCCATTTCCAACATCAAAACGCCGACTTCCCCAAGCTGTTTATCTCGGAACTCAGGCTCTGGGAACTCTCGGCGGAGACGCAAATTCGCATCACCTCTCACGTCAAATCCCATCGCTATCCGATTGATTTGGATGTGCTCGCGAAACTCTCGAAGTTGGGCGGCAAAGATGCCCATGAACCGCCGGATGAGACATTACTCAAGCGGACGCTTCAGGAGTTTGAAGTCCTGCCCTGGGCCGTTCCGAACAAGGCGGATGTGGAAGCCGTCAACAAAGAAAGCCAATACGCGGCGTGGGTGCTGGTGCACGGTTACAACGTGAACCATTTTACGTCGCTGATCAACTCGCACGGCGTGGACGACTTAAACAACATCGACAAAACCATCGCGGCCCTGAAAGCAGCCGGCGTGCCCATGAAAGCCGAGGTGGAAGGCGAACCGGGATCCAAACTCCGCCAGTCCGCGACCGCGGCCGTGGAGATCGACGTGCCCGTGATCGACAGCGGCCATCAAACCGCCATGCCCTGGAGCTACGCCTACTTCGAACTCGCCGAACGCGGAGAGGTCGCCGATTCCGAAACCGGCGGGTCGCATCGCTTTGAAGGTTTCTTGGGGCCGCAAGCGACGCAACTGTTTGAGATGACGCGGCGGGGGTAAATGCCTGATGAATGACCAATTCCAGTCCGCGATTTGAACGGGTTCCAAATTCAGTCGTTCCAAGAGCCGCGCACGAAGTAAGCGGTTTTTCTAGATTTACACATCGCAATACCGCTTACTTCGTGCGCGGCTCCGGCATTTTTGCAATTACGGAAATTCTCAAATCAACTCGCGGATGGGTTCGCCGGCGTCGAGCAGATATTGCGGGCGGCCCCTGGGATCTTGGATGGTCGTGCGGTGCGGATCGATTCCCAAGCTGCGATAAAGCGTCGCGAACACATCTTTGTAGGTCATCGGCCGGGAGATGACGTGGGAGGCGGTGCGGTCCGTCGCTCCTAAAACCTGGCCTGTTCGCAAACCGCCGCCGGCTAACAGGGCCGGTCCCACGCGGGGCCAGTGGTCGCGGCCGCCGCTGGAATTGATTCGCGGCGTGCGGCCGAATTCCCCCCAGGCGACAATCGCGACATCATCGAGCATCCCGCGTTCTTCCAAATCGAGCACCAACGCGGAAAGTCCCTGATCGACCAAAGGCAGCATCTGCTTCATGCGCGGGAAGTTTTTGGAGTGCGTGTCGAAATCACTGAACGACAAGCTCACCACGCGAACGCCGGCTTCGATCAGCCGCCGGGCCAGCAAAAACTTCTTGACCGACTCCGGCCCTTCCGCCGTGTAAAAGCGTTCGGCGTTGTCCTGAGCCGGTGCGGTATAGCGGGCCAGGATGCGGGGATCTTCCCGCTCCAAATCCAAGGCCTCGGCGAGTCGGCCCGAGGTCAAAATGCTGACGGCCTGCTGGGTGAACTCGTCCATCGCCTCCATCATTCCGGTCGAATCCGCTTCCCGCCGCAAGCGGTCCAAACCGTCCAACAGCTGCGTGCGGCCGTGCAAGCGGTCCAAGGGAAGGTCGGCGTTCAAAGTCAGCGGCGTGCTGTGGTTCTCACCCAAGCGGGCGAGCTCGTTTTTCATCCCGGCTTCCAATTCCCGCGCGAACATCTGGGACAGATCGGGACGGAACGGCTGAAACGCCGGGCCCAAAAATCCGGGGCGGGCACTGTTTCGCACCAGCGGCCGGCCTTGCATCAAATCCACAAACGGCGGGGCGATGTCCTCGGGCGAGCCTTCTAACCGGGCGATGACTGAACCCAGCGCCGGCCGGCCGCCCAGCGATTCCAAATCCTTCGTGTGAAACCCCGATTGGCATTGAAACGCATCATGCCGGCCCGCCGACTCGACCAGCGAACGGATGAACGCAAACCGATCCGCGATCGCGGCCAAACGGGGCAGCAACTCGCAAATCTGAAATCCGGGCAGATTCGTGTCGATCGGCAGAAACTCGCCGCGAACTTCTTTGGGGGCGGCGGGCTTGAGATCGATCGTGTCCATCTGCGGCGGACCGCCGTCGAGATGGATGTTGATAATCGCCTTCCGCGAAGCCTTCCCGCCGGCCGCCGCTTCCGCCCGCAAGAGGCTTGGCAGCGTCAAGCCGAAAGCCCCCATCGCCCCGATCCGCAAGAATCGCCGCCGTTCGATTTTCCGCGCAGCCGTGGTGCGAAGTTCAGAAAGCGTCAGCATCGGTCGGCCCATTGAAAAAGGTTGCCTTGAAGCCGGGGAACACTCCATTCTATATCAAGAAAGTTTGATTTGTTGCAACCCTTTGGGAATTTCGAGGATTTGTGATGCTGTCGCAAAGAAGGCCGAGACCGGTTCGTGGAACTCGTCCAGCGGGGCGGGCAAGGTGAGTTCTTCCTCGCCTTCCAGAATCACCCCGGGCCGGTGGGGATAGAACACGTGGGCCGCTTGGGATTCGAGCACGCACACCAGTTCCACGCCGGCGTTTAGATACTCGGCGACCTTCTCGAGAATCTCGCTCCAACGGTCATGGGGCGATCGCACCTCGAATACGTTGTTGGGGGACACTCCGGGGTAACCCTCGAGATGAGCGTCCCGCGGCAGTCGGTCGTAACTATAGAAGCAAACATCCGCCCTTCGGCGGGCCTGATGAAAGACTCCGGAGCGTTTTATTCATGTTAAACCTGGGAACCGATTTGTTCCAGAGGAATCCGCATGCGCGAAGTTCGCGCTCGCCGTTGGACAAATTCGCTAGAATGTCGTGATTGCGGATCAATCAATTTGACCGGGCAATTCAGGAGACATCTATGACAACATTCACTCGGCAGGCGATTTTGGCGGAGCTTCGCGAGAAGGTCGCGGCGGGGCGGCCGATTATCGGCGGCGGGGCGGGGACGGGGATCAGCGCGAAGCTCGAAGCCGCGGGCGGGATTGATTTGATCGTCATCTACAACTCCGGACGGTTTCGCATGGCGGGGCGGGGCTCCTTGGCGGGGATGATGCCCTACGGCGATGCCAACGCGATTGTGATGGACATGGCCCGCGAGGTGATTCCCGTGGTGCCGAAGACGCCGGTGTTGGCGGGCGTGTGCGGCACCGATCCCTTTCGCGTGATGAGCCGGTTTTTAGAGGACATCCGCGCCGCCGGGTTTGCGGGGGTGCAGAATTTCCCCACGGTGGGTTTGATCGATGGCACCTTTCGCCGGGTCTTGAAGAAACAGGGATGGGCTTCGGCCTCGAGGTCGATCTGATCCGCGAAGCCCACCGGCAGGATCTGCTGACAACGCCTTATGCTTTCAACCCGGACGAAGCCACCGCGATGGCCGAGGCGGGGGCGGATATTTTGATCCCGCACATGGGTCTGACGACGAAAGGCACAATCGGAGCCGGCACCGCGATCACATTGGAAGAAGCCGCGAATCGCGTGCAAGCGATGCACGATGCCGCCAAGAAGATCAACCCGGAGATTCTCGTCCTCTGCCACGGCGGCCCCATCGCGGAACCCGCCGACGCCCAATACATCCTCGATCACACCGAAGGCATCGTGGGATTCTACGGAGCGAGCAGCATGGAACGTTTGCCCGTGGAACCCGCCATCACGGGGCGGATTCGGGAATTCGCGGAGCTGAAATTGTGATTCGAAACAGGCGAGCGGAGAGCGTTAACCCTCCGGCGGTGAAAAGGAATCCGTGAATCGCGGTTCGGCGAGCCGGCTTGTTGACCGACCGGCGTTCCGGGCTGCACGAAAGAGCTCCGAGGACGCGAACCCGTTCCGCTTGAATTGGAGGCGGACATTGGTTGGAATGGGCGAAAACGAACAGGTACGAAAACGCTTCAACCGAGGAAAGTCCAAGATGAACATGCGGCTGAATGGATCGGAATGGAAGTCGGCGGACGTGGATTGGCTCGTGGCGGCGGTTCCCGAAGCCGAAACCTGGCCCGAAAACCTGAAGGCTTTGGACGACACGCTGGAAGGGCTTTTGACCCGGCTGCGGGAACGGGGCGATCTGTCGGGCAAGCTGGGCGAAGTCTCGAAGATCCTCGATGTGCCGCAAATCGCCGCCCGCCGACTGTTGTGCATCGGCCTGGGACCGGCGGACAAGCTCGGCCCGGCCGCTTTGAACAAAATCTTCAGCACCGCCGCCCGCGCGATCTCGGAAAAGCCCCGCCAGACAGTCGGGGTCGCGATCCCGAGCCTGCCCGGTTCCGATTGGGACGAGCCGCGCCTCCTGGAAATCGCCGCGACCGCGTTTGCCGTGGGATGCGTGGGGCAGGGGATCTATCAAAAGGAGCCGGGACGGCATCCGTTGGAACGCGTCGAGTTTCTCTGCTCGGAATCCGCGTCCCATCAAACCGCCGTCGACCGCGGCGGCGTTGTGGGCGAGGGCATCAACCTCGCCCGCGAACTCGTCAACCTGTCCCCCGAGGACATGTATCCCGAACGCTTCGCCCTTAGAGCCGGCGAACTGGCGAAAGAACTCGGGCTCGAATGTGAAGTCTTTGACGAAAGCCGGCTGGAGTCCGAACGCATGGCGGCGCTGCTCGCTGTCGCGCGGGGCAGCGCCGGGCGCCGCGGATGGTGGTCTTGAAGTATCAAGGCGGCGGGGCCGATGCGCCCACGCTGGCGCTCGCGGGAAAAGGCGTGACGTTCGACAGCGGCGGCTTGTCGCTCAAGCCGACCGAAAGCATGCTCACGATGAAATGCGACATGGCCGGAGCCGCGACGGTGCTCGGCGCGGTCGTCAGCCTGGCCCGGTTGAAAATTCCCGTTAACGTCGTGGGCTACATGGGCCTCGTGGAAAACATGCTCAGCGGTTTGTCCTACAAGCTGGGCGATGTGCTCACCGCGCGAAACGGCGTGACGATTGAAGTCCAGAACACCGACGCCGAGGGCCGATTGGTTCTGGCCGATGTGCTCAGCTACGCCGCCGACCAGAAGCCGGCCCGCCTGATCGATCTGGCGACGCTGACCGGTGCCTGCGTCGTGGCCTTGGGCGAACAGGTGACCGGCGCCTTCACGAACGACCAGGCCTGGTGCGACGACGTGCTCGCCTCAGCGAAACGGACCGGCGAAGACATCTGGCAACTCCCCATGTTCGATCATTACGCCGACCTGCTCGCGAGCGACGTGGCCGACTGCAAAAACGTAGGCGGCCGCTGGGGCGGCGCGATCACCGCCGGGAAGTTCCTGGAAAAATTCGTAGGGGACGTGCCCTGGGTCCACTTGGACATCGCGGGCCCGTCGTTTGCTTCGAGCAGCAAGCCCCACCAGGAAGGCGGCGCCACCGGCTGCATGGTCCGCACGCTGATCGAAGCCGCGACGCACCGGCGGGACGCATAGGAAATCCTGCCGATCGCCATCGTCCCTCCCGATCCCCGCCCATCACGGACCGCGACGTTGCGGACCTCCGCGGATCGACGCCACTTGCAACTCCCCGCGGACCTTTGCCGCTTTCCTGCTTCAAAAAAAACGGCGGGAAGCCGGCGGGGTGGCACTGGCAGCTTGCCTGCCAGTGCGAAGCGGATGAAACGCGCCCCGAATCCACGCCCATGAAAAGCACTGGCAACAAGTTGCCAGTGGCACCCGCCGCCCCGAATCCACGCCCATGAAAAGCACTGGCAACAAGTTGCCAGTGGCACCCGCCGCGCCCCGAATCCACGCCCATGAAAAGCACTGGCAACAAGTTGCCAGTGGCACCCGCCGCCCACGGCACAGTTAAGTTAGACGAACACTTCTCGAATCGGGAGTTGCCAGCCCGGGATTACGTCGCCTCCCTCAAGCGTGTCCGCTTCGGTCAGCCTGATAATGTCCGTGGGGAAGCGATAGACTGTCACAGACCGCTGACGCGGATTGACCACAATGACCAGCCGGCTTCCTGCGTCAAGCCACCCCGCCACCTTTTCCTCCACATCGGCATAGCGGTCGGAGGGTGAGATGACTTCGACTGCGAGATCGGGCGCACCTGGCCAGTAGCCTTCGGTCTCTCCCACCGCTTCGCACCGCTCTTGACAGACAAAGGCCACATCTGGGGCACGCACCGTGTCCGGGTCCTGCGTGAGTTGGAAGCCCGTCTCCGCGGCATAGACCGCCCCGAGGTTGTGGGTTTCCACGTGCTGAAAGAGGTGGGCCGCGATCCGCATCGCGAGACGTCCATGCCTGGGGCCGGCTGGAGCCATCTGCCGCAGTTCTCCTCGGATGAGTTCGTAACGGTGCCCCTCGCCGGAGAGACGCAACAGATCGGCGGCGGTCATGCTGTGGAGCTTTGTGCTCATGCGATCCTCATACCCTTGCTGAAGGCAGCACGATGTGCGTCGAGAAAGAGATATTGTAGTCAGTCGGGCGGGCACTGCCCATCTTACTTAAACTTCCCTTCAAGGATTTCTCGGGAGGCTGGGCTTTGTGGATGGGGTCGATACGAGGCAAAGCCGCCCTGACTGCCCGGCCAAATTGGCTTTCCGATCTCAGTCGTTCCAAGTGACGGAAAAAGGGCCGAAGGTCCGGCTCGCGCCAAAGGCAAGATGACACCGGACCAGTTTCTCATTCGCCGAGCGTGGATTTGCGGCGGAGCAGATGATGGTAGTGCTGGGCGAAGCGGTGGGCTTCGTCGCGGACATATTGTAAAAGCCTGAGCCCGAACGAATGCCGGCTGAGGCGGATCGGCTCTTCCTCGCCCGGCACGTAAACCTCTTCCTCACGCTTGGCGAGGGAAATCGTAAACGGCGGGTTTTCGATGCCGAGGATCCGCATGGCTTCGAGAGCCGCGCTCAATTGGCCTTTGCCGCCGTCGATCAAAAGCACGTCGGGGAAAGGCTGGCCGTCGTGCTCCAATCTGCGCAGCCGCCTGCTGACGACTTCCCGCATCGAAGCAAAATCGTCCACGCCTTCGACGGTGCGGATTTGATACCGGCGATAGCCATGCTTGAACGGCAGCCCATCGATGAATTGCACCAGGCTCGCCACGGTTTCGCCGCCCTGCAGATGGGCGATGTCCATGCCTTCGATCACGCGGGGGACCTCGGGCAGCTTGAAAACTTTCTTGAGGCCCGCCAAACCTTTTTTGGGATCGACGTAAAACGCCTCCGGCTGGGCGTGGTCTTCCAAGTTGCCGCGGAGGTTCAGACTTTCCAAAAGGGCGATCTCGTCGCGGATGCGGGCGGCTTTTTCGAATTTCCGTTCCGCCGACGCCTCCTGCATCTCGGCCCGCATCTCGCGGAGGAGCTTGTCCTTCTTCCCGTCCAAAAACATCCGCAGGCGTTTGATGTCCTTCTTGTAGTCTTCCTTGCTGATCCGCAGATTGCACGGGGCGGTGCACTGGTTGATGCTCGCGAGCAGACACGGACGAAACCACCGCCAGCGCTCGTCGCCTTCGTCGATGTCCAGCGAGCAATTGCGGAACCGGAAAATCTTTTGGAGGATCGCGATCGTGCCGCGGAGTTTTTTCGCGCTCGTGAACGGCCCGTAAAGTTTGACGCCTTTCTGAAGTGGCGTGCGGGTGAACTCCACGCGCGGAAAGTCCTCCCCCGTGCGGATTTGCAAGTAGGGGAAGGTCTTGTCGTCTTTGAGTTCCTGATTGAACCGCGGCTGGATGTCTTTGACGAGCCGGGCTTCCAACAGGAGAGCATCGACTTCGCTGTCGGTGTCGATGTGGTCGATGTGATGGATTTCCCGAACCAGATCCGCCGTCCGCCGGTCTTCCGCCGCCTGTTGCGAAAAGTAACTCGACACCCGGCTGCGGAGGTTCACCGCCTTGCCGATATAAATCACCCGGTCGAGCGCGTCTTTCATCAGATACACGCCAGGCGTCGTGGGAAGCTGCTTCGCTTGCTCCGCCGGCGTCAGCGGTCCGGCGGCGCGGGCTGCACCTTCGGCCGCGCTGTGAGCCTGTTCTCCTCCATCCGTGATCGTTTCGGAGGAATCATCCGCCATGATGCGACCTCAAGCCGTTCACCTGTTGCATGCAAAAACTCTTCATCAGTTCATTCTAGGCGGCAGGCTTGGGGAAATCATCCCCCCTTGGAGTTTCGCGGACCGCATCGCAGCCGAATCGCGGGAGCCATGCCGCTGGTTTCAAACCAACCAGCCCGGCCATTTGGAAATGGACGGGCACCGCGTCTCGGTGGCCTTCGATGGGAAGTCGGGGCTGGAATGCGTTCTCAGGGAACAGCCGGATCTTGCCATCATGGACATCGGGATTCCCGAACTCAACGGCGACGAAGTCGCCAAGCAAGTGCGAAAGCACGACGCCGGCAAAGACATTTTCCTGGTGGCTCTCACCGGATACGGCCAACCGGCCGACGTGACGCGAGCCAAGGAATCCGGGTTCAACGCCCATCTGGTCAAACCCTTGGACCTCACGCGGCTCCGCGAACTGCTTTCAAAGCCGCAAGCGAATCTTTGAGAAAGCCGGCGTGCCCGCGAATCCCGGCAACCGACTTTCACGAACCCGCGGGCTTCCCAGAACCGCGTTGGAATTGCGGGAGCACTTCCGCGAGGCGTTGGACCTGGCCTTCGTTGTTGACGCAGGCGAGGACGGTGCGGCCTTGGGCCAACACTTCGCCGTCGCGGAGGACGGTGTGCTCGAATTCGATCTTGGCCGGCGACTGTTTGCCGACGGCCGTGCGGATGGTCAACAGGTCGTCGAAGCGGGCGGGGGTTTTGTAATCGCATTCCACGCGGATCACGACGAGGTAGAGGCCGTTTTCCTCCATCTCGCGGTAGCTGCCGCCTTGGGCGCGGAGCAGTTCCGTGCGGCCCAGCTCGAACAGGTCGATGTGGTTTCCATGATGCAAATAGCCCATCGCATCGGTTTCGCTGTACCGGACCCGGACCGTGATGTCGTGGCTTTGGGGAAGCTCGGCGGACATGTTTCTGTGATCTCCTTAAACGGGAAGCTCCTATGGTTTGAACCGCGGACCACGCGGATTTTCGCGGATGTCCAAGGGAACCGCCATTCAAATTGGCTTCACAATTATTTTGCTGGAAAACGAGGCGGAAACCGCTTCGTTTTATTCGCGGCCTCCGCGAAATCCGCGGTTTGGTTCAGTCTTCGCCGGACTGCCCACAACGGGGGTGGACCTGGATTTTGGACGAGGACCGGTTCGGCATGATTGAAACCCGACCCCACAGCGCCTACTCTGTAGGGAATGTGGATTGGTTACCTTATGAAATTCAAACACCAATGCGGGAACCCAAACTCGACCCAAGCCCCCGGCTTGCCGGGCGGTCCGACGCCAGAGGCGTCGGCTTGGGCTGAGAAACCCGTTCAATATTTGTGAAATGGACCACATAGACGGTCGCGATTTCGCGCGAAAATGTCAATTTCCACGGCCCCATTCGGGAGAGAGTGACGTGCGATTGTTTTCGATTTCCCGCTCGGCGAAGCTGCTCGTTCCGCTCCTGGTGCTTTTGCTGGCTGCGTCGGAGGGGCGGGCCTGCTCTGTGCCGGTGTTCCGGTATGCTTTGGAGCAATGGCGGTCGGATCCCTATCAGGTGCTGTTCTTCCACCGGGGGGCTTTGTCGCCCGAAGATCAAGCCCTCTTGGATCGCTTGAGCCCCGCCGGCAAAGCGGGCGAGATCTCGGCGAACGTCACCGTGATCCCCATTGACTTGGACGCCCTCAGCCCGACCGATCCGCAGGGCAAGGAAGACCTGGCGTTGTGGAAGTCGCAGAATACCGAGACGCTGCCTTGGCTGGTGATGCGGTATCCGTTGTCGATCCGCATCGCCAAGACCATCTGGGCCGGCGAAGCGACGGAGGAAGCGATCGACCGTTTGCTCGATTCCCCCAAGCGGCGGGAAATCGCCCGGCGGATTTTGAAAGGCGACACGGCGGTGTGGATGCTCTTGGAAAGCGGAAACGAAGAAGCCGATGCCGCGGCTTATCTTACGCTCGAAAACGAACTGAAGTTCGCCGAGAAGAGTTTGCAGCTTCCGGCGGCCGACCCCAAGGACGTGGCGGATGGATTGATCAGCGTCGATCAGGCCGCCCTCAAAATCCGGTTTTCGATTTTGAAAGTCTCGAAAAAAGACCCGCAGGAAGCCCGGTTCGTGGAGATGCTTCTGGACAGCGAACCGGAACTTCCCGACCTGCCGAGTTTGCGGAGCGAAATCGACAAGGGGAAGCCGATCGCGTTTCCCATCTTCGGCCGCGGGCGGGCGCTCTATGCTTTGGTGGGCGAGGGCATCGCCAAGGGTGAGATTTCGGCGGCGTGCGAAAGCCTGACCGGGCCCTGCACCTGCCAGATCAAGCAGCGAAACCCCGGCACGGATTTGCTCTTGGCGGCGGATTGGGAGCATCTGGTGACGTCGAAAACTCCCGTCGATGAATCTCTGCCGCCGCTCCCGGTGTTCGCCCCGGTGTCGGCAAGCGTGACGAAAGACCTGCCCTCCAAAACGAAACCCGATTCCGAAAAAACTCAAACGGAAACCAACGAAGGCAAACCGACGCCCGCAGAAAAACCTATCTCGGCCACGAGCAAGGCGGCCGAGGAAACACCGCAAGAAGTCGGGTCGCGAGTGGTGATCACCACGGTGCTTTCGTTGTTGGTGGCGGCGATGGGCATCGGCGTCGCGAGCTTTTTCTTTATGAAATCCTGACTTCTCCCCTACAGAATCCTCATAGATAACGAGGCGACTTCCATGAGCATTTGGCGAATGATTTGGCAAGAAATTGCCCACCGCAAGCTGAATTTCGTGTTGGGGTTGTTCTCCGTGGTCGTGGCGATTGCCACCTTGGCGGGCGTGCTGACCCTGCTCGACGCCGACAAACTGAAGGCGGACGAAGCCCGCGCGCAGCTCGCCGCCACCGGCAAGGATCTCGACAAGACCAGCGCGGAACTGAAGGAAGCCGGCGCGAAGCTGGAGGACGAGATGCGGAAGATCATGCTCGGCCTGGGCTTCAATATCTTGATCCTCAGCCAGGATGAAGACCTGCACGCGATGAACCTCACCGGCGTGCCGCAGAAAACCTTCCACGAGGAAAACGTCGATCGGCTCGTGAACTCGGACCTGCTCATCATCAACCACGTTCTGCCGGTGGTGACGAAGCGGATTCCCTGGAAAGAGCAAAACGGTCTCGAAATCCTGCTCACCGGCACGCGCGGCGAAGTGCCGCAGTTGCATCGCAAGATGAAAAAGCCGATGCAGGAGCAAGTCCCCGCCGGCACGATGATCGTCGGCCATCAGATCGCGGACCATTTGAAGCTGACGAAAGGGCAAAGCGTGAAGCTCATGGGGCGGGATTTCAAAGTCACGAAGATTCAAGAGCCCCAAGGCGATGTGCCCGACAGCACGGTGTGGATCAACCTCGAAGAAGCCCAGGACATGCTGGGCATGCAGAACGAAGTCTCCGCGATCATGGCGCTCGAATGCAATTGCGCCTCGGCGGACCGCGCGGGGAAATCCGCGATGCGGTCGCCAAGGTGTTGCCAGGGACGCAGGTCGTCGAACGCGGCAGCCAGGCCCTCGCGCGGGCCGCCGCCCGCAATCAGGCCAAAGCCACCGCCGAGAAAAACAAGGAAGCCGCAAAGAAGAACAAAGAAGCCGCCGAGGAAAACGAGCAAGCGGCGATCGGGAAACTGCAGCAGCACGAAGACCTCGCCGCGGTGTTGACGCCTTTGGTGTTCGTGGCGTGCGGCGTGTGGATCGGGGTCTTGTCGCTCGCCAACGTTCGGCAGCGGGCCGAGGAAATCGGCATCTTAAGGGCCATCGGCTGGCGGTCCGGCCAGATCATGGGTCTGTTCTTAGGGAAAGCCATGATCCTGGGTTTGATCGGAGCCGTGTTGGGCTACGGTGCGGGACTGGCGATCACGGCCGCCTTCAGTGGGGGAGCGTGGGATCCCTCCCAACTGTTTAACTCCGGGCTGCTCGTGAGTGCGCTCTTGCTGGCCCCCGTGCTGTCGGCCATCGCCAGTTGGCTTCCCGCCCTCACCGCCGCCCGCAACGATCCCGCGGTGATCCTGCAAGGCAATTAGGGATTATTATAGGAGCGGTTTGATTCATGCTGTTGGAAATTGAGAATCTTGTAAAAACGTATCGAACTGGTTCGCAGACGGTGCGGGCGGTGGATGGGGTTTCGCTGAATGTGGACGGGGGCGAATTTGTCGCGGTGCAGGGGCCGAGCGGGTGCGGAAAGACCACGCTGCTCCTGGTGGCCGGAGGCGCTGTTGGCTCCCGATTCGGGGACGGTCCGCATTGGAGGCGAGAATCCCTACGAACTCCCCGCCGACCGCCGGGCCCGGTTCCGCGCGAAGCACGTGGGGTTCGTGTTTCAGCAGTTTCACCTCGTGCCCTATTTGAACGTCTTGGACAATGTGCTGGCCCCGTCGCTGGCGGCGGACGCGTCAACGCCCCAAGACTCCGCGCTTCGCGAACGAGCGGAGGAACTGATCGCGGAGTTTGGCTTGGAATCTCGCAAGCATCACGTCCCCGGCCAATTGAGCACCGGCGAACGCCAGCGCACGGCCCTCGCACGGGCGCTGCTCAACGGGCCGGCATTGTTGCTCGCGGATGAGCCGACCGGCAATCTCGACCAGGAGAACGCGGCCCTCGTGCTCGGGCATTTCTCGCGGTTCGCCGAGAACGGCGGAGCCGTGCTGATGGTCACCCACGATCCCGAAGCCGCCAAGACCGCCCACCGCGTGGAAACTATCCGCGACGGCAAATTGGTCTCGGCTCGGGCGGAAGAACTCGCGAGCCCCGCGGGTTAGGCCGCGTTCCGCCGGGTTGGCTTCGGGAAATCTCGCACGGGCAGGATCATGGCTTCCGGTTCGGCTTGTCGCTCCTGCCGATGGCTCCGGAGCACGAGCCACAGCACCGCTGCCACGCACCAGGTGGTCATGTAATAGCTGTCGAGAAGATACGTCGCCTGCTTGCCGATCAATCCGCGATTGAAAAGCAGAATGAACAGCGAAAACATCCCGAGCACTGCCAGGCTCGACCGCGAACAACGCCGGTGATAAAACGCCTCGCGAATCAAAAAATACACCGCCGGGATCACACCCACGCAGTGCTGTCCCCAAGTCAATGGCGAAAGCAACAAGATCAGCACCGAAACTGCGGCGGCTTCCCAAAGGAAAACCGTCTCCGTTCGCGACCGGACCGGCCGGCGAAATTGCCAGGCGATCGAAAACACCAGGACCGCAAGCACCACCCGCACCACCCACCCCGCCGTGTGCGGGGAAAGGTTTAAGAACTCGAAGGCCCAGGGATGCTCGAAGCGGGCGTTGTGGCCCTCGGGCAGATGCACGAGGAATCGCCCCAGTGCGGGGCGGAGCGAGACGTTCTGGATGGATTCCTGTCCGAGCACGCCCACGACCGGGTTCTCCGCGAGCAATCCCCGCGACGCATGATGCCACCACACGCGGTGCACATCAATAAAATCCGCGCGGTCGATGAATAGCAGCGGCGATAAAAACAGAACAGCCGCGGTCAGCAGGGTGGCAGAGGCGATCTTCCATTGCCGCTTCCACACGAACCACGCCAGAAACAGGGCGGGCGTGAGTTTGAGCGCAATCGCCAGCCCCAACAGGCCGCCGCCCGTCACATCCCGCCGCTGCCGCCAGCACCAGACGGCTCCCCACGCCAAAGCGACGAGTGCCAGATTCACGCCGCATTCGAGAATGTCGCGGACCAAAAATCGGCTCGCCAAAAAGATGGTCAGGACCGCGCCCCAGAATACAAAGCGGTCCGGGACGGGCCAGGCTCGTTCGCAGACCCGCCCGAGCACGCGAAACAACCCAAACGCGGCCAAAACAAATACCGGCAGAATGCAGATCTGGGCGGTGTGCATCGGCAAGTAGGACAAGGGCGCATGGGCCACCGCCCAGAACGGCAAGTAAGGCAGATCGAGGCCGTTTTTGTCATACGGGTACATGCCCGCGGCGACGCGCCGGCCGAACCGCCAATGCAGATGGAAATCGCCCCGGGGCTCCGCGACGACTCGGCTCATTTGGAGCAAAGCCACGAGGCCGATGAGACCCACCGCGACGCGACGCCATTCGCGTTCCGAATATCGGCCGAGGACGTTCCGCAATCGAGTCCACATCATCATCCTGGCCACGCGATCTGTAGAGGGTCTCCCGCAAAAAGCCGCGGAACCATACTGGGCGGGGCGAATTCTGTCAAGAAGAGGCGGGCGACGAAATTCCTAGAAAACTGCCGCTGCTACGGCGATGGCTTGTCTCGGCGCACGGTCAGCACGAGACAGGACGGATGCCCGGCGTCGTGGTAAATCGTGTTGAGCGTTTTCTGCAAATGCGTGTGCCGGCCCAAGTCTTCGCCCGTGTTGGGGTTCACGTCGTACATCGGAAAGTTGCTGCTGGAAAGATCGAGGCGGATGCGGTGCCCTTTGCGGAAGACGTTCGCCGTCGCCCACAGGTCGATTGTGACCGGATAAACTTCGCCGGGTTCCAGGAGATCCTGATGGTCCCGGCCGTTTCGAAACCGCATCCGCAGAATGCCGTCTTCGAGATTCATCGCGTAACCCGAGGGAAAATCCGCCGACGGCGGGACCACATCGATCAGCTTCGCCGTGAAGTCGGTGTCCTTGGCTTCCGAAGACACCCACAGCAAAACGTGGATCGGCCCCGCGACTTCCTGATCGTTTTTTAACGCCGGCGTCTCGAACGTCAGCACATCCTGCCGGGACGAGAGGGGCAGGATGCTGTCGGCGAAGGGATGCTCCGCGGCCGGGGTCTGGTTTTGTGCGCCGCGGGGAATCAACTTCTTCCCGGAATCGATATTCCCGCCCAACGTGGGAACGGGATGCCTCGGATCGAACTCGAAGCGGCTGGGCCCCTCAGATTCCGGCGGTGCCGCGGACAGCGATGCGTCCGCGTGCAGATAAAACTTCTGTTCGGAGAAGCCGGCGGGCGGCCAGGTCTCGGCGGTCAGCCAGCGGCCGCCTCGTTGCAGCCGGCCGTCTTTGTTTTTTCCGCTGCCGCCGCCCATCAGAAAATACTTCACCGGCGGCTCCTTCAAGATGCCCCGGTCCTCGCCTTTGAGGAACTGATCGAACCAGCGGAGCGCTTCGTCCTGCACAGAAACCTCGGCGGCCGGGCCGAAGTCCACGTCCCCGGCATAGGTCAAACCGGACGTGTGCGTCCACGGCCCCATGATGAGTTTTGTGTAGGCCTTCCGTTGAGACAGCCCCGCAAAGTTCCGCAGCGTGCCCCGCTTGAAGATGTCGTACCAGCCGCCCAAGAAGCAGATCGGAATCTCCGGATAGTCCGCGTGGCACTCCTCGAAGTTGTAGCCGTTCTGCTTCCAGTATTCATCAGAGTCGGGATGGGCCCGCCAATCGGCGTACCACTCTTGATAGGTGGGCGTAAAGCGGAGCGGCGACGTGCGCTTCAGCGGTGCCGCCTTCAGCCACGCGGCGAGTTGATTGTCCGCCGTTTCGAGCGAGGTCTTTGTGACGGGGTTCTGTTCCGACTCGTGCCCCGTGGATGCGAGCCAAAAACAGTAGGCCATATTATGTAAGAGCGCAAATGCCCCGCCGCGGCCGGCCCCGTCTTCGATGTAATTCGACGTGCCGTTGATGACGAACATCGTCGTGAGGTGCGGCGGGTGCAACACGGCGATCGCGTTCTGCGTCGCGGCTTGGTACGAGCTGCCCCACGTGCCGACCTTCCCGTTGCACCAGGGCTGCTTCGCGATCCACTCCACGGCGTCGTAGCCGTCGGGTCCTTCGTTGGTGTAGATGTAAAAATCGTCCTCGGACTTGAACCGCCCCCGCACATCCTGAGCGACGAACACATAACCATGCGAGGAGAAGAAGTTCCCGTCGGCCTCTTTGCCATCTTTGTCGTAAGGCGTGCGGATCAAAATCACCGGCCGCGGCTCCGAAACCGCTTCGCCGTTTTGAACCGGGCGATAAATGTCCGTCGCCAACTTCACCCCGTCCCGCATGGGCACCATCTGATTCTTGGCGACCACCACCTGCGGCGGCTCCGCGGCTTCGGCAACGTCGATGAACAATCCCAGCAGAAGCCCCAACACGCTCACGGCCCGAGAATTCTTCATGAGGAGAGCCTTTCCAAGCAATTTCGTTCGCCGGTGGGGGACGGGGACGCAGAGATGTGAGCGGCACGGCGCTAGCCGCCGGTGGATCGAGCAAAAACCGGCGGCTAACGCCGTGCCGCTCACATTGACGGTCAGTTTCGTTCACAAACAACGGCCGTGGTCGGTCGCTTACTCCATCTCTTTCAACCGCAGATTTTTGAACTCGACCCACATCGGGTTGCCAGCGTGGAGTTGGACGGCGAGGATGCCTTCGGCGTTGCCGCGGGGGTCGTTGTCCATGCAGTCCATAATCAGCTTGCCGTTCATGTAATGCTGAATGTGATGCCCCTTGGCGATAATGACCACATCGTTCCATTCGTCGAGCTTGAACAGCTTTTTGAAACCCTCGGCGTCGATGAGCTTCTCGTCCGCGATCGTCTTTTTGCCGTCGGCGGACCAGGTGGTTTTGTCGCCCACGAGAGCCATCCGGCCGCGCGAGCCTTTCTCATCATAGATGAAGCCGGACACGCTCGGCAGCTTGACTTCGTTGCGGATCTCGTGCTGATAGCCTTTGACGACCCATTTGTTCTTGGGGTTGTTCTGGTTGACTTGCTGAGAGCGGTATTGGATGCCGGAGTTGTTGGTGTTGGTCGAGCGGAAAGACAGGCGGAGTTCGAAATCCTTGAGCTTGCCGTCCTGCCAGATGAGGAACGTGTTGCCGTTGGCTTTGTTGTCCTTGGTGGTTTCGCCGTGGATCGCGCCGTCTTTGACGGACCACAACCGCGGATCGCCGTCCCAACCGGTGAGGTCTTTGCCATTGAAAATGCTCTTAAATCCCGGCTCGACCTTGGGCTCCTCGGCGGCGAGGGTGTTCAAAGCCAGAAGTGAAACAGCGAGAAAAGTCAAACAACGAATCATGAAGAGTCTCCAAATATGTCAGAGGTTAACGGTACGTTTGTGGTTTTCCAGTTCAATTGTGTCCCACTTCCGGAAGCAGTTCCCAGCTTACTGCTTCGGCCATTTTTGCCCTGTAATGTTTTTTCACGTTCTTAGGAATCAATTTCTTGAGTTTCTTGCGGTCTGCAGTCGTTTGACGAACACCATCTTTGTATACGCGAATTTCACAGTGCTGGTAGTTTTCTGGTAAAGGATCATGTTCAAGGACAAATGTGTAAATGGCTTTGTCATTTTTTACCGGAGTCGGCATAGGATTGGCCAAAAGTTTCAGAATCCCCATGCAGAGTTTTCGATTTCTCAGCTCAACAGGCTCCTTGGGTTCCGGCATAAGCACAAACCAGCATTTTCCACCGAGTCCACTCCGATTAACGGACTGGTCGGGAGTTGGAATCTGATTAGGTGTTATGCCTGTTGGATTGTCCTCGCCTCTGAATTCCTCCTTCATGTCGGTCCGATACCAACGAAAGAAAACTTGTTCACTATTTTCAAAAACGGGCACAACGTCACGACTATGACGATGCATCTTGCGAGGTCTTGGACCTAACCAGACAAAACGACCAACGCAATAAAACAGTCGGCGGATTCTGCATGGAACGCGTTTTTCCACGATAGCGGTCTATTTTTCAAGAAATCTTCTGATCTTATTAATCGTGTGCGGCAATTCCATTGCTTGCATTTCCCAGATTTCCGGTTCAGAATACCCCCGGTCATGAGTCATCGCGAGTATCTCGCCATCGTTAAAACATTCGACGTCGGCATATCGACTTCCTGACCAAAATCCAATGCAAACTGCATCATCAGTGGAGGGTTCGATTAGGCTCGGTTTAAGGTTATCCTTGTCTAATTGTGTTAATACCAAACCGGAATTCTGAATAGCAACCTGATTTGGTGCTTCGGCACCATTGGAATCCCAGTTATCTGGCAGCTTTTCGATCGCCGCTAGCGTACGCAGCGCGTCCTGTAACCAGTCGCTTGATGAATCGAGGCGATGAACGTCGATCGTTGAAGAAATGTCGATAGGAAGCGCGGCCCCCTTTAATCTTTTACGATTAAAGCCGAAATCGGGCGGTGCATCATCTTGCCCTGTTGTATCGAGGGGTCGAATCTCGTCCTTGATATATTCAACTTCCTGGGTGCAAACGGCCGCATAATCTATCATGGTATATTTCCCCAAATTTTGTGCATTTTTTTCGTGGTAAGATCCGCGAAGCCGCGTACAATCCATTCTCTTCCAAGGTCAAACCAATTGAGTATATCTGCCGTTTCTGTTGATCGTGGTTTTCCGCGGGCCACGAGGGAAAAGGCTATTGCTTGAGACCCATCCGATTTGCGAATCACAGGGTTTGCCTCGACTCGCAACCTGCCGGATCTATCGGGCATCAAATAGGAGTAATTGAAACGCGCCACTTCCGGTGCGGGAAGAAAGTCAGCTGGTTGATTTTTTCTAATAACGTTGAAAACTTGCTCCCATTCATCAACTGAAGCCCATCCTTCATTCCGTTTTATGTGGTTAACGTATGTGATCTCACATTGATTAACCGAAGGAGTAGCGAGTCCTTCCTTAGTTAAGAAGCTCAAAAAGCTTTGCCAATATTCTTCAAAACCCGGGCGAACGAAATCCTCGTATCGCGGGTATTCGAGATCCGAGTCGAGTTTTCGCCAGTTGAAAACAAGCCTGTCATTTTGCAACTGAATCAGGCTATGTTTGTCTTCGCTGGCAAACCAACAGCGAACTTCGGGAACATTAACCTGCTCGATTCGCAACTCAGTCCGAACAAAGGGCGGTTTCTCCACATCTTCGGATTGCGGTTGGATGGGAGTCAGAACGCTCACCTCGGGAGAGATTGGCGAACAGACTGCCAAAACAAGCCGAAGTGTGGAATCGTCCAGCCTTCCACCGGTTGAAATTGGACACTCAAGGCTGTCTCAACAACCGGTGGATTCTTAAACTGTGGGAGGGGTTCAGTCATAGAATTAGCAGGCATCGATGATATTCGAGGTTGGTGCTAGCTGACTTTGTTGAGTTTCGTCACGCGGCCGGTGACGACCCACTCGGCGACGAAGATGTTGCCGGCCTTGTCGAAGCAGGCATCGTGGGGGTGCACGAATTTGCCGGGCTTCCATTGGGGGCGCTGGCTGCGCATTTTGAAGCCGTTGGCGAGGACCTGTTTTCGCCACTCGGGATCTTCGCCGAGGTGCGTGATGACGTTGTTGTCTTTATCCAACAGCGTGACCCGGGCGTGCAGGTCGGGGACGAGCATGATGTCCCCCTGAATGTCGATGTCGGCCGGGAACAAGAACCCGTCGAGCTTTTTGAGGAAGTTGCCCTCGAGGTCGAACCATTGCAGGCGTTTGTTGGCCCGGTCGCAGACGGCGATTTTGGGCGTGCCGTCGCGGTCGTCGAGCCATTGGCCGTGCGGGGTTTTGAATTGGCCGTCGGCGGTGCCGGTGCCGCCGAAGCTGCTCACGTATTTGTCGTTTTTGTCGTAATGATGAATCCACCCGCTGCCGTAGCCGTCGCCCAGGTAATACCCGCCGTCGGGGGCGAAGTTGACATTCGTGGCGCGGAAGGGGGCTTTGCCTTCGTACTTCCCGGAGTCCTTGGTGATGGTGTCTTTATCCTTCTGCCAGACGATCTCGCCGGCGAGGGTCATCTTGGAGAAGCCGAAGGTGGCGTTATTGGGGGAGAGGTACAGAAACTCTTCGCCGGCTTCTTTGCGGATGTCGATGCCGTGCCCGACGCCGCGACCGTTTTCCTGGTGCTGTTTGCCCATCGCGCGGATGAATTTGCCCTCGGGATCGAAGACGAAGATCGACCCCGGGCCGCCGTGATGGGTAATGTAAATCAGCCCCTGGCTGTCGATGGCCACGCCGTGCGAGGCTCCGCCGTATTCGTGGCCGCCGGGCAGGTTGCCCCAGTCGTGCTGGCATTCGTACTGATGTTCGCCTTCGCCGACGAGGACCTGCTTGGGGTCCGTTTTGCGGGCGGTTAGAATCATGGGGGCCGCAAACGTGGCGGCGGCACCGGCGACGGCGGTTTTGGTGAACTCGCGCCGGGACAGGGAACGGTCGGTCATGATGGCTCTCTCCGAAAGAGGTCGGCAAAAATTGCCCAATGCGAAAAGTATTCCAGAATGCATGGTAACCAGCCGAGCGACCCATCGCCATCAAAACGGCATTACTCCGGCAGGTCCAGCAGTTTGGCGGCGTTTTTGTGGCTGAGTTTGTCGATTTCGGGCCCCGTAAAATTCTCTTCGCGCAGTTCCAGGAGGAAGGCTTTCATGCCGTCGGTGTGGATGGGATTCAGATATTGCCCCAGATCGGACGACAGCACGAAATGATCCGCCCCCACCGCGGATGGCTTTGGCGTATTCCTTCGTCGAGACGTGCTTCCACTGCCTTTGAGACGGCAAATGCGACTGCGGGCCTTGCAGGTTCGACAGCCACACGCATTCCAGTTTCGCCCCCAGTCGGGCGGCTTCTTTCATCTGGTCGATCGACATGCGAACCGGATCGGCCATGGCATGCGTGACGAGCAGGCGTTTCACGCCGGCTTTCTTCGCCGCGCGGATCAGGATCAAACATTCCTCCGCCGAGGAATGCCCGGTCTCCAAGACGAGGTCGTGTTTGGCGGCGAGGTCGAAGATCGGCTTAAGCTCCGGCACGGGTTTTCCGTCGCGGACCACGGACACGAACGGCCGCTTCTCCTGGAACCGGGCCACGTGATTCTCGGCATCGAAGGTCGGCAGCCAGACGACTTTTCCCCGCCCGCCGGTGAATGCCACCATCTGCTCGACGGCGGCGGCGTTCAAACCGCCCACCGCGCGGTTGAGCACAATCCCGCCGTAACACCGCATGCCCGTCGCGCGCTCGGCCAGCCACGCGCGGTCGGCGGTCATCGTGAAATGGTTCTTGAGCACGATCGCCTGCATGCCGTTGGCTTTGGCGATTTTGGCGATCTCCAGATCGGTCACGCTGCGGGTGAAGCTGTCCGGGCCGGAATGCACATGAAAATCAATCGCCCCCTGGAGCGGATTGCCGGTGAGCGTGACCGGAGCCTGAGCTATGGCCGCTCGTCCGGAAAGACACAGCATCCCGATTCCCCAAACCAACATCTTTGCCGCACGCATCGCGCCCGTCCCTTGTCTCGATCCCCCGATTCACCGGCCGACACGACCGGTTTCTCGGACATTACAACCGATCGGCCGGGAAATGAAAAGTCGCCGCGGGATGCGTTGCGGGCCGTCAAGCGAGGATCAGGGGTTTTCGTTTTTGCGCGGTCTCGGCGTCGCGGGTGAGTTGCAAGGGGCCCAGGGTTCCGTCTTCGCCGGCATCGAACGCCCGGCCCCAATCGGGGAAGCGGCCGAGGTTCAACCGGCAGAGAATCTGATAGTCGCGGATCATCTTGTGGCGGATATCGGGATCGACGACGAGCGCGGCATCGGCGGCGGTCACGACCGCGGCGATGACTTTACTGCCTTCGGTCGCCCGGCTCGGGGCTTTGACGGATTGCAGCGCCAACGCCGCCGCGTTGACGGCGGCATAGGCCGCGTTGCAGCTTAAGGCGGCCCGCGTGTCCGGCGATTCGCCTTCGCTGACGGCCATCAACGCATGCACCACCCGCTCCTCCGCCGAGACCACCACCTGCTCCTCTTGCAGACGGCCGGCCACGAAGTCGAGCGAAGTCTGGACGGCCTCCCGCACCGCTTCCTCCGCCAAATATCCCGCGGGATGTCCCGCCGGCAGAGAAAAGTACGGGGCCACCCGCTGGGCACACCGGGCGGCATAGGCCACCAAAGCCCGCAGCGGCAATTTCTTCAACAAATTCCCATTGGGGATTCCAGCCATCGAACGCTCGTGCTCCTTGAAAAAATGCGGCCCGCACTTTGGCATCGATGAATGACAACCGGCAGGGCGACGCGATTTTGCCGCGACGCGTTTTTTTTCGTCAGAAGCCGGCCTTAAGAAAACCTACATCACAGTCCGAAGCGTGCAGGCGAATGCCGCTCGCGGCCTGCGACATCCTCCCAAACGGCGGGGCAGATTCCCGAGAATCCGCAAATCCGGCACGACTGGTCCGGGAATCCCCTTGTTCGGCATCCTGCGATCCATTTTTTTCGGGCAAGGGAGAAAATGGAATCAACATTTACTAACGCAGCGTGCGCAAATCCGCACGTTTTTCCGATTCAAAATCCCAAATCCGAATTTCGAGGTTTGCATTTCGGATTTTCCCGTCCCCGGCTTTTCCCCTCTTCCGCTTTTCGATCCTTCGACTTGGAACGGACGACGATCATGATGCCGACCCTCACCGAATCCGTGGATGCCGTCGATCGGCTGATCGACCGCATCGGACAATTGCACGCCTCCCCGACCGTGTCGCAAAGACTGTTGCAGTTGACGCGTCATCCGGAGTTTTCCATTTCGGAAGTGGCCGACTGTCTGGAGCACGACCCGGCGCTTGCCGCCCGGATCTTGCGCGTGGTCAATTCGTCCCGGTACGGGTTGTCGCGGAAGGTCAGCAGCATCCGGCACGCCGCGGCCTATTTGGGGCAGCGGTCGCTGCGGATGTTTGCGATCACGTTTGCCCTCGTGGAAACGCTGACCTCGAAATCGCCCGTCTCCACCGGATACTGGCCGCGGGCGATTACGATGGCCTCGTCGGTGTCGCTGCTCTGTGAGAATCGCGCCCCCAAATGCCGAGACGACGCCTACACGAGCGGGCTGTTGGCGGACGTGGGGATTCTCGTCTTGGCCCAACTCGAAGCCCCGCGGTACGAGCCGCTGTTCGCCACGCACGAGCACGGATCCGACCTGCTAACGGTCGAGCAAGAGGCATTTCAGTTTACGCATCCCCTGCTGGGAGCGCGGTTGTTGCAAATGTGGGAAGTGCCCGATCCCGTCGTGAATGCGGTCGCGATGCACCACGGCCCGGCTTCGACGGGCGATATGCTGGAACGGGTCGTGCAAGCGGGGGACATTCTCGCCTCGGCGGTGGTCGATCCCGAGCCCGAGAAAATCGCCCGGGTCCGATTGCGATTCTCCGACGAGTTCGACTTCGACCGCGCGAGTTTCCTGGCGTTTGCGGAAACGCTTCAGCAACGGATCATCCAAGGCGAAGACCTCGCCGATTGCGGAACCCGCCTCGCCGGGCGGTTTGCCGAGTTCTTGCAGTTCCTCCGCACCGAGCCCGATCAAACCGAAACGGTGGTGATGTGAAGAGAGCCGCGCACGCCGTAAGCGGATTTTTTTGGAGTCCCGCTTACTGCGTGCGCGGCTCTTTCTGTGCGCGGCGTTTTCTGTGCGCGGCGTTTTCTAATGCGAAATTCAATCGTTTTGGCCGCGGGCTGGAAATCTTGACAACCCGCACAATCGGCAGGGGTTGTCGCGCGTTTTCGGGCGGAAGTTCAAATTCCCCAAGTAAAGCGCTATTTGGGGGATTCCCTTGACGATGAATGTTCCGTGCGTGTCGGTGATGCTGCGGAGCACTCCACACCCAGTCCTTGGGCGGCTCCTTCACGTTGAAAACGCCGTCGCCGGAAGCCGCCCGGAGGATTGCCTTTGTTTCGGGAGAAGTTTATGCCTCACGGGACCGTCGAGGAATGGCCGTCCCGGTCATTTTTCTCGTTTTCCGTTACGCCGGTCCGCTGGAGAAGGAGTTCAAGTGATGCTAGTGCTGTCAAGACAGCGGGACGAGAGCATCATCATCGGGGACGACATCGTAATTACGATTGTCAATATCCGAGGTGATAAAGTTCGCCTGGGGATTCAGGCCCCCAAAGAGATCCCCGTTCACCGCCAGGAAGTTTACGACGCGATCAAGAGACAGAGCGCTTCGCCGAACGCGCCGGACTCGGTTGCGGATCCCACGGATTCGGAAAATGCTTCCTGACAGCCCGCCTGCGGATTGGCCCCTGAGACCCGTCCCGCCCGCTTCCCCTTTTGGCACTGGCGCGATTCATCCGCGCGGGGTTTCCCTAAGGGCCAAGCCCATGCGGTTGTTCTGGGCGCGAATTGAAGGATGCCCCCTCGGCGACGGTTGCATCGGCCGCAACGATCTTGACGCCGTGATTCCCATTTCCATCGCATTCCGGGAATTCCCTTTAAGTTCCTCAGCGTTTCCCATTTTTTCTGACCGATAGTTTGCTGAAGAGAAGTTTCACGGGCGTTTCCGCTTTCCAACCGCGCGATGCGGGATGACAACGAAGACAGCGGGGGCGTCGTTTGGATGAAACCGATCCCCCAATCCGCTTCCGAAGGACTCGGCCGACTCCCCAGAACCCCGGCCCCTTCCCAAAGCGACCACGAAACACAACAAATGCGGTGACACGTTTTTCCGGTGGAAACCCGATCGGCGGGTCATCCAGGACGAAAACAACCCCTTTGCCAGCCGCAGGAACAATCGGTCCGGCAGTTTCCAACGGAACCAGCACACAGAGAAAGGGTCTTCCTTCATGTCTCGAATCAACACAAACATCGCCGCCCTCACGGGCCTCAGGAACTTGAATAAAGCCAACGACCTGTTGAACACGTCGTTGACGCGGCTCTCGACGGGCCTTCAAATCAACTCCGGCAGAGACAACCCGGCCGGTTTGATCGCCAGCGAATCGCTGCGGTTGCAGGTCACCAGCATCGAGCAGTCCATCAAAAACAGCAACCGGGCCAACGACGTGATTTCCACGGCGGACGGGGCACTTGGGGAAATCAACGGGCTCTTAAGCCAGGTTCGCGGCCTGGTGCAGGAAGGCCTGAACGACGGGGCGTTATCCCAGTCGGAAATCGAGGCGAACCAGCTCCAAATCGACGCCGCCCTCTCCGCCATCAACCGGATTTCCTCGAACACCACCTTCGCCGGCGACAAGCTCATCGATGGCAGCAAGGCGTTTACGACCACCGTCTCCACGGCCGACTCGGCCAAGCTCGACGACTTCCGCATCAACGAAGCCTTGCTCGGCACGAGCGGTCAAATCGATTTGAACACCGAGGTCACCTCCGCCGCCGAGAAAGCCCAACTGCGATACGCCGGCGGCGACTTGACGGGCGCGTCCACAATTGAAATCTCCGGCTCCAACGGCCAGGAAGTGTTGTTCCTGGGCGGGTCCAGCACGGTGCAAAACATCCGCGACGCCGTGAACAACGTCTCGGATTCCACCGGCGTGACAGCCCGCGTTTTGGACGGGGCATCGCAGACGATCGCCGCCACCCAATCCGCCGCGACCTTGGATTCCGCCGCCGCCAATGCCGACGTGACCTTCACGCGGGTCGACGCCGGCACCGATGCGACCTTGGGCGGAAAAGTCTCTGTGTCCTTTGTCGATCCCGGGGCCGCCAGCCAGAGTCTGGGCGTCAACACCACCGTCAATTCCAACGGCGACGTGGACATTGTGGTCAGCCTGGCCACGGACGGGGCCTCGGCCATCACCTCCACGGCCGACGACATTCAAAACCTGATCAACAACGACGCCACCGCCAGCCAATACGTCACGGCGGCCGAAGAAGGCACGGGAGCGGGTGTGGTCGATGCCATCGCCGCGACCGACCTGACCGGTGCCCTGGACGCGGGCACGCTGAACTTCATCGACGCCCGCCCCACCGGCTCGGCCGGGACCGTGAACGTCGTTCTGGCCGATCCGGGTGCCAACAACTCGCCCTTGGGCGTGTCGGTGTCCACGAGCGGCAACGATTCCACGGTGACCGTCAATCTCGCCACCGACGGCACCGGCACGATCACCTCGACCCTCGATGAGATCGCCGCCGCGATTCAGAACGACAGCACCGCCAGCGGGTTGATCGACGCCAGCGTGACCGGCGAGGGCAACTCGGTCTCCACCGCCCTCGGCTCCACGGCGCTCGACCAAACGAACGGCTCGGTCCTCGCCTTCGAAAGCGCGAACTACGGATCCCGCGAGTTCGTGGGCCTCAACGTCCTCGACGGCACCTTCGACACCACCGGCTCCGACAACACCACCGAATCCCGCCGGGACACCGGAGAGGACATCGGCGTCACCGTCAACGGCCAGGCCGCCGAAGGCGACGGGCTGAAAGCCACCGTGCGGAACTCCACGCTCGACGCCTCCTTCAGCTTCGACAAAGACAGCAACGCCGTCGGCACCACCGCGACCGTTCAGATCACCGGGGGCGGGGCGCTGTTCCAGATCGGCCAGGAAGTCTCCGCCGCCGGCCAGGTCGGGATCGGCATCGACGCCGTCAACACCGCCCGTCTCGGCGGCATCACCGGGAAGCTCTACGAACTCGGCACGGGCAACGGCAAAAGCCTGCTGGACGTGAGTGCCGGAAAAGCCAACGGGGCCGACCTGGTCAGCATCATCGAAGAAGCCCTCGACCGCGTCTCCACGCTCCGGGGCCGATTGGGATCGGTGCAGAAAAACGTGATCGAGACCAACGTCTCCACGCTGGGCGTGGCCTTGGAAAACATCTCCGCGGCCCGCAGCGAAATCACCGACACCGACTTCGCCTCCGAAACCGCCGCCCTCACCAAAGCCCAGATTCTGCAACAATCGGGCATCTCCGTGTTGTCCATCGCCAACCAGGCCCCGCAGCAAGTCTTGAAGCTGCTCGGATAATCTCCACGCCGGATTTGATGACCCGCAACAACGCCCCAACCGGCGGCTTCGCCCTCCAGCGAAGCCGCCGGTTGTCGTTTTCGCGTTTAGAACATGTATTGAAATTGCATTGATATAAAGAACCGCTACAACTCGACGGCACCGATTCCCGATTCCGCTTAACTCAAGAACCACTTCGCTTTGGAAATCTGCTCTTCCGCGTAGCGCTCTTGGAAGGATTCGCGATCGAGGGCGTACAGCGGGCTGATTTCGACCTCGCCGAAGGGCTTGTCGGCGACGGACTCGAGCCATTCGCGGTGGATTCGCAACAGGGCTTGCCTGGCTTCGGCGGGGGAGTCGTGGCCTTCCGCGTTTTTCACCGCGTTAAACTCCGCCGCGCGGTCGGCTTCCACCACCAGCGCAGTGCCCGCTTGCGGCAGGGCATCGAATATGAACCGCTCGAACTTCCACGCGTTCGGCGCCTCCGGCTCGACCAGGTCGCCGGCTTCGTTTAAGTGCGGCACCTTTTTGTGGGCGCGGTGGAAGGGCAGACTCAGTTCATCTTCGAGCAGTCGCTCCAGAAATGATCGGCTGAAGACGTGCATCGCCGTGTTCCCGGCCCAAAACCGCAGTTGTCCGTTTTCGGTTTGCTGCTTCACCTCGTCGGGCATGTCGCTGTATTCGATGATCTGGGTCCGGCCGTCCACATCGACCAGAACGCCCATTTTTTCTTCCGCCGAGCGCTTGGCGACGACCTTGGTGGACAGGTCGGAATCTTTCAGCACATGAAAGCCGAGAAACGCCGGGTCGCACACCTGGGCCGTGGGATTGTCCACCTGGTGATAGTGGAGATACTCGACGCCCCGGCGGTTCATGTCGTCGATCAGCCCGGCGTCCTTGAGGGCGAAGAGCAACCCCCCGTGCCCGTTGGGGCTGAGGCACAGCCGATGTTTGTCCGCCAAAAGCAGCCGGCCGGTCTCGGCTTCGACCGCGGGCATGTTGCCTTGCTTGAAAAAGTGCACCTCGCCTTCCGAGAGACCGAAGTTCCGATGCTGCTCGAAGTACTCCACCGTCTCCCGATGGGTGGCATCGCTGGTCATGATGTAATAGGGAATCGGATAGCCGGCAATCTTCGCGCGGGCCTGGACCTGCTCCGCGAGGATTTGAAACAGCGAATGCCCGCTCACGGGGCCGATGGGAAACATGCCCTTGGGATGCGGAAAGCCCAGCCGGGTTCCCTGGCCGCCCGCGACCAGAATCGTCCCCACTTTCCCGGCGGCGAGGAGTTCGTGGCCCTTTTTCGCGGCGGCCCGCCATTGGTTTTGCTCGGCCTCCGACTTTGGCAGGCGGACGATCTGATGCGGCGGCTCGGCCCGGCGGGCTTTCTCGGCGGGCGATTCGCTCGGCGTTTCCGCTTTGCCCCCGGCACAAAGTTCCCGCAGCTGCGCAAAATCCACCGCCGCCATTTGGCCCGCCAAGGTGTTTTGCTGGTCGGCAGTCAATTCCCCCCACCAGCGGAGCACATGCGATTGGTCGAACTGTTCGAGCGTTTTTACCAATGAAGCCGGCGGCGTTTGCTGAGTCATTTTTGTCCGTCGAGATTTGAGATTCGCTTGAAACCGAAAACTGAACTAAGAGTGCCGGAGGTACAGGACCAGACTGTAAACCACGACTCCACCCACGACAACCGTGGCAAATTGGAGAAGGCGGGCGGCGATGTCTTCGCGTTTGCGGGCGATGATTTGTGAGATCACGGTGACGAAGGCGACCATGAAAAACTTGTAAAACACCATGCCCTTGATGTTCCAACGGTGAAAGAAGTACGCCGCCACCGGGTTGCCTTCGGTGAAACCGGGCTGCCGGAGGAGGAAATACGTCATAAACACGTCCAAAGCGCTCACGAGCAGAAACGCGACGGTTTCGGCCTCCAGCGGCAATTGTCCGCCGAGGAGCGACTGGCTTTTCTTTCGTTTCGTCCGTTTTCGCGTTGGCTTGGACATCGGGCGGCATTCGTGGGTGATGGCTCGTTTCGGTTTCCTGAAAACGTGCAGGAACTGACGTGACAAGTCGCCGTTTTTCGCTTGTAACGACCCACCACAACGTTCACTTTCGGGAGTGTTTCGAGTGCGTTCAGATACACTTGTTGGCGATCTCCGCGAGTTCCCATCCTAAGAGCGGTAAAATAATAGATCGAGATCACATCGTCGTCTTGTCGCAGTAACTCGAAGTATTTCTGAAGGTTAAGCCATTTGTGGGCCGTCCCCTTTATTGATCCATTGTACATGTTGAAGCCATCAACATACACAAAGCTGCGGGGTTTTGGATTTTTCGTGAACGAATTCCCTTGATTTTGCGTCATCACAATATAAACTTCCTGCTGGATTTGACGATAAATGAAAACGACTCCCCGGCGTTTTTGCCGGTTAGGCGACCTATATGGTCGCTTTTTTATTTGGCGACATCCAAATAGCCTCGCCACGACCACGCCTCCCCGCGATCATTCCGGGTTTTTCCCCAACTCCGTGAATGTCATTTTTGCAAAAACGGATCCGAAATGCTTTGTAAACTTTGCATTTTCGGAAGAATCCGCAGTCCCAGCCCTCGGAATTCCCCTAGAGGTCGTTTTTCACAAGTCGTTTTATAATAACATGTTGCGGAATATGCCTGCCTCAATTCCCCATTTTCGCGGTCCGAAAATCCCCACTGGCACACGGCGTGCTTTGGTTTGGGAGCAGAGTGAGAGAGGCTCAAGAGATGCAAAAACAAGGGTGAGAGCTTGTTTCCCGCGACACTCTTGAGCAGAGAAAGAGAGAGAAATTGACCCGCCGGCCCGTGGAGACGGGCCTCCCCCACCTCAACATTGGCACCCCCCGTGCCACACTCCCCGACAGAGCCAAGAGGATTCCCGCATCCTCTTGGCTCCTTTCCTTTTTTGGATCCCATTGAACCTTCCCGCAAACCGCGTGTCCATTTCTGTGCCGTGACAATGAGTCGGAACCGGGGCTAGTTTTCAAACGGTTTTCGCGTCGGAAAGAACGTGATTGATATGAGCCTGACTCCGGCGTAAAATCAAAGTGAAATACACGGGGGCTTCCCATCAACGAAGCCCTTGATCGAATGCCATCCATTCAGGGTCGTTGCCGATTGTTGGATCGCCCAGCCGTTATTCAAACATTTCTCGCGGAACTTCGAGCCGAAGATTGGCCCCGAACATGCGCCATCTCAAGTGATCCCCACCTCAGTTCTTGCCCGGTCCGCCGCCTCGGCGTGATGCGGACGGGACCGCTGCTTCCAGTGATCCCCAATCTCTTTTCCCGGTGCCTTGGCCTAATGCGCTTTCGCGATCTTTTTGCGCACGCCGTTTGGCACCGCCCTTGTTCCTTTTCTGCACTGCATGAGGAAATTCCTTGACGCAATCTCAACGCGAACAACTGAAAGTTCAACACCAGAAAGCGATTCTGGTGTCCGTCTTGTCCAAAGATGACCCGACGCCCAAGGAGCACGCCGTCGATGAATTGGCGGGCCTCGTGAAAACCGCCGGGGCCGAGGTTGTGGGGACGTTGGTGCAAATCCGCGAGCATCCCCATCCCGCGACCTGCCTGGGGCCGGGGAAACTGTTGGAGCTCAAGCAGCTCATCGGCATGCACGATGCGGAGTTGGTCGTGTTCGACAACCATCTCACGCCCGCCCAGGGCCGGAAGCTGGAAGAGGAAACCAAAACGATCATCGTCGATCGCAGCGAGGTGATTCTGGACATCTTCGCCACCGCCGCCCGCACGCACGAAGCGAAACTGCAGGTGGAACTGGCCCAGCTTCTCTACTTCCGGCCGCGCTTAAAGCGGATGTGGACGCACTTGGAGCGGATTACCGGGGGCATCGGAGCCGGGCGCGGGCCGGGGGAGAAGCAGTTGGAAACCGACCGCCGGCTGCTCGACCGCCGGGTCTCCGAACTCAAGCGGAAGCTGGCCGAGATCGAAAGCCGACGCGAACGCACCGTGGCGAATCGGCACGATGACATGACGGTCTCGCTCGTGGGCTACACGAACGCCGGCAAGAGTACGCTGATGAACGCCCTCACCGGGGCCGGGGTTTACGTGGCCAACAAACTGTTCGCCACGCTCGATACCCGCACGCGGAAGTGGAATATCCCGCACTGCGGGGATGTGCTGTTGAGCGACACCGTCGGGTTCGTGCGGAACCTGCCGCACCATCTGGTGGCGTCGTTCCGTTCGACTTTGGAAGAAGCCCGCCGGGCCGACTTGCTTTTGCACGTCGTGGACGCGAGCCATCCCGATGCGACGCAACAGATTGAAACGGTTTACAAGGTCCTCGAAGAAATTGGCGTGGACTTTAGCAACGTCGTCCTGGTCCTCAATAAGGCCGATGCGATCAGCGACCGCTCGCTGTTGGATGTGCTCCGCCGGAAGTATGAAAACAGCATTTCGGTCAGCGCCAAAACGGGCGACGGCTTGGACCGCTTGACCGAATCCGTCATAAGCCGGCTGTCGGGCGGCTATGTCGAGGCCGAGATCCAAACCGGCGTGGGCAACGGAAAGTTGTTCGCGTATCTCGCCGAGCATGGGGAGATTCTGCGGCGGGAGTACGAGGATTCCCGCGTGACGCTCACGTGCCGATTGCCCAAGCGGCTCGCGGAAAAAATCGCGGATGCGGAGACGACGATCACCCTCCCCCACGGAGAACTCGCCGCCGCGGAAAAAAACGGCCGCGACACGTGGTAGTTTGGACGGATTGGTAAAACCGGCGAAGTTGGTGTTGTGCAATTTTCGGGTTTTGTACAATACGGGGAAACGAGTCTGCCGTTTCCCCTTTTAGGAGGCAAATCCGATGCTTCGACGTTTGACGAGAAACACGCTGCCGGCCCTGCTCTTGTTTTCGATCGCGACCGTGTCCTTGGCCCAGGATCAGGCTCCGAAGTCCAAGAACGGCGGCCAAGAGCCCAGCCGGGAAGATTTGGAAAAGCAATTCAGCGAGAAGATGGCGAACTCGGTCCTGGTCGGCCAGTTTACCGTGGACGGCCAGAACACGACTCCAAAGCCCGAGCGGTACGAAATTGAAAGCGTCACCAAGACCAAGGACGATTATTGGACGTTCCTGGCCCGCGTCAAATACGGGAAAGTGGACGCCAAGGTTCCGATCACGGTCAAAATCCTCTGGGCGGGCGACACGCCGGTGGTCTCGCTCACCGACTTGACCATTCCGGGCATGGGCACGTTCACCGCGCGGGTCCTGTTTTACGAAGACCGCTACGCCGGCACCTGGCAGCACGGCAAAGTCGGCGGCAATCTGTTCGGCCGCATCGAAAAAGCCAACGCCGAAGGCGCCAAGCAGGAATAAACGATTCCGCGAGGTTCCTCTCAGACGCTTTCGAGTTTGACGCAAAGGCGCAAAGAGAAACTTCTGCTTAATCATTCGTGCCGATTAGAGCAGACCAATGTTCTCTTGATTTCGCCGAATGGAAAAATGGAATGACACGCACCACTCCTTTGCGTTCGCTGCGTCTTCCCTTTGCGCCTTTGCGTTAAAAACCGGGCGGCGGGAAATGTTTTGACTCCGTGGGATTTGCATTCGATCCTGCCGGTTGGTATGACCTGACGATTCCGTCCTGAATTGAGTTTCCTTCCTCGAACGACAGCACTTGAAGATCGGCCGCCTCGACAGATTGCGCCGTCTTCCCTTTTGAAGCCTACTCCTGATGAGCAACAGATTGGGTGTCCGCGTGGGGCGGGTTCCGTATGGGCGGGGCGTGTTCGCGACGCGGACATTTTCCCGGGGCGAACTGGTGGCCGTGATCGCGGGCGAAGTCATCGACGATGCCGACTACTCCTCCGACTACTGCATGGATTTGGGCGGCACGCTTTCGCTCGAGCCGGGTGCCCCGTTCCGCTACATCAACCACAGTTGCGAGCCGAACGCCCAGTTGTTTCTGGTCCCGCCCGAGCGTCCCGACGACGACCCGGTGCCGGTGATGATTTTGGAGGCCGTCCGCACGATTCGGCCCGGCGATCAGGTGACCATCGATTACGCCTGGCCCGCCGAGCATGCGATTGCCTGCCATTGCCGAAGTTCCAAATGCCGGGGCTGGATCGTGGACCGCGATCAATTGCAGGAGCTTCTCGACCGGGAGCCGGATCCGGCACGTTAACCTTGGGCGCACGAAACCGGGAGGACGCATGACCGACAACGCGAAGCTCAATCATCCCTGGCTGGTCGCGGTTTGGCCCGGCATGGGGCACGTGGCGGTGAGTGCGGGCTATTATCTGATGGCGAAGCTCGGCATGGAGCTTCTCGCGGAGTTCTCGCCCGCCGAGGTATTCGACGTCGAGCACGTGGATGTCAAAGATGGAATCATCCAGCCGGTCCAGCGGCCGCGGAGCCGGTTGTTCGTCCGCCACGACCCGGACGGCGAGCGGGACATCGTGGTGTTCATCGGCGAAGCCCAGCCGCAGGCCGGGAAGTACGCCTTCTGCCACAAGCTGATCGAGACCGCGAAAGACCTCGGCGTCGAGCGGGTCTTCACGTTTGCGGCCATGGCCACGCAGATGCACCCCGAGCACGAATCGCGGCTGTTCGCCGCCGCCACGGATGAAGCCAGCCTCGGGGAGTTGCGGCAGTTGGAACTCACGCTTTTGGAGGATGGGCACATCGGCGGTCTCAACGGCGTGCTCTTGGGGGCAGCGGCGGAAGCCGGTTTGCCGGGCGTTTGCCTGTTGGGCGAAATGCCCCACATCTTTCTGCAATTCCCCTTTCCCAAGGCGTCGCTCGCGGTGCTGGAGACATTCACCACCATCGCCGGGCTCACGCTCGACATGACGAACCTGTCCGCAGAGGCCGAAGCGATGGACCAGAAGCTGGGCGAAATGCTGGCCCGCGTGCAAGAGGCGATGGCCCAAGGCGAATCCATCGAAGAGGACTACAGCCCCGAACCGCCGGAGGAACCCGCCCTCTCCGCCCAAGACGAGCGGCGAATCGAAGACCTTTTCGATCGGGCGGAAAAAGACCGCTCCAAAGCCTACGAACTCAAGCAGGAACTGGATCGGCTGGACGTTTTCAAAGATTACGAGGATCGCTTCCTCGATCTGTTCAAGCCGCCGGAGTAACGCTCGGCATCGCGCGCGGTCACTTCTTCGCCGATTCCTGATGGCTTTTCCGGACGACGGTTTCCGTTGGGCCCACGCTCTGTTCATCGTCTTGGTAGCTAATATGGGCCACGGCTTGGGCCATTTTTTCCCCGCAGCATTCGGGGACTTCACTTTCGTGCTCAGCACTCAAAACGCGGCCGCATTTCTGGCAGTGGTAAATATCGACATCATGGATCGTCATCGTCGTGTCTCCTTGACTTGAGGGACGGGCATGAAAAAACCTCTCAGGGATTCTTCCCGAGAGGCTGCCATCGCCGGGCGGAGGCGCTTTTGCGCGGATCTTCGCGCCGAAACGTGGAGCCTCCTCAATGAATCATAGATCCGGACCACAAATTGTCAATGGCCTTTGTGAATGAGCGCTTTGCCGGCGCGGGCCCCAGTGGGAGTGCCGCGAAAGACCGCGGGCTGACCGTTGACATACACGTAACGAATGCCCAAGGAATACTGGTGCGGGTTGTCGAAGGTGGCCGCGTCGCGGATGGTCTTGGGATCGAACACAACGATGTCCGCGGCTTTTCCGGTTTCGATCGAACCGCGATCGGCGAGGCCCAAAATCTTCGCGGGAAGCGAAGTCGCGCTTCGCACCGCGGCTTCCAGGGGCAGGACTTTTTCCTCGACGGCGTAGTAGCCGATCTTCCGGGAAAAGGTGCCGTAGTTGCGGGGATGCGGCCGATCGGCACCGGGCAGATACGACCGACCGTCCGATGCCGTCGCCACCCAGGGGACCTGCATGACATGCCGGACGTCGGCTTCGTCCATGCTGAAGTTGACGACCGACGCCCCGCCGCTTTTGGCGATGATGACGCCGATGTCGGTGGGCGATTGCTTTTCGGTCTCGGCGATCTCGGCCAGGCTTTTGCCGACCCAATCCTGCCGCTTCCCATAGCGGGCAATGCGAATCGCCGCCCCGCCGTCGCGCTTTTCCAGGTTGCCCGTCATCTCCTGGCGAATCCGCGTGGACAACTGCGGATCGTCCAATCGCTTGATCAATTCCTTGCGTCCGCCCTCGAGCGCCCAACTCGGAATGATCGTCGCATCCAACGAGGTGCTCGAGGCGATGTAAGGATACTGATCCGCCGTCACAATCTGCCCGCGCGACCGGGCGGCTTCAACCTGATCGACCGCCCGGCGAACGAGACCCCACGCGTCCCGCCCCGTCGATTTGAAATGCGAGATGTGCACCGGCAGCTTGGCGTCTTTGCCGATGCGAAGCGCCTCGTCCACCGCCGCCAAGAGGTTCGTGCTCTCGTTGCGGATGTGGCTTGCATAGATGCCTTTGTGCTTCGCGATGACTCTGGCGATTTCGATGAGTTCCCCGGTCTCGGCGTAGGTTCCAGGGACGTAGATCAACCCCGTGGACATGCCCCAGGCTCCATCCTGCATGGCTTGGTCGGCCAGTTGCCGCATGCGTTCGAGTTCTTCGTCCGTCGGAGCCCGCAAGGCGGAGCCCATCACCTCGCTCCGCAAAGAACCGTGCGCCAGCAAATGCGCGATGTTCGTGCCCACGCCGACGGCTTTGAGTTTTTTGTGATAGTCGGCCACATCCACCGGACCGAACCCGCAGTTCCCGGTGACGACCGTGGTGCAACCCTGGGTGAGATAATTCACCAGCCCCGAAAGCTGCGGATCGATCGCCTGGTAGTCGCTGTGGTTGTGCAGATCGATAAAGCCCGGCGAAATCACCAGGCCTTGGCAGTCCAGTGTCAGGGCCACATCGCCCAACTTAAACTTTCCCACGCCCACAATCTTGTCGCCCTGGATCGCCACATCCCCAACGGCGCCCGGCTTCCCGGAGCCGTCCACAATTGTCCCGCCCTTGAGAAGAATTTCCGCATTCACCGGCTTCTCCTGGGCAGAAAGAACGCCAACGCCCAGCGGACTGAAGAGAAGAACAATCGCAAGAACGAACGGCGTGAGTTGTCGATTGGAACGGGCGAGTCTCATCCATCTTCCTCCGATGTGGTGATGCTGATGGCCAGCGGGCGAGATAATGAATGATCCTGCCAACAAACGATTCCGCCGTCAACTGTTTCGTTCCCTGGCGTGTGCCACTGGCTCCGCCGGTGCGGTTTAGCAAACGGGTCGGGTGGCACGTCCCTGAGCGCAGCGAAGGGCGTGGCGACCTCCAGACCACGCCCTTCGTTCCTCAGGGCGTGCCACCCAAGTTCGTACCTGCTTCTGTAAGACACATGCGGCCGGATCGTTACAGACACGTTACACCGTCCTTACGGAGAAGCGACTACAATGCGAGGCGTGGGGGAAGTGGTTTCCCATCCCGTACCCAAATCTCTTGGAGGTGACTCATGGTTCGACGTTTCATGACTCTGGCAATGGCGGCCGCGTTGATTTCCGGCGGCATACTTCAGGCCGAGACCAAGACCAAGCCGGCGGCTGATAAAGCGGCCGCTTCGAAAGCCGATCAAGGCGCTCCGCTCGTGCAGATGGCGATTCTGCTCGACAACAGCGGCAGCATGAGCGGGCTGATCAACCAGGCCCGCCAGCATTTGTGGAAGATCGTCAACGAGTTCGCCACCGTCCGGCGGAACGGCCAAGTGCCCCGGCTCGAGGTCGCCCTCTACAAATACGCCAACGGCAAGCCCGAGCGTCTCGTGGAGTTCACCGAGGATCTCGACAAGGTCTCGGAGATGCTGTTCGCGACCAAGATCGAAGGCGGCTCCGAATTCTGCGGCCAGGTGATCCAGGCGGCGGTGGATGAACTCCAGTGGTCCAAGGCCGACGCCGACCTCAAGTGCATTTTCATCGCCGGGAACGAACCCTTCACGCAAGGCCCGGTGGATTACAAAGGCGCCTGCAAAAACGCGGTCGCCAAAGGCATCACCGTGAGCACGATTTTCTGCGGCAACGAAACCGAAGGTGAAAACGGCAAATGGCACGATGGCGCGGTGCTCGCGGACGGGACGTTCGTCAATATCGATCAAAACCAGGCCGTCGTCGTGATCGAAACGCCCCAGGACAAGAAAATCGCGAAGTTGAGCGAGAAACTCAACACGACTTATATCGCGTTCGGTTCGACGGAGAAGCGCAAAGAGTTCACGGCCAATCAAGCCGCCCAGGATTTCAACGCTGTCAAACTCAATTCCTACGCGGTCGCGGGACGGGCGGCGGCGAAGGCCTCGATGCTCTATAACTGCGAATGGGATCTGCTGGATGCCTGCCGGCTGGGTCAGGTGAAACTGGAAGAAGTCAAAAAGGAAGACCTGCCCAAGGAACTGCAAAAACTCTCCCAAGAGGAACTCAAAACCTATGTGGAGAAAAAGCAGGCCGAGCGGAACAAGATCCGCGATGAGATCAAGGAGTTGTCGAAGATACGCACGGCCTACATCGAAGCCGAGCAAAAGAAACTCGCCAAGACCGATCCCGCCGCGCAGGCGTTGGACGCGGCGATCATCCAATCCGTCCGCACCCAAGCCGTGCGGAAGAACTACACGATCCAGAAGTAGTCTTCCCGGCGAGCGCGGGGCGTCAGCCCCAGGATCATTTTCAACAACGACACGTGCTATTTTGCGGCGCAATCCTGGGGCTGACGCCCCACGCTCGCCTTTTCGATTCGGATGTTTTAATCGAGGAACTTCTCATGCGTTTTCAACTGTTCATAGCCGTCGCGGGGAGTCTGATGATGCTCTCCTCGGCGTCGGCGTGTTTTATGCGGTCCCCGCAGCCCGTGCAGGTCTGGCTCGATCACATTCACGTGGACATCACCGACCAGGTCGCGGTGAAGACTTATCATTGCACGTTCAAGAATCCCAACGGCAATGCGATCGTGGGCGGCACGTGCTACATGGAACTCGAACCCGGCGCCCGCGTGGACAACATGGCCGTCGTCGTCAACGGCGTCAGCGCCCAGGCCGAGATCCTGGACGTCGAAAAAGCCAACAAGGTATTTGCCGAGATCATTAAAGAAGGCGGCTCGCCGGCTTTGCTCGAATACTACGGCAACCAGTTGATTCAAACCAAAGTCCCCAAAGTCGCCGCGGGCGAAACGATCACGGTCAAGCTCAAATACACGACCGTCCTCAAAAAGCGGGGCGGCCTCGTGCGCTTGCAGATGCTCAACACCAACCCCAAAGCCCTCATGCAGCCGTTGAAAAGCGCGAGCGTCACCGTCAACATCCGCAGCAAGACGCCGATCAAAAACCTGTATTCGCCGACGCACGAAATCAAGATCGTGGAAACGCCCGATTGGGACGTGTCCGCGAAGTGGGAACAGGCGGACTATCTCCCCGAAAATCCCTTCGTGCTCTACTACCAAACCACGGAAGAAGCCGTGGGCGCCAGCCTGCTCGCGCACCGCGAACTGGGCGAAGACGGGGCGTTCATGCTGATGCTTTCCCCCACCGTCGGCAAAGGGGCGGGCCAAATCGCCGAGTCGCAAATCCTCCCCAAGGACATTGTGTTCTGCGTCGATACGTCGGGATCGATGATCGAAAACAAAAAAATGGAGCAGGCCCAGGACGCCCTCAAATACTGCATCGAGCATCTCCGCGCGGGCGACCGGTTTAACATCGTCGACTTCGGCACGACGAGCCGAAACTTGAGTTCCGACGGACTGATTCCGTTGAACGACACCAACCGCGCGCGGCGCTTCGCTATGTCGAGAAACTCAGCGCCCGCGGGGGCACGGCGATTCAAGAAGCCCTCGAGCAATCGCTCGCCCAACTGAAACGAGGTCCAAAAGACGGCCGGCTGAAGATGATCGTGTTCGCCACCGACGGCCTGCCCACCATCGGCGAGCGCGAGCCGAACAAGATTCTCGACCGCATCGACGAACTCAACACCGACAACGTGCGGGTGTTCGTGTTCGGCGAGGGATTTAACGTCAACACCAAACTCTTGGATTTTCTCGCCCTCAATCATCGCGGCGAAAGCGAATACATCCTGCCCAAGGAAGACATCACTGAAAAAATCAGCCGGTTCTTCGACCGCGTCGGCTCGCCGTTGATGACCGATTTGAAGCTGGAATTCGACGGTTTGGAAGTCACCGATGTGTTCCCGCGAAACATCAAAGACGTGTTCCGCGGCGAGCAGGTCGTGATCTACGGCCGGTATACCGGGCACGGCGAAAAGACGCTCCGCCTGACCGGAATGGCGGCAGGCGAAAAACGCACTTTCGAGTACAAGCTGGAATTCCCCGAAGTCTCCGAAGACGACCGCAACAGCTTCGTGCCCCGCTTATGGGCCGGGCAGAAGGTGGATTTTCTGTTGAACGAAATCCGCAAAAGCGAAACCGAAGACAAGGAGTTGATCGATGAAGTCACGTTCCTCGCCAAGCGGTACGGAATTGTGACGCCGTTCACGAGTTTTCTCGTCGTCGATGACAACTGCAACGCCCCGCAGCCGCAGCAAGTGGCGAACTTTACATTTCGCATGCGGAACGAAAAAGGCGGACTGCGGAACGAAGCGGTGGGCGGATATGCGGTGACGAATGCCTATCAGCAAGCGATGAACCGGGCCGACCTGGGCCGCCAGGGCGCCGCCCGCAACCAGCTCAAACAAGTGGAATTCGCCTTGGAGAAAGAAGGCGTTCAGAAACAGCAAGCCATCGCCGCGGTGCAGGTACGTCGGCAGCCGCTGTTTCTATAACGCCAACAACCGCTGGTACGACAGCCAGTTTGACAACACGAAGCAGTCGATGCTGCAAAACGTGGACATCGGCTCGCCGGAATTCGTGAAGCTCATCAGCGAGAACCCCAAGCTGGTCAAATACATGGCCCAGGGGGAATCCGTGGTGGAGATCAAAGGCCAATGGTACCAGTTCAATGCCCGCATGCGGAGTTAGCAGGATGCGATGGTTCTTAGGAACTCAAACTGTAAGTCGAAAGTGAAGGGTGGCTGGGCGCAAAGGAATGTTCCAAGGAAAAAGCAGATTTGAGGCCTGGGGCCGTGAAAGATTTTTCTCGCCCGGCCGTAGCCCCAGCATTCACAGTTCGAGCCTTACTCCAAGGGGAATTTGCGCCCCAGCCACCCAAACGCTTACAGTTTGCGTTGGGAACTGTTTGAAACTCTGAGCGGTCGGCGCTAGCCTCCGGCTTTAATAAAAGGTTACTCACAAAATTAAGATCCGCGGCAGCCGCTCACGGTTGCTGAGACCGGCGGCTAACCACTCAGAGGGTACCCCGGCCGCTCAAGCTGACGCAAAGAACGAAACCGGGAAGACGCAAAGATCCGCTCAAAGATCTTTGCGTCTTCTCTTTGCGCTACCGGCCACCGAATCCGTCAGATCCACGGTTGCCCGGTCCCTGCGGTGGTGGTACGCTGGTGAGTTAACTCGTTCCTTGCGAATCTAAAACTTTCGGCCGCAAGGCGGCGGCCGTTTCGCTTTTTACTTTTCGCGGCGTCGGCGGCAGGCAGCCGAACCGGGGCCGCGGTTTCAGTGGAGACTGGGAAAATGAAACGTTTGGCCGGACTGTTCGCGGTGCTTTCGTTGGCGATGCTGCTGGCCTCGCCCGCGTCCGCTCAAGAAAAACCGAAACAAGCCGGGGCGAAAAAAGCCCAGGCCGGCAAAGGCGCTCCCAAGAAAGCCGGCAAGAAAAAGGCCGACCGGCAAGGCAAGGGGGCGTCCTTGGCCGATTCCACCTTGAAGAAACTCGCGGAACTCAAGCTCAGCGAAGACCAACAGGCCCAGATCAAAAAGATCGCGGCCGAGTTTGAACCCAAACTGCACGCGGCCCAGCAGAAGCTAAGTTCGCTGACCACGCCCGAACAGCGCAAAACCCGCCGGGACGCCATCGCCAAAGCCAAGGCGGAAGGCAAAAAGCCCCGCGAAGTCGTGGAGGCCTACAAACCCACCGAAGCGCAAGCCGCCGCCCAGAAAGAAGTCCGCGAAGTGCAAATGGCCTTCAACAAAAAAGTCAACGAAGTGCTGACCAAAGAGCAGCGGCAATCGCGGCGAAAAAGTCGCCAAACCACAAAAAAACCCGCCGGCGAAAAGAAACCCGCCGCGAAAAAACCAGCCAAGAAGAAGCCCGCATAACTCCACAAACTGTAAGTCGAAAGTGGAGGGGGTGGCTGGGGCGCAAAGGAATGTTCCCAGGAAAAACGCGATTTGAGGCCTGGGGCCGCGTCAGATTTTTGTCGCCGGTTACTGCCCCAGCATTCGCAATTCAAGCCGCGTTCCAAGGGGAATTTGCGCCCCAGCCACCCAAACGCATACCTTATCACCCGCGCCGGCGGTTGCAAATTGCCGGTGCGGGTTTTTCGATGGGGTGGTGCGGTGCGCCGGAAGCGTCGCCTGCGTTGTGGTTCGGCGGGGTTCGCCGTATCGTATTATCAAGGCCGGTTCGTCCGGTTTGACGACATGGTCAACATTGCTCAACCTTCCCAAGGATCGCTCCCGATGAAAAAACTGACGCCCGCGTGCCTGGCCTTGCTGTTTGCCTCTCTTGCTTTCGCGAGCGCGGCGTTTGCGGAAGAAAACACGGTCAAGGTGTTTATTCTCGCCGGGCAGTCCAACATGGAAGGCAAGGCCAAGAACGAGCTCATGAACCATCAGGCCCAGGATCCGAAAACCAAAGAGTTCTTCGCCCATCTGCGGAAAGACGGCGAGTGGGTCGTCCGCGAGGATGCGTTCATCAAGTATCTGAACCGCAAAGGCGGTTTGACCGTCGGCTACGGTTCGCCCGGCCGCACGGGCGTGGAACTTGAGTTCGGCACCGTGATGGCCGACCGTCTGGACGAGCCGGTGCTGCTCATCAAGACCTGCTGGGGCGGGCATTCGCTGTTCAAGCTGTTCCGTTCGCCCTCCGCGGGACTGCCCAGCGAAGAGGCTCTCCAAGCCGAGTTGGAGCAGGCCCAAAAACGCGTCCAAAACAACAACGAAAAACGCAAGCGCAACGACCCGTTGCCCACGATGGCGGACATCAAAGAAAAGTACGGCGAGTCCTACCGCAACATGCTCAAGGAAGTGAAGCACACCTTCGCCAATTACGAAACCCTGTTCCCGGAACTCAAAGGCAAGAAACTGGAGATCGCGGGGTTCGTGTGGTTTCAGGGTTGGAACGACCAGTACGGAGCACAAGACGAATACGCCTCCAACATGGCTCACTTCATCAAGGATGTCCGCAAGGACTTGGATGCTCCCAAGATGCCGTTCGTCATCGGCGTGATGGGCCAGAACGGTTCCACGCCGGCCAAAGGGGCAATGGCAGTGATTCAAAAAGCCCAGCTCGGCATGGAAAAAATGCCCGAGTTCGCGGGCAACGTCAAAGCCGTCCGCACCGATGTGCTCGTCGACAAAGCCGCCGAGGAACTCTATCCCCACTGGCGGGAGAATGTGGAGAAGTGGGAGCAGACCGGATCGGACTTCGGCTACCATTACATGGGCAGCGCGATCTGGTTCACCCGCATCGGCCACGCGATGGCGGATGCGATGCTCGACCTGATGAAAAACAAAAAAGGCGAGCGTGGGGCGTAAGCCCCATGATTTCGTCGAATCGTTGTCCCGTCCCCATTCGAGATCAGAACTCATGCAGCACAAAGCCCTCTGGTTGACGGTTTGGATTACGACCTCTTCCATCGCAAACATTTCGATGGCGGAGGAAAAATTCGATCCGAAGGCCTGGTCGCCGGTGAAATCGTCCCGCGTGAAAGGCTCGCCGGAACCGCCGCTGCCTTACACGACGAAGAGGATGTATCCGAAGCTGCGGCTCGATTTTCCGGTGTTCATGCTCTCGGAACCCGGCACCGGGCGGCTGTATTTCCTCGACCAAAAAAACCCCTACGTCAAAACCCGGTTGTGCCGAACGAAAGGCGATCCCGCGACCGGCGAGTACGAAGTGCTCTTGGAGTTCGATCCCGCGGTCGCGTATTCGTTGTGCTTTCATCCGCGCTACGAAGAGAACGGCTATCTCTACGTGGGCGCGAACTCCGTCTGGGAAAAAGGCCAGCCGAAGAAGTCGCGGATCGTGCGCTACGCCGTGGACCGCAAACCGCCCCATAAAATCGATCCCGCGTCGGCGATGACGATCATCGAATGGGAATCGGACGGCCACAACGGAGCCGCGATCACCTTCGGCTTGGACGGCATGCTGTATGTCACGTCGGGCGATGGCACCTCCGACTCGGATGAAAACATCAAAGGCCAGGGCCTCGACCATCTCTTGGCCAAGGTGCTCAGGATCGATGTGGATCATCCCGCCGCCGGCAAAGCCTATTCGGTGCCGAAGGACAATCCCTTCGCCGGCCAGAAGAACGTCGTCCCCGAGACTTGGGCCTATGGACTCAGGAACCCCTGGCGAATGACGACCGACCCCAACACCGGCCACATCTGGGTCGGCAACAACGGGCAGGACCTTTGGGAGCAGGCCTTCCTGATCCAAAAGGGAGCCAACTACGGTTGGAGCGTTTACGAAGGCAGCCATCCGTTTTATTTGGGCCGCCAGCTCGGCCCGCATCCCGTCGTCAAACCCACCGTCGAGCATCCCCATTCCGAGGCCCGCTCGCTCACGGGAGGCGTGGTGTATTACGGCTCCCAACGGCCGGGGCTTCGCGGAGCCTACATCTACGGCGACCATTCCACCGGGAAGATTTGGGGCGTCAAACACGATGGGCGAAAGGTGACCTGGCATCAGGAACTCGCCGACACGCCGTTTAACATCACGGCCTTTGCCTTGGATGCCGAGGGCGAACTCTTGATCGCCGACCATCGCGGCCAGCAGGAAGGCGGGTTTTACACGCTCGTTCCCAATGACAAACCCGGTTACGACCCCGCCGATTTTCCCAAAAGGCTCAGTCAAAGCGGCTTGTTCGATTCTGTCGCCAAGCATGAGATGGCGGCGGGGTTGATTCCGTATTCCGTCAACTCGCCGCTGTGGTCGGACGGGGCGTTCAAAGGCCGATGGATCGCGCTGCCGGCCGTGAAAGATGAAGCCGGCAAAGACCAGCCGCCGAACATCGAGTACCGCGACAAGTGGGGCTGGAACTTCCCGGACAATACGGTGCTCGTCAAATCGTTCGGGCTGGAAACCAAAGCCGGCGATCCGAAATCCCGGCGGTGGATTGAAACGCGGTTCCTCACCAGGCAGCAAGGCGAGTGGGTGGGCTATTCCTACGCCTGGAACACGGACCAGACCGACGGCGTGCTGGTCGAAAAAACCGGCCGGGACCAGACGTTTTCCATCACCGGCAAGAACGGCAAACGGCACACGCAAACCTGGCATTATCCCAGCCGGACCGAGTGCATGGTCTGCCACAGTCGGGCCGCGAACTTCGTCTTGGGCCTTTCCACCGCGCAGATGAACAAGACCCACGACTACGGAAACATGACGGCCAACCAGCTTGAAGTATTGGAACTGTTGGGCGTCTTGAAAGTCAAAACCAAAAAAGGCGAACCACTGCCGGCCCTCGCCGATCCGTATGATGCGACCGCCGATCTCGATGCGCGGGCCCGGTCTTACCTGCACGTCAATTGCGCGGCGTGCCACATCAAAGCGGGCGGTGGGAACGCCCAGATGGATCTGGAACTCACCACCACGCCAAAAGCAATGAACGTGATCGATGTCAAACCGCTGCATCATCAATTCAACATCGAAGACGCGCGCCTGATTGCTCCCGGCGACCCGGACCGCTCGGTGCTGCTCCACCGCATGAGCATCCGCGACCGCGGCCAAATGCCCCAACTTGGCACCAACCGCGTGGACGAGAAATCCGTCGAACTCCTCAAAACCTGGATCCGCTCGCTGGGGAAACCAGCGTCGTAGCACATTGGCCAAGCCCACGGATGAAACGCGGATCTTGCCCCTCGTTCATTCAAACTCGTTCCAATCGACGAGTTCGATGGGCGGGCGGAGGATTTCTTCGAAGCCGCTTCTTTGGCTGGTTTTGACGCCTTTGCCGGCGCGGGAGGTGACATTGTATTTCATCTGCCCGAAGCTCAACTGCTTGCCGTTGGTATTTGTGACCCGCAGGCAATCGCTGGGGCGGGACAGAAGCTGCGCTCCCAACACGCGGTCTCCCGCTTCGAGCTTGATGCCCATCACGCCTTTGCCGGGATTGACCAACAGCGGAACTTCCTCCAAGGCGAAGTGGATGATGCGGGCGTTTTCGCTGGCGAGGAACAACGTCTGTGCGTCGTGAATCAGTTCCACATGCACCACGCGGTCGTTCGGGCGGAGCCGGCAGAACTTGCGGCCGGCTTTCGTCGAGGCGGTGCGGTAAGGGCTCAGCGAAATCCGCATCACCTGTCCCGAAGCCGTCGCGATGAACAAAAACGGAGCCGGCGTCGGCTCTTTTTTGACCTTGGTATCTTCCGGCGTGAAGCGGGGATCGGTGGTGAGCGCCCCGATGATGCTCACCCCGTCGCCCAGCCGGGCGTGCTTGGACAGCGGCTCGCCGTAACCGGAGGAGACCGGGATTTGATCGATGGGCAGCGTATAGGCGATGCCGTCGGAGGAGAAGAAGATCATGTGCTCCAAGGTGCTGCCGGGCAGGACGTCCAGGACGCTGTCGCCTTCGCGGACGCGGGTGGTTTCGACTTTTTGCAGCCGATTGACCCGCTTGATCCAGCCCTCCCGCGTGACGACGACGTTCGTGTTCTCCCGCACGATGTAGGCTTGCGGATCGTACTCGGCGATGTCTTCGGTCGAGCCGATGATGGTCCGGCGTTTGTCGCCGAACTTCTCCGCGATCTCTTCCAGTTCCGTCTCGACGACATTCCACAAGCGTTTGTCCGAAGCCAAGAGCTTGCGGATGTCGTCGGCTTCTTTTTGCTTCTGGCGGAGTTCTTCGAGGATGTTGTCGATTTCCAGTTGAGAAATCTTATAGAGCATCAATTCCAGAATGGCGTTCGTTTGCTCGGCATCCAAGGGGAACGCGGCCATGAGTTTTTCGGCGGCATCCTGTTTGCCGGCGCTGTTGCGGATGATCTTGAGGGCCTTGTCCAGCCCGTCAAAAATGATCGCCAGGCCTTCCAGAATGTGGATCCTTTTTTCCAACTGCTCCAACTGGAATTGGAAGCGGCGTTTGACGGTTTCAAAGCGGAAGTCCAAGAAATGCCGGAGCATCTCCGCCAGGCCCACGCGGGCGGGGACCATCACGCCGGCTTCGTCGGGAATGAGACACGTTAAATTATAGGCGAAGTTTTGTTCGAGGGCGGTGTGCTTGTAGAGGTACTCCATCACCGCGTCGGGATCGGAGCCGGGCTTGAGCTCCAGAATGATCCGCAGCCCGTTGGCATCGTTGGTTTCGTCGCCGACGTACAAAAGTTGCGGCAGTTTGCGGCCTTCGCAAATCTGGCCCAAGTCCTCGAGCAACGGCCCGGTGCTGACCATATAAGGCACCGAATAAATCACCAGCCGGTTCGGAACTTCCTTTTTCTTTTCGGCGTCGAACTGCCACTCGGCCCGGACTTTGACCGAACCCCGGCCTTCTTCGTAAGTCGTCCGCAGGGTTTTCCGGTCGGTGACGAGCTTCCCGCCCAAGGGAAAATCCGGGCCTTTGACGTATTTCATCAGTTGGGCGACGGTGGCGTCGGGATGGCCGATGAGATGCACGCAGGCTTTGATGACCTCGCCCAAGTTGTGCGGCGGGATGCTGGTCGCCATGCCCACGGCGATGCCTTGCGTCCCGTTGACAAGCAGGTTCGGAAACCTCGCGGGCAAAACGACCGGCTCCTGCTGTTCGCCGTCGTAGTTGGGCCGCATCTCAACCACGCGATACCGCAGTTCCGACATCAACTCTTCGGCGACCCGAGCGAGTTTGACTTCGGTGTAACGCGCGGCGGCGTGGGGCAGGCCCATCACCGAACCAAAATTCCCCTGCCCACTGACGAGCGGGTAGCGCAACGTGAAATCCTGAGCCAACCGCACGAGGGCTTCATAAACCGCGGCTTCGCCGTGCGGGTGAAAGTTCCCGGTCGTGTCGCCGCAGACTTTCATGGACTTGCGGCGTTTGGCATCGGCGGTGAGCCTGAGGCCCTGGTACATCACGAACATGATCCGCCGCTGCACGGGCTTCAAACCGTCCCGCACGTCCGGGAGCGCGCGGGAGGTGATGACCGACATGGCATAGTTCAAATATCGCCGGCGGGTCTCGTTGCTGATGGAGACGTATTGAATCCGGTCCGATTCATCCACCGCGTCCGCGCCGTTGGTGTTCGATTTTCCGTTCTTCGATCGAGGCTTCTTCGCCAAGGGGGTCAACTCCGAAATTGATTAGACTTCTAAGCAACGGGCGAGCGTGGGGCGTCAGCCCCATGATCTTCCGACACTCGATGTTTCTCGCTTTTTCAATTCAATCATGGGGCGTACGCCCCACGCTCGCTACGCAACATTTGTTCAGTTATTTTATATGGCCGGGGCCGATTTGGCAATGGGTGTTTCGGTCATTGGGGTTAGTGGGCATGATTGGAAACTTCTTGTTGTGCGGGCGGCCGATTTTGCGGATTCTAACACGATTGCGGCTTGGAGTCATGGGAAGGATTCTCACGCCGGGAGCCTTGGGTTATTCCGGTTGTAAGGTATTGATGGCCAATGGGTTCCGAATCGGAGTTTCATACCGGTTCGCCTGGCGAACGGGCTCATTCCTGGCTGGCCTGCCGGTCGAAACCGATAAAGCTCTCCGAGCAAACTCTCGCTTGAGGATTGGACGCAGGCGGGGGATTTTTTTCCGCTCGGCCGACGAAACCTACCCATGGAGGGAATCTCGATGCCACGAATGCTCCTGCGAGCCGCGGTCGTGACTGTGTTGGCTTCGGCCGCGGCGGCCTCATCGGTGTTTGCCCAGGCTCCGCTGCCGAACCCCGGCGCGCCCGGAACCATCCCCGATGCCGCGTCCGCCCGCCCGGTGACGCCTCCCCAGCCTTATGGAATGAACCAGGGAGCTTACGGCGTTTCCCAGCCGCCCGTGCCCATCCAGGGCGGGCAGGGGCAGCTGCCTCCGACGTATTTGCAGCAGCCTGGATACGTCTATCTCAACGCCCCCCTGTATCCGTCGCCTCAGCCGTATGTCCCGCCGGAAGTCGGAAGCACGGTGATTACGAACCAGGCCCTGGCTCCGCACGAGATGCTTTACAAACACCAATACCACGCGATGTATCCCCCGTTCTATTACAAGGTGAACGGCCGGTGGTTCATCACGCGGAACGGCATGTTGAACCGCGAAACCTGGAAGCTGCAAGGCACGGAAGTGAAGGTGAAATACCACTCGCACATCAGCCCGTTCGCCCTGTTCTGTCCGCCGGCGACATCGTTCCACCATTTTCATCAGTAAACCCCACACGCACATTTCAGGAAGTCATTTTCACGCAGACAGATTCAGGGAACGAATTTATGCCCACAAACCATTTTCGCATGATGCGGCTGTTGGCGATGACGGGGCTGTTGATGCTGGTGACGTTTACGTCGGCCAAAGCGCAAGAGCCGCCGGTGAATCCCAACGTGACGGACATTGAACTTCCGCCGAAACAGCCGGCCGAGCTCGAGCCGCCCAGTCAGTTGGCCGTGCCGGAAATCGATTATCCCGACTGCGGTCCCGCGCCGGGGGCGTGGTATCCGCCGGTGTATTATCCCAATCCGACTTTGGGCTGCCCCACGGGCGTTGTGCACCGGGACTGGTGGCGGGAGACGACCTTGTGCCATCACATCCGTCACCGCCAGCGGATGCTGGAAAAAGACGATCTCTGGCGGGCCCAAAACGCCGGCCAGCCCACCTGCTGTCCGCCGCCGTCTTGCTGGGGCCATTATGACGACTGCTGCCCCGGCATCGGCTCGCGTTCGCGGTGTTTCGGTTTGAACTGGTTCGGCCTCGGTCGGAAGTGCGGCTTTTGCGGAAGCTCGTGCGGCGAAATGCCCTGCTCCCAACCTCCGGCCACGGGATGCCAGGCCGGTCCCGCGCCCGTTGGCGAGGAAACCTCGGCCCTGGAGCCGATCACTCCCGCCGCGTTCGCTCCCGAACCATTGACGGACGGGCAAACCTCGGGGGCCGTCGCAATCCTGGCGGTCGAGCAAATCGTGGAGACCGGCCCAGCGGAAGGCATCCAACTCGTGGGGCACGAACAGTCCCCATACGCGGGCGTTGAATCGGCGGGGTATTGCACCGTCAGCGACAGATGCACCCAAGGCAGCCTGCACCCAAGGCGGCTGCCGAGGATACGGCTCCGGCGGCTGGGCGAACTCCGCTCGTTGCCCGCTGATTTCCCGCTCGCATTTGTGCCCGCCCTGGTGCAAGACCCGCGGATCGGAATACTGCTACGACGACGGCTTCTGCGAATGGGACGACTGCCAAGAAGACCATTGCGACTGCATCTTCTGCCGGATGTGCTACTGCTGCAAGCTCCCCTACTGCCATCTGTGCAACTGCCTGTATGCGGACTGCCATTTGTGCAAATGCCTGTATGCCGAAGGCCCTTACCGCCGCGGCGAGCGGGGCGGCTGGCATCGCGAGGTTCCGGCCATCGGCTGCTACTACATGGCCTATCCCGTGAACCCCTATCATTTCGATCAACGGGACGGGCGGATTTACGCGGCCCAGGGCTACGGACACCCGGTCGCCGTGCCGCTCGCGCCGAACGTCGAGCACACCTACAACTACGGATGGGGCATTCCTTCGAGCCGATTGTCGCCCGTGTCGCGGATGCCCGGCGCTCCCGGCGTCGCGAATCCCGCCGCGCCCAATGCCGCCGGTCCGGGCGTGTTTCCGCCGGGGTATCTCGCACCGCGGATCGTTCCCGGCAGCATCAGAATTGTCCCGGAAGAAAATGCCTCCACGGAAGCCAAATAGTCACCATCTATTGTTGATTCAACATCTCCGTTCCAGGCCTCCCACGCGGAGGGAAGATTTTTAGAATCCGCCCCCCGTCGTGCGGAGTGCCTTGGAGCGGATATTGGATTTGTCTTGAAGGCCGCAAAGGCCACAGAGGAGCAAAGGCCACAAAGTGGTGGATTCTAAAAGTTGGTGGATTCCCAAAGTTGGTGGATTCCCCAAAAGTCGAATGCCTCGATTGCAAAGGTTTTGTCCCCTCTCCCCTTGGGGGAGAGGGTTAGGGTGAGGGGCGGAAGGTGAGAGTCTTTACAAATTCAATTTCGACGCCACAAACTCGCCCGCATCCATCCCTCCATGTCTCTTTTTTTGATCGAATCCTTTCCCCCAGGAATAACGCGATGCCCAAAATTACCGTTCACCTTGCACTTGCCCTGGCAATGGCCGGCGTCAGCCTGGGCGAAGCGATCCCCGTGAATGCTCAAGACAGCGATGTGGGCGAAGTCACCATCACCGACTCCCGCCCGGAGCCGATCACGGAATCGGAACCCTTGCCCATCCCCGGCGAGGGAACCGCGGAGCAATCGCCCGCCGGCATGGCGGATTATGCTCCCTATGCCCTGGCGAATTATGGCGGCCAAGGTTCCCCCCCAATGCCGGGCGGCGGCACGCCGATTCACGACAAGCACTGGTACGGCTACGTCAATCAGGGCCCGTGGATGCGGCCGATTCGCCGGCCGCTTTACCGTGTTCCGGTGCAATACGCCCGCTACTGGCCGAGCTCGTATTACACGGGAGGCTATAGTCCCGCCGCCCGTTACGCCCAGCCGCTGCCGATGGTCTATCAACCCACGGACACGACGCAGTTGGGCTTTTATCATCAGCGCGTCCCGCAATGGCAGCCGCGCCCCGATGCGATCCCCGGACCGCCCTGGCCTCCCGCCTGGCATTACGCGATCCCGGTCCGCTACGGGACCTATCGCTATCCCTGGGGGCAGCGGCCAGGCATGGATGGCTACGCCGGCTCTGGTGGATGGAATAATCACGGCCTCGGCGGCCCGGCCAACGATCCCAATGGCATCGCAGGCATGCCCTATGGCGCCGCCATGCCCTATGCGACCGACATGTCCGGGACGATGTCCGAGGGCGGTTCGCAAATCATCGAATCCTCGCCCGCAACCGACGGCGGCACCAGCGGAATCATCGAAGCCCCCAACCCGCTGCCCACCGACGCCGGCAACTGACGGCCGTGCGCGGGCATTGACGGGCGCGAGATTGGAATCTATAGTTTCCCTGTCAGTGATTACGAATGTCACTCATCCGAGCAACGACTGCCCTTTTGGTTCCCCCGTGCGAACCAAGAGGGCGTTTTTTTTGCCTGACGGCGCGAGTGACGGAACGATTCCGCGGTTTTTAAGCGGGCTGTTGGGGAATTCCTATGTTGTACCGATGGTTGGCGGCAATTTTTGTGTCGGCGGCGTTTTTGGTTCCGGGGCCGGCGCGTGGCGAAGACTGCGTCCGCGTCGAAGCCTTCGTCCGCGGGGACTCGGCTCAGAGCCAAAAGGCGGTGAAATTCCTGAGTGCCTTGAAGAGCCGTTGGCCGGGGTTGGCGGTGCAGATTTCGGATGTCCAAAAGGACAAGGACGCACTGCTCCGGGCGCACCAGCTTCTCCAGCAATACCAGATCAAAACGCCGGGGGTGCCCATTGTTCATGCTGCGGGCCAATTGCTTGTCGGCTACCGGGATGACGCCAGCACCGGCCAACAGATCGAGGACATGCTGACGATCCACGCCTACACCCGCGAAGGCTGTCCGCACTGCGCCAAGGCGAAACGGTTCCTGGCGAAGATGAAACAGAAATACCCCGGCTTTCACATCCAGATTCACGAAATCACTCGCGATCCGAACGCCCTCGCGGAACTTCAAGACCTGACTCGGCGGCACAACATGCTCGCCACCAGCGTGCCGGTGCTGTATTTCTGCGGGCAGATTATGGTCGGCTATGACGAGGACGAGACGACCGGCGTCCGCATCGAGGATCGGCTGCGGGAGAACTGCGTCCGCTGCGAAGACGGTCCTCCGCTTCGAGGGGCTTCCGACCGCGGAGTGATGACGATGGCGTCCTACAATTCCCGCACGGAAACCGGGTCCGAAGATGCCCAACCCGAAACGGAACCGGGAAACGACGAACCCTCTTTGGAGGAAGTCCCGCTGACGGAATTGCCCGAAGCGGACAACAGCGGCCCCACCGTGGCGACCGCCCCGAAAGAAGAACGCCCCCACGAAATCGAACTCCCCTGGTTCGGGACAGTGAGCGCGGAGGCCATCGGCATGCCCTTGTTCACAATCGCCGTGGGCCTGGTGGACGGCTTCAATCCGTGCGCGATGTGGGTGCTGCTGTTTTTGTTGTCGGTGCTCGTCAATCTGCACGACCGCTGGAAAATCCTCGCGGTCGCGGGCACGTTCGTCGTGATCAGCGGTTTGGCCTATTTTGCCTTCATGGCGGCCTGGCTCAACGTGTTTTTGTTCGTGGGCTATCTGCGGGCGGTGCAGATTGCGTTGGGGGTGTTGGCGTTATTTGTGGGGAGCGTGCACGTCAAGGATTTCTTTGCGTTTCACCAGGGCGTCTCGTTGTCCATTCCCGACTCGGCGAAACCCGGCATCTATGCGCGCGTGCGCGGGATCGTGACCGCCCAGCATTTGTGGGGCGCCTTGATCGGAGCCTCCGTCCTCGCGGTGCTGGTGAACATCATCGAACTGCTGTGCACGGCCGGTTTGCCGGCGCTTTACACTCAAATCCTCATGCTGCAGAAGCTGCCCGCGTGGGAGAACTATCTCTACCTGGCATTGTACAACGTGGCCTATATGTTCGACGATTCGGTGATGGTCGCCGTCGTGGTCGTCACGTTGGGGCGGCGCAAGCTCCAACAGCAGCAAGGCCGCTGGCTCAAGCTTGTCAGCGGGCTTGTGATCGTGCTGCTCGGCCTGGTGTTGTTGTTCAAACCGGCATGGCTGATTTAGTTCCCGCGGTTTACATCGGCGCGGCGGGGTTGGATTCCGGCGCGGAACTCGGCGCGGCTTCTTCTTCCGGTTGCTCCAGGCGGACGAGGAGCCAGTTTTCGGTCTTTTCCTTGCCGAAGTGCACCAGCAGCGGGGCCTCGTTTTGGGTGAGGTTGTAAAGCCCGGTTTCCGCGACGATGTCTTCGCTGTCGCCGATCCGGAACGCAACCCGCTGCGTGTCCTTGTCCACCTGGCCTTGCACCGTTTGGGCTTCGTCGGTTTCGGTGTTGTAGAGCGTTCCGCTGACGACCCCCTGCCGATCCACGGCCAGTTGAATGATCCGCGTGGGATTTACGTCCTTCTCGTTCGCCGAAACGCCGAACGTGCCCAGGGGCATCCATTCCGCTTGCTCGGCGGCTTCCTGGTTGGGTGGCGGCGCGACGGTGGCGAGTGCCGCGGCGGATTGGGCGAACTCGTCCGCGGTCGCGACGGGTTGGTTGTCGATATAAACCATGCTGTTCTGATAGACCACGTTTCCGCCGGGGCCGTAATCGTAGTAAACCGGCTGCGTCCAGACGCCTGCGGGCGCGGTCCAGGCGAACCAATTCGTCAGGCCGACGAACGTGGGCACGCCCCACCAATAGGTCCACGGGTAGCGGTTGAACCGATAGCCGTAATGCCAGCCAGAGAGCGCGTGGGGATGCCGGTTCCACCAGTTGTTGTTGAACCAGCCGTAGCGGGCGTAATTCCCCCAGTGGCTCCGCACGCCGTTGCCCCAGCCGTGCCAATACGCGGTGCGGGCGGGGAACCGGGTGTTCCAGTTGCGCAGGCCGCCCAACTGGTTCTGCCAGCGGGTGTTGATGGAGTTGACGCGGTTGTTATTGATGTTGACCCACGTCGGCCGGTTGTTGATCACGCGGTTGCCGGCATTGACGTTTCCGAGATTGATGGGCCGATTGATCCCGGCGTTCACGCGGTTGCCGGCATTCACGCGATTTCCGAAGCGGTTCTGGTCGATCACGCCGGGCCGGGTGCCGGGGGCGATGGGGCGGTCCATGCCTAAAAAGTCGCCCAAACCGCCCGGCGTCGGGCGATTGCCGGCCGGCCGGTTGCCGCCGATGTTGGAGAAGTTCGGCCGCGAGTCGCCGCCCAAATGGGGCACGCTGGGACGCGTGGCGGGCAGCGTGGTCGGGCGATTGCCCGGGCGGGAGACGTAGGGATTGTCCATCACCTGGGATCGCGAAATGTTGGAGCGAGAGGATTCCGCAGGCCGAAAGCCTCCCCCGCTGGAGAATTGCGTACGGGACCCGGACGGCCGGCTCACCGCGGAGGGCCGATTGAATTCTCCTCCGCTGAATTGCGGCCGGGAGATCGACCTCGATCCGCCCAGGTTGGAAACGCTGGGACGGGATTGAATCTGGGACCCGCTGAAAGAGCGCCCGCCACCCGGGTTCATCTGCGCCTCCGCCGCCAGCGCGGAATCCGCCGCCACCGCCGCGAAATCCACCACCGCCGCCGCCGCCGCGAAATCCCCAGCCATAGGCATTCGGTCCGGCCGAGAGGATTCCCAACAACACCACGACACTTAGAAGCTTGATTTTCATGGTTGGTCTCCGTCGTTCAATTGTTGGGCGTTTTTTTGGGGTCAGTTTCGCTCTGAGGTGTTTCCTCCGCGGCGCGGACCATCGTCACGGGTTCGCTGGCCGGTTGCGGGGTGCCCTCGATGGCATGGCCGATCAACTGCAAGCCGAGGGTGTCGTCGCCGGTTTTTGTCAGCACATAAGTTCCCGAAGCGGCCCGTCCGTCGGCCAGGGTTTGCGCGGATTTGATCAGCCAATCGCTTCCGTTTTTGGACCAGATTCCTTCGCCGAAGGAACCGTCCGCGTTAAAGACCCACGAGCGGATGTGCCGGGCCCGCGGGTCCCAACCGATGATCTGTGTGCCTTCCTGGGCCGCCCCCGCGTCGGTGTGCACCGTGAAGGACCTGAGCAGAAAATTCTTGTTGGCGGACCAGCGGACGGCCGTTTCCACACGGGCGGTCTTGGCGTCATCGATCCAGCGGCCGACGAACCATTCCAAATCTTGGAGGGCCTCGTGGGCGGTTTGAGGTTCCGGAACGGCCGACTCTTCCAGGGACGCAATTTGCCAGCGACCGGCGTTCTGGACGAGAATCGCCGAGAACAAGGCCGCCTGCGGTTCGTGGGTGGGGCTGCTCATCACGGTTTGTCCCTCAACGTGGGCCACGTTGCCCGTGATGTATTTGATGCGATCCACGGTGCCGGCCAGCTTCTGCTTCGGTTGTTTGGCAAACGCCGACTTCAAATCGGACGCGAGGGCGTCGCGGCCTTCGATTCGCTCGCCGGTGTCGCGGGCCAGATAACTGCAATCCTCGGCCCACGCCTGGGCCGCCTTGTCCAGGTCCTTTTTATTGAAGGCCTCTGCGTAGGATTTCACGAACGCCTTGACCGTCTCGTCGCGCGGATCGGTTTTCGGCTGCGAGGTCTGTGCGTTCGCGCGGGGAAGGGTTCCGCCGAGAATCATTATTGGGAGGAGCGTGAGTCCAAGGAGTCGAAACATCGCAAGTCTTTCCTCAACAGAGTGAAGGTTCCCGGACCGAATCCAGACGGCCTGAGCCGAGATGGTGACGCAATTATAGCGGAATCCACGCGGATGCCAGATGGGATTGCAAGGATTTTCTCCGACGGCAAATGAGGTGGAAAAACGTTTTGACAACCGGCCTGGTTCCGTGTTAAAGTCAATCATCAACCTCTGCTAATGATGGCGGATGGGTTTGTGGCACTGTTGCCTTTCGCTGCCCAAGCGGTAACGAGGGGCTTTTTTCGTTTTGATGCCCCGCGTTTTGTTCCCGCCCGTTTCACCCCGCCCCGTTCAGGAGTCACACCATGTCCCCCGCCGACCGCGCCCTGCGCATGTGTATTTTCGGGACATCGAGGCGTGTCCTTTCGCCCGCACGTGCGGGTATGCGAGATTCTGCGTGTACCGGGGACAGAACGCCCACCGCCACGCCAACCGGGTGCGGGAGATTCAAGCCGTGGCCTTCACCGCGGTGCAAGCGATGCTGGGAGTGTTGCTGTTTGTGATCGGGGCGGCGCTGTCCTTGACATTGTTTTTGGTTCCCGTTGGGCTGCTTTTGGCCTTGTTGGGAATCGTGCTGTTGACCTACCGGGCCGCGGGTGCGGGGGGGTTCTTCAAAAGAAAAGAACCGCCCGACGGCGGAACGTGACAAACAAGGCGGGCGGTTTGGCGAAACTTTGCGGGGGGTCCAAAGCGGCCTTGCGGATCGTACCGGGAATCTCCTGATCAAACGGGTCCGCTGGGGAGCCTCCTGACGATCATCTTCTTGTATCACCCTGAAACGTCCACACCTTTTCGGTGGGAATCGCCTGGGAAAGGTGTGGCGTTTTTCGGTGAGCGTGCATCCAACCACCCAGAAAAACGCCGCATTTCCACCCCAGGGGATGCGGCGTTTTTTGGTGGGAGGGAGACTTTCGGCTTCGGGGAATCAGGCTGCGTTCTCGTGGAGTTGGATCATCGTGAACGTCCCGCCCTTGGGGTCCGAGACGACCGCCACCCGGCCCACGGGGATTTCAAAAATCGGCACACAGGTGTTGCCGCCCGCTTCCCCCAACCGGTTTACGCTCTGGTCGATGTCGTCCACGGAAAAATACACCATCCAATGCGGCGGAGCCTGGCCCCAGCGGTCGTCCATCTGGATGATCCCGCCGATTTTGCGGTCTTGGTTGACGATGTGGGCATAAGGCAACTCGGAACCGGGATTGGCTTCATATTCCCAACCCAAGAGATTCCCGAAGAACGACTTGGCGGAGTCCAGGTCGCGGGTCGCCAGTTCGTTCCAGCAGAACGTGCCGGGCACGTTGACGAGGTCCGCCCCGTGGTGCTGGTTCTTTTGCCAAAGCCCCACGATGCCGCCCGTCGGATCCTGGAGGAACGACATCCAGCCGTGGTCCATGATTTGCATAATAGGCATGGTCAATCGGCCGCCGAGTTCCGCCGCTTGCTTCGCGGTAGCGTCCAGGTTGTCCACGTTGATGTAACTGCTCCACATCGGCGGCAGGCCTTGGGACTTCATCTCCGCCGGCATCTGTCCCATTCCCGCCACCGTTTGCCCATCGAGTTCAAACTGGGCATAAGGCGGACCGCCTTGGGTGTCGAGGTCCTTCGTGGTCCAGCCGAACAGCGATTCGTAAAATTGCCGGTCCGCCGCCGTGTCGTGGGCCGCCAAGTCCACCCAACAAAACTCCCCGTGTGCAAAATCCCGCTGGTCGGACATGTGGGATCCCCTCTGTGCCAAAAAGTGGAAAAAGAAAGATATATGTACGTTAGTACAAATTGAGCTGGAATGCAAGAGTTTTTCTGGAAAACTTCACGAATGGGCGACGCGGAGGCATTGAACCCTTGAGAATCGATAAGAAATGGGAACTTTCCCGCAAAGCCGAACGTCCATTTCCCGCGGGGATGCTACGCTTTGGCAGTTTCCCGCGGGGGCGAGTGGGCTCCCGTGCCAGCCGGCGGGCGTCTGCGTATCCTAGACCCTCACGAATCCGAGCGTTCAAACTGAGAGAGAGACCATGTCCCGTTTTCCCCTGTTGTTGGTCTTGGCGATGAGTATTGGATTGATGGCCCCCCATGCGGGCAAGGCGGAAGAGATCGGCTACATCGAGCGTTTCGCGCTGGCGGCGGACCGGGCCGAGGCCCTCAAGGAACTCGTTCCGGGGACCGAGGACTATTACTACTTCCACTGCCTCTCCTATCAAGAGACGGAGCAGTTCGCCAAGGTGCCGGCGATGCTGAAACTCTGGGTCGCCCGGCACGGCGAGACAGCCCGCGTGCGGGAAATCGAAAACCGCCAGGCCCTGTTGACCTATCAAAAATCGCCCGAGGAAACGCTCGAGTTCTTGCGAAAGCGGTTGAACCTCACGTTCAATCACCAGCGGGAACGCCTCGGCGAAAAACCGAACCTGCCCAACGTGCTCGATCAACAACGCATCTCGCGAAACGCCCTCGCCCAGCGGGCTTATCATCCGCAGAACAACCTCTCGGGGTTTGAAGACCGGGCCTTCGATTGGCTCATCAAGGAGAACCTCAACCCCCAACGATTGCGGGCGCTGCTGTCGCGGTTGAATCGGCCCGATCACGCGAACCTGCCCAAGCTGATCGTCCAGGATCTCAAAGCCCCCTACAGCAGCGGGTTCGGCTCGCTGGGCATTCATCGGCAGTTGCTTTTGTCCCAGTTGGACGAGTGTTTGAAACTGTATCCCGATCTCAGGAACCAGACGAATTTCGTCAACACCTACCTCGTCAAGCTCCAGCCCAACCCCGATGTGGATTGGCGAAACAACCCCGACGAGAAAAAAGCCTACCTCGCCCGGTTGTGGGATTATGTAACGACGCTGGACCCGGTGCACAATTCGCTCAAGGCGCACGTGCTTTACCATCGGCTGGAGTTTGACCGCACCCAGGGCGTGTACGACAAGGACCGCTTTCTCACCTACCTCAAACTGCCCCGCCCGCTGCCTTACATGGACCGCGACTATCTGAACCGCGACGAGAACCGCCGGTATCCCGTGAATCTCCAGGCGAATTACACCGGGATCACCTACTGGCCGCCCATCGGCAATGATGAGCCGCTCGTCCGCGATTACCTCGCTCACTTCTTCCTGGAGGAAACCACCTGGAAGCCCTATGCGACCTACGTGAACGATCTGTACCTCAAGCATCTGTTCGCGGAGACCAAGATCGTCAATGGGTTAGGCGATGAGGAGCAATGGGCCTCGCTGTTGCCGCCGGAGTCGTTTCAGGCCCTCAAAGAGCGGATCGATCTGGACTTTCTTCCGACCAATAAAAACCGCTTCGCCCCGGACGATGTCGTCAGCCTCGATCTCCACGTGAAGAACGCGAGCACGCTGATCGTGAAGGTCTTCGAGATCAACACCAAGTCCTACTTCCGCCAGAACCTGAAAGACATCACCACCGACGTCAATCTCGACGGCCTCGTGCCCAATTCGGAACAGACGCTGCGTTACGCGGAGTCTCCGCTCCGGCGGGTCCGCAGGCATTTTGAGTTCCCCAAGCTCACGGGGCGAGGCGTGTTTGTGATCGACTTCATCGGCAACGGCAAAAGCAGCCGGGTGCTCGTCCGCAAGGGGCGATTGCATTACCTCGCCCGCACCAGCGTCGCCGGGCAAGTGTTTACTGTCCTTAATGAGAAAAACCAGATCGTCCCCGATGCGAGCCTCTGGCTCAGCGGGCATGAATACAAAGCCGACGAAGACGGCGAGATCGCGGTGCCGTTTTCCAACCAGCCCGGCCAGCAGCCGATCGTGCTGTGCAGCGGGGATTTCTGTTCCTTCGACCGCTTCGGGCAGAAAGCCGAGAGTTACGAACTGCGGGCCGGCTTTTACGTCGATCGCGAAGCGCTCATTAAACGCCGACTCGCCAAACTCTTGATCCGCCCGCAACTGTTGGTCGACGGCACCATTGCGCCCTTGAAACTCTTGGAGAACGCCCATCTGGAACTCGTCTCCACCGACCATGCGGGCGTCTCGACCACCAAAGTTTTCAGCGGCGAAGATCTCAAACTCGAGCACGGCGAAGACACCGTGATCGAGTTCCGCGTCCCCGATCGGCTCGCGAAATTGCAGTTCGCGTTGAAAGCCCAGGTGAAAAACCTCAGCCAGGGCAAAACCCAGGACCTCGCGGCGGGGGATCAGGTTACGCTCAACCAGATCGACGAGACCGACAAAACGGAACAACTCCTGTTGGCCCGCGTGAACGGCGAATATCTCGTGTCGCTGTTGGGCAAGACCGGCGAAGCGCTGCCCGAGCGGGCCGTGCAGTTTTCCCTCAAACACAAGGACTTTCGCCAGCCCCTCCCGGTATCGCTGGAAACCGATGTGCGCGGATTCGTGCGGCTCGGATCGCTCCCGGGAATCGATCACGTCACCGCGACCAGTCCGGAAAATGTGCAACAGGCCTGGACGTTGATCGAAGACCAGCACACGCACCCGCAGGAACGCAACGGCCAGGCGGGGCAGGCGATCGAAATTGCCTTGATGACCGCTCAGCCAAAACCCAGCCGCGATGAGTTGTCGCTGTTGGAACTCCGTGGCGGCACGTTCTACGCGGATCATTTTGAGAAGCTCTCGCTCGAAAACGGGATTCTCTCCGCCAAGGATCTGCCCCGCGGCGATTACGATTTGCTGCTCAAACCCACCGGCGAACACGTTCGCTTGAAGCTGACGGAAGGCGAGATTTCGCGGAATTGGGTGCTCGGCGAACATCGGCATCTGGAGATCAAGGACGCCCAACCTTTGCAGATCGCCGGCGTCTCGCTCGGCGAGAAGACGCTCGATGTCCAACTGGAAAACGCCGGCAGCCTGGCCCGCGTGCACGTGTTCGCTACGCGGTATCAGCCCGCGTACTCGGCGTTTGGCGGATTCGCTCGAGTCCGGCCGTCGGAACCGGCGTCGATGATCGCCCCCAATGCCCTCTCATATTATGTCGAAGGCCGAAACATCGGCGATGAATACCGCTACATCCTCGAACGCAAATATGCGAAAAAGTTTCCAGGCAATATGCTCAAGCGGCCGGGACTCTTGCTCAATCCCTGGGCCATCCGCAATACGGAAACCTCGCAGCAGGAAGCCGAGGAAGGCAATTATTTCGCGGGCGGCGGTGAAGGCGGCGGCACCGGCGCGGCAGAAACGCCGGAACCCAAAGCCCCCCCCGTAAAGGCCCAGGATTTCAGCACCCTCGACTTTCTGGCCGAGACCTCCGCGGTCTTGGTGAATTTGAAGCCCGATGACAAGGGCCTCGTTTCCATTCCCCGCGAGCAGTTGGGGCCGCATCAGGAAATCCATGTGGTCGCCTTGGATATTGACAGCACCGCGGCCCGGCATGTGTCACTGCCCTCGGCGGATCGGCGGTTTTTGGATCTCCGCCTCGCGCGGGGGTTCGATCCCGACAAACATTTCACCCAGCGAAAGCACATCAGCGTTTTGAAGACAGGCGACGAGTTCACGCTGTCGGACATCTCCACCGCCAAGTTCGAGAACTACGATAGCCTCGCGAAGGTTTACAGCTTGTACGCCACGCTCTCGGGCGATGCAAACCTCGCGGAGTTTCGCTTTATCCTGGATTGGCCGACACTAAAGCCGGAAGAGCAGCGCGAGAAATATTCCAAGTACGCCTGCCACGAACTCAACTTCTTCCTGTTGAAGAAGGACCCCAAGTTCTTCGCGCAAGTCGTCCGGCCGTACTTGGCGAACAAAAAGGACAAAACGTTTCTGGACGAATGGCTGGTTGGGGCGGAGTTGGCTCCCTATCTCAAATCCTGGGAGTACCATCAGCTCAACGTGGTCGAACGGATTTTGCTGTCACAGCACATTCGCGGCGAGCAGCAATACACGCTCCGGCACGTTCGCGATGTGAACGCCCTCACGCCGCCGAACCAGGAACGGCTCAACCATTTATTCCTCACGGCCCTCAACACGTCTTCGCTGGAGCAAAACGACGCCATCGGTTTTGTAGAAGCCGCCGAACGAGCCAAACTCGACGAGAAGCAAATAAACGGCGCGCTGGGCGGAATGGGCGGCATGGGCTTTGGGAACTTCGGGCGGCCGGGGGCCAATGACAAGTCCGAATCCGCCGCCGCGACTCCGCCAGCTGCGAAGGAGCCGGAGTCGGCCCCGGCCAAGCCGGGTTCTCCGGCAAACCGGGCCCGAGACGCCGCCGGCGAAAAGAAAAGCGGAGCCGGGCGCAAGGGAGAGTCTCTCAAACGCCTGCGCGAGGGAGAAGCCGACAGGCTGGCCAAGGACCTAGGCGCCATGAGGGATCGCCGGCAGGCGGCGAGGCAGTTTTATCGGGTCTTGGAAAAGACGCAGGAATGGGTGGAGAACAACTATTATCATCTGCCCATCGATCAGCGGAACGCGGACTTAATCACCGCGAACCCCTTCTGGACGGATTACGCCGCGTATAATGGCGACGGGGCGTTTTACTCGGAGCACTTCGCCGAGGCGTCGCGGAACTTTCCGGAGATGATGTTTGCGCTCGCCGTGCTCGATCTGCCTTTCCAATCGCCCAAGCACGAGACCGAATTCGCCGAGGCGAAGATGCAGCTCAAAGCCGGCGGGCCGATGATCGTCTTGCACGAGGAAATCGAGCCGGCGAAAGCCGTCCTCGCGAACTCGCCGATTTTGGTCAACGAAAACTTCTTCCGCCACGATGACCGCTACCGCTACGAGAACGGCGAGCGGCTGGACAAGTTCATCACGAATGAGTTTATTATCCACACCGTTTACGGCTGCCAGGTCGTGGTGACCAATCCGACGTCCTCCAAACAGAAGCTGGATTTGCTGTTGCAGATTCCGACGGGGGCGGTTCCGGTGCTCTCCGGGCAGGACACGCGGAGCGTGCACCTCGAGTTGGAGCCGTTCCACACGAGCACCTTGGAATACGATTTCTATTTCCCCGCCGCCGGGGACTATGCGCATTATCCCGTCCAGGTCTGCGCGGAACGAAGAAATCGTCGCCCACGGCAGTCCGCTGACAATGCACGTCGTCAACGAGCCGAGCCAAATCGACCGGCAATCGTGGCCTTACCTCTCGCAGTTCGGCACCGACGCCGAGGTCCTCGAATATCTCCGCGACCACAACCTCGAACGCACCGACCTTGCGAAGATCGCCTTCCGCATGAAGGACAAAGCCTTCTTTGAGCAGGTGATCGATCTCTTGTCCACCCGGCACGCGTATAACGACACGCTCTGGTCCTACGGCATCAAGCACGACGATGTCCTGGCGATCGGGCAGTATCTCAAGCATGCCGAGAGCTTCATCCAGGAGACGGGGGATTATCTCGACAGCCGGCTGCTCTCGATCGACCCGGTCGCCCGCAGGACTTACGAGTTCCGCGAATACCGCCCGCTGGTCAACGCCCGCAGGCATCCGCTGGGCCGGCGGCGGGAGATTTTGAACGACCGGTTCTACGAGCAGTATCACCATTTTCTCAAAGTGCTGTCTTACCATCGCAGCTTGAACGATGAATACCAAATCGCGGCGGTGTATTACCTGCTCCTCCAAGACCGCGTGGCCGAGGCGATTGCGTTCTTCGATCAGGTCAATCCCGAAAACCTGCCGACGAAGCTGCAATACGATTACTGCGCGGCTTATATCGCGTTCTACCGCGAGAACCTGGAACTCGCCAAAGACATCGCGGCCCGGCACAGTCACCATCCGGTGGACCGCTGGCGGAATGCATTTTTGAGCATTTCCAATCAACTGGACGAAATCGCCGGCGGCACGGTGAAGATCGCCGACGAGGACGACCAGCAACAGCGGCAAACCAAACTGGCCGCGACGGAAAGCACCTTCAACTTCACGTTGGAAGGCACGAACGTGAAGCTGCGGGCGCAGAACCTGTCCCAGGTGCGGGTGAATTATTACCTGATGGACATCGAACTGCTCTTCAGCCGGAATCCCTTCGTGCAGAAGTTCTCCGGCGAGTTCTCGGCGATCAAGCCCAACCAGACGCAGATCGTCAAACTCCCCGAAGGCAAACCCGAGCACACGTTCGAGATCCCCGAAGATTTGCAAAATCAAAACGTGCTGGTCGAAATCGTCGGGGCGGGCGAGACGCAAACGGAAACCTATTACGCCAACTCGCTCGCGGTGCAGATCATCGAGAACTACGGCCAGCTTCGGGTTCGCCAGGCGAAGACGGGCAACGCCGAGGCCAAGGCATACGTCAAAGTCTATGCCCGCATGAAGGACGGCCGGGAGGTGTTCTACAAAGATGGCTACACCGACCTGCGGGGGCTGTTCGATTATGTTTCGCTGAGCACCGACAAGCTCGATGGCGTGGACCGCTTTGCGATCCTGGTGTTAAGCGAAGACCACGGGGCCGTCGTCCGCGAAACGACGCCGCCCAAACGGTAGCGAAGCCCTCGTCCCGTCCGCTATCTTTCGTGAAGAAAACGTGAGCGGCACGGCGCTAGGCACCGGTTTTGATGACGTGTTATTCGCAACGTCAAAACCGGCGGCTAGCGCCGACCGCTCACATTGGAGGACGTTGTGCTTCACGGAGGAATCGCTCTTGGCGAAAGACCATTTCGACACATTCGCCTCGTTCCAAGACCGCCGGGTGACCGTGATGGGCTTGGGGCGGTTCGGCGGCGGGGTTGCGGTCACGCGGTTTTTGATCGAGCGCGGGGCGATGGTGACGCTCACCGATCTCGCGAACGAAGCCGCGCTTTCGGCATCGCTCCAAGCGCTCGAACCGTTCCGTCCCGCCCGGCTTGTGTTGGGCCGGCATGAGGAAACCGATTTCCAAAACGCCGATCTGATCGTCGTGAATCCCGCGGTCCGGCCGGACAACCCGTTTTTGAAGATCGCCGAAAAAGCCGGGGTGCCGCGGTCGAGCGAGATGAATCTGTTCTGGCGGTTCCACCGCGGGAAGACCGTGGCGGTCACGGGGAGCAACGGCAAGTCCACGACCGCCGCGATGGTTCACGCCATCCTCGACAGGACGGGTTTTCGCGCGCGGCTGGGCGGGAACATCGGCCAGAGCCTGTTGAATAAAGTCGAACACATCACGCCTGACGATTGGACCGTTTTGGAACTCAGCAGCTTTCAACTCGCGGACTTGGGCCGCATCAAGGCGCGGCCGGATGTGGCCGTCGTCACGAATTTTTCTCCGAATCATCTGGATTGGCACGGGGCGCTCGCGGAGTACCGGGCCGCCAAGCAGAACGTGCTCCGTTGGCAAACCGCCGAGGATGCCGCCGTTTTGAATGTTGATGATCCCGAAGTTTCCCGCTGGCCCACCGCGGCAAGGCGGTTGGGTTTTGGAGAACACGATCCCGGCGGCCCCGGCGTGTTTGCGGAATCGAGCACTTCGTCCGTTTGGCGGTGGCGGATGGATGGGCGCGAAGCCTCCGTCCCCTTGGGGGATTGGCTGAAGATCCCGGGCCGGCACAATCAAACGAACGCCGCCGCTGCGATCACGGCCGCGCTTTCCGCCGGGGCGAATCTGGCCGCTGCGGAAGCGGCGCTCCGGGAGTTCCACGGTTTGCCGCACCGCTTGGAGTTGTTGACGGAAACCGCGGGCCGGCGGTTTTATAACGACTCGATCGCCACGACGCCCGAATCCGTCGCCGTCGCCTTGGAGGCCTTTTTCGAGCCGATCGTGCTGTTGGCGGGCGGTTCGGACAAGGGCATCGATCTCCGCGGGTTGGCGGAGAGCATCGCCCGGCGGGCGAAAGCCGTCGCCTTGATGGGCGAAACGGCATCGCTTCTCCAAAAACATCTGCAAGACCTGGGATTCCCTGCATCGGCGATGCGGGTGTGTGCTTCGCTGTCCGAAGCGTTCGCGTGGGCGGGGGCGCAATCGCAACCGGGCGATGTGGTCCTGCTTTCGCCCGGTTGTGCGAGTTACGACTGGTTCCAAAACTTTGCCGACCGGGGCGAGCAATTCGCCCGGCTCGCGAAATCCTGGAAACCCGCAAAACCCTGATGTTCCGGCCCCGAAAACCAGCGGATCGGAGAATCCCCCAACAATCAGCAGTTCAAAACATCAACAAATTCCGATGGATGTATTGACAGCCCGGTTTTCAGGGGTTATTTTGAGGGAAGATCGCATACCGAAACTGAACAAACACAACGAAGCCCAATTTCCCTCAGCCAGGAGCGCAGCGATGCTGACATTCAACACCCGCAGACGGCACCAGGATTGCGATGGACAGACCCGGCGAGACTTTCTGAAAGTCGGGGCCTTGGGCATGGGGGCGTTGGGTCTCCCGGCGTTGATGGCCGCTCGCGCACAGGCGGCCCAAACCGGGCAACGGGTGAAGGACACTTCCGTGGTTTGGCTGTGGCTGTCCGGCGGCCCGACCCATGTGGAAACCTTCGATCCCAAAATGACCGCACCGGTCGAATTCCGCAGCACCACCGGCGAAGTCAAAACTTCGATTCCGGGAATGACCTTGGGCGGCACGTTCCCCCAAATGGCCCAACTCGCCGACCAACTTGCCGTCGTCCGCTCCTTCGCCCACACCAACAGCGGCCACGGCGGCGGCACGCACTTCCTCATGACCGGCTACGACAACCGCAACATCGACAACGGCGGCCTGCCCACCCGGCCGTCCCTCGGCTCGATCGCGGCCAAGGTCCGCGGCTCCAATCACCCGGTCACCGGCATGCCGACCTACGTCCGGCTGGGCGGCATCGGTGCCGACGGCCCGGCCTTTTTGGGGACACCCTATGCCCCGTTCGGCTCCAATCGCGAAGCCAAAGGCAACATGACCCTGCAAACCAGCATCGACCGGCTCGACGACCGCCGGGAACTGTTGAGCGGCTTCGACCGCTTCAAACGCCGGGCCGACCAGTCCGGCTTGATGGAAGGCCTCGACGCCTTCGAGCAGCAGGCGTTCAACCTGGTCCTCGGCAAAGCCCCGGACGCGTTCGATCTGAAGAAGGAAGACCCGAAAATCGTCAAACGGTACGGTTCGCGGTTGGGCGAGCAGATGCTGATCGCCCGCCGGCTTTGCGAAGCGGGCTGCGGGTTTGTGACGCTCAACTACGGCGGCTGGGACATGCACGGCAACGTCAAACGCAGCATGGAACAGCGCGGCCCCGAAGTCGATCACGCCGTCGCCGCGTTTCTGGAAGATGTGAAACAGCGCGGGTTGGATCAAAACATCCTGCTGGTCATCACCGGCGAGTTCGGCCGGACGCCCAAAATCAACCGCAGCGCCGGCCGCGACCACTGGGCTCCCTTGAGCACGCTGGCTCTCGCGGGCGGCGGACTCAAAATGGGTCAAGTCGTCGGCGAATCCGACGCCAAGGCCTACCGTCCCGCCAGCAAAGCCATCGGCCCGCAGGACTTGATGGCCACGCTCTTCGATGTCCTGGGCATCGACCGCAAGCTCCAATTCCGCAACCAGGCCGGCCGCCCGGTGTACATGCTCGAAAACGGCAAACCCATCGCGGAACTCATTTAGCCCCAGAGCGTTGTTGAATGGAAAGGCGAGCGGGAGGTGTCAGCCTCCCGGTTCCTTTCCACTGGATCAAAACTCCACAAGACCAGGAGGCTTACGCCTCCCGCTCGCCTGGATCTGTCACATTCGGCCTATTTCTTCCCCAGTGCCCGTTGTTGGGCGAAAAAATCTTGCAGGATCTGCCGGCATTGGTCCTGTAACACCCCGGCGGTGACCAGCACTTGATGGTTTAATCGCGGATCGCTGGTGATCTGGTACAGCGAATGGCAGGCCCCGGCTTTGGGGTCCGGCGTGCCGTACACGACGCGCGGAATCCGGGCCTGCACCAGGGCTCCCGCGCACATCGGGCACGGTTCGAGCGTGACGTACAGCGTGCAGTCCAACAGCCGCCACGATCCCAACGTTTCCGCCGCCTGGGTGAGGGCGATCATCTCCGCGTGGGCCGTGGGATCGTTCAGGGTTTCCCGCTGATTGTGGCCTTCGCCCACGATCCGCCCGCCCTCGACGATCACCGCACCCACGGGAACTTCCCCTTCCTCATACGCCTGCATCGCCTGATCCAGCGCAAACCGCATCCAATGCTCGGCGGGAAGCAATTCAGCATCAAACGGCAAAGTCATGGTCGGTCAATCCAAAACCACAGGCGAGCGTGGGGCGTCAGCCCCATAGGTATTTAGTTAAGGGGAACTCCTTTTATATACTGGGCTTAGGATTTACAGACCCAGGTGAAAAGGAGTTCCCCCATGAAGGATCAGGTTACAAAGTTGAGCGGGTATTTGACAATGTTGTTCTCGTCGGTGGCCGATGATCTGGCCCACGATACTCAGTTTGTAAAAAGAGAACGCGGCTACAGCGGCTCGAAATTTGTCCGCACGCTGGTCTTCGGATGGATTCCGAACGCGATGGCCACCATCGACGATTTTGCCGAGGATCTGGGAGTGACGGCGGGGTGGCTGGGGTCAGTTTGTCGCGAGTTGCGGCGGGGTGGCTGGGGTCAGTTTGTCGCGAGTTGCGCTGCATCCAGAAAGGGCTCAATCGACAAACTGCCCCCAGCGATGTGCGCACCGGCTCACCTGGGGGCAGGCTGCCGATGCGGTCGCTTCTGGATTCCATGCCATTTGCGGCAGCCGGACCCCCGCCACGGTCCGAATACAAGATCATCGGAGTACCGATGGATCAAGTTCCTTGGCTCGTTCATAATCCGCGGTGGACTTTTCCAAATCGCCAAGGTGTTCGTAGCATTTGTGGCGAGCAAAGTGACACCGTGCCCGACTCGTCGGATCCGTCTCGGAATCCATGCGATCTAGTGCTGCGGTGCAGTCGTCAATGCACAATTCGTAATACCCATTTTTGTAATGGGCCAATGATCGATTGAGGTAGCATTCGATGGCAGGCAGGAGCTACAGAATGCGAACATGGGGCTGACTGAGCAATTTCCAACGCAAAAAACTCCCACGGGCAACCGATTTTGAAAATCGGTTGCCCGTGGGAGTTAGGTTCCTTTGATTCGCTCGCGTGTCCCCGGGAGTCGGGGAGGAAACCGGGCTGGGTGCTGGGGTTTCCTGCCGCTCAATCGCCGCCACGGTTGGGGGGTTTGCTTTCCAAACGGGTCCCCAACTAAGCGAGCTGTTTTTTGCGGCCGACGAGCGTCCGGATCCGTTCGGCGAGCAAGGCTGCGTCGAAAGGTTTGCGGAACGTTTCGTTGAACAACGTGCGGTCGAACCCGCTGGCGTTGTCGTCGTCGGTCAATAATCCGATCAACACGGTTTCGGTGTATTCCGTGTTTTTCTTCAGGTTTTGGGCAATCATCAGGGCTTCGTTTCGCCCCATTGCGAAGTCAACGACCACGCAATCCGGATGCAGGCTTTCCGCCTGAATGCCGGCTTCAAACCCGCTGGCAGCCGATTCAATTTTGAAATCGGTTTCTCCGATCATCTCGCCGAGACTCAAGCGCACCTGGGAGTCGGCACCGACGAGCAAAACTTTGCCCATCACTTCGTCTTCCAACTCGCCAAGCGGCATCCCATGCTCTTTCAGAAATCGGATCAAATGTTCGCGGGGGATGCGGCGATCCTGGCTACCAGGAATACGGTAACCACGAAGCCGACCCGAATCGAACCATTTGCTGACAGTGCGGGGTGCAACTTTGCAGATCTTGGCTACTTGTCCAGTAGTGAAGATCGTCCTCATCGCGGGCTCTCCAATTACATTGTCATTGCCAACAAAGAGGGTTTGTCGGGCCCTCCGGATCTTCACCCCTGCACGATGGCCGGCTCTTCCTGGCCAAACTGGGTCCGTGACAAACGAGTACCACCGTGGTTTTGGGTCGGGGCTGACTGTTTGGGAAAACCCTTCGGGCACGATCAAAGCAACCGCCCCAAAGTGGTTTCCACGTAACGATGGCTTCAGAAGTCTTCGAGAAACTCCTGAACCCATAAAACGGCAATTACGGGAAATAAAAAGGGAAACCGTTCACGAATGGAGTCTTACAGATGAAGATCCACGGAACGAACGGCTGGAGGGCGGGACCGGAGGCTTTGCGCAGAGCATCCGGCTCTGTCGGTAGGTAGATCCGAATTGTCCTTCCCCCCTGAAGTCGGTCTCATCGGACAGCCGCGGACTGCATCCCTGCAATCGCCATGAAGCATTCAGCGGTCTGTTCCAAATTCAACCGTCTGACCCATTGTATCGAACCATATCTTATGAAATCTTTAGAATGTTTGGGTTGACACAGGTAGCAATGTTGCTCTCAGCAAATCGATGTTGGGGAAGTTGAGGCCAAAACTGGTTGATCGCATCCTATGCACAAGGAATGCCGAAGCCGATTTTCCCAAAAAAACCAGATCAACTCCGCGATAATCGTGAGTCGGAACTGAAGATGCGCTTTGGGTTTACGTCAAGGGATCGGCGTGATCCCGCCCGCATCGCCACAAACGGCCCGCTTCTTTGCATTGTAGAATTGGCACCGATTAAAGGAAATCCTTTGTAAAACTCCAAACGCAAGGATTGTCCCGGAAGAATGGTTTTGCGGGCTGAAGCCGCGGGACAGCGTTCCTTGGCTTTGGCTTATCGAGGTTCTTCTTCAGGGACCAGGCCCGGGGGATTCCCGACGATGGAGAGCCGCGACCGGGAATGGAAATTCCAGGAAAAGGGGAACAGCTGTCCGAGAATTGATCTTGCTGCCTTGTAATTTTTTCACTAAAACACCCATTGCAATGTCGGCAAGGCGGTTTTGCAGGACGCGACCCGACCCGACTCTTTCCAGCAGGGACGCTGGGCCACAGAGCATTTGTCGCAGGGTTTTTTCGACGTTGGGACGCGTTCCCGATTCGAATGGCCTCGTGTTTGGGAGATGGTTTTTCATCCCCCCGGCAAGAGAATTGCATGGTTTTTGTGGTGGATCTTACCTGTTGAGATCCAACGGAGTGTCCCTGGAAAATTGGAAAGGAAGCCAGTCATGCTGGTCCTCACCCGCCGCGAAAATGAAAAAATCGTGTTTCCCGAAGTCGGGATCACGGTCGAACTGGTCTCGATCTCTGGCTCCCGTGCTCGATTGGGGATCCAAGCCCCGGCGGAAGTTCGGATCCTCCGGCACGAGATTGCCGACAAGGAAATGGCGGAGAAGCCGCTGACCTTCGCCGTCAAAAACCGCCCGCAACTGGCCGCCTTGGCGAAGCAGGCGCAATCGGGCAAGCCCTCGCACGCGGTGCGGAACCATCTCAACTCGACCTCGATCGCCGCGCAGCTTCTGCGCGGCAGCTTGACATGGGGATGGTCGATGAAGCCGAGGCCACGGTGCAAACGCTGCTTTCCGAACTCGACGCGCTCAATACCGAAATCACGAACCCCGCGCCGGCCAAATCCTCAAAATCGGGGAAAGGCGAAGCGGCCCCCGCGCGCGGCCGGTGGCGTTGATCGTCGAAGACAACGACAACGAGCGGCATCTGCTGGCCGGGTTTTTGAACATGGTGGGCTTTGAGGTGGTCACGGCGGAGAACGGCGTGGCGGCCCTCGAGTATTTGACCTCGCACGAGCGGCCCGACGTGGTCCTGCTCGACATGCTGATGCCCGAATGCGACGGCCCGACCGCCGTCACCAAGATCCGCCGAAAAGCGGAATTGGAGGGCCTGCGGATTTTCGCGGTCAGCGGCACATCGCCCGCCCAATTGGGCCTGGAAACCGGGCCCAAGGGAATCGACCGCTGGTTCCATAAGCCGATCAACCCCGAAGAACTGGCCCGCGAAATGGCCAAGGATTTGGTGTCTTAGTCGGCGTTTCAAGAAAGGAAGCGGGCGAGGAGGCCGCCCGAACTCTTGCCAGTGATGCGTCCCTGTTTGCGAGGTGGCTGAAACATGCGGGCTGACACGACTCAAAGAGGACCATCCCGCCCTCGGGGACCGTTTGCCGGCAGGAGGAAAGTCAGAACCCAACCAGAGTCCACCAACAGCGAGACGTTTTATGCAAACAGATCTTGGAGAGCCGACATCCTCCAACGTGGCCCGGGCGGAATATGTTTTTGAACTTTACATTGTGGAGAACGAAGCGAGGCATCGGGAAATTCGAGATTCGGTGACACAGTTGTTCGACGCGCATTTGCGGGACGGCTACAAATTGCGCGTCATCGATGTCGCCCGCGAGCCGGAAAAAGCCCATCGGGCGGACGTGCTGGCGACGCCCACCTTGATCAAGCTGCGTCCGAAACCCGCGCAACGGGTTGTGGGGGATCTGATCGTGGGCGATTGTTTGCTCGAGGAGTTTGGAATCGCTTCAACTTGAAATGTGTTTTCATAATCTGAGCCAGCTCGGGTCTCGACGGACGGAGAGACGAACAATCAAGACCGGCGGCTAGCGCCTTGCCGCTCACTTTGGCGGCATGTCCTAGCGCGGACGAAATCAACGAGTGACATGGAAAGCACGATTTCCGGCAGGATGAGAAACAGCGGGCGAAGTTGAACGTCGCGGGCCGATCCGAAGATCACGGTCGTCATCGTGAGATTCCTTCTAAAACCCTGTTGACGAAGGCCTGAATGGATGCGGGACATCCCTTTGAATGAATCGGACACCTGGGAATGGCTGAGAGCCGGTTGCGATGACTCCGCGCGGATTGCCGACTTGGAGCGGGCCCTGGATTTGTGCCACTCCGCCTTCAACGGGATTGTCGAACGCAGCGCCGACGGCGTGGTGGTCATCAACTTGTCCGGGGTGATTTGCTTTGCCAACGCGGCCGCCGAGGAGCTTTTGGGCCGGCCTGCGAAGCAGTTGATCGGGCAGCATTTCGGGATCCCGCTCACGCCCGGCGATACGGCGGAGATCGAGCTTCTGCGAAACGGCCGGCCGCACAGCGTGGCGGAAATGCGGATCGTCTCGACGGAGTGGCAAGGCGCCGCCGCGTATCTTGCGACGCTCCGCGACATCACGGAGCGCAAGCGGGCCGAGGAGCGCTCGCGGGAAGACATCCGCCGCCGGGATATGTTCCTGGCGATGCTGTCGCACGAACTGCGAAACCCGCTCGCGGCGATTTCGAGTGCGGTGGCGATTTTGGAGCGGACCGACGTCAACCCGCACATCGCCGAGCAGGCCCGGCAAATCATCGACCGCCAATGCAGCCAGATGACCCGCCTGCTCGAGGACCTGCTCGATGTCACGCGGATTTCCCAAGGCAAAATCGAGCTGCACCGCGAACCGCTCGATCTGGAGATCGTCGTCGAAGAAGCGGTCAAAGCCGTCGGCGCATTGTTTCATGCGCGGGAGCAGTCCCTGAATGTGGACTACCAGCCGCGGACGTTGTTCGTCGAAGGCGACAGCGTGCGGCTGCACCAGGTTCTGGTGAATCTGTTGTCGAACGCGGCAAAGTATTCCGATCCCGGCACGACCGTTTGGCTCAGCGTCGCCAGACAAGACCGCGAAGCGGTGATCCGCGTCCGCGACGAGGGCATGGGGATTCCGCCGGAAACACTGGAAACCATTTTCGAGCCCTTCACCCAGTTGGAAGCCACCCGTTCGCGATCGAAAGGCGGCATGGGCATCGGCCTCGCGCTGGTGCGAAGCCTCGTGGAATTGCACGGAGGAAGCATTATGGCGACTAGCAAAGGCTCCGGACAGGGGAGCAAGTTCGAAATCCACCTGCCCCGGATTTCGTCGCGAACGAAAACCCAGGCACCGCCCAAGGCCCTGCCCTTGGCGGATACGCTGCGGATCCTCGTCGTCGAGGATCATCCCGACGTGCGGACGATGCTCAAGATGCTCCTCGAAATGCAAGGCTTCGATGTCGAGACGGCCGGCGACGGGGAACGCGGCGTCGAATTGATCGACTTCCAAAAACCCAACGTCGCTTTCGTGGACATCGGACTGCCCGGCATCGACGGCTACGAAGTCGCCCGCCAGGTGCGGTCCCGGCCGGAAAACCAGTCGGTGTATCTCGTCGCGCTCACCGGCTACGGGCAGCCGCAGGATTTGGAACTCGCCAAAGAAGCCGGCTTCGATTTCCACCTCGCCAAACCGGTGGACTTGAACGAGCTCACGCAGTTTCTGGGCGAACGCTCCAAACAACTCGCCGCCGAAACCGTCGCGGAATCGACAAAGCCCTGCTAAAAAGAACGCGGCTATCTACGTCGGCGGGGGCGCGAGGGGCGTTTTTGCGGGCGGGCGGTGACCAGACGGAAGTCCAATTCCCGCCGGTCCACATCGACGTGAGCCACGACCACGCGGACGCGGTCGCCCAGGCGGTATTGCTTGCCAGTACGCCGGCCAATCAGGCTGAACGTCGTGCGGTCGTGATCGAAATACTCATCGGGATCGAGAGCCGTAATGTGGATCAAACCCTCCACCGGAATCTCCACGCCTTGGCAGAAAATCCCGAACCGCTCGACGCCCGTGATCACCGCGTCGAGTTCATCGCCGATCCGCTCCGCCATGTAGGTCAGCAGTTTGACCTTGGTCAATTCGCGCTCGGCGGCGGCGGCCCGGCGTTCCGTCAGCGAGCAATGGTTTCCCAGTTTCGCCAATTCGCTGCGGTCCGGCGCGCGCGGCTTGCCTTTCGCCGTCAGCACTTCATTGAACAGCCGGTGCACCGACAAGTCGGGATACCGCCGGATCGGGCTGGTGAAATGGCAATAGTTCTCGACGGCGAGCGCATAATGCCCGAGTTCCGCTTCGGAATACTCCGCCTGTTTCATACTGCGGAGCAGCGCATAATTGATGGCATGCTCGGCCGGCTTGCCTTTGGCTTTATGAATCACCTCTTGAAGAGCCGGCCGGCTTTGGAATTGCTCCAGCGGAAACCCGAGCGCCTTGGCGAAGTCGGCGAAGGCTTTGAGCTTGAGGTAATCGGGGTCACCGTGGACTCGCCGCAAAAACGGGAGGCCCCGATCGGTGAGTTCCACCGCGACCGCGATATTGGCCGCCAGCATGAACTCCTCGATGATTTGATGGCTCTCATCGTGCACGCTCTCGTGCGCGCCGGTGACCTCGCCGTCCTGGTTGAAGTCGATTTCGATCTCCGGCAGGTTGAGTTCCAGCGCCCCGCCGCGAACCGGCGATTGCGGAGCATCATCGCGAGCGTGTGCATGTTTTCCAGAAGCTGCCGGACTTTCGCGCTGACCCGCCCGCGAAACTGCTCCGGCTCATTAATGATCGGCAGGACCTCTTCATAAGCGAACCGGCGGTTGACCTGGATCGCCGAGTTCGCGAACTCGGTATGGACGGGGACGCCCTCGGCCGTGAACTCGACCAACACCGATTTCGTGTACCGCAGCTTGCCCTGCTGCAGACTCGCGAGGCCGTTCGAGATGACCTCCGGCAGCATGGGGATGACCCGCCGCGGGAGATACACGCTCGTGCCGCGAACCCGGGCCTCGGCATCGAGCAAGCTGCCCTCCTGGACAAAATGCGAAACGTCCGCAATGTGCACACCCAAATGCCAATGCCCGTCGCGGGTGCGTTTGAGGGAAATCGCATCGTCGAAGTCGCGGGCGTCTTTGGGGTCGATGGTGACGATGATTTCTTTCGTCAAATCGAGCCGGCCGCCTAAGACCGATTCATCGAAGCGGTCGGCTTCGCGGTGGGCTTCGTCCAAGGCGTCCTGGGAGAACTCCACCGGCAAGCCGAACTCGTGGATGATGGTCTCCGTATCGACGCCCGGTTCCCCGCGGGGGCCGAGGACTTTCGTGAGCACCGCTTCGCCGGGCCTTAAATGCGAGGGGAAGCGGAGCATTTCGATGACGACTTTGTCGTCCGGGATCGCACCTTTGGCACCGGGGTCGCCGACGTACACGGGATCGGTGAAGGTGCTCCCGTCCACGCGGACAAAGCCTTCGTCGCCTTCCTCAAAATAGGTGCCGACGAAGGTATTGGTCGCCCGTTCCAAAATGCTGACAATCTGCCCGCAGCGGCGGTTTCCGGATCGTCTTCGGCGGGACAATCGCACCAGAACTTCGTCGCCGGTGTGGGCGTCGCGGACATCTTCGGGGCTGACGAAAATGTCGCCTCCGCGAAAGCCCGGCACCGTTCCGTGGGGCACCACGAATCCGCCGCCGCTGGAAATGCGTTTGAAGATCCCCGCGATCTCGCCGGCCGCTTCCCGCAGGCGGAGCCGGCCGTGCTGGTTCTCCGTGACCCGCCCGTCCGTGATGAGCCGGTCAATCGCCTCGCGAAACTTGGGCAGGTCCCGCTTTTTGATTTTCAAGTGCTTCGCGAGGGACCCCGCTTTCAAAGGCCGATATTCGGGATCGGAAAGATGCTCGAGGATTTGATCTTGGTAAGGCATCAATGGCATCGAGGATGGAATTGGGTCAAAATGGCGAGCCGGAGGTGTAAGCCTCGGGGTCACGTGGAATTCTCTGAAACCGGCGTTATCTCTAAACCCGGCGGTATTTCAAGCGCTCGCAACAAACCAGCCGGCTTACGCCGGCCGCCCGCCAGGGCCCGTCTATTCCTCGCCATTCGCTTCGCCTTTGAAGAGCTTGCGTTCCAGGCGGTTGCTGTAGGGGGTCCAGTTGGAGCCGGCGTTGGGGTCGTCTTCGATCGAGCGCGCGAACTCGTGCACCTTGGCGTCGAGGTTGTCCAGATGATGGAGGGCAATCGCCTCCGGCGTCATGGGGAGTTTGGCGCTCCCGTATTCCAGCCGCCCGTGATGGCTGAGGATCATGTGCTTCAGCCGCAAGAGCGTTTCCGTGGGGAACGGCTCGCCGGTAAGCTTCTCGGCCTCGGCGACTTTCTCATTGAGGATTTCCACGCCGATCATCAGATGCCCCAAAAGCTGGCCTTCGTCGGTGTAGATGAACGACGCTTCGTAACCCAACTCGCGAATTTTGCCGATGTCGTGCAGAAAAATGCCCGCGAGCAGCAGGTTCAAATCGATCTTGGGATAGAGGTCCGCAATCCGCCGGGCGGTTTCCATGATGTTGACAACGTGCTCGATCAGCCCGCCGTGGTAGGCATGATGGGCCTTGATGCCGGCCGGAGCCTGGCTGAACTGCCGCATGAGTTCTTCATCGATCAGAAAGCACTCCATCAAGCTTTTGAGGGGCGGGTCGTCGATGGAGAGCAGAATCTCCTTGAGCTGCCCTTGCAGGCGTTCGACCTCCACGCCGGTGCTCGGATGAAAATCCGCCGGGTCCAAACCTTCCGAGGGCACGGCGTTGATGTGGGTCACGATGACCTGGAGCGTGCCCTGATAAAGCTGCACCTTGCCGCGGACGCGAACGTAATCTCCCGCATTGAGATGCGCCACCGAGTCTTCCGTCACGTTCCACATCAGCCCGCTGATGACGCCCGTGCAATCGCGAAGGCTGGCGAGCAGATACAGGTTCGCGTTGCGGTTCGCCCGAAGCTGTTTGTCGGTCAGGAGAAAAATATCGTCGACGGCATCGCCGTCGCCCAGTTGATTCAAAAAACGCCGCGTCATAAGACCAATTGTTCTGTGGGGAAATTCGGAGCCTTAACACTGGCCCTTATGGTAGGCGGACGCCTTTGCGCCAACAAGGGTTGGGGGAGAAGTGAGAAGTGGCGGCACCCGGCGTGTGTTTCGCAGCGGAGTTTTTTTGAGTCTGGGCGGGCCCAGAGGAACCGAGATGTCTTGGGGCCTCGGCGGGTTGAGCAATCCCGCCGCTCATCGCGTTTGGCGTGCGGTCAGCCGCGCTTTATTTTCCCACGGCGATTTTTCCCACGCCCACAACCGGGTGGGGCTTCTTTCTCGGTCCTCCCAATCGAGTGCCGCAGGGCGGGCGAACTTGAAATGGTCACGAACCGACCTTTATCATTACAGTCAACCCAGCGTGTGTTGGTGGAACACCTTGAGAAGCGGCGCCTCAATCACTCTTTAACACGAAGGAAACGACCATGAACTTTGAAGTCACGGAAGTTGCGGAGGGGCGAATTATCGAGGTTCAGCTGACGGGGAAGCTGACCAAGGAAGCCTACGATCATTTCGTGCCGTTGACGGAGGAGCGGATCAAGCAGTTTGGGAAGGTGCGGATGCTGGTGATTATGCACGACTTCCACGGCTGGACGGCCGGGGCGTTGTGGGAGGACATCAAGTTCGATGTCAAGCACTTCAACGACATCGAGCGGCTGGCGATTGTGGGCGAGAGCAAATGGGAAAAAGGCATGTCCGCCTTCTGCCGGCCTTTCACGACCGCGAAGATCAAGTATTTCGACATCGCCGACATCGAAGCCGCGAGGCAGTGGATCGAAGCGGAAGATTAGCATCCGACAGTGCAGCCGACATCGAATAGCCATTCGGAGGTCGGCATAGCCGCGAAGCGGCGACAGCATATCGCTGCGGGCGTGAGCCCGCAGATTAGGCTCAAATCCCTTCAATGCGAAATTGCTAGCGCCGCTTCGCGGCTATCACTCTTATCGCTGTCTATGACCAATCGCATCTACCTCGACAATGCTGCGACGAGTTTTCCCAAGCCGGTGGCGGTTTATGCCGCGATGGATAACTATCACCGCAACCTCGGGGCGCCGGTGGGGCGGGGGGCTTATCAGGCGGCGATGGATGTGCAGAGCGTCGTCCGGCGGTGCCGAAAGCGGGCGGCGGAACTGTTGGGGGCGGAAAGCACGGACCGAGTGCTGTTCACGTTCAACGGCACGGACAGTTTGAACATCGCGCTGCATGGCCTGTTGCAGCCGGGCGAGCATGTGGTGACGTCGGCGATGGAACATAACTCCGTCTTAAGGCCGCTCCGCTGGCTCGAAGAACACAAGGGCGTAAAAGTCACCCGCGTCCCGGCGGATGTCAATGGTCAAATCGAACCGGCGGAGATACGGCGGGCGATTCGGCCGGGCACCCGGTTGGTGGCGATGATTCATGCGTCCAACGTCACCGGCGGGCTTCAGCCGATTGCCGAGGTCTCGGAGATCGCGACATCGGCGGGGGCGTTGTTCCTGGTCGATGCAGCGCAGTCGGCGGGGCATGTGCCGATCGATGTCCAAGCCCTCGGGATCGATCTCTTGGCCTGTCCCGGCCATAAAGGACTCTTGGGTCCGTTGGGGACCGGGTTACTCTATATCAAAACCGGCCTTGAGGATTCGGTCGAAAGCCTCCGGCAAGGCGGGACCGGGTCGCGGAGCGAGGATGATCACCAACCCGCATCGTTCCCTGACAAGCACGAATCGGGCAACCACAATGCGCCCGGCCTCTTCGGTTTGGAAGCGGGACTGGCATGGCTCGCCGATCAGGATCCCGCTCGGCTCCGGCGGCATGAAATCGATCTCACCGGGCAGTTTGTGGAAGGCCTCGCGGGCATGCCGAATGTCACGGTGTATGGGGCGAAGGATCCGGAACAGCAAGTCGGCGTGGTGAGCCTCAACGTCGAAGGCTACGAGCCGCAGGTCTTGGCTTCGATTCTGGATGAGAATTTTCAGATCCAGATCCGAGCGGGTTTTCATTGCGCCCCGCTCGCCCATCAAACGCTGGGCACCGCGGACCTCGGCGGCACGGTCCGTTTCAGCTTTGGCCCTTTCACCACGAGCGAACATATCGAGGCCGCGCTCGAAGCCTTGAAAGAAATCGCGGGGGTGTCGCGCTGTTGCAAGCGGTGACGAGCGGAGCTCCAGGTGGGGACTCTTTGTGGGGTTCATTGACCCGGACTTCGCTCCAACGGGGCGAACTGCTCGACCAGGCTGCGGGCGGAGCGGAGGCCGTCCACGGCTGCGGTGACGATGCCGCCCGCGTAGCCCGCTCCTTCGCCCACTGGATAGAGTCCCGCGATGTTCGGGCACTGGCGGGTTCGGGGGTCGCGGTCGATGCGGACGGGCGAACTGCCGCGCATTTCGGGTCCGACGAGAATCGCGTGCTCCAAATAACTCCCGCCCCATTTGCGATTCAGCACCGGCAGACCCTTTTGTAGCGCCTTCACCACCGGCGGCGGGATGACCTCGGCGAGGTTCACCGAATGCGTCCCGCGCTCGTACGAACACTCCAAAACTCCATCGGACACTCGGTCGTCCAGAAAATCGCGGGCGGTTTGGATCGGCGAAAAATAATTCCCGCCCGCCAAGCGGAACGCGGCCGCTTCGTACCGGCGCTGCACTTCCACACCCGCGAGCGGATGGTCGGACCCGAACTCTGCGGGTTCCAATGTGACGACCAGACCGCTGTTGGCGAACGGCGTGTCGTGCCGGCTGTTGCTCATGCCGTTGGAGCAGAACATGTTCGGCTCGGAGATGCTGGGAATAATGATCCCGCCCGCGCACATGCAGAAGGTAAACAGGTCCCGCTCTCCCGGCGCGACCAGCGAATAATCCGCCGCTCCCAAAATGTCGAGGTACTCCGGCCGGCCGTATTTATGGCGGTTGACCTCGACTTGCGAATGCTCGATCCGAAGGCCCAATTGGAAGGCTTTGGGGACCATCGGCACGCCGAGCTCGTGAAGCATCCGGTAGGTGTCGCGGGCGCTGTGGCCAATGCCGAGGATCGCCTGCGACGTGGCGATGTCGCCGCTGGACGTGCCGATGCCCGTGATTCGGCCGTCCGTGATGTGCAGTTTTTCCAGTCGGCAGCCGAAGCGGTATTCGCCGCCCAGGGCTTCGATCCGCCGGCGAAAGTTGCGGCAGATCATCGGCAGTTTGTTGCTGCCCAGGTGCGGACGGTGCTCGTAAACCAGCGAAGGCCGGCCGCCGCATTCCACGAATCGCTCCAGAACCCAATCCACGTCGGGGCCGGTGATTCGGCAGGTCAGTTTGCCGTCGCTGAAACAGCCCGCCCCGCCTTCGCCGAAGAGATAATTGTTCTCTTCGTCGTGCGGGCCGCCGGCGTCGAAGGCCCGGATCGCGGGCACGCGTTCTTTCACGGCCTGTCCGCGTTCGATGACCAGCGGACGGTAGCCTTTCTTCGCCAGGTAATAGGCGGCCAACAACCCCGCCGGGCCCGATCCCACCACCACCGGCCGCTCGGTTAACGGCGACTCGCCCGGGACCGGATCATAAAACGGCTTCGAGACAAACGAATCGACATCCTTCTGCCGGGACAGCGTCCGCGATTCGGCGAACTCGGCGGGAAGTTGCACGACCGCGGAATACACAAACCGCAACTCGTACCGCTTCCGGGCGTCGAGGCTCTTTCGCAAAATCCGCCACGACAAGAGGTGCTCCACCCCCACGCCTAAGCGGGCCGCGATCTGCCGAGGCAGTGCAGTCTCCGGTTCCTCCACGGAGAGCCGCAGATTCGTCACCCGCAGCGTCAGCCGGTTCTTTGGGTTCGGTTTTGATGTGTGGACTCTCTTGCAATGCTTCCGACGTTCCGACGGTTGTTCTCAAAGCATTGTAGGGAGTGCGTGACGAATGAAAAGTTCACCGATTCATGGACGCCGGCTGAGGCAAATACCGCATCGCCGGCAATCGCAGGACTTGCGTATGATACCCCGTCTCGTCCAGATCGAAAATCCGATAGCCCGGCGGATCGTCAGTATAGGAGGATTCCTCGCCGGTGGGCTCGAATTGGATCGCGGTCGAGGGCGTGGTCAGCACGTCGGCCCGTCCAAGCTTTCCCTCGAACACATGATGCACGTGCCCCGTCGCCACGCAACGGATTTCCGGGTGGGCCGCGATGAGTTCCCGCAGCGGTTCGGGATGCTCGAGCGCGATCCGATCCAGCCAAGGGCTGCCGACCGGGATCGGCGGATGATGCATGAACACGAGCGCGGGCCGGCCCTCGTTCTGTGCCAGTTGCTCTCGGAACCACTTCCGTTGCGCCGTCGAAATGCGGCCCGAAATTTCGCCGGGCCGGTGCGTGTCCAGGCCGAGAATTCTCCAGCCGCCGATGCTTTCCGCAAAGGACAAAAACTCGCCGGTTTGCGGGACGATTTGGGGAAACACCTCCCGCAGGCCGGGACGGTTGTCGTGATTGCCCGGCACAAGCCGGCAGCGGCCGAGCCAATCGCCCAAATCCTCCCGCAGCAGCCGATACGTTTCCGCGAGTTCATCGTGGGCCAAATCGCCCGTCAGCACCAACAGATCCCAAGGCTCCGCATGGTCCCGCAGGTGACCCAGGACCTCGCGAAACGTCTCCCAAGTCGGCACGCCCTTCAACCGTTCCCCCCGATCCTTGCACAAATGCAAATCGGTCAATTGCACAATCCGAGCCATGATGCTCCCTGAAACCACGAAACAAAAAAGAAGAAACCACGAATTCCACGAATAACACGAATGGAGGGGAGATTCAAAATGGAATCTATGAATAAAATAGGAAGACTGGGTGGAAACAAGCCGCTTCCCACGTTTCCATCCGCAATCCTCACCCTGCATTAACTGGGGCTTGCGGGCTTAGTCTTGGTGATTTCGTGCTTGACGAGCTCAATCTCCCCGTCTCCCCTCTTGGCTTCCCCCTGGCTTCCGAGACCGGGTTTATGCAACAATAACCTTCGATGCGAACGCAAAACGACCGAGCGGAGGTGGGCATGCGGATTCTGGTATTGGGGGTTGGTCTTCTCTGCGGGCATGCCGCGCTGCTCGTGGCGGAGGAAACGCCCGAGCGGGCCGAGAAGGATTTGAGCCATTCCGCCGCGGTCGCCGTTTCGCGGACGCACCAAGCCTGGTTCCGCGAAGCCGAGACGCAAATCCAAGCCGGCGAATACGCGGCCGCGGTCGAGCGGTTGCACGCTCTGCTCGTTGCCGAGCCGGTATTTATTCCGCAAGGCTCCGGTTATGAAAACAGCCGCGCCGCGGCCAGGCGACTGTTGCAGTCGCTGCCGGGCGAGTGGCTCGCGCGGTGCGAGGATCAATTTGGCGATGCGGCCCGCGTGAAATTCTCCGAGGCGATTCGGAAGAGAGATTTCGCGGCGCTCGGCGAAGTGGCCGAAACCTACCCGATGACCCAAGTGGGGTTCGAGGCGATCAGGCTCTCGGCGGTGTGGCATTTCGATCATGGCGAGTATCTGCCCGCCGCCGCCGCGCTTCAGACCGCGAGCGAACATCCCCGGCGACGAAACCGCAAAACCGGCGGCTTAACCTCCGCCGATGTCCGCCGCTGGATCGCGGCGTTGACTCGGCTGGGTTTATTTGCGGAAGCCGAACGCGTTGCCGAGCAATACCACGCTACGGTGCCGGCCGTTCAAACCAGCCCGCGGTCCGCGGTGTCGATTCCCTCCGCGACGCCGATGTGGAAGAACAATGCGGACTTGCCCGCCGCCGCGGCGAAACACCTCGAGCGGATGGAAGAGGAGCTGCGGCAGCGGGGGTTTGTGCCGCTGGCCGGAGCAACGCCTTTGATCGTGAAGGATTTGGTCGTCGTCCGCCATCTCGAGGAATGGGCGGCGTATGACCGCGAGACCGGGGCCGTCCGCTGGCGGAAATCGGCCGAGACGAATACCGTCGAACTCGCGGGCAATCGCAACCTGATGGCGAACCCCGGATTTCGGCAGATGATCGCCCGGCAATTGGGCACGGCGGCGTTCGCCGACCGGAGCGCGGGCACGATGACCAGCGACGGTTCACGGGTCTTCGCCGTCCTGCACGATCACGCCCACGAGGGATTAACAAACGTCCCGGCTCTCCACCTCAACAGAAACTTTATGGAGGACTGGAACAGCCGCCGGCTTTCCTGCTCGCAGGTGATCGCTTTGGATCTCGCGAGGGGAAGAGTACTTTGGCGGGTGCCCGAATTCCTCCCGCACCAGGATCCCGCGCTTCCGAAGATCAGCGGGCTGATCCGCGACCCGCGGCCGGACGTGTTCTACTTGGGCCCCCCGACGCCGGTGGGCGGTTCGCTGTATGTCGTCGGGCAAAAAGGTCGCGAGATTCGCCTGGATGTGCTCTCGGCCGAGACGGGCGAGACGAAGTGGTCTCTGCCCTTGGCGACGGCGGCGGCTTCGCTTTTGAAGGACGGGATGCGGCGGCGGTTGGCTTGTCCGGTGGTCGCCCACCGCGGCTTGCTATTGTGTCCCACGGGGGCCGGTGTGCTGGCGGCGGTCGATCCCCATTCGCAAACCTGCCGCTGGATCGCCCGCTATCCGCGGGAAGACACCCCCGTCCTGTCGCCGGGAGGCTTCCCCGCGGGGAATCCCAATGTGCATGCCGGGACGGATTCCTGGTGGAACGGCTGGCGGGATGTGAATCTCATCGTGGAAGACGATGCCGCGATTTTGTGTTCGCCGGAGTCCGAGCATCTCTTCGCGGTGTCGCTGTCGACGGGCGCTGTGCTCTGGAAACAGCCACGCGGGGACGGGTTGTTCATCGCTTCGGGGCCTGCCGGTCAACCGCTCGTCATCGGTTCGCAATCGGTGCGGGCCCTCAGCGCGAAAACCGGACGCGTTCTTTGGCAAAAGTCGATCCCGCTGCCTGCGGGACGCGGAGCGACGTTGCACGCTGATGAAGGGTCGGAATATCTGCTGCCGATCCAGAACGGCGGCGTGCTCAGGATTGATCCGCTTCGAAAAACTGCCCGGCCAACGTTTCCGGCCGGTTTGCCGCCGATGGGAAACCTGGCCGCGGCGGGGGAGACGATCGTCGGTCAAACGAACGACCGCGTGGTTCGCCTGGCTCCGTTGAAACCCGAATCGCCGCCACCCGATGTTGCCGCGGGGCAATTGGCGTGGGCGAAGACGCAGCGCGAAGCCGGCCGGTTTCGCGAGGCGGCGGCAATGCTGCGACAACTCGCAACGCCGACTCCGTCCGCCGGCGTCGAAGCCGAACGGCAAGAAACCTTGCTGGCGGAAGTCGCGGCCCATCCCGAACGGGCCGCCGAGATCGCCGCCGAGTTGGAACCGCTGTTGGACTCGGCGGACGTTCGCATCCGGGCCGAACAAGCCTTGGCCGAAGCGGAAGCGCAGGCGGGGCATCCCTTGGCGGCGCTCGAGTTTTGGCTCAAGTTGTTAGAGCAAAACCCGGCCGGCGACATGCCGCGTTCGGACGATCCATTTTTGCAGGTGACCTATTCGCGGGGGATTCAGGGAGCGATCCGCGATCTGCTCGATACCGCCCCGCCGGATGTTCGCGGGAAATTGGAATCGCGGTTAAGCGAATATCAGCAGGCGGCCCTCAATCGGCGGGATCCGTTTGCGGTCTCGCGGCTGGCGAGGCGGTTCGACCAACTCAAGTGGGGACGGGAACTCATCGTCGAGGAAGGCCAGCGCACGGGCATCGGTCAAACGGCGCTCGAACGGCAATTGGCGTTATGGGCGGTCACGGAAGCCGCGGAACATCCGGCGCTCCAGGCGCTCGCGTATCGGCGACTCATGGAGGATCGAATCGCGGAGCTGCGGTTCTCCGAAGCCGCGTTTGCGTATCGAGAGCTTCAAGACCGCTTTGCCGATGTCACGTTTCCCGACGGCCAAACGGTTTCCGAGTTTTTGAAGACCTTGCCTGCCGATTCGCCGGTGCGGAAAGAGTTGGAACCGGGCCATTCCCCGTGGCCCGCGTCTCCGCCGCAAATCACGCGGACGAACCGCACCGCCCGGCTGCCGGATTTTATTGCGCTTCCCGTCTCGGCCCCGGCGGGCGGCTTGTCCGCCGAATTGGATGTCTGGCTCGACTTCGAGCGCCGGCGGTTGCGATTTTCGGGCGCCGGGCAGCGCGGGGCCTGGGAATTCGCGCTTGCCGGCGGGCAGCCCCTGCTCGCGGACGTCCGCGACCTGACGCAATGTTGGGGCGCCGGGCCGGTGTTGGTTTTGCAATACGGAAGCGAACTCATGGGAATCGCGCCGCTCGACGACCACGGCGAACCGCGGCCGCGCGTGTTATGGCGGCTTCCGATGTTCGAGACCGAGGGAAGCGAAATCGCCCCCTCTGCCGAACTCGCGTATCGGCAATTTCAACCTCCGCCCGGGTTTGGAATTCCCTATGGCGAGTTGCTCGATCCGTTTCGCCAAGGCATCGCCCAGGTCGGGCCCGTGTCGGCCGGAATGCTGGCCTATCAAACCGGCGGGCGAGTGACGGCCATCGACCCCGCGACCGGTCGAAAACTCTGGTCCCGCGCAACTTCCACCCGCGGCGAAAATCAAAGGAGACGCCCAGGTCGTGCTGGTGATCTCCGAGGACAATTCGCGCGTGACCCTGCTCAGGGCTTTAGACGGCCGGCGGCTGGGCGAGCGGCGTGTGCCCTCGGCGAATCGATTGCTCGAATGGCAGGGCCGGCAGGCTTTGCTTCAGAAGGTATCGCCCGACGGGGTGGAGTTTTCGCTCTGGGATGCCCGGGCGGACCGCGTGCTTTGGGAACAAGCCGCGGCTCCGAAATCATTGGGCTTTGCGGCGGACGATCGGCGATGGGGGTTCATCACGCCGGATGGCGAGATTTCGCTCTGCGATCGAGAGACCGGACGGCCCCTCGCGACGGAACACCTCACCGACGTTCAAAACCCGAGCCAGATCTACGCCGCCGTGGACGAGTCCCGGATTTATCTGGCCGTCGCCCATGCGAAACCCCAGCCGGCAAAAGCGGAACCCTCGCCGATTTTGGACGACTTGCCCCTCCGACATCCGATCATCGCCGGCAGCTTGCTTGCGTTTGACCGCCTTGGCGGAAAGAGCCTCTGGCATTCGGCATGGGGGCATTGGGCGTTTCCGTTGTCCCAGCCCGCGACCGGTCCGGTGCTGGTGCTGTATCATCGGCAAGACGCCGGCAAGGGCCGACGGCTTTCGATGCTCCGCTGTTTGGACAAGCGCACGGGAAAGGAAATCGTTTCCGACGAACCTCCAGAGCTTCGCGAACTGCCCCGCTGGACCGCCCATCCGGATCAAAACTGGTTCGAGGTGGACGCCTTCAAAATGACCGTGCGGATTCAGTACGAGTGATCGACGATCTCGTTTGATTCTCGCCGGCAAATGCTGCGAATTTTGGCAAATTGCCCCGGCATCGGCCGGATTCCTGACCTAGAGTTGTGGATAAAACCAAAAATCTCGGAATGGGTTATTCGATGCGCAAAGGGTGCCACTGGCAACTTGTTGCCAGTGTTTCACGCGATAAAACGCACTGGCACCCAGCGCGGTATGGGACGGCTCATTCGACAAAAGCACTGGCAGACACGCTGCCAGCGGCAAAAAATCATCACAAACCCGGCAAGCCTTCTGACCCGACCCGCGAGGCAGCACCATGAAACGATTCCAAAAACGACCCGCAAACGAGCGCCGCCGTGGAGCAGCGCTGGTGGAAATGGCCTTCGTACTCCCAGTGTTTATGTTGGTCACATTGGGCATTATCGAGTTCGGCCGGGCCATGATGGTCGGCCAACTCGTCACCAACGCCGCCCGCGAAGGGGCCCGGCTGGGCATTATCGACGGCAACACCAACGCCGACGTGACCGCGTCCATCCAAAGCTTTCTGCAGGAATCCGCCGGCATCCAAGCCGCGGATTTAACGATCGGCATCACCGTCACCCCGGAGACGGGCAATCCCGATCCGGGCAACGAAGTCGGCAGCGCCCTGCCCAAAGATTTGGTAACCGTGTATGTCGCCGTCCCGTTTGACAAGGTCAGCTACATTACGGGGAACTACCTCAACGGAAAAACGCTGAGCGGGCGAGTGGCGATGCGTCACGAATAGCCCGTTTTCACGGCCGACACCTCGCAGAATTTCCGCCCCCCCCGAAACATCCAAGGATGCTTCGGGGATTCTTTTTTTGCCGGGATTTGCACATAGAATACACACACATGCCTACTTTTTGAGCATGCCTCAAGGTCAATCCCCCTAAAAACTTCCGATTTCCTGCGTCTGGCGCAAGAACTGCACTTCTTCTTTGGCAACGATCGCTTACAATTTCAGCAAAACGATTCGATTTTGTCTAAGAAAGTGGAAGTGAGAAGAATCGAAGACGAGAAACAAGCCCGGGCTCTTCGACGTTTTCAATCTTTCACTCCATCCAGAAGTCGGCCGAGGATGCAGCAGGAAATGTCAACCGAACCGGCACCGAACGAGTTGCCGTTGATTCCAGGCATGGTGGGCCAGAGTCCCGCCATGCGCGATGTGTACCGCCTCACCCGCCAGGTGGCGGCGACCTCGGCGACGGTGCTGCTCACGGGCGAGACCGGCACCGGGAAGGAGCTGATCGCGCGGGCGATCCACGAACTCAGCCCCCGCGCGACCGGACCGTTTATCCGGGTGAACTGCGGAGCCCTCAGCGAGAGCCTTTTGGAGAGCGAACTCTTCGGGCACGTCAAAGGCGCGTTCACCAGCGCCGTCGAAAATCGCACGGGCCGCTTCGAAGCCGCCCACACCGGCACGATTTTTCTCGATGAGATCAACTCCGTCAGCTACAAGCTCCAGGTCAAGCTGCTCCGCGTGCTTCAGGAGCACGAGTTCGAGCGGGTGGGCGACACCCGCACGATCAAAGTCGATTGCCGGATCGTCGCGGCGACCAACCGGGACCTGCTCGACGAAATCGACGCCGGCCGGTTCCGCGAGGATTTGTACTACCGGCTGAACGTGATCCCGATCAACTTGCCGCCGCTCCGCGAGCGTCCGGACGACGTTCCTGAACTGGTGCGGTTTTTTGCGCGGAACTACGCGGCATCGGCCGAGCGGCCGGCACCCCGGATTTCGGACGAGACGCTGGCGGAACTCCAGCAATACCCCTGGCCGGGGAACGTTCGCGAGCTGCAAAACTACGTCGAGCGGGCGATCGTGTTGTCCACGGATGAAAACATCGGCCTCGAACTCTTTCCGCCGCACGTCCGCGGACTGGCCCCCGTCCGCGTCGCCCGCGCCAAAGTCCGCGACCTCGATTCCCTGTGCAGCGAACTGGTGACGATGGGACTCACCGATGTGCAAACCGGCGACGGCGAACTCTACGACCGGGTGGTGAAAATGGTCGAACGGGAACTGATCACCCAGGTGCTCCGCATGAGCCAGGGCACGCAAACGAAAGCCGCGATCAAGCTCGGCATCAACCGCAACACGCTGCACAAGAAAATCGAAGACTACGGACTCGCGTCCGAAGTCCGCTGACGCTTCGATTCGTTGACATTCCCGCGCCGCGTCAATCGCAGACGGCTTTTTGGGTTAGGGCGGTGCCGATTTCCGGCGCGGACGGATTTTGGGGCACCGGCAGAGCGATCTGAAACTCGGCCCCGCGCGGGGCGTCTTTCCCGACTTCGATCGTTCCCCCGTGGGCGTCGATGATCCGCTTGACGATGGCCATGCCCAGTCCGGTGCCGCTGGTCTTCGTGGTGTAAAACGCATTGAAGACTTTGGCCTTTTGTTCTTCGCTCAGTCCCGGGCCGTTGTCGCGGACGACAATCCGCAGCATCGGCTCTGGGCCGGAGGCTTGGGAGCAGGCAATCTGGATGAGGGCCGGGTCGCGCAGGCCGCCAGCGAATTCTCGAACAGGTTGCGGAAGACCTGCTCGAGGCGGAAAGCGTCCACGTTGAGGAACAGGCCCGCATCGCCGACTTCTTCCTCCAGCAACGCGTCCCGGTCGCCCCAATGGGATTCCAGGCTGATCCAGGCGGCCCGCCAGATTTCGCGGAGATCGCACGCCGCCGCCTCCAGTTGAATCGGGCCGGCGAAGCCCCGCACATCCTCCAAGAGATGCTGCAGGCGGTTTTCGCTCTTGGTCATATAGCTGATGATTTCGAGGGCCGTTTCCCGGTCGTGGAGCACCTGCGGCAGCAGATCCAGGCCCATTTTGAGTCCGCTGAGCTCGTTCCGGGCTTCGTGGGACAGCGTGGTGATGGTCTGGCCGATGGCCGCCAGGCGTTCGAACCGCACCAATTTCCGCCGGGCCTCCTTGAGTTCGTCGCGGGTTCTCTGATGTTCGCGAATCCGGTTCACATGGGACCGCAGAACATCGGGCTCGATCGGTTTCTTGAGGAACTCCGCCGCTCCGTGGCGAAGTCCGATCATCGCCCCCTGCCAGTCGGCAAAGCCCGTCATCAGGATCACGGGCACGTCCGGGGCGGTCTCGCGGAGGAAGGGCAGCACCTCGTTCCCGCTGCCGTCGGGTAGATGGAGATCCAGAAGGATGGTCACAAACTCCGCGAGGCCGCCGCGCCGATAAACCTCCTCCGCCAAACGCAAGAATTCCACACAATAACCGTCGAGTTCCAGGATGTCTCGCAGATTGGCTTGGGCGTCGAGGTCGTCTTCCACAATGAGCACCATCAGTCGATGAGGGCCGTCGGTCTCCATGTTTGTTCTCCCAAAATCAAGGATATTCCTCATGACAAGCCGGCCGATTCGTTTCCTTGGGGGGCGTGAGCCACGCTGGCGGGCGGGAAGTGCGGCAGGATTTGAGGAGGCCGCGACGGCGGGGCGAGGCTTTCTTCCAAGGCGGCGATCTTGGCCACCCGGCGGGCGTGGCGGCTGATGCGTTCCCCGTCTTCGTCGTCAAACGGCGTCGTCAGCCAGATCGAGAGGATCGGCTCCAGTTCCGAAGCGGACGGCCTCAGGCAAATCACATTGGCGTCGAACTGCCGGCGGGCAAACGCCGCCTCAAAGGTGGACCGCACCACCACCGACCGCACCCTCAAAAACTTGTTCGCCAAGAGGGACAACCCCATCGTATTCGCACCGATCACAATGCCCCGCGCCGCGGCTTGAGACGACACGGCTTTGGCAACGGTGACGGCGGCCTCTTCGTCGCAGTCCGCATCAAAACATCCGAAGTCCGCCACGGACACGGGAAATTGCACCGCGGTTAACAGTTCGATCGCTTTCTGCTTGAGGGGTTGCCCCTTCTCGTCGCAGGCGAGCGCGATCCGCTCGGTTCGACCTTGATGAATCATGGGAAGGCTCGTTTCTTTGGAAAAAGAGGAACCCGCTAACGCCGTGCACGCCTGAGTCCGCCCAACCGACATCCCCGCTGTCGATCCACCGTTCCGGAAGTTTCGGCTTTCCGTGGGGGATTCCCGTAGCCTACGGGAAGATCGACAGGTCACAACAACGTCATTCGACGTGAGAACGGTCCGCGCGACAGGCTGTGGGATCCGCAAATCAGGACTCGGTGACGCCTCGAAAGGCGGTCGAAACCGGTCCATGAACAGAGCCGGTGCGGACAAGCAAAGGGGGCCCGCCGATCAAATCAGCAGGGCACGGTGCCGGATGTAGGCCCGGCATGGTCGTTCCGCCCGGTTGTGGGAGAGACATTCGGCGGGAAATGGAGATTGCTTGGTGGGAATCGCCGGGGAATCCCAAAATGCACTCGTCAAAATCGGATGATAGCCCGACGTGACGGTTCGTTCGTCCATTTCGTCAAAGGGGAAATCCAAAAACCTGGAGTTGGCGGAATGGTTCGGGCAATCTTTCCCGGACAGTTTCATGCAGGAAACACTGGGAACACCGGGCAGCACAATCAGCAGAAGAAGCGTTACTTGCAGCATGGATCGCATCATCGACCAAACTCCCCCATCTTCCACTCCAGGACTCTACCATTTAGCTTAGGCAACGACCCCAAGGACTTCAAGTGGAGTTTTCTTTTCCCCGCGGCCGGGCAATTGACAAAAATATCCTTGCCCGCTGTCCGAAGACGTGCGGGGCGGAAACTATTCGGCCGGCGGTTCGGCGAAGGGGAGTTCCAGGGCGAACGTGGCTCCCGAAGACGCGGGCGGCGAATCCGAGCCGTCGGCCCGCTTCAGCGTGAGCGTTCCGCCGTGCTGTTCGACGATTTGCCGGCTGATGCCCAGACCCAATCCGGTTCCGCGGGGCTTGGTGGTCTCGAACACTTCGAAGATCCGCTCCGCGTCTTCGCCGGGCACGCCCGGCCCATCGTCGGAAATTTCGATCCGGATTCCGGCGGGCGTCCGGCGAGCCGTGACCCGAATTTCGCCGGCACCGTTCATGGCTTCGGCGGCGTTTTTCAACAGATTGTCGATGACTTGCCGAAACTGCACGTGGTCCGCATACAGCGGAAAAGGGTCAGGATCGCCGACGAAAACACACGCCAGATCCTCGGGGCGGTCGCCGGCCGCGCCGCTGGCTTTGAGCCGTTCAAACGCTTCTTTAACGAACGGGCCTAAATCCAGGAAGGATTTTCGCGGCGGATGGATTTTCGTGATGCTCAGGATGTTCTCGATGATCGTCACGCACACGCCGACTTCTTGTTGAATCAGGGCCACATGCTCGTGCGCGCGATCCTCCTCCGCGGGAAGTTTGCGGCTCACGAAAAACGCGGCATTTTTGATGGTTCCCAGCGGATTGCGGATCTCGTGGGCAATCTGGGCCGCCATTTTCCCGATGGTCGCCAGCCGCGTGGATTGCACCAGATGGTGTTGGGTCTCTTCCAATTCCGCTTTGATCCGCTCGGTTTCGTTGAGCTCTTGTTGGAGCAGCGGCCGCCGAGCCTGGCGGAGGGATTCGTCGGCTTCGACTTGCATCGACCGCAGCCGGCGGAGGAGTCCCAACACGAGGAGAAGCAATCCGCCATTGAGAATCCAAAGGGCGATCAACATAGAGAGGAACGCATCGTTTCAAGAAATGAAGTTCTGAGGGAAACGGCCGTGATCCGATCAATGAAAGCTCCTTCGTCGTCGCCTCGTTTGTACAATAACGAAACAAAACCCGCGGGGCCACTTTTTTTTGGCTCTTCCGGCGAATCGGGGGGGCGGACGCTGATGATCTTTTTGTGTGATGACCAACCACGGATTTTACCTCCCGGTGGGGAGGTCGGACGCGGGAGCGGCCGGGTGGGGCTTTGCGAGCGACTCGAGAACCACGTGGGCGACGTGACGTTTCGGCTTCACTTTCGCCGAAATCCTGAGGATGTCCCCCAATTGCTGAGATCCCTGCCACTGCCGTCGGCGATTTCGCTCGCATCGGCCGGTTCAATTGCCAAGTCAGAAATCGCCTCGCATCAGACGCTCCGCGCGTAAGAAAGATGGGCGCACCGTGCGAAGTTGTAGCGGTCCAAGACCCTCAGCCATTAAAGGATGAACTTGCTGAGATCCTCATCCGCGGTGATGGCTTTGAGCTGCTCCTCGACGTAGGCGGCGTCGATGGTGATCGTCTTCAGCGATTTGGCGGGGGCCTCGTAGCTGACGTTTTCTAAAAGACGTTCCATGATCGTATACAGCCTGCGGGCCCCGATGTTCTGCGTCGACTGATTGACCTGATGCGCAATGTCGGCGAGGGCTTCGATCCCGTCTTTGGTGAATTTGAGCTTCACGCCGTCGGTCGCGAGCAGGGCTTCGTATTGCATCGTGAGCGAACTGGAGGGTTCGGTGAGAATCCGCACGAAATCGTCGCGGGTCAGGTCCTGCAGTTCCACGCGGATCGGAAACCGGCCTTGCAGTTCGGGCATCAGGTCCGAGGGCTTCGAGCGGTGAAACGCCCCGGCCGCGATGAACAGCATATGGTCCGTCCGCACCGGTCCGTAGCGGGTTTGGACTGTGGTGCCTTCCACGATCGGCAGCAAATCCCGCTGCACGCCCTGCCGGCTGACATCGGCGCTGCGGCTGCCTTCTTCCGAGCCGCAGATCTTGTCGATTTCGTCCACAAAGATCATGCCGTGGTCCTGGGCCAGGCGAACGGCTTCTTCCTGGATGGCGTCTTTATCCATCAGGGCTTCGACTTCCTGATCGAGCAGCACCTTGCGGGCTTCCTTCACCGGGAGCTTCTTTTCCTTTTGCTGTTTGGGGAGCATCTTCTCGAACATGCCCTGCAGGTCCAAGTCCATCTGCTCCATGCCCATGTTGGAAAACACCTGCACGGGGACGTTCCGCTGCTCGATGGACAGTTCGATCATCGAGTCTTCCAGCTCGCCGTTTTTGAGTTTCTGGCGAAATTTCTCGCGGGTGCGTTCGTGGCGTTTCTGGTTTTCTTCGTATTCCTCGGCTTCGGAGGGATGCCATTCCGGCGGAGGGACGAGCAGATCGAGCAGCCGCTCTTCCACGGCGGCCTCGGCTTTTTGCTCGACCTTTTTTCGCTGCTCGGTCATCACGAGATTGATCGCCGAGTCCACGACTTCGCGGACCATGCTTTCGACATCCCGGCCGTAGTAGCCAACTTCAGTGTATTTGGTGGCTTCGATTTTGACGAACGGGGCCTTGGTGAGCTTGGCGAGCCGGCGGGTGATTTCGGTTTTCCCAACGCCGGTGGGACCGATCATGATGATGTTTTTGGGGGTGACTTCTTTGCGGATGTCTTCGGGCAGTTGCTGCCAGCGCCAGCGGTTTCTGAGGGCAATCGCCACGGCCCGTTTGGCGGCATCCTGGCCGACGATGTGCTTATCGAGTTCCGCCACGATTTCGCGGGGGGTCATTTCGCGCACGAGAGTTCCTCCACGATGAGATTGTCGTTGGTGAAGACGTCGATGCTCGCGGCAATGAGCAGCGATTCCCGGACGATGTCGCTCGCGGAGAGATCGGAGTGCTTGATCAGCGCCCGCGCCGCGGACATCGCGAAATCGCCGCCCGAACCGATGCCGATCACGCCGTCGGTCGGCTGCACCACGTCGCCTTGGCCGGTGATGAGCAGGCTGCATTCCGTGTTGACGACGATCATCAACGCTTCCAGCCGGCGAAGTGCGCGGTCGGTCCGCCAATCGCGGGCGAGTTCGGTCGCGGCCCGCACGATGTTGCCCGGGTAGTCCTTGGCCTTGGCTTCGAAGCGTTCCATGAGGGCGAAGGCATCGGCCGTGGAGCCGGCGAACCCGACGAGCACGCTCTTATCGAGCATCCAGCGAATCTTCCGCGTGTCGCCTTTGAGAATGGTGTTGTTATAGGTCACCTGGCCGTCGCCGCCGATGGCGACTTTGTCCTGGTGGCGAACCGTCAAAATGGTCGTGGAATGCGTCTGGGCCTTCCGGTCCGGTTGGGGCATGGCGTCATTTCCTTAAAGCGATCGGCGTACATCCTGCCGGGGAATTGTTCGTTTTCGGAGCATCGCCGTCAACCGTAGCAATTGACCCCGCGGCTCACAAGCGGGATCCGCGCGTCAGAGTTCTTCGGAGGAATACGCGCATCGTGAGGTCATTCGCCAATGCCCAGAAAATCTTGAATCAGCCGAGATTCTTCAGATCGTTAAGCAGAGATTCCTTGTCCTCGGCTTCGGAGATTTGCTCCGCCTGCTGGACTGCCTCCGCCAGATGTTCCTGGGCGTTTTCCGTGTTGCCGGCGAGGAACTCCGCGCGGGCCAAGGCTTCGTAGGCGTAACCCAACAGGAAGGCATCGTCCCTCGGCGTTTTCTCCAGGCAGATCCGGGCCGACTGGAGCGCGTTCGGACCATCGCCCAACACGGCGTTAATTCGCGAGAGTTGCCAATAGCCGATCGAGAGGTTCTTGGCGGTGCAATCGGGACGCTTGGACCAATGCCAAATCGACGCATGGGCGAGGTGGATCATTTCGTCGTCCTCGGCGGCGGTGCGATCGGGTTTTTCGATCAGATCCCAGGCTTTATTGAAGCAAAGGGTCGAAAAAAACTTGTGGGGTTCTTCGTTCATTTCGGGATGCCTTCCTCTTGTGGTTCTTCGTCCGCGAGCTCGTTGTTGATGAGATCGACCATCTGGCGGAGCCGGCCGATGTGTTTGCGGTTGAAGCGGAGGCCCAGGCGGGGCAAGTCGGCGAGGTGCTGATCATCGGATTCGAGGGGGTGGACTTTGACTTTCTGGATCCGGCCGGTTTCCAGGAGGTCCTGAAACTCGTCGTTCAAACGGTTCACGAACTCGTCCGAGGGTTCTTTGTGCAGGCGGAGCACCAATTGTCCGCGGACGTAGCGCATGCTGTTATACACGCTATAAAACCCCAGGACCTCGTCGAGGGCGTCCTCCACGTCATCGACGACTCTCACCAGCGACAGGTCGTCCGGCGAAATCAATCCGTTTGCCAGCAGGTGCGATTTGACGTATTCCAGCCAATCCTTCCAATAGCTGCCGCCCGGCTGGTCGAGGAGCACGATCGGCATCAGGTCGCGTTTGCCGGTTTGGACCAGCGTGAGCGTTTCGAAGCCTTCATCGAGCGTGCCGAACCCGCCGGGGCAGAGGATGATCCCGTGGACTTCTTTCACGAACAGGAGCTTCCGCGTGAAGAAGTACTTGAGATGGACGAGCTTTTCATCGTCGGAGATGACGTAGTTCGCGTCCTGCTCGAAGGGCAGCATGATGTTAAGGCCCATCGACATTTCGCGGCCCGCCCCGACGTGGGCGGCTTCCATGATCCCGCCGCCCGCCCCGGTGACGACCATCCAGCCTTCTTCCGCGAGCCGGCGGCCGAGTTCCACGGCTTGATGATACGCGGGATGCTCCGGCGGCGTGCGGGCGGAGCCGAACACGGTCACTTTCCGCTGGCGGCGGAACGGCGTGAAGACTTTGAAGGCGTAGCGGAGTTCCTTCACGGCCCGGCTGATGATTTTCAAGTCCCCGCGGGTGGCATCGTCGCGGCCGAGTTTGTCGGCGTACTCTTTGATCTCCTCGACCAGTTGCGTCTTTTGCTCGAATTCCCACGCGTGCTCCGTCGGCATCACGTCCGCTTCACTCATATCCGGCCGGGCGTGCCTGTGTCCGGGTTTGTGCGGCGGTTCGCTTTGAGGAGTGTCCTGCGGCATATCGGTCATACAAATGCTTTCTCCATCATCCTTTTGTGATTTCGTAGCGGCGGCTTCCAGCCGCCGTTGATATTCTTGGCGGCTGGAAGCCGCCGCTGCGGTTATCCCGCGGCCTTAGTCATCCAAGGCGTCGATGGCTTCGTCGCGGGTGTCGTAGATGGCCCACAACGTGTCGAGGGCCGTCACTCGCAACAGTTCCGCGGCCGCGGGACTCACGCCGGCGAGCACCAGTTCCCCGCCCCGGCGTTTGACCACGGTATGGCAGCGGAGCAAAAGCTGCAAAAACACCGAGCCAAAGTAATTCACGTCGGTCAAATCGAACACGACCAGCGGGACCTCTTGATCGATCATGGGCTGCATGAGGATCTCCGCCGCCTGCTCGATGAGATCCCAACGCACCGACTCCACATTGCCTGCGGTGGCAATCACCAGAATGTTGTCGTGCCAAACGAACTGAAACGCATCGCGGAGATCGGTCATAAATCAATCCGTTCCGACTTAACTTAAATATCGGGAGAAAAATGTCTCTCGGAAACTCTGTATCCGAGTGTGCCGCTGGCTCTGCCGGCTGTGCCATTCACCATCGGGCCGGCTGGCTGATTTCGAAGTTCCACGCGAACAGCACCGGCAAAGCCAGTGGCACACATTTCCAATCATCTTGTTGAGACACACGGAATTCGTTTTTCGAGCCCATCGAAATCTCAACCGGCTCGGCGGCCGGCGGCGGGGTTTTGCGTCTCGTCCCACCATTGGGCCCATAACTTGATCTTACCATCCGCGCTGGCCGTGTTGCCAAGGGCGGGCGGATGTTTTTCCACCGGAACCAGTTGTTCCAAGCTGTCTAAGACGGCCTGCTTGACGCGGTCGTCCCTCGCGGTCCAGGCGATGCTCACCAGCGGCTCGACGAATCGCGTTTGTCCCCCGGCTCCCATCGCGGCGATGACCTTCAAGCGGATTTGATGATCCGGGTGATGGCTGAGCCGGATGAGTTCATCGTGCCCTTGCGGATCGCCCAGGCGGCTCATGGCGATTGCCGCCGCGACCGAAACCGCCAGTTCCCGGTCGGCGAGCAGCGATCTGAGGCCGGGCAGTTGTTCCTCCGGACGGGAACCGGGAACGCCGTCGATGACAATGCGGTTTCGGCAACGCCCCGCCGCTTCGATCGCCGCGAGCTGCACGGGCTGCTGCGAATCGTGAATCAAAGGCAAAAGCCAATCCGCGAAGGCAGGACCTCGGTGGCGGGCCGCGTATTCGCAAGCCAACCGCCGGATGCCCCCATCGGGATGATTCGCCGCCCAGGCGATCAACTCGGCGATTTCGCGGCTGGAATCCGGCAGCACGGCGAGCACTGCCGACCGCCACACCAATCCGTCCGCCTCGTTTTTCAGATGATCCCGCAACGTGCGAACGGCGAGCGGGCTGAGCGACCGCCCGTCGGCCAGCGCCCGCAACTCGCTCGCCGCCAGCCGCCGGCCGGCCGCGTCGTTCGATTCCAATTTCGCCAAGGCCTCGTACACCGGACTGAGGGCCGGCAGCACATCGCGAACAATTTCCTCCGTCCGCGGCGAAGGCGGCTGTTCGAGCACAAACGCCTCGATCGCGGGCACATCTTCGGGCGAGGATTCTTTAAGCGACTTGATCGCCAACTGATGCCGGGCGGAGTTTGCGGGGAAGTCCTGGTCCATCAGGTCGAGCAAATAGGTTTCGAGTTCCGCGACCCGCAGGCGATTGATCTTGGGATTGGCAGGCAGCGTGTCTTCCGAACGGAAGAACTCCATAGGCAGGTTCCAGGTGCGGGCCAACGCCCGCGCGGCCTCTTCGCGGACTTCGGGACCGGCGGCGATGGGGAACGTCTCTTTCAAGCCCGTCCTCCGGCGGAGTTCGCGGAAACAGTTTCGGCGGGTCGTCAAGGATGCGTGCTGCATGCCGTGGAGCAGCACCGGAATCGCCAGTTCGTCCGGCCAATCGCGGGTGGCTTCAAGGGCGGCCGTTTCGACCTCCCGGCTCGCGTCGGCCCCTAATTCCCGGAGCCGCCGGGCCGATTCCACCGTCGCGAACCGGCCCAACTCTTCCGCGACCGAGACCCGCACCTCGTAAGACGAATCGTTCAAATAGGCCGCCAGTTCGCCCGCGCCCCAATGCGCGAGGCCTTTCACCGCCATCGCCCGCACGCGGGGCTCCGGCCGGCGGGCTTGGAACCGTAAGGACTCCAAGGCCTCCTTCGTCTTGAGCATTCCCAAATGCACGAGGGCGTCGTCGCGGACGGCGGGTTCCTGATCGGTCAACTGAGATTCGAGCACCTTCGCCGCATTGGGATGCCCGGTGAGGGCCATCCAATACGCGAACCGCCGGCGAACCTCTGGGTCCCGCTCGAAATAGGCGTCCGGTTCCCATTGCCAATCCAAAATCGCCCTTGGCCAGGGATTTTCTTTCGGAGTCTTCGCATCCGCCGGGACCTGTTGATTGCCAGGATTCCACAAGGCATACAGCACGCAGGCATCGATGGCGGCGTGCCGAAGTTCCCGCGAATGAGAGGAAGGCTCCCGCCCGGCCGCCAACGCATGATCCAAGCCCGGCACATGGGACGGAGGCACCCAGCGTCCGATGCCTCGGAACAGTTCCCCGCGGACTTCCACGGGGAGATTCTCGTTGACCAAGGCCTGCCCCGCCGGGGCCAAGGCTTCAATGGGATCGCCCTCTGCCGAGGCGAGCACCAGACACCACGCTTCCGCCGCCGCGGCTTGCATGGACACGGGAATCCGCCGGGGCGCGGCCGCGGCCGAGCCGGATTCGCTTCCGGCCGGCGGATACTCGGGCGGTTCAGCCGCCAATCGTTTGAGCACGGGCTCCAGGTATCGAGTCTCCGCCGGATGCTGCCGGGCCAACAGAATCGCCGCGTGCCAACCCGCGAGATTGTCTTCGCGGGCCAGTTCGCCCAGAAGAACCTCCGCGTCGAAACTCGGCTGGGAGGAATTGACCTTCGCCCATTGACTTTCGAGGGCTGCGAGAAACTCCGGCCATTCCTTCACGCCCAGCCGCCAACGCAGCGAAGAAGCCGCCGGCCGCCGCGTTTCGCGGGTTTCCCATTCCCGCTCGGGCGACCATTCCCAGCGCCGCTGCCATTGTTCTTGGGTTAAAGACGCCGCCAGAGAATCGCGAATCTCCGATTTCCAAGCCGGCTCGACCTCGCCGATCTGCACAAGCCGGCATCCCGAACCGGCACCGCAAAGAATGCCCGCCGCCAATATCAACGCAATCGGGATCTTGCCAAATGGGAACATGAAACCGCTAGGCGGCCGGAGCCGAACCGCTCCGGCAGGTTGTGATGCATGAGAAGGGAACGCGGAGAGAGGCCGGGAAGCTTATCAAGTTTCCGCCCTTGTCAGAAGATCAGATTCAGGCCCGGAGCACGTTCGAGTGCACGTGAGCTTTTGCGCCGGTTGCAAAATGCGATCATCTTGTCAAGGGCGGAAATCGGGGTCAAAACCGTTGGATATAGGACTGCGTATTTTGAGGTAAATGTTTTTTTTATCCATTCGTCCGATTTGTAACGTCTGGGTGGCTGGGGCGCAAATCCCCTTGGAATAAGGCTTGAACTGCGAAAGCTGGGGCTGTGGCCCAACGGGGGCAGTCTTAAAACGGAGCTGCGCGGGATTGATGAAGCCGCGCCTGCGCGTGGGCCAGATAGGGCCGCCCCGTTGGGGCTTGCATTTTATTCATTCGAAACCCAGGGCGGCGCTGCGCTGGCCGTGGGCTGACATAGGGCCGGGCCTTCGGCCCTAAATTATTTTGGTGCAGGCGTCTCGTCTGCGAATCCAGCCGGGACGGTTTTACCCCAATCACGAAATCTAGAACGACTGGATCTGTTTCGATGTTGGGCGGATTTTGAAAAAACAAAAGCGGGTTTGCACCCAGGGCGTTACCTGGAAATTCATTTGTCCAAAAAGTATCATCAGGCGATAAGGTGTGAAATCCGCTCATTTTACGGCCCAGCCCAGGGGAAAGTTGCTCCATGCCCATCGTGAATTTTGTCAAGGAAAAAAAGAAAGTCGAGGTGCCCGAAGGAGCCAATCTGCGGGCGGAAGCCATGAAAGCCGGCGTCCAGGTCTATCCGGGAATTCATCGGCTTCGGTTCGCGCATTGCCCCGGTATTGGGGGGTGCGCTTCCTGCAAGGTGCGGATCGTCAAAGGGGCCGACAAGAACGTCAGCAAACAGAGTTGGCGGGAAAAAGCCCGGCTACTTGTGGGGCCGCTGAGCTTTTTCGCCCGGCTTGGCAACGAGCAGGAGCTGCGGTTGGCCTGCCAGACGAAGGTAATGGGCGACATCGACGTGGAAACCCAACCGAAACTCAACTTGCACGGCGAGAAGTTTTGGGCTTAAGATGCTCCCTCGTGCTCCGTCCCAGGATGAATTTCGGTTGAAGAAATTGGCCGCAGGGCGCTAGCCCCCGGTTTTCGAGCGGTTGTAGCGGCGATTGCCAGCCGCCGCTACGGAAGAAGGCACCCCATGCGCGATATTCGGATTGCCGCCGCTCAGTTTGAACACCGAAACGGCGACAAGACCTATAACCTCTCCCGCATTCGCGAATTGACCCGCCGGGCCGTGGACGAAGGGGCGGAAGTCGTGAGCTTTCACGAATGCGCGATCTCGGCGTACTCCTTCGTGCAAACGTTTTCCAAAGAGGAACTGCTCGAGCTTGCCGAGCCGGTTCCCGACGGGCCGAGCTGCGGGCAGCTTGTCGAGATCGCCCGCGAGTTTCAGGTGCCCGTCTTGGCGGGCCTCTTCGAACGGGCCCGGGACGCAGACGGCGTCTGGCAGGTCTATAACGCCTATATCTGCGTGGACCAAACCGGACTGCTCGCCAAGTTTCGCAAGCTGCACGCGTTTGTGAATCCGCATTTGAAATCGGGCGACGAATTTCGTGGTGTTCGACCTGCTCGGCTGCCGCTGCGGGATTCTCATTTGCTACGACAACAACTTGATCGAGAACGTTCGCATCACGGCGCTCCAGGGGGCGGAGGTCATTTTCATGCCGCACGTCACCGGGTGTCTGCCTTCGGTGATGCCCGGCCGCGGGATTGTCGATCCGGTCCTCTGGGAACGCCGGGACCAGGACCCGGTTCGGCTCCGGCAGGAACTGGAGGGCCCTAAAGGCCGGGGTTGGCTGATGCGCTGGCTGCCCGCGCGGGCTTACGACAACGGCGTGTACGCGGTCTTCACCAACCCCATCGGCAACGACGACGGCGAGATCCGCAACGGCAATTCGATGATCTTGGACCCCTTCGGCGAAATCATTGCGGAGTGTCATCGGCTGGGCGATGATCTGGCCGTCGCGCTCTGCACCGCCGAGAAAATCGCCCAATCCAGCGGCCGGCGTTACCTCCGCGCCCGCCGGCCCGACATGTACGGCCCGCTCGTCGAACCGCCCGACGAACCGCCCGTCACCCAGCCCGGCTGGACGCTTCGCGCCGCGGCTTCGGAGTAGCTTTCCATCACGCGGCCCGGCGGCTTTCGTCCGCGGACCTTCGGCGAGTGGCGATGCGTTTGAGGAACCTAGCGCTCGATCGGCGAATGATCCACTCGCCGAGCGCCGGCCAAAGCTCGGCCAGCACGAACACCGGCCGCATCGGGGGCCAGTTCACCAAAAGTTCCGCCCGGTCTCGGCGAATGGCTTTGACGACCGCCCGCGCGACGGCGTCCGCGCTCGTCGCGCCCATCTGCGGCGGCGTGCCCCGGCCCGTGGCTGTTTTCATCCGTTCATAAATCCCGCCATCGTTCGTGAACCCCGGACAGATCGCCGAGGCGCTCACGCCCCGCCCGTGGAACTCGCCGCGGATCGATTCCGCCAAGGAAATCAGCCCCGCTTTGGAAACGCCGTAGGCCGCCCCGTAAGCCGGCCCGTGCTTTCCCGCGGTGGAAGACATGTTCACAATATGCCCGCTCCCGGCGGCGAGCATGCGAGGCAGCACCAACCGGCTGAGCACCACCGCGGCCGTGAGGTTCACCTCGATCGTCCGCGTGATTTGCTCGGCGGGCAGTTCCGCAAACGGGCAATAGGTTTCGATCCCCGCGTTGTTGACGAGCACATCGATCCGGCCGAACTCGGCGAGCGTGCATTCGACCAACCGCTCGCGGTCCGCGGGACGGGCGACATCCGCGGGAATCGCGAGCGCCCGCCGGCCCATGCCGCGAATTTCCTCGGCGACCGTTTCGAGAGCCGCTTCGCTGCGGGCGGCGAGCGCGATGTCCATCCCTTCCCGAGCCAAGGCCCGCGCCACGAACACGCCGATCCCGCCGGACGCCCCGGTCACAATCGCACACCGTCCCGCCAAATTTCGCATGTGGGTGACTCCTTTCCCGTATAGCCCGTTCGCGGCTAAGCCAGAGTGATTTCCACCCTATAGATCATTTGAATCGAAAACCAGACTCAAACTGTAAGCGTTTGCGTGGCTGGGGCGCAAGCCCCTTTGGAATAAGGCTTGAACTGCGAATGCTGGGGCTGTGGCCGGGCGAGAAAAATCTCACACGGCCCCAGGCCTCAAATCTGCTTTTTCCTTGGAACATTCCATTTCGCCCCAGCCACCCCCCTGCCGTCCCGCCAAATTTCGCATGTGGGTGACTCCTTTTGTGTCGATCAGTCGGAACGCGCTCGCGTCCGGCTCCAGCGCCCGGCGGCTAATGGATGAGGAAAAAATTCTCCACATCTTCCGATCACGCCGCGCTCGAACTGGGTTTTGTTTTCGTTGCCAATTGTTCCAACTCGCGGGCGATGGGGCCGTTCAATGTGTCTTCCAGGGCTTTGAGGCAATGGGCGATTTGCAGGCCGTCGGTCAGGCGATGATCGTAGGCGATCGTCACCCGAGAGCGGCCGCGTTCGTCGAACGGTCCATACGTCATGTTGCTGGTGAGGAACGCGGGCGGGTGTTGGATTTCCGCCCCCTGGCCGGCAAGGGTTGTTAAAAAGAACGTCCCCGTCCGCTTAGGCCGCTTGGCTCCGGCGAGGTTCAGCGTCCACCACCAGAACAACCTGCGGACAGGCGTCGGCAACGCGCTCAATTGCCATTGGCGTTTGAAGATCGCCGTCACCGGTTCGCTGAGATACCGCGAAAGCTGTTTTTGCATGTCGGAGAGGCTCTGCGTTTCGGGCTCGGAAAATCGGCCCCAAAACAGCCACGGCTCCCCCAGGTGTTCCCGCTGGATCGCCATCATTCCCACGCTGACGGGATGCTCGTAAACATGCGGCCAAGGCCAAGGCTGATACGTCTGCCGGAGCACCGGAAAATCCCGCGCGATCAAACCGAACGCCTTGATAAACATCAGCGTCCAGGAAATCCGCTCGGGAAGCGATTGGCGAACTTCGGCGACGCGGCTGAGATCGCACAGCCGGTCGTGGGGACACGTCGGCACCTTCGCGTGGTAATGCAGCACATCGCAGGTCAGCGCCCGGCTCCGCGGCAACCGGCATCGCCTGGGCCGATCCATCCTCGAAATGAACTCTGCCATCCTTCGCCCTCCTGCACGAGAAAGGTGGAAAACGTATCAAAATCGCTCGGTTGGGTGAATGCCAATGAGATCTGTTTTGTGTTCATGTGTTTCCTGTAGCGGAGCCGCCGAGAATCATGGCTCACAGAATCATGATTTTGTGCACCGCCACCGACTTTGCTGCAAATCCGTGCGGTTGATGACGGTTCTAGTGCGCTCCCCGGCCATTTTGCCAGGCGGGGACTGGGTTTTCCCGGAGTCCACCGGCGGGGGATCCGATGTAGAAAAGGAATCGGCATCCCTCGGCTCAGACACTCCCAATCCACGCGCTCGATTATGCAACCCGACTTAAAAGACCGCACCGCCCGGCTTTCGTTCTTTGTGCTGAACCTCCTGGACGAAATCCGCGTCTCACCCCGCGACGTCGATCCGCAAGAAATCCGCTGCAATCTGCTGAACTTGCTGGCCGCGTTCGATCGAGGCGATTCCCCGAACGACACGTTTCAACTGGCGAAATACGCGCTCACGGCGTGGGTCGATGAATCCTTGAGCCGGGCCCATTGGCCCGAGGCCGCGGCCTGGAACGCCCGGCCTTTGGAGAAAGACCTCTTCGGCGGCGTGTGCCGGCATTGGCGATTCTTTGAACGGGCCGAGTTCGCCCGCCGGCGCGGAGACCGGCAGGCCCTTCAGGTGTTTCGCTTCTGCGTGACGTTTGGATTTCGCGGGATTTACGCGGGGAATGCTCTCCGAACCCGGCTCGATGATCGGCTTCCCAGGTCCCGCGCGAACGGACCGTTCCGCACCGCCCGCTTGGGGCAAGACTCCGCCCGACGAGGACTGGGGGCGAACTCCCAGCCCGCACGCGGCCCTCCACGCGGCGGCAGCGTCCTCCGTCCAAGATTTTCTGCCGAAACCCTTTGAGAAAAAACTCGTTCCGCCCGCTCTGCCTCCGACGCTCGCCGAGTGGAGCGAAACCACCTTCGGCGAGTTTCGCTCTCCCACTGGAGCCCATGCGATGTGGAACGCGGCGAAGCACTGGGCGATTGTGATGGCCATTGGCGGTTTGCTCTCGGCAATGTTCTTCGCCGTCGGTCATTAGACCGCCCGGCTTGAATCGCCCCGTTCGGCCGGACCAATGGGAACAACTGCCCCAAAAGCAAAAAGTTTGGGAAAATCTCGCCAATGAGATTGAGAGCGTAACGATTCCGCGGCCGACGTATTACAATACCCACAGCCGATCTTAACGCTCTGAAATCCCTTGCCCCTCCCAGCTTCCCATGTTGAACCACCGCAATCCGCGTATTCTCGTGATTGATGATGATGAGTCCGTTCGGGAAGTCGTCGAGTACGCCCTCAAAGAGCGGGGCTACGATGTGGTCCTGGCGGATGATGGGGCCGAGGGCTTGTTTCGGCTGGAACGGGATGCCCCGGATTTGATCATCCTGGACATGGTCATGCCCCGCCGCAGCGGTCTTTCCGTGCTGGAGCAGCTTCGCAACTGGAAAGGGCATTCTCCGCGAATCATCGTGATGTCCGCCAACGACCAGCCCAAGCAGCGGGAATACGCCTTCGCTTGCGGCGCGGACGCGTTTCTGTCCAAGCCCGCGGACATCGATGAGATCGCCGACCAGGTCGAGGCCCTGTTGATTCCGGAACAGTCCGAACGCCGAATGTCGGAAATCTCCATCGGTAAATCGCAAGAGCCGCGCACGAAGTAAGCGGGCATGCGACGTCTCAACTTTTAAAATCCGCTGACTTGGCGCGCGGCTAAAAAATGCATGTGTATTTGCTGGCGACGCTGGACACCAAGGGGCATGAGGCGGGGTTTCTGCGCGACTTGCTGATCGGGCTGGGCGTCTCGGTGCAGGTCGTGGATGCGGGCTGCCTCGGCGAGCCGTTGATCGAGGCGGATGTTCCGCGGGAAGATCTTTTTGCCGCGGCGGGATATTCGTCCGAGGTCCTCAAAACCCAAGCCGACCGCGGGGCCGCGGTGAAGGCTGCCGCGGAAGGGGCGGCCGCTTTGATTCGCGACCGCGATGCCGCGGGGCAAGTCGCCGGCGTGTTGGGCCTGGGCGGATCGGCGGGAACCACGATCGCGACCGCTGCGATGCGGGCCCTTCCCATCGGCCTCCCCAAGTTGATGGTCAGCACGCTCGCATCCGGAAGGGTGCGGTCTTGGGTGGGCGACAAAGATATCTTGATGCTCAATTCCGTCGTGGACATCGCGGGCCTCAACCGCATCAGCCGGGCGATCTTCGACGAGGCCGCGCGGGCGATGGCGGGACTTGTGACTTTGAAAACCCCGGCTCCACAAACCGCGACCGACGCCGACCGCCCGCTCGTCGCCGCCACGATGTTCGGCGTCACCACGCCCTCTGTCGAGCATGCCCGCCAGATTCTGGAAGCCGCCGGCTACGAGGTGTTGGTGTTTCATGCCACCGGCAACGGCGGGCAGGCTCTGGAATCCCTCGTCGCGGACGGCTTACTCGCGGGCGTTCTGGATCTCACCACGACCGAGCTTGCCGATGAACTGGTCGGCGGGATTCTTTCCGCCGGTCCCGACCGCCTCACCGCGGCGGGAAATCGCGGGATTCCGCAAGTGATTTCCGTGGGCGCGACGGATATGGTCAACTTCGGCCCCAGGGATTCCATCCCCGAAAAATTCGCAGGCCGGACGTTCTACGAGCATAACCCCACCGTCACGTTGATGCGGACCACGCCCGCAGAGTGCGCCCAGATTGGCGAGGAAATCGCCCGAAAAGCCGCGGCTGCGACGGGCCCCACCGCAATCGTTCTGCCGTTGGAGGGAGTTTCCGCCATCGACAAAGCCGGGCAGCCGTTCGATGATCCCGCCGCCCGTGAGAGCCTGTTTCAATCGATCCGCAAGCACCAGGGCGAAACGGAACTCGTGGAGTTGCCCTTTCACATCAACGACTCCGCCTTCGCCGAGTTCGCCGCGCGGAAGCTGTTGGAACTGATGGCCCAAGCGCAGTCCGCTTAGTATTCCCATTCCAGCACGGCCCCGGTGATGTAACGCTGCGCGGCGAACAGCGGGTTTTTGGAAGCGAAGTCGTTGTAATTGAACACGAGCGCTGTCGAGAGATGGCTGCTGAAGTATTTGCGGGCTTCGACGCCGGCGTTCCAGAGGTTCTCGTTTCGCGACGGGGTGAACTCGTAAGCGAAGTAGTTGCGGTAGCCCCAGCCGCCACGGACGGTGAGTTCGATGGTCGGAACGACGGGAAACACGCCTTCGGCGAACAGGTTGACACCATTGAAGCGGTAGTCCGTCCCGCGGGTGATGACGCGGTTGAGATCGACGCCCGCGCGGAGCAGGCGAAGATGGCGGTACGGCATCGCGACGTCGTGGCTGAGTCCGAGCGTATGGGACCAGCCGTCCTGCGACGTGACGCTCGGCAAGAGGCCGTCGTTGACAAAATTCGTCCGCTGCAGCGAGTAATATAAAAACGTCGCCTGGCGATCGTCCCAAAACGTCGCCAGGCTCGCTAACACCGAATGCCGGTTGCCCAGCGTGTTGCCGGAGAATTCGTCGTGGGTGAATTCGTAATCGAGCCGGGGAACGAAGATCCGATCCTGGGAGAAGTAGAACCATTCGGCGAACCAGCCGGGACGGTAGCTTTGCAGGTCGAAATTCTGGAAGTCGGGCTGATTGAGCGTGAACTGGCCGCGAAGCGTCGGCCCCGTTCGCCAGGTCCGCGCATCGTGGAGTGTGATTTGCATATCGGGCGACACATACAATTGGCCGCTCGCGCGGTTGCCGGGCGCCAATTGCCGGCTGATGGGCGCCAACGCCACGTTGCTGTTATATAGAATCCCCGCCTCCACGCGGAGGTCCAGGTTGTTGGCGAGCCATCTTCGCTGGGGCGGATCGGTGTCTTCCAGGCGGTTGAGAAATTCCTCGCCATCGAATTGCCGGACTTCGTAGCCGGCCTGCGCGACCCGGCCGTCGTTCAATTCTTCCAGTTCCGCCTGGGCGGACGCGGCGTAGTCGCTGTCCGGTGCGAGTGCCAGCACGGTGTCAAACGCCTCGCGGGCCGCGGCGTTCTGGTTTTTGGCTTTCTTAACGCGTCCCAGGTCACACCAGGCGGCGGCGCTGTGCGGGCTGAAGGCGACGGCTCGCTCGAGGGCCGATTCCGCTTCGTCAAATTCTCCGCGCAGGATCAACGCCCGCCCCAACAGCCGCCACGCCGCCCCATCCTCGGGTTGTTCGCGGATCCGCTGCTTGAGTTGATCGAGAATCCGGTCCGGCGGGCTGTCTTCCGCCACCTGGCCGAACGCCGTGGGCAAACACAAGCCGCTCAAAAGAAAAGAGAACGCAACACATCGGCGAATGGATTGGAATCCATCGGTCGAGACATGCATGAAGAATCATTCCGGAATGAACCGCGGGCGCGATCAGGCCAAATCTCGCATCGGCACCAGGAGAATCCCGGTGAAGATTTCTGCTCGAAACGATCGAAGAATTCAAGGGATGCAAGTTGACCAGCGGCGGGATTATTGCCGAAGATCTATTCTTGACGCAATACGGGCCGACACCATATCGTTCCCCACTCTCCCCCCATCCCGAAACGTCGGCGGACGCAAATCGCCGCTGACATTTCAGCCCCCCCTCAAGACCTGGTTCAGCAAATTGGCAAGGAGGTCAAACATGCGAATTCTCAGGAATTGTCTTTCCGCCGCGGTGCTGCTTGGTGCCGCGACGAACCTCGCGGCGCAGCCGCCGTTCACCGACCATCCCGGAAAACCGTCTCTCGCCCAGCAGGCGTTGGACAATCGATTGCGGCGGTTCGACCACGTTTTGCCCAATCAGGCGGCGACATCGGCTGCCGGCAGCGCAGCGACTTTGGGCAGTGCGGGCATTCCGGGGTTTGTCAACAACGGCAAACCGGGGCTGTCCGTGAGCAGCAGCCGCATCCCCGAATCCATCAGGCAGCGGCGAGACGAAGTGTTCGCCCATCAACACTGGAACCAGGGCCAGTACGATCATTTGATCAACCGCAACAAACCGGTGGGTCTGGGCTTGAAGCCCGATCACGCGGGGATGGGCCAACGAGACAAATTGGGAAAAGACGCGAATAACAACCCCGGCGTCCGGCGGGCGGATCTCGTCTCGCACGGCCAGAATCGGCGTGCCTACACGCAAGCCGAACGCCTGTTGGCCAAACGGTTGGCCCAGATCGATCGCCTGCGCGAGAAATATTTGGAAACCGGCAACAGCCAGCTTTTGAACCAGGCGGATCAACTGGAGAAACTGGCCCGCCAGCAATACGAGTTCCGCTTGGACGGCCGGGATCCGCTTCCCGACGGCGGATTCAATCCGTCTCAGGGAAAGCCGGCGTTTGCAGGCGACGGCTCCAGCGGTTCACAAACCGCGGAACTCCCGCCGGCGCCGACCGACACGCCATAACGGAGTGGATCTTTTATCAACTCGTCCGAGAGGAGCCGCCTCACCGGTGGTTCCTCTTTTTTTTGATGATCTCGCCCGCGATGTGGCGGGTTTGATCCTGATTCATAAGTTTCCCTCCGCTTGCTATGATCAAGCTGTAAGAGGATGAACCACGAAACACACAAAAGACACGAAAAGAAGAAGGGAAGTTTCCGTTTCAAGAGCCGCGCACGAAGTAAGCGGTTTTCAGGGATTCAGACAACGCAAGACCGCTTACTTCGTGCGCGGCTCTCCACTTTTGTGGCTTGGGAAACACGCCGCCAAAAAGGCCGGCCCTCCCCACAAGCTGCGTGTCGTTTACAGTTTGAATTTTTACCGTGTTCTCTTGATGCTCTCGCGTGGATTGTGCCGACGTTGGCTGCCGATACGACATTTCCGCGTCCCTTGGTGGAAGAGGTTTCGCCTTGCCCCGCCGTGATGGAGGCGTTCGCGGTCTGGGCGTCGGAGCCGAATGTCCTGCTGTTGGAAAGCGCGCTCGAGCGGCCGGGCGTGGGGCGGTATTCGTTTTTGACCGCCGAACCATTCGAGGTGCACACGCTCCCGCGCATCCGGTTCGGCAGCGATCCGTTCGCCGATCTTCGCCAGCGAATGCAGCGATACCAAGCCGCGACCGTTCCCGATTTGCCGCCCTTCCAAGGCGGGGCGGCCGGGCTGTTGGGTTATGAACTCGGCGGGGCCTGGGAACGGATTCCCCGCGTGGGCGTCGATGAGTTTCAAATCCCCGATCTCGTCGTGGGCCTCTACGATTGGGTCATCGCCTGGGACCACACGCAAAACCGGTGCTGGATCATCGCCCACGGATTTTCGCCGACCCCCGACAGCACCACGCCGGGCCGAACCGACCGGGCCGCGGCCACGATCCGCCGCGTGCGGGAACGGCTCAAAACCGCGCACCGATTTCCGGCACCGGCTTCACCGATCAAACCTCAATCTTTAACATCTCTCGCCCCAGAGTGGCCGGTGCCGGGGTTTCAGAATCTGACCAGCGACTTTTCCAAGAACGATTATCTCAAAACCGTCGAGCGGGTGATTGAATACATCTTCGCGGGCGACATCTTTCAGGCGAACTTGTCGCAACGGCTGTTGGCCCCGGCGGCGTGCGATCCCGTCGAACTCTACCGCCGGCTTCGGCGATACAATCCCGCCCCGTTTGCGGGATATTTTCAGCATGACGATTGGGCGATCGTCAGTGCCTCGCCGGAGCGGTTTCTTCATGTGAAAGACCACACCGTGGAGACCCGGCCGATCAAGGGCACGCGCCGGCGGCAGTCGGGTCCGGAAGCCGACCTCTTCACCCGCGATGCCCTCCGCGAAAGCGAAAAAGACCAGGCCGAGAACGTGATGATCGTGGACCTGCTCAGGAACGACCTTTCCCGCGTGTGCCAGCCGGGGAGCCTTCGCGTGCCGGCCTTGTGCAATGTCGAGACCTACGAAACCGTGCAGCATCTGGTCTCGGAAATCCGCGGCGAGTTGGCAGCCGGGCGGGATGTGTGGGACCTCTGGGCGGCGGCGTTTCCCGGCGGCTCGATCACCGGGCGCCCAAGGTGCGGGCGATGGAAATCATCAGCGAACTCGAGCCCACGGTCCGCGGCCCCTATTGCGGGAACCTGTTTTACGCCGGCTTCGACGGCAGCGCCGACAGCAGCATCTTGATCCGCACCCTGATTTCCCGATATGGCTGGGTGCAATGTTCCGTCGGCGGCGGCATCGTCGCCCAATCCGACCCGCTCGCCGAGTACGAAGAAACCTGGCACAAAGCCGAGGCCATGCTCAGAGCCCTTTAGTTTGGAGCCGAAGGATTCGCTGTCGGATCATTAGCCGCAGGGCGCCAGCCCCGGTTTCCCAGAACCAGAACGTCTGAAGTTTGTTATGATAAAAAGGCATGCCGAGATGGACGCCTTTTGACCGCGAATGATTTGAGTGATCGAGATGTTTGAAGCCGCCGAAGTGGGCCGCCAGGTTTCCAAAAAGGTTTACAAGGACGAAGACCGCAAGCTGCAGACGGCGCTGTTGGAACAGCAGCGGGCCATGCGGGACGCGAAAGTTCCGCTCCTAATCATCGTCGCGGGCGTGGAAGGCGCGGGGAAGGGCGAGGTCGTGAACCTCCTTTACACATGGTTGGATACGCGGGGCCTCGAAACGCACGCGTTTTTCGATGAAACCGACGAGGAGCGCGAGCGGCCGATGCATTGGCGGTTCTGGCGGCGACTGCCGGCGCGGGGGCGGATCGGCGTGATGTTCGGCTCCTGGTACACGCAGCCGATTATCGATCGGGCCTACGACCAGATCAGCGAGGAGGTCTTCGACGACCGGATGCGGCACGTGGGCATCCTGGAGCGCCTGCTGAACGACGACGGCTATCTCATTGTGAAGCTCTGGTATCATCTGCCCAAAAAGGAGCAAAAACGCCGGGCCAAGACGCAACAGAACGAGAACGAATCCCTGCGGCTCTCGCCTTATGTCGGCGAGTTCAGCAAGAACTACAAAGAATTCGCCGAGGTGTCCCAACGGGCGATCCGCTTGACCGACACCGGCCACGCTCCCTGGCAGTTGATCGAAGCCACCGATTGGCGGTACCGCAACCTGGCGACGGGCCAGTTGATCCTCCGCGCGATGCAGCATCGGTTGGAAGCCGACGGCCGCCAGCCGGCTCCGATTGTGGACGATCTCCCTTCGATTCAAATCCCCGCGCGACCGAGACGATTCTCGATCACGTGGATCTTTCCCAGACTCTTTCCGATAAGGATTACGAGTCGCAGTTGGAGGAGAGCCAGCGGAATCTCAATGCGCTCGCCTGGAAAGCCTGGCAGAAAAAACGCTCGCTCGTGATGGTGTTCGAGGGCTGGGACGCGGCAGGCAAAGGCGGGGTCATCCGCCGCGTCACCGCGGCCATGGATGCCCGGCTGTTCCAGGTGATTCCGGTGGCCGCTCCCACGGACGAAGAACAAGCCCATCATTACCTGTGGCGGTTTTGGCGGCTGCTCCCGCGGGACGGGAAAATCTCCATCTTCGATCGTTCCTGGTACGGCCGGGTGCTGGTGGAGCGCGTCGAGGGCTACGCCGGGCGGGAAGAATGGATGCGGGCTTACCGCGAAATCAACGAGTTTGAAGAGCAACTCAACGTGCATGGGACGATCGTCGCCAAGTTCTGGCTGCACATCAGCAAGGACGAGCAATACCGCCGCTTCAAATCGCGCGAGGAAACGCCCTGGAAGGAATACAAGATCACGCCGGACGATTGGCGGAACCGCGAAAAGTGGGACGATTACCGGGCCGCCGTCAACGAAATGATCACCCGCACCGGAACGGAATACGCCCCCTGGCACGTCGTGCCCACGGAGGACAAACACTTCGGCCGCGTACTGGTGCTTAATACGCTGTGCGACACGCTCAAGCGGGAGCTTTCGTAACGCGGAAAAGCACCGGCCAAAGGTAGCATTCCCCGCGTTCGGCCCCCTCACCCCCGAGGGGAGAGGCGACAAAACCAAGGCGCTCGCTTGCACACGCATTGGACAATGCGGACAATTTGGATGACCGCGTTCGACATCCACCGCTTTGGGAGAAGTCTCATGCGCCCGTTCCGCTGCCTGTTGCTGGTTTTGTTGTTGCCGTCCCTCGCGTTGGCTCAACCCGAGAAAAGCCGCGAGCAGAAAGTCCGCGACGACCGGGCGAAGGTCGTGGCGGACGGGTTTTGGATCTATAACGACTTGCCCAAGGCGTTTGCGGAAGCCCGGCGGACCAAGAAGCCGCTGCTCGTCGTGCTCCGGTGCATTCCCTGCGAAGAGTGCGTGAAACTCGACGATGACCTGGTGGATCAAGATCCCGTCATCCGCCCGTTGCTCGAGAAGTTCGTCTGCGTCCGGCAGGTGTCCACCAACGGCTTGGACCTGAAGACGTTCCAATACGATACCGACCAGTCGTTTGCCGTGTTCATGCTGAATGCCGACGGCACGATCTACGGGCGGTTCGGCACGCGGTCGCATCGCACGGAATGGCTCGAAGACGTTTCGCTCGCGGGCATGGCGAAGGCGCTCAAGGGGCGCTCGAGCTTCATCAGAATGATCCAAAGAACAAAGCGGCCCTCGCCGGCAAACGCGGTGCGCCTCTCGAAGTGGACTCGCCGGAAAAATACCCCGCCCTTAAGGACAAATACACGAATGCGCTGAACTACGAGGGCAACGTGGTGCAAAGCTGCATTCACTGCCATCAGATCGGCGACGCTCAACGGCAGTTCTACCGCGAAGCCGGGAAGACGATCCCGGAAAAAGTCCTGTTTCCCTATCCGCATCCGAAAAGCGTGGGGCTGATTCTCGATCCCGAAGAAATGGCGACAGTGAAAAAAGTCACGCCCGGTTCCCCGGCCGCAGCGGCGGGATTCCAAGCCGGCGATGAGGTCAAAACCCTAAACGGGCAGCCGCTGTTGTCGATCGCCGACGTGCAGTGGGTTCTCCACAACACCGATCCCGCCGGCGGAGTTGTTCCCGCGGAAGTCGACCGCGGCGGCAAGCGAGTGGCTTTGGAGCTTTCGCTCGAAAAGGACTGGCGGCGGGCGGGCGATATTTCCTGGCGGGTCACCTCGTGGGGACTTCGCAGGATGTCAACGGGCGGCATGAAATTGGAGCCGCTGCCGACGGAAGATCGCCATCGCCTCAAGATTCCCGCCGAGTCGATGGCCCTGCTGGTGAGGCACGTCGGACAGTACGGCCCCCACGCCGCCGCCAAGAACGCCGGCTTTCAGCCGGGGGATGTCATCGTCGAATTCGACGGCCGGGACGACCTGTTGACGGACTCCGCCGTCTTGGCGTATGGCGTCACCCAAAAGAAGCCCGGCGACCAGGTGGCGGTCGCGATCCTGCGAAACGGCAAGAAACGAACCCTCAAACTTCCCATGCAAAAATGATCCGGCGGTCTTTGATGTCCAATGCTGATCTTGCCGTGGTCCAGTATCTCGAATTGGCAAAGATTTCCGAGGCGAAGCAGCAATCCTCCGGCTCCGACCGCTTTTTGGTCCTGGCGGCGGAGGCGGCTTGCCGGGCCGGTTGGCTGGATGTGGCCGAGCGCTGCCGGCGGATTGTCCTCACGCACAATCCGCATCATCTTATCCGCCGCTGGCCGACGGTTCCCGATGCCCTCCGCAGCAAGGAATTCCAGCCGTTCCTCAAACAACTGGGGCGGTTTTGCAGCGTCGAGCGAGCCGAGACGTTGTTGAGCGAACTCGATCGGAGCATCAAAGTGGACGCGGCCGATTCGCTCGGCGACCTGGCCCGCGCACAACTGGGCGATCCCGTGTGGGCGATAACGTAGCGGCGGCATCTTGCCGCCGTCGTTTCACGCCGACCGCGGAAAGCCGCCGCTATTTTCCGCCGACGGGCTGCGATCGGATCGATTCTTGCTGTTCGACGGCTTTGAGGGGGATGGTCGGTTCGGGAATGGGGCGGCCGAGTTTTTCCAGAACATAGCGGTGGAAAACATAGATCCGTTCTTCGCGGGTGCCGAGCACGCCTTTATGCCGGCTTTTGGTCAGGCCGCGCTGCTGGTGCGGAAAGATGTTCAGATCTTCCCACATGATTTTCCGCATCGTGTGCCGGCTGATGATTGCCAGGATCCACGCGAGGTAAGCGGCCCAGGGATTCCGCTTGCTGCCCCGATACGAATACATCCGCAGTTGGAGCCGGGTGCGACCGGCGCCGACGGGCAGGTAATTCACGAAGTAACTGAAGAGGCCGCCGGTCGTGATAATGACCGTGTGGGGATGGATGAGCGTGTGCACATAGAGGTCGGTGGGTTCGTTGCCCAGCCAACGGGCGAGGCGGGGCTGCCAGAATCTGAGGTCCCGCGATTCGACGTCGTATTCCATGGTGGTGTAGCGGGGATGCAAAATGTGCTCCTGGCGATTCTCGCTCGGATACATCCCCTTAAACGTTTTCATATGCATTTCCTGGACGTGGTACGTCTCCACGGTGTTCTCCACCGGGATTTTCCAGTTGCATTCGAAGTCGTGTTCCCAGATGTCTTTGAGCTGCCAGGCCGGGGTGGTGAAGTTCTTTTCGATTATCTCGCAAAAAGGTGACAAAAACTCCCGGAGCGGCGGGGCGTCTTCGCTCAAGGCGACGAAAATCAAATCGCCGCAGGTGTCCACGCGGAAGGTGTGGAGCCTGGCGTTCTCGCGGTCCCAGGGGCGAAAGCAACCGGCGTCCGGAATGCGGCCGGTGCGGCCCGCCTCGTCGTATTGCCAGCCGTGATATTGGCATTGGATGACGGGACTGTTCCCGCGAGGTTTCGAGGTGATCTCGCAATGCCGATGACAGCACAGATTCTCGAGTGCGTAAAATTGGCCGCCGGCTCGGCGAAGGATGATCGGACGGTCGAGCAGATCCAGCGTCACAAAGTCGCCGTCCTTGGGCAGTTCGGATTTTGTCGCCGCCAGATGCCAGACCGGCAGAAACACGTTTTCGACTTCCGCCTGCTGGCAGGCTTCGGAAGTGTAATCCTCCGGTTCGAGCAGGTATTCGAGTTGATGTTGATGTACAAACATGGCGGGCAAAACACAAATTGGGAAAACGGATTGGAATTTTCATCCAGATTACATTGTACCGCCTGCGCAAACCACCCATCTTTCGACCTCAATGTCCGGAATTGGGTCGAATGGCAGGAATTGGAGAAATTGAGCGGGTCGGACCGATTGCTGACGGTTCGTTCGCCGCCGGGTCAGATCCACGAAAAGAGCCATTTCAAAAGCTCGATGGCGTTTTCGCCCCATAGGCCTCCCGAGACAAACCCTGCAAGCGCCGCCAGTCCGACGATGAGCCAGTTCATCGCCGAGAACCAGAAAAACAGAATGCACACCGCGATCAACGCGGCCAGGAACGCCCCGCAGCATCCTTCAAAGACAAATCGCAGGAGTCGGTCCGATGCCATTTGGCTTTCGAGTTCTCACTCGCAGCGGCGGAGACAGACGAGGCACATGTCGTCGGTTTGCGGATGGCCTTGGCTGAAGGTTTCCACATCCTGGATGACGCCCTGAACGAGTTCTTCGGGATCGGCGGGGCCGTCGGCGAGATACTTGCTGAGCAGTTTCACGCCGTAGAGATCCAGTTTGGGGTTCATCGCTTCGGTAATGCCGTCGGTGAAGGCCACGAACGTGTCGCCCGGTTTCAAGGGGACAACGGTTTCGCGAAACACCTGGTCGGGCACGACGCCCAAAGGCAATCCGCCGATCTCCCGGCCGACCTGCTCGACCTCGCCGGACGCGTGCCTTAACAAGGGCGGCATGTGTCCCGCGTTGGCGATTGTCAATTCGTGGGTCTTCGGATTCAAAATGGCGATCACGCAGGTAATGAACCGAAACCCCAAGCCGCTCGAAGCAATCTCGCGGTTCAGCCCGGTCATGGCTTTGGCGACGGAGGATTGCGTGAGCAGATGAAACCGCGCCGCGGAGTACAAGCGGGCCATCAACAGCGCGGCGGGAATTCCTTTGCCGGCCACGTCCGCCGCCGCAACCGCCACGTTTTTGTTGCGGAGCGGGACGTAATCGAAATAGTCGCCGCCCACGCTCTGGGCCGGCTCGTAATAGTCGTAAAACTCGTAGCCTTTGATGCTCGGCCGCTGGTTCGGCAAGAATCCCAACTGGATTTGCGTGGCGACTTCCAGATCCCGCTGGATCTCCCGCTGATGCACCAATTCTTCGTGCAAGCGGGAGTTCTCCACTGCGAGCGCCGCCTGCGAAGCGACGCTCACCAGCAAATCCAAATCGTCCTGCAAAAACTTCTGCTGCACGTTGTGCGTGGCGATTTGAATGACGCCCATCGGGTCGTTGTCTTTGGACATGAGCGGCACGCACATCATCGAATGGATCTTCAGCCCCGGAACGCTGTCGCTGGTGCGGAACCGCTCGTCGGCGACCGCGTCGGCGCTCAAAATCGCTTCCTTGGATTCGAGGGCTTTGCGGACGATCGTCATGCTCTGCCCGATGCCGGTCCCTTCATTGTTCCGGCGGGATTTCGCGGCTTGGAGCGTGAGCGTGTCGCTTTCGGCTTCCTGCAGCATCACAAAGCCTTCGTCGGCCTGCGGGAAGATCTCGAACAGCTTGTCCAATAACTCCTTGGACACATCCTCCAAAGTCAGCACGTGCGCGAGCGCGTTGCTGATGTCCAGAATCGCCCGCAGCTTGACTTCGGGCTTCACGCCCAGCCGCAAGTTGCTGCTGCCGCCGCCCACGTCCATCGTGCTGATGATGGACGATGCTCCCACGTGCTCGCCCTCGCCTTTTTTGCCGGGGGACTTGGAGCGGACGACGTTGCCGGTGATCGTCACGCCCCCGATCAAATCCGAAGTGGACCGGCTTTTGGACTTGTCCTTCCCGCCCAGAAACACGCTGGTGTCGCCTTTGCGCATGACGGGCGTCGGCGGGGGCGCGGTTTCGGGCGGCGGGCTTTGCACGTGAAACCGAAACCCCACGTCGCAGACTTTGATCTCGTCCCCTTCCTGAATCTCCGCCCGGCCGTCGATGCGGGTGCCGTTGAGGTACGTGTGGTTCCGGCTGCGGAGATCCTCCAAATAAAAATGCCCGTGGCTTTCCAGGATCTGCGCATGGTGCCGGCTGACGGCGGCGTTGTCCAACACGATATGGCAATTGGGATGACGCCCCATCACCATCCGCTCGCCGTGAAGTTCCAAAATCTGGCCGGGGATCGCCCCCCGTATGACTTTCAAAAAGGCCACAGTCAACTCTCCGGCGGAACCGGTTGGCGAACGGAAACGTTTAATGCTTCACTCGGATGTCAAAGGTCAAACCATGCGTCTGTCCGCGCCAAATGCCAAGTGATGAGATCGAGCGCGAGCCCCTCACTCTGCATTCGCCGTCGTAGAAAAGACCGCCCGGGCCAGGCCGCCTATGTTCGCGATTTTATCGAGACCCGATGGCGTGGGTCAACAACCGGATTTTCCGAACCGGGTTTGATCCAGGGGAAAATCGCGTCAAGCAGGAACTTCCGCCCTCTTGGTCCCCGCGATTGCCGGAGCCGGCGGTCGGGGGACTTCTGGTTTTACCGGGTTTTTCGAAGTTTATGTCATGTTCCAGAAGCCCAGGGTGGTTCTCTGGCGTAGGATTTCTACAATCACACCAACCTTCCGGGTCGCGGATCCTCCGGGATTCGTCTCCCATTTTTGCGTCCAAAGCCTGGAGAAAGCGCGGCTCAGGATGACTCAATTCACGATCCAAGAAGAGGCCCTCGGCACCGAACCGTTCCGCTGGGATGTCCTCGCGGGCTTGCTCCAATCGCCGAAGGTCCTGCCCTGCAAGTATTTTTACGATGAAGCCGGGTCGCAACTTTTCGACCAGATTTGCGAGTTGGACGAATACTATCTGACCCGCACGGAGCTTCAGATCATGGAGGACCACGCCGGCGAGATGGCGGGTGCCTTTGGACCGGCGTGCGTGCTCGTCGAATACGGCAGCGGCAGCAGTTGGAAATCCCGGCTGCTCCTGGACCGCTTGGACGGCGGGTCCGTCTATGTCCCCGTGGACATCGCCCGCGAGCACTTGCGGCAAACCGCCGCCCGGCTGGCCGACCAATATCCGGATTTGCGAATCCGCCCGGTCTGCGCCGATTTCACGATGCCGTTCGTGCTCCCCAAACTTCGCCCGAACGCCGGCCGCACGATTGTCTACTTTCCCGGTTCGACCATCGGCAATTTCCCCCCCGCCCGCGCGGTGGACCTGCTCAAACAAATGCGTCGGCTCGCCGGCACAACCGGCGGGATTCTCATCGGCGTCGATCTGCCCAAGTCCCGCGACATCCTCGAAGCGGCTTACGATGATGAGCAAGGCGTGACGGCCCGGTTCAATCTCAATCTGCTCCACCGCATCAACCGCGAATTGGACGCGGACATCCCCGTGGACCGTTTCGAGCACCAGGCGATTTTCAACGAGCGGGAAAGCCGGGTGGAGATGCACCTCGTCTCGGCCGAAGAGCAAACCCTGACGATTGCAGGGGCCGAGTTCGACTTCGCCGAGGGCGAAACGATCCACACCGAGAACTCCTACAAATACGGCCTCGAGTACTTCGCCGACCTCGCCGCCCAAGCCGGTTTATCCGTCCGCCGCGTCTGGTGCGATGCCGAGAAACTCTTCAGCGTGCAGTTTCTGGTTCCCAGCGAAAACTAAAGGCGAGCGGCCGGTGTAAGCCGGCCGGTTTCCCCCGATCGCTTAAGAAGATTTCCGTCTCGAATTATACGGTATTCAAGAAAACGACGTTTCAAAGCATTCCACCTCAAACTGTAAGCCTTTGGGTGGCTGGGCGCAAATTCTCCTTGGAGTAAGGCTGGAACTGTGAATGCTGGGGCTATGGCCGAGCGAGAAAAACTTCACACAGCCCCAGACCTCAAATCTGCTTTTTCCTTGGAACATTCCATTGCGCCCCAGCCACCCCCTCCACTTTCGACTTACAGTCTGAGTTCCACGTAACCCGGAGGCTGACACCTCCGGCTCGCCTTATGGTTCGCTCGGTTCCGCTTCGGGAAACGTATAGAGCATCGCGGTCACGGCCCAACTGCTGCCGGCGATGGAGACGAACTGATCCTTCTTGTGCGGAAAGCCGCTCTCGAAATAGGTCTGGATGGGTCTGCTTCTGGTGGCGACTTTCCAGGAACCGTCCGGGAGTTGAGTATCAAGGAGAAACTTGAGGCCGCGCTGATAGCGGGGATCGGTCGTCTTCAAGCCGCCGGTTTCATAAAGCGCAACGAGCACCGTGCCCGTGGCGTAGGCGTCGCTTTCGAGGTCGTCCGTCTGGGTCCAGCCGCCGTCTTCCCGCTGGCGTTCCAACAGTTCCTCCGCCGCGGCCTTCCGCTGCTCCTCATTTCCCAAATAGTTCAAAATCCGCAACCGATACACGCGGTCTTCAGTGTCCTTCGGCTCGGCGGTTTCGAGCCATTTCGAAACCTGCTCCCGGCGGCCGGCGATTTGTTCCTGTTGGGCTTCGGTGCCGAAATGTTCGAGCCCCCGCAAAGTCACATACGTCGAAGCAAACGAACTGGCCCCCGTCGGCGGGCGGTGGCCCGGCGGGTTCCAATGGCCCTGCTGCTTTTGATAATCCAACAGAAAATGCGCCACCGCCGCGGTCGTCTCATCGGGCTTGTAATCGCCGCTCTCCAAAGACCACAAGCCCCACGCGGCCGTGTCCACCCGCCCGCCTTGGCCTCGGCCCTCGGCATATTGCTTTTTCCCGCCTTTGAGATGCTTGATCGCCCGCTGGAGTTGATCCGCGAAATTCTCGCGGTCGATCTCAAACCCCCGCCGGCGGGCTTCGGAAAGCATCACCATCGGCATCGCCTGATGATGGCACGAAAAACACTGCCGCTGTTTGAGGTACTCTTGGGAACTCATCTCGATCAGCGAAATCCCCTTCACGACGGCCGCGCGGAGCTGAGTTTGATCCGGCTCCGCGGCAACCGCAATTCGCGAACATGCGGCGACAATCAACCCAAAAACCAGCCACCAACGAAATCGCAATGTCGAGCCGATCATGGGGAACTCCTCATGGCAAAAAGTGCAAGGGGATTGTCTGATTCGATCAAACCACAGAACGCTGAAAAGAGCAAGGTCCAGGTGGGAATCAAGGACCGCTTGAATCCCCAAGAAACAGCCGCGAAGCATGAGCGGCACGGCGCTCGCCGCCGGCTTTGATTTTGTGAATATCATTTCATCGAAGCCGGGGGCTAACGCCTACCGCTCAGATTCTCAAACCCGTTGCAAGGAACTATTTCGGAATCCGGTTCAAGGTGTAATACGCATCGGGATGCAATAGGTTCTCGCCGGCTGCGCTTTGGACGCCGTCGGCGGAGAGTTCGTGCACGAAGAGTTCTCGGAGTCCTGAAACTTTCAATCGCACGCGCCGGCCGTCTTCGGACAGCGTTGCTTCTTCGATTGTGAGATCCTGTTTTTGGATTTCATCGCTGCCGTAGGTTTCGTGATAGAGATAGGTGTAGCTGTTCATTTTATAGGACTTAGGATCGCCGGCGGTTCTTGGGTCCACGGGTTTGGTGAAGCGGAGTTCAAAGCCGTCGGGCCTGGCGCGCATTTCCTGGATTTCAAAAGGCGTCTTGCCGGTCCAGACGAGACGCTGGAGTCCATACGCGGCGGTGCCCAGGCTGCTCCAGCCGCGATTGGTCAGGCCCGCGAACACGCTGCCGTCGGTCCCTTGAGCCAGCCGCAATACCGCCGAGGCAAACCCGCTCTTGAAGGGAAAACAGGCCCCCTGGTACTCACCTTCAATTTGTTCCAGGAACACGCGGTTGATGCCGGCTTGGGTGAACTCGCCGATGAAGAGCTGCCCCGCGAACGGCCCGAACTTGCCGCCGCTCGCATCGAGCAGAATGTCCGTCGCCGACTGTCCGACTTTTTTATAAGGGAACCAGACCGCCGGGGGTTTCATTGGCGGGAATCGTTTGAGGGCCGCGGGGTAAGGCAGGCCCGCGGGGATTTTTGTGATGCCTTGGATCGGCGAACCGGGCAGGCTCATCGAAGCCAAAGCTTCCGGGTGATGAAAGAACGCTCCCTTCCGCATGTGATGCAGCGAATTGGTTGGCACCCAGTTGCCTTGCTGGTCGGTATAAAACATATCGCCCGCCGCGTTCGCACCGAGGCCGCTGGGCGAGCGCATGCCCGCGCACATCGGCACCAGTTCCCCGGCCGGCGTGACCATCATGCCCCAGCCCCGCCAGCGGCCTTGGCGATAGCCGAGCACGGGATCTCGAATCGTGCGATCCAACTGCTCGCCCTTCAGTCCCAAACCGATGTTGAGCGTCAGCCACAAATTGCCCTCGCCGTCCAGCTTCGGCCCGTAGGCGTATTCGTGATAATGCCCCGTCACGCCCCAGCCCTTGGCGACGGCGAGGTACTCATCGGCCACGCCGTCGCCGGTGAGGTCGCGCATCCGCGTGAGTTCGGACCGCTGCGCCTGTAAAACGCATCGCCGACTTTCAGAAGTCCGAGCGGCTCATGGAGAGCCGAGGCGAATTTTTTATAGGTCACATTTTTAGGCGGCTCGTCGTAAACGCCACCCAGAATCCAGACTTCCCCTTTGCGAATCGCGACGGCGACGCGGTCGTCATCGAGCACCGTGATCCCGCTGATTTCGAGCGCCAACCCTGCGGGGGCCGGCTTCCAGTTCTTCGACCGCGAGTCTGTCTTCGCCTGCGAAGTCGCCACGGAAACGATGCGGTAATAATCACTCTCCTCCGCCGCGACTGCCGACGAATTGAATGTGGACCGGTATGCCGAAATCACGAATACGGCGCTCAAAATAATGGTCCGCACAGCGGAGCCCACGCGGTTTTTCACCATTGATATTGCACCTCGATCGTGATTTCGGTCTTTATCGTGAGCGGAATGATCCATTCCATGAGCGCACCGCTTTCGCGGAGTCCGCCCGCATCTTTCAGTTTGCCAACAGAGACGCTCAAACCGGCCTCGTTCGTGAACGATCCGGCGGCTTTGCTCTTCAATGTCTTCCCCACATTCGCCCGGAACCAAAGCGGCTGCGACTCTTGGCCGGGCTTTCGCTTCTTGATTGTCAGTTGCCGGTTCAAGTTTTGCTCCCCTGCCGGGGCGATGCGGTCTTCGATGTCGAAGGAAGCAGAGCGGTACAAGAACGTCGGCACGCCGGCGGCATCCAATCTGTATCCCAGGTAGCGATAACTTGGATTCAAGCGGTCGTCCTTCGGCCAGCCTTCTTTATTGTCTTTCAACATCGCCAACGGCAAGCCGGCGGGGAACGAGATCAGATCATCGCCCAACGGTTCCGCGGGCGGCGTGAAGCGGCTGTACCACGTGCCCTGGGCATCCAAAAACCGACCCCGCCAGGCGACGGCGGGCCGGGCGGTCTCGGCATCAAACGCGAAGTGCACCTGCTGCGGAAAGCCGACCGCGATCGCATGCGTGCCGGCTTCCTTCATGAAGGTGCGAATCAAGATCGGCTGCGATTTCGGTTTCAACTCAAAATCCTGCGAGCGGACCTGCTCGATTTTTTCGGGCAGCGGCTGTTTGTCGAGGTCTTTCAAATACGCCCACATCGCGGCGATCTGGCGGTCGGCGTCGCCGTGCAAAAGTTCAAGGTTTTGGCTCTTGCCTTTGGGGAAGAACGTGGGCATGCGCGTGCGGGGTTTGAGGCCCGCCGGGTTCAACAGAAAATCATGAAACCACGCCGGCTGCACCCGCTCGTCGATGCCTTCCAAATCGACGCCGACCACGCCCGGCAATGTCTCGCCGCGGAGCGGATGGCATTGTACGCAGCCGTTGTCCAACAACACGCGGCCGGCGTCGGTGAGTCCCGAAACCTTGCCGAAGACTTCCGTTTCGCTCGGCGGTTTGGCGGGATGATCGGCTTCGGCGAACAGGCCCGGCAACGTTTTGACGGCGCTCGCGGGAAACCGCGGCATGCGGATTCGCATGTGCGGCCGCACGTCGCCTGTGCCTTTGAGGACTTGATTGAGCCAACCGGTTTGCAGTTTGCGGCCCACGCCGGTCAGCAGGGGCGGCAAGCGGCCTTCATCGCCGATGTCCACGTGCCCGACGGTTTCGAAAAACGGCCTGCGATACCGCCCCACGCCGCCTTGGTTCTCGCGCTCGTGGCAGGCATAACAGTTGAGCTTTAATAGCTGAAACGAAAGCCGATCCCCCGCCGACGGTTTGAGCGGTTGGGAAGAAGTCATCAAGGCCTTGTTGACCGCGGCGGTTTGAACTCCGTCCAACTCAAAGTGCGGCCGTCCGCGCTGGGCTTCGCCGAAGCAGGAACGTTCCGAAGCTGTTGCCAGAGCCGATAACGGCTTCGCGGCCTGCATTTCCTTGACGCCCTTCACGTCATGGCAATTGACGCACCGCAGTTCGGCGAACAAACGCCGGCCTTCTTGGATCAACGATTCGGGCGGACTGGGCGTTTCTTGTTGGGCTTCGGGCTTTTGATCGCGAAGCAGATACGCCGCGATGTCGGCGGCATCGACGGGCTCTAATTTCAGGCTCGGCATCCGGCCGGCGGGGCGGGTTTTCTCGGGATCGAGCAAGAAGAACGTCAGCGATTGGCGCGTGGACTTCGCGGGCAGATCGCCCAGGGGGATCGATTCGACCCGCCGGGCTTTCGCCGCCAGGCCCATCTCGGCGAGTTCCTGGGGATCGAGTTGCTCGAGCAACTGATCGAGCGGCGAGGGTTTGATCTCCACGGTTTCATAATCCGCATCCGCGGCATGGCAGGCAACGCAGCCGACTTGATGATAAAGCGACTTGCCGGCTTCGGAATTGCCCTTGTTCCAGAACTCAAACGGCACCGGATGCAGCCCGGATGCTTTGATGACCGGAAACGCTTCCCGTTGCGTTCCGAGAAACGCCGCGATCGCTGCAATCGCCCGGTCTCGTTCTTTATTGTCCCAACCGGCGAACATCTCCGGCATCGTGGTGCCCGGTTTGGTTTGTTGCGGGGATGTGAGAAACCGCTTGATCCACGCCGGGTTGAGCCGGTTCCCCGCGCCATCGAGACGCGGCCCGCGTTTGGGCGGGAGTTGGCTGTTCTTCGTGGAATGGCACGCCGTGCAACTGAGTTCACTCAAAAGCAATCGGCCCGCTTGAAGTCCGCCGATTTCCTGATGCCGGGCGAAACGCTCGAAGCCGGCGACGAAGGGCGGCCTCCGCGGTTCGGCGCGGGCGGTTGAAACGAAGAGCATCCCCGCAATGAAGGCCGGTGCCCAATGTCCTCCACATTGCCAGTTCATCCGATTGCCTCCGGGGTCGGCGTTCGCGTTTCAAAGGAGCTCGAGGATTTCGAGACTCCATCGTAGCGATTCCCGCGAAAACTGCGACCGGCCGGCGAAATCTCACAAAAGGCCTGCGCATTGCCTAAGGTGGGGTGGGTTGGGTTATGATGGGGCATGGACCTTTAACAATCCAAAACCCGCAGGCTCCCGACGGGGCGAGTTTTTTATGTCGCATGTTTTGATCGTGGATGATGAGCCCAGCATTTGCTGGGGCTTCGAGCAGTTTCTGGGCGATGAGGGACACGACGTGAGCGTGGCCGCGTCTGCGGAAGAAGCGCTGCGGCTCGCGGGCGACCGCCGGCCCGATGCGATCGTGCTCGACGTGCGGCTGCCCGGCATGGATGGGCTGTCCGCCATCAGCCGTTTCCGCGACCGCCTGGGCAATGTGCCGATCGTGGTCATCACCGCCTTCGGCAACCTGGAAATCGCCGTCAAAGCGGTGCAGAAAGGGGCTTTCGATTATCTGCACAAGCCGTTCGATCTGGACCAGGCGTCCGCAGTGCTCGAGCGGGCTTTGGAGTCGTCCCGCGCTTCGGAAACAAAAGATGCGCAAAACCCGCCCGCCGCGGAGCCCACGGAGATGATCGGCGCTTCGCCCGCAATGCAGCGGGTCTTCAAGCAGATCGCCTGGGTGGCGGGCTCCAATGTGCCGGTGCTCATCACGGGGGAAAGCGGCACGGGAAAGGAACTGGTCGCCCGGGCCATCCATCGGCACAGCGCCCGCAGCGAAGCCCCGTTTCTGCCCGTGTGCCTCGCGGCCCTCAGCGAGAGCGTGGTCGAAAGCGAACTCTTCGGGCACGTGAAGGGAGCCTTCACCGGGGCGACGCAGGATCGCCGGGGCCTGTTGGAGCTGGCGGCCGAGGGCACGGTGTTTCTCGATGAAATCGCGGACACGACGCTGTCGCTGCAGGTGAAGCTCCTGCGGGCTCTCGAACAGAGGGAACTCACGCCGGTGGGCGACGCCCGGCCGCGTCCGATGGCCGCGCGGGTCCTGGCGGCGACGAACCGCCCGCTGGGGGAGCTCATCGAGCGCGGGGGTTTTCGGGAGGATTTGTATTTTCGGCTCAGCGTGTTTCAGATCCATTTGCCGCCGCTCAGGGAACGCCGGGAGGATATTCCCGCGTTGGTGGAAAGGTTCGCCTTGTCCGCGATGCCGGAGATGCGTTCGCCGATCATCACCGAAGAGGCGCTCGCCGAGTTGACGGGCCGCGAATGGCCGGGCAACGTACGGGAGCTGCGGAACGCCATCGAGCATGCGGTCATCGTGTCGCGGGGCGACGTGATCCGAGCCGACCATTTGCCGCCGCCCGCGCGGTTCGCGGCCGCTTCGCGAAGTTCGGAGGAGACGCTGCCGGAACAGATTCGCGGTTGGGTCGAAGAAACCGCCAACGGCGCCGAGCCGGCGAATCTCTATGAAGATTATCTCCGCCTGGTCGAGCCGCCGTTTTTGAAGGCGATCTTGGAGCGCTACGGCCATAACAAAGCCGCCGCCGCCCAGGTGCTGGGCATCCACCGCTCAACGCTCCGCCAGAAACTCCGGCGGTACGACCTGGACGAATCGAGCGAACAAGATCGCCGCCAGGACGATTGAAAACTCGGGTTCACAATCCAAGTGCGGGCGATTCTCCGTCGGACATGGACCGCAACGGCAATTCGCTTTTTTCGTACACCGGACGGTTGATTGAGTCGCGGAGGGGAATCGAGTAGACTCTTTATCGCCGACCGTTTGCCCCGGCTGGCAAAGAAATCGCCGCTCGAACCGTCAATTTGGACAGGGGCCTTTGTATGAACGATTTCCAAATGAACCGGCGTCAGGCCCTCATCGCGAGCGGTTTGGGCACGTTGAGTCTCGGCATGCCGGGCATGGTGTTCGGGACCGACAAACTCGACGCGTCGGGCAATGCCGTCGCCTCGGACAAGTCTTGCATCTTTGTTCTGCTCTGCGGCGGGCCGAGCCATGTTGACACCTGGGACATGAAGCCCGAGGCCCCGCTCGATTATCGCGGCCCTTACGAGCCCATCGCCACCAAAGTGCCGGGCATGCGGATCAACGAGATGCACACGCGGTTGGCCCAGCTCACCGACAAGTTCACGCTGATCAATTCCATGTCGCATCCGGGGGCGATCAGCAACCACTTCGACGCGATGCACAATCTGCTCAGCGGTTCTTCAGAAAAGCGCGTGCAGCAGGGCCAGCCGAACGATCAACCTTACCTCGGCTCGTTCATTGCCAAGCACAAACCCAGCACCCGGAACTTCATTTCCAACGCGTGGCTTATCAAATGCGTCGGACCGCCCGTGTTTTGTGCGCCCAATATTGGCATCGGCGGATACCTCGGCTCGGCGTATGCGCCGCTGTTTGTCGGCGCGGCGGACAATCATCCGGCGATGAAAGACTTCAAACCGCCGGAGATTTATAACTCCTACGACGAGAAACGATTCGAAGTTCGCAAGTCGCTGCTCGCCGGCCTGGAATCGACGCGGTTGGATCGGGACAAGCAGGTGAAGGACTGGTCGGACCTGCGGGAAAAGACTTATGACGCATTGACGCGAGCCGAGGGCCGGGGGGCATTCCAACTGGACCGCGAACCGGTCGAAGTTCGCGAACGCTACGGCATGCATCCGCTCGGGCAAAATCTGCTGCTGGCCCGGCGAATGGTGGAATCCGGCGTCCGCTTCGTCACCGTCAACGGCTGGACCGGGCAGGCCGAGCACGACAAACAAGGTCCGCCCAGCAGCAGTTGGGACATGCACGGCGGAAACATGGGGATGGGCAACGCCTTCGGGACCGGCTCGTACGGCATGGGCTTTTGCTTGCCTCGTTTGGATCAGGCGCTGTCCGGGCTGCTCACCGATCTCAGCGAGCGCGGCCTGTTGGAGAACACGCTTGTCGTCGTGACCGGCGAGTTTGGCCGCACGCCCTATGTGCTCAAGCAGAACCCGCCTGGACGCCAGCATTGGCCCCGGTGCTTCTCCTCGATCCTGGCCGGCGCGGGCATCGGCGGCGGGAACGTGTACGGGAAATCCAACCGGTACGGCGAGTATCCCACCCAAAACCCGGTCCGCCCCGAAGAACTCGCCGCGACCATCTACCACGCCCTCGACATCCCCATCAACAATCCGCAGGACGCCAGCGGCATTTCCCGCACGCTGACCACAGGCAAACCGATCATGGACTTGTTCGGGTAATCCGACGAAAAGCCGGGAGGTCAAACGGAGCCCACACCGGCTCTGCGTTCTCGGCCCACCGACAGACTTTGCGGACGTTGCTTCTCAAACGCCCGATGATTTTCGAGACCAAATAATGAGAGGATGATATGACGGAGAGGAAACCAATCTACCGCGGCGCCCGCTGGCTTCTGGCGTTGTGGCTTTCGATTTCGGCGTCGGCGGCATCCGCGGCTTCCACGGACGAGTTGCTCAAGACTCTCAAGCAAGTGGACCGCGAAGGGCAAGGCAACGCCGCTGCCGCGAAAGCGCTCAAAGAATTGACCCAGCAGGATGCAAAAGTCCTAACCGAGATCTTGAAAGCCTTTGAAGGCGCGAGCCCGCTGGCGATCAATTGGCTCCGCAGCGCCTTTGAAACCATCGCCGACCAGAGCATCAAACAGAACAAACCGCTGCCCGTGAAGGCACTCAAAGCCTTCATCCTCGACACGAAACAAGACCCGAACGCCCGCCGATTGGCGTTCGAATGGCTCCGGCAGGTCGAGCCCCAAACGGCCGAGCGGATGATTCCCGGCTTTCTTTTGGACCCGAGCGCGGAACTCCGCTGGGAAGCCGTTGCGAAGTTGATCGACGAAGCCCGGGCGATCGATGCGAAGAAGACGCCGCGCTTAGCGATTGCGGTTTACCGGAAAGCCTTGAGCGGCGCGGTCGATCCCGACCAGGTGAAAAACATCGTCGAGCCGCTCAAGAAATTGGGTGTGGAAGTCGATTTGCCCAAGCATTTTGGATTTCTGACGGATTGGCAGATCGTGGGGCCCTTTGAAAACCGCGGGGGCGTGGGCTTTGCCGCGGTCTATCCGCCGGAGAAAGGCGTCGATTTCTCAGCCGCCTATCCCACGAAGTTTGACGACGGCTTTGAAGGCGCAAAGGTGCGCTGGCAGGCTTATCACACCGATGACAACTACGGCATCGTCAATATCCGCACGGATATCAAGAACTACAAAGGCTCCTGCATGTTTGCCGCGGCGACGTTCCACAGCGAGAAGCCGCAAAACGTCTGGCTCCGCCTGGGCACGCCGAACGCCTGGAAATTGTGGGTCAACGGCGAACTGTTGTTTGCCCGCGAGGAATACCACCGCGGCACCCGGATGGACCAATACCGTGTGCCTGCAAAACTCAAAGCGGGCGACAATGTCATCCTCCTCAAGATCTGCCAGAACGAGCAGACGGACGATTGGGCCCAGGATTACCAGTTCCAAATCCGCGTCTGCGACCCCGCCGGCAGCGCGATCCTGCCCGATAAATAAACCTCAGTCGTTCCAAAGGCGGATGAGCCGCGCACGAAGTAAGCGGTATTGCGTTTTCCAGTTCCCTCAAACCGCTTACTTCGTGCGCGGCTCAAAATATAGAACAATTCATCTCACCCAAAAGGATCTTGCTGTGAAATCTGTTTTGCTTTCGGTGTGTTTTGTGTGCTTGGCCGGGGCTGCGGCCTTCGGAGACTGGCGGCAGTTTCGGGGGAACGATGTCAACGGCGTCGCCGAGAAACAAGCCGCTCCCGAGTCGCTGTCCGAGGTGGCGTGGAAAGCCGATCTCACCGGCCGCGGTCTGTCGGGGCCGATCGTCATCGGCGATCATGTGGTGGTCACCAGCAGCAGCGGGGTCGATCAAAATCGGCTGCACGTGCAGTCTTTCAATACGAAGACCGGCGAGGAAGAATGGCATCGGCAGTTCTGGGCGACCGGCCGCACGATGTGCCATCGCAAGATGTGCGTGGCCACGCCCACGCCGGCCAGCGACGGCGAGCGGATCTTCGCGTTTTATTCGTCGAACGATGTGATCTGTCTCGATCTCGACGGCAACCTGCTCTGGTATCGCGGGCTGACCTACGATTATCCCAACGCCAGCAACAGCCTGGGCATGGCCTCTTCGCCCATCGTGGTGGACGACACGCTCGTGGTTCAAGTGGAAAGCGATGCAGAGGCTTTCGCGGTCGGCCTCGACACCGAAAACGGCGTCGAGCGCTGGAAGATCGACCGCCCCCGCCGGGCCAACTGGACTTCGCCGGTGGTCTATCAAGCCTCCGCCGAACAGCCCAAGCTGGTGCTGCTCCAGTCCTCGAAAGGCGTGCAAGCGGTGAATCCCAAAACCGGCAAAGAGGTTTGGAACTACACGGACGGGGCCTCGACGATTCCCTCGTCCGTCGTGAACGGCAATTTGATTTTCGTGCCTTCGCACGGCATCACGGCGCTGCGTCCCAACCCGGAAAGCGAATCGCCGGAGATCGTGTGGCAAGTCGGCTATCTCTCGCCCTCCACCGCCAGCCCGTTCGCCTACGACGGCAAGGTTTATACCGTCAACAGCAGCGGGGCCCTCACGTGTGCCGACGGCAAAGACGGCAAACGCCTCTGGCAACTTCGCTTGAAAGGCCCCTTCAGCGGGACGCCGGTCGTCGCCAGCGGCAAGCTGTATTTCTTCAATGAAAAAGGCGTCGGCCAGATCGTCGCGCCCGGCGAAAAAGGCGGCGAGGTCGTGGATACGCACGACTTTGGCGAAACCTTCCTGTGCACCCCCGCTGTCTCCGGTGGGGCAATCTTTATCCGCAGCGATCAGCACCTCTATAAGATCGCCTCCGAGTGAAGCGAGGTTGGAGGTTGGAGAATAGAGGTTAAAGGTTGGAGACGAAGCCATGAATAAAGTGCTGATCATCGTGGGCGATGCCACCGAGACGGTGGATACGTTGTATCCGTTTTTCCGCCTGCAGGAGGATGGGTTTCAGCCGGTGGTGGCGGCGCCGGAGAAGCGGCGGTATCAGATGGTCTTGCACGAAGTCAAGCCGGGCTGGACGATCACCAAGGAATGGGAAGGCTACACGATCGAAGCCGACGTCGCCTTTCGCGATGTCGATCCCGACGAGTACGTGGGCATTTTTTTCAGCGGCGGCCGGGCCCCGGAATATATCCGCGACGATCCCGATTTGATCCGCATCACCCGGCATTTTTTCGAGGCGAACAAACCGATCGCCAGCGTCTGCCACGGCGTCGAGATCCCCGCCCGCGCCGGCTGCGTGAAGGGCCGGCGAATGGCGACCGTGCCCAAGTGCCAGTTCGACCTGGAAGTCTGCGGCGGGATTTTCGTGAACGAGCCTTGCGTGATCGACGGCAACCTCGTCAGCGGCCGCACCTACCACGACCACGGCCATTACATCAAACCTTGGATGCAATTGCTCAACCAAGCCCGCGAAAAGGCCCTCGCGAAAACGACCTGACGTTCCGCGCACAGACACTTTAGGGCCTTTGTCCCTTTGGGGCCTTTGTCCCTCAAACGTCAGCACTGCATCATTCGCCAGTCGGGGTTTTCCAACAGGCCGGCCAGATTATCGTGAAAGATTCTTGCCGGGGCGACCGGGGAGATGGACACGTACCCGCCTTGGGTGCGTTCGATGATCCATCGCCCGCGCTTTCTGAGAACGGTCCGAATCTGCCGCCGGGGCAAAAAGAACGCCCCGGGGTTGTCCATCAAGAGGTCCGGAAGCCGGCTGTTGTCCGCGTCGCCGAGATACCGCGGCCGCAGCACCCGGACCGGCCGGTCCGGCACGGGCGTGCCGCGGAACAACGGCGACAAGAAAAACAAAGGCGACCAGAGGAGCGAACCCAGCGACCACATCAGCGAGGCACCGGTGAAGGCCCCGTCGTCTCGCCGGAGGGCGTGGTCCATTTCGTGCGGCACGAAAAACAGGCCCTCGGTCGTGGCGTACAGCGTGCCCCACTCGGGCAGGAGTTTGCGGGGAATCCGCACTTCGCCCAACCGCCCGGTGAGATCGCCCATCACTTCCTGCAACACGTGGGGCGAAGGATCCTCGGCCGAGAGATCCATCACCAAGAGACACTCGGGACAGCGCTGGTCCAAAGGCTCCACCCAGGTGTAACAGTCGTGACACAAGAGAAACGACATAGAGTTGTCCTGACGCCGCCTTTCGCGAACCGAAGCGATTGGCCGCGGGTCGCCCAAATCCAAGGGCCGCTCGGAATGGCACGGAGGATTCCCACTTTCTAAACTGAAGGGCCGATCGCGCCGCGGTTTCTTTTACTGTAGGCCTTCGCGGTCCAGGAAACAATATCGGTAAGGTTCCTTGAGCGGCACGGGGCGAGCTGCCGGTGATTTCAAAACCGGCGGCTCCCCACCGAGTGGGTACCCGGCCGCTCACGAAGACGGCCTTTGAAACAAGGGGTTTATCGGATGGCACTCAACAAGAAGCAAAAAAAGCAAATGGAAGCCGCCCGCAAGAAACAGGCCCAAGTCCGGCAGCAGCTTGCCGGGTCGAAAAAGCAGCTCGACGATCCCGCCGAGGTGGAGCGGCTGCAAAAGGAACTCGACGCCATCGACGCCGAGATTGAAAAGATCCAACAAGGCGGCTGACGGTTGCATTGATTAGCCGCCGGGGGGCACCGCCCGCAGGGTGGTCCGCCCCGGTTCATTCCATTAGCCGCCGGGCGCTAGCCCCGGTTCCCAGAGACACATCAGCAATCAGGGGCAAGGGCATGGCCGGTCGATTTTTGGGGATCACCGTTTTAGGGGACTACATTCTGAGCGAAGGCGTGGAGGCCGTGCTCGCGAACCTCCAGCGCGTGGGGGCGACGGCGGTGGCGACGAATCCCACGGTGACGGCTCCCGCCGAGGAAGGCACGGGCAGTTTTCAGCCGCCCATCGACGCCGGGAGCAGCCCCCGCGTCTTCGATCGGCCGCTGTTCGGGAAGACCGCGCTGTGGGTGCGGGGCGGCCCGAGCTATGTGCCGGACGCGAGCTTTTATCGAGACTCCCCCTACGGTCCCCGGCAGGCGAACGACCTCACGGCATCGCGGGGAACAGTCGTCGGCGAGTTCATCAAGGCCGCGCGAAACCGCGGGATCAAAGTCTATTTTCAAATCGGGGCCGCCCAGCCGTCGGGCTTGCGGGACGAGGATCGTCCCCGGCTGCCGAACGGCGAGTTGCCCGCCAACCGCGTCGCGGACACCGCCAACTTCGCCGCAGGTGCCGTCCGCGCTTACAACCGCGCTTATGTGCGGGACCTCATGGCCGCATATCCCGGTGTCACGGGATTCCGCCCCGATTGGCCGGAGTTTCCCTGTTACACCTTGGGGGAATGCTTTCAAGGCTTCGGCCCGCACGCCGAAGAATGGGCCAAACAGCGCGGATTCGATTACGCCGAAATCCGCCGGGCGGTCAGCGAGCTTTATGAGTCGCTTCACGGCGGCGTCACGAACGCGATGCTCGAGCGGCTCTTGGAGAGTTCGTTTTCCCTGGAATCGCTGCCCGCGGAACTGAAAGATTGGCTGAGGCTCAAGCGGGAACTCTCCTCCGATCTGCTCGCGAACTGGCGGGAGATTCTGACGGAAGCCGGCGGCCCGGGGCTCGAACTCTCCGCGAACGCCTTCATGCCCGCCTATTCCGACCTGACGGGCTTTGACTTTTCGCGGGCAGGCGAGATTTGTGACGCGGTGTCTCCGAAGCTTTACACGATGCACTGGTCGCAGATGGTGGAGTTTTGGGGCCGGCCGATTCTCGAATCCAATCCCGCAATCGACGAACGTCTGCTGGTCGATGTGTTGTGCCGTTTGATGGAAATTCATACCACCGCCGAGGTGGCCCTGCGGAAGTTTACGCTCGCCGACTACGGCTACCCGGCCCCCGACCAGCCGCATCCGATTTCCAGCGAAGTTCAACAGCGAAAGATCGCCGAGGTGTGCGGGAAGGTGGGCGGCCGGGCGCTGGTCACGCCGCTGGTCCACGGCTACGGACCGCTCGAAGATTTCGAACGCCGGCTCAAATTGGTGGCGGAGACCCAGGCGGACGGCATGTGGATCAACCGCTACGGTTACCTCAGCGACGAAAAGCTCGAAGTCATTTCAGAGATTTGGAACCCCGGACCATGACGCTTGATAAAATCCAGGACATCCTCCGACAGACGTTGGACGATCATCGCCTATCCCGAAGCGAGAAACGGGCGCTCGAAGATGTGCTGGCGGACGCCGTCGGCAGCGAGCACGAGATGGCGGTCTGCCGGAGCGCCGCGTTCGAGTTGGCCCGCGAGAGCTTTAACGATGCGGAGGCGGGCGAGGTGCTGAATTGGCTCGAAGAGGTCGTCAAGGTTTTGCAGCTCCCGGAGGAGTCCGCGCGGCCCGCGCGGGCGGAATGCCATTTCAGCCCGGGCGATAATTGCCCCCGCCGGATCAGCGGCTTGTTCGCCGCCGCCCGAACTTCCGCGGACGCGTGCGTATACACGATCACCGACGACCGCATTTCCGACGCGATTCTGGACGCCCATCGCCGCGGCGTGGCCGTGCGGATCATTACCGACAACGAGAAAGCCTTCGATCCGGGTTCCGACATCGTCCGCCTGGAGCAGGCCGGCGTGAGCATCCGCGCCGATCGATCGCCGTACCACATGCACCATAAGTTCGCGATCTTCGACGCCGAACTGCTGCTCACCGGCAGCTACAACTGGACCCGCGGGGCGGCGGAGAACAACCAGGAAAACCTCGTGTTGACCGACGACCGCCGGCTGCTCGAACCATTCCGGGAGGTGTTCGAAACGCCTCTGGAAAGAGTTCTCATCAGCCGCTGGGCGTTAGCCCACGGTTACGTCAAATGGCCGGGTTGGGGTTGGGGGAGTTCGGTGCCGGGGAGTGCGGGGGCCGGGGCGAGTTCCTGTTGCGACTGGGCGATTGTGCGTTCGATGATCGTGCCCAACGGTCCCGCGAGCATGGCGGGGAGCATCACGAGATCAGCCACGAGCGCGGCGGCGATCAAGGCCGCCATCAGCCAGCCAAACCGGCTGACCAACAGCAACTCCGCCGAGTAGAGCATCAGCAAACCGATGCCGACGGCCATGCTGGTCTGCCAGAGGGCCGGGCCGCAATGCCCGAGGGCTTGGGCGATCGCCTCGCGGCGGGGCAGGCCGTCGATGATGCCCTTGCGGTACCAGGTCAACAGGTGCAGGGTTCCGTCCACGGCGATGCCGAGCGCCACGGATGCGGTGATCATCGTGCCGATGTCCACCGAAATCCCGGCCCAGGAAATCAGGCCGAAGACCATCCCGATGGGCAGCACGTTGGGGATCATCGTCATCAACCCCGACAGCGGATTTTTGAGCAGATAGATCATAATCAGCCCGATGAGGATGAACGCCACGCCGAAGCTGACGATCAGGCTGCGAAGCACGGCTTGCTGAGTTTGCAGGAACAAAGGCACCATCCCGGTGACGAGAAACTCGGCCCCCTGCTGTTTGCCGAGCACCGATTGCACCATTGTGTTGAGTTCGCCGGGCTTTTGCAGCGGATGGGTCCAATCGCCGGTGAGGTCGGCGTAGTTGAGGTCCGACATGATCGCGACCTGGGCGGTGATCCGCCAGACTCGTCGCCGGCTTCCGCCGTGAAGCGTTTGCCGCCGAGCTTTTCGAGCATCTTCGGCTCGCGGACGACGGCGAGCAGCGCCCCCGCCCCGGGGATTTCTCCGTTCTTGATGCGTTTTTCGGCTTCCCACTGTTTGCGGTGGGCCTGGATTTTCTGAAAGGTGTCTTCCTTGGGAGCGACGTCTGCGAATTTCATAAAGTCGGCCAGCGACATCGTGCCGCTGATTTCGGAATGCCGGCGAATCTTGTCGCTGATGCGGTCGATCAGGTTCCGCCGGTCGGCGAAGGTCAAGCGTTCCTGCGACGCCTTGTCGAAGCGGACGATCACATCCACCGGCACGATGCCCGACAGGTTTTCTTCCAGGTAGTCGTAATCCTGGACGACCCGCTTGTCGTCGGGGAAATACCGGATGACCTTGGTCTCGGTGCGGAAATTCGCCAGCCCCGCGCAGCAGACGATATAGGTCAGGATCGAAACCCCGGCGACGGGTTTCCAATGATCGCTCAGATAATAGGCAATGTGCTTCCAGCGTTCGTGTTCGGTCTCGGCCGATTTTTGGGCCTTGCCCGGCCAGTATTGCAGCATCGCGGGCAAGGCGTACAACACGACCACGAGCGAAATCAGACACCCCACCGCGGCGTAAAATCCGAAGTCGCGGACGGGCGAGAGGTTGCTGGTGGTGAGAGACATCAGCCCGACCGCCGTGGTGATGCTCGCCAATGCGCACGGTTGGCGGGCCATCTTGCAGGCGTTGACGATGGCTCTTTGCGGATTGTCCAAAGCCGCGTGCTTCCAATAGTTGGCTACGTGAATCGCCGCCGACAAGGTGAGCACCGACAGCAAGCTGGGCATGCAGACCAAAACCATGTTCATGCTGCCCCGCGTGAGCGGAACCAAAGCCACCGTCAACAGCACAGTGAAGTTGGCGGCGACGAGCACCAGAATCGCCAAACGGGCGCTTCGCAACATGACGAACGCCAGGACCACGCCGATGAGGGCCGAGAAAAACAACGGCGAGCGCTTGTGGAATTTCCAGATCGGATAATCGCGGTTCCAAAAGGCTTTCTTGACGCCTTGGTTCAGTTCGTTCCCCACGACCGGGCCGCCGCCGAGCCGCAGTTCCTCGCGGGGAATGCCCGCGGCTTCGGCACAGCGATAGATGAGGGCGAGGGTTCGCGGCATCTTCCGCCGGCCCCCGTAAGACACCGCGACCCCCAAAGCCGCGGGCGTGCCGGGCTGGAAGAACTCGTCTTCCGCGACGGGCTCGCTTCCGCCCAGAGACTTCACCAAGGCGATCACCTCTTTTTCGTGCTCGCGTTTGGTGTGCATCCGGGGCCATTCGACCGCGAAATCGTGCGGAGCGGGAACCGTCCATTCCGAGAGCAGCGGCCGTTCGTCTTCTTCTTGGGGCTGGGCTTTTTCCTTCGCGGCCATGCGATCGCTTGGGAGCAGAATCGTCAAATCCAGCCCCAATTCGTCATGGGCCCGGCGGACCAGGTCTTCAATGATCTGCTCTTTGTGGGGTTTGGCGGCGTCCGTCAGCCGAACTCGGAGTGGACCGCACCGATCAACACGCCGGTGAGACGGTCGAGGGCGGTGTTTTGATCCATGCCGCCTTTGAGCATGCGATCGAACACGTCCTGCGGGGAGACGACGCTGGCAATTTCCTTCCGCGTTGGGGAGGTGGCTCGGATTCCCCGCCGCTGGCAGGCTGGGCGGAGCCTTTGAGTTGGGCCTCCAACTTCGCCAGTCGCGGGTCGGTCAACGAGCTGCCGTTCCAACTGATGAGCAGCCGCTCTTCCTGGGGAAAATAATCGTGGGCCCAATCGAGAATCTGGGCCTGCGGATCGTCATCGGGCAGCCAACTTTCCACCCGGTTTTCCAAGTGGATGTTATCGCAGGACCAAATGGCCAGTGGGGTGAGAAATGCCATCCCCACGAGGATCCAAAGGCCGTATCCGTTGCCCCAGACGTCTCGTTTTTCAAAAAAATGTGCCATTTTCGATGGTATCGACGATTGCCCCGAAAAATATGATTCGGAAACAGAGAGACCTTCTCCGACCTGAGATCACGATTTCGGGTTCTGCCGATTAAATAAAAAGGGAGGGACAATCAAGATCGCACAAATGACGTTGGCTCTATTCAAGCCGACTTTGCGGATGCCGATTGCGGGGAATTTCCGGCCTCGAAAAATCACACAGGAGGAGCGCCCTGATGAGTTTGCCCGGTCACATCTTGCCAACAACCGCTCCGACGTTGTTCCAACAATGCGAGGAAAAAAATCAGGTTAGGGGAATTGGGAGAGACTGTTTGGGTGGGTTTTGTGGGAATTGTGAAGGAACCTTAGCGCGTCGTCAAGCGAAATCAGGAATTTCCCCGGCTATTCGGGGTGAAAACCTTCCACCAATTCTTCTTCCCATTCGTTCAGCAGGGGCCAGTCCACGGCACAGGTGCCGAAGTCCGCCATGTGTTGGTAGGATTCGAGGCGTTCGATGGTTTTGGTGAGTTGCGCGTCGTCTTTCCGGAAAATCGGCCCGTGGCTGGGCAGGAGCCATTCCACGTCGCTTTCGCGAATCCGCTTGAGTGAGCGGATGAAGTCGGGCAGGTCGGAGCCGTGGTGGGCGTCGATGTTGCCCACGCAGCCGTCGCGGTAAATGTTGTCGCCGCTGAACAACAGTTTCTCCAACCGAAATGAAAGCTGCGACGGCGTGTGCCCCGGCGTATGCCAGACCTCAAGCTTCACCTCGCCCAGTTCGAGCACATCCCCTTCGGTGATGGTGCGGTCGAACTCGATCTTGGGCAGGCTGATCGAGATGTCCTGGGCCGAGATCTCGGCATAGGTCAGAATCCGGTCCCCTTTGATCAGAGCCTCGGCCGCATCGGGATGACCCACAATCTCGGCCGACGGCAACAACTCCTTGGCTTTCTTCAAACCCTGAATGTGGTCCACGTCCGCGTGGGTGGCCACCAGATACCGGCAATTCGCCAGAGGAAAATCCATCTGCCGGATCATCTCGATGATCTCGGAGACCGTGTCCTCGTAGCCAATATCGATTAAGAGCCATTGGGAGGCCTCGTTGAATACCAGATAGACGCAGCACCCCAAGCGCCGGCGGGCCTGGTAATTCATCTCAATCACATGGGGAAACACTTCCCGACGTGGTTCCATGACCCGCGACTCCCAATCTCAAAAAATCCTCCGCACAATCATTCACTGACGGATTCTATGTGGACCGCTTGAGGCAGGCAAGCATATCCAGGGGTTTCCATGCGTGTCTCACAAAAATCGGCAAAGCAACCCGCGGGCGGGCCGGACTTTCCACGTTTTTCTTGAAGCGGGCGCTCCAATCCAGGATAACAGCCCAGACGCGTGGACATTTTGGGAGAAAGTTAAACCGAGACATGAACACCCCGATGGATTTGTATTGCGAGCGGTGCGGGCCGGGTTTTTGGGCCGAGCCTTTGAATGCGCTTTCAAATGTGGCGTTTTTACTCGCGGCGGCCGCGGCCTGGCAGGGCGCCCATCGCCGCGGAACGCTCTCCCGCGACGTCGCCCTTTTGATCGGATTGGCGGCGACGGTGGGCGTCGGAAGTTTTCTGTTTCACACGTTCGCCACGCGGTTGACGATGTATCTCGACGTGATTCCCATCCTGGTGTTCCAAGTGGCTTTCGTCTGGGTTTATGCCCGCCGGCTGATGGGTTGGCCTCCGTCGGCGGTGTGGGCGGCTCTGCTCGGATTGCTCGCGGCTTCGCTGGCGGGCTTATGGTTCCGCGGCGCTTTGAATGGTTCCCTGGCCTACGTCCCGGCGTGGATGTTGCTGGCGGCCTTGGGAGCCTATCACGCGACTCACGCGGAACGAAAACCCTGGCAAATGCCGGCCGCGGCTGTTTTGGTGCTCATCGCTTTGGCATTCCGCACCATCGACCTGGCGGTCTGCGACCTTGTCCCCACGGGCACCCATTTTCTTTGGCATCTGATCAACGGCCTGGCCTTTTATCTCGTGCTCGAAAGCGTCATCCTGAATATTGCCCCCACCGACCCACTTTCGTAGCGGCGGCTTCCAGCCGCCGAGATCGATTCACGGCGGCAAGATGCCGCCGTTACGTTGTTCACGGATTTGCCGCGCAGGTCTGAAAATGCTTTCCACCCGAAGAAAATCCTTTGTGCAACCCGGCATCTGGTTCCTGTTATGCAGCGGGCTGTGCCGATGCGGGTTGGCGGAACCGCCGGGGATCGAAATTCGCCACCCAATCACGTACCGCCTAAAAATCTCGATGCGAATCTCCGCGGAAAAGAAACCCTTGAGCCGAGTCGCCGCCACCTGCCCGATTCCGGTGGATTGGCGGGAACAGAAAGCGAAGCTCCTCAGCGAGAAAAAGCCGGACGGCTCGAAGTCCCGCGAGCGAACCGTGGACGGCATGGGGGCCCTGTGGGTGTGGGAATGCCCCAAACTTGCCGCGGGGGAATCGGTCGCGGCCGAACGAATCTATGAGATCACGCGGTTTGAGGTCGTTTGCAAATTGAACCCCGAGACCCTGAAACGCCCGCCGATCGTTCCCCGCAACCTGCGGGATTTTCTCCGCGACTCGCCCGGGATTGAGATGGGCGATTCCGATCTCAAGGCGCTCGCCGAGAAACTCGGCGGATCGGAGAAACCCCCGTGGGAGTTCGCCGTCGCCGCCCGGGATTGGATTCGTCAGCACACCAAGTATCAACCCGGCCCGTACCGCGGCGCGAAATATGCCTTCGAAGAGCGCCGGGGCGATTGCGAAGACCTCTCGGCCCTGTGGATCGCCCTCTGCCGAATCTCCAAAATCCCCGCCCGCACCGTCTGGGTGGAAGGGCACGCCTATCCCGAGTTCTACCTGGAAGACGGCGAGAAACGGGGCGACTGGATCCCGGTGGAACTCCACGGACCGGAAGCCTTCGGGCGGATTCGACAGTTCCAGCCCATCTTGCAAAAGGGCGACCAATACCGCGACCCGGCGACCCGGCAGCGGATCCGCTACCTGCCCCAACAAGCCACGGCCTTCGGAGGCCTGCCCAAGCTTCAAGTCACGCGAACGGTTCTCCGCGAGAAGCCCGCCGAGTGAGCCGTAGGCTCAGCAACTCGCATCGGAGAGATTCGCGGGCGCGGCGGCGGCGTGGGCGTCCGCGTTTCGCCGGGATTGGTGGAGTTCCCACTCCAAACGCGTCACCCGGCTTTGCAGTTCCTTGACCTCGGCCCGCAGGCGGTCCATTTCCAAGGATTCAAAGTGTTCCTGAATCTGATGGGTCGTCAGCATCTTCAGCTCCCTTCCCTGGGGCATGAATTCCCGCAAATGGTCAGACGTTCTTAAAGCAAACAATTTGCGATGAGGGGCATCATACCTTCTCCCAGAGTCGGGTCAACAGCAAGCGGGCCGACTGGCGAGACTCGCTGGTAAGTCGTTCCGCAAAACCGGGTTGCGATTGTGTCTCGTAATGCACGTTGCATGACTATCCCCACTCCCGACACCGGGCGAGCGAAGCCAAATCCTCGAATACCAGAGTGTACGGCATCTGGGGGTCGGATTCCTGGGACCATGTCAAATGGACTGTCGCATATCGCCCGTCGTCGAGTTGAAAGACGACATCGTCGGGATGTCTTCCGACTGCCTTCGCGATGACGGACTTTCCGAAAAGGACATGACCCGCCGGGACTTCACGAGCCAATTCCGCCTTAAGAGACTGGCAATGGTCCTGATCGGAGAGATTCGTCCAATAAGGCGGCCAAATTTCGTCGGGCGGTTGTAATTCGGTCATACGATTAGCCCGCTCGTGAAACCGCGGCCTCGGGATTTTCCGACCGGGACGTGAGGCCCGCGGGAGCATCGGCCAGCGGGAGCTTGAGCGTGAACGTCGTGCCTTTGCCCAGCGTGCTTTCCACGCGAATCCGGCCTTTGTGGGACTCCATCACTTCCCGGCACAGCGCCAAACCGAGCCCGGTGCCACCTTGCCCCTGCGCGTCGCGGTCCTTCGTCGAAAAGAACGGCTCGAAAATCTGGCGGAGCTTGTCCGGAGCAATCCCCGCCCCGCTGTCGGCCACGCGGACTTCGCCCATGCGGAGCGCGGCATCCTCCCCGATCGTGAGATTCAAAGTCCCGCCTTCGCCCATCGCCTGCCGGGCGTTGATAATCAAATTCAAAACCACCTGCTGGATCTGATTGGCATTCACCATTACCCAAGGCTGGCTCTGGCATTCGAGGTTCCAACGGATGCGGTGCACCTGCAAATCTTTCTCGACCAAGACGAGTACGTCCTGAACAAGCGAATGCAGGGCCACGGCTTCCCGGCGGTCGGCTTGCCGGCGGGCGTACGAGAGCATCCCCGTCGTGATTTTCGAAGCCCGCTGGCCGGCGGCGAGGATTTTCTCAAACGCCCGCTCGCGCGTCTTGGCATCCTGATGCCTGAGCCCCATCTTGGCGTAGTTGATCACCGTCATCAGGATGTTGTTGAACTCGTGCGTGATCGACGACGCGAGCGCCCCCACGGAACTCAGCTTCTGCGTCTCCAAGAGCTGCCGTTTGAGCTCGGCGATCTGATTCTGCAGTTCGCGGGCGTCGGGAGTGGCTGATTGGAGAGGTTTTTCGCTGGCGTCCTTCATGGAATGCTCCGCCCATCCTGGCAAAAGTTTCGCGGTTTGGAGAAATACGAGTCCATGTTTTGGTATCGGAGCCAAAAGCCGGCTGACTCCAATCCCGTCAAAATCGTCCCTCCTGCGCAAACCAGGCAGGGCAGACAAAAGAACTGTAAAAAAGAGCCGCGCACTGTAAAAAAGAGCCGCGCACGAAGTAAGCGGTTGACATCGTCCGCTTACTTCGTGCGCGGCTCTCCTGATCGTGGGACATCGTCCGCTTACTTCGTGCGCGGCTCTCCTGATCGTGGGACATCGTCCGCTTACTTCGTGCGCGGCTCTCCTGATCGTGAAATTATTTGCAGACGTTCCAGCTTACGCGAGCGGCAAACGCACTGTAAACGTCGTGCCTTTTCCGACCTGGCTGGACACGCTGACCTGGCCCGAAAACACCTGTGTGAGGTGCTTGACGATCGACAGCCCGAGCCCCGTGCCGCCGAGCTCGCGGGAGCGGGCTTTGTCCACGCGGTAGAACCGCTCGAAGATTCGCTCCTGGTGCTCGCGGGGAATGCCCACGCCCGTGTCTTCCACGGCGATCACGGCCGTGCCCTGTTCCGCATGCCAGCGGACCGAAACCCGCCCGCCCGCCGGCGTGTATTTGATCGCGTTGTCGATCAGGTTGTTGATGATGAACTGAAACCCCTCCGCTTCCGCCTCGATTTCCAATTCCCCCGCCGGGGGCTCGGTGGTGAGGGTGACGGGCTTGGCCTCCGCGACCGTGCGGTATTCCTCGATGCAGCCGGCAATCAGCCGATTGATCTTAAGCGGAGCCACGTCGTAAACCACCTGCCCGCTTTCGATTTGGGCCAGCCGGAGCAGATCGAGAATCAGCGTATGCAGTCGCTCGCTTTGCTCGTAGATCCGCTCCAAAAATCGGCGGGCGTTCTGTTCATCGTCGATCGCCCCATCGAGGAGGGTTTCGGTGAAGGTCTGGATCGCCGTCAGCGGCGTTTTGAGTTCGTGGGAGACATTGGAGACGAACTCGTGCCGGAGGTTCTCCAGGCGGCGGAGTTCGGTGACATCGTGCGTCACCAGAACAACGCCGGGGCTGGGATTTCCGGGCAATCGCGTGGCGAGCATGGCCATCACCGCCTGGCTCCGCGGGACCTCGAACTCGACCGCGTGCTTCTGCCGGCCGGAAAGCGTTTCCCGCACGACTTCTTGCACGGTCTTGTTGCGGATGGCTTCCCAGATCGGCCGGCCGATGACCTCATCGGCGGAAATATCCAACAGCGGCCGGGCCGCGCGGTTGGCGAACAGGATCCGCTCGGAGGGATCGACCGCGATCACGCCCTCGATCATGCCCGCGAGCACCGTGCCCAGGCGATTCCCGTTTTCCTGGAGTTCTTTCGTCTTGCCCTGGAGTTCCTTGATGCGTTCGGTGAGCTGCAAACTCATCGAATGGAAGGCCCGGGCGAGCGTGCCGACTTCGTCCCGGCCGGAGATTTCCACTTTTTGGAGGGCCTCGCCGCGGGCCATGCCCTGGGCGGCTTTGGTCAACGTGAGCAGCGGTTTGACGATTTGGGCGACGATCAAATACGTGAGCAGCACGGCGATCAAACTCACCAAAGCCGCCGCCCCGAAGATCCGCGTTTGCAGCACGGCCAACTCGGCGTCCAGAGTTTTCAGATCCGCCGCGACCCGCGCGAAACCCAGGAGGTCTCCGCCGGCCTTCACGGGGACCGCCACGAACACCATCGAAGCGTCCGCAGCCGGGTCCGCGCGCTTCGCGATGCCGGCCGCGTTTTTCCCGGCCGCGAGAATCTCCGGTTGGCGGGCGAGGTTTTCCTGGTCGTCCGGGTCATAAGCCGAGTCTCCGACAACCGTTCCGTCGCGGCGGATGACGCTGATTCTCGTCCCCGTGTCCGAGGCCCAGCGCTTGATCCGCTTTTGGAGAGCCGGGGAGGATTCTTCGGGAAAATTGTCGGCCAGCGCGTCCCCTAAAACGATGGCGAGATCAGACAGCCGCCGCTGGTTTTGATTTTCCACAAGCAAACGCTGGCGGTGCGAAACCACGGCGACAAACCCCGCCGCGGTGAGCAGCGTGAGCAGCGTGTAGGTGAGGAACAATTTCCAAAACAGCCGCGAGGCGAGCATCGACGCCCCCAAGAATCGCTGCGTGAAAAACCGCAAATTATTGCATCCTCCATCGTAAAAAGAAAAGAGGCGCAACGATCCGCACAATCCCGCCCACTGTATTATGATGAGGCTCCGCCCGTCAAAGGGGACCGTTGGACCGGCTGTTCACGAAGAATTCGGGGAAATCGGCGTGGGCTTTCTTTTGAGGCAGGAAAAATATCCCGTTCCCATGATTTTCCGCCGCCGGGGAATCGTTATAATCAAACTAATCGGAGACCTTGGTCATGAATCGTATCATCGCCGAGCGGGACACGGGTGGTCTGTGGACTGCATGGTTTGACGAACTGCCCGACGAGATCCAAGTCGGGCGTTCCCAGGAAGAAGCGGTTCGCCGGCTGTTGTACCGCACGCGGGACCGGCGTATCCCCGCGAAGGACATTTGGATCGATCCCTCCGCCTGCCGCGACGGGCATCTGGAATTTGTCGTCGTCACCGAGGAAAAGCAAAACCCCTGCCCCGATTGCAACGGCAGCGGCCAATACATCGGCCTCACCGTCATCGAGCCCTGCCAAACCTGCCACGGCAGCGGCTTGCTCTCGTAGCCCTGCGTTCGCCGGTTCCCCCAAAATTCCGGGACCCGATTGAAGTTTCCGCGCGGAGTCGCCATAACATCCCCGGAGAACGTGTTCGACAATCTGAGCGGCAGGCGCTAGCCTCCATTTTTGGTGAAGCGCTGCTCCCAAAATCAAGACCGGCGGCTAGCGCCGTTCCGCTCACATCAAGAAATGTTTTGAAGATCGGCAAAGAGTCGCCATGTCGCGCGGGGAGTTAATCGAGGAACTTCGCTGGAAAAAGTTCCCGGTCTTAAACGATGGGTTTGTGTGTCTCGTCGATGTGATGGGCGACGATGCCTCCGTGGTCCAGGCGGCCCGCGTGAGTTACGGAGCCGGCACCCAAAAGGTTTCCGACGACCGCACCCTCATCCGCTATCTCATGCGGCACCGGCATTCGACGCCGTTCGAGATGGCCGAGATCAAATTCCTCGTGCGGGTGCCGATGGACTGCTGGCGGCAGTGGATCCGGCACCGCACGGCTTCGGTCAACGAATACAGCACGCGCTATTCCCTCGCCATCGATGCCGCTCAGACCACGCTCCCGGGCGAATGGCGGACGCAGGCGACCAGCAATCGCCAAGGCAGCGATGCGCCGCTTGCCGAAGACTCGGGCCGGGCCTTCACCGAATCCGAACGCGAACTGCAAGACCACGCCCGGAAAGTCTATCAGGAGCGGATCGACGCCGGCATCGCCCGCGAGCAGGCCCGCAAAGATTTGCCGCTTTCGACTTACACCGAGGCGTATTGGAAGATCGATCTGCATAACCTGCTGCATTTTTTGAGCCTGCGGATGGATGCCCACGCGCAGCAAGAAATCCGCGATTACTCGACCACCATCGGCCGTGAAATCGTCCAGCCGTTGTTCCCGTTGGTGTGGGAGGCGTTTGAAGATTACCGTCTGGGCGGGCTGTTTTTGACCCGCTTGGATCAGGAAGTCATCACCCGCCTGACGGCCGCCGGCAGCCGGCAAGGGCTCGCCCGCCTTTTGACGAAAGCCTGTTTCTGGAGTCGCAGGACGAGACTTGGAAGTCTCTCAAGAGATGCCGCGAACGCGACGAATGCCAGGCCAAACTCCGGCAATTGGGAATTCTGAAATAAGAAAGCCGGAATGAGCGCGGTCCGCTACTGCGGCAGTTCTTTGCCCTTGGTTTCCGGGGCGAAGATCAGGACCACCACGCCGACGAGAAACAACAGGCTGAGGATCGAAACGGTATCCTCCAAGGGCAGATCCAAGGCAAATCCGTTTGTGGCTTTTTCCCACCAGTTGGGGTTAAGCTTGGGTTTTTCTTGCATTTTGCCGCTGATGACCAAAATTGGAGCGGCAAGAATCCGGCCGAAGTTGAAGCAGAACCCCGCCCCCGTGGCGCGCAATCGCGTGGGATAGAGTTCCGGGAAATAGATCGCATAGCCCGCGTGCATGCCCAGCGTGAGAAATCCAAAAATCGGCAGCACCGCCACGAGCACCCCGACACCTTGGCAAAGTTGAAAGCACGCCAACGAAATTGCCAGGCCCCCCAAATGGAAGAACAAAAAAGCCCCGCGCCGGCCGATGCGTTCGCATAAGGGGCCGAAGAACAACAATCCCAGCCCGCCGCCGGTCGTCACCAGAAACATGCCCAAGAGTTCCCAGCGCTTGATCGCCGCCGAGTGCAGGGAGAGCACATCGAGCACGGCGTCCTTCCGGTCTTTAAAGAAGTCTTTGAGGAAGTCCGAGTTTTGCCGCAGCCCGCCCCAGTTTCGCAGCAGGTCCAACAGTTGACGCCAATCGCTCTCGGAAAGCGATGAAGGTCCTCCCTCCGATTTTTGGAAAAAGTTTTGCAGATTTTCCAAATGGGAATCGGCCTTCAAGCGCTGCTCGCCGGCTGTCTTATTGGGAACCGCGGCGGTTTTCAGTTCCTCTCGAAATTGCGCGATATGCTCGGCGGTTAGGCTCCATTGGGACTCCGTGAGCACTTCGCGGATGTCCCGAAGCTCGATGTCCCGCCGCAACAGATCTTTGCCGAAAATGTGCGCGCCCCAGAAGGTCGCCAAACCGACGGAGGCGAGCGTCACGCCCACCAGCGTCGGCACGAGGTAATCGCCTTGGAACAAATGGGCGATCCGGCCCATTTCTTCCGCGGGGGCTTCTTTGCGCGGGACTTGGCGTTCAGCCAGCTTTCAGGTTCCTTGAGGCTCCGGCGGATCCAAATAATCAACAGTGCCGGCAACACGCCCATGCCGAAGCCGATCCGCCACGGGGCGCTTGGGTAGCCGATCTGTTTGGCCCATTCGTGAATTTGCTCGTTGCCGATGAACAACAAGCCCGTGGCGATGGCGAGATAGGTCCCCAACACGCTTGACGCATGAAAGATCCCCGAAACCCGCGCGCGGGCTTTCTTTGGGAATTCCTCGGCGACCATGCTGCTGGCGACGGCCCATTCGCCGCCCACGCCCATCGCCACCAGGAAGCGGAAGATGACCATATGCCACCACGACATCGAAAACGCCGAGACGCAGGTAAACAGCGAATACATGATGATCGTCAGCGACATCGTTTTTTTGCGGCCGATGCGATCGCTGAGCATCCCAAACAACACGCCCCCGATCGCCCCGCCCAATAAAAACGCCGCCAAGGTGACCTGGTTGTAATAGGCGATCGTGCCCTTGTCGGTGCCGGCGGGAACGAGCGAAGGCATGGCTTCGTTCATGCTGGCGACGAAGATCTGGCCTTCGAAAATATCGAACACCCACCCCAACGACGCGATCACCAGCACCAGCCATTGATAGCGCGTGATCCCTGCGTACCAGGGGCCTTCGGTTTGGGACGAGAGATCGTCGATCGGTTGTCCGCTCACGGGAACCTCGGCAAAACTTGGCTTGATCGAAAGACTTGGAATCCCCACACTCTAACGAGGAAGCAAACCCGTTCCCACCCAAAACCCCTCAGACAGGATCCGCTTCCCATGACGCCCGACATGCTGGCCGCGGATTGGCGCAAGGTGCTCGCCGGCGAGTTCGAAAAGCCTTACTTTCCCAAGCTCCAGGAATTCGTGAACCGCGAGCGGGCCGAGAAAACGATCTATCCGCTCGAAGACGATGTGTTCAACGCCTTCCGCTTGACGCCCTATAAAGAAGTGCGGGTGCTCTTGTTGGGGCAGGATCCCTATCACGGGAAAGGCCAGGCGCAGGGGCTCGCCTTTTCGGTGCGGCCGGGCGTCCGCCAGCCGCCTTCGCTCAAAAACATGTTCAAGGAACTCCAAGACGACGTCGGCTGCGAAATCCCCAACACCGGGAGCCTCATCCCCTGGGCGAAACAGGGCCTGATGCTGTTGAATGCCGTCCTCACCGTACGGGCGGGCGAAGCGAACTCGCACAAAAACAAAGGCTGGGAGAAATTCACCGATGCCGTGATCGAAAAAGTCAACGAGAAAGACGGGCACGTGGTGTTCGTGCTCTGGGGCGGCTACGCCCGCAAGAAGACCACGCTCATCGATCAATCAAAGCACACGATCATCGAGTCGGCCCACCCGTCGCCATTGTCCGCCAACGCCGGCTTCTTTGGGAGCAAACCGTTTTCGAAAATCAACAAAGCCCTCAAGTCGCACGGCGAGCCGGAGATCGACTGGCAGATTTCGTCGGAATGACCAAACATTTCTGCGATTTCGTGCGCAACGGTTGGGATTGGTTTGATAAAACATAAGGAGAGGTTTTCGAAAAATTTCCCCATGACACATTGGAGGTGCCGCGTGTCTCCCGTTTTGCTGCTTTCCGCCGTATTGGTTGCTCCGCCAATGGAAACCGCTGCCACAGTTCCGATGGACACGAAGGCTGCCGTCGTGGATCGTTCGAAAAAATCTTCGCCGCGGAAGTTGGAGGACGTTCAGAAAGCGTACTTGAAGGCGATGCAGAGTTCCGCCCGCCGAGCCAAGCCCAAGCCTCCGAAGGTTGTGCCCGCGTTGGTGGAGGTTTACGGGGATTTGGAGGGTGTCGAAGGCCTTTCGCATGCCGAGCGGTCGCGGATGCGGGGCGTGGTCAAAGCCCGCCTGGAGGAGCTTCGCGATAAGCTCATCCGCGAATTGTTGCGGAATAAAAAACTCGCCGACCGCAGAAAACGCCGCGGTCCGCGAGAGCCGAATGCAAAGCCGGTGGACGAAAAAGCCGAGATGCTCGCTGGCGGCGGAGCCAGCGCCCAGGCGATCCAGTTGATCGATCTGATCCAGAACACGATCGAGCCAGACTCCTGGCAAGTCAACGGCGGGAAGGGGTCAATCTATTATTTCGATCAACTCAAGGTCCTGGTCATCCGCCAAACCGGCGAGGTCCACCACCAAATCGGCGGCGTCCTCGGCCAACTCCGCAAGTGAGGAAATCAGGAGCAAAGGCCACAAAGGGGAGTTTCGGTCTCCCAATCTCCCCTTCTGCCTTCTACCAGCCCATATACAGCGGCCAGCCATAGCCCGCGTACCAGCCCACGGCGGGGTAGGCGGGATAATAGGTGTAGTAGCCGGCGGTGGCGTAGGTCGAGTAGGGCACGTAGCCGTACGAATAGCCCAGCGGATAGTAGGGGCTCGCGTAGTATCCGTAATAGTAGGGGTAATATCCATACACGGGATAGGCGACGGGGGAGATGGGGGTGTAGCTGTAGGCGGGATAAACATAGCCGGGATAGTAGGCATAATACGGATAGAAGTAATTCGCCCCGTAGTTGGCCACGGCGGGAACATAGCCGGGAACGACGACGGCGGGTGCGGCGGCTTGTTTGGCGTCCTTCCCTTTTTCGCCCGCGTTGTCTTGGGCGGTGCCTTGGTCGGATTTCGGTTGCTCGGCGCCGGGAAAATCCACGACCGGAGGCGAAGTTGGCTTTTGGGCTTCGGGTGCCGCCTGTTCCTTGGGGGGTTGCGGGGCGGCGTCTTGAGCCGACACGGGAATGCTCATCAACGACAGCATGGCCGACATCGCTAGGGCGCGAATCATCACTCGTTTCCTTTGTCAATCACCAGAGACCAAATCGCATCCGCTCCGTCACGTTACGAGAACTCCGTAGCTTCTCTATTTTATCTTACCCGCAGAATTGCCGAACACAATATGGATATTGGTTCTCGGCGGCTGAAACTGCGGCGAGGGAGGTTGTCAGGGCTTCACCTCGACCGGGCCGGCTTTGAGGTGTTGGAGGTGGTTGGGAAAATCCTCGCCGATGAAGGCGGCGAATTCGACTTTTCCGCCGGGCACGTCGGCCGGGACTTTGAATTTCGCGGTCGCGGTGCCGTCGCCTTTGGCTGTGAGGACTTCTCGCGAAATGCGTTTGCCGTTGCCGTCTTTGAGGGTCACGTGAATCCGTTCTTCGCCGAGCCGCTTGGGAATGGTATGGGGCACGCGGACCTCGATCGTCTCCCCCGCCGCGATGGTTTTGGGAATCTCCAACTGGATCAGGTTCGCATTCCGGCGGGTGCGCTCTTGGGGAGATCGGCGGGCTTTCGCTTTCTTCCGCTCGGCCGCCTCCTGTTCGACTTTCGTCATGTAAGCTGCCACCGCTTTCGGGTCGCCTCGATGCCGGAAGCATTCGAGCATCGGGTCGCCGGTCCGCTCCATCCACGCCAGGAGTTCCTTCCGCAGTTTGTCGACTTCCTCCCGATAGGCGGGGTCATCGATTAAGTTATGGCGGGCGTCGGGGTCTTTTTCGTAGTCGTAGAATTCTTCGGGAACGCGGTGGTCGAAGAGTTCCAGCCGGGCGGCCATCTTCTCATCGGTCTGGGCGAGCTGTTTCATCTTGCGATAAGTCAGCGTGCCCTGGGTGGCGGTGCGGAACACCCGCTGGCCGTCGGACCAGGGATTGAAAATGTAGCCGAGCTTCTTCGTCTCCACGCTCCGCATCGGATGCCGATTTCCGCCGGCGTTCTCGTTGTACTCCTTAAAGACCAGCTCCCGCCCGGCCTGGTCGCCGCCTTGGAGGAGCGGATAAAACGAGCGGCCGTCGAGGTTTTGCGGATGATCCGCTCCGACGACGTCGAGCAGCGTCGGCAGAAAATCCACCGCGGAGACCATGTGCTCGTTGTCGATCGTTCCCCTCTTCACCATGCCGGGCCAGCGGATGATCAGCGGCGTCCGCGTGCTGTGGTGATAGACCTGCGTCTTCGCGAACGGCAACGGCATGCCGTGGTCCGATAAAAACAGCACCAACGTGTTCGCCGCCTGCCCGGATTCCACCAACGCATCGAGCACCTGGCCCACGCAGTCGTCGGCCCGGCGGACGGTGCTGTAATAATGGGCCAACTCCTTTCTCACGTCCGGATCGTCGAACAGAAAGCCCGGAATCGGAACTTCCTCGGCCGTAAACACCCGGCTGGGCTGATACGGATCCTCGATGACGTCGCCTTTCTTGCTCATCGCGTAAAACGGCTTGTGCGGGTCCGAAACGTTGATCAGCAAGCAGAACGGCTTATCGGCTTCCCGGCCGGCGGCGATGCCCCGTTTTGCGGAGCGGTAATAGGATTTCACGTCCTTGGCGTCCTGTCGTTCGCCGTCGATCGTGTCCAGGACGAGATCCCAGGCGTACGGCTGGTAAGGCGTCGAATGCGAGACCTTGCCGCGGATCGCGGTAAAGTAGCCCTGCTGTTTCATCAAGTCGGCGAGCACCGGATAGCCGGCGTCCTTCACCTGATAAAACCCCTCCACGCGGTTGTTGTGCGGAAACCGGCCGGACCACATCACGTTCCGTGAAGGCATGCAGTTGCCCACGACGACATGGGCGTATTCAAACCGCAGCCCCTCCGCGGCGAGGCGGTCGATCCGCGGCGTCGTATCCGCAAGCCGGCAGCCAAACGCGCCCACCGAATCGCAATTCATGTCGTCCACGGTGATCAGCAGAATGTTCGGCCGCGGACGGGCGTCGTCCGCCAACCCGGCGGGCGAGCAACACAGCACAAACAGAATCGGCAGGATTCGTAACAGAGCATTCATCGCGCAAATTCTCCGGGGTTAAGGATCAATCGGGGGCGTGGGCCGCGGATAGGGAAACCGCGTGGGGGACTCGGCGATGGCGGGAGCCCGGTCTTCCGAGCCGTCGGCGTGTCCGTTGGCATGCGGGGCCGAGGATTCACCGTCCCCATGCGAAGGGGTCTCGGGTGGGGCCCCGGACGGGTTTGGTCCGAAGACGGGGAACTTGACCTTGAACGGATCCCGCCCGTCCATCAGCCGGCGGGCTTTGGCCACGTGGACCTCGCCCATTTGCCAAAAGAACTCTTTCTCCGGGCCGAGCGGACGCGATTGGTCCAGGCGGTCTTGCTGCACGAGCAGATGGGTGAGGATATAGTCGCGCGAAACGAACAACAGGTGCTGGGCAATGCGGCCCTGCCGGGTTTTGGTGGACCCGCGCTTGTCCAATTCGGGGATGAGGGGGGGCAGCTCGCGCCGGGCGCGGCTTTGGATTTTTCGCCATTCGGGCGGAGGGGCGTTTTCGGCCCGGAGTTTTTCCATGTCGTCCCAAATGCCGATCACCGTCTCGAAGTCCCTTTGGTTGATGTGCCGGGCGTAAATCTGGTTCCAAGGCACAAAAGACAGCCCGATCGCCAGAAACGTGCACACGACGAACGTCAGGGCCTTCCAGTTCATGCGGAGTTTTTCCATCTGCGTTTCCGTGACAACCGCCCCGATCCCTTCGGCGCGGGTGGGAAACTGTTGCCAGGTTCCGTCGAACTGAAAAATATGCAAGAGTTCCTGCATGTCGTGCGACAATTCGCAGACGGCAAACCGGCCGCCCTTGGACTCGACCCGGTCCGCCCATTCGCACAGCGCCCCCAGGATTTTCGCCCCGAAATAATTCGAGGCGCCGAAATCGACGAGCACGTTCTGGTAGCGGTCTTTTTCGAGGAGCGCCAACAAGGCCGCGTGCTCCACGTTAAAATTCATATTGGCAAAACCGGCGGGATCTCCCTTGGGCGAGACGATCAACGTGTCGCCCCGCTGCTCGACCAGAAACAGCCGATGCAGATCGATCCGGTGCTGATATTTCGGCATTCACCAAAGTCCTCCCGCGGGGACCGTGAACTCGAGCTCATGGTTTGACGTTGGACGAGGAAAGCTGTCTCACTGGAAATCGGCGGTTGAAAGAAAAAATCCGTTCGGTTCGAAAAGAAAAATGGACGGGGCGGAATGTCCGGTTTAGAGTTGCTGTGAGGAAAGGAAGGAACATTCCCGCGGCACTGGTTACCATTTTGTCCGACGGAGGGTCAATTTTTCCATCGAAAAATGCTGGAACCTTGGCCCGTTGGGGAGAATAATTGCAATAAACTTGGGGGAAGCGCGTTTTTCTCCGCATTGCCCCCAAAGCCTTGCAGGGTTTCCCCCCGGAACATCCCACAGACACGACAGACAGGGAAACGCCAAACATTAGCCACAGGGCTGCGGTTCATGGGAAGAACCGGGGCTAGCGCCCTGCGGCTGATTGATTACTCGAACTTGTAACTTGAAAACAGAATCTATGTGGTTGCCGACGTCGATGTATCACTGGTGCCGATCCGCGGGTCATCCCACGCAAGCCCGGCTGTCCCGCTGGCGGGCGATGGCGAAGCGGATCGTCAAACGCTCCGAGGAAATCCGCAACTGGAGCGATCAGGAGCTGCGCCGGCACGCCCGCGAGATCCGCTGGCAGGCCAAGACCGGCGTCTCCCTTCAGACGCTGTTGCCCGATGCCTACGCGATGGTCCGCGAAGCCTCCCGCCGGACCACCGGGCTGTTGCACTTTCCCGTGCAGATCATGGGCGGGATCGCGATGTTCGAAGGCCACATCGCCGAGATGCAGACCGGCGAAGGGAAAACGCTCACCGCGACCTTGCCCACCTTCCTGCGGGCCCTCGCGGGACTGGGCGTCCATGTGATTACCGTCAACGATTACCTGGCCGAACGCGACGCCCAGCTCAACAGCGAAATCTACAAGCTGCTCGGCCTCTCCGTGGGCTGCATCTTGACGCCGATGGAAACCGACGAACGCCGCGCCGCCTATGCCAAGGACATCACCTACGGCACCTCGAAGGAGATGGGCTTTGATTTTCTCCGCGACCGGCTGCGGATGGGCACCGGCCACCGGCCCGACGACCGGCACCATGTGTTCGGGGGGCGGAAATTCGAAGGCGAGCAGCCCGTGCAGCGCGGGCATCACTTCGCTTTGATCGACGAGGCCGACAGCATTTTGATCGATGAGGCCCGCACGCCTTTGATCATCGGCCTGACGATGCCCAACGATGCAGCCACCGTGAACCTGCTCCGCTGGAGCCACCGCGCGACGAAGCATTTCGAGCCGAACAAGGATTTCATCTACGAACCCGACCGCCGCACGGCGTACCTCACCGACGCCGGCTGCCGGCGGGTGCTGCTCTTGTCGAAGCCGTCGCTGCTCGACACGATCGACACCGAGCGAATCTACACGCACGTCGAGCAGGCCCTCACCGCGAAATACGCGTTCGAGCTGGACCGGGATTATGTGATCGTCGACGATGAAGTCGTGATCGTCGACGAATCGACCGGGCGGTTGATGGACGGGCGCAAATGGCAAGACGGCCTGCATCAGGCGGTGGAAGCGAAGGAACTCGTGCCGATCACCGCCGCGACCGGGCAGGCGGCCCGGATCACGGTGCAGGATTTCTTCCGGCAATACTCGCATTTGGCCGGGATGACCGGGACCGCGGTGCTCGCGCGGAAGGAGCTCAAAAAGATCTACCAGATCAAAGTCACGCCGATCCCCACGAACAAGCCCTGCATCCGCGCCGGCCGGCCCGCCCGCGCCTTCACCACCCGCGAAGCCAAGCGGGAAGCGATCGTCGAGGAGATCGCGAAGCTCAACGCCGCCGGCCGGGCCGTGTTGATCGGCACGCCTTCGGTGGAGGCTTCGGAACTGTTGGCGACGGCCCTCAAGGAGCGGGACATTCCGCACACCACCTTAAACGCCCGCTATCACGAAATTGAAGCCGAGATCGTCTCCGACGCCGGCCAGCCGGGCAAAGTCACGATCGCCACCAACATGGCCGGCCGCGGGACCGACATTCACCTCGACCCCCAAGTCCGCGAGAACGGCGGCCTGCACGTCATGGCCACCGAGATGCACACGTCCGCCCGCATCGACCGCCAGCTTCTCGGCCGGGCCGCCCGCCAAGGCGATCCAGGTTCGTATCAGTTCTTCCTTTCGCTCGAAGACGAGCTGCTCCGCTGCCTGACGCCCGAAGCCCGCCAGAAGCTCAAAGACCAGGCCCGCCCCAACAAACAGGGCGAACTGTCCGGAAGCTGGCTGAACCTCTTCCGAAAAACCCAGCGGTTCCTCGAACGCCTGCACATCAAACAAAGAAAGCTGATGCTCCGCCAGGAAAAGCAAAGAAACAAACAGTACCGCCAAATGGGCCTCGACCCGTATCTGGAATTGACGGAGTAGATCGGTAAGAAAGGCGGCTGGCGTCATGAACTGGTTTAGCCAACGAGGTCGCGAGTTCCCAATCCACCTCGCGATTAAGACTTGCATCGGCATCGGCGGTCCTTCTCGGCGCGGCAATCGTTTCCGGCATGGTCTTCGCGCCCGGCCGGGCTAACGGATGGGGCGTCTCAAAGCATTCCGTCTTCGCCGGGGTCGCTCGAATTGAAAAGTCGGGGACCGAGTGAAATTGCCAATTCTCTTCCGCATCCAAGAGGTGACCCCGATGTCGTTGCCCAACCGCCGCAATGCTCTGCAAATGCTGGGCGGCACGCTTGCGTGTTCCGTCTTGTCCCAGACCGGGCCGGCCGCCGAGAGGGCCCCAAAGGCAAAACCCGGCCGGCGGATCAAGATCGGTCAGATCGGCGTCGGACATGCTCACGCGAGCAAGCTGTCGGTTTATCGTTCGTCCCCGGATTACGAAGTCGTGGGCATCGTGGAATCCGACCCCGCGTTCCGGCAGCGGGCACAGAATCAACCGGCCTACAAAGATGGGCCCTGGATGACCGAGGAGCAGTTGCTGAATTCGCCGGGCCTCGAAGCGGTGCTCGTGGAAACCCGCGTTCGCGATTTGCTGAACACGGCCCAAGCGTGCGTCGCCGCGGGGAAGCACATCCACTTGGACAAGCCCGCCGGTGAATCGCTGCCGCAGTTTCGGCGGATTCTCGAATCCGCCAGCCGGCAGAAGCTCTTGGTGCAAATGGGCTATATGTACCGCTATAACCCCGCCGTGGTGTTGCTGCGGGAATTTTTGGAGAAAGGCTGGCTGGGCGACGTCTTCGAGGTCCACACCGTGATGAGCAAAGTCGTCAACCCCGCGGCCCGCAACGGTCTCGCGGATTACCGCGGCGGGATCATGTTTGAACTGGGCTGCCACATTATCGATCTGGTGGTCGGCGTCCTGGGCAACCCGGCCAAGGTCACGGCGTTTTCGCAGCATGCCGGCCCGGTCGCGGACGGCCTCGCGGACAATATGCTCGCGGTGTTTGAATATCCCAAAGCCATGGCCACGGTGAAATCGAGCGCGATGGAAGTCGACGGTTTCGCCCGCCGGCATTTAGCGGTCTGTGGGACGGAAGGCACGTTTCACATCCAACCGCTGGACAACCCCAGCGCCCGCGTGGCGCTCGCGACCCGCAGGGATTCGTACAAAAAGGGCTATCAGGACGTCGCGTTCCCCAAATACACGCGCTATGTGGGCGATGCCCTGGACATGGCCCGCATCATCCGCGGCGAAAAGCCGAGCGATTTCCCCATCGAACACGATCTCGCCGTGCAAACAGCCCTGCTTTCCGCCTGCGGCCTGCCGTTGGATTGAGTTTGAAGTTCTTCGCTGTGTGTGCTTCAAAAAAGTAAAAGCAGGGCGGCAGAATGCCTCCGCTACGTTGGCGTTGGGCTGGCGGTGTCGGTAGGATCGTATGGGCTTTCAGGCTCCAAGTTTTTCTTTTGGCGGATCAACAATGATGCGGCTAACGCTGGGCGTGGTTTTGGGTTTCGGGCTTTTGAGCGAGTTGGCTCTCGCAGGCGAAGTCGTCACCATCGCGGGGACTGGGAAAGCGGAATACGCCGGCGACGGCGGACCGGCGACCGCAGCCGGCGTGGGCGGGCCATTCGGTCTTGTCATCGGACCGGATGGTGCGCTTTACATTTGCGAAACGACCAACCACGTCATCCGCCGCTGGGATCCCCAGACGCACAGGCTGAGCACCGTCGCGGGCAGCGGGAAAAAAGGTTACGCGGGCGACGGCGGACCGGCCACGTCCGCGAAACTCAACGAACCTTATGAAATCCGTTTCGACAAAGCCGGGAACCTGTTCTTCGTCGAGATGCAAAACCACCTCGTCCGGCGGGTCGATGCAGAGACCGGCGTAATCTCCACGGTGGCGGGCACCGGCGAGCAGGGCTTCTCCGGCGACGGCGGCCCCGCGACCCAAGCCAGCTTGAATCATCCGCACTCGATCGCCTTGGACGACTCCGGAAACCTTTACATCTGCGACATCGGCAATCACCGCGTTCGGCGGGTGAATCTGAAATCGGGGGGCATCGAAACCTTCGCCGGCACCGGCCAACGAAAACCGACGCCCGACGGAGCCAGGCTCAAAGGCACGCCGCTCAACGGTCCCCGCGCATTGGATTACGATCCGCAATCGAACCAATTGGTTCTGGCCCTCCGCGAAGGCAACGCGGTGTATCGGATCGATCTGAAGAGCGAAACCTTGCACCACATCGCCGGCACCGGGAAACAAGGCTACGCGGGGGACGGCGGGCCGGCGAAACAGGCGGTCTTGTCCGGTCCGAAAGGCGTCGCCTTGGGGCCTGGAGGCGATCTCTTTCTCGCCGACACCGAAAGCCACACGATCCGCGTGATCCGCCACAAGTCGGGCCTCATCGAAACCGTCGTGGGCGACGGGAAAAAAGGCGACGGTCCCGACGGCGATCCCCGCCGGTGCCGTTTGAACCGGCCGCACGGGATCTTTGTGGATTCAGGCGGGACTGTCTATATTGGAGACAGTTCCAACAACAAAGTCCGACGATTCCCGGCCCGGTAGCCTTATGTCTGTTGTCACCGACAAGTGGAAACAAGCCCGCGCGGTTTGGCAAAAGATTCGTGCGTTCGGAAGCCTTTGGCTGGCGCTGACCGGATTGGGGGGCTTTGTCGTCCTCGTGGGCGGGCCCTGGATTTTGGGGTTGCTGACGAATCTGTTCGGACCCGCCGCGGCCCGGCCCGGCCGGGTGATTACGCTGGACATGCTCTTCACGCTGCCGTTCGCGGTTTATTTTTGGATCCAGGAACGCCGGCTCGAAAACGAAACCGTCCTCTGTCCGGGTTGCGGCGAGCGGTACGCGAAAACAAATGCCTCGTGCCCCATGTGCGGCCGCGCCCGCCCGGAAGATCTCGAAGAAGAAAAACAACCGAATGAAACCACCGCATCGTCCGCCAAATCGTAATCGTACGAAATTCTGCGCGTGTTATCGTGCGAATCCGAAGCACGAAATCCGAAATCCGAAACAAATTCCAAATGCGAATATTCCAAACCAAACTCTCAATCGATTAAGCCCACCTGGAGATTGGAATTTCGGTCATTGGGATTCCGGGATTCGGATTTCGAGTTTTCCAGCGTGCGCCGTGATGTAATCGCAACTGCCGTTTGTTTTGAGGAGAATTCTTATGAAGCACCGCCTGTGTGTCTGGTCCGTGTTGGCATTGGCATTTCAAGTCCACGCGCTCCAAGCGGAGGATGTCGCCTGGAAGCGGGTGCAGTTGGATGCGGCGTTTCGCTCGGAAGGCGTCGCCGCCGCGGATGTCAACCACGACGGCCAAATCGACGTGCTCGCCGGCGATGTGTGGTACGAAGCCCCGGATTGGAAAATGCACGAAATCCGCACGCCGGGCAAATTCGTCGCGGGCCAGGGCTACAGCACGAGCTTCGCCAACTGGGCCTATGATGTGAACCGCGACGGCTGGGACGATTTCCTCCTCGTCGGCTTTCCGGGAGCGCCGTTTCACTGGTACGAAAACCCGCAGAACAAGCCCGGCCATTGGAAAGAACACCTCATCTGGCACAGCGCCTGCAACGAAACGCCCGACTTTGAAGACCTCACCGGCGACGGCGAGCCCGAATTGATCCTCGGCTCGCAACCGGAATCCCAAATGGGCTATCTGCCCATCCCGCCGAAGAACCAGGCCGATCAGAAGTGGACCTTCCACGCCATCAGCGAAAAAGGCGATCCGGGCAAAAACGGCACCTTCAAGTATTACCACGGCTTAGGGGTAGGCGATATGAACCGCGACCGCCGGCAGGATGTCGTCATTCCCCACGGCTGGTGGGAGCAGCCTTCCAATCCCGAAGACGTGCCCTGGAAGTTTCACCCGCTGAACCTCGGCAAGCCCGGCCAAGGCCCGCTGCCCGCGTCCAACCTGTATGTGGACGATCTGGATTTGGACGGCGATCAGGATGTGCTGATGAGTTCCGCCCACACCTTCGGCGTGTGGTGGTTTGAGAACACCGGCGAGGATTTCAAATATCACCTGATCGATGAATCCTACTCGCAAACCCACGCCGTGGAGTACGTGGACCTCAACGGCGACGGCAGCAAAGACCTCGTCACGGGCAAACGCTTCTTTGCCCACAACGGCCACGACCCCGGCGGCAAAGACGCCGTCGTGATGTATTGGTACGAGATCAAAAAATCGAAAAACCAGCCGCCCGAATTCGTCCGCCACGAAATCGCAGAAGGTCGGGACACGGGCGTCGGCACGCAGTTTCTGGTGAAAGACATCAACAAAGACAACCGCCCGGACATCATCCTGTCGAACAAAAAAGGCGTCAACATCTTGCTGCAAAAAGCGCCGTAACACCTTTGATTTTAGAGCCGCGATCCAAAACCGCTTCCTCGTTTTTCCATCCTAAAGGTGCAACTCATGGGTCACGTTCCTCGTTCTTACAGGTTTCGCCGGCCGTTTTTGTGCTGGATTGGTGTCGCCGTTTTCTCGATGGGCTTAATCCAAATCGGGCGGGCCAAGCCGCGGGTTTATCCGGAAGGCGAATTGCCGAAGGACCGCCGGTTGGAAGCGCCTAAGGACCTCGACGATTATTTTCCGTTCGATGTGCCCAAGACGAAAACGGATTGGGAAAAGCGGGCCGGGGAACTTCGCCGGCGGGTTTTGGTGGCGACGGGCTTGTGGCCGATGCCCGAGAAGACGCCCCTCCATCCGCAGATCTACGGAAAGACGCAGCGAGACGGGTTTACCGTCGAGAAGGTTTACTTCGAAAGCCTGCCGGGACATTTCGTCACCGGCCTGTTGTTTCGGCCTGAAGGCGGGGGTGATCAGAAGCGTCCCGGCATATTATGCCCGCACGGTCACGGCGGCCGGCTGCAGGACTACGGCGAAAAAGCGATGCCGAAGTTGATTGAGCAAGGCGCGGAACGCTTCGAGAAGTCCGGGCGGTTTCCTAAGCTCGCCCGCTGCGCCCAGTTGGCCCGCATGGGGTGCGTCGCGTTCATTTTCGATATGGAAGGCTACGCGGACAGCCAGCAGCTTTCCACTCAACTCATCCATCGCTTCGCCAAGCAGCGGCCGGACGCGGATTCCAAAACGTCCTGGGGGTTCTATGGCCCGCAGGCGGAACTCCGGCTCGAAAGCGTGATGGGCCTCCAGACCTGGAACTCGATCCGGGCGCTCGATTTTCTATGCGGCCTGCCGGACGTCGATGCCGACCGCGTCGCGGTGACCGGAGGCAGCGGCGGCGGGACGCAGACGATTCTGCTTTGCGCCATCGATCCCCGCCCCAAGGCGGCCTTCCCGCAGGGCATGGTCTCCACGAGCATGCAGGGCGGCTGCACTTGCGAGAATTGCAGCTTGCTACGGATCGGCACGGGCAATGTGGAACTCGCCGCGCTGTTCGCGCCCGCCCGCAGGCGATGACCGCCGCGAACGACTGGACGAAGGAAATGATGACCAAGGGCTATCCGGAACTGCAAAAGCTGTATTCGTTCTATGACGCGAAGGAGAACGTGGGGTGTTATCCGCAGCTCCACTTCCCGCACAACTACAACGCGGCCACGCGGGCGTTGATGTATTCCTGGATGAACAAGCACCTCAATCTGGGTCTCAAAGAGCCGATCGCCGAAAAGGATTTCGCGCCGCTGACGCCGGCAGAATACACCGTCTGGGACGCGGAGCATCCCCAGCCCGCCGGCGGGGACGACCACGAACGCTACGTGACGAAATATCTTTGGGACCAGGCCCAGAAAAAGATCCAAGCGGCCGCCCCGAAAGACGCCGAGTCGCTCAAGGCCTACCGCGAAATCGTGGGCGGGGGTTGGGAAACGATCGTCGGCCGCGATCTGCCCAAGCCTCTGGACATCGTGCGGGCCAAAATCGACAAACAGAAACAGGCGGGGTATCTCTATTTCGAGGACACTCTGCACCTCGACACACACGATGAGGAACTGCCCGTGATCTCGTTCTATCCGACGAGCACCGCCTGGAACGGGGAAGTCGTGATCTGGGTGGACGGAGCCGGGAAAAAGGCGCTGTTGGGCGAAGGCGGCGAGCCGCGCGCGGAAGTTCGCCGACTGCTCGACGCCGGGGTTTCGGTGGTGAGCGCGGACCTGTTCCTTCAAGGGGAATTCTTGAGCGGCATCGACTCTGTCAAAGAGCAGCGTGTGGTGAAGAACCCCCGCGAGTTCGCCGGCTTCACCTTCGGCTACAACAATCCGCTCTTCGTCCAGCGGGTGCATGACGTGATGACCTTGATCGCCTTCGTCAAAGGCGACGAGCACGAGGTCAAGAAAGTGGATCTGTTGGGGACGGGCGGGGCCGGGCCGATTGCCTTAGCCGCGCGGGCAATGGCCGGGGCCAAAGTGAATAAAGCCGCGGTCGACACCGAAGGCTTTCGCTTCGTGAACCTGACAAGCTATCGCGATGTGAACTTTGTGCCCGGGGCGGTGAAGTACGGCGACGTGCCGGGACTGCTCGCGCTCTCGGCTCCGAATCCGCTCTGGATCGGCGGAGAGAAAACGATTCCGCCGATTGTAAAACAAGCCTACGAAGCGGCGGGTCAGCCCGATCAGGTGCAGTCGGCCGGGTCGCGGTTGGACACGCTCAACGCGGCTGTGGAATGGCTGTTGAAGTAAACGGGGCAATATCCAAACGAAAACCGGCGGAGTCGGCTGGCTTCGCCGGTTTGCGTTTGATTTCCGCGTTATTCGTTTTTTCCGGGAAGCTCGCCGGCTTTCAGCAGATCGCCGAAGGTTTTGCCTTCCGTCGCGCTCTTTTCGGCTTCGATCTTTTCAATCGCCTCGCGGATCGTGTTTTTGTTGGCGACGTTTTTCGCGCCCAGGGCCTTTTCCAACGCCTTGCCGTAGTTGTTGCGGGCCTTTTTCTTCTCTTGGGCTCCGGGAGGATGGCAAACGCCGCATTTGACTTTCTTCACCTGCTCCGAGAGGGCCGGGTATTTTGCGGCGAACACCTCGCGGTATTGCGGTCTGGCTTCTCCTGGCTGGGGACCGAGGATCGAGACCGCCGCGACGACGGCGGCCAACAGGCCCAGCGGGAAATACGGCTGCAAACGTTTCATCGTGTTCCTCCATGCGGGTCCAAGGGGTCCGAAGAGTTTCGCCACAAAACGCGAAAACCTTCGGAACTGGGAAAAGCAAGACCATCCTGGCGGGGATGGTCTTGCGGGAAATCCTGATTGTTCGGTCGGCGGCCGCCGGCGATTATTCTTCGGCTTTGCCGGGCAGTTTGCCGTCATTCAGCAGATCGCCGAAGGTTTTGCCTTCTTCGGCGCTTTTTTCTTTTTCAATTTTCGCCAGGGCGGCTTTGATGGCGTCTTCGTCGGTTTCGTTCTTTTTGGGCAGGGCTTTTTTCAAGGCCATGCCGTAGTTATTCCGTTTTTCTTTGTCCATTTTGCCGTCGGCGGTTTTTCCGTGGCAGACAAAGCACGTGATTTTGTTGTTCTCGGCGACTTTCTCGTAGTTCTTTTGGAACACGGTCCGGTATTTCGGACGGGCGTCCACGGTTTCGCCGCTGGAGAACACGATCGCTCCCGCGAGGACCGCCATGACGGTCAACAAAGTAGGCATTTTCCACGTCTTCTGCATCAAAAAATCTCCCATCGGGTTCTAATGATGGCTCGACACCAAAACCGGCCCCACCGGAGTCGGTTTTATGGACTTTTCACACATTGAATCACCCGGAAGGGTGTTATTGACGAGCCGAAACACTCAATTATTAGAATCGGGGTGACCATGCATGTCAACTCAATGATCCCATGGATTTCCCGAGTCCGCACCCGACAGACAACGCCGCGGAATTTTCGCGCAGGGCACGTCCTGAGCGCAGAGAAGGGCGTGGTTTTCGCGATTTGCCACCCGATCCGACTTGCGCAAAGCGATATTTCCGACAGAAGGTTGCCCGGGCTTTGCGGAAACGCTACAAGGTGGGGGAGATAGGATTACTTTTTCAAATGCCCATCAAGGAGCCGGTGAGATGAAAACTCCGATTCGCGTGGCGGTGACGGGAGCCGCGGGAAATATTGGTTATGCGATGGTGTTTCGGTTGGCGTCGGGGGAAATCTTCGGACCCGACCAGCCCGTGATTGTGCATCTCGTGGAGATTCCGCCGGCGATGTCGGCCCTCGACGGCGTGGAGATGGAACTCGACGACTGCGCGTTCCCCACGCTGGCGGGCGTGGTCAAGGCGGACAGCGATCATCTGGAAGACGGGTTTGCCGATTGTAACTTTGTGCTCTGCGTGGGCAGCGTGCCCCGCGGGAAGGGCATGGAGCGGGCCGACTTGATTCGCGTCAACGGGCCGATCTTCACCAGCACCGGCAAAGCCATTGGAGCCGCGGCTGCGGATGACGTGCGGATTCTCGTCGTGGGGAATCCCTGCAATACGAACTGCTTGATCGCGATGGCGAACGCCCCCGACGTGCCCCGCGACCGCTGGTTTGCGATGACCCGGCTCGATCAAAACCGGGCCATGACGCAACTCGCCCAAAAAGCCGGCGTCCCGGTGGCGGACGTGAAGAACGTCACGATCTGGGGCAACCATTCCACCACGCAGTATCCCGATTTTTATCACGCGACCATCGGCGGAAAGCCCGCGACCGAAGTTATCAAAGACGAAAACTGGCTGAAGAACGATTTTATTGCGACCGTGCAAAAGCGCGGGGCCGCGGTGATCGAAGCCCGCGGCGCGTCGAGCGCCGCCTCGGCCGCGAATGCCGCCTTGGGGAGCATCAAGAGCATTATCAACCCCACGCCCGCGGGCGAAACCTTCAGCAATGCGATGGCGAGCGACGGCAGCTATGGCATCGACGAGGGCCTGATCTTCGGCTTCCCGCTCACGAGCGACGGCGGGTCCTGCACCATCGTCCCAGGCCAGGAGCACAACGAGTTCGGCCAACAAAAGCTCCAAGCCACCCTCGAAGAACTCCGCAGCGAACGCGACACGGTCAAAGACTTGCTGCCATGATTTGGCATCGGAAGCGTAGCAAAAAAACCGCCGCCAATCACGCGGCTTGATCGTTGGCTTTTGGGGAAGCCGCGCGTTGGAGCGTGGCGTTTTGGGATTCGTAAAGTTGATCCGACAGCCCGATGTTCGAATGGCCTTTCTTTCGCATGATGGGCCGTTGGAAAAACGTGTTGTTGGGCACTTGTAAGAGCAGCCCGTCTTCGGTTTCCATCGTGGTGAACAGCAGGTTGAAGTTGACGACCTTTGCCGTGAAAGTCATCCGGAGGGAACGCGAGCGTATCGCCGATGCGGAACGGGCGGGTGATCATCAAAATCAGCGAGCACAGCGTATTGCTGAGCACGCTCCACACGGCGACGAAGCCGATGGATACGAGCGCGAGCACGCCCGTCACCGCGGCAACGACGCTCTTCAAAATGCCCATCACCTGCAGCACCAAGAGCACCGCGGCGAAGAGCAGCAGCCAGAACAGAATCCGCCGCATCGTGGCCATCAGCCGCGCCGGCAGATAGTGGTGTTTTTCGAGCGAAGCGAGTCCCCGGCTCAGCGCCAGGTAAATCACTCCCGCTGCCGCGAGAATGCCGGCGGTCGAGGCGGAAACGTTGCCGAACTTCAGCATCACGGCTTGGGCTTGTTCCCAATATTCCATGATTTGCCCTCCTTGCGATTTTGCACGATTTGAACAGAGTTTCGAGGTTCCGATCGCAAAACCTTCGTTCCAAACGGCGGGGACCTTAGCAGGTATTCCGGGGCGTGTCACCAGGGCTTCGCCCGCGAGGGTTGACGCTGGGCCGGGCCAATCGCCAAGCTATCTTTATTGCCATTCGACGTTTTTTCCCGCTGAATTTCCGTCAGTCGCCCCTCGAGAACCGACGCCCGCTAGAGGACCAAGTTTCATGAGCCAATTGAACCGCCGAAATTTCTTGCACGGCATGGGCGCCATCGGGACCGGCATCGCGGTTTCGGGTTCGGTCGATCCCGCCCAGGCCCAGCCGCAATCCGCCGGTCAAAGGAAGCATCCCTGGTCGCAGACTCCGGACCGGGTGTGGATCGGGCCGGAGTATTGGGCCAACCCGCTCCAAGATTGGCGAATCGCCAATGGGCGGTTGGAATGCACGAACGCGGCGGCCAACCGCAACGTGCATTGCTTGACCCAATCCGTGGGCGAACGCCCCGGCACGTTGGATATGGTGGTGACGATTTCCCGCCCGGATGGAAAACTGCTCAGCGATGGCAAAGGCTCCGCCGGGTTTCGCATCGGCATTCGCGGACCGCTCGAGGATTACCGAAACGCCATTGTCTTTGGCAACGGCTTGGATGTGGGTTTCAATGTTGTGGACGGATTGTTCATTGGCGGGGTCAAATCCAAAAAGCCGGCCAAGGACGTGCTCAACCGGAAGGAGATTCTTCTCTCGTTTTGGGCCCGCCCCCAGGGCAAAGCTTACACTGATTACGTCCTGAAGGCGATTGACAACGAGTCGGGCGAGATGATCGATGAGATTCAAAACGAGAGCATCTCGCCCGATCGCATCCACGGAAATCTGGCCTTGGTCAATAATCATGCCGGGGGAGGCCGGCGGGGAAATGGACCGGCCTACGGTGCGGGCAAGTTCCGATTCGCCGACTGGTTTATCACGGGCACAAAAATCGACGACCATCCCGAACGGGCTTACGGGCCGATTCTGTTTTCGCAATACACCCTAAGCGGCGGCATTCTGAAGATGACCGCCCAGATGCCGCCGTTGGGAGATGATGATTCCAACACCGTGCGGCTGCAAATTCAAGAAGCCGGCAGCAAAGATTGGAAAACGATCGCCGAGGAAAAAATCCATCCCCAAGCCTGCACCGCGACGTTTCGCATCGCCGACTGGAACGACACACAGGACACGCCGTACCGGTTGGTCTACACGCAGAAATATCAGAGCGGCGAGACGCGGGATGACGAATGGAAGGGGACGGTCAGGCGGGATCCGGTGGATCAAGATGTGGTGACCGTGGCCGATGTATCCTGCAACATTCACGCGGCGTTTCCGAACGACCACTACGTCAAGAATATGGCCAAGCTCGATCCCGATTTGATCGCGTTCGTGGGGGATCAGTTTTACGAAAGCACCGGCGGCTACGGCACGCAGCGGGCTCCCTTGGACAAGGCGATCCTCGATTACCTGCGGAAATGGTGGCTGCACGGTTGGACCTGGCGGGAACTCACCCGCGATCGGCCCAGCCTGAGCATCCCCGACGACCACGATGTCTATCAAGGCAACGTCTGGGGCGAAGGCGGCGCGGGCAAGCAGCGCACGCAGGAAGCCGGGGGTTATGCGCTCCCGGCGGAGTGGGTCAACGTCGTCCACCGCACGCAGACCTCACATCATCCCGATCCTTACGATCCCCGCCCCGCCAAGCAGAATATCAGCGTGTATTTCGGGCCGATGACGTATGGGCGGTTGAGTTTCGCGATTATCGCCGACCGCATGTTCAAAACCGGTCCCGACGGCGAAGTCCCGCCCACCGGCGGCCGGGCGGACCATGTGACCGACCCAAACTTCGATCCCAAAACCGCCGACCTTCCCGGCTTGGAACTCTTGGGAGAACGGCAACTGAAGTTCCTCCGCGACTGGGCAACGGACTGGAAAGGCGCGGACATGAAGGCCGTCGTCTCGCAGACGATCTTCGCCGCGATGGCCACCACCCACGGCGGCAACAGGCAGCGGCTCGTCGCAGATTACGACGCCAACGGCTGGCCGCAGTCCGAGCGGAACAAGGCCCTCCAAGAAATCCGCAAAGCGTTCGCGGTGCATCTCGCGGGCGATCAGCACCTGCCCGCGGTGATTCATTACGGCGTCGATGAGTTCCGCGATGCGGGCGTGGCGTTCGCGGGGCCCGCGGTCAATGTGGGCTATCCACGCTGGTTCGAGCCGACGGAACCCGGAAAGAACCGCCAACCCGGAAGCCCCGAGAACACCGGCGATTTTCTGGACCACTTCGGGAACCCGATGACCGTGCTCGCGGTGAAGAACGGCGATGTCAAACCGCCGGCCAAGCTTCTGGAAAACCTCGAGGGCAAATCCTCGGGCCTGGGCGTCGTTCGCTTCGACAAAAAGAACCGCGAGATCACCATCGAATGCTGGCCGTTCTTGACGGACCCAATGACGCCGAACAGCCAATTCCCCGGCTGGCCGGTGAAGATCAAAGTCGAGGACAACTACGCCCGCAAACCCGCGGCCTATCTGCCCACGCTCAAAATCCAGGGGGCACCGAATCCCGTCGTCCAAGTCATCAACGACGGCACGGGCGAGATCGAATACACGCTGCGAATTCGCGGCAACACCTTCCGCCCGCAGGTATTCACTCCTGACGGCAGTTACACCATAAAAATCGGTGCCGAGGAACCACAGTCGCATCCGGGTTTGACCAACCTCAAGCCGGGCGGCGAACGGGTGATTGAAGTACGGGTTTAGACAGGTCTAAAAACGTGCCATCCAATTTCAGTAGTTCCAAAAAACGCCAGAGCCGCGCACGAAGTGAGCGGTATTACGATCTGTAAATTCAAAAAAAACCGCTTACTTCGTGCGCGGCTCTTGATTTTCCGAAACTTTTGGAACTCCCTTCCTTTGTGATCCAGGCACTGTCAAAATTTAAACGCGACAGAGGATTTCCATGACGGAGAAGTGTTTTTTAGGCGTGGATTTGGGAGCGGAGAGCGGCCGGGTGATGGCTGGGTTGTTCGACGGCCGGCGGATCCGCCTGGAAGAACAGCACCGCTTCCCCAACACGCCCGTATCTTTGGGCGGCACGCTGCGCTGGAACGTGCTTAGCCTCTGGTCGGAGATTCAAACCGGGCTCGCCCAGTCCGCCGCGGCGTTTGGGGATCAAATCACCTCGGTCGGCGTGGACACGTGGGGCGTCGATTATGTGCTGCTCTCCAAGACGCGGGAGTTTTTGGGGCAGCCTTGGCATTACCGGGACCGCCGGACGCAGGGGTTTCTCGACAAGGCCGTTTCGCGGGTTCCCAAGGCGGAGATTTTTCAGCAAACCGGCCTGCAGTTCATGGAGATCAACACGCTCTACCAACTGCTCGCGATGCAGGAAGCCGACCCGAACCTGTTAGCCCAGGCGGATTTGTTTTTGATGATGCCCGATTTCTTTCACTGGTGCTTATCGGGCAGCCAGGTTGTGGAGTTCACCAACGCGACGACGACGCAGTGTTTCCACGCGACCGAGCGGGATTGGGCGGTGGACTTGCTCCGTCGGCTGGAATTGCCCGCGGGGATTTTTCCCGAAGTCGTGCTGCCGGGGACGAAGTTGGGCCGGCTCCGCGAGGAGACCGCAAAGCGGACGGGCCTTAGCCGCATCGAAGTCGTGGCCCCGGCGACGCATGACACCGGGGCCGCGGTCGCCGCCGTCCCCACCGAGAACACCGGCCGGGCGAATTGGGCCTATATCTCCTCGGGCACCTGGTCGCTGATGGGGGTGGAGACGTCCGAGGCGGTGCTCACGGACCGGGCGCTCGCGTACAACGTCACCAACGAAGGCGGGATTGATGGGACGTATCGGCTCCTCAAAAACATTATGGGGCTCTGGCTGGTCCAGGAATGCCGGCGGTCCTGGGAGCGGTCGGGACAAGCCGTCGATTACGGCCGGATGACCGGGTGGGCGAGCGAAGCGGAACCGTTTCGCTCGCTCTTCCATCCCGATGACGGGGCGTTTCTCAGCCCGGCGGACATGCCCCAGGCGATCGCGGATTGGTGCGAATCGCACGGCGAGCCCAGGCCCGAGTCGCCCGGTCAATTCGTCCGCTCGGCCCTCGAAAGCCTGGCCCTCAAATACCGCATGGTGCTCGGCTGGCTCGAAGAACTCACCGGCACGCCGGTGGAGGTGATTCACATCGTCGGCGGCGGCACACAGAACGAACTTTTGAACCAGTTCACCGCCAACGCCTGCGGCCGCCCGGTGGTCACCGGTCCCGTCGAAGCGACCGTCTTGGGGAACGTGCTGGTTCAGGCCCGTTCCGCCGGGGAGATCGGCACGCTGGCCGAGATCCGGGACGTTGTCAGAAACTCCTTCTCCCTCAAAACTTACGAACCGCAATCGGTCCCGGAATGGCAAGCCGCCTACGAGCGGTTCTGCCGGTTGAACAAATAGCCTGGGTTAATTGCACAGGTTGTGCCGGGGTTTCCGGTTTTGTGAAGTTTTCTGGTTGAGTTGAGTTTTTTGATTAAAGCGGATGCGCCTTCTGTGACGATGTTACCGACACGGGTTGCCGTCAGTTCCCGATGAGCCATTCACCCGAGAAATGCACAATTCTGAACAATGGCTCATCTTCGTCAGGCCGCTTTTTCGTTGTGAAGGAGCGATCGAAGCGGTTCTCAACAGGAGGAGATTTCGCATGTCGCTTGTGCTGCGTAGCTTTTTGATCTTTGCCGCCATCACGTGCAGCGTTCATGAGATCGCGGAGGGCCAAACCCTTGGGTGCTTAAAGCACATCTTCTGCCACCGCTGCCGGCGGTATGACTGCGGCTGTGCCCAACCGTTGGCCGTGGCGGCTCCGCCCGCGGTCTGTGCGCCGGTCTGTCCGGTTCCGCCACCCACGCAAACCGTCGGGCCTCCTGTCGCGCAAAGCTGCGTGAAGACCTGCACCACGGTGCATCCCGTCGTCGAAACGCGGTATCGGCAGGAGAACTTCATGACCTACCGCACCGAATGCCGGACGGCGGTTCGGCAGGAAGCCTATTGCCAAACCGTTCCCGTGACGCACATCGAGAACGTGACGCGGGATGAGGGCTGCTACCAGATGGTGTGGGTGCCCAAGCCGGTCACTCGGCAGGTCTGCAAGACCACCTATCAACAACGCACGGCGTATCGCAATGTGCCTTATCAGTACCAGGTGCAGGTGCCGGAGATGAAATGCCGGGTCGTTCCGCAGCAGTCCGTGCGCTACGTGCAGCAAACCCACACCTTCGCCGAGCCGATGACGCCGATTTGTCCGCCGGTCCCGTCGTGCGCCGCCCCGGTGTTTGCTCCGGCGGCGGAAACGGCCGCCTACCCGCCGCCCATCGCACCGACCTATGCGGCACCGTCGTGTGAGGCTCCCGCGCCGGTTCCGCTGCCGGCCGGTGCGCCCGCCGCTCAAAACGGCACGCCTTGGACGCCGGTCCCCCAACGGGCGACGACCGACGCCGAGGTTCAAGGCATGAATTATCTGCCGGTCGCCGCTCGGCCTTATGAGCAAGCCGCCTCCGCCGCGGCGCAAATCCCCTCCGCCGCAGCCGCCTGGCAAACTCGGCGATAGGCTTCCGTTTCCCTTCGCAAAAATCAAAGCCCCCGTGAATCCCTGAAGGTTCACGGGGGCATTTCGGTTTTGGGATTTGCCGACAAAAACGTGCCGGACGGCTACTCGTCGCGGGTGTGGATGAACAGCGCTTTCTTCTGGCCGGGCAACGTAAAATCAAACCCGCAGGAGCGAAAGAAGTCTTCGTTGGCGGTGATCGCCATGACTTCCAGCACATTCAAATCGTGGGCGAGTTTTACGCAGGATTCAACGAGCTTTTTGCCCACGCCCTTGCCGCGAAGCTCCTCCGCGACGGCGAGGCTGCGGACCTCGGCGAGCTTTTTGGAATACACCTCGAGGGCTGCGAACCCCACGATGTCCCCCGCATGATCGGCCACGAATCCGCGCGGGAGCAAGGCATCCAGTTCGTCGATCGTCCGTGGCAAGAGCTGCCCGGCTCCCACGAACGGTTGAATAAACGCATCCAGCGCATTCAAATCCCGCGACTCGGCCGGCCGCACGATGACATCCGCAGGAGAAATCTCACTCATCAAACAACACAGCCAATCTCGGAAAGAAAACACGACGAGCGGTTTGGGTGGCACGCCCTGAGGTACGAAGGGCGTGGTCCTTGCGATTGCCACGCCCTTCGCTCAGGGACTTGCCATCCGAAACCGAACTCGTTTCTCGAAAAAATCAGGCGGACGTGGGGGGCGAGCAGAGTTCGACGATGTGGCCGTCGGGATCGAACACGAACACCTGGGCCGCTCCGTCCGGGCGGGCTTTCGTGCGGGAGACGAACTCGTAGCCCAATTCCTCCAATCGCTGTTCCGCGGCGTGGGCGTCGGCCACTTGAAACGCAAAATGATGAGCCCGCGAGGACCGGCCCATTTCGCCGGTCATCCCCGCCGGGCCGGATTGCTCGTGCTCCAGGATCAGATGAATCTGCGTGTCCCCCGCCTGGAACCACCGCCCGTCGAACGAAAACCCCGGCCGAGGCACCTGCTGCATGCCCAATCCGTCCACATAAAACCGCCGGCTCTTTTCCAGATCCTTCACCACAATCGTCACATGATCCAACGACTTGACTTTGATTGCCTCTGCCATAGCTGCTCTCTGAGAACTGAATAAAAGGTTTCCTCAAAACATGTTTTTTCAACCACGAAGACACGAAGGACACAAAAAGAAATGTATCCCAATAAGGATTTCGGGAACACTAATCTTCACTAATAAACACTAATAATCGGAATGAATCCAATTAGTGAAGATTAGTGAGAATTAGTGTTCCTTCCTTTTGCCTTTTTTCGTGTTGTTCGTGTTTTTCGTGGTCCCTTCTCTTCTTACGAAGTGCGAATCGGGTCGCCGATTTTCCAGTTTATGCCGTCGCGGATCACGTGCCGATACAGCGTATCCCGTTCCACCGGTTCGCGGCCGGCTTCGCGGATCAGGCGGTGGAGTTGCTCGACCGTCAGACCCTGCGGCGTCTCGGCCCCGGCGTCGTGATAGATGATTTCATGCACCACGGTGCCGTCGATGTCGTCCGCCCCGAAGCTGAGCGCGACCTGGGCGGTCTTTTCGCCGAGCATGATCCAATAGGCTTTGATGTGGTCGAAGTTGTCGAGCATGATCCGCGAGAGGGCGATGATCCGCAGGTCCGTGAGGCCGCTGGCCTTGGGGATGTCGGCCATCCCGGTGTTCTCGGGGTGAAACGCGAGCGGGATAAACGTCTGAAACCCGCCGGTCTCATCCTGGAGGTCCCGCAAGCGGCCGAGATGGTCCAGGCGATGCCGGCCGTTCTCGATGTGCCCGTAAAGCATCGTCGCGTTCGTGCGAAGGCCCATTTCGTGAGCGGTGCGGTGGACATCAAACCATAACTCGGCGTCGGCTTTGTGCTCGCAGATTTTCTCGCGGACTTCGGGATCGAAAATCTCAGCCCCGCCGCCGGGCATGCTGCCCAAGCCGGCTTCGATCATCTGTTCCAGGACCCAGCGGATCGGTTTTTTCGTCATGTAGCTGAACCAGCCGATCTCCACCGGCGTCCAGGCTTTGATGTGCAGCTCCGGCCAGGTCTCGCGGATCATGCGGATCACGTTGACGTACCAATCGAACGTCTTCAGATGATGCAGTCCCCCCACGACATGAATTTCCGTCGCCCCCTTCGCGCGGGCTTCCTCCACGCGGGCCCGGATCATCTCGTCGTCGAAGGTGTAGGCTTTTTCCGAACGCAGGTCCGCCCGGAATGCGCAAAAACGTGCACCGATACACGCAGACGTTTGTGGGGTTTAAGTGGATGTTGGTGTTGTAATAGGCGTTGTTGCCGTTCTTTTGCTCGCGGACCACGTTCGCCAACCGGCCGAGCGTCAAAATGTCCGCGTGGTCGTGCAAATACAGGCCTTCATCCAGGCTGATCCGCTCGCGGGCGTGGATCTTCTCGGCGATGTGTTCGATGGGAGATGCGGTGGTAACGGACATGGGTTTCCGTTTCAGGTTGCAAGTTTCAGGTTTTTGGTGAGGCGGGGAAGCGGCCGGATAAAGGAATCTTCCGTCCTTTGTTCTCGTTAACTCACGGGATTTTAGTCGACCCGGCCCGCTGCGGCCACCATCACGCGAGATTGAGCTTTGGGCAACTGAGGAAATCTCTGACAGGACGAAAAGGAATCTCCTCCAGCTTTTAGAATGCTCGCAGCCCTTGCGTTGGCGGAAGGATTTGATTTAGCTTATTCATCAGGAGGCACTCATTCCAACATGGGAAGGATTGTGCTTGCGTATGCCAAACAACTGTCCGGTCCGTTTTCGGAGACAACCGGCGCGGTCGCCATTACTCAATAATCCGTTCGCCTCATCAAACATTAACCGCGCCCACACTCCCCATTCCCACCCCGGAACACCGGCAGGTCTCGCAGTCCGCCTCGTGGCGGGCTTGGTGTGTCTTTTTCTTTTTGCCGGCCCAACATTCGCTGCAGACATCGAAGAGGCCGAGGAATTGTTCCGCACCGGCAAATTCGCCGAGTGCGTCGCTCTCACCGGAAAAGCGATCGAGGACGGGGATTTCTCGGAAACCTGGCGGGAACTGCGGATTCGCTCCCAAATGGCGCAGGGGCAGTATGCGGACGCCCTCAAATCGTTGGATGAAGCGCTTAAGCGATTTCCCAACAGCATCCGCCTCCGCTGGCTCGGCCGGGACGTGCACCGCTTTAGCGGCGACTCGATGCCGCGGAAAAGACGCTCAAAGAAATCGGCCAGCGGATCGAAACGTCTCCCTTCCTCTACCGCGATGCGCTCGACACGATCGTCATCGGCAAATTCTTTCTAGAGCAGGGCGAAGACGCCAAGCAGGTTTTGGTCAATATCTATAAGAAGGTCCAAGCATCACATCCCACGTTGCCGGACGGGCACATCGCGGCGGGCGAGTTGGCCCTCCAAAAACAAGATTACGCCCTGGCCGCGGCGTCGTTTCAAAACGCCCTCAAGCTCGACGAGAAGAACCCCGACACCTATTTCTCGCTGGCGGAGGCGTTTGCGTCCGGCGAATCGGAAAAAGCCGACGCGGCGCTTCAAAAATCGCTCGAGATCAATCCCCGGCACGTGCCCAGCCTCTTGTATCTGGTGGATGACCACATCGACGCCGAGCGCTACGAGATGGCGGAGACTTCGCTCGAATCGATTCTCAAGGTCAATCCGCGCGAGCCGTCGGCGTGGGCATACAAGGCCGTGCTCGCGCATTTGCAGCACGAGCCGAAAGCCGAGGTGGAAGCGCGGGCCAAAGCGCTTTCGACCTGGAAAGCCAATCCGAAAGTGGATCACCTCATCGGCAAGAAGCTTTCGCAGAAATACCGCTTCGCCGAGGGCGAAGTCTATCAGCGGCGGGCCTTGGCGTTCGATGCGACCTACCTCCCCGCCAAGATGCAGTTGGGGCAGGATTTGCTCCGGCTGGGCAAAGAAGCCGAGGGCTGGAAACTCGCCGAGGAAGTCTTCGAGGCGGACCCTTATAACGTCATGGCCCACAACCTGGCGACGCTCAGAGATCGCTTGAACAAATTCACGATCCTCATCGACCACGGCTTCGTGGTGCGGATGGACTCGGTCGAAGCGAAAATCTACGGCCAGCGGGTGCTGGAGTTGCTCAAGGACGCCAAGGAAAAACTCTCTCAAAAATACGACACGAAACTCAAAGAGCCCATCTACGTCGACATCTACCCCCGCCAGCAGGATTTCGCCATCCGCACCTTCGGCATGCCCGGCGGGGCGGGATTTTTGGGCGTGTGCTTCGGGCAGGTCGTAACCATGAACAGTCCCGCGGCCCAGGGATCTTCGCCTTCCAATTGGGAATCGGTCTTATGGCATGAGTTCTGCCACGTGGTCACTTTGACCAAAACCCATAACCGCATGCCCCGCTGGTTGAGCGAAGGCATTTCAGTTTACGAAGAACGCCAGGCCGACCCCACCTGGGGACAGCCGCTGACGCTCAATTTCCGCAAGATGATTCTGGAGGGCGAACTCACGCCGGTGAGCGGATTGAGCGGCGCGTTTTTGCATCCCAAATCCTCGCTGCATTTGCAGTTTGCGTATTACGAATCCGCGCTGGTCGTGGAGTATCTGATCGAGAAATTCGGGCGGGAGACGCTCAATCAAATCCTCGCCGATTTGGGGCGGGGCCTGACGATCAACGATTGCCTGGACCGTTCCACGGGTTCCTTGGAAGCTTTGGATAAAGACTTTGAAGCCTATGCCAAGTCGCGGGCGGAGAGCCTCGCCAAGGGTGCGGATTTCACCGATCCCGAACTGCCTCGCTCCGCCGATGAAGCCGAGATCAAAGCCTACCTCAAGGAGCATCCCAACAACTTCCCGGCCCTGCAAAAGTACGCCAAGAAGCTGATTGCCGCCAAGAAATGGGACGAAGCCAAAAAAGTTCTCACAGAACTCCATGCGCTTTATCCGCAGTACATCGGCTCGGACAGCGCGCTGAATTTGTTGGGGAGGATTCACCGCGAACTCGGCGAGACGGAACAAGAACGAGCCGCGCTTTCCCAGGTCGCCGACTTGGAAGATGACGTGGTGGATGTGTACCTTCGGCTCGCGGAGATTTGCGAAGCGAACCAGGATTGGCCCGGCGTCGTCGCTTACTCGCAGAAGGCGCTCGCGGTCAATCCGCTCATCAAACCGCCGCACCGGTATTTGTCCGCAGCCGCTGAAAAAACAGGCAACGATTCCCAGGCGATCGCCAGTTTGCTTGCGCTTGCGGAAATGGAACCGATCGACCCGGCGGGCCTTCATTTTCGCACGGCCCGGTTGCTCAAACGCACGGACCAACTCGCCGAAGCCCGCCGGCAAGTGGTCAAAGCCCTCGAAGAAGCCCCCAGGTATCGGGCGGCACATCGTTTGCTTCTGCAGATCGCCCAAGCGGAACACCAGGCAGAGAAGACATCCCATTCCCCCGCGATTGCGGAGAAACAACCGTGACCCGAAAACTCGTCCTTTTGTTGGTGCTGATCTCGGTTTTGGCCTCCATCGGCGTGGCTCAATACCGCCGGGGCGGGCGGGGTTATAGCCGGCGGTCGCGGAACGACATGCTGCGCCCCGAAGATCCCAACCGCGACCGGGGCGGCGTTCCGACTTGGGACAAGGACCAGGAGTTTAAGCACGATGTGTTTACCTTCGTGCGCGTCGAATATTCCTCGTACCGCTGGAACAAATGGCAGACGGACTATCCCGACAGCGACCTGAATTTTTCGTATCGCCTCCAGGAACTCACGTCGCTCAAGGTCGATCCCAACGGCAAAATCCTGAAACTGACCGATCCCGAATTACTCGATTACCCGTTCATCTACATCATCGAGCCCGGCGACATGGCCCTCGAAGAAGCCGAGGTGCTGGGCCTGCGAAAATACCTGGAGAACGGCGGATTTCTGATGGTGGACGACTTCTGGGGCGAAGACGAGTGGTTCGGGTTCTATCAGAACATCAAACGCGTGTTCCCCGACCGCAACCTCGTGGAATTGCCCTTGGAGCATGAGATTTTCCACTGCGTGTACGACCTCAAAGAGAAGCCTCAGATTCCGAGCATCAACCACTATTGGAGCGGCCAGCGCACGGAGCGCTGGGACGCCCAGGAGCCGCATTACCGGGCGATCTTCGATGACAACGGCCGCATGATGGCCATCATCTGCCACAACACCGACCTGGGCGACGGCTGGGAGCGGGAAGGTTTGGACTCGGGGTATTTCAAAGAGTATTCCGAAAAATGGGCCTACCCGCTGGGCATCAACATCGTGACCTACGCGATGACGCATTGAAAGAAAACGTAACCAACGCCCTTCCAAAGGGTTTATTGGAAAAGAGGAATTTCAAAGTTCCGACGCGGCGAATTCGCAACCAACGCAGCGGCGGCATCTTGCCGCCGTGGATTGAATCGGCGGTTGGAAGCCGCCGCTACGAAAGTCTCTAACACGAAATGGAGCCCCCCCTCGTGAGCGCTGTGGAATCTTTTGAAACCGAACAACAAACCGTGGAGCAGATTCGCGGGTGCCGGGACCAGATTTTTGCGGAGCTGTCCAAGGTGATCATCGGCCAAAGAGACGTGGCCGAGCAATTGCTGCTGTGCCTGTTTTCGGGCGGGCATTGCCTGATCACCGGGGCCCCGGGCCTTGCGAAAACGCTCTTGGTGCGGTCGGTGGCTCAGATTTTCCACTTGAAGTTCCAGCGGATCCAGTTCACCCCCGACCTGATGCCCGCCGACATCACGGGCACCGAAATTCTCGAAGAGACCGGCGACGGGCATCGCAAGATGCAGTTCGTCAAGGGGCCGATTTTTGCGAACGTGATCCTCGCGGACGAGATCAACCGCACGCCGCCCAAAACCCAGGCAGCGCTTTTGGAAGCGATGCAGGAACATCAAGTCACCGCGGCGGGGGTCAGGTATCCTTTGGAGGAACCCTTCTTCGTGCTCGCCACGCAAAACCCGATCGAAATGGAAGGCACCTATCCGCTCCCGGAAGCGCAGCTGGATCGGTTTATGTTCAACGTCCGCATCGACTATCTGCCCGAAGACGACGAGGTGGCCGTGGTCGCGCAGACGACTTCCAAAAAGCCGGAAGACATCCAGCCGCTCTTCAGCGGGGAAGATGTCGAGCGGTTTCACGATGTGGTCCGCCGGGTGCCGGTGGCCGAGGATTTGGTGCGGTATGCGGTGCGGTTGGCCGATGCCAGCCGGCCGGGCCGGGAGAATACGCCCGATTTCGTAAACCAGTGGGTGAGTTGGGGGGCCGGTTTGCGGGCGGCCCAATCGCTAATCCTGGGTGCCAAAGCCCGGGCGCTGTTTGAAGGGCGGCCCAACGTTTCGGTTGAGGACATCCGGGCTCTGGCGCCTGCGACATTTCGGCATCGCATCTTGATCAGTTACCGTGCCGAGGCCGAGGGCGTCTCGGTGGAAACGGTCATCGGTCGTCTTTTGGAAACAGTAAAAGTTCCTGGCCGCGCGTGATTGTCGAAGCAAATCTCGCATTTCAAAAAAAGGCGAGCGGACCAACCTGCGGTCGGTGCCCGCGTAAGCTTCCCGGTTTTGTGGAGTGATGAAGAACTCGGAGAGACCAGGGGGCTGACGCCCGGGCTGACGCCCCCCGCTCGCCTTAACCCCAAGTCAATGTGTTTTATGGCCACTGTCAGCAATTCCCAATCCGAGCAGCAAACCAAGACGACGTCCGCTTCGTTTATCGATCCCGCGTCGCTCATGCGGCTCAAGAACCTGGAGTTCCGGGCCCGGGTCGTTGTCGAGGGCTTTCTGACCGGCCTCCACAAAAGCCCGTATCACGGGTTCTCCGTCGAGTTCTCGGAATACCGCCAATACACGCCCGGCGACGATCCGCGGTATCTCGATTGGAGGCTGTACGCCCGCAGCGACCGCTATTACATCAAGCGGTTTGAGGATGAGACGAACCTCCGCTCTTGGCTGCTGGTCGATCTGAGCCGATCCATGAGTTTCGGCACCTTGGGTTACGACAAGGCCGAGTACGCCAAAACCGCGGCCGCGACCTTGGCGTATTTTCTCACGCAGCAGCGGGACGCAGTCGGCTTGTTGACCTTCGACGAAACCCTCACCGAATTCCTGCCCGCGCGGTATCGGCCCGGCCATCTGCACCGGCTGATGCTGGGCCTGGAACGTTCCGTGGGCGGAAAGTCCACCAACCTCGAAACGCCGCTGGAGCGCATCGCCGCCGCGGTTTCGAAGCGGGGCTTGATCATCTTGATTTCCGACCTGCTCGCGCCGGTGGAAACTTTGGAAAAGAACCTGGGTTATCTCCGCTCGCGCGGGCATGAAGTGCTCTTGATCCGCGTGCTCGACCCGGCGGAGTTGACGTTCTCCTTTGCCGACCCGTCGATGTTTCGCGACGTGGAAACCGGCCGGCAACTTTATATCGATCCCGAAACCGCGCGGGAGAACTATCTGGAAAAATTCCACGGCCATCTGCGAATCATCAAGCGGACCTGCAACAACCTGGGGATCGAGTTCTCGCAGGTTTCCACCGACCAGCCGCTGGAAATGGTGCTGTTCGATTTCCTCAGCGCGCGGATGCGGCGCGGCCCCGGCAGCACGACCCGGCGGAACAGCAACCCGGCCACGGGAGGTGTCCGATGAATTGGTTGTTCGGCCTGTTTATGCTGGGATCGGCGGCGGTGGTGTTTCCGTTGATCTTCCACCTCATCCGCCAAACGCCCAAAGGCCGGCAGGAATTCAGTTCGCTGATGTTCCTCCAGCCCACGCCGCCGCGGCTCACAAGGCGGAGCCGGCTGGATGACATTCTGCTGTTGATCCTCAGGGGCCTGGTAATTGTGTTATTGGCGCTCGGGTTTACGCGGCCGTTCTGGCGGGCGGCGGCGGATTTGTCTTTGAACGGCATCCGCGGGCGGCGGGTGGCGATTTTGGTCGATACGAGCGCCAGCATGCGGCGGGGGAACGCCTGGAACCAGGCCGTCCGCAAGGTCGATGAGGTGCTCAAATCCCTGGAACCCGCCGACGATGCGGCCCTGTTCACGTTCGACCGCGATCTCCAAACGGTGGTGGATTTCAACGACCCCGACAAAGAAGCCCCCAACGACAAGCCCGCCTTGATCCAGAGCCTCTTGAAAGACCGCGCCCCGACCTGGAACCAGACCGACATAGGCACGGCTCTCATCCGGGCGGCGGAGATTTTGGATGAAACGATCGACCGCGAAGAGTCCGACGATGCCCTGCAGATCATCGTCATCAGCGACATGCAGCGCGGGGCGGATTTGAAGGCGCTTCAGATCTACGAATGGCCGAAAGATGTGCGGGTGGAAATCCAAAAGGTCGCGCCAAAGGATGTTTCCAATGCGTCGCTGCAACTCTTGGCCGGGACCGAAGAGGAATCCGCCGAAGCCGAGCCGCGGGTCCGCGTGACGAATGGGGCCGAGTCTGCGGTCTATCAGTTTCTGGTGAGTTGGGTCGGCCAGAAGAACCGCCCGGGCGACGAAGCCGTGACTTTCTACGTGCCGCCCGGCCAGAGCCGCGTGTTGCCGGTGCCGCGGAGCGAAGTGGATCTCGCCGCGGACCGGTTGGTGCTCACGGGTGATGGGGCGGAATTTGACAATCAATATTTCGTCGTGCCGGTCCGGCAGGAGGAATTCCGGCTGGCGTACCTGGGCGATGAGGATCCCGCCGATGCGGAGGGTTTGCTGTTTTATCTCGATCAGGTTCTGGTGGAAACCGAGGAGCGGAAGGTCGTCGTCTCGCAGTTCCCGGCCGACAAAACCATGCCCCTCCTGGCCGATGAGCTTCCGCATCTCGTGGTGATTGCCCGGCCGGTGTCGGAAGCGGAACAAACGGCTTTGGACGGTTACGTCGAAGCCGGCGGGCGTGTGTTGGTGATGTTGGCCGATGAAAAGCAGCTCGCGTCGCTCGGCGATTTGCTCTCCGGGGCGAAGCTCGATCCGATCCAGACCGCCTCCGCGAGCGAGTACCGCATGCTGGGGCAGATTGATTTCACGCATCCGCTATTCGTGCCGTTCGCGAGCCCCCGCTACAACGATTTCACCGGCATCCGGTTTTGGAAACACCGCTCGGTCTCGCTACCCGAAGACACCAAGGCGAACGTCGTCGCCCGCTTCGACAACGGCAAGCCGGCACTCTGGGAACAGCCCCTAGGCCAAGGGCAAAGTCTATGTGCTTCGCCAGCGGCTGGCAGCCGGCGGAAAGCCAACTCGCGCTGTCCAACAAGTTCCTGCCGTTGGTGGAAGGGCTGCTCGAAGAATGCACGCCCCGGCGGCTCAAAGCGACTTCGTATCTCGTGGGGGAGACCGTGCCGCTGCCGAGCGCTTCCTCCGGCGACCGTCGGGTCGTCCTGCGGCCGGACGGCGGGGAGTTTCTCGTACCGAGCGATGCCGCGTCCTTTACCGGCACAATCGAACCCGGCATCTATCGGCTGAAAACCAATGGCACCGAGCGGACCTTCGCGGTCAATTTGCCCCAAAGCGAAAGCGAAACCCAGCCGATGGAAGTGGAAAATCTCGAACAGCGGGGCGTCCGCCTGGGGACGCAGGCGACTCGCAGCGAAGAATACGAACGCCTCCGCCAGCTTCGCGACCGCGAATTGGAAAGCAAACAGAAGATGTGGAAATGGCTCGTCGCCTTCGCCCTGGTTGTGGTGGGGGCGGAAACCTGGCTCGCCGGTCGGCGGGCCGCGAAGTCTCCCGAAATCTCTGGAAGTGGAGAACCGGCATGATCGATCGGCAATTGGCCAAGTGTCTCGACCCCGTGGCCGCCCGCGTCCGCCAGTTTTGGATGGCGCTTGCGCTCGCCGCGGTCTGGTTTTCGGCGGCGGTGGCGGGGGGACTGTTGTTGTGGAAACCCGCCGAAGCCTGGCAGCCCCGCACGCTGGCTTGGGGGCTATTGCTCGGAGCCGTGGCCGTCGCCGTGATGTCCGCCTTTGACCGTTTGGCGTTTCGCGAAGAACTATTCCCGGCTGGCCCGGCGGATCGAAGCGGAATATCCCGACCTGGGCGCGAGCCTGATCACGGCCCTCGAACTCAAACCGGGTCAGGGCGGCAGCTACACCTACCTCCAGCAGGAAGTCCTCCGCAAGGCCTATCTCCACTCCTATCAAAAACGCTGGGACAAGGTGATGCCCCGGTCGCGATTGCTCACCGCCCGGCTGATGAATGGGCTGGGACTTCTCGCATTCGGGGCTGTGATTGTTGGGTTGTTTGCCGCGAAATCGTCCATGGCGACGACGCCGGACGGTCTGGCCTTCAATGATGTCAAAGTCATCGAAAACCCCAAGTATTCCATCACTGTCGAGCCCGGCACCACGGAAGTCGAGCGCGGCACAAGCTTGTTGGTGATGGCCCGCTTCACGGGGACCTTGCCGCCCAATGCCACGCTGGTCTATCAAACGAAAAGCGGCGAAGATCGGCAGTTGGCGATGTCCAAGAGCCTTCGCGACCCCGTGTTCGGCGGCCGGATTGTCGCCGTCGAAGAGCCTTTGACCTATCACGTCGAATTCGCCGAGCAAAAGTCCGACACGTTTCAAGTCACCGTGTTTGAGTACCCGCGCTTGAAGCAAGCCGACGCCCGCTTGGAATATCCGAGCTATACGAATCTCGAAGAAAAACTGATCCAGGATGTCCGGCGGATTTCCGTGGTGGAAGGCACGAAGGTCACGCTGCTGTGCCGGCTGAACAAAGCCGTGGCCGAGGCCCGCCTGGTGGAAGAGAAGGCGGAAAACGGGCAGGACCTCAAACTCGCCGCCGAGGCCGCGGAGCCTCTCGTGTATCAGGTCACATTTCGCGGTGGACCGTTCCCGCCGCTTAAAACTCCATCTGAAAGATGCCGACGGCCGGGCGAATCAGCATCCGCCGGAGTTTGTGATCAACGCCCTGCCCAACCGCCCGCCGGATTTGAAGCTGGCGTTTCCGTCGCGCGACGTGCAGGTGTCGCCGGTGGAAGAGTTGGACGTAAAAGCCACGGCGTGGGACGATTACGGCCTCGCCCGCACGGGGCTTTCCTTCTCAACCGCGGGCCAGCCGATTCAGGATGTGGTCCTCGGCCAGAACCAGCCCGCCAAGGAGCGCGTGTCTCTTGAGCACCTCTTGTCGTTCGAGGCGATGAGCGCGAAGCCCGACGAGCTGGTGTCCTATTTCTTCTGGGCGGAGGACATCGGCCCCGACGGCGAAGTCCGCCGCACTTCGAGCGACATGTATTTCGCGGAAGTCCGGCATTTCGAGGAAATCTTCCGCCAAGGCCAGCAGCCGACCGAAGAGCAAATGCGGCAGCAACGCCAACAGCAACAACAACAAGGGCAGCAAGGCAGCCAGAACGCCCAGGAGGCCGAACGGCTCGCGGAACTGCAAAAGCAGATCATCAACGGCACCTGGAAAGTCATCCGCCGCGAAACCCGCGACGAGCCAACGGACAAATTCAAGGAAGATGTGCAGCTCCTGTTGGAATCGCAGTTGTCCGCCTTGGAGCAGACGACGGCGCTCGAGGAGAAATTGCAGGATGAAGAATCGCTCGCCCACGTCGATCAAGTCCGGCAGCACATGCAGGAAGCGATCGTCACGTTGCAAAAAGCCGTCGAAGGGCCGGAGATCAAGGCGCTTCAGCCCGCGCTCGGAGCGGAGCAGTCGGCTTATCAATCCCTGCTCAAACTCAGGGCCCGGGAACACGAAGTCGTCCGCTCGAACCAGCGCCAGCAACAACAGAGCCAGAGCCAAAGCCAGAGCCCCGGCAAAGTGCGAACAGCCGCGCCCAACAGCAGCTTCAACAACTCCAACTTCGCGAAGATGAGAACCGCTACGAAACAGAGCACAAGCCCAAGCTCAGGACCAGCAGTCCGCCCAACAACAAGAGCAGCGCGAAGACCGCCAGGTGCTGAACCGATTGCGGGAATTGTCGCAGCGGCAAAACGACTTGAATGAGCGGATCAAGGAGCTTCAATCCGCCTTGGAAGAAGCCAAGTCCCAAGCCGAGCGCGAGGAAATCGAACGCCGCTTGAAACGGCTCCAGGAGGAGCAGCAGCAAATCCTGCGGGACACGGAGGAACTCCAACAGCGGATGGAGCAGCCCGAAAACCAGGAGCGGATGGCCGACCAAAGGCAGCAGCTGCAACAAGCCCGCGAGAGCGCCCGGCAATCGTCCCAGGCTCTGAAGGAAGGGCAGGTCTCGCGCGCGGCCGCGGAAGGCACGCGGGCGGAACGCGAATTTCGCGAACTGCAAAACGAATTTCAACGCCGGACTTCGGGGCAGTTCACCGAGGAAATGCGGCAGATGCAAAAGCAAGCCCGCGAACTCGAGCAGAAAGAACAAGAACTCGCGGAGCAATTAAAAGAATCCGACCGGCCGAAAGAAGCGCCTTCGCTCCGCGAGAAGGATCCGCAAAAAGACGTGGCGGAGCAAATCCAGGATCAGCGCGGGCGAGTGGACAATCTGCTCGACCGCATGCGGCAGACCGTCGAGGAGGCGGAACAAGCCGAGCCGCTGTTGGCCGAGCAGCTTTACGACACGATCCGAAACACCCGCCGGCAGGACCCGCAGCAAGCTCTCGAAAACACCCAGCGGTCCTTGAATCGCGGTCTGATTGACGATGCGAAGACTCAAGAACGCCAGGCGAGCGAAGGCATCACCCAGCTTCGCCAAGGCGTGGACAAGGCCGCCGAGAGCGTCCTGGGCGATGAAACCGAAACCCTCCGCCGGGCTCAGGAAGAATTACAGCGGCTGAACCGCGAACTCGGCGAGGAAATCGCCCGCAATCAACCCAACGGCGAACAACAGCAACCGGGTCAGCAACAACCCAACGGCCAACAGCAACCGGGTCAGCAACAACCGAACGGCCAAAGACAGCCCGGCCAACAGCAGCCCAACGGCCAACAGCAACCGGGTCAACAACAACCGAACGGTCAACAACAACCGAACGGTCAACGTCAGCCGGGTCAGCAACCACAGCCAACGGCCAACAACAGCCTGGCCAACAACCGAACGGTCAACGTCAACCAGGTCAGCAACAACAGCCCGGCCAGCAACCGAACGGCCAACGTCAACCAGGTCAGCAACAACAGCCCGGCCAGCAACCGAACGGGCAACAACCGAACGGCCAACGTCAGCCGGGTCAGCAACAACAGCCCGGCCAACAACCGAACGGCCAACGTCAACCGGGTCAGCAACAACAGCCCGGCCAACAACCGAACGGCCAACGTCAACCGGGTCAGCAACAACAGCCCGGCCAACAACCGAACGGCCAACGTCAACCAGGTCAGCAACAACAGCCCGGCCAACAACCGAACGGCCAACGTCAACCGGGTCAGCAACAACAGCCCGGCCAACAACGAACGGCAACAACCGAACGGCCAACGTCAACCAGGTCAGCAACAACAGCCGAACGGCCAACGCCAACCGGGGCAGCGGCAGCAGCGGGGCGGGGATGATCGCAATCTCGGTCCCGGCGGCGGACTCGATCAATTCCTCGACAGCCGGGAAACTCGGCGTGCCGCTCCGCTTGCGGGCGATGATTTTCTGGAATGGTCCGACCGCTTGCGGGACGTGGAAGAGATGCTGTCCGATCCGAAGCTCCGGGCCGAGGCTTCGCGGATCCGCGACCGGGCGAAGGCGATTCGCAAGGATGTCAAACGGCACTCCAAGCCGCCCAACTGGGACCTGGTCCGCGATATGGTTTCGGAGCCTTTGATGGAACTCCAAAACAAAGTCGCCTCGGAACTCTTAAGGCGGACATCGAAAGATGCTTTGGTGCCGATCGACCGCGATCCGGTGCCGCCGAAGTATGAAGCCCGCGTGCAAAAATACTACGAACGATTGGGGGCCGGCAAGTGAGCGACGCATTGAGGTCTCTGTGGCCCAACAACTGGGCCGCCCCGGAATGGGCGTGGCCCGGATTGATTCTGGGCGCGGTGCTGACGGGGCTGATCGTCTGGTCGTGGACGCGTTCCCGCGTGTCGACCTCCGTGGGAGTTTTCGGGGCGGCGATCAAGATCCTGGCGGTTGTGGTCTTGGTGCTGATTCTCCTGGAACCCATGCGGAGCGAAACCCGGCCGGAGCCGGGGGCGAATTTGTTCCTCGTCATGGCCGACGACAGCCAAAGTCTGGGCATCCGCGATCCGGGCGAAGACAAATTCCGAAGCGAAAAGCTGAAAGATCTCCTGGACCGCAATGCCCCCTGGCAGGTCCGGCTGAGCCAGGATTTCGACGCCCGCCGGTATGTGTTCGATCGGCGGGTCCAAGCCGTTCCCGATTTTTCCGGCCTGACCGGCGCCGGCGAAAGCTCCTCGCTTTTTAACTCGCTCGCCGTCGTCACCCGCCGGTATGAAGGGCGGGCGAATGCGGGGATTCTGCTCTTCACCGACGGCAATGCGACCGATGTGAGCGAGGCGTTTCCCTTTGGTGCGAAGCTGCCGCCGATTTATCCCGTCGTCTTAGGCCGGGACGATACGAAGAAAGACATCAGCGTCACGCGGGTCTCGGCCCGGCAGACAAACTTCGAAGCCGCCCCGGTGAGCATCTCCGCCGAGATCGTTTCCCACGGATACGAAGGCCAGACCATCGTGGTCCAATTGCTCGACGAGAAAGACGAGATGCTCGAAGAGCAAAAGGTCCGCGAAGTGGCGGACGATCATCCGTTTGCCCTCCAGTTCCAGGCGAAGGCCAATTCGCGGGGCATCCACTTTTACAAGCTGCGGGCCTTTGCGCAGGGTCAGGGCGAGCAGTTCAAAAAGCCCGAAACCTCCGAAGAAGCCACGCTCGCCAACAACGACCGCTACGTGATGGTCGATCGCGCGGGCGGGCCTTATCGCGTGTTGTATGTGACCGGCCGGCCGAACTGGGAGTTCAAATTCTTGAGGCGGGCGATCACCGATGACAACGAAGTGGACCTCGTGGGCCTCGTGCGGATCGCCAAGCGCGAGCCGAAGTTCACGTTCCGCAAGCGCGACGACGATGCGAACCCGCTGTTTCGAGGCTTCGGAGCGGACGCCGAAGAGGCCGAGCAATACGATGAGCCCGTGCTGATCCGCCTGGGCACGAAGGACGAGGAAGAGCTGCGGGACGGCTTCCCCAAAGCGGCCGAGGACATGTTCCGCTATCACGCGTTGATCCTCGACGATGTCGAAGCCGACTTCTTCACGCAGGACCAGAAATCGCTGATCCAGCAGTTCGTCAGCCAGCGCGGCGGCGGGTTTTTGATGCTTGGCGGGCAGGAATCGTTCCACAAAGGCGGCTTCGCCCGCACGCCCATCGGCGAGCTTTTGCCGGTTTATGCCGACAGCCAGCTCGGCGAACCGCCCGCGGACGATTACAAGCTCGTCCTCACCCGCGAAGGCTGGCTCGAACCTTGGGTTCGCAGCCGCCAGACCGAGACGGAAGAAAAACGCCGGCTGGCGGAGATGCCCGGTTTTCAAACCGTCAACCGCGTGGCGGCCATCAAGCCGGGGGCCAGGGTCCTTTCGCAGGTGCAATCGCCTGACGGGCAGCTTCATCCCGCTTTGGTCGTCCAGCACTTCGGCAATGGCCGATCCGCGGCGCTGTTGATCGGCGATTTCTGGCGCTGGCATCTTCGGCGAAAGACCAAAGAGAATGAGGACCTCCTCAAATCCTGGCGGCAGACGCTCCGCTGGCTGGTGGCGGATGTGCCCGAGCGGATCGAGGCGACCGTCCAACGCAAACTCGACGAGCCGAGCCAACCCGTCGAACTCTTGATCAAGGTCCACGACGAGCAATACCGGCCGCTCGACAATGCGAACGTGATCGTGAAGATTTCCGCCCCAGGGGGGAAGGAAATCACCCTCACCGCCGAGCCGACCGAGACCACGGGGGAATACCTCGTGACTTACGTGCCGAGATCGCCCGGCGTCTATCGCGCGAAGATCACCGCGACCGCGGCCGATGCGAGCGAGGTCGGCCAGCGCGAAGCCGGCTGGGTCGCCGAGCCCGCGACCGAAGAGTTCCGCACCTTAAAACCCAACCGGGAACTTTTGGAACGCCTGGCCCGCGAAACGGGAGGCGAAGTGATCGAACCGGATGATCTGGAAGATTTCGTCGCCAGCCTGCCCAACCGCAAAGTGCCCGTGACGCAGCAGCGAATCAACCCCATCTGGCACACGTGGCCGGTGTTTCTGTGTGCTTTGGGGCTGTTGGTCACGGAATGGGGGCTCAGGCGGGTCAAAGGGCTGCCCTGATGGCCTGGAGTGCCACTGGCTCCGTCCACTGCGGTGGGCCAAGCCGGTGACACACGATTTTTCTGAAACACCTATGGATCACCGCGGCGCCGATTGCAGCTTCGCCAACACGCGGCGGGACTCTTTGACGATCGGTTCCAGAGGGCATTCGGCGGCGAGCAATTGCAGAATCGAACGGGCGGCGGGCGTGTTCGCATCTTCGGCGAGTTGGATCAGGCGGTGCATGCGGAGGATGTCCGCCGAGGAAAACCGCGAGACGTTGTCCGAGCCGTTGAGAACATACCGCAGCCGGGCCCGAACCTCCGCCGACTTGGTCTCTTTCATGACCTTGAGGAGCAGCGGCTGGGCGGCTTGCCTGAAGTTTGCGCAGTTCCCGCGTCGCCCGCTGGCGCACAATGGAATCGTCATCGTCCAGATCCTTGAGCAGCTTGTCAATGCGGTTGTTTTTGGACGGGATCAACAGGCCTTCCATCCGCCGCTGGAGAAACGGAAAGCTCTGCTCCTCCTCGGCGGCGAAGATGCCCATCGCCCGGTAAGCCTGTGACGGAGCGGCGGACGACAAATCGCCCCAGAAGTTGTTGAGCGAATCGTCGTCGAGCTTGGGCCGTTCCAACTGGGACACGAGGGAACCGGTCGTGTTCCAGAGAAGCGCGGTGCGGTCGGTGCTGCCGGAGACGAGCCGGGGCGATTGCTCTGCGAAGCTGAGCACCGTGACAACGCCCTGATGCGCCGCGTGCCGATGGACTTCTTTTCCGGTGGCGAGTTCCCAGGTGCGGATGGTCTTATCGATGCCGCCGCTGGCGAGGAACCGTCCGTCCGGAGAGAATGCGATCGCGAACACTCGGCCTTTGTGTCCGGCCAGTTCGTGCACCAACCGGCCGGTGAGGACTTCCCAAATCTTGATCGTCGCCCCGTGGTCGAGGGCTGCAATCGTCCGGCCGTCCGGGGAGAATCTCGCCAGCCGCGGTGCGCCGTCGCAGCCTTCGAGCTTGAGGAGTTCGCGGTCGGTGTTGACGTCGTACAGCCTTAGCAGCGTGTCCCGTTCGTAAGAGATGCCCAAAGCCCGGCGGCCGTCTTGCGAAATGTCCAAGGGAATATTCGGCCCCAGAAATCGGCGGACCTCCTGGCCGCTGTCGGTGCCGTAAACCAAAAGCTTGTCGCGATCCACGAGCCAGAAGGTGCTGCCCCCATCGGCAAACCGCACAAAATCGCCGCCGCCGGGAATGACGTGCCGGGAATTCCCCGTGGCGAGGTCCCAAACCCGCGTGATTCCCGCGCCTTCTCCGACATCGAAACTGCTGCTGACGAGCGTTTTGCCGTCGGGGGAGATCGCGATCGCGCGGATCGGCCATTCGTGTCCTTCGAGGCTCCGAAGCGGCTTTCCGCTCTGGGCGTCCCAAATCTGAATCAGCCGGCTCTCCTTGGGATTGGCCGGCTCTCCGTAGGTCGCGAGGATTTTCCCGTCGTCCGAGACCGCCGCCCCCCGCAGACTGTCCGGCCGGGCAAAACCCTGGGGGATGTTTTCTTTTTCCCGATTCGTCCCCATGCGGGCGACGGCTTCTGGGGGCAAGGGATCGCCTAAGAGATCTTTCCCGTCTTCCGCCCGGGCAAGGCCGCTGGCGAACAGCAGGACTTGGCCGATGAAAAAGATCCGTCCGGTATGCATCCGCATCAGATTCCCCTTGGGTTCGCTCGTCGCCAACGGTGAGACGCCAAACTCCCGCCAAAAGTTCCAGAAAAATCGGGAACCGGTGGCGCGTTGCTGAGCGCAGCGAAGGGCGCGGCGGCCGCACAGTCCGTTATCCCAATTCTATCAAATCCTGAGGAATCCTCGGCGTCGCTCCGGGTTGGGTGCAGACGTAAGCCGCGATCCGGCAGGCCCGCTCGTTGATGGCGTCGAGTTCCCAATCCTCAAACAGCCCCATAAGCAAAGCGGCAGTGAAGGCGTCCCCCGCGCCCACTGTATCCACCACCTGGACGGGCCGGCCCTTAAACTCGCTCGTCTCGCCGCCCCGGCACAGCACCGCCCCGCGATCTCCGCGCGTCAGGGCGACCACTTTGAGATCAAACTTCAGAGCAAGTTGGCGAAGCAGTTCGACTTCACCGTCCCCAGCCAATTGGCAAAGCTTCGCCAGGAGGGGCAGCTCGTCTTCGTTGAGCTTGAGCACGTTGGCGATCTTGAGGGACTCCCAAATAACGTCCGCGGTGTAAAACGGCGGGCGGAGGTTGATGTCGAAAACCTTGAGAGCCGTCTCGGGGGCCATTTGCACGAACCGCCGGATCGTCTGCCGGGAGAGCTCGCTCCGCTGACCCAGCGTGCCGAAGCACGCCGCCTCGGTTTGGGCAGCAAGCATCGCCAACGGTGGGAGCCATTCCAGATGATCCCACGCGGTGTCGCTGGCAAACTCGTAAGTCGCCTTGCCCGCGGCGTCCAACTCGACCCGCACGACTCCCGTCGGATAATCCGTCTCCAGAACACAATCGATGCCGACGCCTTTTTCCCCAAGGGCGGCGAGGGCCTTGGCTCCCAGTTCATCCCGGCCCACGGCACTCGCCATGCGGGCGTCCGCTCCCAACTGGGCGGCATGACACGCCACGTTCGCCGGCGCCCCGCCGAACCGCGCCCCGTCGGGAAACACATCCCACAAGATTTCCCCCAAACCCACAACAATCCACTTCGGCTGCATAGTCGCTCCCTTCCCGCGATGAAATTGGCATCCCGTCTTCTTGCAGTATCTTCGCGAGAGCGGCAATTGCAAACGAGTCGCCGGCGGCCGATGCGGGAGCAGGACTATTCAACACACCTTGGCGGGGACGTCTTCTTCTTCGCAGTGCACGAGAATCTCGGTCTCGGGCTTGAGATATTCGTGCCGGAGGTACGCCAAGGCGATCGGCAGATGGTCGTCGGGCCGCATGGCGTATGAGGTGACGTGGCCGATCTCCTTGCCGTCCGGGGATTTCACGATCGATCCCGGTGCGGGGGCCAAGGCCGCTTCGAGGTGAATCCGCCTGAGCTCGCGGTTCACATGGCCTAACGCGTCGATTCGCGCGATCGGCTCCTGGCCGAGGTAACAGCCTTTCTGAAAATTGACGGCCTGTTTTGTGCGGGCGACTTCCTGGGCGAGGTTGTCGTCGGTGATGTCGATCCCGTACAGCGGAAAGCCGGCCTGGATTCTGAGGGCGTGGAACACGGCAATCCCCGCCGGGCGAATGTCCGCGGACAGCAACCGGTCCCAAACGCCGGGCAGACGTTCGCGCTCCATCCGCAGCAAATAGCCCGGGGCGTCCAACCAATCCACGCGGCATACTGTGACTTCGTGCTCGCCGATTTGAGCGTTGATGTGACCGTAAAGCGGCAGGTCGGAGACATCGACGCCGAGGTCTTGAAGCGTCTCCGCCGCCTGAGGACCGTGCAGATAGAACTCGCCGACCGCATCGCTTTGCGGGACGAAATTCACATCCTCCGTAATCACATACCGCGACAGATGGGCGATCAGCGGCTGCACCGAGTCGGCGGCCGTTTCCAGCCACAACGAATCCGCCCCGGCGAACACGAACACATGCCCGGCGACTTTGCCTCTGATGTTCGTCACAAAGGCTTCCCGACCTTCGCCGGGCTTGAGGTCCTTCACGGCGGCCGTGCAAAACCCGTTGAGGAACTTCTGCCGATCGGCCCCGGTCAACTCGAGATGTCCGCGATGGCTCAAATCGAACACGACGGCCCGCGACTGGGCGGCGAGAAATTCTTTCCGCGGATCGCCGAAGTGAATCGCCTCCCAGGGCGGACCGACCGGCTCGAAGCAAGGGACCACGGGATAGCCTTCGGGGCCGAACTCAATCGTGCGGATGGAGTCCGCCACGTCTTCGGTAAAAACAGCCCCGAGCGATTTCTGTCGGTCATGCAATGCGGAAACGGACACGATCAACTCCTTTCAGTGAGCGGGTGGTCGGCCTTGTTGCGGGATTTGTCAGCGGCGGCCCGCGACCCAAACATAAGAATCGACGGGGATCTTCCCGCTCCGCGCTGTCCGAAGCTGTTCCGAACTCCTGCCCGTCCCGATCTCGAACGCGATCTCTTCGTCGTTGAAATTGCCTGATGCATAGTGCACCAGAAAGACAACATGCCCCGCCCCGTCGGCGGCTTTCGCGATGAGCGACGCGGCCCGGAAGTCAATTTCGACAACCTCGGCGTCCTTTGATTCCTTCCGCACGCGACCGCAACTGCAATGTCGTGCATCGCCCAACATCCAGCAGGAATAGTCGTGACCGAGTGCGAGTTGCATCCATGCATTGGAGACGGGCCAAATAGCGAACGTGTCTTCAGCATCCGAGGTTTCAACAGAAGCCCTCTTGCTTCCCGGGAGACCGAGGTAAATTCCCCAGCACATTTCGAGCCGTGTTTCCGCTAAAAAACGTTCGACAAAAAACTAAAACATTCGACAAAAAACTGTCCGATTATCAGCCGGAATGTGCGGGTTGTCCCAGCGAACCGGGGCGGACCCCCCTGCGGGCGGTGCCACCCTGCGGCTAATCCATGCGACAATTATGAACGCGCTGGCGTCCGGTTGTCCCAATTGAACCGTTGCAAGAAGTCACGCTTCGGCGAGGCCGTCGCCCAGGAGTTCCTGGCCACGGTTGCGGAGATTGGCGAACATCCGCCGGACCGTGCGGTCGTCCACGCCGAGTTTATCAGCGATCTCCTTTTGCGTGTAGCCTTCGAGCCGATATTGAATCAGGAGCTGCTGATCCGGCTCCAACCGCACGAGCACGCGTTCCAACAGGTCGGTAAAGCTTACGATTTCCTGGAGCGTCGGCTGGCTGCTTAAGCGGTTGACGATGTAACTCTCCGTGCCGTCGGAGCTCGTGGAAATCGACTCGAGCGCCGGATCGCGTTTGCCCGCCTGGTGATGCCGGACGGTGTTCCGCACCTTGTTAAGAGCCATTGTAAGCAGCAGCTTCCAGAAGTCCCCGTCGCTTTCGAATTCGAATCGGCCTTCGCGGGTGAGCCGAAAGATGGAGCGAAACACCGACTGCACCACATCGTCGGGATCGAGCCGGGAGTTGAAGCGGTCGGCCAGGTGCCGGCCCACGAGGTTCAAGAGCCTCATCAAGTAGCGTTCGTGAAGAATCGTGGCCGCTGCTTCGTCGCCGTTCCGCCAGCGGTCCACAAGTTCCGCATCGGTTAATTCCGCATTCGACATCGGTCACCTCATCGCAAAAACTCACCGGAGCCGGAGCGATTCCCCGCCGAGTGAAAGAAGCCACAGCGGTCTACCCACATCTTGCGATGAACGATGGCCGTTCGTCAAGTACGGTTTGGCGATTCCGGTCAGAACGTGTTTGAAAATCTGAGCGGTAGGAACTCGATCCGCAGCATCGACGCCAGGTTGAACGCCAGCAGGCCCATGCGTCAGTGCGGCAAGTGCGCTGTAAAGTCCGCTCTTGCCTTGGGTTGAGATTTGCGGTAGGGTTCCGCGTGGAAGGACGTGCGCTCTGCCGTGGGTCCGTCAATGGAAAGGCAAGTCTTCGGTGAGTTTGGCAGGGAGGCCGAGATGCGAATGAAACGCCTGATGTGCGCGGGATTGTTGGCCCTGGCCGCGGCGGGTGGCATTCTGGGGGCGAATCAATATTTCCAACGCCTCGCCGAAACCGAAGGTCCCTACGGAACCGAGCCGCCGAACCCATCCAATCCCGGTTGGCCGCCGGCCGAGCTTTCGTCCAACGCGAGCAGCGGCGAGCAAGAGGTTTGGGCGCCAGGTTTGGTGCCGAATGATTTCGGTCCGCGCCACCAACAGGCCGAACCCAGGCTCCGATACTTTCCACACCGCACCCAGGCGATCGAGATGGCTCAAGCGGACGGGCGGAACGGAAAGCCCGCCACGGCCGACAAGCCGCCTTACCAAAGCGAGCCCGCTCCCTTGCCGATGCCCCACGAAGCCGCCCCGCTCACCAGGCCCCAGTCCGGGAACTGGCTGCGGAAACTCATCGCGCAGGAACTCCCGCAGGCCCCGCCCGAAGAGCAGCGGGTTTGGAGCGAAGAACTTCGCGGCCTCAGTCCGGAAATGGTCCGCGATATTTTGCGGATGCGAAAAGACATCACCGCCGGCCCCCAGCCGCCGGCCCTCAATGAGACGTTCCCGCCCCTGCCGGATTGGTCCGAACCGCCGGCGAATTTGGATCCCGCAAGGCAAACGCTCCCGCCGCTTCCGCAGGACGATCTGGCGGCAGGGGTCCACTCCGTCACGAACCGGTTGGAGCCCTCGCTGAGGGCGGTGGAACAGGCCCGCGACGTGGTTCTGAACAACCTCGCAAACGCGAACACGATCGGCTTCAAACGCTCGCGGGTCGTGCTCGAAGCGTTGCCCTATCAAACCCTTCAAGCCGGCCGGTCGGAAGACGAAGCCGCAGGCCCGGGAACGTCGATGGGTTCGGGCGTCGTCCTGTCCGGCACGCCGATCGATGCGTCGCAAGGCCCGCTCAAAAAAACCAACCAACCTTTGGACGTCGCCATCGACGGGCCGGGCTTCTTCCGGATCGAAGTCGGCTCCGGCGTGTTCTACACCCGCTGCGGACAATGGTCGTTTAGCGACAAAGGCGAATTGTGCCTGGCTTCGGGCGGCAAACTTCGGCCGCTCGCGCCCCGGTCTTGGTGCCCGCGGATTCGGTCTCGGTGATGATCGGCGAAGACGGCCGGGTGACGGCATTAAAACCCGCCGAAGAGGGCGAACTGATGGTTTACAACGCCGGGCGGATCGAACTGGCCCGCTTCCGCAATCCCTCGGCCCTCAAACCGCAGGGCGGGCATGTGTTCGCCGCCGGCAAAGCCGCCGGCATTCCGATCGTCGGTCCTCCCCAAGGTCCCGGCTTCGGTTTGTTGCGGCAAGGATCGCTGGAACTCTCCAATGTCTCCCGCGATGAGGAACTCGAGCAATTCCACACCCTCCAAAGCCAATGGGAGTTGCTCCGGCATCTGTCGGGCTCGCCATCGGGTGATTTGTCAAAGGGTCCCGTCGCCCGCCGGCCGCAGGTCCCCGCGCAGCGGACCTCAGCCCCGTCCCGTTCCGCTCCACTCCCGTCGTTCGCACCTCTCAAAGCGCTCCGCAGCCGCGGCAGCAGTTTGATCGATGAATACCTGCATAGCGAGCGCGCCAAAGCCATCCGCCGCACTCTCGGCTGGAAATGAATCCAAGGACGCGACGCACACACCGGCCTGGCGTTCTTTTAGGCCGTGATGTTCGTCATGCCGTCGGGCGGCGGGCTGTGTTTTGCCGGCTTCTTCGTCATAATGGGGATCGGCTTCTTACCGTTCACTCCCAGAAGGATTCCCCGATGAAAATACGCTCAGGCATTCTCTTCAGGTCGGGCCTATTGAGCCTGATTTTTGGCGGGTTTTCGATCGACGCCGCGGAGCCGCTGCCCAAGCTGCGGGACATCGAGATTGAAAGCCGCCTGGATCACACGCCGCAACCCGCGAAGATTTGGACGCCCGCCTCGGCCGCGAAACAGCCGACGCCGCTGTTGGTCTTTTTGCATTCGTGGAGCGGGGACGTTCGGCAGAACAATTCGCCCTGGCTGAAAGAAGCCGTGGATCGCGGGTGGATCTTTTTGCATCCCAACTTTCGCGGGCGAAACGATCATCCCCAAGCCTGCGGATCGCGGCTCGCCCGGCAGGACATTTTGGATGCGATTGACTTTGCCTCTCGGAAATACAACGTGGACCGTTCGCGGATCTATCTCGCGGGCACGTCCGGCGGCGGGCACATGGCGATGCTGATGGCCGGCTATCACCCGGAGCGGTTCTCGGCCGTCTCGGCATGGGTGGGGATCAGCGACCTGGCGGCGTGGTATCGGTTCCACGTCAAAGCCGGCAAGCCGCTAGGGTATGCCCAGATGGTCGCGAAATGCTGCGGCGGCGCTCCGGGATCATCGCCTGAAGTGGATCAAGAATATCAAGCCCGCTCGCCGAAGTTTCATTTGCAGAACGTTGGCAAGCTGCCGATCGATCTCTATTCCGGCCTCCACGACGGCCACACGGGATCCGTCCCGGTCCGGCACACGCTGGAGGCGTTTAACGTCATCGCCAAAGCAGCAGGTCAAGCCGAGATTGCCGAGGCGGACATCCAACAATTGTTAAAAGAATCCCCACTCCAAAGCCCGCAGCCGACGGACACCGCGACAGACAAGACCTTGGGCCGCAAAATTCATCTCAGGCGGACCGCGGGAGCGGCGCGGGTCACGATTTTTGAAGGCGGCCACGAAGGCCTTCCCGGCCCTACTTGCATTTGGCTAGAAAAGCAGAGCCGTGCGACGAAAGATCGCTGACAACGGAGCGGCAACGGGAACGACTTTCGCCAGGATTCAATCCATCCCCAAGTCGTGAATCAATCGACTGTGAAAAGCGATCTCATCCGCATCGGCGCTCAGTGCGGCAACAAGGATTTCAACAAGCTTTTCCCAAACCGCCAGTGAACGCTCGTCAAACGCGATTTCCACGCGCTCGCAAATCTCCCGATAATTCGTTGCGAGAATCATTCGGCAGAGATCTTTGACGGTCCTCATCCGTGATGGAAAGTTCGTGCGATAGGGGGTGCAGATTTTCAAGATCTTGAGATAGGTTTCGCTGACCATCCAGATTCCGACAAATCCCAACAACGGCCAGACCCACTTCGCAACGCCCATCTGCCAGATGTGGAATTGCTCGATGAAAGCGACTCCCACAGCGAGCCAAAATCCAATCCGACGGACCGCCTTGGGGTAGTCGAGTTCTCTCACGTGGTACGGACAGGATTCGCGAAGCCGGTTCCATGTTTCCCGGCGGCTCGGCTTGGGAAACAGCGATTCCAACGTCGTTCCCAATTCGATTTCCTCAGCCGGCAATCCCGTGACCACACGGAGCGTACTTTGAATCTCCCGCCAGAGATGGTAGTTCAATTCAATGTCGTTCCGCGTGAGATCGCATAAACCTAATTTGTTCAAGATCAGACTATACAAATCCCCGACCGTAACATCTCGATGGCGAGTTATTTTCTCCCATTCCTCCAAGCGGAATCTAACCCCGAGTTCTTTCTCGATGCGAAACGTAATGTCGAGAAAATCGATGCCCATTGGGCGAACATCCATGTTTACGTAGACCGGCGCATTGCCGCTTGCGCTACGCTTCTACTCGAAGCAGATCTCAGCTTCCCATCACGCGACGGAGGTTTCCATCACCGGGGCGGCGAGTGGCTCTGCTTCGTCGGATTCCGTGGCTTCGGTTGTGCTCCGGCTGGATTTTTCGGGGAGGCGGTCGCGGACATCATAGGCCTGGCCCACGAATTTCAAGGCTTTGATCGCCCACCAGGTCATGTCGATTTCCCACCAGCGATGCCCGGCGGGGGCGAGGCTGGGATGGGCGTGGTGGTTGTTGTGCCAGCCTTCGCCGTAGCTCAAAACCGCCACCCACCACAAATTGCGGGACGCGTCGCGGGTGTCGTAATTGCGGTAGCCCCACAGATGCGTGGCCGAGTTGACGAACCACGTGCTATGGTAGGCGAAGACCATCCGCACGCACAGGCCCCATAAGAGCATGGGCAGCCCGCCAATGGCGAGCAGCGTCAAACCGGTCGCGACCAGCCAGAAAAACTCCGTCTTCTGGAAGAACTTCAGCAGCGGGCGCTGAGCCAGTTCGGGGATGTATTGCCGGTACATTTTTTCGCGGTGTCCCGGTTTTTGATGCAGGAACAACCAGAGAATGTGGGACCAGAACGTGCCGTCGAACGGGGAATGCGGGTCGCCTTTGAGGTCGGACCGCTGATGATGCACGCGGTGCACCGCCGCCCATTGCAGCGGCGAGCCTTCGCCGGAAATCGCTCCGCAGAGCAGCGTAAAAAACTCAGCCGGTTGTTTGAGCTTGAGGGACTTATGGGCCAGGTAGCGGTGATAGCCCAGGCAGATCCCGATGCTGCACGTCACCCAATGCAGGACCACGCAGACGGCCAAGGCCGACCAGCTAAAAAAGAACGGAGCCGCGAGCGCCCCGGCGTGAATCATGACCATCCAGCCGAAGACGATCCAGTCGATGTTCTTGAGTTTCAAATGGCTGGGGTCGAACGAATCCAAAATCGCCGCCTTTTCGCGGGCGGCATCGCTTTGTTGGGGGGCGGACTTTTGCTGGGCTGCTTGTATTTCAAGCCATTCCGCCGCGGTCAATTCCTCGGCGTCGGCATCAAGGACGGGAGTCGAAGTCTCAAAGGTCTCAGCGGGCATTGGGGAATCCTGTTCGGAGTGCAAAAATCGAGGTGGGTTTCAAAGGAGGGATGCACAAGGTCAACTCGCTTCGCCGCCCCACGCCGGGGCAATAGAAGTGAGGACTCTACAGCAAGTCTAGCGTGGAAACAATCGCAGACTGTCAGGCCACCGTCAAACTTCTGTCAAAGTTATGTCAACAACCTAACCGCTTGATGTAAAATAAGTTGCGGAAAAGGACAACCGAGGAAAACCCGGCGAAAAATCGCCCGGCATGCCGGCGGGATTTGCGACAGCGCGCTGAATCGCCTGTTCAGGCGGGACGTTCCGGAGCCAGCCCCTCATCGATTCTCGCGACCAAGCCGTGGTGAATCGCCGGATCATTCAAACCGCGGCCGAGAGTTGGCCCGACGCCTATCTTGTCGCGAAGGCTACGATTTCGCTATTCAGAGATGGATGACGTTCCACGATCGGCGAGGGCTCGGGCATAACGGCCCAAGGCCATCAGCGGGAAGTAGATCCGGTACAGGTGATATTTGAGATAAAACACCTTCGGAAAGCCGGTGCCGGTCCACCAGGGCTCGTCCCAGGTGCTGTCCTCTTGCTGCGTGTCCAAGAGATATTGGACGCCTCGGCGGGCGGCTTCACTGTCGGCTTCGCCCGCGGCAATCAGGCCCAGCAGAGCCCAGGCGGTTTGCGACGCGGTCGCCGGGCCTTGGCCGCGGAGACTGGGATCGTCATAACTTCGCGGCGTTTCGCCCCAGCCGCCAGACTCTTGCTGCTTGGACTTGAGCCAATCCGCGGCGGCCCCGATCCGCGGATCGCTCGCGGGGATGCCGATCTTCGCGAGCCCGACCAGACATTGCCAGGTTCCATAAATGTAATTCACGCCCCACCGCCCGTACCACGCGTGGTCGGGCTGCTGGTCGTTCCACACGAACTCCAAAGCCCGCTGGATGGCCGGGTGCGCGGTGGAGAGATTCAAATGGGCGAACATCTCCACGATGCGGGCGGTGATGTCGGCGGTCGAGGGATCGATCATCGCGTTGTGATCGGCGAACGGCACGCGGGTGAAAATCTCGCGGTCGTTGTTCGCGTCGAACGCCCCCCAGCCTCCGTCCCGGCTCTGCAGCGCGAGAATCCATTTCGCCCCCCGCCAGATCGCGTTCAGCATCGGCGAAGCCGTCTCCACATCCTGGCAGGCTTTCGCGGAGGTGGCGCTTCGGCCGGAGACCACGGCGGCGGCGTCGCGGTCGGCGGCGTGCGGACTCCAATCCCCCAACAAATACTGCGAGTTCCACGTCTCCCGCTCCGTGTCGCCGCCGGGCAGGCAGCGGGCCAAAGCCATCACCACCATGCTCGTGTCGTCCACGTCGGGATAGAATTCGTTGTTGAACTCAAAAAACCAGCCGCCCGCTTCCATGTGCGGCTTGAGCACCGACCAGTCCCCCTTGGTGCGGACCTCTTTGGAGAGAAGCCAGGCGACGGACTTTGCGATCGCGGGATGCTCGCGGGAGACGCCGGCGTCGCGGAGGGCGATCGTCGCAATCGCGGTGTCCCACACGGGGGACTTGCAAGGCTGCAGGCGGATCGTGTCGCGTTCCCGGATCATCAAGGCATCGAGTTCGCCCATCGCGCAGCGGACTTCCGGGGACTCCTCCGAAAATCCCAAGCATTTGAGTGCGACCACGCTCCAGATGATCGGCGGAAAGATCGCCCCCAAGCCGTCGCTGTTCTCGAACCGTTCGATCATCCAGTCCGCGGCTTTCTTGATGGCGATGCCGCGCAAAGGCCTGAGGCGGAGCGTTTCCAGGACCTTCAGGCCCCGGTCGAGTTGCCGAAACAGCCAATCCCAATCGATCAGCGTTTTATGCGACAACTCATCGACGACTTCGGATTTGTCCATGCAGATGGAGAGGTCTTCCGGGCGGCCGAGGAACAGTTCATCGATGCGATGTTCTTCCGGCAACGGGCGGACCGGACGATAAGCCCACAACAGCGACAAAGGCACCAAAATCGTGCGGGACCACGAGGACATCTCGTAGATGTTAAATGGCATCCACCGCGGGATGAGCATCAACTCCGGCGGCACCGCCGGGCATTGCGAATAGCGGATCATCCCCAGGAGCGCCAAGTAATACCGCGTGAAGCTGTTGACCTTCTCGGCACCGCCCGCCGCGCGGACGGCTTCGCGGGCGCGGACCATCGGCTCGGAATCCGGATCGTGACCCGTAATCTTCAGAGCGAAATAAGCTTTGACGGAGGCGGAGATTTCCATCGGCCCGCCGGGATAAATCGACCAGCCGCCTTCGGGAAGCTGCTTCTCGAGCATGTAGTTCGCGCACATCCGCGCGACGTCCGAGCCTTCGCGCCGAGAAACGCGAGGAGCAGGATGTATTCCGATTCGAGGATCGTGTCGCCTTCGAGTTCCCCGACCCAAAACCCGTCCTCGTGCTGCTGCCCTAAAAGATAGTCGCGGGTGCGGACGAGGGCCTCGGCCAACCGGCCTTCGCCTAAAGAGAGAAAGGGGCCAGAGTCCACCGCCGATGTGGAAGGGGTTCCTCCTGCGTTGGGAACGTCCATCATGTCAAAACGATTTCGCCGCGCGCAAGCCAGCCTGAACTCATTCCAGGTGTCCCACAAAAACCAGAAAACGCCCCTTCCTCCTGCCGGACGGACTAGAACCTGCATGTTAAAAGGGAAAGGAAAACAGAGCAACCTCAAACGCCATGTTTGAGCCTGAGGGGGCCTTCCCCATTTTGCCATTGGCCCACAGAATCATGGTTCACAAAATCAATGTTTTGTGAACCATGATTCTGTGGGCCGTAAATCCCCGCAACATCCGCAAGGTTTGCCGCACCGGAAAAATCCTCAAGATCAACGTCATCTTCGGCCGATGACCGATGGAGAGGCCATGTTGCTGAGCATCCGCCATGCGGACCCGGTCCGGGGCATTCAGCCAGAGGATTTTGCAAGATGAAAGCCAAACCTCCTTCATCAAACACGAAACACCTCAAACATCAAAGACGGGGCTTTTACGCCTTGGCCTGGTGCCGGGATCATATCGTATTGCTGTCCGTGGTCCTGTTTTTTCCGCTCACGCTGGTGGGATTTTATTGGGGGAGTCCCGGGCCGGAAGACAATCCGCCGCCGAATTATCTCGCCTCCGAACCGGCGGATGAGGACGTTCACGCCGTCTTGCCTGTCGAGGAACCCGCACCGGCAGCCCTCGCCGAGTCACCCAAGCCCGATGCTCCGCCTTTGGAATCTGTGGAACCCCCGCCGCTGACGGAGACGGCTTTGCCCGTGGAACCTCTGCCCAATCCGGCGGCGGATGGTTTCTCCGCCATCAATGTCAGCGAAGTCCCCGCGCTCGTCGGCGGACCGAACTTCCCGGCGATGTCTTCATCCGAAGCTCAGGACTTAAACTGCGTCTGGCTGACGGGAACGATCGAAGCGTTTCCCGCGGAGGATTCGCCCGTCCCGCAGCAAGCCGCCCGCGTCCATGTCTCCTTCCCGGCGAGTCGAAATTGAACCCTCGCCAACGCCCACAGCCCCAAGAGCGGAATCGGCCTGATGTATGAGCCCTATTGGAAACTGAGCGAACGGCCTTTCCAAAACGATTCCGTGCCCGATTTCTTTTTCCGCGGGGAGACCCATCAGGCGGCCCTCTTAAAACTCCGCTACACCATCGAACATCGCCTCGGGGCGGCGATTCTCTCCGGCGGCGTGGGCTACGGCAAAACCTTTTTGATCCAGACGCTGGCCGCGGAGCTTTCCGAAAGCTTCACGCCGGTGGTGCCTGTGATCTTTCCGCAATTCTCGCCGCCGGAACTTTTGGCCTGGCTCGCGGTGGAGTTGGGCGTGCCGGCCGAGGTCGCGGCCGAAAACCGGCTCGATCAGACGCTCCGCCGATTGGAAACCCAGCTTCGCCAGTTGACCGAAGCAGGCCGTTTCCCCACCATCATTATCGATGAGGCCCACACCATCGAATCGCCCGCCGTGCTGCAAACGTTCCAGCTTTTGCTCAACTATCAGCAGAGCCCGGCGATTCGCTTCACGCTGATTTTTGTGGGGGATCGGCCGCTGGTGAAACACATCGGCCGCTGGGCGGCGCTCGATGAGCGGATCCCCATCCGGGCCGTGCTGGGTCCGCTCACGAAACAAGAAACCGCCGCCTACGTGAAACACCGCCTCGCCGTCGCCCGCCGCACCGAGCCCACGTTCGATGAGGGCGCGTTGACGGCGATCTTTGAACTCACCGGAGGCGTGCCCCGGCGGATCAACCGCATCTGCGACCTGGCCCTCCTGGTGGGTTACGCCGACGAACTCCCGCTGCTCACCGCCCAGGAAGTGGAAGCCGTCAGCGAGGAATTGCACATCGGTTTGACCGTGTGACAAGATGAGCGGCTGGGCGCTAGCCGCCGGTGTGGAATTTTCGGATGTCCCTTCATCGGGACCGGCGGCTAGCGCCGGGCCGCTCAGATTTTTCAATTTCGTCTCAGATCATAAAGTCGGTTTCGCGGCCGAGGATGCGGTCGATGAGGTCCTGGTCGAAATCGAGGGCCGGGGCTCCGTCGCCGTCGATGTCGGTCGGGTTGATGCCGCAATAGACCGACCAAGGCCCCAAATGCCGCCAGCGTCCCGCGCGGTGCGGTTCGTTGGGCAAGACCGGCGTCGTGCAGCGGTTGCAGCCGATGGTCGAATACCCCTGGGCATGCAGCGGGTTGATGATCACCTCGTTCTCCGCGATGTATTTCTCCAGGTCCTCGTTCGAGAAATTGACGAGCGGATTGATCCGCAGGCAGTTCATCTCGGTGTCGATCGCGAGGATCGGGCAGGTTTCCCGCCGGCCGCCGTCCGCCCGCCGAAGACTGCCGATGAGCGCATCGAACCGGCCCTTCTGCCTGAGCATCGGCTCGGTCTTCCGCATGTGGCAGCATTCCTTCTGGCCTTCGGGCGAGAGATAAAGCACGCCCACCTCGGCGGTTTGCTGTTCCATCGTCTTTTCGGGATGGAGCGTGATGATCTCCAGCCCATATTCTTGGATGAGCCGATCCCGCGTGTCGAGAGTTTCCTGAAACAACACGCCCGTATCGACGAACAGCACCGGCACCGGGACCGTCATCGAATGCAGCATATGGCAGACAACGTTCCCCGCCCGCTGCATCGAAGACAAAGCCGCGAGCCGATTTCCAAAAATCTCCCGCCCCCAGGCGATGAGTTCCTGAGGCGTGCGTTCTTCAAAGGTCTTGTTGAGTTCGGACAAATCGCCCTGCGTGAGTCGTGCCATCGTGGAAAAATTCCGGCTGAGTGATGTCTTTTTGTTGAGCCCCTGCGGGTTTCGGTGGGAATTTTAGCGAGATTCCCATTCAAGGCAACAACAGCCTGTGGCCATGAAAAAAGCGACCGCGGCCAGAGACCGCAGTCGCTTCATGATTGTGGTTGTCGAAAAGGGCTACTTCACATCCCACCACCAGCGGCCTTCGGGAAGCTTGGGGGCCTGGATTTTGAGGTTGTCCAGGCGTTCGGACTCGCGGTAGATCTGGTCGTTTTTGACCACGGCGAGCAGATCGCCCCGCACGCCGCCGGCGACCTGCGTGATCACCTCCCGGCCGGGGTACACTTTGGAATTCACGACCGACATGACCGATTTGGGCGGCTCGAACCTGGCGGTCTCGTAGGTGCCGCCCTCGGCGAACACGCCGTAACCGCGTTCGGTCTCGGCGATTAGGCGTTCCCGCAGCATCAAAGCCGCGACCAGGGACAGATCGAAGATGTTCTTCAAATCGGCGAACACCAGATCCCGCTGGGCCAGTTCCGCGTAATGCTGGGTGAAGTGCTGGGCGAAGAGCCGGTTGGTGGGCTCGGCTTTTCCCGTGTGGATGCGGTTGCCGTCTTTCTCGATGAGTTCGTTCTCGGACAGGCACTGCACCGAGGGGCCTTGGATTTCGAACACCGTCCGGCTCGGGCTGTGGAGGACGGCATCGTATTTCATCGTCATCCACCAGCGGAGGGCGTCGATTCTGGGCGGGTTCTTCTGGATGGCCTCGGGGGTGAGCAGATCGAAATAGCTGGGGATGTTCGGGCCGGCGTCGAGCTTGTCGATGCCGATGAGCTTCATGCGGTAGTCGGCTTCGAGGATCACGCGGGCCACGCGGGAATCGAGCGGGATGCCGTGAAACACCGCATCCTGGAGGCCCAGCGCGTCCTGGAATTTCTTGGCGTTGTTGTTGCGAGCGGCGGCTCCGGGGCCTAAGCCGCGGGCGTTGGCGCGGGCCACGACCTCGGAGAGATTCTTGAGGCCTTCTTTGCGGGGCACGATCAGGCAGTCGAAGAACTGCCCGCCCGTCGGGGAGAAGGTCCGCATCACGGTCACAAAGTCGTCGAGCTGCATCGTCGGCCGGCCGGTGGTCGTGCCCACGGGCAGGCCCGTGTCGTTATATTTCCAGCCTTCGGCAGGGCCGGCGATCATGAGTTCCCGCGTCTTCGGATCGACGAACACATATTGGATCGCCTGGAGGCCCGCGAGGTGTTTCATGGTCGTGAGGACGGGTTGGCCGAGTTCCAGGCGGCGGGCGATCTCGGCTTCCAGGCGCGTGACGGAGACGACCCGCATTTTGCTGGGCTGGGCCATGTCGTCGTTGAGGTCGGCCTGGCGGGCTTTGATGCCCAGATCCTCGAGCCGGCCTTCAAAATCCTGCTGGCTGAGCATGCCCAGTTGACCGTTGGGATCGACGCGGACGCCCGTCTGGTATTGCGACATCGAGCCGCCCGTGCCGTCGACGGCGACCCACGGCCCCGACGATTCATTCTGGATCAAATTAATGAGGGGTTGGAAATTCGCCATCGAGCCGCCGCCGGCGAGGCTTTGCTGCCTGGCCCGTTCGCCTTGGGCTTCGCCCCGTAATTCGGGAATGGGAATCCGGCGGATGGCGTGCATCGCCCCGTCGAATTCGCCCGCTTGAATCTGGGCGTCGGCGACGATCCGCAACAGCTCGGCCCGTTCGCGGACGTTGGCGGCTTTCTGGGCCACATCCATCGCCAGGCCGAACTCGCCCGCCGCGGTGTGGGCCTTCACACGATCCAAGGCCGAGGGTTCGGGTGAAGCCGGTTCCAAAGCGGGGGCCTTCGCTTCGGCGACGGCTTGCGGGGCGGGCTGTTCGTCCCGAACCGCCGGTGCGACAATGTTTTGCCGCACCGAAACCGCCGGCGTTGCGAGGTTCGTTTGGGCTGCCTGAGAAACCGCGGGAGCGGGAGAGTCCGCAGCCGCAGACGCCGGCCGCACGTGGGGATTTTCGGAGGAATCGAACGCCAGATACGTCGCCGCCGCGACCAAACCAAACGCCGCCACGGCCGTTCCCACGACCACGCCGGTGTTGCCCCGCCGAGTGTTGCGTCGATTCCCCTGTCCGCGCGCCATGACCATCTCCCCAAGATTGAACCGAAAAACTGCGATCTGCACTAAAAATAATGCAGCCGGTTCGGAAAATCGTTCAAATTGTCGTAAGATTCCCGAGAATCTGATCGAAAAATCAGTTCATTTCGCGGAGAATCTCACAAACCCCAATGCATATTAGCATCCCCCCTCGAAGGGGCAGCGTCAAGCATATTTCCAGATTTCTTATCCTACCCAGTTTCCCAAATGGCGAATTCAGGGAATTCGGGTCGGTCAAGACAAGCCTCTACCCCGAACCGTAAGCGAGAGTTCGTGTAACTTTAACTCTTGCTTGCGTTTCGGGCCGATGGCATATTCATTTCAATAGATGAGGACGCGGACATGCCGGAGTTGCCGGAAGTGGAGACGATGGTGCGGGGCATCCGCTCGCAGGTGCAGGGCGCTTGGATTGCCGGCCTCTTCAAATGCCGGTGTGCGTGCAAGCCGATCAACATTCGCCCAGGTTGGCCCACGATTCGGCGAAAAGCCAAGGGCCAAGAGATCGTTTCCGTCCGCCGGCTGGCGAAGCGGGTCGTGCTGGAATTGTCGTCGGGCGATTCGTTTGTGATCGAGCCTCGCATGACGGGTTTGATGCTTCTGGAGAATCCGCCGGACCGCGAACATTTGCGGATCGAATGGCGATTGAACCAGAACGGCACGCCGCGGTATTTGTGGTTTTGGGATCGGCGGGGTTTGGGGACGCTCCGGCTGTATTCGGCGGAGGAGATGCAGGTTCACTTGGGGCCGGACAAGTTGGGCCCCGATGCCCTCGCCATGACGCCCGGCGACTGGAAAGCCGCGTGCCGGCAAACCGCGCGGCCGATCAAGGTGGCGCTGCTCGATCAGAAAATTGTGGCGGGGATTGGAAACATCTATGCCAGCGAGATTCTCCACCGGGCCGGCCTTTCGCCCCAAACGCCGGCCTCTGAACTGGACGAGTCCGCGTTCGGGCCGTTGGCCGACGCGGCGAAGATCGTGCTCCTGCGGGCGATCGCGGCGGAGGGTTCCACGCTGGGCGACGGCACCTACCGCAACGCCCTCAATCAGAACGGGAGCTACCAGAACGAGCACCGCGTCTATCAAAAACAGGGCGAAGAATGCCGGACTTGCGGAACAGGCATCATCGAACGCATCGTGCAAACCCAGCGGGCCACCTTCTTCTGCCCCGTCTGCCAAAGCTTTCCCAAAGGGTAACCGGCTCTGGTATAATCACCACGAAAAGTTAACAGGAAGAATCGAAATGACGATCGAACCCATTCCATTCGGCCCTCCCTCTCTTTGCCCCTTTGCGGCCTCTGGGGCCTTTGCTCCTCCGCCGAATTTGCTCTTTACCTGACCGGCGTCTTCGTGGTTTAGTACCGTTATGTCCTACCGCACGATCAAAAAACTGCTCGGCGAAACCAGCCTCGAACGGAAATGCCGATTTCTGTTCGGAGGCGGACTGATGCTGTTGATCACCGGCAGCTTTTATTTTTACGCGCGGCTCAATTCCTCCCTCGTTTACAAGCAGAACCAAACCACCGCGAGGCTGCTCATCTCCCCGATCCTGATGGAAACCCATTGGAAAAAGCTGGAGGAAGACAAACAGAGCAAAAAGATGGAACTGCTGATCGAGGAATTGGCGACCTCGTACAACCCCGAAGACCTGCGCACGCATCATTGGCAGTGGCTCGAGACGGATCCTTCCACGGCGGAGAAAATCAACCGCCCGGACGATGCGGCCGGGTACGATGCGCTCGCGAAAATCCGCCGGGGACCGTCCGAGGTGATCGACATCGATCACGACAAAGGCGAGTACCACTACTACGCCGGGATCTACGCGACCCATTCGTGCATTCGCTGCCATCAACAGCGGTCGCCCCAACTGGCCGAAGGCGATTTGATGGGCGTGGTCAAAGTCATCGTGCCGTTGAACCGCACCGAAGAGGCCCTCGCCTGGAACAACGCGATTCTGCTGGCGACCGCGATTGTGACGGCATTCCTGGCGATGCTCGCGGCCTATGCGATCGTGCGGTACGTGATCGTCAAGCCGGTGCTGCACCTCAAAGACGTGAGCGACGAGATCACGCGGGGCAATCTCGATCTGCGGGCCGACATCCGCACGGGCGACGAGTTCGAAGAACTCAGCCACGCCTTCAACCGCATGCTCCGCTATTTGACGACGGTGCAGGAGGAACTCCGCGAAGTCAACACCGACCTCGACGGCAAAGTCGACGAACTCGCCCAGGTCAACCTCCGGCTGTATGAGATGAACAACCTCAAGGACGAGTTTCTCGCCACGATGAGCCACGAGCTGCGAACGCCCTTAAACAGCATCCTGGGGTTCAGCGACGTCCTGGGCGGGGCGGCGAACCTCACGCCCAAGCAGCAGCGGTTCCTCCAGAACATCCAAACCTCCGGCCGCGATTTGATGGCCCTCATCAACGATCTCTTGGACGTGGCCAAGATCGAGAGCGGCAAGATGGAAGTCCAGTGCATGGAGTTTTCGCTCGCCGACTGCATCGAGCGGCAAGTCGCGGGCGTGATGCACATGGCCGACAAAAAGAACATCAGCGTCTCGACCGAAATCTCCTCAGGCCTGCCCAAGCTGCACCAGGACTCGGGGAAGCTCCAGCAGATTCTGAACAACCTGCTCACCAACGCCATCAAGTTCACCCCGGAAGGCGGACGGGTTCGCGTGCTGGCGATGCTCGACCAAGAACCGCCCAAGCCCGACCAAAAGCCCGACCAAAAGCCGGACCACAAAACCGACGGCCCGTTCTTCCGCCTGATCGTGGAAGACACGGGCATCGGCATCCCGCTCGAGGACCAGGCGACCATCTTCGAGAAGTTCCGCCAGGGAAAATCCATCCCCGGCCTCCGCGACACGATGACCCGCGAGTTCGGCGGCACGGGGCTGGGGTTGTCGATCGTCAAGGAACTTTCCAAACTGCTCGGCGGCGAGGTGTCCTTGGAAAGCGAGTTTGGCAAAGGCAGCGCATTTATGGTCCGGCTGCCGGTGCACTGGGAATCGGTGGAGCACCTCAACGCCCTCGGCCAGTTGAACGCCCAGGCGCTGGGACTGGAGCAGACAACAAAACGCAATCGCCGAGAGCCCCAACCCGCCGCCGCCGACTCCGACGAAAACGCCGCGTGACCCCGCTTCGCGGGAAGTCCCAATGACCAAATCCCAATAGGAATGCACGCTGGATTCGCCTGAAGAGAATCGACCATGAGCACCCTAGAACAATCTTCGACGATCACCCGGGAATGGAACGGCACTTTGATGACGCCGGAGGAATATGACGCCGCGTCCGATTGGGACGAGGAATATGCTTACGAACTCATCAATGGAGTGTTGATCGTGACGCCTTCCCTCTCGGGCGGCGAACGGGGCCCGAGCGATTTATTGGGCCACCTGCTCATGCAGTATCAAGAGAGCCATCCACAAGGCTCCCACTTAAACTTTACGCTGCCGGAACACACATTGGCGACGGGGGACAATCGCCGGCGAGCCGACCGCGTGATCTGGTGCGGATTCGATCACGATCCGGATTTGATGCGCGATGTTCCCTCGATTGTGATCGAGATCGTCTCCGCCGACCGCCGGGACCGGCAGCGGGATTATGAAACCAGGCGGGTCGAGCATTCACAAATCGGCGTCCGGGAATACTGGATCATCGACCGCTTCCACAGGCGGATCACTCAGGTGCGGTTCGCCGAGGAAGGCGAAACCGAAACGACCCTCGAAGAAGTCGCGACCCTGACTCCGCCTTTGCTTCCCGGCTTTGGATTGCCGCTCGCGCGGCTGTTCGCGGTCGCCGACCGCTGCACGCGACCCGCCGCTTCGGACGATTGACCCGTGAATCCCTCTCGCCCGAAATGCGTCCCGGCCGGCAAGCAACCGGGGCCATGCTCGGGCAGCCTTAAGTGGAGACCGGACCTGTCGATGCGGCGAAAAATCGGCTTGTGGCGCAATTCAGTCCCTTTAGTGTAGAGGGGCTTAACTATGGGGACGCCACAAACGTGGGTTTCCGGTCCGCCGGCCACTTTGCTGCGGCAGCCCAGGCAGCGAAGCACGATTCGAATCACAAGGCGAGACCGGAATCGAGACTGTCCTCCTCCCCAACAGCGGCCCCTCACCGGATATCCGGGCCGGGATTTGGTTCCTACTCAAAAAAGCCCAAATCCTGGCGACACGCCGGCCGAGGTTTTCAAAAAAGCTCAAAGCCGGCGTCAAAATCCGAACGGTGGCCGCACCGCCGCGCCTCATCCGCGCGCCCGGTGCGGTTTTTGTTGGGCCAGGAATTACTTCTTCTCCAACAACATCGCCAGCGTTTTCTCGATGCGGTCTTGGCGGGTTGTCTCTCGCTTGGCTTCCGCGATCCAGACGATATATTCCCGCTGATGCGACGGCGGCAGATTGTCAAAGGCCTCGCGGGCGGCGGGATTCGTGCGGAATGCTTTCTCCAGGTCCGCGGGAATCGAAACTTTCGCTTGCCCGGGATGGGATTTGTCTAGCATTGCAAAACGCCTCCAGAGGATTCAGGGGACGAGCCGAGACGCGACGTGTTCCGGGCAAAAGAGAATGGTACGCCGGGCTCTACGGCGTTCGATGTGATCGGGCGGTTTTCCAGGAATCCCTCGCAATGCAAATCGAAAATTCGGCGGTCGTGATCCAACAGAATCATGGTTCACAAAATCATGATACTGTGAAGGGGGGCAAATAGGCAAACTTTTCCGTCAGATTGGCATTGCGTGCCCGGCGATCTTGACTAAACTTCCGCCCCCTCGTTTCGAGGGACCTCTCTCTTTCCCATCACCTCAATCAACTCTTCGACTTCCGGGGTCCATCATGCGCTGGGGTTGGTCCGCTGCCGTTGTGTTCGCTCTTATTACGCCATTTTTGCCGTCCGGCCGGGCGGGGGATTCCGACGAATCAGGTTGCTTTCTCATCGAAGAAGCCTTGGACCGCTGGGAGCACGCGTCCGCGGGTTTGATGGGCGTCGGGCCCATGGAAGACCGCCGGTTGTTTTATTTTTATGGCCGGCACCGCTCCGCGCACGAAATCGCTTTGGTGAACGAATTTCGCGGCCCGGTCTCGGCGGCGGATTTGCAAAAGCGGTTTGAGTGGACCCTTCGGCAGGCCGGGAAAAACGTTGTGATGGTCGGTGTTCCCACGGATGTTGTGGAAAGGCTGTTTTACAAGCGGTGCGAAGTCACGCTCGATCCCAAAACCCATTTGCCTCGGGCCGTTCGGTTTGCCGAGCCGGGCCGGAACCGGATGTCCGAGCCGCTAGCAGTCGTGGCAAGTCCTCGCTACGAAGAACCCCGGCGGTTTGAGCCGGCCGCGCCCCTCCATCCGGTGCAAGCCGCCTCGCGCGAGGGGCATCTCCCCAGGCCTTCGCCCTTGAAGGTGGCCGAACATGTTGTCCTAAAACCGGTCCCCGAACCTCATTTCCCGGCGGACCTTCGGCAGATCCTCAGGACTTGGGAAACCGCCGGCCGCGAAGTGCAATCCCTCAAGGCCCGCGTCCAATGCTCCACCTACGACCATCACGCCCAGATTGAGCACCGGTCGGAGGGCGAGTTGACGTACTCCGCTCGCGGCGTCCGCTGCACGCTCAAGCCCGCGAAATTGTCGCCGAACCAAACGAGCGCCCGCACGGCAGCCGACGGCAGTCCGTACCAACTGTCGCCCGCGCCGGCCGAGCACTGGGAGTCCGCGCCTCGGGAAATCCGGCTGGCGTCGCATCAGAAACAACCGCAAGAAGCGGACGTTCCGGCGGCACCGCTGCTGTTCCCGGGGTCCGTCGGGCACCTGGCGGAGCGATTTCAGATTCAGGCGACGCAGGCACCGCACGCGGATTCGCGCTTCCAGCGGATCCAGTTCCTGCCCCGGCAAAATGGCGATTGTGAAATGGAGATCCTCTTAGAGACATCCACCGGACTGCCGCGGGCCGTGAAACTCGTCGGTCCCGCCCACGACCAGGAACGGGTGTTTGCCTTCGATTACACCGAGATCAACCGCCAAACGCGGCCTCTCCAAAGCGAGACGCCGAAACGCGAACCCGCGCCCACCGACCTGCACGGGCAACCGTGACTGGTTCGACAAGGGCACGAAGTGAAAATCGAAAAGTGCAAAGTGCAAAGTGCAAAGTGCAAAGTGCAAAGTGCAAAAGGGATGCACGTTGCACTTTTCATTTTGCATTTCTCGCAAAGCCGCAGGCGATGCAAAGATGCCTCGCCGGTGTTCAGTAGACACCTTGCAACCGGCTTTTTCGGCAGAATCCGCATAATCCGCACATTTTACGTTTTTGCTCCTGTTTTGCTCCAAGTCGCCTTTCCCGCCGAACCGATATTTCCGTTATGACCGATCGTCTCGCGCCTTGACGTACCCCGCCGGGCGGAAGCCAAGGCGGGGAGACGCGTGACATCGGGGGATTCGAACGTTGGCCCGCAGGACGACCAGGAACCCAAGCATGACCGCCCGATTCTCATTGTCCGTTCTCGCGGCCGCCTGTCTGGCGTGGCCGGCCGCTGCGTCCGCCCAAGGATATTCCCAGCCGGCCCCGGCCTATGCTCCACCTCCGCAAGGGTATCCTCCACAGGGATATGCTCCACAGGGATACGCTCCACAGGGATATGCTCCGGAAGGGTATCCCCAGGGAAGCTCCCCGGGCGGATTCGTGCCGCAGGCGGGTCCGGCGCAGTTTGCCGGTGCGTATGCTCCCACGCCGGGAGTGGACATGTATGGAGCCGAGGCCGCCGCTCCGACGATGTATCAGCCGGGACCTATGCCCTGGGAACGCGGGGGGAATACGCCCTTTCGCCAATTCGCGACCGACGTTTTGCCTAACACGTATTTCCGGGTCGAGTATCTCTCCTGGAGCCTGGACGATGTCGGCTCCCGGGCCTTGGGGGCTCCGACATTGTTGCAAAACGGCGACGTGCTCCATCCGATCCCGCAGGCGGTGTTTGATACGGACCTCTTTACCGCGCGGAATCTGAACGTCCCCCGCACCGGGCCTTTCAGCTTCAACAAAACGTCGGGTGCCCGGGTCACCTGGGGAATCCCGCTCACGTTTGGGGACTTGGAATTCAGCGGGTTCGCATTGGAGGAAAACAAGGACGGCCTTTTGAACAGCATTCCGGGCCGGGCCATCCCCACGAACTTCGTGGTGCCGGGCGGAACGGTCTTGACCGTGCCGGCGACGGTTCCGACCTTGACCTTTCCCGTCGGCGTCACCACCACGGCCGTGCCCATGACGACGGTGCGGGTTTTTTCGCCCCCGGCGACCGCCGGAAACCCGGTGACGCTGCCCGTGGGCCTGTTCGACACCATCCTGCCGGGCACCACGCTCCAGATTCCCACCTCGAACGCGATCGCGATCCCGCTCCTGCAGAACGGGCAAAAGAGCACGACCGCCTTGATTTACAACCTGTCTTACAAGGCGTCCTATCACAGCCAGCTCTGGGGCACCGAAGCGAAATTGGTGCTCGACGTGGGGCCGGACCACGACGGGATGACGATGAAACCCCTCGTCGGATTTCGCTATTTGAACTTTGACGAGCAGTTCCGGCAGGTGGGCGTCACGAACTATGCCACGAACATCGTCCGCACCACGCCGCTGTATGTCGGCTCCACGCCCGCGTTCTTGCCGCCGGGACAATCCGTCTCGCTCTTCGGACCGGTCCGGCAAAGCATCATCGATTCGACGGCGCAGAATAACTTGTACGGATTGCAACTGGGAACGCGGATGGAATACGAATACAAGCGGCTGGCTTTGGGCCTCGATCCGCGAGTTTCGCTGGGCGTCAACCATTATGAAACCCAAGTCACCACGACCAACCTCCGCAGTCTTGCCGACGGCCGTCACCGGACTCGCGACAACGAACTGATTTTCTCCCCCGTGTTCGACGTGTCGATGTACGGACGATTGCGGGTCACGCCTTACTTTTCGCTGCACGCGGGCTACAACTTCACGTATCTCTTCCGCGTGACGCGGCCGGTCGACAACATTGTCTATAACGACAACGGCCCCGCCGCGGCGCCCGGAGTCGTCGTGGACCCGAAAACCGGATCCGTCAGCCTCCAAGGTCTGACCGTGGGCGGCGAAATTCGCTTCCGCGACTTGAAATTCCGCTAACCCCACCGGCCGACCGATTCCACAAAGACACGAAATCGCCCCGTAGGTTTCGTGTCTCTTTGTTTGCCCGGAGCAGAATCCGGCGTCCCGCAAATCCTCAATCCTCCGGCGACACGGGTTGATTTCCCGCTGGGATTCGGAAAGAATACCCCCAGGAGACCGTTTGCAACCCTCCGCGCAAGGAGAACCCGCATGTCTCGCGCGCCGCTTCATGGGGCCGCCCTTTTCCTTTTGGGCTTCGCGTGCCTTCTGCCGAACGCCTCGTTCGGGCAGATGATCTCGACCGGAGTTCCCCTCGTGGGGGCGCGGCACAGCTTCTTTGAGAACATCGGCATCAATTCCGGTTTTAGCGTCGGCGGTTTTTCTTCGCCTTTCAATCGGTATCCTGCCGTTCCGCAGTTCGGCGGGTTCACCCCGGGAGCGGGGCTGAACGGCGGGTTCGGGATTCACTCCGGACACTTCGGGGCCCACCTGGGTTTTAATTTCGCTCAAGGCTCGAGCCGCTCGATCGTAAGCAACACCCCCATTGTCACCGGCTACAGCGGCTTCCCGATGTTGTTCCAAAACAGCGTGCAGCGGCCGTTTGTCACCGGCGTGTTTCCCGTCGTCGGCAACGGCGCGGTTCTCCCCAATCTGGGAGCCGCCAACACGATTCCCGGCCGATTGATGCGCGGGGAGTTCCGCATGGTCAACCACAAGGTGGTCCCCGCGGGCGGATTCAAACCCAAGCCCCAACCGGCGGGCACGACGCAGGTCGCCGAGCGCCGGCCGCTTGTCGACCAGGCCCCGCCCACGCGGGCCGAACGCGAAGCCGCCGCCCAGGCCGAGCAAACCGAGAAGCAACTGGCCATCCAGGAATTCCTGCGGAAAGGCCGGGAAGCCGAAGCCGAGGGCAAACGCAGCGTGGCCCGGTTGTATTTTCAAATGGCTGCCCGCCGGGCCGAGGGCGATCTCAAAAGCGAAGCCCTGGCGTCGCTCGAGCGAGTGAGGAATTAGTGCCGGCAACCGCTCTGACCGAAGACCGATTTCCCAGGCCCTGGGTTTCCACCACGGGGCGGCGACCGAAATGTGGCATCGGAGCATCGCCGCCGGAAAGCCAAACCCCGGAGCCGGCTTGCTCCTTCCAATTTCGCAAAAAGGCGCCGTTTGGCACCCGATATGCATAGAGGCCGCTGGAGGGATTTCTGGGCAGCGACGGATTGATTTTCAACCACCCAGACACGAAGAATACACTTCGCCGTGACCTCCGCGGAAAACCTGCCGGCATTTCCCGAGAACTGAAGATTGATGGACGACGAAACCGTCAGAAACTTGAACGATCCCGCCGAGGAGACGCTCATCGGCCCTGGCGACGATGCGTATGCCGACGAATCGTCCGAAGCCGACGAGGAAACCCCAGCGAAATCACGTTCGGGGATTGTGGCGCTGTCCATGTTCGCCGCCACGGTATTGAGCACGTTCTGGGTGGGGATGGTGGCCGGGGCCGGGGCGATTTCGCCCAAGTTCTTTTTTCAGCTTCCCGTCGAAGCGCAGCTTGTGTTGGCCCAGAACGGGCTGATCTATTCCGGGGCCCTGTTGTTGATTTTGGGCTTTCACGAAATGGGGCATTACCTGCAAGCCTGGCGGTACGGCGTGCGGGCTTCGTTTCCCTTCTTCATTCCCATGCCGATTTCGCCCTTCGGCACAATGGGCGCCGTGATCATCCAAGGCGAGCACGCCGGCAACCGCAAAACGCTGTTCGACATCGCCATCTCCGGCCCGCTCGCCGGACTCGTCGTGGCGCTCCCCGTGCTCTATTGGGGCTTGTCCCAAACCACGAGCGCCTCCGCTCCCGCACAATCACAACGGCATCATCTACGGCGACCCCATTATTTTGCGCTGGATGTTTGAAACGATCCACGGCCCGCTGCCCGCCGGCGAGGAAATCCAGTTGACGCCCCTCGTGTTCGCGGGCTGGGTCGGCGTGTTTATCACGTCGCTCAACCTGATCCCCGTCGGCCAACTCGACGGCGGCCACATTCTCTACGCCCTCGTCCGCAAGAAAGCCTATCCCGTCGCCATCGGCTGCCTGGCTCTGGCGATTGGATACATGCTCTTCACCCAACAGCAAACCTACGCGCTCCTGGTGGGTCTGTTATTTCTGATGGGCCCCTTCCACCCGCACACCGGCAACGATGAGACCCCGCTCGGCTGGCCGCGAATTATCCTGGGCTGGCTGACGCTCGCGTTCATCATCGTGGGCTTCACCCCGAACCCGATCACCGTCCCCGGCTAAGGCGGCTGAACGCTGCCGCCCGAAAACCAACCGCGACGGAACGGCTATTTCGCCCGGCCAATCGTTCCCGCGGGTTTGGGGACTGTGGTATGATCGCAGTACTGTTTTCCGATCCCCAGCGACCAATCACAGGATTGACTTTCCATGGCGCATTTTCAACCGTCGGCCGCCCAGATCGAGGCGTTTCAGCGGGATGGGTTTTTCATCGCGGAGGGGCTCTTGAATGCCGAGGAGGTTTCGCTTCTGGGACAGATCGCCCGCGCGGACAAGGACATGACCGAGCAGCGCGCCAGCCGGGCCGACGGCGAAGGCGGGGCGGTGGAACTCGTCGTGCGGAACGAACTCCCCGCTGGCAGCATTTACGGAGCGATCGTGCGGAGCGAACGCATCGTCCGCACGATGGAAACTCTTCTGGGCGATGAGGTGTACCATTATCATCACAAGATGATCTGCAAGGAGCCTAAGGTGGGCGGGGCTTGGGCTTGGCATCAGGATTATGGCTACTGGTACAACAACGGCTGTCTGTTTCCGCACCTGGCAAGCTCGATGATCGCCGTCGATCGGGCCACCCGGGAAAACGGCTGCCTGCAGGTGCTGAAAGGATCCCATCACATCGGGCGAATCGATCACGGGCCGGTGGGCGATCAAACCGGAGCCGACCCCGAACGCGTCGGGGTCGCCTGCGAGCGATTGGAGCGGGTCTATGTGGAACTGGAGCCGGGCTCGGCGGTGTTCTTCCACTCGAACCTCCTGCACCGCAGCGATCAGAACAAAAGCGACCACCCCCGCTGGGCGTTTATCTGCTGCTATAACACCAAGAAGAACAACCCCTACAAAGAAAGCCGGCATCCCCGCTATTCGCCCCTAGAAGTCTGGGACGACGCCCGCATCCTGGAAATCGGCCGCCAGCAACCGTCCCTGCATTAGCCGACGAGACGCCTGCACCAAAAGAATTTAGGGCCGAAGGCCCGGCTCTATGTCAGCCCAGGGCCAGCGCAGCGCCGCCCTGGGTTACTGATGATGAATGAAACGAAAGCCCCAAGGGGGCGGCCCTATGTGGCTTGTGATTTTTCGCTTCGTTAAACGGAATTGGGTTTAGGACCGCCCCGTTGGGGCTTTTGCATTTTGTTTGTTCCCGTTCCCGGGCTGACACAGAGCCGGACCTTCGGTCCTTTTTCCGTAATTTGGAACTGCTGAATTTCTGATAACCATGACGAAGAATCCGCAGGGTGGCCCAGGTTGCTTGCAACCTGGGTCGCGCAGCGACAAGAGGTCATCATCGGCAGCGAAAGGATACAATAGAAGTCTGCTTGGGAACCAACCTCTTGGCCTTCGGCCCCAGGTTGCAAGCAACCTGGGCCACCCCGCGATTGTCGCTTGGCGATACCACACGACGGAAGCGAGGGCAAAGTCCCATGACGGAATTTCTCGATCGATTTCGGCCGGACCCGGATCCCGATATGGCATCCGTTCGCCGCGTGTGGATGGCGGATAAGCCGCTTCTTCGCGGTGCCGTGGTCACTTACGCACCGCCCTATCCGGAGTACCAGGAGTTAGCGTTGGAATCCGACGAGGAACCATCGAGTGATCCGAGTTGCCCGTCGGAACGCGGATGCGCGCGTTCGTCCGCACAGAGCTACGAGAAGCTGATTTTCAGCCCCATGTCTTTCATTTCCAACAAGGCCTCGGCATTGCCCCGCGCATCATCGACTGGATGGTGCGTGTGCTTGGTCTTTCGGAGATGCTTGAAATTGACGAACGTATCTTTCTGCAGGCCCTTGTAGAGCGATCCGAGATTCGTGGAACTGAAGCCGAACGGGTTCTTGCCGAGGAAGTGGTGAAAGTACCAGTTGATGAATTGCCAATCGAAGCCGTTGTTGTCCGAGACGAACATCATTCGCCCCTTGCAGTGGGACGCCAGCCATTTCTGGAACTCGTCCATCACCTGCTTCGGGTCGTCGAACTCGAGGCATTCTTCGCGTGTGAACCCGCTGACCGCGAGAGCCTCGGGGATGTATTGATCCGAAATGGGTTTGAGCTTTCCGTAAAACGTGCGATTCAGTTCGGGTTCGACGATCACTGCACCGAAGCAGACCATCGAATAGTCTCCCGGAATCGGACCATCCGCTTCAATATCAACCATGACGTAGGGCATCGCATGAAGTTCCTTTGTGACGGGAATGCGTCAGCCGATTACGGGCGTTCGGGTTTGGGGACGCGCCGGCCTTTGCGTCGGCCGCGGTTTTTGGCTCGGGCTTTTTGGTGCTTGGCCGATTGAACTTCCGCGTCCGGGTTCACCTTCTGGCCCACTTTTTGTTGAAGCACCTGAATGCGGTCGCGGAGCCCGGCGGCCCGCTCGAACTCCAGGTTCTGCGCGGCGGCGAGCATCTCGGCTTCCAGTTCGTTCAAGAACTCCTGCGTAACGTATTGCGACTCATCCTTCATGCCGCCGGCTTCGCGGGCGATCTGGTGGGCCTTGATTTCCTCTTCGATGCCCCGGCGGATGGCCTTGCGAATGGTCTCCGGCGTGATGCCGTGCTCTTTGTTATAAGCGATCTGCAATTCCCGCCGGCGGTTGGTTTCCTCGATCGCCCGCTGCATGCTGCCGGTGACGTTGTCGGCGTACAGAATCACCTCGGCGTTGACGTTCCGCGCGGAGCGGCCGATGGTCTGGATCAAACTCGTCTCGCTCCTGAGAAAGCCTTCCTTGTCGGCATCCAGAATCGCGACCAGCGAGACCTCCGGCAGGTCCAAGCCTTCCCGTAACAGGTTCACGCCGATCACCGCATCGAACTGGCCTTCGCGCAGCTCCTTCAATATGGCCACGCGTTCGAGGGCGTCGAGTTCCGAATGCAGCCATTGGCAGCGGATGCCTTCTTCCTGGCTGTAGCTCGTCAGATCTTCGGCGAGGCGTTTGGTGAGCGTCGTGACCAACACCCGCTCGCCTTTCTCGGCCCGTCCGCGAATCTGGGCCAACAAATGCGGCACCTGGCCCCGCGCGGGAATCACGTGGATCACCGGATCGACCAGTCCCGTCGGGCGGATGACCTGCTCGACGATTTCGCCTTCGGATTGTTCGAGTTCCCAATCGTCGGGCGTGGCGGAGACGAAGACCGTCTGGCCCCGGCGGATGTTCCATTCATCGAACTTGAGCGGGCGGTTGTCGAGAGCCATCGGCAAGCGAAACCCATGCTCGACCAGCGTCGTCTTGCGGGAATGGTCGCCCGCGAACATCGCCCGCACCTGCGGCACCGTCGCGTGCGATTCATCCACGATGATCAGGAAATCGTCCGGGAAAAAGTCGAACAGCGTGTATGGCGGCTGGCCGGGTTTTCGGCTCGGCGAGCGCCCGGCTGTAGTTCTCGATGCCCGGACAAAAGCCGACTTCCCTCATCAGTTCCATATCGTACCGCGTGCGGGCGGCGAGCCGTTGGGCCTCGAGCAGTTTGCCCTCCTTGCGAAAGGCTTCCAGCCGCTCTTCGAGTTCTTTTTCGATTTCCTCGCAGGCGTTTTCGATCCGGGATTGCGGCAGCACGAAATGCTTCGCGGGATAGACGTAAATCTCCCGCAGCCGGCTGCTTTCCTCGCCGGTCAGAGGATCGATGATCGCCAGGTTCTCGATCTCATCGCCCCAGAGTTCGATGCGGTAGGCGAACTCTTCATAAGCGGGCCACAGTTCGACGACATCCCCTCGCACGCGAAACTTGCCGCGGGCCAGCTCGATGTCGTTGCGGTCGTATTGAATGTCGATCAATTTGAGCAGCAACGCATCGCGGTCGATTTCCCCGCCCACGTGGAGGGGGATCATCATCTCCAGATAATCCTTAGGCGATCCCAAGCCGTAGATGCAACTCACGCTGGCGACGACAATCACATCCCGCCGGCTGACAAGGGCGCTGGTCGCGAGCAGCCGCAGGCGGTCGATTTCCTCGTTGATCGAGGCGTCTTTTTCGATGTAGATGTCCCGCTGCGGGATGTAGGCTTCGGGCTGGTAGTAATCGTAATAGCTGACGAAATAGGTGACCGCGTTATTGGGGAAGAACTCGCGGAACTCGCCATAGAGTTGGGCGGCGAGGGTTTTGTTGTGGGACAGGACCAGCGTGGGCTTTTGCACCTGGGCGATGACGTTGGCCATCGTGAACGTCTTCCCGCTGCCGGTGACTCCTAAAAGCACCTGGCTGGTTTTCTGTTCGCGAATCCCGCGCACGAGGGCCTCGATTGCCTTCGGCTGATCGCCCGCCGGCTGAAACTCACTGACCAACTCAAACCCCGGCATCCAAACCACTCCTTAACGCAAAACGCTGCAATCAGAAAAGGGAAACCACGAATCACACGAATGTTTTTGAGGATTGAATTGGATCATTTTTGATCGCGGCAGATCCGTAAATGTAAGAAGGCAGCTTTATGGGTCGCTTTTATTCGTGTCATTCGTGTGATTCGTGGTTCCCTCCTCATACCATTCTATGGAGTGAGGCGAAAAGGTCCATTGGCCCTTACGCGGAGCGGGGGCGGAAGACGTCGATGCGGCGGCGGTCGAAGTGGGCGACGAGGGCCGGGGTGCCTTTGGCGCGTTGCAGGCCGACTTCCTCGGCGGTGAGCGGAATCAGGTTGAGAATCCGCAACGGGCCGTTCGCGGTGGGCAATGTGTCCGCCGGGTCGCCGGGGAGGGCCGAGTGAAACAGGACCGCATCGGAGCCGGGGAAACCGGGCGGGCTGGATTGGAGCTTGAGCGAATGTCCCCAATCGAACGCGGTGTGATGCACGAACGGATGAACCGCCAGGTTCGCGAGGAACCGCACGGCCTGTGATAATTCGTCCGGCGGAACCGGCCCGCGTTTGCGGTAACAGAGTTCCGCGCGGTGCATCGCTCCCAGCATGCTCCGCGAGGACATCCCCGCGGTCGCAAACCGCGAGAGGCCGTGCTCCTCCTCGGCGGGCCAATACAAAATGCACAGCCGTTCGAGCTGCGGCTGCCGGCCCGGTTTGACCTGGGAGGCGTCGAACTGGAAGACCTCGGCCGGCTCGCCCCACCACTCGCGAAACGTGCGGTCCGCTAAGGCGATCGGGGACTCCGCGTTCATGGGCTGCTGACTCCCAGGAGCGTTTCTTCGGAAGCGAGCCTCCAGTGGCCGTCCGGCTGACGCTTTGTGACGAGGCCGTATTCGGAGAGACGAAACTCAACGATTTGCCAGCCCTCCGCGCCCCGGCGGGCGATGAAATCGGCCGACCCCGCGTACACGTCGCCCGCGCGGTAACTGACGCTGCCGTTGGCCGCGTCGCCGCGGGTGATGCAGGTGCACTTCGTGATGTATTCCGGCTGGATCAAGGAGACAATCCGCGAACCTTGCTTTCCCATCACGGCCCCGAACAACTCGCGAATGCGAGGTTCGTTGTCGGGGGTCAGATAATGAAACTCCCCCCGGATCTGGGGATTCTGATCTTGGGCGTAAGCGGGATCGATCGCCAACAACAGGGCCGTCAGCGATTGGTTTTTGATGTCCCGCACGCGAACGGGCGTGTGTTTGAGCAATTGGTCAAACTCGGAAAGCGACATCGACGCCGCCGCGGGAATGAGCGCCTTCGCCTCGTCCGACGATAATTCCTGAGAGAAATCGTAAGGCTTTCCCGACTGATCCGGGCGCTCCGTGTGGGGGGGACGTTTGGATTTCGCCGCGGAGTTAGGCGGTTCTTCCGCGGGTTGGGCGCAGCCGGCCAAAAACAGCATCGGCAGCAGCCATTCGTAGGGGATTCGCATGAGGAGGGGGTGCTCAGTCAACCGGGACAACACAATCGCAAAACTCAATTGTACGCCACAGCCGCCCGAACGGAAACCACCAGGATGGAAGCCGCCATTTACCGATGCGGTGTTATCGCTCGCCGCTGGCGGGGATCAGGGCGGGGGTTTGGAACTGGAGGGTTTTCACCAGTTCCAAGTCGGCGTCGGCGAGTTTGTCTTTGAGGTCCGTTTCCACGGCGACGAAGAACAGCATTTGGCGGTCCTTGCCGGCGGCGAGGTAATAGTGCCAGGTCATGTCGATCTTTTGCGATTCGCCCTCGGCCACGATGCGGTGCAGATAAAAACCTGCTTCATCGGCGATGGTGTGCGAGCGGACGATCGATTTGAGCCGTTCGCCTAAACCCTTGCGGACCAGGTCGCGGAACGCCGTTTCGCTCATGGGCTCGCCGGTTTTGGATTGTTTCAGCGGCGAGAGGTTCAATTGGGCGATCAGGTTGCCGGCTTTCACGTAGCGGAGCACCGTGAGTTCCGGCGTGCGCTGGAACACGTGCCAATCCCGGCCGACGGAAATGCTCGCGTTCCAGGGCAGTTTGAGGCTGAGCCGCAATTGCTCCGCTTTGGGTTCCAGCGGGATGTGTTCCGCGGCGGCTTTGGTCAGCCGGCCTTCGCCAATCGCGGGGGAGCGGTCGAGTTTGACCTTGGCGGTCACGTCCATTCCCGGCGAGACCGGACCGACGCCGCGCTTTTCGGTCTGCTCGAGTTCAACCGTGCGGAGATAGCGGCGTTTTGTATCGAACACAAAATGCCCCACCAGGCTGATCTCGGTGGTCGCGCCTTGGACGGCTCCTTCGAGACGACCGGAGATCCGCACGCGGGCCAGGTCGTTCTTAACCGATTCCAGTTCGCAGGCGACGTTGTTTTTTAGGAGGGCCTCGGTGCCGGTCAGCATCTGCACGGCCCAGTTTTCCGGGGTCCATTTCTGGCCGAGTTCCACTTGGGTTTGAGGCAACAACCCCAAAGCCGCGAGACCATCGCCGGGCATTTGGAGAAGTTCCAGTTCGTTCCGCGAGAGCGGCAACTCCGGCTGATAGAACACGATCCCCTCGCGCCGGCCTTGGGCGACGATCACCTGGTGGGCTTTGGACAACTCGGAAAAGGTGCGGTTGCGGTTGACGGTGATCGAGGCCTCGGCTTTGTCATACTCGCGGAGCGAGCGCAGCGAAGCCGCGTCCCGGCCGGCCCCAGGCAATCGGCGTTCGCGGTAGTCGAAGGTGGCTTGGGCGGAGAGATCCAGATCGAGGGTTTTGTCCTTGGCCGCGGTCTTCAGTTTGCCATCCACGGCGACTTCGGCCCGGACTTGAAACACGCGGCGCCGGCGGATTCTTCGAGCGCGTAGGTCTCGTCATCGGCGTGGATCGTTCGCGGAAGGACGATTAGAAGGACCATAAGTCCCAAGCATTGACGCAATGGAAATCTCATCACATTCCTCCGTGAAAGCTGTGTGATTCCATGACATAACGTGTGCCACGTGACGCACTGCCAAAGCCAGTGGACATAGCGGCAATGGGTGATCAACGCGACTCGCCACGCCCTTCGCAAAGCTCAGGGTCGTGCCACCGGTCGCGGTTGCTGTCTTTCCTGCCTTTTCCCTCTGTGGCCTCTGCTTCTTTGCGGCCTTTGCTCCTGTCTTCTCACACCGGCTGGTTCTGCAGGAGTTCGTCGTGGATCATGTCTTTGGCGGTGGCGACGAGGCCGTCGATGTCCAGGCCCAAGTCGGCGAGGAGTTCGCCGCGTTCGCCGTGTTCGATGAATTGATCGGGAATGCCCAGGCAGCGGATGCGGTCGGTGCGGGCGCCGGCTCCATTGGCGGCTTCCAGCACAGCCGAACCAAAACCGCCGGCGAGCGTGTTTTCTTCAACGGTGATGACAAAGCCGGTTTCGTTGAGCGCTCGCTGCAAGACCGCGGCGTCCAAGGGTTTCGCGAAGCGGGCGTTGACGACGCCGATGTCCAGGCCCTCTTCGCGGAGTTTATCCGCGGCCTTCACGCAAGTCGGGAACAGCGATCCGAAGGCGAAGAACATCCCATCCTGGCCCCAGCGGTACACTTCGGCCTTGCCGAGTTCCATCGGGGCAAGGTCGCGGTCCACGGTCTCGGCCCCCGTTTTGGGATACCGCAGCGAAGTCGGGCCGTTGTGTTTCAAAGCGAAATCCAGCATGGGGGCGATGTCGGCGGCATCGCCGGGCGCCATCACGACCATGTTCGGGAAGATTCGCATGTAGCTGTTGTCGAACACGCCGTGATGCGTCGGGCCGTCGGGTCCGCAGAGGCCGGCCCGGTCCATGCAGAACACCACCGGCAGGTTCTGCAGGGCGACTTCCTGGAAGATTTGATCGAAGCTCCGCTGCAGGAAAGTGCTGTAAATATCGACGATGGGCCTCATGCCGGACTTGGCCATCCCGCCCGCAAACGCGACGGCGTGGCCTTCGCAGATGCCGGTGTCGAAGAAGCGGCGGGGGAAGTCCTCGCGGATGCGGCCGAGCTTGTTCCCGGCACACATGGCCGCGGTCAGCACCGCGACGCGCTCGTCCCGCGCCATCGCCTCGTAAATCGCATCACTGACGAGATCGGTGTAGGCCGCGGAGGAGCCTTTTTTGACGGTGACGACGGTGTTGTCTTTTTCGCGTTTGAATGGGGCGGGGGTGTGGAACTTCACCGGGTCTTCGCAGGCGGGTTCGAAGCCGTGGCCTTTCTCGGTGAAGACGTGGAGCAGCACGGGCCCGCGAACGTCCTTGACGAGTTCCAAGGTTTTCTTCAGGCCGAACAGGTCGTGCCCGTCCACGGGGCCGATGTAGCGAAAGCCCATTTCCTCAAACAGCATGCCGCCGTGGAGGAAGGATTTGATCGCATCTTTGAACTGGCCGAGCGTCTCGGCGACGGATTCGCCGACGACGGGGACCTTGTTCAAGATCCAGGAGATGTCCCGCTTGAGGCCGTTGTAAAACGGGGCGACGCGGGCTTTGTCGAGGTAGCTTGCCAGGCCCCCGACGCGGGGGCAGATGCCCATTTTGTTGTCGTTGAGGATCACCAGCAGATCTTTGTTGAGACCCGCCGCGTTGTTCATCGCCTCGAACACGATGCCCGAAGGCAAGGCCCCGTCTCCGATGACGGCGACGGCTTTGCGGCCGTCGTCCGCGAGCAAATCGTCGGCGGTTTTCAGGCCGAGCATCGTGGAGACGCTGGAACCGGCGTGGCCGGTCATGAACAGGTCGTAGTCGCTCTCGGCGGGATTGGGATAGCCCATCAACCCGCCTTTTTGGCGAATGGTGGAAAACTCCTGAAACCGGCCCGTGACCAGTTTATGGGGATAAATCTGATGGCCGGTGTCCCAGATCAGGCGATCTTTGGAGAAATCGAACACCAGATGCAGCGCCACGCACAACTCGACCACGCCCAGGTTGCTGGCAAAATGGGCCGCGCGGTTGGAGACGACGTGGCAGAGGGCTTCGCGGATTTCCGCGGCCAACTGCTGAAGTTGGGATCCCGAAAGGCTTTGCAAATCCCGGGGGGATCTGAGTCGGGGCAAAAGTTCAAATTGCATTAGTGGTCTCGCTCCAAGACAAAGTGGGCCAGCGCTTCCAGCGGCTGTCCGCGAGAACCCAGCGGCGCGATCGCGTCGCAGGCCTGGCGGATGAGATGCTCGGCACGCTGCCGGCTCTCGTCAATTCCCAACAGGGAGGGATAGGTCAATTTCCCGTGGTCGGCATCCTTGTGCACGCCTTTTCCCATTTTGGCTTGATTGCCGGTGACATCCAAGAGATCATCCGCAATTTGGAAGGCCAATCCCACAGATTTTCCGTAGGTTTCCAACTGGTTTCGCGTCGCTTCGCCGGCCCCCGCAATGCGGGCTCCCATCACCAGGCCGCAGGTCAACAGCCGGCCGGTCTTGCGGCGGTGGATGGCTTCCAACTGCTCGACCGTCGGACCGGCACTGTTCGTTTGGCGAGATTTCTCGGCCTCGAGATCGGCGACTTGACCGCCGACCATGCCGACGGCTCCCGCCGCGGACGCCAAATCCGCACAGCACGCCGCCGCGACTTCGGGGGGCTTGACATCCTTGGCGATGACCTCGAAGGCCAGCGTCAACAGCGCGTCTCCGGCCAGAATCGCCATCGCCTCGCCGAACTGTTTATGGCTGGTCGGCCGGCCCCGGCGGAGGTCGTCGTCGTCCATCGCCGGCAGATCGTCGTGAATGAGTGAGTAGGTATGCACCATTTCCAGGGCGCAGCCGGCGGGAATCGCGGCTTCCAGGCTTCCGCCGCAGGCTTCGCACGCGAGCAGCACGAGCAGAGGCCGGAGCCGTTTGCCCCCGGCGAGCAAGCTATAGGCCATCGCCTCGCGGAGTTCCGCGGGGCAATTTTGATCGACATAGGGATGGTCGGCGAGATAGCGGGCGAGTCGCTGTTCGATGACCTCGCGCCGAGCGCTCCAGGATTCATCGAGGGACAGCGAAATGTCGGGGATGTTTTGCACGAAAGGGCGCTCCTTCGCCAAAGCCAACCACTCACGAGGAGGGAATCATCTAGCGAGAATGAGTGGCCTCATCAATGAGGTGGTCGTTTGCGAATGGGGCAATTTCACAACGGGGATCGCTCTACTGCCCGGCATTCTAGCGAACCGGTGCATAAACGCAAAGTTAAACAAGGCCTTGGATTGGCGAATCTCAGAATTGCGGGGATCGCCACAGTGAACATATTTTCCCGGCCGCGAAACCGCGAAAATGGCTCCGAAGGACAAAACTGGCACGAACCGGAGGATCGGTCGAGTTGATATTCCTCACCCGGAATTCGCGAAACGACGTGTTGCCGAATGAGAACGTTGCGCCCCACGCGAAAAAATAGGCGAAATTAGGTCAAAGGAGATCCACGAAAAGAGAGCTGGCCCATTGGTCGGGTCGGCTGGGCCAAGGGATGGTGACCCCGCAACAACACATACACCTTTAGGAGTAACCGATTCCATGCAATGGATCAAAGTCAGCGCCGCGTTCCTGATTCTGTCCGCCGCCTCGCAAGCCCATGCCGGTCTGTTCGATTGCTTTAGGCATCACGAACCGACCTGCTGCGCCCCGGCGGCTGTCTGCTGCGACATGGCGCCGAGCTGCTGTGCCCCGGCTCCCCAATGCTGCCACACGGCCCCAACCTGCTGTGCCCCGGCTCCCTGCCACGTCGCCCCGACCTGCTGCGCTCCGGTCACCTGCTGCCCGGACGTGTGCTACGAAGAAGTTTACTGCTGCCCGCCCAAGAAGCGATGCTTCCTGGCCCGCCTCTGGGATTGCGAAATGCGGAAAAACCGCTGGATCGCGAACAAAATGGGCTGGTAAACCCGCCTGATCCCGGCCATACCCTGGCCAAACCCAAAAAACCAACAGCCGAGATGCGTCCCCGCATCCCGGCTGTTTTTCTTTGGGGGTGGCGATTGCCGAACTTTCCATTATTTCGCGTATTTCACCGTGCGGGTTTCTCTTAACACGGTGACTTTGATTTCGCCCGGGTACGTCAGCGATTCTTCGATGGCTTTGGCGATGTCCCGGCACATCTTGGCGGCTTCGCGGTCGTTGACCTGCTTGGCGTCGGCGACCACCCGGATCTCCCGGCCGGCTTGCACGGCGAACGACTGCTCGACCCCCGGAAATCCATTGGCGAGGGCTTCCAATTCTTCGAGCCGGCGGATGTATTTTTCCAGCGTCTCCCGCCGGGCGCCGGGCCGGGCGGCGGAAATCGCATCGGCCGCCGCGACCAGGACGGTGTTAAGATAATCCACGCGGATGTCGTCGTGATGGCCCAAAGCGGCGTGCACGACTTCCGGTCCTTCGCCGTAACGCTTTAGCAACTCCGCCCCGACCGCCGGGTGGCCGCCTTCCATTTCGTGGTCGGCGGCTTTGCCGATGTCGTGCAAAAACCCGCACCGCCGGGCGAGAGTTTCATCCAAGCCCAACTGCTGGGCCAGCATTCCGGTGAGATGGGCGACTTCGATGGAATGCCGCCTCACGTTCTGGCTGTAGCTCACGCGGAAATTCAGCCGGCCCATCAGGTCGACGAGTTTTTCGTGAAGGCCCAACACCCCGGCTTCCTGGCAGGCTTCCTGGCCCAACTTCCGGATGTGGATTTCCATTTCCTTTTGGGTTTCCGCCACGATTTCGTCGATGCGGGTGGGATGAATCCGCCCGTCTTGGATCAGCGACTGAAGCGCGAGCTTGGCGACTTCCCGCCGCACGGTGTCGAACGCCGAGACAATCACCACGCCCGGAGTGTCGTCCACGATCACATCCACGCCGGTCGCTTTTTCAAAGGCTCGGATGTTCCGCCCTTCGCGGCCGATGATCCGGCCCTTCATGTCGTCGTTGGGAATGTCCACGGAGGACACGGTCGTCTCCGAGGTGTGGGCCGCGGCGTAGCGCTGCACGGCCATCCCGATCACCTCGCGGGCCTGGCGGTCGCATTCCTCTTTGATGCGGTTTTGATGCTCCAGAATCAGCCCGCCGGTCTCGTTCTTCAGTTCGCGGTCCAAACGCTCCAACAGCAGGTTGGTCGCGGTGGGCTTGTCCAGCCCGGTGATTTTGTAAAGCTGCTCCTGCTCTTCCTTGAGGATTCGCTCCAGTTCGTGCTCGCGGGCGTCCATGGCCTTGCCGCGTTCGGCGATCTGCGTTTGCCGCTGTTCCAGGAGCCGTTCCCGCTTGAGGTAATCCTGGTGCTGATCGTCGAGCATGGATTCGCGTTTGTCGAGCCGGCTTTCCTGCTTGCGGAGTTCATCCCGCGTGGCCTGGAATTCTTTTTCGACCTCCTTCCGGCGTTCGAGCATCTCCTTTTCGGCGGCGAGTTCTTGAGACGCGCGGATATTGTCGGCGTCTTTTTTGGCGTCCTCGACGATACGGTCGCGGGTCTGGTAGGCTTCGCCCCGCCTGAGCCGGTCAAAGAAAAAGCCCGCCGCTCCGCCGAGGAGGAAACCGATGATGGCCCCGATCAAATAATTCATCCATTGCTTCCTTCACGCTGGCTGTTGGGAGAATCTCCGATCCGCGTTCGCCCGAAAAACTCGGGGAACGTCGGCCAACGCGTGGGCGCAGGATTGAGCGTTACGAAAAGCAGGCGAGGCGTGGAAGACAAATCCCAACCGGGGAGGAAGTCCGGCGGACCGCAATCGCCCGCTGGTGTCCCGTCCCCCTGGCGGAACGATGCATCGTCTCGGCGCGGGCGTTGCCAGGGGTCCAGCGACCCGCGGGCAAAGCCCGAAACAATGCCTCTCCTTGCTCCCGGATGGATTCCGCCGGACGAAATGGCTTCGTCCGCCGGAACCGCGCGGGCGGGTGCAGTGTGTTTTCCAGCCGGCTCGGAGGCTCTGGGGTGTCTTCGTTCTGAAGAACCGCACAGACCGCTTGCGAACCGCCCTTCAGTGACGGGGACGCTGCCGAGGCGGAGCTTTCCAGGCTTTTGGCCCAGAAACACGCCGCCAACACGCAGACCGCCGCCAACACACTCACGCACCACGGACAGCGAGACACGAAAGGAATGGTTGGGAGAGAGGATTGATTGTCACCGTGTACCATCGTAGTTTTCCAACGGAACCGAACGTCCGCTTTTCGTTTGGCATGATCCGCCCGTTCTCATCGAAAGGGCGCAATCACACCGCTCTGCTCCTGGCCTAGAGGCGACCCGGAGATTCCAAAACAGGGATTGACCAATGGGTAAAAATAAGATTTGTGGGAGACAATTTGAGGGAACGAGAACCATCCCCGAAAACCGCCTCCCAGCAAAACGAGTTAGGAGTGTATCGTACCACCGGGATTTTGCGGGTCAACCAATCCCGGGGATTCTCTGAGAGAATCTGTCAAGATGGTTCTTCGCGGGAATGTCGGATTTTTCGCAGATTTCCCATCATCCGCGCAGCGGCCCGGAAAAAAGGACGGCGGACTGGCGCGGCGAGTCAGAAGATCTACTTGGCCGCCCCGTTTTCGGAAATCGTCCCCCAGGCCGCGAAGACTTTGTCGTCGGCTTTGTCGGAGAGGAAACGAACTTCCCCGTCCACGAAGGCCGCCATGCCGCCGCCGGGATGGATGCCGCCGAATTGTCCGGGGATCCCGATCGGCGCTTGAGCATTGGATTCAAAGGCCCGCGTCGTCGCCGGCCCGCCCGCGAGCCAGCCGACTCAGACCAAACCGCTCGCGAACCCGCTGTTTGTCGTGCTGCTGGATGCTCATGTGAGACCCTCCGGATGAACCAAGCCGCAACGGAAATTATTTCCCGCTGCGCACGGGGTCGGCGTCGAATTCATAGACCACCTTTCCACTGACATCGTGATGCCGGAAGGCGATTTGGGGGCCGTCATTATTTTTGGAAACGGTGACGGACAGAAAGCCGCCTTTGACGCGGTGGAAGGGTTGGACTTCGGGATTGCGCGGGGGCGAGCCGCCGGCATGTTCGTTGCTCGCGGGGCCGCAGTCAAATTCGTGAAGGCCCGTTTTGGGATCGATCGACAGATATTGCCAATGCCGATCTCCGCAGCAGACGTAGAGGTTTTTGAGGTTGTGCTCGGCCGTCCAATTGCGGAAGAGATTCCCCGCCGTCGCGAAGCCGCTGTTCGAGTAGTTGTCGTTCTTGCCGCGGGGCCGGTCGGGGCCGACGATGGGCGTGGGGCTGATCAACACGCGGAAGTCGGCGTCGCTTTCCAGGATGCTCTTTAAGAGCCATTCCCGCTGCTCTTTTCCCCAGATGACCTTGTCCGGGCCGTCGGGCATATTGTTGGGCGAGCGGAAATCCCGGCCCTCGACCATCCAGATTTGCAACCCCTTGCCCCACCTGACCGTGCGATAAATCTTATCGCCCATCGGCACCTGCTCGCGGTAAATCTCCAGGCCTTCCTTGAAGGTCAGCGGATTCATCCACGGGGCGCGCATCGTCGGCCAGCAGTCGTTGCACCAGGCGTCGTGGTCGTCCTTCTCCCAATAGCCGGGAACATGTTGATGGAATTCCACATGCCGGGGGAATGAATACATTCGGTGCCAATGATACCTCGCCAAGCCGACCGTGCGGGCTCGCGGGGCGTCGCTGTCGAGATACACGGTATCGCCCGTCGGCACGACGAAATCGGGATGGAGCTTGAGCATCGCGGGGTAGATATTAAAGCCGTCTTTGTTATCCAGGTCCCAATAGCCCTGGCAGGAGATCACGGTGAAGGTCACGTTCTGCCATTGGTCCTTCGCGGCCGGCGTGCGGAACTCGCCTTCCAGCGATGCGATTTTCTGATCCGACGCATCGTCCCGGGCTTCCACTTTGAGCGAATAACGGGCATTCGGCTGCAAGTCCTGTAGTTGAAACTGGTGCGTAAAATCATGGTCGGCTGTCACCGCGACCCAATCGGTCGTTTTCTTGGGAGCATCTTTCATGTCCTTACGGAAATACGTCACCCGCACTTCGCCCGCCGCTCCGGGGGCGGCTCCTTCGCGGTCTTCGATCTTGATCGGCGACGGCTCGTACTTGTTCTGCCGGGGCTCGCGTTTTTGCTCCGGCTTGATCCCATTCCAGTTTCGCTCGGCATTGCGGGTCACGCGGGTCCAGACAATCGCCGAGGTCTGCGTGACCTCGCCCACTTTAAACCCTGTCGCCATGTGAGCCGCGCTCGCGGCATTCAGGGTGCACAAAACCATCAACGAAAAACAGATCGCTGTTCGCATCGAAACTCTCCCGGAATGAAACATCTTAGAAAGCGTGGAAGGGCCTATTATAACCAATCAGGCGAACGCACAGACAGAAATGTCCGGGCCGCGTCAATCCGCGTCTTCGGTGTCGCGGGTGTCGATCTCCAGCGGGCCTTTGAGATCCTCCATCTCCACCGGCGGCAGGAGCAGCACCTTGGTGATGCAGTACCCGAACAGCGCCAGCACCGCGCTCACCGACGTCAACATCACCAGCCAGGCCCAGAACGTCATCGCGTGCCCTCCGCGGTCTTCGGGTTGGACGGGGAGTCTCCATAGGTCAGCCGGCCGTCTTTCTCCCAACGCCGGCCTGCGATATGCACCATCAACAACAAGAACCCCAGCACCAATAGGATGAAACCGATCGTGCCTTGGGCCACCGGCTTTTCAGAAATGGATTTCACATAAGCCGGCACGTTGTTGATGGCGAAACCGATGAAGATCGTCAGCAGATACACGGGCACGACGTATTTCAGCATGTACTGCACAAACCGCGGAATGCGAATGTGTGCCCCGCGGTGGGCTTCTTCGTCGCCCCTCTCGATGCCCAGCACCCAGCCGTAGAGAATCGCCTGGATCATTGCCAGGACAAAGATCAACACGCTGCCCACCCAGAAATCCATGGTGTCGAGTGCCGTGAGATTCTTGGAAAAGTAGAGAATGAACCCGCTGCCGAGGGCGGTGATCAATCCCAAAAGAGCGGCGGAGGCGTGGCGCTTCAACCCAAACCCTTCTTCCAAAAACGCAATGACGGGCTGCAGCATGGACACGCTGCTGGTGATCGCCGCGATGAACAGCATAAAGAACCAGAGGAAACCGAAGACCCGTCCCCCCGGCATCTGGGCAAACACATTGGGCAAGGCGTTGAACCCCAGCCCGAATGTACTTTGTTCCCCCGCGGCAACTCCCAGGAAAATAAACGCGGCGGGAATCGTGATCAGCCCGCCCAGGCAGACTTCGATGAACTCGTTGACGCTGCTGGAAGTCAAACCGCTGAGGACAACATCGTCCCGCTCGCTCAAATAGCTCGCGTAATTGATGATGATTCCAAACCCCACCGAAAGACTGAAAAAGATCTGCCCCGATGCGGCCAGCCAGGTTTGCGGGTCGAGCAGCTTCTCGGGCTCGGGATTCCACATGAAGTTCAAACCGGCGAGCACCGATTGGTCGGGCTTGTCGGGATTCGGAGCCCCCAATGTCAAGACGCGCACCAATACGATGAGGGCGAGCACGATCATTACGGGCATCGCGATCCGGCAGAAGGATTCGATGCCCTTGGTCACGCCGCGGTAGATCAAGAAGAAATTGAACAGGAACACGCCCACGAGCACCCACAGCCATCGGCCGCCGTGCCCGCCCAGCGCGAAACCGTTCTGGTTGTTGCCGACGAAGTTATCGAAAAATGTGCCGAACCCCGTGGCCGCGGCGTCGGCGTCGGACAGGGGCGTCTTCGCCTGCGCTTGAGCTTGGTCGATCAAGGTGTCGATTTCGCCGCCGCCGCCGATCATCAAATCGCCCGACAGGTAATTGAAGGCATACCCCAGGCACCAGGCTTCGATCAGGACGTAATACATATAGATCATCAGCGGCATGAGGAGCGCGACGGCCCCGAGGTACTTGGCATACGGGTGCCGCCAGATTGTGGAGTAAATCCCCGGGGCGGAATTAAACCCCTTGGTGCCCCCGTAGCGGCCCATCGTCCATTCCGCCCAGCACAAGGGGATGCCCAGCACCAGCAGGGAGACGAAGTAGGGCAGCATGAAGGCCCCGCCGCCGTGTTGGGCGGCTTGGCCCGGGAACCTCAGAAAATTCCCCAGGCCGACCGCGGAGCCGGCGACGGCGAGAATCACGCCGATCCGGGATCCCCATTGTTCGCCCGAACGTGCCGCGGGCGGGTTCGATTCGCGAGCCAAGTCGATTCCTCCTCCGATTTCGCCTGCCATTTTTGCCAGCCCGAACCGCAAGCGAGGGAAATTCGAATTCCTCCCTTGCGGTTTGGGCTGGTCTGAACTGGAGCCAAGGGAATGGGCGGAAATACCCCATCAGCGAGCGCCGGGACGGAACGAATATACCAGCCAACACTTTAAGGCGAAACCGCGGCGCGGGAATTCTCTCCGAAGAACCCCGTTGCAAACTTTTTCCGGCTTTTTCACAATTTCGGTTGTCAAAAATGCGGAAAGTCTCTAAAATTCCCTGGAAATGAATGAGTTCAGACTTCGGCCGCAGGATGCCCACCGAAGAGGAACATGATTATCTATGAAACCCACACTCGACCCTCAGGATCGCGATTTTCTCGACCGGCTGAACCGGATCGGAAGTGGAACAGTCCAAGAGATTTGCGACGAATTGGGGGTGACGGCCACGGCGGTTCGGCAACGGCTGCTCCGGCTACAAAACCTGAACTTCGTCGGCAGAAAAGCGGTCCGCCGCGGTCGTGGTCGGCCGTTCCACGCGTATTCGGTCACCGAGACCGGGCAGCGGGAGCTCGGCGACAATTATTCCGACCTCGCGATGATTCTCTGGCGGGAACTTCGGCAAATTGAAGACCCCCGTGTGCGGGAACTGGTTTTCGAGCGGATTCGCGAAGCCCTGGTCTCAAAATATGGACATCTCGTCCAGGCCGACACCTTGGACGAGCGGTTTCGGCAACTGGGCAAGGTGCTGTCCGACCGGGGTTTCCATGTGGAAGTGGACAACACGGGCCAATTGCCTATCCTCCGGGAGAACAATTGCCCGTACCTGGAGCTGGCCCATTCGGACCCCGCGATTTGCGAACTGGAGAAAGAAGTCTTCCGCGAAGTCCTCGGCTCGGAAGTGGAACTCACGCAGTGCTGCCTGGACGGCCACTCCTGCTGCGAGTTTCAGCCCGCGGCGGCGGAACGTTAAAGGCGAGCAGACCAACCTTCGGTCGGTGCCCGCATAAGCCCCATGATCCGAAACAACAAATTCTAACACTCGAACGCGATAGACCAACACCGTGCGTTGCACCCAGATTGAATCCTGCTAAATTGGCGTGACATCTGCATTTGGGCAGTGTCTTTTGTCACTATTTTCACCGGAACCACATCGATGACCTGGATCGAAGGACGATTTGAAGAAAACGTCATCACCACCACCCTCGAACAGGGGATGAACTGGGCCAAGCAGTCCAGCATTTGGCCCATGACGTTTGGGTTGGCGTGTTGTGCGATTGAAATGATGGCCACCGGCGCGAGCCGGTACGATTTGGACCGCTTCGGCGCGGGCGCCTTTCGGGCGACGCCCCGGCAGGCGGATTTGATGATCGTCGCCGGCACGGTCACGTTCAAAATGGCCAGCCGGGTCCGCCGGCTCTGGGAGCAAATGCCCGACCCGAAATACGTGATCGCGATGGGGGCCTGCACCGTGGGCGGCGGGCCGTACTTCAAACATGGCTACCACGTCGTCAAAGGCGTGGATTTGGTGGTCCCCGTGGATGTGTACGTCCCCGGCTGCCCGCCGCGACCGGAAGCCCTCTTGGAAGGCATCATGCGGATTCAGGACAAGATCAAAGCCCACAAAATCACCAAAGGCGAAGAGCACCTGCCCGTCCCGCACCACAGCGGCTACGCCCAAATCCCCGAAGTGGCGCTGGATGTTTAAATAGAGCATTCGCGCCACAATCCCTCCCCAGCCGACGACTTGTCGTCGGTGTTCGACCGCAAGCGGTCGGCTTGGGGAATCTGTCTCTCGATCGACAACGAATAACGCGGAAGATTATGTCCAAAAGCACCCTCACAGTTGAAGAACTCCACGTCGCCGTCGCCGGCAAGCCGATTTTGAAGGGCGTCAACCTCCAAATCCGCCAAGGCGAAGTGCATGCCCTCATGGGACCCAACGGCTCCGGCAAAAGCACCTTGGCTTACGCCCTCGTTGGCCATCCGCGGTACGAGATCACCGCCGGCAAAGTCACCATCGACGACACCGACGTTCTCGAACTCGATCCCAACGAACGCGCCCGGCTGGGCATGTTTTTGGCGTTTCAATATCCGGTGACGATCCCCGGCGTCAAAGTGGCCGACTTTTTAAGGCACGCCGTCTCCAATGTGAGAAACCCCGAACGCAAAGAAGGCGAGAACCTCATCGCCATGCGGGAGTTTCGCAAAGAACTCCGGGAACGCATGGACGAACTCGGCATGCCTTTGGAATTTGCCCGGCGGTACTTGAACGAAGGCTTCTCCGGCGGCGAGAAGAAGCGGATGGAGATTTTGCAGATGGCGATGCTCAAGCCGCGGTTTGCGTTCCTGGATGAGACCGACAGCGGCCTGGACACCGACGCGGTCAATGTCGTCAGCGAAGGCGTGCAGCGGCTCGCCGGCCCGAACGACATGGGCGTGTTGATCATCACCCACCACGATCGGCTGCTTCAATACAACGTGCCGCAGTTCACGCATGTGATGCTCGCCGGCCGGATTGTGGAGACCGGCGATGCGGAACTCGCCCACGAACTGCACGGCAAAGGCTACGCCGGCGTAAGAGAACGCCACCCCGATGCCGCCGCCGAGCAACAGGAAGCAGAAGCCGTTACCACACCGTAACCTCTTCCCAAGCCGACGACTTGTCGTCGGACCGACCGCAAGCGGTCGGCTTGGGTTTCGTTTGAGCAAAGAGAATTATCCCCAAACCTTGGGAGAACTTAAACCGTGTCCACAGTTGAAAAAGATGTTGCGATTGGCGAATACCAGTATGGTTTCCACGATCCCATCGACAAGTATATTTTCCGCGGCCAAAAGGGGCTGAACCGCGATGTGGTCGCCGCGATCTCCGCGATCAAGAATGAGCCGGACTGGATGCGGCAATTCCGTCTGGACTCGCTGGAAACCTTTTTCCAAAAGCCGATGCCCACCTGGGGCGGCGACATGAGCCATCTGGATTTCCAAGACATCTACTACTATGTCCGGGCGTCCGACAAGCAGGAAAAGTCTTGGGACGAGGTGCCCGACGACATCCGCAAAACCTACGACCGCCTGGGCATTCCCGAAGCCGAGAAAAAATACCTAGCCGGCGTCAAGGCCCAATACGAATCCGAAGTGGTTTACGGCAGCCTGCAGGAAGATCTTTCCAAGCAGGGCGTAATCTTTACCGACACCGACTCCGCCCTCCGCGAGCACGAAGACCTGTTCCGCGAATACTTCGGCACGATCATCCCGCCGTCGGACAACAAGTTCGCAGCGCTCAACTCGGCCGTGTGGTCGGGCGGATCGTTCATTTACATCCCGCCGGGCGTGGAGATCGAGTTCCCGCTGCAAGCCTACTTCCGCATCAACTCGGAGAACATGGGCCAGTTCGAGCGGACCTTGATCATCGTCGATGAAGGCGCGAAAGTGCACTACGTCGAAGGCTGTACCGCCCCGACTTATAGCTCCGAAAGCCTGCACTCGGCGGTGGTGGAGATCATCGTCAAGAAAAATGCCCGCTGCCGCTATACGACCATCCAAAACTGGTCCTCGAACGTGTATAACCTCGTTACCAAGCGGGCGATGGCTTACGGCGATTCGCTGATGGAATGGGTGGACGGGAACCTGGGTTCCCGGCTCACGATGAAGTACCCGGCCATCTATTTGATGGAACCGGGCGCCCGCGGCGAGACGTTGTCCATCGCGTTTGCGGGCAAAGGCCAGCATCAGGATGCCGGGGCCAAGATGGTCCACTGCGCCCGAACACCTCGAGCCGGATTGTCTCGAAGAGCATCTCCAAAGACGGCGGCCGGTCGAGCTATCGCGGGCTGGTCAAAATCAACCACGATGCGAAGCACTCGAAATCCAACGTCGTCTGCGATGCGTTGATTCTGGATTCCCACAGCCGCTCGGACACCTATCCTTATATCGAAGTCGATGAAAACGATGTGGCCATCGAGCACGAAGCCAGCGTCTCCAAGATCGCGGAAGAGCAATTGTTCTACCTGATGAGCCGGGGCCTGTCGGAAGCGGAGGCCTCGTCGATGATCGTCACCGGCTTTATCGAGCCGTTGGTCAAAGAACTCCCGATGGAATATGCCGTCGAAATGAACCGCCTGATCGAGCTGCAAATGGAAGGCTCGGTCGGCTAGGCGAATTGAGATCAACAACCCAAGCCGACGACTTGTCGTCGCGCAAACTCAATTTGCGTGAACCGACGACAAGTCGTCGGCTTGGGGTTCAAATTCGAATGCAAAACTCAAAATGAATACAACCACGATGGAAACCGCTGTCACGCTTCCCGCCACCTTTGACGAACAGGCTTTCGAGAGATTTCTCGCAGGCCGGGATGAGCCGGGGTGGGTCACGGATGCGCGCCGCAAGGCATTTCTCGTCTTTCAAGAGAAATCCGCCGCCCCACTCGATCCCGAAGAGTGGAAGCGGGTGGATTTGCGGACATTTCGACCCGCAAACTTCCACCTCGAATCCGCATCCTCGTCCGCGACTTCCTTCAAGACCTTGATGCAACACCGGGGCGAGTTCGCGGGGCATGTCACGCATGTGGACGGCCGGTGTTCGCAGTCGGATTTGGCGGAGGACCTCAAAGCGAAGGGTGTGCTATTCGGCAATCTGGCCGATCTGGTGCACGAACACCGCGAGATCATCGAACCGCATCTGCAGAAGCGGGCGGTGGCGATGGAGACGGACCGCTTTTCCGCCTGGCACGCCGCGTTCTGGACCGGGGGCACGCTGCTCTTTGTGCCGCGGAACGTGGAGATCGTCGAACCCCTCTACAGTTTGATTGCCCTCTCGCAGGCCGGGCAAACGGATCTCAGCCATACGCTGGTGATTCTGGAAGATGGGGCCTCGGCCACGCTATTGGAAGAAACCGCGTCCGCTGATGAAACGAGTCCGGGACTGCACTTGGGAGCGGTGGAACTGCTCGTCGGCCGGGAAGCCCGCTTGCGGTATGTGCAGCTTCAAAACTGGAACGAAAAGACCTATCACATCGCCCATCAAGCCGGGCGGGTGGAGTCCAGCGGTTTTCTGCAATGGACCGTGGGCGGCCTGGGGGCGAGGCTGGCTCATATTCATCAGGATGTGAGCCTGGACGGCCGGGGCGCGGAAGCCGAGGTCAATGGCGTGACCTTCGCCACGGGAAGACAACTCCTCTCCTACTACACCAAGCAGGCCCACAACGCCCCCAACACGCGGAGCGATCTTCTTTATAAGGAAGTGCTTCGCGACCGCTCGCGAGTGATCTGGCGGGGCATGATCCGCGTGGAACCCGAAGCCCAGCAGACCGACGGCTACCAAAGAAGTGCAGCCTTGCTGTTGAGTCCCGATGCCCGTTGCGATTCGGTCCCGGGCCTGGAAATCGAAGCCGACGATGTCCGCTGCACGCACGCGGCGACGGCGGGCCGGGTCGATGAGGAAGAAATCTTCTACTGCATGTGCCGGGGCATGACGGAATATGAAGCCATGCACATCATCGTCGAGGGCTTCTTCCACGAAATCTACGACCGCATCCCCATCGAAACACCCCACAAACCCGCCGGGCGAACGGAGAGGATGAGGTCTTCAACGAGACACACGCCGGCATCGTGCGGGCCACCTTGAGCCATGCGGTCGAGACGAAGCTGGGCATCGGCAACTGAAGTGTGATCTTCGCTAGCGATTTAATTGGTATCCATGTGAGGATGGAGGTTAGAGGTTGGAGATTGGAAAAGGCAAAAGACATGCGACCTCCAACCTCTATCTTCCATCCTCATTCCATTAGCAGTAGAAGCGGAAGATTCTAAAGATGTCGGACTGGGAACGAATCGCCGGGGTGGAGGAACTCGCCCCCGGCGGGCGGAAATCGGTGGTGGTGGATGAACTGCCCGCGCTCCTGTTGCGGATCGGCGACGAGTACTTCTGCATCGAAGACACCTGCACCCACGATGGGCAGGCGATGACCAACGGGCCGGTCGAGGATCACGAAATCACCTGCCCCCGGCACGGCGCGCGGTTCGACATTCGCACCGGCAAAGCGTTGTGCATGCCCGCCACCGAACCGATCGAGACCTTTGAATTGGACATCCGCGACGACGGCATCTATGCCCGCCCGTCTTGAGCGGATACAATCGAAATCGATTGGAATCAGTACGCAAATATTGGCAGAGAGAATCATGGGGCTGACGCCCCACGCTCGCCGAGTGCAGTTTTGGGAGTAACTTGACATGGCTGATGAATCCGCATTGCTCGAAGCCCTCAAACAGGTGGTGGACCCGGAACTGATGGTCAACGTCGTCGATCTGGGCCTGGTGTATGACGTCACGCAGGAAGATGGGACCGTCACAGTGAACATGACGCTCACCAGCCCCGCCTGCCCCGTGGGACCGCAAATCGTGCAGCAAGCCAAGATGGCGCTGGAGCAACTCGAAGACGTGAAGGAAGCCAAGATCAACCTCGTGATGTCGCCGCCGTGGAGCCCCGACCGCATGACCGACGACGCCCGCGACCACTTGGGCATCTTCTGAATCGACTTTCCCATTAGCCGCAGGGCGCTCGCCCCGGTTTTCATTAGCCGCAGGGCGCTCGCCCCGGTTTTCATTAGCCGCAGGGCGCTCGCCCCGGTTTAGTTTTTCAGCCGATCGTGAAATCCTCAAAGAGCCGATCCCATGTTCGCGGGGTCGGCTCGTTCGCGTTTGCACTCCTCGTGATTGGCTTTTGCCGGCTGAGGGCCTATGGTATATATCAACGATCGATCATCGATGTTGCTAACCGCCACTTTCATCACGAGGTCCATCCATGCTCCACAAAACCCGGTTGGCGAGACCGGCGGCCTTGGCGCTGCTCGTTGCCTTCAGCGTATTGACTTCCGCGCAATCTGCCCGGTCCCAGGAATCCAAAGCCCGCCTGAAGGGTTTTACCCCTCTGTTCAACGGGAAGGATCTAACCGGCTGGAAGGGACTCGTCGGCAATCCGAAAACGCGGGCGGCGATGCCCGCCGACGAACTCGCGGCGGCTCAGAAAAAAGCCGACGAGGAAATGCGTGCCCATTGGTCGGTGGCGGACGGGGCCTTGGTGTTCGACGGCAAAGGCAAGAGCCTGTGCACCCTGAAAGACTACGGCGATTTCGAGATGTACGTCGATTGGAAGATCCTCAAAGCCGGGGACAGCGGCATCTATTTGCGCGGCAGCCCGCAGGTGCAGATTTGGGACACCCAGTACCCGGACTACTTTCGCCACGGGGCGGAAAACGGTTCGGGGTCGCTGTGGAACAACCAGAAGAATCCGCGGTTTCCCTCGGCCAAAGCCGACAAGCCCGTGGGCGAGTGGAACACGTTTTACATCCGCATGATCGGCGAGCGGGTGACGGTCAAGCTCAACGGCACGCTGGTGGTCGATGACGTCGTGATGGAAAACATCTGGGACCGCAGCCTGCCGATTTATCCGCGCGGGCAGATCGAACTCCAGAACCACGGCAACACGCTGTATTTCAAAGACCTCTCCATCCGCGAAATCCCAGCAGGCGAAGCCAACGCGATGCTCGCGAAGCGGGAACGCGATCAGCATGCTTATGAAGAGGTCTTCAACGGCCGCGATTTCACCGGCTGGAGCGGGGAGGTCGAAAATTACGAAGCCAAAGACGGGGCGATCGTGTGCAAACCCGGCAAAGGCGGCACGATTTTCACCGACAAGGAATACTCCGATTTCGTGGCGATTCTGGAATTCAAAACGCCGCCCGGCGGCAACAACGGCCTGGCGATCCGCTACCCCGGCACCGGCCGGGCCCACATCGATGGGTTCTGCGAACTGCAAATCCTCGACCCGGCTTACAAAGGACACGACAAGCTCGATCGCCGGCAATACCACGGCTCGGTTTATGGCCTGGTCGGCACAGCCCGGCTACTTGCGGCCGGCGGGCGAATGGAATTTCCAGAAGGTCACGGTCAAAGGCTCCCGGGTGCAAGTGGAACTCAACGGCACGGTGATTCTCGACGCCGACGTCAGCCAAGTCAAAGAATCCAAAGACGGCGCGGTCCCGCCCGGCGTGAAGCGCAAAAGCGGGCATTTCGGGTTTGCGGGACACAACGACCCGGTCGCGTTTCGGAACATCGCCATCCGCGAACTCCCCGGCCCGCCCGCGAAACCGGGCCCGCGTGAGAACGCCCTTCGCCCGACGGATGGGCCGATCAAACTCTTCAACGGCAAAAACTTCGAAGGCTTTTACACCTGGATCCGCGATTCGCAGTATTCCGATCCCAAGAAAGTCTTCAAGGTGGAAGACGGCATGATCCACATCTCCGGCGACGGCTGGGGCGCGCTCATCACCAACGAGGAATACCGCGATTATCATCTCATCGTGGAGTTCCGCTGGGGCGAAAAGACCTTCGGCACAAGGGTCGATCGGGCTCGCGATTCGGGCGTCTTGGTCCACGGTTGGGGGCCGGACGGCGGCTACGGCAATACCTGGATGGCGGCGGTCGAAGCCCAGATCATCGAAGGCGGCGTAGGCGACATTCTGGTGCTCACCGGCGAAGATCCGCTCACGGGGCAAGTCTATCCCACATCCTTGACGGCGGAGATCACCAAGGACCGCGACGGCGAAAAGGTCTGGAAGAAAGGCGGCGAACCGGTCACCTTGTCCAAGGGCCGAATTAATTGGTTCGGCCGGGATGTGGACTGGGCGGACAAGCTGGGCTTCCGCGGCCGCGATGACATCGAAAGCCCGCACGGCGAGTGGACCAAGATGGAAGTCATCGCCGACGGCGGCACGCTGACGTATAAAGTCAACGGCGTGGTGGTCAATCAGGCGTCCCAGGTCCAGCCGGACTTCGGCAAGCTGCTGTTGCAGACCGAGCAGGCGGAGCTTTATGTCCGCCGCTACGAACTTTGGCCGCTCGGCCAGGCGCCGCAAAAGTGAGAGACTTTCTCATAAGTCCAACTTTTCTGAGCGGCACGGCGCTAGCCGCCGGTTTTGATTTTGTGTGCGGAGCCGGCGGCTAGCGCCGTGCCGCTCACTTCTGGAAGCGGAGTGCGGAACCGGCGGCTAGCGCCGTGCCGCTCACTTCTGGAAGATCAGGTCGATTCGCCGGCGGCCCGGAGCATGTTTCGTCTGAGCAATTGATGAATGGCGGCCGCTTCCGTCTCGTGCCTGGCCAACAGCTCGGCGGCCCGGGCTTCATGTTCTCGAACGTGCGGGTTATCGTCGGAGTGCGATACGTCGGGACTGTCCGCTTCGTCCATTTCGTGGAAGCACTCTTCAATTGCGGAATGTGATGGGACGTGTTGATTGCCGTGCATGGGTTATCCTCCTGAAAGCTGCCTGTGAAAACCGCATCAAACTCCCTTCCGAAAACGCACATGCCGTGCCGGTTTTTTGGAGCCGGCCTCTTTTCAGAAACGCCCAACGCGCTTTTCAGGAAATCTCCCATTCGATGGGCTGGGGCGTTACAAATCGGGCGGGGACCATGAATCGCCAACGATCAACCTGATTGCTTCCAAAGCAAATTCTCCCGCGGCGAACGTTCCGTTTTATTCTGTTCGCATGAGATGCAGCCTTAACAGGTTGAGGGCGGTTTTGGCGGCTCGGCTTTTGGCGATGTCCAGGTCGCCGACGAGGGCGTGCTCCACCGTTTTGGAGACGTTTTCGCCGCAAAGGGCGATCCAGGCCCGGGGGACTTCCGTCTCCGCGGCCGGTGAATCGGGCCGAGGATATTCTGTAATCGCCACCGCGAAATCGCAATCGAGTCCGCGCCGCGCGCCCGCGGCCATTTCGAGCGCGGCGTCGGAACTGATCGGGCCAATGGTGTCGAGCGTCTCTTCGCTCACGCGCAACAAATCCCGTTTGGCCGCGGGCGTCGGGGCGATGATTCCGCCCAAATACACCGGCTCGAAGTTCGGCACGTCGGTCAGCCAATGCGCCAACAGACCGCCGGTGCCGGATTCGGCGGTGCCCAGAGTCAGGCCGCGGTCTTGGAGCATCCGCACGACGATGTGCTGGAGTTCCTCGTCTTCGTCGCCGAAGACCAACAGGCCCATGCGGTCGTGGATGACGGCCTTGGTCTCGGCGATTTTGCGTTCGCATTCCTCAGGCGTCTCGCCTTCCGCGGTGATGCGGAGGGTGATCGTGGCTTCGTGGGCGGTGATGCCGACTTCGGGATCGCGGCCGCGGGCGGTGACATCGCCGAGCCGCTCTTCCGCGTCGGATTCTCCCACGCCGAAGCAGTTGATCCTCGCCCGCCGAATCACCCGCCCGCCGCCCGCGAGCCGGGGCAGAATCTGCTCGCGGAACATGAGCTTCATTTCGCTGGGGACGCCCGGCATCGCGGCCATCCGGCAGGGGGGCTTTCCCTCGCGATTAAGTTCCAGCCAAATTCCCGGCGCGGTGCCTCGGCGGTTGGGGATCGGTTCGCTTCCCAGCGGAAACATCGCTTGCACAACGTTCCGTTCGGGCATGTGGCGGTTTCGCTTTTGGAACAGGCCGCGAATGATGTCCAGCGATTCCTGATGAAGCACAAGTTCCACGCCCGCCAGTTCCGCGAGGGCCTGCCGGGTGAGATCGTCGAGCGTCGGCCCCAGCCCGCCGGTGATGAACACCCAATCGGACCGCGCCGCCGCAGTGCGAAACACCTCGACCATCGCCGGCAGGTCGTCCGCCATCGTCTGGTGATATTTGACCGGAATCCCGGCCTCTGAAAGCTCCAAGCTCAGCCATTGGCTGTTGGTGTCGAGCTTGGCTCCGGTGGTGAGTTCCGAACCGATCGCAATAATCTCCGCCGACATCGTTCCTCGATTCCAATTCAGTTCAAGATGACCACGAAAAATCGGATTACGAACCACGAAATACACGAAACATACGAGAAAAAGCAATCCCGCGGCAAACCGGCTTTCAAAAATTGCGCCGAATGGTGAAGAACTGGAACGGATTCGGTTAAGATGCTGTTGATGCGAGCTTTTGGATTTGAGAATTGTTTCGGATTTCGAGATTCGGATTTCGGATTTGAGTCTTCATGTGGTGCCGAAAGCGGATTGATATTGCCTGGAGTGATCTGGCGGCGGGGGTTTTTGCCTCGCTGTTTCCTTGCGATCGGGCGGTTTACGAGCAGGCGATTGAGAAGGCCTGGCCCGCGGGGGATCGGGCGGTCTTGGCGTGCCTGTCGGTGCGGAGCGGGTGGGATTTGTTATTGAGCGCCCTCGATTTGCCGGCGGGCAGCGAAGTGTTGATGTCGGCGATGACGATTCCCGACATGGCGTTGATCGCAGAAGCCCACGGGCTCGTGCCGGTGCCTTTGGAACTCGATCCCGCGCTCGCGGCTCCGACGCCGGAAACGCTCCGGCAGGCGATCACGCCCCGCAGCAAACTCGTGTTGATCGCCCACCTGTTCGGCAATCGGGTCGATTTGAAACCTCACATCGCCGTCGCCCGCGAACACGGCTTGCTGTTCATCGAAGACTGCGCCCAAGCCTACGCCGGCCCACAGTTCGCCGGGCATCCGGACGCGGACGTGTCGATGTTCAGCTTTGGCACGATCAAAACCGCAACGGCATTAGGCGGCGGGGTGATCTTTCTGCGGGACCGGGATTTGTGCAAAACCCTGGAGGAACGCCAGGCCGCGTATCCCCCGCAACCGCGAGGCAAATACCTGAAGCGCTTCCTGAAATATAGCGGCCTGAAGCTGCTTTCGACGTATGCGGTGTTCGGGCTGTTTGTGCGAACCTGCCGCGGGCTGGGCGTCGATCCCAGCGAAATGCTCAACCGCTCGGTCCGCGGGTTCGCCGGGACGGAGGGCGTCGAACGGTTTCGGCTTCGGCCCGCTGCTCCGCTGTTGGCCGTCTTGGCCCGCCGGCTCAAGCGATTTCAACCCCGGCGGCTCCAGCGGCAACACCGCCTCGGCCGTCGGCTTCTCGAAAAAATCCAACCGGTCGTCCAATGCCCGGGCGCCGGCACGGGGGATCATCATTTTTGGGTGTTTCCCGTGCTGACCGACCAGCCCCAAGAACTCATGCACGCGCTTAAGGACGCCGGCTTCGATTCCACCCAAGGCGAGAGCATGCGGATCATTCCCAAGCCGGCCGATTCCCCCGCGATCGAACCGGTCATCGCCGAGGGTTTACTCGAGCGGATGGTTTACGTGCCGATGTATCCCGAGTTGACGGACCGCGCGGTGGACCGGCTGGCGGAGGTGCTGTTGCGATTTTTCGATGAGCATCCACCAAACGAAACCGTGACTGGAACGGTCTCCGAACTCACCGAGCCAGCACCAGGCGCGGTGAGCGTCCAAGACTAAAGGATATCGAAGCGATGCGTGCCGTGGTCTTGAAAGCCGGCGAGCCGACCTACCGCGAGGATGTTCCCGTGCCGCAGCCGGGGGCGGGCGAAGTTCGCGTGCGCGTGCTCAAGGCGGGGATTTGCGAAACCGATCTTCAGCTCGTTCGCGGCTACATGGGATTCGAGGGGATTTTGGGACACGAGTTTGTGGGCATCGCGGAGAGCGGCCGCTATGCGGGGCAGCGCGTGGTCGGAGAGATCAATTGCAGTTGCGGCGGCTGCGAATATTGCCGGGCCGGTTTGGGGACGCATTGTCCAAACCGCAGCGTGTTGGGGATTTTGAACCATGACGGGGCCTTCGCGGATGCGCTGGTGCTGCCCGAGGGCAATCTGCATCGGGTGCCCGATGAAATCCCCACGGAACACGCGGTGCTCACCGAACCCTTGGCCGCCGCGTTTCAGATCCCCGCCCAGTTGCCGATGCACCAATTTGCCAAAGCGATCGTCCTGGGCGATGGGCGATTGGGAAACCTGTGCGCTCAGGTCGTTCGCCTCTCCGGGTGTGATGTCACCGTGGTGGGCAAACATCCGGAAAAGCTTTCGCTGTTTGGCAAGCTCGGCTTCGAGACGGTGGGGCTGGAAAACCTCAAGCCCGGGCGCACGGCGGATTTGGTCGTGGATTGCACCGGGTCCGACAGCGGGTTCCCGTTGGCTCTCGAACTGGTCAAGCCGCGGGGCACGGTGGTGATGAAAACCACGGTCGCGGGCGAACAGCACCTGAGCCTGGCCCCGTTGGTGATCGATGAGATCAATCTGGTCGGTTCAAGGTGTGGGCCCTTTGACCGCGCTCTGGAAGCGCTGCGGCTCGGCCAGGTTGACGTCGGCTGCCTGATCACCAGCCGCTCTCCGATCGAAGACGCGATCCCTGCCCTCCGCCGGGCCGCTTTCGGTGATGTGTTCAAAGTGTTGCTCGACATCCATGACTCCTGACGAACCCAAACGTAGCGGCATCTTGCCGCCGACGGGATTCTCGCCATGTTTTTTAAACTCCGCTCGACATAAGAAAGGCTCAGCCATGTTCGCTCGCTGGTGTTTGCTGTTGGTGCTTGTTGTCCCGCCGGGCGTTGGTTTCGGCGAAGATCAGAAGGAACCCGAAAAAGGTTTTACGCCCTTGTTCGACGGCAAGACGTTGGCCGGCTGGGAGGGAAACACGGACGCGTTCCGGATCGAAGGCGGGGCGATCGTCGCGGGCAACCTCAAAAAGCCCATTCCGCGAAACGAATTTCTGTGCACGAAAAAAACGTTCGGCGACTTTGAACTCCGCCTGAAAGTCAAGCTCGTCGGAGAAGGCGACAACGCGGGCGTGCAGTTCCGCAGCAAACGGATTCCCAATCATCACGAGGTCATCGGCTATCAATGCGACATGGGGGCAGCGTTCGGGCGGAGCGTGTGGGGCGCGCTTTATGATGAATCCCGCCGGAAAAAAGTCCTCGCCGAGGGAGAGCAGGACCTGGTGAAGAAAGCCTTCAAACCGAATGACTGGAACGAATTCCGCATCCGCTCGAACGGCCCGCGGATTCAGATTTGGCTCAACGGCCAGAAAACCGTGGACTACACCGAACAGGACGAGAACATCGACCGCAGCGGCGTCATCGGCGTGCAGATCCACGGGGGCAAACCGGCGGAAGCCTGGTACAAGGACATCCGCATCAAAATTCTTTCAGACGAAAATCCCAAGACCGCGGCGGCGTTCGATTGATGCGAAGGGAACGGTGATTCATGGATGAGCGATTTCTGTCCGAAGCGAATCGATTGGCCGTGGAGTCGGTCGAGACGGGCGGTCCGTTCGGGGCGGCTTCCAGCCGAGGTGGATCGCGGTGCCCTTTTTTCCACCGCTCGGATTCCGCGAAATCTTCCCCTTTTGTTGTGAAATTCCTCCAGTCTTCATAGAATCGCGGCAAAATGCGCAGCCTGGGAAGAATCCTCACCCGTGTTTGGTGTCTGGTCCGGGACGAATGTGAGGACACACCTTTCAAAAGCCTGCGGAATTGGACTCGCTCCCATCGAGATGGGAACACACAAATGTCTGTCGTTCCTCGGGTTATGTCATGACGCGATTTAAGGTTCCCTCATGCCGGTTCCAGCCGCCTCCTCCACGCGGGCCGCTCTCGAGAATCTCCTCCTGGATGAAATCGCCCGCCTGACCCACTATCCCCGGTCTCAAATCCGGTCGGATTGGGATCTCGATCGCGATCTGCGGCTGGATTGGGTTTTCAAAGGGCGTCTGCTCGAGGCGCTCTTGCGGGACGCCCCCGCCGCCATTGCTTCGAAGACCCTACCGCCGTTCCATTTTGACGAGCTGCACACCGCGGCGGATGTCGTCGATCTGGTCACGGGAAGCCCTAAGTCAAGAATTTCAAATAGGTTGCAATCAGACCCCGAGGAAGCCGAAGCGTTTCCATTGCCGATCGTGCCCATGTCGGGGACGCCTTATGAAATGGGCCTCGCCCACGCGATGTCGCAGGGATTGGCCATTTTGCGGGTGATGCGGAAGATCGCGGAGGTGATCGGCCCCCGCCTGGACGACCTGCCCGAACTCGAAGATGTGCTCGCGAAGCGGGACCGGTACTTCTCTCCGTCGGAACTCGAAGAGCTGGAAGGAGCCGCGGAGGGCATGGGTTTGCCCGTGCGGCATATGATCGCCCTCAACGTCGGCCTCTATCCGGAATACATCCCCGGCTGCATGCAGTTCGCGGTGACGGCCCGGCGGAATCCGGACGCCGGCCTCGTCCACGCCGTCAACGAAGATTCGCCGGTGGCCCTCATGCTCCGCGAAGAGCTCACGCGGATGGTGCACGTCCGCCGGCCGGCGACGGGCATTGCGTGTTTGACGTTCAGCATCGTGGGGCAGATCGGCGGGCTGAACGGGATCAACGCGGCCGGGATTGCCGTCAGCAGCACGATCCTGCTCGACTGCCCGCTCCGGCAGGAGACCCGCTACGGGTGCGTACATCCGATTCTCGTCGCGCGGATTCTGGAAAATGCCGACTCGCTCGAAGCCGCGGTGGAGATCGTCAAAAACTCCGAGCGGGCCGGAGCATGGAGTTTGTGCATCAGCCATGCCGAGACCGACCGCTTGTGCTATCTGGAATACGATGGAGCGAGGCTTGCGGTCCGCATGGATGTGGAGCACCTCGCCACCTCGAACCACTGCCTGCTCTTAAAGCCGGTCAAGGCCGCTCCCGCGCATTCCCGCCATCGTCTGGGACGATTGACCGAGCTTTTGGGATGGGACCAAGGCCGCCCGCTATCGATTTCCCATGCCCGCAAGGTGCTCAGGGACCGGTTTGATCCGAGCCGGGGCCGGGAAACGCGATTTCCCACGATGAGCACGCTCCGCCGGGTGGACAACCAAGGCAGCATCGTGATGCGCCCCTGCCGGGGCGAACTGTGGATGACCCCCGGCCCGATGGCGGATGACGCCGCCGACCGCTACCATCGGATTAACGTGCAAAAACTCCTCGAAATGCCGGAACCTGAAGAACTCCCCCAACCCGCCTGCTCTTGATCGCCATCTTAATCTTAATCTGTGCTGATTCATGTCCTATCTCTCACGGTTAATTCATACCCTCCTCGCAAAAAAAGCCGAGGCGGAGCGGGCGAAGTTTGACCGGCTCGCCGCGGACCCGGCCCGGACGCAGCGGGAGATTTTATTGTCCACGATTCGGCGGGAGGCGGAGACGGGCTTCGGGCGGGATTTTGGTTTTGCCTCGATCCGCTCCGTGGCCGACTTCCGCAAGCACGTGCCGATCTTGAAATACGAAGATCTCGAACCGTATATCGAGCGCATCAAAAATGGCGAGACCGAGGCCCTGTTTCATCGGCAGAAGGTCTTGATGTTCTCCCTCACCAGCGGCACCGTGGGAGCGCGGAAGTTCCTGCCCGTGACGCAGCGGTTCGTCAAGACCCACCAGCGCGGCTGGTATTTGTGGGGGCTGGGGGCGTTCTCCGCCTATCCGCATTTGTGCATGGGGCCGAAAATCGGACTCGCGGGAAACCCCGACGAATTCCGCTCCCCCGCGAACATTCCCTGCGGGAGCATCAGCGGTCTCACCGCGAAACTCCAAAACCCCTTCATCCGCCGCACCGTCGTGTTGCCCCCGGAAACCTGGCAGATTGACAGCACCCGCACCAAATACTACCTGGCCTGGCGGTTCGGCCTGAATCTCCCCGTCGGGATGTGGCTCACGCCCAATCCCAGCACGCACCTGGCTCTCGCCAAGTTCGGCGACGAGCACCATCTGCAACTGATCGAAGATGTGGAAACAGGACAAATCAGCGAATCGGGCATTCCGCAAAGCCTCCTGCGGATGAAACGCAAACTCATCCAGCCGAACCCTGCGCGGGCGGGCGAACTGCGGGCGATCGTGGACCGGACGGGGCACTTGAGACCGAAGGATGTCTGGCCCGGTTTGGATTTGATCGGCTGCTGGCTCGGCGGCAGCGTGCGGAGTTATTTGAGGTTCTTTCCCGAATACTTCGGCGATGCCGCCGTCAGGGACATCGGCCTGATCGCCAGCGAAGCCCGCATGACGATCCCCCTGGAAGACAACACCGCTTCCGGCGTGCTCGAAGTCTCCGGCACGTTCTTCGAGTTCATCCCGGCGGGGGAAATCGACTCGCCCCAACCCACCGTGCTCTCGGCCCATGAACTGGAAGAGGGCCGGGATTATTACATCCTGCTGACTACGTCCGGCGGGCTTTATCGGTATCACATCGAAGATGTCGTCCGCTGCACCGGCTGGTATCTAGGCACGCCGATGTTGGAGTTCCTGCACAAGGGCAGCCGGATTTCGAGTCTCACCGGCGAGAAGATTTCCGAGCATCAAGTCGTCACCTCCGTGGAGGCGGCGTTCGATCAAACGGAAGTCCGCTTCCAAAACTGGTCGCTCGCCCCGTGCTGGAACGAGGGCCAACCCTGTTACGGCCTGTTCGTCGAACAGCAAGAACTCCCCGCCGCGGCGGTCATCGAGCAATTCACCGCCACCGTGGATCAGAATCTCCAAGAAGCCAACTACGAATACGCCGCCAAACGCCGATCGGATCGGTTAGGCTCCGTGCGGATCGAACCCGTCCCCAACGGGATGTGGGCCAAGTGGGACCGTGACCTTGTGACCGCCAAAGGCTCCGCCCTCGAACAATACAAGCACCCCTATCTCATCACCGACCTGGATTTCGCCAAAACGCGGCGAACAGAAAAGTTGCCCATCGCTCCGCGATCGTAGCGGTTTTCAGTTTGCTCTGCGATCGCAGATCCTTTCTGCCTCTCCGTCTCTCCGCTCTCCGCTCAGATCAACTCGCGGATCGGCTGGCCGTTGTCTTGGACGATGGGGTGCGGGCGGCCGCGGTTGTCTTCGTAGTGGGCGCCCTGCGGGACTTCCATGTGGTGGTAAATCGTCGCGGCCAGGTCGCCGGGGGTGACGGGGCGATGGGCGATCGTGCCGCCGTCTCTTTCGCTGGCTCCGATGACCTGCCCATGCCGAAGTCCGCCGCCCGCGAGACACATCGACATCACCACGGGCCAGTGGTTTCGCCCGTCGGTGCTGCCCTGCGTGCCCATGTTGGGAGTCCGGCCGAACTCGCCCATGGCGATCACCAAAACATCGTCGAGCAAACCCCGCTCCTTCAGGTCGGAGACCAGCGTGGTGAGGAGATGATCGAACAAAGGCAACAACGGCCCCAGGCCTTTGGAGATGCCTCCGTAGGGCGGGATGTTGTCGCCGTGGTTGTCCCACGTGCCGGAGGCGGTGTGATAGCTGAGGTCCAACGTCACAAAGCTCACACCCTCTTCCACCAGCCGCCGGGCGAGAAGAGCCTGCTGGCACCACAGGTGCTTGCCGAACTTTTCGCGGACGGCGGCGGGTTCGTTGGACAGATCGAACGCCTTCTGCGCCCGCCGGCCCAAGACCATATCCACGGCTTGCTGCTGATAAGCATTCAAAGCGGCCATCGAACCCGACGCATCCAAGTCGCCCCGCAACTGATCCAACTGGGACAACAGCGTTTGCCGGGTGTTGATCCGCCCGGTGGAAAGCCCCGACGCGAATTGGAACAGGCTGGCATCGCTCATTTGGCCGCTGTCCTTGCCGACGAGGTCGTAAATCGGCAGCCGGGCCGCGTCGTTGCCCATAAACGGATCGTACCTTTTGCCGAGGTAGCCCGCATAAGCGATGTGCGAACGCGAACGCTGAAAGGCGACATACGGCGGCATCGCGGGATGATTGGACCCGCGGAACCTCGCGACGATCGAGCCGATCGCCGGCCAGTTTTCGCCCTTGGGATTGACCCGCGGAGCCGCCTCGCGGTGTCCGGTCTGGAGGACTTTGTTGGGCTCGTGGTTGCTCTTTTTGCAATCGACGGAGCGGATGATCGTAAAGTCGTCGAGCATCGCCGCCTGCTTGGGCAGATGTTCGCAAATGATGGTGCCCGGGATCGCGGTCTTGGTCACGCCGAACGGGCCGCGGTTGATCCACGGCCGATCGGGCTTCGGGTCCCAGGTGTCGATATGGCTCGGCCCGCCCGCCATCCACAACAGGATCACGCTCTTATGGCTGTTTAAGGACTTCCCCGTTTCCGCCGCTTGTGATCTTTGTTTGAGCAGTTCCGGCAAGCTCAAGCCGGCCATCCCCGCGAGGCCCGCTTTGAGCATCCCCCGCCGATTGAGCAGCATCAACCCTTCCCGCCGGCGGGCGTGGTAATCTTCAAACGCATGCGGATGTTCGTGGGGAGTTAAATAGTGCGACATGATGCAACCTGTCACGATTGAAGTTTGTAACGTTTCGATGCTTTCGGAAGAACCAGGGGGCTTACGCCCCCCGCTCGCCTGTTAATGGTGTTTTCTTGAGCCACTTTTGAAAGAATGCTTGCCAATGCGGGTCGAGCTTCGGTCCCGTCGCGCGGTGGCCGCCGGTGAGGGGGGCGTATTCCAACCGCTCCGGGATGCCTAACAGCTCGTAAACTTCCTGGGCGCGATGGATGTAACTGATGCTTTGGCGATCGTCCGAATGCGTGGCGGAGTCCTGGTCCGTGCTGCAACCGATGACCAACACGGCTCGCGGCGCGGCAAGAGCCAAGAGTTCGTGGTGGTTGTGTTCAAAACCCGGCCGCGTTGGGTCGGTGTCCAGTAGACTCCAGACCGTGTTCCGCAATGGGGGATCGGGATAGTTGGGCGTCCGGATGTCGCCAAAGGGGCGTTTCCAATCGAGATACCAGGGGTCGCCGTAGTTTGAGGCCCCGTGGATGGCCAGGTGCGGATCGATGGACACCGTCGCGGAAATCTCCGGAGCAAACGCGGCGATGTAGAGGGCCGACTTGGCGGACAGCGAAAAACCGATGAACCCGATCCGCTTCGCATCAACCTCGGTGCGAGATTTCAAGAACTCGACTTCCCGCTGGACATCGTGGACCATTTTCGCCATCGGCAGCCAGCGGCCGAACCGCTCGTAGACGGCTTCGTTCACTTCCTTCCGATAATCCCGGCCTTCGCGGTAATGCCTGATGAACGACCAACCCGTGAGCACCACGAACCCTCTTCGCGCCAGCCACGCTCCCCACCATTCCTCCGGCTTCTGGTAATCGGGCGACGTGCTCGTCCAGGCGATCACCGCGGGAAACGGCCCCGGTCCCTGGCCTTTGGGAACCAACAGCAAATGCGGCTGATCAAAATCCTTCTCGATGGGGATCGTCAGCGCAATCCGCGTGTAGCCGTCTTTTTCTGTCGTCTCTTGAATCTCAACCTTGGCCGCGTCCCCGAACCATTTTTCGTCGGCTGCGGTGGGTTTGAGTTTGCGGAGAATCCGGGTCCAGTCCTGCACCAACTCCGCCCGGCGGGTTTGCCACTGTTTGGCGGTGCGGATCGGCGTGCCGTCTTTCGCTACCAACAGCGAAGGCAAATCGAACTCCGCCTGCTTCGCCATCAAAGGATGCGTCTTCGCGGGCGGCGTGTGAAAGCGAAACGTCTTTTCCTGCCCCAGAGCCCATGCGGACAAGGACAGCGTCACCATCAACAAAACGGTGGCGAAGAGAATTGGAGTGTGATGTGGCCGCATACCATTGCCCGCAGGAAAACGAACTGATCGGCATCGATCAATATGATACGAAGTGTGAGAAATCACTGCAATAAGTATAAGGCGAGCGGGGGGCGTAAGCCCCCTGGTCATTCACAACAACCTGAAACCGAACAAAAATGATCCCATGCTCAATCCGGGTCGATCTCGTTTCGTCTATTTCTTGAAACAATCATCGTAACCAGAGGGCTTTCGCCCGGGCGTTAGCCCCCTGGTTATTCACAACAACCTGAAACCGAACAAAAATGATCCAATGCTCAATCCGGGTCGATCTCGTTTCGTCTATTTCTTGAAACAATCATCGTAACCAGAGGGCTTTCGCCCGGGCGTTAGCCCCCTGGTTATTCACAACAACCTGAAACCGAACAAAAATGATCCAATGCTCAATCCGGGTCGATCTCGTTTCGTCTATTTCTTGAAACAATCATCGTAACCAGGGGGCTTACGCCCCCCGCTCGCCTTAGCCAAAATACTTCCCGTAGCTCTGTTTGATCGCTGCGACGCCGGCGTTGATGATTTTGACGTCGCTGGTCGGCGAAAGCATCAGGCAGCCTTTTTCGGCCAGGAGGTCGGCGTGTTCGGGGCTGACGCACACGGCCCCCCAGGTCTTGCCGTGCTTCCGGCACGCGGCGGAGACGCGGTCGATGGCTTCGAGGCATTTGGGGTTAAAGAAATCGCCCGTCACACCCAACGCCTGGCTCAAATCGGACGGGCCGACGAACAGCAAATCCACCCCGTCGATCGCGGCGACGTCATCGGCATGCTCCACCGCGCCCAAGGTTTCAATCTGAATCGCCACGAAGGTGTTCAGGTTGGACTGCTCGCAGAACGCGGCGGGGGTCAGCGTGGCGAAGCGGGCATCGTAGCCGCCGGTGTTGAGACCCCGGCAGCCGCGGGGATAAAACTTGGTCCACGTCACGAACTCCTCGGCTTGTTCGGCGGAATGAATCTGGGCGGCCATCATCCCGCCGGCCCCGGCTTCCAGGCAGCGGGTGACGAGGGCGTAATCCGTCGGTGCCACGCGGACGAAATTCTCCAAGCCTTCGCTGCGGGCCGCGAGCGTGGCGACTTCCAGATGCTCCATCGAAAACCCGACGTGCTCGTGATCGAACCACACGCCGTCGAACCCGCCCTGAATCCCCAGAATCTGGAGGATATTGTGATGCAGCACCCGCCCCATCCCGCTCACCAACACCATCTCCCCGCCGGCCAATTTCTGTTTAATGCGTTGCATTCGCTGGGTCCTTGTTTAGAATTTCTCTCACCACCAACAATTCATAGAATGCTCCAAAGCCGGACCGAATACAATCGACCGCACAGGTTGACCCGCAGATTTCTTCACGGGAATCATGAGCCGTCGGCCATGATTTGATAAATGGGTTCTCCAACCAAACCGCAACGGAGGCATGAACGATGGTGAAGAGACGATTTTTCCTGATCGCGATCGGCACTCTTCTGGCAATGGCGAATTCCGAAAGGATCGGGGCTGCCGACATCTCGGAGGAAGATCCGGGACTCACAAAGCGATGCGGACCGTGGATGATTCAAGTGGCCGTGCTCCGCAGCGAGAAGGCAGCGGATCGCACCGCCGCGACGCTCGTCACGGATCTTCGCAAACAGGGCATTCCTGCCTATGCCGTCTCGCGGACGATCAAGACACAAGACAAGCGGAGCGAAGCGATGCAATCCGAAACCGTGGTTTTGGCCGGCAATTACGAGTCGGCGGATTCAACAACGGCGCAAGCGACGCTGAAGTTCATAAAAGCCTGGAGTGGAACCCCGTCCGCGAAACAACTCGCGAACGAAACCGGCAACGCGGCACCGTTCAAAGCGGCCTATCTTCGCCCCAATCCGCTGAACGAAGCCCTCGGGGCGATTTCAAATCCCAAATAGAGTAACGCGTCTAAAAATTCCAAATCGCGAGTCTCAAACGGATTCCAAATCTCGAATGTCCAAACCACGTCCGCGGAGACTGGTTTGAAACGTGGGGATTTGCTATTTGTTTGGCGCTTGTGATTTGGGATTTGTTTTTTTGAGAGTTGAAAGACACTGCGATGGCCGCCATTAACGAGAATTATCTGAAACTGAAAGCCGGTTATCTGTTCCCGGAAATCGGCCGCCGGGTGAAGGCGTTTTGCGAGGCCCATCCGGACGCGCCCGTGATTCGGCTGGGCATCGGCGATGTCACCGAGCCGTTGCCCGCCGCCGTCCGCGAAGCCATGCACCAGGCGGTGGACGAAATGGGCACGCGGGAAACCTTCCGCGGGTACGGGCCGGAACAGGGCTACGATTTCCTCCGCAGCGCCGTCGCCGAGCAGGATTATCACAAGCGGGGCGTCCACGTGTCGCCCGATGAAATCTTCATCTCGGACGGCTCGAAATGCGACACCGGGAACATCCTCGACATTTTCGGCCGGAACAACAAAGTCGCCATCACCGACCCGGTGTATCCGGTTTATGTCGATACGAACGTGATGGACGGGCGGACAGGAGAAGCCGACGCCAACGGCCGATACGCCGGCGTCGTTTATCTGCCGGTGACGGCGGAAAATAATTTCATCCCGCCTCTGCCCCAGGAGCGGGTCGATTTGATTTACCTCTGCTATCCCAACAACCCCACCGGCACCGTCGCGAGTCAGGAGACGCTCAAGACCTGGGTGGATTACGCCCGCGAGAACCAGGCGATTCTGCTTTACGATGCGGCTTACGAGTCCTACATCACCGACCCCGAAATCCCGCATTCCATTTACGAAATCGAAGGCGCCCGAGAAGTGGCGATCGAGTTTCGCAGCTTCAGCAAAACCGCGGGCTTCACCGGCGTGCGCTGCGCCCTGACGGTCGTCCCCAAAGACCTCCTCGGCCGAAAAGCCAACGGCGAAACGCATCCGATCCACCCGCTCTGGAGCCGGCGACAGAGCACGAAGTTCAACGGCGTGTCTTACATCGTCCAGCGCGGAGCGGCGGCGGCTTATACGCCCGAGGGCCGAGCAGGTCCGCAAACTGATCGATTTCTACCTCGAGAACGCCCGGCTGCTCCGCGAAGGCTTGGAAGCCGTGGGCATCGAAGTTTACGGCGGCGTGAATGCTCCCTATGTGTGGCTGAGGACGCCCGACAACCTCAGCAGTTGGGAGTTCTTCGACCGCCTGCTCGAAAACGCCCATCTCGTCGGCACGCCGGGCAGCGGTTTCGGAGCTTGCGGCGAAGGCTATTTCCGCTTGAGCGCCTTCAACAGCCGGGAGAATGTCCAAGAAGCCGTGCGGCGGTTCCAAAAGGCGGTGGCGTGATCCGGGCGAAGAGCCGATCGGCCCCAGGTCATCACAGAATCATGATTTTGTTGGCCAAAAACAAAATTGGGCATGCAAGTTTCCGCACTCACTGAATTCTCGGACGGCCAAGAGCGTACGGAGGCGGGTGTCCGCCGTCGTGCTTTTTCATCGAGAGTTCTGTGAGGAGAAAACATGTCTCAACAGACCGACATCCATTTTTACGGGGTTTCCGCGGATTTTGGCGAGTTCTCGAATTTTGCGCCTTTTCCCATCCGTGTGATTGGGAAGCGATGGCCGACCTCGGAACACTATTTCCAGTCGCAAAAATTCTTGGACGAGGAGCACCAGGAAGCCATCCGCCAGGCCAAATCGCCGATGATCGCGGCCCGCATGGGCCGGAGCCGGAAGCGCCCTTTGCGGAAGGATTGGGAATCCGTGAAGGTTCAGATCATGCGGGAGGCGGTGGCCGCGAAATTCACCCAGCACGAAGACCTTCGGGAACTCTTGCTGTCCACGGGCGATGCGAAACTCGTGGAGCACACCGCGAAGGATTCCTATTGGGGCGACGGCGGGGACGGGAGCGGGAAGAACCAACTCGGGCTCATTCTGATGGAAGTTCGAGACCGGTTCGCGCAGGAAGAAACCCCCGCCGAACTCGACACATAAATCGCTGCGAGTATTTTCTGGAAAACTCCGCGATCCGTCGAAAATCTCTCTGTTGGATATTCCGTTTGCTCCAAAACGCCCCAGCTTGCTCAGAATCGCCAAAAGCCGGCGAGATCCCCGGCCGATCGTCTGGGCCAGAGCGAACCGCAGAAAGCCCCGGCAAATTCCGGATAATTCAGGCGCTCTTGACCTTCGGCGGAGGCGGGAGTACCTTTCGCCTCCGAATTGGTTTTCAGCAGGGGGGAATGGATTCCCATGAAGATTTTCTTTTCCGTTGGCGAACCCAGCGGCGACGAGCACACCGCGCATCTTATCGAGGAACTGCGCTGGCGCGATCCGGAGATCGAAGCCACGGGCTTCGGCGGACCGGCCATGCAGGCGGCCGGCTGCGACTTGCAGTACCAGTTGACCGATCTCGCGGTGATGGGCATCGCCCAGGTGCTTCCCTTGGTGCCCAAGTTCTATCGGCTCGCGAAGCAGGCGGAGCGGTATTTCAGGGAACAGCGGCCCGATGCCGTCGTCCTCGTGGATTTTCCCGGCTTCAACTGGCAGATCGCCAAGCGAGCCAAGGCCGCGGGCATTCCGGTGTTCTATTACCTGCCGCCTCAGCTTTGGGCTTGGGGATCGTGGCGGATTCGGCGGGTGCGGAAGTATGTCGATTGCGTCCTGTGCGCCTTGCCCTTCGAGCACGACTGGTACACCGAGCGGGGCATCCGCGCGGAATACGTCGGGCATCCGTTTTTCGATGAGGTTGCCTCGAAAGAGCTGGATGAAGATTTCCTCGCCGCCCACCGGCAACCGGGAATCAAGAATGTCGGCATTCTGCCCGGTTCGCGGACCGGCGAAATCAAGCAGAACTGGCCTTTGATGCTCGACGCGATGTGGTATCTGGCGTCGCAGCATCCCGAAGTCCGCTTCCTGGTCGCGGGCTATAAGGACAAATACGTCGAAGCCCTGAAGGTGATGCTCGCGGAATCGGGGTACGATCTGCCCGTCGAGTTTTACACGGGCAAAACGTCCGAGATCATCGAGGTCGCCGATTGCTGCCTGATGGTGTCGGGTTCGGTGAGCCTCGAAATCCTGGCCCGCCGGACGCCAAGCGCGGTGATGTACCGCGTGGACTGGTTGATCGCGCTCTTGAAATGGTTCATGCTGAAGGTGGATTACATCTCGCTGCCGAACCTGATCGCCGACCGCATGGTGCTGCCGGAGTGGGTGATTTCCGGGGCCCCGGACAGTGCGGTCGACGAAATCACCAACACGCTGGACGGGTGGTTGACCGATCCACGGCAACTCGCCGCGGCAAAGGCCGAGTTGGAGTTGCTCTCGGAATCGGTGATTCAAACCGGAGCCAGCGCCCGCACGGCGGATTGCATCCTCCAAGCCCTGGAATCCACCGCCCAATGCCGCGCAGCCTGAAATGCACAGAGAGAAACACATCCGAGGAGGGCTGATCGATAACGATCAGCCCTCCTCGATTTTCATTTATTCACGCCGGCGGATTGCGAAACGCTGTCCGGATTGCAGCGGAGCCGGGAAAGTCGTCGGGTTGAATGTCGTCCAACCTTGGGGCGGAACGCGCACTGTTTAATTCTGCGTTCGTTGTGGTAGCATGGTTTCCAGCCACGAAATCGGCCATTCTCCAAAACCCCGTCGATGGGAGCATGCAATGCATTGTCTTAAACGATTCGTCCCCCTGCTGATCGTGGGCATTTTGACTTTTCTTACGGATTCGGTGGCCGCAAAGGATGTGGAAACGCTGGCCATCGACTCGCCAGCGCCCGAACTCAACCTGCCCGGCGTCGATGGCAAAACCTACCGCTTAAAGGATTTCGCCGATGCGAAAATCCTGGTCGTGGTTTTTACCTGCAATCATTGCCCTACGGCGCAGGCCTACGAACAACGGATCATTGACCTGCACGCGGAGTACCAAAAAAAAGGCGTGGCTCTGGTTGCGATTTCGCCCAACGATCCCGAGGCGGTCCGGTTGGACGAACTTGGCTATTCGGACATGGGCGATTCGTTCGAGGAAATGAAGCGGCATGCCCAGCGGCGCGGCTTCAAGTTCCCGTATCTCTACGATGGTGAAACCCAGCGGGTTTCGACCGCATTCGGTGTTCTCGCGACGCCTCATGTGTTCATTTTCGATAAACAGCGGCGGCTCCGCTACAACGGTCGCATTGACGATGCGGACATCAAGATGCCGAAATCGCACGATGCCCGGAACGCCCTCGATGATTTGCTGGCCGGGCGCGCCGTCGCGGTCCCCAAAACGCGGGTTTTCGGCTGTTCCACGAAATGGGCCGATAAACGTGAGCTTGCCAAGAAGTCGATCGAGAAATGGAACGCGGAACCCGTCAAACTGGAAAAGCTCAACGCGGCGGGATTGCGAAAGCTGGCGGAAAACAAGACCGAGAATTACCGGTTGATCAATCTCTGGTCCACGACCTGTGTTCCCTGCATCGCCGAACTTCCGGAGTTCGTGACGGTCAACCGGATGTACCGCCGCCGGCATTTTGAAATGTACACGCTGACGACGGATTCGCCCGACCGCCAGGACGCCGCCCTCGAAGTCTTACAGAAGAATCACGTTTCGTGCACGAATTACATCTTCGATGCGGATGACCGGGATAAATTGGCGGAAGCCGTGGATCCGAAATGGGAGGGACCGGTTCCCTACACGATCTTGATTGCTCCCGGCGGGGAAATCGTCCGGCGGTGGAAGGATGAGATCGATCCGGAGGAACTCAAGGCTGAGGTTTCCACGCGGTTGGGAAAAACTTACGCGAGCCGAAAATAAGCCCGACAAGATTCTCGAATGCACGACGCCGATCGTTTCAAACTTCTGTTCGGCCCTTAGGGAACCCCGCTGTTTGAGTCCGAAGATCTCGATTGGTGGGAATGCCCCGGCGAGGTGAAAATCGTTGGGGTCACGAACACTCGAATTCCCTGGCCGGTACGCCTGACTCGACAAACAACGTCTGAGTTGTCGCAACGGAACAAAAAGCTGGTCCCGACAGGGCTCGAACCTGTAACTTCTACCTTGTAAGGGTAGTCCTTTAGCAGAAAACCCCTTGAAAACAAGCACTTGTAAAACTGGGTGGTCCACTATAACATCAAAAACGGCAGAATAGTGGACCAATCCAAAAGGACCAAGCAACAAGGGGAAAGGCATGGCACGATCGCCGAAACTCAATTGGGACGCGGGCCGCGGGAAATGGCGAGTGGTCTATCAGGGCAAGAAATTTCGCTTCGCCGGCGGGGCCGGGAAGAGTGATCGTGAAGCCAAAAAGCGGGCCGAAATGGAATGGAAAAAAACGAAGGCCCAGATCGACCTGGACGCTGAATCGGCGAAGCCAAACTGGTCGAAGTATCAAGCCGCGATCGCTGAATGGGAGACGGTGCTCGCCTGGTGTCGGCAGAATCCCGAAGCACCAATGACCCAACAGATGGAGCGGTTCGCGACCGCAAAAATCGAGCAACTGCGACAGCGACTCGAAGCCGATCAACCGGAACCGCTGGACCTGGACGACATGTTCAACGGGCAGTTTTCGCCCGGCCCGCGGCGGCTCTCGCAAGTCATGGATTCCCTCAACGAATCCGACCAGCAAACACACGCGATCCCGAACATGCCGGAACCCGAACCGCAGCCCAGCACGCTGGACGTGGAAAGGGCAGTGTGGGAAGACCGGCTGGCTGCGATACGGAACGTTCCGCACGAACTCACGGTCGGGCACCAGGTCGATCGATTCCTCGCGGCAAAATCCGCGGATGCTGGCGCGGGGCAACAGTCCAAGGGAAGAAGCTATCTGCTCAAATTGTACCTGACTCACTTCACCGACTGGTTCGGCCGCGGCACGCCGGTTGTCGAAATCAGCGGAGCGGCCCTCGGCGACTACCGCCTGGAACTCCTCAAAAAAATCGAGGCGGGGGAATGGTCCCGGACAACCGCAAGTCACCGCCTGGAAGGAATCAAGACATTCGTCCGCTGGCTCTGGCGGCAGGAGGTGATCCCAACAATCCCCCGGAACATGGATGGGAAATCGGTGGATCTGAAAATCAGCGAGGCGAAGCCGAAGGTGGTCGTGTTCACAAAACACGAAATAACCAGGCTGCTGGGAAACGCGAGCGACAGAACGCGACTGTACGTGTTGCTGTGCTTGAACTGCGCGATGACGCAAAAGGACATTGCGGATTTGCGCCACGACGAAATGGACTGGGAGGCCGGCTGCATCAAGCGGAAGCGGTCAAAGACGGGCGGAGTGGAAAACGTCCCGGAAGTGAAATACGAATTGTGGCCTGAAACGTTGCGGCTGCTGGAACAAGAACGCACAAAAGACGGCGTTGAATTGTTGCGAAACGAAAACGATCAGAGGCTGTGGTACGATAAGGTGGTAGACGGGAAATATACGAAGATCGACAACGTGAGCTGCGCATTCGGACGGCTTTGCCGGAAACTGCAAATCAAAAAACCGCTTAAGAGCCTCAAAAAAACAAGCGCGACGCTGATACGCAGTCATGCCCGATATGCAAGCCTCGAAGATCTCTACCTCGGCCACGCTCCGCGGAAACTCAGCGATGCGCACTATACGCTCCCGCCCGCGAGCCTGCTCGACGAGGCGATCACGTGGCTGGGGCAGGAACTGGGAATCGTGGCAGAGGTGTCAACGGAAACTACGTGAGCGGATGCGTGGCATCATACTCCCGCTCCTCGCGCTGGCGATCTTCAACCGCCTCGCACGCTGCATACCACCAGTCGCGGATCTCGCCGTCAAGTGCTGAGTGGCCCATGCGCCGCCGGGCAGCGAGCCCGCATCGCCAACCGAAGTCCGGATCGTCCTGGCAGTGCTGGGCGATCTCCGCGACCTTCTCGCCGTCGCTGTCCCCCAGAACGTCCATCAAGACCTCCCTGACGACGCCGACCCAGCTGGCTAGCCAGGGATCCGACCTGCGAAGCAAAACGTTTGCAAAGAACCAGGCAGCGTAAAATCGCTTGGCGGCTTGGATCTTGGTGCAGCCGCGGGTGGGCACGATGTGATGCACCGGAACGGCGCTTGTCATTTCGTCACTCCAAACGTTTCGTCTTTTGGGATCCTGGGGACGGTCAAGTGCATCCCCAGGGCGTTTGCGATTCTGCCGGCCGTCTCGACTGTGATTGAACGATGGCCGTTAAGCCAATATGACAATTGGCTGCTGGCGACTCCGGCTTTCTCGCCAAAACCACGCAAAGTCCAACCGCTCTCCAAAGCGGACCGCACGGCCTCCTTCAGTTGTATTTCAATCATTTTCGGAAATCTCCGGTTAGCGGTTGACATCGTGCCCTCATTACGATATTATCCGATGATAGCGGAAAGTCAACCCCAACCCAAACCGAGGAGACGAAAAATGAAAAAGGCAAAAAAGCCGAACGACGAAGCCGAAGACGAAGACGAAGACGAAGACGAAGACGAAGACGAAGACGAAGACGAAGACGAAGACGAAGCCCGTCGTGCCGGGCGAATACTTGCCCGAGGATCTGATGGAAGAAATCGTGTACTGCCAGCTGTCAGACCGACTAACTGTGGGCAGCCTGGCGGAGCGCGTGGGCGTCACCAGGTCGCGGCTCAGCTCATGGCTGCATGGAACCCGAAAAATCGCGAAGGACGAACACCAGAAGTATGTTGATCTACTGTGGGCCGCAGTGAAAGAGGCAAAGGCACGGCCGCAACCCCCTCGGCCGACGGGGCCGCGGAAAGTGTTCAGCCAGGTCGCCGACTGGCACGACCGCGAAAAATAGATTGGTCTGGACTACGCTCGGCGAATTTGGACGATATAGTGCGTGACGCGCGGGCACAATGGAGAGGCCCGCGCATGCGAAACGCCGGCTGATAACGGGCAGCCGCGCTTCAGGTTTTTTGGCCCCGTCCAGGACCAGGAAGTATGTATATGGTATCGCGTGCATCGAGCAACGGCAAGCCCAATACGCTAAAAAAAGCACACGCCCGCCAACAGGGTCGCGAAATTCTTAGGGGAACCCACACCCGAACCCACACCCGAGCCGGACGAGCACGATGAGCCCTGGCTAATCTGCCCTACGCTCTGCACGGCTCGCGCGGGCGGCAAGCTCGCTGCCCTGATACTGTCGCGGGTGTATTATTGGTCCGCCCCCGGCGAGAACGGGGCCCCGAGAGCCGCTGACGGGATCTGGGCCCCGGGACAAGCCGAAATTGCCAAGCAAGTCGGCTTGGACGTATCGCGGCCCGCATCCCGAAAAAACCGCGGAAAAATCAAGAAGGCGATTGATGCGCTCGACACGAAAAAACTGATCATCGTTACCAGGGCCGGCAAGCAGACGGCAACAGACTCCAGCTGCATCCGGATTTCGCCGCTGAGCTAATAGCGGTCAGGCATGGCCAGTGGCAGTTGGCGATGCGGTACCCCGAACCCGCGAAAAAACAGGCGAATCGCACCCTGCCTGGTCGCCGGAAAAACGAGGGCTGGAGGCAGCCGCGGAGAGGGACCGCATCGCTGCTATGGGGACGACGCCGACGCCGACAAAACCCGCCGAAAAAACAGCGAAGAAAAAGGCGGATCCGGCTCCCACCTGCATCAAGGTCTGGCGGGATCACGTTCGCGAATTACGGCGAGAACGCAGCAATCGTCGCGGGAGCGGTGCACTTCGAGTTTTTTGAGTTGGCTGGGCAGCGACTGCGAGTCAAGACTCGACGAACAAATGGTCTGGCTCTGCACTGCGGCCCAAATGTCGGAGGGGACGGGACTGAGACCAGAGACCAAGCCCGACGCGCAATGAAGGCGTTAATGGCAGCAGGACTCCTTCGGAAAAAAGTCAGACGATCTGGGATAACTCAGGGAGCACCTGCTATTCATCTACAGCCGACGAAGGAATTCAAAAATCTGCTCAGACAGCAGTGAACATAGTGGACATGAGGTGCTAGGTCCACATTTCGCCAAATCGGTAGGCCACATTTCTGCCAAATCGGTAGGTCCACATTTCGCCAAATCGGTAGGCCACATTTCGCCAAATCATAATACAGAGGATCTATCAGAGGCTCGCAGAGCCTCTTCATAGGACCGGGCCGCTGGCGCGGCCCAGCCCTACAGAACAAAAACCCAAGACCCAGACCCAAGACCCAAGACCCAAGACCCAAGACGGCTGTCAATAACTCACAGCGTCTGAAGAAATCTCACACGACTGTCAAAATCTCACGACGACTGCCCACAAAACTCACCACGACTGTCAAAAGGAACACGACTGCCCATAACTCACCACGACTGTCAAAAGGAACTCGACTGCCCATAACTCACCACGACTGAAGAAATCTCACACGACTGTCAATAACTCACCACGCCTGTCAAAAGGAACTCGAAAAATGGAAAAGGAAACGCTAGAAACTTTGAAAAAGAAAGTCTCCACGAAGCGTAGCCCGCTGACCGACCGGCAAATCGAAATGATGCTCGCTGTCCTGATCCGTAAGGAGACGGCATTTCTGGCCGCGAGAAACCAACTCACTGGGGAGATGTGGTCTGATCTACCACAATCATTATGCGATGCTCTGGGTGATCGTCTGCGACTACTACAGCGAATTCGGCGAGTTGCCGGACCTGGAATACATGAAGGCGGAGGTTGAGAGCCGGGTCGCAGAGGATCCCGAGGGTACTGTGCGACGAAGTTTTTCTTCTTCTTGGTGAGTTTTTGGAGTGGGCTTATGCCCTGCGGAAGAGGTGCTCAAGGAGCGGGTGGCCTTCAAGTTTTTGCGGCAATATTTGGAGGACCGCCTGATCGCCGATCTGCGGAGAGACATGGGCAATTCCGCGTTCACCCCCGTCTCTCCGTCGCGGCTGCTACAGGTCTACGCAGAGACTGCTAGCGCTATTGCGACGATACAGCCCAGCGCGAACCCTCTGCCGTTCCCGCCCGGCTGGGCAGACGATGGGAGCAGCCGAATCGAAAAAGTGCCGCTGGGCCAGGTCGATTTCGACGATTTTTTGAGCGACGGGTTGGGGTGCGGCGAAGTCCTGGGACTGCTGGCGCCTCACGGCACTTGCAAGACCCTGCTGGCCATCCAGTTTGGCTGCGATTGGGCGATCGCCCAGGCTGACGCCTGGGAAGCGACTGCCGCCCGGCAAAGCGTTGCCCCCTGCGTCTACGTATTTGCTTATGAGGGCTCAGTGGCGGAAATGCGGACTCGCGCGATTTGCCACACCGGCGAAATCGATAAGGACCGGCTTGAGCTGGGGGACCCTGCCGAAAACCTCAACCGCACGCACCTGCTGCCTTACGAGCGGGATTTGTTCGCGGATCGGCTGAGGAGGGGGGAGTCGATACCGTCTGAGCGGGATCGCAGCCTCACGGCGAAGCGAAAGCTGAATCGCAATTTCCGCGTCATTGACATGACGGGAAACGACCCCGAGAACCCGGGCCGGGGCTGGGGCATGGTGGATGAGATCGCTGCCATTATCCAGGCGGACATTGAGTTTTACAGGCGGCAGGGGATGGAGTTGCGGATAGGCGGCGTGATCGTGGACTACGCCGGGGCCGCCGTGGAGCGGTATATCGACATGGCTCCCAAGGTGTCGCGGGACCATTTTCGCAATTTATTGGGCAAGTTTCCTATGCATTTCAAGAGCAAGGTGGCCCAGGCGTTTAATTGCCCAGGCATTATCAATCACCAGCTCAACGCCGACGCCAACGCCCTGGCTCCCGGGGCGCTGCCCAAGGGTACGGACTCCGCGGAGTGCCGCACGTTTCGGGAGAATTTGGATTTTGCAATCGTCCTATCCAATCCCACGTCGCAGAACCTGGTGACCGCTGGGCTCGACAAAAAGCGGCGGGGACCCTCGCGACCGCCGCGCGTCCTGGAAATCGACGGGAGGTTCGGGACCGTGCGGACGACCAACGGCGAGTATGTCTATGACGCGGAGCATCGCCGAATCGTGGATCGGGAATCATTGCGAGGGATCATGGATCCCGGGCAGATGCAATCGCACTTCGACGCCGATGACGAGCAGACCGCCTGGATTCGCGCGGGAGGACCGGCCCACAATTAAGTTTCTATTGGCGTCAATGGAATCTTTCGGCCGCGCTGTGCGGCCAGGAACGAACGATAGGACAAAGCTGCCTTGAAGGATTCGCTACGTCCGTGCGATTCGGATCTGCTGGAAGCCTACCAGGTCTCGGTGCTGGTCAACAATCCTCGAAATGAGTCGACGAAGTATTTAGAACGGGTCGGTTGATTCGTGCGGGCATGACTTGGACGATCACGTGGGACGAATTGGAGGCGATGAAGTGGAGTTTGCTCCCCTGCAAGTCGAAGCGCATCGGGAAGCAGTGGAGAACTGAAGCGAAAAATCATCTGAATCGAGACCATTCTGAATCAATACCCTGGCTGGACCACAGCAAATGATCGAAGAATCGTATTCCCGGCTGGAACCGGAATTGGAGAAGGCCAGCCGAGTCCAGCGCTGCCTGCTACCAAAGTCCCTGCCGATTATTGCTGGTTACGAATTTTTTGCCTCACAGCACCCCGCAGGCACTGGGAAGTGACTATTACGACATTTTTCTGCTCGGCGAGGGTCAAGTCTGCGTTGCGTGTGGGGAGGTCTGTTCTGTAGGCATTCCGGCCGCATTGCAAATGGGTTGGCTGAGCGGTTGCCTCCACGGCCTGATGGAAACCATGCGAGATGTGCGACTGGCGATGATGGCTTTAAATAAGCACACGTGCCGAATCTCGTCGGACGCCTCGTTTGCGACGTTGCTTCTCATGATCCTTGATCTGACGACGCATGAGTTGACCATGGCCAATGCAGGGCATTTGCCTCCCCTCATCCGAAAATCGGAGGGAACGGTTGATCGGATTCCACTCGACGGTTCTGGGCCTCCCCTGGGCCTTTTTTCCGAGTTCTCCTGCGATGTCATCACCTGGAAGATTGGACCAGGAGATATGGTGATTGTGTTTACGGATGAGTTCGTGGATACGATGAGCCCGTTGCAAGAACTTTACACAACATCTCGGATGATCGAGGTGGTCAAACGTTGTCACCAGAACGCGGACGAATTAGGGCAAGCTCTCCTGGCAGATAATCAGAAGCATGCGAAGGATCATCCGCGAAAAGACGATTTGACCTTGCTGGTTTTTGGTCGCTCCGGATCCTGAGAGGCAATCCATCACGGGACTGTGGTGGATTTGAGGTTTGGTGATAAAGCCAAGATCGATTCCTTCATCCGCTGTTTGATCTGGCCAACCAGCGCCAGACTCACGTCGATACCACGCTCGGGAAGTGCATCTGTGTCATCCTCTCCATTTTCACTATCTTTCCTCGCCTTCGCGGCGAGCTCCGCTTTCTGCGCTAAATCGATCTCCCGAATGGGGTCGAAGCCCCCAAATTTATCGAGATCGTCGCCACCTAGCCCGCCAGCAGCCGCCAAGAGGTCCAGATGACTCAGGGTCGGCTTCGGAAGCCGCTCGCCAGGAGACCGCCCCGAGCGTCAGCTAGCTTCGCGACTTGGCCTCACTGGCCCCTGACCATCTGGATACACCACCTGCCCAGTCACACCGGGCTGCCAGCCCGGAGGCGGAGCGGATGTATCCTGCCCAGAAGCCGCGTTGGGGTCAGGTGAACCCGTTTCGGCTCCCATTCCCGCCATGGGCTCGGCGACGGGGCTGTTGGGATCGCCAGCCTGAGCCGCTGGAGCCGCTTGGCCCATCTGGGCATCAGGAGGCACGGCGGCCATGGCGCCATGGCGGGCTTGGAGTTTCTATTGGCGTCAATGGAAACTCAGATGATTTTACCGCGTCCCGGCCTTGAGGACCATGCCATTGGCCGGGCCTGCGCCTGCATCCCATTTCTTGTTGCTGATTGCCGGCCTCCCGACTGCCGACTCGCTCGTCCCAGAATCCAGACCACTGGGCAGGCGTTGAAACGCTTCGGTCGAGCCTGGCAGCGCATCTCTCGACGAGTTGTCCCAGTATCCAGACCACTGGGCAGGCCTTGGCGTCGTTATCCAGGCGGTGCGCACGATCGTCTGGATTCTCTCGCTGGCCTGGCAGAGCGATTCGACTTCGTGTGGTTCCCAGGTGTCGTCCCAGAAACTAAGCCACTGGGCAGGCATCGAAACAAAGCCGAGCATATCAAACGGTCCCCGCGCTTTTTACATAATATGTTGGACCCGCCAACCTCGCCGCCCCGACACAGTGGTCTCGCCGACCGATTGCTCCATAAACAAACGGGCCAACTCCCGCCCGAGGTTCATGCCCTCGGACTCGATCTCGGTGAATTTCGTGCCCCATTCGGGATAGGCCTGCTCTCCATAAGCCAATTCCCGCAGCTCGCGGGCCATCTCGGCCAAGCGGGCCGCAGCCTCGGGAGAGACATCATTCGACCGCTTGGCTTTCTTGGTGCGGGATCCCTGGCGAGCTGTGTTCGTCCGTCTGGACATTTTCGACCTCCGTGTCGCAAACGAGGGAAAAAGAATTGGGAAACCGACTGATAACAAATCCGGCCCAAGCCGTCGAGTGCACATCCCCCAAACCCCCTCGCCTCATCCAGCTTGACGACAAACCGACAACTTCCAATCTTGACAAAATCCAACCCACCAAACCCAAAACAACCCCCGTCCCGCACTCTCTGGTCTGTCATCCGTAGCCGCGATAGAATCGCTGTTTAAGCCCAAGACAAGCGAAGGCCGTCGGCAGTTTTTTCCTGAGCGCGTAGAAAAACTCGAAACCTCTCGATGATTTCCGGCGTCTGATGCGGTAAGGACACCCATCAACTCCAGAGATCAGGAGGGATTTCGAGTGAAACGCAAACAGTTCGAAAAGGCGCGTCGGCGCGAGAAGCAGAACCGCAAGGATATTAGGCGTCAACGGCTGGAGAATCGCAAGCGTCGCATCGAGCGGCGCTTGCAGAACGGCTGGCCGGCCAACCCGTTCAAACCCGCGTTTCAGCCCGGCAACATTCGGTATGAAGTCGCGGAGCGGACGCAGGGCTTGGCCTGCGGGGGGATTGGCCTCGTGCATATCGCGGCAAACGACCCCCGGTCTCCCTGCGGGAGACTCCGAACGGCACCAACGGCGACGCTGCCAACGGCCACGCAAGCGAACCGCGACGTGGAACAACCCACGGCGAAAGAGAGAAAACGGCCCCTGCCCAAGACCGCCTGGGAACTGCGGGAACTGATCCGCCCTCTGCCCGTCCGCCGCCAGCCCGCTCCCGACCGTCCCTGCCGCACCCGTCACCCGTTTGATCCCGCCCTGGTGGAATACGTGTGGGCCAACCGCTACGTGCTGGTCAGCCATTTGCAACGGCGATTTCCCCAGTGGTTGCCCAGCTACCGAACGGCGCAACGGCATGCGCGGCGGTTGATCCAACAGAAACTGATCGCCCCCGCCCCCGTCCGCAGCACCGGCCCTAATTTCCCGACCGTGCTCACCGCCACCGGCCGAGGCGTGAAGTTGGTGGAAGAGACGTATGCCGCCCACGGCCTGGATTGGGAAGGGCCGCTCACCGAGGAACGCAAAGCCAAGGGCCTCGCTTTGGACACGATCCACCACGAATTGCTGCTCAGCGAGTTCGACGTGGGGCTGCATCTGACGGTCGACGCTCGCGACGATCTGACGCTACTGGTCCGGGAACGTCGCTACTTCCGAAGCGACCGGCAACTGACGTATCCAGAGCGGGGGAGAACCCGGCGGCTGGTGCCGGATGCCGGGTTTCTGGTGGCCGTTCGCGATTCCCACGAGCGGCGATTGTTGCCGCTGCATCTGTTGGAGATGGAAAACGGCGTCCATTCTGTGGCCAAGATTCGCGACAAGCTCGCCGCCTACACCCGGTGGGCGGAAACGGAAGCAGAGGAGTACCTGCCGCAACTGGCCGGTCAATACGGACAGCACGAACACGCCTTGAGATTTCGCCTGTTGGTGGTCTGCCACGACAAGTACGGCACGGTTTCGGACGAGCGGCGATTACTGGATTGGCTGTCGGCGTGCTTGGAATTGCCCCGCCGCATGCGGCAAGCCATTTGGTTCACGACGGCCACGACTCTCCAGCAGCATCAGCACGATCAGGCCCCCTTGGCCGGCGGGATTTGGTATCGGGCAAGGGATTTGGCGAAGCATTTGCCCGAATACGGGCGGCAAAAAAACGAATGGGGGACAATCCCAGCCGCATCTCTCTACGCCCACCAACGCCAGTTTGTCCGTGAAGTCTTACCGCAGCTTCCGCAGCACCCACTGTTTCCCAATCTCAATACCCCCTGAGACGCACCAGGATTGACGGAGCGAAGACTTTTACCCCCGATAGGTGTCTTCCATCGTTTAGAAGATTTTCGACGCGGAGAATCGATCCTATGGCTTCGGCGATTTTATTTGGATCATTCATTTGAAAGCCAGGGTAAAAGTAGCATAATCCATCATTCATTTGTGGTGGGTTGCGCTCTATCACTTTCACAATCGCTCACTCCGCCCTGCGTAACACGAAGTACAACGACAATGCATTCATCGTTTGTTCTTTCGATTGAAATGAATTTCGAAATTCCAAGAAATAAGTGCTCTTAAGATTTCGTTTTGAGAAAAGAAATCGTAACCAAACAAATCGTTATGTCGAATAAAACGAGTTGCATTTTGTCCTTGTGTATTCAAAATCTGAACAACCTCGTTAAGACAATTACTAATACCCTCTATAGCCCAGTGAAACTCTTTTACCACGGCCCAGGCATCCTCGTACGATTTCATCGTCCATTGGGACACAAGTTCCGCGCACCTTTGCAAGTCTCCTTTGGCGTCCCAAAGTTCGACGACGCGATCGTGGTGTTGCTGTGACCCTTGAACATAGCCCAAGCTATTGGCAACTCTAAACAAATTTTCACTTAAGCTCTGAAACGCAATGATGGTGCCCCCCCCGTCGCAAGTCACGCGTCGGGATTCAGAAATGCAACGTGAATTTCGTAGAGGACTTTTGGGATATAAGGTTCCCGTCGTAAACACAACCGATCGAAAAGCGCCAGAGCTAAAAGGTAATGATTCGGCATTAGCGTAAGAAATGTCCAGTTGCCGCCGTTCCCTAGCTCGCTCAATCATTCGCGTGGAAGAATCAATGCCGGCAACGACATGTCCTTGCGACAGCAACTCTTCCATTATGAGTCCTTGACCAGCGCCGACGATCAGCACGGGAGAGTCAATAAACCTTTCCACAGTTTTCAAGTCACTAATACCAAAACCAAAATGTTCGACAGCATCCCAAATCTCTGCTCTACAATCCCACAACGACTCATCTCGATTTAGAGTTTTTTCCACGTTGTTCATCAATGGCTACCTGCGCATTCTTGACCATTCCGAGGGAGGGTTTGGAGAAACCTTGGTTTGTATTTGGACACATAATTATTACCGAACTCGCCAGTTGGCTCAATTCGTTCGAGCTCATTCCAAATCCAACATAATGTTTTGATACGAATTGGCTTGTGAGCCCTTCGTTCAAGTTGCTTGCGAAATTCGGAGAGATCGTTAATCTCAACATGCTCAGGGGAACAGACGTTAATAATTGCAGTTTGAGTCCATCCCCAGGCTTCCTTCCAGACCTCGGATGCAACGCCCGGAGGGTTCGCTGTTGCAAACTGCGGATAGAGCCTTTCCAGATGCCTATGCTCTTCAATAAAACGCACGGTATCGCTCCGCATATAAAGAAAAACGCAGAACGAAACAGCGCCGATGACGCAGCATCCTATCACTATGAATAGCAGCTTTTGACACATCGAGAAAACACGAAAATAGCTAGCACGGGGTGTCCGTTACGGTCATACCCGGTCCCAAATACCCACCAATCCTCCTCTGAGGACAGCTTTTGACTAGTGGTGGGTTATTATCCGAACTTTGACCTATTGCGTCTGATATGTAATAGTTACCATTCTTGTCTACCCAACAACTTTCAGTATCCGAAATATCAATGCTCACTCCCTTCGACTTAAGGATGCAAGCTAGTCTGTTCATTGTGCAGTTTGACGGTGACGAATTATCTCCCCCGCATATGAGCGCTTTAGAACCGTTTGGGAAATTGTAAGGCGCAAACGTGTCTTTTGGATCATTGGTATTACTGAAATGACCAACTAAAGATTTGCCGTTTGGAAAGGTTATCACCACGCATACACTGGGACCACACCCGCCGGTTCCGACTACTTCACCTTCATTCAATGGATCACAGAACTGATGTTGCCCACCAATGAGGCCAGCCCCCGTAGGTAACCCACCTGGTCTGGTTGAACCTTTTGGTATTTTCGTAGTAACTGTGTTTTCACCGAAATGAGAAATCATGCAGCCTTTGCTAGAGGGACAACAGAATGTTGTTTCCAGCCAACCCATCGTCGCATTGGGTTTGTTCGCTCCGCATCTACCTTGCGGCTTCTGGGGAGGTTTGGGTTGAGGTTTAGGGAATGGTCCAAGATATAACCCCGACGGATCAACTTTATTCGTCGGATTATTGCCAGCATACCAATACGAGTTTTGCGGCAATCCTCCGACCAACACGCCATCCTCCGGCATCGGGTCACGCGCAGTAAAACGGCCAAGTTCCGGCTGATACATTTTGGTTCTCCTTCGAGATAGGGAATCAAGTACCCGGCAATCCGGGCGATTGGTGGCGATTGACGATTGGTTGATGGGGCACGCCGGGAAGGCGCGGGTTTCCTGGTACGGGCAATTTCGCGTGGTTGGGCGATTGCACTCGGCGTTGTTGTTGACAACCGAAACAGGGACACGACGCCGGATGCCCAGGCAAGCCCGTGTGAGCATCGATGTTTTGCCGGGCGGTTCGGCAGGGAAGGCACTGACACGTTGGGTGGTGATTTGGGATGCCTTGGGGTTCAGCATCTTGAATCGTGCGGATTTGCCGACAGTGCCAGCAATTGCAAGAACCGCCGTGGTCCGTTGGTCGCGACTGCTCGATCAACCGCACTTTCAGGCAGCGTTCGCAACGGCATTGAAGATCGTGTCCGGGAATCGCGGGTTTCGCTTTGGCTCGTTGTTCTCGATTCCAAGCCTCGACCGTCATAATGGACTCACGAATGCGGAGTTTCTCTTCAATCTCTTTAGTCCGCTTGGCGTGAGTTCCTTTGAGCCTTGGATCATCCGGCGAAAATTTTCGGGCGTAATAGATCGCCTTGAGGCACTCTTCCCAGTTCCCCAATTCGTAGAAACATTCGCTGCGTTGCACCAGAAAATCGGCCACATCCTCGGCGGCGGTCTGGGAACGCAAATATCGGCCGTGGTTGAAGTCCACCTCCGTCCACAACTCCGGCCATTGGATGTAATGCGCATCAGAGCGATAGGCGATGCCCTCGCCGGAACCTTCCACGTTGAACCGATCCGGCGGGATCCAGAGATGCAGACCCTGCCGGTCCCAATTGATGGTCGTGCCTTTCGGATCATCCCAACGGAAGAAGAGGTGCCCCCGCGTTCCCACAAGATAAAGAGGAAGGCCAATCCTCCGCCCCACGGCCACATACAAGACGGGCATGGAAGCGCAAGTCCCGCCCTTGCCGCCATCCACAATCATGCCGTGAATAAACACATCTTCGGGCTGGCAGAAATCGGGGTTGAATTTGCGGTCGGGATGATATGCGACGCCGCAATCCTCTTGGAGCACCTGGAGCAAATACCAACAGAAAAAACGCCCCAAGGAATTCCCGTAACTGAATTCCGTCAGGGGCAATGCGGGTCCAGGATCAAGCCGGTAGATGTGCCGCCAGATTTCCCATTGCACTTTCTCGGCCCATTCGTCGAGGGTATTCAAGATCCCGGCGATGTCGAGAGCTTCCGTCCCCGGCAATTCCTGCGCGGCCCACAGATTGAGCAAAGCAACGTCGCACTCCTCCAATGCATCCGAGGAAAGCTCCGCCAACTCTTCAAGCGTTTTGATGAGGTCGGCCATCATGGAATTCCATTTGGGGGATGTGTCGGCCGCGCAACATGAACATTAGTCATAATAGCCGTTTGGCAAATATCGACCAACCTTTTTTTTCGGAAAATCAAGGGTTTTGCCAAAAAATCATCCCAGGCACGAATTCAATTCCAAGACGCGTCGGAAGCGCGTGATATTATGAACGGATGCCGCGTCGCTGGGACCGGTGGACCGTCTTATTTCACACGCAACCATCGCGAAGGGCGACGGTTCGGCGGGGCTGAGGTAAACAACGGCCCCAAGCCGTGGCCGCCGTGCTTCCCGTCGCCAACCCGACCGGCTTCAAGGCCCGCCGAGCAAGCGGGCCGGGACACTTACGCGGCAAAAATATGCCGACATCCGCCGGCTGTGGCAGTCTCATGAACGAGTTGGCGAATTTCGAGATTTACGGGGATGCGGAAGAGCCGATCACGCGGTGCGCATTTTCGGAAGGCGCGGGCGAGGCCGCGTGCTGGTATTCGCGGCGCGTGTCGAGTTTATATAGCCGAGCACAACGGCAATGATGCCCCTTTAGCCAAACCCGTAACGCGTTCTACATTTCAGGCAAACACCCATGGCGAAAAAGAAATCCCAAGGCCCCAGCAAGAGCCAAGCAGTTCGCGATTACCTGGCAGAACATCCCAGCGCCACGGCATCGATCGTCATTCCCGAACTGGCCCAACGCGGAATCGATGTGAGTCCGGCGCTGGTCAGCCAGGTCAAGAAGCGGATGAAGGAAGCCGGCAAATTGAATGGGCAGAACTCCGCGACCAAGAAAAGCGGCCGGCAAGAAGGGCCAAAGATCCGCAAACACGCTGACGGCCGAAAATCTGGTGGAAGCGAAGAAACTGGTCGATGACCTGGGTGGGATTGATCAAGCCCGCCAGGCGCTGAAATATCTGGAAGAATTGGGCTGAGGCTGCCGACGAAAAACTGAATTTGCCGGACGACGACGCGCCGCACACGCTGGCCAACGTCGGGATTCGGCATATGCGGCATGACGTTGGGCCGCGTCGCGGTCGGTTGGCTAGCCTGACGGATGGGGCGATTGTTTTTGATGGACGAAGAACAGTTCGCCAATCTGCAGACTGGCCATCCGCATCTGAATTGGCTGGCCAATGTCGGAACGCCACACGCAGGGTGACGTTGGGCCGTGTCGCGTTCGATTGGCCAGCCAGACGGATGGGGCGAATTATTGTCTTTTGACGGGCGAAGATCTCAAAATGTCTCGCACTCATAAATTGCGGGTCTGTCTCGCCTTCATAACCTCCGGGTCGCCAGTTTCGCACTTTTTCCCGGGTAATGAGCGTAGAGACATTGAGACAAAAAGCCATAACCCCGGGGTCGGATCTCGGCCGAACACGCCGAGAGCTTTCGGAAGAACCGATCGGACGCCCAAACCTGTGTCTCCATTCGCAAACAGGGTGAGACAACCTACGACTGGCCCACGGCGTAAACCCTTCCCACAACTTGGGATAAGTTGGCCGATTCTGCGGTTGTCTCTGCCGCGCAAGAGAAAACCCCTGGGTCGCGAGGTTGCGATCCAGGGGTTCAGTGGAGCGATCCAGACCCTCTTCAAAACTTCCAAAGAGACATTTTCGATGTCGGGTTCTCTATAGCGAAGGAAATTTTGTGTTTTCGTTCGCATAGCGGGCCGGACCCTCTTCAAAATTGGAACAAGATCCCACCTTTTAGCGAAAATCCACCGTCAATTTCTCTGTTGTCTTTTCGTAAG
>CAWFGE010000018.1:0-307022 GCA_963815195.1 uncultured Planctomycetaceae bacterium
TTCTGTCACCGCTTGACGACCGTATTGCTCGCCTGGCGGCGTCATTGGAATCGGCACAGAAGTCGTGCGATGCGGTCTTGACCCCAACAAGGTGCTCAACGCCTGGCGGCGTCATTGGAATCGGCACCGGCGCTCCTCGCGGATCCGTCGGCCAACGAGTGCTCAACGCCTGGCGGCGTCATTGGAATCGGCACCGTGCTCGACGCCGATCGTAGGCCGTCGATATACTAGTGCTCAACGCCTGGCGGCGTCATTGGAATCGGCACGCGACAACCGCGACGGCAACAGCGAGCAGACGTGTGCTCAACGCCTGGCGGCGTCATTGGAATCGGCACTCGCGGCAATCGTTCAGCCGCATGCGCGTTGTGAGTGCTCAACGCCTGGCGGCGTCATTGGAATCGGCACGCTGCTCAGTGAGTACCAGCGCACGGCCATCGGCTGTGCTCAACGCCTGGCGGCGTCATTGGAATCGGCACGGATCGCCGGTCTGCAGATTCGTCCCGAGGTATAGTGCTCAACGCCTGGCGGCGTCATTGGAATCGGCACCTCGCACGTCGCTCACCTATCGCTGACGTCTGCCGGTGCTCAACGCCTGGCGGCGTCATTGGAATCGGCACGCTACTGGATTTCCGATGCCGCGTAGCGGTCGTCCATGTGCTCAACGCCTGGCGGCGTCATTGGAATCGGCACATCGACAATTGCCGACACAGTGTCGAACGCCGACAGATGTGCTCAACGCCTGGCGGCGTCATTGGAATCGGCACACGAAGCGGCTCGCGTTGGCCAGCGATGCCGTCAGGTGCTCAACGCCTGGCGGCGTCATTGGAATCGGCACATTGATCACGGCTCTGCTCGGCTGAGCGGTTCAAGCATGTGCTCAACGCCTGGCGGCGTCATTGGAATCGGCACGCAATCGTCGCCGGCGGTTCGTGCCGGATGTGATGTGCTCAACGCCTGGCGGCGTCATTGGAATCGGCACGACGACAATGACACATCGGGCACGATCGCCATGAATGTGCTCAACGCCTGGCGGCGTCATTGGAATCGGCACGAAACCGCGGTGATCGAGCACCGCGACTTCGCAATGTGCTCAACGCCTGGCGGCGTCATTGGAATCGGCACCGAGACCGATCCTCGCGAGGTCGGTCGCGTCGGCCGGTGCTCAACGCCTGGCGGCGTCATTGGAATCGGCACGCGAGCTGGACACGTTGCTATTGACCAGCCGTGCGCGTGCTCAACGCCTGGCGGCGTCATTGGAATCGGCACGAACCGGATGCCAGCCTGCCAATTCGACAGGAAGTGCTCAACGCCTGGCGGCGTCATTGGAATCGGCACGCAGCACTGCTCTTTGCATCGCGCACGGATTTGACGTGTGCTCAACGCCTGGCGGCGTCATTGGAATCGGCACCCATCCGTCCGGACGCCGTCGACTACCGCGCGTGTGCTCAACGCCTGGCGGCGTCATTGGAATCGGCACCGCGCGGATCGCCGATCGTGCGACTCGACTGATCGATGTGCTCAACGCCTGGCGGCGTCATTGGAATCGGCACGCGAGTCGCGTGAATGCCGCGGCTCCGTCGCGTCATGTGCTCAACGCCTGGCGGCGTCATTGGAATCGGCACCGGAGACTCGATGCGGCCGAATCGGCGATGACATGTGCTCAACGCCTGGCGGCGTCATTGGAATCGGCACCGACGATCGCCTGCGGCGACCGGAGCCGTCGCATGTGCTCAACGCCTGGCGGCGTCATTGGAATCGGCACATCGCGAATCCATCGCGGCCTTGGCGCAGTGCGTCTGTGCTCAACGCCTGGCGGCGTCATTGGAATCGGCACTTCGCTCAGATGCCGCGGCGACGACCGATTGCGATGTGCTCAACGCCTGGCGGCGTCATTGGAATCGGCACCGACATCGCGTGCCGATCGCAGCGGCTCGGTCGACAGTGCTCAACGCCTGGCGGCGTCATTGGAATCGGCACGCATCGCGAACGTGCGGCATCGATCGGCCGCACGATGTGCTCAACGCCTGGCGGCGTCATTGGAATCGGCACCGCGAGCGCATCGACGGTGCTCGGACTCTCGGACAGGTGCTCAACGCCTGGCGGCGTCATTGGAATCGGCACGAGATCGCTGCATCGTCTCGGCAGCGATTCCGCGATAGTGCTCAACGCCTGGCGGCGTCATTGGAATCGGCACGACTACGATTCCGTACACCGTGGCAGCGAGCATTCGTGTGCTCAACGCCTGGCGGCGTCATTGGAATCGGCACTCGATCAAGTCGCATCGATCGATCAGTTCCACGGACAGTGCTCAACGCCTGGCGGCGTCATTGGAATCGGCACGGCAGATTTCGCGCGATCACGCTCGGCAGTCCGCGATGGTGCTCAACGCCTGGCGGCGTCATTGGAATCGGCACCCGATTCGATCCGACTGCTCACGCTGCGCCAGTCATGTGCTCAACGCCTGGCGGCGTCATTGGAATCGGCACCTCGTGCTCGTGGCAGCGTCACGTCCGACTGACCGAGTGCTCAACGCCTGGCGGCGTCATTGGAATCGGCACGCGACGTCGCAGGCAGCGATTGCGGCCTTGATCAAGTGCTCAACGCCTGGCGGCGTCATTGGAATCGGCACCTCGACGCTGACGCTCGACGAGCTCCGCGGCGCGATGTGCTCAACGCCTGGCGGCGTCATTGGAATCGGCACACGACAGCGCTCGGCATCGCCTGCAGACGCGTCGCATGTGCTCAACGCCTGGCGGCGTCATTGGAATCGGCACCGCGATCGGACTGGCGATGTCGGCCGCAGCGATGCAGTGCTCAACGCCTGGCGGCGTCATTGGAATCGGCACGCGTTGGCGATCGCTACGAATGCTGCTGGTCGATGTGCTCAACGCCTGGCGGCGTCATTGGAATCGGCACCTCGTCCAGCGCCGCGGCATGCATCGCAGGCCGGCACGTGCTCAACGCCTGGCGGCGTCATTGGAATCGGCACAATCGGTTCGTTGCTCGACATCTCGATGCGGCGTATATGTGCTCAACGCCTGGCGGCGTCATTGGAATCGGCACACCAGACCGGCATCGGCAGCTCTATGCGAGTTGTGCTCAACGCCTGGCGGCGTCATTGGAATCGGCACGCGAATCAGTGACGTCGTGCCGCCGACATCCCTGCGTGTGCTCAACGCCTGGCGGCGTCATTGGAATCGGCACGTGCAGGCCGTGATCGCGCCGTCGATGCGCGGACGAGTGCTCAACGCCTGGCGGCGTCATTGGAATCGGCACCGAGGTCGGCGCCGGCTGCATAACGCGCGTCACATGGTGCTCAACGCCTGGCGGCGTCATTGGAATCGGCACCGGTCAGCGCCGGATACATCAAGCGAACTGGCGACAGTGCTCAACGCCTGGCGGCGTCATTGGAATCGGCACGCAATCCGCAGCGGTCCGAGCGCTCGGATTTCGCATGTGCTCAACGCCTGGCGGCGTCATTGGAATCGGCACGCCGCTGTCGATCGACGCATGCTGACGATCCGAAGTGCTCAACGCCTGGCGGCGTCATTGGAATCGGCACCGTCCGATCGCCGTCGACACCGCGGACCGCGTTGGTGCTCAACGCCTGGCGGCGTCATTGGAATCGGCACGTGGCGATCGCGACGAGCATCGCGTCCGCTCGGATGGGTGCTCAACGCCTGGCGGCGTCATTGGAATCGGCACCACGCGATCGCCGAGTCGAGGACCGTCCAGTCGAACGAGTGCTCAACGCCTGGCGGCGTCATTGGAATCGGCACGTCGACGGCGCTCGGCATCGACTGACAATCGCACGATGTGCTCAACGCCTGGCGGCGTCATTGGAATCGGCACCGCCGACTCGCGATCGGTCGCGACGATCGCGCGGTGCTCAACGCCTGGCGGCGTCATTGGAATCGGCACGTCGGCGCAGTCCGCGACGGGATCGGCCACGTACATGTGCTCAACGCCTGGCGGCGTCATTGGAATCGGCACTCCGAACTGCCGGCGGCGACTCGCGGCGGCGATCGGTGCTCAACGCCTGGCGGCGTCATTGGAATCGGCACGCGGTCCGACGTCGACCGCTCCAACAGACTACGATGTGCTCAACGCCTGGCGGCGTCATTGGAATCGGCACCACTGCGCCGGCTACGATCGACGAGCGAGATCCGATGTGCTCAACGCCTGGCGGCGTCATTGGAATCGGCACTCGTGCGCCGAAACGCCGTCGCCACCAGCATGACTCGGGTGCTCAACGCCTGGCGGCGTCATTGGAATCGGCACGACGATCGCGGCGGCCACGATCACGGCCGCGTCCAGTGCTCAACGCCTGGCGGCGTCATTGGAATCGGCACGACTTCGCCGTCGCAATACCGTGTGCAGCGGTCCAGCTGTGCTCAACGCCTGGCGGCGTCATTGGAATCGGCACGAGATCAGCCACGTCGTTATGGAAAGTCGCTCATGTGCTCAACGCCTGGCGGCGTCATTGGAATCGGCACGAGGTCTGAGTCGGCCGCATTTTGTTTTGAGGCATGTGCTCAACGCCTGGCGGCGTCATTGGAATCGGCACTGCCCGCGGCGAGGCGAGCGGCTTGATCCACGAGTGCTCAACGCCTGGCGGCGTCATTGGAATCGGCACGGCCTGGAGCAGGTGTCGCGCAGGCGACTGATCACGGTGCTCAACGCCTGGCGGCGTCATTGGAATCGGCACCTGCGAGCAGGCGGTCGATCGCGGGCTGCCCTGCGCGTGCTCAACGCCTGGCGGCGTCATTGGAATCGGCACCGTCGTCTCGCTCGTCGGCGTTCGAGGCGTGTCGTGGTGCTCAACGCCTGGCGGCGTCATTGGAATCGGCACTCCGCGACGCGTGTCGCGTCGCGGAACCTCGATCTGTGCTCAACGCCTGGCGGCGTCATTGGAATCGGCACCCATGTCCGTGGACTCGCGAATCGCGCGATCGCCATGTGCTCAACGCCTGGCGGCGTCATTGGAATCGGCACCCTCCGTGACGTCGCACCGAGGCCGCGCATCGCGTGTGCTCAACGCCTGGCGGCGTCATTGGAATCGGCACAACAGCCGCGTCGCGATGCTCGAGCGTCATCGAGCAGTGCTCAACGCCTGGCGGCGTCATTGGAATCGGCACGCGTCGTGCATCGATCGACGCTCGCATCGAGTTCGATGTGCTCAACGCCTGGCGGCGTCATTGGAATCGGCACGCCGCAGTCGTGGCGATCGGCTCGATCGTGGTGTGCTCAACGCCTGGCGGCGTCATTGGAATCGGCACCTGCTGGATCGCCGATCGTCGCCAGTCGCGCTCGATGTGCTCAACGCCTGGCGGCGTCATTGGAATCGGCACACGCCGGCGCTCGTCGACGGTAACGTCGTCGACTCAGGTGCTCAACGCCTGGCGGCGTCATTGGAATCGGCACCGAACGTCCGGCCTAGCTCGACGTCGACTGGCGACGTGCTCAACGCCTGGCGGCGTCATTGGAATCGGCACCGCATGCCTTCCAACCCTTGTAACCGACAATGGTTACGATTGCAAGAATCACGCACCACAACAAACCGTTCAACCGTTCAATTTGTTGGTGTCGTATCAAATCGAATTGCCAAAGAGCAATTTTATAAATCTTGGTCATATCGCGGTTTGAGTCCTCTGGCAAGAGCATCATGCAATCAAAAAATGAAGGTTTAGCGCCAACTTCGCGTGACCTTTGCACTTAAAGAAAGTGTGGCCGATCTTCCAGCGACCACCGGAAAGTGCATGATTCATCGCTCGGCAGCCCAGCCCTCGGCTTCCGCGATAACGCTGCGTGAATCAAACGATGCGAAATGATGGCGGGTCGTCGGCCCAATCGCAATGGTCGGGTGTGGAATGAATTGGCACCTTCGACGCACACTGGGCACAAAGCGGCATCACCAGCAGATTGTCTTCGTCCGCAATGATTTCGGCAAGCTCCCAACGCAACTTTTCCAACGTAGGACGATCCAACCGGCAACGAAAGATGCTGTATTGCACTCGGGTGCCATAGGCTTCCAGCTTTTTGGCCACGCGACGCAACCGCTTGGGATCGCGGATGTCGTAGGCAATGAGATGCCACATCTTCATTTGGCCGTCCTCGTATGCCAGCTTCGAAGCCCGGCGAATGGTGGCTGTCACCGAATTCGCATGCGCCGAACAGACCCGGTGCGCCGCTCCATTCCTTCTCAAGCAGTCGGGCTTCCAATTCGACGAGTCGGGCATAGCTCATCGCCTTGCCAGTGTGGGGGTGCTTGGCGGGTTCCTCAAGTCGCGATTCAAAAATGCCGATGGCCTTCTTCCGTCCCGGTCCAGACAACCACACATGAGCGCCAGCCCGCGTGAAATCTTCGACGGGGTTCCATTGCATGCGATTGAGGCTCCCGATCAACGGCATATCGACCAGCAACACGCGGAAGATTTCCATCAAATCCAGCACCAACGGTGGCGCGGCCGAACGCGGCTGATGAAAATACCCCAGTGCCGGCTCCAGTCCCACGGCAAGTAAAGTGCGGTGCACCAGTCCGAAAAGCATCTGATAACAATAACTGAGCACAGCGTTGAATGCATCTTTCGGCGGATGTTTGCTTCGGCCCGTGGGATGCAGGTCGTTCGGAACGCGATCGGCGAGCATCGCCGGAACGGCGGCAAAGTATGCCTTGGCAGCCATCCCTTCCAGTCCGCGAAGCGTATCCAACGAGGCGGCCGAATTCAGTTTACGCAAACACTCGCGAATGCGTTCCAACTCCGCAATGACCTTATTGCGGGCGGAGTCATTTCCGCGAGTCGCCCGCAGCAGATATTTCAACTGGATTTCGACCTTCGCGTGCACGGTGCGGCGGGCCAGTTCGAAGCAAACCGCTTCGTCGGTGAGGGCCTTGTATTGACGGATTCGCTGCTGGACTCGGCCGGGAGACGCCGAAGTGCCCGCCACAAACCGGCCGCCGAACGACATCCACTGCACTTGCACGCCGTGGTAGGAACAAAGCTGCAAAGCCTGGGTCGTGATTTGCCCAGAACCGTGAATGACAACCGCGTCGATTTGAGCGATCGGCACCGTTTGGCGATCGTCTTCAACCTTGACCACCAGCGTCTCGCTGCTTTTGGTGATATAGGCTTTGCGGTCGGTGACATAAAGCGTTTGCTTCTGGCGATCGGCGGGAAGCGGGACGACCAAGGGCTTTTTAGCCGGTGATGGGACGTCGGCTTCTGGTTTTGGCAGGCGTTCTTCTTCGGGCAGACAAACAGGGGCCAACGAGCACGATTTGCAAAGACGTTCATTCTCGGTGACCGGCGGCCGCTGGGTGGTCTCGCGCAATTCGCGGCCCCGGTGAATCGCCTTTCGGAGGTCTTCGCGAGCCTCGTCATCGATCTCAACAAATGCCGTGGCATTGTCGGCGTGGTAACGAATGCGGGCCTGGCGGACTGGTTCGCCGAGTTCCTCCTCAGCGAGAACGGCATACGCGATGGCTTGAATGCGGTCGCTGGGCCAAGGCAGCGGCTGTTTGTCATCACCCCGCCGGCAGCGGCCCTTCTTGTGCTCGTAAGCGACCCAAGCCCCATCGCGCTTGCGAATCGCATCGATCTTGCCCTTCAGCCCCCACGTTTCGCTGGCGACATCAAGCGAACGCAGTTCCGGAGTTTCATCATCCAACGGCACCCGCTCGACATGCAGCCGCCGACCGGCAAAGATGAATTCGTTTGGGCATTGAATGTCCTCCACTTCTGTGAGATAAAACAATCTCTCGCAATATAGTAAGTCGCGAATCCCAATGACGCGGAGCGGCGGCTCCTGGGTTGTGGAAGGCGATGGCATAATCACTCCTATTACTTGGGTTGCGTGCTAGCTGGAATATTGACCCAAGCGCCTGGCGGTGGCTGGGAAGAAATCGACTTCGTTTGTGGCGCGTATAACGCGGACCGTGTTTTGGAAAGTTCCGCGCGGTCAATTTCCTCGGTTAGCCGCGTGACGCGGTCTTGCATACCGATTTGCGTTTCAGCAGCCACCCGTTCGTACCAAATCACTGGCTGCGGTTCGGGAAGTAGTTCAGCGCGGTCTAACAGGAAGGCGTTGTCACCAAGAAAAGGCACACCATAACGATTGGTATTCAGTTCGCCATGAAGTCCCTGTCGAACGCGATCCGACAAACCTTCGTCGCCTTCCCAGGCGATAACCGCGCGGACGTCCATCAGCAACTCGCGGCGAACCGGGGTGATGTTGTACTTATTGCCTTTACAGCTCTCGGCCCGCAATTTGCCCGACGAGCCAACCGGATAGTTGTGGAGTTGCTGGTAAAGAGATTGTGGTTTGGGATAAATCTCCGATTCACTGAGAGGTACGATTCGGCCTCCACCCTTGAGCCGAAACATCGGCAATCCCAACGCCAGCCGAACCGTCGGCAAATCACTTCGGGTGAGCGACGCGGGCGTTTTCCCATCGTGGGCGTCGTCCTCTTCCCGCAGCCGGGTTTCGATGCAGGCAAAATTGAGTAGCAGCCCGTAGGCCGCAGACGGCGTCAAGAAAGATGCCGTTGGGCGATACCATCCCGCGGTGAATGTGCGGAACGCGGCAAATGGGGCTTCGATGTAGAGAAACTCCACGGCCTATACCTCCCCACTCTGCTCGGCCAGGGCGCGGTCCGTGATTGTCGCGAGCAATCGGCGCGGGTTGCGGTCCACAGTAACGCCTTTCTTTTTGAGTGCATCGAGTTCTTCCGGCGTGAGCCCCCGTTTGACGATTTCACCGCCGACGTAAAACTCGCCGGCTTGGTCGTCGAAGTCTCCCGCGAGAATGTCAAGCAGGATTTCGGGAGTCTTTTCATCCGAACGGAAGCAATAGGTTTGATAACCGGCGACGAGTGAATTCGTCAACCGGGCGAAGATCGAAGCCGGAGCCATCTCGAAGTAGCTGCGGGCATGATTTCCGGCCACGCCGTTGAGTTCGCCGATCGCTTTCATCAGTTGCCGCGTCCATTCGGAGTGGTGGCTGCACTCCGCGAAGTTGAGTGCAAATGGATATTGAAACGCCGAAACAACCGTTTCGCGGTGCAGGAGCGCGGAGGACGCCTTCGCATCACCACCGCCCGGCTTCCACGGATTGCCTTCCGCAAATTGTGGGCTTTGGGTAAATATTGTGTTGTATCGATACGGCTTCAGCGCTTTTGCAAGGTTCATTCGCAAGACGGAATCGCGTTTCATCGGGAAATCCGCTCCCTTTTCCTTACGTAGTTTATCAATCTCCTTACCCTTAACCGCCAAAAGGTAACCGAAGAAAAAGTCATCTACGAAGGCATTCGGATCAGGATATTCCGAATAACGAACAGCCAATTGTTGCTTAGCTTCGTCGCCACCGTCCGACTTGCCCTTTCCGGAAACCGGGTGGATGCGTATACGGTTTGTCGGCAGGCCATATGCCGCAAGTATTTCGCGGAGAGCGTTGCGCATGCTTTCCGGGGAGAAGATGGGATAATCGAATCGTCCATCCGTGACCTTTTGAATTACGGTCCGGTTGAGTTCCGATTCGCCGCGGTAATTCGCAGACGGCGCAGGATAGGTGAGAACAGTTGCAAATAAATTCATGATTGAGGTCCGTTTATCAAGAGTTAGCGGAGAGAGCCATGAGGGTGAGTGTTTTGACGTCCTCGGTGCGGTGTAAGAGGGCGTGACCGATTGACTTGAACTGCTCGACGCTAAGAAACTGCTTCGCCGAAAACAGGGTTTGAGAGAAGTGGTCCACGAACGCTTGGTCGCGCCGCGAGCGAAATTCCAAAAACAGCGTTTCAGCGACCGAACGCCGGTCGTCCTTGAATCCTTTTGGAACTCTTTCCCATTTGATCTTGTCACCCTCTTTGAAGTTGTCGATTTCGATTCCTGACTTCTTTTCCGCCCGTTCGGTGACGTACTGGCGGACCAATCGATGGATGATGTCCATCAACTTCGTGTCCTCGTCGGCGTGTTCGATTTCATCGGGATCGGTCATGGGAAAGATCTCCAGCTTGAGGTATTTCCGCACATCTGCCCAAAACCACGGCAGGTTGTTGGGAGAATCGTCGGAGTGGACAAACAGTTCATGAGGCCAATTGCCGAAGGCATCAGCAAATGGCGCATACCAAGGGGTATCGTTCAACAATCCACGCAGAAGTCCGCTCCGAAATAGAGGGTTGCCAAATGGAGGCTTCTGTCCCGGTGCGCCCACGATGGCAAGGTAGCGATTGAGCAAACCCGGACGCGGTACAATACGGCCTGTCGAGACCAATTTGATGTTCTTCGCGACCTTCACCATGTGGAAAAACTCGATGCCACTAACTGTATAGGCGGATTCCAAGTCGCCCGATTTTGCAGCGCTGAGTTGGGCAAGATGCTCAAGGAATGACAGCGCCCCCTCAGCGGGAACGTCGATCACGGATTCCGCTGGACGGTAACCGCGCATGTCGCCTTTGAGACTGCCCAACACTCGCCTGTAGGCAGCCATGAACTGCGGGAGATTGGCGACCTCGGGAACGGCCAGCACATAGCCAACAAATTCCGAATTGCCGTCCGGCTCAATGCATTGCGGCACAAATACTAACGAAGTCAACATCCAAAAGTGCAGCAGAATTATCTGTTCGACGCGTCCTTTGTAGGGGATGTTCTCTGCTGTCGACGCTTGAGCGCCGAGCCAAAGTGAGCCCGCGACGGCACTTGTTTTGAACTGATTCTTCGCCCCGGCCTTCTCGGCATCCACGAGGTCTTTCCACACAGCAGGCCCCTCCTTGCAGGTTTTTCCGGCGGCGCATTGCTCGAATGGCTGACGGCTTTGCGGATTGCCGCGGGGGATTTCCCAAAGCATATTTCGCCACAATTTGAGCCATTCCTCTTTTCCATCGACGATGTACTGGCCGAGAAAACGGCCAGAAGGTTGAATCACGGAATACACATACTTTTCGACGACCTTTCGCTTTCCTTTGACTTCTTCCGATATTTTGATCGTATCGACGAGTTCCGCACCTTTCCACTTCGACTTCACCTGCACATTGACCGGTTCAGCGGCGTAGAGATCATCGAACATCGCATTCACAGTCTTTGGGGTAAACGTAACCCGCACTTTTGTGTGAGGTTCCAGCTCGTCGAACTCGAAGGTGGGAGTGGTTAAGCCACGGTTCCGCATGGACTCAATCTGCAGCAACAGACCTGCCAAACCCGCTTTGTGTTGAGCGCTTGGGAGATCGAACAAGTCATAGGTGATCGTCACCGTCGAAGGATCAGATTTCTTTGCTTTCGTTTTAGCCATTCGATTGTCGCCATGTGTTAAGAGGTTCGTCACAGTATCCAATTGCGGAGTGATAGTGGCCTGGTTCGGCTATACCAAGGTATGCAGGCAACTTCTTGTGCAGCGGGTTGTCTTTGTCGCGATACCGCGCATGTCGGCGAGGAATTGGAATAATCAGCCCTGGCCGAGTCGTGGCGTCACCGCTGATGTAAGCCCCGATATTGTCATCGTCCGGTAGCACACACGGTCGATTGTAGTCCGTCCCCTCCCGAAATGCCTCGCCGTCGTCGCCACGGCTTCCGACGGCGAACGCACCACTTATGAGAAATTGAGAATCTGGATCACCCTCTAGGGCCGGAACCGGTATGGAGGGGGAGTTCATGATTTCGTCCACTCTCGCCTGTGAGAGGTGGTCATATCCCTGCGCTTGCTGAACGAACTCGTTTAAGCCGGCGAGGTCGTTGGTGGAATAGGGGCGATTTGCCTCTTCAGCGGAGTTACCGTCCGGTGTGTAAATCAAAACTTCGCCGGACTCAGTCAATGGCCGTGCACGGCGCTCGCGATTACAGCGACCCATGCGTTGCACGAACGCTGTCACTGGACAATGTTCGGTGACCAGTAAATCGACGTCGATGTCGAGACTCATCTCACAAACTTGCGTGGTGATTCCCAGTGCCGCTTGCTGGTTTCCCGGAGCCGGCTTCTTGAGGTGGTTCATTGTCTCCGCATGACGATCAACGCGGTCGATGAGCCGAAAGCGGCTGTGATAACAAACGAGAGCGTGTCCTTCGCTAGTTGTCAACTGGTTCCCCGTGTCAGCCGCCGGATCGAAATGTGGCGCAAAGTCCTTCAGGATTTCGTGAGTCCGGCGTACCTGGTTGACAACCCAAAGCACCCGTTTGCCTTGACGAAGCGATTCCCAAACGCGCCCCGTTGCTTCGGCTCGATTGACGACGCGCGTCACGCGGTATCGAGGTAATTCAGCGATTTTCAGAAGGTCGTCGGGCCAATCGGGCGACGGCGATAGCTTGCATTCGTCAACGAGTTCTTTGCGGCGATTGGAGGGAAGCGTGGCCGTCATGCACAAGACTGGCACATCGAAGTTCTTAAGGAAACCCTTCAAGGCGGCAAACATATTGCGGTCGTAGCTGTGCACTTCGTCGATCACCACAATCGAGTCGGCCAGCACCGGCAGCATGCACATTGGGCTATAGGCGTATTGCATGAATGCGAGGAATTGATCAACCGTGGCGGAAAATGCACGCCCCGGCCAGTATCCAAGCGAGAACAATCGTTGCTCGACTTCGTAGTTTCGATTGCCTCGGTCGTCGTTGGAGTCTTCAGGAGGATTCGCGAACATGCCATCGAGGTCAAATGCGCTTGTGCCGTGCATCAGCTTGGCATCGGCTTCGGGAGCCCAACTGACATAGTCTTTAAAGCCCTCACGTGCGGTGGCTCTCGTCGGATAGAGGAACAACACGTGTCGCGCCGGTCGTCGCACCAACTGAGCCGCAATCCACCGCCATGCCGCTAGCGTCTTGCCGCTACCGCAAGGTGCGAGGAGCAGTGCTCGAGCCGGTAAATGATCGCAGCCGAGTTGAAAGTCATTCCAGTCTTCCCACTTTCCTGCCGCCTTCAATTCGCCGACACGTGGTTTGATGATGTCGTTCGCGATCCTTTCTTTGGTGAGCGGCACCGCCCGCGTCACGTTTTCACGGATCCAATCGATCACCCGGTGCCCCTGGCGCACCAGTCCCGAACCGGCGGCGTCTGCTGCAATGAGGGAAGCCCGAACGCCTACCAGTAGCCGAGAACGCCTGGAATCCGTCGCCAATTCACTTTGGAGTCTCATCAGAGCGCCCCTGATGTTGTCTTGGTGATCATCGACATTGTTGGGATTGTTTCCAAATCTCCAAGTTTCCGGAAACATAGACGTGTCGAATTGAGGAAGGCCGACCTTAAGGCCGACGTCCGCCACCGCCTGGAAGTGGTCGTTGACAATCAAGCGAAAAATCTTTGCACCATCGGGCAACCTCCGGGCCAAGTCGGAAGACCGGCTACCCGCTTTCAAATGGTGCGTGAGAACGACGGACAACAAAAGGGGCACATCATAGCCGGCATGTTGCAGGGGTTGCGTGACGCTCGGCAAACCAATCAAGAGCGTGCTGAGGTGTTCGTGGCGGATGGCTTGGGAACCCGTGCGGTGAAGCGCCGCTTGGAATGTGTTGTTCGCTTTACCCCAATCGTGAAAGGCACACGATGCGAACAAATGGCGGCGGAATATCGGCCAAGTTTCTTCCGGCAATTGGAAGAATCGCAGCCATTGCGTTCCTAGGCGACTCGGAGTCTTGTCTCCGAACAATTCCTGAGCAGCTTCAATCACATCGAGAGTGTGACCGAGAAGCGTCACAGGCTTCTGTCCCGCCTTCCGGCTTTTGGCGAGAATCTCATTCATAACGTGTTCCTCGATTCGCTTGGATCAAACGGCACAAATACGCCGCAGCCCATGTGTCTTCGGCCGCCTAATCCTTGTTCCTGCAGGGTCAGCGACTCCTCCGCGGTGAGGGCCTCGATGATGACCTCGTAGCCCACGATGCTCGCGCCTTTGATGTCCATCGCCCGGCGTTGGGGTTCACCCTGTTTGGGGCCGGTGGGAATCGGCGGGATGCCCAGCACGGTTTCCTCCGAACTCCCCATCTCGCCGAGTTGTTTGCGGGCCGCGGCCAGAAAGATTTCCGGGGTCAGTTCCTCGGCCTTAACGTCCTTGACCTTGATGCAGACCAATCGGCTTCGCAGCGTCGTCGCCGGCGTGAGGGCAAAAACCTGAGGCACACCCACGCGAAGGCTGGTCTCGCCCACGTGCAACGATTGGCCCGCGAGCGGCAAGAGTTCTGCGATGCGATCAGCCGGCGTACGGATCGTGAGTTTCGACCAGGGCGTGAGCACCATTTGATCTTCGCCGACTTTGCGGCCGCGGACCGGATGAATTGCAAAGCCGTTCTCCTGGTGCACGGCCGGCAACACCCGCGAGACGGCCCCAAACAAGGCATACCCGTGGTCCGAGGCCATCGGTTTCTGTGCCGTCACCGCGAAGGCTAAATCAACATGGGACATTTTTGGATTCCTAATTCTCGGCTGCTCTGGCTTTCAACAAGTGACAAATCGACTGCCAGTCTCGACCGACTGTGCGCTCGCTGACTTTGAGTCGATTGGCGATTTCGCGATTTGTCATCCCCCGCTTTTTCAAGATGACAACTTTCTTTTGGCGAAGCGGTAGCATGCGGCAGAGCGAGTTTAATCGCCAACGCGCCGAGGTGTTCTTTGAAGGGACAAGATAGACCTTTTCAAGCATTTCCTGATTCACGAGTTGTGCTTCACGTCCCTGTTGAACCGAATTTCGACGCGCCATCGAATAGAGTTTTCGCTTGGCAACGAATAAGATAAAACGGTAGATGTCATCTGTCTTTGCGGATGCAAGAATGCGAGACGCACTTTCGCTGTTGGCAACGTTGAGGTAAATGGAAGCGAGCAATTCATCAGCATCACCAAGTTGGCACGCGCGCTGCAGATATTGTGCTTTCTTGGTCAAAAGGAATAGCCGAATGGCATTGGCTACGTGGTTCCGAACATTTTCGTTCCAAGAAGTGGGCATTTGGAGTCTCCTTCTGCGTTTTTCAGCGGGGTTGCTGATCGAAGCACTTGCTGCTACCATAATACATCGCAGTTGGATCGAGGGAAGTGACATAGAAATTGACCGAAATTTCTTTCGATCCGCGATGTATTCGCTGTAGAGACGCCTCCGGGCGTTGAGCACGTAGCTGCAAGTGCTTGCTGTAGTTCGAGTTGCAGCCAAACGTAACCAGACGCCGTTAGGCGAAAAGAGACGAGGCATTTCATTTCTCACACATCCGCCTCCAGTTTTTCGTGGTTTTCCAGGATGGCCAAGCACTCGTCCCGGAGTTCCGTTCGTAAGTCGTCGGGTTCCAATACGACGGCGTGCTTGCCGAAGGATTGGATAAACGACTTAAGCTCCACGAAGCTGGCGACTTCCACTTCGAAGAGGATTGAGCCGTCTTTTTGCGGCGTGAGCTTCTGGCTGGGATGCCATTCGTATTCCTGAAGGAACCGAGCGACGGGCCGGCCGAAGCGGACAACCGCTCTCCGCTTGGGGCCGCCGTCCAGATAAACGCCGAAAGCATCCGCGAAGTATGCATCCAGATCGAAATGCTTGGGTTCGTTGAAGGGCGGGCCCGAGTTATCGACCTCGCTGATGCGGTTGATCTTGTAGTGCCGGATCTCGCGGTCGTCCGAGGAGAAGGCGACCAGGTACAGCGCCTGCTTGTGATACGCGATGCCGTACGGATGCACTTCGTGCTCGACCGGTTCCGTGGCCCGGAGGGATTGGTATAGAATGATGGTGATCTTGCGATCTTCGATGGCGACCATCAGGTCGTCGATGATTTCGGCGTGCTCCGCGTAGTCGGAATGGCCGAATCGCGAGCGGTACATGATGCGCGCCAGTTTCTCCAGGTACTCAAGTGCCACGTCTCCAAATGATGCGCGGATTTTTTCGAACGCCGATTGCGAGCCCTCCCAGAACACCGTTCCCGCGAGAGGCCCAAGGAATTCTCGACCCAGATAAAGGGCAGCCGCTTCTTCCAGCGTAAAATGCCGTGCCGGGATGGAGGTGGCGTTATCGATTCGCCAGCGCTGGCGAAGATGAGCTTCTTTTTCCGGTTCGGCCAGAAAGCCGACCAATCGCAATTGGTCCAAGTCCCGGCGGATTGTTTTCAGAGACACGCCGAACTCCTCCGCCAGTTCGGTGACTGTGGCACCGTTCCGCCGCGCGGCCAGCGTGTTCAACAATCGCCATTGCCGGGTAATCTGTTTGGTGTCCGCCATCGCTCCCCCGTCATTGTGTTCTGGTTGACGGAGGCCATATTACCAAATGTCGTGAGCGATTCACGTCCAACGAGACATTTGCCCAGAAACGGCCACTCGCTATCGAGTCACGCCATTATCTCGTCCCGCGTTTGACCCGGTCGCATTGAAACTCACCGCCGGTAGTCATGGATCGCGACAATCACATTTTCCCAACCACCGATAAAGGGAACAGCGCGGTCGTCAACATAAGCGAAAGCGGGCGACTTCTTCAACCTCGATGCCGTGGAGTTTCAGCCTCTTTTCGATGGCGGCTCGCCCTTCCGGAGTCCGGCAGCGGCTTGAATGAATCACCACGCGAAGCGATTGTCGCAGCCGTTCGATCGCGGCTTTGGTTCCGTGAATCGGCGGGTCGGGGATCACATCGGCACCGCACCATCCCGAGGTATAGGAGTGGACGACGCCATCAAAATCCAGGCAGATGGTTCGTTTCGCCGGTTCGATGTCCGGCGGACCGGGGGCCGGTTGGGTTGCCAGAATCCGGTCAATCGCATCGTGCCCCGTAAGCCAGGTATCCTCCATGTCGGGTTCATCATTCCAGACGCGGGTGGAGTGGTCCCGCGTATGATGCCGACGGAACAATCGAAGCCAATCCCCATAATGCTCCCACTGCGGTTGGCCGGGAAAGACTTCGGGGCGTTTGTCCAACCCCAAGGCTTCATGGTCGTCGACGATGCGCTGAGCAAGATTATTGACGGACCGAGTTTGCTTCGGCCCGTCGAAGATCGCCAGCACGTGAAATCCGCCGATGCCGTTGGAGTCCATCAGCAGCGGGTCAAGGCCCAGAAATCTCAACCGATCATAGATTTGGCAAGCCGCATCGAAGGTGAATCTTGATCTGCGTCGGTGTGTCGGACCGACGCAGTTTTCTTCCGCTCAACACTGGGCCGATTGGACCTCAAAACTCGCCGTCGTCAAAATGACGACGCAGCTACAGAGGTCTCCCTCACCGCCTGCAGTTGCACGAATCACGAACTTGCGTCGGTTTGTCCAACTTCGCACAGTTGGGAAACTCTCAAACTCGCGTCGGTGTAGAAGATGTGTAGAAGATCGACGCACCCGATTGTGGTTCTTGCACCTGGCCAGCGTAATGGATGGGTTGAACTGCCTTTTCAATTCATTGATTTCAGATTGTTATCATCATTCGCGCGATTTAATGGCTTGAAGGAGTCACATCCGGGTAGCAAATCCAAAGGTAGTGCTTGAGGAATTCCGTGGGGACATGGGCAAAAAAATCACAACTCAATTGTTCGTGGCGTCCCGTCGAATATTCCGACTTGTTGTCATGTCATTACCGGAAGTCCAGTTCGCCATGACGGTTGGCATTTGCCGCCATCCGCGGAGGGGCGGTGGTTTGGATCGCGGTTTCATTGGCGTTGCCGCTTGGGCATCCTCGATCCCTCGCGAAATCTTGGTATTGGCAGGTGGGACCACGTGGATCATGGAAGAAAAGCGATCGCGAAAACATTCGCAGAAATCCGATGCCTTTTGGATGGGTATCGTTTCTTGGAACATCCCTCCAATACAGCAAAAACTCTTTACCGAGACCAAGCCGGCGAGACGGATCACTTTCGGAAACACGGACGCGAAAACCTGCTGCCCGGGGGCTTGGCGGTTCATTCAGGATATTTCTCAATCTGCCGAGTGCACAATGAATGGATTCACCGAGCGTCGTCAGCGTCGTCGCAACGCACGGCCAGTTAGGAGAGGTTCCAGTCCCACTTCCGGGAGACGAGAAAATACGACGTCCAGTTGTTCTGTCTCCTTTTGGCTGGCTTTTGTCGACAATTTTGCTGGGGTCTCGTTTAAAGAGCGAATACTTTTCTTCAGCTTACCTGCCGATTCGATTAAGAGACTCGCGTCATCCGTGGAAATCTGCCCCGTTTTCACAAGGACCTCGACACGATGGATGAACGCGTTCGTTTGTTTGTCGGCAGCATTTTCCCTCCCGCCAATAATGCTGGTCATTACGGCCCCCAACACTGACTTGAGAGAGACGGCATCACCGTTCGTGAAACCACCTTGTGCGGCGAGAAGATTGACATCAGCCACGAGAACTCCAACCTGTTGTTCAGCCGAAAGGACGGTAAGCGTAAACGTCTTGGCTGAGGAAGCGGCCCCCCCTTCATCAACTAGGATGACCTGTACGGTCGCCGTTCCGCTGGTGTCGGCCGCGATCTCGTAAGTCAAGGTGCCACTGGCGGGATCAATGAATGGCTCCGCGGCAAACGCCAGATTTCCGGTTGTCCCAAGCACGGTGGTTTCGAAGGTGAGCGCCTGGCCTTGTTCATCGGTTGCGGTCGCGGGGCCGGGGGCGATGTTGGTCGCGAAGTTCGCGACGGTCTGCGGTCCCGCGTCTTCGGAGGAAGCCGGTGGATTGCCGGCAAGGGTGAACTCCGGGGGATCATTCACGGTGAGAACGGTAATTGTAAAGGTGTGAGTTGTCGATTCGGCCCCTTCTTCATCGCTCAGGATGACCGAAATGGTAGCCGTTCCGCTGGAGTCGGGCGTCGTGGAATAGGTCAACGTGCCCGACGGATCAATGAACGGAGCCGCGGCGAATGCGAGATTTCCGGTTGTCCCAAGCACGGTGGTTTCGAAGGTGAGCGTCTGGCCTTGTTCATCGGTTGCGGTTGCGGGGCCGGGGGCAATGTTGGTTGCGAAGTTCGCGACGGTCTGTGGTCCCGAGTCTTCTGTGGATACGGGTGGGTTGCCGGCAAGGGTGAATTCCGGGGGATCATTCACGGCGAGAACGGTAATTGTAAAGGTGCGGCAGTTGTCGATTCGGCACCTTCTTCGTCGCGCAGGATCACGGAAACGGTTGCCGTCCCGTTGGAGTTTGGCAACGTGGCATAGGTCAACGCGCCCGTGGACGGGTCAATGAACGGTTCCGCGGCGAACGCGAGATTTCCGGTTGTCCCAAGCACGGTGGTTACGAAGGTGAGCATCTGGCCTTGTTCATCGGTCGCGGTCGTGGGTCCGGGGGCGATGTTGGTTGCGAAGTTCGTCACGGTCTGCGGTCCCGAGTCCTCCATGGAATTCGGATCGCTTGCCAAGGTAAAGACAGGCGGATCGTTTACGGGGGTCACGTGGATATTCACCGTCGCCGTGTCTCGTAACACGAAATCAACGAAGGTCTCCTTTCCGAAATCGATGTTGCCCTTAGGCAAGAGTCGTGCCCGGTCGAAGCTGAACGACAACGGCTCCGTTTCGCCGGGGACCGTCACGATCTGCTGGAGCCTTTCATAATCCAATTCAAAGGAGATGATGTTCGTTCCATCGTCGTCGGTGTCGATCTCCAGCGAGACCACAACGACATTTTCCAGTATCCATTCCTCCAAAAGTCCGGAGGGCTCCAGTCGGCTGAGGGTCATCTGCGGAAGGATGGTTCCCGTGGCAACCGCATGGAACAGGCCGGGAGCGGATTTGCTCATCGGGGTGGTCAGGTGGAGACCACCCAGCTTTGGGTTCGACTGTCCGTTCGTGCCGATGATTGCATTGCCCTCGATGAACCAGGAGCTCGCCTCGACGGCGATCTCACCGGAGGGCGTGACCAGGATCGTGGGTTCCTGTTCGCGGTCGAAGTCCTCTTCGCCGAAACCGGGGTCGGGGTCGATTGGCTCATTCTTTGTTTGGTCGTAACCGAACATCAAAACGTCCGCTTCGTCTTCACCGGTTTTGGGGGGAATCGTTACCTTCTGCTCGAGCGTTTTATAGTGTAATTCGAAGGAGATGAGTTGCGTGCCGTCGATTGCGGTGTCGACCTTCATTGAGACGATTTGCACTTCCATCAGTTGCCACTCCGTCAGCAGTCCCGAGGGCTCCCGCTGAAATAGAGTCATCTTTGACCCAAAAATTCCGGTGGCAACCGCGTAGAACAGGCCGGGTGAGGCTGCGCTTATCCGGGTACTCAAACGAAGATTCCCAAACTGCGGTTTCGAAGCACTATCGCCACTACTGCCGATCGTGGTGCTGTTTTGAAGGTCCCAGAAATTCCCCTCAACGGTGATCGCGCCCGAGTCGGCGACGAGCATCAAGGGAGTCTCGTCGGGGGGAAGATTCTTCACGCCAAAGCTGGGCTTGTCGCCAAACGTCTGCTCAATATTCCGGTCGTACCCGGTCGATATCGGATCGCCTGGGCCGGGCCGGGTCACGGTCTGCTCGATCGTTTCATAATCCAATTCAAAGGAGATGATACTCGTACCGTCGATTTCGGTGTCGATATTCAGCGAGACCACAACGACATGTTCCAGCGTCCATTCCGTCAGTAGTCCAGACGGGTCCTGTTGACTGAGCGTCATCTGCGGGATGGGGGTTCCCGTGGCGAGAGCATAGAACAGGCCGGGCGAGGATTCCAGCATCCGGGTCGTCAGGTGGAAACGGCCAAACTGTGGGAACGAGGGGTTGCCCCCGTCGATGTTTGTGTCCTTCTCGATGAACCAGGAGCTCTCCTCGATGGCGATCTCGCCGGAGGATGTGACCAGGATCGTGGAGACCTGTTCGTGGTCGAAGTCCTCTCCGCCGAAGCCGGCGTCGGAGCTCATTGGGGCATTCGTTGCTATGTTGTAATCGAACCTGAACTCCGTGCGAGCACCAAACGGATCGAGACGCGTTACCTTCTGCGCAAGTCTTCCAAAGTCTCCAAAGTCCAATTCAAAGGAGACGAGTTGCGTGCCGTCGACTTCGGTTTCGACCTTCAGCGAGAGCACGAGGACATCATTCAGCGTCCACTCCGTCAGTCGTCCGAAGGATTCCTGCTGGTACAGCATCATATCCTGGCCAGAACTGGTGAGGATCTGGTAGAGCAGGCCGGGCGAGGTTTCACTCATCCGCGTGCTCAAGCGGAGCTTAAATTCCGGTTTCGAAGCGCCGTTGTCGCCGATGGAGCCGTTGTTTTGAATGTTCCAGGAGATCTCCTCGATGGCGATCTCGCCGGTGAGAGTGGCGAGAATCAAGGGATGTTCGCCGACTCCGTCTACGTTGCCAAGGGGGGGCTTTTCGGTGCCGGGCAAATTCTTCTGAATACTCCGGTCGTAACCGGTCGACAGGGAATTCCCGCCGCCCGGGGCGGTTACGGTCTGCAGGACCTTTTGATATTCCAATTCAAAGGAGATGATGCTCGTGCCATCGTCTTCGGTTTCGAAATCCAGCGAGGTCACATAGACATTTTCCAGCAGCCATTCCGTCAGTTGTCCAGAGGGCTCCTGTTGACTGAGGGTCATCTGCGGAATGGGGGTTCCCGTGGCGAGAGCGTAGAACAGACCGGGCGAGGCTTTACTCATTCGGGTGGTCAGATGGAAACTGTCAAACTGTGGGGCAGGACGATCGACGCCGTTGGCGTCTCTCACAATGTCTCTCTCGACGGACCAGGAACTGTTCTCCACGGCGATCTCGCCGGAGGGGGTGACCAGGATCAATGGGACCTGTTCGTGGTCGAAGTCCTCTCCACCGAAGCCGGGATCATTGCCGATTGACTGATACTTTGTTTGGTCGTAACCGAACGTCAAAACGTCCGCTTCGTCATCACTGGTTTTTCCGGGAATTGTCAGGGTATGCGTCAGCTTGTCATACGACAACTCAAGGGAGATCAGGGTCGTGCCGTCGTCTTCGCTGGCGAAATTCGCGGAGACCACCTGGACTTTCTCCAAATTCCATTCTGTCAGCCGTCCGGAGGGTTCCAGGTGTCGCAGGGTCATGTTCTCAATGAGTGAATCTTGGGCCGCCAGTGCGACCGCGGAGGACAAACCAGGGGCGGCTTCGCTCATTCGCGTGGTCAAATGGAGATTCTCCAACGTTGGTAGTGACACGTTCGGACCGGAGGGAGGGCTGAATGTGAGGCTGGTATGAGTGTTCCAGGAAAATCCGCTAATGGGGATCTCACCCGTCGGTGTCTGGAGAATCGTCGAGAACGCGGGATTGCGTTCCACGGAGTATGTGAACGAATCCGTCCCACTGAAATCGGCGTTGGGTGAGTAGCGGAACTCTCCAGGGGCGACTTCAACCAGTGTGCCCTGTCCGGGGTTCGTACGCGAAATCTCCGTAACGCCGACCTCAAGATCATCGTTGGCCAGTAGATCGTTAATCGAAAAGTTGACGCTTTGATCTTCGTTTGTTGTCAGTGAAACGTCCCGGGCATCGAACGTGGGAATCAGGGAGGAGAGCAAGGCACGATCTTCAAGGAATTCGATTGCCGTCGGAAACGATAGGTTGAGATTTCGCCTCTGATAACGTCGCGTTGTCCGGGCAAAATCGGCTTGGCCGCGGATTCGAGCGAAAAGAGCAGCGAGTGGATTCCTGCGCAGATTGGACATAACAAACCTCTTGGAAAATTGATTCACGGGTACGCCTCCGGGAAAAATAGGAACGAAGAGATCATTACCAGTCACCGCGTGGGAATGAGTGACCGCCCCGCATCCTGCCGCTTTCACTCATGGCGATCGTGGAACCGTTCGGTGTCTGACCAAGCTCTCCCAAACGTAGTGCGACATTTCGCGGGACGGCTGTCGAAGAAAATCAAAAAACTTTTGGAAATTCCGCAAATCCATTCATGACAATGCGTGGACCATTCCCCGACCGGGCAATTCACCGGATTCAGAACCAACGCCTGTGGTTTAAGCTTCCGATTTCGGACGGGATGGGAGCGAATGGGGCTTCGATCAACAATCCTCCCTCAATCGTTTCATCACTTCGTCGGTAAGTATTGGATTCAACTGGCGAACGGCGGTATTCTGGTTGTATGTCAGACGTCACCACCATTCTCTATCGTATTGAAGAGGGCGATTCGGCCGCGGCGGATGAGTTGTTGCCGCTGGTCTACGAGGAATTGCGCCGACTGGCGGCCGTGCGAATCGCTCAAGAAAAGCCAGGGCAGACACTCCAGGGGACGGCCTTGGTTCACGAGGCCTATCTGCGGCTCGTGGATGGCAAGCTGGAGGAGGGTTGGAACAGCCGCGGTCACTTTTTTGGGGCGGCTGCCGAAGCGATGCGGCGGATTCTGGTCGAATCGGCTCGGCGGAAGAAGCGGCTGAAACACGGCGGCGACCGGAAACGTCAGGCACTCGACGAAGTCGCTGCCCCCGAGTCCGACGACCGGTTGCTGGCCCTTGATGACGCCTTGACGCGTCTCACGGACCAAGACCCCTTGGCGGCTCAGGTGGCCAAGTTGCGGCATTTTTGCGGTTTGGGACACGAGGAGGTCGCGCAGACGTTGTCGATCACGGTCTATCAGGCCCGGCAAAAATGGAGCTTCGCCCGAGCCTGGCTGCGGACGGAAATTCGGGATACTTTGTAATTCCCCCGATTTTTTTCGACAGCGGGTTCGCCAAACGTCGCACTGTGCTAAGGAGAGGCGCACGGAGACAATTCGCCCCGGTTTTTGAAAAGAGCACGACATGTCGAATGACCCGAAGCGACTACAAGAGCTGTTCTTACGACTGCTGGAGGTTCCATCTGAGGATCGGTCGGACGCCTTGGAGCGGGAATGCGGGTCGGACGCGGAGCTTCGGCAACAAGTCGAGGCTCTGCTGAAAGCGCACGAGGAACCGGATAGCTATCTCGATCAACCCGGTGATGAGGTCGCGGCGACCATGGTCCCGCCTGCGGAAGAGCCGGATGCCGAGACATCATCAGGAGAATCAGGCCGTCGCCAGAATTGGGATTTGCCACCCACGCAGGAGTATGAATCGTCCCCGGAGTCGGAATTGGGAGAATTCATCGCGGGGCGTTACACGCTGAAAGAAAAAATCGGCGAAGGCGGAATGGGGGAGGTCTGGGTCGCGAAACAATCCGAGCCGCTCAAGCGGAAGGTCGCGCTCAAGTTGATCAAGACGGGGATGGATTCCAAAGCCGTACTGGCCCGCTTCGAACAGGAACGCCAAGCCCTGGCGATGATGGATCACCCGAACATCGCCCGCGTTTTGGATGGGGGAATTACGGGAACGGGCCACCCATTTTTCGTGATGGAATTGGTCAATGGTCTGCCCTTGATTCAATTCTGTGATGAGGCAACGCTATCGGTCAATGAGCGACTGGATCTGTTCGTCTTGATCTGCCAAGCGGTTCAGCACGCGCATCAGAAGGGAATTGTGCATCGCGATTTAAAGCCTGCCAACATCCTGGTGACGATCATTGACGGCCGACCAGTGCCTAAAGTGATTGATTTTGGCGTGGCGAAGGCGACTAGCGGCAAATTGACCGACGAGTCCTTGTCCACTCAGTTCGGGGCCATCGTGGGCACATTGGAATACATGTCGCCAGAGCAGGCGGGTTACACCGGCGATGACGTCGACACCCGGGCGGACATCTATTCGCTAGGAGTCATTCTTTACGAATTGCTCACCGGATTGCGGCCGATCGATGCGGCCCGTCTCAAGCAAGCAGCCTTCACGGAAATGATTCGGATCATTCGCGAGGTAGAACCATCGAAGCCCTCGACGCGACTCTCAACGGAGAAGTCGCTGCCCTCGCTGGCCGCCCTCCGCAAGATCGACCCCCGCAAACTGACCACACTACTAAGCGGCGAGTTGGACTGGATCGTGATGAAATGTTTGGAGAAGCAGCGGGACCGCCGCTATGAAACGGCTAACGGTCTGCTTCGCGACATCCAGCGGTATCTGGCCGATGAGCCAGTCGAAGCCCGCCCCCCCAGTCCAGCGTACCGGATGAGAAAGTTCGTCAGTCGAAACAAAGGACCGGTGATCACAGCCAGTTTAGTTCTGCTGACTTTGCTGGGAGGCATCATCGGGACGTCGCTGGGCTGGATTGAGGCGAAGCGTCAGGAAGGCTTCGCGCTAGACCGGGCCGAGGGGCAGCGACTGGCTAGGAACCAAGCCGAAAAGCAACAACTGATCGCGGAGAATGCTCTACAAGCCGAACAAATCGCAAAAAGGAATGCATTCAATGCCGTACGGGCTGCGGAGGCACAGGCAAAGGCACTTATGCTAGAAAAGGAGCTGGCCAAACGGGATAAACAGATCGGCCAGGCCGTGAAAGATTTCTTGCTGAACAAGTTGCTCAGGAAGGCGGATGCACCGCTGAACGATGGCATAGAAGAGGTCTCTAACGAGAAACAGAACCTGACGATCGGCGAACTTTTGGATCAAGCGGCGACCGTATTCGACGAGAAAAGAATCCAGAAGGAATATCCTGGCCAGCCCTATGTTCAGGCGGAAATTCTGAATCTGATTGGGATCGCCTACGCTCGAATCGGAAAGCACGATCGTTCCATCGAGTTCCTAAATTGGGCGCTGGAGTCATTTGAACGCGGCCCAGACAATACGGATACCCTTGCCAAAATTCTCGACTGCGCAAACGACCTTGTGGAGAGTTGTACTGAAGCGGGACAAACGGACGCCGTCCTTCCACGACTCGAGGAAACGCTCAAGCTGGTCAAGAACAAACATTCTTTCCGTTATCTGGATGCGGAGAAGCGAGACTTGGCCCAGCGGCTCCTAAAGACCACATCGAAATTATCCGGGCAAATTCGAGGCCCCAATCATCCAAACACGCTCAACAACATGAGCGACCTCGCGGAGACGTATCGAATGGCGGGCCGGTTGGACTTGGCCTTGCCCCTAGAGGACGCATTGTTGTCCGCCGACCCCCAATTGTATAAGGAGGAATTGCATTGGTTGGACGGTTTACTGGTGGACGCAATTCCGTGGCATCGGCTTGATCCAGACAAAGTGTCTGCAACAGAGGGCGGTGCGATATTGAAAGAGCAAAAGGACTTCTCGGTTTTGGCGAGCGGACCACATATCGCTGGAGACATCTACACGATTGAGGGGACTCCCAGTCTTACGGAAATTCGGGCGATTCGTTTGGAGGTTCTTCCTCATTCTTCACTGCCAAAATCTGGACCAGGCCGGAATCGCGCAGGCAATTTTCTTTTAGCCAAATTTCGCGTTTTCACGGAGTCTGAAATTGGGCAGATCATTGAACTACCGATTGCTAATGCTTGGGCCAGTTATACCTATAACCAACATGGTGGAGGGAGTGTTTTGGGGACTATCGATGATAAAGATCAGCGATTTTGGCACATCTTCTCCAAACCGGGAGAACGCCACTTTGCGGTCTTCGTACTGAGGAATGTCTTGCGACTTTCACCGGGGCAACGCCTGATCGTTAAGTGTGAGCACAAACGCGAAAGTTGTCTTGGCCGATTCCGTCTTTCCATCACTGATGAACCAGACGCTATCGAACAAATCAAACGTGACATGATCCGCGCGAGGAAGCTAGCTGTTGTGGTTTTGAAAGTTTGGTTGAATCAAGAGAAGGCTGACACAACCATCGTCCAACAGGGACTGAATGTTGCCAAAGCTACCGAGAATCTTTTTCTTCAGGAATGGGCTGTTCGAGCATGTTGCCTCAAGCCCATCGAGGGCAAAAGGCAACTGGCAGCGGTTTTGGAACTGGCTCGCTCAGTCGCATCAAGAGCCAAGAAGAATGGTGAATATGATTCCGGGTTTCAATTGGGATTGGGCATGGCGGAATACCGCAACCATGCCTATGCCGCAGCCGAAAACGCTTTGCTGACGGCCGAAAAATTTCCTGAGGAAGAAAATCCTCACCTCGTACTGACTTCGCGATTCTACCGGGCCATGAGCCTGTATCGGCAAGGCAAATTGAAAAACGCCCGTGAACTATTCCAGTCCACCGCGAAGCAGATGAAGCCCCTCCCCGAAAAGCCAAGGAACCCATCGGCCAACCAAGCGAACATCAACGATGTGGTCGTCTGGCTGGCCTACAAAGAGGCGAAGGCCCTGATTCAATTTTCCAAACCCGAAAAGCCAGCCATCGCACAGAAGTCGCGGACTGATTAGAAAAGAGCGACCACCACTGGGCGATATCGACGAGGAGGCAATCGCATCGAAGATTCCTGCAACGTGGTCCAATCGAGAATCCATCTGTGCGATCGGAGGGTTGGTACTCCACCAAGATGCTCGAACACGGCCGCCTGATCTTCAATCCCGCATAGGGAAAACATCCCCTCCGAGCCCGAACAGCCAACGGCGGTACACAAAACCGAAATCTCCAAACCAGGCGAAGACCGCTGCAGGTTTCACGATTTGCTTCCTGTTGGCGGATGCATCGCCCGCCAGCGATAAGAGATTTTTCTAACGCGCAGCGGTCTAATTTTCGGCGCGCGACCGCTGCACTTACGCGAATTCTTGAACTCGCGCAGGCTTGTCCATCTTCAGCAAGTTGGCGTCGACGCCATTTGGGTGAGGTGTGCACCACCGACGCACGCAAGAAAGAGCGGGGCTCAGTCAGAACCAGTGTCAGACGCACCAGGAACGGATTCCAATATCTGAATTTGATGAGAATACGGCGATCACAATTCTGTGGTTCAAAGTCGACGCTCGGTCTCGTATCATCTTTAGATCACCCAGGGCAATCCCTGCGCGTGTCTTAGTTATTGCACCGCTATCGTGTTTCAGTCCGGGAGACCGACTCATGAACCGACATCCCAAATCACTGGCGTTCGGCGTTGCGGCTATGGTCCTAATCGTCGGCTAGACCCGACCGACCTCCGCGCACGCCGCCGAGCCGGCCGAACGCGGCGCCGCGAAGAACGATCCGCTGGTCAAAAACATGGACCTCAAGGCCGAGCCGCGGAAGGACTTCTAACGCTATGCTGCCGGTGGTTGGCTGGACCGGACGAACGCGCTGGCTAAATCGCGGGTTCCGTCATGGTGACTACGAGGCTGCATGAGTTCCCGCGACCTCAAGAAACAGATTGACGCTTAGTGCCCCCGCCGTTCGGATTACTCGACGGAGGATCGAAACGAGATCTATCGACGAATTCAGTCCGGCAGTGGCGCGGCAAGACGCACCGCTTCTAGCTTGTCTGTGATGAAAGCAAGAACTTCTTGTTCGTTCGGCCGTGCGGTGATTCTTGTGGTGGACCCCGAAAACTGGACAGCCCAATAAGGTAGAATTTGCGATGTTCATTTGTCGCATTGGGAGGTTCCGATTATGACCAGGAAGCGTCGAGTTTTGGGGTCCGCGTTCAAAGCCAAGGTGGCGTTGGCGGCGGTCAAAGGGGATAGGACGACGGCTCAGTTGGCGTCGGAATTTGGCGTCCACACGAGCCAAGTCACGGCTTGGAAAAAGCAGTTGTTGTCGGGAGCCACTGAGTTGTTCACGGATGGCCGACGTAAGCGATCCGACGATCAATCGGCCAATGAGCAAGAACTCTATGAACAAATCGGCCGGCTGAAAATGGAAGTCGAGTGGCTCAAAAAAAAGTCGCTGACGCTGGATTAAGCCACGAGGTTTTGCGGGCATGGATCGAACCGAAGCATTCCACGTTGAGCGTGTCGCGTCAGTGCGATCTGTTGGGATTGGCGCGGAGCAGTTGGTACTACGAACCTGGCGGCGAGACCGCGGAAAATTTGGAACTGATGCGGCGAATCGACGAGGAATACACGCGGCATCCGTTTTATGGTTCTCGCAAGATGGCCGAGTTGTTCGGCGTGAATCGCAAGCGAGTGCAGCGGCTGATGCGACAGATGGGAATCGAAGCGGTTGGACCGAAACGCCGCACGACCAAACCGGGGCGCGGACACAAGATTTACCCTTATTTACTGCGGAATGTGGAGGTTCTCCGGCCCAACCAGGTGTGGTCGAGCGACATCACTTACATCCCGCTTCGCCACGGGTTTTTGTATCTCGTGGCAGTGATGGACTGGTTCAGTCGCTACGTGTTGAGTTGGCGATTGTCGAACACGTTGGAGGGGAGTTTTTGCTTGGAGGCGTTGGACGAAGCCTTGTCGATCTCGCGGCCGGAGGTCTTCAACAGCGACCAGGGCAGCCAATTCACGGCGATCAAGTTCACCGAGCGATTGGAACGATTGAATGTCGCGATCAGTATGGATGGAAAAGGACGGTGCTTGGACAACGTATTCATCGAGCGGCTGTGGCGGAGCGTGAAATACGAAGAGGTTTACTTGAAGGATTACACGGATGGTTGGGAGGCCGAGAGAAGCCTGCAGAGTTACTTTGAGTTCTATTGTGAGGAACGGATTCATCAGTCGCTGGGTTATCAAACGCCGGCGATGATCTACGAAGGAAAAGATTGAAGCCTGCACAAAGTGATGGACGAAAAATGAAAACAAGTTTCGCGCAAAACCGGGAGGGAACTGGTGAGGTCTCGTCCCGGGCCCCTTGTCATCGGCGGCAGACGACGAGGCCTATGAGGGGCCTCGTCTGCCGCTGACTCACACCACTAAACAACCCCGTTTGCTGTCCAAAGAATGGGGTCCACCTCAATGACCCCGGCGAACTTTCTGTTCATAGGCGGCTCGGGCACGTTGCCGCAATAGTCCCAGTTCAAATTCCGCCAAACTGCCCTTGAGCCCCAACAGCAATCGATCATTGAGTTGGCGCGGATCGTAGACGCCGTCTTCATCGATGATTAACGTCTCCGTGATCGCACAGAGATCAATCAAGTGATGCCAGTCCCGGTTGTTTCGCGCCAAACGCGAAGCCTCCAAAGCCAGAACGGCCCCCGCTTCGCCTTCGCAGACCGCCGTGAGCAATCTTGCGAATCCCGGGCGGTCTTGAAGTCCGCTGCCCGAGCGGCCGAGATCATCATCAATCACCGTAACCTTGCGGAACTTGAGCTGCCTGGCGTAATCCGCCAGAGCATATTGCCGTTTTTGACCTTCGCGGTGCTCCCGCACTTGGTGATCACTGGATTGCCGGACATAGACAAAAGCGGTTCGCTCTCGGTGTTCAGATCGAATCTTCTCGTTCATCGACGTTCTCCTGTTGAGATTGAGAGGGGAAGGATTGTTTCAACTGCTGTGTGATTAAACGTTGGCACTCATCGCGGACGGCTTGCGGGAGCTTGTCCCACAGATCAAGCCGCGCGAACGCAAACACCTGTTGTTTAGGAGGAGGGTGGACTTCGTTTCGCGGCATGAGGATCTCCTTGAGGAATTGAGTTTCCCTCAGTCGTAGAGTCTGCCTCCGCGTGAAACAATGGTTGGTGGTCCAGAAGTCGACGAAGCTCAAGCAGAGCCGCGATCCCGATTCGCGGATGGTCCGCATCAGGACAATGACCGCAGGCGATGGGATCAAGCATCCAACACGGAATCGCGAGTTGCACATCGTCTCGCAGTCGTACGAGATGATGAGCCGCATCAAATCGGCGAACGACCTCGACCTCTTCGCCATAGAAAGCGTGATAACGATAGCAGATCATTACTCGGGGCGATTCATGAGCAGTGTGTTGATGGATAGGGGCAATTGTTTCATGCCCATGTCGTCGATGATCAACAGGTCGGGCTTGAGGTATCGCATCAACGTTTTGTCATCGCCATCGAACGCGGCCTCGTGCAGGAAGTCGCGGACCACGTCGAAGATCGAACGGTAGAGCACCGAAAAGCCCGCCTTGATCGCGCTGCGGCCCACGGCCTGGCAGCAATGGCTCTTGACTCAGCCATTGTTGTGCCCCCTTGGGATAGTGATTTGCTCGGTTTCGTGATTTTTGAGTTTTAGCATGGCGTCTTTAACCTCCTCAGTTTTGGGAAACAGATAGCACCGATAAATTGGATCGACAGAAACCACGATCTGTCTTTGCTCAATTTTATGATACATCCAGGATATGTTGCGCCCGATTTCCTGAGCCATTTCCGCGGCGGTCCAGGCATGGGGCAGGTTCTTTGCACGCGGGCTTTTGATCCGGTAGCGATGTCTTAACTTGTTCACGATTTGCGAGGTGAATTGTTCGCCACGACAGGGATGATGGCCTTCGCGATTGAGATCCGCCGCGATCATTTCACTCGACCGGCCTTCGCTGGTTTCTTGCCGGATGCGTTCCACGATGTGCTCTTCCAAGTCCGTGTGTTTCATTGAAAAACGCCGTAGGAGAGCCGACGTTTCGGTCACCGAACCGCCGGCCCAGACCATGCGAATTTGCACCAGCCCATCCGATTGCCGGTGAAGATTGACTCCCGTAATCATCGTCCGCAACAACGACTTCTTCGCCTCCCAAGACAACTCGGGCCAGAGTTCGGGAAGCTGCCGCCCGACATCCGCGAAGGCGTCTCGCAAGGACTTTGGTACGCGGATCGGTTGGGGAATTTCTCGGCGGGCATCCGCCAGGTTTTCTTCGGCTTGCTTTTGTGCCAACAAAGCCGATTCCCATTTCTCTTCCAGACTGGCCGCAATCAAACGGTTCTTGGGATCGACACAGTCGTATTGTTGCTCGGCCCGATGGGCGGCGTATTGCAAGCGCCCGACGTCTTGCTCCAAATGCCGAACCACGTCCGCATGCGTGCGAGCCCTTTCGGCGGAGAGTTTCTCCAACACATCGATCTCGGCAGGCCGCAGCACTTCAAAGAAAGCTTCCGTCACCGCCTCGTCGATCTTGTTGCCGCCCAAGTACTGGCAGGATCGTTGGGCGTAATGCCGATAGCCAGAATTGCATGAGTATTGAAAGCGGTTCTCCTTGTAATTCACTCCCATCGTTCGACCGCATTTTCCGCAGCGCAATAAGCCCGTTAACAACGCGCAGCCGTTGCGGATGGCTTGCTTGGCGGCGAGTCGTTGTTGGATGCGGAGGTTGTTTTGAGCGATTCGGCGTTGGTTGTCTTCGTACTGCTCCCAACTGATATAGGCCGGGTAGATGCCGGGAATTAAGACCGACCATTCCGCTTGGGGCCGGCGCGTGCGACCCGTGGCAGGACGACCGGGAATTCGTAGCGTGGGATCGACTTGCCGACGCCCATGAGCAAACGCGCCTGCATAAGCCGGGTTATGCAGGATCGAGCCCAACGAAGCGGCCGTGGCTTCTCTCCAAAACACTTCGCCCGCATAAAGGCCCGAAACTTGGCGCCGGGGAATCTTCAAATTTTTCTTGGCCAGGAACGTCAAGACTTTTTGAATCGTGCCCAACTCCACGAACTTGTCGAACACCAAATGCAATCGCTTTTGAATGCTCAGATCGGGATCGAGCATCACCGTCTTGTCCAGATTGCGGACCAAGCCCGTCGGCAAGTTTTGCACCAACTCGCCCCGCGCGGCCTTCGACAATCGACCCGCGTCCAATCGCAATCGGAGGCTATGGAGCTCTGCCGAAGACATCGTGCCCTTCAAGCCTAAGAGGAGCCTGTCGTTGAAATCCCGTGGATGATACAACCCATCCACATCACCGATGAGTGTGTCAAAGATCGCACACAATTCCAACAGTCGATGCCAATCCACATCGTTGCGGGAAAGCCGTGAAACTTCATAGCCCAGAATGATGCCAACCTTACCCAAGCCGACGTCGGCGACCATCTGTTGAAAGGCCCCGCGTCCCGCCGTTTGCGTGGCCGATTGCCCTTGATCATCCTCCAGGATGCTGACTTGTTCCGGCTTCCACCCCAACTCCAACAACCGGGTTTTCAAGGCTCGCTGGTTGTGGGCACTCTCTTGGTTTTTCTCGACCTGCTTCGTCGTGCTCTGACGAAGATATACGATCCCGCGGCGATTCAAATGGCTGGTGCTGACTTTCATCGATCCGTTCATGCTCCAGTTCCTCCGTTAGAATGACGACGATTTGCTGGATGATCCGCTGCTGCTCTGGAAGAGTCAGACGGTTCCACACCTGGTCCGTGGCAATGGGTGACATCGGCTTCCCTCCGAGAAAGAATATCCCGAAAGGTAGTCACCAAATCCTGGAGCGCGTCCAGGGTCAGACAGGAAGTTTTTTGGGGAGGAGCGGTGGAAAGGTTCGTGCTGCTGACGTCGATGTAGGTCATCTCGTCAGGAAAAATCTCGACTTGATAATACTGACGATAACCTGGCAGGCGGGCTAAGCCGAACAAATCAAATGTTCGGCCATAAAGCGGATGGGCCGGATCGGTGACGGTGATCTCACCGCGCGATAACTGAGTGACCAGAGGGGTCTTGTGATGGTCGGACCTTCCCAGTTCCGGGCGGACCGAGCAGCAAAATGTCGGCGGCTTCGCGAATAAACTTCCCCGTCGCCAGGTCCATGATTCGGCGTTTGGGGAGAGTGGGGTTGAAGGAAAAATCGAGTTGGTCGAGGGTCTTCATCTCGCGGAACTGGGCCAGCTTCAATCGCCGATCGATCGCCCGTTGGCGACGGATTGCCAACTCATCGCTTAACACCAGTTCCAAGAACTCGGCATGCGACAAGCCGTTGCCGATGGCTTCTTGCAGCCTGACTTCCAAGGATTCGATCAGGCCGCTCAAGCGGAGTTGCTTCAGCATCTGCATTAAATTTCCATTCATCGGTTTTGCTCCTTTCGAAGAGCGGCTTTGACAAACTCGGAATAACTCACCAGCGGCCGAATGACCGGGTGTTCGTCTAAAAACTCAAACTGGGCTTGCACGGGGGCGTTGCGGTCGATCAGCTTGCGAACGGTCCTCAGTCGGTAGGCTCCATACGAGTGGGCGGTGCGGCACGCGCGTTCGATGTCCTCGCGCGAATGCTTGTCGGCCAGTTGCTTGAGGCCCATCAACACCCGCACGCCCTCAATGCCGCGTGCTCCCAGCATGGCCGCGGACCAATCCCTGGTTTCCGGGCCGATTTCGCTGACTTTCGCCAGCCACCAGGTGGCTCCGCGTTCCACGCCGGAGATTTTCCTCGCGTGCAAATGGGTGTTCTGCGTGCTGAACTTTCCCGGTTCTTGACGGGCATGCAAGGCGATCTGTTCCAGCTTGGCATTGAAGATGCGCACCAGCCGCGCATCCCAGCGCACCCAGACTTTCCTTCCCAGAAATTCCGGCGGCACGGAGTAATACGCCTTGTCCACGGAAATGTGCCCATCGCGATGCACGCTCCGCAGGGCTTCATGGAAAAACGGAAATCGTTCCAACGGCAACGGCAACGGAAACAGTGCTGACCGTTCCCGTTCGCGAAACGCCTTGCCCACTTGCTCTCTGGTCGTTCCATGAATCCGCGTATCGGCCACGGTGGATTCCCAGGCCCACAAGTGTTCGTTCTGTTCGCGCAGGCTTCGGAACGTCCGCCCTTTGAGTGCGTTTTCTTGGGCGTAGTCCACGCCGCGTTCGACCTTGCCTTTGTGTCGGGGCGTGCGAACCCGCGTGGGCAAAAACACCGTGCCGTAGTGCGCGGCGAACGATTGAATCTTGGGGTTCAGTTCCGGGTCGAACCAATCCGCCTTGCTCACGGCGGCGCGCAAGTTATCGATGATCAGAGTCTTGGGCACACCTCCAAAATGCCAGAACGCACTCTCCAGACACCGAATGAAGTTGTCGGTGGTCTGGCGATCGATCGCTTCCGTGTAGCCTTTACGGCTGTGGCTCAGCACGACCCGCAACACGTGTGGCCGGCGACGACGGCCGTTCTCATCCACGACGGCCGCGGCTTGGCCAAAGTCCACTTGAGCTTCCGCGCCGGGTGCGCATTCCAATCGACGAAACGGCAACTCCTTCGAAGACCGCAACTGCCGCACGAAGCGTTTCACGCTGTCGTCACCATGGGGAAAATCATGGTCATTCGACAGGTCCTGGAAAATTCGCTGCGCGGAAAGTCCCTGGCCGAGCTTTTCTAAAATGACATCCCGCCAAGGCTCGCAGCGGCTCCGCGAAAGTTCCGACTCGTCCTTCTCAGAATCGTCTTCAAGGGCCTCACGAAGGTCCTCCGACCCGGCGGGCAGTTGGCCCTCGGACCCGGTGGGCACTTTGGCCTCGGACCCGGTGGGCACTTTGGCCGGTTTTGAAGCGAGATGGGCGGCCACCGTTGAACGGTGAATGCCCAATTCGCGGGCAATCTTGCGCAAAGACCAGCCTTGAGCGCGCAAAGTGTGAATGGCTTGAACCGTGTCCATCGAGAGCTGATTCGACATCGCTTGTTTTCCTCTGAGAAAACTCAAAGGAGAACAAAATGTCGAATCCCTTTCCTCTCAAAATGGCCGGTTTTGAACTGCCCACAAGTGGCCGGTTTTCACTGCCCGGTGACAGCGGCGATCGTCGACTATTTTGACCAGCATCCCTTGGAAGGCTATCGCCGGCTGACGTTCATGATGCTCGATGATGACATCGTCGCCACAAGCCCGGCGACGGTGTATCGCGTGCTCAAAGCGAACCGGCGATTGGACCGCAGGAAGTTCTCGCCGTCCAAGAAAGGCACAGGCTTCGTGCAGCCCTTAAAACCCCACGAACACTGGCACATCGACGTGTCTTACATCAACGTGGAAGGCACGTTTTACTACCTGACCAGCGTCTTGGATGGCTGCAGCCGGGCCATTTTGCACTGGGACCTCAAGGAGTCGATGACCGAACAGGACGTGGAAGTTATTCTGCAAAAAGCGATCGAGACCTACCCCGGCGAATCGCCGCGGATCATCTCGGACAACGGGCCGCAGTTCATCGCGCGGGACTTCAAAGAGTTCATCCGCCTCGTGGGCGCCACACACGTGCGGACCAGTCCGTACTATCCCCAATCGAACGGCAAGATCGAACGTTGGCACGGAAGTTTGAAGTCCGAATGTATCCGGCCGAGTTGTCCGGCCAACGTCGAGGAAGCCCGGCGAAAGATTCAAAGCTATGTGGATCATTACAATAATGTGCGGCTGCATTCGGCCATCGGCTATGTGACGCCCGCCGATAAACTGGCGGGCATCGAACAGGAGATCTTCACCGAACGCGACCGCAAGTTGGAAACCGCCCGAACGCGCCGTCAGGCCGCCCGGCAATTCGCGCGACAGGAGGTTGCTTGATGACAAGCCGCATGGCACAATCGAATGCGACCTGGGCGGAGGATACGGCTCTGCTGAGGAGCACCCGGAGCGCCGCCCCAGGGGCCAAGACCGGAGGCGGGATCAAGCCCCTTCCCTTGATCCCGCCCGTTTCGAAAACCCTCCGGGATTGGCACCAAAGCGAAAAACCTTCGCGGCAGGATGCCGCGAAATCCGCGACAGGAGGTCACCTTCCACTGACTAACACCAACACGCCCAAATTCCACTTACCGCTGAACCAGGACAGAATGATCGCGCTCTCTGGTACTGCGTAAAACCAAAAACGTGTGGTTGAACAAATCAGTCGCAGAGCGCTAGCCCCGGTTTTTCTGGCTGATCCAGCTTCTGGGCATTTACAATGCACTCGTGGATTGTCAATCCTAAAAAGTGGGCTCGGGTGCAACGTGCTAACATCCACTTCGCCCACGAAAACCGGGGCTAGCGCCCTGCGGCTAATTTTTGGGTCTGCGAAACCGTTCACGAAAAAAAACCGCAAAGGAAGCTCTTGCCGGACCGGGCGGGGGCCGATAGGATTTTGGAGGCCCGGCGCCGCGTTGATGGGCTTTGAATATCGGCGCACCACTCTCTATGGCGAATGAAAAACTTCGGCGGCAGATCGTGTTCGAAGCCGCCCGCTTGATGTACCATCGCTACGAAACCGAGTATTACCGGGCCAAGATGAAGGCGGCCCGCAAAGTCTGCCAAGGTTGGGTCAAGCCGTCCGACCTCCCCAGCAACCGGGAAATCCGCGCGGAGATTCAGCGGTTCGCCTACCTGCACGAAGGCGACTCCCGCCACGACAATCTGCAGGACATGCGGATCGAAGCCCTGCGGATGCTCCGGCTGCTCCAATCGTTCAAGCCCCGGCTCATCGGCAGCACGCTCACCGGGCACATCCGGCAGGGGTCGGACATCGACATCCACGTGTTCTCCAGCAGCGTGGAAGCCGTCACCGGCGTGCTCGATTACGAGGGTATGGTTTACGATGTCGAGCACAAGCGCGTGCGAAAGCACGGCGAAGAGCGGCTCTTCACGCACATCCACATCCAAGACCGTTTTCCCATCGAACTCACGCTCTACCCTCCCGATAAAGCCCATTACGTTTTCAAAAGTTCGATCACCGGCAAAGGCATCGAGCGGGCGTCCCTCGCCGAGTTCGAAAGCCTGTTGCAGCAGGAATATCCCGCCCTGTCGCTCGATGAGGCCTTGATCGAAGCCGAGAGCAAGATCGACCGGTTTCAAGTCTATCGTTCGCTGCTGCTGCCTTTGGAGGGGGTGAAACAGCCTCGGAAATATCACCCCGAAGGCGATGCGCTCTATCACAGTCTGCAAGTGTTCGATCTCGCCCGCGATGAGCTGCCTTATGACGAGGAGTTTCTGCTCGCGGCGCTCCTCCATGATGTAGGCAAGGCAATTGATCCCGCCGACCATGTCAAGGCCGCGCTCGAATCGCTTGAAGGCTTTTGCACCGAGCGGACACTGTGGCTGATCGAGCATCACATGGAGGCCCACGCGATTAACGAGGGCACCATCGGAGCCCGCGCCCGCCGGCGGCTCCATCAGAACGAGAACTTTGAGGAACTGCTCCTGCTCGGCGAGTGCGATCGCGCCGGGCGCGTGGCCGGGGTGGACGTGCCCGACGTGGACGAAGCCCTCGACGATCTCCGCGAGTTGTCGCGGTTGTGCGGCTGAAAACGGTTCTGCCCATCGAATCGTTTGCGCAATCGCCGTCGGATGCTGGCAGTGAAGGGGCGCGCGGCCGCGGGAGTTTCTGAGTTTTTCGATCGAATCTGTCGGCCCGTCCGCGCTCCTGCCCATGTACGTGTTAGGTTTGATTGAGAGACTTCCGCACGTTCCATGAAGGAATTCTAAGATGATTCGAATCAGCGGCCTGGTGGCGGGATTGGTTTTGCTTGTGGTGATGTCGCAATGCGTCTCGCCCGCCTCGGCTTGGGACCACGATGACGACGACGGCTTTTCCCGGGGAGGCTTCAAACACAATCGTCATTCAGGGTTTTTCGGTGTCGGCGGCCGGCGGTCCGGATTTGGTCCGGGGATCCTGCTTCCCGGCGCATTGGGCGGGCGGAATTATTATTCCCGAGGATTTGCCGGCCCGCAGCCAGTGCTCATTCAGCAACAGCCAGTGCTGATTCAGCAACAGCCGGCTCAGTTCCCGCAGCAGCCGATTGTTCCTCCGCCGTTGCCTCCCTCGGCCTTTCAGCAAAACACTCAAGCGTATCCGCCCGCACCGGCGTATCCGTCCAATCCCACTTATCCGCCCGCTCCGTCGTATCCGCCCCAATCCAATCTACTGACCCCGCCCCAACCGAGCCCGCCGCCGGCGCCGGTTCCTCAAGGACAGCCGGGCCAATTCGTGCCCGAGGCCGTGCCTTTGTATCCGTACGTGCAAGTCAAAGATGCGAACAAGGTGCCGGCGTTTGCAGTTCAGAGGATTCTCGCCGTCGCGAGTCCCGACCCGTTGCGGTTTCCGGGGTGCGTCTACGTGCCAGTTTCCGTGCCGCCGACGCCCTGCCAAGGCGTCAAAGTCAAAGACGGCGGCGCGAAGACCGTGCTGAACTACGGCGAGTTCGAGGTCGAAGTCACGTCCAACCGGGGCGTGGTGACTGTTGACTACGACGATTGAGAGACTTCGCAAATAGGAGCGGCAGGGCGCGCACTTTCTACTCACGGCCCTTGGCGGCCGGTTTGCGGAGAAATCTTGCCTCGGCGAGGCGGAATTCGCGCATCACGTGTTCGGGGTCGGCGGTGCCCGCCGCGAAAGTGACCTTGGTGAGTTTGGTGTTGGGATAGATCTCCAGCTTGCGAAGATCGATCCAATACCCGCGAAGCTCCTCGGTCGGCAGCAGCGGGAGGATGGTCTCCTTGATGTGATCCTCGCCGTCGATGTCGCAATGGAACGTCACCGAGATATTGTGGAAGTCGCGGTCCGGCCGGGTTAACGCGCACTTCACGTAGAAGTGGGAATAATCCCGCGCCCAAATCTCGAAGGGTTTGTGGTAATCGATCCAGGAAACGCCCGAAGTCACGCTCCAGCCCAAGGGGTCGGTTCCGCTGCGTTTAACATGCTCCTCGGGAAACCACCAGAGGTCGTGGCTCATTTCGAGCACGTGATCGCGGTCGCTGAAAGCCGGATGGTTTTCGGCCAACGTATTGGACGGGGCGATCGCAGCGGCCGACGGCGGCGGGGCTTTCTTGAGGTGCATCTGAATCTGCGGTGCCCGCCACACCGCGGTTTGATTCGTCTCGCCTTCGCAGCTCAATGTCAGCCGGACCGTTTGACTGGCGTATTGCTCCAGGGAAACCTCGCAGGTTTGCCACCCGCTGCTCCGGTTTTCGTCGCCGCTGGTCCACACGACTTCTGGAGGGTTGGGACCGGCCGCAATGCTCACCCGGCACGTCGCAAGCCGATCTGATTTGCGGACCATGGCCACGGCGGTGTGGAACACGGCTTTCGTGGTTTCCGCGGGAACGGCCACGTCCCAGGTGATGGCATTCGGGGCGGCCAACCGCAAGTTCAGCCGGCGGTACGTGGTGAAATCGACGGCTTCGGGACTTTGGTCCTCGATCCAAATGGTCGGGGAAGCCTGCGGGTCTTCCTGGAGGGCGACATTGTCCAATCCGAAGTCGCCTTGCAGAAGGTAAAGCCGGTTTCTGCCGAACACAGACCAGCCGTGCTTCTCCAAAAGGGCGGCATACTTGATGTAGAACGGATGGTTCACCCGCCAGATGCGGTAAGGATAAAACGCGTAGCCGGTCGGCGCGGTCCGAAATTCGCGGAGAGCCGACATCGCCACGGGCGCGCGGGACGTGAGGAACACATCTTTCCCATCGGCGGTGCGGTTTCCCGGAGCCAGCAGTCCCGCCGTGAGCATAACCGCCGCGAGCGACATCCACTCGAACCCCTTAGGCCGATAAAAACAGGAAGGGGCGAGCCGGCCGTACCGCGCCGAGCGGCCGAGCAAGAACGCAAAGCCGAGAAACCCCATCCACACGAAGGCGTCATGCACGCTGTACCATGCCGCGATCTGGTCGCCGCCGTAACTGATCAGCCAGAACGTCCACAGCGGAAACACCAGCACCATCGTCGCCGGGGCCAGTTCTTTTCGCTCCGTCTTCCAATAGCGAACGTAGGCGAACGTCACAAACACCGCCCCGAACACCAGGCCGGCGAAGCCCGTCATGGTCCATAAGCGGATGGTTTTCGTCATCTCGGCCATGGTGAAGAACGGCAGCGTCAAGCTCTGGACCCACAAATGAAAGGGGAACAGGTTATGCGACATCTCCCGCTTGAGACCCACGTCCAAAACGCGGTAGAGCACGTAAGGCGAGGCCGAGAGGCCCGCCGTCAGAAACCAGCCCAAATACGTCCGCCAGCCCCGCACGCCGAGGAGCAACATGCCCACGAGATAAGTCGGCCAGCCGAACAGCCCGCTGCCGTAGGAGAACGAAGAGCACAGCCCGCACAGCAGCATCCCCGCCGTCCAGCCCCGGGGTTGCCGAACCAGAAACCAGCAGCCCGCGAGGAAGAAGGCGTCGGCGAGTTGCTGGTTCATCGCCGCGGGACCGAATTGAAAACTTTCAAAATGTCCCAGCGTGAATGTCAGGCCGGAGACGATCGCGAACAGCCAGGCTTTGCCGAAGAGGTTCCAGCCTCTCCCCAACAGGCTCACCAGAAGCAGCACCTTGACGGCTGCAAACAGAACGCCCAGCGCGATTTCGTAGTTTTGGTTCCAGTCGGTGTAGACAATGATCGGCACCCTGAGGAGCCGGGGGATGATCAGACAATGCGAGCCGCCGGTGACGAACGAATCGAACGGCAGGTCCAGCCAGTTGTAATTTCCGCTGAACATCTTGTCGAAATGCTCGATGTAATAGATGAAGTCGTATCCCAGCGTGTTCTCGCCAACTCGGGAAAGTTCAAACCCCATCCGCACGGGAAACAGGATCCCGAGGGCGATGGCGGCGAAGATCATCGCCCCCGCGAACCAGCGCTCTGGGCGCGTCGGATGCGCGGCCAGAGGCTCGGCATCGATCGCCAACGTGGCGGCGGACAGCCATTGCCACAACCGCGGCAGCCCGAACAGCCCCGCCGTCAACACGCCGTCCACAACAACCACCGTGCGGGGAATTGCGTGAAGGAAACTGGCGAAGACCGTTCTGTTCGCCACATAAACCAAGACGCTCGCGATCGCGCTTGCCACGGCAATCCTTCGCAGGTCGGCCGCGGATTGTTCTCCGCTCGCAAACAGGCTCGCGCCGGCGAGCGGGAAGACCAGCGATTTGATCGCGACGACAATCGGCAGCGTCATCCAGATCCAGCGTTGAACTTCGGGGGACGGATAGAAATGCGTCCGGAGCAGAAACGCCAGTCCATAACAGATGGCAAACCCCGCCGCGTGCAGGGCGAAATGCATCAAACCCGAAAGCCCCCGCGCGTCCGAAGCGGACTCGACAGGATGAAGGATTTGGCTCGAATCGAAACTTCCCATCTTTATTACCTGCTAATCCCTCGAGATTGCCGCCATCCGTGGGATTTCCGCCGATGGGCGGGCGCGGCATCAGAATTCGAGGGGGCAAGCTACTGAATCTCCCTGCATAGGTCCAGACGGCTTTTTAGGGAGGCGGGTTTCACATTTTAATGGATTTTTGTACAGAAATTCGTGCCCCATCGGACGGCGCAAATCCGCCGCCTGACGGAATTTCTCCGTTCCCCTTCTTGAAAAAAAATCCCCCCGCGCGCAAAAATGGAGGTCTGACATGCCCGGATTTGTTCCTGGGCCTGGTTCACCTCTCGATTTCTCTCTTTCCAGCGCGGGCGATTCTCTTCACCTTTCCTTACATTCATGTATTGGCCTGTGCGGAATCACGGTTTCTTGTTCACTCTTTCAATCCCTTCGGGCCAGGGGCCGGTTTGCTTGCCGGGTCCCGGGGCCGACGTTTAGAAATCCATCTCCGCGCTGGCGGCGGGGCATGGACCGCACGATTGACTTTTAATCTTCTGGAGCACAACTCATGGCTGGCGATTGGCTGCAAAAACTTGTCGACGACGGGGTGATTAGCCAGGAACAACTCGAGGAAGCCGAATCGATGGCGGGCCGCCACGGCACCACCGTGGACGAGATCCTCGTCAAGATGGGCTACGTCGATCAGGAAGTCGTCGCCGCGGCGAAGGCGTCCGGCTTCGGATACTCCTCCATCAATCTCGACGAACTGGAGATTCCGGCCAACGTCATCAGCATGGTCCCGGAATCCATGGCGCGTGAGAACACCGTCATCCCCCTGGAGTTCGAAGGGGGCGTGCTGAAAGTCGCCTTTCACGACCCGATGGCCTTCGATGTTCTGGACAAAGTTCGCTTTATGGTGGACAAGGAAATAGAAATGGTCGTCGCTCCCAAACCGTCCATTCAGCGCTGCATCGATCGGCACTACGGGCAATCGGAAACCGAATCGGTGGACTCGATGATCGCCGAGTTTACGGACACCCAGATCGACGTGACGGAAATCGAGGTCTCCGGCAGCGGGGTGGTGGAGGAAAATGAGAATGCGCCCGTCATCAAACTGGTCAACCTGGTGATCGAAGAAGCCGTCAAGATGCGGGCCAGCGACATCCACATCGAGCCCTTCGAGGACCGGATTCGCATCCGCTACCGGATCGACGGCGGCCTGGTCGAACGCGACACCCCCCCCCGGCGGTTGCTCGGCAGCGATCGTATCAGCGCATCAAAATTATGGTGCGCATCGATATTGCGGAGAAACGCCGACCCCAGGACGGCCGGATCAAAACCCGCGTGGGCACGTCGGACTATGACCTTCGGATTAGTATTCTTCCGACCAATCATGGACAGGCGATAGTGATGCGGATTCTGGATCGCGAGAACATCAAGATCGGGATTCGGAACTTAGGTTTCAGTGAAGAAAAGTACAGAACATTCCAAAACATCATCCGCCGGCCGAACGGGATTTTCCTGGTGACGGGCCCGACCGGGAGCGGGAAAACGACAACTCTGTACAGTGCGCTCGGTGAACTGAACCGTCCCGACCGGAAGATCATCACTGCGGAAGACCCGGTGGAGTATTATCTGCCGGGGATCAACCAGGTGGAAGTGCGTTCAGAAATCGGGTTCAAATTCGCGCGGATTATTCGCGCGATGTTGCGGCAGGCCCCCAATGTGATTCTGGTGGGGGAGATTCGCGATTTGGAGACAGCAGACATGGCTATCCAGGCGAGTTTAACAGGACACTTGGTTTTCAGTACGCTTCACACGAACGATGCGCCCGGTTCTATTACACGCCTGATCGATATGGATGTCCAGCCATTTCTCGTCGCCAGCTCGGTGATGGCCGTCATGGCCCAGCGGTTGGTGCGGACGATTTGCCCCAAATGCAGAGAATCATACAAGCCCGATGCGAGCGAATTGCAACACTTTAACATAACGCCTGAACAGGCAGCGGCCGCAACGTTCGCGCGGGGCCGGGGCTGCAATCATTGCCAGCACACAGGCTATCGCGGCCGCAAAGCCGTGTTCGAATTGATGACCATGAACTCCACCCTCCGGGAAATGACCTTCAAGAGCGAGCCGACGCAGGCCATTCGCCGGCAAGCCCGGCTGTTCGGCATGAAAACGCTGGTCGATGATGCGAAAGACAAGGCGATGCAAGGAGTTACAACGCTCGCTGAGGTTTACAAACTCGAATCGAGCCGGGATTGAGATTCCCAAGCCCAAACCGGATGGCCCGACGACCGCTTCGGCTTTCTGGCGGGAGAACTTGGCGGTTCCACCCACTCCTTGAGCGAAAGTCCGCTCACCCCTGCGGTGGAACCTTCAATGACCGCAACCACAAAATAACACCAAAAGCCGTCGCGAGGTGTTGCATTTTGCAACAGACCAACAGGGTCAAAGAAGGTCAGGGGTTTTCACAGGTTCTTCACGTCTTTTCCGCCACGCTTGGCTGTAACTCGGCGGAATCCCAGTTGTTAGGATTTCGTGCCGATTTGAGATTTTTTTGATATTTGTTTCCGGTCACTCCATAATTCCCCAACTTTCGAGGACCATCATCACATGCCCAACATTCAAATTGACAAGTTGCTGGAAACCGTTGTCCGGGAGAAAGTCAGCGATTTGCATATTTCCTGCTACCAGCCGCCGGTGGTGCGGTCGGGTGGCCGGATGGTGAAATTGGAGACGAAATCTCTGGAGCCCGACGATATGTGTCTCGCTGATGAAGAGCATCACGCCGGAACGCAATCAGCAGGAACTCCAGGAAGTGGGCGGGACCGACTTCGGTTTCGCGTTTGGAGATAAAGCCCGGTTTCGCGTGGCGGTGTTCAAGCAGCGCGGGCATGATCGGCATGGTGCTGCGGCGGATTCCGAACGAGTTTCTCACGTTCGAGCAACTCGGCCTGCCTCCGGTGATCGAGGAATTGATCCAGCGCCCGCGGGGCCTGTTTCTGGTGACCGGGCCGACGGGGAGCGGCAAGACCACCAGTCTGGCGAGCATGATCAACTGGATGAATCACAACATGGACCACCACATCATCACGCTGGAAGACCCGATCGAGTATTACCACAAGCACAAGAAGTCGCACGATCAATCAGCGGGAAATCGGCGTGGACGTGCCCGAGCTTCCCCGAAGCCCTTCGCCGGGCTTTGCGGATGGATCCCGACGTGATTCTCGTGGGGGAAATGCGGGACCTGGAAACGATTTCCGCGGCCATCACCGCGGCGGAAACGGGGCACGTCGTGTTCGGCACCCTGCACACCACCGGGGCCCAGGGCACGGTCGACCGGATCATCGACGTGTTCCCCACCAACCAGCAGGAGCAGATCCGCACGCAGTTGTCCGTGGCCATCATCGGGATTCTCAGCCAGGCCCTCTTGCCGAGAAAGCCCAAAGGCCTCGTCGCGGCTTACGAAATGCTGGTCGTGACGCCCGCGATCGCCAACCTGATTCGCGAAGCCAAGACCTACCGCATCAACTCGTCGATTCAAACCGGGCGGAAATACGGCATGCAACTGCTCGACGATGCCCTGTTCAACCTCTGGAAAGACGGGCTCTGCGAAGAGAAAGACGTGATTTTCAAATCCAATCGCCCCGGCGAACTCAAAGTCCGCATCGAACGGGCCAAGCGCGGCTTGTTCGAGGAAGAAATGGGCGGCGAGGACGACGACGACGAAGAGTGGGACGATGAATAAGCCGAGCCCAAGCCGACGCTTTCGCGCCGGTCCGCCGGCAAGCCGGCGGCTTGGGTTTTCGATGCGACGATACAGACGACGCAAGACAATTCAAAAAAGCGGGCCGGGTTCTGACGGTTCGATTCGCTAGTCAGCGGTTTAACAATTCATTCGGGGACCTCGCTTTTTCGCGTGTTGCGGGAGATGCTTCCCAATAAACCGGAATTCAATTCGATGCCACAACGCAAACTGGGCCAGATTCTGGTCGATCTGGGGTATCTCACCGAAGATCAGCTTTGGGACGTGCTGGAAGAGCAGAAGCAGAGTCCCGGCGAGATCATCGGGCAGGTGGCGATCCGCATGGGCCTGGTGACGGACGACCAGGTCACGGAAGCCCTCGCCGAGCAGTGGGGCATGCCGGTCGTCAATCTCGCCGAGACCAACATTCCGCCCAAGGTGCTGGAACTCGTCCCGCAGACGATGGCCGAGATCTACAAGATCATGCCCATCTCGGTGAAAGACGACGTGCTCACGGTGGCGATGGCCGACCCGCAGAACGTCGGAGCCTTGGACGATCTGCGGAACTTTCTGGGCTACGACGTGCGGGGCGCGGTGTCGAATCCGCAGGACGTCGAAAACGCGATCCAGGCCAACTATGCCGACAAGCAGGACAGCATCGAGGACGTCATCAGCGGCCTGGAAGAGGAACTCGAAGAGGACGCAGGCGGCAAAGGCTACAGCCTGGACGAGGAGATGGAATCGGGCAACACCGCGCCGATTCGCAAGCTGCTCAACATGGTGCTGCTGCTCGCGATCAAAGACCAGGCGCGCGACATTCACTTCGAGCCGTTCGAGGACGAGTTCAAGATCCGCGTGCGGGCGGACGGCGTGCTTTACGAAATGGTCCCGCCGCCGCGGCACCTGGCGAACGCGATCGTCTCCCGGATCAAGGTCATGGCCGACCTGGACATCGCCGAGCGCCGGCTGCCGCAGGACGGGCGGATCGAACTCAACGTGGGCGGGAATCCGGTGGACCTGCGGGTGAGCGTTCTGCCCACCATGTTCGGCGAAGCCGTCGTCATGCGGGTGCTGGACCGCACCGTGGTGCAACTCGACCTCAACAAGATCGGCATGGACGCGGGCACGCTGGGCAAGTTCCGGCAGATCATCAAGGCCCCCAACGGCATCGTGCTCGTGACGGGTCCGACGGGCAGCGGCAAGACGACCACGCTCTATTCCGCCCTCAACGAACTGAACGACATCGAAACCAAAATCATCACCACGGAAGACCCGATCGAATACGACATCGACGGCATCGTCCAGGTGCCCGTCAACCCGGACATCGACGTGACCTTCGCCAACGTGCTGCGGGCGATTCTGCGGCACGATCCGGACGACATCCTCGTCGGGGAAATCCGCGACTACGAAACGGCGGAAATCGCCATCCAAAGTCGCCCTGACGGGGCACCTCGTGTTCAGCACGCTGCACACGAACGACGCCCCGAGTTCCATCACCCGCTTGTTGGACATGGGCGTGCCGCCGTTTCTGATCACGGCGACGGTCGAGGCGATTCTGGCGCAGCGGCTGGTCCGCCGGATTTGCAGCGAATGCCGGACCGAGTTCGAGCCGAGCGACGATCTGCTGATGGAACTGCAACTGCCCATCGAGCAGGCCCGCAGATACAAGTTTTACTACGGCAAAGGCTGCGCCCGCTGCAACAACGGGGGCTACAAAGGCCGCAGCGGGATTTACGAGTTGCTCATCATGACCGACGAGATTCGCGACATGATTTCCAGCAACGCGAACGTGGACGAAATCCGCAACTACGCCCGCACGCAGGGCATGACCACCCTCCGCGAAGCCGGGCTGAAACTGATCTTCGACGGCGTCACGACCATCGATGAAGTCGTCCGCGAAACCATCTCGGAAGACGTGGAATGACAACCGAAAGTGACGACCGAGTTTTTGACAAATCCGAATCTCGAAATCCGAAACAAATCCCAATGTTCCAATTTTCAAATTCCAAACCGGCAACATCGGCAGCCTGTCGAGGCGACGGAGACTCGGCCGGGTTTGGAACATTCGGATTTGGGATTTTGAATTTGTTTCGGATTTCGAGATTCGTGCTTCGGATTTCCAGTAGATAACATACGGATCGAGAATTAACTTCAGGGGTTTCCCTTCCTTTACTGGCGGAGAGAGTCGATGCCTGTTTTCCAATATGAGGCCATGGACAACACGGGCCTAGAGATCAAAGAAACGATCGAAGCCGCGAACGAAGCGGAAGCCCAGCAGAAGATCCGCGACAAAGGCTTTTTCGTCACGAAGATTCAAGAACGCGCGAAGGCCAAGAAAAAGAAAAAAGCCGCGGAGAAAAAGCCCGGCGGCAAGAAGAAAAAGGGCGGGTTCTCCTTCGGGAGGGTCAAGGCGAAAAAGCTGTGCACCTTCACCCGGCAGCTTTCCACGCTCCAGGATGCGGGCCTGCCCATTTTGCGGTCGCTCCGGATTCTCGAAGGCCAATCCAAGCCCGGCCCGCTCAAAAATTCGCTGATCGACGTCATCGAAGACATCGAAGGCGGGAGCACGCTCTCCGAAGCGATGGCCAAGCAGCCCAAGGCCTTCGACAACCTCTACGTCAACATGGTCAAAGCCGGGGAAGCCGGCGGGGCCTTGGAAGTCATTCTGCAGCGGCTCGCGGAGTTCAAAGAGCGTTCCCAGAGCCTGAAGCGCAAAGTCCAGGGGGCCATGATTTATCCGTGCGCGGTGATCTTCGTCGCCACGTCCATCGTGGGCTTCATCATGTACTACATCATTCCGAAGTTCAAAAAGATCTTCGAGGACTTCGGGACCGAGCTGCCGGGCATCACCATGCTGCTCATCAGCATTAGCGACATGGTCGTGAGCTACTTCTACCTGGGGCCGGCGATCCCGATCGGGTTCTATCTGATGATCAAGCTTATCAAAAAGAACAAGCACGGCGAGTACGCGGTGGACTGGCTGGCGCTGCGGATCCCGTTACTGGGGAAGATTCTGCAGAAGTCGATCACGGCCCGCGTGGCCCGGACGCTGGGAACGCTGATTGCCTCCGGGGTGCCGATTTTGGAGGCGTTGATTATCGCCCGGGACACGGCGGGCAACGCGGTGTTCCGGAAGGCGTTCGACCAGATCTACGCGGCGATCCGCGAAGGGGAATCGATGGCCGTGCCCCTCAAGGAGACCCGCATCGTGGACGACATGGTGGTCAACATGGTGGACGTGGGCGAAGAGACCGGAGCCTTGGACGAGATGCTCTACAAAGTCGCCGACGTGTACGACGAAGAAGTCGCCGTCTTGGTGGAAGGGCTGATCAGCATGCTGGAACCGTTGATGGTGGTGGTCCTCGGCTTGATCGTGGGCTTCATCGTCATCGCCTTGTTCATGCCGCTGATTAAACTGCTGAACGATTTGTCATAGTGATTCTCCACGTCCCAAGCCGCCGGCTTGCCGGCGGACCGGCGCGAAAGCGTCGGCTTGGGCAAAACCCATCCGAGTTTCACTCACTTGGAAACAAAGTCCCTCGAGAAGGAGAGACAGCGAGATGCGTCCTTCCCCGAATCCAAATCCGACCCCCACCCAGAATAGGTTTCGCCGGGCGGGTTTTACGCTCGTCGAATTGATGATCGTGATGTCGATCATCGCCCTGTTGATCGGTTTGCTGGTGCCGGTGCTCGCGCACGTCAGGCAGAACGCGACGATCGTCCAGGTCAGAACGGAAATCGACGGCTTTACGGGGTCGATCACGCAGTTCAAGTCGAAGTTCGGCATCGAGCCGCCCAGCCGGATCACGATTTACAACAACGCCGCCGGCTGGAAAAGCGATCCGCGGAGCACACAATTGATCCGCAAGATCTTTCCGCAGTTTAATTTCGCCGGGTCCGGCGGGTTGCCGGCGGGGCTCAGTTACCCCGTGACGCTGGACGGCCCGGAATGCCTGGTGTTCTTCTTAGGCGGCGTGCAGGATTCGAGCGGCGCGCTCATCGGCTTCTCGAACAACCCGGCCTTGCCCTTTCTCACCAGCGGCAAATCGCGGATCGGGCCGTATTTTTCGTTCGATCTCGGCCGGCTTCAAGACGCGGACGGCGACAAGTTCGTGGAATACCGCGATCCCATCTCGGGACAATCCGAGCCCTTCATCTACCTGAGCAGCTATGACGGGGCCGGCTACAACACGGCGGACCTCGGCACCCTGTCCGGCGGAACGAGCCCGGCCCGGATGGCGAACATCTATGTCCAAAGCTCCGGCGGCGCCGCTTGGAAGCCGAAGTCCTTCCAAATCATCTCGCCGGGCTTTGACTTCGCTTACGGTCCGGGAGGCGTGTATTCCACATCGACGGCCGACACGGCTCTCGCCGGACCCCGCGAAGCCGAGCGCGACAACATCACCAACTTCTCGAGCGGCCTGCTCGCCCCGTAAGTTGGAAAAACCCCCTCACCCTAACCCTCTCCCCCAAGGGGAGAGGGGACAAAACCGATGGCCCGAACCGGGAAGAATCGACATGAGACGCAATCCAGTCCAGAACCAATCCGCAGCCAGGCCCCGGCCGGTTTCGACGGGCTTTACGCTGCTCGAACTCTTGGTGGTGATGGGGATCATTGTGTTCCTGGTGTCGTTATCGGCCGTGGTGATGCGGAATTTCATCACCACGTCCCGCGAAGCCAAGACCAAAACCATGCTCACCAAGCTCAACGGGATGATCACCAAGCGGGTGAACGATGTGAACATGGCCATCCAGGCCCAGGACCGCTCCGGCTCGAAGTATTTGTACGATCCATCCTTGTACAACGGGGTGTCGCCGCTGGTGCTCGCGGGCAATTACGCGCCGCGGGCCAAAGTTTTGGGACAGAAGGCCCTCTTCCGCAACGCGTTTCCGCAGACGCTCGCCGAGGCGAAAAACGCGGGGATCACCTTACCCTCGAACTACATACCGGCGAATGACAATCCCGTGACGCAGAGTTCGGAAGCGCTGTATCTGACCTTGACGCAGGGGGCGTCCTTCGGCCCGCCGCCGGTGGATTTGGATGCCTTCAAATCGGACGAGATCGACGATACCGACGGCGATAAGTTGATGGAGTTCGTGGACGGCTGGGGCCAGCCGATCCGGTTTTACCGCTGGCCGACCCGCCTGGTCCGCCCGGCTCCCCAAGGCAGCGAAACGACCGCCCAAAGTCTGGACAAGAACGGGAACTATGTTTACGGCGTCAACATCAAGGACTATTCGGCCGGTAATCCCGGCTCCGGATACAGCCCAGTTGTTCTTCGGTCCGAGCATTCCCACCACGGAACTGAATAAGGATCCCGACGACAAGCTGGGGATGACGAACCGGGCCAGTTGGATGTTCGTCACCAACTCCGGCAAGATGCAGATGACGCCCGCCTTGTTCGAGACGACGTATCCCAAGACGACCCCCGACACGTGGTCGCTGCCCCTGGTGATCTCGGCCGGCTTGGACGGTGAAATGGGGATTTACGAACCTTACGACACGGCCCACTTCGGCCATTTGGCGCAGCCGCAATACGTGGACGCCAGCGGCAACGCCGTCTTGGAAGCGATGCTGGACAACTTTTCGAATCGAATCGTAAAGCCATGATGAGATCGGCAATGGTGACCTGTCGGCGAAAGCCTCAAAACAATCCGGATCCGCCCCGGCCGGGTTTCACGCTTGTGGAACTTCTGGTGGTGATCGGCATATTGATTGTGCTGACCACGCTGACGGTCAGCATGGTCAACATCACGCAGGACGAGGACCGCGTCCGCGCCGGGGCCGCCCAGGTGCAATCGTACCTGGAAGGCGCCGCGACCGCGCGATCCATGCCAAGGAACCCCGCGGCGTGCGGCTTCTGATGGATCCCAACATCCCCAACACCGTCAGCAGCCTGATCTACATCGGCCCGCCGGAACGGTATAAATTGGGCACGATCGCGATCAACAAACAGAACGGGCAGGTCTTCCCCGCGGGGAACGCCGGCTGGAACAACCTGCTCGCCCGCGGGCTGATCTCCAGCGGGGCGGTGCTCCGCATCGGCGAGAACGAAGCGTTCTACACGATCCGCGTGAATTATCGCGACAATAACCCGAACAACTTCAGCCCCAACAACGTGCAGTTCTTCCTGACGAAGCAATACAACGGCCAGCAATACAGCGGGCTCGAATACGTGCTGCAACTCAATCCCACCGTGCTCCCCAACCAGGAGCCCCGCCAGTTTCCGCGGGACGTGGTCATCGATTTGAACAACAGCCGGCTGCCCGTGTCCTGGGGCACGTCGGGGGCTTACGCTCCCAACATGGACGTGCTGTTTTCGCCGCAGGGCACGGTGACGGGACTGGTGGCCTCGACCGGGGTGTTGAATTTCGTCCTGGCCGATGCCGCGGATGTCGCCCAGGGGCTCCCGGTCGGTTCGCCGAACAAGGAAGGCCAAGAGCGGGTGGTGGCGCTCCGCACGCAGACCGGGAACATCTCGGTGCATTTCGTGGATCCCACGGACAACGTCAACAACTCCAACGGGAACGCCGGCGCGGACGGGAACGCCGACGATCCCTTCCATTTTGCCGCGATCGGAGAGGTGGCCCAATGAAACGACGACAGCCTCGCCCGAACACTCCCTTGCCCCGCCGGGGCGGGACGACGCTCACCGAAGTGCTGATGGCCTTATTGTGCATGGGCATCGGCGTGGTCGCGGTGGCCTCGCTGTTTCCGATCGCGCTGTTGCGGTCGGTGCAGGCCACCCAACTCACCCAGGGCACCGTCCTCCGCTACAACGCGGAAACGCTGATCGACGTGTACGACGCGATTCCCGGTCCGGGGGATACGTATCCCGCGAATGCCGCGAAATTCCGCAACCTCGTGTTGAATCCCAACTACGACGGGAATTTCTCCGAGCACTTCATCAATCCGACCGTCACAGGCAATCCGAACGTCAATCCTTACCTCGTCGATCCGTTGGGGTGGAGCATCATCAATTCGGACGGGGTCGGCACGCCCGGTTACGTCGGCAACCTCGCGCGGTACAATTTCACCATCACCACCGAAGCGGCGGCGACCAGTTTTGTCACGCTGCCCGATAGTTGGAACACGATGTACGACGCCACGTCCAATATCGCCGCTCCCTTCGCCAACACCGCGACGTCGATCACGATCCCGCCGAGTGCGGGGGTGGATCTCGCGGATGTGACCAACATCGTCGGCAGCGGCGGCTCGGTGCGGATTGTGCTGTTCAATCAGAACTTCCGGATGAGCGAAGTCCGGCCCTTGGCGCTCGCGTCCCAGATCAGCGGCAACACGATCAGTTGGACCAATCCGCTGCCGAATAACGGGCTGTATTACAACGGCACGAACGGCAACGGCCAGGTCACGCGGATTCGGATCGAGCTACAAGAGCGGCGGTATACCTGGCTGCTCACCGTGCGAAACTTTACGCCGAGCAGCGCCAGCGACGCCGCCCAAGCCCAGGCGAGCGTGGACGTGGTGATTTTTTTCAACCGGGCCCCCTCGGCTTTGGAAGAGACCGTTTTTGGTTTGAGCAAGACCGATGCCGGCGGCAATCCGCTGCCGGTCCGCGTGTACCGCGTCATCGGCACCAATCCATTTCTGAAGAAGGGCGGGTATCTGTTGGACACGGTCAACGGGACCTGGCATCGCCTGCAAAGCGTGGATGACATGAACCAGCTCATCACGCTGGAGAAGAACGCGGCGAACCCGCTGACGAAGGGCGTGTTTATGAAGGGCGTCATCGAAGTTTATCACCTGGGGACCAAGCCATGAATCGGGTTTCGCGACGCCATCTGAAAACCCGCCGGCCCGAGCCTCTGGGCTTTACGCTGGTCGAGATGCTGGTCGCCACCGCGCTGGTGGTGGTGATGATGCTCCTGTTCGCGCAGGTGTTCCAGACGGCGAGCGGGCTGATCTCGAACCAGAAAGGCATGGCGGAGCTCGATCAGAACGTCCGCACGATGACCACGCTGCTCCGCGGCGACATCGGCCAGCGGACGTTCCGCGACATCGTCCCGTTTCCGTCCGGGCCCGGGGTCGACACCAACACGCATCCCGAGCTTATGCCTCTCCGCCGGGGATTTTTCTACATCGCCGAGAACGACTTCGACAACCCCGCCGACGATGTGCTGCACTTGACGATCAAAGTCGACGAAGGCGAAGTCCACCAGGGGGCGGCGCAATTGCCGTTCTCCGGCAAAGCGGTTCTGCTCAGACGGCCTCAGAACGCGACGCCGCCCGGCCCGCTGAATTCCGCCATCGACACCCTCGTCGAACGGAACAACTACCTTTACGGCACCAATACCCAGCCTTCGAGCCTCAACCAGCCCGAGTTCGACGATGGGCAGCTTACGATCAACGGCACGGGGAGTTCGCGGTATGCGGAGGTCTGCTGGTTCTTGCGGAACGGCACGCTGTACCGCCGGATGATGTTGATCCGCGAACCCTACGTCACCAATCCGGGCGGCACCGAGCAACCCGAAGACGCGAACAAGAACCGCATGATCGCCGCCGATGCGACCTTCTTAGGGAGTTATACCGCGGCGAATCTCCCGCCGATCCCCGACAGCAACGGAAGCTATTGGCAAGATGCGGTCGGCCGATTCTGGTACGACTTTGATTATTCGGCCTTTCACGACCCCGTCGCGTTTGGCGGGAACGGACTGACATTTCACACCGTGACGGATGCCTTGGACAATTCCACCTCGTCGAAGAGCCTGGGCGCGTTTCCGGGCATTCCGCCGAGCTTGGGCATTCCCTGCCTGCGGTTTGGCAATTCGATCCGCCGGGCCAAGCCCACGAACAACGCCGCCGTCCCGCCGCGGGAGTTTCTCGTGGGGACGAGTCCCGGCAATTACAACCCCGCGACCTTCATCGGCCGGTTCACGCTCCAGGAAACCGCCCATTCGAACTTCACCTATCCGAGCATCGATCCCGGCGCGACGGGCGGGCCGTTCCAAGATAGCACCGTGCTGACGCTGGGGGCGAACGGGCTCGTTTCTCAGTATTCCAACCAAGCCGGCCGGCGGGGGGAAGACATTGTGATGACCAATGTGCATTCCTTCGACATCCAAGTCTGGGACGATGGGCTTTCCATACCGGCTTGGGTGAACCTGGGCAACAACAGCGGTGCCGGATATTACAGCGCCAGCGCGAATAAGAACCGCGCCACGTACGGCAACCGCTACGACACGTGGAACCCGAACCTGGACTTCAATCTGTCGGGCAATCCACCGTATCGGCCGGTTCCGGTAAATCCGGTGGATGTTAACGGAGACGGTACGATTACGAACGCCGATCTGGACTTCGGTTCTGTGAACGAAGTTCCCCTCAAGGCAATTCGGATTCACATTCGGTTTTACGACCAGGGCAGCGATCAGATGCGGGATATGACGTTTACGTTTCCGCTCGCGGACTGATTTGAAGCAAGAGGGCGGTTGATATTTCCGCCGGTTTGCGTTTGCTCGGATAAACACACAAACAACAAACAAAAAATTTCCTTTTTCCTGTGCCGGGTCGGGCCACGGCCAAAGGCAACGAAGCAGGAGCAACTCACCATGAAACGTTTTTGTTGGAACCCGCTCGCCAGGCAGACCGCGTCCGGGCCGAGGCCCAAGCACCGCGGGCGGCACGACCGCAACGGCTCGACGATTGTGGTGGTGATCGCGCTCCTGTTGGCCCTCACGTTTTTGGGGATCGTGGGTTACACCATCGGCACCCAGGAGCAGGGCAACGCCGAGTATTTCTCCGACGCCTCCCAAGCGTCGGACTTCGGCAAGTTCGGACCCGATCCCGAGGTGCTGTTCAACTGGGGCCTCCGGCAGTTCCTCACGGGCACCCGGCAGGAAGAGCGGCAAAGCGTGTTTCACGGCGGGCACTTGTCGCTCTTGGCCACGATGTACGGCCGGGACCTTGCGCCGTTTTCCGGCGAAGGCGTGCATCTGTGGACGACGCCCACGAATGGGATCGTGGTCGATCAAAGCCATAACAACAACGGCAACTCGTCGGGGAACCCGGCGCTCATCAACATCAACCGCTCGCCCGCCGCCCAAGGGGCCGGGGGCGTCGCGCTCGATCAGTCCAACTATCCCGCCCCCGACGTGGGCTACAACTATTGGGACGTCAACAGCCCCTATCTCGCCCACGTCAACAATCCCGACCCGGCCCATTCCGCCGAATGGCGGGTGGTGGGCAACGTGGGCCAGACCGCGCCGGTCAACCTGCCTTCGTTCCACCGGCCGCAGTATCTCCGCTCCACCGGCGTCTCGCCCGATCAGTGGTACATCGATCCGAGCACGCAGACGCGGACACTCCGGCCGCACGTCGAGCACCGCGTCGTTGCGCCCAACGGCGTGGTCACGAACATTCGCCGCTTCGTGAGCCCTCAATACCCGCAGCCCGGGACTGAACCCGTTCCCGTTCAACGCCAACACCGGCCCGCAATTGAACACCGACAACAACCCTCTGAACGACGGCGTCTGGGACGGGGTCTGGGCGGACCCGATGAGCGTGCAGAACGTCAGCTACGATGCCGACCCCGACGGCGACGGCTTCAACGAAGCCATCTGGCTCGATTTGGGCTTCCCGGTGCAAATCCGCGAGAACCCCGACGGCACGGTCACCAAGTTCGTGCCCATGTTCGCCATGACGATCACAGACGCCGACGCCCTGTTGAACCTCAACGCCCACGGCAACGTGTACGGCGTGACGGCGTTCAACAACGCCTTCGGGACGTTCGGCCCGCTCGGACCGGGACCGGACGGCCAATACGGCACGCCGGACGACGACCTGCGGTACGCGTCGCAGTCGAACCAGGGCGTGGCCGCTTCCGAAGTCAACCCGCAATGGGGGATGACGGCGAACACCGGCGAAGGTCCCACGGCTCAGCACCAGAGGTTCTATGGGAATGCTCCGCAGAGTACCATCGAACTGGCCAACATGGAGTGGTGGTGGCTCACGGCGGGCCGGGCCGACTTGGACGCGACGAACAACATCCAAAACCTCTACGAAGGTCGGTTTGGCGAAGTCGATCAGTTGAACGCTTCCATCGGGTCGGCCAATCCCTTCCAATTTCCCTCGGCCGGAAGTTCCTTCGGATTGTACCCCAGCCCGGGCAACTTCAACGTGTCGAATCCGAATCATCTGCTGACGGACGACAACCTCACGGCCCAAACGGGCGGGACCTACAACGGGCTGGGGATTCTCTTCCCGGCCGCGTTGACGTTCCCCAGTTGGCAGCAGCCCTTGGACCTGCACGGCAGCGGCCGCTTCACCGCGACCATGAACCGCAACAACCCCAGCCAGGCGGTTCTCTTGGGAAAGAAACGCCTGACCAGCAACGCCGGCCAGCACATCTGGCCCGCGTATGGGAATTATCAAGACACCCACGAAGTCGGGTTGTACGCGAACGCGAGCACGCGGTTTCTGCTGCCGAACTACACGCTCCGCTACGATGTGGACGAACCGGAAGAAACGATTCTCGAGCCGGAGTATGCCCGCAGCGATTACGATTCGATTTACGGGGCCGGCGAATTCGCGACGCTGCATCTCGCGCAGCCCGATCAGGACATCCTGGGGCTGAGCGGCCGGTTGCGGGACCTGGCTCCGCTCAACTTCGACGGGGCCAACGTGACCCAGACGGAAGAACGCCGCCGCCGCTTCACCCCGGCCAGTTGGGACCTCAAAGCCTTCGGGATGACGAGTTACAACACCGGGTTCGCTCCCAATGCGGCCCGGACTTGGGAGTTCCCGACAAATGGAACTTTCCCGCCCGCGTCCGCCCTCGGATTGTTTCGTGGCCCCGTGCAACAATTGCTAAGGGGCGAAGCGCCTACGAATCCGAATAACTTACATAACCTGAACATGCGGAAGCTGAGCATCAATCATCTTTGCGACTTCGATTATCCCGCCTCGGCCCAGCCGAACGTGATCTTCCGCCCGCTCACCCCGCATCCGGCCGGATTGGGGCCTGCCCCGGTCAACAACCAGACCGGCATGACGATCAATTCCCGGCCCATCAATATCAGCACGCCCTACGATCAGGAATGGTTCGCCCGCCGGGATCGGCAGCAACTCGCCCGGGACATTTACACGCTCCTGTATCTCTTCGGCGGCGGCAACGATGCCATGAATTATGCGAACACGCCGAATCCCTACAGCACGGCTCCGGATCTCAACGGCGACAACATCCCGGACATCCTCAAAGACATGGCCCAGTTCGCCGTCAACGCCGTGGACCGCATGGATCAGGACAACGTGGTGACGATGTTCGAATTCGACATCAACCTCGCCAACGGTTGGAACCTGGACGATGATCCCTACACGAACTCCACCACCAGCCCGACGCCCGGCTATCCCTCGACCGATGCCCCGAACGCCGGGATAGCCAGCGGACAGCGGGGCGTGGTTTACGGCGTGGAAGAGCAGGAAATGGCGCTCAACGAAGCGCAAATCATCTTTGCCAAGCGGGTGCTCGAAGCCGGCAATCCCAAAAACCACGACGCTACGGAATGGGACGACTCGCAAAACCGCGATTTCACCTACATCGAATTGGAAAACACCTCGCGGCAGAACGTCAACTTCAACAACGAAAGCTGGCAGATCGTCGTCCGCCCGCCCGCGACCGCCACGACGAACAGCGGCTCGGCGATCACGGGCGAAGAACGCCGATTGACCTTCACGGCGAATCATCCCGGCATTCCCTGGGGTGTGAACGCGAACTACCTCGTGGGCACCGCGGGCGACAACCAGAACATGGGCAGCCCGCCCGGGATGTCGGTGGTGGAAAGCGAATTCCGCGTCAACCGGAACTATAAGACCGGGATCTCGGATCCGATGGACCCCGAATACGACTCGAACCCGCAGGCGTCCACCACGGTTCGCCACCAGCGAATCTCGCCCCGCGACGGGATCGACATGGACCTGATTCTGACGAACCAAAGCTTCTACCGCATCAATCAGCCGGGCGGGGCCAACAACTACGGCGAAGGCCCAAAGATCACGTCGACGCCCGCCGGCAGCGACTTGTTCCATCTGAACGAGCCCCCGAATGGGGACGATCTTTCCGAGTTGGACGACCGCGCGCAGACGCTCAACGTGGAGATCGAACTCCGCCGCCGGTTGAATCCCTTAAGGCAGCCGGTGACGACCTACACCTCGAACGCGATGACCCACGAGCAGGAAACGCGGGACAACCCGTGGATCATCGTGGACAAGGTCACCGTGCCGCTGGACGTGTTCACGCTGAACTCGACGGATCAATACATGAAAATCCGCGCCCAATTGGACACGATGCGGACCATCGAACGCCAAGAGCCGTTGATCCGCCAGAACAGCACCGGCCTCGTATCTAAGACGCCGATCCCGTTCATCCAGACGATTCCCTCACCACTGACCGGGCATTGGGTTAACAACAGCCTGGGCTATCCGAACATCCTCGGGAAGCCGGCTTACATTCCGCCGGGGGCGACTTATCAACAGTTTACGCAGTACCAGCCGCTGTTCAACCGGGAATACGGCTCGGCGATGGAGCTGCTTTCCCTGCCTCTCTATGGGCCGGACGACACCACGCAGTACCTGGCCCAAAGCGAATACGGACCGGGCGGCATCGGACCGGCGGCGCGGCCGGTGATCGCGGCGAATCTGTTTACTAATCCCCAGTTCCCCAACACCGGCCAAGTGGAAACCGGGAACCGCTGGTATCGGTTGTTCGAGTTTGTGGAAGTGCCGGACCGCTCGCATCGGCATCCGGAATTGAACGCGGCCGGGAACCTGATCCGCGAGCCGTTCGTCCAGAGCGTGGGGAATCGGTTCACCAATCCCGAACGCTTCTACCGCCGGCCGGGGCGGATCAATTTGAACACGCTCCGCCATGCCGAAGTCCTGGGCGGCCTGCTCGACGATCCGGAAGTCGTGCAACTGAACCTCGGGAACCCCAACCAGTTTCTCCCGGACCAGAGCGCGGGCACCGGCAGCGGATCGGCCCGCGACTGGTGGGTGCAGTTTGTACAGGCCCGCGATGGGGTCGATCCGGTCTCGGGCATGATCCTGCCGGGACTTCCCGCGTCTTCGAATCCCCAATTTGGATCCCGGCCGTTCCTCCCGTTCAGCTATTCCGCCGACGGCGTGACCAGCGTCCAAAACACGATCTTCCGCACGCTGCCCTTGGACAACGGCCAGCCCAATCCCCGCACGCTGTTCGAGCTGGGCAACCAAACCCAACAGGTGGACCACTCGGTGAAGTACCGCATGCTGGAAAAGGTGGCGAACAACTCGACCATCCGCAGCAACGTGTTCATCATGTTCATCCAGGTGGACTTCTTCCAGGCGGTGGAAGTCCTGGATCCGAACACGGGGTTCAACGTGGCCCGCGTGGGGGCGAAGCTCACGGACTCTCCGGGCTATCGGGGCTTCTACGTGATCGACCGCTCCAAGGCGAGAAACGTGATGTCCTCGCAGGATTTCCAATACCAGAGTTTCACCGACCCGGTGGACGGGAACAACAAAACCAACTTCAGTTTCGATCCCAACTTCGATTTCAACTCGCTGATCCTGCATCGGCAGACGATCAACTGACCGGGGGAACCCTGAAAAAAATCCCCAAAACTGGCGTGCAAATTGCGAATTTTTGTTAAGATGAAAGGAGAGAACCTTGAAATATGCCGCTCACTTTTAGAACATGAAATCCCCATCCTAAGAGAAATTCAACCGACGTGGGTGGTCCAGCCCGGACCGCCTTCCCCAAGTCGCAATCAAATCCAGGGCCAGCGTTGAAGGGCGATTGCGGACGTCACCTGTTTTCCCAGGGCCGTTGTTTCGTCTCCCGTGTTGAGAGCGAAACAGTTCCACCTTCGAACCAACACGAAAGACGCATCGAACTCACCCCGCATTTCCTAGCTGAACGAGGATCATCATGAAGGCTTGTCGCAAATCCATTCGTCCCCAACGCCAATCCTCCCGCCGGGGATTCACGCTGATCGAACTCTTGGTGGTGATTTCGATCATCGCCGTCATCATGTCGCTGATTCTGCCGAGCATCCAGGCGGCCCGCGAAAACGCCCGCCGGCTGCAATGCATGAACAACATGAAAAATATGGGGATCGCCTTCGAGGGCTTCGCCACCAGCCACGACGGGCAATTCCCGTTTATGAATGACGCCGTGACCACTCCCCCGGTCAGTGCCACAAATACGACGCAATTGGCGACCGGTTGGCCCGTGCAGATCTTGAATGCCCTGGATGAAACGGCCTTAGACCGGCAAACCAACACCAATGCCCAAAACGGAGTGAATCCGCCGGTCCCCTTGGTCCAGCTACCCGTTTACCAATGCCCGGACGACCAGAACAACTTCTCGGTACCGGGCGGCTTGAGCTATCAGGTCAACGGCGGGCTGTTCAGCAGCAACAGCGCCGCGCGCCGGGCAATCCCGCGGCCGCGTCCACGGCGATTGGCGCCGCATCCCCTTCCGCCGCGCTCGGGTATAAACTCGGCGTAATGTTTCAACGAATTAGTGCGGGCAAAAATTTAGTTACATTGGACCGTCTCCACAATGGCGACGGCGTGGGCGCGACGATTCTTATGGCGGAAAACTCTGGGAATACTCCTGCCCGGTTGTTTAACTCGACCTCTGCTTCGCAACTTGCATTTGGCGTGGACGTCACACAAGTCACGCCGTCATTCTCGGGCGGCAACTTGAGCAATGTCAGTACGATCAGCACCCTGGGGGCGTCCAAACCCAACGTCAACAGTGTCTCGGGCACGGCGATTACAACAGCTCAGCAGAGCAATCGCCCGTCATCGAATCACCCGGACCTGATCGTCGTCGTCATGTGCGACGGCACGGCGCGCACGGTCAATGAGTCCATTAATTCCTCGGTTTGGGTCCGGTTGCTGACCTCCGACGGTGGTCGGCTGGGTGAAGGCATTCTCGACAAGGGCAGCTTCTAAGAGTTTGATCGCGGTCTTTCGTGAACAAAAACCCCCGGCTTGCGGTTTCGCAACGCCGGGGGTTTGGTTTTGCGCGGAAACAGTCGAGCGAATTATTCGAAAGCGATGAGCATGGCACCCATCAAAAAAGATCAATCCACTTTCGTTTCGGTTTAATAACTCCCTCGCTTGCGCTGCGGGCGAATCCGGCGAATCCTTGCTTAGGATTTGGCCAGGTCGCGGAGGACTTTGTGCAGGATGCCGCCGTTTCTGTAGTATTCGATCTCGATGGGGGTGTCGATGCGGCACTTCGTGGTGAAGCGGGTTTCGCTGCCGTCGGCTTTGGTGGCGGTGACTTCGACCGCCTGGCCGGGCTTCAAGTCGTCGGAAAGGGCGATGTCGAAGGTTTCGGTGCCGTCGAGTTCCAGCACCTCGCGGTTCTCGCCTTCGCGGAACTGCAGCGGCAACACGCCCATGCCCACCAGGTTCGAGCGGTGGATGCGTTCGTAAGACGCCGCGAGCACGGCTTTGATCCCCAGGAGATAAGTGCCCTTGGCGGCCCAATCGCGCGAGGAGCCGGTGCCATATTCGGCCCCCGCCAAAACGACCAGCGGCGTGCCGGCCTGTTGGTATTTCATCGCGGCATCGTAGATCGAAGTCTGCTCGCTGGTGGGAAGATATTGCGTCACGCTGCCTTCGGTGCCGGGGCAGAGCTGGTTCTTGAGGCGGATGTTGGCGAAAGTGCCGCGGGTCATCACGCGGTCGTTGCCCCGCCGGCTGCCGTAACTGTTGAAGTCCACCGGCTCGACGCCCCGCTCCTGGAGATATTTCCCGGCCGGCGAATCGGGCTTGATCGCTCCCGCGGGGCTGATGTGGTCCGTGGTCACCGAATCCCCCACCATCACCAACACGCGGGCCTCCGAGATGGACGAAATCGGCTGAGGCTCCGCCGGCATGTCGACGAAGAACGGCGGCTCTTGCACGTAGGTGCTCGATTCCTGCCAGTCGTAGAGGTCGCCCGTGCTGCTTTGGATGCTCTGCCATTCCGGCGGGCCCTCGGTGGCTTTGGAGTATTCCGTGTGGAACATCTCCGGCGACATCGAGGAGGCGACCGTCTCGGCGATTTCCTTCTGTGACGGCCAGATGTCGGACAGGTACACGTCGTTCCCGGCGGCGTCCTGGCCCAGCGGCTCGTGCGTCAGGTCGATGTCCGTGGTGCCCGCGAGCGCATAGGCGACGACCAAGGGCGGGCTGGCGAGATAGTTCGCTTTGACCTGCTGGTTGATCCGGCCTTCAAAGTTCCGGTTCCCCGAGAGCACCGCCGAGACGACGAGATCGTGCTCGGCGACGGCTTGGGAGACGGGATCGGGCAAGGGGCCGCTGTTGCCGATGCAGGTCGTGCAGCCGTAGCCGACGGTTTGAAACCCCAGCGCGTCGAGCGACTTGTCGAGCCCCGACCGCTTGAGGTAATCGGTGACAACCCGGCTGCCGGGGGCCAGGCTGGATTTGACCCAGGGCTTCCGCTTTAGGCCTTTGGCGACGGCATTCCGCGCGACGAGACCCGCACCGATCATCACGGAAGGATTGCTGGTGTTCGTGCAGCTGGTGATGGCCGCGATCACGACCGCCCCGTGCTTGAGCAAGCCTTGTTCGCCGTCGATTTCGATCGGCACGCCTTCCAAGCCGGGGTCATCGGCCACAGCAACGGTTTCGCCGTTGGGCAACCCGCCCTCGGCCGTCATCGACTCCGTGGTGGAATCTTTCGCGGGCGTGCTCTTGCCGAACAGGTTCCTGAGGTCCTGCTCCCATTGGCTCTTCATGGCGGAGAGCACGATCCGGTCCTGCGGGCGTTTGGGGCCGGCCATTGAAGGCTCGACGGTGGACATGTCCAATCCCAAGCGGCTCGAGAACCGCGGCTCGGGAGAATCGGCCGTGCGGAACAGCCCCTGCTCTTTGTAATACCGCTCGACCAGATCGACCTGCTCGGGCTTGCGTCCGGTCTTGCGGAGGTAGGTCAGCGTTTCCTCATCGACGGGGAAGAAGCCCATCGTCGCCCCGTATTCGGGAGCCATGTTCGCGAGCGTCGCCCGGTCGGCAAGGGTCATGTGACCGAGGCCGGGGCCGAAGAATTCCACGAACTTCCCGACGACGCCGTGGGCCCGGAGCATTTGCGTCACGGTGAGGACGAGGTCCGTCGCGGTCGCGCCTTCGGGCAGTTCGCCGGTGAGTTTGAAGCCCACGACTTCGGGCGTGAGCATGTAAATCGGCTGGCCGAGCATCACCGCCTCGGCTTCGATCCCGCCCACGCCCCAGCCGACCACGCCGAGGCCGTTGATCATCGTGGTATGGCTGTCGGTGCCGACGAGGCTGTCGGGATACGCGACGCCGTCGGTCGTGAGCACGACCTGGGCGAGGTATTCGAGGTTTACCTGGTGCACGATCCCCGTCGCCGGCGGCACGACGCGGAAGTTGTCGAACGCCTGCTGCCCCCACCGCAGGAATTGATACCGCTCCTGGTTCCGCTCGAATTCTTTTTGCACGTTGAACCCGAGGGCTTCGAGCGAAGCGAATTGATCGACCTGCACCGAGTGGTCGATCACCAGGTCGCAGGGGACGAGGGGATTGATCTTTTTGGGATCGCCGCCCATCCGCACCATCGCGCTTCTGAGCGCCGCGAGGTCGACCACCGCGGGGACGCCGGTGAAATCCTGCAAAACGACCCGGCCCGGCTTGAAGGGCACTTCGACTTGTTTTGGAGCCTTGGCGTTCCACTCGGCGAGGTTGACGACGTCTTCCTCGTTCACCACAAACCCGTCCACGTTCCGCAGGCAGGCTTCCAAGAGCACGCGGATGGAATAAGGCAGCGTGGGAATGTCGCCGACGTTCTGATCGATCAGGGACTTCAGCCGGTAAATCGTCACGTCGCCTTGGGAGGTGGACAGAGTTCCTTGGGCACCAAAGGGGTTGGAGGAAGACATAAGGCGACCTTTTTCCAGAAATTGCCGGGGCGAACCACAAAACGCTGCTTCAGTGCGCATGCTAGCAATTGACCGTTTTGATGAGAAGCGCCCCGCCCGGGGAACTCCGCTTTCGCTCCTGGATCGGATTCGCGTCTTGGCATATCATGGGACCCTTCCCCACGAAGGCAGGCAGGCAACCACGAAGACACGAAGAGCGTCACAGCAATCTTCAAGCTGTAAGAGGATGAACCACGAAACACACGAAAAGAAGTCGAGAGGCTTCGGTTTGGGTGAGGCAGTTCCTGTGGTCGCAATCGGTAGGTCAAACAGTTTTGAACCGCGGATCACGCGGATTTTCGCGGATAAAGGCCTAAGCGGCCACTACGCTTCTCGCGGGGAAATGGGAATGCATGAAGCAAAAGATTTCCTTGGATTGCTCCGCGAAATCCGCTGTGCTCGAGTGCTCTCAGTCCTGCAGCGGGAGGCGAGAAGATTTCAATAAATCCTGCGATTTTTCGTGTCATTCGTGTGTTTCGTGGTTAAAAGCCTTTACAGTTTGACTTGAATCGTTGTTTTGGATTTCATTATTTCGAAAGCGGTGGCTCGATGATGGGGCGGTTATTGGCGGTTGTTTGCGTTGTGGTGGTTTCGGGGGATCGGCTTCGGGCGGACGATGAAAAAGACGATCCGCAGCGGCCGCCCGCGGTGCAGACCGAAAACGTGCCGGCCGTTCCGAAAGAACTCCTGGAGCGGTTGCGGCAGTATCAAAACATGCGGTCGGCGGAGTTTCGCGGCTGGTCGCCCGACGGCCGGGGTATTCTGATCCGCACGCGGTTCGGGGACACGTCGCAATTGCACCGCGTGTACGAACCGGGCGGCCGGCGCGAGCAGGTCACGTTCTTCGAGGAGCCCGCCGACGGCGAATTTCTGAACAAAGCCGCCGACGGCACGCTGCTCTTGTCCATGAGCTCGGGCGGGAACGAGAATTATCAGGTGTATTCGCTCGACCGCCGGTCGGGGCGGGCATTGATGCTCACCGACGGCAAGTCGCGGAACCTGCTCCAAGCCGTGCATCCCGACGGCAACCGCATCGCCGTCGCGAGCAACCTCCGCAACGGGAAAGACACCGACCTCTACATCGCCAACCCCCGAAGGGCCGGCTCGCTCAAATGCATCCTGGAAACGAAGGACGAGTTCTGGTCCGTGTCCGATTGGTCGAGCGACGACTTCACGCTGCTCGTCAACCGCTATGTCTCGATCAACGAAACCTATCCCGCCCTGTTGGACATCGTCAGTGGCGAGAAGCGGGCGATCCCGATCCCCGGCGACAAACAAGCCGCGTTCGGGGCGATGAAGTTCTCGCCCGACGGCAAACTCGCCTACGTCTCCAGCGACGCCAACGGCGAGTTCCGGCAGCTCGCGGTGATCGAGCTTCAAACCTTCCGCTACCAATGGCTCACCGCCGACATCCCCTGGGATGTGGACGAAATCGAAATCGGCCCGGAGATCGGCGGCAAATACACCGTCGCATTTACCGTGAACGAAAACGGCGCGAGCCGCCTGTATCTGCTGTTCGTCGGCCGCAATGAAAAGACCGGGGCGATGATGTTTTACCGGGCGATCGAAAAGGCCAGCCTGCCTTTGGGTATTGTCGATTCGCTCAACTTCTCGCCCGACGGCGGGCAGTTGGGGTTCACGCTGTCCCGGCCCGATGCGCCTGCGGATGCATATTCGATCCGGTTGGATTTCTACGACGGCCCGCGGCCGGAAGGCGCAAAGCCGGATGCGCCCAAGCTCACCCGCTGGACCTACAGCGAGACCGGCGGTTTGAGCCCCGAGCAGTTCCTCGCCCCGGAGCGGATCGAGTTTGCTTCGTTCGACGGCCGAAAGATCCCCGCGTATTATTTCAAGCCGCCCGCCTCGTCCGGGGACCGGCCGGTGCCCGTGGTCGTCAGCATCCACGGCGGACCGGAAAGCCAATACCGCCCCTACTTCAGCAGCCTCGATCAGTTCTTTCTGAAGGAAATGGGCTATGCGGTGATCCGCCCCAACGTCCGCGGCTCGGCGGGGTATGGGAAATCTTATTTGCTTCTGGACAACGCCGAGAAGCGCGAGGACAGCGTGAAGGACATCGGGGGCCTGTTGGATTGGATCGCCAGGCAGCCCGAACTCGACAAAGACCGCGTGGCGGTGATGGGCGGCTCGTACGGCGGATACATGGTGCTCGGGTCTCTGGTGAACTTCAGCGGCCGGCTGAAGGCGGGGATCGACATTGTGGGGATTGCGAGCTTCACGACGTTCCTCAAAAACACGAGCGAATACCGCCGGGATCTCCGCCGGGCCGAATACGGCGATGAGCGCGATCCCAAGATGCAGGCCGTGTTCGACAAGATCAACCCCGCGAACAATGCCGAGAAGATCAAGTCCGCCCTGATGGTGGCCCACGGCCGGAACGACCCCCGCGTGCCGTTTTCCGAAGCCGTGCAAATTGTGGAGAACGTCCGCAAGAACGGCAAACCCGTCTGGACGGTCTACGCCGACAACGAAGGCCACGGCTTCGCCAAGAAAGCCAACCGCGATTACCTTTACGCCGCGATGGCGCTGTTCCTAGAGCAGCAGTTCAAGTGACGGGCGGAAAACGATTGTTCGTCGATTGATCGAAATGTTACCATAGCGGATGGACGAACATTCAACTTTCAGGGAGTTGACCCGATGAGCACGATCGCCCGATTCACAGTGGAGGAATACGACCGCATGATCGCATGCGGCGCAGTTCGATCCGCGCCGCGAGCGCCGCATCGAACTGATTCGAGGAGAACTTCGCGAAATGAATCCCCCCGGCCCCATGCACGAAGATTTGATCGATTGGCTGGCACGATGGAGCATGGAAAACACCAAAAAGGACGAGGTCCGGGTGCGGGTGCAGAATTCGATTGGGTTGCCGGACACCTACAGCGCCCCGCAGCCGGACATTGCCTGGGTCAAACCCCAGAATTACCGCGACGCTCGACCGCTGGTCGCGGATGTGCTGTTGGTCATCGAAATCTCGAATAGCAGCCTCGATTACGATCAGCACGACAAAGCTCGCCTCTATGCCGAAGCCGGGATCAAGGATTATTGGATCGTCAATGTTCCGTTTTGGTGCGTGGACGTTTATCGCGAGCCGCAGGGTGAAACGTTTCAGTCTATGACGCGGTATGACCAGACAGCCGATGTTTCGCCGCTGGCCTTTCCTGAAGTAGGGCTCTCGGTGCGGGAACTGTTTCACGTGTGAATGGTTCCGGAGAATCCCCGCGGCATTTCCCTTTCCTTGGAGAAGCAATCATGTCAGGACGTCGGAATCTGTTGGTGATGTTGGCGGCGATTCTTTTGCCGGCCGGAATGGCCCAGGCCCAGAATGGGGTATTGTTGCGGTATAAGTTTTCCAAGGAGGAGCCCGCCGTGTTTCGCACGACGACCGAAATGAACCAGACCATGCAGGTCGCGGGGCAATCGTTCGAGCAAAAGGTCACCCAAACCGAAGTGAACTCGATCTCCCTGGCCGAGTTGACCAAGGAAGACAATCTCAAGCTCCGCTACGCGAACAAGCGGCTGTCCGCGAAAGCCGACATGGGCCCGGCCGGCACTTACGCGTTCGATTCGGAATCGAGCGAGCGCAAAAAGGGACCGCGCTGAGCAATGCCCTCAATCCGGTGTATCAAACCTTGAGCGGCGTCGAGTATTTCGTCACCATCACGCCCCGCGGTAAGGTCGAAGCGCTCGAAGGCTACAAGGAAGTCCTGGAGAACCTGACCAAGGACAATCCCATCGCGGCCAAGTTCACGGGCGGCGGCAGCGAGAACGCCCAAAAAGAAAGCCTCGCCGAAATCTTCTTCGTGCTCGCCGAGAAGCCCGTCCAACCCGGCGACACCTGGGAAGAGCCGATCGAAATGGACTTCCCCCAAATCGGCAAGGCCAAGGGCAAACGCGTCTATAAATTCGAAGGCCCCGCGAAAAAAGACGACGACAAAATCGTGAAGATTTCCATGAGCTTGGAGATGTCCTTCGATTTCGACCTTAAGACCGAAGCGGCCAAAGTCACCGGCAACATCGGCACCGACTCCTCGAAGGGCGAGATCCGCTTCGACACCGAGACAGGCCAGGTCGTCTCGGCGAACCTCGAATACATGCTGTCCGGGAACATCAACACCGTCATCGGCGATCGGATTTTGAAAACCACAATCAAACAAAAACAAACCCGCACCACCACCCGCCTCACGGACTTGCCCAAATAACGGCGGTCGAAAACCAACTCCGCCGGCAACGGGTTTAACGCAAAGGCGCAAAGAGGAGACGCAAAGGAAAATACGCCTCAGCTTCACCCCGGGCAGGCTGAACCGAAAACCGCTCCATTTCCGCAAAGCCTTTCTTGCAGACGAACAAATCTTTGCGCTCTTGGCGTCTTTTCTTTGCGTCTCTGCGTTCAACGCTCTTTTCTTGCGTTGGGGTCATTCGGGGGAGGCGGATTGTCAGAGGCTGGGGGCTGCGATACAGTTTTGAGAAGCGTCTGCCCGTTTTTGCAGCCTATTGATGAAGGAGCCGGCCGCCGATGTTGGGGCAAGTCAATCCCACTCCGTTCGATCTCTATTTTCCGCTATTCGGGATCCAAGTGCGAGTCACGCCCTGGTTCTGGCTCGCGGGAGTGCTCACCGGCTATTCGCTACTGCGGGATGCGCATTACGATCTGCTGTTGGTGTGGATCGCCTGCCTGTTTGTGTCGATCCTCATTCATGAACTAGGCCATGCCATCGCGGGGCGGTGTTTCGGCTGGCCCTCGGACGTGATTCTCTACCACTTCGGCGGCGTGACGCGGTTTGCCCATCAGGCCAGCTTTTCGACTGGGCGTTCGGTCGTCGTCTCCTTCGCCGGCCCCTGGGCCGGGTTTCTGCTGTATGGGGTCGTCATTGGCCTCGAATACCTGCTGTTTCATGAGGGGATGCCGTTCGAGTCCACACAGGCGAACCGGTACGCGCTGTTCGCCATCCTGCAGTTGAAGTGGGTCAACCTGTATTGGGGACTTATCAATCTGCTCCCCGTGCTGCCTTTGGACGGCGGGCATATTTCGGAAAGCATGCTCGAACGCTACCGCCCGCGGGATCGCGCGCTGTGGTGCCTCAGGATCAGCACGGCGGTGGGGGCAATGGCGGCGGCGGGTTTCTTCCTGACCGGCTACCGCTACGCCGGGATCTTGTTCGCGCTCTTGGCCGTGGACAATTTCCAACGCCTCGAACAACACCGCGGCGGTTGGTGACCACTGCGGTTTCCGATACAGTGGAGAGGAAACGCCGGTCGAAGTGTTCGCCGGCGGGACAGGCCTCTCCTCATTTCGCCGAAAACCTTCCATGCCGACGTTTGCCGAGATTCAGGGCGCCCACGAGCGGATTCGTCCCCACATTCATCGGACGCCGGTGTTTTCGTCCGCGTTCCTCAGCGGCGAGTTGGGCGCGGAGGTCGTGTTCAAGTGCGAGAACCTGCAGAAGGCGGGGGCATTCAAATCCCGCGGGGCGTGTAATGCCGTGTTTTCATTGAGCGAGGAGGAAGCCGGGCGGGGAGTGATTACGCATTCCTCGGGCAATCACGCCGCGGCCCTCGCGCGGGCGGCGGGACTTCGCGGCATCGCGGCCTACATCGTGATGCCCAAAAACGCCCCCGCGGTGAAGGTCGCCGCGGTCCGGCATTACGGCGGGCAGATCACGTTCTGCGAACCGACGCAAGCCGACCGGGAAGCGACCGCCGAGCGGATTCGGCAAGAAACCGGCGCCCAGATGGTGCACCCTTACAATGATGAGCGGATCATCGCCGGCCAGGGCACGGCCGCGGTGGAGTTGTTGGAGGACCGGCCCGATTTGGATGTGATCCTCGCACCCGTGGGCGGCGGCGGCTTGCTTTCCGGAACCGCGATCGCCGCCAAATCGATCCAGCCCGCGATTCAAGTCTTCGGCGGCGAACCGGAACGATTGAACGACGCCTGGCAAAGTTTGCAGACCGGGCGGATCGAACCGGCGACCGGAGCTGAGAGTCTGGCGGATGGCCTCAAAACCAGCCTGGGCACGTTGACGTTTCCCATCCTCCGCGAATGGGTCGATGGGATTCTGCTCACGGACGAAAGGACGATCATCGAAGCCATGCGGTGGGTGTTCGAGCGAATGAAACTGGTTGTCGAACCGTCCGCCGTGGCGCCGCTCGCGGCGCTCTTTCTCGCCCGCAGCGAGTTCGCCGGGCGGAAGGTGGGCGTGATTTTATCGGGCGGCAATGTCGATCTGGCTCATCTTCCTTTTGCCGAGTGAGCGAGCCTGCCCGTGACCGATTCGCTGCTCGCTGAACTGGATGCACTCATTCGCCGGGACCCGGCGATGCGGGGCTTGATTTCCTCCGAGGCGAAGTTCGGCCCCGTCTGCAAAGGCCATTTCGCGGCCGCCGCGAGAAGCCTGGCGGAACCGGACCTCAAAGTGGCGATCGTCACCGGTTTTTATGTGCCAAAAGCCAACCCGCCCGCCGCCGAAACCGACGGCCCGCCCGGTGCGGTTCGTCTGGCTCTCGCGTTGGAAGCGATCGGGCATCAGGTGCTGTTGGTTACCGATGCCTGGTGCGCCCCGCGCTCCGAGTCGCGGCCGAGGTCATGGGCTTTCCTTCCGAAAAGGTTCTCACGTTTCCCGGCGATGCGGAAGCGGATTCTTGGATGGAAGCCTTCTTCACGAACGGATTCGGCCGCCGGTTGTCTCATCTGATCGCGATTGAGCGCGTGGGACCGAGCCATACGGTGGAATCGTTAAGAAAGCAAACTGACGATTCCGCCATCATCGAAGCCTTTCTCGCGGAGGTGCCGCCGGAATCTCGCGGACATTGCCACAACATGCGCGGGGAAATTCTGGATGAGTGGACCGGCGGCGTGCATCGGCTGTTCGATTGGGTGGAGACACATTGCCCCGGCGTTCGGACGATTGGCATCGCCGACGGGGGCAACGAGATCGGCATGGGCTGCCTGCGGTGGGATGACATCGCCCGGCGGCTGTTGGGACCGCACGCCGCCCGCATTCCCTGCCGAGTTGCCACAACGTGGAACATCATCGCGGGCATCAGCAACTGGGGCGGCTATGCCCTCGCCGCGGGCGTGATGACTCTCCGCGATCAGACCGACGTCATCGCCCCTTGGACCAGTGAGCGGGAACAGCAAGTCTTAGAACACCTCGTCACCCAAGGTCCGGCCGTGGATGGCGTGACCCGCCTTCCCGAACCCACCGTCGATGGCTTACCGTTCCTCACGTACATCCAAACCTGGTCCGCCATCCGCCGCCGCCTGGGCTATGAAGATTGAACCCCCTACAATGGCACATAAACCACTTCAAATTCGGGACCAAGTTCCAAACGCACCAAAGTTAAAACCTTCGATGCAGCCTCCTCAAATTGCTCGTTCTCGGCCGACGTCCAAGGACTGGGATCAGGAGGATATTCTTGGTTGAGTTTGCTGTCGTGCCACTCGGATAATCTGGCCAGTTGCTCGCGGGTGCTTGGCGATAATGGGAGCGAATCCTCGCACGGCCCAACGTTATATTGAGAGCGAGCGGCATCATTCCCACACCACAGGCAGCCACCGCCCCATTCGAACATCAATCGCACAACGTACCTTGCCGCCATCGCCTTTCCCTTTGCCCCTTTGCTCCTTCAAATTCAAATATCATAATACATCGAAAACTCAAACGGATGCGGCCGTTCTCTGAGGGCGGCGACTTCGTGGGTGGTCTTGTACCAGATCCAGGTGTCGATCACATCTTCGGTAAAGACATCTCCGCGGGTGAGGAACTCGTGGTCCTTGCGGAGGGCGTTGAGGGACTCTTCCAAGGTGACCGGCGTTTTGGGGACGGTTTCCATTTCTTCGGGGTCGAGATCGTAAATGTCCTTGTCCAACGGCGAGCCGGGGTCGATGCGGTTTTGGATGCCGTCGAGCGCGGCCATCAGCACGGCGGACATCGCCAGGTACGGGTTCGACGAAGAATCGGGGCAGCGAAACTCGAAGCGTTTGCTGTCGGGCGTCGGCGTGTGGACGGGAATCCGAATCGCCGCCGAGCGGTTGCGGTAGCTGTAGGTCAAATTGACCGGCGCCTCGAAGCCGGGGATCAGCCGCTTGTAGCTGTTGGTCGTCGGGCAGCAAAATGCAAGCACGGCCGAAGCGTGCTTCAAGATGCCGCCCATCGCGAACACGGCCATGTCGCTCAATCCCCCGTAGCCGCTGCCGGCGAACAAAGGCGTGCCCTTCTTCCACAGCGAGAAGTGCAGGTGCATGCCGGAGCCGTTGTCGTTCCAGATCGGCTTGGGCATGAAGGTCGCGGTCTTTCCGTGCCGGGCCGCGACGCATTTGACGACGTATTTATAGCGGAGCAGATGGTCGGCCACTTTCATCAACGGGCCGAACTTCATATCGATCTCGCATTGCCCGGCGGTGGCGACTTCGTGGTGCTGGGCTTCGACCTCGACGCCACATTCCATCAGCGTCAGCATCATCTCCGTGCGGAGGTCCTGAAGCGTATCCGTCGGCGGGACGGAGAGATAGCCTTCCTTGTTCCGCACACGATAGCCCGCCCGGCCGCGGCCGGCTTCGCCCCGCGTCCACACCCCTTCGATGCTGTCGATGTGATAATAGGCCTCGTGCTGGTTCTCGTCGAACCGCACATCGTCGAACACAAAAAACTCCGCTTCCGGGCCGATCATCGCGGCATCGGCGAAGCCGGTGGACTTCATGTAGGCTTCTGCTTTTCGGGCAACATTGCGCGGATCTTTGGCATACTCCTCCCGCGTGATCGGATCGTGAATGTTGCAGGTGATCGCCAGGGTCTGCTGCATGAAGGGATCGACAATCGCCGTCTCCGGTTGCGGCAGGACGAGCATGTCGCTCTCGTTGATGGCCTGCCAGCCGCGCAGCGACGAGCCGTCGATCCCAAACCCTTCCTCGAAACTGCGTTCCGTCAACGCCTGCACCGGGATCGTAAAATGTTTCTGGGTGCCGGGGAAATCCATAAACCGCAAATCCACGGCCCGGATCTCCCGCGATCGGCACAGGGCGAGCACTTCCTTCGGCGTCATCGGAGTTTGGTTCCTGTCAATTGAGAGCTGTCCTTTGTACCGGCAGACCTGCCTCAAAAATGGGCAAGTCTCTCAGATTATACACCTGAGCAAAATCCGCACCAGAGTGGGAGATTTGTGAGTTGAGTGTTGTCGGCAAATCGTGTTATAAGCCAACGCGAGATAACTCGATTTTCCAATCGCGGAGAAATTGATGGCCAAGCAGAAAACCACAGGCAGGACGCAGTATTGGTTGTTCAAGTCGGAACCGACTTCGTATTCCATCGATGACCTGGCGAACGAGCCGACCAAGACCACGCATTGGGACGGGGTGCGGAATTATCAGGCGCGGAACATGCTGCGGGATGAGGTTCAGGTGGGCGACCGGGTGTTTTTCTATCACTCGAACGCCAAGCCGCCGGCGATCATGGGGACGGCGGAAGTGGTGCAGGCGGGTTATGCCGACCACACGCAGTTCGATCCGAACGATCATCATTACGACGAGAAAGCCGACCCGGACGATCCCACGTGGTTTATGGTGGACATCAAGTTTTTACAGAAGTTCCCAGAACCCGTGGACCGCGAGCAGCTTGGCGGGGACGAGGCGACCCAGAGCATGGGCGTGTTGGCCCGCGGGTCCCGGCTGTCCATTCAGCCGGTGACGGCAGCCGAATGGAAAGCCGTCCACAAGCTCGCGGGCGTCAAAGAGAAATGAGGCGAGCGTGGGGCGTAGGCCCGGGCGTAGGCCCCATGATTTCATGGATTGTTCAAGAGCGTCCTTTTCGGGGATCGACGAACAAAGGCGCAAACCAACCCAAGCGCTCGCGAGCGATCAGCCGGCTTACGCCGGCCGCTCGCCAAGAACCACAAGTCAACAAGCCGGGTTCGGGTTTAATCCAACCCCGCGCCGAAGGGGTCTTCGTCGTCGTCGGTTTTGCTGGCGACGCTTTCCCAGTCGTGGCCGTTCTTGCGGGCGCTTGCGCGGTGGTGCGGCGTGCCCGGCTGGCCGGCCGGTTCGATGCGATGGCTCGTGTCCTTCGAGCTGCGGAAGACCATCGGCATCGCGGTGTCCGAGTAATCGTCCACCTCGTCCTGAAGAGCAGCGTAGTTGTCCTCGCCGTAGTCGTCGTAAGTGCAGACGTAATCCGGCTGCTGGGCGAGGACCAACTCCTCTTCAAAGGATTTGATCACATGCTCCTGGATCAACTCCCGGCATTCGGAATTGATCGGGTGGGCGATGTCGGCGTAGAGCTTGGCCCGGCCGTCGGTGTCCTTGATGGCCCGCTCATCGTCCAGCTTGGCTCCGCACTGGTTGCAGTGCAGGGCCCGCAAGTGGTTTTTGCACTGGCACTTGGGGCAGCGGTCTGTGAGCTTGCGGCTGGGCATGGCCACGAACGGCCCCTTCGCGCCCTGGATGATTTTCAGGTCGCGGATGACGAAACAGCCATCGAAGGTGATCGAACAAAAGGCCTGAAGCCGATCATGGGGATCATCCATGAGCTTGATCCGAACTTCGGTGATTTCCACGGCCGTCCTCCTTCTCGGTGCAGCGTTTAGAATTGACTCCGTGCCACGACGACGCGTCCGATGCGCCGGGATGACAACCGGGCGGCGACTGTTTCGGCGTGCCGGCGCTGGCCGCACACTCCGAAATAGGCGGTTCCGCTTCCGCTCATCATGTGGCCTAAAACAGGCTCTTTCGAGAATACTTCCCGCAGCCGCGGAATGTCCGCGTTGAGCTGTTCCGCGGGTCGCTGTAACGCATTAAACAAGGTTTGGCCCAGAAGGGCCGAGGGCCCGCGGGAAAGTTCCTGGATCAAAGGCATCGCCGACCGGCAGGCACCGGCGGATCGCCAACGGCGAAAGACTTCGGGAGTGGACAGCCCGCTCTCGGGTTTGACCACCACGAAATAGAGCCCCAAGGGCAATGCCAACGGTTCGATGATTTCTCCGCGGCCCCGGCACAATGCCGCCCGCGCTGGACTGAGGAAAAACGGCACATCGCTGCCCAGTTTCGCCGCGAGGGACGAGAGCTCCTCAGGTGTGAGATTCAATTTCCACAGACGGTTGAGGCCGGCCAACGCGGCGGCGGCATCGCTGGATCCGCCCGCCAAGCCGGCCTCGGCCGGGATCCGTTTCCACAATTCGATTTCCGCCCCGCCCTCGAATCCCGTGTGCTGTTTGAGTAGCAAAGCCGCTTTGACGACCAAGTTTTCCGGGCCCGCGGGAATCGCGGACTTCTTTTCCGCATCGCCCGTCTGAGCCTGGGGGGAATTCACAGAAAACACACGCAATTTGATGGCGGAGTCGGTTGCTTTTGCGTCGGCATTCGGGATACTGCTGAGCCGGAGCGTGTCATAAATCCCGATCATCACCATCACGGTTTCCAGTTCGTGGAATCCGTCGGGGCGTTTGTTCAGAACCTCCAAAAACAAATTGAGTTTCGCTGGAGTGTGAACGACAAGAGATGATTGATCCCATCGAACGAGCATCGGCTTCACATCCTGTGAACCAGTGCGACCCGATTCGTCAAAAATGGAGTTGAGAACTCAACTCGGGAAAACAACGACCGGAACCGAAAGCCGGCCAATTCCCGCGCATACTTTCGGCTATACCGATCATTCGTATCTAGTCATGGATGCTAGCGGGATCGGCGAAACGCGTCAAGATGAGTCTGGCAGATTTGTTGTTTGCTGGTGCACTGGGATCTCGACTGTGGCGATTCCACAGAATCGTGGTTCACAATCATTGTTTTGTCAAAGGCACCAAATTCCGCAACGCGGGGGAATGCGCCGGCATCTGCGCAAAAGCCGACGCGCCCCTGGCCCTAAGCATTTCGGCGTTTTACCTAGCTTGACTGGGGCTTTGTCTGCTATAGTCCCGTAATTCCCCTCTTTGATTTCTGAGCCGATCGCGTGGATTGGTCCAATACGGGGGACCGGTCTTTTTTAGCGTTCGAATTTGGTTGTGCGGCCAAGGGCGATCTTGGCGAGCGGCCGGCGTCAGCCGGCTGATCACTCCCGAGAGCTTGGGTTGGGTTACCTTTTCATTTGAGAACTTTGTTTTCGATGGTTGCTGAGAGATTTGGCGAAATCATGGGGTTGACGCCCCACGCTCGCCTTCACGGAACCCAGGCAACAACGGCGCCACTTCTTCGGGCGGAAACGGACACGAAACGGTTATGGTTGATCGGAACTTGATTCGGCAATTTAACGTCCAGGATGATGAACTCGCCGTCATCCTGCAGGAACTGGGAGAAGCGCAGGAAGACATCGATTACAAAGTCGGCGACGCCCCCGATGTCAACACCATCGTCGAAGGGCGGATCCTCCGCATCGAAGGCGACGAAGTCCTCGTCGACATCGGCTACAAGAGCGAAGGCGTGGTGCCGCTCGATGAATGGTCGGAAGACCCCAACCCGCCCGAGCCCGGCCAGGTCTGCGAAGTGCTCCTGGAAGAAGTCGAGGACGACTTCGGCCTGATCCTGCTCTCCAAGCGGAAAGCCGACCGCATCCGCGAGTGGGAAGAAATCATCAACAAGCACCAGGAGGGGGATGTGGTCACCGGGACCGTGGTCCGCAAAATCAAGGGCGGGCTCCTGGTCAACATCGGCGTCAACGTGTTTCTCCCCGCCAGCCAGGTGGATATCCGCCGGCCCCGCGACATCGCGGACTACATCGGCAAAGACATCGAATGCGTGATTCTCAAAATCGACGAGTCCCGCCGGAACATCGTCGTCTCCCGCCGCAAGCTCATCGAAGACAAACGCGAGACGCAAAAACAGAAACTGCTCTCGGAGATCAAAGAAGGCGACGTGCGGAAGGGCGTGGTCAAGAATATCGCCGACTTCGGGGCCTTCGTGGACCTGGGCGGCATCGATGGCCTGCTCCACATCACGGACATGAGTTGGGGCCGGATCAACCACCCGTCCGAAAAGGTCAAAATCGACGAATCCGTCGAGGTGAAAATCCTCAACATCGACCGCGAGAAGGAAAAAATCGCCCTGGGGATGAAGCAACTCACCCCCAGCCCCTGGGAGCAGGTCGAAGCCAAGTATCCGGTGGGCACCAAGATCAAAGGCGAAGTCGTCAACGTCATGTCCTACGGGGCGTTCGTCAAGCTGGAAGACGGCATCGAAGGCCTGGTGCACATCAGCGAGATGTCCTGGGTCAAGCGGATCAACCATCCCAGCGAACTCGTCAACATCGGCGATGAGGTCGAAGTCGTCGTCCTGGGCATCAACCAGGACAAGCAGGAAATCTCCCTGGGCATGAAGCAGACCCAGCCCAACCCCTGGGACCACGTGGCCGAGAAATACCCGCCCGGCACCAAAATCCAAGGCACCGTGCGGAACCTCACCAACTACGGGGCCTTCATCGAATTGGAAGAAGGGGTGGATGGGCTCCTCCACGTCAGCGACATGTCCCACACCCGCAAAATCTCCCACGCCAACGAAATGCTCAAGCGGGGCGACGTCGTCACCTGCCAGGTGCTCTCCGTCGATGAGGACCGCAAACGCATCGCGTTGGGCCTCAAGCAACTGACCGACGATCCGTGGGAAACCACGATCCCGGCGAAATACCAGCCGGGTTCGCTCGTCAAAGGCAAAGTCACCAAGATCACCAACTTCGGCGTGTTCGTCGAGTTGGAAGACGATCTCGAAGGCCTGTTGCACATTTCCGAACTGGCCGACCACAAAGTCGAAAACCCGGAAGAAGTGGTGCAGGTCGGGCAGGAACTCGAAGTCCGCATTCTTCGTGTGGACACCGACGACCGCAAAATCGGCCTGAGCCGGAAACTCGAAGCGGAATTCGAGGCTCCCGAAGAAGAAGCGGAACCCGGCAAAGCCCCCAGCACCCCGAAGGAACTCAAAGGCGGCACCGGCGGCGAAAGCGGCCCGCTGTTCAGCCTGGGCGGCCCCGCGGAAGCCGCCGCGGAGGAAGAAAGCCCGTCCGAGGAGGAAGCCGCTATGCAGGAAACTCCCGCCGCCGAGGAAACAGCCGCCGAAGAAACGGCCGAAGTCTCGTCTCCGGAAGAAGCCCAAGAGAAGACGGAAGAATAATCTCCGGCGAACGGGCTCGCACAACTTTGAACCACCGGCTGTCCAACGATCGAGTTGGGCAGCCGGTGTTTTTTTTGGACGGTTTTCAATCGGCCGTCACCCGTCTCCGGCCGGACGTGGTGGGCATGAACAATTACGGTCTTGCGAATTTACAGGGGGAATTTGCCGGCGTCGATGCCCCGCTCGATGCCTTCGCCGGTTCGGTTCAGCACGGTCAGGTAACAGGAAATCGGCTCGCCACGAATCAACACGGTTCCGGATTCCAAAACCAGTTGGAGCGGCGCGAATCGAGGTTGGTTCTCCACAACGAGGTTCTTTAACGCTTTGTTTTCTGGTTGGAGCATTAAGTTCATCTTTCACAGGCCCGACTTGGCAGCGAACCCCTCGTTGAGTGCGAACGAGCGAATTCGGAAAGCAAGAAACAGAAGTCCATACGCGGTGCGACATCCATATCGGGACATTCCCTATTATATACCTCCCGCATTCCCCGTATGCAAATCGTCAGGCCACGGGATCGACGCGAATTCTCAAATAATTCATCCATCCGGGCGACGGCGATGTTGGCTGACGCGGTGTCGAAATCGACGTCAAGCAGCCGGGCTTCCGGAAACTGCCGCATGCGCGACCGAAAGTCGTCCGTCCGTTCCCGGATGAACAACCCCGTCACCGGCAGCCTGAGCGGATGAGCCTCGTCGAAGTGGTCGTCCTTCGGCGGTTCCTCGGCGACCGCCGGTGCGACGGGGCGGACGGCGGGGGAAGCGAAGTCTGGAACCGCGCGGGTGATTCAACATTTTCGCGGGATCGGCCCCTGAGAATTGCCGAGCTTCCGGCGAAAGTTACGCTGAAAGCCTGCGGGCTGGGGGATTTTCCGAGAGACGACGATTGATTGCGCATTGCCCAGCGGATAACGTGGGGGTTGATCCGGCAAGCCATCACCCGCCGCTTTTAGAGACCGTCATGGCCCTACGTTCGACCGGCAAACCTGTTGACAGCTCGTTTTCCATGACGGGCGTGCTGGCGATGTTGTGCGGCGGCGGGGTGCTGTTTTTTTATTGGAAGTTCGCCCGGCCCAGCGGCGAACTGACGCGGGCGGCGCGAATCATCCTGCCGCTCACCTCCGTGATCTTGCTGTTTTGGGGCGCGGAGCAAATCTTTGGGGATCTGATTCCCGGTTTGCGGTTCCGCCGTCGGCCTCCGAAGTCCGAAGAAAAACCGCCCCTCGAGATTTCCTGGATGGGCATTCTGTTGATGTTCATGGGGCTGCAACTGTTTTTCCTCGTGGGAAATTTCAGCGGCCGGACCGTGCGGTTGTTTCTGGTGATGCTCGGCGTCCTGGTGGAGTTCTGGGGCATTCGCGAAGTCGCCTTGAAAATGATGATCGCCTCCCCCATCGAGCGCGTGCAGCGGCGGGTCGCGCTGCCGCCTTCGGGACTCGCCTATCTGGTCATCATGATCGTGCTGTTCGTCGGTTCGCAGGTCGGCCAGTCGAACATGCTGATGCTGGTGTTCTCTTTGATGGCGGGGCCGTTCGTCATCAACGGCTCGGTCATCGTCATTATGCTGCAGAAGCTCCGCGTCCAGCGGGTGATGCCGGAGTCCGCGTTCGCGGGCGAGTTGATCGCGGTCGAGTTGGTGCTCAAGAACGAGAAGTCGGTGTTTTCGTCTTCGCTGATGGCGGTGACCGACACGATCGCCAACGACCGCGAGCGGCTGCAGTCGGGCGTGTTGATCGCCCGCGTCCCGCCCAAAGATGAACGCAGCGCGCGGTATCAAATCACGCTGATGCAGCGGGGGCGGTATCGCTTCGGCCCGGTGTATGTCGGTTCGCGGTTCCCTTTGGGCATCGTCGAACGGGGACTGGTGTTCGATCTGCCCGGCGAGATTCTGATCGCGCCCCGCTTGGGCCGGCTCACGCCTCGCTGGCAGCGAGAGCATGGTCTCGCCGATGAATTGGTGCACCGCCCCGACACGCGGGCCGGCATCTTCGAGGACGAGTTCCACCGGATCCGCGAATACCGGCCTGGCGACAATCCGCGGATGATCCACTGGCGATCCTCGGCCCGGCAGAACGAATTGATGGTCCGCGAGTTTCATCAAAGCCGGAACCAAAGCCTGATCGTGCTTTTGGATCTCTGGCTCTCCGACGATCCGACACCCTCCGAGGAAGACCGCGTAGAACTCGCGGTGAGCTTCGCCGCCACCATTTGCCACGCCCAGATGCGGCAAAGCCGGGACGCGAATTTGTTCGTGGCCTCGGCGGGGGACCGGGTCTTGGAATGGTCGGGCAAAACGGGAGCCGCGAGCCAGGAGTCCTTGATGAAGTTTTTCGCCCGCCTCGAAGCCGGCCCGTCGCCTCGCGTGGATCGGATTGTGGATTCGGCGCTCAACGAGCGAGGCGTGGGCACGCGGACGGTGGTGATTTCCACGCGGAAGCGCGTCAAAGGCCGCCTGCCGGTGCTGGAGCAACTCAAAACCGCCGCCGAGTTGGGCAAGGACGTGACGGTCTTCACCACGGATGCTGAAGAACTGGAGCCGTACTTTTATCTGCCGCAATAACGAGCGGGAGGTTTTTCGATGCGATTTTCGTTGGCGATTTCTTTTGCAATGCTGCTCGGCGGTGCGGGGCCGGCGATTCCGGCCGACGATGCCGCGGGCGTTTTTTTTGAGAAGTCCGTGCGGCCGGTGTTGGTTCGGCGATGCTTGAAATGTCACGGGGAAAAAGCGTCGGGCGGTCTGCGGCTGGATTCGCGAGCCGGTCTCGTGAAGGGCGGCGAGTCGGGGCCGGCGATTGTTCCAAAGAACGCCGGCGAGAGTTTGCTGTTTCAAGCGGTGAAGCGCGAGGGCGGATACGAAATGCCGCCCGACGAAAAACTCTCCGCGGCCGAAGTCGGCGTGTTCGAGCGCTGGATTGAGCTCGGCGCGCCCTGGCCGGACGCGAAGATTCTCAAACCCGAACAACAGGCGGACAAAGCGAAAACCCACTGGGCGTTTCAGCCGGTCGGAAAACCTGCGGTCCCGAACGTCAACGAGGCCTGGGTGCGAACGCCGATCGATGCATTCGTTCTGAAGACGCTCAAGGAGCAGGGCCTAAAACCTTCGCCCGCAGCGGACCGGCGGACGTTGATCCGCCGGGCGACCTACACGCTGACCGGATTGCCGCCGACGCCTGAGGAAGTCGAGGCGTTTGTCCGCGATCCGGATCCGCTCGCTTACGAGAAGTTGGTGGATCGTCTGTTGGAATCGCCGCACTACGGGGAGCACGGGGCCAGGCAATGGCTGGACCTGGCCCGCTATTCGGACACCAAGGGCTACGTTTACGCCCGCGAGGAACGGTTTTGGGTCCATGCCTGGGCGTACCGCGATTGGGTCGTCAGGGCCCTCAATGAGGATCTGGCGTACGACCGGTTTTTGCTGTTGCAGCTCGCGGCCGATCAAGTCCAGGACAAAAAACCGGGCGACCTGGCGGCGATGGGGTTTTTGACCTTGGGCCGGCGGTTCTTGGGCGTGACGCACGACATCATCGACGACCGCATCGACGTCGTTTGCCGGGGCACGATGGCGCTCACCGTCGGTTGTGCCCGCTGTCACGATCACAAATACGACCCGATCCCCACGGGCGATTACTATTCGCTCTACGGGGTCTTTGACAGTTGTGCCGAGCGGATGGTCCCGTTGTCTCCAGGGCCGACGGGCGATGGAAACTATCAAAAGGAACTCGCGGCCAGAAAGCAAAACCTCGCCGACAAACTCGCGGCCGCCCGCTTGGAATCGGCGAACCGCGTGCGCGAGCGGATTGCGGATTATCTCCACGCTCAAACGGAACTGGAGAAATATCCCTCGCAGGGCTTCGATCAGATTTTTGAAAAGTCGGACATCCTGCCCGCGTTCGTCAGACGCTGGGCGGCCCATCTGCGCGACGCCGACCGGCGGAAGAATCCCGTCTTCCGGCACTGGCACGCGTACAAGGCGATCCCGCGCGAAGAGTTCTCCGAACAGGCGGCAAAAATCACCCAGCAACTTGCCGAGCAGAAACCGGACAAAGTCAATCGTCTCGTCGCGGAGGCTTTTCAAGAACCGCCTGCCACGTTTGACGAGGTCATCGGCCGCTATGCGAAACTGTTTGCTCAAGTCGACGGCGAGTGGAAGAGCCTCCTCGCCAAAGCGAATGAGAACGGCGGCGACCCGCCCGCGTATTTGCCGGACGCCGACGCGGAAAGCCTGCGGCGGGTGTTGTACGGGCCGGGGGCTCCGTGCGAAGTGCCCGACGAGCCGATCGTGCATACGGAAATGGACTTCGACTCCGGGACCTGCACCGCGCTTTGGAAACTGCAAGGCGAAGTGGACCGCTGGATCATCCGTTCGAAATACGATGTGCCTTATGCATTGACCTTGGTGGATCGGCCCGCGCCCCGGGAACCGCGAATCTTCAAGCGAGGCGATCCCGCGAACAAAGGCGAAGAAGTGCCCCGGCATTTCCTGTCGCTGTTTTCCGCATCGAACCCCGAGCCGTTCCAGCGGGGCAGCGGGCGGCTCGAACTTGCGAAAGCGATCATCGATCCCGCCAATCCGCTGACCGCGCGGGTGATCGTCAACCGCGTGTGGGCCTGGCATTTCGGCGAAGGGCTGGTGACGACAACCAGCGACTTCGGACTGCGGGCCGATCCGCCTTCGCATCCGGAACTTTTGGATTGGCTCACGCGGGACTTCCTCGAAAACGGCTGGAGCCTCAAGTCGCTGCACCGCAGGATTTTGCTCTCGGCCGCATATCGGCAGTCGTCGCGGGGGCCGGGCGACGCTGCTTTGAAAGCCAAGGCCAAGCGGCTCGACCCGGCCAACCGGCTGCTCTGGCGGATGAATTCGCACCGCTTGACGTTCGAGGAATTCCGCGATTCGCTGCTCGCGGTCACTGGCCAACTGAACCCCGAAGTCGGCGGCAAGCCCGTCGACTTGTTGAAACCCCCGTTTTCCGATCGGCGGACGCTGTATGGCCTGGTGGATCGGCAATTTTTTCCCAGCACGTTTCGCGTCTTCGACGTGGCCAATCCCGATTTGCACATCGCCGAGCGCAGCGAAACCACCGTGCCGCAACAGTCGCTGTTCTTTTTGAACCATCCGCTCGTCCTGGCCCGTGCGCGGGAACTGGCGAAACGCATTTCACCGAGCGAACCGCAAGCGGACGTTCGGTCACTGTTCCAAAGCGTGCTCGAACGCGAACCAACGGAACAGGAACTCGCGGAGGCCGTCGCGTTTCTCGAAATCACGGAGCCCGCTCCGCATGCCGCCGGCCCGCCGGTCGCGGCGAAGGATTGGCAGTACGGGTTTGGTTTTTATGACGAGGAGAAGCAGCGGGTTGCGGGGTTCCAGAATTTGCCGCACTTCACAGGCTCGGCATGGCAAGGCGGGGCAAGTTGGCCGGATGCGAAACTGGGTTGGGTGCAGCTCACCGCGGCGGGCGGGCATCCGGGGAACGATCGCCAACATGCCGCGGTCCGGCGGTGGACCGCGCCGGGCGACATGACGATCCAAATCCGCTCCAAGCTCGTCCACGAACCGGAAGCGGGCGACGGCGTCCGGGCGTTCGTGGTGAGTTCGTCTTCGGGGTTGTTGAAGTCGCTGGCGATCCATCAATCGTCGATCGACTTGAACGTGGACTCCCTTAGGGTGAAAGCGGGCGAGACGATTGACTTCGTCGTCGATATCGGCAAGGTCCTAAACAGCGACCAATACCTGTGGACCGCCGAGGTTCAGGAACTCGCAGCGGCCGGCTCGTTGAAGGCGTGGAATTCGAAAACCGACTTCCCGCAGCACCGGCCGCAAAAGCTTACGCCCTGGGAACAACTCGCCCAGGTCCTGTTGTGCTCGAACGAGTTTTTGTTCGTGGATTGACCGCGGCGGCGACTATTCGAACGTCGAGAACCACACGGGGACCGTGTGCTCGTACCACCAGGAGTGGTCCGTGCGGTTGTCGGGACGCAGGGCGGATCGCCCTGCCCATTTCCGCATTTGAATCCGCCGCGTGCGCTGCTGGGCTTCAAACACCGCCCGCTGGTGGATGTACCGCTGAGCCGGCGTGCGAACATTTCGCACGTTGGTGTTTTGGGATCGGTTTTTCACATTCGCCGGGATGAAGGTCGTGCGGGAAGTCTTCGGCGCCTGGGTTTGGATGATCGGCGGCTCGGTCTGGCGTTGCGGGGCCTCCAGAATGATCGTGCCCGAATTGTTCGCGGGAAGTTCGCCCGGGCGAAAGCCGTCCTGAGCCACCACGGTCCCGTTGGCCCCAATCAGCAATCCCAGGCCCAAACCACTCATCCACTTCCTCATTGCATCATCTCCTAAGGGGCCGAGTGTCGCCAATCTGAACATCGAAACGAACAACCGAGTGCGGTCAAACCGCGACCAGCGACCGATGGTTCGCCGGTTTTTCTCCTATCGGCTCAAGCGGCCTTGCGGTTTGAGCGGAATCTGCCGATTGCAGCGATTTTGTGGAGTTACGCCCACTTATCACAGGATCATGGTTTACCGCATCATGATTTTGTGAACCATGATTTTGTTCAATTCGCCACACCGACGACTGGCGATGACACCTGGGAATTTCTTTAGAGAATTTTGGGGGATTTGCCTAAATTCCGGGAACTCTATTTGCGGAACACGCATCTTAACTTTCACACACCTCGTCAACTACGCACACAACCCGCCGACATTTGCTCGAGGTGTGATCGCCTTCGCGATCGGCGGGAACTCTGATTCTCAACAACTCATACCTTGGTTGGGCCGCGTTTTTGCGGGGCATCAACGGGGATGAGCCAAGTTCGTCGCGGGCTAGATTGGCCGACTTCGGCCCTCAAGGAGAAGCGATGAATTTGCACACGGTTCAATGGGACGAGGAAAGTGCGCTCTGGCGGACTCGCGTGATCCGCGATGTCGATCCCCGCGAGCCCCTCGTCAAACAAAATCGCCAGGGAGAGCCCTGGCTGGCGTGGAATACGCCGGGACGTGAAGACGGCCTGGTGGAGTTCGTGGAGCTGGAAAGCGTGGCGGCGTGGATTCCGCCCGAGGGAGAAATCCTCTTGTTCTACCGCCCGGCTTTGGAGTATTGGCAAACGGTGAATCTTCAAGCCGCCTGCCACGTCGAATGGCTCGAGCGTGAATGGCCGACCTTCGGCGAAGTGGCCCTCGAACAACTGAACACGATCGCCCAAGCCATCCAACAAGAATCCCGCCCCGGCCGGTCGATGACGCTGGAGACCTGGGAGTAAGGCGATCGCGTTTCCAACAAAAGATGTTGTCAAAATCAGCCGCAGGGCGCTAGGCTGGGCTGTTAAGAAATTGGTATTGAAGTCTAAAAACGCGGGTTCTGGCTTGCGCCACCTTTGTTCTCGTTTTTTTGGAAAGCATTAGGGCCGAAGGCCCGGCTCTCTGTCAGCCCAGGGCCAGCGCAGCGCCGCCCTGGGTTACGGATGTAATGAAACGCAAGCCCCAAGGGGGCGGCCCACGTGGCTCTCGCCACGGAACAAGGCATTGCGGATTTCCGAATTCGGGCCGCCCCGTTGGGGCTTCGGCATTTTGTTCGTTCCCGTTCCCAGGGCTGCGCCCTTATAGGATTTGCTGAGGGATGGATCGGCCGCGGGAGAGGGCGGGGGGACGCAAGTCTCTCCCCACGGACTCTTCCGCGCCGGAGCCGATCCAGCGCCGTTTTTTTCCTGTTTTTCCAGCCCCAACTTTGAGAGGATCAAAATCAGGCACGCGTCGCCCCGCTACGAATCGTGCGCCCCATCGCTTCAACGATTGAGCCCAGACTTTCGAGCGGGACGATGCTCTTGGGAACCAACGAATCACTCCAGATGATGACGCCAAAACGTCTCGGACTATAAGGTTTTCGCCCGCTCCCAAGATCGCGTGCCCTTTTTGATTGTGTTTCACTTTAACAGGAGACGATCCCCCATGCACTCGAATTTGCTCGACCCCAATGCCTGTGTGCTGATCGGCCTCGATTGGGCCGACCGCGAACATGCCGTCTGCCGGCTGCTTCCCGACGGCGGAACCGAACACCGGCAACTCGAACACACGCCCGAAGCGATTGCCGACTGGCTCGCCGGCCTGCGGAAGCAATTCCCCGGTCGCCCGATTCGGATCGCGTTGGAGCAAAGCCGCGGCGCGCTGATGAACGCGCTCCGCCGTTTCGCCGACCTGGAACTCGAACTGTATCCCATCAATCCCAAGCAGCTGGCCCGCTATCGGGACGCGATTCATCCTTCGGGAGCGAAATCCGATCCAGACGATGCGCAGCTCTTGGCCCGCTTTCTGCAAAACCATCAGGAGCAACTCCTCCCGTTCGTGGCGGACGATCCCGAAACCCGCCGCCTGGCCGAGTTGTCCGAACTTCGCCGCAAGCTGGTCGATGACCGCAAAACCCTTGTGCAGAAGCTCGAAGGCACGCTCAAGCTGTATTTTCCGCAACTGCTCGAATGGTGTGCCGGCAAGAGTCGCCAACCCCTGTTGCTCGCCGTGCTTCGCCGCTGGCCGAGCTTGGGCGATCTTAAGCGGGCTCATCCCAAAACGCTGCGCACGTTCCTCGCCGAGCATGGCCTGCGGAACCCCGACCAGCAAACCGAGTGGATCGACAACGTCCGCCCCGCCACCCCGTTGACCGAGGATGCCAGTTTGATCGAACCCCGCGCGATGTACGCCCAAAGTCTCGGCCGGCAAATCGAGGAACTGAACGAGGCCATTGCCAAATTCGAGAAGCAACTGGACGAGGCGACCGCCGCGCATCCCGACCACGAACTGTTCCGCTCGCTGCCCGGTGCCGGCGACGTCCTCACGCCGCGACTCATCGTGGCGATGGGCTCCGACCGGGACCGCTACCAAGACGCCGGGGACGTGCAATCCAAAAGCGGCATCGCCCCGATCACCAAGCAAAGCGGGAAGACCCGGCTCGTGTTGTCGCGAATCGCCTGCCCCAAATTTCTCCGGCAGACATTCCACGAGTTCGCCGACCAGGCCCGCCGCTGGAGCGATTGGTCCCGAGCGTTCTATCAAATGAAACGCGCGGCCGGCATGAGCCACCACGCCGCGGTCCGCGCCTTGGCCTTCAAATGGATTCGCATCATCTTTCGGATGTGGCAAACCGGCACCCCTTACTCGGAAATGAAGTACCAGGAACAACTCACAATCAGAAACAGCCCCGTCTGGAATTTATTGGAAACAACAACAGAAACCACCTGAAACCCACTTGAAAAAACCTCAGATGTCTGGGCTGACAGAGGGCCGGACCTTCGGTCCTTATTTCTCAAATTTGAAACAGTTGAATTTACGAACGGTCGAAAAGCTCCGCAAAGACAAATCGTCGTCAACACCAAATTTTTAACGGCCCAGCGCTAGCCCCGGTTCATCGCGCAGGGCGCGTAGTCCCGGTTCATCGCTGCGCGAACCGGACGCTAGCACATACCGGCTGAGGGACCTTGGATGCCGATTAGTCTTCCGATTCCTCTTCGGCCGCGTCGTCTTCTTCGGCGGCCGCCGGGGATTCGACATTGGTCCCGAAGCCGCGTTTGACGAGGACCTTCTCCTTGAGTTCTTCCAGCAGGTCGGGGTTCTCTTCCAAGAACGTGCGGGCTTTGTCGCGGCCTTGGCCTAACCGGGTTTCGCCGTAGCTGAACCAGCTGCCGCTCTTATCGACGATGCGGTCTTCCACGGCCAGGTCGAGCACGTCTCCTTCCAGGCTGATGCCCCGCGTGTTGAGCATGTCGAACTCGGCCACGCGGAACGGCGGGGCGACTTTGTTCTTCACGATCTTGGCCTTCATGCGAATGCCCATCGTGTTGTCGCCGTCTTTCAGCGTACTGACCCGGCGGACATCGACCCGACAGGAGCTGTAAAACTTCAGCGCCCGGCCGCCGGGGGTCGTTTCGGGGCTGCCGAACATCACGCCGATCTTCTCGCGAATCTGGTTGATGAAGATCACCAGCGATTTCGACTTGGCGATGGCCCCGGTGAGTTTTCGCATGGCCTGGCTCATCATGCGGGCTTGGAGGCCCACGTGGGTATCGCCGATTTCGCCGTCGAGTCTCCGCTTTGGGCACCAAGGCGGCCACCGAGTCGATCACGATCACATCGACCGCGTTGGATTTGATGAGCATTTCCGCAATTTGCAGGCCTTCTTCCCCGTAGGACGGCTGGCTGACCAGCAGATCTTCCAGGTTCACGCCCAGCCGCTTCGCCCAGGACGGGATCCAGAGCATGCTCGGCATCGACGAACGCCGCGATCCCGCCGGCTTTCTGGGCGCTGGCGATGACGTGCAGGGCCAGCGTGGTTTTCCCGCTCGATTCCGGGCCGAAGAGCTCGATAATCCGCCCCCGCGGCAACCCGTAGCCGCCCAGGGCCAAATCCAGCGACAACGCCCCGGTGGAAATCCCGGCGACGGCGGCCCCCACATCGGTCAATTTCATGATCGAGCCTTTGCCGAAGGCCTTTTCGATCTGCCCCAGGGCGTTTTTGAGCAGGCTCGGGTCGCCGTTGTTGACCGCGGCAGGCGTGTCGTTCAAAGTGGACCGTTTGGTGCGAGTGGTTTTCGTCTTGGCCATTGCGGTGTTCCTTGCGGTGGGAGTTGAATTGTTATTTGTGCCGGTGACCATGTCCCTCTCCTTGTGTGAAATGCTCCAAAAGAAACAAACGAATAGTATGTTCCTTTACGACTTAACACAAGTGGACATTCTGGACAAAATTCAAGTTTTTTTGAGAATTCCAAAAAAACCGCTCACCCTTTTTCCAAGACCAGCGTGAGATAAGACCGGCGTTCGGAGTTTTCCAGGTTCCAATGCCTGGCGAGGGACAAAATCGCTTCCTGGGCTTTTTTGCGGTCATTGTCGCCCGCCAGGGTTTCGATTTCCAGGTACCAGCCCAAGCTCTCCACATCATCCAGCGTGACTTCCATGTCCCGGCCTTGCCAAGAGAGATGGTAGGGCGTGCGGGTTTTCTTGACGGAGCGGACTTCTGTAAACCCCAGGGCCTCAAGGAGTTCCGCCATTTGTTCCGCGGTGGCTTGGCCGTCGGCCAGGGAAAGTTCGATCTCGCGGCGGGTTTTGGTGGCCTGATCCAAGACCGGGCCTTTGTAAGTCAGGCGGGTTTGCTCGCCGGATTGCCTGATCCGAAACGCCTCGTGCGTCTGGCCGAAATCCCGCGCGGGGTGATTGAAATACCGGTCGCACTGCTGGAGAACCGGCTGCTCCTCGGCCCCGATTTCTTTGAGGGCCGCGAGCAACCGGTCTTTATCCGCCAAGGGAAATTTGAGACTCGATTTCGTAACTCATAAGGGTTCCGTTTCCGAGGGAGCGGGGGGAGATTCATCCACGGTCACGGCGGGATCGTTCGCCAACCGCCGCAAATGGTCCCAGGTATAAAGACCGGTCTGGTGGCCGTCGTTCCAGAAAATCTTGAGGGCATAATTCCCGGAGAACTCCAGGTGCATCGGGCGGACTTGCTCGGGGATCTGATCGGTGTCCAACCTGCGGATGCCGGTGTCTTCATCGACGCACTCCGCGCACGGGCACCGTCCCCGTAGAAATTTGTACGGATAATGATGAGCCGGCCCGTCGGACCAGCGGATTTCCAAGAAACCCTCATCCTGGTGAGCACGCACTGCGGTGGGGATCGTTGTCATGGAATCAATCGCGCCAGGGGTGTTTGACTTTGTCCCAATAGGTGTCGAATTCGAACTTCGGGCTGTTCTCGTAGTCGTGGCATTTGACGCAGAGGTGGTCCTTGGCGGCGGCTTTGGTGAGTTGGATCTGTTTGCGGGCGGCGATGAGTTTGTCGTTGTCGACGCTCTCGCGGTCCTTGGCCCAGAGCCGTTCGAGATCGACATGCCCGCTGCCGGGGCCGTGGCAGTTCTCGCATTGCTGGCCTTGCAGCTTGTGGAACAGTTGCGGCCGGCTCCGCGCGTCGGCCAATTCTTGCGGAAGAAAACCCGAGTCGTAGCGGGTGACTTCCTGGGGGTTCCAGCCGGCGACGTGGCAGCACAGGCATTCGGGGTCGTGAATCCGCGAAATCGGCCGGCTGTATTGCCCCTTCCGGCCGGTCTTCAACGTTTCATACGCGTGGGCGTGCTTGGTGGATTTCCATTTTTCGTAGGCTTTTTTGTGGCATTCCCCGCAGGTGGCGGCTCCGACGTAGGTGCTGTCCGCTCCGCTCACGCCGTCCAGTTGTGCGAAGATCTCCGCCGCGTTTTGTTTGAGATCTTTTTGATACTCGATCAGAATCGGCTCGATGGATTTCGCGTTCTCGAAGTTCTTATTGTCCAATTCGACGAGTTCGTACTGAAACCTTTTCGCCGGCTCCTTCTGGCCGGGAAAGTAAGCCAGGACGCCGACGTATTTGCCTTTCCAGCCGACCTGGATGACCTGCGACTTCCCGACGGTTTTGGAATCGTCTTTGCCTTCATCGCCGCCCGCTTCGCAGAGGGCGATTTCGAATTGAGGAAACTGTTTCAAGAGGTCTGCGGTCTCCTCGAAGGTGGCGTGGGAGAGGAGCACGTTGAAGTCGGTCTTTTCCTCGGCGAGTTCCTGGACGATGCCGGGCAGCACGAGGGCGGGGTTTTTGATGTCCACATCGGCGGCGGCATTGTCGCCCAGAAGCTTTGCTCTGACCGATTGCCCGACGACCGCCACCACGCCGATCTTCACCGCCCCGACTTCGATGACCTGCCGGCGGACGGGCATGTCGGGGATTTCGAAGATGGAGACATTCGCCCCCGCCAAGACGGGCCGCACGTCTTCGCCTTGGGGGTTGAGGTAGGTTTGATAGCGGCTGAGCAGCGTGCCGCCCCTCAGCCGGAGTTCCTCATACCCCAAAGCCATCGTGCGGTAGTCCATTTCGTGGAGGGCTTTCAAGATGGCATCGAACTTGAGCTGGCTTTGCAGGTTGTCGCGTTTGAGGTCGCCGCCCAGATCGAGCCCCGCGACGGGCCAACCGAGCTTTTTCATCATTTGCATCAAATCGGCCCGGCGGGCCAGGCCGCCCGATTGGGTTTCCGAGCAGCCGCAGGGTTCGATGTAGCCGTGCTGCTCGCCGGAGAACACCAGCGCGGCGGCGGGTCTTTTCCATTCTTTGAATTTGAGGGCCGGCGGCTTGGGCGGAGCGGGCGGATCGACGGCGACTTCGTCTTTCCCGCAGCCGGAAACAAACAGCCAGATTCCCGCAGCGCCCGCGACGAGCAAACCGACCAACGCGAAGACTTTCGACTTTTTTTCCGACATGCTGACGATCCTTCTTGCTGCCTGACGGGGCCGCCGAGGAAAGGCGGCGTCGCCTCTCCGTGGCTCAGGCGGTTTGTGCTTGGGGAACAAGGAAGCGGGCGTGTTTCGAAAATTCAGCGCATTGTAGCGGCATCGGCCCCGCTGCGGGAGAGCGATCCCCGCCGGAACCCCGGTTTTCGCGATTGCCCGTTCAGTTCTCGAATGTGGAGACGTACTCGACGTAGAATTTGATTTCCGGCGCGTTCGGGTGATTGGTTTTCAGGATCACCCGGGCGGCGTTTTTTTGAAGGTGGGATGCCGGCGGACTGCCGGGCTTCACCTGGAAGGTGACCAAAAACGCTTTGTGCGAACTGTTCGAGCGCGACTCTTGCGGGGCGACCGAAACGCTGAGCGAATCCACGCTGGGTTCGATCTTCTCCACGTGGAATTCCTGACCCTTGGGCATATCGCCGACGACCATCGTGTACCAGCCCTCGGCTCCTTTGGCCGCGGGGAACTTGCCCAGGTCGATCGCCATCAAATCGGTCGTCCAGTGGATGCCGGGGTTTGCGGCCCCCTTGGGAATGAACGGGAAGAGCTGGATCGAGCCCAAAAACGTTCCCGTGATGTCGAGAGGGATCTCTTTGGAGCTTTCGAGATTCGTGTGCACCACGATCTTTTCCGCGATTTTCCCGACTTTCATGTCCTTCGAATGCAGCGACACGGACACGTGATAGCCGCACTTCGCCCGCCATTCCGCCAACTCGGCGTCCGTCATCGGCCGGAATGTGGGCTCGACGGCGGGGCTCGACGCATCGATCGATTGGATTTCAAACTTGTCCAGAATCTGGGAATAAATCTCGCCCGTGAGGGTTTCGTTTTCGCCCCGGCCGATGCTGGGCCGGTTCCAGCCGCTTTCGGGGTGGATCGTCAACAACTCGTGGACGGGACCGGTGACCGTCAAGCGGATGAGCTTGTTGTCGGGATCGTTCGTGTGGATGGACGCCTCCTGCGTAAAGTCGGGGCCGGAGGATTTCGGGGTCCAGGTGAGTTCCACCTCGGCCTGGGCTCCCTGGGGAATCGAGTCCTTCGCGAGATCGCTCAAGGTGCATTTGCAGGTGGTCTCGCCCTTTTTCAGCCGCAGCGGAGCCTCCCCTTCGTTCTTGATGATAAACGTATGCGACTGCGACGCCCCGACCGACATCGGCTCGAAATGATAGGTTGTTTCGGGGACCACCGCTTTGGGGTAAGGTCCCGTCGCAGAGATTTCCAGGCCTTCCGAATCCGTTGTCGACTTGGGCGGCGTCACCTGGACCTGGTCCACGCCCCCGGCAATCCAGACAATTCCCCCCACACACGCCCCCGCCACCACGAGAGCCAATAACAGCGTGCCCATTTTCATGGCAACCCCCACTTTGAAATGAAATCCGCAAGATAGGATGATTCCTTCATTGTAAACAGCAGTCCGCTCCAATCAATCGCCAGGCCGCGGGGAACTCGCGGAATCGAAAATCCACGCTGCGAATTTCCCACGGGTGGCAATCCGCGGAACCGGCGATAGAATCGAGTTGGTTGATGATTTCCAAGCAGCGGAGGTTGGCCATGCAAATCGAGGGACGGGCGTTTCTGATCGCGGGCGGGAGTTCCGGTTTGGGAGCCGCCTGCGTTCGGCGGTTGGCGGAGTCCGGCGGAAAGGTCGTCATCGCCGACGTCAATCCCGCGGGAGAGGCCCTGGCGGAGGAACTGGGCGAGAACGTTCATTTCGAGCAAACCGATGTCACAGTGGAATCCGACGTCCGCCGGGCAATCGAAGCCGGCTGCGAGCGGTTCGGCTCGCTGCACGGGGCGGTGATCTGTGCCGGGATCATCCACGCTGAGCGCACCGTGGGCCGAAATGGATCCCACGACCTGGACGCCTTCCGCCGAGTCATCGAGGTCAACCTCATCGGCACGTTCAATGTCTGCCGGCTCGCGGCGGAACGGCTGTCGAGAGAAGAACCCCAAGAGCACGGCGAGCGGGGCGTGATCGTTATGACCTCCTCGGTGGCCGCGTTCGACGGGCAAATCGGGCAGGCGGCCTACGCGGCGTCCAAAGGCGGCGTGGCCAGTCTCGCGCTCCCCTTGGCGCGGGATCTCAGCAAAGTCGGCATCCGCGTCGTCGCGATTGCGCCGGGCGTGTTTGAAACGCCGATGATGTCCGCCGTCAGCGAGGAGTACCGAAAATCCCTCGCCGAGAACGTGCCCTTTCCCGCCCGTTTGGGTTACCCCAGCGAGTTCGCCGCGCTCGCGGCCCACATCATCGAAAACCACTATCTCAACGGCGAAACCATCCGCCTCGACGCCGCCCTCCGCATGCCCCCCCGCTGACCGAACTTGGCGACCCCCGCTGGTGTCACTACACTTAAACAGAGGCCAGGGATCGGAGGCCGGAGGTCAGTTTTTTTTCATCAGCAATTCAGTGGAATTTCAGAGGTTGATTGCGAACAGAAACCAGGTTTCCTTCAAAACTCCCTGACCTCTGGCCCCCGACCTCTGATCTCTGAAATTGGTCATTGGGATTTTCAACAAAATGCGTGTCGTACTGGCGATGAGCGGCGGCGTGGACAGTTCCGCGTCGGCGTATCTTCTCAAACAGCAGGGTTACGAGGTCATCGGACTGTTTATGCGGTCGGGTGCCCACGAAGAGACCGCGTGCGCGACGCCGGACAACCCTCTCGCCATTATCAATTCAAAGAGCCACAAGCAGGGTTGTTGCAGCGCCTCCGATGCCGCCGATGCCCGCCGCGTCGCCGATGCCTTGGACATTCCGTTTCATGCATTGAACTTTCAGGATGCCTTCGGGCGGATCAAAGATTACTTCGCCGATGAATACCTCGCCGGCCGCACGCCCAACCCCTGCGTGATGTGCAACAACTGGCTCAAATTCGGCAAGCTGTGGGACTTCGCCCGCCAGGTCGGAGCCGAGCGAATCGCCACCGGGCATTATGCGAGATTGATTCCAATGGAAGGCGAAGATCAGCCGGCGTTAATGCGGGGCGAGGATTTGACGAAGGACCAGTCCTACGTGCTGTTTGGAATCCGCCGGGAACTTTTGAGCAAAATCATCTTCCCCGTCGGCGAAACACGCAAACGCGATCTCCGCGAAATGGCCCGGCAAGTGGGAATCCAAACCGCCGAGAAAAAAGACAGCCAGGAAATCTGCTTCATTCCCGACCAGGATTACGTCGGCTTCATCAACCGCTACCGCGGCCCCCAGGAAACCGCCGGGGAAATGGTCGACACCAGAGGCGAAGTCGTCGGCCATCACGCAGGCTACGAAAACTTTACGATTGGCCAGCGTAAAGGATTGGGAGTGGCCTTTGGTTCCCCCCGGTACGTCGTCGCCATCGAACCCGAAACCCGCCGCGTGGTCATCGGCGAAAAAGAAGACCTGGCCCAAAGCCACTTGGAAGCCGACCGTCTGAATTGGTTGGTCCCCGAAGTCCCCCACCGCTTCCGGGCCCTCGCCAAAATCCGCTACCGCCACGACCCCGCGCCCGCCGAAGTTGAACTCTTGAATGACGATAAAATCCGCGTGGAATTCGACGCCCCCCAATTCGGCATCGCCCCCGGCCAGGCTGTCGTCTTGTATGATGAAAATCGCGTCCTGGGAGGCGGCTGGATTCTGAATTGAATGGAACCACGAAACACACGAAAAACACGAAAGGCGTTGGGTCCGCTGTGCGGGCCATTTTGCGTTTCGGTCCGCACGGCGGACCCTTCATTATTGCTGCTGGTCGGCCGAATTTTCGTAGGGTCCGCGTGAGTCAATAAGTCAAAACGGCTGAACCGGTCGTAGCGTGTCGTTTCGCCAACAAATTGAGCCGGACAGATGCCTTTACCACAGTTGACGAGTTCCGGGGAATTGCCGTTGGGCGTGCATTCGGCCTCGTTGAAGGAGATCCTCGATCGATTTGGCGGGGGACTCCCTCAAAGGGTTGCGGTCGGCAAACGATTGGAGCGAATCTACAATTTGGTCAAAGCCACCGGAGAGCTCGCTCGATTCGTCGTTTTTGGCTCATTTGTCACCGACAAAACGGAACCAAACGACGTCGATGTATTGATCGTCATGGAGGATGCGTTCGATGCCGGAACTCTCCAAGGCGAAACGGCGTTGGTTTTCGATCACGCCGCTGCAGATGCGCATTTCGGTGCCAGTGTGTTTTGGGTGCGCCGGTTAGCAGCTTTTGGAGGTGAACAAGCTATGATAGAATACTGGCAAGTGAAACGTGGCGGCGGGAAGCGCGGCATTGTCGAAATCGTTGAGGAACCCGATGATTAAAACCGACCAGGAATTTCAAGCGACGCTCGAACGGATTCAGCAACTTCAATCGCAGTTGCGCATCTGCGAAAGACGGAAACCAACCCCGCGAATTATCGGTTGTCCGCCTCCGGGTTTCTTTCAGAAATCGACCGCATGCAATTGGAGGTTCGGGAGTATCTCAGTTCCCTTCCCGCGAAAACGGCCTCGTCCGCCTGAGACTTCCCCACCGGTCCCGAATGCGGCGGAAGCGACAGAGTGGCGGGGGTCGATCTGCCGCTGGTCGTGTCGAGTCCGGTTTCGACGTCTTCGGCAGATTGCCCCCAGCGATCGAGGATGCCTTCGCTGGTGAGCGAAGTAGGGCCTAATCCACCCACCCTAAATTTGATTTGATTAATCATCCTCATGAGCATCGTCGTTCCTGAATCCAAGCTCCCCCAAGAACTCACGACCGATCAGGCGGTGGAGGCGGCTTATGCTTGCGAGCTCGCGGATGTGACGGGCGACCTTGTGCGGGGGCTCCCCGTGTTGGTGGAATGCGACAAGGATTTGGTGCCTTGGCTGTTTATCAATGTCCGCGGGCGGCTCAAGCAGCATGAGCTTCGCAGCTTGTTTCTGGACGGCCGGCCGGGGCCGGACGATCAGGGCGGCGGCATGGGGCCGCCGACGTTTGTCGGGGTGATGCTCTCCCAACTGCGGGCGGCGGTCCGCGGGGCGGTGGAGAAGCGCGTGGTCGTGTTGCCGCATTTGGATTTGCTCACCACCAGCCAGGGCGGACTCACCGCGGAGGCCCGCGAAGTCATTCCGCTGCTTTATGAAAACCCGGAACTGGTTTGGCTGGGGTTTAAGGATCCCTCCTTCCCGCTGCCCCGCGTCATCGAAAACCTGTTCCCCCGGCGGTATAGCCTGTTGGGGATCGCCCGGGATCGGCTGTCCCATCTCGTCACGCAAAAGGAAGCCCGCAAGTTCGGGCGGGATTTTAATCCCTGGGCTTTGTACAAGCACGTCTCCGGCATGAATGCCGCCCGACTGCGAAAACTGCTCTCCACCTTGGAGGGCGAAGACTATCCCGCCAACCCCCGCCGGGCCGTCGCCCAAATTCGCCAGGCCACCTTGGGCGGGCAGTTGGAGGTGCCCAACGTCGATCTGGAAACCGACATCGGCGGCTATCCGAAAGTCAAACAACGCCTGCGGGCCGAGATTCTCGATGTGCTCGCCGCCAAGGACCAGGCCAGCGATCCCGCCGAGATCACCCGCATGGAAAAACTCATTCCCCGCGGCATGATCTTTTGGGGACCGCCGGGCACGGGGAAAACGCTGTTCGCCAAAGGCATGGCGACCGCGCTCGGGGCGGCCATCACGATTGTTTCGGGACCGGAACTCAAAAGCCGCTGGGTCGGCGAGAGCGAAGAAAACCTGCGGCTGATTTTCCACCGCGCCCGGCAGTCGGCTCCTGCGATCATCGTGTTCGACGAATTGGATTCCTTCGCCTCCGCCCGCGGGACCTACACTGGTTCCGGCGTCGAGCATTCGATGGTCAACCAGATGCTCACCGAGATGGACGGCTTTCATTCGGACGAGTTGGTGTTTGTCGTGGGCACGACGAACTTTGTGGAAAGCCTCGATCCGGCGCTGTTACGGCCGGGGCGGTTTGAGTTTCATCTGCACATCCCCTATCCCGACCGTGACGACCGCCGGGAGATTTTGAAGATTTACGATGCCGCGATGGACCTGGGCATGGACGAGGAGACGCTGGAATACGCCGTCAAACGCAGCGGCGAATATGTCGAAGGGGCGGTGTTGGGCACGCGGTTCAGCGGCGACCACATCAATGCTCTCTGCCGGGCTTTGGCGCGGATTCGGCTCCGCGAAAAAATCGAGCGCCCCACCACGTCCGAGGACATCGAACGCGCTCTGACCGAGTGGATCGACCGCCCGAAGATGACGCCCAAGGAGCAGCACGTCGTCGCCACGCACGAAGCCGGGCATGCGGTGTGCGCGCTGTTCTGCGAGCACGCCACGCCGATCGAGCGGATTTCCATCCAAGGCGACGCGGCCGGGGCTTTGGGGTTTGTGCAATATCAGGACCCGGCCCATAAATACGTCGTCACCCGCGGGCAGTTGCTCGATGATTTGTGCATCCTGATGGGCGGCCGCGAAGCCGAGCAATTGTTGCTCGATGATCTTTCGATCGGTTCCGCCGATGATCTCCGCCGGGCCACGAACATTGCCCGGGCCTTGGTGGAAGAGTTCGGCATGGGCGGCGATGCGGTGGGTGTCTGCCGCTACGAAGCCGACGACGACCGCCAACCGGGACGCTTTCGCCAACTCTCGCCCGCGCAATTGGAACATCTCGACCGCCGGGTGCGGGAACTTTTAGAAGAAGCCCGCAACCGAGCCGCGGCCATTCTCGCGGAGAACCAAACCCTCGTGGAAACGCTGCGGGATCTGCTCATCGACCGCAAAGTCATCGACGCAAAGTCCCTCAGCAGCCTCACGGGCAAACCGGTCGGGCAAGAGAGTTCACAATGAAAGGATAAACCACGAAGACACGAAGGAGACATTGACCGCTGTCTCGCAAATCCCGCCGCTTGTTGTCGGCGTCTGTCTCTATGTCTTGTTTTCTGGGAGAGTCTGGTGGCAACATTCAAACGGCTCGATCCGAAGACGGAAGAGATCGCATCGGCGATTGTGGATTCCGTCTATCGCGTGCATTCGACGTTAGGGCCCGGATTGCTCGAAAAATTGTATGAGGTATGTTTGTGCCATGAATTAAATCAACAAGGCTATCAAGTTGAACGCCAACTTCCCGTGGCGATTGAATACGGCCAACTGCACTTTGACGAGGGATTTCGGATTGATCTTTTGGTCGAAGGTTGCATCCTTTGCGAATTGAAGGCGGTCATGGAAATGCATCCTGTATTCCAGGCGCAATTAATGACGTACCTGAAGTTAACCCGGAACCGGCTGGGTTTCTTGATCAATTTCAACGTCCCATTGATCAAGGACGGAATAAAACGAATCATTATGTAATAGACCAGCCTCGTAAAAAATCGCCAAATCCCAGGGGCACGCGGATGAGTTTTTAGCGAGCTTCTCGCCGTTCTTCGTGTCTTCGTGGTTTAAAACCTGTCAAGGAGAACTCAGCATGGCTGAGATGACGATTAGTTTGCGGATCGATCCGGTGACGAACAAGAAAGACATCGTGGTGACGCTGCGGTCCGATGAGGATGCGCTGCCTCACGAGCACGAACAGCTGCACCGCCAATTGGTGGACCGATTGATCGAAGGCGGACTCTTGCAAGCAGGCGAGGCCGGGAATCTGGTGATCGAGCGCGAGGAAGAATCCGCCGTCCCGGAAACGCGGGCACCGGCCGAAGGCTGGTCTGGTTCGCCCGGCGAATCGGAGCGACGCTCCGCCGCGGAAGGCCAATAAAAAGTTCCCCAACCCACTTCACGCCTCGCCTCCATGATTCTGCTGTTTCCCGATAAGTCGACGTTGAAACTCGCGCTCACGTCCGGGCTCTTGCCGGCGGCGGTGGCGTCCGCGCCCAGCGAATTTGCCACGCACGAAGACGGGCGGGTGTGGGTGAAGTCGGAATGCGAATTGGAGCAGAGCCTGCGGGAATCGCTCCAACCTCTGGGCGTCAAGTTTCGCAAAACCACGCGGGGGGCGACGTCGCCATTGCAATCGGCGCGCTGTTGGCCGCAGATGCTGCCTTTGGAAAAAACAGCGGGCGCCAACGGTCTGGGCGAACGCACGCCGGTGCTGTTTGACTTGCCGGAATCCGCGAGGCTGGCCGACGTCGTTTCCGAAATGCTCCGCCTGGGGAACGACCGCCAAAGCTTTCGGCAGCAAGAAACGCCCGACGGCGTGCGGACGCTGCTCCAAGTCAAAGGGCCGCCTTATTACACCTTGTTGCGGGCGATCGATCACATCGATGGCCAGGCGGCGCCGCGGGCGTATGTCGAGCAGCAGCCCCGCGTGTGGGTGGAAGTGGGTTATTCGCATCCGCTCGCCGAGCAAATCCAGCCGGCCCCCGGCACGTTTTTGCTTCTCAGTTCCCCGCGGGAATGGACCCTTATCGAAGATGGCAAATTCCACGACATCTACGAAGCCCTGCGGTTTACCGTTCAGGGCGAACCGATTCGCTGGGAAGCGGGGGAACTCAAGGAGAAGCTCAAAGTCCGCCTGCGTCTCGTTCGCGGCGGCAGCGATGCCCCGGCCGAGCTTTGGGTGCTCAATGAAGCCGGCGTCTCGCAGTTGGAAGAGTTGGTTTACGGCTCGGACGATCGGCTGATTTCGCGGCTGGCGTTTGCGGTGGGAACTTCTGAAGATTCCGAAAACAGCCGGACGGTGGTGGTCAAAGTCCGGCCGGGCAAAGAGGCTCCGCCGGTGTTGGTGTTGGACGGCGTGGCCTGCCGGAGTTATTTGCGGATCCCCAACCTGTTTGTGCCTGTGGGCTATCGCCTGCATCCGCCGCTCCGCCGGGATGCGGTGAAGCAGCTCCTGGCGGCCGATCCCAACCTCGACACCTGGCTCGTTCCAGAAGCGGGCGGTCAGTTCGTTCCCCAAAGCCTGCCCGACAGCGCGTTTCGTCCGTTGTCGGACTGGGTGGATTACGTGCTGGAGTCCGAGCAGGAACCGCTCGCGGCTTGGATGGGTTCGATGCAGTTCGATTTCGAGTCCTTCATCTGTCCCGATGAAGGCCCCGACCGCAGCCCGCGCGCGAAGATGGAACGCCCCGAAAAAGAAATCAAAGAGCGGAAACCATCGCAGCCCAAAACTCCCCAAGCCCCGCGAACCAAACACGCGGCGGACAAGAAGCCGGAGGCTTCGGCTCCACGTGCGAACAAGCGCTCGCCGCGCTCGGCAAAAGGGGACGCCGTTCCGGTAAGTGAACTCCAGTTGAAGCTCCAAGGGCTGGAACACCGGTTTCGCGAGTTGTCCCTGCCGGCGGATGATCCGGAACGGCTCGCTTTGTGGCGGGAGTTGGCGGAAACGCACATGGCGCTCGGCGGGCAGCAAAAAGCCGAGGGCGGCGTGTGCTACGTCCACGGGCTTTGGGAACAGCCCGACATCCCGCCGGATTGGGTGGAGGACTGGTTCGCCGCCGAGGTCGACGGGCGGAACATCGAGCCGATGGCGGGCGAGGAATTCTCGTCGGCAGTCGAAGCCGAGAAACCCACGCCCCAGCAGCTCAATCAGATCACGGTGCACCTCATTGCCGCCGCCTTTGGGGAGCACGTTTCGCCGGACCCGGCCCTGATCCAAAAACATCTCGGCCGGGTGCAGAAGCTGCTCAAGATGTATGACGCGTTTCTGCCCATCCGCACCGTCTGGCTCGCGTGGCTCGCGTGCGTGAAACTGGCCCACAACGATGTGCTGCTTCTGGCCCGCGTCCGCGATCGGCTGTTGGAACGGCTCTATCAATACGGCCTGAGTGCGGAACTCGATCTGCCGGGCTTCCTGCGGTCGTCGGGCCGGCGGACCGGCGAACGCTACCGCAAAATTCAGGAAGACCTCCTCGCCCTCCGCCCGCGGGTGCAGGCTTGGATCAAGCGGGAACTCGAATCGACGAGCAGCACCGGCCGGGGACAAACCGCCGCTTATGCCGACTTGATCCTGGCCTATGGATATTCCCGCGTCGGCCTGGCGGAAGAATGCGGGCGGCTGTTGGAAGAGACGCAGGAACGGCTGTCGCGGCCGAACGTCAAGCACCCGGTGCACGATTGGCTGCGGGAGGCGTTTCGCTACCGCATCACGCAGTCGCTCCAGGGCAAAAGCCGGGCCGGGGCCTTGCCCGATGAGTTGATGAAGGTGCTCATCGAAAAGCAGATCGAGCCCGGGCTTGTGTTTATTATCGATTCCCTCCGCGGCAAATCGCGGGTCCTGCAACCTTATGAGCAAATCGGCGGGCACACGCGGTTCCTCGCCAGCCTGAACGACAGCAACAAAAGCCTGGCGTCCGAAGTCGAGCACCTCTCGGACATCGACAACCGCGTGGAACTTGCCGAGCGGATTCGCGATCTGCTCGAGCAACATGGCGGAGACCAACCCCTCGCGGAACCGAAATCGAACGTGCCCCTGTCCCGCGGATTGGCATCCACCGATTCGGAAAACCATCAGGTGCTGCTCACGGCGGTGCTGCCGTTTGCCCCAAGGCTCGGCGAAAACCACGCGAACGAGCTCTTAAACGAAGTCGCGGGCACGCTCGAGCGATTGTCCGATCCCCGCCGGCAAGCGATCCTCCTCGATAAGAGCCTGTTTGTCGCGGCCCACTTCGGGCATTCCGTCCATGTCCGGCAGCTCGTGGAACAACTCGACGCGTTGTTTGAATCCGCCAGCGCGCCGAGACGGCCCGCGTGTTCGGGGAACTCTTGGGCCAATCCTTTCGCGGGCTTCGCAAACTCGGCATGCGGGGCGAGATCTCTAAACTCCTCGAGCACATCGACCGGCTCCTCGCGGCGGGGCGGTTTGAACCCGCTCAACAAGAATCGAGCGCCGGCAAAAAGCCCAAATCAATCCGGCCCTCCAAAGAACGCGAGAACGCCTCGCTCGCCAGTCGCGCGGCATCGATGATGCTCCGCATGAACCTGGCCGCGGGCTGGTTTTTCTTTGGGAACTCCGAACGGGCGAACGCGATCGTCGAGGAGGTGGCGAAGTTTCTTTACGAAGAACACAGCCTGCCGCCGCACCTCCGCCGGCTGCTCGCGCGGCAATATGCCTCCGTGCTCGAGCACGCTCCGATCGACGTGGCGATTCCCCGGCTCAATGAGGTTTTCGAAAAGCTCGCGAGCATCACCAAAGGCATCGGGGCGGGCATTCAAGATCAATACTATGCCCAAGAGCCGTTGGAAGTTGTGGAATCCGCGGTACTTGCGTTGGTGAGCGATGAGTTTACACTGGATCCTAAAGCTCGAAAGCTGATGGATGAATATGAATTCTCCATCCGCCGCAGAATCCACCACGACATGGAACACGCCCGCCACGAAGCCGGTCTATAGGCAAATTTAGGAAACACTCATCGACGCGAATCAAGCTGAGTTTTAGTGCGGCACGTGAAAAATTGCTGCCGCCGCTTCGCGGCTATTACCGTCTTAATAAATGAGAATAGCAGTCGAGAACTTTATGAATACAACAACCCTATCACCATCCGCCTCTCGCTTGCTGGAAGACTGGTCCTTTGAGGACCTGAAGGACGAAGCGGACGAGATTCGCCAGCGATTGAACCGGTTTCGCACCTCCGTCAGCCGGTTTTTCGTCAAGAAGCAAGAGCTGGTCGATTTGATGCTCATCGCGGCGGTCGCCCAGGAACCGCTGCTACTGGTCGGACCGCCCGGAACGGCCAAGTCGGATTTGATCCTCAAGTTCAAAGATGCTTTAGGCGTTCCGGACGAAGACTATTTCGAGTATATGCTCACGCGGTTTACCGAACCGTCGGAAGTCGTGGGGCCGATCGACATCAACCAGCTCCGCGAAGGCCGCTATATCCGCCGGGAGCAGGGGAAACTACCGACGGCGCGGGTCGCGTTTCTGGATGAGATCTTCAAATCGAACTCCGCGATCTTAAACATCCTGCTGACGATCATCAACGAGAAGAAGTTCTATCAAGACGGCCGGCCGCAGCCCGTGCGGCTGAGGATCTTGTTCGCTGCGACGAATGAAGTTCCCGAGCACGGCGAACTCGCCGCGCTCAAGGACCGGTTTGTGTTGAAGGCCGAGAGTCTGTCGGTCGCCGACGATTATTTCTCCGAACTCATCGACAGGGGCCTCGAGGCGGAGGTCTATCGCAACTTGAACCAGAAGCCTTGGATGGAAGGCCACGCCTCGCTCGATGATGTGCTCAAGGCCGGGCGATATATGACCTATCTGTTCGGGCAAAAGCAGAACGTCGGCTCTCATAACGAGCAAACCGACCGCAAGCTATTTTTTCCCGATGAGATTTTCCGCGAATTTCAAAGGCTGGTGAAGACGCTGGTCCGCGAGCATCGCATTTTTGTGAGCGACCGCAAGCTGGTGAAGCTGTATAAGCTCATGCGGATCCGGGCCTGGCTGTTCTCCGGCGGCACGGTCACCCGCGACGACTTGAAGCTCCTCACCTATCTCGGCGAAACGCACCAGGAGATGGCGCTGTTAAGAGAGCAGGTTCCGATCCTGCTCGGGGAATAAGGACCATTCGAGAAATAACTGTCCAATTCTCAGCCGGAACGCGCTCGTGTCCGGTTCTTCCCATGAACCGGGGCGGACCACCCTGCGGGCGGTGCCCCCCGGCGGCTAATAAATCGGACAATTTTTGATCGAGCGATCCTAAACTGGCCGCTTCGCGGCTAACGAATTTCCACCGACGCCGCGCGTAAGAAAGCCGGGCCGCATTGGGAAGGTTCCCAGCGCGGCCCGGCGCGATTCTGAGGAGGCAGGATGTGCTAGAGCGGCGAGGCGCCGATGAGGTCTTCCTCTTCCTCTTGGATGATGATCCGGGGGGTGACCATCAGCATCAGGCTTTCCGTTTCCCGGCCCACGCCGGTGTTCTTGAACAGCCGGCTGATGTAGGGGATTTTGTTGAGGATCGGGACGCCGGCCATGTTTCGGCCTTCGCGGAGTCGTTTGATGCCGCCCAGGAGGACGGTTCCGCCGTCGGGGACGCTGACGGTGGTGGTGACGTTGACGACTTCGAAGACAGGCTGCTGAATGGTGGTGGTTCCGACCGCTCCGCCGCCACCGCCGCGATTCCCGCCGCCGCCTTGACCGCCGCCGCCTTGACCACCGCCGAAGCCGCCGCCGCCTTGACCGCCGCCGAAGCCGCCGCCGCCTTGACCGCCGCCGAAGCCGCCGCCGCCGAATTGCGAGGGGAGTCCGAGGGAGAGGGCATTGGCCGCGGGCGGACCGCCGCCGATGCCTCCGAAGCCGAAGTTTCCGCCGCCGCCGCCGAAGCCGCCGCCGCCTTGACCGCCGCCGAAGCCGCCGCCGCCTTGACCGCCGAAGCCGCCGCCGCCGCCGCCGCCGATGCCGCTGGCGTTACCGCCGAAGCCGGCCCCGCCGCCGCCGAAGCCGCCGCTGACGCCGTTGTTCGCGGCCCCGTTGGCCCCGCCGGCTCCGCCGCCGCCGCCTTGGAACGAGAAGGTAAATACGTCGGTGATGTTGGTGAAGTTGGGGATCACGGTCAGTCGGACGAACCGCCGGTCGGCCGAGATGACGGCGAGGACCTGCAGGGTGACGCCTTCCGAGAGCGTGGTGATCTGGGGCGTGAAGCCGACGGAGAAGAAGCCCACCGTCGGAATCAAACTGGTGACGAACGGCCGCTGCGTGGTGCTTTGCACCGTGGCCGTCTGCCCGTTAAACAGCGTGACCTTGGGAGCGAACATGATGTTGGTCCGCTCGTCGGCCTGGGCCGCCTGGATGAAGAAGAAGGCTTCGATGTCCGACAGGATGGCCATCCCCACCTGGACGCCCGCGTTGGGGTTGAAGTTGCCGAAGTCGGGTACGCCCAGGTCGAACGAACCCTGTTGGAACTGCACGTCCAGGCTGGGAGTGAACTGACCGGGAGGCGCTCAGACCGACGATGGTGCCGTTCTTGGGCCAGTTGTCCAAGGCGGGCAGGTTGAGGAGTCCGGGCGGACGCAAGAACTGTGGGCCGGATCCCGCGGCCCCGCCCGCTCCGCCACCCCCGCCGATCCCGCCGACGTTCCCACCGGCCCCGCCGATGCCGCCGCCGCCGATGCCGCCGAAGCCGACGTTGCCTCCGGCGTTCCCGCCGACGTTCCCGCCGACGTTGCCGCCGACGTTCCCGCCGACGTTGCCTCCGGCGTTGCCCTGGTTTCCGAAGCCGCCCGAGATATTGCCTTGAAGGGGGGCACCGAAGGCGGGCGGAGTCTGGCCGAGCGTGTCGCCTTCCACGTTGTCTTGCACGTTGAAGTCGAAGTCGATCCCGATTCGTTCGAAGAACCGGTCGGTCACCGTGATGAACCGCACTTCAATCGTCACCTGCAAATCCTGCAGCCGGCGAAGCTGCTCGAGCAGGTCGCGGATTTCTTCGTGGACTTTCTGCGTTTGGCGAATCACGAGGCTCAGGGTGGTGTCAAAGGACCGCACCGATCCGCTGCCGCCGGCCTCGGCCCAGGTGTCCGGCTCGATCGTGCTCACGATCAGATCCGAGAGCGTATCGAAATCCACCGAGGAGCCGCCGCCGCGGAGGCTGGCTTCGAGACCGGGGGCCGCCCAGGGATTGTCGAGATTCCCCGCCCCGCCGAAGTTGTCTTGAACCTGAAACTGGGCGGCGGCCACCGGCTGCAAGCTGCCGCCGGCGGGGATGCTGAAGTTCGCCGGACCTTGCCAGGCGTTGTTCGCCGGGCCGCTGCTCGTCAGGCCGGTCCCGCCGCTGGGCTTGAAGTTGGGGATCGGCGTGACCAGGTCGGCGACCGAATAGGTCCGCACTTCCAACTTGCCCTGTTGCCGGATTTCGCTGGTGATTTTCAGCACTTCGTCTTGAATCATGTAGGACAACCGCAACGGTTCCAGAATCAAATGCAAAGCGCTCGAAAGCTTGATGCCCTCCACGTTGATCGTGATCGGCTGGTCCGGCATGATGCCTTCATCGCTGAGGCCCAGGTTGTCGACCACCACGTTAATGCCCGCCGTCGTCGCCACGTGCTGCACGACTTCGTTCAACGGCGCTTCGGAGAAGTGCAGCGAGATCGGCCGTTCCAGGCTCTTTTCGATCCTCTGCTCTTCCTCGGTCTTGGCCCGGTTGTCCGTCCCGTAGCGGCTGCGGCGAGTTTTGATTTCCGACCAATTCTTGGGAAACTTAATGGGGCTGTCGTCGCCCACATCCACCACGACGGCCTGTTCCACATCATCCAACTGCTTCCAAAAGCTCTCTTCCTTGCGATCCTGGAGATTGTTGTTGCTGGCGTCCCGGCGGGCAAAGCGGGCCTTCCAGAACATCGTCACCGTCACCGGGTTTTCGGGATCGAGTTCCCGGGCTTTCTTGGCGACGACTTCCGCTTCCGCGTACCGGCGTTGTTTGAAGAGCTTGTTGTACTCGTCGACCATTTCCGCCAGTTCCTGCTCGATGCGGACTTCGATCTCGCGCCCGCGGCGAATGTCGTCGAGGACCTGCTTGTTTCGCTCTTCCAACTCGAGGATCGGAGCCCGCTGCTTCTGCCAGGCTTCAATTTCCCCGCGGGACAGCTTGAGCTGGTTCAAAAGCGGCGCGAGTTGCTTTTCGGTCAGATCGGAATCGCCGATATTCGCAATCGTGCGGTCGATGAGTTCGAGCGCCTCGGTCGGTTTTTTCTCCCGCAGCCGGTCGGCTTGGAAGATCGCGTTGAAGGTTTCCGAGCGAAGCTTTTCGTACTTCACGGCTTGCTGTTTTTCCACGAGGCCGATGCTGCCCGTTCCCGGTCCCACGCGGTGCTCTTCGTTCTTCACCTGCCGAATGCCGCCGGCGTGCTTCTTCTGGACGATCGGCCGCAGCGATTGCAGCATGTCCTGGAGGGACTGGGCCCGGTAGGGATCGAGCTTCTGCCCCGAGTTGTAACACTTGAGGAAGGCGTCGTAAGCGGTCTCGTAGTCGCCGTCCTTGAAGTGCTTGAGGCCCTGGTCGAATAGCTCCTTGGCCGTCACGCCGGACGACTGCACCACTCCGGTTTCCGAGTCCGGCGGGGCGGGGGCTGTTTTGGCAATGTCAAATCGGCCCGGTTCTTCCACCGGCAACGGCGGTTGGGCGGAGGGGCGCGGCTCGCTCGTTCCCGGCGCGGGAAGAGTCGGAAGCTTCGCCACCGGTTGCTGCGTTTTCGGTTGAGGCGCGATGGCGGGACGCGGCGCGGCCGGGTGTTCCGGTTTTACCTCCGTCTCGGGAGGAAGCAGATTGGCGATCGGCTTTTCTTCCGGGAAGCCGGGGGCTTGGATCGTGGGAGCCCGCGGCGCTTCGGGAGCCGCCGGTTGCGTCTTGGCGACCGGCGGGAATCCGGGGAAGCTCGGAGCCGGTTCCGGCTCGGCGGGCGCCGGCCGCTTATATTGCTCCAACAGAGCCGCCACCGATTGGGGCTTGTCGTCGAAGAGGTCGTATTTGGCGTTCAGGCTCTTGGCTTCTTGGATTTTGTGTTCGGCGGCGTCGAACCGGGCGGCGCGAATGTCGGCCCGCGCTTCGTTCAACAGCTTCTGAGCTTTATCGTGTTTGGCGATCTCGGCGGGATCGGGCGGAGCCGGCATCGTCCGCGGACGGATGACGGGAGCCTGCTGCTGCGCCACCGTCTGGGCTTGGGACTCGATGCGATTGATGTCCTTCAAGACCAGCTCGGGCGTCTCGTCAAACACGAGATAAACCACGTCCAACTGCTCGGCTTGTTTGATCTTGTCGCGCGCCGATTGAAACCGTCCCGCATGGGCTTCCTGGCGGGCATCGGCCATCAACTGTTGGGCTTGGGCTTTCTTCCGGTCGTTTTGATTCTTGGGAGCCGGCGGAGCCTCTGGCGGCTGCCGACCGGCGGCCGCAAACGGATTGCCCATGGGCGCTTTGGGATTCGTGCCGGGCTGGGAATTGCCCGCGGCGAACGGATTTTGCACCGGGGCCTTGGGATTGGCGTTGTTGGGAGACCCGGCCGAGGCGAAGGGATTGCCGATTTCGTTTCGGGGCGTGATCGTCGTCGTATTGGATTTCCGCTCGATGTCGGCGAGCATTTGCTGGGGGGTTTCTTCAAACAATCCCCAGGCGGCCTTGAGCTTGCTGGCTTCGAGGGCGATGGCGCGGGCCTCGTCGATTCGCCCGGCGTTGAGCGCCGCGCGAGCCTGGCGGAGAAGCCCCTGGGCTTGCCGCTTCGCCGGGGAATCGGAACCCGGCAGCGTGGGCACCGGACGCGCGGGGCGCTGTTGGAGGGCATTCGCCTGTTGGAGGGCATTCGCCTGTTGGGACGCGTCAAAGTCCGGGCCGGCCGCGAGATCCGGAGCGGCATCCTGGTCCGGGGCGAACGGATTGCCGAGCGCCGCCGGCACGCCGCGCTTGGGAATCGGGCGGCCTTGGACGCGAGCGATGAACTCCGCCGGCCATTCCGCGTTCGGGTTGAGCGGGATGTGCGCCGCTTGCACCAGGGCGTTTGCCGAGTTCGCAAACCGCAGCGCCGCGTTCATGTTGCCCCGCCGTTCCATCTCGGCGGCTTTTTGCATGAAGTCGTTGACCCGCGCTCGCTGCGCCGCCTGGAGGCGGTCGTTCTCCGCCGAAGGCGGCCCCCCGAATCCCGGCGGTCCTCCCGCGTTCGATTCCGGTTCGGTTTGAGCCAATATGGCTTGAGTGGTTTGCTGGGAACTGGCCCACCAAACCGAAGCAGCGACCACGGTCGCACAAGCGAACAATCCGATTGTCTTGCCCAACGGTAGGTTCCTCCTACAGGCCATAAGACGCAGTGCTGACTTCAACGTCCATGTTGCGTCGTCATAAAATCCAAAACGTTCCGCCTAAAATCATCCGGGATTTCGTCGCGTCGAACACAAAGGAGCATGACACGCCAGGAAACGAGGCGAATCCCAAACGACCCCGTGCCGCGTGGAAGACCCGCCGAATTGTGATTTGAAGGGTGAGATCACGAGACACGTAAGGTGTGCATCGAGAAAGGCGGGGGATAGATAACGAAACCCCGAAAGCGGGTCAAGACGGCTCTCGGTAAATTGAACAATTCTCTTGCAATTTTCACCTGATTCCGAGGCAAGACGCCGAAGCTCCGAGGCCGGGGCAAAACACGGGGCAAGAGGAGAACGAGGCAAAAGGGATAAGCCAGAGCAAAAAAGCGAGCAGCCCGAAGCCACCGGCCGCCCGCCATTTTATCCCCCTTGCCCGGATGCTCGCGAATTCGCCCCGACAATTTGAAGCGTGGAGGATTCGTTGGAACCGTTGGCCCCAAGGGTCCGCCGGGGTTCACTCGTCGAAAACCGGGGCTAGCGCGGCTAGCGCCCTGCGGCCAATCTCTCAACCAAGCTCGAGTCCTAAGACGGCACGAAGTGGATGCGGGCCTGGCAGTGTTTGCACGCGACTTTTTGCCCCATGTATTTCTGGGACACGCGGAGTTCCTCGCCGCATTCCGGGCAATCGGCGTAAAACGCCTGCACCGTGAGGTGCGGGCTGTCGAGAATCAGATCGTATTGGGCCCGGCAGATTTTGCAGCTCACGCGGAGACCCGCATATTTGCGGTTCACGCGCAGCTCTTGCGAGCAATGCGGGCACTCGACGTAAAACCCTTTGGCTTTGACATCGACCATGCTGTTGATCTCCTCCAAAGGGATAAATTCGGGAACCGCCACACTGTCGACCTGGAGCTCCTCATTCAAAAGAGCGCGGCAGGATTGGCAATGGATGAGATTCTCCGGCATGTATTCGCCGCACTTCGGACACGGTCCGCCGGGCCAAGCTGGCATAACGCAGCCGCCTCCCCTTCCAAGAGGTTCTGTGTTCGAGGTTTCCGGATTTTCCACCCCGGCCCAGAGGGAAAGACTAACAACGTCAAGTCGCCGTTGTTTGACGGCCAACTTCAGAGGAGATCGTAAAAAAGCGAGACGAAACACCAATCCCGCTGCTCCTTTTACCTTCTCAAACCGGACGGCCTCTGTCCAGACTTCCGCCGCGAGAATTCCCGCGCCGCGGACTTTTCCCGGGCAATCAGGTCGGCTGGATCCGGTCGCGCGCGGCCATTAGCTCTGTATCACGTCGACGGTTTGCGCGGGGCGGACGATGGGGCCAGAGATTGTCCGCCGTGTTCCAAGACGGAAACCAGAACGCCGGCTTGCCCTTGTCTCGCAGCTTCCTTCGCGAAGCGAACCGCATCCGCAAGGTGGCATCGTCCCGCCGTGGGCACGGTATCCACCTACGCTAAAAACCAAAGACATTGACTCGAACAAGTCATCCCCTCTGCTTCTCCGCCGCGATCCCCGCGTAGGGATACTTGGAAACGGCCTCCCAGGCGATCTTTTGCAGGATCGCTTGTTGCGCTTCGGTCAGGTTGGGCTGCGGCGTTTTCAGGCCTTCGGGATTTCTGCGGTAGATCGCGGCGAAATTGCAATAGCTTGCCAAAGCCTGGATGTGCTGGTTGCCGTGCCCGATCGGGTCGCGAAACAACTCCGACTGCGTTTTCACGCCGGGGAATTTCCCGTCCACGACGAGCTTCCGCAGTTTGACCACCGCATCGCCCACCGGCACGATGAACACCGCCCGGCGGCCGTGCTGTTTGTTGAGTTCATCCGCCTGGGCTTCCAATCGTTTGCGCCATTCATCGACCGCCGCCTGCAAATCTTCAATCTTCATCTCGTCCCGCTGGCTGTTCTCGCGGATGCGTTGGCCCGCATCGGGAACATCGAAGGGATACCAAGACGCTTGCACCAGCAACCGCAACGTCGGGTGATGCTCCAAACCGAGTTCTGTGAATTTGGCGATGCCGGGATCGGGAACCGTCAAATGGGCGGCCATCGTGAATACGTCCACGTTGCCTGTCTTGAGCGCGGCTTTGGCTTTGTTCTTCTCGTCCGCCAAATCCCAATGCTGGATCACGCGCGAACCGCCGATGCCCTGCGTTCCCACCAACTGATGGTTTTCGATGCCCGCCGCTTTCACCAATTGCTCGACCTGCCGGGGCACGAACATGTGAAAGCTATGCCCCGTGTAGAACACCCGCTGCCCGCCCAAGGGCACGGCGTTCTCCTCCGCGCGAAGCGGCTGATGAAAGGCGGTCAAACAGACCCAAGCCAAAAGGCAGACCGCGAATCGCGGCATGCGAAGATTCAACAGCATGATCGGCTCCAGAAAAGCAAGGCGGAAAACTGCGACGCCGCACGACGCCACTAACATACCAAGCCCCCCGGCAAACCGCACGCGCCGTTCGTATTGGCGCAGGGAAAACAGAACTCTCAAAATTCGAAATCGGCCGCCGATCTCGAAAACGCCGATTCCTGGATTCATCGACTCCCCAACCATCTGACGCTGCCCTATAATCAACGGGCACGTTTTGTTGGAGTTTGGCGATGCCGATGCATGATTGGACCCGAGTCGAACCGGGAATTTTTCACGCGTTTCATCACGAGTGGATTTCCGAAATCTCGAAGGCGTTGAATCAGGAATTGCTGCCGGACGACTATTACGCTCTGCCGGAGCAGGTCGCCGCCGGGTTCGGACCGGATGTGCTCACGCTTCAAGAAGAACCGCCCGATGCCGTGCCGAATGCCCAAGACACCGGCGATGCGCGGTCGGCGACCGGACTGCAAACGCGTCCGCAGACGACTTTCACGGCCGAGACCGACGCGGAATTCTACCGCCGAAAGAAAAGCTCGATCGTCGTTCGCCACGTCAGCGGCGACCGGATTGTCGCGCTGCTCGAGATTATCTCGCCCGGCAACAAGTCCAACCGGCATGCGCTTCGGGCTTTTGTGGAAAAGGCCTGTGAACTCCTGGAGCATCGCATTCATCTGCTCATCGTGGATCCCTTTCCTCCCGGCCCGCGCGATCCCAACGGCATTCATGCCGCGATTTGGGAAGAGGTCGAAGACGACGCGTTTCACCTCCCGGAGGGCCGCCCGCTGACGTTGGTGGCCTACGAGTGCGAACTGACCACAAGGGCCTTCATCGAAACTATCGCCGTCGGCCAACCCCTGCCCGACATGCCGCTGTTTCTCAAACCCAACGGCTGCGTGATGATCCCGCTGGAAACCGCCTACCAAGCCGCCTTCGCCGTCCTTCCCAAACGCTGGCGAACAGTCCTCGAAACCGCCTAGTGCTCCGTCAGAGCATGAATCTCGGATTGAAAATAGCCGCAGGGCGCTCGCCCCGGTTTTCGCCGAGCAAACCGGACGCTAGCTAGCGCGTTCCGGCCGATCCGAATTCTTAGCATTGGCGAGCCGACGATCACAGGCCCTGGGACGAAGACCCAGGGGAACGATTCATGCGGGAGAGCGAAGTCCGCTCGGCCCGGTTCGGGGAACTCCTGGAAACGCTGATGGACCATCCCGACCCCGATGAAATCACCCGCCGGGAGATGGACGGGGAGCGTGACGACGAAATCGAACTGGAGGATGAACCCGAGCGGAAGGCGGAAACGATCGAGGCGATGAACGAACCGCTGAGCGAAGAGGAGCTGAAGACAGCCGGCCCTATCACGGCTGGTGCAAGATCTCGACAGCCAGCCGCAATGGGCCGACTGCGAGTTTCACATCGCCGGCCCGAAAAACGAAGCCGCATCAGTCGCGGTTTCCACGATTTGACGCGGCGCGTCTTCGAACCGCGACGGAAAATTGAAGCGGCTTTCTATTGACGACATTCGTCGTTGTCCGTAAACTGAAAAACGACATGTGTCGTTTTCTGGTGGGAGGAAAGTTTATGGGCAAGCCGGAAGGCCGGTTGACGCCGGCGCAGCATGAGATCATGGACCTCGTCTGGCAAGCGGAATCGGCGGGGGCCACGGTGACGGAGATCTGGACCGCGATCGCGGAAAGCCGGGATGTCACGCGGACCACCGTGCTCAATCTCGTCGACCGCTTGGAAAAGCGCGGCTGGCTCAAGCGGCGGAAGCGGAAAGGCGCATTCCACTACTTCGCCGCCGTGCCAAGAGATGCCGCCGCGCGGGAGTTGGCCCGGGAGTTTGTGGACGATTTCTTCGGGGGCTCGGCGGGCGATCTGGTGATGAGCCTTCTGGGATCGAAACGCCTGCGGAAAGAGGATGTCCTCAAGCTTCGCCAAAAACTCGACGCCCTGCTCGCCGAAAACGGATTATCCGACGAAGACCGGCCGAAATAATCGGCGACGCTTTTCATCACGAACCTTTCTTCTCCCGTTCCGGGACGTTTTGATGTCGGCGCATTTGCTGGACCTGTCTCAATCGCTGCTAATCATTGATGCCGTCCTCGCGGCATTGTTGATCTGCGGCCTGGGATTGGGAACCCAAAGGCTCCTCAAACGCGGCTCCGCCCCGCTCCGGCATGGCGTGCTCCTCGCCGCGGTGGTGCTCACTTTGCTTTCGCCGGGATTGGTGATTTCGCTCGCGCATCTCCGCGGCGGTTGGTTTTCGGTGAAGGAGGTTTCGACTTCCAGCCCGCTACCTGAATCCAAACCGGCATTGACGAAAGACCCCATCGTTCGAAATCCCACCGAACCGCAACCGCCCTCGATTGAGGAAAACATTACAGCGCAGTCATCGCCATCGCCAAAGCCATCTCCAAACAAATCAAAGGTTCGACGCTTGGCTCCATCGCCCGCATCGCAAACGACACACTCCGCACCCGCCCCAATTCGCGAGAGCAACGAACCTTCCATCACGCCCGGCGGGGAATCTCCCAAACTCGCGAGACGGAAGCGGCCGCGGTTATCCGAGGAACCTGAAACGTCCGCGTCGCCCAAAACCGAGGCACGGCACGAATTCGCATCGCGTCAGAACCCCGAGACTTCCGAGGAATCCCGGTCGTTTCTTTCGCTGTCTGTCACGGCTGTTGTGCTGGTTTGGATGGCGGGGACGGGCGTTTGCTTCTTGCGGAGTCTTCGCAGTTGGTGGCTGATCGGGCGGTTGTTTCGTTCGCGAACTTTGGTGAAGGATCCGCGCGTAAAGCGGTCGGCTGCGTCGGCGGCTCGTGTCTTGAAACACGGTTCGCCGTTGCGGGTTTACACATCGCCTCTGGCTCCGGTTCCGTTGTCGCTCGGCTGGTGGTCGAACTCGATCGTGTTGCCGGTCGGTCTTGCGGACGAATTGAGCGATCGGCAGTTGGAAGACATCTTCGTGCACGAAGCCGCGCATCTGGTCCGCCGGGATGCGTGGATTGCCGTGCTGCAACAGTTGGCGGCCTCGCTCTTCTGGTGGAACATATTCTTGATCCTCATCAACCGCCGCCTGGGACGATTGCGGGAAGAAATCTGCGACGATTACGTCCTGGCTGAAGGGGGCAGCGGCCGGCGGTTTGCGGAAACGTTGGTCCGCGTGGCCGAGTGGTCCGTGAACCGCCCGCCGCTTCCCGCGGGCGGCACTTCGCTGCTCTCGAACATCGACGAACTCGCCGAACGGCTGACACATCTCACAAAAGGAATCCCTCCCATGTCCCTTCGATTGACTTTAAAATCTCGCCTCCTGCTCTTGGCGTCGGCGACGACGATCGGCCTCGCCTGCTGCCTCCCGCTCGTTAAAGCCGACGATCCGCCTAAGGCCGATGCGGACAATCCCACTTTTGCTCAAGAGACTTCGGAAGCCGCGAAAGAAAAGCAAGCAGAAGCCGAGCGGCAAAAGGCGATTGAAGAACAACAGCGGCAGCGGTATTTGGAATTTCGCAGAGCCAGCGCAGCCCAAGGGCGAAAACTGGAGCAGCAAATCCGCGAGAGGGATTTGGAGCATCTCCGCCTCATTCAAAATCGCCTGCTGGATTTGATGGTGCGCGACGGGTCGCCGGGGGAACGGCTATTTGGTGCATTTGGAAGTTTTCAGAGCTGGCCCAAAACTCATGTGGTGGATTCCAATGTGCTGCGCGCCTTCGCGGAACTCCGGACGCTAACTCCCGGGGACTTCGGCCCGGACACCAAAGCGATCACGCCGGAGAAAGTGGCGGAGTTGGTCAAGAAAGCCGATGGCAAGTTGTTGGACAGATTTCGCAAGGCCGAGACGGCCTACCGTGAGTTGTCGAAACAGCCCAGCCCGTTGGATTGGTCGCCCAACGCGGACCAGTGGTATCAATTCGCCGCCGACTTTCTCGCGGAGGGGACCGACGAAGAACTGGCGAACCGCTGGAAGCAACAAATCAAAGCCCACCCGGAGTCGGTGGATTTAATCACCTTGGCGTATCTGGATCAAATTCAGGGCCGCCAACCGAAGTTTGTGGACAAACCGATTCTGGAAAGTTTTTGTTCCAAAGATTCCCTGACGCCGACCGAGCGGTTCACGCGGCTCGTCTTGGTCCTGGCCGCGTGGGACAAGGCCGGCTTGCCTCGCGATGACAAATTTCGCGAATCGCTGTGGACGCAGTCGTTGGATTTGCTTCGCAAGAAAGAAATCCGCCTGTCTCGGCATGACCAGAACCTCCGCGTGATCGCCCGCGTCTTCGCCGACTTCTGGCAGGGATTGAAGGCCGAGGAACACACGGCGTTCGTCAATGCCATGTTAATCGATCAATCCGCTTTTACGATCCAAGCCCTGGCGGGATTGGCGGGGATCGATCCGGCGACGCAGCGGCGGTGGTTTCTCGCCCGGCCCGTCCGCGGAGACTTTCAGCAGACGCCGTTTCTTGACGCCTTGGATTTCATCAAAGACGCCTCGCATGCGACGATCTGGCAGGATCCCGCCGTCGCGAACTGGGACAAGAAATTCACGATGAACATCGAAGGCACGTGGTTCGAGACGCTCGGGCAACTGCTTGCCAAGACGCCTTTCGAGGCGGCGCTCTTGGACGATGGCATCGTGTGGATCGGCCCGCCCGCGAAACGCGAAGCCTCGGCCCGGCGGCTGCGGGAGATCAAGGGCTTGATTCCCGATCGCCCGGAACTTCAAAACTCCGTCGAGATCGAGTTCATCGAAACGCCGGTCAAAGATGCCTTCGAATTTCTCTCCGATGCCAATGATATTCCCATTTATTATCTTGGCGAACAGGACATTCCGATCAACCTCATCGCCGACGCCAACCTGCCGTTGTATCTCGTGATTGAGATGGTCACCGAAATCGCCGGGGCTCGCTGGGATGTGTTGGGGAACGCGGTGGTCGTCGCGCAAGCCAAAGAATTCCCCCTTTGGCAAAAAGCCATCGCCGACTACCGCCGGCAGCAGATCACGATCACGCGGTTGCATCTCGCCGGCAATCCGCTGGTTGAGAAATTCGAAGGGCGGGTCGACGTGGAATTTATCGACACACCCGTCAAGGATGCGTTGGATTTTATGGCGGATGCGACTGGCGCGTCGATTGTCTATCTGGGCAACTCGCCGAACGCTCCGGTTCGATTTATATCGAGTAGCCACTTTCTCCCCGCAGCATTAACCTTGATGCTCGCCCCGCTGGATTTGTCTTGGGACACCGATGGGCACATGATCGTCGTCAGCGACCGCGAAACGCTTTCGCGGTTTCGGGAATTGACGGCGCGCGGCGATGAGAAGAAAAGAACCGCGACGGCGGCGGTGCGGAAGGCTCTGGCGAAACCGGTTTCGACAATTCTCGCCAACAAGCCGCAGCAGGCGAAGGATCAGTTCGACGCCGTGCTGAAAATCCTCTCGCAGCAAACCGGCGTGACGATCGAAACGGCCCAGGGCGTGCGGCAAAACTGGACGCAGCAGATGCCCTGGATCAGCGATGTGCCCTTGGAAACGGTGCTCGATCTCTTCGCGGCCAGGGCGCAGGCCGACTGGAAAGTCACGACCGAGGGCCACATCCGCCTCGAACCGATCAAGTAGCGGTTTGCTGCGCGCGCCTGGGATCTTGTGATCGCTGCGCTCCGGGACGTGACAGCGAACCGCTGCCGGCGGCTCACTCGTTCGTGGTGAGGCCGCCGGTGGTGACGCGGATTTGATTGGGCGCGATCTGGATGCTCAGATAGACCGCGTCCAGAATCTGGAGCACATCTTCCAGCCGCTTGAGGCGTTTCTCGGCCTCGTCGCGCGGCAGCGCGTGCGAGGCGACGGCTTGTTCCAGGAGAAAGTCGTGGTGTTCTGACACGAACTCGCGGATCGCCTGCCAGCTCACGAACAGCACCTGGCCTTCCGGCGAAGTTTGCCGGCCGCTCCAGAGCCGATAGACGGGACTCGCCGTGAGTTTGGGTTCGGCGGGCGAAAGGAATTCCGCGATCACCTCGGGCGAGCTGGCGAAGATCAAATAGTCGGACGACACCGCATACGCGGGGCGATAAGGGCCGACGGATTCCACCCAATGCGTGTCGCCGGCGGCGTCTGGTTTGGATTTCACGACCGCGGGCGGATTCGATGTTTGCATCGCAGCCAGCAAGTTGAAGCCCGTGTTGAGCGCAGTTCCCGATCGCTTTGCGGACGGTGATGGGATCGTTGTCGGCCGGGGCGGGCGGAAGCTGGATCGCCAACAATCCTTCCACCGGGACCGCGTCTTTATCCAACGGTTCGCGGGGCACGAGATAGAAACCCCAATTCGGGCGGAACTTGGGCAGGACATCGTCGAACAGGTCCATTCCCAACAAAAGCCCGCGAACAATCTGCCGGGCGTTCTGCCATTTTTGGCGGCTGGGTTCGTCCATCTTGGCGGTGGCGAGATGGTCGATGCCCGCCAAGTCCTGCTTACCCGCAAACACGACCAGCGCCGCGCGGGCACCTGGTTCAAGAACTGGGGAAACCCGCTCGTGCGGCTGACCAATTGCTGCCAGCGTTCGGGAAGGGCCGTCGGATCGTAGTGCAGCACCAAATCGACCGCCAATCCCTGGTTCGCCCGGAGGCCCACCGCCACGGCCCGGCAGCGTTTCCACAGCGCCGCCGCGAGTTGCTCAGGCTCCGTCTTGCCCTCCGCGATCGTCCAACCCGTCTTCCAGGCTTGGGGATCGAAATACACCGTCGCCAGGCAATCGGCGGCGAGGGACTCTTTCGCGAGCCGATAGTTCCCGTTCTCGCCGAGCGACGGTTCCTGCAACTGCCCCAGGTTGCGGCGGATGACGTCGCGAATCGCTTCCTCATCATCCGACAGGGCGAAGAGGTCGCCTTCGGCGAAATAGAACTGCGGGCGGCCGGCTTCGGGGTTTTTGCCTTTGAACTCGGTGCGGCGGAAGTATGGGGCTTTGGAAAACGTCAAGGGTTCCAGCTTGACCCGCTCGTCGCGGTTCCAGAGGGCAAGGGCGCTTTGGAGCGATTCGCTGCTCGCGGCTCTCAGCAAGAGCACGCCGGCCGGTTTGCCCGCCGGGCGCGGATACGCCGCGAACACCACCTGCTGCCCGAACAAATTCAGAGCAAACCGGCCGAACGGCTGGCCGGTTTGGTGTTGGATATAACTGCGAACGTCCGTGAGTTTTTGAAACTCCCGGCTTTCTTTCCACGCGAGAAACACCGGAAGCTTCTCCACCCGATCGAGGAGCGCCGAATGCGTGAGTTCCGGGACCCGCCGATTCAGGTCGGAGACTTCCAGGCACAGCCCCGCATTGGACCCGACAAACGAGAGCAACTCCCCATGCGAGGCTTTCGCCTGCCCAAAAGCCCCGTGCGGAATTCCCAATCCCAGAACGGAAACCCAACCGGCGACAATGAGCAACGGGGAGCGTGTTAACATGGTTTTGTTCTCGAAGGCAAAATTGGTGGCACGGACAGTCTGGCCGGTGCGGGTTCATTGATGGCAACGGCTTCTATAACCGGGAACCATCGCCCGGTAGGACATCCAGGAGAAAGCCCATGGCCTGGCCGACGTCGTGGCCGACCGGTTTCAGGCCCGCTCCGATTCCGTCCATCCATTGGGACGAGGACTTCGTTTCCGGGTTGGGGTGTTCGGATTGAGGAGACGGCGGCGATGACGGGCGGGGAACGAACACGGCGGCGCTCGCGAACGAGTCGGCCGTGTCGCTGGCCAGCACCCCAAACGCCGACCCCGCGTCCTGAGCCAACGCCTGCCAATCCCGCTCGGCCCCGTCTGCTTCCGGCAGCGGAACGGACGGATTTTTTTCAGCGAACGCAGGGGAATCGCCCTCGTTCGCCGGCGGCGATTGGGGATTTGTTTTGGAGACCAGGTGAGTGTCCGGCAAGTCGTCGCCGGCCGGCCTGGGAACGAAAAATACCACAACGCACGCCAGGGCCGTCGCCGCCGCCGCGAGCAGGATCGTCAAACCGGGACGGCCGTTGAATCGGCGGCCCGAATCCGAATGGGGCTTCGCCACGGCATGATTGGAGGCGGCCTGCTCTTCGCGCCAGCGGGCGATCACGGCATCGGCAAGATCGACCGCGGGGACGCTGTCTTTCCAGGCGGGCAGCACCCGCTCCAAGAGCGCGAACTCGTTCCACAAGGTTCGGCACGCGGGGCAGGCGTGCGCGTGGGAGCGGAGTTCCCGCCACAGCGCCTCGTCGGACTCGGACGCCTCCGCGGACAACTCGACCGGCGAGCGGCGGTCTTCCACCGCCTCGGCCAACCGCTCTTCAAACTTCATGCAATTCAAATCGGGCATCGGGTACGACTCCTCGGCGCTCCAGAAACTCGGCCAGTTCCCTTCGGGCGCGGTGCAGCCACGTCTTCACCGTGCCCGGCGGGCGGTTCAAAACTTCGCTGACTTCCGTCAGGCTCAATTCCTGCTGATGAAACAAAATGATGCAAGTCCGGTACTCTTCGCGAAGCTGCTCGAGAGCCAACTGCAATTCCTCCCCGAGCGCGTCGCTCTCTTCGTGGACATCGCGGCAGGATTCGTTGGAGACGAACTCCGTGGGCGTCGGGCGGCGGTTGCGTTTCATAAGAGCGGTCCGGCAGCGATTGGCGGCAATCGTCAACAACCACGGCTTGAACGGCCGCGTCGAATCCCAGGTGTGCAAACTGCGAAACGTGCGGACGAAAACATCCTGGGCCACGTCCTCGGCGTCCTCGCGGTGGCCGAGCATCCGAAAACACAGCCCGAACACCGCCCCTTGAAAACGTTCCACGAGACAGCGCATGCTGGCTTCATCACCGCCGAGGCAGCATTCTACGAGTGTCGCATCATCATCGGCCACAAGCACCTCGCCCCGCGATGTCAACTCTGTCTCAAAAAAACGCCTCCTTGCAGCGATCCTTCAAGGGAAATTACCCCAGGCCCGCCCGGAGGGTTTCAAAAGAAATGACCAATGGAATTGACCAATGACCAAGCCCCAATGACCAAAAAAGGCAAGCGTGGGACGAACGTCCCCTGATCTTCCCAAACGCCAGGACATTCTCGTGAACGACGAGATCACGGGGCTGACGCCCCGCGCTCGCCTAGGCCTGCGGGTTGCCCTTGTTGCGGTAGCGGTCGCTCGCGCGGGCCAGTTGGCGTTTTTCCGATTCGGACAGCGAATCCATCCCGTGCTGATGAACCTTGTCCAACAGCGCATCCAGCAGGCGTTCGTTTTCGAGTTCCTTTTCCGCTTGCCGGCGGGCTTTTTCTTCCCGGCGGCGCTGCCGCCACCGCTGCCAGAATCCCGGCGGGCGTTCCGTCGGGGTTTCCGACTGCTCCAGGCTCGTGTAGCCTTGGGAAAAGTCGTAGCCCATGAACGACTCGTCGTAATGGTCGGCCTGCTGCAATTGATGGCGTTCGATCAGGCTGGCGATGAACACGATCGCCCCCATCAACACCAGCCACGCCCATTCCACGAAGACGCCGATCACCATCGCGATCACGCCCACGATGAACCCCACGACCACCGACAGTTCGATCGCCCGCCGGGGGCCCATCCGCATGGTGGCGATGCTCCGCAGCATGTGCCCGCCGTCCAAGGGCATCACCGGGACCAGATTCACGAGCAGCAGCACCCAGTTCAGACAGAACGTGAGCACCACGAGATCGCGGATCAGATGATTTCCAAAATGCAGCGTCGGCAACACAAACGGGTTGAGCGAATCCTTGAGAAAGTCGTTTTGGAACGCGGTGTAAAATGTCAGCGCACAGAGCGCGACGTTGACCAAAGGTCCGCCGCCGGTGGTGAGCAGTTGCGATTTCATGGTGTTGGCGGGGCGGACGAAGGCGAGGCCTCCCAAAGGCCACAGGAGGATTTCATTCCCCGAGCCGCCGGTGAGCCGGGCTCCCGCGATATGGCCGAACTCGTGGAGCAGCACGCTCACCACGAGCACACAAGAGACCGCCACGCCCATCTCGAGACTGAACCCGGGCTTGATGAGAAAATACGCGATCAAGATCGGGAAGAACCAACTGATGCGGACCTGGACTCCGAACCAGTTGCCCAACGGGAAGGACCAAAATGCGATGCTGTCCTGGTGATTCATGGAGAAGGGCCGCTCTTCCGATGTGAGGAGTTTTCAAAATCACCGCGGGGGACCTGCGCACGGCGATCTCAAAATTTTACCACTCAAAAAACCCGCCCGCAATTCTTGTTCTCCGCGAGCGGGGCGGCATGCGGAAAACCCCGCATTCCCGGAGGAATGCGGGGTTTTGGCAAAACTTGAGGATCCGGCCCGGAAAAGCCGGTTTTTCAGGCTAAAACTGCAAACCCGCGCGGCCGATGAATCCGGGATTCACATCGAACGCAGGGGTGCCTCTCAGAAACTGCACTTCCCGGCTGAAGACCACGCCGGCTTCAAAAAAGGCCGACACTCCGTAGGGATTCACCGTCCGCAGACCGCCCAGCACCCGCCAGTCGCGGTACTGGATTTGATCGTTGTAGGGATGGTCGACGCCGGCGAACCGGATCGGCTGGCGCTGGATTTGGTAGGATTCCACATGGTATTCGCCGCGGAGGTACGCCCATTTCGCGATCCCGCCGCCGTCGCTGATCAGGAAACTGATCCGCGGATTGGGGAACACGAGAATGTATTCCCGCCGCGGGCTGGGCCGGCGGATCACGCCGATGTAAGGCAGAATGATGTCGTCCACGCGGTCCCAATACAAGACCCCGCCGACCAACGTGGTTTGCGGCGAAACGCGGTGGAACATGACCGCCCGCGCGTCCAGGTTCCAGGCCGTGCTGGACAGGGAACTGTTGAAGTCGGTGTTGATCGACGGGTTGAAACCCACCTGGTACACCACCGGGTTGTCCACCGGCGTCGTCAATTCAAAATCGGTGCCGAAGTGGTGCAAGCTTCCCGGCAGATCGATGGCGTTTTGGTAGAGATTGCCGGCATTGATCGGCGACGCGTTGTTGGGGCCGTTCCAAGACCGGAGCCCGTATTGGAAGGTGTAGGAAAAGATCGACCGGTCAAAAATTGGAAACGTGTATTCCCCGGCATAATCGAACTCGAAAATCCCCAGATTTCCCAGTTGCGATCCGTAGTTTTTGTCGCGTTCGGTGTCCATCACCGGGAGCATGCCGAAGTTCAGGCGATGCGTCACCCCGAAACGGTAGGGCTGGAGGCCGTTGATCGAATAGGACACGGGCAACAGTCCCGGCGGGTCGGAAACCTGCGTCAGCGGGACCACATTCTCGCTTCCGCCCATAAACGGATCGGACGTAAACGGATCGGTGCTAAACGGAGCCGACGGCTGCGAGGGCGGCAGGACCGGCGCATAGTTCGGCACGGGCGACCCCCCGGGAATCCCGCCGTCCGGCACGACCATGCCCGGCGAAAAGGTGGGGGGCGGCGCAGTTTGCAACGGAATGCCCGGCTGAACCGGGCCGCCCAAGGTCGGGCCTTGGGCATAAACCGGCATCGATTGGTAGAACGGATCGGGACTTTGCGCCCGAACCACGCGCTCGAACCGCGGTGAAGGGGAAGACACGCTGGGAATCGCGGGATCCGCCGGCGGGGCAGTCAGCGCGCTGACGAGACAGAGAAAGGTTGCGTTCACGGCACAGCCTATTGCGGAAAGGAGAGATGGAGTTGAAAGGCGTTAAAACCGACCGGATCGGTCGATGAGTGAGAGGTGGCGGGATTCTCCACAACTCCCGAAATCCGTCAAGACCAACTCTTGAGGAAATGTTCCGCATTTCCACCGTTTTCAAAGATTTTTCCGCCGCGCACAAAATGGGGACAGGCACTATTTCCCTACGGAAACGGTGCCTGTCCCCATTTCTCAAACCCGCTGGTTTCTCGTTCTCTCCCCTTCCCCCAAACTCCCTTTCTTCCCTTCTTTCCAAAAAAGGGAAAACATCGGAACGAGCAAAAGGCGGATCCAACAAGATGCGGGACGTTTATTTATGGTATCCGAGGTCCTCGATGACCCGGTACAACTCGGCATAGGTGATGAATCGCCGGCGGTGCTGGAGCTTGTAGCAATCGACCGCCTGGGCCAATTCGGCCACTTCCGGGCGTTCCGAATCGTGCGAGTTTTGGAATTGACGCCGTTCGGGTCCGTCCGGCCGCTTGCCCGGTTCGCTCGTTCGGCGATCCACAAACGGGGCAGGCTTCTGCTCTAGAGTCTGATTCATTAGACTACTCCAAAAGGGAAAGGAAATTCTGAAGAAACCTAATCTCCGAAACCTGTACGGGCAAATAAATTCCCCGGTCAAACTGCGGGGTTTCCGAAAAAAAGCGGATTTCTCAGGGAAATTCCGAACACAGCCGCTCGGGGGTTTTGCCGGTCCGATTCTGTCGCTTCTTAAACCGTCTCCCACGATCGAATCCCGATGTCCACCAAAATCACTATTTTGGGTAACGGGGCGATGGCCACCGCCTGTGCGATTCTGCTCAGCGAGAATCCCGAACAGCGCGTGGCCATGTGGACCCGCAACCCCGCCTATGCCGAGGAAATCTCCCGCGACCGGGAAAACCGCCGGCTCTTGCCCGGCGTCCCGCTGCCCGAATCGCTGGAAGTCACCGGGGACATCGACCAGGCCATCGAGGGGGCGGAGTTTCTGATCGCCGCGATCCCCACGAAATATCTGCGGTCGGCTTTGATGCAGTTGGCACCGAGCCTCAAAGGCGACCGGCCGGTCGTCAGCGTGATCAAAGGCCTCGAAAACCAAACCTTCATGCGGCCCAGCGAAATCATCGAAGACGTCCTGGGCAGCCGGGCGGTCGTCGCATTGGGGGGCCCGAGCCATGCCGAGGAAATCTCCCGCCGGCTTCCCGCGAGCGTGGTCGCCGCCAGCGGCGATGTCGCCTTGGCCAAGACCGTGCAGGAGATGTTTACGACCGACCGCTTCCGCGTTTACACGAACCAGGACATCATCGGCGTCGAACTCGCCGGGGCGCTCAAGAACATCATCGCCATCGCCGCGGGCATCTCCGACGGCCTCAAATACGGCGACAACGCCAAGTCCGCCCTGGTCACGCGGGGGCTGGTCGAGATCACCCGCTTCGGCGAATCCCTGGGAGCCGAGCCGTTGACGTTCTCCGGCCTCGCGGGCATGGGGGATTTGATCACGACCTGCACCAGCCGCTACAGCCGAAACCGCATGGTCGGCGAACGGTTGGGCCAAGGCGAAAACCTCAACGACATTCTCAATTCGATGCGCGGCGTCGCCGAGGGCGTGACCACGACCAGCAGCGTTTACGAACTCGCCGAGAAAATGGCGATCGACATGCCCATCACGCAGGAAGTCTACCGCGTGCTCTTCGAGGAAAAATCCCCCGAAGAAGCCACCAACACCCTCATGCTCCGCCCCCCGCGCGATGAATGAGTGATCCGCCGATGTCGAATCGTTCGCTTCTAATTCGACTCGAGAAAGCGATAGAGGACGTCGAGCACCATCGAATCGAGTTCGGTGAGTTATAGACGGTTGGGTGGCTGGGGCGCAATTTCCCCTTTGAATCAAGTTTGAATTGCGAATGCTGGGGCTGTGGACGAACAATAAAAAGGTCACACGGCCCCAGCACTCAAATCGCGGTTTTTGCTCGGGCCATTTTTTGCGCCCCAGCCACCCCTCCGCTACGGACGCTGATCGCAGTGTGTGCAGAAATCACAACCGGCCGCTGCGGAAGATGCCGTAGATCAGCCAGACGCCGAGGAGACTGGACACCGTAAACACGGGGACGCTGATCCACAGGGTCAGGGTCGCGCCGCCGGAGATGACGAGGGCCGAGGCGACGATCAGCGAGGCGAGGACCATGCCGATGACGAGGCGGTTGCTCGAGCGGTCGATTTCGGTCATCAGGTTCTCGACCCCGCGGTGTTCGAACTGGATGCGAAATTCGTCGTCGCTGAGCTTTTCGATCGTGCGGGCGATTTGCAGCGGGGTGTCGTGGAGCAGGCGTGCGAAGGTGCGGGCCTCGGCGTAGATGCGGTGGATGAGCCGCTGCGGATTGTACCGCTCGCGCACGACGTTCTCGATGAACGGGGCCAGGTGCTCGGCGAGGTTGAATTCCGGATCGAGGTCGCGGCCCACGCCTTCCAAAGTGACGATGGCCCGGACCAAGAGCATCAAATCGCTGGGAAAGCGGATGCCGTGATGGGCGACCATGCTCACGAAGTCCGAGAGCATTCGCCCGACTTTCACGCGATCGAGCGGCATGCCGTAGTAGTTCTCGATAAAATCCCGCAGGTCCGCGCGGAGCACGGGCAGATCGACGGGCCTCCAGGCCTCGCCGAGGACGAGCATCGTATCCACGGCCAGGTTCACGTCGCGGTGGTGGATGGCGAGGATCAGATCGACGAGGGTCTCGCGCATGTCCTCGTCCAGCGTCCCGACCATGCCGTAATCGAGCAGGCAGATCGTCCCGTCCCGCAGGATGCGGATGTTGCCGGGATGCGGATCGCCGTGAAACACGCCCAGCTCGAACGCCTGCTTCATAAAGATTTTCGCCCCGTTGGCGGCGAGCGGCCGCGTGGCGAGGCCCATCTCCTCGAGGGCGGCTTTGTCGTCGATCCGGCAGCCGCACACGAAGCCCATCGTCAGCACCGCTTCGGTGGTCAGGTCTTCGTAAACCGTGGGGACGACGAGCGTGGCGTCGTCCCGGAACATCCGCGCGAACTCGTTGATCGTCCGGCATTCGCGGAGGAAATTCATCTCCCGCCGAATCGTCCGCGCAAATTGATTCACCAGCCCGACCGGGTCGAAGGTCTGGGCTTCGGGAATGTGCCGCTCGAAGAGCAAGGCGAGATCCGTCATCAGCGCGATATCGGTTTCCACGTCGCGGATGACGTTGGGCCGGCGGATCTTTACCGCGACCCGGGTGCCGTCGTGATGCACCGCCTGATGCACCTGGGCCAGCGAACCGGCGGCGATGGGGATGGGGTCGAACTCCTGAAACAGCTCCGTCGCGCTCGCCCCGAACTCATCGAGCAAAACCTGCATCGAGACATCCGACGGAAAGGCCGGCACCGATTCCTGCAGCTTCGAGAGTTCGGAAATGACATCCGCCGGCAACACGTCCGGGCGGGTGCTCATCACCTGGCCGAACTTGATGTAGGTCGCCCCCAGGCTTTCGAGCGCGAGGCGGATCCGCTCGGCCCGGCTGTGGCGGGGGGCGGCTTCATCCATCTTCCGCCAGAACAAGATCCGCTTGCCCCATTGCACGTAAGGCGCGAGGTGCAAGCGCTCGATGACGTCGCCGAACCCGTGCATCAACAGCACGGTCGCAATCTGCCGGCTGCGGCCCAAATTCTTCAACAAGCGAAACGGGCGCGGCTCCAAAACAATCTCCCCCCTCCGAACGCGTCGGAATTATCTTCCCTGCGTGATTTCTTGCATGTCCTCCGCGGGCAGTTCGTGCAATCGCCAGCAATACCACGTGGCGACGCTTGCATAAGGCCGCCAGGGTTCCGCCAGCCGGAACGCCGTGGTTTTGTCGGGCAGGTCTTCTAAATCGTAGAGAATCTTGAGGGCCGACCGCAGGCCGAAGTCGGCGTGCGGGAACACGTCGGGCCGGCCGAGCGCGAAAATCAGAAACATCTGCGCGGTCCATTCGCCGATGCCCTTTACCGCCGTGAGCTCTGCGATGATCTCGGCGTCCGACTTGCGGCCGATCGTGTTGAGCGTGAGCCGCTCGTCGAGCACGTGCGCCGACAGATCGAGCAGATAGCCCGCCTTCTGGCCGGAGAGTCCCGCGGACCGCAACTCCTCGGCTGTTCTCCGGGACAGGCTCTCCGCCGAGATGCCCTCGGGCCCGAGCAGTTCCTCCAACCGCCGGCGGATGGCCGCAGCGGCTTTGGTGGAAACCTGCTGCGAGAGAATCGAGCGGACCAGCATCCCAAAGCGGTCCGCGTTCGGGCGCAGCGTAAACGCCCCCACGCGGACAATCAAACCCCGCATCACCGGATCCGCGTCTTGCAAATGGCCGAGGGCGGCTTCTCGATCCTGTCGTCGCATGGGTCTCCAACTGAATTGGCGAGCAGACCACCCTCCGGCCGGTGCCCGCGTCAGCCCTTTTGATGGCTCCCAAAAAAGAATCGCCGAACTCCGCGGATCGATCACCAACCCCAAACCACGGGGGCCGGCAAGGGAGTGGCGTAGTAACCGGGGACATAATACGGAACGACGCCCGCCGGCACCATCCCGCCGGGAAATGCGTTGTCCGTCCCGGCGGAATAAGGACCGGGCGCGAGAACCGCCCCGGGCAAAATCGGCGCCGGTTTGGCGGATGCCTGCGACTTGTCGTCGGCGGATGTTTTCGTCTTGGCGAGGGAGGGTTCTTCAGACGTGTTTTCTTGCGTGGGTTTCGTGAAATCGACCATCCAGATATTGCGGAACCGCACGGGGTTGCCGTGGTTTTGCAGATTGATGGGCAGCGGGTTCGGCCCTTCGCCCACGCGTTTGCCGCCGCCGGTGGGCGTCTTGAGTTCCTGATCCTTCTGCACCGCGACGCCGTTTAGGAGCACGGTGAGGCGGGCGTTCTTGATTTTATTCCGCTCTTTGTCGAACCGCGGCGCGGTGAAGGCGATGTCGTAAGTCTGCCACTGGAGCGGCGGCAGGCACATGTTCAACAGCGGCTTGTGCTCGCGGTACAGCGAACCGGCTTCGTTGAATGCGCCTTCCAAGCCGAAGGAATCGAGAATCTGCACTTCGTACCGCCGATGCAAATAGACCCCGCTGTTGGCCCGGCCTTGGCCCCGCGCGTAAGGCATGTACGGCAGGCGAAACTCCAGATGCAACTGAAAATCCCGGGCGAGCTTGGTGAGGTCCACGCCTTCCTGCAAGAGGCCGTCGTCCGTGATGCGGGCTCCTTTGAGGTATTTCGTCTCCTTGCCGTCGAAGATCACCTCGGCATTCGCGGGCGGCTTTTCGCCGAGCGTGGGACTTTGACGGTGGACTTTCTCCAACTGCCCGACGATCTGCTTTTGGGCGGACGCCAGCCGGGCCTCTCCATCTTTGACGATCACGCGAACCTGCCCGCCGGCGAGTTCGACGCCTTCGGCGGAGCGCGCTCCCGCCAAGGCGAAGCGAGTTTTGCGATCCCAACCGGAGCCGGGCAAGCCGCCGGGGTAGAGCACCCCAATAAACTCTCCGCCGCCTTGGGCGACGACCTGCAATCCGAACTTTTTCGCGTGCCAGCCCGCCGGGGCGTTCTCGATAATTTCGCCGCTGTATTCGCCCTGATCGGCAAAATCGGCATCGACCTTCTTCAAATCGGTGATGGCGGTTTTCGGGTTTTGTGCCCAAACTCCGGCGGGTCCGGCGGCCAAAACCAACAGGCCGCACACCGCCGGCCCCCAGAAACGTCGCGTTTGCATCGTGGTGTCTCTCCTCAAGCAGCTTGCGTTAAATATGGCATGATCTGTTAAGTTTAACAGTCTGGAGACCCCCAGGGGCAACCGCAAGTCCGGCAAAAAGGGAAAATTCTCGCGTGCCCCAAAGCAACGGCGTCGCAGATCATGGGACCGCTTGCCGGCGCCCTTACTTCATGGTGAAATAAATCTGCCCCGTTCGTCTAATGAGTAGGATTCCGGTTCGTCAGACCGGAGATGGAGGTGCGATGCCTCCACGGGGCCGTCCATCACCGTGAATTGCTCCACCCGTTCTGCAGGTCGTCAGCGGCTGACGTTTGCAGGCGTTGCGATTGTGATCTTAGGCCGCGGCGGCGCGGGCATGTCGGGGCCCAGATAAAACCCCGGATGCGCGGGCTGATTGTAACTCACATTCTGCCAGGCGACGCCCAACCGGTAGATGGGATCGTGCATCAGCGTGGGGAAGCGGTGCCGGGTGGGGATCGTTGTGGTGAAGATTCTGAGTTCCTTGCCATCCTCGGTGCGGGCGATCAATTCTTCCCGCCAGTCGCCGAGAACGTCGGCACACAGACAAGGATTCGATTTCGAGCCGTTGTTGGACACGCAGCCCAACTCCCGCCCGTCGAAGAGAGGCCGCTCGGTGCCGGCTTGATAATCCCACTTCATGACGCGCACGCCGTCCAACAGTTCCCGAAGCAGATCGCCGTCCCACCAGATGCCCATGTTGCAGGTTCGCGGCTCGCGGCCGGGGATCTGTTCTCCTCGAGCGGAAAACAATCCTTCGACGCCTTGGCCTTTACCCCACATTTCCAAGCCGGGAAACCGCGGATCGATGTCCAACGCACACGCCCGCCCCACGCCGACGCGGCCCGTCGATCGGCGGGCAAACAGTTGCTTCCCGGTGCGGGCGTCGCGAAGTTCGATGCCGGCGGGATTGGCTCGGTCGCCGTTGGCTTTGAAGATTTCGAGCCCGGGCCGCTTGGGGTCGATGTCGCTGAAGTGCATCGCATCGCCGTGCCCGAAGCCCGTGGAATAGAGCCCCGTGCCGTCGTCGTCGATCACACACGAGCCGTAGAGAATCTCATCCTTGCCGTCGCCGTCCACATCGCCCACGCTCAAATTGTGATTGCCTTGCCCGCGGTAGGCCCGGTTCGTCTCGGGGCCGGCGTCGCTGTCGAACGTCCAACGCCGAGTGAGTTCGCCGTCTCGCCAATCCCAGGCGGCGAGCACGGTCCGCGTATAATAGCCCCGGCACATCACCAGACTCGGACGCCGGCCGTCAAGATATGCGATACAGGCCAGAAAGCGATCCACGCGGTTCCCATAATCGTCGCCCCAGCCGCGGATGTCGCCCCGCGGCGGAATGTAGTCCACCGTCTTGAGCGCTTTCCCCGTGCGGCCGTCGAAGATCGTCAGGAACTCCGGGCCGGCGAGGATTTTTCCCTGCGTGCGCTGCTCGCGGCTGCGATGGTCCGCCTCAGCGTCGCCGATGACCTGGCCGGTTCCGTCCACCGTGCCGTCGGCCGTTTTGCACGCGACCTCGGCCCGGCCGTCGCCGTCCAGATCGTAAACCATGAACTGCGTGTAATGGGCCCCTTCGCGGATGTTTTTGCCCAGGTTAATCCGCCACAGAAACGTCCCGTCCAACTTGTAGGCTTCCAGGATCGGCTCGCTTGTGAACCCGCTTTGCGAGTTGTCCCGGCCGCGTCCGACTTGATGCAGCACAATTTCGTATCGGCCGTCGCCGTCCAAATCGCCCACGGAGGCATCGTTGGGCGAATAACCCTCCGGCGTCTTGAGCGGAATCGAAAGATAAGGCCGAGCCGCGGCGCCCGCGGGCAATTCGACCGCCCGGCTCGCCGCGCCCTCCTGGCCTTGATGAACCGCGCGAAGGAAATATGTCAGGGCCTGGCGGTTGTTGAGATTCTGGTCCACATAACAAGTGGCCTCGGTGAGGGGTTCTGCGGTGAGTTTCTGCGGCTCGCCGTCTCCGGCGGTGCGGTAAACATGGAACGCCGTGTGTTCGGGATCCGTCCCCAACAACCGCCAGCTGAGGAACACGGTCTGTTCGTCCGGCCGAACGGCCACCAGCCCGCGATCCAGGTATTCCATTTGCCGTTGGGCCAAGGCGAGATTGTTGAGAATCGCCGCCCACGCCAAAATCCCCACGCCGGCCGCCAAAAACTTTTGCATCGTTCCGCCTCTCAATGGGTTTCCGTCGGCAACTCCACGCGGGCGAAGAACTGCCACGCGGTCCAGTCGTGAAACCACGCTTGCAGCTGCCCGGCCAGGTCCTCGAAATCCGTGTCCGCGTTTTCCAGAGCCAAGGCAATCGCGCCTCCCAGCGGCTGCCCCACGAGCAATTGCGAAAGCAGGTCAAACTGCACCCGCGACAGCGGAACCCGGCGGACGATGAAATCCCGGCGGACAATGGCCAGGCACGTCGCCGCCGGGGCGGGAATGGTCGCGGAATCCTCGTGGCGGACCGCAGTGATATATTCGTGGACCGGAAAGCGAAACGCCTCCAACCGCAGCGAAGGCACGGGGATGAGTTTTACCTCCGGCCACGCCTCCGGAGGAATGCCTTCGAGATCGGCGGGTGCCAACGGCGATTGCCCTTCGGAGCCCGGGCCGTCGAAGACTTCGCTGTAGATCCGTTCGAGCGTCGCCAGGTCCACGAGAAAGTTCCCCCACGCGGCCGCTTGGTCCGCGGAGTCCGGCTGCGTCTCGGCGAGAAACCGCGGAAAATTCGCCCCCAACCGCGCGAGGGTGTAACTCTGCGAAGGGTAGCTCTGCAAATAGCCCATCGCAAAGGCGTCGAATGCCTCCGCTCCCACCGCCGCCGCCACGGCGGGAAACTCATCCCGCAGGCACTCCACCAGCCGCGCGTAATACGCGTTGCCGTAGATTTGCAGACGCTCCAAACTCGTCAACGATTTGGATCGCGTGACGACTCGATCCACGTCAGCCGGCGAGATGGGAATCTGCTGTTGGGCGGCTTCGGACATCACGCCCGCCGCTGCGCCATCGGGATGCGAAATCACCGATTGCATCCAGCGCTCGATCTGTTGAAGTTGGAGCGGGTCGGTGGGCATGGGTCTATTCCACTTCCGCGACAACATAAGTCGCCGGGTGCGGCACGGTGCGGGCTTTGTCGTCCGCTTCGTCCGATGAACTCGTTGAGGAGGGCGGCCGTTCTTTCAGATCGCGGGAAATGTGCTGGCGGGCTTTGAGCACCTCGGCGTGCAGGATCGGAAACTCCGGGATCTTCGCGTCCCATTCGAGCAGCGTGGAAACGCCGCCCGTCAGTTCATGGGCCAGCCGATACAACTCCCACACCGGATCAATCACGTGCCCGTCGTGCGTATCGATGATGTGCGTCCCGCAGTTTGTGTGTCCCGCCAGGTGGAACTGCACGACCCGGTCGTGAGGCAGTTCCTCGAGATACTCCCGCGGATCCAGATCGTGGTTCACGCTGGAGACGTAAACATTATTCACATCCAAGAGCAATCCGCAGCCCGATTCCTCGGTCATGCGGGTAAGGAACTCCCACTCGCTCATCGTGGATTGGGCGAAGGTGAGATAGCTGCTGGGGTTCTCCAGAACCAGCGGCCTCTCCAAAACCTCTTGCACGGTCTTGATCCGCCGGACCACATGCGCGAGGGTGTCCTCGTTAAAGGGGATGGGCAACAGGTCGTGCGCATTTCGGCCCGCGACTCCCGTCCAGCACACATGGTCCGAAACCCACGCCGCGGGAAGCGCATCGGCGAGGCGTTTGAGCTTCTGGAGATAGTCGCGGTCCAGGGCATCCGTGCTGCCGATGGACAGCGAGACGCCGTGCATCACAATCGGATACCGCTCCGCGATCCGGTCGAGCACATACCGCGGCCGGCCTTGGGAATCCATATAGTTTTCGGAGATGATCTCGAACCAATCCACCTCCGGCCAGTGGTCGAGAATGTACGGATAATGCACCGACCGCAAGCCGAGGCCGAAACCGAGATTGGGATAACCGAGACGTTTTTGCATGAGATTTTAAAGTGATTAGCCGCAGGGGGGCACCGCCCGCAGGGTGGTCCGCCCCGGTTCACGAGCAGAACCGGATGCTAGCGCATTCCGGCGGATCATTTCTCATTAGCCGCAGCGCGCTAGCCCCGCTTCGCGAGCAGAACGCCGATTTATGAGGCTTCCGTTTTGGGAGGCCCGGGCGGTTCTTTGGGGAGCATGTCGGCTTTGCCGGCTTTTTCCATGTCAGCCTTGAATTTTTTGTAGGCCGTTTTCCAGGCGTCTTCCATCAACGGCACACTGCATCCGCCCTTGCCTTTGCAGGCGTTGGAGCCCGCCGTGTCGCCGCAGCCGCCTTGGTTCTTACAGGCGTTTTGACCGTTGCAGGCATGTTTGACTTTTGGCGAAGCGCATTCGCCTTGACCGGCGCACGCGTTCTTGCCGGTTTTGCCTTTGCCTTTGCAGGCATTCAAACCCCGGCACACGTGCAACCCTGCCCAACCGACTTCGGCGACTTCGCTCCCGCCGCCGGGCTTCTCGTTGCCGGCTCCTTCTTCGTTCGACTTGGCATCGCTTTTCTCGGTCTTTTTGCCCGCGCAGCCGATCACGGAACCGGCCATCATGCCGCCCATCGCGGCCATCGTCAGCTTATGGAAATCTCGACGATTCACAGGATCTTGCTTCATCTCCGTCCTTTCAAAAAATGGGGCCGTTTGCTCGACCGGCGGTTGCCGGTCTGCCCGTTAATCTCTCAGAACGCGGCCCCGACCGTCAACCCTCTTAGGGCGAAAATGGGTTTGGGGAGATTGCATCTTTTCTCAAACTGTAGGCCTTTGGGTGGCTGGGCGCAAATCCCGCTTGGAATGAGGTTGGAATTGCGAATGCTGGGGCTGTGTCCGGGCGAGAAAACTCTCACACCGCCCCAGGCCTCAAATCTCCTTTTTTCTTGGAACATTCCTTTGCGCCCCAGCCAGCCCCTCCGCTTTCGAGTTTCTGTTTGAGATCTTCGGTTTCAACTGCCGAGTTCGACCCACGGCGGCAAGATGCCGCCGCGACGAGTTGCGTTCGACCCACGGCGGCAAGATGCCGCCGCGACGACGCGGACGCTTTTCCACTTGAGCGAAAAGTTCGTTCCCATTTCACGGTCAACCAGCGTTTGCAAATCGGCGTGCCTCGGCGTTATAGTTGCATCCTTCCGGGACTTCCGGTCTTTGCAGGACGAAAAACAGGTCGCCTTTCAGTCGAGGGAGAAAGACCGCGGAGCGCGGCGGGAGTTGTGAATACTCCCCATCTCCCTCTCATCATTGAGGAACAACATGGCAACGGGCTTTGGAATTGTCGGCTGCGGGATGATCGCGAATTTTCACGCCAAGGCGATCGAGAACATCCGCAATGCGAAACTGGTGGGCTGCTTCGACATGATCCCGCAGGCGGTGGACCGCTACGCCTCAGAACAAGGCTGCGCGGGGTATCACAACCTGGACGAGATGCTCGCCAACCCCGAGGTGGACGTCGTCACTATCTGCACGCCTAGCGGAGCCCACATGGACCCCGCGGTCGCGGCGGCGAAAGCCGGCAAGCACGTGATCGTCGAAAAGCCTTTGGAAATCACGCTCAAGCGCTGCGATCGGGTCATCAAAGCCTGCGAAGACAACAAAGTGCAGCTCGGCACGATCATGCCTTCGCGGTTCAGCCCGGCGAACATCGAACTCAAAAACGCCATCCAGAAAGGCCGCTTCGGCAAACTGACCCTGGGCGACACCTACGTCAAATGGTGGCGAAGCCAGGAATATTACGACAGCGGCGGCTGGCGCGGGACCTGGAAGCTCGACGGCGGCGGGGCCTACATGAACCAGGCGATCCACAACGTCGATCTGTTGTATTGGTTCATGGGCGATGTGGCCGAGGTTGCGGGCGTCACCGGGACGCTCGCCCACGAGCGAATCGAAGTCGAAGACGTCGGAGCCGCGTGCGTCCGGTTCAAAAGCGGCGCCTTGGGCGTGTTGGAAGCCACGACGAGCGCCTTTCCGGGCCTCTTGAAACGGACGGAAATCCACGGCACCTCTGGCTCGGCCATCGTCGAGCAGGACAACATCAAGCTCTGGTCCTTTGCCAAGGAAATCAAACGCGACGCCGAGGTCCGCGAGAAGTATTCCACCAAAGCCGGCACCGGCGGAGCGGCCGACCCGAAGGCGATCGACTTCACCGGCCATATGCTGCAGTTCAAGGATTTTTTGAAAGCCCTGGACAAAGGCGAAAAGCCATTGGTCGACGGCTACGAAGGCCGCAAGAGCGTGGAGATCATCCTTGCGATCTACAAATCCTCCTGGACCGGCCGCCGCGTGGAACTCCCGTTGAAATCCGACCCGAAGATTCCGAAAACCAACTAAACCCCGGGAACGCTCGCGAGATCATCCCGCGGTTGACGCTCTGAGGCGATTGACGACCGTGGTGATGCGGCTAACGGCTTCGGTGATTTCATCCTCGGTGTTGTCGAAGGCGGCGCTGAAGCGGACGGCGGAGCGGGAGCGGTCTTCGCCCACGCCCATCGCCACGAGCGCCGGGGCGGGTTCCATCGATCCGCTGGCGCAGGTGCTGCCGAGCGAGCAGGCGACGCCTTCCAGGTCCAAGGCGACCAAGAGGGCTTCGCCGTCGAGGCCGGGGAAGGAGATATTGAGGGTGTTGGGCAGGCGGTGCTCCTGGGAGCCGTTGACTTCCACCGGCGGGCAGTTTTCTTCAAGGCCCTTTTGCAACCGGTCCCGGAGGGCCCCGACGCGGGCGGTGCGGTGTTCCGCATCGGCGTGCCAAAGCTCCAAGGCTTTCGCCATGCCTGCGATTAAGGCCACACATTCGGTGCCCGGCCGCCGGCCCTGCTCTTGATGCCCGCCGAACAGCCAAGGCGAGAGTTCCACGCCTTCCGTGAGCAAAAGCGCTCCGATCCCGCGCGGGCCGTGGAACTCTGTGCGCGCCAGGCTCAGCGCGGTCGCGCCCAACTCGCGAAAGTTGACGGGGATCTTGCCGACGGCCTGCACGGCATCGACGTGCAGCGGCACGTGGTGTTTCCGGCAGCGCTCGGCGAGCGGCGCCAGATCCTGGATCACGCCGGTCTCGTTGTGAGCCAGGATGACGGTCACCAATCGCAGCTCGTTCCACGAAAGGTTTTCGAACTGGTTGGTAAGCAACCGGCCTTCGGGGTTGACCTTGAGCACGATCTGCTTCCAACCGCGGTGTTTTTCGAGCCAATGGCAGCATTCGAGCGTGGCGGGGTGTTCGCCCTGGGTGAGGGCGATTTTGCCCGGATCGCCGCCGGTGAGGCCGAAGACGGCGGAGTTCGTCGATTCCGTTCCGCCGCTGGTGAACACAATTTCCTTGGGGCCCGCGCCCAGGATTTCCGCCATCGATTCGCGGGCGTCTTCCAGGACCCGGCGGGCTTTGCGGCCCAAAGAATGCCGGCTGCCGGGATTGGCGAAGCTGTCGGTCATGTGCCGGCTCATCGTTTCCACCACGTCGGGCCAAGGCCGGGTGGTTGCGTTGTTGTCGAGATAAATCGGTTTCACGGCAGAGGCTCTTTAGGGTTCTTCGGGCGAATGAGGGGGGCAACGACGACGGTGTGAAAGAATATCTTCTGTGCTCTTTCACCTCCCCAAAGATCATCACACAAAAAGATCATCCACGTCTACCCCCCGATTCGCCGGAAGAGCCCTCTTCCCATCGGTGCTTAAGATCACGCTTGAAATCGGGGGAATTCTAACGGAATCCGCAGCGGCGGGAACCCTTCGTGGGGTTTCGGTTTTCGGTTTTGGCAAGTCGAGCCGTCCGAGGCCACAGACCGCGGCCGCCAAACTGGAGAAGCCGGACGGCTGGGGAGTCTGTGGAATCGGCTGCGATTCGGGAAGAAGAAGGTTTCTGCGTCCTGGGAAAGGTGTTAACATATTTTCTTGTGGAGGATACACTTGGAAGGAACGGCGTTTTTGGCGGGATAGGACGTTCTGGTTTGTTTTCCGTAGATTTGGCACGACGAGGCGGGAATGAGCGAAAAACATGTGATGCTGCCTTTTCCCACGCGGGTGGATCAAACATCCACGCTGACCCATTCCCGGCCGGAATTGAAGCGGGTGGGTCTGTTGACGCTGATTACGTCGCCCGCCTCGCTGCCGCAACGACTTCGCCCGTTTCGGATTGAAAAGGCCGAGACCATCATCGGCCGAGACGCCGACGCCGATTTGGTGTTGAATGATCATAGCGTGTCGCGGAAGCACGCCCGGTTGACGCGCCGCAACGGGGAGTTCTATGTGGAGGATCTGGGCAGCAGCAACGGCACGCATGTGGATGATGTGCCGGTCCTGTTTAGCCTCCTCAAATCGGGAGACCTGGTGCAGATGGGGAAGTTGGCGTTCTGGTTTGATGTGTTGCTCGAGACGCCCTTGGTATCGGAGTAATTCATGGCGGTCATGTCGGTCCGATTCTGGGGCACGCGCGGTTCCATCCCCACGCCGGGAAGGCGAACCGCGAAATTCGGCGGGAACACCACTTGCGTGGAAGTCCGCTACGGCGACACGATCGTCGTCATCGACGCAGGCAGCGGGATTCGCGAATTGAGCCTGAGTTGGCTGGAAGAGTTCGGCAAATCGCCCGTCCACGCGACCCTGCTCTTTACGCATTATCATTGGGACCACCTGCAGGGCTTTCCGTTTTTTACCTCGGCCTATATGCCGAATAACACGTTCGACATCTTCGGGAACACCCCGGAGGACGCGAGCCTCGAAGACATCCTCAGCGGACAGATGCAGGGCGCGTATTTCCCCGTGCCGCTGACGGCGATGCAGGCCCGGATGAACTTTCATTCCGTGCCGTCCGAGTTTATGATCGGACCGATTCGCGTGAAGACCTTCGGTCTGCCGCATCCCGGCGGGTGCATCGGGTATCGCCTGGAGGCGGAGAATTCGATTTTCGTGTTCGCGACCGATTCGGAGTTCGATCAGGTGGCCCAAAATGCCGGGGAGATCCAAGCCAACCCGTCGGCGCCGCGGCAATATCATCCGGATCTGATCGAATTTCTCGAAGGAGCGCACATTCTGGCGGTGGATTGCCAATACACCGACGAGCAATACCAGACCAAAGTGGGCTGGGGCCACAATTCGCTTTCGACGGTGGTGGATTTGGCCCGGCAGACGAATCCGAAGATGCTGGCCCTTTGCCATCACGATCCGCAAAGCTCGGACGAGGATGTGATGCAGTTGATTTCCGAAGCGCGGATCCGGGTCAAAGATCTGGTCCGCGATAATAAGTTGGCCGACGTGCCGATCACCTTCGGCGCCCGGGAAGGCCAACGCCTGGCGGTGGGACCGCCTTTGTTTCCGCTGCGCTGGGAAGCGCCCGGCTAGGGAACCTCATCAGTTAATTCCGCGTGCGAAATCTTCTGCGATTTCTGGTTCAAATCCGAAGCGCGAAATCCGAAGCAAATTCAAAATCAGAATGTCCCAAACAAATCGCTCTGATAAAAATCACAACCCTCGCCTAGGTTTTGGATATTGGAAATTCGGTCATTGGAATTTGTTTCGGATTTCGAGATTCGGATTTCGGATTTTCGCCCCGATCAGCACGGCCGCGTTTTGACCCTAAAATGAATGTGAACCATGTCTTCCGACAAGCCAGAGTCCGATGAGATTCGCCTTCCACCGGAGGAGGCGTTCCCCGGCTTGCCGCAAGATCCCGACAAGACCTGGGTTCCCGACGAAACGGTCGCCGGCTTGCCGATCGATCCCGAAAAGACGTGGGTGCCGGACGAGCGGGAGTTTTCCATCCTCCGAGATTTGGAAAGCACGACCGGCTATCCCCCGGAGACAGAACCGGGCTCCATTTCGGCCTCAACGTCGGCCGCGGACGTTGAAGAGGATGACGACGACGACCGGCCGCCCGCCGAATCCGAACCGCCGCCGCGGCTGTTTGGCGATTACGAGCTTTTGGAAAAAGTGGGGGCCGGCGGGATGGGCACGGTGTATAAGGCCCATCATCTCCGGCTGGACCGGATTGTGGCGCTCAAGACGCTCAAAGGCAAAACGGCCCAGGCCGAACGCGAGGTCGAACGCTTCGTGCGGGAAGCCAAAGCCGCCGCCCGACTGGATCATCCAAATATCGTCACCTGCCACGAGTTCGGCGAGTTTGCCGGCTGGCATTACATCGCGATGGCGTATGTGGAAGGCGAATCGCTGCATCAACGGCTGGCCCGCGGCCCGCTGGAACCGATGGAGGCCGCGAAACTCGTGCACTCGCTCGCGGCGGCCGTGGCCCATGCCCACGAACAAAACGTCATCCACCGCGACATCAAACCCGGCAACGTCATCCTGGGAAAAGACGGCAGGCCCCGGCTGACCGACTTCGGCATTGCTAAAATCATCAGCCGCACGAACACGCCCATCATAGCCAGCCAACTCACGCAGGTCGGCCAGGCCTTGGGAACGCCCGGTTACATGGCTCCAGAGCAATCCGCGGGCCGGCGGTGGGAAGTCGGGCCGTCGGCGGACATTTACGGTTTGGGGGGCGTGCTGCACGCCGCGCTGACCGGTTCGCATCCCGGCCATCCCGATTCCTTTGACACGCTCCCGCAGGACATTCCCCCGGCCCTTCAATCCATTTGCGACCACTGCCTGGCCTACCGCCCGCAAGATCGCTACGCGACGGCCGGCGAGTTGGAGAAAGCTCTGGGCGCCTATCTCAGCGAAGTCAGCGGCGTGGCGTCCCAACTCCCGCCGCCGAAAAAAGAAGTCACCATCCGACTGCCGGAGATGACTCTCAAACTGGACAAGCAAAAAATCTTCTTGGGCCTCTTGCTCGCGGCGATTATCGCGGCGACCGCGGTGCTGCTGAATCAATGAAATGGATAACCGGTCAAGCCGTCAATTGCTGGTTTCCTTGGCCTTTGCTTTGTCCTTCTTCTTCGCCTTTTCCGCTTCTTTGGCGTCGTCTTCTGCCGAGACGAGTTTCACGAAGGACGGTTTTTCGAGGGAGTACCGCGTGGTCCAGGATTTGTGCTCGACGAGGCATTGGACGCGGGGATCCACCCAAACCGCCTGCTTGAAGGGCACGCCGCTTGGGAGATAGCAGGCGGAGCGTTCCGGCAAGTCTTTGAGTGCCTGGAGCAGCTCGGGGCGGTTTTCTTCGGGCACATCCGGCTGGGAAAGCACGCCGACGTAGGCCAGCCGCCCGCGCGGAGCCGACGCCAGGATCACCGTGGATAACTCGCCCTTCTCGGTGAGGGTGTATCCAATGATGACGCAGCGCGTCTCGAGGATTTGGGCGTCCGGAACATCGAGCGGGTTTTCTCCCACAAACTCCTGGACGCGCCTTTTCGGTGTCTTCCTCGTCGGTTTTTTTCTCCTTCGCCTTTTTGACGATTTCCTGCACCACGTTCGGGCCTTCGGGCTTTTCAACTCCCCAATCTTCAAACAGGGCGTCAAACTCGAATCCGCCGACAACGAACAACGCCGCGAAGATCGCGACCGTGCCCCAAATCATAAAGCACACCCGCCGCGCGCCTTCGGGCAGCCGGTGAAAAGTCGGCTTCCAGATTTCCACAGGCTTCATAAAGAAATCGAAGGGACCGAATTTGTCGGTGAGACAGGCGGCGAACAAATACGCCGATCCGTGGGCAATGCTCGCCACGATGAATCCCAGGGAGAACTCCACCAGCGTCGCCAGCGTCCTATGGGACGGCTTCTCCAAGACAAACCGCAAGCCGAGATTGACCAACAGCACCAGAATCACTCCCGCAAACGCCCCCCACGCCCAAGGCGGGATCGCTTCCCACAAATTGGTCGGCCCGTCGTCGGCGGATTCCCATGCGGCCCGATTCGCTTGGGCCTCGGCATTCGCATCTTCGGCGGACTTGAGCGATGTGCCGCCGAGGGCCGGGTAATATCCGCAACTCGGACACCAGGACGAGACGCCCCAGGGTTCCACCGACCCGCAATTGGGGCAGCCTTCAGGAGCGGGAACATCGGCGGCGGGAACATCGGCAATGGGAGAGCTGCTCATGGGAGTTCGTCCGTATCGATTCTGACGAATAATAGGTCCGTGAGACGCAAAGCCGGCAGGCTTTCCCAATAGCATAGGGCACAAACACAACGCGGGACGCGGAATTTTCCCGCAGCCTCGAAAGAAATTCCCCCATGTGAAGCTCGATTCAATTTGCGACAATTTCGATGGGGTCGTTGACGCCGGGCACCCGGGTTTGTAGGCTCACGAAGAGTTGGTTTGCCCACGGCCGGCAAACTCCCACCGGTAATGAAGCCCTCAGGCGCCCCCCGTGCCGAGGGCTTTTTTCGTGGCTTTTGCGGAGAGAGACGATGACGGATTTCATTCGCTGGTTTGAGAACATTGGCATCGATGATGTGCCCGACGTGGGCGGCAAAAACGCTTCGCTCGGCGAGATGTACCGGGAGCTTTCCGAGAAGGGCATCCGCATTCCCAACGGCTTTGCCGTGACCGCAACCGCGTATCGGCATTTCCTCGAGGAGACCGGCTTGGACCGGCGGATTCCCGACATCCTGGCGGGTCTCGACACAGAGAACATCGCCAACCTCCAAGAGCGCGGCCGGGCGGTGCGGGACGCCATCGTCGCCGCGGAGTTCCCGCAGGATCTGCGGGAGGCGATCGCCAAGGCTTACGAACAACTCGGCGAAGGCCGATCGGTGGACGTGGCCGTCCGCTCGAGCGCGACCGCGGAAGACCTGCCCGATGCCAGCTTTGCCGGGCAGCAGGAAACGTATCTCAATGTCGAGGGCAAGCGGGCGGTGCTGGAAACTTGCCGGCGGTGTTTCGCGTCGCTGTTTACCGACCGCGCGATTTCCTACCGCGTCGATCGAGGCTTCGATCATGCCCAGATCGCCCTCTCGATCGGCGTGCAGCGGATGGTGCGGTCTGATCTCGCCACGTCGGGCGTGATGTTCTCGATCGACACCGAGACCGGCTTCCGCGATGCGGTGCTCATCAATGCCGCCTACGGCTTGGGCGAAAACGTGGTGCAAGGGGCCGTCAATCCCGACGAGATTTACGTCTTCAAGCCCACGCTCAAAACCGGGCATCGGCCGATTTTGCAAAAGCGGATGGGCAACAAGGAATTCAAACTGGTTTACGATCTGGGCGGCGGGAGGATGACCAAAAACGTCCCCGTCCCGCCTGGCGACCGCGAGCGGTTTTGTGTGAGCGATGACGACATCCTCACCCTCGCCAAATGGGCCTCGGACATCGAAGACCATTACTCGGCCAAGCGCGGGCATCTCGTGCCGATGGACATGGAATGGGCCAAGGACGGAAAGACCGGCGAACTGTTCATCGTCCAAGCCCGGCCGGAAACCGTGCAGTCCCAAAAGAAGTTGGATCGGCTGGAAACCTTCGAATTGAAAAGCAAAAGCCAAGTGCTGGCCGAAGGGCGGGCCGTGGGCGAACGCATCGGTCGCGGGAAGGTGCGGGTGATTGAAAGCGCCGCCCACCTGGGGGACTTTCAGGCCGGCGAAGTCCTCGTCACCGACCGCACCGACCCCGATTGGGAGCCGACCATGAAAAAAGCCGCGGCCATCGTCACCAACCGCGGCGGCCGAACCTGCCACGCGGCGATCGTCAGCCGGGAGTTGGGCTTGCCCGCCATCGTCGGCACGCTGACCGGCACGGAGGATCTCCAGACCGGCCAGGAAGTGACGGTTTCGTGTGCCGAGGGCGATACGGGGTTCGTGTATGAGGGTCTCTTGGATTACGACCACCGCGAAATGGAAATCGACACCCAAAACCGCCCGAAGACCAAAATCATGATGAACGTCGCCAACCCGGAAGAGGCGTTTCGGCTGTCGTTTATTCCCTCAGACGGGGTCGGCCTGGCCCGCGAGGAATTCATCGTCACGAACTCCATCCAGGTCCACCCCTTGGCGCTCTTGGAATACGACAAACTCGAAGATCCACAGGCCAAACAAAAAATCGATGAGATCACGATGGGCTTCGAGGACAAGGCGGAGTTCTTCGTCGAGCGGCTCGCCGAGGGCATCGGCATGCTGGCGGCGGCGTTTTATCCGCGGGACGTGATTCTCCGCGTGAGCGATTTTAAGACCAACGAATACGCCGGACTCGTCGGCGGCGAGAAATACGAACCCCACGAGGAAAACCCCATGCTCGGCTTTCGCGGAGCCTCCAGGTATTACAACGACCGCTACCGCGCGGGGTTTGCCCTCGAATGCCGGGCCATCAAAAAGGTCCGCGACGAGATGGGGCTGAATAACTTGAAAGTGATGATTCCCTTCTGCCGGACGGTGGAAGAAGGCCGCAAGGTGCTTAGCGAGATGGAATCGCACGGCCTCAAGCAAGGCGAGAACGGCTTGGAGGTTTACGTGATGTGCGAAATTCCGAGCAACGTGATTCTCGCCGACGACTTCGCCGACGTGTTCGACGGGTTTTCCATCGGCTCGAACGATCTGACGCAATTGATTTTGGGCGTGGATCGCGATTCGGAAATCGTGGCAAACCTGTTCGACGAGCGAAACCCCGCCGTGACGCGGATGATCGCCCAGGTCATCCAGTCCGCCAAGGCCAAGGGCCGGAAGATCGGCATCTGCGGCCAGGCGCCCAGCGACTACCCCGAGTTCGCGGAGTTCCTGGTGGAGCAAGGCATCGACAGCATCTCGCTGAACCCCGACACGGTGCTGAAAACGACGCGGACCATCCTGGAAAAAGAACGCCAAATGGCTTGAGGCAGAGGCCGAGTTCCTAATAAAGCAGAGCCGCTTCCGGATGAAAGCGGCTCTGTTGGGATGGGTTTTGTGCCGAGTGAAAGAATCACTCAAGGAATGATTGTCGCATTCCTCAGCCGCCGGGCGCTCGCCCCGGTTTGCCGGGCCAACCGGACGCCATCGCGTTCCGGCTGATAAGGATTTCTCTCCACGCGTGCTCAGGGGGCCGGGATTTCGACGGCGGGCTTGGGCACGAGCAGGTCTTCGAGCAGCGGATAGCCTTCGACTGGGAGCGCGTTGGAAGAGTCGATGATCGGAGCGGGCGGGAAGAAGGTCCGCGCGTAGGCCACGTTGTAGGGCGCGCGGGGGTCGTCGCCGATTTGCTCCGCGAACGCCGCATCCGGAGCGACGTGCGTGAAATTGTACGGCCGGAAGTAATAATATCCGTGATACACGGGCGGGTAGGGATAGTGGGGATAAAAGTCGCCGGGGCCGGTGCAGTAGGTCAGCAGGCAGCGATCCCAGCAACAAAGATGGCAATCATCGTCGCAATCGTCGCAATCATCATGTAACCACGGACACAATCGGCGCAAGCAGCACCGCCGGCAGTGGCATGACCGGCCGTGCCCGCATCCGCCTGCGCCGTTTTGGCACCCTGCATTCTTGCCGCTCAGGCATCCGGCCCCGGTTTGTTGGCAGCCGGCGTTCTGGCAGCCGGCGTTTTTCGCACAGGCGGTTTGACCGGTGGTTTGGCAGCCGGCGGTTTGACTGCAGGCGGTTTGACTGCAGGATTCAACGGCGGTGCTGGTGCAGGTGACATTTTTTTCCGGGCAGAGGCCGTTCGCCTGCTGGACCGGAGCCTGCGCCGCGAGTTCGGCGGTCCCCTCGGCCGTGACCGCCTGCGGATTCGCCCCCAAGAGAGCGGCACCGACGATTGTAATCGACAAAATGGACATGTCCTCATCTCCTCATTCTGCTCGCCGAACACAGCCGTTTGCGATGGTCTCAGCCGGGCGAGCGGGCACTTCCGCTCAATACGTCCTCCGCCACACGCGGCGAAAATCTGTCTATTCCTCAGATCGGTTAGAATTGCTCCGGGAATTCGGCATTGAAACCATGCTGCTTAAAATCACCGCAACCGTCACAAGCGGATTCGGCGAAGTCGCCGGAAAATGTTCGCCCCTTTGGAAATCGGCATCGGATTTGCAGGTCCATTCGCACATTTGGCGGGGATTGAGTTAAGATCAGACGAAATCCGGAATTTTTGCGGGTGGTAATTCTCCGAAACGAGGTGGACATGAAACGGCAATGGAGCACGGTCTTGGGTTGGAAGTGGTGTGCGGTTCCCCTCCTCGGATGGGCCGTTTCGCTTTGCGGCTGCGGCGACGGATTTGAGTTGATGGACGTCAATTTTCAGAATCCCGCCCCCGCCCAACAGCCCAATCAACAGCCGCCGCAAAAAGAACTGAACCGTCCGCTCTTGCGGGAGCTTCGCAAGTACGCGGAGCAGGCGAACGACTTCGGCGACCTGGGGGCCGACCAAAACGACGTGCTGAAGCAGTTGGACGCAGCCGACAAGGTGCTGACGCGGATCCACGAAGAAAACCGGATCGCTTTGGCCAACGCGAACCGGCGGGCCCCAAGTCTGCCCGCGGGCCGGACGCCGAATCTCGTGATGATTGTCGCACCGCGGCTTGGGGTCAGCGATTTGGGCTCCTACGGTCAAACGAAAATCCCCACGCCGAACTTGGACCGCCTGGCCGCGGAGGGCGTGCTCTTGACCGATTTTTATGCCGGCGGCCCGACGGCCGCGTCTTCCCAATGGGCCCTCCAGACCGGCTGGACCACCTCGCGAAGCCACGACGATTTGCGGATCAAGGAAAACACGACCACGCTCGCGGGCATGCTCTGGCGCGGCGGCTATCACACGGCGTTTTTCGGCATGTGGTACGGCCCGGACAACGCGGCGAAAGCCGACGTTCCGTCCGCCCACGGCTACGATGAATGGGTGGGACAACTCCACGCCAAAGACGCCCAAACGGCATTTCCCAAGATGATGTGGGTCAACGATCAACACGTCCAAATTCCTGAAGAGAAGGGAAAAGAGCCCCTCTCCGCCGGGGATTTGATCGTGCGGGCGGCCATCAAGGAGTTGGAAGAGCAGGCCCAAAGCCTCCGCGGGCCCCGGCCGCTGTTCATGATGGTCGTCTTGCCGCCTTATCTCGACATGGCGGCCGATTTCGCCGACAAGGAACTCTCCAAAGATACCGATTGGCCGGCCGCCGCCCAAAGCTACGGGGCCGCCGTCCGCATGACCGACCGCGACGTCGGCCTGATTCATGCGGCCATCGACCGGCTGGGCCTGGCGAGCACCACCAGCGTCTACTTCACCGCACTCACCGGAGCCGACGTGGTCCACGCGAAGGCCCTCGAGTACTTCCGCAGCACCGGCCACTTCCGCACGCACGACTCGAAGTTGGGCGAAGGCAATTTGCGGGTGCCGTTCATCGCGGCGTTTCCCCCCGTGTTTCGTGCCGGCCTGCGGGACTCCCATCCCGCGGCTTTGTGGGACGTATTCCCCACGTTTGCGGAACTGACGCTGACGCAAGTCTACCGCAGGCAATTGGACGGCGTGTCGTTCGCCTGGACGCTGAAAACCGGCCGCGAAATCCCGCCGCATCTCTTGTATTGGGAGACCGCGGGAGCCAAAGCCCAGGCGGTTCGCTTGGGACCGTGGAAAGGCCTTCGCCCGGCCGGTTCCGACACGTTGTTCTTGTACAACCTCCCCGCCGACCCCGGCGAAACGAACGACGTTGCCAAAGAACACCCGGAGACCGTGGAAAAACTGATCGTGCCGCCCCAACGTCCTCGGTAATGCGGATCAGCATTCGCAAGCGAGGGAATTCGTTTGAAATCCCTCGCTTGCCCTTCGGGCTAAATCGAGTCAGAGTGTATTTGTGCTTAATCGGCCGACGGGTTGGTTCCCGCCTTGCCGGTTCGGAAATGATTCCCCCCGTTTACATCTCCGCGCGCGGGATGTTTCCAGCCGGCACCAGCATCACGCCAGGATGTCGTGGAGCACGCGGCCATACACGTCGGTCAACCGGAAATCCCGGCCGGCGTAGCGGTAAGTCAGCCGTTTGTGATCCAGTCCTAAGAGATGCAGCATCGTCGCGTGGAGGTCGTGGGCGCTCACCGGGTTCTCCACGGCTTTGAAGCCGAACTCATCGGTGGCCCCATACACGCTGCCGCCTTTGATGCCGCCGCCCGCGAGCCAGACGCTAAAGCCGTAATGGTTGTGATCCCGCCCCTGCTTGGGGTTGCCGTTGCCCGCGAGTTCCACCGTCGGCGTGCGGCCGAACTCGCCGCCCCAGAGCACCAAGGTGTCTTCGAACATTCCGCGCTGCTTGAGGTCGGTGAGCAACGCCGCGATCGGGCCGTCCAATTCGTTCGCGAGTCGGCGGTGGTTGCCCGCGATGTTGTCGTGATTGTCCCAAGGTTGCCCCGCCCCGTGCCAAAGCTGCACGTAACGCACGCCCCGCTCCAGAAGCCGGCGGGCGATCAACGTTTGCCGGCCGTGCACGCCGTCGCCGTACATCTTTTGAATGTGCGCCGGTTCCCGCGCCAGATCGAACGCCTCGGCCGCATCCTGCTGCATGCGGAAGGCGAGTTCATAAGACTGAATCCGAGCTTCGAGCCGGTCGTCCAACCGCTCCGCCTGATGCTGGGCGTTCCACCGGGCGAGCAGATTGAGTTGCCGCCGCTGATCGCTTCGGCTGATGTGCGGATGCTCGATGTTTTCGATCAATTTCGCAAGTTCGCGGTGCTTGGAATCGATGTAGGTCCCTTGATAAGCCCCCGGCAGAAACGCCGACTGCCAGTTTTCGTTGTCCTTGATGGGAAGGCCCCCCGGACACATCGCGACGAAGCCGGGCAGATCCTGGTTCAAGGTCCCGAGCCCATAGAGCACCCAGGCCCCCATGCTCGGCCGCGTCTGCACCGAGTCGCCGCAGTTCATGAGCATCAAAGACGGTTCGTGATTGGGGACCTCGGCGTGCATCGAGCGGATCACGGCGATGTCGTCAATGTGCTCGGCCGTCTTCGCGAAAATCTCGCTCACGGGAATCCCCGACTGCGCCGTACTTTTTGAACTGGAACGGCGAAGGGAACGCCGCCCCGGTTTTGCGTTCGGTCGTCAAGGTTTCGCCCAAGGGCTTGCCGGCGTGTTTTTCCAGCATCGGCTTGGGGTCGAAGGTATCCACATGCGACGGGCCGCCGTTTAAGAAAAAGTGAATCACCCGCTTCGCCCGCCCCGGAAAATGCGGCCGCTTAGAATCCAAAGGCCCCGCGTTTTCCCCTTCCGCCGCCGACAACCGCCCATCGTCCTCGAGCACCCCACAAAGTCCCAAGGCCCCAATCCCCAATGCAGATCGCTTGAGGATGTCCCGGCGGTTTAGGGAATATTGCATCGCGGGCCTCTTTATGCTGCGGGTTGGTCGTTCATTGTGATAGGACGCGCTGGCAACGAGATGACCTTGCGGGCTGCCTGCTTCTGCCGTTTTCGCAAATCGCTGGAACTCGCGGAATAATCCTGGCGATACCGCCGGATTTCTTCGACGATGGAATGTTGCCACATGGATTAGTCCTCCACGAGTTGTTGCGGTGTGCAGATCGTGGGTGGGGGCGACTGCTAAGATTTCACTATAACCAATTCGCTCTTTGTGAGACAGCGGTCAGGCAACTCTCTCATTTCGCCGATCATGTCATTGATTTTCTAAGAGGCCAAGTGTAATATAAGCATCGTATCAACCACCCCCCGTGCGGGACAGAATCAATTGGCTATGGCGGCCCCTCGATGCGAGAATCGCGTCGCGGGGCTTTTTTTTTGGATGGGACCAGCCGGCCTGAGGCGGTTCCCGGAGGTTTCTAGGGAGAGAACGATGGTCATTCTCAAAGAAAGAAAAATGTCCATCTTTGTGGACAAATCGATGCAGCAGTGGATCGTGCGGGATGCGGAGGGGAGGTTTTGGATTGTCCCGGCCGACGAGGAAGGTTGGAAGCAGCGCGAACCGTTTACCCCCACCGAAGAAACCGAACTCGAACCGGTGCCGGGGCATTACCACTACCTGTTGGGGCTGCCGCGCTGATTCGGACGCGACGCCGGTTTGGAAAGCGAGACTCGGATGACAGCGGAACATCAACGGCTAGATGAAGCCGGCGCGCAGAAAGTTCCTTGGAAGAAATGGGGGCCGTATCTCAGCGAGCGGCAGTGGGGGACGGTCCGCGAGGACTATAGCGAAGGCGGCGACGCCTGGAATTATTTCACGCACGACCAGGCCCGCTCCCGGGCTTACCGGTGGGGCGAGGATGGACTCGCAGGCTTCTCCGACGACCAGCAGCGGCTGTGTTTCGCGCTGGCTCTTTGGAACGGGAACGACCCGATCCTCAAAGAACGCCTGTTCGGCCTGACCAACAGCGAAAGCAATCACGGGGAGGATGTCAAAGAGTACTACTTCTACCTCGACAGCACGCCCACGCACTCCTATATGAAGTACCTCTATAAATACCCGCAGGCCGCATTTCCCTATGTGGACCTGGTCAACACCAGCAAACGGCGGGGACGGAATGAGTTCGAATACGAACTGCTCGACACGGGCGTCTTTAACGAAGACCGTTATTTCGACGTGTTCGTCGAGTATGCCAAACAGTCTCCGGAAGACATTCTGATACAGATCACCATCCATAACCGCGGCCCGGACGATGCGAATCTGCACGTCCTACCGACACTGTGGTTCCGCAATCAATGGTCCTGGCATGGGAGCGTCGATCGTCCCATCTTGCAGGTTGCTTCGCCGGCTCCCGGACAGAATGTCGTCGAAGCCGCCGATCCCCTGCTCGGAAAATACTACCTTTCCTGCGAGGGCGAGGCTGCGTTGCTGTTTACGGAAAACGAGACCAACACCCAGCAGATTTTCGGCGTCCCCAATCGTACGCCTTACGTCAAAGACAGCATCGACAGTTACATCGTGCACGGCCTGGAGGAGGCGGTGAACCGCGAACAAAAGGGCACGAAAGTCGCCGCGGATTACCGGCTCACCGTGCCCGCGCACGGTTCGCAGATCGTTCGCTTGCGGTTGTCGAACCGTTCGCCGGCCGCGGAAGGCAACGGAAAAAAACAGACGCCGTTCGGAAGCGATTACGAGGACACGCTCCAGGCGCGCCGCGATGAGGCGGACGAGTTTTATCAATCCGTGATTCCCGGATCCTTAAACGCCGACGAGGCCAATGTGATGCGCCAGGCGCTGGCGGGGATGCTGTGGAGCAAGCAGTTCTATCACTACGACGTGGACAAATGGCTCGAAGAGCGCGGTTCCGACCCGTTCAAGCCGGCCCGCAAGCAGGCGCCGCGGAACGACCACTGGCACCACATGTATAACGGCGACATCATCTCGATGCCCGACAAATGGGAATACCCCTGGTACGCGGCGTGGGATCTGGCGTTTCACGTGCTCGCCCTCACGCTGGTCGACCCCGAGTTCGGCAAGGAACAGCTCAAGTTGATGGTCCGCGAACGGTACATGCACCCCAACGGACAAATCCCGGCTTACGAGTGGAACTTCGGCGACGTCAACCCGCCGGTGCATGCCTGGTCCACGATTTTCACCTACCGATTGGAGAAGGGCCAAAAAGGCGAAGGCGACCGCGATTGGCTGAAGAGCTGTTTTCAGAAGCTGTTGCTCAATTTTACCTGGTGGGTCAATCGCAAGGACCGCACGGGCCGAAATGTGTTTGAAGGCGGCTTTTTGGGTTTGGATAACATCGGCGTCTTCGACCGCAGCGCGCCCTTGCCGACCGGGGGCTACTTGGAGCAGGCTGACGGAACCGCGTGGATGGCGCTCTTCTGCCAGAACATGCTGGAGATCGCCGCGGAACTGGCGATGACCGATCCCGATTACGCAGACATGGCCCTCAAATTCGTGGAACACTTCCTGTGGATCGCCTCGGCCATGAGTCATCTGGGCGGCGAAACCGAGATGTGGGACGAAGAGGACGGCTTTTACTACGATGTGCTCCGGCTTCCCAACGGCCGGGCGCAACGGCTCAAAGTGCGCTCGATGGTGGGACTCCTGCCTTTGTGTGCCGCCACCGTCTTCGATGGGAAACTCATCCCAAAATACCCCGAGTTGGCGGCGCGGCTGCGTTGGTTCCTTGAAACTCGCCCGGAGTTATGTGCCGCGATCCACGATCCCAGAAAACCGGGAGTGGCCGGCCGGATGCTGGCTTCGATCCTTGACGAAACCAAGCTCCGCCGAGTGCTGGCGAAAATGCTGGATGAGAAGGAGTTTCTCAGTCCCTACGGGATTCGCTCTTTGTCCCGCTACCATGCCGACCATCCCTATGTCATGCACGCCGGCGGCCAGGAATACCGGGTGACTTACCTGCCCGCCGAGTCGGACACGGGCATGTTCGGCGGAAACTCCAACTGGCGCGGGCCGATCTGGATGCCAGTCAACGCCCTCATCATCCGAGCACTGATCCAATACTATCACTATTACGGCAACGATTTTACCGTGGAATGCCCCACCGGCTCGGGCCGGCAAATGAATCTGTATCAGGTCGCCGAGGAAATCTCGCGGCGACTCGCCAGCATCTTCCTGAAAGACAAAAACGGGCGGCGCCCGGTTTACGGCGGAACCCAAAAGTTCCAGGAAGACCAGCACTGGCGCGACTACCTGCAGTTCTTCGAATACTTCCACGGGGATAACGGGGCCGGCCTGGGCGCGAACCATCAGACCGGCTGGACGGGAGTCGTCGCCCGGACGATGCACCTGTTCGCGACCATGAAGCCGGAAGTGATTCTGGCGGGCAAGTACGCCTACTTTGAACCGCAAACCAAACCCGCGGCCGCCGCTCCTTCGACGGCTCACTAACCTGCGTTGACAAACCCAGCCGCCGATGAACGCGTACCAACGAAGAGCAGAGGCGTCACACACGGCAACGGTCAAGTGCCCGCGTCCGGAGTTCTCGTGAATGGCCATTGTGGAAGGACCGCCGCCAGCCCCGCCGCGGGTCGTCGCTGTGAGCGGCATGATCTTCGCCACCCTGTATATCGCCAGTCTCGTGTTCGCTCGGCTCGCCGTTCCGGCCGATCCGGCGGAGGCCGGCACTTGGCTTGCCAATCCCGGATTCAGGAGTTGGGTCCATTTTGCACTCAACGTGATTCCATTCACGGGAATTGCGTTCCTCTGGTTTATGGGGGTCCTGCGCAACCGGATCGGCGGCCGCGAAGATCGCTTCCTGGCGACGGTGTTTCTCGGCAGCGGCTTCTTGTTTGTCGGGATGCTGTTCGTCACCGCCGCGACCTCTCAGGCTTTATTGGATACGTTTGGCACCGAGGACAGCCGCCCGGACCGGAGCGAAACCTATGCAGTCGGTCGTGCGATGAGCTACGCGCTCATGAATACGTTCGCCGTGAAGATGGCGGCCGTGTTCATCATCGTCACCTCTTCGATCGGTCTGCAGACGGCCGTTTTTCCCCGCTGGATGGCGATGGTCGGCTATATGCTGGCGTTGGTGATGTTGCTGACAATTTCTGGCTTCGCCTGGATCGCGCTGGCGTTTCCCGTGTGGGTGCTTCTGTTAAGCGCATACATCCTGGTCACCGACTTTGGCCGGTATCGCCAGATGAACACGACGGCCAAGCCATAGCGATCGAAGGAGGGCAGCAGAGTGGGTATTACTTGGGCCAATCTGACGCAATTCGCTCAGAAATAGACAAAAATCCATAAAAACAAAGGACCACGCGAATATGGGAACGATCCGCTACCCATCCCTCTACCAGATCAACACCCGCGTCTTGATGACGGAACTGTCTCGGCAACTCGGACGGCCCGCGACACTGGATGATATCCCCGATGCCGAGTTGGACCGTCTGGCCGCGATGGGTTTTGATTGGATTTGGATGCTGAGCGTCTGGCAAACGGGATTGGCGGGACAGAAGATTTCGCGGAGCAATCCGGATTGGCGCCACGAGTTTGAAGACACCCTGCCCGACCTCAAGGATGGAGACATCGCCGGCTCCGGGTTTGCGATTGCCGGCTATACCGTGCACAAAAAATTGGGTGGGGATGAAGCTCTCGGCCGATTTCGCGAGCGGCTCAGAGCCAGGCACCTGAAGTTAATGCTCGATTTCGTCCCCAACCACATGGCCCTCGACCATCCTTGGGTCGATGACCATCCGGAGTATTTTATACGCGGGTATGACGCAGATCTCGCGCGGGCCCCAAAGAACTATACCTGGATCAAACGGCCGCAAGGGGATTTGCTGCTGGCGCACGGGCGGGATCCGTTTTTCCCCGGCTGGCCCGATACATTGCAGCTCAACTACGGCAACCCCGCCACGCAGGAAGCCATGATCGGCGAACTCGTCAAGATCGCCGGGCAATGCGACGGCGTCCGCTGCGACATGGCCATGCTGGTCTTGCCCGAAGTCTTCGAGAGAACCTGGGGCATCGCGTCAAAACCATTCTGGCCGAAAGCCACGAAAAAAGTTCGCGAGCAGGTGCCGGGCTTCTGCTTCATGGCCGAGGTCTATTGGGATCTGGAATGGACTCTTCAACAACAGGGCTTCGATTACACCTACGATAAACGGCTTTACGATCGACTCCGCGATCAACACGCCGGGGCCGTTCGCGCCCATTTTCTTGCGGGTCTCGATTACCAAAACAAATTGGCCCGCTTTCTCGAAAATCACGATGAACCGCGGGCCGCGGCCACGTTCCCACCCGGGGTCCACGAAGCGGCCGCCGCCATCACGTTTCTCTCGCCGGGCCTTAGGTTTTTTCACCAGGGACAATTCGAGGGGCGAAAGAAACGCATCTCTCCGCATCTGGTCCGCGCCCCGCACGAACCGGCGAATGCCAGCCTGCAAAAGTTTTACGAGCAACTCCTGAATGTGCTAAACCAGCCGATGTTAAAAGAAGGCCGGTGGCAGTTGCTGGACTCTTTCCCTGCCTGGCAAGGCAACGCGACGAACGAATGTTTTATCGCCTTTGCCTGGCAGGCCGACGGTGGCCGCATGATCGTCGCGGTCAACTATGCCGCACATCAAAGCCAGTGTTCCCTCAGGCTTCCCTGGAACGACTTCGGCGGGAAAACCTGGCGTTTGGAAGACCGGTTCAGTTCCGATGTCTATGACCGAGCCGGCGACGATCTGCAATCCGGCGGACTTTACTTGGATATGAAACCGTGGCAATTAGCCGCCTACACCCTTGCTTGACCGACTCGGCTCATCGTCGGATCTCCGCGAACTTGCTGGCCCAAGACCACCGCAACCCGCTCCGTTAGAACCGGTTCCATCGAGCGGCATTTCCGAGCCCGTGTTGACAGCAGAAACGATGTCGAGGAAACTGTTAAAATCAGCCTCGAAACGTCTCTTGATCCCGGAATTTTTCGCATGTCACGCGCACCGGAACACGATAGTTGCCCCGAGTTTCAACGCCTGGCTTCCACCCGGCGGGAGTGGCTCAAAGCGGGGGTGCTGGGGACGCTCGGCGTGACGTTGGGCGACGTGCTGAAGCTTTCCGCCGAGACCGAATCCGTCCGGCGTTCGCCGGTGAAATCGATCATCGTCCTGCAAAAATACGGGGCGCCAAGCCACATCGATACCTGGGACATGAAGCCCAACGCCCCAGTGGAGATTCGCGGCGAGTTTAAGCCCATCCCCACCGCGATTCCGGGCTATGTCGTCTCCGAGCACATGCCCCGGTCCGCGAAGCACGTCGGCAAAATGACCATCGTCCGGTCCTTCGGACATACCGTCGCGAACCACAACCCGGCCACCTATTTCATGCTGACCGGCCGGACCAGCACCGCCGACGTGGTTCAAGTCGGAGCCAAGCCCGACGATTGGCCCAACCCCGGCGCGGCGGTCGCGAAACTCCGTCCCGGCAACGGCAAACTGCCCGAGTCCGTGATCCTCCCGCACCTGTGCTACGATCAGGTCTATACCTGCCCCGGGCAGTTCGGCGGAATGCTCGGCAAGTCGTACGATCCCTTCATCGTCGACCAGGATCCCAATCGGCCCGATTTTTCCGTCAAGACCTTGGAGCTGCGGCAGGGCATTTCCATCTCGCAGCTCAACAGCCGGCGGGAACTGCTCAAACAGATCGACCGCCAGCACCGGCACGTGGCGAACACGGCTGCGGTCGCGGGGATGGACCAATACTACGAGCGGGCCTGGTCGATGTTGACCTCGCCGGAAGCCAAGCGGGCCTTCGACATTCACCAGGAACCCGCCGAGGTTCGCGAGCGTTACGGCCGAAACAAAGTCGGCCAGAGCATGCTCTTGGCCCGGCGGTTGGTCGAAGCCGGCGTGCGGTTTGTGACTTGCTATCACGGATTGAATCCCGGCGACAACACCGGCTGGGACACGCACCGCGACAACTTCAACGGCCTCAAAAACCGCCTGCTCCCGCCGGACGAGCAGGGCTTCGATGCGCTGATTACCGATCTGGAAGAGCGGGGATTATTGGAATCCACCTTGATCGTGTGGTGCGGCGAGTTCGGCCGCAGTCCCCGCATCGGCAAAGCCGACGTGACCAAACGCATCGCCCCCGCCGGCCGGGACCATTGGCCGTTCGCGTATTCGATCGCCCTCATCGGCGGCGGCGTGAAACAGGGATCCCTTTGCGGACAGACCGACAAGATCGGAGCCTACCCCGTCGGCCGGCCCTACAAGCCGGGCGACCTCGCGGCCACCATGTTCTGGGCCTTGGGCATCGACCCCGCCACGGAAATCCACGACCAACTCGGCCGCCCCTTCAAACTCGCCGAAGGCCGCCCGGCAACGGAATGGTTCGCGTGATGCAAAGGATTGGCTGACCGTGAATCCTATTGCTTGTCCGTAGAGCCAATATCAAAGCGAGCTAATCGAATCTTGAACTCCGCTCTCTCGATCGCGGACATCTCGCCATCGTGTGTGATGGCTTGGTCAATCTCCCGAAGCATGTCCACGATTGATTGCAATGCTCGTTTTTCTCTTCGATACAATATGAGGGACATATTGCGCAATATGATGCAGGTGGCGAACAACATGGCAGAATAGAGGAAGAGCAATACGCTAAAAAGCATCGCAATACGTGGTTCAGGAGAGTCGAATAAAAGCAGAAAGATACCGACGCCCGCTACCCCGATGGTGACGAATGTTCCAAAAACTGAGGTGAAAAATATTCTGCGATCAAATCCTTCGCAGCGATCCTGCAATTTCTCTGCAAGCTCTAGCAATTTCTCAGCATCTCTGCTGAGCGGATTCCGCTCTTGTTTTTCTTCGAATTGGTGCTCGACTAGCGACATGGCAGCACCTCTGTTAGTTGCGAAAGCTCTTCAAGCGATCCAGGAATTGGGCGAGTAAGGTGTCTCTTTGATCGATGCCAAACTGCGGCTCGACGGTTTTTCCGTTCCATTCGAATTGCTGTGGATAGGCACACACCGGGAGGAGTTCCCAACGGTAATTATCGCGGCCCACCTGATCGCGGAGCTCCATCAACTTCTGATGAAACTTCCCCGTCGGATCGGCGTATCGATTCTTTGCCTCTTCATCCTTATCGGCATACAAATCCACCTTATCTAACGCGATCACCATCCACGTGGGTTTATGAAATCTGCGGTGAGATTGCCGAATGGCTTCACACGTCGATTCCAAGTCCTCCAATTCTCTCTTTCGCTGGTAATTGAGGAATTTCGTGATGGTGTTGATTTTGTGGTCTTCAATCAGGATCCGTTTCGAAGACTCCTCTCGAATGATCGAGTAGCCAAAGCTGACAACATGGATCACCCCGTCGATCGGAGTTTTCCCTTGAAAAACCTCTTCGATGGCGCAATACCTCGGATTGGAATTCTGGCCCGGAATGACGTGCAAGACAATCCTTTTATCACCCTCAACCTTTCCCTTCTCCAATTTTTGCGACCGGTGAGGGAGTTGGTAACCGGGTTTTTCTGATTTTCGCGTCAGATGATCGAAAAGGACCGTTTTGCCCACGCCCTCCATCCCGGTGAAGGCAATTGTCGTCTTCTTCCCCAATGCCCAATCCAGTCCGCCGGATAGCATTTCTCCGAGCGTTTTCCGATTCTGGTAGGCTTCGACGACGGCCTTAATCCAACCCACGTTTTCGCGCTCCGAAAGAGACGAAGGTCCACAAACTCTACGAGAAAGTGTAGCGAAATCCTTGCCTGTTGGCACGATCAATCCCATTTCGGATTCGCCTCTCGCCCAGCAATCGGGCCGGGCGAGGCGGCATCAGCGTGTCTGGAGGTTTGCGCTCGCTGTTAACCCCCGATGTGGGCGGGTTACACCCTTTCCCGGTGGTCGAATCCCGGGAAGGTCCGGTGGTAGGAGTTCCGCGCGATGGGATGGGGGTTTTGGCGAGAATTCGCCCGCGGGAAGAATCTGAAGGGAACAAAACCAAACATTTGGCGTTCCGGCGCACTGTGTGCATTAGAGTCCCGCCATCAACAACCGGTTGATTGAAAGTGCGACACCTCCTCCAGAATTCGCGCGCGGAAGAAGTGCCGCCGGGTTTGATGACTATTCAACAAGTTAACACAGGAAAAATCAAAATGATCAAAAACTGCTTGAAAAAACTCTGGCAAGATGAAGCCGGGTTCGTGGTTTCCAGCGAACTCGTCTTGATCGCGACCATTCTGGTCATCGGCATTATTGCCGGTCAAACCGCCCTCCGCGATGCCGTCGTCGGCGAATTGGCCGACGTCGGAGCCGCCATCGGCGACGTGAACCAAAGCTTCTCCTTCGGGGCGATCACCGGCCACTGCTCCAGCACCGCCGGCACCCTCTTCATCGATCAGGGCGACTTCTGCGAAATCTCCGGGGCCAACAACGACACTGCCAACGTTGCCCCCAACTGCGTCGGGATCTGCGTCGTCGCGGGTACTCCCGAGTAATCGAAACGGCTTGACGGCCCCTTGGGGCTCTACTGTTTGAACCTCCCTCCTGGGAGGGCCTTGGCTCTCCCAGGAGGAATTTTCCGTTAACGGAAATCCTTTGCTTAGCGGCAATCGCCGCCGTCACCCTTTCGTTTCTTCCGATCCCACACGAGGTTCTGAATTGTTTGCCAAGCTCCTGCGAGATGAGTCGGGAATTATCGACGCCAGCACGTATCTGTTGATGACGACGATCGTCGCCATCGGGATGATCGCCGGCCTCACGTCGCTACGGGATTCCGTGGTGCAACAGTTCGGGGACGTGGCGCTGGGATTGGAGCACCTCGATCAGACATACACCATCAACGCAACCATTGGAACTCAGGTCAAGACGTTCGGGTACATTGACACGCCGGCTCCCGACGACCCCGCCGGACAAGGGCCTGAAGACATCGCCTTGGGGCTCCCCGCCGCGGCCGAATAAGAATCTGTCCCGTAAGTCCTTTAGAAATGAGCGGCACGGCGCGAGCCGCCGGTTCCGCGCACAGAACCGGCGGGTCGCGCCGTGCCGCTCACAAGATTCGCCGTGACGAGCAACCAGTCAGGCATAGAACTTGCATCGGCAACCATCTCTTCGTCTCGTTGACTCAGACAGCATCAGACATCGCCAGCCTATCACTTTGTGGAGGACCTCATGACGAGGGTTAGTTCGGGTACGCTCACTGTTGTGTTATTTGCCATTATTGCAGGTCTCGCCGGGGCTTTTGTCGTTCGCCAGCGGTTGCAGGTTCCGCCGCCCGAGCCTCCGACGGTTGCCCCCAGCCCCAACGACATCGTCGTTCCCGTGGCTGCCATCGATTTGCAGCCGGGCCAGATGTTGACAATTAACGACATCGCCATGGTGCGGATGTCGCCGGAAAACTTCGCGAAGAGCAAGTATGTGAACCAGCCCTACATGCGAATCGGCAAACAGATTGAAGAACGGGTGCTCAAGGTCGCGGTCAAGCGGGGGGAAGCGTTTTTGACGACGGCGTTCTATCCCGACGGAGCCGGTCCGGGCATTGCGGAGATGTTGGACGAAGGCTTCCGCGCCGTGTCGATTCCGATCGAGCACATTTCCGCCGTCCAAGGCTTCGCCCGCCCGGGCACGTTCGTGGACGTTTTGTTCCGCTCGAAGGAAACCGACGACCACCCGGAAGTGACGATCACGTTGCTCGAACGCGTCAAAGTGCTCGCGGTCAACAAGAACACGTTGTCGGAACACAACGTCGATCTGGACGCGGGCGGGGCGGTGACCTTGGCCGTGACGCCCCTTCAGGCAAAAGCTTTGAAAGTTGTGGAACACCGGGGCGAGCTTTCGCTCACGCTCCGCAACCCCAATGACAATCTGGACTTCATGCCCGTGGATTTGAACCGCGGCGAAAAGGTGCGGGGCATCGCCGGGGGCGAACAGCCGGATTTGGACGCTTTGCAAGAACAGGCCGGCCTCGAACCGGTACGCAAAGTGCATCTCGCTGATGATGCCCGGACGGAGCCTTGGATCATGGGTATGGAGCGGGTGACGCATGGGACCGATCAAATCAGCCTGAACGATTTGCTCAACATTCCTCCCAAACCGAAACCCGCTCAAATGACGGTGTATCGCGGGGGACAGAAAGAAGTCATCATCTTTGACAACGAAACGCACGCGGCGGCCCCGGAAGTTCCGGAATTGATTCGAGTTCCCATTCCACCGCCGATTGTTCGCCGCAATGCTCCCGACCGTCCAGAATCCAAGGTCCGCACGGTTCAGTTCAAAAACGACCCGGCCGTTCCGGGCAGTTAATTCCGGTTCGCCGCGTTTCTTGGATTGAAATTCGTCGCTTCCAAATCCGAAACCGAAACCGAAGCCGAAGTTTCAAACCATTTCCAAATCTCACATCAACATGTCCCGAACAAGTCCGACCCCAATTGATAACACGGGGCCAATCGCCGGGGTTTGAAAACTGGAGTTTCGAGCATTCGAATTTGTTTCGGATTTCGAGATTCGGATTTCGGATTTTTGCGGGGCGGGATTCTATTTCATCCAATCGGTCGAGGAGTATTTTAGTGACATCCATGCAGTCGCGGACCCTGATGGTCGAGCCGGACGCGGACGAACAGGTCATCGACGAGAACGAGTTGCGCTTTCAGCAGCTCAAAGTCGCGATTCACGAGAAACTGGTCGATTCGCTGGATCTTTCGCTGTTGGCTCACGTGGCCCAAAGCGAATTGGAAAAGGAAGTCCGGGAGGTCGCCTCGGAAATCGTTCGTGAAGAGGCCCCCAAACTGCCGGCCGAAATCAAAACCCGGCTGCTCGACGAGTTGTTCCACGAGGTGTTCGGGCTGGGGCCTTTGGAACCGTTGATGCGGAATGACAACATCAGCGACATCCTCGTCAATCATCCGCATGAAGTTTTCATCGAGCAGTTTGGGCGACTCGAAAAGTCGGATGTGATCTTCGCGGACGAGGCCCATTTGATGCGAATCATTCAGCGGGTCGTCTCCCGCGTGGGCCGGCGGATTGACGAAGTCAGCCCGATGGTCGATGCCCGACTGTCCGACGGCAGCCGCGTGAATGCGGTCATTCCGCCGCTCGCCCTCGACGGCCCGACGCTGTCGATTCGGCGGTTCGGCCGGCGGCCGCTGCAAGTGGAAGACCTGACCGAAAGCAACTCGGTCCACAGCGACATCGTGGAGTTTCTGGCGGCAGCCGTGGACGCCCGCGTAAGCTTTTTGATTTCCGGGGGCACGGGGGCGGGGAAAACCACGCTGCTCAACGCGCTCACGCGGTTCATTCCGCTCGACGAGCGGTTGCTGACCGTGGAAGATTCCGCGGAGCTTCGGCTGCTCCACAAACACGTCGTCCGCATGGAAACCCGGCCACCCAACACCGAAGGGGCCGGAGAAATCACGCAGCGGTCCCTGGTGCGAAACAGCCTCCGCATGCGGCCGGACCGGATCATCATCGGCGAAGTCCGCGGGGCGGAAGCCCTCGACATGCTGCAAGCCATGAATACCGGCCACGAAGGCTCGCTGACCACCATTCACGCCAACGACGCCCGCGATGCCCTCGCCCGTCTGGAACTGATGGTCGCGATGGCGGGGTTCGAATTGCCGATCCCGGTCGTCCGCCAGTATATTGCCTCCGGATTGTCGCTCGTCGTGCATCTGGCCCGCTTGAAAGGCGGGATTCGCCGCGTGATGCGGGTCTCGGAAATCGTCGGCCTCCGCGACGGCGGGCTGCACCTGGAAGACATCTTCGGGTTTGAGCAAACCGGCGTCGATGACACCGGCGTCGCCCAGGGGGAATTCTACGTCACCGGCTATCGGCCGTTGTGCCTGAACCGATTGCGGGCCGCCGGCATCCGGCTGCCTGATGAAATGTTTGACAAACGCCGCTTCTCTGTGCGTTCGTGACGACAGGGCGAGCGGACCAACCTCCGGTCGGTGCCCGCGCCAGCCCCATGATGACTTCTAAGAGAAGACCGCATCGTTGCTCGAACCAATCAGCCGGCTGACGCCGGCCGCTCGCCCGGATTTTTTTAGGCCACATCACACTCTGCAGCTAAGCGAGTCGGAGCATGGATCAAGGCACAATTACACTCATCGCCTTCGGCAGTTTTACCCTGGTCACGGCCGCGGTGGGGCTGTTGTTGAGAGAACTGTTTGCCCCCCGCAGCGTCTCCGCGGGGACCGGCGTTCCGGGCGGACGCGTCAAGCTCCGCCGCCGGCAAACGGTTTATGACGCCCAGAAGCCTAAAGGCGTGCTCCAAAAAATCGATCAGGCATTCGATCGATTGGTGCTGGACACGGACACGGGAATCACCCCGTTCGGCGCGTTCCTCTTGATCTTTACTTCGGCCCTGTTGGTCGGCGGGGCGGTGTGGCTGTACAACAACGAACCGCTGGCGGGTCTGTTCGCCGGCATCCTGGGCATGCTGTTTCCTATCTTTGTCATGTCTGTGCAGCGGTCGCGGAGGATGCGGGAAATCCAAGAGCAGATGCCGCACGTCTTGGACATGCTCGCTCGGGCGTCCCGCGCGGGCCAGACGTCGGAACAGGCTTTGGAACTGGCAGGCCAGGAACTGGAAGGCCGCCTGTCCCGCGAGTTTCGCAACTGCTCACACCAACTGGCGATGGGCCGATCGTTCGATGCGGTGATGAAAACATTGGCCGCTCGGATTCGCACCGTGGAAATGCGAATCCTGACGACCACGCTCATCGTGCAGCGGCAAACGGGCGGCAACTTGTCGGATACGTTGGAGCGGATGTCGAGCGTGATTCGCGATCGCCTCAACGGGCAACGGCAAATGCGGGCTTCCACCGGGGCCGGACGTTCCTCGACCCTCATCATCGCCACCATCTCGCCGCTGGCGTATCTGTTTATGTTTATCTTCCAGCGGGAATACCTGGAAATCCTGTTTAGCGATCCTATGGGCCGGCTGTTTTTGGGCGGGGCGATCGTGCTCGAAGTGATCGGCATTTTCTGGGTCGCCGCCCTCCTCCGGCAGGAACGCTAAAAAAGCGGCGGGGCGCTCGCCGCCGGTCTTGATTTTGCGACTCTCCTTTCATCGAAACCGGAGGCTAGCGCCTACCGCTCAGATTCTCAAGCGCCAGCCCGCAGAGAGAGATCGAGAAGAATTACAAAGCCGCAAAGCGGCGACAGCAAAGACACTTTTCATTTCGCGGCTCAATACAATCACAAAAGGCGATCTTATGGATCGAATTGACCCCATCGATCTCGCGGCGTTTTTGGGCACGGCTTTGGTGTGCTATTGGTTTGGCATGACCCTGGTCAGCGCCCGCCGCCGGGTGCGGAATATCGCGGACATCGAAAAGCCCGCCACGCTGAAACCGGCCGGGAAATTCCGCCGGGCCTTGGCCGGAGCATTGCCTCAATCCCGGGACGACCAGGACCGCATCGAGCGGGACCTGAAACGCGCCGGCTTCTACGGCATGTCCGCGCTGGTCGAGTACCTCGCCATGCGGAACACGCTGGTCATCGGGTTCCTGATCATCGGCGGCGGATTGGCGGTGGCGGTGCCGCCCGGTTCTCCATTGCCGAAAACGATTCTGATTGCCACTGGCATCGCCTGCGTGTTGGCGTACATCCTGCCGCGGTTCGTGTTGAAGTTCCAAGCGAATAAGCGGCTGCGGCGCATTGAAACCGGACTCCCTGATGTGCTGGATTTGATCCGCATGTGTCTCACCGGGGGACTGTCGCTGCGGGATTCTCTCGAGCGCGTGTCTCGGGAAATCGAAGCCTTCCATCCGGACCTGGCGGTGGAATTGGAAGTCATCCGCCGCCACGCCGAGGCCGACACGATGGCGAAAGCCCTCAAGGAATTCGCCCGCCGAATGCGGACGCCCGATGTCAATGCCCTCGCGTCGCTGGTGAGCCAAACCGAACGGCTCGGCACCCATGTCGCCCAGGCGGTGATGGAGTTCGCCGACGGCGTTCGCCGGCAGCATCGACAACGGGCCGAGGAGCGGGCCGGCAAAACCAGTATTCGCATGTTGTTCCCGGTGATCTTCTGCCTGGCTCCGCCGGTGTTCATTTTGCTGCTCGGTCCGCCAGCGATTCAACTCAAGAATTTCCTCCGCGATTCCAAACGGCCGGGCGGCGTGCTCAACATGGAGACCTACCGCCAAGTGGACCGCACCGTCAACGAACAGGACCCGGCCAATTGACGGCAGGTCAAAAACCGGCTCGCCGGACGCGCCAAAACAGGAAACCCCGGCCTGACGGCAAATCAGACCGGGGTTTCGATTTTGGTTTATGACTCGGCGGGCCGATTAACCCTGGTCATTAGCCGCAGGGCGCTCGCCCCGGTTCTCTGGGACAACTTTAATGGTCCTTAGTTCTGGGTGACGCGGACCATCTGGGACGCGGGACGGATGGCGCGGATGCGGTACAACGGGCCGCTCAGATACAGGCTGGGGCGAATTGTGATGATTTCGCCCTCGACGTACACCTGGTCGCCGTTTTTGCATTGATCCAGCCGGGCGTCGGGAGCCAGCACCACGCTGCCGCCCCATTCATCGTGCTCATCGAGGGGAGCATAACGGAGTTTCCATTGATGGCCGGGGGCGTGCACTCGCTGCAATTCGCCGATCAACCAGCCGTAGTTTTTCGCGTGGGCTTGGCTGGGAACCGGGACTTCTTTCGGTTCGGGTTCGGGTTTGGGCTGGGCCGGCTGCTGGAACGGATTGATCGTCTGATCGCTATGGCTGACCTCCACGACCGGTTTTGGTTTTTCCACAGGCGCCGTGTGCTGGGAAATCGGATTCACGGCCGCAACGCCGACTTGCGCAGCCGCCGCAGGGGACCGCGCAGGTCCCGCAGGATTGCTTTGTTCCGGTTTTACACCCCGTTATAAACACGCTGATCGTGCAAACGACGATTAATAGTATCCTCATCATTCCCCCTCCTGGTGAGATTGTGGCAAAAACAGTCCTTACCAGAATTCTCGGCAGATGCCCTAAGTTTGGTCAAAGCCAGATGACCCGCAGAGGCCGAAACCGCCCGGTCGCGTCCGCAAAAACCACTTATGGGAGTTGTTCCGTTTGTAGGGACTTTCGTGGCCGATACAGTGTGACACGATCGGGACCGGCGAATACGAAGAACTCTCATGCCGTAACTCCTTTTGAGGAAAAGACTTCTGCGTTTTGCCGCCAGGCGGCTTGAATTTGGAGACAACTGAACGGAAATCGCCCCAGGCATTTCATGGGAAATGTCTGGGGCGAAATGGGTTTCAAGCCAGCTGTTTGCGGTCAGTCTTGGTAGACCTTCGTGCTTTCCTGCTCGATGACCGGGGACTTTAAGGTGTCGGATTGGGCATGCACGGTCACGCGGAAGTCGCCCGGTTTCTGGCCGCGAATCCTCACGCGGTAGATCGCGTCCGCCCGCGGAGCCAGTTTGGCCAGCGGAGCGAAGACCACGGTGCGTTCTTCGATCGTGCCTTCCGTGGGGCCTTTGACGCCCAGGATTTCCATGCCGTCCGGCACGTCCAGTTTGAGTTGGATGTTGGTCGCGAAGTCGGTGCCCTGGTTGGTGATGAGGATTTCGTAACCCGTCTCGGCTCCCACTTCGACCGGGTCGTCGATGTCCACCACTTCCAACAGGAGAGCGGCGATGCCTTCGACCGACGTTTCGTGCTTGGCCAGCGACCGCAGTCCGCGGTCGGCGTAGGACAGAGCCATCACCGGGAACTCGCCGCGGTCCAAAGCCCGCAGCTCGCATTCCACTTCGACTTTGCCGCCGGCTTCGACTTGGGTGGCGAACCAGTTGACCGTTTTGCTCGCAGCGTCGAATTTCCCGCCGGCGTTGGCCGAGAGGAACCCGAAGGACTGCGGAACCGCGCAGCGGACGTGCACGTTGGTGGCCGGGGCCGTGCCTTTGTTCTCGGCGATAATCTTAAACGTGGCGGGCCGGCCCACGTAGCGGAAGTCGGGGCCTTCGATCTTGGTTTCGATGATGGCGCCCAGGCCGCGGACCGTGGTTTCCTGTTCCTGCCGGAGGCCGTTGTCGCCCGTGGCCACGAACCGGCAGGTGTGGTCGCCCAGTTTCACCATGTTCGCCAGCACGCGAATCGAACGGGATTCGCCGGGATTCAAGAACCCGATTTCATAGGTGGTGCTCTTGGCGAGCGGGGCCAACCCGTCGGACATGGTGACGTTCAGAATTGTATTGGTCGTCGCCGCCGTGCCCGGGTTTTCGACCGTCACGTTGAACACGGCTTGATTGCCCAGAATCACAGAATCCGGTCCCTCGGCCACCATTTTCAACAGCGGTTCGACGACCCGGAACTTCGTGCTCGAAAACGTGCTGAAGGTCACGCGGGCCTGGCTGAGGGCTTCGCCCGCCACGACCGGCTTCAGCCGCAAGGCGATGCGGTGCTCCTGGTCGGGTTCGAGTTGGTTCACCATCCACACGGGCTGGTTTTCCAACTGCACCGGTTTGGGCTGGGCATCGATCAATTGAAAGCCGCGGGGCAGAGCCTGCTCGATGACGATGTCGTTGATCGTGACCAAACCGCGGTTCCGCAGCACGAGTTCAAAGTCGCCTTCCTGGCCGACGCTGACGACTTCCGGGGTGACCCAATCGACCGTCATGCTCGGCGTTTTGCTTTCGTAGGTCTTGACGTAAGGCGTGGCTTCGCGGCGGCCGATGTTTGTGCCCGCGAGCGGTCCTGACGCCTGGATTCGCACCGAAGCCGGGGCTTCCGCGGGACCGATCGCCTGCGTGCGAACGGGAGCGGGCGAGTCCGTCAGCCGGCCTGAGCCGAGTTTCACCGGAGCAGGCCGTTCCACGTCCCGCCCGGGCTGGGCCGGTTCGTCAAACGGATTGCCGACGTCCGGCGCCTGAGCCGATTGTGGAGCTTCCTGCTGATCCTCAAAAGGATTGAACACAGTGGGCATTGCAGGCTGGTCTTTGCCCGGCCCCTGGGCCATCAACCACGCCGGCGCGCCGATTCCCAGCAACAATAAGATGGTTGGCCATCTTCCGAATTTACCCATTTGACCCTCCCGGTGAATTTTTGACAGTCCCTGTCTGGCTTGAAATCAACCCACGATCGCAAACACTGCCGCACGTGAGTCCGAAGTTTGCTCCTCATCAGAATCGGTTTTCCGAGTCGGGAAAATCAATCCGATTTTGCCGATTGCAAGGAATTTGCCGAATACAGAAAGATGTCACACCAAGAAGCCAGACGCGGCGGAAGAGAACGGTGGGGGAATTCCGCAGCGCACGGCGCAGACAGCATCTTTCGCGCCATTCGGTGCCAATTTCGCGAAGAGGCCCCCAGCCCGTTCCGGTGCCTTCGGCGGGCGAACTGTCCCCAAGATGTCACCGCAGGCCGCAAATCCCAGTATTTCCGCGGCTTCCAGCGGGACTCTTCACAATTCCTTCACTCGTTCTTCCCAAAAAACCCAAAATTATTAAAGCGTGATGAAAACACAATTTGTGTGGATTTCGTGTGGGTAATTATCAAGATTTTGTGGAGAGGGGATTGCCAACCCGATCGGCGTTATGGTAAATTCCGGCCAATCGATCCACAACATATGGGATAAACATTTCTCAAAATCCCAAGAAGTTGTTCTGGATTTTTGTGCGCTGTTGTGCAGAATTCCTTTTGAGACTGCGGTTTTTGGGTGAGGCGAAGGGAATCCACCACATCCAACCTCATCAACCAAGAACAAACGCAGTTCTCGGGAAATAACGCCGCCTCTTCAGAATCTTCGCGTCACATGGTACGGATACTGCATAATTTATCGATGGCGGATTGGGGCACGTGGGGGAACGGTTTTCCCGCCCGGCCCGGTTTCCCGGCCCACGACGGCGCCTGCTCGTTTTTTCTCTCTCCCCATTCCGCTTTAGCCCCCTGAAGGAACCGACATGCACGGGAACCAGGACGTTGCTGCGCACGCTTATGCAAAAACCAAAACTTCCTCGAACGGCACAACCACCAATGGTCAAGCTCGCATGAGGTCGCCCATGACCATCTCTCCCTACTTTTGCCCCACCGCCATCGATCCCTTCGACACCGTCGAATGGGAACCCAGGACCGCTCAGATCAAAGACGAGACCGGCGGCTTGATCTTCGAGCAGACCAACTGCCAAATCCCCAAAACCTGGAGCGCCCTCGCCACCAACGTCGTCGTCAGCAAATACTTCTACGGCGAACCGGGCACCAGCGAGCGCGAAACCAGCGTCCGCCAGGTGATTCACCGCGTGGCCCGCACCATCGCCGACTGGGGCACCCAGGACGGCTACTTCGCCGGCCCCGAAGACGGCGAAAACTTTTACCGCGAACTCGCCTGGTTGTGCCTGCATCAGCACGGGGCGTTCAACTCGCCGGTGTGGTTCAACGTCGGGCTGTTCCACGAATACGGCGTCCGAGGCAGCCAGGGCAATTACCACTGGGACACCGAAAAGAACGTAATCCACCGTCCCGAAACGCCCTACGAATATCCCCAAGGCTCCGCGTGCTTCATCCAGTCCGTGGACGACAACATGGAAGACATCATGCGGCTCGCCACCAGCGAAGCGATGCTCTTCAAATACGGCTCCGGCACCGGGACCGACCTGTCGACCATCCGCAGCGCCCGCGAAAAACTCTCGGGCGGCGGCATCCCGTCGGGGCCTTTGTCCTTCATGCGGGTCTACGACCAGATCGCGGCCGTGGTCAAATCGGGCGGCAAGACCCGCCGGGCCGCGAAGATGCAGTCCCTCAAAGACTGGCATCCCGACATTCTGGAGTTCATCCAGGCCAAGGCCAAGGAAGAAAAGAAAGCCCGCACGCTGATCGACAGCGGCGAATACGAAGCCAACTTCAACGGCGAAGCCTACAGCTCGATCATGTTCCAGAACGCGAACCTCTCCGTCCGCGTCAGCGACGAGTTCATGCAGGCCGTCGTCGACGGCAAGAAATGGCGGACCCACTGGGTCACCGATCCCAAGGAAGCCGGCCCGGAATACGACGCCGACTTCCTCTTGAAGGAAATGGCCAAGGGCACCTGGTACTGCGGCGACCCCGGCGTGCAATACGAAACCACGATCAACAAATGGCACACCTGCAAAAATCGCGGTCCGATCAACGCGTCGAATCCCTGCTCGGAATACATGTTCCTCGACGACACCGCCTGCAATTTGGCGAGCATCAATTTGAAGAAGTGCATGAACGCCGACGGCAGGTTCAATGTCGAGCGGTTCCGGCGGGCGTGTGCGATCTTCATCACGGCCCAGGAGATTCTCGTCGATCATGCCAGCTATCCCACGCCCGCGATTGCCGAGAACAGCCATCGCTTCCGGCCGCTGGGCTTGGGTTACGCGAACCTGGGCAGCCTGTTGATGTCGATGGGCATTCCCTACGACAGCGACGCCGGCCGCGGAATTTGCGGGGCGCTGACGGCGCTCCTCAACGGCCAGGGTTATCTGACTTCCAGCGAAATCTCCGGCCAACTGGGGCCGTTCGCAGGCTTCGCCGAGAACCGCGAACCGATGCTGGACGTGATGCGAATGCACCAGGCCGCGGTCGAGCACATCGATCCCGCCTGCCCGGGTTACCTCCGAGAAGCGGCCCGCGAAGTGTGGGCGGAATGCGTCGACCAGTCCGGCGAGATCAACGGCTACCGCAACGCCCAAGCCACGGTGCTGGCTCCAACCGGCACGATCGCGTTCATGATGGACTGCGACACCACCGGCATCGAGCCGGACATTGCCCTCGTCAAGTACAAGCAACTCGCGGGCGGCGGGATGATGAAGATCGTCAACCGCACCGTGCCCAAGGCGCTCGAGACCTTGAACTACGATCGAATCGCAGATCGAGAAGATTCTGCAAGTTCATCGAAGAGCACGACACGATCGAAGGTGCGCCGGGACTGAAGGACGAGCATCTGCCCGTGTTCGATTGTGCCTTCAAACCGAAGAACGGCACGCGGACGATCGCCTGGAAAGCCCACATCACCATGATGGCCGCGGCCCAGCCGTTCTTGAGCGGGGCGATCTCCAAGACCGTCAACATGCCCGAGCATTCCACGGTCGAAGACATCGAGGAAGCCTATCTCGAAGGCTGGCGACTGGGCCTGAAGGCGCTCGCCATTTACCGCGACGGCTCCAAGCAAAGCCAACCGCTCGCCACCACCAAAGAAGGCGACCGCAAGAAAGGCCAGGAACTGGTCGTCGATTACGAATCGGCCCGCAAGATCGTCCGCAGGCGGCTGCCGGCGACTCGGCAATCGCTGACCCACAAATTCTCCGTGGGCGGGCACGAAGGCTATATGACCGTGGGCCTGTTCGAGGACGGTTCGCCCGGCGAACTGTTCATCACGATGGCCAAGGAAGGCAGCACGATCGGCGGGCTGATGGATGTCATCGGCACGCAGACCTCGATGGCCCTCCAATACGGCGTGCCTTTGGAAGTCCTCGTCAACAAGTTCGCCCACATGCGGTTCGAGCCGTCCGGCTGGACGAGCAATCCCGACATCCCCAACGCCAAGAGCGTGGTGGATTACATCTTCCGCTGGCTGGGGATTCAGTTCCTGCCCGGCTACCGCGAAGCCAACACGCCCGAACCGCAACCTGGCCGCGGCGGAAGTTCCCGACACGCCCGAAGCCGTGAAGAAGCACGTCGAAGATTTCGTCGAACGCCAACTCAACGGTTCCGCGAACGGCACCAACGGCCATGCGAACGGCAGCACCTCCAACGGCACTGCCCACCACAGCCGCGGCTCAACCGGCCGCCAGTTCCCAGGCCGCAACCGCGGTCGCCGACGGTCCCGCGGTGCGGAGCGAGCAGTTTGCCCGCTTCCAATCCGACGCCCCCGCCTGCGACAACTGCGGAGCGATCACCGTCCGCAACGGCAACTGCTATCTCTGCCACAACTGCGGCAACAGCATGGGCTGCAGTTAGAACTGAACTAGTACTGGAATAACCCGGTAGCCAGATTGCCCCGGTTGTGCTTCGTCATGGCCGGGGCGGTCTCTTTGGCGAGCGTCGCTCGGTGGACGATTCCGAGTTGGGTTGCGAAATCACTTGGCGAGCCGTACTTGGCTTGAACATTGCAATAGGTTTTGTTGAAATCCACGTCTTGAATGGTATCATTGAAGCTAAATCATCGGTGTCCAAGGCAATTTCCGCCGCCGTCAAAAAGAGCGATATTCAAGAAGACGCGTGACCGCCCACACATTCTGGCATAGTTTCGCCACCCATTTGATCGAGGCCGGATACGACATCCGCACGGTCCAGGAACTGCTTGGCCACAGCGACGTTAGAACGACGATGGTGTACACGCACGTATTGAACAAGGGCGGCCGAGGTGTTAAAAGCCCCGCCGATTTTGATGATTTTGTTTCCAGATAACATGTGCGCTCGTTATTCGGAATGGTTCTGAATAAACACTAGTTCGGCGGCAGAGGGGCCGGAGATGGGTGCTACAACCTGTTGGGCGTACACCTTCACATGCGACAAGAACCTTGCCGAAATGCTTGCGGTTCTCAACCGCGTCGGCCCCTGGACGTGGAGCCTGCGGGACCCGGACGGCGGCGATCTCTACCTGAGGACTACCCCGTTCAGTGCCCGGGTGCGGCTCTACATCCACGTGCAGGATCCACCAGTCGATGTCGGCGGCGGCCGCAGAACGTACTCGGGTCACCTCCGGTACGACGGCCGGCTGCCCGCTGCGAACGCGAGGTACTCGGCCAAGCTCTGGGTCGATCAACCGGGGGAGGACGAGCGACAGCAGATGGACGACCAGTTCCGCGCGGCGGTCGCCCACCTCGAAGTGCGTGACCTGGCGCCGTACACGGGACCATACGACCACCAGTGACGGGCCGAACCATCCGCTGCAGCAGACCGCGGGGGCATAAAGCCGTTTCGAGACTCATAGCTCCCCGAGCCCCCGCGGCTGCTGAGCGGGGTCGTTAGGCCGCTGAACACCATGCGCACTGACTTCGACATTCGCCCAACGGTTGAGAAGCACAGCGCCGTTCCGATTGCGCGCCTCCGGGTGTTGCGGGGTTTCGACGAGGTTCACTTACCGGACATACGACGCGGCATCATTTTCGTTTTCGCGGCATGGAGTGGCGCGGCGGTCATGGGGCTTCAGCGGTTCACCAAGGTCATCCAGTCGCTCGACACTCGTTCTCTCGAGCCTCGTGGTTTTGGATACCGACTGCCTCACGGAGGATTCCGCCGCACAGCTTTTCGGTGTTCCGAGCTTCACCACGGGCGGCTGGGGCGAGGCGATTTGGATTCGCGACGGTCATGTTTTCGCGCGTGCTTGCTCACACCGCGCCGGAGTCTTTGATTGAGCAGCACACGAGAGGATTACTCGATGACAACGCGGCCTAACCAGGGGCGCTGCAGCGAACCCGGCATGGCGCCAGGGTTGGCAATCCACGCGTCCCGTGCGCGGGTCGCTGAGCTTTTACGTTCAGTAAGTGTAGGGCAGGCTCCTGCCTGCCTTCCTTTCTATGAGGGTTGCTGATTCGTCGAGTTCGCGCAATTGTTGGCCAGATCGCGCGACTTTTGTGATGCGGAATCTTCTCGAAGCTCGGAAGGCAGGCGGGAGCCTGCCCTACGGACTTTGGCGTAACCGGCGTGGTCTCTTTGATGGGCCGTCACTTGATTTCGCGGATTCGCAGGTTGCGGAACTCGAGCGGGGCGCCTTCGGCTTGGAAACCGATGTGGCCTTCCGCGGGAGTCAGCCCCGTCGCTTTCCACGCGAGCTCGCCGTTGCACCAGAAGGTGACGGCTTCGCCCTCGACGAGCATGCGCGAATCGTTCCACTCTTCGGCCGGCTTTTGCAGGTCGGGCACGGCTTTGGCTCCGTCGAGTTTGCCCAGGAATTTTCCTTCGCTGCCTTTGGCGAGGTTGATCTGGTTCTTGCCCACGTCTTTTCCGCTGCGGATGTAAAACCCGCTGTTGTAGTTTTTGCGGAGCGCCCGCCATTGGAATTTCATCTCGAAGTTCGCGTAGGATTTTTCGGTGCCCAGGTTCGGCTTCCCGCCGCCGGTCAAATGGATCACGCCGTCTTTGACCATCCAATTGGAAACCTTCTCCGGCGGCGTGCCCCCGGTGAACCGCCAGCCGCTGAAGTCTTTGCCGTTGAACATCGACACGAACCCCGCATCCTGTTCCTCCTGGCTTAATTCCTCAGCGAACGCAGCGCCTCCCATCAACAAGACAAGACTCGCCGCCAGCCATTTCCAGAACGAATTGCGCATGATGTTTCTCCCTGTGCGTTAGAACGTGTGAAATGCAAATTCCGCCCAAGTGAGCGGCTGGCGCTAGCCGCCGGTCTTGGCTTCAAGGATCTCCATTTCGCGAAACCCGGAGGCTAGCGCCTATCGCTCACATTTTTGAAACGCAATTGTCCTTCGGACCGGCGGAAGAATCAAGAATCGCGGGTTCGGCGGAATTCGAGGGGTTGGTGGTTCTCATGCCGGCGGCTCGCGGTTTAAGATGTGAAACCGTTCTGGGCGTTTTTCAAAAACCAGGCAACAGCAGGCCGCGATGATGGGGAATGTCAGCCGCAGGGATCTTTTGGCGGAATGGTTGGAGACCGATGGTCGGATGGGCTTCGCCAGCGGCACCGTCTCCGGGCGGCGGACGCGGCGGTATCATGGGCTGCTGTTGGTCCACACGCCCGCGGGGCGGGTGATGCTTGTGAACGGCGTGGACGTTTGGCTGGAAACGCCCGCCGGCACGTTCGGCCTCTCGACGCAGGAGTATCAAGAAAACGTCCTGCATCCCCAAGGCGAAGATTTTCTGACCGCGTTTGAACTTTCGCCGTGGCCGACGTGGGAGTTTGAAACCCCGAGCGGCCATCGCGTCCGGCAGGAGTTTTTCATTTCCCGCAAAGCCGCCGCGGTGATCCTGCGGTGGCGACTGCTGGGCGGCGACGGGCCTTGCCAACTGCACGTCAAGCCGCTGGTCTCCGGGCGGGATTATCACGGGCTCCAGCACCGAAACGCCGCGTTCCGGTTCGATGCGGAGAGGAATGGAGACGCCGTTCGCTGGCGGCCTTATGCGGACCGCCCCGCGATCGTCGCCCGCTCGACCGCCCGCTACGAGCACCGCCCGGAGTGGTTCGCGCGGTTCTATTATGCGGTGGAAGCCGAGCGCGGTTTGGACGCGCTCGAAGACCTGGCGGTGCCGGGGGAGTTTCATTTTGAGGACCTTTCGCACGATGCGCTCCTGATGTTCGCGAGCGAAGCCGACGGCGGCCCGGCGGGGTTTTCTTCGAGAGCGCCGCTCGAGGCGTTGGTGCCGGACTGGGAAGACCTGGAACGGAAACGCCGCGAAGCGTTGGGCGGTCCGCTGGAACAGGCGGCGGACGCGTATCTGGTCCGGCGGGGGGAATCGCGGACGATCGTCGCGGGCTATCCGTGGTTCACGGATTGGGGGCGGGATACGTTTATTGCACTGCGCGGGATTGTGCATGGCGACGGGGCGGTTGGATGTCGCGGAGGAGATTCTGGGCTCCTGGGGACTGGCGGTGTCCGAGGGCATGTTGCCCAACCGGTTTCCCGATCACGGCGAAGAGCCGGAATACAATTCCGTCGATGCCTCGCTGTGGTACGTGATCGCGGTCGGGGAATTCGTCGAGGAATGCCAGAAGCGGTCGCATGCTCTGCGGGCGGCGACCAAGTCGGCTTTCAAGTCCGCGATTTCGCAGATCCTCACCGGCTACCAGAGCGGCACGCGGTACAACATCCGCATGGACGACGACGGCCTGATCGCCGCGGGCGAACCGGGCATGCAATTGACCTGGATGGACGCCAAGGTCGATGGTTGGGTGGTCACGCCCCGCATCGGCAAGCCCGTGGAAATTCAGGCGCTGTGGATCAATGCCCTCGGCGTGGGATACGATTTGATTCCCGGCGGCGAGGAGTTGTTCGACCGGGCTTTCGGGTCGTTTCGCGCGAAGTTTTGGAACGCATCGCTCGGGTGTTTGTACGATGTGATCGATTGCGATCATCAGCCGGGCGTGGTGGACGATTCCATCCGCCCCAATCAGATTTTTGCCGCGGGCGGGCTGCCGCAATCGCTCGTTGACGACGACCAGACCCGCCGGATTGTGGACCTCGTGGAAGCCGAGTTATGGACGCCGTTGGGATTGCGGTCGCTGGCGCCCGGCGATGCGAAATATCGCGGCCGATACGAAGGCGGGGTTTGGGAACGGGACGGGGCGTATCATCAGGGCACGGTGTGGTGCTGGCTGATCGGGCCGTTTGTCGAGGCCTGGGTTCGCGTGCGGGGCAACACGCCCGCAGCGCGACGCGAGGCCTGCGCGAGGTTTCTGCCGTCCTTGGAAGCGCACCTGCAATCGGCCGGGCTGGGGCATCTCTCGGAAATCGCCGACGGCGACCCGCCGCACACGCCCCGCGGCTGCCCGTTTCAAGCGTGGTCCCTGGGGGAATACCTCCGCATCACCCGCGAGGTGCTCGCGTGCGCCCATGACACCTACGCGCTGCGTCGTGGATTTCGACGTGGAACAATTAGCCGCAGGGCGCTAGCCCCGGTTTTCCTCATGAACCGGGGCTAGCGCCCTGCGGCTAATTCTTTCCACCGGCGGCGAATCGTCCTGGTTCATCCGAACAGTCGCCATAACCGTTTTGGCCGAAAAAACTTTTCCCGACTTTTTGGCGGGAATCGGTGCGGAAAATATATCCGCGGCGAAAAGGCGCAACTATGCTATTGGCGTCGTCGACTCGGCGGGTATTTTCCAACAAGGCGGGATTATAATGATTTTGAGCTTTCTGAAATCTTTGTTTGAGACCAGTTCGGTGGTGCGGTCCGATCGGCGGCATCGGCATTCAAGGCGGTTTGCCCATCGGCGGTCGGGGTTCGGGATCGCCGCGGAAGTATTTGAAGATCGGTGTCTGCTCTCAAACTATTTCTTGAGCGATGCCGTGTACCGCCCTTCGACGAATACCGTGTTCATCGATCACAACTTCGACGGCGCGGCGGACGAATCGCGGGTTTACGGCGCGCCCGGCGACTTGTATACGTCGGGGGATTTCAACAACGACGGCCTTTCGGACAACGCCGTGCTTCGCGGAGGCACGTGGTTTATCGATGTCACCCGCGACGCCGGGGCCGACTTCATCATCAACTTCGGACAGGCGGGCGACATCCCGCTGATCGGCGATGCCGACGGCGATGGACTCGCCAACCTGATCTTGTACCGCCCGTCCGACGGGACCTGGCGGATCGACGGAAACGGCAACGGGACCCTCAAGGCGACTTCCACGTATGGCGGGCAGGCGGGCGACATTCCCGTCATCGGCGATTTGAACGGCGACGGCCGGCTGGACCGGGCGATCTATCGGCCCGGCGAAGGGAACTGGCACGTCGATCTCGGATTCGACAGCCATTACGATTTTACGATCAACTTCGGCGGAGTGCCGGCGGATCGGCCCTTTGTTGCCGACGTGAACGACGACGGCTTCGACGACATCGGCATTTTCCGAAACGGCATCAACTATGTCAGCACGTCGCGGAGCTCGGCGGTGACGAACGTGTATTTCTTCGGCTCGGCGGGCGATCTTCCCGCGCCGGGCCACCGCAATGTGCGCGGGGTGATCCATTCCCTGCGGGCGAACCTGGGGATTTACCGGCCGTCGAACGGCCTCATCGTGCACGAGTTCACCGAAGCCGGCTACAGCACGCCCTCGCGGATCTATGGCGGCGCCGCGGTCGATCAGGTCGTCGTGGCGGACTTCAACGGCAACACCGTCACCGACACCGCCATCTTCCGCAACGGGATCTGGTATGTCGACTTCGACCGCAACGCCTCGGTCGATGCGGTGTACTTCTTCGGACAGGCCGGCGATAAAGCCGTCGCAGGCGACTTCAACAACGACGGCTTCGCGGACCTGGGCATCTACCGCGACGGCACGTGGTTCATCGACACCAACCGGGACGGCGGGGCGGACTTTGTTTCCAACTTCGGACAGGCCGGGGACACTCCGGTCATCGGCGACTTCAACAACGACGGCTTCCAGGACCGCGGGGTCTATCATCCCGCGGACGGCACTTGGTCCTTCGACTCGGCTTTCGGCGGCAGCGTGGTGAAGACCGTGACCTTCGGCGGCGAGGCAGGCGACAAGCCGTTCGCGTTCGACTTCAACGCCGACGGCCAGACCGACATCGGCGTGTACCGCGACGGGCTGTGGTTCATCGACGACACGCTCCAAGGCAAAGTCTCCATCCTGTTCTTCTTCGGCGGAGCGGGCGACGTTCCGATTCCCGGCTTCTTCGATCCCGCGCATTCGGTCTTCGTGCGGGCCGGGTCCAACGGCAACGGCACGGAAGCGGCACCCTTCGGCTCGATCACGCAGGCCCTGGGCGTCGTCGGCAACGGCGGCTTCGTGCGGATCGCGCCGGGGAACTATGTCGAGAACCCCCGCGCTTTGAACCAGCATAACATCACGATCGTCGGAGCCAGCCGGTTCTACACCAACGTGATTCCGAGCGTCGGGAGCGCCTTCGCGGCCGACACCTCCACGAACATCTACCTCGAAGACTTGACGTTTGCAGCCCAGGATCCGTCCGTGGAAGCCGGACGGGGCCTTGTGGTGTTCCGCTCCAGCGTCTGGGCCAACGGGATCCGCACGTCCAACAACAAAAACGTGGGCGTGCTCTCCGCCGCTCCCGCCGGCCAGTTCTCTCAAGTCTCCATCCGCAACTCCGATCTCAACCTCAGCCAGTCCGGGGGCGGCTTCTACTCCCAAAGCAACAGCATCGTGCAGCTCGACAATGTCCGCGCCGACCAGAACGGCACGGGCTCGGGAACGAGCGCGACACAGTTCGGGACCGGCATCGTTCTCTTGTCCGGAACGCTGGCGACGATCCGCAATTCGAGCGGCTCGTTCAACCGCGACCACGGCTTTATCGCCGAGGGCAGCGTCGACGTGCTTTTGGTCAATTCGCACATCGACAATAATCCGAACAAGAACGGCGGCATCATCAACGGTCCGGTCCACTTCCAGATCATCGGCACATCGTTCAGCAACAACGGCGGAAACGTCGCCCGCGGTGCCGCCGGCTTCAACGGCCTGGAAATCGACACCGACGCCAACGGCAGCGGCCTGATCGCCGACTCCACGTTCAACAACAACTCGGCGTTCGGAATCTTCCAGGGCGCTGGCACGAACATCCTCATCACCGGCTCCCACTTCGGAGGCAACTTCGTGGGGGTCTTCGTCAACGGGTACTTCCAGGGCGGCTTCGTCACCGGCCAGTCCAACGTGACGATCGTGGCCAGCACCTTTACGCCCTTGAACTCGACGGTCCACGACGAAGGCGTGACGGCCCAAGGCTCGGGCGCCGTTGTCACGGTCGGCGGCGCGGGGAGCCTGAAGAACATCTTCGACGGCTTCACCGGCGACGATCAGCCGATCCACGCCATCACCAGTCCCGGCGGAGCCCCCTTGATGCAGCCCGGAAGCGACCTCGCCACCTTCGACGACGCCAACAGCTTCCCCAACACGACCGTGCCCCATTTCTCCACAACATGAAGAAGGGACCTGCGGTTACCAGCGCTGCTGGTACATCAGGTACAGCGTCTCCGCGTTGACGGCTTTGTTCGGACCCGCGGTCTTTTGCAGAAAGCCGCCGCCGTAGAGCTTGTTCCAACTGACGAGGATGTCCGAGTAGCGGGTCATGTGGAAGTTCATCACCAGATCGAACTCGTCGCCCACGTTGCTCCCCGCCCGGCCCGTCGGATCGCGGCGGTAAGCGACGCCGCCCGCGTTGTAGAGGGCGTCCCGGCTCTCGGCGAGCCAGAAGTGATGGTACTGCAGCCACGTCGTCACCCAGGGCGTGGGATAGAGATAGAGATGGGCATTCAGGTCGTGAATGTTTTGCCGACCGACGAGATCCATCCAGCCCAAATAATAATGCCCGAAGGGGAACTGCTGGTTGAAGGTGTGCACCGTGCCGCTGTTGGGATTGTTATCGCCGCTCGCGTAGTCGTAATACAGCCAAAGCGTCGGCGTGAGTGATGCGTCCTTCCAATTGCGGCCGAGGCCCGCGGTGGCCATGCCGGCGAGAAGATCGCTGCCGCCCTGCCGGCCCGATTGGACCGCGCCTTCCACATCCCAGAGCCAGCCGTTGTTGTCGCCCGCCCAGCGGCTGCCGAAGGTGTTCGTCTGGAAAGGCGACCGCACGATTCCCTGCTGGGCGGAGGTGTTGCTGTTGTCGTAGAGGATGTAATAAAAGTCGCGGGTTTCCCCCTTTTTCGGCCGGTAGGTCAGCCACGCCGCCGCGAAGTCCTGGTTGGGATCGGCCGTGTCGAACTGGCCGGCCTTGGGCGGAACATACTGCGTCCAGAACGCGTCGAAGTCCCACTTCTCTCCCTGGCGAAAGACCTTCACGCCTTCGAACGTGTGCCGCTTGTTGGCCCAAGGCAAGGGCGTGATCAACCGCTGCGAACCATAGAGAAGCTCCTGCCGGCCGCCGCGGACAAACACCGGCTTGCCTTGGAAATCGAATAGCTTCAAATCCACAAACAAGTTCTGAAGGTCGCCGCGGTCGACGTCCGGCGGCACGGGGCGAAGCTCTTCTCCAAAGCTGTCGGCCCAGATGTATTCGCCATAAACCCGGAGCCAATCGCTGTACCACACGTCGCCGTAAAGCCGAACGTGGCTGAGCGTGTAATTGTTATGGGTCGTGGTGAGCCGGCTGTTGGTCTCGTTCGAGTAGCGAAGCCAAGCCTCGCCGCCCGTACTGAAAAGCCAGCAATCGTTCCAATGGATCCGCTTGAGCGTTTCGACGAAGGTGCGGTCTTGCGGCGGAATGCTTTCGACATACCGCCAGTCGGCGTCGAAGAACGGCCAGGCATTGACGCAAAACGGAGCATAGCCGGATTTGGGCATCGCCGGTGCTTGCGGTTCGTCAGGCAGTCAAGTGCCGAGTAATAATTGAGGCCCTGCGTCGGCGGGACGGGAAAAATGCCCGGGCGGGGCATGGGATGGATCGTGGCGGGATACTTCGACCAATCGATCAGTTTGCCGTGGCAGCAAGTCTTATAAGGCACCTGGGACTTGGCCCTTTGGCAGTTCGGGCAATCGCAGGGCGTTTGTTGCGATGGGCCGAACGGTTCCGGCAGCGGCTTGTAGAGGGACGGCTCGCTCGCAGGACCGTCCGTTCCCGTGTTGGCGTCAGCATCCGCCGGCGCGGAAGGCGTTTCGAGAGACTCCTGAGCAAATGTCAAAAGAGGCGCGGCCAAAAACGCAGCCAGCGCCCCGGCAATCCATGAAGATCGCATTGAGGCAAATCCCGCCATGAGCATTACTCCCTGTGGATATAAATAACACGAGAAGCGCTGCTCGACCCTAGGGGTCCTTCATCGACGAGGACTCGTGACGGTCTCAAGCATTTTTTCAGGCGGGGCGGTCAGGGAAACTGGCGAAGCTTTGCCGGTTTGTCAGACCGGTGCTTTTTCCACGGCGTCTTGGGGCGGATTGGACGCCGGTTCGTCTTCCTCCTTTTGCACAAGGGCGCGGCGTTTCTTCCAATTGAGTTCCGCCGCCAACGCCACCGGGCCCACGAGGAACAGCGCGTAATACGGAGCGTGGATCACTTCGTTCAGCCGCAAGAGCATTTCCACAACCGCCACCAGAAACACCACCAGGCATTGGCCCCATTTCGTGCTCACGGTCGTCCGCGGATCGGTGATCATGAAGAACACGAACAGTTGATACATCGGCCCCGTCAACGGCGCCACACTCGCCAGGAACGGGCTCCCGGTAATCAGGCTCCGCAAACCGGACAGCGCGACGAAGGACAGCACGTAAGTCAGGCAGATGTGGAACCGTTTGAGCCGGCTGATAATCAGCGTCCCCAAACACCAGATCACAATCATCGCCCACACCGAATTGCCCCATTGAATGCTCAAGGGAGCCACCGCGGCCGCGTACAGAAACAGCATCGCGCTCACGCCGAAGTTGGACGGGTTCCACAAATGCCGATTCTGCCAGCGGAGCACATACTTGGAGAGGATCGACAGCGCCGAACACAGCGCATAAGGCCAGAACAGCGGCGAGCGGAGCAGAATCCCCACGCTGATCCCGGAGATATAGGCGCTCGCCAGATGCGGGAACTTCCCGGCGATGAATCGCCCCAAGACCAGTTCGCAGGCGATCGACGTGGCAATCGCCAACAGCGTCCGCGTCCAACTTTCCAGCACACCGAAGGTGAGTTGGCTCACGAGCAGAATGCACGTAATCAGCCCCGGCGCCAAATAGCGGTTTTCGAGGCTGAAGAAATTCTTGGCGCCCCGGCCTTCACCGGTTGGCCGGCGGTCGATGCTGGTGCGGTCGTCATGGTTTGTTCCGCGCGAGGTTGGTTGATGGTGTCGCTCATTTCGGCTCCTGGATTTTATGGATCCGGTCGGGTTCCGGATGTTCGATGACCTGCTCCTTTCCGGAGGGCCAGCGAATCGTGACTTTGTCGATGTCTTTATGCTGACCCAGTCCGAAGTGCAGCCGGCGTTGATTCTCCGCGGCATAACCGCTGGCGGCGACGAGTTCCTGGAGCTGCTGCTGATCGTTCCAGAACACCCGAACCTGGGCCCCGATGGCGCTTTTGTTGCTGCGCGTGCCTTCGAGTTCAAAATCGATCCAATGCCGATCCTGGGCCACCTGGTTTTTGTACAAAAGCAACGGCCCGCGCTGGTTGGCGACCAACACGTCGAGGACGCCGCGATTTCCCAAATCGGCCAAGGCCACGGCCCGGCCGTCCAGCTTGTCGGTCGCCCCCACGAACTGGGCCACATCCTGAAACTGCCCGGCCCCGTTGTTGAGCCAGACCCGCTTCGACTGATGCCCCGCCAGGCTCCGGCCCTTCATCGCCGGCCAGTTCTTGGCATCGGAAATAATCCGCGAATGCCCGCCGGTGATCTCGGAAAAATCGTACCAATAGTCCGTGCCCTCGTCGCCGGAGACGTAGCCGTTGGTGAGATACAGATCGACAAAGCCATCGTTATTGAGGTCGCCGAACTGCGCCCCGAAGCTCCACCCGCCGAGCTCGATGCCCATCACCGATGCGAGGTTTTCGTAACGGGGCGATTCCTCGTCGCCGGGAAACCAAAGGTTGTTCCCCTGGAGGAGCACGCCTTCTTCGGAGATGTTCGTCTCATAAATCGCGAGCCGGCCTTGATTGAGCACATCGCCGACCGCGGCGTTCATGCCGCTCTTGGGGGCATAACCCACGCCGCTTTCTTTGCCGATCTCGCGAAACCGCCGGCCGCCGTCGTTCAGAAACATTTCCGAAACGCCGTAGTCGTTCGCGAGAAACAGATCCGGAAACGCGTCGTTATTGAAGTCCGCCGAGACGACGGCGAGCGTCCACCGCCGGCTGTCGATGCCGGCTTTCGCGGTCACATCCTCAAACCGCCCGCCGCCTTTGTTTCGGAGCAGCCACTTTCGGCCGCCGTTGTTGGCGTATTCAAAACTCTCCGGCATGATTCGCGTATGCTCAAGTTTCTCCAGCCGCACATCGTCCGGCCAATAGCCCGCGAGGAACAGATCGATCCAGCCGTCGCGGTCGTAATCCAGCCAGGTTGCGGCCCCGGCGTTCGACCACTCGGGCATTCCCGCCGACTCGGTGATCCTTTCAAAACCTTTGCCCGCTTGATTGCGAAACAGCTCCACCGTGCCCCACTTGTAAACGAGCACATCTTCGTAGCCGTCGTTGTCGATGTCGGCCCAGACGGAGCCCATCGAAGCCCCGCTGCCCGGCTCGTTGAGCTTCGCGAGGCCTATCTCCACGGCGACATCATCGAACGTGCCGTCCTGCTGATTGCGGTACAGCCGATTCAAACTGCCGGGCGCACTGTTGGTGACGTAGAAATCCTGCCAGCCGTCGCGGTCGAAATCCACGATGCTGACGCTGGCCCCCATCGCCGCGATCTGCGGGCCGATGTGTTCGAGCCGGGCGTCGATCCGCGGCTCCTTGTGCACAAAATCGATCCCGGCTTTTTTCGCCGATTCGTGCAGCACGAACCCGTAGCGGTCGAGCAGCTCCTTGACCTCTGCCGGCGATTTGGTCGAAGCGGGCGCGCTTTCCTGCGAACGAAGCCGCAGGTAAACCCACGGTCCGACCAACAGGCCGAGGAACACGATCGTCAGAATCTTGCGTTTGGTCTCTAGGGTCATCGCTTCGTTTCTCCGGTCAATGTCCGCCCGTTCGCCCGCCAGAGCGTCTGCTGAAATCGGCGGGGCGTGATGTATCTTGTGTGATAGGTTTGCCAGTCTTCGGGATGTTTGCGGTAAACCGGATCCTCGGCGAGCGGCAGAAGCGGCCCGGCATAGTCCTTCTGGTCATGCGCCGGCAGCGGGCGGACCCATTGGGAAAACGCCGTGTTAAAGTCGCCATCCTTCACCCAGCCGTCGCCGACCAGAACAAAATCGCGAGTCCAACCCGCGGGCGGATCGGTTTGCTTTTCAAACTCGAACGCCAACTCATCGCCTGCGTTCATGATGACGTAGCGGTCATCGACGTTCGCCAACAGTTCCCGCACATCGCCGAAGCGCGTGTAAAACCCTTCGAGATCCGCCCAGAGCTGCCCGGAGGCGCGGGCTTCATAAATCGGCGTGTCGGGACGCAGGCGATCCGTGGGCCGAAGCTTCGAATAGCCGCGCTGCCGCAATTCCGCGGTATGTGTTGGCAACTTTGTAATGATCGGCTCGGTATCTTCAACCTGATAACTCCAGCCGAGGAAGTCCCAATAGACTTCCATATTCGTTCGCAGCCGAAATCTTCGCGAAACGCCCAGCGACTGCGGAGGCAGTTCAATCACAACGTCTTTGTTCTTCCCGGCGGGGAATCCCAGGTTGTCCCGCAGCGGTTCCCAGACGCCTGCCGGATTTTTCTGTTCGAGGACGAGTCCATAAGGCTTCGCCGTGCCGCCTTGGCTGATCGCCACGTTGATGGAACTATCCGTCGGATAAATCCACCCATGTCCCACGATCAGCACCGGCCGCTCGGCGGACACCTGGGACGGAATTTCAAACTCGACCCAATGCTCTTCCGCCACGCCTTGGTACTCGCCCAAGGCAAAACTGTCTACATATCGGCCGTCGACGGCTTGGAGCTTTTCGTCCAATTTGTTTCCGCGATGATCGGAGACGTTCAATAGCGGCTGCGGTTTCGTTGTCGCGACGACTTTTTGAGCCGGGCTCTCGTTGGGCACGAACCGCTCATCGACATAAACTTCCACATCCGCCGGGTGATCGACCGCCAAAAGCGAAACGTGATCGAAGAAATGCGTCTCCCAAAGCTCGGCGGTGATCCGCACCGGATAGCGGCCGGCTTTCGCGGCGAGGCGGCCGCCGGGAATCTTGATCCAATCCTCGGTCTGCGCGACGCCCGCCGTCGCCTGGGCGTTGATCCGCAGCCCCAACGGAGACCGCCAGATGAAGTCCTTGATGAAGCGAAACTTCTCGCCGTCGAAGGCAAACACCCACGGGCAAGAGCCTTTGAGCCGCTGCGTCGCCACCGTCGCCTCGCCGGTTTTGAGATCGAACTCGGCTTGAAATACGCCGTTGGGCCAGACGAAGCGGGCCACGTCCGCTTGTTTGTGCCGGCCCAAGCCAAAGTGCACGCGGGGCGATTGGATCGCGGCCGCCTCGACCAGATTGCCCGCGCGGATCTCAATCCGCCCGCCGATGCCGAACGAATTGATCCGCCTGTCACCGGCTCCGGTGTTCGCTTTGGGTTCGATGACAAGCCAACCATAATCGGCCGGGCTTTGATTGACCGCCGTCACGCCGGCGTTTTCCGACATCCCCACCAGATCCAAAAGCCCATCCCCGTTGACATCGCCGATCGAAGTCACGCGAAGCTGCGGCGATCCGCCGAGCTTGCTCCAAGACCCATCTGACCCGCGGAGCCAGATGCCCGTTTCGTTTTTCACCCCCGCAATAACGTCCACGCCGCCGTTATTGTCCACATCCGCCACGGCGAGAAATACCTCTCCCGGCTTCGCATTCGCCAGGGATTTTTGCGGCCACGTTGTCAACGGCGACTCTTTCCACTGGCCTTCATCGGCCCAGGTCGCCAATCGCAATTCGCCCGACTTTGTTAGCGATACTAGATCGAACTGCCCATCGCGATCGGCATCGCCTAGCGCAATCGCCAGCCTGGGCTGCTCATGCTCGAGCGCGCTTCCCGTGAAATTTCCGCCTCGATCGTTCCGCCAGATGGAAATGGCTCCCGCGGCATCGAGCGTGACGAGATCGATGTCGCCGTCGCCGTCGAGATCGACCGCCCGCAGATCGCGGACATTTTTCGCGGGGATGAAACTGTCCATCGCGGTGAAAGTCAGGTCGCCGTTGTTGCGGATCCAACGGAGGGGAGACCGGTCATCGGACAAGAGCAAATCCAGATCGCCGTCGGCTTCGACATCCACAGCCCACACCGCCCGCCAGGATTGATCGAATTCTTTGAGCTCAGGTTGCTTGGGAGCGAAGGAACCGTCTTCCTGCCCGAGGAAGATCCGCAAACCTTTCTCGCCGACTAAAACCAGGTCTTCGCGGAAATCGAAATTCAAATCCAGGGCGGCGATGCTTGCAGAATCGGCGTTCGTCGTGGATCCTGGAAAGGGCAGCGCGGCCGAACTCTTCGTGTGAAGCGAATTGCCGGACAGCGACAAAAGGGTCGAGCTTCGCTTCCCGGATTGCTCCACAGCCAGAACGAGGTCCGGCCGCGCTGCTTTTTCAGAAGTCTCTTTAAGATCAAACGCCAATTTGAGATCGGCATCCGCGACCTGGGCGGGCGGAAACTCCAGACGCAAAAACGACCGCAGCGGCGTCCCGATTTCTCCCGCATCCCCGATCCCCAAAGCCGCGATGCTTTCTTGATAGGCGGGCGTGGGCTTCAATACGTTTTCAAAGAACGTCAGCGACAACGCCGCCTTGCGAAAATCCCCGCCCTGCGCCGCTTGATCCGCATCCGCCAATTTCTGCCGGGCCAGTTCGGGCCATTGATCACGATCATCCAGCAGCGAATCGAGCGACTTCCGCAGAACATCCCCCTGTTTGAGCGTCGCGGCGAGCCGGGCCTGTTCCGCGCGAACCCGCAGGTTCTCCGGGGCGTATTTCAGAACGTCCGACAGCAGATCGAGCCGCTCTTCCTCGGCCGCGCCACTTTGAACCTGCCCCAGAAGCTGCGTCAGCGAATAGGTGGCGGCGATGTTCTTCGGCCAGATTTGATGCACCTTGCGAAGCTGCTCGATTGCCTTTTCGATCTCGCCCGAGTGTTCATGGACCTCCGCTTGAAGAAGCGCCACTTCGCGAGAATCGGCCGCCAGAGCCTGGGCCTTGTTGAGCGCCTCCTGGGCCGGTTGCATCTGCCGCAACCGCATCTCGGTGACCGCCAGGTTCGCCCACAAGGCCGGCTCGCGAGGCTCGGCCGCGACCGCTTTCTTCAATTGCGCGGCGGCGAGCTGGTTCGATCCGACATCGAGCGCCGCCAACGACGTATAGAACTCCGAGACCACCTCTTCCCCGACGACCTCTTTTTCGGGAGCGGGTTTTTGATCTCCGTCCCGAACGAACACCCAGTAACCGACGCCAAATGCAACGACCAACACGATCGCGACGACGCTCGCGATCAATAGGAATCGTTGCGTGCTCTTCGGTGTTTCGTTCATGGGGCATCATCCATTCTGCTGTCCGCCGGTTGCGGTGTTTTCCGCGAAAGGGCTTCTCCGGAATCCGCGGCCGCGAGAAGCCGTTGACGCCGGCGAATCATCGCAAACACCCAAAACCCGCCCAGAAACGCAAAGGGAAACAGATAGATCACAAAGTCCCAGGTCCCGTAGCCCGGCGGCGTGGATTCGATTTCCGTCGTCAACTCCGCCATCTTGCCGCCGGGCGGCGTGACTTGAAAACCGACCGTCCAGAAATCGCGCTGATCGAAATAAGGCTCGGCTTTGAACTCGACCTGGTTTTTCAGATCCTCCTGCTTCGCGTCATAGGTCGCCCGCTCGAGCCGGCCGCTTTTCGGTTCGGTCCACATCGAGACCTCGGGAATCTCATCCGGCACTTTGCCTTCCAGGGATTTGATTATGATAAAAAACCTCGCGTCGCCGATGTCCGGATCCGCATAGACCGAAACCGTATAGCCTGCGAGCGGCTTGTCCATCAGGATCGGAAACGGCGGCCCTTCGTGCGCGAACGCGGTCTCCGTCCCAACGAGAACAGCGATCACCAAGAGGATCAAACGAACGATCGGCTTGCTTCGTGTGAAGAATGAAATCATCTCAAGCTCCCAGGAATGTGCCGCGCATGTCCATGGGCTGGTTCATAATCCACACGGCGGAGACGAACAGCACGACGTGCAAAACGGCCCAAGGCCAAAAGCCCGCCCCGCCGCGCTGGGGCGAACGGTCCCGCGCGAGGCACCACGCCGTCATCAACGAGCCCAGAAGCCCGAGGCTCATCAATCCAATCTCCATGGGATACACGATCGAATCCGGCAGCCCGCCCAACCGCCACAGCGGTTCGCCCAACACCGCCGTTCCGAATGCTTTCAGCGCCGCGTTCTGGGCGACGGGGATAATCGTCAAACAGCCCGTGAAGAAGTGAAATCCATAATGCGCGAGCCAGACGCCGAACCCGATGGGGAGCAACGACCGGGCAAAGCGGTTGATGATCGCCAGCAACGATTCCTCGGAGCCGGTGAGTCGCCGGGTGAGGAAGGCCGCGGTCGTCAGCAGAATCGCGGGCTCCAAGATCAGGCCGACCGAAAACAGGCTGCCGAGGATCGGCCATTCGACGGTGAGTCCCGTCGCGTTTGCGATCCCTTGCTCCACCACGTAGACCGGGCTGGTCATCGCGAACGCATTGAGCAGCGCACCGAACGTAAACAGCACGGCGAGGGCGGTGAAATCGAATCGGCGTTCGATCGTGCCCAGCCCCGACCGCGTGCCGCTTTCCGTCAGTTCCTCGGCCGGCAAGCGGGCCAAAACGCCGACGTTGTCGTGCGGGCAGGCATACACGCAGTCCAGGCAGAACGTGCAGTCGAGGTTTCCGACTTTCCGCGGCTGAAACAGGGCCAGTTCGCAGCCGCGCTGAATGATCGGCAACTCGTTCGCTTCGTTTGCCTCAGCGTTCGTATCCGACGAAGCGCGAACGCCGCGGATGCAATCTTTCGTTCGGCAATGGGTGCAAACATCCGCATCCCGCACCGCCACTTCCAAGGGCGACATGGTCGAGCTCAAAAAATTAAACTGTCCGACCGGACACACGTATTTGCAAAACGCCGCCCGGTGAAACACCGCATCGACAACAAGAGCCGCCGCGAAATAGCCCACGATCAACACGCCGGTCCAATAAGGGTTGGACCAAAAGTCGAACAGCTCATACGCAAACAGCACCAGAACGAACATCGCGATCGCCAGCCATTTGTTTCGCAGACGGCGGGGCCATTCCCAGCGGGGCTTAAAGAACCTCCGGGCCAATTCGCGGGGCAGCATGAACGGGCACGCCATGCAGAACAGGTTCCCCGCCAGCAACAGCACGACGACAACCATGCCCCGAAAATGCACCCATGTCAGAAGGGCCGCGAGGTTTTTGGGCGCCTCTTCCGGGCCCCAGAACGCGTGGGCGATCATCAGCAGGCTGAGCAACAACAGCGGGACCTGCAGCACCGTCCGCGACCACCGCCAGCGCAAAAACCGCCCCAGCCCCGGCACGCGCAAGAGGTCGAAGGAAGTCCCCGGACCCGAGCCGCGCGGCGGCCTGGCCTGTGAACTTCGCCGATCTTCCACTGCCATCGTCACTGGGCTTTCACTCCCGGCACGTCGATCTTTCGCTCGACGGCCTTTCCATCGGACGTTTTCGCCGAGACCAGAATAAACCAGTCTCCGCCCATCGTAAACTCGAGCGTCCCCGCGTAACGTCCCGGTTCGGTTTCTTTCAAATCCGCAAACGAAGGCTTCATGCCCGCGTGGTTCATATTGCCTTCCACCTGGACCGTCGCCCCCTCGAGCGGCGCCCCTTGGGCATGCGTGAGGTTCAGCGTCAGATGATTCTCGCCCACGACCGGCGGGTCGGGATCGAGCGCCAACTCCGCCTTCACATCCGGCGAATCGGACGGAGCCGAATGGCAACCCCCCACGAAGAGCAAGAACGCCCCGGCACACAGTCCTACGATCAAACCTTTCAAAACAGCCTCCTTCCCGCGGTTCGGTTTAGCTAAAGCGGGCGGGGTTGGTTCGCCATAACAGTCCCAGGCAGCCGCCGGACGCCAGCCCGCCAATCAACAGCACCGCGCGGGCTCCGGCCATTTTCTCCGGAGGGAGTCCGCCGGCCCAAACCCAGCCGGCAATCGAAATCCCCACCAGCGCCAGCAGAAACACGGTAATAATCGAGCGAATCAAATTCATGCTCGCACCTCTTGCCTTAGAAGAATGACTAAAAACATGAGCGGTCGCCGCTCGCCTCCGGTTTCGATGAAAGGATATTCGCAACACCAAGACCGGAGGCGAGCGCCTCGCCGCTCACTCATGTCTGGGCCGCCGGGGCCGGGGCCGTGCGGGGATGCCACGCACACGAGCAGCCGTGATGGGCTTCTTCGCCCGGCAGCGGGAACATGTGGTAGAACATCGCGACCACCATCGGCACGAACACCACCGTGTTATAAAACAGGTGCAACTCCACCCGCGGAACCACCAGCTGCACGAGGCTCACGGGCACGGGCGAGCCGAACAGGTTGTGATGCAGGATCGCCTGCGATTGGAGAATGGCATGTTCGATGTGGTGCCAGAACTGAATCCAAAACGCGATCATCCACCATGTGTAGGACTGCCCCACAAAACCTTTCCGCAGAATCCAAAACGCGATGAGCATGATCAAGGCGTAGCCGTAGTGCAGGGCTTCCGATTTGACGAGCCACGGGGCAAACAGCCCGAGAAAGCCGTACGATTCTTTGACCGGCCAGTGCAGCAAATAAATCTGCGTCGCCTGGGCCAGATGCTCGGCCCAGTGCGCCAGAACAATTGCCGTGTAAATCCACAGGGCTTGCTTATGGTAGGGGCCGTTGATTTTTTCCATCCAGGTCATGTTCTCGTGGGCCTGATTCACGGAACAGGCGGCAGTCGATGACATGGCGAACCTCCACGGTTAGGAAATGCTGAGGAATCCCCCAGGCGAAACTTTCATGGGGGACGATGGGATCAAACCGAGCGCAGCATGCGCGCCGGAACATGACCAAAGTCCGCAAACGCGAGAAGCTTCATCTGTGAAACAGCTTTCGTGCGCAGCTTTTTTCGTTTGTGAAAAAGGGCAAGCACGTCCCGCGGGGGGATCGGATCTTCACAGACGTTGCGGACCGTCTCCGCTAAGCGCGCGGAGGGTGTTCGATGCGGAGCGGATGACCGTCGGAGAGAATCAGAGCCGCCACCGTCGGCAAGGCTCTCGGGTCATCGGGGGGCGATTCGGTTTCCGTCTCCGGCCGCCAAACCTGGTCGGTCCCCGTGGGGGCCGTCGAAGTCGGAGCCATCGGCACGGGGGGATTGGAATCCCGGCCGCAGTTTGGACCGTGGCACGGCCGAGGCGTCGGGAGCGGCGAGTGGGAGTTTTGACTCCGTGCGGCGTCCGTTTTCTTGACGGAGTGGGCCAAATAATCGCCGCAACTCGCAAAAACGGAGGCGGGGAACGCGCACAAAGCGAGCGCAAGGCCTGTTCCAACCAGGAACACGAATGAAGACCGGGAACAGGCGATGGGAAACGGTGAAGTGAAAGAAAGATCGCCGATCAACATATCTCTCTAGGTTAAAGCGAGATCCCGCGAATGTCAATCGGGCGAATCCTTCCGCTCGCCCGGGTGCCGATCCTCGCCATCTCCACGGAGATGTCGCAGCCCGAATCCTCTCCGCCTGCCCCAAGACCAAAGTCGATCTCCAAGGCGCATGCCAATCCAACGCGGAACCGGCTGCGACCCGCAGCGACTAATGCTTATAGACCTTATGCTGCGGGCGGGTCGAGAGGATCTGCTCCTTGCCCCAGTCGGTCACCGCGCGGAACTCGTCGCTGCGAATGAACTCTTGAAACGCCTTTTCGTCCGACCATTCGCTGGTAATCAGATACGAGGCGTCGTCCGAGACATCTTTCCACAACGTGGACTGGGAATGCCCTTCCGCGGTGTTCAGGGCGTTCATCACGGCCTGGAATTTGTCTTCAAAATCCTGCTGCTTGCCTTCGATCACATGGTAATTCATGCCGACGGTAATCATTTGAGATAGCACCTTTTCTGGGGGTTAATTCAAAAGTGGAACGACAAATCGAAAACCGAGACGTCCGGTTACATCATTCCTTCCAGCACTTCCGGCGGGGCCTCGGCGTATTTTAAGGGTTCCATCGAATAGGAAGCCCGGCCTTGCGAGAGGCCCCGGCTTTCGTTGGAGTAGCCGAACATCTGCGACAGCGCCGCTTCCGCCTCCAACACGCACAAGTCGCCCCGGCGTTCGGAATTGATAATGTGCGCCCGGCGTTTGTTGAGGTCCGCCTGGATGTTGCCCAAAAAGTCTTCCGGCGTCACGACTTCCAGCCGCATAATCGGCTCCAACAGGACCATGGCTTTCTCGTCGATCGCCCGGTTCAAGGCCTCCCGGAATGCATGCGAACCCGCGGCTTGAATCGCCACATCCGTGGTTTCGCCTTCGCGGTAGTCCACGTCCAAGAGCGTGATCTTGACTTTCATCAAAGGATAACCCACCACGCCGCCGCCCGCGGCCTGATCCTTCAAAGTTTCCAAAAGCACGTCCAACAAAGCCGGCGGCAACTCGCCCGGCTTGAGCTTGTTGACGATCGTCACCGGCTTTTCGCTCTCGAACGGCTCGAGCTGCACGGTCACGCGGGCGTACTGCGTGACCCCCGCCGACTGGCGGCTGAAATGTCCTTCGCCTTTCACCGGCTTGTTGACGGTCTCGCGGTAGCTGACCCGCGGCTTGTGGACCTTGACCTTCAAGTTGAAATCCCGCTCCATGCGGTGTTTGAGGACTTCCAGATGGAGTTCGCCCATGCCGCTGATAATCGTCTGCCCGGTTTCCTCGCTGACGTTGGCCCGGAACGTGGGATCCTGCCGGGACAACCGGGTCAAAGTGTCGGCGAGGGCTTTGCGGTCCGCGGAGGACTCCGGCTCGACCGCCATCGAGATCACCGTTTCCGGGAAGGTGATGCTTTCCAAGAGGATCGGCTTGGGCGTGTCGCAGAGCGTGTCCCCGGTGACCACGTCCTTGGGGCCGATGACGCCCACAATATCGCCGGCCTCCACCTCGTCCGTCTCCAGCTTTTCCCGGCGGTCGGCCTGGATGTGCCACAACTGATTGATAAGTTCCTTCTTCCCCGTGCGGGGGTTGAGCATCCGCGAACCCGATTTGAGCACTCCCGAATACACCCGCACAAAATTGAGATCCGCGTGCTTGTCGGCCACGATTTTGAAAATCAAACCGCAAAACGGCTCGTCCGCCCCCGGCTTGCGGATTTCCGGGCCTTTGTCCTGCTTTTTGGGATTGGGATTCAGCCCGCGGATCGGCGGGACATCGAGCGGACTGGGCAGATAATTGGCGACGGCATCGAGCAAAGGCTGCACGCCGATGTAATTCAGCGACGACCCGCAAAACGTCGGCTGAAGCTGCCCGTGGATCGTCGCGAGCCTGAGCAGCCGGTGGATCTGTTCGACGGGCACATCTTCCGTCTCCATGTAGGCCGCGAGAACATCATCGTCCAAGAGAGCCACCGACTCCACCAGTTTCTGCCGCCATTTTTTGGCTCGGCCCTGATGCTCTTCGGGAATGTCCTTGACCTCGAAGTTCTTGCCCTGGCTTTCGGGATCGAAATACAGAGCCTTCATTTCGATGAGGTCGATGATGCCCGTGAGGGCATTCGGATCGGGCGGAGAGCCGGCTCCCATCGGGATCTGGACGGCGATCGGATGCGCCTGCAGGCGGGTCTTGATGTCCTCGAACGTCCGCTCGAAACTCGCCCCGATGCGGTCCATTTTGTTGATGAAGCAAATCCGCGGCACGCCGTATTTGTTCGCCTGCCGCCAGACCGTTTCGCTCTGGGCCTCCACGCCTTCCACGGCACTGAACACGACGACGGCGCCATCCAGCACCCGCAGGCTCCGCTCCACCTCCGCCGTGAAATCCACGTGGCCCGGCGTGTCGATCAGGTTGATGTTGACGTTTTTCCATTGGCACGACACCGCCGCCGAGTAAATCGTAATCCCCCGCTCGGCTTCTTCGGTGTCGAAGTCCGTAGCCGTATCGCCGGTGTCCACATTGCCCATCCGGTGCGAAGCGCCGGAGTAGAACAAAATGCGTTCCGTGGTCGTGGTCTTGCCGGCGTCGATATGCGCGACAATTCCGATATTGCGAATGGTTTCTATTGCTCTTGCCATGGTATTTTCATGATACGAGGCGGGTGGTCAGGAGCCACGGGGAAAACCCCCAATGGCCAGGCACCGATGACCAATTATTTGTTCTGCGTCACGCTTTGACTATGCGAGTCGTGTCTTTTTTCACTTTTTCGCTTTACGAAATAACTCCCACTGTAAGCCTTTGGGTGGCTGGGGCGAAAATTCCCCTTGGAGTAAGGCTTGAACTGTGAATGCTGGGGCTGTGGCCCGGCGAGAAAAATCTCACACGGCCCCAGGCCTCAAATCTGCTTTTTCCTTGGAACATTCCATTGCGCCCCAGCCACCCGCCGTGTCTTTTTTCACTTTTTCGCTTTACGAAATAAAAAAACGACGCTGGAGAGCCAATCGGGTTTCGATCGGTCTGTCCAGCGCCGGTGTCTCGCGATTCGCGGATCAATACGCGAAGTGGGCAAAGGCTTTGTTGGCCTCGGCCATGCGGTGCACGTTTTCGCGTTTGGTCATCGAGGCTCCTTCGCGGCGATAGGCGGCCATCAGTTCGTCCGCGAGCCGCAAGTGCGTAGGACGGCCCCGTTTCGCACGAATGACTTCCAGAATCCAGCGGATGGCCAAGGTCGTCTGGCGTTTGGAATTCACCGGCGTCGGCACCTGATACGTCGCCCCGCCGACCCGCTTCGAGCGGACTTCGATGTGTGGTTTGACGTTCTCGATTGCCTGATCGAAGACCTCGATCGGCTCGGCATCGGTGATTTTTTTCTCGACGATCTCCATCGCATCGTAAAACACCCGCTGAGCCGTGCTTTTTTTGCCGTCGTGCATCAGGCAGTTGATGAACTTCGATGCCATTTTGGACCCGTAACGCGGATCGGGTTGCAGTTGCGTTTGACTGGCTGTAAACCGTTTTGACATAACCTGTTATTTCCTACAACCGGCACTTGGTAAGATGAAAATCACTGGAAGCGAACTATTGCGGAAGGGAATCATGGGGCATACGCCCCACGCTCGCTTGATGGTGCGGGTTACTTGGGCCGTTTGGCTCCGTAGCGGCTGCGGGCTTGCCGGCGGTCGCCGACGCCCAGCGTGTCGAGCACGCCGCGGATGATCTTGTACCGGACACCCGGGAGGTCGCGGACCCTTCCGCCACGGACCAGGACGATGGAGTGTTCCTGCAGGTTGTGGCCTTCCCCCGGAATGTACGCCGTGATTTCCTTGCCGTTGGATAGCCGCACGCGGGCCACCTTCCGCAGAGCCGAGTTCGGCTTTTTGGGGGTGACGGTTTTCACATTGAGGCATACGCCGCGTTTCTGCGGGCAGCCTTCCAAAACGGGGGTTTTGCTTTTGGTTTTCTGTTGTTTCCGCGGTTTGCGGACCAACTGGTTGATTGTGGGCATTGCCTCAAACCTTGCCTGGTTTTGTTGCCAATTCCTGCGCTCTCGACAATTCGAGAAACGCCATTCTTGGGGATACGCCGGCACTCGGCCGGATTTTCACAAGAAAGGACGGAAACGTGAAATTTATCGGCCGGGTTCCCGACCGTCAAGCGACCGCCGCCGCGCGGAGGAAGAAAAATCGATGTCGCACGTTTCTGCCGTGGGGATTTTACAGAACCATCATTATCCGCGGCGAGCAGTCACCGGCTTCCGTAGAGACTCCAGCGGCAGCTCTCAAAGCGCGGGGACCATCAAATCCGCCGCGAGGCTCAACATGCGGATTTCGGACTCCGAATAAACCCGGGGCTCGACGGTTTGCACGACCAGGACGCCCTCCAGGCCGGTTTTCCATCCGATCGGCACCCCCAAAAAGGATTCGTAAGGCTCCTCGCCGGCTTCGGGGAAATATTTGAACTGGGGGTGCTGCATGGCGTGGGCTTCAACCATGACCGGCTCCTGGGTCGCCGCCACTTGCCCGGACAGGCCATCGCCGATTTTCAGCCGCAGTTTCCCGACGCAATCCTGTCGCAAACCAACGGTGGCCGCGAGCACAATTTCTTCCCGGCCCCGATCCAGGTGGTACACCGAGCACACATCGCAAAAAAACCGATTGCCCACGAGGCAGGCGATGTTCGACACATTCCGGAGCGGTTCGCCAGGGTTCAGCGCAAGTGCGGATTTCCCAAAGGGTTTTGAGCAGTTCGCTTTCTTCGGAGCGCGGAGGATGATTCATGGACAATCGAGCGGTTCAAGATGGAAACGGAGATTTTCAGGTGGAGATCGAGAGAATTGTCGCAATCGCCGAGGCGAAAGTCGAGGGATGGGCCGAGGAGGAAACGCTTCGCCCGCAGTCATTTCGGTAGGCTCGGCAATTAATGTGCACTTTCCATGCCGGAACTTGCGAGACCTGACGAATTGTAAATGGCGCCGCGCCGGACAGGAGACTGCGGACAAATTCAGCATTTCCCGCCCATAATTCAAGCAATCTGCAGCTCGTTCACTTCGACAAAGGCAGCACATCGACGGAGACGTCGAGGGTGTGCTCGCCGCCGCCGACAAAAACGCCTTTGAGCGGGCACACATCGCCATAATCCCGCCCCCACGCCAAGGTGATGTGCTCGTCGGTCACCGGCTTGTTGTTGGTGGGGTCGAAATCGATCCAGCCCAACTCCCCGCCGAAAACGCTCACCCAGGCGTGCGAGGCATCCGCTCCCACGAGGCGGGGCTTTCCCGGGGGCGGGTAGGTTCGCAGATACCCGCTCACATACCGGGCCGCCAGTCCCAGCGCGGAGCACGGCGAGTTCCAAGTGCGCAAAATCCTGGCAAACGCCTTTCCGGTTTTGCAACACCTCTTCGATCGGCGTGTTGACCGACGTGGCCCGCGGATCGAATTCAAAATCCGCGTGAATTTGAGCGGTGAGCGCCATCACCGCCTCCACGATCGGCCGCTTGGGGGCAAAGGCTTTTTGGCCGTAGGCTTTCAGTTCGCGGGAAACGGGCACGCGGGGGGATTCAAACCGGAACGTCGCCGCCTCGAGCGCGGCGGGATCTCGACACAGACGGAGTTGCTCCGCGACAGATTCCCAAGCCGGCCCGGATTCGGGAGGCTCCGCCGCCGGCTGACCGTGCACATCCACCCGGCTGACGGTCTTAATCTCCAAAGTCTCAAACCCATTGTTGAATGAAAAATACACGAGCGGGTTGTCGAAATAATCCGTCCGCCGGCCGGAAATCGACGGAGCGGGCGTGATGTTCAAACGGTGGAAATCGCAGACCTGCCGGTCAAAAGTGCGCGGCGTGAGATAGGCTTCGTTATGGCACACCGAAACCGGATCGGAATAGTGGTAGGTGGTGATGTGCGTGATGCGGTATTTCACAGAACCCAATCCGAAAGAGATTTGATCCCGTGATTTTAATACGCCGTTCGCGATTTTGCGCGATCTCGCTCCGGAAAATCCGAAATCCGAATCTCGAAATCCGCAACAAATCCCAATGATCGACATTCAGTCGTTCCCAAAGGCGCGAAAAAGGAATTGGTTCCCCAAGAGCCGCGCACGAAGTAAGCGGTTTTTCTAGTCTACAGATCGCAATACCGCTTACTTCGTTCGCGGCTCCGGCGTTTTTTGGAATGATCGAAATTCCAATATCGAAACCCCGTACGCCGGAGTGTGCTCTATCAATCCAGGGCCTTGTTTGGGAGATTTGGATTTCTGGTTTTGGATTTGTTTCGAATTTCGGATTTCGTGCTTCGGATTTTTACCAAGAAATGCGCATCGAACGCAAAAACCGGCGTGCCGCGGGATGATCTCCCTCGGCACGCCGGGAATTTGTGTTGGATTGGCGGTGAGACGGATGTCTCGGTTAGTTCCTGCGCACCGGTTGTTGCCGGGCACCGGGAGTTTGGGGCACCTGGCCTGCGGTGCGCGGCGGGGCGGTGCGCGGGGGATAACTCTGCGTCCCCGGCACGCCCGGTTTTTGGTGGGAAGTCTGTTCCACGTCGGCCCCGCTGACGGTGCCTTTCAGGTAATTGTCCACGCGGGCCGCCTTTTTCAGGTTATCGAACACGTTGGCCACGGCTTCTTGGGTTTTATCCTCGACCAACGCGGCATACAGTTCGCTGCGGATTTCCGGGGTCATGGCTTTGACGTGCGGATCGGTGCGGCCTTCGCATTTGAGGAGCACAAACCGGCTGAAGCCAACCTGGATCACCGGCGAAATCTCGCCCGGCTTCATGGCGAAGGCGGCTTTTTCCAGTTCCGCGTTCCCGCCATGCTGGCGAATCGGGGGAATCGTGCCGCCCATCGCTTTGCTGTTGGGTTCGATGGAGTGCTCTTGCGCGAGCTTTTCGAAATTCTCGGGATTCTTGCGGGCCTCGGACCAGACGGTCTGGGCATGACGGGTGTTGTCGAACATGATCATCTTCGCCATGACCCGCTCGCCATAGGCGCTTTCAAACGCCTTTTGCAGGTCGGCTTCGGTGACATCGACTCTGTTGCCGGCGATCTTTTTGAGGGCGAGCATCGGCCAGATCACGTCCCGGCGGTATTGCAGCGGGGACAGGTTTCGCTCGGCTTGGAGCATCTGATACCAGTTGTCCGGCGTGAGGTTGAACTTATTGGCGATCCGGGCGATTTCCTGGTCCACCTCTTCGTTGGTGACCTGGATGCCTCGCTCCTGGCAGGCCTGGTAAATGATCGTGCGGTTGATGATGTTTTCCAGAACGTCTTCGCCGTAGCGGAGCATGCACTCTTCGGCCACCACTTCCCAGGGAATCACCTGCGTGCCCACGCGGGCCAGCGGCCGGCGGGTGGCCATGTTCTGGGCGGCCCCCGAAGCGTTCGCCGTGCCGGTTTGGGCCGAGGCCTCGTCCTGCTTGAGGACCTGGAACAGTCCGACCGCCAGGCCCGCAATCGCCAGCGTTCCGCCGGCGAGGAAGGCGAGCTTCTGTTTGCGGCTGAAGCGTTTCTTCTGCGGCGTTTTCTCCGATTGCGGAGGCGCGGCCGGCGCGGGTTCGGCATTCATCGTGAACTCGCCCACTGACTGACCTTGGGGCGTGCCTTCGGGGGAGTGAGTCCGTTCACTCATTAGACAGGGTCTCCGAAATGTGAAAGAAGAAAAGGGTTGCGATTCAAGTTCCTGTTGACACAAGCCGGGAAAATCGTCCCGCCATCGGAAAATCGGGCGGACTATAGAAATTCCGCGAATTTGGGTCAAGTTGGATTCCCAAACGGCCGAGAAGCCAAGTGCACGCGCCAGATTACCCAGTCGTTCCGAATTACGGAAAAGGACCGGAGGTCCGGCTCTATGTCAGCCCTGGGAATGGTAACGAACAAAATCCAAAAGCCCCAACGGGGCGGTCTTAAACTAAAGCGGCGCGGGATTGATGAGGCCGCGCCTGCCCGTGAGCCAGATCGGGCCGCCCCGTTGGGGCTTGCATTTTATTCATTCGTAACCCAGGGCGGCACTGCGCTGGCCCTGGGCTGACATAGGGCCGGGCCTTCGGCCCTAAATCCTTTTGGTGCAGGCGTCTCATCTGCGAATTCAGTAGGACGGTTGCACCACAATCACACGAAATCTAGAACGACTGGATCTGTGGAGATGTTCGCGTGCGTCGGTTTCCGACAAGCCCCGCCGGACCTCGAACACGTTTCCGTTGTCATCCTGCCGAAGGACGATCCAGCGGATCTTGGATTGGGATGTTTCGGTCGTCATTCTGTTGTTCCAATTCGTCCCACCCGTTGGATTCCCTCGGCGGCTCTACCCACCAATTCTCCGCCTGTTTCTTCTGATGATCCTTCCATGCGGCATAACTCGTGTAAGGAATCGTCACAGGCAAAGTGGCGACATCGCCAACGAGGCTCAGGGGAAGATCAATGACGGATAACGGTTTATTGACGATGTCTTCGACGACACCATACCCATTGACGGCGATATGAACATCATGGGCCACGCCTCCAAAGGGGAACATGCGCGGAAAGGGCCCGCCATCCAAGAAGTTCCAACACGTCCCGCAGCCGGATGCCGCTCCGAGGAACCAGATCAATGCGATCCAGCAATATCGAGTGCGGAATCTTGCTGGCACGATGGCAGATGCGGCCGCGGGGAATGTTACGAACCGACGGTTTGTTTATCCGCTTCTTGCGAATCCGCGTCGACTTGGAGTTGCACGAGTTCGGCCGGGGCGGGTGCGGCTTGTTTGCCGGCGAGGGTGGGGAGGTCGTCGAGCGATTCAGGCTTCGCACCGAGGAGCGTGAGTTTCACCGTGGCCAGAAAGCCTTTGAGGCTCCCGAAGGTTTCGGAGACGGCGGTCGGTTCGTAGCCGCAGTGGACCATGCAGTCCTGGCAGTTGTCGTTGCCGCTCTGCCGGCCGTAATTGCTCCATTCGGTCGTGTCGAGCAGCTCCTGGAAGCTCTCGCAATAGCCTTCCTGCAGCAAATAGCAGGGCCGTTGCCAGCCGAAGAGGTTGTACGTGGGATTGCCCCAAGGCGTGCATTCCAGATCCCAACGGCCTTTGAGGAATTCCAAAAACAACGGCGACTGGTTGAACTTCCAGCGGCGTTTGATTGTGGAAAACACCCGGCGGAACAGGCTGATGGTTTCGTTCCTGTGCAGGAAATGCTCCTGGTCGGGGGCTTTTTCGTAGGGGTAACCGGGCGAGAGCATCATGCCTTCCACGCCGATGTCCGAGAGCGTGTCGAACATCTCCCGCACGCGCTGGGGGTCGGCGGTGTTGAACAGCGTGGTGTTGGTCGTCACGCGGAAGCCCTGGTCGATCGCCGACTTAATCGCGCGCACCGCGACATCATAAACCCCCTCCCGGCACACGGCTTCGTCGTGTTCTTCCTTGGGCCCGTCCAAGTGCACCGAAAACGTCAGATACTTGGAAGGCTGGAACTTGTGAAGGTGCTGCTCCAAGAGGATCGCGTTGGTGCACAGATAGATGTAGCGTTTTTGCGCGACGAGGCCTTCTACGATCTCTTGGATGTCCGGATGCAAGAGCGGCTCGCCGCCGGGGATCGAGACAATCGGGGCCCCGCATTCTTCCGCGGCGTTCAAACACTGCTCGACGGAGAGGTGCTTGCGGAGGATCTCGGCGGGATATTGAATCTTCCCGCAACCCGCGCACGCCAGATTGCAGCGAAATAACGGCTCCAGCATCAAAACGGTGGGGTATCTTTTGACGCCTCGCAGTTTTTTTCCGAGAACATAGGTGGCCACGGTCCACATTTGCGACACGGGAACCGCCATTCGATTACTCCCTTTAAGCTATTGAGATGATTCGACTTAAGATGTATGGGCGTCATAACAGGTTTTATCCGTCCTGTCAGCCCCAAATCGCCTGACCCACAGAGTTTTTCCCCGGAGCGGGGAATTTCCCCCTATTGGCCCTTTCCGTTCGACCGGGGCTGGATTCCAATACGAAGAATGTCCGAAAGAGTCCTTCGGGCTGAAGTCGAGGGAGCCGTCCGTCAGAAACGGGAATTCGCACGAGGACCGACCAGAGAATTTTGGAGTCCGCATGAAAGTTATTCCCATTGGCGACAAAGTCGTCGTGCAGCGCGTCGAAGCCGAGACCACCTCGACCGGCGGGATTGTGCTTCCCGAATCGGCACAGGATCACCCCGCCCGCGGCCGCGTGCTCAGCGTCGGCACCGGGGCCGTCCAACGCAACGGCACCCGCCGGCCGTTCCAGGTCAAAGAAGGCGACCGGGTGATCTTTTCCCCGTGGGCCGGCACCGAGGTCAAAATCGACGGCGAAGAACTCCTGGTCATGTCGGAATCCGACATCCTGGCGGTGCTTTCATAACAGCGGAGAGCGACCCGGAGGGGACCCGGCCAAGAGCGGAGAGCCAAACCCAAAACTTTTGAATCATCGCCTGTGGCCTTTGCTCCTAAGTGGCCTTTGCCCCTGAAACCATGCGAATCGCCGAACTTGTCGCCTACCACGTGCGCATCCGGTTGAAGAAACCCATCCGCCACGCCTCGCATACGCGGTCGGAAACCGATTCGATCGTGGTGAAGTGCACGCTCGATGTAGGCAACGTCGGTTGGGGCGAAGGCTTGCCCCGCGAATATGTCACCGGCGAGACCATCGACACCGTCCACACGCAAGTCCGCGACATCGATTGGCGATCCCAATTGGGCGGGACGTTTCAAAACTTGCACGAGGCGATTGCGGTCTGCGATCAAATCTCATTGCCCCGGCCTTCCGGTGTCCGCGATTGCTTTGGCAATTCGCTCAGGTGCGCGGTGGAGTTGAGTCTTCTGGATGCCGCGGCCGCGCGGAGGGCGTGCCGTTGTCGCGGGTGACGACGCTGGTTCCCGAAGCCTTGGCGATTGCGAAGCCGCGGGACCGCGTGCGCTACAGCGGTGCGATCACCACCTCGGGCAAATGGGGGCAGCGGATCAAGGCCTGGAAAATGCGGTTGTTCGGGTTTCATCAGGTGAAGGTGAAAGTCGGAGCCGAGGGCGTGGACGATGCCGACGCCCTTCGCCGAATCCGAAAGATCGTCGGCCCGAAGGTCGATCTCCGCCTGGACGCCAACGAAGCCTGGACCCCTGAGACGTTGGAGAAAAAACTCGCCCCGCTTTTGCCGTTCGATGTCACTTCGCTCGAGCAACCCGTGCCTCACGAGCAAGTGGACGGGTTGGCGAACGTCCGGCCGCGGATGGAAACCCCGATCATGCTCGACGAGTCGCTGTGCAGCGCTTCGGACGGGCAGCGGGCGATCGAAGAAGGCCTCTGCGATTTGTTCAACTTGCGACTCTCCAAGTGCGGCGGGTTTTTGCCGTCGCTCAGATTGGCGGCGATGGCCCACCGCGCGGGCTTGGGTTACCAGTTGGGCTGCCAGGTGGGGGAAACCGGAATTCTTTCCGCCGCGGGCCGGCATTTCGCGGCGTCCGTCGATCACATCCGGTATCTGGAAGGCAGCTACGATCATTTCCTCGTCAAAGAACGGCTCACCCAAGAAGACCTGACCTTCGGCTACGGCGGTTTCGCCCCCGCGCTCACGAAGCCGGGTTTAGGGATTCACATCGATCCGGCTCAGTTGGCTCAGGTCACGCGGGCGGAATGGCGAATGGTCTAAGTGGCTTTCCCATAAGTGGGATTTGGTGAGCGGCAAGGCGCTAGCCGCCGGTTCCGCGCGCAAAAACCGGCGGCTAGCGCCTTGCCGCGCACAGCGGCCAACAGTCTTGCGAAATTCGAGCGGGTGTCTTACGTTTCCCTTTGGCATTCTGCCGCGCGCATTGGGCAACAAACCCTCATGGTGTGAATTGGGACGGGCCGCTATAATCCGGGTTGGGCATTGATCTGAACATTTCCCCCGGCGGGGATTGAGATTTTCCGCGCGTGGAATGGATTTCCTCCAACAAAAAAAGAGGTGGTGCCGATGGCTTTGTATGAGATCGAAACGAACGCCCACATCATGATCGGGTGGGCCGAGTCGCAAGAGGACGCCGTGAAACTGGCGGCGGAGCATTATCCCGAGGAAGACGTTGTCCGCGTAACCAAGCGGCCCCGCGACATCTGGGTGATCTCCAAAGCGATGCTGGGCGTCAAAGGCACGAGCGAGCCGTCGGACGCCGCCCGCGATTGCCTGGCCCGCGCGGGGCGACAAGCTCCACGCCATCCGGTTGTATATGCTCGACACGGGTGCCGATCTCCACGAAGCCCAACGCGCCATCGAAACCAACATGTCGCTCGGATGGTAAACCTTGAGCGGCACAGGCCACAACGTCGAGAGCCAAGAGCGGCGGATGTCCGGGCGACTGGTGTATTTGAACGGCGAGTTTGTCCCCGAATCCTGTGCGCGGATTTCGATTTTCGATTCGGCGCTCGTCATCGGGGACATGGCGTTTGAATCGACGCGGACGTTTCGCGGCGAGCCGTTTGAACTGGGCACGCATCTGGATCGGCTGTTCGGCACGCTCGAAATCCTGCAAATCGATTGCGGATTGACGAAAGCGGAACTCGAATCGATCACCCGCGAAGCCTTGGCCAAAAACCGCGGGACGGAACCCGCGGAAATGGAATGGCAGATCGTGCACAACATCTCGCCGGGACCCGCGGCTGTTTACCGGGCGGCGTTTTCCGAAGACGACCGGCGGCCGACGGTGTGCATCAATTGCTGGCCGTTGATTTCCCAACTCGCGGCGACGGCTCCGCTCTATGAACAGGGCGTCCGATTGGTGATTCCGGCACAACGCGCGCTGCCGCCGAGCCTGATTGACCCCGCGCGAAAACCCGCAGCCGGGTGCATACAAAGCTCGCGCAACTCGAGGCCCAAGCAATTGATCCCGGCTCGTGGCCGTTGTTATTGGATGTGGAGGGTTACCTCGCGGAAGGGCCGGCGTGGAATGTTTTTTTCGTCAAAGACGGTCGGCTGTTGACGCCTTCCACGCGGAATGTGCTCCCCGGCGTGAGCCGCACGATCACCTTGACCCTGGCCCGCGAGTTGGGGATTCCCACGGCGGAAACCGACCTCACGCCGCACGATGCGCGCACAGCCGAGGAGATGTTCTGCACCGCGACGTCGTTTTGCGTTTTGCCCGTGCGTACTTTTGAAGGCCAAGTCCTGGGCAAAGATCTTAAAGACCGTCCCGGCCCGATCACCCGGCGACTCATCGAAGCCTGGGCACGGCACGTGGGCGTGGATTTCATCGCACAAGCGCAACAGTTCGCCCGCGACCTCCCCGCCTGGCAGAAGAAAAAATAGAGCCGCGCACGCAGTAAGCGGTAATGCGAAAAAAAATAGAGCCGCGCACGCAATAAGCGGTAATGCGAAAAAAATGGAGCCGCGCACGCAGTAAGCGGTAATGCGATGAAAAAATAGAGCCGCGCACGCAGTAAGCGGTAATGCGAAAAAAAATAGAGCCGCGCACGCAGTAAGCGGTAATGCATGAAAAACAAATCCGCTTACTGCGTGCGCGGCTCTTTCAGGAAATCTATTTCATTTCGGCCGGCTTCTTTTCTTCGATCCCCGCGAGGCGGTTGCGTTCCAGGAACGCTTGTTTGAGCCGGGCGATGGGGTACATGCGGATGACCTTGTTTTTGTAGGTCAATTGGCCCTCGGCGTTGCGGGTGATGTCTTTTTGAATGTCCGGGAGTGCCAGTCCCGCGTAGAGGGCGGCGAAGGTTTCCGGATCGACGCCGCGTCCGGTTTCCAGGTCGGCCATCGCATTGACGCCGCCGATGGAAATGGCAAACACGTTCGTGCCTTCGGTGGCGAGCTTGTAGCGGCCTTCATTGGCGAGCGCTTCCCGGGCCCCTTCCAGGGCTTTGAAGGCGGTGTCGAGTTTTTCCTTGGCGTCTTTCCCCAAGCCCTGACCGTTGTCCGGAGCCTGAGCCTGGGCGTGGACGGGCCGGGACTCCAAGAGTCCCTGGCTTCCCAGAACATAACCCAGGCCCACCAAGGCCAACGCCGCCCCGACTCGCATCAACTTGCGCATGGTTGTCTCCTCATCGTGTTCGATGGATCATGTTGAGAATGGTACGGAAATCGGGCCGCCGGTTTTGCCAGCATCCCAACTTACCATCGTGTCGGCTAGTGCGACATCATGCAAGAGGACGCGAGATTTTGCCGGTCCCGGCCGTCACGCGGCCCGGCGGACGGCGGCTGCCGCGGGAACGGCCGGATGGGCGCTCCCGAGCGATTTGGCGCGGCTCGACAGCGGATCGGGCATCCGCAGGGTTTGGGGCTCGGTGGGTTCGGGGGACTGGTGCGACCGCTGGAAGAACCGGCCGACATAATAGCTGAGGGACATCATCGTGCCCGTGACCAACAGGGCTGTAAAACATCCGAGCAGTGCCGTTTGGTCGTCGCTCAAGCCGTGAAAAAGTTCCATGGGCCTCATTGCTCCTTGGAAAAAACAGGGGGCGGATCCGTCACATCCGGGATTGCGAACGCAAAAGACGGATTCTCTCCTTGAGATCTTCGGACAACGATCCCATTCGCCTTCACTCGCATTCCGTCGGCGGCGAATGATCCGGCCGGCCGTAGTGGTTCCGTTCCATCCTGCGGCCTCTCCCCAATGCGCCGCCGGGACCGATCTTGCCGTGTTTTCGCAGTTTACGGGTTTCGATGGATGCGTCTCGCAAAAGTCCGCCCGAATTTCGGTGGCGCGGCCCTGCGACCGCGCGCAGCCCAATTTTCTTTGGTTTTGCGTGCATGTTTCGCGGAGTTTTGCCATGATGAGGGGATGGCAATCGAATTTCGCGAGGTTGATGGCGGAGGATCACGGCGGTGATCGTGGGGTTGGGGACCGATATTGTCGAGATCGTGCGGATCGGGCGGATGATCGAGCGGCACGGGGAACTGTTCCTCAACCGCGTCTATACGCCCGAGGAAATCCGCTACTGCCAGAAGCGCCGCGAATCGTTCCAGCATTACGCCGGCCGCTGGGCGGCAAAGGAAGCGGCGATGAAAACCCTCGGCACCGGCATGGGCCGCGGCGTGAGTTGGCAGGACATCGAAGTCTGCTCCCTCAAAACCGGACAACCGACGTTGAACATTCGCGGCGGAGCGCGGGACTTCGCGGAGAAGCTGGGGATTGATGAGATCCTCATCACCATCTCCCATTGCCGAGCCTACGCCACCGCGACCGCCATCGCCGTCCGCCGAGAAGCCGAGCGAGGGGCCTCAGCTCCATGATCGTATCGATAAAGAATACCTTTTGATGCCCGGGGAAGATCACCGAAGGCTGGCCGGCGCGCCGGTTGGATTGGGAACTTAACAAATGCAATTACTCGCAGAGCGACTGGCGAAATACGCGGCTTCGCTGAAGTACGAACAACTCGGCGACCAGACGGTCCACGAAGTTCGCCGGCGGTTGATCGACTCCTTCGCTTGCGCACTCGGGGCTTACCGGGCGGAGGCTCCGCAAATCGTCCGCCGATTGGCCACCAGCATCACGGCCGATCCCGGGGCGCGGTATCTGGGCGGCGGCAATCACCGCACCAGCCCGGAACTCGCCGCGTTCATCAACGGCGTCTTGTTTCGCTATCTGGATTACAACGACACGTATCTGTCCCTCGAACCCGCGCATCCCAGCGACAACCTCGCGGCGATCATCGCGGCCGCCCAAGTCGCCGGGGCATCCGGGAAAGAGGTCATCACCGCGGCGGTGATCGCTTATGAAATCCAATGCCGGCTCTGCGATGCCGCGAGCATCCGCGCCCGAGGTTGGGATCATGTGACTTACGGTGCCTTCTCCGCAACCGCGGCGGCGGGGCGATTGTTCCGGCTCAAACCCGACCAACTGACAGAGGCCTTGAACCTCGCCGGCACGCCCAACATCACACTCCGCCAAACGCGGGCGGGGGAACTCTCGCATTGGAAAGGCTGCGCGTTCGCGAATGCGTCCCGCAATGCCGTGTTCGCGGCGAGATTGGCGGCCGAAGGCCTCACCGGGCCCGCTCCGATCTTCGAGGGCGAGATGGGTTTCTTCCGCCAGGTCTCCGGTGCGTTTGAACTGCCCCCGCTGGGCGGCGAGTCGGACGCCAACCCCGACGACTTTATGATTAACAAGACCTCGATCAAATTCTGGCCGGCGGAATATCATTCCCAAAGCGCGATCCATGCAGCGCTCGAGCTTCGCCCGCAGATTTCCGATGTCTCGGCCATAAAGTCGATTGTGATTGAATCCTTCGACGCGGCAGTGGACATCATCGGCAAGGACCCGGAAAAATGGAGGCCCAAGACCCGCGAAACCGCCGACCACAGCCTGCCCTATTGCACCGCCGTCGCTCTGATGGAAGGCGATGTGACTTTATCATCTTTCGACGAGGCCCATCTCAAGAACAAGGCCCTGTTGGATCTGGTGGCGAAGATCGAAGTCCGCCGGGATGCGGAACTCACGAAGCGCTATCCCAAAGGCATCCCCAACCGCATCACCGTCACGATGAAGACCGGCGACACCGTGACCGCCGAAAACGAGTTCCCCAAGGGCCACGACCAAAACCCGATGACCGATATGGAACTCACCGAAAAATTCCACCGCCTCGCCGAGGGCGTGTTAAAACCAGGCGGGGCCGAAGCCATCCTCAGCCGCGTGCTGGCATTTGGAGGAGCAGGAAACGCTGGATGGGCTGCTCGGGCAGTTTCCCGTTGCCTAACTAATGATTCGACGCTTTGCAGCTTATTCCCAATGAATTGCTGGAATTCGACGCGAACCCCCTCCGCGGAGATCGAGTCTAAAAGGCAAAGCGGCAATCGTATAAGTTGCCAAGGTGTAACCGTCTTCGTTCCATGTGGGAGTCAGGGTTTCGATTATGTCGGATGCTCGAACTTTGAAGAAGGGCATGAAGCTGTTTGTTGAAGGGAACAATCATGGCAGATTCTTGCACTTGCATCACGCGGTTATGTCATCGCAGATTTATCCGCCGCTTCCGGGGGCTTTCAAACTGGCGGCTGACATAATCCTTGACGCGCACCTCGCCGCAAAAGGCTCGCACAACGATCGTTTGCTTTTTCCAGTGCTGTATCTTTATCGGCATTGCGTGGAATTGAAGCTGAAGGACTTGCTGCTGCTCGGAATCCGCACTGGATTCTTCCACGGGGCGGCTGCAGACAGCATCCTGGATGAAGATAAAGGAATCATTCGCCAACACCGCCTATGCGCATTGTGGAACAAGGTGAGAGATTTTCTCGCGCACAGCTATCCAAACGACTCGCAAGTGAAAGTCGCGGAGTCCATGATCAGCGAGCTACACCAGATCGACAAGGACGGGCAAACCTTGCGATACGATCGTGTCAAAGGTACGCTTCAACTCCGACGGCCGAAATACAGGCATCTCGGCGATGTTGAGTCACACCCCGTTTACAACATTCGCGAGACCATCGACATCGCGAATCTGCGGCGGTCGATGGACTGTCTCTATGCGTACCTTGAAAGCGGTTACGATGGCATCCTTGACTGGTGGGACGCAACCCAAGATGCGATGTAAGGGCGAATCCAGCTCTAAACCTGTCAGTTTTCAATCTTCATGGCCGTCACGACCAAAACATACGAGCCGTCAAAATCCTGCGACCAAAGTTGCAGATTTCCCTGCTTGTCAATCAGGTAATAATCGTCACCTGCGCGCGTCCGGGTCGCCTTCATAAACTTCCGTCCGTCATTTGAGGCTTGTTCCACCATCTTGTCTTTGCTTACGCTGCCATCACGAAATGTCTTTTCCATAAACACTGATCCATCTTGCGAAAAGATCGTGACTCGACCTGGCAACGGTTGCTCTTCCTGAATCCATATGCCGACTATTTCGCGCGACGGGTCAGAAACTGTTTCGGGCGGCCCATTTTCTTGCTCAAGCGGCAATCCCAGAATGCGAACCTCAAGATTCGGATTGAAATGCGTCGTGGCCCAGTAACCGGCGTTGACTTTCATGCCCGGCAGGTAATACCCGACGAAAGTTCTCTCGTAATTTGACGAATCTTGATTCTTAATTTTGTTTCCAAGTGCCTCCAAAACTTCCTTCGAGACTTTCCGATTCAGCCGAACGTCGACACTCCGTTTCATCTCTGGGATTTTTTCCTCGTTGATGACCGTATACGTGACGTCGGTCGGAATGGCGGATTCGTGTGTGACCGATTCCACATTTTGAATACTCTGAGCAGACTTATCTTTCGCCGACGAGCACGACAATATAATGAGGACGGGCACCAGGAAAAGCATCTGGAGTCCAGTTTGTGTTTTGCTCATGGCTTGACTCCCGAAAATCGTCGGTCGATCATTGTCGCTCGAAACAAACATCCATCCAAGGTCCTTTTTCGGATGTTAGTGCCGATTTGTCAATCGACCCGCCTAACCTCACGGTCGAAAAAGTTAAGGGATTTCCGCAAATGGCTGGTTTGACGCGGGCAAGGTCACTCCATAAGATACAAAATCCTCACGTCTGAGGGGGCAGGCCGCGTTTGTTCGGCGCGAAATCTGCCACGTTGGAGCCGCCGCTGGGGCGGTTTCGTTTTTTTCTTTTTCTTGTTTGTTGGTGCATCGGAACGGTCCCATTATCTCTTTGTGGCCAAAGGGTTTACGAAGAGGGGACTGTGCTGGACCCCCATTTTAGGAGACAGTTGGATGCCGGAGATTGGGATCAAGGACATTCTCGACGCTGGAGTGCATTACGGGCACAAAACCAGCCGTTGGAACCCGAAGATGCGGCCGTACATTTACGGCCGGCGAAACCTGATTCACATTATTGACATCAAAGAAACCGTGCGCGGCTTGATCCGGGCGCAGAAGTACCTCACGAAGGTCTCGTCGCAAGGGAGCCTCATTTTGTTCGTCGGCACCAAACGCCAGGCCGCCGACCCCATCCGCGAAGCCGCCGAAACCTGCCGCATGCCTTATGTGACCGAACGCTGGCTGGGCGGGACGCTGACCAATTTCCGCACGATCCGCAGCCGGCTGGAACGGCTGGAAGAACTCGAAAACCTGAGGGAAACCGGCCAATTGGAGGCGTTCTCCAAGAAGATGCAGTCCACTTTGAATCGGGAATACCGCAAGATTTACCGGAACCTCAACGGCATCCGCCACATGAATCGGCTGCCGGAAGCGTTGGTCGTCGTCGATCCCAAAAAGGAAAAGAACGCCGTCCACGAAGCGCACCTGATCGGGGCGAAGATCGTGGGGCTGATCGATACCGATTCCGATCCGGACGAGGTGGACCTGCCGATCCCCGGCAACGACGACAGCATCCGCTCCATCCGGCTGATGTTGGACTACCTTGTCGATTCCATCAAGCGCGGCCGCACGTCGCTGCCCGAAGAACCCACAAAACCCGCAGACGAACCGAAAGCGATTCCGTCGCTCTAATGAAATGGCGAGCGGGGGGCGTCAGCCCCCTGATGTCTCACGTTCGCTTCAGCGCACCCCCGCTTGCGTTGTTTTCGGGTTATTACGGTTCAAGACTCTTTACACATCGTACACATCTCGGCGAGATCATGGGGCTGACGCCCCACGCTCGCCATGCTCGGAACTTTACAGAGGAGACCGATTGTCATGGCTGAAATCACGGCGGCGGCAGTCAAACAACTCCGGGAGATCACCGACCTCCCGATGATGGAATGCAAAAAAGCCCTCGTCGAAGCCGGGGGCGATCAGGACAAGGCCATCGAAATCCTCAAAGAGAATTTCAAAAAGGTCCAGGTCAAACGGGCGGCCAACGAAACTTCCGAGGGGCGGATTTTCGTGGCGACCAAAGACGACGGCAGCGAAGCCGCGCTGGTCGAAATCCAATGCGAATCCGCTCCGGTCGCGACGGGGGCGTCGCTCGAAGAGTTCGGCACCCTCTGCGTCAAGCAGCTTTTGGAAGGTCCCGGAGCCAAAACACCCGAAGAACTCTTGAGCCAACCCGCTCCGGCCGGCAGCGGCAAAACGCTCAATACCTTGTTTGAAGAAATGGTCAACAAAATCCGCGAGAAGATCGTGATCCAAAACGTGGACCGCGTGGACGGGCCGGTCGGCGTGTATGTGCACCACGACGGCAAAACCGGCGTGTTGTTCCAGGCGACAGGCGAAGCGTCCGATCCTAGGGTCCTGCGGGATGTCGCCATGCACATCGCGGCGCTCCGGCCGGATTACGTCACCCCGGAAGGCGTGAGCCCGGACGAAGTCAAAGCCGAACGCGACCGACTGACCGCGGAAGCCAAGGCCACCGGCAAGCCGGACAACATCATCGACAAAATCGTGGACGGCCGGATGAAGAACTTCTTCATCGAAAAGGGCGTCCTCGAATACCAGCCGTTCGCCAAGGATGATACGAAGTCCGTCAGCCAGGCCCTCGCGGAAAACGGCTTGAAGGCGAAATCGTTCGTCCTGCGGAAGATCGGAGCCTAAGGCGCGCGGGGGGTGTCAGCCCCCGGTGACTCGCGACGTCATAAGAACGTTCCGAAGTCGGCGTTCTCTATTGATTCATTCTCCCACGCAATTTTCAATTCCACAAAACCGGGGGGCTGACACCCCCCGCTCGCCTTTCTATTTGGAATCCCATGGTGACGGAAACGTCTTCTGGCAGCCCGTTTCAGCCGGCTTACAAGCGGGTGCTGCTCAAACTGAGCGGCGAAAGTTTCTGCCGCAGCGGGGGCTACGGCATCGGCGTGTCGGAGATCGAACAACTCTCCGGCCAGATCAAACGCCTCGTCGAAGCCGAGGTGCAGTTGGCGATCGTCTGCGGCGGCGGGAACATTTTGCGCGGCCGGGAGATCCTGGGCACCAGCTCGGCGATCGTGCCCTCCACCGCGCACTACATGGGGATGCTCGCGACGGTGATCAATGCGCTGGCCCTTCAGGATGTGCTCGAAAGCGTGGGCGTGCCGACGCGGGTGCCAATCGGCGATCCGCATGGAAGGCGTGGCCGAGCCGTTCATTCGCCGCCGCTGCATTCGCCACTTGGAAAAAGGCCGGGTGGTGATTCTCGCCGCGGGCACGGGCAGTCCGTTCGTGACGACCGACACCGCCGCCGCCCTCCGCGCCCGCGAACTCGATGCGGATGTGGTCCTCAAAGCGACCCGCGTGGATGGCATCTATGCGGAAGACCCGGAGAAGAACCCGCACGCGATGCGGTACTCCGACATCTCCTACCAAGATGTGCTCCAGCAAAACCTGGGCGTGATGGACGCCCAAGCCGTGCATCACTGCATGGAGCACAACATCCCCATCGTGGTCTTCAACTACCAGCGGACCGGCAACATCGAGCGCGTGATCGCCGGCGAACGCATCGGCACCCGCGTCCTGCCCCAATCGCAAATCGAGACTGGCGACGGTTAAGGATTCGATCAATAACTGTCGCATTGATTAGCCGCAGGGCGCTAGCCCCGGAAGCCGAACGCGAATTCCGCGAAGCGTTCCTGGCCGCGGCGAAGGAAGCGGCGTTCGGGCTTTGGGTTAACGAGGAAAGGGATGTTATTCCCGGCCGGAGAGATCGCCCAGGGAGCAGAATACGAAGGTGGCGGACGCGGTGGCCACGTGGAGGCCGGTCTCCATCCCGTATGTGTACATGCAGGCCAAGCAAATGATCGCGGTCAACGATTGGAGCACGCAAAAGCGAAAAAGCTGGCGGGGATTGTCAAATGCATCGGTCATGATGGCTGGTCCTCGTGGAGAAAGAAATCGCCTGGAAGAGATTGTGCTTCACCGGTTGCGATCGGGCCGAAACATCCGAGACCCACAGCAAGTCTAGAGAAGGTTTTCGCGGCAGGCCAAAGAGATTTTCCCGATTTCCTCTCGAATTCTCAAACGTGGCATTTCGGCAACATCCTCTGTGGCAAACGCGAAACATCGCGTGGCGGTTGCAACGCAAATCGAGACTGCCGAAACGAAACGTCGCCGCCCGGCGACGGGATTCTCCCGATCGATCGCCTGGTTTTTTGCCGGAATTGATCGGAGACCTCGCCGCGGCATTCACGCGTACCGGTCGGGAAACATGGCCGTCCAGTCTGTGGAAAATCGCGGTTTTGCGTTACACTATCTATTGTTTTGATCGGGCGTTCCCAAACAATGGCGGAGCTGAAATCCCATGATGCGTTTTACCCAAAACCGGCGGACGTTTTTGAAGGCCGCCGGCGTTTGCATCGCGCTGCCGATGTTCGAGTCGCTGCCTCGCTTGGGCGCGGCCGGGAAGAAAACCCAAGCCCCCCGGCGGATGGTCTGCATTGGGAACGAGTTCGGCATGTATCCCGGCGCATTCTGGCCGAAGTCTTTCGGGGCCGACTATGAACTGACCCCGCTCTTAAAACCGCTGGAACCACACCGGCGGGAGATGACGCTGTTCTCGCATCTCGACCACGGCCAGAAGGGCGGGCACTTTGCTGTGCATACGTTTTTGACGGGCGTGAAATCGTCGGACGCCAAGGGGATGCCCGAAGGCGGGATCAGCGTGGACCAGCGGGCGGCGGAGTTCGTCGGCTCGCGGACGCGATTCCCTTCGCTGACCGTCGGCTCGGAAAGCGGACTGCACGGCGGCTGCATGATCGAGCTGGACCCGCACAGGCACCCGCATTCCGCCGATCTCCGGCCCGCGGGAACTGTTCCGGGCCTTGTTTGTCGAAGACGATGCCGACGCCAAACAGAAGGCCGCCGACCGGATTCGCCTTCAAGGCTCCATCCTCGACGCGGTCCAAGGCGATGCGGACTCCCTCAAACGCCGGTTGAACAAAGCCGACACCGACAAGTTGGAGGAATACTTCGCGGCCGTCCGCGATGTGGAAGTCAAACTGGAACTCGACACACACTGGCAAAAAGTGCCCAAGCCGAAGACGGGCTATCCCGAACCGCAAAACCAAGGCCTGACCCGCGACCTGCCCGCCATTTATGATTTGATGGCCCTCGCGATCCAGACCGATTCGACCCGCGTGGCCACGCTGGAAATCGGCGGCAGTTTCGCGGCGTCGGATTTGGGCATCCGCAAAGGCTATCACAGCCTGTCCCATCACGGGCACGTCCCGGAAAACATCGACCTGTTGGTCGAGATCGAAGAATACCAGATGGCCCAGTTCGCCCGCTTTTTGGACAAGCTCAAATCCCTCCGCGATCCCGAAACCGACGGCAGCCTCTTGGACCGCACGATGGTCCTGTTGGGCAGCGGCATGGGCAACGCCAACTCCCACACGAACACCGATCTGCCGATCCTCCTCGCAGGCGGCGGCTTCAAGCACGGCGAGCACAAACAGTATCCCCAAGACAGCCGGAAGCGCGTGCCGTTGTGCAATCTGTACGTCTCGATGCTCCAACAATTCGGCGTCGAAACCGACCGCTTCAGCACCGCCACCGGCACCTTGACCGGTTTGGAGCGAGCGTGAGCCATGAAGAAGATTTTTCTTTTCGTAGAGTCCGCTGTGCGGACCATCTCGTGGACTCGCGGTTTCGGTCCGCAAAGCGGAGCCTACGGATTATTCCTCATGGCTCTGTTGATCTGCTCCGGATCGCTGCGGGCTGAGGAGGGCTCCTTTCAAACCACCGTCAAACCGTTTCTCAATACCTATTGCACCAAATGCCACGGGGCGAAGCTTCAGAAGGGGGAACGGCGATTTGATCAGTTGGCCACGGTAATCGACGGCGACAGCACGCTGGTCGATTATCAGGACATCCTCGATCAACTCAACCTCGGCAACATGCCGCCCCAAAAACAAAAGCAGCCGACGGATGCCGAGCGGCGAAAAGTCACCCTTTGGCTGACGCGCACGCTGGACACCTATCATCAATCGAAAAAGAGCACCGGCGGGGACGTGGTGCTCCGGCGGCTGAACTCGCGGGAATACCGGAACACGATCCGCGATCTGCTCCATCTCAACATGACGATGTTCGATCCCACGGTCGATTTCCCCCGCGACCAGACAACCGAGCATCTCGACAACGTCGGCGGCACGCTCGTCACGTCCGGGCATTTGCTGGGGCGTTACCTGTCGGCGGCGGATCGGATCGTTCAGAAAGCGATCTTCCCGCTGGAAAAACCCACCGTCCAGACCTGGGCGTTTCGCGATGGATTTCGCCAGCAGCCGGAGATCGACCAGGTCTATCGCAAGACGAACAAGTTCGCCTGGATGACTCTGCTCGATGTCGTCGGGGCCGACAAACACGAAGGGGCCTACGGACCGATTCACGCCTTCGCCGACGGCGTGCCTTACGATGGCTATTACGAAATTCGCTTGAAGGCCGAGGCGGTCAATCGGATCAATCCTTACGATCCCGAATTCCTGGGCCTCGATCCCAAGGAACCCTTGCGGCTCGGAATTGTGGCGGGGAATCGGCTCGCCGGCCCATTGCACAAGCCGCAGCCGATGGAGCCGCTCTTGGCGGAACTCGATCTGGCGGATGAGCAGAAATGGTACACGGTCCGCGTGTGGCTGGACGCCGGCTTCACGCCGCGGTTCACGTTCCGCAATGGGCTGATGGATGTGCGAAATCTCTACGCCCGCCTGATCAACCGGTACAAAGACCAGTTCCCCCAGCGCAAACGGCCCGGGATTGTGGAGAACCGGTTCAATGCCCTGACTTATGGAAAGCTGCCGCAGATTTGCATTCACGAAATCGAAATCACCGGACCCATCTACGAAGGCTGGCCGCGAAACAGCCAGCGGGCGGTGCTGGGGGACGACTTCGAAACCGTCCTTAAAACGGGAAATCTGAACGAAGCGGCCATGCGAAAACACCTGACGGCGTTCGCTTCGCGGGCCTACCGCCGGCCGGTTAAGGGAGAGGAAATCGACCGCATCCTCCAGGTCATCGCGGTCCGTAAAACGGCCGGCAAGCCGGATTTGGAAGCCTATGCCGACGGTTTGAAAACGGTGCTGTGTTCGCCGAACTTTTTGTATCTGGACGAGCCGGCTGGTGAAACGCTTTCGTCCCACGCCTTGGCGTCGAGGCTCTCGTATTTTCTGTGGTCGTCGATGCCGGATGCGGAACTCCTTAAGCTCGCCGATGACGACAAACTTGAGGATCCGAACATTCTCAAAGCCCAGGCCGAGCGAATGCTCGACGATCCGAAGTCCGAAGCTTTTGTGGAGGGCTTTCTCGATAGTTGGTTAACGCTTCGCGATCTAGGTTCGATGCCGCCGGACCGCGGGAAATTCGCGGAGTTCTATCATTATGATTTAGACTCTGCGATGCGCGAGGAGACGCGGATGTTTACCCGGCATCTCATCAACGAGAACCTGAGCATCGTCAATTTTTTGGATGCGGATTTCACCTTTGTCAACAAGCCGCTGGCGAGGATGTACGGTCTCAAACCGCCGGCAGAGAAAGGCTTTCAGAAGGTGAGTTTGCCCGGCGGTCGGCGGGGCGGATTGTTGGGGCAGGCGAGCGTGCTGACGGTGACGGCGAACGGGATCGACACGTCGCCCGTGGTGCGCGGAGTGTGGCTTTTGGAGAACATTTTGGGCACACCGCCCAATCCGCCGCCCCCGGATGTCAAGCCTTTGGACCCGGACATCCGCGGAGCGAAGACGATTCGCGAGCAACTCAAGAAGCACCGCGAAAACCCCAGTTGCTACGACTGCCACCGCAGCATCGATCCCTTGGGGTTTGCTTTGGAAAACTTCGATCCCATCGGCAACTGGCGGGAAACCTACGGCCGAAGCACAAAAATCGATGCCTCCGGGGAACTGCCCAATGGGAAAACTTTCGAGGACGTTTCGGGCCTTAAGAAAGTCCTCGTCGCACAACAGGACCAGTTCGCGGCCGCTTTGACCGCAAAACTTTTGGCCTATGCGATGGGCCGGCCCACCGAACCCGCCGACCGCCCGCGGATCAATCGCATCGTCAAGGAACTCAACCAGCGGGGCGACGGATTTCGCGATCTGATCGAACGAGTCGTCCTCAGCAAACCGTTCCGCACGAAGTAATGCCGGTTGTTGATCGGAAAACTGGTTACCGGTTACCAGCGGTGCCCCGATCCTGTTTCCGCGTGGTTTGGGTCGACTCGCCTCCAAACGAGGGATGTTGAAACGGCGAAGGCGGGATGCTTACGGTTTGGTCCTTCGCATAAACCTCGGACGCGATGAGGGCCGGCTCGTTGTTGATGCGTCCGGGATGCCCGAGGACGCGGACTTCGTCGCCCTTCTTGAGGTTCAGGCTGTCGAGCTTGGAACCCGGTCCGAGGTTGATGATTTTGGTGTTCCCGTTGACGAGTTCGACGTGGGCGACCAGGAACTCGCCTTCCCGGCCGCGGAAGCGCCGGCGGTCCACTCGTTCGATCGTGCCCCGCACCCGGTGCAGATTTTGAGATTCGGGAGGCGTCACATCGACCGTTTTGCCTTCGGCGCTGACCTTGTGGGCGAACAACACCGGCCGGTTATTCAGGCGATGCTGCTCGCCTTCGACCGTCACGATGTTGCCTTTTGTGAGATCCAGTTCCTTGAGATCTTTCCGCGTTCCCAACACCACCGGCACAGTTTTGTCGCGTTCCGTGTGCATCCGGGCCATCACGAACTTGTCGCCGTCGTGTCCGAACAAGGTGAATTCCTTTTGATCTTCAATCCGGCCCTGGATTTCCACCATCTGGTCTTTCCGCCGCGGCTCGAAAATGTTCTCCCGGCTGCCCTGGCGGCGGCCGCTTTGTTCCCGGGCCTGCATCAGGTCGAGATAATAGATCGTTTCCTTGCTGTCGATCCGCCCGTCGCGGTCATAGTCGGCATAAATCGTCACCCAGCCGCCGGGGGCGATTACGATCGGCCGCTGCTTGCCGTTCTGCTCTTGCGAAGCTTGGCCGAGGTCCTCCTCAATTTGTTCCCGGGCCGTTTGCAGACGATCCTGCTGTTGAGTCTTTTGTTTATTCTGCGTCGCTTGCTGGTTTGGCGCTCGGTTGGCGTTGTTGTCATTCTGTGGAGCGTTTACGTTCTCTTGCGAATAAGCCGGAGCGGCGATCAGCGCGATCGCCAATCCGGTCATTATGTTGGTTAGTCGCATGTGCTTCATGGACTCATCTCCCTCTTATAGTTCAACCTGGTCAAGTCTTGATCGATCCTAGTTCGATTTGATTTGCGAAGAACCGGGGCTAGCGCCCTGCGGCCAATTCTTTCGGCCCCTCGTTTTTGGTCTGACGCAGCCCTCGATAAATTAATGCCACTTTTCAACCCCGCCGGTCGTTTGATACCAGTCTTTGGTATAGTGGGACGGCGGCTCCTTGGGGTAGGGGACGGGATTGGCATTGCGGCGATTGACGGTGTTATAGCCGTTGTGGTTTTCATAATAGTAGTTGTCATACCCGTAGGGCTCCTCATACAGCGTGCGAGCCCCGTCGTAACGCGGGTAGGGTCCGTAAAACCGCGCTCCTCCATATTCGTTCGGCGCGAGTGCCGGCCCAAACGACGTGTAGTCTCCGTGGGAATAGTAGGAAGGGTAGTGGTTTCGGATATACGTCCCATAGAACTTCGGATAATAGTGGCCCGTGTAGGGGTCGTAAGCCGTATCGGTATAGGCGCCGACGCCTTCGAACTTGTCGAAGTAGAAATCGTCATAGTCATTGTAGTAGGGGGCCGTGCCGTACCATTCGGTTTCATCGTAAACCCGGGCCTGGCCGGGACCCGCCATTGCAGTCAACAAGAGAGGAATGGCGAGTGCCGGGAGGGTCCATGCGGCAACAGCGTAGATTGGGCGTTTCATAATAACCTCCGTTTGGATTGTTAAAGACAGTATTTGGTGGCGAGCCTGTCGAGAATCTGCTCAAGCACCAGCGCGGGGCTTGAACATCTTCGTACTCGCTCGCAGCGTGTCGAGGCCCGCGGATTAGGAGCACTTTAGAACGTGTCCCCATTCCCCTGGATGAATTGTACTCAACAGGGAAGCCTTCCCTATCCGAATCCCGCCGGATCGATCGCTGGGTCATCTCACCAACCGAAAACGGGGTGCGTTCCTACCTCGCCTGGGTTGGAGTCGGTTTTTTTCCCACGCGTCGAATTGGGCACGTCGTTTTAATCTCGCAGGACGGTCTTGAGTGCCGCGCGGGCGGCGTGGTAGCCGCACATGCCGTGCACGCCGCCGCCCGGGGGCGTGGAGGACGAGCAAATAAACAGCCGGGGATTGGGCGTCGCGTAGGGATTCCATAAACCCGCCGGGCGGGTGAAGAGTTGGCCGAGATCCATCACGCCGCCCGTGATGTCCCCGCCGATGTAGTTGGCGTTGTAGGCCTGGAAGTCGCCGGGGGCCATGACGTGGCGGGCGAGAATCCGCTCGCGAAAGCCGGGGGCAAAGCGTTCGATTTGGCGTTCGATGCGGTCCGTCATATCGACCGTGGAACCCGGCGGGACGTGGCAGTAGGCCCACCCCGTATGCCGGCCGGCGGGAGCGCGGGTGTCGTCGAACAAACTCTGCTGGGCGACGAGCAAAAACGGCCGCTCGGCCACGCGGTTTTCCCACGCCGCCCGCTCCGCGTCCGCAACGTCGGCGAGCGGGCCGCCCACGTGCACCGTGGAGGCCTTTAAACATTCCAGGGCTTTCCAGGGAATCGGGCCGTCCAACGCCCAATCGACTTTGAACACCCCCGGTCCGTAGCGGAATTTGTTCAACTTCTTGCGGTAGGATTCGGGCAGTTCACTCCCGGCGATCTCGGAAATCTGACGAGGCGTGAGATCGAAGAGCACTATCCGCGAGTCGGGCACATCGCTTAAATGAGCAACCGGCGAAGACACCACAATCTCTCCGCCCAAATGGATGAGGTATTTCGCCATCGCGGTCGTGATGGACTGCGAACCGCCCTTGGCGACCGGCCAGCCCACGGCATGCGCGGTGAGGCCGAGCATTAACGCCACCGCCGCGGTGAAGCTTTTTTCCAAAGGCAGCACCGAATGGGCCGCCATGCCCGCGAACAATCCCTTGGCGTGTTCGCCGCGAAACCAGCGGTTCGCCAGTCCCGAGGCCGACTGCATCGCCCGCAGGCCGAAGCGCATCATCAACAGCGGATGCCGGGGCGGCCGAAACGGGCCTAATGTTTCCGCCAACAAGGCCTCGGCATGTTCGACCAACGGCCGGAAGAGTTTGCCGTACCGCGGGCCGTCTTCCCCCAAGCGTTCCACGGTCTCGTCGAGCGAACGATAGGCCACGGCGGCGGTGCCGTCGTCAAACGGCTGAGCCAGGGACGCCGGCGGATCGCACCATTCCAGGCCCCACTCCGCAAGCGGCAGCGAACGAAAGAACGGCGAAGACACCGCCAGCGGATGCACCGCCGAGCACACATCGTGAAAGAAACCGGGTTCGGTCAATTCCGCCGTCCGCGTGCCCCCGCCGATGGTGTCTTTGGCTTCCAGCACGAGCACCGATCGCCCGGCTTTCGCCAATACGGTCGCAGCGGCGAGTCCATTGGGACCGGAACCGACCACGACGGCATCGTAATCGTTCCGCCGAGGCGCCTTAGCCCATTCCAAACTGGACGCAGAGGTTGTCACCGGTTGTTCCTTTCCAACCCAAAGACGAATAACGCTTGATGATTGTTGATATTCAAAGGACAAAGTGAAAGACAGATCCAAATAGTTTTGGGTTTTTGGGGAGCCGATGTCCGCGTCCCGATGTCCCCATCTTCCGTTTTGGGTTTCGAGATTCGGATCGGGGTTTGTATCATCGGGGGAGTGACCGCATGGCTGGGACACGTTTCACTAAGATTTTGTCGATTCCGAGAAAACTGCATGATTCGCCGCGATGGGGATGTGGGTTGGATTCTGATTTCGCAGGTAGATCACGCGCATCTGGCGGCGGAGATGGCGGCCGTGTGGGGGAGCGGACGCACCCCCGGCTTGCCGGAGCCTGAGTTGCTTTTACCCGCCATTCGCGATCACGACGAAGGTTGGCGGGAATGGGAACGCCTGCCGGACATCGACCCCGAAACGCATTTCCCGCGAAACTTCACCGAAATGCCCGCCGCCGATGCCACGCGGATTTGGACGCGGAGCATCGAAACCTGCCGGCGGGGCCGGCAGTCGATCGTGGCTTCGGTCGATGAGTTCAGGCGGTTTTTGGCGCTGGCGGGCAAACGGCTGTCGCACGAGCGGGCGATCGTGGCCGAGGAAGTCTTTTCCAGCCGGGAAGCGTTTTCCACGGACGATCTCATCGAACGTTTGCCCCAGCGGGACGATGGCCGGCGGGTGTCGCGGTCCTCAGTGTACCGCACGCTGGCCTTGATGGAAGAAGCCCGGCTCTTGCGGAAAGTCTCGATGGGAACCTACCGCGACGCTTACGAGCAAACCCGCCAGATCGGGGCCGGCTCCGCCTTGGGGGGGATTTGGGTCAGCAAGCATTTTGCGTTCCTGGCCGAGCGGGGCCTGAAACATCATCCGCCCGGAACGGCGGACCATCAGGCGTTCCTGGAGTTTTTGGAGCAAGAACGCCGGCACCAAAAACAGTGGGGGGCGGAAGTCGCGCGGGATCGCGGAATCGCCGAGGCGGAGGGGCTGATCGAAGCGGGCTTTCGCTGGGTGCAGTTGTTCGACGTCTTCAGCCTCTGGCTTTGTTGCCGGGAGCGCAGGGAGACCGAAGCCTTCGAACTGCCCGGAGGCGGAACGGTGCATTTCACGCCGCTAAAGTCCGGCGAGTTCGCCGTCGAGCCGTTTCCCTTCAGCGTGAATGAGTTGAAGCTGGAAGTTTTTGCGAAGCGGGTGGGCAAAAAAGAGTTCCCCAACCGCGAGGCGTTTCAGTCCGCCTTCGATCAAGCGGCCCGCGAAAGGCTGAACTGGAAACTCGTGCCCTGGTGACAGACTGATGAATCCTTCGCGTTAATGCTCGTGGACCGAGGCGCGGAAGTGCGTGTTTTGCACGGGGATCAGGACGTCCAGGATCTGCCGGAGCACTTCGGCGGGAGACTGCATGGCGTCCACCTCGAAGATCATCTCCGCGGGGTAATATTCGAGCACGGGCTTGGATTGCTCGTGGTACACCGCAAACCGCCGGCGAATGATGTGCTCGTTGGCGTCATCCACGCGGTTCTCGCGGATGGCCCGCCGTTTGATGCGGTGGATCATCTGCTCCTCGTCGCTGCAAATCAATCGAACCACCCGCAGCACGTGCACGTCGGCTTCCAGGAGATCCGCCTGGCGGCTGTTGCGGGGAATGCCGTCGAGCACCAGCAAATCTTCGTAAGGCTTATACGCGGTGACGCCGATCTGCCCTTGGAGGCCTTTTTTCCAGATGGTCATGGTGACTTCATCGGGAACAAGCCGGCCCTGGGAGATGTAGCGATAAACTTCTTTGCCTTCGGGCGAGCCGATTTCGAGCGAGCGAAACACATCCCCGCTGGAGAGATGAAAGAAGCCGGGGATATTTCCCAGGATCCGGCCCTGGGTTCCCTTGCCGACGCCGGGCGGTCCGAACAAGAGGACCGCGGAATGTTTTTTTTCCGCCATGTTTTGCCTTCACCTGAGAATGAGGCGAGATCTCGGTCTCCCGCGGAGGGAGCGACAGCCAAACCGACCATTTTAACCAGTGCCCCCAGGCCTCTCAACAGCCAGCGTTTTCCGATTTCAGTGGTTCCGAAAAAGCCTGAGCCGCGCACGAAGTCAGCGGTCTTGCGTTGTCTGGATCTCTGAAAACCGCTGACTTCGTGCGCGGCTCTTGAAAACCAAACCAATTTCTTGAGCTTTTTGGAACGACTGAATTTTTTTGCGGTGTCGATCGGCCAATGGGTGCTTGGGTGGGGGGACTTCGCCGCGAAGCGGGTTCACATGTTAGTTTTCGCATCCGCCACGTCGCCCAGGACGCTGCTGAGCGCCGCATTCAGGAAGGCATCGTTCTCGTGGGTTTTCGAATAGATCCGGAAGATCGAAAAACTCGTGGGCAAGGAGCGGAAGAGTTCATCGTCGGACAGAACTTGCGGCGTGCCGGTGGTCGGGTCGAGCACGAAGTTCTGTCCGCCGGCGGGGAGTTGCGAACTCGGCCGATGATAATGCCGGGCCACGTCGATGCCCAGCGGAATCTCCTTGAGATCCACCGGCAAAAGCCGGCGAACCCGCCGCTCGATCAGTTCCGGTTCGGAGAAGATCGTGGTCCGCTCCGATGCCCCGGCCCGAAAATAGACGGTGCGCTCGCAGGCCATCTTCCAGGAGATTTTCCGCGCCAAAATATCCTGCCATTCTTCGCCCAAAGCCCGGCGTTTGGGATCGTCGCTGAGCGAGAGCCGTTGCACATCGACGAGGAACGACGACTCGGTGAACCGCCGGTAATCGTCCAAATGCTCAAGCGGATTCCCGGGGAACAGGTATTCCATCGTCTGCGGGAAAAGCTCTTCGAGGGCCAAATCCAGGGCGCGCACCGTGCGGTGAAAATAAATGATGCGGAACAAATTCGCCCGCGTCTCGATGAAGTTGACCAGCGCCGAGAGCCCGCGAACGTGGATCGTCAATCCCGCCGGTGTGAAGAAACTATAATGCAGCAGCCTTGAGACATCGAAGGCCTTGGTGTTGTAGCCGGACATGTACGCGTCCCGCAGCACGAAGTCCATGTTGTCCACGGTATAGATCCCGCTGAAGAGCGCCCGCAGCTTGATGAGCCAATCGGGATGGCCGGCTTCGGTGTCGGCTCCGGGTGGCGGGCGGCGGATGAGCCACGCGATTTGGCGCGGCTCCAATTCTTCGAGCGGCTTCATCTTGCCGAAGGGGCAGCGGCGAATCCTGCGGAGCAAGTCGCCCAGCTCGTGCTCGACGATATGGGCTCCGATGTCCTCGTGGGTGATGTTCCACCGGCTGAGGTAATGGTCGTCGAAGAAGTGCCCGAACGGGCCGTGCCCCACATCATGGAGCAACGCCGCCATCCGCACCAGGCATTCGACATAAGCCCGCGACGGCACGTTCAAGCAGGCGTCCGTCAGCGAATCGTACCAGCTTTCGACGACCCGCGAGCCGAGGTGCATCGCCCCCAACACGTGCTGAAACCGCATATGCTCCGCCGACGGAAACACCCACCACGCGGTCTGCAGTTGATGGATATGCCGGAGCCGTTGCACCCAGGGATGATCGAGAATCTCCCCCTCGGCGGCTTCCTCGTCCGGCAAGTCGCCCGCGGAGATAAAGGGAATATACCCGTGAATGGGGTCGTGCGATAAACTTTCCGTGGTAAAATCGCGAACCATGAAAACGCTCCTGAGATGCCCGGCGAGATTTCGCCTCCATTTCAGGTATCCTAGCGGTCAGCCGGTTGGCGGACAATTGCACTGGCTCATGCAGACATTCTTCGGAGCGAAGCGCAAGCGAGGGAATCACTTATTCCCTCGCTTGCGCTTTTTGAAGTTGCGGTTTTCCGGAGTCGCGAAGTCGCGAAGCGACGGAAGCATATAGCCGTTGGCGTCAGCTCACGGAAACAGGACCAAAAGGAATCGAGAGCCGCGAAGCGGCGGCAGCACAATTTGTTCCAACGCTTGTTGTCGCCGCTTCGCGGCTGCCGAGGCGCAACTTAAAATCTTGCGCTTCGGGCTCATGTTTTTTCTCCGAATTCTTTTGGTTCTTCAAAACTGTCCCACGACCGCATTCCTGTCTGTGCCGCCTTTTGCCCTTGAAAGTTTTTGGTGAGGATTGCAGCCGGCGCGGGCACAAACGACAATTCCGTTATCTTCTCCCCAACTCCACAAGCGTGAGTATTCCATGCGGCTCCAACGATCTCGAATCCACATCCGGCCGATTCGTGCCGCCGGTTTGGTTTGTCTTGCGATCGGCATCGGGTGGAGTTTGTTCTCCGTGGGATGGGCTGATGATTCGCCGGCCTCCGGGATCTGGTTTGAGAAGCAGCAACTCACCGACAAGTATTATTGCGACGGCATCGCCGTGGGCGACATCGACAAGGATGGACGCCTCGATGTCGTCGCAGGGCCGTTCTGGTACAGCGGGCCGGACTTCAACAAGGCGAAGGCGTTTTATCCGCCGGTCGCGTTGGAACCGGCCAAAAGCCCGTCGGACAGCATGTTTTCGCTGGTTCACGATTTCAACGGCGACGGCTGGCTCGACATTCTGGTGCTCGGCCGGGTGCATGTCCACAAAGCCTATTGGTACGAAAACCCCGGCCCGCCGGGCAAGGATCTTTGGAAGAAACATTTCGTCGCGGACCGTGTGAAAGGCGAATCGCCGCTGCTCGCGGACATCACCGGCGACGGCCGGGCGGAACTCATCACCCACGATGAACGCCGATGGGGCTGGCTGGAACCGGATGCGAACCAGCCGACAAAGCCCTGGAAGTTCGTCGCCGTCACAAAGCCCGGCACGTGGAATCAATGGTATCACGGCGAAGGCGTGGGGGATGTCAACGGCGACGGGCGGCTCGATTTGGTCTTGAACGACGGTTGGTGGGAGCAGCCGGCGAATGCGAAAGACACGCCTTGGAAAGAGCACAAGGTCCGCTTCTCCAAAGGCCGGGGCGGAGCGCAGATGTTCGTCCAGGATCTCAATGGTGACGGGAAAAATGACATCATCACCAGCCTCGACGCCCACGGCTGGGGGCTGGCGTGGTTTGCGCAAGAGTCCCCCGCGAAATTCCGCGAGCATAAAATCATGGGCGACCGTTCGGAATTGGCGAAGTATCAAGTCGCCTTCACGCAGCCGCACGCCTTGGAGCTTGCGGACATCGACGGGGACGGTTTGAAAGACATCATCACCGGCAAACGCCGCTGGGCGCACGGCCCCAAAGGCGACATCGAACCGGATGCCGACCCCGTCGTGTATTGGTTTCGGCAAGTCCAAACGCCCGGCCGGGGCACGGAGTTTCTGCCGGTTCTGATTGATGAGACGTCCGGCGTGGGCGTGCAAATTGCCGTGGCGGACGTCGACGGCGACGGTTTGCCCGATGTGCTGACCACGTCGAAGCTCGGCACGTTTGTGTTTCATCAGCGAAGACAAAAACCTTGACGCGGATTTTTCTAAAGTTCTCGCGGACGTGTTCCGGAGTTCTTCAGGATGAGGAGATCGAGGAGTGATTATGACTTATCGACTGATCGGCTTGGGGCTATTGGTGGGACTTTTGGGCCTGGGCTGCGGCGGCGAAGAAAAAGAGGCGAAAGGACCAACCGACCCCCTCGCCGGGAATTGGCTGCTCATGATGAGCAAGGACTTCCCGCAGGAAGGCTTCCACGATGTGACCACCGTGATGCTTTCCATCCAAAAGAACGACGGGAAATACACGGCCAGCCTCAAGGGCAGCAAACCGGCGCTGCCGGGCGCGAAGCTCAAATCGTATGAGATCAAAAACGATCGGGTGCACCTCGTGTTGGTCAGCGGGGAATACGCGCTCGATTTTGTGGGAAAGCCCCAGGGCAAAACGATTCCGGGAAATGTCGACTACGGCCGTTTGAACATCGAACCCGCCCGGCTGGTCCGTAGCTCGGCGAGCGACATCGACCAAGCGCCGCCGTTTGCGATGCCGGACGCCCGCGCCGAATTCGAAAAATTCCTGAGCAAGATCAGCGAGGAAAATGCCGGTTCGGCCTCCCCTGACAATCGGTTCTCGGACTTTCAGAAGTTCTGCGACGAGCATCCCCAAAGCCCCATTTCGGTGCTTGTGTATCACAAGCTTGCGGAGGCCCTTCCGCAAAAAGCGGCGTCCGAAGCCGACGTCAAGAAGTTTGCCGACGGCTATTTGAAGGCGTCGGCCCACTGGGGAAGCCGGATGGTCGTTCTGGCGAACTACAATCTGAGCGAGAACCTGGGCACGAAACCCAAGTTCGCCGGTGTCAGCCTGGAGTTTCTCAAAAAAGCCGAGGACCAACTGGCCCCGGCGGACCGCACCCGCCTCCAAGCGCTGTTCGACGGCGTCCGCCGGTATGTGGATCAAATGCAAGCCCGCGAACAGGCGAAAGCGATCCGGGCGACGGTGGCAAAGGGCAATGGTGAAGACGGCCTCGAGACGCTGAGAAAACTCCACGAGAAATTTCCGTTCGATCCGGTGTTGATGTTTTATCACGCCGAGGCCGCCCGCGCGACGGACCACGTCGATGAGGCCCTCCGGTCCTATGCCCGAATCTCCACCTGGCCGTCGGTCGAGCAGAAACTGACGCAGGAAGACGCCTGGCTGACGGGCGACCGCGAACTGCCCCGCAACCGACTGCTGGAACTGTGGGTCAAACAGCACGGCAGCGAGGCCGGCTTGGACGACTTCAAGCAGAAAGTCTACGCGGAGGCGACGACGTTGATCGCCGAGCAAATCGGCCATCCCAAAACGCCGCCCGCGGGAAACCGCGTCAGCGTGATGGAACTCTTCACCGGGGCGCAGTGCCCGCCCTGCGTGGGAGCGGACCTCGCGACCGCGGCACTCGAGCACTTGTATCCGAAATCCCATCTGATCGTGCTCCGCTATCACGTGCACATTCCCGCCTTTGACCCCATGACCAACGGCGAAAACTTCGGCCGGTTTGCAGCACTGCTCGGCCCGGAGGCCCAAGACCAGATGGGGACGCCGACGCTGTTTCTCAACGGGGCCAGGCCTCCGGTGAGCGTGGCGGGATATATCAACCAGGCCACCCGCATCGGCAAGGAGCTTAATGACTCGGTCCGCCCGGCAATGGACGATCACACGCCGCTTGACTTGAAGCTCTCCGCCTACCAAAACGGCGGTGAGATCACCGTCTCCGCCAAACTCGATGGCGTTCCGGAAAACCAGTCCAACAAACTGCGGGTGCTGCTGTTGTTGGCGGAAGGCGATGTGAAGTTCCCCGCCCCCAATGGAATTCTCCGCCACGAAATGCTGGTGCGCTGGCTGTACAACGGCGAGAAAGGATCCGTGCTGAACACTCCGGCGGGTTTCGACTTCACGACGACGACCCGCGTCACGGACATCCGCGAGTTTCTCAAAAACTACTTGAAAAAGGACGCCGACGAAAAACAGCAGATTCCGCTCGCGCTCGAAGGGCTGTATCTCGTGGGCTTTGTGCACAACGCGGAAACCCGCGAAATCCTGCAAGCCGCGAGCGTCCCCGTCGAAGTCGTGGAACGAACGGACGGGCCGCCGCCGGTCTCGACGAAGCCCGGCCCCGGCCCCACGCTGCTGCCCCCGTCCTCCGCTCCCAACCCGGCCAAGGCCGAAAAGCCCGCTCCGCCGATCGATCGGGAAAAGGGGCAATAGGCGGCCAAGTCACATGTCCTGGTTCCGGCGCGCTCCGACTGGGCGACTTGTGCCGATGCGCTGGGGTTCGGATTAGTGAACGCCACGCCTTGCCGCCGATTTTTTCCGGCGAGCCGAGAAAAATCCTGGAGATCTCCTCCAAGAAACTCTTGAACCAGAGGCCGGTTCATTCGTATGATAGGAAATTCCTTAGCAGGCTAACGAACTTTGTGAGACACTGTTTCTATGTTGGCTTATGATTTTGATGAAAGCGTTGGGTATTGGGTGGGGATGACCTCGCATGCCATCCGCCGGGCCGTGGATGCGGAACTGGCCAAGGAGAACATCACCCTGCGGCAGTTCGAGGTTCTGGCCTGGATTGCCCTGGAGGGTGAGCCGTCGCAGGTGGAGTTGGCGGAGCGCCTGGGGATCGAAGCCCCGACGCTTGCGGGGATTTTGACCCGCATGGAACGCGACGGCTGGCTGGAGCGCTACGGTTGCCCCGAAGACCGCCGCCGCAAGCGCATCCGGGCCACGCCCAAGGCGGAAGCGGTGTGGGCGCGGATGACCGATTGCAGCCGGCGGGTCCGCGCGAAAGCGACCCTAGGCATTTCCGCTGAGGATTTGGCGTCTTTCAAGCAGATTTGTGGAAAGCTCCGCACGAATTTGGAACCGGATGCCGAAGGCGGGTGTCCCTCCAAGGTGAAGCTGGAGCCTTCCAAACAAAAACTTCCCGTGGGTCAGTAGACATTTATTATTATTGAGGGAATCGATGAGATTTCGACAAATCGCACCCCGTTCGCGGCAAATCCTGAAATGGGCCGGATGTTTGGCCGGGATGTTCTTGGCGGTGACCATGCTGGCCGGTTGCGGGGGCGAGAAAGCCGCGGCCCAAGGCAAAAAAGACGGTCCCCCGGCGTTGGTGCGGGTGGCCCAGCTTAAACAAAAGCCGATCTCGCGGAAGATCATCGTGGTGGGCAACGTCACGCCCGTGCGGACGAGCGTGGTGGCTTCGGGAGCCAACGGCGTGGTGAAATTCCTCCATGACGCTCCCCGGGAAGACGACGAGGGCACTCCAGTGAGCCCGTCGGATGCGCTGGCTCTGCCGGAAGTGGAACAAGGCCAGTTCGTGACCGAAGGGACCGTGCTTTCGGTCCTGCGAATGGAGACCGCCAACAGCGAAGTGGACCAGGCGGAAGCATTGTTGGAAGAGCGGAAAGCGAACTTCATGGCCACGAAAGACACGCACCCGGCAGATGTCGCGCACGCGGAAGCCATGATAAAAATGGCGCAGGCGGTGGAATCCAACGCCCGCACCAAATTCAACCGCGCCCAAAACCTGTATTCTCGCGGGGCGGCGACGGACGCCGAGTTTGAAGACGCCCGGGAACGATTGACCGCGGCGAGCGAAGCCCTCGTTGCGGCCGAAAAGAAATGGGCCAGCGTTAAGGGAGGACAGGAAATCGAGCAGGCCAAGGCCAGCCGGGACGCCCAGGCCGCCCAGGTCAAATATCTGACAACCGAGCGGGACAAGCGCACGACGAAAGCTCCCTTTGATGGATTCATCGTGGAGATGCACACCTACAAAGGGCAATGGCTGTCCAAAGGCGACCCCGTCGCGACGCTGGCGAAAATGGACGAAGTGGACGTGATTGTCAACGTCGACCAGGCGGATTTGCCTTATGTGCGGTTCGGGCAGACGGCCCAGGTCATGGTGGAAGGGGCGGTCACGGCCAAGGGTGAGCCGAAGACCGAGTGGACGGGAGAGATCGTGCACATCGTTCCGCAAAGCGATTGGGAGCACGGGTCGCGGGGGTTTCCCGTGGTGGTGCGGATTCACAACAAGATCGACGACGCCCCCGGAGCCGGGACCGACGCGACCCGCAAGATTCCCGTGCTCAAAGCGGGCATGCTCGCGACGGTGACGATCCTCGCCCCCGAGGTGGAAACGCTCTTGGCGCATAAAGACGCCCTGGTGCGATCGACTGAGGGCAATGCGCTGTTTCTCTTTGAGCCGAAGGACAAAACCGCCCAGCTCGATCCCAACAAACCCACGATGGGAGCCGTCCGCCAGATTTGGGTTGAACCCGATCTCGGGCTGAGCGAAGGCGAATACATCGGGATTCGCCCGGCGAGCGGACAGCCGGGCGGTCAGAATCCCTTCAAAGCCGGGCAATGGGTCGTGACGGAAGGCGGGGAGCGTTTGCGTCCCATCCAAGACAACGTCAACGCCCTCCGCCGAATCGATCCGAGCAGCGAAACCGGCGGCGATCAACCCGACTGAGACCCGCGGCCGTGTTCGCTTTCGGAAACTCCAACAGGCACATAAGTCTTTCGTCATAAAGGCGAGCCATGAATCTCATTCGATTTTCCATTCAGAACCCCGTGAAGGTGGCCGTCGCCGTCATCATGTCGGTGATGTTCGGTTTGATTGCGTATTTCGGGACGCCGGTGCAGCTCACCCCCGACGTGGAAGAACCGGAAATCACCGTCACCACCCGTTGGCCGGGCGCGAGTGCCCAGGAAATCGAACGCGAAATCATCGAGGAGCAGGAATCCCACTCAAAAGCGTGGAAGGACTCCGGGAGTTCAAAAGCGAAAGCTCCGACTCCACCGGGACGATCACCCTGGAGTTCGCCGTCGGGACCGACCTGGGGGAAGCGGCGGCCCGCGTGCGGGACAAGCTGAACCAGGTGCCCGCATATCCCGAGGACGCCGACGAACCGGTGATTACCACCGTCAATCCGAACGCCAACGCGATCGCCTGGTTCATGCTCAAGCCGCTGACGCCGACGACAGAGGAACTGGAGGCGACGGTCCGGCAGTATCCGCATCTCAAGCCGGTGCTCGCGGACATGATCTCGGGCAAAAAGACGATCACGATCTCGGGCATGGAACGGCTGGCCAGAAAGCATCCCGAGCTGCTTCCGCTGGCCCGCGGCAAGAACGCTCCCTCCAAGATGCGCAAGTTCGCCGAGGACAAGATCGAAGCCCGCTTCGAGCGCGTGAAGGGCATTGCGAACTCCAACGTGCTCGGCGGCCGGGAACTGGAATTCCGCATAGTCGTCAATCCTTCCAAGCTGGCCAGCTACAAAGTGACCATCGACGACTTGCATACCGCCCTTAGAAATCAAAACAAAAACACCTCCGGCGGCGACATTCGCGAAGGCAAAAACAAAAACGTCGTCCGCACCATCGGGCAATACGATTCCCCCCAAGAAGTGCTCGAGACCATTATCGCCCAGAGGGACAATTCGCCTGTCCGTGTGGGGGACGTGGCGACCGTGGGCGTGGATTACAAAAAATCCGAAGGCATCGTTCGGCAGCAGGGCGTCAATTCGCTCGCAGTCAACTGCCAGCAAACCCCCGGCACGAATCTGGTCGAAGTCATGGGGCCGACGTACCAACAACTCGACATGGACGGCGACGGCGAGATCACGCAACTCGAACTCACCCAGGCCGAGCGGCTGTGGGGCGATTCGCTTCGCATTGCCTGCGCGGAACTCAACGCGGGCATCCTCAAGCAAATGGGACTCCAGCTCGAACAGGTTTACGATCAGACCGATTACCTCAACTCGGCGACGGCCCTGGTGGAGAACAACATTTTCGTCGGCGGGGCGCTGGCGATTTTTGTGCTGCTGTTGTTTCTCCGCAGCCCGCGGTCGGTCGTGATCGTCGGGCTGTCCATTCCGATCAGCGTGATTGCCACGTTCTTGTTCGTGAAGGCCTTCGGCCGCAGCATCAACGTGATCAGCCTCGCGGGGATGGCGTTCGCCGTGGGCATGGTCGTGGACAACGCCATCGTCGTTTTGGAAAACATCTTTCGGCATTATCAAATGGGCAAAGACCCGGACACCGCGGCGACCAAAGGCGCGACAGAGGTTTGGGGGGCGGTGTTGGCTTCGACTTTGACCACGCTCGCCGTGTTCGTGCCGGTGATTTTCGTCGAAGGCCAGGCCGGTCAGCTTTTCCGCGACATTGCGATCGCGATCAGCTGCGCGGTCGGGCTGTCCTTGATCGTATCGATCACCGTGATCCCCACCGCCGCCCGCCGGATTCTCAAAGAGCACACGTCGGGCGATCCGATCCCCGACAACGCCCCAACCAACGGCCAAAACGGCCACCGCCTGGAACCGACCTGGAAACGCCATTTGAAAACCGGCATCGGCGGCGCGGTGAGCTTCGGACAGAAGATCACGGACTTGTTCGCCGCTTCGATCTACCGCCTGCAGACGATGCCGGGCAATTTTTTGATTCGGGTGGCGGTCGTGGTGGTGTTCGTGGTGGGGTCGATTCTGGGAGCGATCGCTTTGGCGCCGGCGACGGAATACCTGCCCGACGGGAACCGCAACCTGGTGATCGCCATCATGAAGCCGCCGCCAGGCTACAACGTGGAGCAAATGATCCGCCTGGGCGAATCCATCGAGCCGGACCTCGCCAAGTATTGGGAAGCCGAACCCGGTTCCCCGGAAGAAAAGGCCTTGGACGGGCCACGGATCGAGAACTTCTTCTTCGTGGCCCGGGGGACGCGGCTGTTCATGGGAGCCCGAGCGGCCGATCCGCTTCGGGCGGGCGAGTTGGTGCCGATCATCAATAACGCGGCCCGCAAGGTGCCCGGCGTGTTCGCGTTCGCGACGCAGGCCAGCCTGTTTGAAAGCGCGATCTCCGGCGGCCGGTCCATCGACATTGAAATCACCGGCCCCGATTTGGAAACCTTGGTGAACGAAACCCAATTCGCGATGGGCATGTTGATGAAGGAATTTCCCTTGGCCGATGGGAACCAGCTCCAGCCCACGCCGAACCCGTCGCTGTCCAGTCCCGAATTGCACGTGACGCCTCTGCGGGAAAAAGCCGCCGAGCAAGGCGTCAGCGCCAGCGGTCTGGGCTATGCCGTGAACGCACTTGTGGATGGAGCCTACGCCGGCGACTACTGGCACGAAGGCGAAAAGATCGACCTGGTGATTTACGGGTCCGATGAATACTCCCGGCACACGCACGATGTCGCTTCTCTGCCGATCGCCACGCCGCAAGGCAATGTCGTGCCGATCTCGGCGGTGGCGGATGTCGCCCTAACCCGCGGCCCGGAAGCGATCCATCACAGCGAACGCGTGCGGACGTATACATTGCAACTCAAACCCAGCCCGGCGATTCCCCTGGAAACGGCCCTCCAAACCGTCAATGAAAAAATCCGCGGGCCAATGCTCGAGCGCCCCGCGTTTCGCAGCGGGATGTACCACATCCGCCTTGCCGGGACCGCCGACAAACTCGAAGAAACCCGGCTGGCTTTGCAGTGGAACCTCGCCCTGGCCATGATCATCACGTACCTGTTGATGTCGGCCCTGTTCGAGTCGTTCTTCTATCCGCTGATCATTATGACGAGCGTGTGCCTCGCGATGGTGGGCGGCTTCGGAGGATTGGCCCTCTTGAACGCCTTCACCCCGCAGGCCCTGGACATGCTCACCATGCTGGGCTTCGTCATTCTGATCGGGACCGTGGTCAATAACGCGATTCTGATCGTGCACCAGGCGCTCAACTATATGCGGGAAGAAGGCTGGGACGAAAAACGGGCGGTAACCGAAAGCGTCCGCACCCGCATCCGTCCGATCTTTATGACCACAATGACCACCGTGCTCGGCATGCTGCCCTTGGTCCTGCCCGTGCCCACTTGGGGGCCCGACGGATTGATGTGGGTCTCGGGGGCCGGCAGCGAACTTTATCGCGGCTTGGGCAGCGTGGTGTTGGGCGGCCTGATCGTCTCCACGATGTTCACGCTGATCTTGATCCCGGTCGGCTTCAGCCTGGCGATCGATCTCAAACGGTTCCTCTCCGGCATCATCGGCCTGAAGCCCGCAGAACCCGCCCCGGCGATGGCCGCGGAATCCCCCGCCTACAGCAGCCGCGAAATCGCTGCCCCCCACGCAACCGCCGCCGGCTCTCACCGCGAACCCGAAGCCGAACCGGTGAGCGAGTTCACCCCCACAGACCACGTCCCGTGAACGAAGGATTCTTCCGTAGCGGCTTCCAGCCGCCGAGATCGATCTCCGGCGGCAAGATGCCGCTACGGTTCAGCCAGACTTTTCGGCCCCTCTTCCGCCTTACGCTTGCGGTTCGGTCATCTTGTACGGATCGAGCGCATCGTTCAGCACATCTTCGGGAAGAATCTTCTGCTCCTGGCAAAGTTCACGGATGGTCTTGCCGGTCTTGAAGGCTTCTTTCGCGAGCGCTGCGGCTTTTTCGTAGCCAATGTGCGGATTCAAACTCGTCACCATCGACAGACTTTGCTCCACCGCGGCTTCGCAGGCTTCTTCGTTGGCCTCGATCGACTTGGCACAGAGATCGACGAAAGCATCGGTCGCTTTGGATAGCAGCATCACGCTTTCCAAGACCGTCTGAGCCATCATGGGCATCATGATGTTGAGCTGGAAATTCCCGCCCGCCGCCCCCGCGACGGCGATCGCCTGGTCGTTGCCCATCACGCGGGCGCAAACCTGCAGCATGCTTTCGCAAAGCACCGGGTTGACCTTGCCCGGCATGATCGAGACTGCCGGGCTGCAGATCCGGAATCTTAATTTCATAAAACCCGCACCTGGGCCCCGAACCCAACCAGCGGATGTTGTTCGCCACGTTGAACAAGGTCGAAGCAATCGCCTTGAGATCGCCGTGACATTCCACGAGCCCATCGCGCTGGGCGTTGGCTTCGAAATGGTTCTTGGCTTCCACAAACCCGATGCCGGTTTCCTGGGCGAGCACCTTCGCGACCCGGCCGCCGAATTCGGGATGCGTGTTGATCCCCGACCCCACCGCGGTCCCGCCCACGGGCAGTTCCAAGACGGCATCCCGCGCCCGCTCGGCCCGCTGGACCGAAAGCTCGATCTGCCGGGCAAACCCGCCGAACTCCTGGCCGAGCCTAAGCGGCGTGGCATCGGCGAGATGCGTGCGGCCGATCTTGATGATCTTATCCCAAGCCGTCGCCTTCTCGCGGAGCGTTTGCTCGAAGGACTTGAGAGCCGGGATGAGCTTCTTTGTAATCTCTTGGGCGACCGCGACGTGGATCGCGGTGGGAAAGGTGTCGTTCGTGCTTTGCCCCATGTTGACGTGGTCGTTGGGATGCACGGGCTTGGTCGCGGCGAAGCGGTCGCCTCCCAAAAGTTCGATCGCCCGGTTGGAAATGACTTCGTTCACGTTCATGTTGCTCGACGTGCCCGAGCCGGTCTGGAACACATCGATCGGAAACTGATCGTCCCAGTCCCCCGCGGCCACCTCCCGGCAGGCTTTGAGCATGGCTTCGACCTGTCCGTCACTGAGCGGATTTTTCCCGCTGCCGGTGAGCTTGCCCAGATCGCGGTTCGCCGTCCCGCAGGCGAACTTGACGAGCCCCATCGCATGAATCAGCGCGGGCGGCAACGTCATCCCGGAGATGGGAAAATTCTCGACGGCCCGCTGCGTCTGCGAAGCATAATACGCCTGAGCCGGCACCTGCACTTCACCCATCGAATCCCGTTCCGTGCGAAACTCACTCATTGCAATATCCTTAAGATTTAACCACGAAACACACGAAAAAAGGCAGAGAAAAGATTCCCAGCATAGCCATCCGGCTCAGACGAATCCTGGATCAGGGGAAGAAGAGATGATTACAACCGTCATGGTCCTATTTTATTTCTTGGGAGATGCAAATATTCTTAATTGAGATTGAAGGGCATCAATAATAGTTTTGTCTGAGGTGGGACTTATGGATTCTGCATTTTCGAATACGTCAGGATCAAGAACAATCGCGTCTCTCAATTGGCACCCCGACAGCCTTTTGTATTCTAGATTTGCCAGATTAACGTCATCTTGTCTGACCCCGAACTCCCATCGCGGGTTACTCCACTCGTCACCGATAACCAAGCGTTCAAATTGCATATCCCCACAAATAAAATCCTCAGTGAAGTCCCAGTGGAGACAGCTTACGATCAGAACGGATCGATGAAGGTACAAAAACCGATTGCCGGGGTAACTTTCGATCATGCTTTTGACTCGGCGAATGATTTCGTTCACAATTGTTTCCGCATCCCTGGGTCAACCGGTCAAGCTTTTCGTGTGTTTGGTGTGTTTCGTGGTTCTAAAATTCAACGGACGATGCGTTCGGATTCGACCTTTGGGTAATGGCCGAAATTGACGAGCAACCCTAGTCTGTATCCCGTGCTTTTCAAATAGTTGTGGACTTGAGCGCGGTGTTCTTCGGCAAGTTGTTTCAGTGCTTTGATTTCAAGAATGACCTTTTCGAAGCAGATAAAGTCGGGAACATATTTCTGCTCCAGTACTCGGCCTTTGTATTTGAGATCAAGAGGTTGCTGAGCTCGAATGGGGATTCCTCTGCTCGCGAATTCCATTTGCAGACACTCTTGATAAACGGCTTCCAGAAATCCGCAACCCATTTCCGTATACACCTCAAAACAAGCCCCCATAATCTGGTAGCTCTCATTTTTTAGTGCAACCTCCGCCATTGATCTTCCCCCGACGAACAAGTAGGAACCCCCCCAATACCAGAAAGATCAATATACGGTGAAACGTCCTGTTTTGAAGTGCGTTTTCTTATCCTTTTCGTGTATTTCGTGTGTTTCGTGGTCCCTTCCGTCGTCTCAATAAAGCGCCGTGGCCAGTTTGCGGCGGTAGGTGCTCACGATGGCGGAGCTTTGGCCGATGAGGTCGAAGATTTTCAGCATGGTCTCTTTCGCCTCCTGGCCGGCACCTTCGCGGTCGGCTTGGATGACTTCCAGGCACAGGTCCAAGGCTTCCTCGAACTTGCGGGACACCGCGAGCGCATCGGCGAGTTTGATTTTGAGCGCGAGGTCGCCGGGGTTCGCTTGAACGGCGGCCCGGGCTTCTTCGACGCCTCCGGTTTCCGCGGCGGCCGCGCGGAGATCGAGTTGGGACTTGAGCTGCTCGGCTTCATCCTCCAGGTAGCCTCGGGTTTCCAGTTCGCTAATGATTTGCCGAGCTTCCTCATCCCGGCTTTGCGCGAGAAGCACCCGCGCGAGGCGAATGCGAATCGCATCGTTCGCGGGATCCGTCTGCGCGGCTTCGCGGTAACACTGCTCGGCGGACACGGGATCGCTGACTTCGAGTTCCTCGCCCCGGCGGAGGAGTTCCTCCTCGGCAGAAGGCATCAAGGCCTTCACCCATTCCCGAAGTTGCGGCTCCGGCAGCATGCCTTGAAACTGATCCACGGCCCGGCCTTCGTAAACCGCGAACACCGTCGGGATCGATTGCACCCCAAACGCGGCGGCGAGTTCCTGCTCCTCGTCGATGTTGACCTTCGCCAAAACAAGTTTTCCGCCGGCTTCGTTCACCAGCTTTTCCAGCACCGGACCCAACACCTGGCAGGGCTGGCACCAGGGGGCCCAGAAGTCGATCAGCACGGGGCATTTCATCGAGCGGTCCACGACCTCTTCTTGAAACGTGGCGGCCGTGGCGTTGATGATCCATGCAGAAGACTCGGGCATGACGGGACTTTCGGAGCAAGCGACCGGGGAAGCGGACCTATTTTTTCCCTCAGTCTAGGAACTCTCCGAAGGGATTGAAACAATCCCGGGCCAGGCGCATAAAAAAAGCGTCCCGAAACCGCACACGTTCCGAGACGCCTTTTTTAAGTTGAAAATGCTGACAAGTGCGGGCCAACTCCTGTCATCACTTTCCTCCAGCCATCAATTGCATGTTTCGTGCCAAACCAGAGGGTTAGTTGTTGTTTTGTTCGCAAGCCATTTTAGTATAACGACTTGAAGAATTATTTCATCCAAAAACCATTGGACTCTCGCTTTCCCAAGGGTGAAGCAAAACGCAACACTTGTGGCGAGATCGCCTCAAGCAAAATGCAACACTCTTTGCCGATTCTCGAACAGGGAATCGGCAACAAAAAAGCGTCCCGAAACCGCACACGTTTCGGAACGCCTTTGATGCAAGAATCGATGACAAGTGCGGGCCAACCCTTATCATCGCTTCTCACAGTAAAACGGTTTGCACATAGAATGCCAAAACGGGCTACAATTCCGGCATTATCCGTAAGTCCCTTTACACGAATCTGTTGTGTCAGTTTTTGGATGACGAGCCAACCCAGCGGACTTCCCGAAAAGTGTAGCAACATCAAACAGTTGCGGTCGCAGCCCGAATGCAGAATGCAACATTTTTTCGATGGGGCTTACTGGTCCCACAAGTTGCGCTGGGACGGATCGGCCGCTGGTTTTCGTTTTTGGTTTTGCGTTTGACGCTGGCGGTCTTCGAGTTTGATCCCGTCTTTGGTTTGGGGAGCACTGGCGAGCGGGTTCTCGGCCCCATCGAGCGGTTGGCCGGGGCGGATTTCGCTCAATCGGCGGTTGGTTTGCTCGGCGTAGTCCGGCGAGAGTTCAAATCCCAAGAACCGGCGATTCAGTTTTTTGGCGACCGCCATTGTTGTGCCGCTGCCCGCGAAGGGATCGAGCACCAACTCGCCTTCGCGAGAGCAGGACCGCATGATTCGTCCCAGCACCTGTTCGGGCATTTGGCAGCCGTGCCAGCCTTTGCGTTCCTTGAAGGTCCCGTTGACCCGCGGGATGTACCAGGTGTCTTCGTGGGCTTGGAAACTCTCCGGGCAATCTTGGGGGCGGAGAATCCAGGTGTCGTCCGGCAATCGGCCATTGGGATTGGCCCGCTTGTCGCCGTAAACCAGTTGCCGGGCCGAGGGCACGCGGACCGCGGGGTCGTCGGCGTTGAAGGTGAAGGCTTTCGGATCTTTCACCATGTAAAACAGATGCACGTGGGACCGGCTGAATTTGTGTTTGCAATTCACCCCGAAGGTGTAGTACCAGACGACCCAACTCCGGCAGGAAAGCCCCAATTGCCGCTGCATGAGGACTTTCAGCTCGGCCGCAAACTCGTCGCCGATCGCCAGCCAGAACGTGCCGGCGGGTTTGAGCACCCGCTTGACCTCGGCCATCCAGTCGCAAGACCAGCGGAGATATTCCTCCGCCTCGCGCTGGTCGTCGTATTGGTCGTATTCGTAGCCGATGTTGAAAGGCGGATCGGCAAACGCCAAATCCACGCACTCCGCCGGCAGCGACCGCATCCCGGCGATGCAGTCCCCGTTGATAACTTGATCCACAGGCAATTCGGACATGGTGGTTTGGAGATTTTCGTTACGATAAGAAGAGGAATCGAAGCGACGGCAGGAGCATGTTAATGCAAATCGGTGTGCAACTGTAGGAATCGCTCGCCGGAAATACACAGAATGCACTCGCCCCCACGCGGGCCGCGGTCGAGAGTCGGTTCTTCGGCAAGCCGCTCAAGAGCACGGGGCCTCTGCCGGTTACGTTGGTTTGAGAATGCTGTCGAAAGCTCATTTCTCGCACCAAAGGCGATTCGCATCCTTAAACGTCGATTGGGAGTAACCGGGGGGCTGACGCCCCGCGCTCGCCCTTTTGCACTTTTAAGAATCCATTGTTTTGCCCACGGCCTCGGCGATCAGCCGGCATTGGGCCATTGTGTCCCGGAACGCCGCGGGCGTGAGGGTCTGGGCTCCGTCACTGAGGGCGTCCGCGGGGTGCGGGTGCACTTCCAAAATCAGCCCGTCGCAGCCGGCGGCGACCGAGGCCCGGCACATGGAGGGCACCAACGAAGCGATCCCGGTGCCGTGGCTGGGATCGACCACGATCGGCAAATGCGTCCGCTCTTGCAGATAAGGCACCGTGGCCAAAGGCAGCGTGAACCGCGTATGCGTCTCGAACGTGCGGATGCCTCGCTCGCAGAGCACGACCTGCTGGTTACCCTGATCGAGAATATATTCCGCCGCGAGCAAAAACTCGTCCATCGTCGCGGAGGGCCCGCGTTTGAGCAGCACCGGCTTGTTCGTTTCCCCGACCGCCTGGAGGAGATGATAGTTCTGCATGTTCCGCGCCCCGATTTGCAGCACGTCGGCGTATTCCGCGACGAGATCGACATGGTGCGGCGTCATCACTTCCGTCACCACCGCGAGTCCCGTGACATCGCGGGCGGCGGCGAGCAGCCGGAGTCCCTCTTCCTTCAATCCCTGGAACGAATAGGGGCTGGTGCGGGGCTTGAACGCGCCGCCTCTGAGGCCCTTCGCTCCCGCGTCTTTGACCGCGATCGCGGTCTCCATGATCTGCTCTTCGCTTTCCACGGAGCAAGGCCCCGCGATCACTCCGACGTGCCCGCCTCCCATCCGCAGGTCCCGCACCTCGACCACGGTGCCTTCGAGCTTGGTTTCCCGGCTGGCGACTTTGTACGGAGCAAGAATGGGCACGACTTTCTCCACTTCTTCGCAAGATTCCAGAGTTTCCCGTTCGCCGTTGCGTTTCTCGCCGATGGCGGCGATCACGGTGCGTTCGGTCCCGACAATCACATGGGCTTTGAGGCCCAGGGATTCCACACGCGCAGCCATCCGCTGCACCATTTCCTCCGTCGCATGGGGTTTCATAACGACAATCATGTTTTGAACCTTTTTCAGAAAAAGACAGCGGATGATTCAACGCAAAAACAAAAAAGGCTCTGAAATCGCGAGCGATTTCAGAGCCTGGAGTTTTGGAAGGTGTGAGTCAGACCAGATTTGGTCCCTGTTCCCCGCCGGCTCGGAAACCGCGCCCCGTAAACCAAAAATAAAACCGCCACGCGCCCGCATTGACGGGAGCGGTCGTGGAAAAGTTTTGGGTTAAGAGGGAGGAGGACATTTCAGGATTATTATTGCGGGTTTGTTGGTTCGTCTCACCACCCCCTTAAGGTATCCGCGAACGGAAAGGAATGTCAACTCAAAAAAATCCAATTCGCTCGGCGAGTTTTGATTTGGTTGGTATCTGCTGGCGGATTGGGTAATATCGGTGGGAGTTGATTTGTTTCGCGCTCCATGAAGTTTTAGGAAGCGGCCGGAATTGATGGGATCAATGCAAAACCAAAGCGGGAACGACAGGGAACAGCGCGGCGGATTGATCGACCGCCGGGCGATGATCCAGGTGGGTTCGCTGGCGTTCGCCGGTTCGGTGCTGCCGGGGTTCGCGGCGGAATCGAATGCGCCTCCGGTAACAATCGAACCAACGGGGACAGCGAAGCAGGTCTTGTTTCTGTGGATGGGCGGCGGGGTGACGCAGCTCGAATCCTTCGATCCCAAGCCTCTGGCCCCGGAGACCATTCGCGGCACGCTGGGGGCGATTTCAACCTCCCTCCCCGGCGTGCAGTTCGGCGAGCCGATGCCCCGGCTCGCGCGGATCGCGGGGGACTTGTGCGTCGTGCGCAGCTTCTCCCACGACAGCAACGACCATCTGCTCTCGCAGGTTTACACGCTCTCCGGGCGGAAAGTGAACCAGAGCGACCTCTTCAAGCATCCGAACATCGGCTCGATCTTCTCCTATCTGTACGGCCCCCAAAACGGGCTGCCCGGTTACATCGCGGTGCCGGGGATCACCTGGCCGGGACCGCCGCCGCACAATCTGTTCGTGGGCGGCTGGCTGGGCGACCGTTATGCTCCGTTCGCGGTGGGCAACCCGCCGGAGTTCGCCAATTTCGTATCGGGGCCGAACCTCGAACATCCCGATCCGTTCAAGACCGAAGACCTTCGCCCCAAGGCCTTGAATCTTCCCGACGGTCTGTCGGCCGGGCGGCTGGATCGGCGGGTGGATTTGCTCAGCCGGCTTGATCAGACCGCAGCCTCGGCGGAAAAGACCCGGCCGGTCGCGGGAATGGAAGGGCATTACGAGTCGGCGATGAATCTGCTCACCGCGCCCGAAATTCGCGGAGCCTTCGACATCTCCCAGGAACCGGCCAATCTGCGGGACGAATACGGCCGGACGAAAATCGGCGGCCGCTGTCTGTTGGCCCGGCGGTTGATCGAAGCCGGGGCTCGGTTTGTGATGGTCGATTACGGTTACGATCCCGACTACGGCAACCTGTGGGACAACCACAACGCCGCCAGCCAGAAATTCCCGCACATCTCGGAAATGTGCCAGCGTCCTTACCATCTGGCCGGAATCGACCGCGCGTTTGCGGCACTCATCGCCGACCTCAAGAACCGAGGCCTCTTGGAAAGCACGCTGGTCCTGTTCCTCACCGAGTTCGGCCGGACGCCTAAGATCAACGCCCGCGGCGGCCGGGATCATTGGGGGGCGTGCGGTTCGATTTTCTTCACCGGCGGGGGGACCCGCGTGGGGCAAGTCATCGGAGCCAGCGACAAAGAGGCCGCGTATCCGACCACAAAAGGCTACACCCCCGCCGACATTGCGGCCACCATTTACCGGGCCGTCGGCCTCGAACTGGAACACCGCGTTTACGACCTGCAAAACCGCCCCTGGCCGATCCTCGGCGAAGGCCAGCCCATCGACGGCGTGTTGGCATAAATCCGATCGATCAACCCTGCGTCTATTTCATCGGGAGACTCGGCATGCGGATGGCGTTGTTTGTTTTGCTCGTGCTGGTTTGCGTCCGGCCGGTCTCGGCGGCGGCTTGGGTTTATGTTTCCATCGCGGGCGAGAAGCGGATTGCGATTTATGACGTGAATCCCGCGACGGGAGAACTCGCCCATCGAACGAATGTCTCCACGCCGGGGGAACCGGGATCCCTCGCGACAAATCCCAAGAACCATTTCCTGTTTGGCTCCATGCGGTCCACGGGGGATTTGATGAGCTTTCGGTTGGACCCGGCGAACGGAAATCTGCACGCCCTCAGCCGGGTTCCCGCCGGGGCGGACCCCGCCTTCGTGGCGACCGACCGCACCGGCGCGTTTTTGCTGTCGGCGTACTATCAAGCCGGCAAGGTCGAGGTGCACCGCATCGGCCCAGACGGCCGCCTTTCGAACAAGCCCGTCATCAGCGTCAAAACCGATGAGAAAGCCCACGCCATCCAGACGGAGGCCTCGAACCGGTTCGCCTTCGTGCCGCATACCGGACCGAATGCGATCTTTCAGTTCCTCTTCGATGAAAAGTCCGGCCGCCTGACGCCCAATCGGGTTCCCAAAGTCGAGACCGGCGCGCACACGGGGCCGAGGCATCTTGCCTTTCACCCGCAGCTCGACGTCGTGTATTTCGACAACGAACAAGGCAGCAGCGTCACCGCGTTTCGGCTGAACCGGGAGCAGGGGACGCTGGCCGCATTTCAAACGTTATCGACCCGGCCCGCGGATTTCCCAAAGCAAAACTCGTGCGCCGATTTGGAGATTTCGCCGTCGGGGAAGTTTCTCTATGCCGCCAATCGCGGGCACGATAGTTTGGCCGGCTTTGCCGTGGATGCCGCCACCGGCGGGCTGACATCGCTGGGTCAAACTCCGACGGAAGCCACGCCCCGCTCGTTCAACATCACGCCCGACGGCAAGTTCTTGTATGCCGCCGGCCAAAGTTCCGGCAAGTTGGCCGCCTATCGCCTCGACCCGAAAACCGGAGCGCTTTTCCGCTTTGCGACCTATGCCGTGGGAGAACGGCCGTGGTGGGTCCTGGCGGTTGAACTCAAGGAGCAGCCGAACGAATAAGCCCGCTTTGCGGTTCGTCGCGATTTGCTCTCTCGAAGCGACCCGCTATAGTGAAAAAGCCGTTCTTCGACCGACAGACTTTGCACAAACCGCACACAGACGAGAGCCGATCCACCGATGCGAACCTCTGGAATGGTTTTGAGTTTTTCCCTGCTGACGGCAGCCTGTTTCTTTTTGAACCAGGGGCCCGATTTGAACGCCGATCCGGCCGAGTCTTCCGCCGCCGAGCGCCTGGAGCCGCTGGTCGATTTGCTGTTGGAAATTCCCGATCCCGCGGTGCAGATGGATGTGCTCAAGGGCATGCACCAGGCGATCAAAGGCCAGCGGGACTTGCCCATGCCCGCGAAGTGGCCCCAGGCGGCGAAGCAATTGGCCAAAAGCCCCAACAAGGAAGTCCGTCAACTGGCCCGGTCGCTGTCGCTGATTTTCGGCGACCCCCAGGCCATGCAGTCGCTGCGGGAACTCGTCATGAATGACAACGCTCCGCTCCAAGCCCGCAGAACCGCGATCGCGGATCTCGCCCAGGTGCGGGACAAAAAGCTGCTTCCGATTTTGCAGAAGCGAATCGCCGATCCCGAACTCTCCGACGCGGCGATTCGCGGACTGGCCGCCTACAATGCCCCGGACACGCCCGCTTTGCTCATCGAGCACTACGGTCAATTCGCGCCGACCCAGCGGCAGTCGGCACTTTTCACTTTGGTCTCCCGCCAATCGTATGCGAAGACGTTGTTGGACGCTGTCGAACGGAAACAGGTGCCCGCGCGGATCTCTCGACCTATCTCGTCCGGCAGATCGCGGCGTTCGAGAACAAGGACCTGGACGCCCAGCTTCGGAAGGTCTGGGGCGAATTTCGGCCCACGTCCGCGGACAAAGCCCAGAAAGCGGCCGCCATCAAATCCAAGCTGACCGAAGAAGCCCTCACCAAAGCCGACGCGGCGCAGGGGCGGTTCGTGTTCGAGAAGACCTGTGCCGGCTGCCATCAGTTGTTCGATGCGGGCCGGCTCGTCGGTCCGAACCTCACCGGCTCTCAGCGGAACAATCTCGATTATGTTTTGGAGAACGTGCTCGATCCGAGCGCGGTCGTGGGCCGGGATTATCGGCTGACGACGATCGCCACCGCGGACGGCCGGGTGTTGACGGGCATCGTCACCGAAGAAACCGCCGAGTCGCTGACGCTCAAAACACCCAAGGAGGATGTGCTCCTCGCGGTCAGCGAAATCGAAGCCCGCAAGCAGTCCCGCCTGTCGATGATGCCCGAAGGCTTATTCGACAAACTCAGCGACGAGGAGATCCGCAATCTGGTCGCGTACCTCGCTTCGCCGGTCCAAGTTCCGCTGCCAACCGGCGTGAGCGGGAGGGATTGATAACCCCCGCAACCTCAAGGCCGGGGGCTAGCGCCCGGCCGCTCAGTTTTGCAATGTGAGCGGTACGGCGCTAGCCGCCGGCTTGTGTGCGGAACCGGGGGCTATCGCGCGGCGCTCAGATCGTCATGCCCGTAAAGCCGCCGTCCACGACGATGTTGGCTCCGGTCAAAAAGCTGCCGGCCTTGGGGGACGCCATCAAGAGAATCGCCCCGGCGAGTTCCGAGGGTTCGCCGAAGCGGTTCATGGGCGTGTGCCGCATGATGGATTCGATGCGGTCCGGCGTGAGGACTTTGCGGTTCTGCTCCGCGGGGAAAAAGCCGGGCGAGAGGGCGTTCACGCGAATCCCCTTGGTCGCCCATTCGCGGGCCAGGTTCTGCGTGAGGTTGATCACCGCCGCCTTGGTCGCGGCATAGGTGAAGACCCGCGAGAGCGCGGTAATTCCACTCAGCGAAGCAATGTTGATGATGGAGCCTTCCGTTTTTTTCTCGAGCATATACCCGCCCAGGATCTGGCAGGCCAAGCGCACGCTGCGGAGATTGATGTTCAAAATCCGCTCCCACTCGTCATCGCTGATTTCCAGAAACGGCGTCGCGGAGTTGATGCCCGCTCCGTTGACCAGCACATGCAGCTCCCGCCCCGCCGATTTCAGATGATCGATCAAGCCGTTCAAATCGTCCCGGCTGGTGGCATCGGCCGCGAAGAACTCCGCGCTGCCCCCAGCGTGGGTGATCCGCTGGACCGCCACGTTTCCATGCTCGGCATTCCGCCCGACGACAACCACATGCGCCCCGGCAAAGCCCAAGGCTTCGGAAAAGGCTCCGCCCAACACGCCCGTCCCGCCGACGACCACCGCCGTCCGGCCGTCCAACCCAAACATCTCGGTCAAGTATTCCGCCGCGGACATGGCTCTTCGTTCCCGGTTTGAAGAAATTGTCGTTTATAAAATCTCAAACTGTAAGGTGGGGGTCAGGGTGGCTGGGGCGCAAAGGAATGCATCAAGCGAAAGACGCGTTCCGAAAACTGGGGCCGCGGGAGTTATTTCTCTCGCGTCCATCGCCCCAGGATTCATTTGCCTCACTTTATTGATAGAGGAATCTGTGCCCCAGCCACCCAACCCGTTTGAAAAAATTGTCAATTACAAAATCATCAGCGCAGAATCATGGGAAGCCTCAGTGTCCCTCTCGATGAGGAACGCCAAACAGGATTCTGTTGCCAGTCATCAATCCTGCCGGAATCAGCCGATGAACTCAATGCTGACGGGGTGCGGAATGATGCCTGCCTTGTGGCCGCGCTCGAGCAGCGTGGCGACGGCTTCGCGGCCGCGCTCGCCGAAGTCGAGCGTCCAATCGTTGACGTACATGCCCACAAATGTGTCAGCCTTGGAGCGGTCCAAATCCCGCCCATATTGGAGGGCATAGTCCAAAGCTTCGTCGCGGTGATCCAAGCCGTACCTGATGCTCTCCTTCAAGAGCCGGGTCACATCTTCCATCGCTTCCGCGCCTAAATCTTTACGAATGGCGTTCGCCCCCAAAGGCAAAGGCAATCCGGTTTCATCGTACCACCATTGCCCCATATCGACGATCAGCTTCAATCCCTGATCGCCAAACGTCAATTGTCCTTCGTGGATGATCAGCCCCGCATCGGCTTTGCCCGCTTCGACCAGGTTCAGAATCTCGTCAAACGGATGCACTTCAGGAGTGAAATCGTCGCCCAACAGCAGCTTGAGCGTCAAAAAGGCCGTGGTGTAGGTTCCGGGAACGGCGATGGTTTTGCCGCGGAGATCGTCGATGCTCATCGGTTCGCGGGCCACGACCATCGGGCCGTATTTCTCGCCCATGCTGGCCCCGCAGGCACACAGGGCGTAAGTCTCCGTGAGATACGCATAGCCATGCAAACTCACCGCGGTGAGTTCCAGTTCCCCCTTGAACGCCCGCCGATTGAGCGTCTCGATGTCCTGGAGCGTGTGCGTGAATTTCATAGTTCCCCGTGTCGATTTTGTTATTCGCGAGGGCGTGGAACATGAAGGCATCATCGGGGTCGGGGCTGTGTCCCACGTGGATTTGCGTTTTGGTCTCGAGCATCGTCTGAAGTTCCATCAACAAAGAGAGAAAAGTCCCGCCAAGAAGGCCGGGCCATCACCTTAGCGGTGAATACGCCCGCCCGCAACCGTATCGTCGGGCAGCGGCCCATCTTGCCCGATTGGAGGCGGATTCACTACGATAACCGAATCGGGCGATGCGCTGGGCACACACTTTAACCGATGGTCTGAGACATCCTTAACTCCCTGATCCTCTTCCCTCGATGATTTTGCTGACGGTTCGCGATCTTTCGCGGCAATTTGATGTGGACCCCGTGTTTCGCGATGTCACGTTCGACGTCCGCGCGGGGAAAAGATTGGATTGGTCGGCCCCAATGGGACGGGGAAGACGACGCTGCTGCGAATTCTCGCCGGCCTGGATGAGCCGGACACCGGGCAGATCGAGATCCCCGCCGGGGCCGCGGTGTCGCTGCTCGAGCAGGATGCCCGCTTCGCCCCGGACCGCACGCTGATCGAAGAAGCCAAGGCCGGCCTCGCTCATTTGTATGCCCTTCAGCACCAGGCTCTGGAACTCGCCGAGCAGATGGCCAAGATGGCCGACGACGACAAGGAACTCGCCCGGCTCCACAAGCGCTACGACGATTTGCAACACGAACTGGAAAAGCACGATGCCTACCACATCGATCACCGGGTCGATGAAGTGCTCACCGGGCTGGGTTTTTCCGCCGAGGAATACGACCGGCCCCTTCTCCAATTCAGCGGCGGCCAGCAGAACCGCGTGCTCCTGGCCCGGCTCTTATTGCGCGAGCCCGAAGTGATGCTCCTGGACGAACCCACGAATCACCTCGACATCGCCGCGACGGAATGGCTCGAATCCTGGTTGTCCAAGAGCGAGCAGGCGGTGATCCTCGTGAGCCACGACCGCTATTTTCTCGACCGGGTGACGACGCGGATTCTGGAGATGCATCAATCGCGGGTGACCGATTTCAAGGGCAATTTCTCCGCCTACTGGCAGCAGCGCGAGGAACGCGCGAAGGTCTTGGAGCGGACCTACGAGAAGCAGCAGGAGTTCATCGCCAAGACGGAAGATTTCATCCGCCGGAACAAATACGGCCAGAAGCACGCCCAGGCCGCCGACCGCGAAAAAAAGCTGGACCGGCTGGATCGCGTCGAGCAGCTTCAGGATTTCCAGCAGTTTTCGATGGGCTTTTCCGAACCCGACCGCACCGGCGATTGGGTGATCGATGCGGCGGGCGTCGCCAAGGGCTTTGGCGGGGAACCGTTGTTTCGCGATTTCACGTTGCGGATCGAGCGCGGCGACCGGGTGGGCATTCTGGGACCCAACGGCAGCGGGAAGACGACGCTGCTTCGCACTTTGATCGGCGAACTGCCGCCGGACGCCGGCAGCGTGCGGTTGGGCACGAACGTCAAAATCGCCTATTACGACCAGCAGTTGGGCAGCGTCGATCCGAGCCTCGACGCCGTGGAAGCGATCCGACCGCCGGGCAATCCCGACATCACGCCGGGCACGCTCCGCAGCATCTTGGCCCGGTTCGGGATTCGGGGCGACCAGGCGTTTCAAACCGTGGGCTCGATGAGCGGCGGCGAGCGGAGCAAAGTCGCCCTCGCCCGCATCGCGGCGATGGATGTCAACGTGTTGATCCTCGATGAACCGACAAACCACCTCGATTTGTGGGCCCGGGCTTCCTTGGAGGAGACGCTAAAAACCTATGGCGGGACGCTGCTCTTCGTCAGCCACGACCGCTATTTTCTGGACCGAGTGGCGACGAGCGTGATTGTCCTGGAAGGCGGGAACTGGAAGTTTCACGAGGGCAATTATTCCGATTATGTGCGTTTCAAAAAGAACCGCGCCGCGGAAATCACCGCCGCGGCTCCCCCGCCCCAACAGACAAAGCCCGCCGCTTCTAAACCCGAACCTTACAAATCCGACGGCGGAAAGAAAAAAGACGCGAAGCGAAAACGCAAGTTCCCCTACCGCAAGGTGGCCGACCTGGAAGCGGAGATCGCGGACTACGAAGACCTTATGGAACGCCTGCAAACGGACCTCGCGGATCCCGAAATCCTCCGCGACGGCGACCGCGTGAAAGAAACGATGGAAGCCTTCGAAGACGCCCAAGAGCACCTCGAGGAACTCTACGAGCATTGGGAAGAAGCCGTGGAGTTAAACTGAAATCCCAATAACCAAGCCCCAATGCAGAGGCCGTTGAGCGGTCGTCGAAGTGTGTGCTTGATCGGCCCAATACCAACCGCAAAAAGGAATGGTTTCATGCCGCGAGATTTGTTTTCGGTGAAAGACCGCGTGACGTTGGTGTCCGGCGGCAGCCGGGGGATCGGACAGGCGATTGCCCAAGGCTTTGCAGACCGCGGGGCTAAGGTGATCATCACCGGCCGCGAAGCCGAGACGCTCAAGCAAGCGGTGACCGCGATGTCTTCGCCGGAAAACAAGGTTCTATTTGAAGTCGGCGATGTGTCCGACGTGGACGCCATTCGCCGCGTGGTTGCGAAGGTTCATAAGGACCACGGCCGGATCGACACGCTGATCAACGTTGCCGGCGTCAACCGCCGCAAGCGCATGGAAGAAGTCACCGTCGAGGATTACGATTTCATTTTGGACATCAACCTCAAAGGGGCGTTTGTGATGTCTCAGGAAGTCGGCCGATTGATGATCGAACAAAACGCCGGGAACCAGATCAACATCGCCTCCTTGAACAACTACGCCCCGCTCACCGGCGTGTCGCCTTATGCCATCAGCAAAGGCGGCCTGTTGATGATGACCCGCTCGCTAGCCTTGGAATGGGGCAAGCACGGCGTCCGCGTGAACGGGCTCGCGCCGGGGTTCATCCTCACCGACCTGACCCAGAAACTCTGGTCCGATCCCACGATGCAGGACTGGGCCAAGACCAACACCCCTTTGGGCCGATTGGGAGAAGTCGAGGATCTCGTGGGCACTGCGGTGTTCCTGGCGTCCGACGCCTCCGCCTTTATGACCGGCCAGACCCTGTTCGTGGACGGCGGCATGTCGGCCGGCTTCAACTGGCCGATCCCTTTGTGACTCGCTTCTTTTTCCGCGAAGCTCACCTGTGCAATAAGCGCTGGTTTTGCGTTCAAGGCGAGGATCGATCATCCATCAAATACGCGATGAGCCGGTTGGCTTCTTGGAAGTCGGGGACGACGATGTTGGCCCCGGCACCGATCAGGCGGGCGCGTTTCCAGGCGTCGGGGCGGCCGCTCTTATGGGCTTCGTCGCTGGCGACGGCGACCGCGGTGCCGCCGGCGTCGCGGATGTTTTGAATCTCCACATAGCCGTCGCCAAAGCCTGCCAACTGCGACCCCTCCACCTGGTTTTCCGCCAAAATCCGCTCGATGACCTGGGCCTTGGAAAACGACCGGAAATCATCGAGCGCCCCGTAGATCCGGGGGCCGAAATACCGGTCCAGGCCGAGCAGACGGGCTTCCTCTTTGACGTAGTTTTCATCGGTGCCGCTGGCGAGATACAAGGTCAACCCGCGGGACCGGAGCGCGTCGAGAAACTCGAAGCTGCCGGGGACGAGCAGGTCTTCGGGCGAGAGGCTCCCGCGTCGCAGGGCTTCGCGGCGGCTTTCGATCCGCTGCATCAGGCGGGCGTGGTATTCCTGCTTGTAGGCCAGCGGATCGAGCGGCGTTCCGCCCCGCGTGCCGATTTCCTCGGCCAGGCGGATCATCTGGTAGATCGTCTGCTTGCCGTTGAGTTCCATCACGAATCGCGAAACGATGTGGCCGAGCTCTTCGGGGGATTCCGCAGTGCCGGTGTCCGCGAGACACTCGACCATCATGGGAATCATCACCTCGGGCCAGCCTTCGCGGATCAGGCTCAGGGTCCCGTCAAAATCGAACAGGGCGTGCCGGGGCGAAGCGGCGGGGGCGAAACCGCCGATCAGTTCGATTCGGCTGTTGGGAAGAAACCGCGTGGCCACGGTTTGGACATCCACGACTTCGCGAAAGTTGTCTTCGTGCGGCTGGGGCATGCCTGGGGGATCTTTTCTTTCGGAGGCAAAGCTTCGGTTCTTGGCGGTGCGTCTGGTTTTCGTCCGCCCAGGAACATCGTCCTCGTTCCCGCGCGGTTTGTCAAAGATGACCCTGGGGAACGGGTGAAAGCCGATTGTTCCTGCGTTGCCCGGCGGGGTGGGGTTTTCTAAACTCGCGCGGGTGCCACGCCCTGAAAGGTCGTCTGGCGGACAATAGGTTACCGCCGGTTATTTCCAGTTCACCGGGATGGGTTCGGTCTTGGACGTGGGCCAAAGCCGGACGGTCTGTCCCTGTTCATCATAGGCGGCACTGGCCAGCAAGCGGCCGTCGGGTGAGAAGGCCAGCGACCAGACCAAAGCGACTTTGTTTTTGCTGCCTGGCGTATGGCCGGCGTATTCCAAAATCTTTCGGCGCGACGCCAGATCCCACAGGCTCACACGTCCCGTGGACTTCCCGAGGGCGATGCGAGTTCCATCCGGACTGAGGGTCATCGAAAGCACGGTTTCAGGTGTACCCAGCCGCAACACAAACTCCTTTCGTTCCTTCACATCGAAGAACAGGACCTGGCCGGCTTCATTTGTCGCAGCCAAAACCTGGCGGCCGTCGGGGGTGAATTGGACGGCATTGATTCGCCCCTGGTGTCTGCCGAGGACAGCGACCTGGCTTCCGCTGGCCGTCTCCCACAAAACCACTTCGCCTTCGTTCGATTGCACCCAGTCCCCCGAACTGGTGACGAATTGCGTCCCGTCCGGCGAAAAGGCGACCGCCTGCAATTGGTCGCTTTGCTCCGGGGTTTCTGATTTGACGGCACCGCTTTCGATGTTCCAGAGGCGGGCCTTCTTGTCATCGCCGACGGCGGCCAGGAGTTTTCCGTCGGGAGAAAAGGCTAAGGCTCTCACATAGTCGTCCGTGGGGATTTCCTTAAACAACCTTCCGGAGGGGATTTCGCAGATTCGGATGGATTTTTTGGGTTGGCTGGCCGCGAGATATTTGCCGTCCGGGGACAACGCGCCGGCGCGAATGTGTCCATTTTGCGCCTGAAACTCGCGCACCCGATCTCCGGTTTCGACACTCCAGACGCGACACAACCCCGAGAACTTGTCGGTCGCCACCAGGAATTGCCCGTCGGACGTGAATCCCGCAAAGGACGCGGAGGCCCCGGGTCCCCCCGTCATGCGATGGGCGATTTCTTTGAGCGGCGCGGCGACGGGAGCCCATTGCTTTGTCGTCTTATCGTAGCTGACGCTGACCAGCGAGTTGGAATTCGGAACGAAGGCCAAACCGCTGACGATGTCGGAATGCCGGCGCAGGATCTGCCGCCGCGTTCCGCTTTCGCTGTCCCAAATGAAGATTTCTCCTTGCATCCCGCCGGTGGCCAACGTCTGGCCCGTTGGGGAAAACGCCAGAGACCAGATCATCTTTTCGTGCCCCCCCAGCACAGAGCGCACGTTGCCGGTCTCGAGATCCCACAGGCGAACGGTGGCATCTTCGCTGGCGGTGGCGAGCCGGTTGGCTTTCGGTTGAAACGCGACCGCCCGGATTGCGCTCGTATGTCCCTTGAGCGTGAATTTTTCTTCGCCCGTTTTTGCATCCCAGATCTTCGCCGTGTGGTCGCTGCTGCCGGTGGCCAGCAGCGTTCCATCGCCGGAAAAAGCCACGGCCCGCACCGACGCGGTATGCCCCTTCAGTTCGCGTAATAGATTCCCTTTGGCCACGTTCCAGAGGCGGACGGTTTTGTCGTATCCGGCGGAGGCCAACGTCTTGCCGTCGGGAGAGAAGGCCACCGACATCACCCAATTGCTATGGCCTTTGAACGTGTGCGTTTCCTTCCCGGTCGCCACGTCCCAGGTCTTCACGTCATGATCGTAGCTGCCGGTCGCCAGCGTCGTCCCGTCCGCGGAAAACGCAACCGACGACACGAGGTCGTTATGCCCGGAGATCTGACGCACAACGCTCGTTGTGGCGAGATCCCGAATCAAAACCGTGCGGTCTCCCTGGGCGGTGGCAATCAGCCGGCCATTCGGAGACGATGCGACGGCGGTCACAATGTTCGGTTCCTGATCCGGGCCAAGGCCCATCTCCAGGCGGTCGCGCACTTTCCAGTTCGAGGCGTCCCAGAGGCGGATGATCGCATCCTGACCGCCGGTGGCCAACGTTTTTCCGTCCGGGGAAAAGCGAACGCTCATCACGTCGCCCTGCGCTTCTTCCAAGAGGGCCACTCGTTGGCCGGTCTCGACGTTCCAAACCGTCGCCTTGTCGTCGTAGCTCCCCGTGGCGAGCAACTTGCCGTCCGGTGAATAATCCACCCACTCCAAGGGCCAATTGCTGCGGGTCAGCACTTTGATCGACTTTCCGGTCTCGGCGTTCCACAACCGGGTTGCCCCATCGTGGCCTGCTGTGGCCACTTGTTTTCCATCTCGGGAGACGGCGATGCCTAACACGGCGTCCGGCATGCCTTCCATCTTGGCCACTCGCTCGCCGGTGGCGATATTCCAGACGCCCGCAAACCCGAATTTTTTGTCCTCCCAGGGACCGCCGCCGGCGGCCACGTGCTTGCCGTCGGGAAAGAAGGCCACGGATTGCAGATTAAAATCCAACTTGGCCAATTCTTTGGCTGGCGCAAGCATGGGCTGCTTGCCTTCAATGATCTGTCCGAGATCCCAAAGTTGCAGCAGGCCGTCCATCGAGGCCGTGGCCAGCAGGTTCCCGTCGGGAGAGAACCGCACCCGCGTGTGCCCGTTCTCGGTGGGAATCTGGGTGAGGACGTTTCCCGTCTCCACATCGTAAACGCGAATCATCTGATCGCGCAACCCGCAACCGGCGATCCGCTTGCCATCGGGGGAAATATGAACGCCGCAGAGGCCGTTCTTTTGGGGAATGATCGCGATGGGCCGCTTCCGCGAAACGTCCCAGACATTGAGGCTGCCGGGGGAGTTTGCGTTTCCGTAAGAGGCGACCAACCGCTTGCCATCGGCGGAGTAAGCCAAGGCGCGAATTTTTTCGCGTTGGCCGTCGAGGGAAATCGGCTCGGCTTCGAATTTGCCGGATTCGACCGTCTCCGGAAATCGGAGGTTCTTGTTGTCCCTCGGCTTGGGGCTGGGCTGCGTCTTCTTGGCGGCCCGCTGCGAATTGGAATCGGGCGAATCGCCCGTCGCGAAGGTCGGGGCCAGGCAAAGACAGGGAACCGCCGCGGCAGCCAACGCGAGCAGCCCCCAGCGGCCGAGCTCCTGGCGGGGCGTTTCCACCATGATCGCCGTCAACCGCTTCGTGGCCGATTGCAAGTTGCCGATGCCGCTGGACGCCGGGGGCAAAGCCGGCCGGCGATCGGCCAGAAAATCCAACACCGCGATCAAAGCCCGCGCATAAATCGGGCGGAACTCCGGCGAATGGGAGATCACCCAACCATCGCAGCAATCCTCCTCGGCCGTCCGCATCTCCCGGCGAATCCACCACAGGCAGGGATGCCACCAATAGGCGATCGTCACCAGCATTTCCAGCACGCGCGTCCAATGATCCCAGCGGCGATAGTGGGCCAACTCGTGCAGCAACAACGTCTCCCGGGAAGGAGCGTCCAGTTGCTCCGCGAGTTTCGCGGGAAAGAGAATCGTCGGCCGCGGGAACCCCCACAGCATCGGCGAAATCACGCCGGGGAGCATCCGCACCGGCGGTGCTTTCCGCAAATGAAGGTGAGCCGCCAGTCGAGCGGCTTCGCGTTCCAACTCCGGCGAGGCGGGCAAGGCGTGCCGCAGAAGCCGCTTAAACCGACGGACCCGCGCCGCAATGATCGTCAAAATGACGCAAGACCCAAGCCACCACACGCAGAACAAAACTCTGGGAAGGATCCACGCAAATTGTGACGGACCCTGAGCGGCGCCCGAAGCGGACGCCGTGCGTCTTTCCGAAAGGGTACTTGGAGCTCGCTGTTTCGTCTGCACAGAAGCAAGGAGTGCAGCGGACGACGCCGCTTCTCCGCCGAGCGCGGCCGCAGCGGGGGCAGGCTCTTCATGCACTTCACCCAGCCCGGAGGGAACGACCGCGGGGAAATCGGTTCGCAATTCCGGCGTGTTGGCCGCCTCGGTCTTGAGCGATACGCTGGAAGATGCCGGCACCGTTGCCGCGGGTGGGGAAACCCGTTCGGGGGACGTTTCGCTCATCCAGCCTTTAGGCAAGGGAAGGTCGATCAGCGGCGGCGTGAGCAGCTTCACCAAGAGCAGCACCCAGAGGCCGTGGATGAGTGCGGGCCGACGATAGAGTCGGCTGAAGCAGCACACCAACAAGGCCAGAACGGCTACGGTCGCCGCATTGCTTGCGCCGATTTCAAGGAGCCGATGCATCGATTCGCCTTTCGTGGTCGGTGATTCGTTGTGATGGAACGCTAAAGGTTCTCCAATTCACTTTTTCTTCCGCTCCTTGCGGGCTCGCTGTGCGAGTTCATCGATCAGCCCGCGCAGCAACTCCCGTTGCGACCCGGTGAGTCCTTCATGCTTGGCGGCATGCGTCAAAAGGGGCGCAATGGATCCTTCGCACAGGGTCTCGGCGACTTCGCTCAACCGGCGGTCGATCAGCTCTTCCCGATCCACCGCCGCGGTGAAAACGTGGACCATCTCGCTGCGGTCCCGCGTTACGCAACCTTTGGCTTCCAATCGCTCCAGCAACTTCTTGACAGTGGCATATTGCGATTGGACATCGGCATACAGCCGCTCCGTCAACTGACGGATGGTGGCCGGTCCATGTTTCCAAAGCATTTGCATCACGGCCATTTCCGCATCGGTCACGTCCCGCGCCTTGCGTACCATGGTGGTCTTCCCAGGACTGGAGGAAACAAAAAGTCGCGGCCAATACCTCCGGGCGAGAGGCTCCGAAGCGTGTGGCCCACCCAATGCATCAACTGTAGGACATTTTGTCCTAGGCATCAACCCCTAATAACGACAAAATGTCTTTTTTGCGGTTCCCGCGGCAAAAACCGGACAAGCTGGTGAGGGGCATGCGGCGTCCCGCGACGTTTTTCGTGTCGGCGGATCGGATCACGGTTTCGCTGCCGCCGTCGCCCCAGGCCATGCGGGACGTGAACGCCTCGGGGCAAAGCGGGGTCGGTAAGGGGCGGCCGCCAGCTACGGGGGAGATCTTTCGTCAGGCCTCATCCAGCAGTTGGAGGAACGCCTGCTCGCTGAGCACCGGGACGCCGAGTTCTTCGGCTTTGGTCAGCTTGCTGCCGGCTTTTTCGCCGGCGACGACGTAGTCGGTGTTTTTGGAGACGCTGCCCGCGGCTTTGCCGCCGTGGGTGCGGATGAGTTCTTTGGCTTCATCGCGTCCCAACGTTTCCAGGGTGCCGGTGACGACGACGGTTTTGCCTTCGAGGACCTGGGGCTTTTCGGATTTGGGTTTTTTGGAAATGGGCGTGCCGAAGTTCAGCCCGAAGCCGCGGAGTTCCTCGACGATCTTCTTGCCCGTGTCGGAGTGGAAGAACGTGTGAACGGACCGGGCGATGACGGGGCCGATCTCTTCGACGGCGATCAGGCCGTCTTCGGATTGTTTCATGATCTCGTCGAGCGTGCCGAACTCGTTTTCCAAAACCTGGGCGTTGCCGGCTCCGACGTGGAGAATGTTGAGGCCCACCAGGAGCCGCCAGAGGTCGCGGTGTTTGGATTCCTCGACGCCCTTCAGCAAGTTGTCAACGGATTTTTCGCCCATGCGTTCGAGATTTAACAGTTCCTCTTTATGGTCCTTGAGGCGGTAGATGTCCGGGAGGGTTTCCAGCAGGCCCGCTTCCATGAGTTGCTCGACGGATTTTTCACCCAGGCCTTCGATGTCCATCGCGCCGCGGGAGGCGAATTTTTTCAAAGTGCCTTTTCGCCGGCCGGGGCACATGGGATTCAAGCAGCGGATGAAAACGCCGCCCGGATCCTGGGCGACGTCGCCTTTGCAGACGGGGCATTTGGTGGGAAACTTGAATTTCTTTTGGCTGCCGTCGCGGAGATGCTCTTCCACGCGGACGACGTGCGGGATGATTTTGCCCGCTTTTTCCACGGTGACCCAGTCCGCGATTTTGACGCCCAGGTTTTCGATCTGGTCCTTGTTGTGCAGACTCGCCCGCGAGACGGTCGTGCCGGCGATTTCGACGGGTTCCAACTCGGCCACCGGCGTGAGCGTTCCCGTTGTTCCCACTTGGACGATGATGTCGTTGATGCGGGTCACCGCTTCGTATTTCTCCCACTTGTACGCGATGACCCACCGCGGGCTTTTGGCGGTGTTGCCGAGTTTGGCCCGCTGGGCGAATTCGTTGATCTTGATCACGATGCCGTCCACTTCAAAATCCAGCCCCGCCACTTCGTCACCGAGTTCGTGGGCGTAATCGCGGGCGGCTTCCATCGTGTCGAAGGCTTTGACCTTGGGCGTCGCGGGCACGCCCATGTCGGCGATGGCGGAAAGATAATCCAAATGCGTTTTGAAAGGGGCATCCTCCACATAGCCGATGCCGTGGGCGAAAAAGCGAATCCGCCGCGAAGCGCACTGCTTGGGGTCCAAAAGCTTCAAACCGCCGGCCGCAGTGTTGCGGGGATTCTTGTAAAGCTCTTCGCCGCGTTTTTCCTGCTCGGCCCGGAGGTGGGCGAAGTCGGCGTTGCCGATGTAGCCTTCGCCGCGAATCTCCAACACCTGGGGAACGTGTTTGCCCATCAGTTTCAAAGGCACGCCCCGAACCGTGCGGACGTTGTGGGTGATGTCGTCCCCCTTTCGCCCATCGCCCCGCGTGACCCCCCGCACGAGCGAACCGTTCTCATAAATCAGCGACAAGGCGACGCCGTCGATCTTGTATTCCACGGTGTACTTCAACGGCTCGCCGTGGAGCCCTTTGCGAACCCGCTTGTCGAATTCCAAAAGGGCCGACTCATCGTAGACATTGTCGATCGAGAGCATCGGCTCCAGGTGCTCGACCGTTTCAAATTCGGAAATCGGCGCGCCGCCGACTTTGTGCGACGGGCTGTCCGGCGAATCGTATTCGGGATGCTCCCCTTCCAGCTTTTCCAGTTTTTTGAGCAGCTTGTCGAACTCCAAGTCGCTGATCATCGGCCTGGCTTCGACATAATACAGATGATTGTGCCGATTCAGTTCATCACGCAACCGCTGGATTTCCGCTTGGATCTTGGCCGTCATGGAAGCCTCTCTTGAATACGGAAGGAGGACAACATCGCGAATGTGTCTGGGAATCGAATCAGAATTTTAACGCAAAGGCGCAAAGAGAAGACGCAAAGGCTGCAAAGGGATCGTCGAGGAAGGGGCGCGGCCGGAACTTCCTCGTTGGCTAAGACAAGAATCCTCACATTCTTCTTTCCGGCCTTTGCGTCTTTGCGTCAAAAAGGTCTTTCGATCGGCGAATGGGCTCGTTGTTTTTGGTATACGATACAAATGGCGCGTATTTTCAGGTTTTCTCAGAATTCTCCGAGGGCGTTTGGGAACCGCGGCGGGTTTGCAGGCGGTCGACGATCAGGGCCAATAAGCCCACGACCAGCGTGACCGCGACTTCCGCGGCGATCAAGCGGCCGGCGTGGGCGTTGAGGAACTTCGCGAGCGGGGCGGCGGGATCGCTGAAGATCACCGCGACCATCGCCAGGATCGTCACCACAAACACCGTGGCCGAGAACACGACCAGCGGAAAAAACGGGTTTCGTTTCGCTCCGGCTTTGGGGGAATTCTCAATCGGGGGAAGCTGCTCTTTCATGTTTGGGAATTTTGATGTTTTCTTCGACCTCGGCGAACCCGCGGCGGATGCGTCGGTCTCATTTGAAGGACTTTTGATGCGAATGGATTTCATAAACATTCATCCCGCAAGAGAAAGTGTCGCGGCGGGGGACGAACGGTTTCGGAAGGATTATAAGCCGACTTTCCCCGGGATGCGAACATCCCGCCGGCTTTTGCGGTCGCTCCCGCTTCGCCTAGCCAATATGATAAGGTGAAGCGTTCAAACCACGAATGAAAACAAGACGACTGTCGTAGGATTTTGGTCATTGGGGTTTGGTCATTTTGGAAATCACGGGGCTGACGCGGGCACCGACCGCAGGTAGGTCCGCTCGCCTTTTTTCTTTGAGAGTTCATGTCCTTACCGCGTTTTAGTGTCGAGAACCGCGTCCTCGTGAATATGTTGATGCTCGTCATTCTGGTGGCGGGCGGGGCGTTTGCGTTGACCTTGGTGCGGGAGATGTTCCCCGAAAGCCGGCCCGACAAGCTGTCCGTGATGGTGATTTACCCGGCCGAGCAGCCGCAGGAAATCGAAAAGGCCGTCACCATCAAAATCGAGGAAGCCCTCCGGGACATCGACGCGATCGAGAAGATCGATTCCACGATCGGCGAGGGGATCAGCAACACCGTCGTCACGCTCTACAACAGCGAAGACGACGTCGATTCGGTGATGCAGGAAGTCAAAATCGAAATCGACGCCATCGAGGACCTGCCCGACGAAATCGAGCAGATCACGCTCCGCAAGATGGAGCCCATGCTGCCTGTGATCAGCGTGGCGATCTTCGGCGGCGGCGACGAGGCGGGGCTGAAGCGCTCCGCCCGCGAGATGCGGGACGACCTGTTGCTCCTCCCGGGGATCAGCAACGTGCAGCTCACCGGGACCCGCGATGATGAAATCAGCGTGGAGATCCGCCCGGCCCGGCTGCGGGAATACAACATCACGTTCGACGAGGTCGCCGAGGCGATCCGCCTGACGAACGTCGATGTCTCCGGCGGGCAGCTCAAAGGCAATCGCGCGAAGATTTCCGTCCGCACGCTCGGCGAGGAATCGGCGGGCCGGGATCTGGAAGACATCGTGGTGCGGACCGATCCCGACGGCCGAAAGGTTTATCTCCGCGATGTGGCGGACATCCGCGACCGGTTCATCGAGACCGATCTGGAGTCCCGCTTCAACAGCCTGCCTTCGGTCAATTGCACCGTTTACAAGAACAGCAGCGAAGACGCGATCCAGATCGCCACGATGGTGCGGGCTTATGTGCGAGGCAAGCAGGGCGAGCCGATCGATCCCTTCGGATTTCGCGAGGCCGAGGCGTCGGCGTGGTACGTCAAACCGTTCAAATACATTGGAGCGTTCGCGGCGAAGGCGCTCAACAAACTTTCCGGCCGGCCCAATCCGAACGATGTCTGGGCCAACAGCAGCCAGGCACCGTTCGAGCACCATTACCAGATCGCGATGCACAGCGATCTGTCGCGGTTCGTGGAAGGCCGGCTCGATCTGCTGCTGCGGAACGGCAAGATGGGCCTCTTGCTGGTGCTGGTTTCGCTGAACCTGTTTCTCAACTGGCGGGTGGCGCTCTGGGCGGCGGTGGGGCTTCCCGTGGCGTTTCTGGGCACGTTTATCGTGATGTATTTCCTGGGTTCGACGATTAACCTGCTCTCGATGTTCGGGCTGATTATCGTGTTGGGGATCGTCGTGGATGATGCGATCGTGATCGGGGAGAACATCTTCCGGCACGTCGAAGAGGGAATGCCTTCCGAGAAGGCCGCGGTCTATGGGGCGGAGGAAGTCATGTGGCCGGTGGTGATCGCCGTCGCCACGACCATCGCCGCGTTCGCGCCACTGTTATTCATCAAGGGGCAGATCGGGGACTTCATGAAGGAGCTGCCGATCGTCGTGGTGGCGGCGCTCTCGGTCTCGCTCTTGGAAGCCTTGCTGATTCTGCCCTCGCACCTCAGCCATCTGCCGCGAAAGAAAATCCGCGAAGAAACCGCCGCCGAGAACGGAAACCCGGGCCGGCACGGCTGGTACACCCGCTTCGCGATCCGGCGGGACCGCTTCGTGCATGGGGTGTTGATGACGAACTACGAACGGTTTTTGCGGTTCTCGATGCGCTGGCGGTACGTGACCATCGGCATCGCCGCGGGGTCGCTGCTCTTGGCCTTGGGCATGGTCGTCGGGGGGATTGTGAAGTGGGAGTTCCTCCAGAAGATGGACAGCGAAACCATCATGGCCAACCTGGAGATGCCCGTGGGCACGCCTGCCGATCTGGTCCGCGACCGGCTGCAAACGCTGAGCGATGAAGCCGTCAAATTGCCCGAAGTCAAAAACGTGCAGATGATCGTGGCCCGGCAATACGACCTGGCGGGAGCCGGGGCCGTGGGCACGAGCGACCAGTCGCATCTGGGGCAGCTCATCATCGAGCTCGAGCCGGCCGACGAGCGGGAAACGAAAGGCCTGCGTTCGAGCACCGCCGTGATGCAAGAGCTGCGGGAGGTCTCGCAGAAGCTGCCGGGGATCAATTCGGTCGCGTGGGAGGAACTCAACGGCGGGCCGGGCGGCAAGGACATCGAACTGCGGATCAGCGGGAACGATTTTGACGAGATCATCGCCGTCGCCGAACAGCTCAAAGCCCATCTGCGAAACTACACGGGGGTGGTCGATCTCGATGACAACTTCGACAGCGGGCTGCGGGAAGTCCGATTGAAGTTAAGGGAGACGGCCGAACCGACGGGCCTTACCGTGGGCGAGCTGGGGCAGCAGGTTCGCTCGGCGATCTACGGCCGGGAAGCCCGCCGAATCACTCGCAACCGCGAAGACGTCAAAATCATGGTTCGCTACCCCGAGGAGTTCCGCAAGAACCTCTATCACCTGGATTCCATGTGGATTCCCGTGGGCCTCGGCCCGGACCGGCATTGGGTGCCGTTGGGCGAAGTCGCGGAACTCACCGAGGCCCGCAGCTATGCCACCATCCACCGCAGCCAGCAGCAGCGGTCGATCAGCGTCTTAGGCGATGTCGATCACGAAGTCGCCAGCAGCGACGACATTTTGAGCCAGGTCCGCGCGGAGTTCGTTCCGCGGATGGCCCAAGAGCACCCCGGCATTCGCATCGAGTTTCTAGGCAGTGCCGAGGAGCAGGCCAAGTCCTTCAGCAGCCTGAAGATGGCGTTGCCCGTGGCGCTTCTGATGATCTATACCCTCCTCACCGGGCTGTTTCGCTCTTATGTGCAGCCGGTGGTCGTGATGTCCGCGATCCCGTTTGGATTCCTGGGCGCGGTGGTCGGGCATTGGGTCACGGGCAATCCGATGACGATCATGAGCATGATCGGGATGGTGGCACTCACGGGGATTCTCGTCAACGATTCGCTGGTGCTCGTGGACTTCATCAACACCCGCATCCGCGCCGGCCGGAGCGAATTGGAAGCGAGCGTCGAAGGGGCCAAGCTCCGCCTGCGGGCGATCCTGCTCACCACGGCCACCACCGTCGCGGGGCTGTTGCCTTTGATGTTTGAAACCAGCTTTCAGGCCAAGTTCTTGATCCCGATGGCCGTGACGCTAACCTTCGGCTTGATGTTCGCGACCGCGCTCACGTTGCTGATCGTGCCCTGTTTGAACATGATTTTCTTCGACATCCGCAACCTGTTCGGCAGCGACACGGGCGGCAGCGAAACTCCCGCGACGCCCGCCCAACCGAGTCAACCGGCACCCGAGCCCGCCGCCGAGGAAGCCCAAGAACCCAACCGCCATTTCAACCCACAGATTGTGGTGAAGACCCTTAAAAAGAGGAACGCGAATTTACGCTAATCTTCGCTAATTCAAAGGCTCTGCTTTGCCTGTTTCACTGTTTAGTGCCCGCCGTTTTGGATGTCCTATGAAACACGTTCCTCCCATTCCACCCGCCAGTCGCAGAGATTTTTTGTACGGCCTCGGTGCGACGTTGGGCACGGTGGCGTTTCGTGCGATTTTGCAAAGTGAGAAAACCGCGCGGGCGGCGGGGGACTCGGGGGGGCCTTTGGCTGTTAAGCCGCCGCATCTTTCGCCCAAGGCGAGGAACTGTATCTTTCTGTTTTTGGAAGGCGGGCCGAGCCATATTGACACCTTCGACCCCAAGCCGAAGTTGGCGGACCTGCACGGGAAGAAGTTCGAGCGGCAGGACAAGTTCGCGTCCGCGATGGCCAGCGGCACCCGGTATTATGTGAAAAGTCCCTTCGAGTTTCGCAAAGCCGGCCGAAGCGGATTGCCGATGAGCGAACCGTTCGAGCATCTGCCGACGGTGGCCGACGAGTTGTGCATTTATCATGGGCTCGAGGCCGAGTCGATCAATCATCCGACGGCGTGTTACCACATCAACACCGGCAACCGCTTCGGCGGCGACCCGGCGATGGGGGCTTGGGTGACCTATGGCTTGGGGTCCCCCAATCAAAACCTGCCGGGCTTCGTCGTGCTGCCGGAGGCCGCCTATCCGCAAGGCGGGGCCGCGAACTGGTCGAACGGTTTTCTGCCCGCGTACTACCAGGGCACGGCTCTTCGTCCCACCGGTTCGCCCATTCTCGATCTGGAACCCGCCGACCACAAACCCCGCGACATGCAGCGGACCAACCTGGATTTGCTTTCCGCCTTGAATGCGGACCATCAAAACGAGCATCCGCATCACGAAGAACTCGCCGCCCGGATGGAAGCCTATGAGTTGGCGTTCCGCATGCAGGCCCAGGTGCCAACGTTATTGGATCTCTCCCGCGAATCGGCGAAGACCCGCGAGCAATACGGCGTCGGCGGAAAACTCACCGACGAGTTCGCACGCAAATGCCTCCTCGCCCGGCGGCTGATCGAAGACGGCGTGCGGTTCGTGCAGGTTTTTAGCGGCGGCTGGGATTCGCACGATTACATCGAACGCTCCCACCGGGCGAGGATTCAAAGCATCGACCAACCCGTGGCGGCTCTCGTTTCCGACCTGCGGGAGCGGGGGTTGCTCGATGAGACGCTCGTGGTGATGTGCGGCGAGTTCGGGCGGTCTCCCGATAACGGTTTGCGGGGCGGCGGCATGGCCTATGGGCGCGATCATAACGCGAAAGCGATGTTCGCGGTGCTCGCGGGCGGCGGCGTGAAAGCCGGCGTTTCCGTGGGCGCGACCGACGACATCGGAGCGGCCGCGGTCGAGACCGTGCGGCCCATCAAAGATTTTCACGTCACGCTGTTAAAACTCCTGGGCCTCGACGACAACCGCTTGACCTACTTCCACGCGGGCCGCTTCAAGCAACTCTCCCAGACCGGCGGGAAAGTCATTCAGGAACTCATCGCCTGAGATCAAAACCGGCGGCTAGCGCAGTGCCGCTCAGTTTGGCGGCAGGACGCCGCCGCTACATTGCGAAATCTTCGTGGAGAATTCGCAGATAGCTTTCGTAGCGGGAGACGAAGATCAAGCCGTCTTCCACCGCGTGTTTGACGGCGCAGCCTTCTTCGTGATCGTGGGTGCAATCGGGGAATTTGCAGTAGGCGATGAACGGGCGGAATTCGATGAAGTAGGCCTCGACTTCTTCGGGAATCACGTCCCACAAGGCGAACTGCCGGATGCCCGGCGTGTCCACGACCCAGCCGCCGAACTCCAAATCGTGCAAGATGGCCCGGCGGGTGGTGTGGCGGCCTTTGCGGGTCCAATCGCTGACCTGGGCCGTCTTCAGATTGAGGCCCGGCTGCAGGGCGTTTAACAGGGACGATTTTCCCACGCCGCTTTGCCCCGCGAACACCGATTGCTGATCTTTGAGGAGTCTCCGCAAGGGATCGATGCCCCGCCCCGTCCGGCCGCTGGTCGCCAGGACTTGATAGCCCATGCGGGCATACATTCCGAGCACCGGCTGCAAGTCGGCGAGGTCGATCAAGTCGGTCTTATTAATGCAAACAATCGCCCGCACGCCGCCTTTCTCGGCACTCACCAGAAAGCGGTCGATGAGGTGCGGCTTTAAGGGCGGGTCGGCGGCGGAGACGACGATTACCACCTGGTCCACATTCGCGACGATGATGTGCTCGCGGTGCTGGCTCACGCGGGAGATAATGCCTTCGCGGGGTTCCACGCGTTCGATGACGCCCTGCTCCAAACCGCTGGGCAGTACCTGTCCCGTGGGCAAAAACCAGACGCGGTCGCCGGTGACCACAACGTTTCGGGCGTCGCGGGCCAGAGTGCGAACGACCCGCCGGACGCTGCATTCGTATTTCACGCCCCCCGCGGTTTGCACGATGGTGTTGAGCCCCGCGGCGGCGACGACTCGCCCGGCGAGGCATTTTTCTTCATCAATTTCGCGGAGGACCTCGTCGCCTCCTTCGCTCTGTTCGCCGATGATCGTGCGGTAGCGGGTGAGGTCGCCTTTCCCGGACAGCCGTTCGTGCTTGGACAGCGCGTCCGTATCGCCGGTTTCCAAGAGCCTGTCTTTTAGAACCTCCCGCGTGAGATCGTTTCGGCGGGCGCGTTTCTCGCGGTTCTTCTTGAACGCCACGCGGTGTTTCTGTTTGGACCGCTTTTTGTTTTTCGCCACGGTCAATCCGACTCGTTGAGCCATTTCATGGCGAGATCCTCGTCCTCATCGCTCGGCTGTGCCGAACCCGGCGGCTCGGCGGTTTCCGTTTCGTTCTGCTGGGGGTCGGATTTCTTGGGGTGCCGTTTGCGCAGACGGTCTTCGCGTTTGGCGAGTCCGGCTTTCTCCATCAGACTCATCGCGAAGGCATCCTCTTCCACGGGCGGCGGGGCGCTGGGGTCGGGTTGATAATGAATCTCGAAACGGTGCTTCGCGATGGACACCACGTCGCCGGGCATCAGCCATTTGGAATCGCAGCGCTCGTCGTTGACTTTGATTCCGTTTCGGCTGTTGAGATCGCGGATCTCCCAATAGCCGTTCTTAAACACGAGTTCGCAGTGCTGCGAGGAGATATTCGGAAAGGCTAACGTAATGTCGCAACGGTCCCGCCGACCGATCACCAGCGCGGGCTTGAGCAAGGGGATCGGATCGCCGCCGCCACAGGGGATGAGTTCGCCCAGCATCGACATGAAATCCTCCGGAAAGGGTCCGCGATTTTCCTTCACCCGAGAGGCCCGCCTGCGGGGAAAGAAGCCAAAAAGATCAGGTTTTGCCAAGGAAGTGGGGGTACAAACGCCGGAAGGCGACGCTCTCCAAACAATCTACCGCCCCGGATCTGCTCCGTCAATCGGGGGATTTTCTTGGAATGGACTTTTAGCCGGCTCGGCGGGGATTGTGACAATTCCGCGGAAAGACAGCAAAAAGTCCTTCGATTCCCTGTCGGATCCAGTTTGACCTGTTTCTCGCGTCAATTTAGAATCCTCACTGGATTATACGCCAATTCGACGGGAGACACCAAACGTGACGCCTTCATCCGCTTCGCTTGATTCCACGAAAACGCCCGCCGCGACCTTGAACGTGGACGCCGCCGTGCGGGACCGCTACAGCCGGGCCGCCCAGCGAACCGAGCCCGAACTCTGCTGCCCCATCACCTACAACGCGGACTATCTCAAAGCCTTGCCCCAGGAAATCCTGGAGCGCAGATTACGGTTGCGGGGATCCGTCCCGGCACGTGGGCGAAGGCGATGTGGTTTTGGATCTGGGATCGGGCGGCGGGAAGATTTGCTACATCGCCGCGCAAAAGGTCGGTCCAAAAGGCCGCGTCATCGGCGTGGACTGTAACGAGGACATGCTCGCGCTCGCCCGGAAATACCAAGGGGAGATGGCGGAAAAAATCGGCCATCCCAATGTCTCGTTCCGCAAAGGTCGGATACAAGACCTGGCCCTCGATCTCGAAGAGTTCGAAAGCTATCTGCGCGAAAACCCCATTGGCACGAGTGCCGATTGGCTCAAGGCCGAGGAACACGCGAATCGGCTGCGGGAAACCTCCCCGATGATCGCCGACGCCTCGGTGGATGTGATCGTCTCCAACTGCGTGTTGAACCTCGTCCGCCCCGAAGACCGCGTGGCGCTATTTTCCGAAATGTATCGGGTCCTCAAACGCGGCGGCCGGGCCGTCATCAGCGACATCGTCTGCGATGAGATCGTCCCCGAGCATCTCCGCCGCGATCCGGCGCTTTGGAGCGGCTGCCTGAGCGGAGCGTTTCACGAGGAGGAATTCCTCAAAGCCTTCGAGGACGCGGGGTTCTATGGGATGGAACTCGTGGATCGCCAAACCAAACCTTGGACCGTGGTCGAAGGCATCGAGTTCCGGAGCCTCACCGTCAGGGCCTGGAAAGGCAAAGACGGCCCCTGCCTCGAACGCAAGCAAGCCGTGATCTACAACGGCCCCTGGAAAGCGGTGATCGACGATGACGGGCACAAGCTGATCCGCGGCGAACGGATGGCCGTGTGCGATAAAACCTTCAACCTCTACACCAAACCGCCTTACGCCGATGCGATCACGCCGATCCCGCCGGCGGAGGAAATCCCGCTCGCCGAGGCCAAGCCCTTCGATTGCCACGGCAGCCCCAAGCGATCGCCCCGCGAAACCAAAAACCGCGCGGCGAATTTGACGATCCTTTCCGCAGGCGATTGCTGCGAGCCCGCAGGCTGCTGCGAGTGATCGGAAACCGAATGCAACGACAGATTCTAAATCAACTCGAATTGCAACCGGTTGGGTGGCTGGGGCGCAGAGTCCTCTATGAATAAAGTGAGGCAAGCGAATCCTGGGGCGATGGACGCGAGAGAAACAACTCCCATGGCCCCAGCGTTCCGGTTGGGTGGCTGGGGCAGATTCCTCTATGAATAAAGTGAGGCAAGCGAATCCTGGGGCGATGGACGCGAGAGAAACAACTCCCATGGCCCCAGCGTTCGAAACGCATTTTTCGCGTGATCCATTCCTTTGCGCCCCAGCCACCCTCACTCTTACAGTTTGAGTAATAAAGACACACAAGAACCGGGGCTAGCGCCCTGCGGCTAATAAACTGTAACCGGTTGGGTGGCTGGGGCGCAGAGTCCTCTATGAATAAAATGAGGCAAGCGAATCCTGGGGCGATGGACGCGAGAGAAACAACGCCCATGGCCCCAGCGTTCGGAACGCATTTTTCGCTTGATCCATTCCTTTGCGCCCCAGCCACCCTCACCCCCCCTTACTCTTAGAGTTTGAGTTAAAACCATGCGATTGTTCGAGGGCACGAAGTGGGACCGGCCGCCGCGCTGCGAAGTCTGCGGCGAGTTGGAAGAGGAATGCACCTGCCCGCCGCCGGTGGCTCCCAAAATCCCGCCCGAAAAACAGACCGCCCAACTTGCAATCGAGAAGCGCAAAAGAGGCAAGATCGTCACCGTCGTCCGGGGCCTCCCCGCCGAAGGCAACGACCTGCCGGCCTTGCTTGCGGAACTCAAAACCGCCTGCGGCGCGGGCGGCACGATCAAAGACGACGCCCTCGAAATCCAAGGCAAGCACCTGGACCGCATCCGCGAGCACCTCACGCAACTCGGCTACCGCACCCAAGGTTGATTTCTATTTGGGAACGTCATTCTTCACGGCATTCCCTTCCCTGAGCCGTTGTTCCGCCTGCGGTTTGAGGTTGACGAACCGCGGCTGCCAGGTGCCGGCGGCGAGTTTTTCGTAAAGCTCCTGGGCGGCCTCATCCCGCTCGTTCTGGCGAAGGAACTCCGCGTGATCCCAGAGGATTTGGGCGTTGGTTTCTTCCGCGCTGAAAAGCTTGGGCAAAGGCCCGGTCCGCGAGATCGATCTTCTTTTGGCCGGCGAGTTCCTGAGCGAGTTCGAGCCACGGGGCCGACTCGTTCGGCTTGTCGGCGAGCGGCGTGGTGAGATAATCCCAAGCCAATTCGTTATCCCCAAGCTGAGCCAAAATTCTGGCCGCGGCCTGGCAGGGAGCGGACTCTTCGGGATCGAGCACTCGCCAGCGGTCGGCCACGCGAATGGCCCGTTGTTTAAGGTCGGCTTCGGGATCGGCCATGCCCGCAAGCGTGAGCATGCGTCCGAGCAAATTCCCGTAGTCGCCGCGGATCTTGGCGAGATTGATAAGGTCGGGGAGATCCTCGTATTCCAGTTGCAAGGCCCGTTCCAGGCGGGCTACGGACAATGCTTCGTCATTTCGCTCCTGGGCAATCTCCGCCGCCTTCCGCCAGATCGCGGGCTGCTTGTTCCAGCCCTCGGCTTTCAGGAGCGGAGCGATCAAGCCCTCGGCCTTCGCGTATTGTTTTTGCTCCATCAAATGCCCCGCGGCCAACATCGCGGCGAACGGGTGCTTGTTGGGATCGAGATTCTCCAAAGCCGCCTGCATCAAGCTTTCGGAGGTCGCGTCTGTCTTGACCTGCGCAGCCAGGATCGTCAATTGCATCGCGGCAAAGCGTTGATCGTCTTTCAATAGCTTGGCTTCCAGGTCTTCCAGATACCGCGACCAGGCTTTGAGGCCGTCGTGATTCACAAAGGCGGTTCGCAGCGATTCATCGATCGGCGGCAGCTGGCCCCGATCGAAAAGCTCTTTCGACAACGCATTCAATTCTTGGATGGCTTCCGCCGTCTCGCCGTTGTCCGACCGCCAATACGCGGCCTGGAAGCGGGCGGTCATCGATAACCCCGGTTTGCCGGCGAACGCATCGGCCGCTTGGATATAGTCCGAAAGCCCCCTGGGATCGGTGTCGGTCGCCTGCATCAGGAGGAGCAAGCTCCAGGCCAACTGGGGCGACTGAAGTTTTTGGAGCGACTCCAAACCCCGCTGGCGTTCAATGCGGATTTCGATCATCGAGCGGTTGTTGACGGCCCGCTTCGTTTGCCACTGGGCATACAAGTTGCGGGCCATTGCCAGCCGCTGGACAAATCCGTCCTCCGGGCCGTGGACGATAAAGTCCTGGTTCGTATTGCCCGTATTGGCCCATTGGAAATGCTGAGCCAGGTATTCCGCGAGCGGCGACTTGGGATGCCGCTGCCTCAACTGGGCCGAGAAATCCGCAAAGCCGGTGTATTGATAGGCACTCGCCAGAAGGACGTACAAACCCAGCCGATGGTCTTCCCTGCCAAAGAACCGCTGTTGGAGGAGATTGGTCAGCATGCCGGGGTTGTACGTGGCGAAATAGCTGCCCAACAGATTCAACGCGGCCTCGTCTTTCAAGGTCCCAAACTGTTGGCTGTTGGCCAATTGTTGCTCGGCCGCGGTGAGAAAACTGACTTGGCTGCGGAGCGGCATGGACAGCACGACCAGATCTTTTTGTTCCGGCTTGAGGTTCGGAGCCTGCGCCGGCTTTCGTTGCCAGTGGGCCTGGGCGAGACGCTTGCCGTCTTTACCGAACATGTTGACGGTGCCGGTTTGATCGTAGGTGACGCGGAAGAGCGGTTTGTCAGAATCGGCGATCATCCACCGCCGTTCCGCAAGCCCGCCGTCGTCGCCGAAGATCAGCAGCATGTAACGCCTCGGGGATGAGGATTTCTCATCGCCGGCTTCATCTTGAAGCGGAACCACTGCGAGCGTATGCTCGTCGACGAATTTCACGTTCGATCCCACCGCCAAATCCTCGGCGGGGGGGACGAACCAGGGAATGAGTCGCTGAAGCTGCGCGATGGAACCGGCTTACACTCCGCTTGCCGCCGAGTCCCAGTTCTTTATAGAGATGCCAAAGACTCTCGCCGTCGCAGACCACTTCTTCCTTCAAGCCTTCCGAGACCGTGCGCTCATAAACATATCGGCCCTCTCCGTCAGCGCGGATCGTCAATGCCGGTTGGCCATCGGCTTTGGGCAGCGTGACGGCTTGCCAGCCGGCTTTCCGGCGCGGTCGATCAAAGCTTTCGCCTGCGGATCGACCTCGCCGCGCTTCGGCAGCAGCTTGGCCGGCCCTTGGGATTCTAAGAGCGTCAGAATATCCGACTGCAAAGTATTTAGCCCCGGCGCCTGAGCCAGCAAATCTCCAAACCGCCCCATCGACCAGTCAAAATTGACATTCAGCGGCCTCGCCCCGCCTTTCCGATCCCGCCCGAAGAAAGGCGTGTGTCGCTGTATTGGTGTCGCGAATCCTAAATTCCAAGATTGGGTTCCTGCTTTTCCCCATGTCAGCGTCTGGTAAGCAGAATTGAGATGGAATCGTTCACGATAACTATCGATTTCCGACTGATAAGCATCCTTGAGAAGCATCAATTGAGGATTGAGAAGGGCATCTCCAAAATTATTCACTTGATAGGCTGAGATAAAATCGAGTTGTGGCATTCCCAATCGGCCCAGGTTTGTGGGTTCGGCCATTGGGCCATTGAAAGTTCCATTTTGGATTCGCCTGTAGGCGTCGAAATCCCATTCGACCAAGTCACCACCGAAAACTTTGGGATTGAATCCTTTAATGTAGCCCCGAAGGCTGTCATTCCTTCCGTAGAACCGGCCATTGAAGGAATAAGAGTCAAACGGCACAGAGACTGTGTTTCCAAGAGCCGGGCGGATGAAGGAGACTCCCGCTTGTCCCGAATCTTGCCCGTGTTCGAGGACGAACCTGCCAGGGGTTTCGACGAAATTCTTCACGTCAAACCAGACATTGGGACCGGAAAAATTCCCGTAGGATCCCATTGCGAATCGCCCCCTTTGGCTGCCACCCATGCTTTTGACATCACGCCGGGAGGCGGGACCGGAGAAATCCTCGCTCGGATACTGCACGCCGACAAAATACTGGTTGTAGCTCACCGGATCGATCCAGAACGCCGGGTATGCCATCGGCATCGCAATGGCACCCGTGTAAGCCTGCCAGGCATCGATGCCTTGCAGCACCGAGTGCGCGCCGTTCGCCCAGCGGTAGGTGATCGGCGGCGTTCGCACGAGGATGGTTTTGAGCAAATCCTCGGCCGACTTCGCCCGCGTGTTTGAGGAGATGAGCAGGGGAATCTTGCGGGAGCCGGGTTCGTAGACCACCGGAATCTTGGGCGGGCAGGGATACAAGGCCCAGTGGTCCTTGCGGCCGCGATCGACGTGGAACTGCTCGTACATCTGCTCGTTTTCCAAAACCAACAGCGACGTGAACGGCGACATCACGTACATGGCTTTGCTGAGCGCGATGATCTCCTGCTTGTGATGCTCGGCTCCCTCGGCCACCAGGCGGTCGATCTCTAACCGGGCCCAGGTCCGCGGCAGATAGCCCGCGCCCTCGGCTATGTTTTCCACCGGAATCGTCTTCTCGAAATCCTCTCCCCCGAGCCGGCCTGTGATCGTTAATTTCTTGGGCAGGTCTTCTTTGGAACCGAGGCGGGTCAAGGCGCACAATTCCTCGCCTTGGGCCAAGGTCTCCGCGAATTTGAGGAAGCGGTGTTTGTCCCCTTCGTCTTTGACTTTCACTTGCTCGAGCCGGGGCGTGTTTAATAGCGACAAGAGTTCAAACGCCCGCCAGCCGACTGGCTCGTCGGGGTTGATCTGCGTGATGCAGCCGCCCGTGCGGTTGGCGGCGGCTTTCATGAACGTATTCGACCACCGCTTGCCCACGCCGACGCCGACGTATTTTGTTTTGGCGGGAATCTGCTGGAGCAGCGGTTCGGTTTCCTTCTCGCCCAACACCGGAATGCCCGCCCCCAAATGCACGAGGCAGGTTTCCGTATCGGCGGTTGTTGTCTTTGATTTCAAGAACGGCCCGCACGCGGCAAGGGCTTTTTCCAAATCGAGCGCCCCGACCAGATGGACTTCGTTCAAATGTTTGACGGCCGCTTCGATGTTCTCCGCGGTGCAAGGAACCGGTTCCGTTTTCCAAGTCTGGGAGCGCGTGGCGGCGGTGACGATCGAAAACCGGTCGCTGTGCTCGGCATTCTTTAAGAGCGTTTCCAGCACATCGATCTGCACGCGGGCCAACAGCGAATCCCGATTGCCCGCCGACTCGAACAGGAACACCCAGTTCCGCGGCCGGCGTTTTAGCTCGCCTTGGAGATCCGGCCGATAGCGGAGCATCAAATACTGCTGCCCATCTTGTTCCATTCGCGAGAAACGGACCCTATGGCGGGTGTCCTCGGCGAACGGATCCTCCAGTTCGAGCAATAGGTCCCGGTCGTCAATCACGCCGGTGGCGGAAGCTTCCAGGATCAAATCCTCGCCCTCGGCCTGGCTTTTCAGTTGATGCGACGAACTCTTCCAGGTCTGGCCGACGTGATTTTTCACCCGGATTTGTGTGGACCAATCGCGGATCAGTTCCAGGCTATGCCCGGCGGGAAAGCGGTAGTGCACTTTGCCGTACGCCACGGGCAGCCGTTGGGTGTAGCTGAGGACGATGCGTTTTTCCTGGCGGGCTTCCAAAGGGAACACCCGCATCTTGAAGGTGCTGCCGTCCACCCATTCGAGCAATGCGGGGTCGCGGCGGGTGTAGCGGATTTGCTCGAAGACGTTGCGGGCATGATCGCGTTCGGCCATGCCGCCTTCCATCAGGTTCTCGCCGACGTACATCGCCAGCCGGGACAGCGAAGCATCCGCCGGCAGCGGGAAATAAAACGTGCCCTCCATCTGGCTCCAACTGGCGTTGAAATACGTCTGATCGATCGTCGTGCGGGCGAAGCCGTCTTCGATGTGCACATCGATGTGCTGCTTGCGGAGCGAAAGCTGCATTTCCTGACCGGCGGGATCGACCGCGACCAGCGCCCCGCCCGCGTGTTCGCTTTTGGGAATCAGCGGCGACTCGGCCGCGGCCATGAGTTCCTTCGTCCATAACAAGGCTTCCGAAGCCCGCGGCGCGGGAAGCCGCTCGGCTTTCTTGAGCAGCTGACCGGCGGTGAGCGGTTCCTCGACGCCGGTGACTTTGACTTTCCCCTGCGTGACCAACACATCGGTGTCGGCGCGGTGGGCTTTGACGGCGAACTTCGTCCCCAAAGCCGTGATCTTCCGCTGCGGAGTTTCCACCACGAAGGCGGTTTTCGATTCGGTCAACTCCCAGGGCACGACTTCCACGAAGACTTCCCCGGACGAAACCTTCAATCGGCGGGCCGATGTCGACCTGCACGGTCGTGTTCTCATTCAGATAAACCACCGAACCGTCCGGCAGCGAGATTCGCTTTCGCTCGAAGGGTTTGGTTTCGATCACCGAACCCACGTGGACTTCCTCGGCTGGGGCGGGGCGGGTTTTTTCGCGGCGGTGAGTTGCTTAAACGGATGAAACTCCACCGCGGCGACCGGGGCCGGTTTGGGAGAATCCTTCACGTCGGCATCGCGGTCTGAGTTCAAGAACAACACCGCGACGGCGAGCAGCAGAAGTCCCGCCAGCACGACCGCCGAACCGGATCCCGCCCGGTGGGAACGCCGAGGATTGGGCTTGGGCGATCCTAGTTGCCGGGGGAACTCGCGGCGGCGGATTGTTGAGGCGAACGCATCGTGGGCCGGGGTATGAGTCGCCATCGTGGAAGCCTCCCATTGGCGGATGAGGTGTTGGGCTTTTTGCAGAATGTGATCGTGCTTGGAATCCGCAAGCGGTTCGCTCGCGGCGGAATCCAACAGGCGTTCCAATTCGGAATCGCTGAGTTGGTCCCAATCGGGCGAACTCAAAGCCTCGGCCATCAGCCGGGCCATTTTGGAAAAATCAGGCGAAGAGTCGCTCATGTCAAATCTCGGACGCAACAGGTTTGGTCATTGGGGCTTTTTTCAGTCGGGAACATCGTGCCCGCGCTGGCGGAGTTCCTTGCGGACTTTTTCGATCGCCCGTTTGCGGTACACGGGGACTGCGGTCGCGGGGATGTCCAGTTCCGCGGCCAGGAATTCGCTCGAGGCCACGCGGTCGCGGGAGAGGGCGTCGGCAAGCAGGATCCGCCGCTGCGTCTCCGGCAGGTCCGCGAGAATCTCCCGCAGGTCGCTGTGAGACGGGTGATCCAGCAGGCTCGTTGCAGGGGGTTCGCTGGAGTGATCCGCGCGGCCGTTTTTTCGCGGGTCGGCGTGTTCCGCGAGGCGGGGCGGATCGGTCGAGACTTCCCGCCGGCGGGCTTTGTACCAGCCGAACTTGAGCACGTCCCGGGCCGCGTTCTCGGCGATCCGCAAAAACCAAACTCGCAAGGACGACTTCCGCGCATCGTAATTCTCTCGGGCTTGCCACAGCCGAAACAGGGCGATCGACAGGACATCGTCGATGTCCGAGGCATTCAACACCCCGTGAAAGCGAGCGCGGAGCACCGCCCCGACCGAAGGCCCGTACAGGCGGAGAATCTCCGCGAGCGACTGATCCTCCGCGGCCCGCAGACGCTCTCCCAAATCGGGTTGTTGGGTCAACGACATCCCGCGTGGTTCTTTCTGAAAAGCCCCCGCCGCGGGAATGCTGCAAAGCGTGGCGGGGTTCAATAGCAATTACGAACCACGATTACAGAATCTCCGCCGCCGGTCAATTTTGCGCCCGATCTCGGCCGCTGTTTGCGGCACGGCGTTACCTACGAACGCCCGGCGGCTGATGAAGCTAAGGACGCCATTTTCGTCCTACGTGAATTCCCGGCTGGCTTCGAGCAGCCGGCCCCATTCCTCCACGCAGGCATCCGTGGAAATCACCGCCTGTTGAAAGTTCGTGTGCGCGGAGGCTTGCGGAGCGTCGATGCGGAACTGGTCGGCGGCGCGGCGAAGCTTGCCGAGCTTTTTTTCCAGCATGCGAAAGTAAGCCGGCGGATCGCTCGCGCGGGATTCCAAAGCCATCGCCGAGTCAAACACCGCGCGGGCGATGCCCATCAATTCGGGAAAATCCTCGACTTCGTCCGAATGTTTGATAAATGTCCGCACCATCCACGCGTGCGCGAACACCTTTTGGCTTCGGTCGACGAGTTCCTCGAGAGATGCGGACATATTTGGAATCTCTTGGCGAAAGTGCGGGCAGCGAGCGCGGCGTCGCTGTGCGGCCTTTGCTCCTGATTTTACTCGGTATCGTAATGGACCAGGGAATAAACATCGTAGGGCCGAAGACGCTCCCGGCCGTTGAGGAAATCCAACTCGATCACAAAGGCGCAGCCGACGACATTGGCTCCGGCGCGCTCGGCGATGCGGATGCAGGCTTCCATCGTCCCGCCGGTCGCGAGCAGGTCGTCCACCAACAGCACGTTGTCCCCCGCCTGTAGGGCGTCTGTGTGCATTTCCAGCGTGTCGGTTCCGTATTCCAATTCATAATGGAACGCGTGCGTCTCGAACGGCAGTTTGCCGGGCTTGCGGACCGGGATAAAACCGGCGCCCAGTTTCAATGCCAACGGGGCCGCGAAAATGAACCCCCGCGCCTCGGCGGCGATCACGTCGGTCACGTTGCGGTCCGCGAAGTGCTCGGCCAACAAATCGATCACGTGCCCAAACGCCGCGGGATTCGCGAGCAGGGTGGTGATGTCGCGAAACATGATCCCCGGTTTCGGGAAATCCGGGATGCTGCGAATGTGCTCTTTGATGTCGATTTTTGGAGACATAAACGGCTCATTGTCTTTCGGAAAGAGAATGGCATTCGTTAAAGCGGGGTTCGGTCCGAGGCGGGCTTGGGCGCATCGACTTTGGCGGCGGGAACGCCCCCGGAACTCGCCCCCTCCTTGCCGCCCAGGAATTCCCGCGCTTTGGAGACTTCTTCCTTGCAGTTGGGATGATCGGCGTAAAGGTCCACAATCGTCCGCCAAATCTGCCTCGCTTCGGTCACGCATTTTTTTTGCCTCAACTCCTCGGCGGAATACAAGAGTTGCCGGGCGATGGCTTTTGGCTGATCGATCTTGTTCCGCGCGTCCTTCACGTCGTGAAGATCGTCGAGGGCGTTGTTCACGGCTTCCTTCAGATCCGCATATTTCTCCTTTTCCCCGAAACTCGCGATGAGCCGGTTCAGGCTAAATAAAACCCGTTCGGCCTTGGCGATGTCGCCGGTGTCCAAAGCGTGGATCGCCTGCCGCAAGAGCGGATCGGTCGGATCGAGTGCCGAGGTTTTGAGCTGCATTTCGAGATTTTTTTGAGCTTGCGTCAACAGGCGGACTTCCTCGATTCGTTTTTCGTTGGCGGGTTCGTCCGGGCCGGGATGGCCCGCCATCTGGAACCAGGCCACGCCGCCGAGAATCAAGATCGCGAACAACCCCACGAGGACCCAGGTGTTGTCGAAGAACCGGGAAACCGGCGAACCGGCCTGGGTTTGCTCGACTTCCGCCCGGACCAGATCCCGCATCAGCGTGCCGCCGACCTGTCCCTGCGGCTGGATCGATTCGTCCTTGAGCACGATGGTCGCCGAGCTTCCTTCTCTGGGCGTTTGGCCGTGCGCGATTCGGGTTTCCTCTTGATTGGCGACATCGGCCCGGCGGACGATTTCCTCGAGCTTCCGCGCGAGGACCAAGGCATCGGGGAATCGCTTGTCCGGATCCTTGTGCAAAAGCTGGCAGACGGTTTGTTCCAGCCGGCGGGGAATGCCTTCGACAAATCGGCTGGGCCGGTCGAACTGGCCGTATTTGTGTTTTTGAATGACTTCGAGCGTCGTCTTTCCCACGAAGGGCGGACGGCCGGTGAGCATTGTAAACATCACCGCCCCCAACGAATACAGATCGCTTTTCTTCGTGGCCCGCCGCCCTTGCGCTTGCTCGGGCGACATGTACTCGGCGGTGCCGATGATCCCGCCCGTCACCGTCAATCGGCCCGCGGCGAACACCTGGGCCACGCCGAAGTCGGTGAGCTTGATGTTGTTGTCCTTGTCCAAGAGCAGATTGGAAGGTTTGAGATCGCGATGCACGATCCCGGCATCGTGGGCGGCTTTGAGGGCCGAGCAAATCTGCAACGAATGCCTGACCACATCCCGCCAGGGCAGGCGTTTGTCCCGGCGGAGGCGGTCGGTCAGCGTTTCGCCTTCGACGTATTCCATGGCATAGTAGTAGGTGCTGCCGTCCACGCCGCTGTCCAAGAGGGCCACGACGTGAGGATTCACAAGCTTTCGCAGCGATTCGATTTCCCGTTCGAAGCGGACGACGAAGCCTTCTTCGCGCGCGAGTTCCGGCGGCAGCACCTTCAGGGCCACATCCTGGCCGGTCTCGGCGTGCTGGGCGAGATAGACCGTCCCCATTCCGCCGCTGCCGATTTTTTGATCGATGATGTAAGGCCCGATGCGTTCCAAATCCATCGGCGTGCTCGCGACGTGTAAAGAAAACGGACATGCAAAACCTGGCCAATCCTCGGGAATGGTTGGCGTTTCGAGTGTATGCCGGAACAATTCGCGGGGTCAATCGTGTCTTCGCCATTCCGCCCTTCCACGCCGTGTCTCACAGAGGGCATTTTTAAATGCGGGCAAGTCCAGAACTTGGGAAAAGTACCGGCGGCTGATACATGCGAGAATGACTCCGCCAGCGGCCCTAGTCCGCGTCGCCGGTCTCTGAATCCCGCGAGACGTCCTCATGTTGGGAGAAGTCCGGCGGCTTGGCGTAGAACTGGCTGAGATCCATTTTGTCCTGCGTCTCCATTTCCAGGATCTTGATTCGCTGCTCGAGCCGCTTGAGCCGTTCTTCGAGGGCCGGGTGAATCGCCGGGTTGTCGTCGCGCCGCTTTTGCCGGGGGACCGCGGGATAATCCAGTTGCCGCTGGAGGGCGGCGAACATGTAGAGCGGATCTTTGCCGCGGTTGGCTTTGGCGATCCGGCCTTCCTGGACGCCGAAGAACAGCGGATAAGGCAAGGTGAATCGCTCGTCCCGCTTTCGCCGGCGATGCTCCTGCTGAAAATGTTCCGACCGGCGGTAGATCAACTCGGAAAACTCGACCGCCCCGAGTTCCCGCCGGAGTTGGCGGATCCACGCCCGCCAATCCTCATCGTACATCGGATCGGACGCGATCGCTTCCAGCCCGCGGTCGTAGCCCAGGCGATTCCGGGCCAGACATTCGAACTGATATACGAACAACCCCGCCTCGGTGGGGGACTGGGTGAGATATCCGGCTTCGTGCTCCAGGATTTTGAACGCGATCACCTGATCGAACCGGCCGCGCTCCGCCTCGGCACACTCCATCACGAAGGTTTGGAACTTCGTGAAGTAGTGCGGCAAATGGCCCATGCCCGCGCTGAGCTTGCCGGAGTGTTTGACCTCGTCCTTGAGCAAATCGATCGCCATCGGCAGGCGGGTCGTGGCCAAAACTTCCTCGCGAATCGCCGCCAGGATTTCCTGCGAGGGGGCATTCGCCTCCAAGCGTTCGCGGTACACGCGAAAGAAATACGCCTGCTCGACGTATTCTTCGCGATCCAATCGAGGGGTGGACATGGCGGCGGGACTCTTCGCGAAACTCCGAAGAAAAGCGGGAGCAAAGGCCAAACAAGCGTCGCTTGGGCTCTTGTTCGATCATATCCGCTCGCAACCGCCGCCGCCACTAATTTCGAAGTCCTCGAGCGGCACCGGCCTGGAGTTTTTCCGGTTCTTCCTTTGGACCGGTTGGGACCCCTCCCGGCCGGCGGACGTTTGCCCAATCGTTAAAAGTCCGGCGGCCCGAGGCGGTTTGGGCGGCGGGCCGATTTCCGGGAATCGGTTCTTTTGCCGACAATGTTTTGCCGGTAACATGGAGCGTGCCCCGCCGATGTATCGGCGGCCGATCCATGCATTCCTTTCAAACCGCACGAGTGGTCTTGCCATGCAGAATTTCACCGCGGATCCGCATTTGGAAGCCTCCGAACTGTTCACGAAACGCACGTTTCGCGCACTGCGCCGGAAACTGCCGCGGGTCTCGTTCGGAACGCGCGCGGGGCTCGTGATTCTGTTAAGCCATTTGCTCGACCAAAGCGCCAGGCACGCCGGGGCCGAGCGCTGGTTCCGCTGCACTGAAGACGCCTTGGCGACGGATCTTGGAATGTCGCCCCCCGTGCAGCAGCGGTTGATCGCATTGCTGACCGGGCTCGGCTACATTGAAACGAAGCACATCGGCGAGCGCTCGCCGATCCGCTATCTGCGGGCGAATCTGGACCTCATCGAACGCGACGTCCTCGCCGAGACCGCCCCGACGGAACCTTGAACAACCAGAGGAGAACCTATGCCACGCACACCCTTTGCCGCGTTCGTGTCGATTTTCGCGATCGTTTTGTCCGCCTGTGGGGGCGCAGACACCGCCAGCGCCGCTCCTCCGAACATTGTGCTCATCCTCTGCGACGACATGGGCTTTTCCGACGTCGGCTGCTACGGCGGCGAGATCCATACCCCCAACATCGACCGCCTCGCCGCGGAGGGGCTCCGGTTTCGGCAGTTCTATAACAACGCCAAGTGCACCACCACGCGGGCTTCCTTGATCACCGGACTTTTTCCGCGCCAGACCGGGCCGCTGTTGAAGCCCGGCATGGTCACGATCGCCGAGGTCCTCAAACAAGCCGGCTACCGCACGGCTCTCAGCGGGAAATGGCACCTGGGCAGCAGCAAACCCCGCCGGCCCATCGACCGCGGGTTCGATGAGTATTACGGCCTTCTGGACGGCTGCTGCAATTATTTCAATCCTGCGATGCCCGATCCGAAATTCAAAGGCGGCCGGGTGCGGGTCTTCGCCAAGAACGACCAGCGGATCACCGAGTTCCCCGACAATTTCTACACCACCGACGCCTTCACCGATTTCGCCCTCGACTTCGTGGACCGCGCGGCCAAGGACGAAAACCATCCGCCGTTCTTTTTGCACGTCTGCTACACGGCTCCGCATTATCCGCTGCACGCGAAACCCGAGGACATCAAAAAGTACCAGGGCAAATACCTGGAAGGCTGGGAGAAGATCCGCCGGGAACGGCATCGGCGGCAAATCGAGATGGGTCTTATCGATCCCGAATGGAAACTCCCCAAACCCGGCCGCGAAGTCGAGGACTGGGAAGACGCCGCCAACAAGGATTGGCAAGACCTGCGGATGGCGGTGTATGCCGCGATGATCGACTGCATGGACCAGAACATCGGCCGGCTGATGGCGAAGCTCAAGGAAACCGGCCAGGACGAGAACACGATCGTGATGTTTCTCTCGGACAACGGCGGCTGCGCCGAGACGCCGGGCGGCAACGACCCCAAACAAGTCCCCGGCCCCAAGGAGTTCTATTCCCACGTCGGCCCCGGCTGGGCCTATGCCCAGAACACGCCGTTCCGCCGGTACAAGCAATGGGTCCACGAAGGCGGCATCTCGACGCCCTTCATCGTCCGCTGGCCCGGCCATGTCAAACCGGACACGATGACGAACCAGGTCGGCCACATCATCGACGTCCTGCCCACCTGTGCCGACCTCGCCGGCACGACGTATCCCAAAACCCATCACGGCGAAGAGATCCTGCCGGTGGAAGGCTTGAGCCTCTTACCCATCTTCCAGGACAAAACGCGCGAACCGCACAAAACCCTGTATTGGGAATGGGCCGGCAACCGCGCGATCCGGGAGCGGCAATGGAAGCTCTGCTGGGACAAAGGCGTGAAGAAGTGGGAGCTTTACAACATCGAAACCGACCGCACCGAAACCAACGACCTCGCCAAGTACAACCGCAACCGCGTCCAAGAATTGAGCGAAGCCTGGTACGCCTGGGCCGAAAAAATGGGCGTGAAGAATCTCAAGAGGGAGTAAAGGCGAGTATCACATAAACCGGGGCTGCGCCAGCGGCTGATTTGCCTCAAGGCGATTCCGCGTCCAAATGGTCCACCAAAAAGTCGTAGGCTTTTTCCAAGGTCGGCGGGTGGATCGCGGTGAGGAGGTGGCCCATGCCGTCTAAGGCGATGAACTCTGTTTCCACGCCTAAGGACTTGAGGGCCGCGGACATCGCCTTGGCTTGCTCGTATTTCACGAGCAAATCGCTCGTGCCGTTGTAGAAGAACATCGGCGGCGCGGATTTGCTGACAAAGGCGATCGGCGAGGCGGTTTTGTATTGCTTGGGGACTTGTTTCGGCGTGCCGCCCAGCCAAAAGGCGAGACCCCAGTTGTTGGGGGCGACATCGCGGAAGTCGCAGGGAGCCCCGCCCGCGCACACGACGGCGAGGCGGGTGTCGGTTTCGGGCCGGGCGGGATCGCCGGGCTTGCCGGTCACGCCCAACAGCGCCACGAGATGCCCGCCCGCCGAGTAGCCGATCGCCCCGATGCGGTCGGGATCGACTTTATAATCTTCCGCGTTCTGGCGGATCCATTTGAGCGCCGCCCGGCAGTCGTCCAGCTGCGCGGGGAATTTGTATTTGGGCGAGAGCCGATAATTGATGGCGAACGTCACGATGCCCCGGGCCGCGAGGTCGCGGGCGTATTTCATGAGTTGCCGCTTGCTGCCGCTCCGCCAGGCCCCGCCGTGCACGACCATCACCGCGGGCAAAGGTCCCGCGAGCTTAGGGACATAAGCATCGAGCAGCAGTTCCACCCCGCCGGGCGATGCGTATTCAATGTCTTCTTTGATGGAAAACCGATCCGCCGCCCGCAGCGCGAAAAATGCCTCGGCCGAAACGGATCTCGCCGCCGGCTTCTCCGCAACCGCCGGACCGTCGTCCGCCCCGGCCGATCCCATCCCAATCAGCAAAGCTCCCGCGACCAAAATGCTCTTCCCCATCGGCATCGATTTCTCCTTTCAGGCTCAAACAATCTCGGTTGCCCTTCAATTCATTGTATTCGGCGAAATTCTCCCGACCAGCCACAATTTCTTCGCGGCGAGGCGGAACGCGCCCTTCAGAGAGGCGGAGAGATTTCCCGAGCCTGCAAAATCGGCAAGGCGAATTGGGTGGCACGGGTGGCACGCCCTTCGCTGCGCTCAGGGGCGTGCTACCCAGGAACGGGCTTCACGAAATCGCCGATCCGCCGCCGGCTCCGGGGGTTGGCAGAATGCCGGGCGGCGGGCTGAGCGTGGAGAGCTCGCGGCGGAGCCGGCCGGGAAAATCCGTGGTGACGGCCTCGACTCCCATCATCGCCAGCCGGTGCGCTTCGTGCACATCGTTGATCGTCCAGGTGCACAACCGAAAATTCTCCGCGAGCAACCGCGAAACCGTCTCGGCTTCGAGCAATTGTGTGATGCCCAGGTCGAACCCGTCGAGACCCGCTTCCCGCGCGGCGAGGATCCGCTCGGCCAACGTGACGCTCGCCTCTTGCGGCTTTTTGGGAGATTTCGAGAGACGCAGGATCTGAAGAACCACGACTCCTGGCAGCCGGCGTTTGAGCTCCGCGAGCACGTCAAACCCGTAGCCGATCACCACCACCCGCTCCAACGCCAACGGCTTTTCCAGCAGGCGGATTAAGGGGGGGATGATCTCCGGGCCGCATTTGATTTCGACGTAAAGCCGTTTGCCCGTGGGGACCGTGGCGAGCACTTCCTCCAATGTGGGGACGCGTTCCTCGGCCCATTCCTCGCCTTTCCAAAGCCCGGCGTCGAGAAGCCGGAGTTCTTCCAGCGTCAACAGCGAGACCGCGTGTTCCTTGCGCGTGATCCGCAATGTGGACTCGTCGTGAAACGCCACGATCTCGCCGTCGCGGGTCAGGCGGACATCGATTTCCACCGCGTCGGCTTGCTGCCTCCATGCCAGGTGGATGGCCGCCATGGTGTTTTCGGGGGCCTCGCCGGAAGCCCCCCGGTGTCCCACGATTTCGATGCCCATAAGCGGGTCGCCTTGAAAGGAGAGAAATCAAATCGAGGAATTGTATCCCGCCGGCCCCGTTTGCGGATAGAGGGATTTTCCACTCCTGGGCTCTTCGACTGCCGAGAAGGGACGTGTTATGATGGGCCGTCGGTTCGGGGAACCGAAAACCGCAGACTGAAGACTGAAAACTCCTACGGAGAGACTGCCATGCGATTGTGTCTCGCTCTTGTGGTGCTGCTCTTTTGGCAGGCATGGGGAGTCGCCCAAGAAAACGATTCGCCCGCCAAACCCCAGTCCGCCAAGACGCCCGCCGAGGAAGTGCAGGAACTCATCACCCAGATGGACGACAAAAACCCCGTGGCCCGCTACCAGGCCGCGCGGTCGATCGTGTTGATGGGCCCCGCCGCGGAGAAGGCGGTGCCCAAGCTCATCGAGAGACTTTCGAGCGACAAGGACGAACCCGCCCGCGCCGCCTACGCGGAGGCGTTGGGCATCATCGGCCCGGTCTCGAAAGACGTGATCCCGGCCCTCATCAAGGCGGTCGACGATGAAGGCGGGTATGTCCGCTACTCCGCCGCCACCGCGATTGCCCGGCTCGGCGACAAAGCCAAGCCCGCCGTGCCCGCGCTCGTCAAGAAGTTCGAGGCCAGCCAAGGCAACGACCGCGAGGTTCTGGCTTCCACCTTCGGCAAGATCGGCCCGGCCGCGTCCGCCGCGCTTCCCGCCTTGGAAAAAGCGTTGGACGACAAAGATCCGTTCCAGCGAATCGCCGCGGCAACGGCAATGATGCGGATCGATCCCAAAACCACGAAGCCCGTCCCGGTCTTGGAAAAAGTGCTCAAGGACAAAAACGACAAAGCCCGCGCCGATGCCGCCGATGCGATCGCCGATCTCGGCCCCATCGGTAAAGCCGCGGTGCCCGCGCTCACGGAATCTCTGAAGGATGAAAAGAGCCTCGTCCGCCGGAATGCGATGCGGGCGCTCGGCGAAATCGGGCCGCCGGCGGTCCCGGCCGTGCCGCAAATCTTGACGACGCTCGCCGAGGACAAAGAAAGCCTGGTGCGGGAGTTCGCGGCGTCGGCTTTGCCGCGAATCGCGCCCGCGAATGCCGACGTGCCGCCGGTTCTCGCGAAAGCCCTCGAAGATGAAGTGACCGAGGTCCGCATCGCCGCCGCCAAAGCGATGGCGTTTTATGCCGGCCAGTCGGAAGAGGAAATCCCGCAGCTCATCGCGGCTCTGAACGACCCCGAACTCGAAGTGACGTCCGCCGTCGCCGTGGCCTTGGCGGAAATCGGCGGCCCGGCGCTCGAACCGCTGTTGGAAGCGGCCGATTCCAAAACCCGCCAGGTTCGCCAGAACGCGATGACCGCCTTGGGCATGTTGGGACGCGGGCAGGAGACGGCTCCGAAAGAGATCGTGCCCAAGCTGATCGCCGGTCTCAAAGATTCCGACTGGCAGGTTCGCCGGGCCTCGGCCCGCGCGTTGAGCACAATGGGCAAAAAAGCCAAGGACGCCGTGCCCGCCCTGACCGCCGCCATGCGGGAGCCGAACAAATTCGTCCGCCGAGCCGCCGCCGCCGCGATATTAGAAGTCGACATCGAATAATCGCCTTCTCGTTTTAGCTTACTCAAACTGTATGTCGAAAGTGCAGACGGTGGCTGGGGCGCAAAGGAACGTTCCAAGGGAAAAGGAGATTTGAGGCCTGGGGCGGTGTGAGATTTTTCTCGCCTGGCCACAGCCCCAGCATTTGCGGTTCAAGCCTTATTCCAAGGGGGATTTGCGCCCCCAGCCACCCAAACGCCTATAGTCCGAGATGTTACGAGTTTCAAGTTTCGTTCCTCCTGATGATCCGTAAGAACCCTTGAAACTTGTCCGGCTCGTCAAAACTTAAAACTTTCAACTTGAAACTTGAAAAGTAACATGCCCGTCAACTTCGCCGACCGTCTGCACGCTGCCGTTCGGAGCAAACACACCGCCGCGTTGGTGGGGCTGGATCCGCGTTTCGAGCGATTGCCCGCTCCGGTGATTCGCGCCGCGGAAAAACGCGGAGCCACGGATCAAAACGCTTTCAAAGCCGCGGCGTTCGAGGAGTTTTGCTTTCGCATCATCGATGTGGTGGCCCCGCTGGTGCCGGCGGTCAAACCGCAGGCGGCGTTCTTTGAGGAGTTGGGACCGGCGGGGATGAGCGTGCTCCAGCGGGTCATTCGCCGGGCCCGCGGCGCCGGGCTGATTGTGATCTGCGACGCCAAGCGCGGGGACATCGGGTCCACGGCGGAAGCCTATGCCCGCGCCTATCTGGCCGGCGAGGATCCGAACGCCGCGGTGTGGGCCGCCGATGCGCTGACGGTCAATCCCTATCTCGGCCGGGACACGCTGGAACCGTTCGTCCAAGTCGCCCGGGAACGCGGGGCGGGGATTTACGTCCTCGTTCGCACGAGCAACCCCGAAGCGGGCACGTTTCAAGACCGGAAGACCGAAGGCGTGCCGGTGTATCGGGCCGTCGCCGAGGTGGTGGAACGTTTCGCCGCCGAGACCGCGACCGGCAGCGAGTTCGGCCCCATCGGTGCGGTCGTGGGGGCGACCTACCCGGCGGAGCTTGCGGAACTCCGCGCCGCGATGCCGCACGCTCCGTTATTGGTCCCTGGCTACGGCAGCCAGGGCGCGGGAGCCGCCGACGTGGCCGCCGCCTTCACCAAAGCCGGCTTGGGAGCAGTGGTCAACAACTCGCGAGGCATCAACTTCGCCCACGAGCGCGCGCCCTATGCCGAGGAGTTCGGCCCCGAGCGCTGGGAACAGGCCGTGGAAGCCGCGACTCGCCAAATGATTTCCGACCTCGAGAAAGCTCTTGGCGAGCGTGGGCGCCAGTCCCGTGATGACTTGCGCCGATCGAGACGTTTCCAATTCCATGAAATCTTACGCGGGCACCGACCGAAGGTTGGTCCGCTCGCCAGTTTATTCTTTCGCGATGCAATACAGCGTCTTGCTCGTGCGGATGAAGATCTCGCGGTCGGAAAATCGCCGAGGTCAGGGAAGGCCGTCTTCCACGATTGTTTCGCCGGCGACCTTCGCCACCTGGCGGTCTTCTTCCGTGAGCCGCGTCGTTTTCCAGCCGCCGTGGGCGAACCACGCCGCCGCGACGATGGGCACGAGAAGATTCGTCACCGGAAACGACCACCACAAGCCTTCGGAACCGAGCGGTGTGTGCTTCGAGAGAATGTAAGCCAGCGGAAATTGCACGACCCACTGCGCAACGAGCGCGATCACCATCGAGATCAGCATGTTCCCCGACGCCCGAAACGTGGACACCATGCAAAGCTGCACGCCGATGCCGCCCCACGCGAGACACATGATGCGGATGAACCGCGCTCCTTGTGAAATCACCTCGGGATCGCCCGGCACGAAAAACGCGACCAAATGATCCGCGGACACGTAGGCCAAAAGACCGACGCCGGTCAGAATCGCAAATCCCCAACCCGCCCCCAACACCGCCACCCGTGCGGCCCGGTCGAGATTGCCCGCACCGATATTCTGGCCGACGAGCGTGGAGACGGCCATCGACAGCCCCATCGCCGGGATGGTGACGAACTGCAGAATGTTCGCCCCCACGCCGTACGAGGCGATGGTCAAGGTTCCGAAGCTCGCCACCAGAAACGACATCACGATCAAGCCCAGCCCGCGCGTGGACAGCTCGACCGAACCCGGCAATCCCAGAAAAAACGCCCGGCGGATATAAGGAAAGTCGGGCCGAAAGTCGCGCCACTTGAGTTGAATCCCGTGCCGGCCCCGCAGAAAAATCATGAGCCCGATAAAGGCCGCGATCGCCTGGGTGGCCAATGTCGCGAGCGCCGCGCCGCGGACGCCTTGGGCCGGGATCGGCCCCCAGCCGAAGATAAACAGCGGGTCGAGAAAGATATTGAGGAGCACGGTGCCGGAGACGATCAGGAGGGGCACCGCGGTCCGTCCGATGCCTCGCATCAGAGCTTGAAACATCGCGTACAGAAACACGAAGATGATCCCCACGAACGAGACGCGCATAAAGCTCAGCGCGCCTCGATACACCACCGGCGCGACGCCGAGCCACGTGAGCAGATGCGGCGAGAGCAGAAAGCCAGCCGCTCCCAGCACAACCGACGTGAGGGCGACCATCATCATGGTCTGGGCCGCGATGTGATTGACCATCTCCTGCCGGCCGGCCCCCATGTATTGGGCGGAGAGCGTCGCCCCCGCAATCGCGAGGCCGGACCCGATCGCGATCACCAAAAACGTGACCGGAAAACTGATGGACACGGCGGCGACCGCCGCGGCCCCCAACCGGCCGACCCAGAAGGCGTCGGTCAATTGATAGCCCGTTTGCAGGACGTTGCCCAAGATGATCGGCACGGCCAGCCGAAACAGCGCCCGGCCGATGGGGCCTTCGAGAAAGAGTTCTTGACGATCGTAAGCCATGCCCTCGCCGAGTCAGAAGAACGGAACCACGAAACACACGAAAAAAGACAACACCGAACCCGCCATCTTTTCTTCCAACGGCATTGAGCTTTGGGGAACCACGAATGACACGAATCACACGAATTTCTGAGTTCATCCTTCAGTTCCGATAGCAATCCAATTGTCTCTTTTTCGGGTGTTTCGTGGTCCCTTCTTGTCTTTTTTCGTGGTGGATCTCAGTAGCCGGCGGGTTCGCCGTGTTTGCGCGGGTCGCTGGCGGCGCGGAGTCCTTCCTTCGTTCTGTGAATCGCCTGGACCACGGCCAGGCCGTTCCGCTTCTCCACTTTGTGGCCGCGCTGCTCCATTGCACTTTGCATCGCCTTATACAATGGGTTCTCGATGGAGAGCACGTTGGGCAGCCATTGGTGGTGGATCCGCGGTTCGGCGATCGCCTGGCGGGGGAGCATCTCGAACCGCATCAGGTTCAACAGCACCTGCAGCGTCGAACTGATGATCCGCGGGCCCCCGGAGCCTCCCAACGCGATCACCGCCTGGCCGTCGTCCAGCACGATCGTGGGCGTCATGCTCGAGAGCGGCTTCTTTCCCGGCCGGACCGTGTTGGCTTCGCTTTGGATGAGACCAAACGCGTTCGGCTCCCCGGGGATCGCGGCGAAGTCGTCCATTTCATTGTTCAAGACGATCCCGAACTTCGGCTCCACAAACAGGCTGCCGAAAAGCGTGTTGACCGTCTCCGTGCAGGCCACGGCATTTCCCGCGGCATCCATTACGGAATAGTGGCTCGTCCCGGCGTCTTTCATCGGCATGGTGCGGCCGTACGTTTTGAGCGGTTTCGTTTGCCGAAGGTCGATTCGCTTGGCGATTTGTTTCGCATAGTTTGGGCTGATTAATGTTTGAATGGGCGCCTGCACAAAATCGGTGTCGCCCAGGTACTCCGCCCGGTCGGCGTAGGCGTGCTTCATGGCTTCGGTGAGGAGTTGCAGAAACTCGCCTTCGTTGTGCTTCATCGCTTTCGCCTCGGCGGGATGCTCCGCGGTCCACGCCGTAAGAATGTTTAAGATCTCCAACAGGGCCGTGCCTCCGCTCGACGGCGGCGGCATGGTGAGGATCGTCCGCCCGAGATATTCCCCGCGAAGCACCGGCCGCTCCTTGGCGGCGATGCCTTCGAGATCCTGTTTCGTCACAATGCCCCCGGCGTTCTGCAACGACCCGGCGATCGCCTCCGCGACTTCGCCTTCATAGAAACCGGCCCGGCCCTGCTTGGCGATTCGCTCGAGCACCGGACCTAAGGGCGAATAGAACCGCGCGTTCTCCGGCCAGGGCACGCCTCCGTTGAGATAGTTTTTATAGAGCGCGGCATAGGTCTCCCGCATTTGCGGCTTCTTCTCGAACGGCTTGAGCATCGTCCGCTGCGTTGAGCGCATGTGCTCATCGACGGGAATGCCTTCTTTGCAGTAGCGAATCGCCGGGGCGAGGACGGTGGGCAAATCGAGCGTGCCGTATTTTTCCAAGGCGTGACACAACCCCGCCACCTCGCCCGGCACCGCGACGGCGAGGGCTCCGTCCCGGCTGGGATAGCGGTCCGCCGGGTTCTTCTTGCGGGCATTGACGTACATCTCCCGCGACGCGGCCGCCGGGGCTGTTTCCCGGTAATCGAGCGCGACGGATTTTTGCGTCTTGGCGTCCCAGATGACCATAAACCCGCCGCCGCCGATCCCGCAGCTCGACGGCCGGACGACCGAGAGCGCAAAGGACGTGGCGACCGCCGCATCTACGACGTTGCCGCCTTTTTTGAGCATTTCCAGACCCGCCTGGCTGGCCAGCGGATGATCCGCCGCCACCACGCCGTGCTGATAAACCCGCCCGCCCGCCGGGTCCGCGGGAGTCTCCGCCCGCGCGGGACCGGCAAGGGCAGCGAAAACGGCCGCGACCCCGACCCCTATCCACAAAATGTTCTTGGCAAACCGACTCATGGCGAGATCCTTTTTGTAAACGGATTTTCAGTAATCCGCCTTAAACCCTGAATAACCTGACGCCGAGAAAACCTGCAACTTGAAACTCGAAATGTTAAACTTGAGGAGAAAAATGCGGACGTGTCATTTGCCGTTTGAGTGATTATAATCGCTTGTTGTTGTTCCGCCCTGTGTTCTACCGCACTTTTCCAATATGAATGTCTCCTCCCCGCCTGCCCCAGATCGCACTTGCCGGCTCGTGACGTTGGGGTGCAAGGTCAATCAATACGAAACCCAGCTCGTCAAGGAAACCCTGCTGCAAAACGGGTTCCGCGAAGCCGAGGACGACGAAGCCGCGGACGTGTGCGTGGTCAACACCTGCACGGTGACGGCCACGGGCGATTCCAAGGGGCGGCAGTTGATCCGCCAGCTCGCCCGCAAGAATCCCCACACGCGGACCATCGTAATGGGCTGCTACGCCACCCGCGATCCCAAGACCGTCTCGGAACTGCCGGGCGTGTTCGAGGTCGTGACCGACAAACGCGAACTGCCGGACGTGTTGGGCCGGTTGGGGATCGTGGACATGCCCACGGGCATCAGCCATTTCGACGGCCGCAAGCGAGCTTATGTCAAGGTGCAGGACGGCTGCATTTTGAAGTGCACGTTCTGCATCATCCCCACGGTCCGGCCCGGCCTTTACAGCCGGCCGCCCGAGGACATCGAAGACGAAGTCCGCCGGCTGGTGGAGAACGGCTACCGGGAAATCGTGCTCAGCGGGATCCATGTCGGACATTATGGCGTGGAGGCCACGCGGGGCAAATCGGGAAAAGCACCGTTTCGGCTGTGGCATTTGTTCGAGCGTCTCGACCGCATCCCCGGCTCCTGGCGGATGCGGCTGTCGAGCATCGAAGCCGCCGAGATTCATGACGACTTCATCAAGGCCGCCGCGAACGCGGAGCATCTCTGCCCGCAGTTTCATCCCTCGCTGCAAAGCGGAGCCGACACCGTGCTCCGCCGGATGCGAAGGCGGTATTCCGTCGGCCGGTTTCTGGAAAAGCTCGACCGCATCAAAGACCGCCTGGACAATCCGGCCTTCACGACCGACGTGATCGTGGGTTTTCCCGGCGAGACCGAAGCGGAGTTCGAGCAAACCCTGGACGCCTGCCGGCACGCGGGCTTCATGAAGATTCACATCTTCCCCTTCAGCGCCCGCGAAGGCACGCCGGCGGCAAGTTATCCCGACCAGATCGATCCCCGCGTCCGCAAGGATCGCACGGACCGGCTGGCGGTGCTTGAGCGGGAGCTTGCACAAGACTCCTATGCGTCGCTGTCCGGGCGGGAGTTGGAAGTGTTGGTGGAACGGCGTTGCGACGAGCGGCCGGGCTTTGTGCAGGGAACCGACCGCCGGTATGTTCCCGTGCGGCTGCCCGGCACTCCCGCCGACCTGGGCCGGCTTGTGCCGGCGGTGGGCGAGACGGCCGCGATCGATCATCTCTCCGCCCGGCGAATGGACGAAAGAGACCAAGCCGCAAACAGCATCAAACGGCCCCTGCCGGCCAATTGACGAGGAGCCTTCCCGTGTTTGGCAGTTTTGAGTCCCACTATTTCCGGTTCGACTCGGTGGACGACATCGTCGTCGCCCGCTGCGTCATGCCCCGCCTGTCCGACGAGCAGAACATCGACGCCCTCGGCCAGGAGCTGTTTCTGCTCATTGGCAAATACGAATGCCGGCGGCTGATTCTCGATCTCGCGGATGTGGAATTCGTGACGAGTTCCATGATCGGGAAGCTGATCCGCGCGCATCGGCAACTTCACCGCGAGGGCGGCAAACTCGTCCTCTGCCGGCTGCATCCCACCGTGGAAACGATCCTCGACACGAGCCATTTGTTGACATACTTTCACGCCGCCAAGACCGTGGAGGATGCAGTCCCGATGTTTGCCGAAATGGGAGACACCCGTCAGGTTCCCGAAAGCGATGATTTTCACCTCAGGGATACGGTCGAGTTTGATGAAGGAGACGACAGGGAGTGAAAGTCGGATCGGCTCTTGGCTCTTTGAGGAGTAAGATTAAGATTAAGATTAAGATTAAGATTAAGATTAAGATTAAGATTAAGATTAAGAACCGAGGTGGGTGACACTGATGCTCATCGCCATTGAGGGGATTGACGGATCCGGCAAGGGCACGCAGGCCGCGCGGTTGAGCGAGCGGCTGCGGTCGGCGGGGGCGGCGGTGGAGCTTCTGAGTTTTCCCCGCTACGAGGCCACGCGGTTCGGCAAAGCCATCGGCGACTTTCTAAATGGCCGCTTTGGATCGCTGGCCGAGGTGCATCCGATGCTCGCTTCGCTGCTGTATGCCGGAGACCGGTTTGAGTCCCGCGAGGTGCTGGAACATGCAATGAAGGCATGCGACGTCGTGGTCCTCGACCGCTATGTGGCGTCCAACATCGCGCACCAGGGGGCGAAGCTCAAGGGGGCCGAGCGCGGGGAACTGCGGGAGTGGGTCGAAACCATCGAATACAGAATTTTCGATTTGCCGCGGCCGGACCTGGTCCTGCTTTTGGATCTGCCAGCCGCCGAGGCACAAAACCTCATTGCCCAAAAAGCCGCCCGCAGCTACACGGAAAAGAAAGCGGATCTTCACGAAGCCGACGGCTCCTACCTGGCGGCGGTCCGCGAAGTCTACCGCGAACTGGCCGTTGACCAACCCCGCTGGCACATCGTACCCTGCATCACGGAAGGGACGCTGCGAACGATCGACGACATCGGGAATGAGATTTTCGAAATCGTCCAAAACACTCGCAGGCGGGAGGACCACGAATGACAGGCGTCAATAATGGATGGATTTCGTGGTATGGTCCATCGATGAGGTAATCGGATGACGAATCGTGCGAACCATTATGATGCCGCGTTTGAGGAGTACCTCCGCCATCACCGCGTGCCTTATGTGGCCGTCGATGAAACCCGGCGGAGCCTATTGAGCGAGGTGTCTCTCAAATCGCCGGATTACATCGTCTCTCCGCCCGCGGGCGAGAACTGGCTGATCGACGTCAAAGGCCGGAAGTTTCCTTCGGGCGGCGGGCAGCCATCGCACACCTGGGAAAACTGGGCCACCCGCGACGACATCGACAGCATGCTCCGCTGGCAGACGGTCTTCGGCAAGGGCTTTCGCGCGGCCCTCGTGTTCGCGTATCACATTCTCGACCCCCGCTGGCTGTGCCAGTTCGACCGCCGGTCCCGCTGGGAGCATCGCGGGCGGATGTATGCCTTTTACGGCGTGTGGGTCGAGGACTACGAGCAAAAAATGGCCGAGCGGTCCCAGCAATGGGACACGGTCTCTCTCCGCAAACGCGATTACGAAGAACTTCGCTTTCCCTTGGGAGGCATCATCGTCGAGGACGAGAGGCTCAATCCCGCAAAGCACGGCGTCCCGGCGCAGAAAATTTTCGCAAACTCGTGCGAGGTCCTTTCATGAGCGGCCCGCGGAATGGGCCTGACCGATGGTCCGCCGTTTTGGTGCTGGCGGTATCGCTGTGGTTCGTGGAACCGGCGGCCGGGCAGGCTCGCACAAAACCTGCCCGCCGTCCGGCGCAAGCGGACGAGGCCGGAGCGAATGCCGAGGCACCGGAAACGCCGTCCTCACTGCCGCATGGACGATTTCTGTTGGATTATTTGATCGTGCTGGCGCTCTTCGCGGCGGCGCTCTATGCCGTGTGCCGATCCAGCCGCCGCGTTTAGTCCGATGAGGTCAAACCGCATTGTGAAAGGAGACCGGCCGCGAGTTGTCATCACGGGGATCGGAATGGTCACCGGTTTGGGACCCGACCGCGAAACCACCTGGAAATCCCTCTGTGCGGGAGCCGGCGCGGTCCGCTGGCTCGATCCCGCCGATCTGATGGCACAAGTCGGCTTAAAGGCGGCCCTGAAAGAATCTCCCCGCTTTGCCGGCGCCACCGCGGCGATCGACTCGCTGACTTCCGAAGATCACCGTGACCTTCAAGAGCCGAACATTCGACTGGCGATGACGGCAGCGAAGGAAGCGGTCGCCGACGCCCGGGTGGATTGGGACGCGGTTCCTCCGCATCGGCGGGGCTGCGTCATCGGCACCAGCAAAGGCGGGATGCGAAGCATCGGCCGGGCGCTCGCCGAGCGGCGGTTTGGAAACGAGCATCCGACTCCGGAACTTTGGCCGATGTTCTGGCCCAACACGCCGGCTTCGCGGGCGGCGGAGTGCTGGAAAATTCGCGGGGCCATGCTCTGTCCCGTGGCGGCGTGCGCGACGGGACTGATGAGCCTCTGCCGCGGCGCGGAATTGATCGAGCACGGAACCTGCGACCTCGTGCTCGCGGGCAGCACCGATGCCTCGCTCCAGCCCGCCGTGTTGGGGGCATTTTCGCGAATGGGCGTTTTGGCCAAAGACTTGAAAGACCCAGCCGCCGCCTGCCGGCCGTTCGATAAGTTTCGCAGCGGCTTCGTCGTCGGGGAAGGCGCTGCGGTGATGGTCCTCGAACGCGGGGAACTGGCCGCGGCCCGTGGCGTCGCCCCCTATGCCGAGTGGCTCGCGGGGGGCTGCGTCTCCGATCCCGCGGGCATCGCGCGGTTGGAAACCCAGGGGACTTCGCTGTCGTGGCTGATCCAGGATGTCCTCCGCCGCTCCGGCACAACCGCCGTGGAAATCGATTACATCAACCTCCACGGCACCGGCACCAAAGACAACGACCGCACCGAAACCCGCGCACTCCGGTCGGCCTTGGGATCCGCGGCCGATGACATTTCCTATTCCAGCCTCAAAGGGGCCTTGGGACACCTCCTGGGCGCCGCGGGCAGCGTGGAAACCGCGTGCACGCTCCTCGCCATGCGGGACGGCTGCGTTCCCCCCACACGAAACCTCACGCATCCGGATCCCGAATGCGATCTGGATTACACGCCGGGGATTTCCAAGCCCCGCCCGATCCCAAAGGCCATGAAACTCTCGCTGGGCTTCGGCGGACATCAAGTCGCCGCCGTTTTCGGCCGCATAAGCGATTCGTAAGTCGAACCAATTCTGCCCTTCTCCCGCTCTCGCCATCTTCATTCCGTACGCCCGCTTGTGAAGCATGGCGTGCGAGTTATGATAACGCTTGCCGCTGTTTCCATTGCCATCCCTCACCTTCCCGACGCCGAATATGGTTTCTCCCGAATCGATCTTGCCCCAAGCCGGGCCGCGTCCGCAGCCGTTTCAAGCGCCGCAGGGGGACCTGGCGGTCTTGGCCGGGTCCGCCAATCCGCGGTTCGCCGCCGCGATTGCGAGCGCCCTGGGCGTTCGCCGGCTGGACTCGGAAACCCTTTATTTCAGCGAAGGCAACGTGTTCGTGCGGATCAAGGAGAATGTCCGCGGTCGGGATACCTACATCATCCAGGGCGTCAGCCATCCGGTGAACGACAACTTCGTGGAGCTGTTGTTCTGGGTGGATGCGCTCAAGCGGGCGAGCGCCCAGAACGTCACCGCGGTGATCCCCTACTTCAGTTATGCCAAGGGCGACAAAAAAGACGAGCCGCGGGTTTCCATCCGGGCCCGCGTGTGCGCGGACGCTTTGGAAGCCGCGGGGGCGGACCGCGTGTTGATGATGGATTTGCACAGCCCGCAGATCCAGGGCTTCTTCCGCGTGCCGGTGGATCATCTTTACGCCCGGCAGACGATCTGCGAGCACGTCCGCACGCTGGGCATTCCCGATCTCGTCGTATGCAGCCCCGACGTCGGGTTCGCGAAAGGCGCCTCCAAGTACGCGGCACTCTTGGGAACCCGCGTGGTCATCGGCAACAAGCAACGCGTGGACCACACAGAGTCGGCCCACGTGCTCGAAGTCATCGGCGACGTCGCGGGATCGAACGTGCTCATGGTCGACGATTTCACGATCACCGGCGGCTCCTTGATCAGCATGGCCGAGGTCTTGAAACAGCGCGGGGCAAGGGACATTTACGCCGCCGTCAGCCACGGCGTTTTGGCCAAAGGCGCGGCGGCAAAAATCGAAAACAGCCTCATCAAGCAGATGTTTATCACCGACACCGTCGAGAACCACGTCGAACCCTTGCCCGCCAACATGCAGGTGGTTTCCGTCGCTCCGCTGTTCGCCCGCGCGATCCGTTCCATCCACGACCGCACCAGCGTGAGCATGCTCTTCCCCGACACCCGCGCGGTGGATTGAACAGCAATGCTTTGGCGATAGAAAGTCGGCCACGACAGGGGCGGCTGGGGTCAGTTTGTCGCGAATTGCGCGGCATTCAGAAAACCTTGGATCGACAAACTGCCCCCAGGCGTGCGGGTGATTGCTCCCCGGGGCAGGCTGCCGATGCCGTCGTTTCGAAATTCAATGCCCCATACGGCAGCCCGACCCCAGCCACCCTGCCGCGCGGGGGATGGCACGGCTAGCCTGCCGGCGGTTTGGGGAATTTTTACCCCACGTTTCCAAGCTCCAACTCGGAAACGCAGCTCGCGAAGTTTGGGGGTTCTTGATTCTACATTATCTACGTGGCTCTTGGCGACGAGGCTGGGGGCATCCGCAGCAGGAGCGTTTTGTCGAACTGGGGGCCTCCGTGACGAGCCTCCCCGCCGTGCAGGAGGAGGCCGCCGAGTTCCTCATTCCACACCAGCGGCGAACACTGGTGACGAGGATGTAAAGGGTCCGCCCGCACCGTCCTCCAACCCTCCTCCTCCCGCGTGAGAATTCCCCGCTCCCCTGCCACTCCTTCAAGCATGACCAGACGCATGGCTCCTCGATGATACGCAAGCCCGTGGTCATCGCGGGGGTCGGTATCGAAGCGATTCCCGAGCGGCTTCCACGTGCCGTCCTGGAACAGCCACGTGTCTCCAAACGTTCGCCGCCCGTGGTCGTCTTCCGAACCGCCGTGGAGTACGCAACCCTTTAAGTCCGGATCATAGGTGAAAGCCGCGTAGCGCCGTGCCGGCGGACCCGGCCCGGCCAACTCCTTCCACGACCTGCCGTCAAACAGCCACGTGTCGCCCAGCGGCTGGTCGTCGGGGCGAATCCCGCCGAAAAGGACTGCGACCCCGACCTGCTCATCAAATGCCAAAGAGTGCCCGCAACGCGGCGACGGGCCGGCGGAGCGCACCCGCTGCCAACGCTTCCCAGCGTAGGTCCACGTGTCCCCGAGTAAAGCGCCGTTTTTCGCCTGGCCGCCGAATAGGAGCGACTCGTGGCGGGTGTCGAGATAGACCATGGCCCCGCGGTGCCTGGCCGGCGGCTTCCTCCAGAAGGTTCTGATCCGCGTCCAGTTCTCGCCACGCAACTCCCAGGTATCGGATTGCAACCTCGAAGGACTCCAGACGATGCCGCCAAACAAGATGGTGACTTTCGCGCCGGTCGTACGCCAACCCATTCCGGCTTCGCGGACCGGGGCCGGCGTTCGCCGCTCCAACGACTTCCCAACCCAGCGTCGGCGGGGGCATTTTTGGCATTGGCGTCTCCTTTGAACCTGGATCGGTTTGCTTCGAGAAATGTAGATACCAGCGATTGGCGGACATAGTTGGTGCAGAGAAAGCCTGAACGCGGATCGGCAACCATTCGACGTAGCCTGCAACAGAACTTCGTTTTAGAATGGCCAAGCAGGGCCGACTCTGTCGGCCGACATTTGAGATCCGTTCCACGGCGGGGTGGAACTGGTAGTTTAGTGAGTCGGGTGGGCACCGCCCACCAATCGTTTCCTGACTCATTCCTGGTGGGCGGTGCCCACCCTACTTGCTGGCACCAAGTTGGCAGTGGCACAAGTGGCACATGTTCTACCAACGTCTTTAACTTCCCGAAGATCGCCATGTCCGACCGTCTTCCGCCCGAATCGCTCACGATGATCCATGCGCTCCAATCGCCGGAGTGTTACGAGCACGCTGCCGAGAGTGTGGGCCTTATGGAAACGCACATTTCCTGGGTGCTGTTGACGGGAGACTACGCCTACAAAATCAAAAAGCCGGTGGATTTCGGGTTCGTCAATTTCAGCACGCTCGACCGACGGGAGTTTTTCTGCGCGGAGGAACTCCGGCTCAACCGGCGGCTGGCTCCGCGGTTGTATTTGGAGGTCGTGCCCATCACCGGCCCATTCGAAAAACCGCGCATGGGCGGCGAAGGGGAGCCTTTCGAGTATGCCGTCAAAATGCGGCAGTTTTCGCAAGATGCACTCCTCGATCATGCGATCAAAACCGGCCGGCTCCAGACCGAGCACATCGACAAGCTCGCGGAGGAAATCGCGGAGTTTCATAAACGCATCGCCGTCGCCAGGCCGGAAGGCGAAACCTGCGAGTTCGGGACGCGGGAGCAAGTCCAGGGTGCCGCGTGGGGGAACTTTCGGCCGCTCTTGGAGCAAGACCTCGACGCCACCGGCCGGCCCCTCGGCGAGAGCCGTTTGCCCGCCGAGTTTCATGACACGCAAAACCAACTGCAGCAACTGCTCGCTTGGACCCAAACCCAAGCCGGGCGGTTAGGTTCCCGGTTTGAAGAACGCCGGCAGGAAGGCGCGGTCCGTGAATGCCACGGCGATATGCACCTGGGCAATATGCTTCTGGAAGATGACGAGATTGTGATTTTCGACGGCATCGAGTTTAATGCGAACCTCCGCTGGATTGATGTCCTCAGCGAAGTTGCGTTTTGCTTGATGGACCTCGCCGACCGGAATCGGCCCGACTTTGCCCATCGCTTGCTCAATGCCTACCTGGAACGCACCGGCGATTACCGCGGTCTCGACGTGCTGCCATTTTATCTGACCTATCGCGCCCTTGTGCGGGCCAAGGTCGCGCATCTCGGTTGGAAGCAACACGAGGAACATGAAACCGAGATCCGCCATCAACTCGCTTCCAAGCGGCAGGAATATCTCGACCTGGCCACGCGGTTTACCGAACCCAGGCAGCCGATGCTGATGATAACGCACGGTCTGTCCGGCAGCGGGAAATCCTTCGGCACTCAGCCGGTCGTGGAATCTCTCGGAGCCGTCCGCGTGCGGTCGGACGTGGAGCGCAAGCGTCTCGCTGGCTTGGAGCGCACGCAGAAATCCCAATCCGGATGGGAGGACAATCTGTATTCCGCCGCGTCCACAGAAGCGACTTATCAGCACCTAACGGATTGTGCGGAGCACATCCTCGCCGCCGGTTTCCCGGCCATTGTGGACGCCACATTCTTGAAAGCCAAGCACCGCGCTCTGATGCGCGAGATGGCCGGGCGGCTAAACGTCCCGTTCCTCATACTCGATTTCCAAGCCACCGACGAGCAGCTCCGCGAGCGCATCACCGAAAGATTGAATCAAGGAGCCGACCCCTCGGAAGCCAATTTGGATGTGCTCGATTATCAAATCAAAAACCGCGAACCCCTTACGCGGGAGGAGCAGGCTTTTGTGATTCCTGTGAACACGGCCGACGCCGATTTCGCGGAGCGATTGCGAAACGATCTGGCGCAACGTCAGTAAAATGCGCGTCGGACCAATGTTTTAGTCTCCCATCAAGCTCGATTGATGGGATTGTGTCTTCCGCCGCAAGCCTTTACTATGAGAACCTTGAGTTCTTTGGGTTTCGGAGGCAGGATGATGGCGGCGGCTTCGGGATTGAACTTGGCGCATCCTCGGTTTTCCCGCCGGTTGGCTTTGCAGGCGGGGGCGGTCGGAGTCTGCGGGTTGGGGATGAACCACCTTGCGGCCCTCCGCGCGGCAGCGGCGAAGCCCGCGGAAACCGCGCGGGCTTGCATTTACATCTTTCTCTCCGGCGGGCTCGCTCAACAGGATAGCTTCGATCTAAAACCCGAAGCCCCCGACACCGTCCGCGGGGAATTTCGTCCGATCGCCACGCGCACGCCGGGGATTCAGATTTGCGAGCACTTGCCGGGGCTCGCCGCGCGGAGTCATCTCTGGGCGCTGTGCCGGTCGCTGACGCATTCGTCGAACGAGCATTCGCAGGGGCATCATATCATGCTCACCGGGCGGTCAGAGATGCCGCGGGGTTTTAACGCCAGCAAACCGCAGCCCAGCGATTGGCCTTCGATGGCGTCGATCGCAGGCGACGCCACGGTGCCGCGAAATAACCTGCCGCCCGCGGTCGCCTTGCCGGAGCGGTTGGTGCACAACAGCGGCCGGGTGATTCCAGGCCAGTTCGCGGGGTTGATGGGACCAAACCGGGATCCGTGGTTCATCGAGGCCTCGCCGTTTCATCCGAAATCTTACGGAGCCTTTCCCGAATACCCGTTCGACCACCAGGAGCGCGGCGGCACGGACGGCCGCGTGTTTCAAGCCCCGAACCTGACGCTGCCTCACGGTCTCACGCGAACGAGCTTCGGCAAGCGCCTCGATCTTTTAAGGACCTTAGAGCGGCAGCAGCAGTTCTTGGAGCATCACGCCGCGGTGCAGAGCTTCGACCGGGATCGGCAAGGGGCGATTTCGCTGTTGGCCGATGTGAAAATCCGCTGGGCCTTCGATGTGACCGCAGCCGACGACAAGACCCAGGAACGCTACGGCAAAAACTCTTTCGGCTGGTCGCTGCTGATGGCCCGGCGACTCGTGGAACTGGGCGTCAATCTCGTGCAGGTCAACCTGGGCAACGATGAGACCTGGGACACCCACGGCAACGCGTTTCCGCACCTCAAAGACAAGCTCTTCCCGCCCACCGACCGCGCGGTGTCGGCTTTGCTCGACGACCTCCACGAATCGGGTATGTTGGAAAACACCTTGGTCGTGATGGCCGGCGAATTCGGACGCACGCCGAAAATTTCCCTCCTGCCGAGGAGCTACAAATTGCCCGGCCGCGATCATTGGGGCAAAGTGCAGACGGTGTTCTTCGCGGGCGGCGGCGTTCGCGGGGGGAACGTCGTCGGCGCCTCCGACAGCCAAGGCGGTTACCCGGCGGACGATCCCCAGACCCCGGAAAACTTCGCCGCCACGATATATCATTCGCTGGGCATTCCGTCCGAGGCCGTCTGGAAAGACGAAGTCGACCGCCCGCACCGCATCTACCACGCGGAACCGATTGCGGGTTTGCTGTGATGAACCCGCTTGCATTCGCGGAGATTTTCCAGCATTCTGAGACATCATCGAACTGACGCGGGCACCGACCGAAGATTGGTCCGCTCGCCTTTGTACCACTGACAACGGACCCATGCCCATGAAAACTTTCCGTGCTCGAATGTTCGCAATCGTTGCCGTCTTTGCCGCGGCTCTTCCACAGGCGCAGGCTCAGAAGTTTGTGCCGAATTACGATGAGGACAAGGTTCCCCAATACACGCTGCCCGATCCGTTGGTGATGCAGAACGGCCAGAAGGTGATGGACGCGGAAACGTGGAAGAGCAAACGCCGGCCGGAGCTGTTGGCGCTGTTTAAGGAGTACGAATACGGCGCGATGCCGCCCGCGATGAAAATCGCCAAAGTGGAACGCCAGGGCGAAGACCAACATGCCATCGGCGGCAAAGGCATCCGCAAGGAAGTGGCGCTTTCGTTCCGCAAAGACGGTTCGGGGCCGCAGGTCAATGTGTTGATTCTGCTCCCGAAAAATGCGAACGGGCCGGTGCCGGCGTTTCTGGGGTACAACTTCAACGGCAACCACACGGTGCACGCCGACCCGGGCATTCGGCTGGCTCATGTGTACGACCGCAAGCCGGATAGCCAGCCGAAAGTCGCCGACGAATCCACCCGCGGGGCGAGCGCCTCCCGCTGGCAGGTCGAGAAGATTCTGGACCGGGGTTATGCCCTGGTCACGGTGTATTACGGCGATGTCGATCCCGATTTTTATGACGGCTTCAAAAACGGCGTGCACGTGCTCTATCCCGAATATCAGGACCGGGGCGACAACTGGACGGCCATCGGCGGTTGGGCGTGGGGCTTGCACCGCGTGCTGGATTACCTGGAAACCGAAAACGCGATCGACGCCAAGCACGTCGCGGTCATCGGGCATTCGCGGTTGGGGAAAACATCGCTGTGGACCGGAGCCACCGATGAACGGTTCGCCCTCGTGATCTCCAACGATTCCGGCTGCGGCGGGGCGGCTTTGGCTCGGCGGCGGTTCGGTGAAACCGTGGGCCGCATCAATACTTCCTTCCCGCATTGGTTCTGCACCAATCATAAGAAGTACAACACCAACGAGGATGAATTGCCTATCGACCAGCACGAACTGATCGCGCTCATGGCGCCGCGGCCGGTGTATGTCGCCAGTGCCCAGGACGACCAATGGGCCGACCCCAAAGGCGAGTTTCTGTCCTGCGTCGGGGCGGACCCGGTGTATCGGCTGTTCGGTTTGGAAGGTTTGGCCACGAAAACCTGGCCCGCGGTGAATCATCCCGTGGCCGGCATGATCGGCTACCACGTCCGCACCGGCAAGCACGATGTCACGGCCTACGATTGGGAGCAGTACCTCAACTTCGCGGACAAACACCTCCGCGGGAAACAGTAAGGAACCTTCGAGAATGACGGTCGCGTTCATTAGCCGCTGGGCGCTAGCCCCGGTTCGTACGGCAACCGAGAAATGTTTGCTGCTGCCGAAGAGGATACGATGAACGGAGAGGATCGCTGCTCGGTTTGCGGGGGCGTGTTGTCGGCGGATGAGACGACGGAGGTTTGTTCTGACTGCCGCGAAAAACAGGCATTGGAATCGTCCGGCACCCCGTCCAACAGCCAAGCGGGCAGCGCATTCGCCCCGACCATCCGGCAGCCGACCGGCTTCGTGCCGCCAAGCCCGAAAATGCTGGGCGGGCACTTCACGCAGATTGAGGTGCTGGAGTTGTTGGGCCAGGGCGGGATGGGAGCGGTCTATAAAGCCCGGCAGATCAAGCTGGACCGTTTGGTCGCGCTCAAAATCGTCCATCTCGAATCGGCGGGCGATCCGGCGTTCCGCGAGCGGTTCAATCGCGAAGCCCGCACGCTGGCCCGCCTCAATCATCCCAACATCGTCGCCGTCCATGACTTTGGCGAAGCGGCCGAGGCTTCGGCTGCCCGCGAAAGCGAATCCGCCCCGCCTTTCTATTACTTCGTGATGGAATACGTCGATGGAGCCAATCTGCGGCGGCGCATGCAAAACGCCCCGCGCCCGCCGGAAACGCTTGCGATCGTTCGCCAAGTTTGCGAAGCGCTCCAATACGCCCACGAGGAAGGCGTCGTGCACCGGGACATCAAACCCGAGAACCTGTTGATCGATGCGCGGGGCCGAGTGAAGATCGCCGACTTCGGGTTGGCCAAATTCATGTCGCGGCTGCCGGATGAGATCACCTTGACGGGCACGCATCAGGTAATGGGCACGCCCCGCTATATGGCTCCCGAACAACTCCAAGGTTCGCGGGCGGTCGATCACCGCGCGGACATTTACTCCCTGGGCGTGGTGATCTATGAACTGCTAACCGGCGAACTGCCCTTGGGCCGATTCGCCCCGCCCTCAAAAATCGCGGGGGTCGATCCGCGATGGGATGAGGTGGTTCTGCGATGTTTGGAACAATCTCCCGATCGGCGGTATCAACAAGTCGGCGACATCCTCTCCGATCTCGTCTCCCTCATGGATGCGGAGAACCCGCCTTCGAGAATGAAAGATCGCGTTCCCCAAGAATACCAACCGCCGTTGGGTGATTCGGCGATCGATCCCACCGAAATTGTGCCGTCTTCCCATGTCGTTCCCCCGGAAATCAGGCACCGGGTGAAATGGCCGGGAATCTTGCTGATGATCAACGGGTTTCTGGGCATCTTTCCGGTGTTCGGACTGTTGATCAGCGGGCTGGTCGCTTTGCGGGTTCACGGCGAATCCGAAAGTCCGATTCCGGGACTTCTCTATCTGATATTCGCGGCGGTCGCGCTGATCCTCGTCGGTCTCGTTGTGCGCGGCGGCTGGCATCTTGTGACGCTCGAGCATTACCGCGCGGCACTCTTGGCGAGTTTCCTGGGACAGCCCGCGGGGATTTGGGCACTGATCGTTCTCAGCCGGCCCGAAGTCCGCTCGGCCTTCAGGCAGCCATCGCAACCGATTGGCTTCTTGAAAGTGGTTTTCTCGCCGCTGCCTTGGATGATGCTGCTGGCTTCGCTGGGCATCTGGCAAACCTTTCAACCGTGGGCCGCTATCGCCAATACGCTGGTCTCGCCGATCGTGTGGGTAAACGTGGCGGGCTTCGCCTGGTGGCAGGGCATGGCGGCCTGCTTCGGTTTTGGCGGGATCCTGTTGATGGTGGCGATTTCCGCCGGCTTTCATCCGGTCCCGCTATGGCGTCCCCTCGGCGTGGGACTCGTGGGATTGGGGATCCTCGCCGCGACCAGCCATTTTATTGTGGAACTGCGAAACGGCACGTTGCCCGTCCAGCCCTTGTTGGAAGCGGCGAGTTGGGGCATGAGCGTCGAAGGGAAACGGCCCGAATCCATCAACGAAGCGAAAGTCGTCGCGAAAATCGCCCTGGGACCCTATCTGATGCTCGCGGTGTCAGTCGGTTTGTTCGCATTCCTCACCTTGGACCTCCGCCATGCATTCCAGTCCAAATACGAAATGGATTCTTCTAAAGGGGAGCGTCCTCGCGCGATCACTTTTTTCCGCGAATCGGAATGATGGTTCGACGTCGGCGTCTGTGAGATATTGCGCCGACGCCTACGGGCAGTGCGGCGACAGCAACGCCGAAGTTCATATTGTTAGGGAATGGATTCGGCCAGTTTGTCCCACGTGAGCTCGCCGGCTTGGATTTTTTGGACCAGGGTTGGCTCAGCGGTTAAGAGCTCGGCGGCTTCGGGGAGGGGGCAGTCGGCGAGGGCCAAGGCGGCGGCGGCTTTTTCGGGTTCGGTTCCGGTTTCCAGGACCCGCTTGAGATCCGCGAGCGCCTCCTGGTCCGCGTGGGGGCCGACGCATCGCCAAAGTTCGGGGCTGACCGCGCGGCCGGCGGCCCGGCGTTCGTGGGCATAATCGACCAGCATCCGCGCGAGCGCGGGATTGGCCCGCACGTCCAGTCCCAGAATCGGATACAGCGGAGCCTCGATGAACAGGCTTTTGAGAACCATCTGGTTCCAGCGGCCTTCTTCCAAATGCTCGGCCGGATAGGGGTTGCGATCGGCCACCGCGCAAAACACCGACTTGATGTTCGTCCGCGTGCCTTCGGACGCCCGCATCGCGTGCGCCGGCTGATTGGGTAAGACCGGAAGGGCCTGATACAGCGCGACCAACTCGCCGACCTCGCCTGACGCGAACAGTTGATCGAGCATCTCCACGAATTGGTCTTCCGGCTGAGAACCGGCCGCCAAGACCAGCCGGGTGCGTGCGGCCTGGTCCACGGTCCAGTTTCGGGGATTCCAACCGGGACGGGCGGCGTCGGCGGCTTTCAAGTCCTGTTCCGAGAGGGTCAAATCCGCCTTGCCGAGTTTTCGCGGAATCATCCCGAATGCGAGGAACAACCCCTTGCGATCGCCCCCGGCGACTTTTTCAAGCCGTTCCCTAAGCCAACCCGCCGCGTCGGGCGAAACCTGTTTTTCGAGCCAGTTTTCCAGCAGCGTTTCGACCTGGGGGAAGTCGATGGAAGGGGCCTTCAGCAAATCGGCCATCGGTTGTTCCTATCCTCTCGGTGTGGTGCGTGGTGATGTTTCCCCCAGTCTAATCGGCCCGGCGGTCCCTGCAAGACACCGGCGGTCTAAGGCGGCGGCGGGCCGTTGGCGAGTTGCATCTTGACGTCGGCGGCCACGGCTTGGACGGAGTGCTTGGCAAACCGCTTTTGCAGCCGGCGGACGAAGGGATAGCCCAAGCGGGGCAACAACTGATGCGGCCGAGAAAATGCGAAGATGTCGTACCAGACTTCGCCATTGTCGGCGAGTTCGATCTGAAACCGCTCTTCGCCGCATTCCGCGTGTTCAGAGAGAGTGCCGTAGGCGAAGCCGAAGCGGTTCGGCTCGTCGACGACATAGACAATCCGGCAGACGTTGACCCACCACAGGCCCATCGCGCGGGCGACGGTGCAGAGAACTTCGCCTTCCCGGATCGGGGTATCGGCGGGCCAGGCCTCGAGCCAGGAAAACGCAAACTCCCGCCAACGCCTGAGCGAAGCTTTACCAGCGGCGAACACTTCCGGCCTCTGTCCCAGCATCGCCCGCGTGTGATCCACGACAAAACCCGCCGGCGGCTCCGCCCGGGTCGCGCCGACCGGCGAATACGTCACATTCGAATTCGCTTGCGAGGCCAGGATCTCGCGAATCGTCGGCGGGGCGGGTTTGCGAAGGAAAATCATCAACGCCTCTTCTGCATGGACCGAGAGGCCCCGCGCATTTCAGGCGGCCCAACTTAATTGTGCCGGTTGCGCGACCACGGGCATGGCGGGGCGGTTTTCGTAGTACCGCCCGGTGTGATAGGTGATGATGTCCTTGGAGCCCGTGGTGCACCCGCCGGGATAATCCGCCGCCGCGAAGTAGTGGGACACGATGCTGCGGCGGGTGAGCAACGGGTTTTTGATCTTTCCGCCTCCGTGGAGAAGCAGCGGGTGCCAGATCAGCACGTCACCTTTCTTGGGGCAGTAGGTCTTGGGCGAGAGCCCCAGTTCTGCCACCTTCCGGTCCATATACTCGGTGAACCCGTCCATTTCCTCGGGAACCCAATTCAACTTGCCGTGGCTGAACAAGTAGGGGGGGATGTTGTTGCTGCCGGGATAATATTGCAGCGGCCCCGCATCGGGGTCGATGTCCTCCAAGGCGACCCACGCCGCGACCATGCGGTAAGGCAGCACCGGCGGCATGAAGAGTGTGTCAATGTGATCGTTTTGCTCGCTGCCTCGCTCAAAATTCAGCGAGGTTAATATGCAGGGGTCGCCGTCCAACAGCGCCCGCAGAACTTGGGACAGCGACTCGTCCAACATCAACGCCCGGATGCTCTCTTCCCAATAGTACAAGTTGTGAAGCTTGTAGGGCCGATTGCGGTGTTCCGGGCGGATGTGGCGGATGGGCAAATGCTGCCGGCGGTCCGAATTCGAGCTCGACGATCGTCTCGATGGGCCGGGTTTCCTTTTTGGCGTTCCGCCAGAGACGGTCCACGGTCTCGTTGACCGCATCGAGCTTGTCGTCGTCAAAAAACTTCTCGAGGATGAGCGCGCCGTGTTTCCACTGGGCTTTCTGCTCGTCGGTGAAGGACTTGGGCTCGTCGGAAATGAACGGGCGGCGGAGGCCTTGCAACTCTTCTTCGCGACCGTGCCATTCCCAGTGCACGCGGCCGGTCGGATAGGCTCCGTGACTGACGGCGACCGCGACATCGTGATTCCGCAAAAGATACGACGCCTCCCGGTAGCAGGGAATCCCCGAACGCAGGCCCCGCTCAATCTCTTCTTGCCCCCTTTCTTGATAATGCTCGAATCCCGAACCGCATTCCCCTTCGACAATCGCCTTGGAGACATCGGGGTTGGCCAACAGGTATCCCCATTCGTTGAACCCATTGTAAGACCACTCCATTGGATTCCTTTCCTCCCGCTTTCGTTTCCAAAAGTCTCAATTATCACCAGGTGCAATCCTTGGTGCGGCCGTCCCGAATGACGCGTGGTTCAAGGACGGCCGGTATGGTATGTCAAAGGCTCAAACAATGTAAAGACGGAATTCCACCTATGCTCCGGCGTCTCGGCTTCCGGCGATGAACGAATGGCGGGGTTTGCGTGCTTGACCGGGGGAAGATTGGGGGCTACAAGGAAAAGAAGGTTTCAGGGACAATATGGGTTTTGGGGAGCAGTTTAATGAGCAGTTCTTTCGACCGGGCTTCGCTTCGCACTGTGCATCTGGTGCCTTTGACGGCCTACGATTCTTCGGGAAATCTCGACGCGGACCTGCAAGCGGCCCACACGCGGCGGATGGCGACGGCGGGGATTCGGGCGTTTCTGCCCGCGGCGGGAACGAGCGAGTTTCACAGCCTCTCCGCGGACGAGATTGTGGAAATCGTCCGCATCACCCGCGAAGCCGCAGGCCGCGAGGCGGTGATTTTCGCGCCCGTGGGACTTCAGGTGGGCCATGCGATCGAAGTCGCCACGCGGTCGCTCGATGCGGGGGCGACCGGGATCATGTTCATGCCGTTTTCGCATCCCTACATGAGCGATGAAGGAGCGCGGGACTATTACAAAGCCGTGATGGACGCCGCCCCCTGTCCCACCTTGATCTATAAAAAAGCCCCAATCCCCGCGAACTCGCTGCTCTTGGAACTGGCGGATCATCCCAATGTCGTCGGCGTCAAGTACGCTTTCAACAACATGCACGAATTCCGCCGGACCGTGCTCGAGGATTCGCAAGGCGGGCCGCCCAAGATCGAATGGCTCTGCGGCTCGGCCGAGCGGTTCGCCCCGTATTACATGCTCGCCGGCTCCACCGGCTACACCACGGGGGCCGGGAACGTCTGCCCGCACATCACCCTCGCCATGCACGCGGCGTTCGCGGCGGGCGAATACGCCGAGGGCATGCGGCTCCAGGCCCTTTTACTGCCTATCGAAGAATACCGCGCCCGCGCGGGCGACAGCTACAACATCAGCATGCTCAAAGGCGCGATGAACGTCCTGGGCCAAAACTTCGGCCCGCCCCGCCCGCCCCAACGCCAATTGACCCCGGCCGAAGAAGCCGAGATCGAAGCGATGATCCGCCCGCTCTTAGGCATCGATGCCGAGCTGCAAACCGAATTCCAAAACGCCGGCCTGGTGGGTTAGATTGGCGACGGGGTGTGAAGCGCACAAAAAAACGCCCGAAAAATCAGGGTTTCATCAAAACTCATGCTCATGCAAAGCCATGAGCATGCCACCCC
>CAWFGE010000019.1:0-269310 GCA_963815195.1 uncultured Planctomycetaceae bacterium
TGAGATGTTTAGGGAATTATGGATCGGACCAAAAGTTTGGCAACATAGGTATTGACAAGTTTTAGCCAAGTAGCCAAGTAGGGCAGGCTCCTGCCGGCTCCCGCCTGCCGATTTCTCAGATGACCGGTGCAAAATGACCAAATCGTTTCCGCATGATGCCAGCCATGAACCAGCCGAAATCGTGAGGCCGCGTTCGGCTTCGCCGATTCGGGTGGCTTTTGCGAGTCGGCCTGTTTTGAAGAGGGCGGATTTCGACGAACCCCCCCTCCCATTATCAGGCACATCGATCATTCAAACGGCAGCGGAAAACTGGGAACCGATCTGGAAACTCATCCGCCCGTGTTGCCGGACTGTTTGCGGCGGACGGAGATTCAGACGGTTTGTCCATTGCCTCGGGCGAAGAGGTGTGTGGCGACCGTGGGGTCGGCCCGTTATGCGGACCTCTTGGATAATCTGCTCGGCTCAGTTGCGCCAACGGCGGATTGGACGATGCGCTGTTGGTCGTGTTTGTCGTGTTTGTCGTCAATGGGGATCCGGAGTGCTGTCGGATTCGCCGGGTGCCACGGGCAGCTTGCCTGCCCGTGTCTTTGATCCCAGCACCCCGCACTGGCAACAAGTTGCCAGTGGCACCCGGTGCACTGAACACGAGCCGACAGAAACTGTCATAGTTGTTATTTGCACCCTTAGATTTCGTGAGGAGATCTACATATTTCCTAAGTATCCCTACGGACCCCTGAAAGTAAAAGCACCAGGAATTTGTACGATCCTTGATTTATTAACAGAATTTTTCTTGCTATTTCGGGTAATTCCCGGCATCTTCGATTCCCAAAACGACCTATGAACGATCGAATCGTCCCGCATCCTTGAGCACCACTGGACCGAGACATGGAATCGAGTCGTCCCCCCGCTCTGTCGCACTCGCCGTGGCTGTCCTTAGTCGAGCAAACCCAACCGGCTCTGCACCTCCTCCTGCGGGCCTATGTTTACGCGAACGAAGCCTCGGACGAGCCTTGGCTATTCGCCGTCGAACTCGCCGACCTCCGGCACGGCGGCTTGATGCCCAGCGACCTCCGCTGGCTCATCACTCAAGGCCTCGTCGAACTTCAGGACAAAGGTTCGGGGCCGTCTTCCTCCGGCAACGGCCACCCGGCGGAACCGGGCTTTTGCGATTGCAGCCGGTTTCTCCCAACCGCCGCCGGCTACGATCATCTCCAGCATCTCTTGCAAGGAGCGATCGGTGAGCGGCCGGGCGCTAGCCCCCGGCCCTCTGTTGAATGTCATCTCCCACATCTCTTGCAAGAACCGATCCATGAGCGGCAGGCCGCTAGCCCCCGGTCTGATGGCATCGTCAAACCGAATTGGGATTCGATGCTCCGCGAACTTCGCGTGGGCGACGTCCTGGTGAAGCGATACCGCGTCCCCGCGGAAATCCAGGAACTCATCTTAAACGCCTTCCAAGAAGAAGCCTGGCCCCGCCGCATCGACGACCCCCTGCCCCCCGTCCCCGACATCAGCCCCAAACGCCGCCTAAGCACCGCCATCACCGCATTAAACCGCAACCAAAAGAGTCGAGCCATCCAATTCACAGGCGACGGCTGCGGCGAAGGCGTGATTTGGGCGTGCGGTGTGGTGACACAGCAATCGGTCGCAGATTGACCGCCAATTGCTGGTGGACTGCTGCGCTGGGTTTGCGAGAATCTTTTTATCGAGATGATGATTTAAGGTCTCGTTCTTACCTACCCTAGGAGGTTTTCGATGAGTTTCGAACAAGCTGATACAGTACCCGCTAATGAGCGAGTCCATGCAGGTCATGAAGACGGCGGCCAAAGCCGCCCCTGACCTGGAACACAAGGCGGTCGCCAAATGGGAAGCGACTATCGAGCGGGTGCAACTTACGACCTACTATTGGAATAATGTGCCGGTGACTGCCCCTTATCAGTTGCTGAACGATAGTGGGGGCAATCCGATCTGGGTTCTCGAAGCCATCTACACGTTCTCCGATGTGGCGTGGCGGTACGCCCACGGTGGCGAAACCATCACCGACTTCTGCGGTAAGCACGGTCAAGTGGATCCATCGTTCACCTGCAGCAAATCAAACATCTTCCAGATCGTTCCGGCGCTGCGCGAGAAGGGCGGGGCGAATATCTCCTTCGTCAACAATGCGTGTTACAACCCTGCTCGCATCGAATATGGGGTCGGTGGTCGCCTTATGGTCATCCCCAATGATCGTTGGGGGACCTACGAGGACAATAGTGGATCGTTCGATGTGAAGGTCGAGGTGGTCAAGTTCCTCCCGTGATGTTGCAACGCCGGACCACCGTGTTTTCCCCGCGCTGCGGTGGTGGTGGGAAATGATCAAATAACGTCCTGCTGAGCCTTCTTGATTTGCGCGTCGATCTCATTTCGGAGGTTGCCGATGAAATCCGTTATTACGACCTGGATTGTGCTGGCGGCAATGAGTCTTGCAAGTGCCCAGGAGACTCTCTCACCGTCGGAAGTCATCAAGTTCCCCGATCAGGTTGATGAATCAACCGGACTCAGCGGCGCTGCCGTCGATGGGGATGGGAGGCTCTTTGTTGTTGCCGACGAGGGTTGCCGGCTTCGCGTCCTTCACAAGCGAGCCGCGAACCAATCGTACAAACTCCTTCGCACGATCCCGCTTTCTAGTAATCCCAAAACCGAATTCGATCTCGAAGGACTCTCTCAAAGTGACGGTTGGCTGTATCTGATTGGCTCCCATTCCGCCAAGCGGGAACGGGTCAAACCCGACGAAGCAACGCAGGATGAAAACCATAAGCGATTGAGAAAGGTCGAGAAGGAATCCAGCCGTCGACAGATCCTCCGAATCAAGCTGGATTCTGTCCTTGATAATAATCCTGAGATCGAACAAGCCGACCTTTGGAACCGGATCAAGGACAGCACGACGCTCGAACGGTTTATCGAGATTCCAAGCAAGGAGAACGGAATCGACATCGAAGGCATTGCAGCGGATGGAGAGCATCTTTATATCGGATTTCGCGGCCCCGTTCTCCGCGGCGGATTTGCGGTGGTGATGAAAACAAGATTCGCGTCCGACTCGGACGCCACACTGCTGTTCATGGACCTGGGGGGAGACGGAATCCGCGACTTGGTGAAGACCGAAACCGGATTTCTGATTCTTTCTGGCCCCGTTGGTGATCGAGGCGGCAGCATCAAACTCCATTCGTGGACGGGGGAAGACGGGCTTCCAGGCAGCGACAAACCGAACCTGATGCCAACCCGCTTTCTCGGACTGGTGCCACCACCCGATAACGACGCAAATGCAAATGCCGAAGGCGCCACGGTTCTGAAAGAAACAAGCAACTCCTATTCGTTAATGATTGTGTACGACGGTCCGAAAAACGGGGCACCGACCGTCTTTCAAGTCGCCAAACCCTGAGGGGCAAGGCTCCGGTGGCCGTTTGACGGACAGGGGAGAAGACTGACTCAATCACTGAAAACCATCGCTTTTACCCACAAGACGCGGGTTCGCAGATCCGCGATGCCCTCAACTACTCGACCTCGCGGTTATCCAGTTCCCTTGGAGAATGTATTTCCCTTTGAAGTGGCGGTCGCATTAAGCATACGAGTTGTTGTTGACAAATGGCACTGGCAAAACAGTTTTCCCAATGAATAAGGAAATACAATGGCGAAAAAACGTTCCCGCACTTCACGTTCCGCTGCACAGAAAACACCACACCCTAACGCCGGCAGCGAGACCGAATATGGACTGGGATTCACGGGCAGGCACATTGTGCTGCTGCGTGACGATGGTGTAAAGGAAGGACTTCAAGCAATCAAGACCGCCGCGGGTTTGGCTGAGGTGTGTAACTCCGCTGATTACGAGGCGGCGGCAGTGGAGATGGCTGAGGCGGAAAATGCTGAAGTTTTCGTCCTGGATAAGTTGAAGGTCGCTATCGTAAATGCCGACGCAACCCAAGTCGTCGGGTTGACGGCGGCCGCGGCCGAAAACGGTGCGATCGTCGCCGTTGAGCCGGAACGGATGATGTACGCTCTGACTGTTCAAAACGAGTCACTTTTGCAGTTCCCGCTCCAATATTTGACGGGGTATAAGGACGCTGTCAACCACTTGTATTCGTCGTTGACCGGTGCACCGTCTGAGACTGAAGCCGCGGCTGCTGCTGTGCTAAGTTACGCCGACAATGCTCAGTTCACGTGGGGTTTGCAGGCGACACGCGTGAGTCAGTCGCAGTTCAGCGGACGTGGCATTCGTGTTGCAGTGCTCGACACAGGCTTCGATCTTGACCACCCCGACTTCGTAGGTCGCACCATTTTCAGCCAATCGTTCATTCAGGGCCAAGCTGTAAGCGATTTGAATGGTCACGGCACGCACTGTATCGGTACTTCGCTCGGACCCCAGCACCCGGCTGGCGGAGTTCGGCGATATGGCTGTGCATTCCGAGCTGAAATCTACGCTGGTAAGGTGTTGAGTAATCAAGGTTCCGGTGCGGACGGGGGCATCTTAGCCGGAATCAATTGGGCGATCACGAATGGGTGTCGCGTAGTCTCGATGTCGCTTGGCGCACCGGTGCAACCTGGTGAATCGTATTCGACGATTTACGAGAACGTAGCCCGAAGGGCACTCCGATCAGATCCCGGCACGCTGATCGTTGCAGCGGCCGGAAACGACAGTCACCGTCCAGGGATGATTCAGCCGGTTGGTCGGCCTGCGAATTGCCCGTCGATCTTAGCTGTCGCCGCCCTAGATTCAACTCTTGGAATTTCGTGGTTTTCAAACGGCGGAATCAACCCCGACGGTGGGGGTGTGGACGTCGCAGGACCAGGTCTTAATGTGTTCTCGTCGGTTCCGGAACCGTTCCCCCCCAATGTCCAGCCAGGAGGTCCTGGCCGCCCGTGGCCCGCTCGGTACCACACAATCTCCGGGACAAGTATGGCGACGCCGCATGTCGCGGGGATCGCTGGGATGTGGCTCGAAGCTCGTGGTGCAGGAACCACAGCGCAATCGCTCTGGCAATTGCTGACGGGCAACGCTCGTCGGTTAATGCTCCCCAGCGGCGATGTCGGCGCTGGGCTCGTTCAGGCACCATTGTAATCCGAAAGATTCGTCGGGGTGGAATTCGCCACCGTCGGGTTCGTATAATTGCCATGTGGTTGGATCCTAAGGAACCGTATTTTAGTGGAGCTGATCCCATGGCGAACGAAAATGTAGTGAACGTCACCGTCCTTGTGGAAGAGACGCATCGCGACAACTTGATCGGTGTGGCAAACGCCTTAAAGGAAAAAGGGTTTGAGGTCAACGAGTCGCTTGGAGAAATCGGCGTCTTGATTGGAAGTGTATCGCGCACAGCGCTTTCTGCTCTCTCCACGGTGGCTGGTGTAGCCGCAGTTGAGGAAGAACGCGCCGACTACCGCACACAGGCACATTCCCGCCCCAGTTGATTTCAACGTTAAATGAAAATGCCCTCGCTAAAATGGAGTCTTCCCATTAGAAAACGCTGGGGGTGCCAGCGCTGGCTTGCCCAGCGGCGGGGTGGCTGGGGTCGGTTAGTCGCGGATTGCGTGGCATCAAGAAAAAGTTGAATCGACAAACTGCCCCCAGCGATGGGGGCAGTTTGCTAATCTGGGGGCAGGCTGCCGCCGCTGCCTAATTCGTTGCACCTGGCGGCCGCCTGACCCCGCGGGGTGGCCCCGGTTGCTTGCAACTTGGGTGACGAAGTCACAAGAGGTTCAGCGTTTCGGAACTGAATTTTAACAAAACTTCCGACGGCTGCGCCGCCCCGGTTGCAAGCCACCGGGGCCGCTCCGGTTGCAAGGTTTGGGGATTTTTGATTCAACATTTTCGGCTTGGCTTCCTGAGCCGCCGCCATGATGTCTCCATCGACGACCAGTGCCGCCGCCGCGTGCTAAAATGCGGAAATGGCCAGGATGTTGGTGATGCGATGGACACACGCCTCCAAAACTCCAAAACGGAGGGAGTTGTTTGGGCTCGAAACCCTGAGTATAACCATAGGAGGCAATCTGTTGGCGAGAACGCGGTTCTTGGAAATGCCGACGGTTGGTGCTTCGTGATCTGGTTGGGTGGTCTGCGATGACTTCGGCGCCTCAAAACGGTTCCTCGGCAAACCCCCGCCCCAAACGGCCCCGGGTGCGGCGCCGTCTGATCTTGCTGACTTTTTCGGTCCTCGTTTTTCTCGCGGCGTTGAAATTGGCGGACGGGGTAATGGGCCGAGTCTGGCGGACGGAGCAGCGGCATTGGCTGCGGCTGACGCCGCATGCCAAGGTGACCCACAAGACGAGTGAATTTGAATACGTGTACTCCACCAATTCGTGGGGGCTGCGGGGCAAGGAAATCCCTTTGGAGAAGCCCGCGGGAACGGTGCGGATCGCCATTGTGGGTGATTCGTTCGTGGCGGGCCTGGGAGTGCCCGATGACTGCGTCTTTCCCGCGGTCCTCGAATCCCTGTTGAATGAAGCGTCCCCGCCAATGCGGTGCGAGGTCATCAACGTGGGGCGGGCGGGTTCTTCGACGATTCGGGAAGCCGACCTGTACCATGCGGTGGGCCGGCGGTTTGAACCCGACGTGGTCGTCCAGGCCGTGTTCATGGGCAATGATCTGGTGGAGATTCTGGAGGAACACGATTCCGAAGAACTGAAAAGCTGGACGCCGCCCGGCTGGATTCGAGCCTCGGCGTACCGAGCTTTCCCCAATCTCTATTTGGAACTCGCGATGCGAAAGGCCGCTTACGAATCGCAAAATCGCGGCCGCGAGCAAACGCGTCAAGGCCTCTGGCAATTTGTCCGAAACGCGGCTGAAGAGCGCGGCGTCGACATTTCACAGACTCGCGCACGATTCGACAAGATGCCGCCGGAAATCGTAGAGAGCACACGCAAAGGCTTGTTCTCCCATTCGAGTTTTTTGCATGCCTGTCTACAGCCGCAGCGTTTGCTGCGGGCCTTGGATCCGGATGCGGAAATGATCCGCCGCGCCTGGCCGCGGATGACAACACATTTCGAACGGCTGAAAGCCGATGCCGAGACTCAACACGCCCGTCTTTTGATCATCCTGATCCCGCATGCCGCACAGGTGGATCCGCGGGCTTGGAGGTTCTGCGAGGAGTTGGGTTTTGAGATGCGAGACGACTGGCTCCATAAACCTGTGTTTCTCCAGGAGGCGATCCCCGCCTGGTGCAGGTCGAATGCCGTGGCTTTCCTGGATTTGACCGCCGAATTGAGGGCGGCTCCGCGGCCGGTCTATTACGTCCAAGACGGCCATTGGAATGCCCAAGGGCACCGCCGCGTTGCGGAAACGCTGGCGCAATGGCCGGAACTGAAAGCCGCCAGGCTTGGAAAAAACTGAGGTGCATCTGCGCGGATCGTTCGCCATTTTTCAAACCAGCTTCGGCATCACGCCTTTTTCCAAAGCCTTCGCCGCGATCGGAGTGGCCAATCCGTTGACGATCCACGGCGACATCTGGCTCGCCAGGTCGTCCACAAGGGGAAATTCGTTGGCGAGAACGCGGTTCTCCAAAATCCCGCTGCGCCTGAACCGGGCGTTGGGGTTGCTCGAATTGGTTTGAACTTTCTACAATGCAGCGAACTGGCGGGGTGGGGATGGTGTCTCTCTTAAGCGGGGGCCGGTGTCTCTCAGCGGAACGGTGTCTTTGTTCTGCGAAACCCCGGTGGAAAAGTTGGATAATCTTCAAAAGTGAGTCGCCGATGTCCCTTGAAAGGGGCCGCGGCGATGTTATATTCACACCTTGCCGCTTTTCGGGGCGGCGTGCTAGCGTAGCTCAATTGGCAGAGTCCCGGTTTTGTAAACCGGTGGTTGTGGGTTCGAGTCCCACCGCTAGCTCCCGGTGAGTCGGTCTCACCTGTACAAATCGGTTGTTCCCACCTTTGACAACCAAAACACAACGGGTTTTTCAACTTCGGACAATTCTCGGCAGGTTGTGATCACACGGGGGAATACCCGAGCGGCCAAAGGGGCCAGACTGTAAATCTGGTGGCAAAGCCTTCGCAGGTTCGAATCCTGCTTCCCCCACTCCTGGGAGATTTGCAATCCAAATCTCGAAATCTGAAACGAGTTACAGAGGCGTATTATAAGGTTTCGGATTTCGAGCTTCGAATTTCGGATTTTCCCCGCGGGTGTAGCTCAATGGTAGAGCCCCAGCCTTCCAAGCTGGTTGTGAGGGTTCGATTCCCTTCACCCGCTCTGGACCCGTTTCGGTAGGTGGTGAACAATCAGGAATGAGGGGAGGCTGGCGGAAAGCCGCGGGTTCTTGCCTTTGAGGTGATGATGCGTCAGGAGGCCATCGGACACAGCAACTGCTGCTGTAGCTCAGTCGGTAGAGTGCGTCCTTGGTAAGGACGAGGTCATGGGTTCGAATCCCATCAGCAGCTTTTGAGGAGGGAGCGTGCTGTGCGAGCCGTCTGGCACCCTAGGGTTTGTGTGTTGCCGCCCTGGGCGGCGAATGGTCTGTTTTCCAATTTTCTATTCAACAGCAACCAAGTTGGTTGGCAGCGATTCCTAGCTGAAAATCACAGGGAGAAAGCGAAACAATGGCAAAGGACACATTTCAACGAACCAAGCCGCACGTGAACGTCGGAACGATCGGTCACATCGACCACGGGAAAACGACTTTGACCGCGGCTTTGCTGGCTGTTCAGGGGGCCAAGGGTCTGGCCAAGTTCAAAAGCTACGCCGACATCGCCAAGGGCGGGACCGTCCGCGACGAAACCAAAACCGTGACGATCGCCGTCAGCCACGTGGAGTACGAATCGGAAAGCCGGCACTACGCCCACATCGACTGTCCGGGCCACGCCGACTATATCAAAAACATGATCACCGGGGCCGCCCAGATGGACGGGGCCATTCTGGTGGTGTCCGCCGCCGACGGCCCGATGCCCCAGACCCGCGAGCACATCCTCCTGGCCCGCCAGGTGAACGTGCCCCGGTTGGTGGTGTTCCTCAACAAGTGCGACCTGGTCGACGATGAAGAGTTGCTCGAACTCGTCGAAATGGAAGTCCGCGAACTTCTGAGCAAATACGACTTCCCCGGCGATGACATCCCCGTGATCCGCGGGAACGCCAAAGGGGCCTTGGACAATCCGTCCGACCCGACCTACAACGCCTGCATCGGCGAGTTGATCGATGCCCTCGACGCCTACATCCCCGAACCCGAACGGATTACCGACCGCCCGTTCTTGATGGCCGTCGAAGACGTGTTCTCCATCGAAGGCCGGGGCACCGTGGTGACGGGGCGGATCGAAATCGGCACCATCAAAGTCGGCGAAAAGGTGGAAATCATCGGTCTGAAAGATACGATGGAAACCACCTGCACCGGCGTGGAAATGTTCAACAAGACCCTCGACAAAGGCGAAGCGGGCGACAACGTGGGCATCCTCCTGCGGGGCATCAAGAAGGAAGACGTGGAACGCGGCCAGGTGCTGGCGGCTCCCAAATCCATCAAACCACACGCCAAATTCCAAGGCGAAGTGTACGTCTTGAGCAAGGAAGAAGGCGGCCGGCACACCCCGTTCTTCAGCGGCTACCGCCCGCAGTTCTACTTCCGCACGACCGACGTGACGGGCACCGCGAACCTCTTGGGCGGAGCCGAGATGTGCATGCCCGGCGACAACGTCAACCTGGAAGTCGAGCTGGGCAAACCCATTGCCTTGACGGAAGGCAGCCGGTTCGCTATTCGTGAAGGGGGACGGACGGTGGGGTCCGGCGTGGTCACGAAAATCGTCGAATAGACCCAAAAACGGTCAAACCGCAACCCTCGCCCGCATCCGGCCGCCGAGTCGTGTTCGGCGGCTGGACGCCACCACTACAAAAAATCGACTAAGAAACCCAAATCCCGCCCGAATAGCTCCGGGCGGGGTTTGTTGTCATTAAAGAAACGAGACGAAAAGGGTCCCATGATGGCTCGTGAATACGTTTGGCTGGAATGCACGGAAACCGGCATGCGGAACTACCGCGTGAGCAAGGAAACCCGCGGCACCGAGCGGTTGGAGCTGAAAAAATACTGCCCCAAACTCCGCCGGCACACCGTGCATAAAGAATCCCGGAAGAAATAACGATCTGAGCCGCAGGGCGCTAGCCCGCGGGTCGGCGAACCCGCACGCGAGCGCACTCGTGCTCCTTTGGCAATAAACGGGTGTAGCTCAATTGGCAGAGCAGCGGATTCCAAATCCGCAGGTTGGGGGTTCAAGTCCTCCCGCCCGTGTTTATTCTCGGCCAATCCCCCAACAAATCGGCGAAGGAAATCATGGCGAAGTCCAAGGCGGAAACCACATGGACGGCGGAGTTGTGGAGACTCAACATCTACAAGCGCAACCAGGGACGGTTGACTCGCCAGCTCACGGCGATCTCGATTTCGCTGGTCGTGATTCTGGGCGCGTGGACCTTGTCCCAAGGGCCTTTGAACGGGTATTCCGAATCGGTGCAGACCGCGGTTCCCTTTGCGATCTCGGCCCTGGCGATCTGGATTGCCTTTCGCCTCGTGAATTACCCCCGCTTTGCGGATTTTTTAATCTCCGTCGAAGCGGAGATGGATAAAGTCACCTGGGCCGGCCGCGAAGAACTCCAGCGGGCGACGATTGTGGTCATTAGCACCATGCTGTTTATCGGCGCGGTGCTGCTCGTTTACGATTTGTTCTGGGTGTGGTTCTTTACGCTCGTACGAATCCTTCAGCCCGTGATTTAAGCCGTCAACAGAGTTTTTTGGGCTTGTCCGATCACCAGCCCGCCGCGGTTGCGCTTCGGGCTCGTTTGGAAAACCATGGTTATCGGATCGGTTCTTATTTCAACCCGAAGCGCCGGCCGGGAAGTTTTTCCGAAAGCCCCCGCCCCGCGCTTCGGGTTGGTTTTGCTGTCATGGCGGCCTCTCGAATTGATTTTGGATAGGGTGGTCCTGTGTGAAAAGGAGAGAAGCTTTCGGCGTAGGAACGTTGGAGTGAGGTCGTTTTCCCGTGCGATTTGAGAAACAGCCTTGGTATCGCTGGCAATTTCACCTTGATCTAACCGTTCTTGCCGTTTTGTTCGGTTGGATGGCTTGGGATTCCGCGATGGATGCCACCAAATCCGGAAAAACGCGAACGGCCGATCTGATTCTGTTTGGAGGCTTGGCCCTCTTGTTTGCAACAGTGTTGTGGCGTCAGTCCCGTCGCATCAAGTTTCGTTCCTCCCGCCATCTCCGTTAGCATAGATTTTTAATCGGACCCTCCCTCAGATGTTGGATGACCCAATGGACGAACACCCCACGACCCCCGACACCGATCCGGATGAAAAGACCGGTGAAGAAGAGCCGAAGCACAACATGGAATGGTACGTGCTCAAGGTGCAGAGCAACCGGGAGAAGTCGATTCGCACTTCGCTCGAACGCCGCATCAAGCGCGAGGGGCTGGAAGAATACTTCGGCGAGATCGTGATCCCCACGCAGAAGGTGCGGGAGACGAAATCGGGCAAGACCCGCGTGTCGGAGCAGAAACTGTTCCCCGGCTACATGATGATCCAGATGGAACTCAACGATGACACCTGGTATCTCGTGCGGGATACGACGGGCGTGGGCGATTTCACCGGAGCCGCCGGCAAGCCGATCCCCATGCGGCCGGATGAAGTCCAAACGATGCTCGGCGAAGACGAGACGGGCGAGAAGAAACCCGAAGCCGAACCCATCACCAAGATCGATTTCACCACGGGCGAGATGGTGAAGATCAAAGAAGGGCCGTTCGACGGGTTCGAGGGCACGATCGACGCCATCGATGAAGCCAGCGGGCGGATCAAGGTGCTCGTCGATATTTTCGGCCGGTCCACGGAGGTGGAACTGGAGCATTGGCAGGCGGAGAAGGTGTAAAAGAGAAATTTTTTTTCCCGATCCATTGCGTTTTGCGCACAAATCGCGAGAATTTTCCCTCCCCATTGTGATATTTCACTGGAATGGGCCGCGGGGATCCGCGAAAAGTTTTCGGGCACATCGCCTTTGAGAAAGACCACAGGAATGGCCAAGCAGGTTGTTACGCAAATCAAGGTCCAAGTTACGGGCGGGCAGGCCACGCCCGCGCCTCCGGTGGGGACGGCCCTCGGTCCGCATGGGGTGAACATCGGCCAGTTCGTGCAGCAGTTCAACGACCGCACCCGCGAACTGGCGGGGACCACGGTGCCGGTCGTGATCACCGTTTATAACGACCGCTCGTTCGAGTTCATCGTCAAAAGTCCCCCGGCGGCCGTGCTGTTGAAGCAGGTGGCGAAGATCGCCAAAGGCGCGGGCAATCCCCGCACCGAGAGAGTCGGCAGCGTCACCCAGGACGATCTTTTGAATATCGCCAAGACCAAGTTTGAGGACTTAAACGCCCCGAACCTGGAGCAGGCGGCCAAGATTATCGCCGGCACAGCCCGCAGCATGGGCATCGAAGTGTTGGATTAGAAATAGAAAACCATCGCCCGAACCGCAAGCGAGGGGGGATTTGAGGGAAAACCCCTCGCTTGCGGTTCGGGCGAATCCAGACATAACAAAACACGTTTCAGAAAGTTGTCCGCCGATGGCCAAACGATCCAAGCGCATCGAGTTTTTGCGCAACAAAGCCGCCGCGTTGGGGACGGTCGATCTCTCGCTCGCGGTGAAAACCTTGAAGGGGTTCGAATCCTCGCTGCCCAAGCACATCAAGCCTTGCAAAGTCGACCAGACCGTCGAGATCTCGGCCCGGTTGGGCGTCGATCCCCGGCAGGCCGACCAGATTGTGCGCGGTTCGATCGTCTTGCCGCACGGCATCGGCAAATCGCAGCGGATTCTGGTCTTCGCCCAAGGCGACAACTTGGCTGCCGCGGAAGCTGCGGGAGCGGATCACGTCGGCGGCAAGGAGTTGGCGGACAAGATCAAGGAAGGCTGGCTGGAGTTTGACGTGGCAATCGCGACGCCGGACATGATGGGCGTGGTCGGTCCCCTGGGCCGGGTTCTGGGGCCGCGGGGATTGATGCCTTCACCTCGGGCCGGCACCGTGACGCAAGACGTGACCAACACGGTCAAAGAATACAAGGCGGGGAAAGTCGAGTTCCGCTGCGACGCGGCCGGAAACGTGCACTGTGTGGTGGGCAAGCTGTCCTTCGATCAAGACAAGCTCGTCGAAAACATCGAAGCCCTCCTCAAATACTTGAACCAATTGAAACCGTCGGCCGCCAAGGGCGTTTACATGCGGAACCTCGCGGTCTCCGCGACGTTCAGCCCGGGAATCTCGGTGGCCGCCTAATTGCAGACGCACCCAAGCCGCCGACTTGTCGGCGGACCGACGCCGGGCACCGCCCTTTGGGTGGTCCGTCAGTTGGGTTGAGAGAATTTGATGGAAACCTTTCTTGTTCGATTGAAAATTCACCGGCGTGCTGGCGTAAAGAATAAACCATGAGCAAATTTGTCAAAAACATGCTGATCGATGAGATCACCGACCGCGTCGGCGAAAACCGCGACATGCTGGTCGTGGATTGCTCGAAGCTGGACGCCATCACCAGCAACCGCTGGCGGCTGGCACTTCAAGAGAAGAACATCACCGCGCTCACCGTGCGAAACACGTTGGCCCGGCAGGCGCTCAACAAAGCCGGCGTGACGTCGCTCGATCCGATTTTGGAAGGGCCGTCCACGCTGATCTGGGGCAGCGAAGACGTCGTGGCCCTCTCCAAGGAGATCGCCAAGTGGGCCAAGGAACTCGAGCCCTTGCAAATCAAGGGGGGCACTGTCGAGGGCACGACGCTCAATGCGGCGGAGGTGGATCAGCTCAGCAAGAGCCCGAGCCGGGAGGAATTGATCGGGCAGATCATGGGGCAAATCCTCAGCCCGGGAGCGAATCTCGCCGCCGCGCTGTTGGGACCGGGCTCCACGCTCGCCAGCCAGCTCAAAACAATCACCGATGCCGAAGACGAAGAAGGCGGAGAATAAAGCGAGCGCGGGGCGTCGGCCCCGTGATTGCGACATTTTGAGAGAGGCTGTTTTTGAAAGGGTGGGGCGGTCCTGTCCTTGGGGTTTTTTCAAACATTTTTGTGGTTTAGCACAACACCTGTCGCGGCCCGGAGTTGGGGTGGCCCGTTTCCAGGGTTGGGCGGATAAAAAAGGAACAGAAACATGGCGACTGCCGAAGCAAGCGAACAGGCCGTTGAATACGATGCAACGACCAAAGAACTGGGCGACAAGATCGTGGGCATGACGCTCCTGGAAGCCAAGAAGCTGGCCGACTACTTGGAAAACGTCCACGGCATCAAACCCGCCGCCGGCGGAGCCGTGATGATGGCCGGCCCGGCTGCGACGGAAGCCGCTGCGGTCGAAGAGCAAACCGAATTCGCGGTGGTTCTCACCGGGTTTGGGGACAGCAAAATTCCGGTCATCAAGGTCGTCCGCGGCGCGACGGGCCTGGGCCTCAAAGAAGCCAAGGAACTCGTGGAATCCGCTCCGAAGCCGATCAAAGAAGGCATTCCCAAGGAAGAAGCCGAGAAGCTCAAGGCCGAGATCGAAGCCTCCGGCGGTTCCGCCGAGGTGAAGTAGATTGCTGGCCGGTGTCGCAAATGTGAGCGGAAGGGCGTAGCCCCCGGTTTTTTCGTGAGAATCTCGCGATATCAAGACCGGCGGCTAGCGCCGTGCCGCTCACAGAAAAGTCACTGACTTGAGTAAAAAGACAAGGTTCCGGACGGGATTTATGATTGTGCGCCGGTCTGTCCGGAACCGGGGGCAACATGGGGGGCGTGGGGAGAAAAGCGCGGGTCGCTTGACTTCCCGCGGCCGGTCGCACACAATTGGGCTGCCGGGATTGCGATTTCGGTCGGCGGCAGCCGCCCAAAACAGGGCTTGGGGGAATTACGTGGGAAAGCGTTCCTTGAACGTGTCTTCTCGGCAGCGATGTGTTGCTGCGCTCGGGGTACGCTTTGGCTTTTGGAACCACGTTTTGCTTTCGTTCCCCCGCGAACGGGCCGCTCTCAACACACCCCGTTCGCCCGACCTTCCACATTTTGGCGGACACGATCCCCCCGCATAACCCCCAATGGCCCATTTTCAACGGATTGAATCGGAGATTCCCTGGTGATCGCGCGAAAGAGAAAACAAGTGAGAAATCCCCGAAAGCACCTGTTCTATTCGCCTCCAAACCGCTTCCTCTTCAATCTGCTCTTGCCTTGGCTGTTCGGCGTTAGTCCGAACTGACCGCCAAGCGCCGCCTTCCCGCGTTGGCACGACGCTTGCGTCGAACCTTTGGTTCAAACCGTCTGTCTGAGACTTGTCTCCATCGGAAAGAGAACGACTCATGCCGATTCCCGCGACCCGAATCATCGCTCCCGAAAGAAAACAGAACTACGGCGAAAAACGTGCGGAGATGGAACTCACCGACCTGACCCGCATCCAGACCGATTCCTACGCCCAGTTCTTGCAGTTGGACCGGCCGGCCCGCGAACGCAAAAACCAGGGGCTCGAGGAAATCCTCCGCGAAGTGTTTCCCATCGAAAGCTACGATGAGCAATACCGCCTGGAATACATCAAATACGAGTTGGGCAAACCCCGCTACGACGCCACCGAATGCCGGCAACTGCGGCTGACCTACGGCCGGCCGTTCCGCGTGTGGCTGCGGCTCGTCAAAGAGCAGCCCGTCGAAGAAGAAGTCTACTTAGGCGACATGCCCATCATGATCGGCGGCGGCGAGTTCATCATCAACGGGGCCGAACGCGTGGTCGTCAGCCAGTTGCACCGTTCGCCGGGCGTGGATTTCGTGCGGACCGACGAGCCGGGCGAAAAGAAGAACTTCTCCTGCCGAATCATTCCCGAGCGCGGAAGCTGGATCGAACTCGTCATCAGCAAGCGGGATGGGCTGGGCGTGCGGATCGACCAGAGCGGGAAGTTCTCGGCGATGACGCTGCTCCGCGCGATGGAGCCGGCGTATTCGTCCGATGCAGCGCTCGTCAAGCTGTTTTACAACATCAAAGAAGCCTCGATCAAAAAAGGCAAAGACAACGAAGAACTCGTCAAAGAGGTCGCGGCGGATGACGTGATTTATCCCGTCGGCCACGACCGCTCTGGGGAAATCATCGTCGAGTGCGGCCAGGCCATCACCGCGGAGATGGCGGTCGAACTGGGCGAGTCGGGCATCAAAAAGATCCCGCTCATCGAAAACCCCGAAGACCAGCTTGTCTTAAACAGCATCGAAGAAGACGGCACCGCGAGCCACGAAGAAGCCCTGCTCAAAATCTATCAGCGGCTGCGTCCGGGCAACCCGCCCGCGCTCGACAAGGCGATCGATCTGTTTCAGGAGAAGTTCTTCGATGTCAACCGTTACCGGCTCGGCCGCGTGGGCAGGTTCCGCATCAACCGCAAGTTCCATCAAGACATCCCGGACACCGAGATGACCCTGCGGGCGGAAGATTTTGTGAACGCCATCCGCTACCTGGTCAAGCTGCGGACCGGAGACGAGATGGCGCATGTGGACGACATCGACAACCTGGGCAACCGCCGGCTGCGGACGATCGACGAACTCGCCCAGGACGAGATCCGCAAAGGCTTTTTGAAGCTCCGCCGGACCGTGCAGGAGCGGATGCAGATGAAAGACGTCGAAGAAATGACGCCCCGCACGCTGATCAACCCGAAGAGCGTCTCGGCGGCGATCGAATACTTCTTCGGCCGCAGCGAATTGTCCCAGGTCGTGGACCAGACGAATCCGCTTTCGATGCTGACCCACGAACGCCGCTTGAGTGCTTTGGGGCCGGGCGGTTTGAACCGCAAACGCGCGGGCTTTGAAGTCCGCGACGTGCACATTTCGCACTACGGCCGGATTTGTCCGATCGAAACGCCGGAAGGCACGAACATCGGCCTCATCAGCAGCCTGAGCATTTTCTCGAAGGTCGATGATTACGGGTTTCTGATCACGCCTTACCGCAAAGTCGTGGGCGGCGAACTGACCGAAGAGATTTCCTGGCTGCGGGCGGATGAGGAGTCCGAAGTCCACGTCGCCCCGGCCGATACCCGCGTCAGGGACAACAAGCTGGTCGACGACCGCGTCCTCGCCCGGCACCGCAACGACGTGGTGTGGATCACCAAGAACGAAGTCGAATACGTGGACATGGCCCCTTGCCAGATGGTGGGCGTTTCCGCGAGCTTGATCCCGTTTTTGGAGCATGACGACGCCAACCGGGCCCTGATGGGCTCCAACATGCAGCGGCAAGCCGTGCCTTTGTTGGTGGCCGAGCCACCCTTGGTCGGGACGGGCATGGAGAAATTCGTGGCCGAGAACTCCGGCATGCTGGTCCAGGCAGAGAAAGCCGGCAAAGTCACGTTTGTCGATGCCAACGTCGTCGAAGTCGATGGCAAAAAGTATCCGCTGCGGAAGTTTGTGGGCCTCAACGAGCGGACCTGCCTCAACCAGACGCCGATCGTCAAAATCGGCGACAAAGTGAAGAAAGGCCAAATCCTCTGCGACTCGGCCGCGACCAAGCTGGGCGAGTTGTCCCTGGGGCGGAATGTGCTCGTGGCGTTCATGTCCTTCGAGGGCTACAACTTCGAAGATGCGATCATCCTCTCCGAGCGGCTGGTGAAAGAAGACGTTTACACTTCAATCCACATCGACGAGTTCGACGTGGAAATCCGCGAGACGAAGCTGGGCAAGGAAGAGTTCACCCGCGACATCCCGAACGTCAGCGAAAAGGCGCTCCGGCATCTCGATGATGATGGGATTGTGCAGATCGGCACGCGGGTGCAGCCGGGGGACATTCTCGTCGGGAAAGTCTCGCCGAAGGCCAAGTCCGAACTCACGCCGGAAGAGAAACTGCTGCACGCCATCTTCGGGCGGGCCGGGGAAGACGTGAAAAACGAATCGCTGGAAGTGCCCTCGGGCGTGGAAGGCATCGTGATTCACACCGAGCGGTTCTCCCGCCAGATGAGCCTCTCGGACCTCGAGCGCAAGAAGTTCAAGATGGAACTCGACAAAACCGAGCAGGCCGGCAACGCGAAAATCGCGGAGGCCTTCAAAGAATTTCTCGTCGAGTTCGAAAAAGTGCTGGGCAAGAACCAGAAAGTCACCGACGACGACGGCCGCGAAATGGCGAAGCTCGACGACAACAAAGCCGTCGCCCTGTTCGCGACCAACTTCCGCGATTACGTGGACAAGCTCGACGAGAAAAGCCCGCAGAAGAAAGCCGACATCAACAAGGTGATGCAGAACAATTGGCCCGCCGTCGAGGATGTGATCGACGAGCACGAGCACGCCTTAAACAGCATGAAGCGCGGCGACGAACTGCCTTCCGGCGTCTTGCAGATGGTGAAGGTGTATGTGGCGTCGAAGCGGCAAATTTCCGTGGGCGACAAGATGGCGGGCCGGCACGGCAACAAAGGCGTGATCTCCAAAGTCCTGCCCATCGAAGACATGCCTTATTTGGACGACGGCACGCCGATCGACATTATTTTGAACCCGCTCGGCGTGCCCAGCCGAATGAACGTGGGCCAGATTCTGGAAACCCACTTGGGTTGGGCGGCGGCGAAGTTGGGTTTCCGGGCGATTTGTCCGGTGTTCGACGGAGCCGAGGAGCAAATCATCCGCGATTCGCTCAAAGAAGCCGGCTGTCCCGAGGATGGCAAAGCCCAACTGTACGATGGCCGGACCGGCGAGCCTTACGAGCAAAAAATCACGGTGGGGCAGATTTACATGCTCAAGCTGCACCACCTGGTGGACGACAAAGTCCACGCCCGCGCGACCGGGCCTTATTCCCTCATCACCCAGCAGCCTTTGGGCGGGAAAGCCCGCTTCGGCGGCCAAAGGTTCGGCGAAATGGAAGTCTGGGCCTTGGAAGCCTACGGGGCGGCCTACATTTTGCAGGAACTCCTCACCGTCAAGAGCGACGATGTGGAAGGCCGAACGAAGATTTACGAATCGATGGTCAAAGGCGAAAACACCCTGGAAGCCGGCACCCCCGCGAGCTTCGATGTTTTGAACAACGAAATCCGCGGCCTGTGTTTGAATTTGCAGCTCGAAAAAAATCCGGGCTGATTGCGTTCGAAAAGGCGAGCGGGGGGCGTCAGCCCCCTGGTTATGCCAATAACAAAGTCACGTCGTCCAATTCGATCGGCCCGGGCACATGAGCGGTTTTGAATCGTTCGACGCAACCAGGGGGCTCACGCGGGCACCGACCGCAGGTTGGTCCGCTCGCCGGCCGGAACACATAAGACAAACGACCTTGCCATACTTTATGGGGGATGCAAAATGACGATTTCTGAAACCATTTATGATCGCGTGAACGACTACGGCTCGGTGAAGATCGGGCTCGCGAGTCCGCATGACATTCGCAGCTGGTCGTTTGGCGAGGTCAAAAAGCCCGAAACGATCAACTACCGCACCTACCGCCCCGAACGCGACGGCCTGTTCTGCGAACGTATCTTCGGACCGGAGAAGGACTGGGAATGCGCCTGCGGCAAGTACCGCGGGATGAAATACAAAGGCATGATCTGTGACCGCTGCGGGGTCAAAGTCACCCACAGCCGGGTCCGCCGGAAGCGGATGGGGCACATCGAACTGGCCGCCCCGGTGGTGCATATCTGGTTCTTCAAAAGCATGCCCAGCCGGTTGGGGGCGCTTCTCAACATGAAGACCACCTCGCTGGAAAAGGTGATCTACTTCCAGGACTACGTGGTCATCGATCCGGGCGACACGCCGCTGCGCCAATGCCAGCTTCTCACGGAAGAAGAAGCCCGCGAAGCGATGTATAAATACGGCGAAGAGTCGTTCGAGATCGACATGGGAGCCGAGGCGGTCAAGAAACTCTTAAACCGGATCAACCTCGTCGAGGAATCGACCCAACTGCGGAAGGACCTCCGGGAGACGGGCAGCCAGCAGAAGACCAAGGATTACATCAAACGGCTGAAGATCGTCGAAGCTCTCCGCGACAGCGACAACCGCCCGGAATGGATGGTGCTCGATGTGATTCCCGTCATCCCGCCGGACCTCCGGCCGCTGGTTTTGCTCGATTCCGGGAACTTCGCGACGAGCGACTTGAACGACCTCTACCGCCGGATCATCAACCGCAACAATCGGCTCAAGAAGCTGGTGGACCTCAACGCGCCGGAGGTCATCGTCCGCAACGAAAAGCGGATGCTGCAGCAGTCGGTGGATGCGCTGTTCGACAACAACCGCTGCAAACGCCCGGTCTTGGGTTCCTCGAATCGGCCGCTCAAGTCGCTGACCGACATGATCAAAGGCAAGCAGGGCCGATTTCGCGAAAACCTGTTGGGCAAGCGGGTGGACTACTCGGCCCGCTCGGTGATCGTGGTCGGTCCGGAACTCAAGCTCCATCAATGCGGGCTGCCGAAAAAGATCGCGCTCGACTCTTTCAGCCGTTCGTGATTCGCCGGCTGAAGGAACTCGGCCACGCCGACACGATCAAAAGCGCGAAGCGGATGCTCGAGCACGGGACGAGGACGTGTGGGACATTCTCGACGAAGTCATCACCAACCATCCGGTGCTGCTCAACCGGGCTCCGACGCTGCACCGCATGGGGATTCAGGCGTTCGAGCCGGTGCTGGTCGAAGGCAACGCGATCCGCGTGCATCCGCTCGTCTGCAAAGGTTTCAACGCGGACTTCGACGGCGACCAGATGGCGGTCCATCTGCCCTTGTCGATCGAAGCCCAGGTCGAAGCCACGACGCTGATGATGTCCACGAACAACATCTTCAGCCCCGCGGACGGCTCGCCGATCATCTCGGCGTCGCAGGACATCGTGATGGGCTGCTATTACCTCACGCTGCTCAAGCCGGACCGCATCGGCCACGGGATGAAGTTCGCTTCCACGGCGGAAGTCTGGATGGCGTTCCAGCAGGGCAAAGTCATCCGGCATACCGAAATCGAAGTCCGCATGCCCAAGGACAAGCACGTCAAAGGCGACGGGGCCGACACGCATCGGCCCGGCGGGATGATCAAGACCTCCGTGGGCCGGGTGATCTTCAACGACATCCTCCCGCCGCAGATGCCGTTCTATAACATCACCATGACGAGCAAAGACCTCGCCAACGTGATTTCCGACTGCTACCTGATGCTCGGCCGGCGGGCGACGATCCACCTGTTGGACAACATGAAGGAGACCGGCTTCCGCGAAGCGACGACGAGCGGCATGTCGTTCGGGGCAGGCGACTTGAAGACCGCGCCCAACAAGGACAAGGTGATCGGCGATGCCGAGAAGGAAGTCCTCAAGCAAATGAAGCTGTATTCGCGGGGGATCATCACGGACCAGGAGCGGTACAACAAGGTGCTCGACACCTGGACGCACGCCCGCGAGCTGATCACCGAAGCCATGATGCACGAACTCGAGCACGACTACCGCGACGACGGGCAGTACGTGAACCCGGTGTTCCTGATGGCTCACTCCGGAGCCCGCGGCGGGAAAGAGCAGATGCGGCAGCTTGCCGGGATGCGGGGTTTGATGGCCAAGCCTTCGGGCGAGATCATCGAAACGCCGATCAAGGCGAACTTCCGCGAAGGCCTCAGTGTGCTCGAATACTTCAGACTCGACACACGGGGCAAGGAAAGGGCTCGCCGACACCGCGCTCAAGACGGCCGACAGCGGTTACCTGACGCGGAAGCTGGCGGACATCTGCCAGAACATGGTCATCAACGAGCACGATTGCAAGACCACGCAGGGCATCACGCGGGGGATTGTGTATCGCGGCGAAAAGGTGGAAGTCAGCCTGGCGGACGCCATCCGCGGCCGCGTGAGCCGGACCAACATCGTCAATCCGATCACCGATGAAGTCATCGTGCGGGAAGACGAGTTGATCACGGTGGACATCGCCCGCAAGATCGAAGAGATGGGCCTCGAAAAAATCCAGGTCCGCTCGCCTATGACTTGCGAAAGCACGCAGGGGCTGTGCCGGCTGTGCTACGGCATGGATCTTTCCACGGGTTCGCTGGTCGAAGAAGGCCTGGCGACGGGGATTATCGCCGCCCAGAGCATCGGCGAACCGGGCACGCAGACTCACGATGCGGACGTTCCACATCGGCGGCGTGGCCAACAAGGAAGTCGAAGAAAGCGAACTCAAATCCAAGCGCGCCGGCCGCGTGAAGTTTGTGCAGATTCGCAGCGTGGTCAACAGCGAAGGCCAGAACATCGTGCTCACCCGTGAAGGGCACGTGGTCGTCGTAGACCCGAAAGAGCGCGAACTCGACAAATACCCGGTGCCGAACGGGGCGACGCTGTTGGTCGGCGAAGACGAGGAAGTCACCGCCGGCCAGGTGCTTTGCCGCTGGGACCCGCACTCCATTCCGATTCTCGCGGAAGTCGGCGGGCTGGTGCGGTTCGACGGCTGCATCGAAGGCCGCACGGTCCGCACCGAGAAGGAAGTCACCGGGCACATGCGGCGGACGGTCATCGAGCACAAAGGCGATTTGCAGCCGCAGATTCTCCTTGAAGACGGCATGGGCGACGTGCTCAAGTATTACAACCTCCCCGAACGGGCGAGCATCGACGTGCAAGAAGGCCAGGAGGTCTCGGCGGGAACGATTATCGCCAAGACGCCGCGCGAATCGACCGGCACGCAAGACATCACCGGCGGTCTGCCGCGGGTGACGGAACTCTTCGAAGCCCGCCGCCCGAAAGACCCGGCCGTGATCGCCGAGATCGACGGGGAAGTCGAGATTCTCCGCGAGAAGAAGCGCGGCAAGCAGATCATCATCATCCGCGGCGAGGACGGGACGGAAGTCGAGCACGTCATTCCGCCGGGCAAGCAGCTTCTCGTCGAAGGCGGCCAGAAGATCAAAGCCGGCACCGCGCTCATCCGGGGACCTTTGGTGCCTCATGACATCCTCCGCGTCCAAGGGGCCGAGGAAGTCCAGCAGTACCTCCTCCACGAAATCCAAAACGTGTACCGCGCCAGCGGGTGGACATCGACGACAAGCACATCGAAATCGTCGTGGCCCAGATGCTCCGCAAGGTGAAGGTGGAGGACGTGGGCGATACCGATCTTTTGCCGGGCATCGTCGTCGACAAATTCGAATTCCGCCGGATGAACGAGGATCTCAAGAACTGCGTCAAAGTCATCGACCCCGGCGACACGGAGTTCCAGGAAGGCGACATCGTGCCGATTGCCACGGTCGAGGAAGTCAACGCCGAGATCGAAGCCGAGGGCGGGCAGCCCATCACCGTGGGCAAACCGCGGTCGGCGGCGGCGAGCACGCAGTTGTTGGGGATCACCAAAGCCGCGGTGCAAAGCGAAAGCTTTATCTCGGCGGCGAGCTTCCAGGAGACGACCAAGGTGCTCACCGAAGCCGCCCTCGCGGGCAAGGTCGATAATCTGGTCGGCCTCAAGGAAAACGTGATCCTCGGCCACCTGGTGCCGGCGGGCACGGGCTTCCATATCCATCAGGAATCGGAAGTCCGCATCCACCCGAACGCGTTGGAGGAACTGCAGGCCGAGAAGGAACGCATCCGGACCAACCGCATGAACCTCCTCAGCGAATCCGCGGAACAGCAACCCTCGCCGCAAACCCCCTCGGTGCTCGACAAGGTCACCCCGGACGAGTGATTTTCATTTCAATCCCAATTCAAAAGGCCGCCGCCGGAATCACACTTCCGGCAGCGGCTTTTTTCGATTCCGAGTTTATCCTACGGCATTCGCGGCTCGGCGGACTTCGGCGAGGTCTTGTTCGATCTGAGCCTTGAGTTCTTCGGCGTTTGCAAACGTCCGGGTCCCGCGGATGCGGTTGAGGAGATCCACCGCGAGCGCCCGGCCGTAGAGATCGCAGGATTGATCGAGCAGATGCACTTCCACCTTCTGGCGGTCTTCCCCGAAGGTGGGGTTCGGGCCGATGTGGACGGCGGCGGCGCAGGGTATTCCCTCGACCCAACTTCGCCCCGCGTAGACGCCGCCGGCGGGAATCAGCGTGGGAATCTCCGCGAGGTTTGCGGTGGGGACGCCCAGCATCCGCCCGCGCTTTTCGCCCTGAACCACCCGGCCTTCGAGGCGGTAGGGATGCCCCAGCATGTCCACGGCCGGGCCGAGTTCGCCCGCGGAAATCAGCTCGCGGATTTTGCTCGAGGAAATCCAATCGCCGGCTGAGACCTCCGGCTCAATCACATGGAGTTCGCAACCCGCGGCCCCGCAGAGGGTTTTCAGGAGCGCCACGTCGCCCTGCCGATTTTTGCCGAAGTAAAAATTCGGCCCTTCGACCAACCCGATCGCGGCCAGCGTTTGAATCACAATCTGCTCGAAGAACTCTTGGGGCCCCAGGTTCAAAAGAGCCAAATCCGTGGGATAGACGATCAGGCAATCGACGCCGTGCTGTTTGAGGAGTTCCGCCTTGGTCTTGATCGTCGTGAGCCGCGGCGGGGCTTGATCCGGGCGGAGCAGCTGCACCGGCGGCGGGTCGAAGGTGAGCACAATTGCGGGCACGCCGTGGGCCTTCGCGCGGTCGGCGAGCACCGCGAGCATCCGTTGATGGCCCCGGTGTACGCCGTCGAAATTGCCGATGGCCAGGACGCCGCCCCGGCAGGAAGCCGACTCCTCAAATCCTTCGAGCACGATCATGGCGGTCGGTCTTCCGGTCAAATCTCAATTTCCGCGGCCCGGCGCTCGATCTCTTCCAGGCTGACAAAATCCCCGCGCCCGGCCCCGGGGCATTCGTGCTTGACGCGCTCCCAGGCGGCGGGCGATTCGACGTTCGACTTCCAGAACGGCCAGGTTCGGCATTGAACGGGACGGGCCTCGTAAACCGTGCAGCGGCGGCTTTCAGGATCGAAAAATGTGCAATCGCCGTTGGGATATTCGCGGAGCGAAACCCGGCCGCCCACGATGCGGGTGTGAAACAGCCGGACTTCCCCGACCGTCTTGCCGGAGGCGCGGGCGATCTCGGCGATCTCGTCGTCCGTAACCCACACCACGCCGGGCGAGCCGGTGCAGCAGTCGCCGCACTGGCTGCACGAAAAGCATAGCCCATCTTGGTACCAGGGGGTGTTGTTGTCGCTCATAAACCGAGTTTAGAAAACCCCACCCCGCCCGGCAACGCAGGGACAATCGGCTTTCGCCGTGTGCGTATCACGAAAGTCGGTAATGGGCCAATTTGGGTGGCCATTGCAAAAACCACGCCCTTCGTGCCTTTCCGGTTCTTCCGGCGAATGAGGGGGGAGGTGAAATCCATCATTCCATTCATCATTGATCATCACACAAAAAGATCATCCGCGTCTACCCCCCGATTCGCTGGAAGAGCCCTTTTTCCGTGCGGAAAAGAACATGCCGTCATAGCTCGCGGCATTAGTTCATGTGCTGTGTGGATCGTTGACCTTCTTGTCCGCGTGCCCCAAATCACGCCCAGGAGCAACTTGATCCCGCACGCGTTGTTTGAGTTCCTTGATTTCCGGGAACCGGCCCTCGGCTTCGCGAGACCAAATCAACTTGCCGTCGGCCCAAACCTCAAAGGTGCCTCCCGTTCCCGGCTTCAAGGTCAGTCCTGTGATCTCTTGCTCAAACGTCGTCAGAAGTTCTTGGGCCATCCAGGCGGCGCACAACAGCCACCGGCACTGCGTGCAATACACAATTGTCACGTGATGATTCATCGGCATCGCTTTTCACTCAACCGGCGGATCGGGGCGCCCTATTCCTCCCGCAGCGACTTGGGTTTGGAGAGAACTTCATTCACGATCATCGCGTGGCGGATGCCTTGTTTGTCGCGGAGCAACGCGAGCATGGGCAAGGGGGTTTTGTTGGCGGCCCCGCGGGACGGCATGGCGGCCATTTGAGCCGCGGCGTCGACCTCGAGCACCTCCAACACGGGGCGCGGCTCGCCGACGTGGCTTTCCAGGTGATGGCTGGCCAGCGTCTCGCCCACGTGCGAATCCATATGGGACGAAATGTGCCCCAACCGGCCGCGCTGCCGCGGAGCAGGCGGGGCTTCCGGACGAGGAACGACCGGCGGCGGAGGCGCCCCGCCGCGGCGGCGCGGCTCCGGCGGGAGCGACTCCACAACGATATCGTCCTCCGGTTTTTGGCCCCGGACCTCTTTGAGAAAAATGTCGATTTCGTTTTGAACGCGGTCCCGGCGGGGACGCGGCGGACGCGGACGGTTCTGCGGCGGCGGGGGCGGGTTGTTCTGGCTGTTGGCCAGGTTCACGAGCCAGCCCACGACCGTGAATATCAAAACCAACAAACCCACAACCGTGGTGGCATCGGCAAAAACCGGCGGGGGCAAATACATCAGCATAAAAATCCTCTCCCGCAGGCCGGCCTCTGCCGATCCCGCGTCATCTCTTAAACTGTCCGTCCTGTTCGATTCTCCGGTTTCCCGCCTACCGCGGCATGTCCGTGGAAGATGGGGAATCGGTCGTGCCTTCGCCGGCGATGGCCATTCGCATTTTGGTGTCGGCCTGGACGTTTTTGAGTTCGTAATAATCCAACAGGCCCAACCGCCGGGTTTGGAAAGACTCGGCAATCGCTTTGGGGACTTCCGCCTCGGCCAGGACGACCTTGGCCCGGTTCTCCTGCACGTGGGCGACCATTTCCTGCTCGCGGGCGCGGGCGTTGGCCCGACGCTGCTCCGCTTTGGCCTGGGCCACGCGCATGTCGGCTTCCGCCTGGTCCGCCTGAAGCTGGGCTCCGATGTTCTCGCCCACATCGATGTCGGCGATGTCGATCGAAACGATCTCGTAAGCCGTCTGCGCTTCCAGACCCTGATTGAGCACCGTGCGGGAAATGTAATCCGGGTTCTCCAGGACCTGTTTGTACGAAGGCGTCGAGCCGATCGCCTGCACGATCCCCTGGCCCACGCGGGCGATCACGGTTTCCTCCGTCGCCCCGCCGACGAGTTGGCGGATGTTGGTCCGCACCGTGACGCGGGCCCGGGCTTTCAGTTGAATCCCGTCCCCGGCGACCGCGTCCAAGGTCCCGGCTTTCTTCTTCGGATCGGGGCAGTCGATGACTTTGGGATACACGCTCGTGCGCACGGCTTCCAGCAAATCACGTCCGGCCAGGTCGATGGCCTGCGCGGCCTGCCAGTCCAAATCGATCTTCGCCCGGTGAGCGGCGATCAAGGCGCGGATCACGTTGGGCACGTTGCCCCCGGCGAGATAATGGGCTTCGAGAGCCTGCGTGCTGATCGGCTTGACGCCCGCCTGCACCGCCATGATCTTGCTCCGCACGATCACCGACGGGTTGACTTTGCGGAACGACATCATCACCAGGTTGGTGAAGCCGATGCCCGCCCGCGTCATCACGCACTGAATGTACAACCCCGCATAGCGCGCAAAGACCAGGAGAAACAGGAAGACGGCGATCAATGCCGCGATCCCGATAATCAACCAGACATTATTTGGAATGTCCATGACCGCAACGGCTCCTTCGGTGAAATGGGGATTTGAGTGGAGATGTCGGCGGAAAACGCAGGTGCCCCTAGTATAACGCATGCGGGGCAAATCGGTTCAACCGATCCCGCCGCGTTTTTTGAATTAGCCTTCGGGGATTTCAAAGTCAAGGGGGACGTGGTCGTCGCCGGCTTCGGCGAGATCGATTTCGGGTGCGGGTTCCAACGGAGCCCGGCCGCCGGCGGCTTCTTCGGATGCCGCCGCCCGCTCGTTCGTTTTCGCGGCCGGGGGTTTTTCCGCCACGGGTTCGTGGGAACGGACCACGACGCGGTTGCCGCGGACGGCGATGATTTTCACCGGCTGCTGCGGGTCGAGCATCTGGCCTTCGGTCTCGGCATGCAGCCGCTGGCCGTCCACGACGACCAAACCGCCGGGAGCCATCAACGTCAGCGTTTTGCCCACTTTGCCGATGAGCTGCTTTCGCTGCTCGGCTTCGTGGCTGTAGGGGGTGACTTCTTCGAGCTTGGGGGCATCCAAAAAGACCCGGCTGCCCAATCGCGTGCGGGACAACAGAAACAGCGCCCCGCCGACCGTCATGGGAATCAACCCCACAATGGAGCCGACAAACCACCAAAACGCGGGGGGGCTGTCTTCCCACCAGGCGTCGTAGGCGCAATAAATCGAGGCCCCGAGACACACGGCGCACAGGATGCTAATCACTCCGCCCGAAGGCAGAAACAACTCCGCCACGATGAGGGCCAAGCCCATGGCCAACAAGACAAACGCAAAAACGACAGAATAATCCATTCCAACTCGCGGTCTGTTTTCTGTGATAAAACTCAACATCAGCCGCAGGGCGCTCGCCCCGGTTCGCTTCGAAATTCAACAAACGTCAAATGTCCCCTCAATAGGCCAGGTCTTCGGGCGTTTGAAGCCGATGGGAGTCGAACGGAGTGCCTTCAAACAAGCGGACGACAAACCGGTTGCCGCGGAGGTCGATGATTTCCACGATCTGGCCGGGTTCGATGGGAAGGCCCTCGGTTTCCGCATGTTGCCGCTCGCCGTCGATGAGCACCAGCCCGCCGGGGTTCATCCAGGTCAAACTTTTGGCAAGCTCTCCGATCAGGGATTCCCGCCAGAGATCTTCTTCCATGGTGTGGGGGCGGACTTCATCGGGATCGGGCGCGGGGAAAAGCTCTTTCCCGGCGGGAGAATGGGGTAAGAGCGACAGGAAGGACCCGACGAGGACCGGGATGCCCGCGAACACGGCAAAGGCATACATCCACCACTCCCAGCCCAAGGGCTTCGCCCAGCCTTGCCAGGCAAACCACGCCGCCCCCAGCCAGCAAACCGCCGCCATGATAGACAGCGAGCCGTCCGAACCGAACAGCAGTTCGGCCAGAAAAAACAGCACGCCCAAGACGAGCAGAATCAAAGCGGTGAGGGCCGCGGTCTCCATACCCTCAAGTGTACCGCGGCTCCAGTGGAGCAAGCCCGTTCGCTTGTCAGGGACTGAAAAGTGCGCGTCGCACGGAAAAGGGCGTGGCGATCGAAAACGCCACGCCCTTCGATTTTCATAACAAACAAATCGGCGGGAAATGCAATTCGGTGGAGGTCAAACGTCAGCGGTAGATGTTCAACTGGGCGTTCAATTCGCCGTCGAACGTGCGGTCGAAATTCTTGCGGAGCGGCGCGACGAACGCGGTGGAGAGCACGACGTTCCGGCCGAGCAGCATATGGCCGCCGACCGTGTAGTTGAGAATATCCACGCGGTTCGCGATGTTGCCCAACTGCGGCGGAGCCAACGGTCCGATAAAGCTGCCGCCGGTTGATGTGCGGATGGGCGTTTCGGGCACGGTGATGATGTCGGCGTTGTTCAAGGTGCCGGTGTAGTGGAGTTCCATCAGCCCGGCGAGTCCGGTCACGCCTTTCGTCTTGTGCAGATTCCGGTAAAACCAATACCCGCCGCCGGCATCGAGATGCAACAGCGTCTGGGCGCGGATTGTTCCGGAAGCCGAGTTGGTGTACTGCACGGGATTGCCTAGCGCCGGGTTGGCAAGGGCGCTCAAGTCCACATCGCGTTCGCTGAACGACCAGTTGCTGGAATTCAGCGGCACTTCCACCTGCGCGAAGGCGTTGACGAAGCTGCGGTAAGTCGGCGCGGCGGCCAAGGCGAGATAAGGCGAAAGCGCCCAGGTTTGGTTTCTCACGATGAAATGCCGCGTGCGTTGGTCGTAGGCGAATTGGTTGCTCGCCGAACTCGGGTTGGAAAGGATCCGATCGTTCGGATCGAAGGGATCATCGTTCGAGTAATCCACAACCCGCGCGTTGAGGTCCGCCCCGGTGGGAATCGTCACGCCCAGGCCCGACGAAAGCAGCCAGTTTTGCGTGGGATCCCGCAACATGACCGCTTTCAAAATCACGTTCATGTCCTGCATTTCGAGGTCGGCGTTCCCCAAGGTCCCGCCCGGCGAAGGCTGCACCAAAGGCACCGTGCCGGGAACATCTTGCAGGAGCACGCCTGACACAAGGTTCAGGCTCGAGTCCAACGTCCGCGCAAAGGGTGCGCGCACTTCGACCGAAGCCATGTTGTTTAAGAATGTCTTTTCCAAGGCGAACGTAAACAGTTCGACGTTGTATTGCTTCGTGCCGGGCTGCACTTGATGGAACTGGTGAATCGGCGAAGTGGGCGTTTGCCGAATTTTTGCTCCCAACTCCGGCGAGAAGTCGAGGCCCTGCACCTTGAGGGCGTTCTTGAAATAGTTGTATCGGAAGGAAACCCGGTCGCGGGGCACGGCGCTGTTGTTCTCGGCGACTTTGGAATTGCGGAACGTCACCGCGCCCGAAGTGTTCGCCACCGCGAAGTCGCCCGCTTGCAGATAGCTGAACGACACGCTGCGGTAAGACCTGAGCAAATCGCCGATCATGTTCGGAGCCGAGCTGAAGGCGACATCAGGCGATCCAAAGCCCGCTTGAGGAGCCGTTAGCGAGACGTCCGGCGTCTGGGACATGTCGAAATTCGTGTCCATCGGCGGAGGCGTTTCCTGCGGCGTCTCCGGAGTGGGGACGGGCGGCGTCTCCGTCGGCTTCGATTCCGGAGGCGGCGGAACCTCGCCGGGCTTCGTTGTTTCCCGAGGCATCGTCATCATCGGCGGAGTCCAAGGCGTCCCTTGCGGAGGGTGGGAAGGCCACGGCCAAACTCCCGGCGGCTGGGCCGACTGGCAGGGGCCTTGGAGCATCTGTGCGGGGCCGCCTTCCTGGGTCGCGGCACACGGCGGTCGGGACTGTTGTGCGTTCGCGCTCAGCCCCGGCATCCCGGCGGCCAGCATCACGGCAATCATGCCGCGCGTCCAAATCGAGGGCATTGAGTTTCCTCCATGAATTTCCCATGCAATTTCACACCCTCCAATCCCGCCAGAAGTCCAAATTCGGCGTGAAAGGCATGACTGCAGTTATCGGCACGACCCGCACAATCAGACAACCGATTCCCTCCGGCAAATCCCCACTCCTCGTCAATCGTACCCCCGCACGTCCGGTCTCTCCGGTCGCGCAAACTGCGCGGCCTTTTGGAAGATTTAACGATTGTGCCGGTTCGCCGCCGCCGGCAAATCGTGCCTGCCTCCCGCCCGGACAAATCCTTCCGAAACTTCGTCTAAAATCGCACCTTTCACTAACAGGCCGGAAAAACATCTCGAATGACGCCAGACTGTGCCGGTTCTGCCGATTGTGCCGACAACGTCGCCCGTGGAAACCGCGGAATCCTTGACGATCGGGACACCGACGCCCGCAAAGTTTTTGACGGAGGGCATTTTCTAAGATATACAACTTCAGACGGTCCAATCTGAAGGAATATACATTCCTCCCTTGGCAATCCCGCTTGGCTCTAAAAGCGCATCCCCCGCGTTTTGGGAGTGACTTTGATGGTGCAAATCACCGAACGCCCCGGCTCCTCCACGGAGAACGGAATCGACGAGACGCGACTGGTCCTGGAACCGGTCGGGCAACATTCACCAACGCCGGTCTTGCTGACCCGGGGCCGGTACACGCTGGGATCGGCCGAGGATTGCACGATCCGGCTGGAGGCGGCGGGTGTGGAGCCTTATCACTGCGTGATCGACTCCAGTCCTGAAGGCGTCGTTCTGTCCGCGGACTGTTCGCGGACCTGGCACAACAAATCACGGGTCCGAGAAACGGCCCTCCAGCCTGGCGATCACCTGGCGATCGGTCCGTTGGAGTTCCGTCTTCGCACCGCCTCGCGGGATGATTTGCTGCGAATCGTTCCCGCCCACTTTTCGCGCGAATCCGCACCGCCGGTCAACGGCGATTCTTTGTTCAAAACATCCCCGGACGAGGATCTGCGGTCGCTGCTGTCCGGGCTGCGAAAAGCGATTGCGCCCAACAAACCGGCCGGCCGGCGCGCGGCGGCTCCGCCCGGCGTTCGCGAAGGGCGAATCGGTTGTCGCAACCGTCGCCCAAAATGCATCGCCAGAGACTTCCTCCAAGAAGGCCTCGTTGGAAATGGAGTTCGCGTTGCTCCGCGAGCAGCGAAGCCGCATGGACCGCCGCGAACGCGAACTCGCCGCCCGCCGCCGCGAGGTGGAGGAACGCGAACGCCGACTGCTGTGCCAGGAGGACCTGCACATTTCCGAAGGAGACCTCAGGCAGGTCGAACTCGCCGAGCAGGACGAGGTGTTCGCGATCCTCGCCGGCTGGCAAAGGCAACTCGAAGTGCAGCAGGCTCGGCTGGAGGAAGAAGATCAACGGCTTACCGTGCGCCTTGCCGAATTGGACGCCCGGCAGAAGAAGCTCGATCGGGACCGTGAAGTCTTTGCCGAGCATCAGAAGAAATCCAGCCAAACCGTGCGCCGCGAAGCCGAGCTGAACCGGTTGGCGGCGGATCTCGAAGAACGCCAGGCATCGCTTGGCCGGGAACTTCGCGCGGCCGAAGAGAAACTCGCGGAACTCGACCGCAAACGAGCCGTGATGGAAAGCCTGGCGGCGGAGCAATCCCGCGTCCAACAAGATCTTCTCAGCGAGCAGCGGACGTTGTCGGATCGCCGGCGGGAGTTCGAGCAGGAAGACGCCCGAACCGCCAGGCAGTTCCAAGAACTCAAACAGGAACGTCAGCGGATCGCCGACGAGCAATCCGTCCTGGCCTATGTGCGGGCGTCACACGAAGCCCAGGTCGAGGCGTTCGAGGAACAATGCCGAAACGAAGCGGCCCGCCACAAGGCCCGGAACGCTGAGATCGAAACCGAAGAAAACGAGCTGACCGAAATCCGCCGTCAACTCGAAGCCGGCGTCGCAGCGTTTTCGGAAGACCGGGCGGACTGGGATCGCCGCGTTCAGAATCTCGCCCAGGCGGAACGGGATGCCCAATCCGAGCTGATCCGGATCGCCGATGCAGAAAACGCCCTCCGCCAGGATCGGCAGGAACTCGAACACAAGCGCCAAGAACTCTTAAGTTGGGAAGCGGAACTCCAAACCGCGGCCGAGGCTCTCAAGGCGTCCCGCGCCGCATTTGAGGCAGAGCGGGAGCAACACAGCGTCCAAGCGGAATCGCAATCGGAGCAATTCGAGACCCAGCGCGAGTCCATCCAGGCGGACCTCGACCAACTCGTCGAGATCCGCCAGGAGCTGAACGCCGTCTCGGAACGGGTGCACGTCGACCGCTTGGAGCTGGCCGCCGAAGCGGACCTCGTAAAGACCCGGCGGAACGCGCTGGAATCCGCCGAGGCGGAATTGGAAGACCGCATGAACCAGCTCGAGGCGGCGCTCGAGGACTTCGACCTGGAACGCCTGGCCGTCAACCGCCGGCAGGAAGAACTCGATCAGATCGCCGACCAAATCCGAGCAGAGCGAATCGTTCTCCAAAAAGAGCAAAAGGAACTCGCCCGGCTTCGCAACGAACTCCGCCGGCAATCGGCCGTCGTCCGGCCGTTGGGCGCGGCCAAGGGATTGCAAGATTGACGGCCAGGCGCGACAGTACGACATAGGCTCTCGATTCTTTTCTGCGAGGAGTGGTTCGTATGTTGCGAGACGTCAAGCGGCACATCCGGTTCGCGCGGCCGTTTACTCGGCGAACGCGGCCCGGCGCGGCACCGGGGGTGATTCAAAGCCTCCCGGATGCCCCACCCACGGAAATCCGGGCGATCCAATTCGGCCCCGACCAATATTCCGACAAGATTCTCGAATCCCCGGACGAGATCGAAGTGCTCGTCGGCCAATCGCCCGTCACCTGGGTCAATGTCAACAGGCTCGGCGACGCCGAGACCATCCAACACATCGCGGCCATCTTCGGCTTGCACGCGCTGGCGGTCGAGGACGTGGTCAACGTGCATCAGCGGGCGAAGCTCGAATCCTACCACGACCATCTGTTTCTCGTCGTCCGCATGCCGTCGTCGAATGCGGAACTGCATTACGAGCAGGTGAGCCTGTTCATCGGGAAAAACTTTCTGTTGACCTTTCAAGAGGAGCCTGGCGATTGCTGGGACCCCGTCCGCGAACGGCTAAAAAGAGGCCGGGGGAAAGTCCGCGAGCAAGGCCCGGATTATCTGGCGTATTCCCTGGTGGATGCCGCGTTGGATGCGTATTTCCCCGTGCTCGAAGCCATCGGCGAAGAAGTGGACCGCCTGGAAGAACGCGTGTTGTCCCGGGCCGATTCGCATTTGATAACGGAAATCCACAGCGTCCGGAGGGATTTGCTGTTGCTAAGGCGATCGCTGTGGCCGCACCGGGAAGCCATCAATTCCTTGATCCGCGACGACCATCCGCTGATTACGATGGAGACCCGCCTGTATCTTCGCGACTGCTACGACCACGCCGTGCAATTGATCGAAGTCAGCGAGATGTACCGCGAGATGTGCTCCGACCTGCGGGACTTTCATTTCTCGCAATTGAGTTGGCGGATGAACGAAGTCATGAAGGTGCTCACAATCATCGCCACGATGTTCATCCCGCTGAGTTTCATCACCGGGCTTTATGGAATGAATTTCGACCCCAACGTCTCGCCTTGGAACATGCCCGAGGTGAAATGGTATTTGGGTTACCCGTTTGCCTTGGGTCTGATGCTGTTGACCGCGGGCAGCTTTCTGTACTTCCTCTGGCGCCGCGGCTGGTTGCGGGACTAGCCCCCCCTTTCGTGTTTTTCGTTTGTTTCGTGGTTCCCTACCGTTCGGCAGCCAGCTCTTGACGAATCCGCAAACCCACGGCGGGGTCGAGCATCGCGGCCGTGGCGATGTGGACCGACTCGGCACCGGCTTTCAGATATTCGCGGACGTGCTCCGCGGCCCTGGCCCCGCCCACACCGATGATGCGGGTTTTAAGGCCGCGATCGGCAATCAATCGGGCAAATATGGCCGCTTGCGCAATGGACGCTTCGCGGGTCGCCTCGCCGCAGATGCCCCGCTTCTGGCCATCGAATAGTAGATTTTTCGTCGCCGGGTCTTTAACGGTCGCCGCCACGCTGTTGGTCATCGCCAGGGCATCGACAAAGGGGGCCAGCGCATCGAGCAGATCGTCCGCGGCCTCGGCGTTTTCCACATGGCCGATCTTCGCGATGTAGGGAACCGACGGAATCGCTTCCCGAACCATGCCCGCGACCACCGCGGCATCTCGGGGATTCTGATAAAGCTGCCCGTCGCAGGTGGCGACGTTCGGGCAGGAGAAATTCGTCTCCACACAGTCCGCCCCGCTCTCGGCCGCCCACTTCGCACACTGGGCATAATCCTCGGCGAGCTGCTCCAAAGTCCAACCCGGCTGAACCGTCCCCACGACCGACACCGAGAGCAGCTTTTCCTTGGGGAGACGCTTTCGCGTCCATTCCACATCTTTTCGCCAAGAGTCCGGCTCCGCGGAAGGCATCCCGAACGACACCGCCCAACTGCCGGTCGTTTCGTCCGTCATCGGCAAGGTTTCTTCGGTCCCATGGAGTTGCCCCGTGACCACGGGCTGCAAATTGGGCAGCGGATAGCACGCCCGCCGGCTGCTCCGCGTCGTCTTGTAGGTCAAGACATCAAACCCGAGCGAAGCGTAATATAAAATCCATTTCCCATTTAAGAGCGGCCCCGCGGGCATCCCCAACGGCGAACCCACCCGCCGGCCGCAAAACGTCCACTCCCCCGGCACCTGCGGAACATGAACATGGACTGGCTCCGGCGCGTGGTCGTAATTCCATTGATAGGTTTTTAATGGATCGTAACGCGGAAGTTCGTCAGGTGAAGTCTGCATTTCATCTTATCCATAATAAATGAACGGCCGGTGAATCCCAACGTGGTTTTTTTTTACCGCGTAGCGGTTGCATAACAAAGCCCAGGGTCGCGCAGCACACCCTGGGTAATCGGAATCACAAAATCCCTTTACGCCGAAGGCGTTACATAACACTTTTGTATAACGCCTTCGGCGTAATCCGATGATTTCCAACCGAAACCCAGGGTGGCGCGGCTGCGCCGCTTACCCTGGGCTTTGTGATGTAACGCCTTCGGCGTAAAGATTTTGTAGCCAATCCTCATTAAGGATTTGCGCAGGAAACAAATCTTCTTATCGTTCAGAATGCCGCAGGATCCGCGATCGTGATCGATCGGTTGAGCGACTCTCACCAAGTTGCACTCCCGGTGCGGTTTGTTGTCCGGCGGCGAAGACCAACGCCGGGGCGACGACGCTTCCAATCTCGCGGTTGTGATAATAAAACACCCACGCGTGCTCGGTACGGATGGCCCAGGTCACGTCCCATTCCGTGAGCCGCGACGCGAGCGGTCCCATCAAGAAGCGGTCGCGGGGCGAAAAGCCGACGCGGCCAAGCGCCTGCTTGCCGTAGAACGTGCGGATGGGATAGAGATTGAGCGCAAAGTCGGACTGGTTTCGCATGTTGAGCAGCCATTCGGTCACCCACAAAGCCTGCCCGTAGCGCTCGCCGGGGTTGAGCCAGTTGCGATCCATCGCCGCCGCGACGAGCACCGCCCGGTACGACCGCGTCTCGACGGCTGGGCAACGAAAGTTGCAGCCGGGCACCGCGCCGCCCGCGAGCAGATGCAAGGTCGAGGCGACCACGCGGGCTCCGAAGCTGTAGCCGAAAAAACTCACCCGGGCGTTGGCGGGAAATTGCGAAACGAGTTTGGCCAGGTAGCAGCCGTTGAACTCCGCCCGCTCGCCCCGCGCGGTGATGCTGATCGGGGGCAGCGGCGTCTGCTCGTCGTCGCTCGGCCAGGTGTAGAACACAACCTGCACCGGCAGGCCCTTCGAGCTGGCGCGAATCCATTTCACAATCTCAGGGGCCACGCGGTGCACATCGCGAAAGGACGTCCGGTCGCCGTGAATCACAAAGCAAACCGGCACATTAAAATTGAGCGACGCCAGAAACGCGGGTTCGGCGATTCGGGTCAAGCGGTTGGCCGCATCGGCGGCGAAGTAATTCAAGGTGCCCCGCGGGCAGCGGGTTTGCTGACGCTGACAACACGCCCGGCTGCTGGCGATCCAATACTCAGCCCCCGGCAATGCTTGCGGAGCCGACTCGACCGCCGGGAATTCCGGCCCATTGCCAGCAGGCGTTTGAGCAAACACGGACCCAGCGGACAGCGCAATCCCCATGCCGAGAACGGCGCGAACCAGTAACGATCCGCACCGATCCATCGGTCGTTTTGATTGGGGACGGGTCCACATGATCGCCTCCGAGGGGCCGAAGACGGTCGTCCGGCTGACCGAAACGGCTTGCCGATCCTGGCAAGTAAGTTTACGTCACCTGATGTAAAAATGACAAAACTTAGAGCAAACTTCGGGTCAGAACATCGCGAGCTTTCTCAAAATACGGTTGCCACGGAATCTCCGGATTTTCCTGTTTCAAACAGTCGCGGACTTTGGTCAACGTGTTCCGGGCCATGTGCGGGCAGCGGTTGCAGGCGCAGGTCTCGCCGGTCGACGCCATGATGCCCGGCACCGGCACGAAGCTGTGCTGCGGAGCCGCTTTTTCCAAGGCGTGGATCATGTTCGCTTCCGTGGCGACAAGGAACGTCGAAGGTTCGGAAACCGACGCGACGTACCGCCGCATCTTCTCGGTCCCGCCGATAAAATCGCTGATTTCCAAAATGTTCTGCGGGCATTCGGGATGCGAAATCACCTGGCTGCCGGGATGGTTCCGTTTCGCCCGGTTCAAGTCCTGAATGCTGAAGACCTCATGCACCATGCAAGAACCGGGCCACAAAATCATGTCCCGGCCGGTGACCTCCATCAAATACCGCCCGAGGTGCCGATCCGGCACGAACAAGATTTCCTTGCCTTCTGGAAGTTGTTCGATAATCTCGCGGGCGTTGCCGCTGGTGACGATCCAATCGCACAGGCTTTTGACCGCGGCGGAGGTGTTGATGTAAGCGACCGTCAGAAAGTCCCGCCTCTGGTCCCGCAGCGCGGCCTGGTAGCTCGCCAACTTGTCATACGGGCAGCTTTCCGCGAGGGAGCAGCCGGCGAGCAAATCCGGCAGAAGCACGCGTTTTTCGGGGTTCAAAATCTTCGCCGACTCCGCCATAAAATGCACGCCGCTGAACACGATCGTGCTCGTCGTCACGCGGGTCGCATCGCGGGCGAGCTGCAAGCTGTCGCCGGCAAAATCGGCGATGTCCTGAATCTCGCCATCCACGTAATAATGCGCCAGAATGGTGGCGTCCTTTTCCTTTTTGAGGGCCTCGATTTCATCCATGAGGGCCAACGGATCTTCCGCGGTGTCGAGGGTCAAAAAATCAGTCGCCATGATCCGCTCCTCTCACCCGGCCGCTCACGCGGCTCGGATCGCCTATAAAAAAATCAGCCGCAGGGCGCTAGCCCCGGTTTTTGCGATAACCGGACGCTAGGCGTTCCGGCTGATCTGAAAACTCCTGGCCTTCCCATTCCCGGGGCTTCGCGTGAATTTTACACTAAGTTTTCGCCGCGAACACTGCCATTGTCGCGGGTATGGTGGAGAAATCAACGCAACGCCGCTAAAAAGGGTGTGAGGGCCTGTGCTTAGAGCGATTTTTCCGTCAAGGTTTGCGCAACGGGTCCCCGCGGTATCGGCTTTTGGACACTTTTTGATCTGCGAATTTCCCTCCGGAGAGACCCCCGCATGAGCGAGCAACCCTTAAGAATCCTGGCGATCGGCGCCCACCCCGATGATTGCGATTTGACCGCCGGGGGCGCGGCGGCGCTTTGGAAACAGTCCGGGCACGAGGTGCGGTTTGTGAGCATGACCAACGGCGAGTCGGGGCATCATCAAAAATCCGGGAAAGAACTCGCCGACATCCGCCGGCAGGAAGCCGCCAACGCGGGGAAGGTCCTCGGCATTCGTTATGACGTGCTCGACAACCCCGACGGGGCCCTCACGCCTTCGCTGGAAAACCGCAAACAACTGATCGGGCTGATCCGCGAATACGGTCCCGATCTCGTGCTGACGCATCGGCCCAACGATTATCATCCCGATCACCGCTACACGTCGCTTTTGGTCTGCGACGCGGCCTACATGGTCACGGTTCCGCCCGTGGTGCCGGAGGTTCCCGCGCTGCGAAAGAACCCGGTGATCTGCTACATGATGGATAATTTCCAAAGGCCTTATCCGTTTTCGCCGACGGTCGCAGTGGACATCGAGCCGGTGATCGAAAAGGTGGTCGACATGCTCGACTGCCACAAGTCGCAGTTCTACGAATGGCTGCCTTACAACAAATTCTTCCCGGAGCCTCCGCCGGACGATCCCGCCGCCCGCCGGGATTGGCTGGGCAAGCATTTTCGCAGCCGCATCGCGCATTACGCGGACAAATATCGGGAGCTGTTGATGTCGACCTACGGCCCCGAGCGCGGCCCGGCGGTGCGATACATCCAGGCCTTCGAGCCCTGCGAATACGGATCGCCCTTGACCGCGGACGAACGCTGGCGGCTGTTTCCCTTTTTGCCGCGATAATGCGGCCCGACGGAACGGAACAAATCCCCCTTCCCGAAAAAATCGAAAAGGCCGAAAATTGGGCTTGCCTTTGGTCAACTTTCTGCGATTATTGGGAAGTCGTTTTCGTGCTGACGCGGCACGAAGGTTGTCAGCCTGTCAGGAGGCCGGATTGGTGAGCCGGTCGAAGCAGGGCGTTTTAACCAAGAAAGGAGGTGGTCAAGTGGAATACGACTGTAGTAGCCAACAACGAGGTGGTTCCGCCTAACCAGACAGCCGGCGGGTTGTCCTCGAGGCAACCACCGACTCGTAGGATCGTCTCTTTTCTTGCGTCCGGTTTGATTCAGCAACCCTGAAATCAGCCGGTCAACAATCGATCCATCACGAGACACAAGCAGAACCCGATGCCCCTTTGATGCGGGCATCGGGTTCTGTCTCGTTTTAGAGACCCCGTTTCGTAGCGGCGCGTCCAGCCTCCGGCCTTTGAATGTGAGCGGAAGGCGCTAGCCTCCGGCCTTTGAATGTGAGCGGAAGGCGCTAGCCTCCGGCCTTTGAATGTGAGCGGAAGGCGGCTAGCCTCCGGCCTTTGAATGTGAGCGGAAGGCGCTAGCCTCCGGCCTTTGAATGTGAGCGGAAGGCGCTAGCCTCCGGCCTTTGAATGTGAGCGGAAGGCGCTAGCCTCCGGCCTTTGAATGTGAGCGGAAGGCGCTAGCCTCCGCCCTGAGTCTTTGAATGTGAGCGGAAGGCGTCAGCCTCCGGCCTTTGAATGTGAGCGGAAGGCGCTAGCCTCCGGCCTGAGTCGATGAAGGGAAATCCCCACAAAACTCCAGGCCCGCGGCTAGCACCTTGCCGCTCATTTTTGTGAAAACTCGCCGCCCCTCCGTCGTATCAGGGATTAAGAAATCCTCACCTACAAAAACGACGGAACAATGGACCCCAAACGGCAAAAACACATCAGCAAGTTTTTGAGCCTCGTCTTGCGGCATCAGCCGGAATGGATCGGCATTCAACTCGATGCCCAGGGTTGGACGCCGGTGGACGCGTTAATCACCAAAGCCCAGCGCCACGGAACGCTGTTCTCCGAGGCGGAACTCCGGCAGGTGGCGGCGGATTCCGACAAACAGCGATTCGCCTTCAGCGACGACGGCACACAGATTCGGGCCAACCAGGGTCATTCAGTGACGGTGGACTTGGCCCTCGAACCGGCCGTTCCGCCGGAGGTGCTGTATCACGGCACCGTGGGAAAGTTCTTGGACAGCATTCGCCGGCAAGGTTTAAGGAAAGGGCAGCGGCATTACGTGCATCTTTCGCCCGACGAGGCCACCGCGACCAAAGTCGGCTCCCGCCGTGGCCGCCCGGTGATTCTGCAAATCGCCAGCGGCCAAATGCACGCCGACGGCCTCGTGTTTTATCTCTCCGCGAACGGCGTCTGGCTCACCGACCATGTGCCGCCCTCGTACATGACTTTTCCCTCACAGGACTGATCGGTCTCCGCGAGATTTTCTCGCCGATGGAGTTGAAGATGGATGAGGGAAGATAGAGGATAGAGCAGAAACGCCGCATTGAAATGCGATCCTCCATCGGTCCTCATCAACCATCGCAGAGAAACCCGGGAGTCCCACGTGAGCCGCGCCGACGATTTGGCCTTGATGCGGGAATACACGAACAGCGACAGCTTGCGAAAGCACATGCTGGCGGTGGAGTCCGCGATGCGGGCTTATGCGCGGAAGTTGGGCGAGGATGAGGAGAAATGGGGCGCGGTGGGGCTGCTCCATGATTTCGATTACGAGCGCTGGCCTGATCCGCCGGACCATCCGCTCAAAGGATCGGCGATCCTCAAAGAGCGCGGCTATTCGGACGAGATCATCTATGCCATCAAATCGCACGCCGACTACCTGCCCGACTGCCCGCGGGTGTCGCGGTTGGACAAGGGGCTTTATGCTTGCGACGAGCTTTGCGGATTCATCATGGCGTGCGCGTTGGTGCGTCCCACCCGGCTTGAAGGGCTGACGGCGAAGAGCGTGCGGAAGAAAATGAAGGCGCTGACCTTCGCGGCCGCCGTCCATCGCGACGACATCGTGCCGCGGGGCGGAGGATTTCGGCATGGAGTTGAACGAGCACATCGAGTTTTGCATCGCCGCCATGCAGGGGATCGCCGGCGAACTGGGCCTCACGCCGGAATGCTAAAACACCGGGTCTATCGCCCTGCGATTCTGGCTCTTCCGGCGAATCGGGGGGTAGACGTGGATGATCTTTTTGTGTGATGATCAATGAATGGAATGATGGATTTCACCTCCCCTTTGGGCCCTTTGGGGAGGTGAAAGACCGTCGTCGTTGCCCCTCATTCCCCGGAAGAACCTTAATTCTTTAACCCCCAGGAAAACCAACAGCCGATCAAGGCACGCTCTTGAGGTCGCAGGACAGGCCGCCGGCGGCGGGGACGTAGGTGTGGCGGACGTAGTCCATCACCATGCGGTCCGCGTTGAACCGCCAGCCCAACGAGCGGACGGCGTGCTTCATGCGGAAGATCCACTCCTGCGGCAAGTCGTCGGCGTCGCGGACGTAGAACAGCGGAATGACTTCGTTCTTGAGCACGTCCATCAGGAACTGGCCGTCCCGCTCATCCTGGATTTCCACACTCGAATGGGTCCGGCCGGTGCCGATGGCAAAACCGTTCTTGCCGTCGTAGGCTTCGGCCCACCAACCGTCCAGGACCGAGCAGTTGAGTCCGCCGTTCAAAACGACTTTCTGGCCACTGGTTCCCGAAGCTTCCAACGGCCGGCGAGGATTGTTGAGCCACACATCGACGCCTTGGACCAGGTGCCGGCCGAGGTTGATGTCGTAATCTTCCAAGAGCACGATCCGGCCTTTGAACTGGGGATTTTCGGTCATCTTGTAGATCCGCTGCACGATCCGTTTGCCGTTCTCGTCGGCGGGGTGGGCTTTCCCGGCGAACACGAATTGCACGGGGCGTTTGGAATCGTTGATGATCTGGCCCAGAAAGTCGACGTCCTTGGCGATCAGGTCCGCGCGTTTGTACGGAGCAAACCGGCGAGCAAAGCCGATGGTCAGGTAATGCGGGTCGAGAGCTTCGGAGAGTTCCGCGATCCGGGCGTCGCTGTCGCCGCGGCGCTGGGCCTGCTTGACGAGTCGCCGGCGGGCGTAGTTGATGAGCCGGTTTTTGAGCGATTGGTGGGTTTCCCACAACTCGGCGGGGGTGACGGCTTGAAAGCCCGCCCAGACTTCCGGTTCGCCGGTGCGGAGAAACCACTCGCCCGGCAGCATGCGGTCGTAGATGTCGCGCATCTGGCCGGCGAGCCACGACGGAACGTGCACGCCGTTGGTGATGTGCCCGATCGGGATTTCTTCCTCGCTCCGCCAAGGCCACAGGCTGGCCCACATCCGCCGGCTGACGACGCCGTGCAGACTGGAGACCGCGTTCGCCCGCCGGCTGAGCTTGAACGCGAGCACCGTCATGCAAAACGTTTCTTCGGGGTTCTGCGGATCGACGCGGCCCAGTCCCATAAGGCCCTCGTGATTGAGGCCCAATTGATCCGCGAGCGGCCCGACGTGCTCTTCGATGAGATCCGCGGTGAAGCGGTCGTGGCCGGCCGGGACGGGCGTGTGGGTGGTAAAGACCCCGGCGGCGGCGGTGTCGCGAAGGGCCTCATCGAAGGACAGGCCGTCTTCGTGCATCCGCATGCGGACGACTTCCAGCGGAGCAAACGCGGAGTGCCCTTCGTTCATGTGGTACACGCTGGGCTGAATGCCGAGGGCCGCGAGCGCCCGCACGCCGCCGATGCCCAGGATGATTTCCTGCCGAATCCGCGTGCGGTGGTCGCCGCCGTAGAGCCGGGCCGTGAGCCGGCGGTCTTCCTCGGGGTTCTCGGGCACGTCGGTGTCCAGCAAATAGAGGCGAATCCGCCCCACGTTGACTTGCCACACGCGGGCAAAGATCGATTGGTTTCGCGTGTGGACGGAGACCATCACCGGCTCGCCTTTGGGATCGAGGGCCGGATGCATCGGCAGGCGGGCGGTGTCCACTTCGGTGTAGGATTGCTGCTGCCAGCCGTCTTTATCGATCTGCTGGGAGAAATATCCCTCGTCATAGAATAAACCAATGCCCACGAGGGGCACGCCCAAATCCGAGGCGCTTTTCAGATGGTCGCCCGCCAGGACGCCCAGGCCGCCCGAATAAATCGGCAGCGACTCGTGCAGCCCGAACTCGGCCGAGAAATACGCGGCCGGCCGCTGGCCCAAAATCCCCGCGTGGGTCGTGCCCCAACTGTCGGTGGATTCCATATATTCCCGCCAGCGGCGGTAGGCGCGGTTGATCCGCGAATGAATCACCAGTTCCCGCACCCGCTCTTCGAGCTTGTCCGGCGGATATTCTTCCAGAAGCTGCACCGGGTTATGGGCCAAGACCGACCAGCGGGTGGGATCGATGGATCGAAAAATCTCGGTGACCTCGGGCTGCCAGCTCCACCACAGATTGCTGGCCAGTTCCGTCAGTTTTTGGTGCGCGGTCTTTTGTTTGGCTGCCATGGAATTCCATCCCGTTGATGTTGCGAAGGCGAGCGCACAGGCTCAGGGAAGCGCAAAAAACTCCCTTTCCCAAGCCTCGAAGTATATCGACTCTGGCGGGAAGGTCGAGAGACAATCGAAAATGTTCCTCCAGTTTTTCCGCCTGGGAGAGTTGCATCCGGGCACCAGAAACCGCACGATGCAAGGGAACTTTTCGGAGAAAATCGCGAGATTTCCTGTTCTCCGCCGGAGTGAATTATAGCCGCTTCGTCCGACGGAATAACCCGAACTTTTTTCCGGGAACGCTCCAATTCCGTGTTTTTTTCCCACGAAAACTGCTGTGAGGTGCCTTATGTCTAGTGCAAATTTCTGGATTTTTGTCTGCTCGATGCTCCTCGGCCCTTGGCTTTCCCTCGCTGCGAAGGCGGAGGTTGGTGAACAACTCAGCCCGGCTCAACAGGCGGCGGTCGAGTCCGTCGAACAGCACAAATCCCAAATCCTCGACACAAATCGGAGAATCTGGGAGCACGCCGAGTTGGGGCTTCAGGAACGCCAATCGTCCGAACTCTTGATGTCCCAACTGAAAGCGGCGGGGTTTGAGGTGAAATCCGGACTTGCGGGCATGCCCACGGCGTTTGTCGCGGAATACGGCTCCGGAAAACCGGTGATCGGGATTCTCGCCGAGTACGACGCCCTGCCCGGGATGTCCCAAAAAGTTTCGCCCGTCCGCGATCCCTTGAAAGCCGACGAACCGGGCCACGCCTGCGGGCACAGTGGCTTGGGTTCGGGCGCCTTGGGGGCCGCCCTAGCCGTGCGGGACGTGATGGAAAAGCAAAAGCTCCCCGGCACACTCAGGCTCTATGGAACGCCCGCCGAGGAAACCGTCATCGGCAAAGTCTATATGACCCTCGCCGGCGTGTTTAACGATCTCGACGTGTGCCTGCACTGGCATCCCGCGACAAAAAACCAGCCCTGGGCCGGCAGTTCCAAGGCGCTCATCTCCGCGAAGTTCACGTTCAAAGGCCTTTCCGCCCATGCCGCGGGCAGTCCGGAAAGCGGCCGCAGCGCGCTCGATGCGGTGGAACTCATGAACGTGGGCGTCAACTACATGCGGGAGCACGTCAAGGAGGATGCCCGGTTTCATTATGTGATCACCAACGGCGGCGGGGCTCCGAACGTCGTCCCCGCCGAGGCCACCGTCTGGTACTTTGTGCGGGCCGACGCGCATGAAGACGTGGAACGCTATTACGATTGGATCAACGACATCGCCAAAGGGGCGGCCCTCATGACGCACACGAAGATGTCCGTCCAAATCGACACCGACTGCCACGAGATCATTTCCAACCAGGTGCTCTCGGAGTTGTTCTATCAAAACCTCAAAGCCGTCGGCCCGCCCAAGTTCACCGAAGAAGACCGCGCCTTCGCCCGCCGATTGCAGGAGCCGTTGATCGAGCAATTCGGGACCAAGTTCCCGCTGGCGATCGATGAAACCGTGAAAACCGTTGCGGAGTCCAACAGTCCCAGCAAAGGCTCGACCGACGTGGGCGACATCAGTTGGTACGTGCCCACCGGCGGACTGCGGACGGCGTGCTTCATGGCGGACAGCCCCGGCCACAGTTGGCAAAATGTGGCCTGCATCGCCTCGCCCATCGGAGAGAAAGGGATCGTGTACGCGTCCAAAGTCATCGCGGCGACGGCGATTAAACTTTTGGAATCCCCCGAAACCGTCGCCGCCGCCAAACACGATTGGCAAACCCGCATGAAAGACCGAAAATACACGACGCGGATTCCCAAAGGCCAAAACCCGCCCAAACAAATCCGCTAGGCGAGCGGCCGATGGTCCATTCGCTTGAGCTTCGGCAACCCGATCGCGGGCACAAGGACGACTGCTGGCTTGCCCGCCCCATCCAGATACATTTCAAAATACCGCCGGGATCGGTTATCCTGCAGTCGCGATGTTTTGGGGTTTTTGAGGAGTTATCAGATGCTGAAGATCGAAGGCAATTCGGTTCGGCTTTGTGATGGGCTGCCGCGGCGGTCCTTTTTGCAGATCGGCGGCTTGGCGATGGGGGGACTGGCATTGCCGCAGATCCTCGCCGCGGAGGATCGGCAAGGCAGCGCTTCGCCGCACAAAGCCGTGATTATGATTTTCCTGGCGGGCGGACCGCCCCATCAGGACATGCTCGATCTCAAGCCGAACGCTCCGCAAGAAGTCCGCGGCGAGTTCGACCCGATTGCCACGAGCGTCCCGGGCATTCAGATCAGCGAACTCATGCCCCGCGTCGCGAGCCGGATGGACAAGTTCGCGATCATCCGCTCGCTCGTGGGGGCCGAGGGCCGGCACGATTCGTTCGAGTGCTGCACCGGGCATCACTTCGCGGGCAGGCAGCCGCAAGGGGGCTGGCCTGCGATGGGCTCATCGTTGTCCAAGCTCTTTGGGCCGGTCGATCCGTCCGTGCCGCCTTACATGGACCTGTCGCAGAAAATGGCCCACGATCCGTGGAACGTCAAAGGTCCGGGGTTTCTCGGAATGGCTCATGCGCCGTTCCGCGCGGATGGGGAGTCGATGAAGAACATGCAGGTCAGCCGGGATGGAACCGCAAGGCTCGACCGCCGCGCTTCCCTTTTGGCCGAACTGGACCGCTTTCGCCGCGTGGCGGACGCGCGGTTGGACTCCGGCGTTTACGACACCTTCACCGAGCAGGCCTTGGGCGTGCTCAGCTCATCCAAGCTGGTCAAAGCCCTCGATCTGGAACAGGAGGACCCGGAAGTCCGCGCTCGTTATGGGCAGGACGATCCGAATGTGCTCGGATATTCGCTCGAAAAGGGCTATCAGGCGCTGATGTCCCCCTTCCTGCAAGCCCGGCGGCTGGTGGAAGCCGGCGTGCGCTGCGTGACGTGCAGCTTCGCGCATTTCGACTGGCACGGCAACAATTTCGGCAGTGCCCGCAAAGTTGTTCCGCTGTTGGATCAGGGCGTGGCGGCCCTGGTCGAAGATCTGCACGAGCGCGGTCTCGATCGAGATGTGACAGTGCTGGTGTGGGGCGAATTTGGACGAACGCCTAAAATCAACGAACGGGCGGGGCGGGACCATTGGCCGCGAGTCCATGCGGCCCTCATGGCGGGCGGAGGCATGACGACCGGTCAGGTCATCGGCTCGACAAACCGCCTGGCGGAAGAGGCCGCAACTCGGCCCGTTCCGATGCAAGACGTGTTCGCCACGGTTTATCACAATCTCGGGATTGATGTCGCCCAAACGACAATTCCCGACCACAATGGACGCCCCCAATACCTCGTCGAGCGGCATGATGTGATTCGCGAGTTGGTTTGAGGCCGCGGGGCGATGCCTTTCTAAGAGGGAGCTTGCTTGAACCGGCGGACTCCCTACCAAACTGTGATAGAAAGCTTGTCACCCCTATGAATCCAATTCTCAAGAGCGTGTGCTACGCGGTTGCCGTGCTGGGGCTGGGATTTCACGGCTTGTTTTCTGATACGGAAGAACCGCCGACACCGCCGGTCAAAACGCTGATTCTTCCCGGTGAGTCGTTCCTCGTCGAGGGCCGCCCGGCGTTCATGTTGCTGCCGCCCCCGGATAAGCGACAAGACCCGCAGCCGTGGATTCTGTACGCCCCCACCCTGCCGGCCTATCCCGACAGCCATGAGAAATGGATGCACGAGCAGTTCCTCCAGGCAGGCGTGGCCGTGGCGGGGATTGAAGGTGGCAGAACACAAATATCAGATCAGATCAGACTGCGCAAGTGGCTTCAGGTTGTCGCTAAAGTTGCGTGGTGTCCACTGCTACGGTTCCGGTCTTCCCATCTGCGGACGCCCAGACGTGAGGTGGTTCGGGGCGAGCTTCTGGAGTTGAATTGTGTCCCAAACGCGCACAAACCCGTTTTGATCCACGGTGGCCAGAACGCGTCCGTCGGCCGAAAGACACATGCACGACAGCGCGTTGTCCGAGGTGACCACGAATTTGCTCTGTTCCGGGTTTGAGATTTGCCAGAGGCGGACTGTGCGATCCATTCCCCCCGAAATCAGTTTGTCCCCATCGGCAAGGAACGCGATGTCAACAATCTCGTCGGCATGACCGGCCAACATCGCGATTTCCCGGCCGGTTTCCGCATCCCAGACGCGGATGACAGGGTCTCCAAAACCTCCCGCCCCGGCAATCCGCCGGCCGTCCGGAGAAAAAGCCACAGCGGTCAGTCCCCACTTATGACCTGCCAAAGTCTGCTCGCACGCTCCGGTTTCGAGATTCCATAGTCGCACGGTGTTGTCCCAACTGCCGCTGGCTAAGCGAATCCCGTCTGGCGAAAACGCCACGCTACTGATGACGCTGGTATGCCCCTCAAGAGTCTTCGCGAGTTCGCCGGTCTTCGCGTTCCACAGGACCAGTTTCTTTCCGGCCCCGCCGCCCGCGAGCCAACGGCCATCGGGAGAATATCGGATGCATTCCACGCCGCCTTCCAGCGGAGCCAACGCAATGAGTTCGGCCCCGTTTGCCGCATCGTAAACTCGGATCGTTTGCTCGCGGCTGGCAACGGCGATTTGTTTCCCATCCGGCGAAAAGGCGACCGTTGCCCCTTGGCCGGTGGGCGGGAGTTCGAGCCGCGTGTTGCCGTTCGTCACGTCCCATATCGAGATCTGTGCCGAACCCGTGGCCCCGGCAATGGACTGCCCGTCCGGTGCAAAGGACATCGAGCGCACATACTTCGTGGTGGGTTGAAACTCCTTGCGGAGGAGATTCCCTTGTGCCGCGGCGGTTTTGGACTGGGCCTGAACCAATTCGCGGCTGGCCGCGTGCCAGAGTTTCAGTTGCCGGCCTACGCGATTGGCGGACCGCAGGCCGCTGCCCGCCGCCAGCGTTCGCCCGTCGTGCGAAAAAGTCACGGAGTAAACGACGCCGGTATGCCCACCCAACGTCAGCAGAAGCTGACGGCTTTTCAAACTCCACAATTTGACGGTGCCGTCCCAACTGGCTGTGGCCAATGTTCGGCCATCGGGCGAGATGTCAAGCCCGTAGATCACCTCCTGATGTCCTTTCAGAACGGCCTGAAGTTTCCAATCCGCCGTGGCCCAGATGCGGGCTGTGCGGTCGTGGCCGGCGGTGACGGCGAATTTCGCATCCGGCGTGAACGCCACGTCTTCCACGTTTTCCGTATGAAAACCATCTTTCCCGGATTCGAGGTGCGCGACCAATCGGCCGGTGGCGAGGTCCCAGACTCGCAAATCCGTGGCAGGCGGGCCTTCGCGATGGCAGCAACCGGCCAACCACTTGCCGTCGGGCGAAAAGGCCAAGGCCCGAATGGTCCTCCCGGAGCCTTCGAACCGCTTCATTTCGTTGCCGGTTTCCACATCCCAGAGTCGCACCGTATTGTCGTGGCTGCCGGTCGCCACAATCCGTGAATTGGGTGAAAACGCCAGCGACCACACGGCGTCATAATGAGCCTGGATCGTGTGCAAAACCTTTCCCGTCACCGCGTCGCGGAGGACGAGCTGACCGCCCCAGGCAATGGTGGCCAGCTTCGTGCCATCGGGCGAATACGCCGCCAACGCGTCCGGCCCGAGCACCGGGTACCTGGCGAGTTCTTCGCCCGTCGGCACATCGATGATGGCCGCTCCGGGCGAGCTCGCCGCGATCCGGCGGCTATCCGGTGAGAAGGACAAGGAATAGACGTTGGCGCCCGTGCCGGAAATCGTCGTTTCGGTCAATCGGCCATCGACGTACCACAACCGCGCGGTCCGGTCCCAACTTCCGGTGGCGAGAAGTTCGCCGTCCCGCGAAAAATCGAGGGCAACCACATAACTTTCATGTCCCAGGAACGAGTGGATTTCAGTGACTTGCTTCAGGTCCCAGAGTTTGACTTGCCGGTCCCAACTGGCCGATGCCAATCGATCGCCGGTGGGCGAAAAGGCCACCGCGGTGACGCCCACACGATGGCCCCGCAGCCGATTTTGGAGATGAAGCTCCGCAGCATCCCAAAGGAGGATCTCAGCCGGTCCGTCCCATTTGCCCGCGCCGGTCGCGAGACGTTTGCCGTCCGGGGCGAACTTCACCGACCAGACCGGGCCGGTGTGGCGACGCGAAGTTTGCTTTTGAGCACCGCTTGCGACGTCCCAGGTCCGCAGCACGGCGTCCCAACCGCCGGCGGCCAGCCGTTCTCCATCGGGAGAAAAATCCAGCGAGAGAATCCCGCCGCTCGATCCGCTTAATGTCCGCACACGGTTGCCGTTTATCGCATCCCACAAGACGACTTCCCCGAAACGCTTTAGGCCCGAAATCCAAATCAGCCGAGTCAGAGGCGTGCCGCCCTCTCCTTCATACCTCGCCGTGCCGGTCGCCACGGTTTTTCCATCCGGCGAAAATGCGACCGCCATGACGGTCTCGGGCATTGCGGTTGATGGTTCCAACGCCGAAAGCAATTTCGCATTAGCCGGATCCATCACGACGGCCCGCGCCAGATTTCCTTCGCCCTGTCCGCCGATCGCCAGACAATTTCCGTCGGGCGAGTAGTCGAGCGACCAGACCTCGTGGAATCCCGAGCGGAGCGAGCGTTCGGGTTTTCCGGTGGCGACCTCCCACAGAGTCACCCCGCCCCCCGCGCCGCCCGCGGTCGCCAACTGCCGGCCGTCGGGCGAAAACGCCACCGCCCGGACGGTGTCGGCCAAGGCCAGCACTTGCCGCTCGCTATGGCAAAGCTGCCAGAGGTAATACCACTCGAATCCCCGCAGATCCGTCTGACCTTGGGTCGGAACGTGATGATTCAAAAGCTCGAGCACCCGCTCGATGTTGGCCGCCTGGAACTCGCGCTGCGCGAGCTGGATTTCACTGGCATAGAGATCCTGCCGGCGCTCGTCGGCCAAACGGTCCGCTTCCTTGCGCAGCCGCTGTTCCTCGCGCCGGGCCTTCTCGGCGACATCCCGCGCATCTTCAGCGCGTGCTTGGGCATCGACGGCATCTCCCAGAGCGGTTTCCCGATCGGCCGCCACCTCGCGGTATTCCGTGGCGGCCAGCACGGATCCGAACGTCACCGCCAACAAGAGGGCGGCAATCAATCCGCAGAGGGATGCGATCGCCGGATTTCTCCGGGACCAGCGCGTCAGCCGCTCCACGCGCGAAAGCCGTGCGCCCGAATCGGTTCATCCGCCAGGAATCGCTCAAGATCGGCCCCCAGTTCCCCGGCGGTTTGGTAACGGCGATTGGGATCGAGATCAATGGCTTTTTGCACGATCGTCGCCAGGTCGCGCGGAATGGCCGAGTTGATATGCTCCAAGCGTTGGGGCTCAGAGCTTGTGACCTGCGAAATCAATTTGTGCCGGTCCTTTTCGCCAAACGCCGGACGCATGGCCAGGAGTTCGTAAAGCGTCAGTCCTAAGGAATACACATCGCTGCGAACATCGGTTTTTCCTTCAAAAGCTTCAGGCGGCATGTAGCGCAGTGTTCCGAGAATGTCTCCGGTGTGGGTGATGTCTTGTTGGTCGGCGGCTTTGGCGAGGCCGAAATCCGTGACCCACACCGTACCTTTCAAATCCAAGAGCAGGTTTGAGGGCTTGATGTCCCGGTGCAAGATTCCCTGCTCATGCGCATATTCCAAGGCGTCGGCCACTTGCCGGCCGACGCGGGCGATGCTGTGCCAATACGTCGCGTGTCGGCGGTCGCCCGACGATTCCGGCGCCCGTGTCGTTCCAAGCAAGGGAAGACTGGCTGAGGAATCGGAAATCTGGAACGTATCCGACAGCCGTTCCACCGTCGAAGGGGATTTCTCGGCCGGGAGACTTGCCGGAACCGCCGTTTCCAACGTCACGCCGGAATGGCCGCCGGACACCGCTTCGCCCAACACGGTCGGGGCCAGTTGTCCGCTCATCAACGAACGGGACACCATTTCCACCGACACGTCCCGCCTCCGCTCAATCTTCAGTTCGGCCGTCGGCGGGAGGTTTTTCTGTTCGGCGGAATCGGACTGCAATTGCAGGAGCTCTTCAATGACCTGGTCCAACCCCAGCCCCTGAATAAACTGCATGATGTAATAGTGCACGCCGTCCTGTTCCCCGACGCCAAACACCGGAACGATGTTCGTATGATGCAGCCGGGCTGCGGATTTCACTTCGCGATCGAATCGCCGGCGATGCTGCTCGTCGAGCAGCATTTGCTGGGGCAGTACTTTGAGGGCGACGTGCCGGCCCAGCGAGACTTGTTCCGCCTCGTAGACGATGCCCATTCCGCCACGCCCAATTTCACGAAGGATGCGAAAGTCTCCGAGTTGCTTGAGTTCCGGATTTCGCAACTCAGCCAACCCAGGCGGCGATGAGTCGTCAAACGATCGCACATCCTCCATTTCGACCAGAAGCGGAAACAACTCCCGAATCTCATTCGCCCATTCGGGATGCTGTTTCGTGTACTCGGAGAGAGCCGGCCGTTCTCCCCGCCGGAATCGTTCCACAAACTCGTCCGCCAGCATTTCCACCGGATTGCGAATTTCGGATTCGGTCATCGCTTGCCTCACAGGAATGGTTCGTGGATCGGTCAATGGGTTTCCCCGCGGGCTTCCTCCAGGATTTCCTTCATCCGCTTGAGCGCCCGCACGTAGCGATTGCTTGCCGCGGCTTGGGAGATTTCCAGCACTTTCGCCGCCTCCGCATTGGTCAACATCTCGAAATGCCGGAGCGTCAGCACCTCGCGGTCAATCGGATCCATCGCATTGAGCGCCTCTTGGATTTGCAGCTTCGACTCGGCCCGCATGGCGGCCCGGCTGGGTGAGGTCATTTTCCCAAGCAATTGGGCGGCCAAGGCAAACGAGGTCGCCTGCGGCATGGGGCCGCGATAGATCGAAACGTCGCGGCCGGCGTCGCGTTGTTGCACGCCGAGATGATGCCGATGCAAATCCGTCAGCTTCTGGCCCACGACCAGGCGCAGCCAAAGGAAAAACGGCAGGTTCTCCTTCTCCGAAAAAGACGGCAACCTGCGGCTGGCATCCAGATAAGCGTCTTGCAGGACATCGGACGGATCGACCCGGCCTTGGAGCCTGCGGTCCAGACGCAATCGGACCATCTGCCGGAGACGCTTTCGATACCGGTCGAACAACTCCGCCAGAGCCGCCTCTTCGCCGGCCTTCGCCTGGACCAGCAGATCGTCCAAGTTGTCGCTTTCCGCATTCATGATGACTCCCACATCAGGATACCCGAGATGGGAGGACGATCATAAACAGGAACTGTGCATTTTTTTCAACGGTTTGCGGGCCATAGTCCCACAATCCGCTCCGCGTTCCTTCAATCTTCACCAACCGCTGATCGATCTTCTGTCGCTGGCCCGGACGAGGGCCAACCGTCTCGAACGATGCCTCGTCCACACGCGAGCCATGATAGATTTTGCCGGTCGTCAGGGTCTTATAGCCGCCCAGAAGAGGATCACCGAGAAATCGCGGTCCACCCGCGACGGAGCGTTGTTGATTTCGGATTCGGAAGCCAGGAGCTGTGTTAGACTGGGCGGCAATCCTGCGGCGAGTGCTCCCAGGCTGAGCCCGCCGATTCGGAGCCATTCCCGCCGGGTGATCGGGCCAGGGGACCAAATGTCCTTCGATCGTGGCTGCACGAACCAGTTCCCCCGCGTTTAATGATTTTTAGCATGTTCCAATACGGCATGCTACCCGATCGGTTGAGAACTTGACAATCATGGGCACATAGGCAGCTGGCTCGGCCTGATCGTCTTTCTGAATATCGAACTCCATGAGTCTTCCCGCACATAATCAAGTTGACATGCACTCGAACACTTGAAGTGAAGAACCTCTTAACAGTAAAACTCGTCATTGACATTCATTTTAGGTTCTACAATAGCAACCGCTTTGAAAGAAAGGTTTCGGGTGATGGCGAAAAAAGGGGGAGTCAACCGAACGGAAAAAGTTCGCGAGTACATGCTGGCGAATCCCGATCAGACAAATGCCGAGGCGTTCCGCGGACTCGAGGCCCAGGGAACCCATGTGTCCCACAGTCTGATCAGCCAGGTGCGGAAGCAAATGGGCTTCCCGCAGGGCGGTAGCACAAAAAAAAGGGCCGGCAAGAAGAAGGCCAAAAAGAAAGTCGGCCAGAAAAAAACATCGATGGCTCAACCTGCCTCAGCACCGACTGCCCGGGGACGGGCCATTACGGCAGAAGATCTGTTTGAGGCCAAAAAGTTGGCCGACGATTTGGGCGGGCTGGAGCGGGTACGAGAGGCATTGGATGCTTTGGAGCGGTTGCGGTAGCAAAACCCAGAAGCCGAAATGACAAAGCCTCACGCGTTTTGTGGTGAGGCTTTGTCATTCAAGGACAAAGAAAGGCTCATGCCGATTTTCGCAGTCGAGCCAACTCATCCAGGGCGAGTTTCGCTCGCTCAACCCCGCCCATCTTCTGCACAAAGTCCTGAATCTTCAGAACCTCCTGTTCCGCGATCCCCTTTTTGCCCCTGATGGCGTTTTGTTTACTCTTTCCTTGTTCCATTTGAGCCTCCCATTGGATTTCGATAACTCCCTAATTGCCATCTCTATCATCGGCAGGCAAAGTTACGCTATTCCACCAGACTTCCCCACCTGCCGCTCAGGAAACTTGGTGAAACTGTTCCACCAAGAAAGGAACGTCTTCCAAGCATTTTGACGGCCGCCGACTTGAACCCGTTCTTCGCCCGATTGCCTGAGGGAACGGCGGTCTGGTTTCCGGCCGGGGCCAAATACCGGATCGACGGGACCTTGCTGCTGGATGAAGAACAACCTCACCCTTGAAGGAACGGCGTTCTGTTTCGTGCCTTTGATCGCGGTGAAAACCACAGCAAACAGGAGAACTACACCGACTGGAAACAGACCCGGAATCGCGCCCATTTCCGTATCGTCGGCGGGCGGAATGTTGCGTCCGGGATGTCGAAGTGCATGGGGCGCGTCCTGACGGTGCTTGCCAAAATTCTTGCCACCAAGTGCGCTTGCCAGTAATGGCAAATGAAAAAGCCTCGCAAGTCATTAACCTGCAAGGCTTTAAGTAGTGGACGATACTGGACTCGAACCAGTGACCTCCACGATGTCAACGTGGCGCTCTAACCAAACTGAGCTAATCGTCCGCTGCTTCGGGATTATTTTGGTGTATTGGGAAATCTATGTCTTCCCGCGGGGAATGTCAAACCCGAACGAACCTCGATGGCACAATTTGCGTCTTGAGGAGACGCCCGCGACCGATGCGGGCTTGCGGATGCGGGTTGATCATGAGTTTGTGAACCGTGATTCTGTTGGATCGCCAACGTCGCCACTCCATGACCAACAAACGGTTGCGGGACGGCGGGAACGGCGGTTGACGTTGTTTGGCGGCGTCCGATATAACCGAATCCGTTTCCCTTTCTCTTTTTAAGTCGCGTTTTAGATCGCGTTTCAACATCATGCTGGAAATTGAACTCCCGGACGGAAGTCGCAAAGAATACCCGGAAGAATCCACAGCGCTCGACGTGGCCGAGAGCATCAGCGGGCGGTTGGCCCAGGAAGTCGTCGCGGCGGAAGTCGGTGGGGCGGTTGTGGATGCGATGCGGCCGCTCCAAGACGTGGCCGGCCCGGAGCGGCCCGTCAAATTGACCTTGATCACCCGCTCCAACCGCGGCGAGCGGGCGGCGGAACTCGATCGAAAGGCCTTGGGCGTCCTCAGGCATTCGTGCGCCCATGTGATGGCCCGGGCAGTGATGCGGCTGTACCCCGGCGTCGGGCTGGCCTTCGGTCCGACCCGCGGGCATGGCTATTATTACGACTTCGATCTGGAAACCCCGATCAGCGAGGAGGATTTTCCGAAGATCGAAGCCGAGATGAAGAACATCGTCAAGGACGCCGAGCCGTTTGAAAGGTTCTCGCTGCCCCGCGAGGAAGCTGTGCGGTTCTGTGCCGATCTCCAGCAGGAGCTCAAAGTCGAGCACATAAGCACTGGCCTCGCGGAGCATGGGGATTTGAGCTTCTATCGGCAGGGCGAGTTTGTCGATCTCTGCCGGGGGCCGCATGTTCCCGACGCGGGAAAGATCAAAGCCTTCAAGCTGCTGTCGGTGGCGGGGTCGTATTGGAAAGGCGACGCTTCGGGCAGACCGCTGCAGCGGTTGTATGGCACCGCGTGGTTCGACAAGAAGGACCAAAACCGCTACCTCGAACAACTCGAAGAAGCCAAGAAGCGCGACCACCGCGTGCTCGGCAAGAAGCTGGGGCTGTTTAGCATCTCCGAAGAGGTTGGGCAGGGGCTGTGTTTGTGGTTGCCCAAGGGGGCGACGGTGCGGGCGATTCTGGAGGATTTTATCAAGCGGGAACTTTTGAACCGCGGCTATCAGCCGGTGTATTCGCCGCACATCGGGCGGGTGGAGCTTTACGAAACCAGCGGGCATTTTCCGTATTACCGCGATTCGCAGTTCGCGCCGATATTCGGCCATTCCGCAGGGCAGCTTGTGGATACTTGGATCCGCATGCTCGATCCGAAAGACGAACTGCCGGCCCCTTCGCCCGAGGATGAAGAGAAGCTCTTGGATGCCGCGCGCGTGCTGGGCTTCGATGTGAAAGACATGAAACTCGCGGCTTCGGCGGAAGATAAAATGGCCGTCCTCAAAGCCTGGCAGAAGCAGCAGGAGCGGTATCTCTTAAAGCCCATGAACTGCCCGCATCACGTGCAGATGTATAAAGCGATGCCCCGCAGCTACCGCGACTTGCCGGTGCGGTTGGCGGAGTTTGGGACCGTGTATCGGCACGAGCAATCGGGCGAGCTCAACGGCATGCTGCGGGTGCGGGGCCTCACCCAGGATGATGCCCACCTGTTTTGCACCCAAGAGCAAGTCGAAGACGAGTTCCGCGAAACCTTGGAGCTTGTCAAGTTCGTGTTGAACAGCGTCGGCTTGGAGGATTACCGCGTGCAGTTGTCCTTGCGGGATCCGGAAAGCGATAAGTACGTCGGCAGCGAGGAGAACTGGCAGCGGGCGGAATCGGCGCTCAGGAACGTGCTCACCGATATGGGCATGTCCTTTGAAGCCCGCGAAGGCGAGGCGGCGTTTTATGGTCCCAAGGCCGACTTCATGGTCCGGGATTGTTTGGGCCGGGAATGGCAGCTGGGCACCGTGCAGCTCGATTACAACCTGCCGGAGCGGTTCGAGCTCGAATACATCGGCCAGGACAACCGCCCGCATCGCCCGGTGATGATCCACCGCGCCCCGTTCGGTTCGATGGAGCGGTTTGTGGGCATGTTGATCGAACATTTCGCCGGGGCGTTTCCGTTGTGGCTCGCGCCCGAGCAAGCCCGCGTGCTGCCTTTGTCGGATAAGTCGCTCGATTACGCCCGGCAAGTCGAACGCCAGTTTCGCGAAGCCGGCTTCCGCGTGACCACCGATGCGAAAAGCTCGAAGGTCCAGGCGAAAATCCGCGAGGCCCAGTTGGAGCTGATTCCGTATATGCTCGTCGTGGGACCGAAGGAAGCCGAGGACGGAGCCGTCGCCGTCCGCGACCGCATCGAAGGCGACCTGGGCGCGATGCCGATCGCGGACGCCATCGCCAAACTCCGCCAGGAAGCGGCGGGCCGCGTCGTCCGGCAAGTCGTCAAATCCAGCTTCGCCAGCCTGGAAGCCGCGGGCGGGGAAGCGAACGAATACTGACCGCCTGCGGCGGCATGACCAATGACCAAGCACCAATGACAATGTGGTATGATCCATCGGCCGGTTTGGTGCGTTTTTCATTAATGACAGCCCAAGCCGGCGACTTGTCGTCGGTCCGACCGCGAGCGGTCGGCTTGGGATAAATCGACTTCTCCCGCGCAATCTCTATGTCCATTGCTTCTCCTCAATCGCAATCTGCTCCCCTGACTGAGGCCGAGTTGAAGCGGCGGATTGATGAGGTGGAGCAGCGGCTCACGGCGTTCCGGCGGGAGCAGGAGTCCCGAACTCTGACCCTCCCCCAAGAAGCGGCGGAAACGTTGGCGGAGATCGAGCAGGAGGTCATCGAGCTCGCGGGGCACTTAATTCAATCCGGAGCCCGGTTGGACGGCAATGCGCTTCTGGCCGATGTCCAGGGGCTTCAAGCTCTTTGCGAGCGGCTGGGATTGGATTCCGCCGCGATCGCCGCCGCGGAGTTGACGTTTGCGGATTTGGAATATACCGCGGAGGCTTGGAAGGAATCGCTGTCGCCGATTCTGCAAAACCCCGAGCCGGATGCGTGCTTCACGGCTCTTGTGCAGACGACGGCTTACGAACTCGAAGCGGAAAGCCACGATCCCAATCGCATGACCCGGCAGACGGTGTTCGCGGAGATCCGCCAGGACCTTCGGCAGGCGTTTCGAAGCGCAATCGAAAGAGACGCCGCCGAGTTTGGAGACCCGCAATCGCTGGGTGCGGGATTTGATCGACCGGGCGGATTTGACGCTCACCAGCGTGGACAGCCTGCCCAGCGACCGGGCGGCGATGCAGCTCGAAATCGTCGCCGAGGATTTGCGCTGGCATTTGGAGCATGTGGAAACCCGCCGAAGCAGCCGCCGCCGCCGGCTCAAGCGGAAGCTGTTCCAACTCGAAGCCGAGCGGCAGGAACGCGACCTGCAAGCCCGGCTGTACCAGAAGTTCGGCCGGCCGTTGGTCAAGTGGATGGATCGCTTGATCCTGTTTTTGATCCTCGCAGTCGTGGGGTTGATTCTCGTCGACAGCTTCAGCGATCTCTCGGAGCGCACGAAGATCGCGCTTTACATCTTCGACGGCACGGCGTGCTCCATTTTCCTGTTGGAGTTTTTCGTCAAGCTCGCGATGGTCCGCCGAAAGTGGCTGTGGTTCTGGCGGCATTTCTTCATCGACTTTGTGCCCTCGGTTCCGATTGGACTTCTGGTGATCCTTCTGCCGGGAGCGGCCGCGCGGGCGATCAAGTATGTGTTTCTGCTCCGGTTCGCGAGGTTTCTGCGCGGGTTCGGTTTGATGGCCCGCGGGTTTGATCGGTTGGCCCGGCAGTATGGGCATGTGCTCAATCAGAACGTGATCCTCTATCCGACCCGCGAGGAACTCGACAACTCCCGCAGCCGATTGCCCACCCATTGCGCCCGGCTCGTGCGGTTGCGGGAGCAGGTGCATCAAAGTTGGGGAGCCTGTTTGACGAACATGCCGGCCGCCGACCGTCCCGCGGCGGTGGGCCGCCGATTGGCGATGTTTTCCGAAGCCTTGGCCCAGCGGCGCGAGCGGGAAACGATCTCGGCGTTGGCACCGCGGGCGCCGGCCCGCGAGATCGCGGCGGAGGTGTTGATTCAGCATCTCTCCACAATGACGCCCCAAGCCGCGGAGGTCGGGCTGGGACCGGAACTGGTTATGCAACTTGCGGGCGGCGTGCGGATGCTCGCGCGGGTGCCGTTTCGCTGGCTGCCGATCATTTCTTCGCTCGTGCCTCGGATCACGAAGGGCATGACCGATGCCGACGTCGTCGCGGCGGCGTCCCGGCAGACGGCCCGCGTGGTCCGGCGGTTTCACAACGCCTACTTCTGGTTCGCCGACCTTTACGGCACCGTGACGCCGTCGCAGTTCGTGGACCGGGTGGGCGGGATGCTCGTCAAAAGCTCGTTTCGGCCGGCGTATCGCATGCTGCTCTTTGGCGGTTTGTATGGCCTGATCCTATTGCTGTTGAGTGTCGTCCCGTGGCTCAGCGAGTTGGAATCGTTCAAAAAATACTTTGAACGCTTTGTCGGCGACGTGGTGTTGATCGTGGGCAGCGTTTCGTTTTTGATTCTGGGCCTGGGCTGGTGGCTGCAGCGCGTGGCCCGGGAGGCGACGGAGTTTTTCGAGCGCTCTGCGCAGGCTCAGTTTTTGTCGCTGACGGAAATTATCCGCAGCCGTTATTTGGAACGCGACGCCGAGCTGCTCTGCGTCCGCGTGTTGGGACCGGAACGCCAACTCATGCTGCCCGAAGAGCCGATGCCCGAGGAGGCCGAGGTCCAGCAGGTGCTCGGGCGGATTCACCAGGCGCTGGTCGAAGCCCACTTGGGTTCGGGCAACGGCGGCGGCTGGCGGGGGCTGGATACCGTGATGCTTCTGTACCGCGACTGGCTGGACGGGGCGATTCTTCACGACAACGACACGCGATCGACCAGCCAGCTTCTGGGCAGCCCCGCGGTCCGACAAGTGCTGAGTTTGTCCTCGCGGATTCGGCCCAAAGAACTCAAGCAGCTTTACGCCCTCGATCTCGTCCGGCAGAAGTCGCTGTTTGGCGGACCTTATCTCTGGTTCAACTTCGTCGCCCGCTCGATCGCGCATGGGGCGGCGAACCTGATCATCGATTACAACCAGAACGCGATCCCCTTAAACGAAGTCCCGCACATCAGCGAGAGCCAGCGGCGGCATTATGAGAATTGGGCCGAGGGCCGAACCGAGAACAACGTCGCCACCGAAACCCCGGAAGAAGACGTCGAGCGGGATTACGTCACCAATGCATTTACCGCGCTGCATTTTTTGGACTTCGACGAACAGCGGGATCGGGAAGTCGCCGAGCGATTCGGCGGCGAAGTGTTGGACCGATTGGTCCGCGACCGCAGCCATTTGATCCGCCGCATCTTCGGCACCTTCCCCATGCACGACCGGCCCAAGGAGCAGCGGGTCGTCAATTTGTATTCGCTGTATGGCTCGTGGCTCTCCGGCGGGCGGGCGCTGTTTCTGCCTTGGTTCTTGTTTCTGCTCGGGCTCAAGCTGTTGGGAAACCTCTTGGTGTGGGTCGCGCGTTCGGTCGAGCAAATCCGCCGGCCGGAATCCCGCCGGGACAGCGGCGACGCGGCGAAGGCCCATTTCCTCACCGCGGTGCGAAAGATCGAACGCATCCGAGGCCCGGTGGTTTATGCGAGCACGCGCCTGCGGATGCGGATCGATCCCGAATTCCTGAACGTCCCCTTGCCGGGGCAGACGCGAACGATGCTGGGCGATGCCTCGATCGAACGCGACCTGCAGTTCTTGCATCCGGTGCCGGAGTTTCTCGACGAAGTCAACGAGCAGCGCCGCCGGGCCCAGGCCGACATGGCCCGGCTCAATGGCTTGATCGAAACCGGCCTGCTCGAACGGTGCGCGAAACAGAGGGGATTGCCCGACGATGCGTTCCTGACGCCCGAACATTTGAGGGCCTGTGCGGTGGCGTATCTGGCGGATTACCGCGGCGTGCGGTCCAGGCTCTCGGCTCCGGCGATACTCGATGAAGTGGTTCGCCTCGCGGAGAGCGAACCCGTCCGGCCCGGCAAACGGATTCCGCATTGGCTCTTCAAGCGAAAGTTCAAACGCTATTGGGCGAAGCGGGGTTTCGGCGACCGCCACGCCCGCCGCTGCGCCTGGCGGGCGATCCTCAACAACCTCTGGGGTTCCGCCGACGCGTTGGCGGAGTGGTCCGAAGAAACCGAATCGTCTCGGAAGTCAAAATTGAAACCTAACGCGACCTTCGCGGAGCGAAGGACGACCGCCCCGGAATTCTCTCCAAAGCGCGGCGAAGAACTCTTGGGCGAACTCTTGCTGCATCCCGGCCGGATTTCCGAGCAGCTCGTCACCGTGCGGGCCATTCAAACCTTGGCGGTGATGGACGTGCTCTGCTACCGCGAACACATCTACCACCTCGGCCGCTACCACGAAATGGGCGACGCCGCCAACGGACTGTTGACATGGTGAGACAAGGCGAGCGGCCGGCGTAAGCCGGCTGATTAGGCACAACAACCAAAGACGATTACCGATGGCGGTTCCAAGCGAGCATCAAAGGAGCCGCCGGGATCGGCAGCAGCGCGGCCAAAGCATAAAGGCACACGAGCGTTCTACCGCCCGCGTTCACAGGCAGCAGGATTTCTAAGAATGCCAACAGACCGATGGTCAAGACACCCAGCAGGGAAAGGGTTTGGCGGGAGATCAACTCCTCTCGCCACGCGGCGATGGTCCAGTCGATCGTGACGAGGGGGATCACGATCGCGGGCAGCCACAGGCCCGCCCTGGTCAGGAACCCGGCCCACTCTCGGGGAAGGACAAACTGCACAAACAGCAAATACAGCACCGGCACGCCGGCGATCAAACCGATGCCCCAGGCCATGACTTTTTCCCGCCCAGACCAGCCCAAAACGGCCATCCAACTCAGCCCGGTCCAAGCCGCCAAAAACGAACCGACCAGCATCAAGGGAATGGCGGCCATTCCGAATTCCGAGTTATGAATGTGCCACCCCAAATAGCGGTGAGGGTGGAGTTCCCGAAAGAATTCCGTGCAATACGCCGCGATCCCCACAACGAGAATGCCCCAGGTCAACAGCGTGCATTTGAAAGCATTCCAGAGCAGGCTGCGGGCCAACTGGCTTGTCGTTACCGGCCGCGTGGAAAGAAAAGGCATCAAGACAAACTGAACCCGGTGCCGAAGATCAAGCCCCAACGCCACCCCGACGATCGTGCAGATGAGGGTGGGAACGAAAAAGCTCAAACCGGCGAAGGTTCCAAGCACTTCTTCAACGTGAAGCTTCTCTGCCATGAAGTAATACAGAATGCCCATACAGAGCACAATCGTGCCCGATGATCCCAGCGAGTATGCGAGCCCGCGCCGCCAGAAGAACCAGTTAAGAGCTTGAGGGATTGTCGCCAGCCTCGGCACGCGGCGGCTGACGTAGTTGTCGGCGATGTCTTCCGGTTCGTTCGCGCCGGAAAACCCGCCGGATTCATGCCGGGCCAGCGACAACCCGCGCAGGCCCCAGAACACGGCGACGACGGAAACGGCGAGCATCGTCGCCAGTTCCTCCATTGACGGAGAAAACCAGGGCTGCATCGGCTTATGAAAGCCTTCCGGATGAAACCGCCGGGCGAACCAGATCACGGCCCCGGGAATCAACGCGAACGCGGCGAGCAGCTTGAAGTACGTCGGCTTCAAGAGATTCCAATTGATGCACTGCGCGAGCAACGTGAAGCTGATGAAGAACAAAGTGGGCGCGAGGAGCGGCCAATACACTTCCAACAGAAAGCGATAGGCGAGAAGGATCAGCAAGTTCGTTCCCGCGATCGTGACGACTCCCGTGGCCATCAGCCACGCCGCCAGCGCCCGCGTCGAGATCGGCCGGGCATACAGGTGTGGATAAATCTCCCATTGAACGATCAGCGTAAGCAGCGGGAGCACCAACACGGCGAGCAGATGGTACGTCGGGTTAAAAGCAAAGGGGCCAAGCACATCGGCCGACAGACTCTGGCCGTGCAGCCACAACAGCCCGAGAATCGCGAGCGGTCCGCCGACGAACAAGATCACGGTGACGTACCAGTAAAACCGGATTCGGCGGACATATTCGACGGTCAACACCCGGTAGAGGCTGGTCATTGGTCGATCTCCGCGGTTCGGGATCGCACGACGAAAATCTCATCGAGCGTGGGGCTGCTTTCCTCAACAATAATCGCCTGCTCCGACGACAGGCCGCGGAGGAACTCCTCCTTTTGGCCGTTGCAGTAAACCGTCCATTCGTGACCTTCCCCCGTGCCATAAAGCATGCCGGGCAGCGCGGGCATGTGTTGTTGCGATTGCTCGAAGCGGACGGTCAACCGCGAGTGCGATTCCAGAATCGTCTCCAGCGGACCGCACAGCACCAGCCGGCCCTCGTGGAGCATGGCGACGTGGTCGGAGACCCGTTGGACCTCGTCGAGCAGATGCGACGAAAACAGAATCGTCCGCCCCTCTTCCGAAACGGTGCGGATGATCGCGGTGATGATTTCCCGCCGGACGATCGGATCGAGCCCGGAGGAAGGCTCGTCTAACACCAGCAAGGGCGGCCGATGGGCCAAAGCCTGAAGGAGCAGGATTCTCGCCCGCTGCCCCCGAGACAGCGATTTCACTTTCTGATCGGCCGCCAGTTCAAACATGTCCCGCAGCTCTTCCGCGAACGTGTCGTCCCAATCGGGATAAAACGGCTTCACGAACGCCAAGAGCTGGCCGACGGTCATCCAGTTGGGCATTTCGCGGTCTTCTGAGAGATACCCGATCCGCCCCAAGACGCCGACCGGATCGCGGACCGGATCTTTGCCGAACACCCGCACATCCCCAATTTGGGGCTGGTAAAGCCCCAGGATGTGTTTGATGAGCGTCGTCTTCCCGGCCCCGTTTTCTCCCACCAGGCCGAACACGCTGCCGGCGGGGATCTCGAGACTCACATCCCTAAGCGCCGCCTTCTTCCGAAACGTGCGGCAGAGACCTTGCACGTCCACGATGATGTCGCCGTTCATGATGGCTCCCCTTTAGGCGGGTGATCTTGAGGATACTTGAGATGCCGTTGTTTGATCATGTTGATCAGCACATCCAGCCCGACGGCCAATTGATGGGCCTCGGTGAGGAGCGCATCGATGCGTTCGTTAAGAATGCGATTTTTTTCCTTCCGCGAGAGCGGGGAACTGCCGTTGGCGACGAACACTCCCGAGCCCCGCCGCGTTTGCACGACGCCTTCGGACTCGAGTTCCCGATAGGCCCGGGCCACGGTGTTGGGATTGATCATCAACTGCTCGGCGAGCCGGCGGACCGAGGGGAGTTTTTCCTCGACCTCCAGCCGCCCCGACGCGACCAGGAACTTCACCTGGTTCACGACCTGCTGGTAATAAGGCGTGCCGTCGGCTTCGTTGACATAAATCTGCATCTCGCGCCTCCAATACAACTGTATTAACACAATAATACAATAGGAGTCGCGATGTCAATAGCTGCGGATGCCTGATTTTTCGTGCACGAAGCGAGGTTGCCCGCACGATCGTCCAAGCCGAAGACGCTCTGAAGCCCTGAACAGTAGGCTAGAAAGAACCTTTTCAAAAATTCCCGTCTTTGAGGATTTCGGATAGAAGTTTGGCATTTGGCCCGGTAACATAACGGCAACCGGGATCGATGACATGTCCCATTTGAGAATATTGTCCTTCCTCGCAAAGTGTGCGGGAAAGGATGTTTTATCGGCGAAGAGAGCCCCTCGGTGTTTTTTCATAACGCCCCAGGGGCTTTTTTTGTTGACGCAAACCGTTCAAAAGTGGCGATGAGGAAGTGCCCGCAAATGCGGGAGAACCGACATGAAAAATCAAGAGCAAAATCCACCAGCCGTTCTGATCGTCGAGGATGACGCCGATGCCCAGGCCAACCTGCGGGATTTTTTGGAATCAGAGGGATACGAAGTACAATCCGCCCGCACGTTCCGCGAAGCGTTGAAACAGGAACGCCCCGACCGGTTTACCGCGATCCTGCTCGACCGGACATTGCCCGATGGAAGCGGCGACGATCTGTTGCCCTACTTCCGAAAATCGGCTCCGCAAACCCCCGTGGTCATGATGACGGGCTATGCCCATGCGGACGGCGCGGTCCTGGCGCTCCGGCACGGAGCGGCGGAGTTTTTGCCCAAACCGTTCGAGCCGGCCATCCTCAAGTTCCATCTCAGCCGCATCCGCGAGCAACACCGGATGCGGCAGGAACTGGCGGAATCCCAGCGGAGGCTGCTCCAGTCGGAACGATTGGCGGCGATCGGCCAGACGATCACCGTGATCTCGCATGAATCCGTTAACAAGCTTTCCACCCTCCGCCTGCTGTTCCACCTGTTGCCCGTGAACTTCGCCCACCGGGATCGCTGCTTGGAAATGATCGGCGAAGGCCGGCAGTGCGTGGACGACTTGATTCGCTTATTTAAGGACGTTCGCGGATACGCGGCGCCGCTTCACTTGGAAATCGCCTCCTGCGACCTGAGAACCATCTGGCGAAAAGCGTGGGCGAGCCTGCAAGCCACCTGGCAAGATCGGGAGGTCGTATTTGATGATGACATCGAGACCGGGAATGCCACTTTGATGGGAGATGCGTTTCGCCTGGAACAGGTTTTCCGCAATCTGTTCGAGAACTCTCTGGCGGCCTGCCCCACGGAGCCCGTCGTCATTCAGATTTCCTGCTCGCGCGGACGGAACGGCTCGCTCACCGTGGCGGTCCGGGATAACGGACCGGGCCTCCCCGAAGATGATCGGTCAAACATCTTTGAGGCCTTCTTCACGACAAAACCGGAAGGAACCGGCCTGGGCTTGGCGATCGTCAAGCGTATCATCGAAGCTCATGCCGGGACCATTTGCGTAAGCGATGAGACGACGCAGGGGGCGGAATTTGTCATGGCATTTCCGCAGGGAAACGGTTGTTGATTTTCTAATTCACCGCCCACGAGGCGATTCGCCGGCTTCGGACATCAACGGCGATCCCGCGGGCAGAATCACGGGAAGGCGGCTCTCGGCGATCTCGAATTCAAAGCGGGTCGCCTCGACCGGTTCTCCGTCGAGATTCATTTGAAACGGCTCCCGGGTTTCGAGCGTGAACGACTTGAACTGATAATAATCCACGAACTGGCGGTCTTCGAGGTCCGGATTGGTCATCTCGTGATAAACCGCCCCCCAGCGGGGAAACTCCGCATCGCGCACCAAAACCAAATCGAGCAGCCCGTCATTGAGCAAGGCCTTCGGCGTCACTTGATAACCGCCGCCGCACTGCCGGCCGTTGCCCACGGCGACCAAGAGCAGATTGCCTTCCTGAAGATGATCCTCCATCGTCAATCGCGCCTCGTAGGGCCGATAGTTGATGGCGGTGAGCAGGCCCATTAGCGAATACGCGGCCCCGCCCAAGAGTTGTTTCATCTCGTCGGGCGTGTTTGCCGTGACTTCGGCCCCGAACCCGCCGCTGACGACGTTGACGAAATATCGCCCGTTCATCCGCCCGACATCCATCAAACGGACCCGCCCGCCCGCGGCGAGTTTCAACGCTTCCAAGGGCGTGGCGGCACTCAATCCGCTCGCCGCCGCAAAATCGTTGGCGGTTCCCAAAGGCATCACGGCCAAGGCGGTTCGCGGGGACGATTCGCCGGCGAGCATGCCGCCCGCGACTTCGTTCAGCGTGCCGTCGCCTCCGCCCGCGACCACCACGTCCACCGCGTCCTCCACCGCTTCCCGGGCAAAGCGGGCGGCATCGCCGGCTTCCCAGGTGACGCGGACGTCAACCGAAACGCCGGCTTCGCGGATGATTTCGATGGCTTCGCGCAAACTGGGGAATTTGGCCGTGCGCCCGTGCAGGACAAGCCGCAATCGCCGCTTTTCGGCAAGTTCTGCTCGATCGTCCATCAAATACTCCGGCATCGCGCGTTCCCTCTCTTCGTCTTCGACGGAAAAACCAACGATTGCTCCGTGCAAAAAAGATGCCTATTGCGGCGGAACCCCCAGCGATTTGCCGCCGTCGATCGCAATCGCGGTCCCCGTGACCATCGCGGCCGCCTCGCAGGCCAGGTACAAAATCGCATCCGCAACTTCATCGGGCCGAATCATCCGCTGTTGAGCGCGGGCCAAGGGACTCGCCGAGATGAATTGCCGGATCGCCGCCTCGCGGTCCTCGGCCTGGTCCAGGTCGGCGTTCATCATCCCCGTGTCGCCCACAGGTCCCGGACACACGCAGTTGATGCGAATGCGGTCCTTCGCGTGGCAAAGGGCCAGGCTTTTCGTCATCGCCACCATCGCCATCTTGCTGAGGGAATACACCGGATCATGAGCCCGGGGCAACAGGCCCGCGTTGCTGGCGGTGTTGACGATCACGCCGCCCCGCCCGGCATCGAGCATGTGCCGGATGGCATGCTTGGAACCGAAGAACGCCCCCTTGAGATTCGTCCCCAGGCAGCGGTCCCAATCCTCTTCGCTGACCTCGGTGATCTGTTTGACCATCCCGATCCCGGCGTTGTTGACGAGAACATCGATCCGCCCCGTCGCCTCGACCGCCTCGTCGATCAATCCGCGAATCGAAGTCTCCTGCCGCACGTCGCAAGACTTCTGGATGATGCCCAGCGGCCCAAACGCGGCTTCGTTCTGGTCATCGGGAGACAAATCCCCTACGAACACCTTCGCTCCCGCCTGGGCGAACTTCAAAGCCGTCGCCCGTCCAATCCCGCTCGCCCCGCCCGTCACGACCACAGTGCGCCCGTTAAAGTCCATCGGAAGTGTTCCCCAAGGAATAAAAATCAATAACAGCGGAGACCCAACCCGAAGTGTTTTCTCATCGAATTTGCTTTATTACGAACGCCCGCAAGCGGTCATAATGCGGTTGAAACCACCGAACCGGCACGTCGAGCGTCTTTTTCATTTGTTTGATTTCCTGTCGGAATGCGCTGTTTTTTAGGCTTGCGAGTTGATGAATCCGCAACAATGACGCGGGGTGGCGGTGTATGACGGCGGGCGTATTGTGCAAGGTAACAAACGGCAAGCGAGGCGTTTCCCAATGATAAGCGAGGATTCGCCTCCGCCTGTTCGGGGGGCACATTAAAGCCGCGCGCCGAAAACCGACGCAATTCGTTCTAAGCTGGTTGTCCAATACAGGGCGAAATCGAGCATAGTCAAAATACCAGGAATTCCAAACAAATCCCGGGACCCCGAGCGTATCGGGCAGCATCTCCCGGAGAGACGGTGCGAAGAAATCGTCGTCGTCACAGGGAACGATCAGCGAACCATTGGGCATTTTCGGGAATTCCCGCTCAAACGCATCAAGCCCCACAATGAGTTTCGCCCCGCTGACCTTTTGCAAATTGGATAACGTCTCTTCCCGGATGCGTCTTCTGAATTCCCAATACGGGCATCGAAAGTTAGCGTTCCAAAAACGTTGAGTCTCGGGACTTAATGCAAAGCGGATGCCGGGCCCGGGCTTGTCCCGCATCGATTGTGTTTGCATTTCGCGTTGATCCGCGTAACGCATTGCGGTTCTGACAACGATGTAGAGTTCATATTTCATGAGTTGCTGCATCCGCCCCGGCGTTTCTCAGACGTCAGCGGAGAGCCAGACAGAAATGCGGTCCGGCTCTCCGCACTCCGCCCGCAACGAGCGTGTAAGCCGACAGTAAAGAAGAAAACGCCCCGGCGGAACCGGTTGCTCCATCGGGGCGAATCGTTTCATGATCTGTCAAACGACGGCCGCGTTTTTCACGCCTGGACGCCGGCCAGGTGCAGGCCGAAGCCTTCGCGGTATTCGCGTTTGATGAGGTGCTCGGAGTTGGGCATGTTCGTGATCTTCATGTTCTTCGCATCCCATTCGACTTTTTGACCGGCTTTGAGGGCGACGTTCCCCAGGAGGATCGTTTCCGTCAAGCGGCCCGCGTAATCGAAGTTCGACATGGCCGCCGGCCCGCCTTTGCACGCCGCGGCATATTCGCCGAAGTGGTCGTTGGTCCGGGGCAGCGTGGGTTCGGGCTTTTTGTAGTCGGCGTATTTGTCTTCGGGAAGCAGGTAGAACTGGCTGCCGTAGTCGTTGGGAGAATACAGCGTGCCTTTGCTGCCGATGACCAGCGAGCCGCTGTCTTTGAAGGGCTTGCCGTGGAGCAGTTTCTGATCGGGCCGTTTGCCGCCGTCGTACCAGGTGAATTTCACCGGCGGGCGGCCGTTGGATTCGGGGAATTGGAACTCGATCCGCGAGTATTTCGGATAGGTTTCGTTTTCGACGATTCCCGACGATTCGACGGCTTCCACGGTGACAGGATCAAACAGGTTGAGGGCCATCACCGCCATGTTCGCGGTATGGCAGGCCATGTCGCCTAAGGCCCCTGTGCCGAAGTCGAGCCAGCCGCGCCATTTGAACGGATGGTAAACGCCGTTGACGTAAGGCCGCTTGGGGGCGGCTCCCAGGAACAAATCCCAATGCAGGTATTCGGGGACCGGATCTTCGCCGTCGGGCCGGCCTTGGCCTTGCGGCCAGATCGGGCGATTGGTCCACACGTGGACTTCGCTCACATCGCCGAGCGCCCCGGCGCGGATGATTTCCACCGCTTCCCGCAGGCCGGCATGGGCGGTGCCCTGGTTGCCCATCTGCGTCGCGACTTTTTTCTTCTTGGCAAGTTCCCGCATCATCCGGGCTTCATACACGGACCACGTCAAGGGCTTTTGGGTGAAGCAGTGCTTGCCCAGACTCATCGCCAGCGTGGAGGCCGGGGCGTGCGTGTGGTCGGGCGTGCTGACGGTGACCGCGTCGATCTCCGTGCCCATCTCTTCGAGCATCTGGCGGTAATCGGTGAACTTTTTCGCTTTGGGAATCCGGACGGCTTTTTGCTCCAGGCGCTTTTCGTCCGCATCGCAAAGAGCCACCACGTTTCCGAATCGCACGGCCGAGTCCGTGTCGCTGCTGCCTTTGCCGCCTACGCCGATGCAGGCGAAGTTCAGCCGTTCCACCGGCGAGCGCTCCTGGGCTTCCAACGATTGCGTGCTCAGCCACCAGGCGGCGGCCCCGGCACCGAGTGCCGACTGTTTGACGAAATCGCGACGTGTCGTTTTCTGAGTCATGTTGCGTCCTCCAACTAGGGTTCCCGCCGCGAAAAACGACGGAGCACAAAGAACAAGACCTGGACAAGGTTGATTACCCGACATCATACCAGACATTGTTCCTGCGCCTAGGAAACGGGCATCAGGCGTGTGTGCTCTTTCACCTCCCCTTGCTTGGGGAGGTGAAATCCATCATTCATTCCATTCATTGATCATCACACAAAAAGATCATCCACGTCTACCCCCCCCCCCCCGATTCGCCGGAAGAGACAAAAATCTCGCATCGGCCGCCCAGCCCTCCTTGGAAAAAATGAGGGCCTATCGCAAATGGATTGTGTGACTCCAGACCCCGTCATCCCAACGAGAGTTACTGCTTCAAACGGTCGATCAGGTAGTCCGTCGAGCTTTTGTACTTGGGATGCGACTGACCGGGATGCACGAGGACCACATCGACACCGACGTCTTTAAGTCGTTCCGCGAGTTTGATGCCCATAATTCCCGAATGTGTGGGGTCTTTCGGCGATGCCCCGACGACGGGAACCTCGCCGCGGTAGAACAGACCAATCGGCGGGTCGTCTTTGGAAACGTGGGCCATCGGAGAATACTCTTTGATCCAGGGCAGAACTTTCTCGCGGTTGTCGATCAGGCTTTGAATGTTCGGCAACCCGAACGCGTGCGCCCGTAGCTGTAGTTGGGCATCCATTCGCGAAGCTCCTTTGGATCGAGCGAGACTTGGGCCCCATTGACGGCGGCACAGTCGAGGCGGGTCGATTCTCGCGCGATGGGATCGTCACTGTTCGGATCGGCCAGGTCATCGTGAAATGCCAGCCAAAGCGAAGAACATGTGCCCGCCGACCCGCCGGTGGCCCCGATCCGTTTTTTGTCGAGGTTCCATTCCTTGGCTTTGGAGCGAACGAATTGCAAAGCGCGGGCCGCATCATGAAGCGGCGCTTTGACGGGTGGTTCCACTTTGTCTTTGACGCCGTTTTGCACGTAGCGGTAATTGATGGCGACAACCGAGATGCCCTGGTCCAAAAACGGCTTCGGATTGGTTTTCTTGTCGCCCGCTCGCCAGCCTCCCCCATGAATGTAGAACACGACCGGAGTCGGTCGATCCGAGTTTGCGGGGTAAAAATCCAACACCTGTCGCGGATGCTTCCCATAGGCCACATCCTTCAGGGGTTTGAGTTCCTCCGCAAAGCACTCAGGCACCACAAAAACAAGGCTGAGCATCACGAGAATTGACTTCATCTGGCCGGTTCCTTTTCAAAGAGTTTGACATTTCCAGAGCAAGAGTTCAGAACTTCCCCGGATTTCCGGGTCTCCGATTTCCCATCCAGCTTGCCGATCCGAGGGATAAAAGGCAACCGACCGCGAAGTCGCTTGCAACATCATGGCGCCGACTCAGACTTTTCTCCAACAGAAACGAACTTGTTGGATTTGGTGTCTTAGCTTCCTGGGCAAGAAGATTTTCTGCGGCCGTAGGCGAATATGTCCGTAGTTGCATCGATTTGGTGCCATCGGACCAGATTTCTTGTGGTCGTTCCGTCCTCTCAAGGCGACACAAATGGTCCGTTGGGAGAAGTCTGGATTTGAGGAATTCTGAAATGCGTTTCCAAAATGCGGTTTCTAAAAATCGATCGTCTTGAACAAAACAAACCTTTTTTATGCGATCCTGGTATTCACCCAAGACGGCAATGGCACCGCCGATATGATCGTTGTGGCTATGAGAGACCACCAATCGCTCAACAAACTCTACACCTGAACGACGCAGAAACTGCAATACGATTTGGTCGTTTTGAAGGCCGCAATCGATCACGATTGCCCGGCGCTCTCCAAGCAAGATGACTTGGCATGTGCCCTGGCCAGCATCGAGAAAGAACACTTCCATCCAGCGTTCCTCGAAAGTTGCCTATTTACCACCCAGCTTCAGGCAGATTCTTAGTGGAACCAAGCACATCATGAACCAGGCGGTCATATTCCGCCTTGGATTCCTCGGTGCCGTGCGGCCCCAAGTCGAAGTCGCGGCCGTTGATCGTGACGACGGCCAAGCCGGAGGGCTTGTGATGGCGGTACTTCGGGATGCGTTGAGACATGGCGGCGGCCTCCAATCGGTAATCCGGTAAGCTACCGGATTATCCGTGGCTTTTGGCCGCTCCGCCTGGGTGGAGCGGGTGAGCGTCAATAACGCCCTCAGCAAGATTTCTGAAAAGTGGACAGGGGGGGAATCGAACCCCCGACACCAGGATTTTCAGTCCTGTGCTCTACCAACTGAGCTACCTGTCCAAAATGCTTATTCAAAGGTATTTTTGGTGTTTCGATCAATCAGGGCCAAGACGCCACCTAAACCCTTTGAGCAGGAGGTGATGTCGTGGGCAATCCTATCAAAAAAACTCCGCAACGCAAGTACGCAAACCCCAAACCTCCAAAACCGTATCCGGGATTTCCGCTCTTCCCCCATGCGTCGGGTCAGTGGGCCAAAAAGATCCGCGGCAAGCTGGTGTACTTCGGCGTCTGGGCTTCACCCGAAGCCGCCCTCGAACGACTCAATCGCGAGTGGCCCTATCTGAAAAATGGTCGAACCCCACCCCCCGAACACATTTCGGAAGCGGGCTGTACAGTGCGGGAACTCTCGAACGATTTCTTATCCAGCAAGAAAGCGAAGCTGCTGGCTGGCGAACTTTCTCCGCCGCAAGCAGCGGGTGCCGGATGGTCAGAAGACCGCCGTGTTGGCGAGCGTGACCAACAAGGGATGATACCGCCACGTGCCTTTGTAGGAGATGTCCATCCCGGCTTTGCACTCGCCCGTCGGTCGGGGCTTCCGGCGTCAGTAATTTCCGACGGGCTGATTGTCGTTGCGTGCGCCGAGTCTTTGCCAGGTTCCCATGGCCGAGCCGACGCCGTCCTGGGCGTTGATCGAGTCGGAAAGAAACTGCACGCTGCCGTCGGCGAGTGCGAAGTGGGCTCCGCCGGTATGTTGGCTGCCGAAGGCGTTTTGATCTCCCGAATTGATCCGCGTGAGATCGGCCGTCTGGCTCATCAGAAAGTTGCGGTTGGTGTCGGGGTGATTTGTCGAGCCGCCCCAGATGAAACCCCGGTGACTGAAGTAATCCCGCTCGCCGAATAGGAGCGTGTTGCTGGTCCCGTCTGACATCTGGATGCTGCTGTTCTGATAGAGGGTGCCGTTGCCTACGGGATTGGAGAGGTTGCTGCCCATGATGCCGATGTAATTGGAAATTCCGATTTCCTTTTTTGCGTTGACTTGCGGTTTCGACTTGTCATTCCATTCGGGATGGGAGTCGGACGGGCAGTGGAATAGCGCAAGCGTGGTGCGGAGCCGGCTGAGCAGAGTTCCGTTCGCGAGGTCCATCGTTCCGGACGGTCCCAATGTCTCAAAAAGAGGACGCTGGTCGACGTAGGGCAGGAGCATAGTTCCCCAACCCCAGCCGGTGTCCACAACATAACCCGACGGAAACTTTCCATGGGCGTCGTGGTAGTTGTGCATCGCCAGCGAGAGTTGCTTCAGGTGGCTTTTGCATTGGGTGCGGCGGGCGGCTTCTCGAGCCGCTTGAACCGCCGGCAGCAACAGCGCAATCAGCACGGCGATAATGGCGATGACGACCAACAATTCAATCAGAGTGAAGGCCCGGCGTTTTGTTCTAGGACTTGTCATGGCACAGTCCCCATTGATACGCGTGAGCGGCAAGGCGCTAGCCGCCGGTTTTGTTCTTCACGTCGCGCCATTGGGGGGCAGGAGTTCAACGCGGTAATTCAATGAAACCGAGACAACCATAAAATCCCAGGCGTCTTTCTGCCACTGTTGTGGTATAACCGGTGGCAGGGGGTTCCCCCGATATTTGAGGCCACGCCCTTGCCCGACGTCACCCGCATCTTGTCGCAGATTGAAGCCGGTGATCCGTCGGCGGGAGAGCAACTCTTACCGCTGGTGTATGACGAACTGCGAAAGTTGGCCGCGGCCAGGATGTTTCAAGAGAAGCCGGGGCAAACGCTGCAAGCGACTGCATTGGTGCACGAGGCTTATCTCCGGTTGGTGGATGTCGAGCAGGCCCAGCATTGGAACAGCCGAGGGCATTTTTTCGGGGCGGCGGCCGAGGCCATGCGAAGGATTCTGGTCGAGAACGCCCGGAGAAAAAGCGGACCCAAAGCGGGTGGCGTGCATTGCCGAATGGAATTGTCGGAAGTGGCGGTGGAAATTCAGAAACGTGACGTGGATCTGATCGCTTTGAGCGAATCGCTCGACAAGTTGCAAAGCCAGGATCCCCGGGCCGCGGAGTTGGTCAAGCTGCGTTTTTTTGCCGGGTTGACCCGGCGTCAGGCGGCAGAGGCCCTCGGTATATCTGTCGCAACGGCTGATAATGACTGGGCTTACGCAAAAGGTTGGCTGAAGGCGGAACTTGCGGGAACATTCGGCTCCGGATGAAAAGCTGGCTTTTTTCCAAAATCTCAAGAATTCGTTAGAGCTTTTGCCGGCCATTCTCGCACTGACTCACAGAACTGTGTCAAAGCGGGAGGTGCAGGCGAATCATGGCTGGCGAAATCCTCGACGAAAAAGCGATCTTCAACGTCGCCCGGAAAATCGATTCGGAGGAGGCGAGAGCGGAATATCTGCACCAGGTCTGCGGGGCCGATGGAAATCTGTTTGAGCGAGTGGACACGCTGCTCCGCGCGTACGAAGAGCAGGCGAGCTTTCTGGAATCGCCCGCCGCCGATAGCTTCTCTCCCACGATTGATCAACCGCCGTTAGAAGAGCCCGGCACGCAGATCGGCCCCTACAAGTTGCTGCAACAGATCGGCGAAGGGGGCATGGGCGTGGTCTATATGGCCGAGCAGTCCGAGCCGGTGGAACGGCGGGTCGCCCTGAAGATCATCAAGCCCGGCATGGATACTCGGCAAGTCATCGCGCGGTTCGAGGCCGAGCGGCAGGCGCTGGCGATGATGGATCATCCCCACATCGCCAAGGTGCTCGACGCGGGCGCGACCGACAGCGGCCGGCCGTATTTCGTGATGGAATTGGTCAAAGGCGTTCCGATCACGCAATACTGCGACGAACGCCATCTGACGCCGAAGCAGCGATTGGAGTTGTTTCTTTCCGTGCTCCTGGCCGTTCAGCACGCGCACCAAAAAGGCATTATTCACCGCGACATCAAGCCCACCAACGTGCTGGTGGCGGAATATGACGACAGGCCGGTGCCCAAGGTGATCGACTTCGGCGTGGCCAAGGCCACCAGCCAGAAGCTAACCGAGAAGACCATGTTCACGGAATACGGGCAACTCGTGGGCACGCTCGATTACATGAGTCCCGAGCAGGCCAAGCTCAACCAGATGGACATCGACACGCGGAGCGACATCTATTCGCTGGGCGTCCTGCTCTATGAACTGTTGACGGGCGACACGCCTTTCGATCGTACCCGCCTGCGGTCCGCCGCTTTTGAGGAGATGATGCGGATCATCCGCGAGGAAGAGCCGCCCAAGCCCAGCACCCGGCTCAGCACCAGCCAGATGTTGGCTTCCGTTTCCGCCAATCGCAACACCGAACCCAGAAAACTCAGCACGCTGGTCAAGGGGGACTTGGATTGGATCGTGATGAAGGCCTTGGACAAGGACCGGGGCCGGCGTTACGAGACCGCCAACGGCTTCGCGGCCGACCTTCAGCGGTATCTGGACAACGAACCGGTCGAGGCTTGCCCGCCGTCTGCGACATATCGGCTGACAAAGTTCGCAAGGCGAAACCGGGGCGTACTGTTGACAACAGCGGTTATCGCGCTGGCCTTGGTCTTGGGAACCGCAGTCAGCACGTGGCAGGCCATCCGCGCGATCCACGCGGAGAGCCAAGCCCGAGACAACGAGACACGCGCAATCGGCGAGGAACGTAAAGCCAACGCCGAAAGAGAACGGGCGGCGGCCAGCGAAAAACAAGCCGAGGCCGATTTCCAAAAGGCGCTGGAAGCCGTCGATCGCATGTTGTTCCGCGTCGCGGATGATGCGCTCCGCAACGTGCCCCAAATGGTGCCAGTGCAAGAGAAGGTTTTCAGGGATGCCGTCGAGTTTTACGAAAAGCTGCTCGCAGATCGTCCCCGTGATCCTAAGTTGCGTTTTGCAACCGCGATGGCCTGCAAGAACCTTATCGGACACGATAAGGTTGGCAAACCCCAGAAAATGCTGCAACGCGCCCTGGAAATACTTAACGAACTGCATGAGGAATCGCCTGAGGACTCGGAGGTTCGGCATGCTCTCGCGCATTGCTATAACTGGCTGGGATGGAAGGGTGGGGACAGTCTCATTTCAGCGGAAAATTGCCATCGCCGTGCAATCGAGTTGATGCTTCCACTGAAGGACTCACGTCCCGAAGACCTGGCACGCAGCTATGGGAGCCTCGCAGTGAATCTGAAGGCACAACGCCGGTTCGATGAGGCCGAGCAGACGTTTCGAATGGCGCTGGAGTTTGGCTCCGATGACGGGCAGGTTTACCACGGACTGGCGCTTTTGCTGGAACGGGTCGGACGCGTTTCGGAAGCGATCGACGCCATGAATCGCGCAATTGATGCAGCGCAAAATTCCATCCACGACTCCTCCAAATGGAGAACAAATGCTGAGGAAAGACTCGCTTCCGACCATTCTCACCTGGGTAGCATGCTGATTCGTGCCCAGCGACCGGAAGAGTCCCTGCCGCATCTTCTGAAGTCTCAACAGATTTATGAACGTCTGGCGCGCGACTTTCCCAGTTTGGACCGATTCAGCGGCGCGTTAGACCGGTCACGGGCTGCGTTGGTGGGGGCCTACCACACACTCAAGAAAGATGAAGCTGCTCGGCAGATCCTGGTTCAACTCCAACCCAGCACGGCGCAGGAATATCTGACACGGGGTAATCTGCGCAAAACGCTGGGGGAGATGCCAGAGGCTCTCGCCGACTACGACAAGGCCATTGAACTCGACCCCGCGAATGCCAAGGCGTATTTACAACGCCAGCTTCTCCATCAGGAATTGGGCCAATTCGATCAGGCTGTGATCGATCTGACGCACAGGCGCGCTCTGATGCCGGAGAGATCGGACATTCACAACAGTCTCGGCGTCGCCCTCGACAAAAAGGGAGATCTGGACGAGGCCATCGCCTGCTACGAAAAGGCTATCGAACTTGATCCGAATTACGCTCTAGCGCACAGCAATCTCGGCGCCGCGTGGGCGAAGAAAGGATTGCATGACAAGGCCATCGCCTGCGACAAGAAGGCCATCGAACTTAGTGAGCAATTGGTCGCTGATTTTCCCGAGAATTCGAGTTACCAGGGGAGTCTGAAGAAGTGCCACGACTCGTTCGCCGTCAACGTTCGGAGAGTGGACCCGATCGAGCGGGCGGAGCAAGTCCGTCTTGATGCTCTCGCGTTTTACGAGGCGTTGGCCAAACAGTTTCCAAAGCGTTCCGCCGCGCATCGTGCGCGAGAGGCCGCCATGCGTGAGAGCCTGGCCGAATTGTTGAAAACGACGAACCGACCTCAGGAGGTCGAGGAGCACTATCGCCGTGCTCAGGCGATCTGGCAGCAGCTCGTCGTCGAGTTGCCTGAAAAGCCAGAGTACGCGGTCCGTCTCGCGGTCGGCGACACTCGGCTAGGAAAATGGCTTGCCGCTCAAAGTCATTTTAAGGCAGCGGAGGCGGCCTACCGTCAAGCGGTTCAAGGATATGAGAAACTCGCCAGGGAATTCCCCAAAAGCAGCGGTTACCAGATCAATCTGGCCGATTGTCACACGGATCTCGGCGATTTTCTGGCTCGCTCAGCCCGGCTTGGCGAGGCGGAACAATCGCACCGGCAGGCCGTCACGTTGCTGGAAAAACTGGTTGTGGATGACCCGGGCAATTCTGCCTATCGGGCCAGGCTGGCCCACAAGCAAAACTGGCTCAGCGGCGCGCTCAAGGCGTTGGGCCGCGACACGGAGGCCGAAGAGGCGATACGACAGGCCCTATGGACTTTCGAGAATCTCGCCGCCGAATTTCCAGAAGTCGCCGATTACCGCTACAACTTAGCTTGGGAGCATCTTTACCTTTCTAATCAGATGTTGGCTGCCAGTCGGACTGCCGAGGCGGAAAGGGAGAATGCTCAGGCTCTCGATCTGTTCGCGGCCGTCGCCGCCGAGGCGCCTACGAACGCCAAATACCGTGCAGCATTGGCGTCTACTCATCACAGATTGGCAATGCAATTTTTGGCCGGCCAGCGGTTCGAAGAGGCCGCGAACGCTTACGGCCAAGCCGTGGATCTTTCGCGGCAACTGGTCGCCGATTTTCCCACGAAGTCAGAGTATCCCAAGAGTCTCGCTCTCAACTGCAACAATTTGGCTTGGCTTCTGGGAACGTGTCCCGAGGCTGGCGTCCGCGATGCCGTCCGAGCGGTTGAGCTAGCCGCAAAGGCAGTCGAGTTGGAGCCGAAGCAGGCGATGTATTGGAACACGCTTGGCGCGGCCGAGTACCACGCCGGCAATTATCGCGACTCCATAAAAGCGTTTGAAAAATCAACTCAGTTAAGCGCCGATCAACCCGAGAATGCCCGCAACACGAGCTTCGATGCCTTCTTCCTGGCCATGGCCCACTGGCAACTCGGCGAGAAGGACGAGGCCCGCAAGTGGTACGACCAGGCCGTCGCGTGGATGGAAAAGAACAGGCCCAAAGATGCCGAACTGCTCCGCTTTCACCAGGAAGCCGCGGAGTTGCTGGGCATCGGTGACACGAATCCCGAGACGAAAAAGTAATCAACAAGTTTGTGCCGCGCGAGTGAGCGGCAAAAAAAGTGACCGGTGAGGATCGAGCCGCCAAGCACCGCCCTCACCGGTCGGAACCCGTCCCCGGCGATCGGTCTGCGCGCGGGGGCATGGTCTATCCCATCTTATCGCGGACCGCTTTTCAGCGGGAGAGAAAGATCATGTCCAAAACATTTCGAGTGCTGGCTTTGAGTGTCGTCTTGCTGGTGTTCGCGGCAACGGTGTCCCATTTCGCGGAGGCCAAGGGTAAGCCCGGCGGAGGAGGCGGCGACACAACCGGCTATTCCATTACGGAGCTTACGCCCCCCGCCGGCTTTGACTCAAGTTATGCCAACACTGCCAACGATTTCGGCGAGGTGGCCGGCGACGCCGGTGCTGACGGCTTCGCACACGCCGCCTATTGGAAAGTGGACTCGGCCGGCCAACTCCTTTCGGCCGTCGCCTTGCCGCAACTGTTCAATCGTGCTAGCCGCGCCTTTGCCATTAGCAATTCCGGCGACGTGGTCGGCGGGTCCGACGTAGGACTCGATAACGCGGGCGACAGCATCTCTCACGCGGTGCTCTGGAGGCTCGATTCTGCGGGCAACGTCACGAACACGACCGATCTGGGCACGCTCGGCGGCGACTACATCTACAGCGGTGCCAACGGCGTCAATGATTTTGGCTACGTCGTGGGATGGTCCCAGGTCAAAGTAGCGTCGCCCGACGAGGATCCCATGCCGCGGGCGGTGCTGTGGATCGTGGATGGCGACGGCAAACTGCTGAAGGTCGCCGCCCTGGAAACGGCCGACAGCTATGCCAACGACATCAACAACAGCGGGCAAATCGTGGGCCGAGCCTTCGACCATGCCGCCTTATGGCAGATCGACGTGGAGGGAAACGTGATTTTCGCGACGGATCTGGGCACGCTGGGGGGCCGGAACAGCGAGGCTACGGCGATTAGCGAAACCGGTGACGTGATCGGCTACTCCGAGATGGCCGACGGAGAAGAACATGCCTTCCGGTATCGCAATGGCGTGATGGAGGACCTGGGCACGCTCGGCGGCACAAGCAGCATAGGCAACGGCGCGAACGGCAATGGGCAGGTCGTCGGCAGTTCGACATATCCCAGGAGCCAAAACTCGTTCGACCGGCACCCTTTCCTTTGGCAGAACGGCGCGATCTCCGACCTGAGCAAGGCGGGCGGCCGCTCATGGGATCTCTCTCGTGCTTCAGCAATTGATGCGGGCGGCCGGATTGCGGGGACCGGCACGCTCCAGCTCAACGGAAACACCTGGAAGACCCGCGGATACCTCTTGACCCCCCAATAGCATCCGTGGCTGGCCCCGCTGGCTTATGAAGCAACACATGAGACGAAAAAGTAATCAACAAGTTTGTGCCGCACGAGAGCGGCAAAACAAGTGACCGGTGAGGATCAGCCGCCAAGCAAGCCCTCACCGGTCGGAACCCGTCCCCGGCGATCGGTCTGCGCCGAGGGTCTGGTCAATTCCATTCTACCGCGGACCGTGTTTCAACGGGAGAGAATACGATGTTTCGTGTATTCCGAGGTATGCTCCAAGAGGCTGACTAGCGAGGTTTGGCGAACGGCTTTATGCGTTCCGATGGCGATGATTTGTCTAAACCTCTTTGTTGGTTCGGCACAGGCCGGACCGATGTTCGAGGCCTGGACCGCGCACGGAACGTACTTCAATGACGATTCGCCAGTGACTGCGGTTGGCAGTTACTCTGCCATCAATCCCGACCTTACTTCAAGTATTGCACTTTCCGAGTTCGCGGTTGCGGGTGCAGGGTCCGTCAAATCGTTCTCTGAACTGACTTGGAACCAAACAGGCCCCGTGCCGGTGGGAACAGTTGCTGGCGCTGCGTCTTATGCCTACCTGAGACTTGACGATCTCATGATTACCGGGGGACCGACAAATTCCTATGTCCCCGGTGTCCTGAACCTGCACGTGAGTGGCGGCGTCGGTTCCGGCGCAAGCGCGACTCCGGAAGGCACTCCGAACCTTTCCGCGGGCGCCACGACGCACGTGGCCTTTTCCGCTGTTTGGGGCGGCGGGCCTTATGGCCAGGGTGGGTTTGGAGGGACCATCGATACCCTGGTCGGTTCCAACGGATCGAACTCGACAACCACCTCGGGCATTTTCGACAACTTCGACGGCGATGAACTGGTGAAAAGCCAAGAGTTCTATCTCCTCGTTGGTAGCCCGTTCGGCTTGACTATGCGGCTCGACACAAACGTCCAAGGATTCGGTACGAGCTACTCCAACGGAACACAGATCGACGTGACTGCCCTCGCTGACTTCGGGAATACGATCAGCTTTGCCACCGACGGCCCGGTGTTCGACCTTCCCGACGGCTACACCGTCAACTCCGTCCAAGGGCAAATCGTCAACAACCGCTGGCTCGGCGGTGCGCCGTCAAGCCCCGTTCCCGAACCGAATAGCCTCATACTGTGTGCAATTGGGGCTCTCGGCCTCGCCGGCCACAACTGGCGTCAACGTACACGCGCGACAAAGTCTGCGTGATCGCCTACCTAACGCCGGCGAGGAACAGCCGCCAAATAGGCCCACACCGGTCGGAACCCGCCTCCGGCGCATGGTCTGCGCGGGGGGTCTGGTCAACCCCATTTTACCGCGGACCGTATTTCAACGGGAGAGATAGATATGTCCAAAACATTTCGAGTGCTGGCTTTGAGCGTCCTCGCGACGATGCTCGCGGCGACGGTGTCCCATTTCGCAGAGGCCAAGGGTAAGCCCGGAGGTGACGGCGGCGGCGGGGACACGGGGGGAGGCACGATTTACTTTAGCAGCAATCCCGGCGGCTTCAGCACGATGGATTCCAATGGCGGCTCTAGAACCTCGCTGGGGATCCACTCCGGTGAGCCGAGCTTCGAACTGCACAGCGGGCAACGCTGGTACGTGAATGTTCGCGAATTGGCGACCGGAGAGACCTACCCCAACGGGTTGCCCCGGAGTGAACTATTCGCCTTTAACGAAGGCGGGGCGGTCGTGCAATTGACTAATCAACCTGACCTGGAAGTCTGGTGGCAAGGGTACCGCTGGACTCCAGGGGATAACACGTCTGCGGGCGATCAGCATGTCTCGTGGACAGCGCGGCGCTGGGAAACCACGACCGACCCCATGACCGGCCAGACTGTGTTTACGGGCAATGTGGTTGATGGAGGCATCTACCGCGCAGAGATCTCATTCGCGTTGGGCGAGCCGGTCCTACTCGAACAACCTCCTGTTCCCGTGGTGGCGGTCGAATTGGTTTCCTCTCAGGGTTTCTGGGAAGCCTATGAGGACGGTCCGACGTTCGCTCCGAACGTGCACTTCCATTCCTGGAGTCCCGGCGGAGCCTTCCTCGTCTACGACCTGCTGGACGAACGCAACAAAGGGCTGTGGATCGCTGCCCCGAACAGCAACGATGAGCACCTTCCGGTCTCGTCGACTGGACGGAATCCCGAATGGTCACCGGATGGCGCTCTGATCGCCTATGATGGCTGGGACGGAATCGAAACAATCAATTTTGACGGCACGAATCCGAAGGCCATCATCTCTTCCACGGCCACGGTCTCCTTCTACGGGCCGCATTGGTCTCCCACCGGCAGCCACCTGACCTATTCCGCCTTCGATCATTGGTCCAAGCCGTCCGACCCGCTTCCCGGCCGAACTTACGTGTACCGCGCAACCGCCACGGGGGGTGGGAAGACGAATCTGACCAAGGATTTGAACTCAGCCTCCCCCAGAGCCTGGAGATAATTCGATGGAACCAGGGTCTCCCCAAAATCTCTGACCCAACAAGTGAGACGAAAGAGCGCATGTCGCGGCGAAACAAGTGACCGGTGAGGAACAGCCGCCAGGCAAGCCCTCGCCGGTCGGAACCCGTTCCCGACAACGCACGTCGAACGACGAATTATTTCTCTCGCTTGTCCGCGCCGGGCAATCTGGGGCCGGGCATGGTGATCGAGAATTCTCCCGGCAATCTGACCGGCGGAGCCAGCCCTGCCGCCCGGAATGTGATTTCGGGAAACGGCGTGGGGTTTTCCGGAGTGTTTTCGGGCCTAGAGCTTCTTAATGACATGCACGCTCGAGGTCAGTCCGGTTCGGGTCTTGGTCTTTCGCATTAAACGCATCGCGGTCTCGATGGTGTCGAACAGCATGCCTTGGCAGGCCCGCGTGACGTGCGGAAAGAACCGCCGCTCGATCGGGTTATATTTGGAACAATAGGTCGGATAGTGAGCGACCCGGATCGGCAAGCCAATTTCCCCAGCCAATGCCTCCAAATCCTGCTTGAAGATATGGTGTCGATAGTTGTTGCTGCCGCCCGCGTCACAGAGCCAAAGGATTTCCGAGGCATGGGGATAATGCTGCCGGGCGATTCGCTTCCAATACCAGCGGAAGCTCTCGCAGGCGAATTGGCTGGTCTCATGCGAGGTGCCCAGATTGATGTGTCCATGATTGCGCTTCAAATCGTAGATACCGTGCGGAATGAGCACGCCGTCGGCCCAAGCGTCTGAAACACATTCCGCATCCGCTCTTCGATCTCAGGGTCATACTGATGAAAATACTGAAATGCCATCAATCCGTTCCTCCGTGGCAAACTTAGTCCTGGTGTCATTCTCCATTTCAATTATAACAAGAATTTCACAGTTGTTTTTTCACCGATCCCAATGGTCCGCACAGCGGATCCTACTTGGCTTTCGCGCCACCACGAGCCTTGTTATGCTCGGTCTGAGATCAGAAACACCGCTAGGAATAAGTTGATGCCGAATCGCCAGCAGGATCTTCGACCGTGGCATGCCACACGACCGTCACGAACTCTCGAATACCCGTAGGAAGACTACGCCGTGGATGTACTAATCGGAGAGAAACTACACCAACTTCGTGCAGACGACATCCTGCGGCTATTGGGAACGGACGCCGAAAGAGGGCTCGACATCCTGGAGATCCAGACGCGTCAGACGCGGTTCGGCCCCAATCTCATTCCCGCCGCGAAAGGACACGGACCGTGGATGCGGTTCTTACTGCAATTCCACACACCCTTGGTGTACATCCTGCTGACGGCGGCGGCGATTACGGCACTTTTGCATGAATGGGTCGATTCGGGGGTGATCTTTGGCGTCGTCCTCGTGAACGCTGTCATTGGATTCCTACAAGAGTCCAGTGCCGCGAAAGCACTGGCGGCGCTGGCTCAGACGACGTTGACCGAAGCCAGCGTATTGCGTGCTGGCGAGCTGCGGCGAATCTCCTCCACCGAGTTAGTGCCCGGCGACATCGTCTTTTTGCAGTCCGGCGACAAGGTGCCCGCGGACCTACGGCTATTTCACTGCCGAGACCTTCAAGTCGATGAATCGGCTCTGACCGGTGAATCCGTCCCTGTAAACAAACAAGTGGACGTGATGGCTGCTGATGTTTCGCTCGCGGAGCGCCGCAATCTGGCCTATACATCCACTCTTGTGACCTACGGTCAGGCGCGGGGCGTGGTCTTCGCGACGGGCGCGAGCACAGAGGTGGGGCACATTTCGAAGCTGATTTCCACTGCCGACGTGCTGGAGACGCCGCTGACTCGCAAGATCGCGAAGTTCAGCCGTCTGCTCATGGTAGTGATTTTAGGATTGGCTGGCGTGACGTTTCTGGTAGGTTGGTTACGCGGGCAACCGGCGTTCGAGATGTTCATGGCTGCAGTGGCGCTGGCGGTTGGAGCGATTCCAGAAGGGCTGCCGGCGGCGGTCACGATTACGTTGTCGATTGGCGTCGCGCGGATGGCCCGTCGGCGAGCCATTATCCGTAAGTTACCCGCCGTCGAGACTCTGGGAAGCACCACCATCATCTGTTCGGACAAGACCGGCACACTCACGGTCAACCAAATGACCGTGAGTGAAATCCTGGCGGGAGATTCGCGGTATGAAGTCTCCGGCAGCGGCTATGGCCCCCTTGGCGAGATCAAAAACGTGAGCGAATCAGGCCCCGCCCTGGCCGACAACATCGCTGCACGGGAATGCTTACTGGCGGGCCTGTTGTGCAACGATTCTGCGCTGGCCGAGAAGGCGGGACGGTGGGAGGTTCAGGGCGATCCCACGGAAGGCGCGTTGATTGCCTCAGCAGCGAAGGGGGGCCTGGACCAAAAGGAATCGTCTGCACGTCTTCCGCGGATCGACGTGATCCCGTTCGAGAGTCAGCATCAGTACATGGCGTCGCTGCACGAGGGCGAGTCCGCAAAGGGGCGAAAACTGTATGTTAAGGGCGCGGCGGAGGTGGTGCTGTCGAAATCGGTGGCCATGCTCGACGCGAGTGGTCGCGAGGCTCCGCTGGACGCCGCCGCGGTGCAACGGCAGCTTGAGAGCCTGGCCGTGAAAGGACTGCGGGTGTTGGTGCTGGCCTCAGCCGACCTGCCGGGCGACACGCAGTCGATCAACCATGCCGACGTGAATGAGCTGACATTGCTGGGGTTGCAGGGGATAATCGACCCGCCGCGCCCGGAAGCGATCAGCGCGGTGCGGGCCTGCCAGTCGGCTGGAATTCACGTCAAGATAATCACGGGCGACCATGCGCTGACCGCCCAGGCCATTGCCCGACAGCTTGGACTGAATGGGCGGGACGCGGCCGAGCCCGAAGGCCCACTGGTACTGACCGGCCGCGATCTAGCGGAGCGATCCGATACCCAATTGATCGACACTGCGGATCAGGTGGCCGTGTTTGCGCGCGTAACGCCCGAACAGAAACTTCGGCTGGTCCGCGCGCTCCAGGCGGGTGGCCACATCGTGGCGATGACTGGGGACGGCGTGAATGATGCACCGGCGCTCAAACAGGCCGACATCGGCGTGGCCATGGGGGTCGGTGGCACCGAAGTCGCCAAGGAAGCGGCCGACATGGTCCTGACCGACGATAACTTTGCGACCATCGAGGCGGCCGTCGAAGAAGGGCGCGGGGTCTTCGACAACCTGACCAAGTTCATCGTTTGGACTCTGCCCACAAACATGGGCGAAGGCTTGGTCATCCTGGCGGCGATCTTCGCCGGCACGACCCTGCCAATCCTGCCAGTGCAGATCCTGTGGATCAACATGACCACGGCAGTGCTGCTGGGATTGATGTTGGCCTTCGAACCAAAAGAGCCCGACATCATGCAGCGGCCACCGCGCGATCCCAAGACGCCTATCCTCACCGGCGCACTGATCGGCCGCATCCTGATCGTCTCGGCGATTTTGCTCATCGGCGCGTTTGGATCGTTCGAGTGGGCACTTGGCAAGGGGGCCGAGTGGGGGCGGGACGAGGCGGCCAGCGACGCCCATGCCCGAACCGTGGCGGTCAATGTGTTCGTGATGGTGGAATTGTTTTACCTGTTCAATTGCCGTTCGCTGACGAAATCGATGTTTCAACTGGGCATGTTCTCGAATCTCTGGATCTGGGTCGGTGCGGGGAGCATGGTGGCGTTGCAGTTACTGTTCACCTACGCGCCGTTCATGAACCGGTTCTTCCACAGCGCGGCGATTGGTTGGGACGCCTGGTGGCGAATCCTGCTGACCGCCGTGGTGGCCTATTTGATTGTGGGGCTGGAGAAGTGGGGTCGGCGGAAATGGGCAGATCGAGCGTCTGTTGGCGTCATTGCGGTTGCCGATTCCGAAATACGGTCAAAGGGGCCAAAGCGATGAGATACGAAAAGCAAGGAGAATGGACATGATAAAACGCATTCTGGTGGGATTGGCGGGTACGACCTATACGCGCGTAGCAATTCAACGTGCCGTTACACTGGCGCAATCGCATGATGCTGAGGTGACGGGAGTCACCATTCTCGACAGCAGTCGCGTTCGCCGTGATAGCATTGGACTGGTTAAAGCACCGAAGCGCGAGTTGATTCGCGCGGAGCGGCTGGAGATTGCTCGGTCGCAGATTCAACAGTCCGTCAACGATCTGGAAACTGCCTGCCAGAGAGCCAATATCAAAGACCGGGTCGTCGAGGAGTCGGGCGATGCATTCACGGCGCTAATCGCTCTGGCGCGTTACCACGACCTGATGGTGTTCGGCCTGCGCAGTGTCTTCGAGTACGACTTTCTGACCGGCGATCCTGAATCGCTCTTGATCAGGTTGGTCAGTGCTGGAGTCCGTCCGCTGATTGCGGTATCGGAGAAGCACCGCAGTATCTCGCGCGTGCTGATCGCGTACAGCGGCTCAATGGAGTCGGCCAAGGCCATGAAGCGGTTCGTGCAAATGCGGTTGTGGCCGGACGCGGAGCTGCGTCTTTTCACGTTTCACCCCTCGAACGACAAGGCTCGTGAACTGTTGGTCGCCGCGGCGGCGGTGGCTGGGGTCAGGCTGCCGGAACGGGTATTGAATCAGAAGGCAACGGTATCGGCAGCCTGCCCCCAGACGAGCCAATACGCACATCGCGAACGATCATTCCGCGATCGGCTTTGCACGCAGGCAGGTGGGTTCGCTTTTCAAAGTTTGGCGGAGAAATGTTCGAATCGTGGCGACATCCGTGAACAGGCACAGCGGCTGGGGCATTTCGGGATAGCTGCTGATGATCCCGGCCAATTGATTGTCCCGCACCACCGCCCCGCCGCTCTCCCCTTGGATCGGCCGCTGGTTGACGGCGAGGGGATGGTACAAAAAATCCGTGGGGACGATTCTGCCTTCCGTCACGCGAACTTCACCCCCTTCGGGATAGCCCGCCATAAACACCACCGCATTGGGAGACAACGGCACGCTCGAAATCGGCAGGCAGCGAAGCTGCGGGATTTCGACCGGAATCTGCAATAAGGCCAGATCGATTCCATTTTCCCGGCGGGAGCTGACCAGATCGGCGGGAATCCAGCGATTGGCGATGTGGATCGCGATTTCATCCGCCTCGACCAGCACCGCATTCGGGCTGAGCGGAGCCAGCGTGTGGGCCGCGGTCAAAAACAAATGCCCATTTTCGGGCGTTGTCCCCAAATACACCGCCGACGCCCAGGCCGTGTAAGATCGACAATTCTGCAGGTTGCACTCGTGCATCGCCACGCGGAGCGGGACGACTTGGGCGAACGCGGACGAACTCAGCGAAGCGAAGATGAGCCACAAAACGACAGTACGCATAACGGATTCCTTTCCAGTTGGGCTTCAAAGCGAGGTTTTCCTGTCATTAAAATCGGCAAACTCGAAATCCGTTTATGACCCAAAACATTGGCGCTGGGCAAAATCTTTTGAAATTCGCCGTCCCTGCTTGGTGAGCGTTTCGTTCAGGATTGATCCAACCCCTAGATTACATGGCGGGAATCATGGGGCTGAGGCCCCACGCTCGCCCTTTATAGCAGGTCGCTGGCGAGTTCGGCGAGTTCGCTGCGTTCGCCTTTTTCCAGGGTGATGTGGGCGTAGATCGGCTGGCCGACCATGCGGTTGATGAGATAGCTCAGGCCGTTCGAGAGCGAATCCAGATAGGGATGGTCGATCTGGTGGATGTCGCCGGTGAGCACGATCTTCGTGCCTTCGCCCGCGCGGGTGATGATGGTTTTGATTTCGTGGGGCGTGAGGTTTTGGGCCTCGTCCACGATGAAGAAAATCCGCTGCAAACTCCGGCCGCGAATGTAAGCGAGCGGCGAGATTTCCAGCTTTTGGGATTCGAGCATTTCGGGAATCCGCCGGGCTTCCTCGCTGTCGCCGAGCTGATGGCGGATCACCGTGAGGTTGTCGAACAGGGGCTGCATGTAAGGATCGAGCTTCGCCGCCACGTCGCCGGGCAAGTAGCCGAGGTCCCGGTTGCTCAAGGGCACGATCGGACGGGCCAAGAGGATTTGGCGATAGCTGGATCGGCATTCGAGCGCGGCCGCGAGCGCCAGGAGCGTTTTCCCGGACCCGGCTTTGCCCGCGAGCGTCACGAGCTTCACGCTGTCATCGGTGAGGGCTGCGAGGGCGAAGGACTGCTCGGCGTTCCGGGGCTTGATGCCGTAGGCTTTGTTTGTCAAGACGCGGTTATAGGAAAAGTCCTCCGAACGGTACCGGGCCAATACGGATTTCGAACCGTTCCGCAAGATAAAATTCTCGTTGGCGACGGGGTTTAGGATTTGGCTGAGATCCGCCGCGGACACGCAACCGCCGCCGGTTTGATAAAACACATCGACCAGTTCCGAAGGCATGTCGCTGATGATGCGTTTGCCGGTGTAGAGCTTGTCGAGGCGCTCGATCTTGTCGGTGGCGAAATCCTGGGCGGGCAGGCCGAGCGATTTGGCTTTGAGGCGGAGATTGGTGTCTTTGGAGACGAGAATCACGCGCCGGTGCGGTTCGCTTTGTTGGAGGGCCAGCGTGGTGTTCAAAATGCGGTGGTCGGGGGAATCCTGATAGAGGGTGAGCCGGAGGGCTTCGTTCATTTCCCGGCCGAGCACGACGCGGATGGAGCCGAGCCCTTCGCCCAAGGGCACTCCGTCGGGCGAAAGGACATCTCCGGTGAGCCCGTCGAGTTCGCGGAGAAAATGCCTGGCGTGGAAGTTGATGTCCTCGTTGCCTTTTTTGAAGCGGTCGAGTTCTTCCAGGACGGTGATCGGGATGGCGATGTCGTGTTCTTCAAAACAGCGAATGCAGCCCGAGTCGTGGAGAATGACGTTGGTGTCGAGGACAAATAGCTTGGGACGCGCTTCGGCCGTGTGATCGATCATCAAGGACTCCGCAGGGAAAAGTGCGGTTTGGGCCGCTTCCGTGGACTGCCCATCTATTCAAATTAGCTCCATTTTTGGGGGCGGGTCAAGTCGGGTTCTGGGGATTTTTTCTCCTCGGGGATTCCGGCGATTCCCTCGGGCGGCTATGCCGATTTTTGATGAACTCTGCATACTTTCCCGCCTTCCCGGACAGTCAACTGGACAGTCCCTGTGGCGGCAATGTTCGCCCCTCAAGCGATTGCACCGGCAGAGAATGACAAAACGCAATTTCCGCTACAACTTGGCACGCAGAATGCTTGCGAACGGTCGGCCTTGGTTTCGGGTGGGGAAAAATCTGAAAAAATCCACTGCCCCGATGCCGGGACCACCGTATAATTACTATGGTACATTTTTCCAGTATCTCGCCTGAGTTCTTTTCGCATTTTCACTCAAGTTTTCCACTTCGCCCGGCTTCGTGGTGCTCCGAATTGGTCTTGGCGAACTGGCACTTTTTCTGCTAGAGTCGGCGGGTTTTGGCCCGGATTCGGCCAAATTTTCGCCGTTGGCAGGGAGATAGCCGACATGCCGCATTATGGGACTACAGTCCGTAACTCCCGGTCGAACAAGAAGTTCGGTCGTGGAGTTGTCGCCTCCGCCACAATGGCCTTGTTCGCGGGAGTGCTGTGTGCCTCCTGGTCGGTCCGGGCCGGAATTGTGCCTTCGGCCATGCTCTGGCTGGCTCCCGCGGCCGCGAATCCGCAGGCGGAGAAAACCGCGGCCACCCAAGACGAAGCCGGGCCGTCCGCGGAAGAGGACCGTGCGATCAACTTATTGATGTACCGGGACCGGGACCGCGAGCGGTTGCTGCTGCACGCGGAACATCAATTCCAGGAAGGAAATCTGTCCGCGGGGCTCGAGGACCTGCAGCGGATTTTGGATTTCGAGGAAGACCTGTTCCTGCGGCGGAAGTCGGACGGGCGTTTGGCGAGCCTGCGGAGCGAGGCCTCCCGGTTGCTGGAGGGCTTGGACGCCGGCCGGTTCGCGGCTTACGAGCGGTTCGTCGATGCCGACGCCGACGTGCTGCTCCGCGAAGCCGTCCGCCGGCGGGATCCGCGGGTTTACGAGCAAGTGGCTCGGCGGTATTTCCATACCCAGCAAGGGTTTCAGGCGATGCACTGGCTGGCGACCCGCTGGTTCGATCACGGGCAGTTCAGCCTCGCCGCCCGGACGTGGGATGCCTTGGAAGCCGACCCGCGGCACCATCGCCGGTTGACCCCGGCCATGCGGGCCAAAGCCCGGCTCGCGCGGAATCTCGGTGGGAAACGAACGACAGAACCCCGGAAAATCATTCAGGTTGCAGACAGCAGCGTCTTCCCGGTCTCGGCGGGGGAAACGCGGTTGGATGTTTATCCGTCCCTTTCGTCTGGCGTCGAATCCCGCCGACCGCGCGCCTGGCGGATCTTCCAAGGCAGCCCGGACCGCTCGGAGGGGGCCGCCGCGACGACGCCGTTCTTAACTCCCTGCTGGACGGTGCCTTACGGAGAAACCCCCTCGGATGCCTTGACCGCGACCTTGGAGCTTTGGAAAGACCGGCAGGGCAAGTCGCTCGAACCTCTTGCCACGGCAGGGTTTCCGATTGTCGTCGGCCAAAAAGTCATCTTTCGGGATTTCCAAGGCATTCGCTGCGTCGATTTGGCCGACGGTGCCCAATTATGGCGCTACCCTTGCCAAACTTCTTTGCAAAACGAGCTGAATGCTTTGGATGCGAAGTTCGGCGCGGGGGGCGTGCATTCCTCGCGATCCAGTTCTTACGTCCAGTTGCAAGCGTCTTATGCAGCCAATTCCGTTTTGGGGCTGTTGTCGAGCGATGGGCAGCGGGTTTACGCAGTGGACCGGGTGGTGCTCGATGGATCCTCGGCGGAGCATGGCTCGCCGGACGAAAACTCGTCCCCGGTCGTCAAGCCGCGAAAGACGAATCAGCTTTTGGCCTTGCCCCTCTCCGCGGACGGCACATCCAAACCGCAGCCGGTGTGGGCGGTGGGCGGATTGGCGGATGCGGACTCCGCGGAGCCCGCGCTCGCCGGGCATTTCTTCCGCGGACCGCCTTTGCCCTTCGACAGCCGATTGTTCGCGATCACCGAGTGCCAAAATCAAATCAATCTCGTCGCCTTGGACCCGGAAACCGGCGGCTTGTTGTGGAAACAAGGCATCGCCTTTGCGGACGAAGCCTTCGAAGTCGATCACGGCCGCTATCCGCTCGCGTGCCCGATCGCGTTTGGCGACGGCGTGCTCGTGTGCCCCACGCAGACGGGGCTGTTGGTGGGCGTCGACGCCCTCACCGGCACGCTGCTCTGGTCGTATTGCTATGCGGAAGAGCTTTATCAAAGCGACAAACGCGGCTGGCGGGAGCGGTTTCGCAAGTCGTGGGGCAACGACGGCTTTCCCGCCGCTCCAAAAATCTTCGGCCGGCGGGTCGTGCTCTTGCCGCGGCAGTCGGGCGAAATCCATTGCCTCGATGTGCGGACGGGCCGGCGGGTGTGGAAGACGGCCCGCGGCGACGGCGAATACATCGGAGCCGTCACCGACGACCTGGTGCTGGTGGTGGGACAACGATATTGCCGGGGCCTTTCCGCGTCCACGGGCGAGCCGGTCTGGACCGCCCGCTACGGGATGCCGGCGGGTCAGGGCATTCTGGCGGAGGGGCAGTACCTGTTGCCATTGGAAACCGGCCGGATCGCGACGCTCGATTTAGAGACCGGGCGGGAAATCGGTTTGTCGGGTCTCCGCGGTGCCTCGAAGAATCCACAAACGCCGCCCGAATTGCTGACCGAGCTCACCGCCCGCGTCGGTTTGACTTCGCGGGAATTGCCCGAGGGCTGGCGGACGGGGAACTTGATCCCGGCGGGAGACCGGATCCTCGCTTCCGGGCCGGCGGGATTGATCGCCTTTCCGCAAACGGGCGACCTCTTGGCGAAGCCGGTGCGAAACCGGCTTCTCGCATCGCCGAACGATTTCCCGGCCCGGTTGCTCGCCGCGGAGCTTCAGCTCAACCTCGGCCAGTTTGCCGCCGCGAAAACGAACCTCGAAACCGTGCTCGCGCCGGGAACGTCGCATCAACTTCGGCCGCACGGGGAATTCCTGTTGAGGGAACTCCTATTCCGGCAACTGGAAACGCAACCCGCCGATGCGCTGCCGTTGTTGGAGCAACTGGAAACCCTCGTTTCGTCGCCGGCGGACCGCGGGCGGTTTTCGATGTGCAAAGCGGAATATCAGATGCGGACATTGATCCGTAGCGCCCGCGACCAGTTGCAGGTGGGCGATGCGGCGAGCGTGATGGAATCCGCCGAGGCCTTGGTCCGTTTGAACGAGGCCGGGGACTTGCCCTGGCCGCGAAATCCGAACCACACGATCTCGCCGGGCCAATTCGCGGCGCGGTTGATGAGGCGGGTCCGCGAGCAATTGGACCCCGCCCAACTCGCCCCGATTTCGCAGCACGTCGAGCAAAACTGTCTGGAAGCTCTCGCCAGTGGCGATCGGCGGCGGATGCAACGGTTCTTGACGCTCTATGAAAGCTGGCCGCAGTCGGCGAGCGTTCGGCAGCGATTGGCGGAGATGGCGCGGGACGCCGGGGAGTTTCAGCGGGCCGAGTTCCTGTGGCTCAAAAACCAGGGGAGCCGGGACCCGGTCGTCCAGGCTCAAGCGACATGCGATTTGATGCAGCTTTGGAGCCAGTTGGGACTGTATTCCGAGGCGGCGGAACTCGCGGAGGAGTTGACGTCGCCTAAGTTCCGCGACCTGCCGCTGAAGAACGGCAAAACCGCCGGCGAATGCGTTTCGCAGCTTCCCAGAGAGAGCATGCTCGCCCGCGCGATCGGCCGCCGGCAGTTTCCATCAAAGACGCCGGGCCGGGTGTCGATCCGCGAGGACCGCTGGATTCCGGTCGACGAGGAACTGGTCGATGCCTTCGGCCAATATCGCCGGGAATTTTCCTTGGAGCCGGGCAGCACGTTTCAGCTTTTGGACAAAGGCTGGGTCGATGAGACCGGCGACGAACCCGAAACCCGCGTGGCGGTCATCGACCGGTCCGCGGGCGTGATCGCCGGCAAAGTCCGCGTGCCGCTGCGGAACTCGTATCCTTCGCTGTCCAAAGGCGCCCACGTCGGGCACTTCTTCCCGGTGGGCAGCGTGAACCGCATGACCGGCGTTTCCCTGTTGGAGATCGCCGACGAAAAACCGCTCTGGAAAGTCAAGCTCGGCGACGGGGCGTCCCATCAGCACATCCTCCGCGTGGGGCCGGCGGGACCGGGGTTCTGCGCGTTCCAGGGCCAGCAGGAACTGATCGTGCTCGATCCCGCCACCGGCGAAACGCTGTGGAAGCGGGCCGACATCGATCCATCGAGCGGCCTTGTCAGCGATCCTTACGCCGGTCTCTTCGGCGATGAAGAAGTCCTCGTGCTCTTCGCCGCCGACCGCTCGTCTTATACCGTGTTCCAAACCGACACGGGCGAGGAACTCTACCACGGCGAATTGAAAGTCGATACCGGGCAGATCCGCAGAATCTTCGGCCGGAAATTGTTTTACATCGCAGACGCCCCCGCAGGCCGGCGGATGCGGATTTGGGACTTCGGGGCGAACAAGCTGGTGTTCGACCAGCCGGCCGGTTCACGGATTTACACGGCGATTACGCCGGAACATGAACTCGTCGTGCTCATCCCGCCCGTCATCGACGGCAAGCCCAATGAAGACAGCGACCAGCCCAGCCGCTTGCAGATTCTCGACGTGCCCGCGGACCGCGTGCTGCTTGATTTGGCTGTTTCCGCGGAGGACATCAAGAACCTGAATTACGTGCGGGCGTTTCGCGTCGGCGAGTCGTTCTACATCAACTTCCAGCGTTCGGTGCAGATGCCGGTGGAACGGCTCTTCAGCTATTACGCCAGCGACGCCTTCCCGCCGGTCGAGAACATCCAAGGCGATCTCTTAGCAATCGAACCGGCGAGCGGTAAGGTGCTGTGGAAGCGGATGCTGCCCCAGCGGTCGGTGCTCAGGATGCCGCATCTCCGGCTGCCGTTTTTGGTGATGGTCAGCCGCGTCCGCGACCGCTGGCAAGGCGGGCGGCAGGGCCTGTTGGTGGAAGTCGTCGACGCCCGGACCGGCGAAACGATCGCGGAGAAGGACAACAACTTCTCCGACCGCATCGTGCACCTCGCCTACGACCGCGAAGAAGGCCTCTTGGATCTTTACGGCCTCAAAACCCGCATCCGCGTAAGCTTCGGCCCGGAAACGGCGAAGCTCCCCACGGAAGACGAGCCCTTGTGAAAAATGCTCCGCCACCCCGGCGGTTGATGAGTTTGGAGGCAGGGGTCGGTTAGCGGGAATCCTGAGCCGCGAAGCGGCGGCAACAGATGGCAGCCGGCGTCAGCCCGCAGAGCGTCTTCGTGCGCGGGCGTTACAACCAGACACGACATTGAGCCGCTACTAAAACGCCTCGTACTGCTTCGGGAACCGAATCACCAGCCAGCGGGCCGCGCAGTTCGTAGGCGGCGTGCCATTTGAGTTCCTCAAACACATCCCGGCGTTTTTTGTAATACCAATAAGTCGGCGCGGAATCGGCGATTTGCTTGTTGAGCAGTTTGAGCGCTTCGCCAGACCGCCCCAACCGCCGAGCCCGGCGAATGTGCAACAGCACATAGTCGGTCTCGGTCGTATCCACCCAGCGGCCGAGCTCCGCGAAGTTCTCCTCAAAGGCCTTGTTATGGGCGGCGGGGTCTTTGATCGGATGCTTCGCAAGAACATCCGGCAGCTCCATGTAACCGAGTGCCCGCCCCTTGCGGTAGAGGGCGTCGATCAACTCCCCGCGCTCCTTCGCATAAACTTTTTGCTTCCCGGCGGCCTGGGCATCCTCGGGATTAACATGGGGACGATAAACCAGGTCGAGTCGTTTGGGATCGATCTTCGCAATCACCGCATCCGCGGCCTCGACGACTTGATCCAAATGCTCCTTTCGATGTTCCGTCAAATCGAGAAAGTGCAACCTCGCAATCAACACCTCGAGATCGCCGGGACGCTCCTTGAGGATTTCCTGGGACAGCTTTTCAAATTCCTTTTTCGTATCGAACTTCGCCAGCGATTTCAGATAATCCAGCTTGGCTTGCCAAAGCGTTTCTTTTAAGGTCTTTGCGGATTTGGGCGAGACCGTTGTTTCAGCTTTCGCTTGTTTGGCAACGGCGGGCTTGGCGTAAGCGATCGGATAACCGCCGGGCCGTTTGCCTTGGCCGAACTCTAAATCGTTGGTCTGGCCGAAACTCATGGTGCCGGTGAGGATCGTCGCGTCCTCCGGAACTTGACCGAACTCGCCCGCCGGCGGGGAGGCGAGATAGACAGAAAGTTTTCCACCCCTGGGCAAGAGCCGATTTCCAATGGAATGCTCGCCGCCGATCGCTGCGGCGCACGAAGGATAAAACGACAGCGAGATCGGTTTGGCCAGCGCGCGTTCCAGAATCACGGCTTTCGTCTCCAACTCTTTCAGCTTCGAAACGTCCTCGTGCCGGAATTGCAGTTGTAATACGTGCCGGCCCTTGCCGAGTTTGATCGGTTCGGGAAAAACATCGTCCGTCGCAACGAGCCGTTTGTTTTCATCGAAGAGCATCGCCAATTGGGAGCCATACGGGGATTCATAGAGCAGGCCGTCGGTCCAGGGAGAGCGGATCGTGACCTGGCCCGGCTTGGCTTCTTCGAACTCATACGTCATCAGCAACTCATAGATCGCGCGTCCGCTCGGCAGCCGATCTTTCTGTTGGCTCAAGGGGCGGATTTCCTTGGATTTTGGAGCGAGCAGCGTTTGGCTCGATGTATAGGAGGCGCGGGGGGCGATGCCCTCATCCTGGAGCGGCGCGGAAAGATCGATCCGCGCGACCGGGCGGGACGGCGAGAGCGTCAGATGGTCTTCGGAGGAGTCGATGCCGTGGAAGGTCAAAGACCATTCGACCTCGGACTCTCCCAAGCTCGACCAGTACTGGGCGAGGCAGACTTCCAACGTCCGCCCGCCGACGATGGGAATGCTTTGGACCGCTTGGTTGCCCGGCGAAAGCGAGAGAAACTTTCGCTGCGAATGTTCCTCGAACGAAGCCCCATCCACGAGTTGGACCGTGTGCAGCAAAAACCGCTGGCTGTCCGGCTGGTCCCCCACGAGCTTGAGCGAAACGTCGGCCCACGTGGCTCCCTGCGGCGCGTGCAAAAATCGGCGTTCGATTTGGCCGGGTTTGAAAGACAGGGTCTCGGAAACGGACGAAGTCTCCGCCTGCATCGCCCGCAGGACCGTGATGGGCACTTTCGCGATCGGGCCGCGCGACGGATTGGCGGAATCGACGGCCTGGATCTCGGCGTAATGGGCGCCCGGTTCGAGCCCGGTGGGATCGACTTTGACCTCGAACGATTGGCCGCTGCCCGCGAGATACAGGTTCGAGCCGACGCTCGCCCACGGGGCGGTGGACCGCAGGCTCAGCCGCATTTCAAAGTCGATGCGTTTTTTTGCAGGCACCTTTTCGTGGAACACCGGTTCCATGTGAATCTGGTGCATGGACGGGGCGCTCGTCTCGGTCGGCTCTCTTAAATAAATCCCGCGGTCCTTGCCGCCGACGGCCGTCACTTTGATGCGAACATCCTCGCCGAGATCGCGGGCGTGTTCGATGAGATACTGAAAGGCTTTATCGACTTGAATCAATCCGCTGCCCTGCGCGAAGCGTTCTTTGGACTCGATCAACTCGGCCGTGTTTTTGAGAGCCCGCGCGATCCGCGCCGGCGAATAGGCAATCCTTTTGTCTTTGAGCCCGGAGAGCAACAGGGCGATCGCACCGCAGGCGTTGGGGGACGCCATGGACGTGCCGTTCATCCGCAGGTTGCGGGTGCGGGTGTAGTTGGGCACCGGGGCGACGGCTCCGCCGGGCGCGAAGAGATCGACGCCCAAGTCGCCGTCCGTGGTGGGGCCGCGCAAACTCCAGGTATAAGGCATCCCCAACAACGGTTCGCGCAGGGTGTAGGCGTTGGCCATCATCGCCGGCGAGATATAGGCCCCGATTCCGAGAAGCGACGAGGTCGTTCCGCCCGGCGCACCGACGGTGGAAAGAGCCGGGCCTTCGTTCCCGGCGCTCGCGACAAAGATCACGCCATGCCGATCGACGACCTCGGAAAATTGCTCCACAAGCCGGCCGTGGTTGGGATAGGAAGTGGGTTCGCCGTAGCTCATGTTGATGAGGTCGCATTGGTGATCGAGCACCGCGCGGAGTCCGCGCATCAGGGCCGGCCCGGTCTCCATGCCGCCCAATCGCGAGTGCCCGATCTTGATGGAGACGATCTGCGCCCGGGAGCAATCCCGTTGAGTTCGGGCTGCGAAGGAAGATTCGCCGCGACGATGCCCGCGACGTGCGTCCCATGCGAACCGCTGGGGGTCACGAGCGACAAGCGGGCACCGCCATCGGAGATGTTGATGGAAAAATTCAGCCGTTCTTGAAAGGGAAACGACGCATACTGCCGGTCCACGCGATAGTTTGCGAGCAGCGTTTCCTCGCGGAGGTCGCCGTCTTCGTCGGTATCGACGACGCCGCGCCACTGCGTCCCATCATGGAACACGACGCAATCGTATATCGGGCCGGGGTCGTCGATGTTCTTGACGGTCTGCAACTGTTCGAGTCGCGTTTCCAGCTCTTTTTTGGATTTGGTCGTCTTGCTATTCGCGATTTTCCGCCGGAGGTCTTCTTCGATCTTGGCGTTTTGTTTGAGGTACTCTTTGTTGCGGGCCGACTTGAGTTGGGAGACCAGTTCGGGCGGGAAAAAGTCGTATCCGCGCTTCCAACCGAGCCGATAGGTCGCCTTGGGGTTCTGCCACTGGGGGTCGAGTTTCAGCGTGCGGCCGGTGAGCCCGGTGAGCGAATTGTCTTTGGCTTTTAAGGGGGCTTCGAGTTCGACGTCGCCGTCGCCCGTGCCGTCGATCAGGTCGAGGATTTTCGGCTGGCCGTCTGGTGTGGACTTGAGGCCGACGGCTCCCGGATCGACGCCGGTATCAAAGATGGCCACGACGACGCCCCGCCCATCATACTCCGGATGCTGTTTGAGAAACTTGAGAGCACCGATTTCTTGTTTGGGCAATAAGCCCGCGTGGGAGAAGGCCGATGCTGCCTCGGGCGGCGTTTGGGCCCACGCCGATTGCCAGGAAATCCAAGACAGGCCCACGCTCCAAATGAAAAAAACTTGCTTAGTCCACACGATGAGGATTCCCGGATGAAATACACAGACTTTGATCGATGAACCGTAACGGCTCCATCGATTGTTAAGGATCACAACCAAAACTGCCAGCGGAAGCTGTCGCGCAAACAGGACAGGAAGTTTGCAAGCCTACACTCCAAAACACCGTCCTGGCCGGCGAATAGAAAAAAAACGCCCCGCCGAGGATGCCCGGCGAGAGAAATGGGAAAACTCCAATCGCGTTATTTTGGGTTGCGACGTATAATTGGGTTGGTTGAAAAGTCCCGTTTCTCTGGTTCGGAACCGCAGAAGGGATGAAACATGGCGATTTGGCATGTTTTGTTGTACACAGTGGCGACTGGACTCGCCTTGCGTTCGCTGGCGTCGCTGATGGCGCACCACAAGCAAAACTACGAGCGAATGCGGCGAAAGCGGCTTCAAAAACCCGCAGGGCCTGGCTCGCCCCTGGAAAAGCCCGCGCAGGACGCCCCCAGTCCAGAGGCCGCCCGCCGCAAACCCACGGCGGCGTGACGTCGGCCCTCGGCGATGGATTTCTCCGTCCCGGCGATTTTTTCGCGGGCCGCGTTGAGAGGAACGCACTCGCCTTCTAAAATTGCGGTTTGGCAACGAAGACCTTTTCGTCCCAGAAACTGGAAAAAGAGCCGCGCACGCAGTCAGCGGACTCCGCGCAAATCCGCTGACGGCGTGCGCGGCTCTGCAGGCGACACACTTGGCGTTTGGATCAGGCCGTTATGACAGACACCGGCAAAGCCCCCCACAATTTTAAGCTCTACATCGAAACCGTCGGCTGCCAGATGAATATGCTGGACAGCGAACTCGTCGTGGGGGCATCCGCAAACACGGCTACGAGCTGACCCAAGACGTCCGCGAAGCCGACACGGTCCTGTTCAACACCTGCAGCGTCCGCGAACATGCCGAGCACAAAATCTACAGCCAACTGGGCCGTTTGAAGCACAGCAAAAAAGGCCGGCCGCAGCAGGTCATCGGCGTCATGGGCTGCATGGCTCAGAAAGATCAAGAGCTGATATTCGACCGGGCCCCGCATGTCGACATGGTGGTGGGCACCGGCCAGTTGGCGGAGATTCCCGCATTGATCGACCAGGCCCGCGCCCATCGCAACCGGGAAGTCGCCGTCAGTTTGGGCCGGCGGGACGGCTCGCGGGTGGAAGTCTCGGCGAGCTTTCAAAGCTACGATCCCCTCCGCGAGCCGGAAATGCGGCCTTCGCCTTTCCAGGCCTTCGTGCGGATTATGATCGGCTGCGACAAGTTCTGCACGTACTGCGTCGTGCCCATGACCCGCGGCCCCGAGCAAAGCCGGGCTCCCAGCGAAATCGCCCGCGAGGTCGAAGTGCTCGCCGGGCAAGGCGTGAAGGAAGTCACGCTGTTGGGCCAGACGGTCAACAGCTACAAGCACACCGAAAACGGCCGGCGGTATCGGCTCTCCGATCTCTTGGAAAAAATCCACGACACGGCGGGCATCTTGCGGCTGAAGTTCGTCACCAACTATCCCAAGGACATGACGACCGATCTCTTGGAAGCGATCCGCGATCTGCCCAAGTGCAGCCATTACTTGCACGTGCCGCTGCAGTCGGGCTGCGACCGCGTGCTTGAGGTAATGAAGCGGGGCTATACGGTCGCGGATTACCGCGAGATGATGCACCGCATCGAAGAGATCACGCCCGGCCATGCGGTGTCCAGCGATTTTATCGTGGGACATCCCGGCGAGACGGAGGAATCCTACCAGAAAAGCCTGGACGCGATTCGCGAATGGCGGTTCAAGAACAGTTTTATCTTCAAATACAGTCCCCGGCCCGGCACCAAGGCTTACGAGCTTCTGGCGGACGAGATTCCCGAAGATGTGAAGCGCCGGCGGAACGTGGAGATGCTGGAGCTTCAAAACGAGATCAGCGAGGAAGACAACGCGGCATTCATCGGCGAGACGGTGGACGTTTTGGTGGAAGGCCCCAGCAAAGCCACGGTGAAAGCCGAGGTTCGCGGCGACACGGCGGAGAATTCCACCGACCCGAAAGCGCAATTGGTGGGCCGGACCCGCTGCGATCGGATCGTGGTCTTCGACGGCAACCGCCGGCTCGCGGGCAGCATGGCCCGGATCGCGATCCACGATTGCACAGCGACCACGCTCGTCGGGTCGATCGTCACCCGCGAATACCAGCACGGCAGCTCGGAGCTTCTGCCGATTTTGCAGTAACTACCCGTTGCGCTGCAGGTTGATTTCGCTGATCTGGCCGTTCAAGGTCCAAAGGTCATACAGCCAGCCGATGCCGACCAGTCCTCCGGTACAAAGGTAAATCAGGCCGGTGACCCATTTCCCCATGTAGAACCGGTGGACGCCGAACATTCCCAGGAACGTCAGCAGAATCCAGGCGACGTTGTAATCGATCGGCCCCGCTGCGTATTCCACGTCGGCCTCGCGGTCCATGCCCGGGATCAGGACCAGGTCGATCAGCCAGCCGATGCCCAACAGTCCCGCGGTGAAGAACCAGATCGTTCCGGTGATCTGCTTCCCGAAGTAGAACCGATGGGCTCCCATGAAACCGAAGATCCACAGGACGTAGCCCATCACCGCCGAGTGCGAATCGTGCGGATGCACGGCGGGGGACGCTCCGGCCGATCCCTGATGGCTTGTGTTCGCGCGTGTCATAATGCATTGCCGGCGGGGAACCGGCTCCTCCTTTCCTGTTCTCAGCCCCAGGGGAAAAGGCTTCCCCGCGTGTTCGAGGAATCCAAGACAAGACGGTGCAATGTTCATGCCAAGCCCCGACGGGTGGTTATCCCCAACCGGTATTGGCGGCTGAGCTTTCAGGCTGGCAGAACAGCGAACAATTACCGGTTCTTCCACCAATTGGGGGGAACGGCGCGAAAGCACCGCGCCAGGCGGTTCGTCACGGAAGATGTTCGCCGTGCGCCGAGGTCACAAACGACGTCGCCGGCTTATGTCTGCGTGAGGTCGTACAGCCAGGCTCCGAGCATGCCGGTGAGAATCGGCGACGCCCAGGCCGCGAGGTCGGCGGGGATCCAATTCACGCGGCCGCAGTAGAGAAACGCCTGCGTCAATGCGTAAATCCCTCCCAGCACGCCCGCGCAAATGGCCATGTTCGTGACCAGGCCCCGGCTCTCCTTGCGGAGAACGATCGGCACCGCGATGAATACGCAGAGCACGTTGGCGATCGGCGTCACCAGCCGCTCGTGCAAGTGCATGATCTGCCCCTTCACCGACGCCGTGCCGTAGGCGGGATTGCGAATCCGCCGAATCAACTCCGGCGTGCCCACGTACTGGTAGCTTTTGTTCCGATCGCTCAGTTGATCGAAGCTGACGTCCGTGACGACGAACACATCACGCGGATCGGGCATCGGCTTCACGATCCGCTGCCCCACGGTCGTGAGCGCCAACTCGGAGAAATGCGGCGTCACATTGTGCAAATGCCAGCCCGCCGGCCGGTCTTTTGTCTTCTTGTGGTAGGTGGCTTCCTTCGCGTTGAGCGTCGTCAGATCCACGGCGACTTCTGGGACGGGCAGCACGAAATTGGCCCCCTCCAACCGCTGGTCTTCCAAAAACAGCTCCGTGCCGTCGATGCGGATGTGGCTGCGGTAATCGTAGATCGGCTCGACATCTTTGCCGGCTTCGTTCGGCTCGGTGCGGTCCGCCTGCAAGACATAGGCAATTCGGGGGATGACGTATTCCTGATTGAACACGATCAACCCGTTGACGAGCATGGTTCCGATCACAAACGGCCGCACGAGCCGGAACGTGGGAATCCCCGCGGCCAGGATCGGGGCGATCTCGCAGTTCTTCTGCAAGAGGCCGAATACGACAATCACCGACACCACCGAGACAATCGCACCGAGCATCTCGAAGAAGGGGCTGAAATGGTAGGCGTAATAGGTCGCCATCGCCTGCATGACGATCAGCGGATCGTCTGAGACCTCCTGGTATTCATCGATGTTGGTGAACCCGTCGATCACCACATACAGGCCGTACAAACTCACCAGCAGGATCAAGAACACATGCAGGTAGCGACGCAGCAGGTAGCGGTCGAATGTGCTGAGCATAAGCCGGCCGTTCCGGGGGAAATCGGAGAAGGGGAGATCGGGAGAAGGGGAGATCGGGAGACGATCCGAAACCTTCCCGTCTTGCCCTGCAAAATCGCGCGGCGGATTACAAGCCAATTCGCGGCAAGGGTCAAGGCCAGATTGGAAGCTGCGGAGACTGGGCCAAATTGTGAAACCCGTCGCCAACCGGGGCGGTCGGAGTTTGACGCGGTGTGAGGCGTTCTCTATGCTCCAAGGCAGAGACAAATCCCCCCTTTGGCGTATCGTCCCCCATCACGGAGCGCAGCAACGGTCATGGAACAGGTACAGAAATCTTCGCGCCGGCGTTGGATCGGCTTGCTGGTCATTGTGGCGGTCTGGGTGATTGGGGGCGTCCTCCAAGCGGTGCTTTGGGACCACTTCGCCGACAACCGCACCACGCAAGTGATGAGCGTGTACATCATCGTCCCCACCGCGGTGTTTTGCACGCTCGTGTGGTTTACGTTTTTTTCGGGGCTTCGCGTCGTCACCAAACTCGCGACGTTCGGTTTCCTTGGGCTCTGCGGCCTGGCCTTTGTCGGAGCGTTTCGCTTTCAGGGGTTTGACGGCGATTTCGTTCCGCGATTCACCCCGCGCTGGAAAATGACGGCGGAGGAAAAATTCCTCGCGGCCCGCCGGGCCGAAGCGGAATACGAAGGCGATCCCCCGATTCTGGAAAATGCGGACAAACCGCTTGCGATCCAACCGGGCGATTGGCCGCAGTTTCGCGGTCCCGAAGGCAACGGCGCGGTGACGGGCGTCCCATTGAAAACCGACTGGGAAGACGGGCCGCCAGCTTCGGTGTGGCGAAAGCGCGTGGGGCCGGCCTGGTCGTCGTTTGCGGTCGTCGACGGCCTGGTGTTTACACAAATGCAGATCGGCGAGAACGAGAGCGTCGTCTGCTGCGACCTGGAAACCGGCAAGGAAGTCTGGGTGCACAAAGACGAAGGCGTCCGATTTGAAGAAGCGCGGGCCGGCGTCGGTCCGATGGGCACGCCGACGTTTTACCAAGGCCGGCTTTATACATTGGGGGCCACGGGCATTCTCAATTGTCTCGATCCCAAAACCGGCCAGAAGTTCTGGTCCACGAACATCCTCAAAGATGCCCATGCCGAGAACCTCACCTGGGGGATGGCCGGTTCGCCGTTCGCTTATGAGGGGAAGATCATCGTGAACCCCGGCAGCGACGGCGAACACGACAGTTCCGTTGCCGCGTACGATTGGGAGACCGGCAAAAAACTCTGGTCAGGCGGCCGAAACCCCGCGAGTTATAGCACGCCGGTCGTGGCGACGGTCGACGGCGTCGAGCAGGTTCTGATGTTCGACGGCCTGGGATTGACCGGGCACAGCCTTCAGGATGGCTCGCCGCTTTGGCACAAGGAGTGGAAGAACATGCACAATATCAACGTGGCGAAACCCATCCTGCGGGACGATGGCGCGATCTTCATCAGCACGAGCTACGGCGAGGGCAGCGCGCTTTTGCGCGTCGCCCGCGATGAAGCCGGCAAGTGGAAGAAGCCCGAAGAGACCGATTGGAAAACCAATCGCACGTTCAAGCTCAAATTCGGCGACGCCGTCGTCCAGGACGGTTTGATGTACGGGCTGAGCGAAGGCATTCTGACCTGCCTGGATCTCAAGACCGGCAAAATCGTTTGGCGGGAACGCGGGGACTTTGGGTTCGGGCAGCTCATTCTCGTTGACGGCGTGCTGGTCATCCTTTCGGAGGAAGGCGAAGTCGTGCTGATCGAAGCCTCCAAGAAACATCCGGAACTGCTTAGATTCCAGGCCATCCAAGGCAAAACCTGGGGACACCCCGCGTATGCCCACGGCCGGCTTTTGGTGCGGAACGCAGAAGAAATGGCCTGCTACGATTTGCGTCCCGCGAAATCGGCCTCCGCGGAGGACGCCGCCCTGCCCGCCCAAGAAGAGCGGGCGAATTAGGCCTCCGGTTTGCACGATCGTGACGGGAATGGCGGCGGCCTGGAGAGATGTGAAGTCGGTTGCTCTCGGCAAACGATAGTCAGGGATAAAGGTTTTCTTTATCTGCAAACTTTCGCCAGACGCCGATGGCCGCACCGCTCGCAAAAACCTTCCAAACCCTCACCACCACCGCCAATCCGTTTGCGGGGGAGGTGCTCGTGGCGGCGCTCGATGTTCCCCTCCCGAGCATTCAACGGGAAGCGGTCAAATCGCTGGTCAGCCGGGGCGCGGTCCGGGAACAGATGGAGGCCATTCGCCGGTATCGAGAATTCCCCGCCGCGGTCCGCCGGGAGTTGGAAGAATCCGCCCAATCGCTCGTTCCCGCCCTGCGCCACAGCCTGTTGGTCGGCCGCGGCGAATTGGAGCGGGCCGCCTTGGAACTCACCCGCGCGGGAGAAGCCTACGGCGTCATCGAGGACTTGCTGGGCGTGCTTCGCGGGGCGAATGCGGAGCTTCAAACCGAAGCGGTCGAAACGCTCCGCCATCTGGTGAACCGGTTGTATGGGCATCTGCACGGGCACCAGACATCGGAATCGGCCAGTCTGAGGAACGCGTCCCAGATCCAGCATTTGACATTGACGGCCTTGGTCGAGGCCTGCCAATACTTTCACGAATTGGCATACCCGGAGGGCGTCGTCGAATCCATTCTGGCTTTGGGAGGGCCGGGCCACGCCGCTTCGCAAAACGTCCTCAGCCAAGGCAGCGTGGAGTGCCGATCGCTCGCGCGGGAACTCCTGCAAACGAGCCGGCATCCGGGCGTGATGCGGTTTCTGTTGGATTCGTTCTCGCGGACGTTTCTGCCCCCGAAAGTCGTCGATAGCGTCCAGACCCGCACCGATCCGGAGTTTATCCTGGCGACGCTGCGGTGGATGCCCAAACGCTTATCGGCGACGCAAGAGCGGAACCTCCGGCAAATCGAGCACATTGCCTGGCTGACCGGGCGCGAAGAGGCCCTCGAACTCATCCCCGAAGAATTGCAGACGGCGTTGCTGCGGTTCATCGCGGCCACCGGCCTGGACCGGGATCTCAAGACGGCGGTGCGGGAATGGATCGTCCGCCACGGCTGCCCGGAAGCCCGCAACGAAGCCATCGCGGTCTTGGACGAACTGGACAACGAGACGGTGCAAGAGATCGTGCTGGACGGGTTGGATTCCGATGATCCCAGCGTCCAGGCCTGGGCCACGGGGCAACTCCGCCCGCAGCACGTTCCCGATGCGCTCAACAAACTGATCGCCCGGCTGGACAGCCCCGAGGCGTCCGTGCAGGCCGTCGCCCGCCAGGAATTGCAGGGCTTCGATCTGGAATGCCTCCTGTCGCGGTTTGAGGAAATGTCGCCGGAAGCCCGCGCGAACGCCGGGGCTTTGCTCAAGAAAATCAATCCCAATTATCTTTCCGACCTGACCCACGAGCTAGAGCATCCCATCCGCCGGCATCGCCTGCGGGCCGTGCGCGGCGCGTTGGCCTTTGGCTGGCATTTGCAGATGTTTCCGTCGCTGTTCCCGTTAATCAACGATGAGGACACGGTCATTCGTCGGGCGGCGATCGAGGTGCTCGGACACATTCCCGCTCCGGAAAGCATCGCGGCCCTCGTTGCCTTAAAAAACGATCCCAGCGTACGCGTCCGCGAATCCGTCAAGCGCGCCCTCGCCAACATCCGCACTCAGGAACTGCTCGACGTGCCCTTGGAGTCCCTGCGCTCGTCCTGAAATCCACCGGTCGAAAAATCCGAATCTCGAAAGTCGAAACAAAATCCAATGACTGAGATCTCAACCTCCAAACCCTGCGAACCAGGTGGATTTCATCAATCTGCGATTCGAGGGATTTATTTGAGACATTCGGATCTGGAATTATGGATTTGCTTCGGATTTGCACCAGAGAACGCGCAGAGTTGCGCACGCTGATTTCACCGCCGACATACGATTCCGTCGTGAGGACTCCCCATGATCCCCGCCGCCTTCCGCTTCGAGTTTTGCTTCAGCCTCGCCGGTGCCGACCGGCTGGCCGATGCGGCGGCATCCGTTCTTGCGTTCGCGACAACCGTGGATATTTCCAATTCCGTCAATCGCTGGTTTCGGCGGTCGGGTTCGCTTTCGGAAAACGGCATCCTCATCGGGATCGTGCTGGCGATTGTGTCGCTTTGGATGGGGCTCTATTTTTGGGACCGATCCCGCAAACCAAAACGCGGGGCCGGGCTCGACCGCGAAGGACTGTTCACGCAGCTTTGCCAATTGCACAAACTCTCCCGCGCCGAACGGCAACTCCTCAAGACCGCGGCCAAATTCCACAGGCTCGACCAGCCGGCGCTCGCGTTCGTCAATCCGAACATCCTGCTGGACTATGCCGAAGCCTCCCCCGGCGTCACCTTGGAAGTGCGGGCGCTCGTGGACCGGCTCTACGGCGACGGCCTCATTCAAGAAATCGTCGATCAAACCATCGCCATCCGACACGCTCCGTAACGGCGGTCATTCATAATTCCACTTCAGCGACCACGGGTCGTTCGTGCGTTTTTGGAAGGCTTGCACCTTCGCTTGCAGCTCTTTCAACTTGTCGGCGTATTTCGGATCCGTGGCGAGGTTTTGGATCTCCTGCGGATCCTTTTTCAAATCGTAAAGCTCGTGCCGCTGCCGATAGAGGTACTGGTAAACCGCCCGCTCACCGTAGTTCTCCGCATGGGTGTCTAACACTTCCTGCCAGGTGGGAGAGCGATAAAGGTCGGAAGCAAACGGGTAAGGCAGCGGGTGGGCGATGTTGAAGATGTATTTGTAATCGCCGCTGACGACCGCCCGCATCGGATAATACATCGTGATCTCGTGGAAGGTGTGGGACGCATAGTTCTCGTTCCAACCCGCGGGATGCTCCTCTTCCAAGACCTTAAGAAACGATCGGCCGTGGAACTTGTAAGGCACCCCTTTGCCTCGCCCGGTGGTTTGGCGCTCGCCGGTGTTCTCGCCCGGGCGAACCGGCGGGCCGGGCTTGGGCTGGGCGCCACAATAATCCAGAACGGTGGGGGTGATGTCGGTCCACATCACCACGGCATCGTTGGTGACGCCCTTCTTCTTCGCGGAGGGCGCGCGGACGATCAACGGCAAGTTCATGCCCGGCTGATAGAGGTTCGTTTTCGCGCCGGGCCAAGGCGGGCCGTTGTCGCTGAGAAAAATCACCAGCGTGTCATCTTTGTGGCCGGTGTCGTCGAGGGCGTCCAAAAGCTGGCCCACGCCCTGGTCCGCCCGCGAGATCGCTTGATAGTATTCCGCCAATTCCTTCCGCGCGGTGAGCGTATCGTTCATCCACGCCGGCACGATGACCTCTTCGGGCTTGTAGGTGATCTTCTTCACGCCGGGATAATAGTCGGGGTCGTCGTTGTGATTCGCGAAGCCGTCCGGACCGCCGCCGCGGTGCGGGTCGCTGGTGCACCAATACAAAAAGAAGGGGCGCTCGTCCTTTTCTGCAATCCAGTCCCTGGCGTTCCGAGCCATGCGGACCGAGTTGCGATTCCCCTGAATGCCCTGGTTCCGGTATTCCTCGAAGTGATACACATACTCCGGGGCGAGATGATACTTGCCGATGGAGCACGTCCGATAACCCGCTTCGCCCAGAATCACCGGCAGCGATTGCACCGTCTCATAAGTGCTGAAGTGATTGTAACCGTGCGCGTGCCCGTAATGTCCGGTGGCGTGATTGTAGAGCCCCGACATCAACACCGACCGGCTCGCGCTGCAACTGGCGGTCGTGCAACCGGCCCGCGTGAACCGGATGCCTTCAGAAGCCAGGCGGTCGATGCCGGGCGTCTTGGCGACTTTGTTTCCATAACATCCCGCTTGAAAACCCAGGTCGTCCATGACGATCACGACCACGTTTTTATGATTCGTCTCCGCCGCGTTCGCGGTTTGGGTCAGGCTTCCGAAGGGAAGCAGGGCCATCGACCAAACCGCCAAACAGAACATCGCGCGCATGAATCTCTCCCGGTGTGTCGCATGTGATGAAATACATTCGTGAAGAAGAAGTATAACATCCCCCACGGCCAGAATCATTGCTGGGTGGCACGCCCTGAGGAACGAAGGGCGTGGTCTTAGCGACTCGGCACGCCCTTCGCTGCGCTCAGGGCGTGCCACCCAACATCACTCTTGGTTCGCGTTACGCCGGGACGCGGGCGGCTTCTTCCTGGCGGCGGGTTTCGAGCATCTTGAGCACGGTTTTAACGCCCTCGGCGACGGGGACTTTGTCGGGAGCCTCTGCGGTGCGCCATTGGATTTCGACCTCGCCGTTTTTGAGGCCCTTGCCGCCGATGACGACCCTGAGCGGAATCCCGATCAAATCCGCATCCTTGAACTTGAAGCCCGGCCGGGCGCTGCGGTCGTCGAACAGCACATCGACGCCGGCTGCGGTCAATTCCTCGTAATAGCGGTTGGCGACGCTCTGCACCTCGTCATCATCCATGTTGAGCGGAATCACCAGCACGGAATAAGGGGCGATCGACAGCGGCCAGATCAGGCCGTTGTCGTCGTGCGACGTCTCGGCGGTCGAAGCGATAATGCGGTTGATGCCGATGCCGTAACAGCCCATGATGATCGCGTGCCGTTTTTCCTTCTCATCGAGAAACCGCGCATCGAGGGCTTCGCTGTATTTCGTGCCCAGCTTGAACACATGCCCGACCTCGATGCCGTGGACGAGTTCCAGCGTGCCGGCGCAGTTCGGGCAAGGATCGCCCTCGGCCGCGTTTCGCAGATCGTAGGTCGTCGCGACGTGATAATCCCGCCCCGCGTTGACGCCGGTGTAATGGGCATCGGCGGCATTCGCCCCCGTGACGGCGTTCACGATTTGTGGCACATCGTGGTCGGCGATGATCGGACAGCCAATCCCCACCGGCCCCGCAAAACCGACGGGGGCCCCGGTGACTTTCTCGATCGTCTTCTCATCCGCGAATTCCAAAGACTCGGCCCCAAGCGCCCGGCGGATTTTGCCTTCGTTGGCCTCGCGATCGCCTCGAATCAGCACCGCGACGGGTTTTCCATCCGCCGAGTAGATCAAGGTCTTGATCATCGTTTTGGGATCGCATTTCAACAGCTTGCTGACCTGCTCGATGCTGGTCGTGCCGGGTGTCTTAACGAGCTTAAGGTCGGTGGACAGGTCAGGCGACATTGGATCGCTAGCCAAACGGCCGGTTTCGGCGCGTTCGAGGTTGGCCGCGTAGTTGCATTTCGGGCAGCGGACGATGCGGTCTTCGCCGTTGGGCGAAGGCACCATGAACTCGTGCGACGCATCGCCGCCGATGGGGCCGCTCTCGGCTTCCACCGGCAGATAATCCAGCCCGCAGCGGGCGAAAATCCGGCAGTAGGCCCGGTACATCTTCTGATAGATTTCATCGAGCTGCGCGAGATTCGTGCTGAAGCTGTACGCGTCCTTCATCAGAAATTCGCTCGTCCTGAGAACGCCGAACCGCGGGCGTTCCTCGTTGCGGAATTTTGTTTGAATCTGGTACAAGGTCAACGGCAGTTGGCGGTAGCTTTGGATGTGCTGGGCCACGAGGTCGGTGACGACTTCTTCGTGCGTGGGGCCGAGCGCCAAATGGACTTTGCGGTCGCCGCGGGGAATTTCAAAGTTGATCAGCACGTTGCCGAAGGCCTCCCGCCGGCCCGTCCGCTCAAACAGATCGATCGGCTGGAGAGCCGGCATGAACAGTTCCACAGCGCCCGCGGCGTCCATTTCCTCCCGGACGATCGCTTCCGCCTTGCGGATCGACCGCCAGCCCAAGGGCAGATAGGTATAGGCCCCGGCCATCAGTTGCCGAATCAGCCCCGCCCGCAGCATGAGTTGATGGCTGGGGACCTCGGCGTCGGCGGGGACCTCTTTCATCGTGGGGATAAACGTCTTTGACCAACGCAAGGCAGCATCCTTTCCAGGGGGAATCAAACCGAATGCGGATCAAAAACCGCAGCCGGCAAACCTTTATTTAAATATAAATCGACGGGCCGGCATTTTAGCAGACCCCCCGGCCCCCAAAAAGGTTCGATGGTCTTATTCCTGTTCCTCAAAATCTAAGCGGTTGGGTGGCTGGGGCGAAGATTTCTCTGTGAATAAAAGTTAGGCAAGCGAATACTGGGGCGATGGACGCGAGAGAAACAACACCCATCGTCCCAGCTTTCGGAACGCATTTTCGCTTGATCCATTCCTTTGCGCCCGAGCCACCCGCCGGCGCCGCCCGGAAATCCTAAACATACGGGGCGGCATTTTAGCAGACGCCCCGGCTCCCAAAAAGGTTCGATGCGGGCAATTCCCCACGGCCTGATCCGGATGATGCGAGATTACGGCCCCGTGAACGGTGGCGGAGTCGCGCGAAAGCCCTGCTGCAACCAGGACTCGTTCAATTCCTTCGCCATCCGCACGAGCAGATTCTGGACCTGGCGATGCACGCTCACGCGGTTTTTGACGATGAACAGATTGTCGACGATGCGGATTCGGCCGTCGCCTTGGGGTTCCCAGGTTTTGGGTTCCACCAGATCATAGATCAACTGCCGAACTTCTTCGGGTTTGGCTGACCCGTGCAGGAGGTAGACTTCGATGACCACATCCTCCGGCTTGGGTATTGCGGGACCTTCGAGCGGCGGCGCACCTTTGGCCTTTCTCTCCTTGATATTTTCCCGGAGTCGATCCAGAACCGCGGCGACCTCGGCTTGAACTCTTTCCGTTTGCCAGATCAAAACCAGGCCCGGCAGCGGTTCGGAAAAGCGGCCTCCGGTTCCGTCGATCTCCTCCCAAGGCCCCGAGGTTTCATTCCCCAAGGCCCGCTCCAATTGGCCGCGCTCGATCAATCCCGAACGCATCAAATCCCGCACGTCATAACCCACCGTGTGGAGCTTTTCGTCCGCGGCAATGATGGTGGTGATCGTGAGCGCCCCATCGGAAACAATCGCTTCCAAGCCCAACGGTTCGAGAATCCACCTGAGCACCGATTTGAACGTCATATCTTTGAGTTCGATTGTGATCGGCTCGTCCGGCGTGAGGCCTTCTTCGATGAGGGCCTGCTCATTCAGCACGATCGGGATTTTCAGTTCTTTGGCAAAATGAGCGGCGACTTCTTTAAGCGGGGTCTTTTGAAAATCCACCGACACCCGTTTGGCGAACGCCCGGCGGATTTCGAGCGTCTTGCTGTGGGGCGAAAGGCTGTCGAGGAACACGCTCTGGTCCTTGCCGAACTTGTCGTGGATAAACAACCGCAAGAGTTCGAGCACGCCCGGAATTTCATCGTGCACGCGTTCCGTTTGTCGGACCGACAGCACGCCGCCGTAGGCTTCCAACTGGCCGCCCGTGCCGTCCACATCGACCCAGGGTCCGCTGGTGTCGTACTCGATCATTTCTTCCAACCAGGAACGGCTGCGGTCCGTTCGAATCAATGTGTGGGCGCGAGCCCGCGGTTCGTAGCGGTGCGCCTCTTCCCATTTGAGCAAATCCGCGATGTCGTAGTGCCGATTGTGAAGCCTTTCCTCCAGGGCGATCAGCGTCGTAATCTCAATCGCTTCGTTCTCGACGTCATAGCCCAGGCCCAGACGCTCCAGCATCTGGTCCAGAGCTTGTTTGAGCGGAGTCTCTTTCGCCTGGAATGACACCGGCTCATCGATCGCGACGCCTTCTTCCGTCAGCCCCTGTTCGTCGATCAGGAAGGAGACTCCGGCGGCTTTTTGGATTCGCTCGACCGCTTCGTCGAGCGGGACACTCTTTAGCTCCAATGTGATCGACTTTTCCAGCGCCTCGCGAATCCTCGCTTCGGTTTCTCTCTGGGCGCGGGCCAGATCGACAAACGGGTTTAGCGATTCCCCCGCGGCGGCGGTTTCCTCGGCCATCGCCGATTCCTTCGGTTTCCCGGCGGACTTCTGCACGCAGCCAGCGAGACAGACAATCACAATCGGCCACAAATAACGCAACATGAATACGGGTCCTTTCTCGCTCAATGAGCGGGGCAGTTTTTCTTCCTCAAATTGTTAGGGCGGGCATCCGTGTCTCCCGATGAACCGGGACTAACGCCCTGCGGCTAATAAATAAATGCTTTCCCATTGGCCGCCGGGCGCTAGCCCCGGTTCTTTTCCATTAGCCGCCGGGCGCTAGCCCAGGCCGTTAAAAATCTGGTGTTGACGACGATATGTCTTTGCGCAGCTTTTCGACCGTTCGTAAATTCAACTGTTTCAAATTTGAGAAAAAGGACCGAAGGTCCGGCCCTATGTCAGCCTGGGAACGGGAACGAACAAAATGCCGAAGCCCCAACGGGGCGGCCCTAAATCGCAATGGGTTGTTCCGTGGCGAGAGTTGCCACATAGGGCCGCCCCCTTGGGGCTTGCGTTTCATTGATCGTCCGTAACCCAGGGCGGCGCTGCGCTGGCCCTGGGCTGGCATAGAGCCCGGCCTTCGGCCCTAATGCTTTCCCAAAAAAAACGAGAACAAAGGTGGCGCAAGCCAGAACCCGCGTTTTTAGACTTCAATATCAATTTTTTTACAGCCCAGGCTAGCCCCGGTTCGTTGAGTCATTCCGGATGCTTCGCCGGAGCCACGCGGAAGAAGCCGCCGGCTCCGCCGCCACCCATGCCCCCGCCGCCGAATCCGCCGCCACCCATGCCCCCGCCGCCGATGTTGCCGTTGCCGTCGCCGAAGGATCCGCCCTGGTAGGGCGGCTGGTCGGCTTTGTGCAGCTTTTTGAGGAACTCCTCCACCTCGTCCTGCACGGCGTTTTTGTTTTTGACGATCAGCGTGTGATCGATGATCACGATGTTCCCCTCGCCGCCTTGCCCGCTCCAGGATTTGGGTTCCACGAGCGCGAACAGGGCTTTCTGCACGCTCTCCGGATCGGAGATGAAATGCATGCGGTACATTTTCGTCGTGACTTTCTGCGGATCGGGCGGCGCCGGCTCGGCTTGGGCGGCCGGCGTTTTCTGGATCTCTTTTCGCAGGTCCGCCAGGATGCCCGCGACCTGATTGCGGACTTTTTGCGTCTGGCGGACCACCAACAGACCGTCGAGCGGGGCTGCGACCGAGCCCCCGGTGCCGTCAATATTAATCCAGGGGCCGGAGGTCTCGTTCGTCAGCAGGTTCGTGAGCACCTGCCCGCGGTATTTGTTCTGATCCAAATCCCGCACATCATAAACCGCGGTGACGAGGCGTTCCTCGGCGGCGATATTCGTCGTCACATACAACTGCCCGTCCTCGACCAACGCGGTCAATCCCAGCGGATCGAGCTTGACTTTCAAAAGCGACCCGGCCGGCATGTCTTTGAGGTCCACGTTGACGGGCTCATCGATGGCAATGCCTTCCTCGGTCCAGGCCGGCTCATCGATGTTGACAGGCACGCCGAGCTTCTCGCCCATCTCGTCCAGGAACTCGTGAATCGGCATGTCCTTACACTTCGCGCTGACGACTTTCACGAGGGCCTTTTTGACCCTTTGATCTTCATCGGTCGCGTAATACGGCGGATGGATCTCGACGGACTTGGCGGGGAACTCGCGTTTGGTGAATTGCACGAGGGCTTTGAGGAGTTGATCGATCTCCGTCTGCACTTTATGCGTCTGGCGAATGACGAGATTGTTATTGACATAGGAAATCGAACCGCCCGTGCCGTCTACGGGTATCCACGGGCCGCTTGTATAATTCTGCAACGTGGAAATCAGCCAGGTCGGCGCGTCCGGCGAGATTGGCGGCAGGTAGCCCGAAGCTCCGAAGCCGCCGCAACCGCCAACGCCGAACTGCACGGGTTGGAGTTCCGAGAAAGGCCCCTCTCCCGCGGCCTCGGTGCGGTGTTTCTTGGCGTATTCCAGAAGGTCCCCCACCGGATAGGTGCGGGTCACGAGGATGTCCTCCGCGGCGATGAGCGTGGTGACTTTGACCAGGTCGTCATCGACGATCCACGTCAAGCCCAAAGGCGGCAGAATGCGGTCCAACAGCCGCGCCCCGGCCACGGGTTGGCCCGCGCGGTTGATCGGCTCGTCGATCGCCACGCCTTCTTCGGCGAGAGCTTGCTCATCAATCATGATGTTCGTGCCGGTCTTCTGGGCAATAAACCCCACGGCATCCTGCAAAGGAGTGTCCTCAAACATAACCTCCACCGGTTCCCGCAGCCACGCGTCGATCTCCGCCGGGGTCGCCGCGGCCCGGCGGGAAAACTGCACGGGGGAGGCCGCTTTCTTGCCCTCGGCGTTCTTGTCTTTGGCCTTGGCTTGGGGAGTTGGTTGTTCCTTCGGTTTGTCCTTCCCGTCCGTCTGGGCGGCAAGCGGATTCCGCCCGGCGAGGCCCAGCGCGAGAACGCAAAGAAAACCAAGCAGCCGAGGAGAGCGTGACATGTTTCATCCTTCCAATCAGAAAAGGCCGGAGATGTTCCTGAGAATTCTTAAAGGGCGACGATTGCCGGTTTCGGGATTTTTTTGATGGGAAATGACCATTCGAGTATACCAGCCACGGCTCAATCGGCGCGCTGGAAAGATCGCGGCTTCGCCGCCGGCGGGACGCGGAATACGCAACAGCCCATGCAAGGCCACCGAAAGCCCTCCTGTGGATTGCCGTTGTCGTCGAGGTTCGAGTCGTTCGCACGCCTAAGTTGGGGCGAGCCGTCCGCCCGATAAAGTTGAGTGAGGAGCTTCTCGACTTCTTTCTGCACGGCGATCTGGTTTTTGATGATCAGCGTATGATCGACGATCACAATGCTCCCCGTGCCGCCTTGACCGGTCCAGGAGGCGGCCTCGATCAATCCGAGAATGGCGGCCCGCACGCTGGGGAGGTTGGAGACGAAATCGAGGCGGTACAGTCTTGTGATGACTTTGCGGGGATCGGGCGGAGCCGGCTCGGCGACGGCGGGCATGGGTTTCATTTCTTTTCGCAATTCCGCGAGCAGAGCTGAAATCTCCGTGTGCACTTTTTGCGTCTGGCGGACGACGAGGAGTCCCGCGAAAGGGGCCTCCACTTTTCCCCCTTCGCCGTCGATGTTCTGCCAAGGGCCGGAGGTCTCGTTCTCGACCGCTTGGGCGACGCGGGGCCGCTGTTTTGGCGGAGGCCCAAATCCCGCACATCATAAAGCGTCGTGACGAGCCGTTTCTCGGCGGCGGGGATCGTGGTCACAAACAACTGCCCGTCCACCGCCAACACGGTGAGTGAAAACCGCGTTAGCGCCTGATCGAGCACGGACCTGGCCGGGACGTTTTGGAGTTGGGCCGTCACCCTTTCGTCGAGCGAAATCCGCTCCTTCGCCAAGGCGGGCTGGTCGAGAACTAACGGCACGTCGAGAGTCCAGGCCACTTCATCGAGGAACCGGCCCACCGGCATTTTGTCCGCCGAGATGCTGACGGTTTTCGCGAGGGCCTTTCGGACGGCCTCATCTTCCTGCGTGCCATAGTAGGGCGGATGAATCGCGACCGCTTTGGGTATCAACGGCACCTGGGTGAATTGTCGAAGCGTTTTAAGAATCTGATCGATCTCGGTCTGCACTTTATGAGTTTGGCGAACGACGAGGTGGTTTTCGAAGTACGAGATCGAACCGCCCATGCCGTCGATGACAGTCCAGGGGCCGCTGGTGAGATCCTGCAACAGTGACATCAACCACAACGGCGCGTCCCGCGGGATTGGCTCGTAGGCGGGTCCGCCATCACTGACACCCGGGCCGGGATCCGGGCGGTGGGTCTTGGCGTATTTCAGAATTTCCGCCACCCGATAGGTGCGGGTGACGAGAATTTCCTCCGCCGCCGACTTCGTCGTTACCTGGATCATGTTGTCATGCACGAACCACGTCAGGTCCAGTGGTTCCAGAATGCGATCCAGGCAGCGAGCCAACGCGACGGGCGTTTGGTCGCAGGTCACCGCAACGTCCATCGCCACGCCTTTCTTGGCGAGGGCCTGTTGGTCGATCACGAAGTTCAGGCCGGTGGCATCGCGGAAGAACTCGATGCAAGCGGCCAGCGGCGTGTCGATGAACTCCGCATCAAATCCGGGATCGTTCAACGTCCTTTGAACATCTTCCGCCGACGGCGCGGCGGTTTGGGAAAGCTGCACAACGGACGCGGTTTTCTTCTCTCCGGCCGCCGTTCCTTTGGTCTTGGCAGGATCGGGCGATTGCTGTACCAACCGCGTTTCGGCGGGGTCCGCCTTCGAGAGCGCCTGCGCGCACAGCGGATTCCGCCCCGCAACAGCCGATATCAATAAACAAAAGATCCCAAACTGCAACGCACGCCGCGGCATGATTCATCCTTCCGGTCAAAAACTCGGGAGTGCTGGCGAGGGCTTTTAAAATCAGACAGGGATCCCCACCATAAACAAAATGCACCCCGCCCGGCGGATTGTGCAATTTCGCGCGAAAAAACCGAAATCATCGGCCTTTCGAGGCATATATATGTTTAGGTAAAACCAGCAATTCCTGTACGATTCTTCGTGCCTTCGTGGTTTAATCCATTCCAGCACACCACTTAAGTTCATTATTCGCGTCCGACTCCCCCATTTGAGTTTCCCTCAATTGGCCCGGCAAGACATTCCGATTTTAACAGTAATCCGATTGGGCCTGCGCACTGGATGACGTTGAGCCGTTCCGTGACGGGACCACGCCGCATTCCGAACAGGATTCGAGGCCATGCAGGAAACGCAAACACGCGACTCGGCGGGATTGGGAAACAAGACCGAACACTCCGCAGCCGAGGCGAACTGGGCGGCCGCGGTGGGGATGTCGCCGCTCTTATGGGGCGGAGCGCTCACGGTCGGCTTCTACGAAGCGATCCCCTACCTGCCCGTCAAAAGCGAATTGGCGAAGCGGTATTTTTGCGGGCACCCGCTGGAATATGCGATCGCGGGATTGTTCTTTCTGGGCATTGCGATCTTGGCGCTCAAGATGTTCCGCCTGAGCACCGAAAAAGCCGCCCTCGGGGCCGAGGAACTGGGCGAGGCGGATCTCTCCCCCACAGGCGATGCCCTGGAAATGGCCGGCCGGTTGGAAGCCCACGCGAAATCTCTGCCCCGCGGCTGGCGGCAGACGGTCTTGCTGCGGCGGATCAGCGATGTGTGCCGGTACGTCAAAGGCCGCCGGTCGGCCGACGGTTTGGAAGAGCATTTGAAATACCTCGCGGATCAATCCTACGACCGCGCCCACGAGAGTTTCGGGCTGGTCCGCACGATCAATTGGGCGGTGCCGATTATTGGGTTCTTGGGAACGGTGGTGGGGATCACGCTGGCGATTGCCAACGTCACGCCCGACCAATTGGACACGTCGCTCAACGCCGTCACCGGCGGCCTCGCGGTGGCGTTTGACACCACGGCCCTGTCCCTGTCGCTGACCTTGGTCCTGGTGTTTTTCTATTTTGTCGTGGAACGCTCCGAGCAGCAGATTCTTTCCCGCGTCGAAGACTTCGGCAGCCGGCGGTTGGCGTGTTTGTTCCCGATTTCCCGCGGCGGATCGCAGGGAACGCTCGCCGATGTCGAGCACCAGGCGGCCCGGCAGCTTTTGGAAAAAACGGAAGCCCTGATCACCTGGCAAACGGAGCTTTGGAAAGATTCGCTCGAATCCCTCAGAACGCGGTGGACGGACACGCTGGCCGATCAGCAGGGGCAGTTGAGCCTGTCGCTTCAGAAAGGCATGTCCTCGACGCTGGCCGATCATTCTCGGCAGCTCGCGGAGCTTCGCGGCGGTTTTATGGACGCATTTCAAAAGATCACCGAACAAGTGCAACACCAGATCGCCGCGGCCCAGGCCGAGCAGAATCAAAAGATGGATGCGCTGGTGACGGTGCTGTTCGAGAAAACCACCGACTGGCAAAAGCAACTGGCGAAGACGACCGCCGTCATGCAGCAGGAGTTGGAGGAACTCAAATCGCACAAAGACGTGCTCCTCAAAGTCGTCGCGGGCGAAGAGGACCTGGTGCGTCTGCAAAACCGTCTCACCGACAACCTGGAAGCCGTGCGGACGGCCGAAGCCTTCGAGCAGACGCTGCACAGCTTGAGCGCCGCGGTGCATCTCCTCACCGCCCGCACGCGCCCGAACGCCGCGTGATGTTATCTATCGAAACAACGCCCGAGCGAATCCCGCAATGCAAATGACCAACGGGATCAAAAAGAGCAGAATCGGGATCGGATTGGAAATCAGAAAAAGATCGAACCGTTTGCCCGATTTCTTCTTCCATCGCCAAAACGACATAGTGCCCTCAATAACTATGAACCGCTACGCGGCTAACCCATGCCAATATTTGCCCTGAGTTTTATTCGTATCATTCGTGGGATTCGTGGTTCCTTGCTTTCCTCTGGGACGGCACATTTGCGCTGAACTTAATCTGTGTCCTTCGTGGTTCCTTTTTTCCTCATCTTATCAAAACGTGTGTTGAACGCATCGGATAAATCCTGACGGACAATTCTGTCTCAATCGGCGATTGGTATGAGTGGTTCTCGCGCCCGCACCAGCAACTCCGTTTCGCTGTTTCCGTTTCTGGCGGTGCTGGTGTGCGCGATGGGGGCGCTGATTTTCCTGTTGATCGTGACGACCCGCAGGATTCGCACGGAAGCCCTGGCCAAGGCGGTCGCGGCGCGCGAGGAAAAAGCCCGCGAAGGCATCCTTCCTCCCAAAATCGTCCGGCCGGAACTTCCGCTCATGATGCCCGCTCAGATCGAGCCGGAATCAAACGTGGTCGGGCCAATTCCGCCGAAACCGCCCGAACGCATCGAACCCATTCCGGGACTCGTCGTTTTGGGGCCGAGCCAGTCGGAACCGGTTATGCCTCCGCCGCGGGGCAAAACTCCGTCGGCGGACCCCAAACCGGTTTGGCCCTCCGCCGTCGCCCAGAAGCCGCCGCGGAACGATCCGAACACGAAGCTTCGCGCAACTCGCAAATCTCAAAGCCGCCCAAGACGCGCAGCGCAAGCGGATCAAACAAAAAGAACAAGCCGCCGCCAAACTGAAACAGCAAGTCGGCAGCCTCACCGAAGACCTCAAGAAAATCAATTCGGAAATCGAAACCTTAGCCCGCCAGCGGACCAAAGACCGCGAAACCCAGCTCGAGCTCGAACGCGCCAAGAACCAGATCCTGGGCCAGATCGCGAAGGTCGATCGCGACATCCAGGAAGCGCAAAAACAAAATCTCGGCGCACCGACGAAGTTTCAGGTCGTCCCCTTTGACGGGCACACCGGCACGAATTACCGGCCGATCTTGATCGAATGCACCGCCGAGGGCATGCGGTTCCAGCCGGAAAACGTGCTGCTCAAGCACGAGGACTTCGACGGCTTCACCGTGGGCAAAAATCCGCTGCTCGCCGGGGCGCGGGCTTTGTCGGATTATTGGATGAAAATCAGCCTGCGTTCGGGCGGCCGCGAGCCGGAGCCTTACATCCTGTTGATCGTCCGGCCCAGCGGCGCGAAATATTATGCGGCCCGCCGGCTTCTGGAGCCGCTCGGCCGGCCGTTCGGCTACGAGTTGGTGGAAGAGAGCCTGCCCCTCGAGATCCCCAAAGCCGACCCCGTGGCCACGGAGCTTTGTAAGCGGGCCGTGGAAGAGGTGCTCAAGGAGCGCGAGGACCTCCAGCGGCTGATCGTCTCGCGCGGACCGGAATCGCTCAGCCGAAATCCCAACTACCGCGTGATCCGCAAACCCGGCGGCGGGTTTGAGGTGGAATACGATCCGCACGGCCATCCCGCAGAAGGCGACTTCGGCGACGGTCCCGATCCGTTCGCGAAGAATCCGCTCGGCAGCGAGGGCTTCGATTCGCCCGCCACAGAACCCGGCGAAGGCAGCGGCGGCGGATCTTTCCATCGCCCGGACAGCGCGGGAGCCGGCGGTTCGCCGCTCGTGACTCGATTGCCAGAACCCGGCACGGGCGGTGGAACGAATTATGGCTCCGGCACCGGCCGCGCGACGGGCCCGCAAGGATCCGGAACATCTCGGCGAGGCGAAACGTCCCCAGGAACCCTCGGCACGGGAAGAATTCCGTCCGCGGAGCCGTTCGCCGCGTCGCAACCGGGCAACGGCTTCGGCACGCGAAACCGCGAACCGCACTTGCTGCCCGATGACCTGATCCGCCGGTCCCGCGGACAACTTCCCTACAACGGACAGGCCGGCCCGCCCACACCGTCGATGGAGACGCATCACGGAACGCAAGCGGGACCGTTTCCCGGTGCCGAACCGCAACAGACGCCCGAACAATTCGGCAGGGTACAGGAAGAGCCTGGCCAGGGCGGTTTTCAGAATGATCCCAAAAGCGAAAAACGCGGAAAAGGTTCTCCGTTGCCGGCCGATGAACTGCCCCGGCTCGGAACGCTCGGCCGCACCGGACCGACAGGCGGTGGAGCGGGCTCTCCCGACCGCAAGGAACTTCTCACGCCCGAGGAACTCATCAACCGCTCGCCGAATTTGATTGCCGATCCCCCCGCGAACGGTTCTCCCTCGTCGAACCGCTCGGGTGAACCGGGGCCAACCGGGACGGACGTTGGTTCCGCCGAGCAAGTTCCAGACCAACCGGCTTCGCCGGGACAAAGGCCGGCTTCGCAGGCGAGTCCCAACCGCGTGAATTCCCCCCATGCCAGCGGGCAAACGCCGCCGGAAATGCCTTTGACTTCTGCCGATCCCAATAATCATCGGGGAACGCCGTCGAATTTGCGGTCCTTCGGCCGTCCGAGCCAAAGCCAGTCTCCGAGCAGTTCGCCGCCCTCGGAACCGCCGAGCATGGCCAACCAACCGCCGATGCCGAACTTCTTCAATTTGAACTCCCGCCGGCAGATGGAAAACCGGACGACGCCTTATCAACGCCGGTGGGGGCTGTCGGATCCCCGCGCGAGCATTGGCTTTGAGCGCGAGGTCACGATTCGGGTCGAACCGAACCGCCTGGTCGTGGGGGATGCGTTCGCCGTCTCGTTCGATGAGAAAACGACCAAGGACCAGCTCTCCGCAGGCATGCTGGAAGCGGTCGAACGCAAAGTCCGCACCTGGGGCCAACCGCCGCGGAGTTTTTATTGGGTGCCCACGATTCACTTCCAATCCCCACCGACGGGCATGCCCATCTACCAGCACATGAACGCCACCGCCAAAACCTGGGGCCTGGAAACCGTGCTCACGGAAACACGAAATTGACAGAAAGCCAAGCCACCACGAAACACACGAAACACACGAAAAGATTTAACGCAAAGGCGCAAAGAGAAGGCGCAAAGAACGCAGAGGAACCCAACATAGAGTGATGTAGACATTATTCAACAGATGTTAGCTTCCGAGAAGTTCGTGCTCACTTATCGATTTTCATCCCGAGGGAATTCTTTGCGGCCTCTGCGTCTTCCCTTTGCGCCTTTGCGTTAAATCTTTTCGTGGGATTCGTGTCTTTTATTGGCGGTCTTTGCATTAAATCTCTTATCTGGTAGCCGGGGACATTCGTCATGAGTCGCCGCCAAAAAGCCGAGATGGATTTTGGGTCCGATTCGTTTCTGGACATCATCGCGAACATCGTGGGGATCCTGATTATCCTCATCGTGATTGCCGGCGTGCGGGTCAGTCAGCAGGCGGCCGAGGTGGCGGAATCCGAGACCACCGGCAGCGCGCGAGCCATCGCGGACGCCGAGCCCGCGTTTGTTCCGCCCTTGCCGCTGCCCCCCGAATTTCCCAAGGCGGAACCCGCCCTCACGGACGCAGCGCCGCTCGATCCCCGAATCACGGCGGCGATTCTTGCCGCTTCGGAACCCCAGTCTCCATCCAAGCCGAAGCCTCCGCGGTTGATGCCGGGCTATGTTCCCGATCCTCCCCAACCGATCGCGCCCTCGGCCAAGTTGCTCGATTCGATCGCGGCTCTCCAAACCCAGATCAAAGACCTCGACCGAGCATCAAAACAGATCGACGGAACCGCCGAGCAATGGCGGAATTGGAAATCCGAATTGGACAAGCAAGCCGAGACCGCCCGCAAAACGCTCCAGAACGGCTGGGAATATGCCGACGCGGAGAACCGCAGGCTTCAGGATTTGAAGCGGCACCTGGATCGCACCAAGCTCGTGTTCATCGGCAAGCAGCAGGAGTTGGCGAAGGCCGCAGAGCAAACGGCGAACATCGAGACGCTCCGGCACAAGCTGACGCCGGTGAGCCGGGAAGTCAACGACAACGAAATCCACTTCCACGTCAAGGACAACCGCGTGGCCTATGTGCCGTTGATGGATTTGGTGGAACGCATGAAGCCGCAGATCGCCCGGCAGAAGGATTGGCTGATGAAGTACCGCGAGCACCGCGGCCGCGTGGGACCGTACCGCGGGTTTGCGTTGGATTATGTCGTGGTCCGCGAGCGAATCTCGGCCCTCGAGCAAGCCCGCTTAGGCCCGGGCGTGGGGCGGGTGATCCCGATGCTCCTCAAGTTTCATCCGCAGCCCGAACTCGTCCGCGAATCGCTGGACGAAGCGCTCCGGCCGGGTTCGGTGTTTATCCGCGAACTGCAATTGGCGGATGTCAAAACCACGCTCACGTTTTGGGTGTACCCGGACAGCTTCGGGACGTATCGCAAGCTCAAAGAGTTCGCGCATGCGGAAGGTTTCACCGTCGCCGCCCGCCCGCTCCAGGAAGGCGACGTGATCTCCGCCTCGCCCTGGGGCAGCAAATCCGCCGGTCAATAAAGTCGGGTTCTTCCGGCGAAACAGGGGAACGACGACCGTGTGAAAGAAATTCCTGTCCGCGCTCTTTCACCTCCCCAATGGCCCAAAGGGGAGGTGAAATCCGTGGTTGATCATCACACAAAATGATCATCCGCGTCCGCCCCCCGCCGATTCGCCGGATGAGCGGATTTTTTTCGACTTGCCGCGACCCAACCGCAATGGCGACAATCAATAACCCGGAAAGGGGGGGCGCGCGCCTTTCCGCGGAACTCAAAGCCGGAGAACTCCCGTGATGCGAACTCGGTTCTTGCTGCTCCTTCTGTCTGCCGCGGTCTTGCTGGGAAACGTTTCCACGGGATTGGCCGAGGTGCCGACCTGCGAATGGAATGCAAACCAACTCTTTGACCTCTGTGAAACCGAGGGGCTGGTGCTGTCGGCGGACAAGTCCGCGCTCCAACTGGCGTTCGGGACGGTGGTCGAAGACGACGGGCCGGCCGCCGGGTATTCCTATCTTCCGAACCTCGAAACGCTCGACGGCAAAAAACTTGTGCGGAAGATTCTGGTGGCCGATCGCGTGCCGGCCCGCGCGGCCGCGATTCTTGCGGCCGGGGGCGGCGATTTGGAGTTTCGCTTGAACGGCAAACCGCTGGCTGTCCTGCGAACCCGGCAACTTGGCCCCTATTGGCAGGCTTATGAATTCGATCCCGCCTTATTGCGGAAAGGCGAAAACGAAATCATCGCGGCCGGGAAGGGCAAACTCTGGATCGCCCGGAACGAGGACTTCGCCAACGGCTCGCTGACGAGAAAACAGCATCCCAACCGGAGCGCCAAGAGCACCGACGGCGGCCGATCCTGGAATGACGAGGCCCTGGGCGACCGCGGGAACGCGGACGGCGAATACTGCCTCCGCCTGGCTCTCGATCAATTCCAGCCACAGGGCCGATTGACCACGCCCGTGCTCGATACAGGCAACCTGAGTAGCAAATTCGTCGGCCGGCCGCTCGCAGACTGGGGGTCGGTCGAGCTGAAAGTCGATCGGTCGTCCCAAGCTGCAGGCGAGTGCGGGGTTCGCGTTCGTAGCGGCGAAACCGCTGTGCCCGGTCGCGATTGGACCGAATGGAAGTCGGTTTCCCTCAGCCCGGACGGAGCCGCGGCGCTTCAAGATCTCAAAGGCCGGTTCTTCCAAGTCTCCTGCACATTGCGGAGTCTCGATCCCCTCAAGTCGCCGCGTTTGCAAAAGTTGTCGCTGAAATCCTCGCCCAAATTCGCCGGGGATTGGACGGACCGGCTCCAAGTGATTGCGGCCGACAATCCGCCGATCAAACGCAGCTCGATCGAGTTTCGCTACGAGAACTCCCAGCATCCGCTGCTAAAAAAACTTCGGCGGGATTACGATCTGGATCAATTGGCGGCCGGGGCGGAGTCGGAGTTTGAGGTCATCACGCGGCTCGCGCGGTGGTCTTCCAGCCGCTGGGCGAAGCGGGGCCATCTGGGCGAAGCGTATCCGCCCTGGAACGCGCTCGAGATTCTGAAGGATCACGCCGACGGCACGCCGGTGGGCGGCTTTTGCCAGCAGTACAACCTCGTTTTTCTCCAAGCCTGCCAGAGCCTGGGGATTCCGGCGCGGATGGTTTCGATCGGGCCGAGCGTGTTCACCGACCGCATCCGCAGCGGTCACGAGACGGTCGAGGTCTGGTCGAACGATTATCAAAAGTGGGTCTACGTCGATGGAAACACCGCCTGGTACTTCACCGATCCAAAAACGAACATCCCCTTGTCGCTGTGGGAATTGCGGCAGGCCCAGTTGGACGCCTTCGACAAAAAGCCGACGCCCGCGCCCCGGCTCGTCAAGCTCGCCGAAACCCGCTCCACTTGGGAGGGCCTGGGGAGTTTTCCGGCGTTTCTCGAATTGCGGTTGGTGCCCCGGAGCAATTTCCTTTCGCAGGCGGCTCCGTTGCCGGTGAATCAGGGCATGCGGGGCTGGTTCTGGACGGGCTACCGGGTGTGGAGCGACGAGCGGCTTCCCGCGCGGGACATCTATCCTCACCGGATCTTCAAACGCGGAAACTTCGAGTGGCCGGTGAACTGCGTGCACTTCGTTTTGGAACCGTTGGAGACAGCCGGGACACATCAAAGTGCATGTGGATGTGGAAATGCCCAATCGGAAAATCGTGTCGGCCCGCATCGGGAAAGAACCTGCGAAGGCCGTCGCCTCCGGGTTCGATTGGCAGTTGCATCCCGGCCGAAACCGGCTCGAATTGACGCCCATCAACCAATCCGGCCGGAGCGGGCGGACCAATTCAATCGAACTCCAATACGATCCCTGAACACGCAGAATGCGGTGCGCGTCTTGGGATGTGGCAGTGAGTTCCTAAAGCGGAACCGCCTCGCGGGAAATTCCCGCGCGCCGGGTGCCGTAGGCCTTGCGGTTTTCGCGCGAGTTTCCAAGAATGCGTGGGATTTGCGGGCGAAAACGCCCCATTCTTCACGCCGATCTTCTCAACTCTGGGAAATCATTTCTAAGGGTTCTCTAGCTTCTGAGAAAAGCGGCAGGAGGCGGCTTTTGTGGTTGTCAGTTTCCTAAGATCCTGACAGAATTCCGTCGGCGCTAAGGTTCTGACGATATTTTTTCTTTGAGGATGACATGGCCAAGAAGAAGTCCACCAAAGACATTCTGGCCGCAGCCCGCGCGCAAGCGGCAAGTTCCGAAGGCGGTTCGGAAGAGTCTCCGGCCGAGGAAACACCGGCCGGCCAGCCAGCCGAAACTCCCCAGCCGAAGGCTCCGCCAAAGACGGGCGGCGGTTCGCCCGGATCGACCAAAGACATCCTGGCCGCGGCCCGCGCAGCGGCGGCGGGCGGCGGAAGCAAAACCGCATCCTCTGACAGCCCCAAGCCCGCCGCGAAGAAGCCGGCGGCAAAAAAAACCGCCGCCGTCGTCGTCGGCGAGAAGCCCTCGGTGCAGGAAATGCTCAAAGCCGCGCGGGAAGGCAAACCCGCTGGCGAAAAACCGGCCGTTCCCCCGCCGAAAAAGCCCGTCGCGGCCGGGGCGATTCGCGCGGCGAAGAACAAAGCGGCCCAGGAAGATCAAGATCGCCGCGTGTTCTTGCTGTCGTGGCTGTTCGCGCCGTTTATGCTGGCGTGGATTCTGTTCTCCGGGGCGACGGTCGCGTTTTTGTTGGGGATGGCCCGGTTTATGATGCCCAACGTCCTTGTCGAGCCGCCCAGTAACTTCAAAGTCGGCGGTCCCGGCGATTTTTCTGCGGGCACCGTGTCCACCAAGTTCAAGGCGGAATACGGCGTGTGGGTTGTGAACACCGTCTATCAAGGCAAGCAAATCATCTTCGCCCTCCGGTCCGTGTGCACGCACCTGGGCTGCACGCCAAACTGGCTCGAAGGCGAGCAGAAATTCAAATGCCCCTGCCACGGCTCGGGGTTCTATATCGACGGGATCAACTTTGAAGGCCCCGCGCCCCGGCCGCTGGAGCGGGTGGGCATCGCCTTGGCTCCCGACGGCCTCTTGCAAGTGGATAAAAGCCTCACATTCCAGCAGGAAATGGGCCAATGGGAAGACCCCGCCTCCTATTACGAGGTGGCGTAATCCTTGGTTGTTTGTGCGTTGTGATTGGCTCAGTCAGGTTCGAGGAAACCTTGGCGGGATAGGAACATTCCATGTCGGTTGGTGACTACATTCGGAATTCGCAGGTTTGGAAGAGTATCTTTCGGCATCCCGCACCGGTGGATCGGCGAAACCGCTCCATCGTGATGCTGACCAACTTCTTCCTGCATTTGCATCCCGTGTCCGTCAAGAAGGAAGGCATCGCCTTGTCCTACACCTGGTGTATGGGCGGGATCACCTTCTTTCTGTTCCTGGTGGAAACGCTCACTGGCGTTCTGCTGATGTTCTACTACCGGCCCACGCTCGAATGGGCCTTCAACGACATCCTGGCCCTCCGCGATGTGCAGACGCTGGGCATCATGCGGGAGATTCACCGCTGGGCGGCCCACGCGATGGTGATCACCGTGTGGCTGCACATGTACCGGGTGTTTCTCACGGGAAGCTACAAGCCGCCCCGCGAGTTCAATTGGGTCGTCGGGGTGTTGCTGTTGGTGCTGACGTTATTGCTGTCGTTCACCGGCTATTTGCTGCCTTGGGATCAGTTGGCGATTTGGGCCATCACCGTGGGCTCCAACATGGCCCGCGCGACGCCGTTCCTCGGCAACGAAGGTCCGGGAGCCCAGATATTAAACGTGGGCGGGTTCGACTTGATTACCAGCGGCAGCGATGCCCGGTTTCTGCTCTTGGGCGGAAGATTCGTCGGCGAGGCGACGCTCAACCGGTTTTACATTCTTCACTGCGTGGCGATCCCCTTGGTTGTCGCGGGGCTGATCGCGATCCACTTCTGGCGCGTGCGAAAAGACGGCGGCATCAGTCAGCCTTTGTAGCGGGAAACTCGAAATCCAAAACAAATCCCAATTTCAGTCGTTTCAAATTACGAAAAAAGGACCGAAGGTCCGGCTCTATGTCAGCCCAGGACGCAGTCCTGGGGAACGGGAACGAACAAATTGCAGAAGCCCCAACGGGGCGGTCCTAAATCGGAGATAGGCAAGTGCCTCAGTCCGTGGCGAAAGTCGGTATTCCCATTGTGTTTTCCCCCAAGGGCCGCCCCGTTGGGGCTTGCGTTTCATTCATCATCCCGGACCCAGGGCGGCGCTGCGCTTGCCCTGGGCTGACATAGAGCCGGACCTTCGGCCCTCAAATCCTGATTTTAATTCCCCCACAGTCTGGCAAGGACGGGTGAGGCCCATGTTAGAAGCACATCCAGATCTGACTCGAGAGGTGATTCTCGGCTTGGGTTGGATTTATTTCCTCTTGTTTTTGATGAACGTCTGGTGGGCTTACGGCAGCTTCAAGCGCCACGAGCATGCTCAGATTCGCCTGGGCGGACTCTTAGGCGACGGGCAGGATGTGCCGGTTGCGGGATTCTGGGCGCTGTATGCGGCCGTTTTGAGCATGGTCGCGTTGGGGCACTTCACGGGGGCCGGAAGTCCCGACACCTTCATCATTCGCTTGCCGGAATGGCTCAAGTCCGGGGTGGACGGCGTGGTGGCGAACCCCGTGACCTACTTCATCTTCTCGATCGCGTTGTTCGGGGCGATGATCGTGTTCCGGAATTGGTGGACCCGGCCCACCGTGTCCTGGATTCTCCTGAACGTGGCGCTGGTGTCGATGGCGCTCGCCATGACGGATTGGGACTTCCGCCAAATCGTCGGCAAGCCGGACAACGTGCCGATCGTGTCGATGCTGTTCATCGTGTCGTTCTTCACCTGGATTTATTTCACCCGCGCGGGAGACAACGACCGGCGGATTGAGCAGGGACTGCCGCTCCGCGAGAAGGCGAACGGCGGCGATGAGAAAATTCTCGTCTGGCCCGACCTGGTCTATACCGAATTGATCTGCATGGTGGTGCTCACGGTGATTCTGACGGCATGGGGCATTGCCCTTCAGGCCCCGCTCGAAGAACCCGCCTCCGCCGTGAAAACGCCCAACCCCTCGAAGGCTCCGTGGTATTTTCTGGGCCTTCAGGAAATGCTCGTGTATTACGATCCCTGGCTGGCGGGGGTGGTGTTTCCCAGTGTGATTCTCGTGGGGCTGATGGCGATTCCCTTCATCGACTTCAATAAAAAAGGCAACGGCTACTACACGTTCAAGGAGCGGTGGTTCGCCGTCTCCACGTTCCTGTTCGGCTTTTTGCCCTTGTGGGTCGCGATGATCGTTTTGGGCACGTTCCTGCGGGGTCCGAACTGGAACATCTTCGGCCCGTTCGAGTTCTGGGACGTGCACAAGCTCGAGGTGTTGAACAACGTCAACCTCTCGGAGGTGGTCTATCTCAACTGGCTGGACACATCGCTGCCCGAGGCGATCTGGCTGCGCAAGGCGCCGGGCTTTATTGCGATTTTGGTGTATTTGTTTTTGCTGCCCCCGCTCTTGGCCGCCACCATTTTCCGGGGCATGTTCCAGCGGATGGGGTTCATCCGGTATCTGGTGTTTATGATGCTGCTGTTATTGATGGCGGCCCTGCCGATTAAGATGGTGCTTCGCTGGGCGTTCAACCTCAAATACATCGTCGCCATCCCTGAATTTTTCTTCAACATCTGACGTATCAACGTATCGTCGAAATCTCCCCTCCAGGACAGGATTCGATAAGCCATGCCGGCCCCCGACACCTACTGGTATAACTTAAAGAAAATGCACGTCGTGTTCGCCGTGAGCGCGATTGGGCTGTTTGCCGTCACCATCGCGATGTTGTGGAAAGACCACGCCCGCGAGTGGCCGGAATACCAGCAGACCTTCGACCGCATCGAAGACGCGCGGCTGACTCAGCAAATCGGCGACGAAGAGACCGCCAAGTACGATCAGCGCGTGAACGACTTGAAAAAGCGCCTCGCCGCCGCCCGCGAAGCGTACGAAAAACGTCAAGAAGAATACAAACAGGCCCACGACGGCGTCTCGCTCGATGATGAAATCGACAACCTGGCGCTCCAGGCGGACAAGAAAGCCCGCGAGGTGCGGAACCAGCGCGCCGAGCGCGACAAGGCGCGGGCCGATTACGATCTGGCGATCCGCGATGAGCGGACGAAGGCGGCCGAGCGGCTCAAAGACAAATATGACAACGAACAGTCGCAAGTCGATCGGCTCGAACTCGAATTGAAGCAGGCCGAGGCGGCACTCGACGCCAAGAAGGCCGAGCGGCAACAGGAAATGGCGCGGGTCACCGCCCTCGAAGCCGAGCTGAAATTGGCCCAGGCCGACGTCGTCCGCCTGGAAACCACCCGCAACAAAATCGATCCGGACAACTGGTTCTCGGCGGCCAAGCGCGATGTGATGCAGTGGCCGATTATCGACGGGTTCAACTCGCCGCGAAAAATCAACCGCATCTGGCTCCCGGATTTGAAGATCACGCTGGGGATGGCCAACACCGCGCGGTTCGATCACTGCAAGACCTGCCATCAAGGCATCGACCGCGTGGAAGCCGGGAACATTCCCACGTTTCCCCACGGCACCGAGATGGTCTCCACCAGCCATGCCAGCAAAGACCAGGTCGAAAAGTGGGTGGATGAGAACAAGTACCCGCACCCCTACTCCACCCACCCCAATCCCGATTTGTATCTGTCCTCCACGAGTCCGCATCCGACCCAGAACTTCGGCTGCACGATTTGCCACGACGGGCAGGGCTTTGCCACATCCTTCGGCGACGCCTCCCATACGCCGAACACGCCCCACGAAGAAGAGCATTGGGCGGAAAAATACCACTATCACTCGAACCACTTCTGGGAGTACCCGATGCTGCCCGAGCGGTTCCGGGAATCGTCCTGCCTCCGCTGCCATCATGAAGTGACCGAACTGGAAACCGGCCCGAGATTCGGCGACAGCGCTCCCAAGCTCGTCAAGGGTTGGCATACCATCCAAACCTACGGCTGCTTCGGCTGCCACGAGATCCACGGCAGCGAAGGCGAAAAGTCCTTGGGCCCCGATCTGCGGTTGGAGCCCAACTATTACGGCGTGGCCCAGCACATCGCCGCCGCCGCCAAGAATAAACTCAACGACTCCGCCGGCACGGAATCCAAGGCCAAGGCCGGCGAGCCGAAGCCCGTTGAAGATCGGCTTCAGGAAATCGTCGATCTCGCCGACCGCGTGGCCGAGGCCCCGGAGAACGCCGAGCACGAGCGGAAGACGCTTCAGCAAATGATCCTCGCCGACAAAGGCCTCGAGAACCCGCTGTTCTCCGCGCGGATTCACATTCTGGCCGACGGCCTCAAAGACATCGAAAATCCGGGCCTTTACCGCAAGGTCGGACCGTCGCTGCGGTATGTCAAAGAGAAAACCACGCTGGGCTGGCTGGAATACTGGACCGAAATGCCCAAACGCTTCCGCCCCTCGACCCGCATGCCGCAGTTCTTCCATAACACCAACCAGGAAGACAAAACGGCCGAGGCATTCCAGCCTGTGCAGATCGCGGCGATCGGGCATTATTTGCTCGAAAAATCGCAGCCGATCGATCTCTTGTCTCCGCCCAAGGATTACCAGCCGAACGCCGAGCGCGGGAAGGATTTCTTCTCGAAGAAGGGCTGCCTGGCGTGCCATTCTCATAAGGACTTCCCGGACATCCACCAGGACTTCGGGCCGAACCTGGACAAAGTCTATGCCAAGCTGAAGCCGGGCGAAGAGGGCTTCCGCTGGCTGTATTCGTGGATTCGCGATCCGCACCGCTACCACAAGCGGACGAAGATGCCGCATTTGTTCCTCGATCCTTACACGCCGGAAGGCCAGAAGGACCTCATCGATCCCGCCGCCGACATCGCGGCCTATCTGCTCCAGGAGCGGGAAAAAGACCAGCCCGAATACAAGCCCTACGACGTCGCGAAGGCTTCCCACGAAGGCCAAAGCACGCTCGATGCGTTGGTCGGGATGTCCTTGAGCCAGGCGCTCGGCGAGAGCCAGATGAAAAAATTCCTCGAGACGCGGATTTATCCCGCCCCCGCGGACGACATCAAAGGCGATGAAATCGAACTCGCCTACCAGGGCCAAGGCCGGCCCAGCGATCAAGAATGGCGGGCGATGAAGCTCAACTACGTCGGCCGGCGGACGATTTCGCAATACGGCTGCTACGGCTGCCACGACATCCCCGGATTCGAGGCGGCCAAGCCCATCGGCGTCGCGCTTCAGGATTGGGGCCGCAAGGACACCAGCCGGCTCGCGTTCGAGCACATCACCGAGTTCCTCAGCCACCACAACACGCCCGGCACGGACACCACGCTCGTCGAGCAGGTCGATCAGGCGATGAAGCGCTCGAATGCCGGCGAGTTCAAGTCGGAAGAAGAGCAAGAGGAAGAACTGAGCAAGGCGTTTTATTACGACGCCATCCTGCACCACGGCCGGCCGGGATTTCTCTGGCAAAAACTCCGTCAGCCGCGGAGCTACGACTACAAGAAAATCGAAACCAAGCGCTACGACGAACGGCTGCGGATGCCCAAGTTCCCGTTCGACGGCGACCAGATCGAAGCCATCGCAACCTTCGTCTTAGGCCTCACGGCGGAGCCGCCCGCGGAGAAATACGTGTTCAACCCAGAAGGCGCGGTCCAAGCCCGCTATGAAGGCGAGTTTCTGCTCCACAAATACAACTGCACGGGCTGCCATATGGTCGAGCCTGCCCGAAATCCGCCAAATGGTCCCGCGGAAAGAGGAAGGCCAAGCCTCCACCTATGCCGATTATGTGGGGATGACCCGCGAGCAGATCGTGGATTGGTTCGTCCAGAACCGCGAAAAGATTCTCGACGGCTCGCTCTCGTCCTATCCCAGCGACATCCAGCAGATTGAAACCCTAAGTCAGAAATTCGGCCTGGGCGTGGACATCAAAGGCATCGCCCAACTGGCGAACGTCACCGGCACCGCGGGCGGCAAAAAGCCCGGCTCGGCCGACAAAAAGGTTCTGGATCAAAAGGTCAAAGACAACGTGCGGGAATGGTTTGTGAACCACCCCGAACTGCTGCTTTCGAGCCTGCCCGCGGCGGACGAACTGCCCTCGGGCATCCTCAAGCTGCTCAAGCTCAAACCGCCGCATAGCGGGGAGCTGAAAGACACCACCGAAAACGGGGACGCGATTCTTCGCTTCCACGGTTTGCTTTCGGGGCCGCCCGACCTGGAATCGCCGGTGGACGAGCAATACCACGGCTACCAGTTGTGGGAAACCTTGGAAGTCGGCGGCCGGGTGTACCTGCCGGGCAAGAACATGTCCTTCACCACGCCGCAATTGGTGAGCGCGAGCCAAGGCCGCGGCGGAGCGTTCACCGATTGGCTCGTGAATCGCCTGTGGATCGAACGCCGCAAGAACGCCCAGGACATCTCGGCGATTCCCAAGGCCCGGCAGTCCTCGCCACCGCCGTTGTACTTGGAAGGATTGAAAGTGCAGACGCCGTGGCTGTTCCAATTCTTGAAGAACCCGGAACTCATCCGCCACGAAACGGTGCTGCGGATGCCGCGATTCAACATGAGCGATGCAGAAGCCCGGGCCCTCGCGAACTATTTCGCGGCGGTGGACGATTCGCAGTATCCCTACCAGACCGTTCCCGAACGGGAGCCGGCTTATCTTGCGAAGATGAACGATGTTTACCACCAGGAGTTCGCGAAGGATGCCGACGAGCACGAAGACTATCTGAACCGGTCGTGGCACATGCTGGGCAAGAACCCGCTGTGTGTCACGTGCCATTCGGTGATGGGGCGGGAATTCAAAGCCCCCGATCCCACGCAGGTGACGCACGGGCCGGACCTCGACACCCGCGTGCCCAGCCGATTGCGTCCGGATTGGCTGGAAGTCTGGCTCAACACGCCGCGGTGGATGTTGCCCTACACGGGCATGCCCGCGCCGCACACGAAGCCGCAGAAAGGCTATTTTGGCGATGACCCCGAACGTCAAACGACGGCGCTACGGGACGCGTTAATCAACTACAACCGTTTGATTCAAACGGAAGGCGTAATCAAAGCCCCGCCCCCGGAACCCGCGACTCCCGCGGGCGCTCCGGCGGGGATGGAATAACTGAGGAGTATCTTGAAATGAAAAAGACTTTTTCACTCGCCACCCTGTTCGCCGGCGTTGCCGTCCTCGGCTTGATCGGTTGCGGCGGAGGCGCCAAAGACGGCACGAGCGTCGCCCTCAAACCCAATAAAGAAGAACCGGCCGCGGGCGGCACGACCACCGGCGGCAACGGCGGGACGACCACAAACGGCAGCACGCCTGCACAAACGAAAGCCGGTTTTGGCGGAATCAAAGGCCGGGTCGTGCTCGCGAAAGGCGATCCGGTGCCCATGCGGGGGATCAAAATCGCCAAAGGCGCGGCCACGGTGAATCCGGAATATTGCGCGGCCAACAATGCCATCCTCGACAACTCGCTTGTGGTCAATCCCGAAAACCGGGGCGTGGCGTCGGTGTTTATCTACCTCAAGAAAAAGCCCAAGGGCGGAAAAGACAAAACGGCCGAATCCGAAAAACGGCCCACGATTTTCGATCAGGAAAACTGCACCTTCGTCCCGCACGGGATGGTGATGATGACCGGCCAGGATATCACCGTCAAAAGCCAGGACCCCGTGCCGCACAACGTCCACACATATCCCTTGGGGGAAGACGGCTTCAACAAGGTCATCGACCCCACGAACAAGGACGGGGAGCAGATGAGCTATCACGTCTCGCAGCAGGTGCCCTGCAACGTGAAATGCGACTTTCACAAATGGATGAGCGCCTATCAACTGCCGTTGGACCACCCCTACGCGGCCGTCACCGACGAAGCCGGCAATTTCAGCATCAGCGATTTGCCCTCGGGCACGCATGAGTTTGTGATCTGGCACGAAAACAAAGGCTACCTGGAACGGGGCTACGAGATTACGGTGGATGCCGATAAGACCAACGACGTGGGCGAAATTTCCTTCAGCCTCGGCCGGCTCGCCCAAGGCGAGTTCCGCGGCCCCAAACCCAAAGTCGTCAACATCTCGTCCCTGGCGAAGAACTAGAACCCAAGCCGACGCCTTGGCGTCGGTCCGCCGGCAAGCCGGCGGCTTGGGGTGATGCCCTCGTTGAATTGACCGGCGCGACGGATTCACCTAAGAAATAACTAACGACTCGAAAACAGACATCATTGTTTAAGACATTTATTTTGACCGAGGGACTCTCGATGAGAACCCGATTTTTCGTTGTGGCTTCTACAGTATTGACCGCCGTCTTCGCCGGGTGTGGACCTCCGGAGGCGGAGTTCTCCTGGAACGAGCGCACAGAAGACCTGTTGCCCAAGGCCCGAAAAGCGGTCCACGACGCGGTGACGGGCCACTTCGGGACGCCGGCGAAGATGGAAGGCTGGCAGCGGCTGCCGATCGAGTTCGGCGGAGCGGCCGGCACGATGACGAGCGCGAGCCGGGATGACGACAGCGACCTGGTCACAGAATTGACGATCGACTTCAAGGCCCCTGCGGTGCTCGTGAAATACGACCACAATCTCGACGGAATGTTGACCGTCGATGAACTGCCCACGGATCTCCAAAAGCTTCTGTCCGAAAAAGTCGGGAGTAAAACGCTCCTCGAACGGGCGGACGCCGATGGCGACAAGATCCTGACCGCGGACGACCTCAAGGGCGTTGCCAGCCGGCTGCCGGACGAGTGGCAAAAGCTCCTCGGCGAAACCGCGAACCCGGTGAACGACGAGACGGCCGCGGACTACGTCGGCAAAGAACTGGTGTTCGTGACGGGGAATTATGCCAAGCAAAAAACGGCGGTCCAAAGCTTCGTCAATGCGAAGAAGGGCGTCGTGAAGATTTGGCCGCCCCTCACGAAAGAGCCCGAAAACGGCGGCTCGCCGGTCGAGGTTGTGCTCGACTTCGGCGGCACGCTGCGTTCGGGGCGGCATCTTTATATGCACCACTGCATGCACTGCCACGGCGTGACGGGCAACGGCGACGGGCCGACCGCGAAATACTTAAACCCGCTGCCCCGCGACTATCGGCAAGGCATCTTCAAGTTCACCTCGACGGCGCGAAAGCTCCATCCCCAGCGCGAGGATCTCGCGCGGATCTTGCGGCATGGGATCCCCGGCACGTATATGCCTTCGTTTTCGATGCTGACGGAGACCGAGGCCGCGCACATCATCGAATACGTCCGCTGGCTGTCCATGCGGGGGCGATATGAGATCGACCTGGATACGCAGTTGGCCTTGCAAGGTGACGTTTCGAACACAGCGGTGGAAAAGCGAATTAATCAGGAAATGGCCTCCTATGAAGCCGCGGTGAAAGACAAGCGCGAGGTGGAGAAAGTCACGCCGCAGTCCATACGGTCCGAAGTCGAGAAAGATCTCGCGGACATTCTGGAATCGTTTCCGGAGATGATGGACACGGCCGGCACCCAAATGGCGGACAAATGGCGCGAGTCGCAGCGGATTGCTGCCGAGGTCTATCCGAAGATCGCCCGCACGCCGGACGGCGAAGCGTCCCGAGCCCGGGGGCGGGTTTTGTTCCTCGAAAAGTGCGCGGTCTGCCACGGCACGACGGCGGAAGGCAACGGGCCTCAGACCAAGGACTACGGCGAAGACCCGATCACCAAGGAGAAATACAAAGAGCCGGGCCTGTTCGACGATTGGGGTCATCCCATTCAGCCTCGCAATCTGACTTTGGGCATATATCGAGGGGGGCGGAGGCCGGTAGACATTTACCGCCGGGTCCACGAAGGCATTCCCGGCACGCCGATGGCGTCCTTTTCGACATTTAAGGATGAGCAGATTTGGGACATCGTCAACTATGTCCTGTCGATTCCCTATGGCGGGGCGGTCGATCAGTTTGAAAAGACAAAAGTCGCCCGGAGCCGGCCGGCCGCCGAAGAGATCGCCGCCTTAAAACCGGCCGTGGCGGGCAAGGCCGATTCCGCAGACGCGAAGTAGACTCCTTTCCAGCATCATCCGCCGGGTTCGCCGGCGGAATTTGGGAGAGACCGACGTGAAAAAGTTTTGGGTGCTATTTTTTATGTTCTGGCCGGTTTTGGCCCTGGGCGTGTGCTTTTACGCGCCGGAGGCGAACTGGTGGTTCCCCAAAGATGAGGCGGGCAGCGATCATGCCTTCACACCGATCGGCGAGCGGATCGACGACTTGTTTTACTTGATTTTGATCATCACCACGGTGGTGTTCATCGGCACGCAAATCGCGTTGGGTTATGTGCTCTGGCGCGGAGCCGGCGGCCGGGACGAAAACAACGCCTGGTTCTCCCACGGCAGCCATAACCTGGAAGTGATTTGGACGATCGTCCCCGCCGGGATCCTGCTGTTTATCGCGCTGTTCCAGATGGATACCTGGGCGGATTACCGGGTCAAAAGCAATTACCCCAAACAGGCCATGCTCGCGCCGGCCGCCGAGGTGACGGCCCGGCAGTTCGAGTGGCGGATTCGCTACCCGGATCCGGGCCGGAAGTTCAAGACCCAGGCGGACGTCGACAATTGGCTGAAAAACCCCCAGCCCGACGATCTTTACACGGTCAACGACCTGCATGTCATCTCGAACCATCCCACGGTGATCCACCTGCGGTCCGGGGACGTGCAGCATTCGTTCTTCGCCCCGCACTCCGCGTGAAGCAAGACGCCGTGCCTGGCATGGTGATTCCCATCTTTTTTGAAGTCACCAAGGCCGACGAATACCATCTGCTCTGTGCGGAGCTCTGCGGATGGGGGCATTACAAGATGGGGGCCCGCATCGTGGCCCAGACCCCGGAAGACTTTCGGGCCTATTTGAAACAATTGAAGACCGAACAAAACGACGACGGCGTCGCCGAGGAATCCCAACCCGCCGCCGAGGAGAAGTGAGAGAACCATGAGCACAATGGACCACGCCGCCCACGGCATCGATCTGGCTCACGCCGCCCACGCGCATCACGAGCACGAACTGAGCTTTGTGCGAAAATATGTCTTCTCGACCGATCATAAGATCATCGGGATCCAGTTTCTGATCACGACCCTGATGATGCTGCTTTTGGGCGGGTCGCTGGCGCTCGCCGTCCGCTGGCAGTTGGCGTTCCCCTGGGAATACCTGCCGATTCTGGGCCGATTGATCCCCGAGTTCGCCGTGCAAAGCGGGCAGATCTCGGCCGAGTTCTACACGATGCTCTTCACCATGCACGCCACGGTGATGATCTTTTTGGTGATTATTCCGATCCTGGCGGGAGCCTTCGGGAACTTTTTGATCCCCCTCATGATCGGGGCGGACGACATGGCGTTCCCCACGCTCAACATGCTCTCCTATTGGTTCATGTGGCCGGCGATCGGCTGCTTTTTGCTCAGTTTCGTCGCCGGCGGCGTCACCGCGGGGCCGGCCGCGGGTTGGACCAGTTACCCGGTGCTCGCCGTGCTGCATCAAGCCGCTCCCGGTTCGGGCGTCGCTCAGACCTTGTGGCTGTTCGCGCTGACCTTCGTCGGGTTCTCCTCGATGATGGGCTCCATCAACTATATGACCACGATCATCAACATGCGGGCCCCGGGCATGACGCTGTTCCGCATGCCCCTCACAATCTGGGCGATGTTTATCACCGCGATCCTGCAAGCCTTCGCCCTGCCGGTGTTGACCGCCGCGGGCTTTATGCAGGTGGCCGACCGCATGCTCGGGACCACGTTCTTCATCCCCGGCGGGCTGATCGTCAACAACGCCGCCCCCACCGTGGGCGGCGGGCAGCCGCTCCTCTGGCAGCACCTGTTCTGGTTCTATTCGCACCCGGCGGTTTACATCATGCTCCTTCCCGCGATGGGCATGGTCTCCGACATGCTCTCCACCATGTGCCGCAAACCGATCTTCGGCTATAAGCCGATGGTGTATTCGATGGCCGCGATCGCGGGGCTGGGCTTTATCGTCTGGGGCCATCACATGTTTACGAGCGGCATGAATCCCGCCTTGGGCATGACGTTCATGGTCTCCACCATCATGATCGCGCTCCCGTCCGCCATTAAAGTCTTCAACTGGATCGGCACGATCTGGGGCGGGCATCTGCGGTTTAATACCGTGCTTTTGAACTGCATTGGGTTCGTCTCGATGTTTATCGTGGGCGGGCTGTCGGGGATCTTCATGGCGGCCGTGCCTGTGGACATCTACTTTCACGACACCTACTTCATCGTGGCCCACTTCCATTACATTCTGTTCGGGGCGACCTTGTTCGGCGTGTTCGGGGGGATTCAGTTCTGGTTCCCGAAAATGTTCGGGCGGATGATGAACGAGACCGCGGGCAAGTGGCATTTCTTCCTGACGTTCATCGGGTTCAACGGCACGTTCTTCCCGATGCACCTCCTGGGGATCGCGGGCATGCCCCGGCGGTATGCCGACCCTTACATTCACCCTTACCTCGAGCACCTTTTGCCGATGAACCAATTGATGACCGTTTCCGCGATCATCATGGGATTTGCCCAGTTCATTTTGATCGGCAACTTCCTTTACAGCATTTTCAAAGGCCCGAAATGCGGCCGGAATCCCTGGAACGCCAACGGCATCGAATGGACGGCTCCGTCGCCTCCGGGGCACGGGAACTTCGACATTCCGCCGGTGTGCTACCGCGGGCCCTACGAATACTCCTCGCCGGAAGTCACCGACCGCGACTTCCTGCCGCAGAACGAATTGCTCCCGAAACAAGAAGCCCTCGCGGCCACGACCTAACTCGATACCGATTGATGAAACCCCTCGAATATCATCCGCTCTTACACCGCTTCGCCGTCCTCACGCTGATCGTGGCGCTGTTGCCGATCGTCATGGGGGCGCTGGTGACGACGTATAACGCAGGCATGGCCTTTCTGGATTGGCCTTCGTCCGACGGCTACAACATGTTCTTTTATCCCTGGCTCAAATCCGCGGGCGACAAGTTCATCGAGCACGGCCATCGGCTCGCGGGGGCTTTGATCGGCCTGGTTTCCATCGGCCTCGCCGCCGTCGCCTGGAAAACCGAATCCCGCAAAAGCGTCCGCTGGGCCGCGGCCGGCGTTTTGCTGGCGGTGATCGTGCAGGGGCTTTTGGGCGGCGGCCGGGTGCGATTGGACGCTCGCACGCTGGCGATGGTTCACGGGAGTTTCGCGGCGCTCGTGTTCGGATTGGTCGCCGCGGTCGCGGTCGTTACGAGCCGGTCGTGGATCGCAGGCGAGAAAACCAGCGCCGGGGCAGGCCCGTCGCGGATGTTGTCGGTGCTGACGTGGATCGCTCCGGCCGTGATATTTCTTCAATATCTGGCGGGCGGTTTTGTCCGGCACTTCGGGCTGGCCCTTCACGAGCATTTGGGCGGAGCGGTCCTCGTCACGGTGTTTGTCATGGCGACGGTGATCGTTTCCCTGCGCTCGAAACTTCCCGCGCTCAAGCGGACGGGCTGGCTGCTCTTCGGCTTTCTGGTCCTGCAGATCGGGCTGGGCCTGGGGGCGTGGGTGATGAAATTCGGCTTTCCGCCGTGGGGTTATGTCGCCGTCGCCGACTCGCTGCCGCAAGTCGTGCTGCGGACCGCGCACACGGTGAGCGGGATGCTGCTGTTCGCCGCCGCGGTCACTTTGAAGCTCAAAACGCTCCACGCCGGCTCGGTCAAATCGATCGGCGGGAAATCGCAGCCGATGCTGACCGCCGTTCCGGAAGCGTCCTTGACGTGGCAAGGAGGGCTCTAATGAGCCGCGTGGAATTGAAGTCGCCTCGGCATGTCTCAAGGACCGAAGCGCCCGGGAACCTGGGAGCCTTGGGCGAAGCGTCGGTCCCGCTGCCCTGGTCGTCGGTCGTCGCGGGCCGGTTGAGCGATTATCTGGAATTGATCAAACCCCGCATTTCGGTGCTGGTGTTGATCTGCGTGACGGTGGGATTTCTCCTGGGCAGCCGGGGGACGATCGAGTTCCCGCTCTTAGCACATGCCCTGTTCGGGATTGCGATGGTCGCGGCGGGATCGAGCGCTCTGAACCAGTTTCTCGAGCGGGAGACGGACCAGTTGATGCCCCGCACTGCCAACCGCCCTTTGCCTTCCGCCCGGCTGACGCCGTTGGAGGTGTTCGGCTTCGGGATCTCGGCCGGCGTGATGGGCGTGTTGTATCTGGCGAGCTTTGTCAATCCGCTCACGGCGGTCCTCACCGCGGCCACGCTCTTGACTTATGTTTTCGTTTACACGCCGCTCAAACGCACGTCCGCGATGTGCACGGCCGTCGGTGCGATTCCGGGGGCGTTGCCTCCGGTCCTCGGCTGGACGGCGGCGGGCGGCGGGTTGAACATGTCCAGCCTGTCGTTGTTTGGGATCCTGTTTATGTGGCAGTTCCCGCATTTCCTGGCGATCGGCTGGCTGTACCGCGAGCAATACGCGAAAGCGGGCCTCAAGATGTTGCCCAGCTCCCGCTGGGGGATGACGGGCTTCCTGGCGACGGCGTATGCCGTGGTCTTGCTGCCCGTGAGTTTGCTGCCCAGCCGAAACGGTCTGGCGGGGAACGCCTATTTTCTGACGGCGGTCGTTTTGGGTCTCGGCTATTTGTTGTGCGCGGTTCGCTTTATGCGGGACGAATCCCACCGCACCGCCCGCGGGCTGCTCTGGTCGTCTCTGTTCTATTTGCCTTTGCTGTTGTTCGCATTGACCTGGGATCATTTTCAGTTGTTGCAGTAAGGTTAGCTGCCCGTGGCACCCAAAACCCGTCAATCGAAGTCTGACACGGCGCTCGTCCCGGTTTTCGACAAATGAACCGGACGCGAGCGCGTTCCGGCTGATCTGAGTTACATTTTTTCGTTTCATTAAGAATACACCGCCATGTCACATTCGACGTTGGACCCGCATTCCCATACCATTCCGCCCCGTCCCATGAAGATGGGCATCCCCATCCCGAATTCGAAGCTGGGCATGTGGCTGTTTCTGGGCACGGAAATCATGTTCTTCACGGCGTTCATCGGCACGTACATCGTGCTCCGCGTGGGCTCGCAGCCGTGGCCTTCGGTCGAGCAGACCCACATCAACGTGTGGGCCGGGGGCATCAATACGTTCGTGCTGATTTTTTCGAGCTATCTCGTCGTGGTCGCTTACGAGGCGATGACCAACAAGAACTATAAGAAAGCCTGGGGGACGTTGGTGGGCGTGTTTGTGTGCGCGTGCTTGTTCCTGGGCATCAAGAGCGTGGAATACTACGGCAAATACGAGCATGACGTTCTGCCGGGCCACATCGCCGAGAGCCGGGAGCAGGCCTTAAACAAGCTGAAGCTCGAAATGGAAGCGGCAGTCAACGCCCAGGTCGCCGAGCTTCGGCCGGACAGCCAGGTGGAGGCGGATTTGGAAGCCGAGGAAAAAACGTCCAAGGAGATTTCCGAAAGCATCGCCTTCCGCCCCGATCAAAAAATCATCAAACTCCAGGCGGAGCTCGCGGCACTGAACGACGCCGGCAAACTGGACGAGACCCAACAGGAACGCAAAGCGGAACTCGCGGGCTTCGTCTCCTTCTACAACCAGTACAGGACCCTCCGCGACCACATCGACCAGAACGTCGCCCTGGGATCGAGCTTGACGGACCAGCCGACGGTCGTGGTCACCAACGACGGCAAGGAAGTTTCCGGAACGATCCCGCCGGGCGCGCCTCCCACGGGACCGGTCAAGCTCAATACGCCGAAGGGGGAAGTCACGATTCCCCGCGAAGACGTGAAGGAGCTGCGGGCCGGTTCGCCGCCGCCGGAAGTCACTCTCGCCCAGGTGCAGCACAAAGTGCACGACCTGCGGAATACGGTCGTCGCGGCGACATCGGGCAAGACGTACCGCGGGGTGGAACTCGTCAAGGATGAGCACGGCCACGCGGAAGCCAAGCACGAGAAAGCCGCGAAGCACGAGGAAAAAGAGGAACCCGTCAGCGACGCCTCCACACTCGTGCTCCGCCAGGACAACGGCGAAATCGTGAAGATTCCGCGGGATTCGCTCGCGGAGGAACCCGATTATGTCTACAAGGAAGCGATGGAACCGGTCCACGATCCCACGGTGATTGTGTACGGGAACATTTTCGCGTCCCTGTATTTCTTGATGACGGGCTTTCACGCCCTGCACGTGGTTGTGGGCATGATCCTGTTCGCGATCGTGTTGTCCCAAGGCAGCAAGATCAACGAGGCCTGGACCGACTGGGTCGAGAACAGCGGGTTGTATTGGCACTTCGTGGACCTGGTGTGGATCTTCCTGTTCCCGCTGATTTACATCATCTAACCAATCATTAGCCGAAAGGGGCACCGCCCGCAGGGTGGTCCGCCCTGGTTCATGGGAATAACTTGAAACGAACGCCGGCGGCTAGCGCCGTGCCGCTCACGTTTACATAGAAAGCCGGCGGCTAGCGCCGTGCCGCTCACGTTTACATAGCAAGACATTCTAAAACTCTTCGCGAATTCAAGCGTTTTTCCAACAGAGGAAGACCAATGGCCGGCGGTCATCATACAAATTATTTCTTGATTTTCATCGCCCTGTGCATTTGCACGGCGCTCTCGGTGGTGGCGGACGTTGTGCATCTCGACAACCGCATCGTGCTCGCGACGATCGTGCTCGCGATCGCCACGGCGAAGGCACTGTTCGTGATGACGTATTTCATGCACCTCAAATTCGAGGGGGCCTGGAAGTTCGTCCTGCTCGCGCCCACGATGATCCTGGCGCTGGGCCTGCCGCTCGCGCTGCTCCCGGACATTGGCGTGCATTACTACCAGACCGATGTCCCCCAAAACCAAGCCCGCGAGACGGCGGCCCAGGAAGACACCTCCCCCAATATCAGTATCGACCTGGCGCAATGAGCGAGAACGGCGCGGCCATCAGAGTCCAAGGGTTATCCCACCGCTACGGCGAGCACCTGGCTTTGGACGGCCTGTCGTTCGAGGTGCCCGCCGAGAGCATTTTCGGACTGCTCGGTCCCAATGGCGGCGGAAAGACGACGCTGTTTCGCATCTTGAGCACGCTGCTCCCCGTGCAAGCGGGCCGCGTTGAGGTCTGCGGGTTCGATGTCGCGAACCAGCCGCAGGAAGTCCGGCATCAGATCGGCGTGACGTTCCAATCGCCCAGCCTCGACACGCGCCTCACCGTGCAGGAAAACCTCCGGCATCATGGGCATCTCTACGGCATCGCCGGGGCGGCGCTTCGCGGGCGGATCGCGGAACTGCTCGAGCATCTGAACCTCGCCGACCGCGCGAACGACCTGGTGATGGCGCTCTCCGGAGGCCTCAAACGCCGGGTGGAAATCGCCAAGGGCTTATTACATCGCCCGCGGATGCTTTTATTGGATGAGCCGAGCACGGGGCTCGATCCCGGGGCGCGGATCGATCTCTGGGAATACCTGACCCGGCTGAAATCGCAGACGGGGATGACGATTCTCGTGACGACCCATTTGATGGACGAAGCCGAGCGCTGCGATCGGCTGGGCATTTTGGATCGGGGGCAGCTGGTGGCCCTCGATTCCCCGGAACAGCTCCGGGCGTCCGTCGGCGGCGATTGTTTGACGATTCGCACCGAAGGTTCGCTTTCGGAACTGGCCGGGAAGATTCAATCGCGGTTTGGGATCGAACCCCAACAGATCGGCGATTCGCTGCGGATCGAAAAAGAGCGCGGCCACGACCTCCTGCGGGACCTGGTGGAAGCCTTCCCCGCGGAGATCGCCGGCATCACCCTGGGAAAACCCACTTTGGAAGATGTCTTCATCAAACGCACCGGCCACCGCTTCTGGGACGCCGAGGCCGCGTAGCATAGAAGGTGTTTTAAAATGTGAGCGGTAGGCGCTAGCCTCCGGTTTCGGTGAAAGGATAACCCCAAATTCAAGACCGGCGGCTAGCGCCGTGCCGCTCATGTTTGTGGGGGAAGGTCGCGTGATACTGGGTTTTGACGCAAACGTCGTGAAGAGAAGACGCAGAGGCCGCAACGTTTTCTCTCGAACTGAGAAGAACTTGGATTATGACAGACACATTGGCTGCGACTGAGACGAAAGTTTCCGAGCGGGCGGGGCCGCGGAACTCGGCGTTCTGGCTGGTCGTGATGACCTTGACCTGGCGGGAACTGATCCGCTTCGTCCGGCAGCGGACCCGCGTCGTCGGGGCTCTGGGGCAGCCGTTGATTCTGTGGGTGCTGATCGGGGCCGGGTTTCAAGGCTCGTTCAAGGCCCCGGGTTATGTGCCGGACCAAGTGACGATGAGCTTTCAGGAATTTTTCTTTCCCGGGATTGCGGTGTTGATTTTGATGTTCACCGCGATCTTTTCCACGATCTCGATCATCGAAGACCGCCGGGAAGGCTTCCTGCAAGGGGTTTTGGTGGCTCCCATCTCCCGGCTGTCGCTCGTGATGGGCAAGCTCACCGGCGGGATGGTGCTCGCGGTCGTGCAGGCGGTCGTGTTTCTGGGCATCGGCCCCTTGCTGACAGCGGTGGGCCTCGCGCCTACAATACATGTGGAATGGACGGTGCTGACGCCCTGTCCGTGTTCGGGTTTTTGATCCTCCTCGGCTACACGCTGACGGGGCTGGGCTTTTTGATCGCCTGGCCTCTCGATTCGACGCAGGGGTTTCATGCGATCATGAGCGTGTTCCTCTTGCCGATGTGGCTGCTGTCGGGGGCGACGTTTCCCGGACAAGATTCGGGCTGGCTCAACATCATCATCAAGGCCAATCCGCTGACCTACGGCGTCGCAGGACTCCGGCGGCTGATGTATCCCCACGTGGAGTTTCTGCCGGGCCAGGGCCTGCCGCCGATGTGGTTATGCGTGTTGGTGACCTGCCTGTTCTGCGCAGCCTGCGTGATAGGCTCCGTCCTGTTGACCCGCCGCCGCTCCGCGGCGAATACGACATAGAGGCGATTTCCCGCCGCGAACCCGACTGACAACGGACCACCCACGATGAGCCAAGTCACCGAGCGAGATAGAACATCCTCATCCCCTCTCATTATCAGCTTCTGGACGTTCTCGTTTCTGATGCTGCTGATGGCCGGGGGTTTTGGGGTTTGGAAATATAACGCGACGCGGCGCGCCGCGGAGATGGCGGCCGAGCGTGCGGCGGCGGAGCGGGCGAAGCTCTTGGCGGTTCAGAAAGCCCAGGCCAACCCGTGGCCGAAATCCGGCGTGGAGAATTTTTCCTTGGTCGACCAGACCGGGGCGAAGGTTACGAAAGCCGACCTCTTGGGCAAGCCCTGGGCGGCGTGCTTTGTGTTCACGCGGTGCGCGGGGCAATGCCTGAACATCATGGCGGGCATGCAGGAGGTTTCGGACGAGTTGCAGGACGCCGACGTCCGGTTGGTGACGATCAGCGTCGATCCCGATTACGACACGCCGGAGGTCCTGGCCCCTTACGCCCAGGGCTTCGGAGCCGACCCCGCGCGGTGGCTGTTTCTCACGGGGGACAAGAAGGACATTTACCATCTCATCCAGAAGAGTTTCCTGTTGCCGGTGGAGGAATCGACCGGGCCGGACCGCAAACCAGGTTACGAGGTGGTCCACTCGCCGGACATTCTGCACGTCAACGCCCAGGGGCAGGTCGTAGGGCGATACAACGGCCTCGAGGAACTCGACCGCAAAAGGCTCATCAAAGCCATGAAACAGGAGGCCGCGGAGATCCGAGCCCAAAACGGTTTCGAGCTCACCGAACGGAGCGGCCGGAAAGTCACGGATAACGATCTTCTGGGACAGCCGTGGGCGGCGTGTTTTATCTTTACGCGGTGCGCGGGCCAGTGTTTGCAAATCTCGAACAACATGTATCAGTTGCACCAGGAACTCAAAGACGCCCCGGTGCGGCTGGTGACGATCACGGTCGATCCCGATTTCGACACGCCGGAGGTGCTCAAGAATTACGCGGACAACTTCGGGGCCGACCCCGACCGCTGGCTGTTTCTGACGGGCGAGAAGGATTACGTTTATCCGCTGCTGCAGAAGCATTTCAAGCAGATCGTGCACGAGTTCACCGGGGAAGACCGCATCAAAGGGTATGAGGTGCTGCACTCGTCCGACGTGATCCATTTCGACGCCCAGGGCCGGATGAAGAAGCGCTACAACGGCTTAAACGACGCCGAGATGGCCGAACTTCGCAAGGCACTCTTGGCGGAAGCAGCGGAACTCGAGGGCCAAAAAAGTCGACCGGCCGCGGCCGAGAAGCCGATGTCTGGTAGCGAGGAACACAACTAATCATGCCGGTTTGGGTTTCCGCGCTTCCGACGGTCAACGCGAGTCTGAACGCCCTCGCGACGGTGTTGTTGATCACAGGATACGTCTTCATCCGCCGCAAACAGGTCGAAGCGCACAAGCGAACGATGCTCTCCGCGTTCGGCGTGTCGGTCGTGTTTTTGACGTGCTATTTGATCTATCACAGCTTCCATTTTTCCCAACCGTTCCAGGGAACGGGCTTCATTCGGCCCGTGTATTTCAGCATTTTGGTGAGCCATATCCTCCTCGCGGCCCTGGTGCCGTTTTTGGCGGCGGTGACGATTTACCGCGGACTCAAAGGCCACTGGGACAAACATCGCCGAATCGCCCGGATCACCTACCCGATTTGGCTTTACGTATCCGTCACGGGAGTTATGATTTATTTCATGCTCTACCACTGGGCCGGCTGATGGCCCGAAAGGATAAACCGATGCGCCGCCTGCTGTTCGCTGTGAGTCTCTCGCTGTTCGCCGTTCTCGGTCCCGCCTCGACCGCCAGTGCCTGCCCGCTCTGCGCCCAGGCGAACGAAACCGAGGAAAACCGACCCAAAGCCTACATGTACAGCATTTTGTTTATGATGTCGATGCCCGCGGTGATCTTCACGGGCTTCGGCATTGGCCTCTATCGCCTGCACAAAAAACACGCTGGGGAGCCTGGCGATCCTTTGGATCCGCACTCGGCCGAGTGAGCTTCCCGGATTGCGGGAACTTTCCTCCGCGGCGAACCGTCAGAAAAACAGGGCCTCGGGCGAGGAACTTTTTTCAAGCGGAGGAAGGCGATGAGGATTTGGACACCGATCCCGCTCGCGGCGGGACTGTTGATCGCGGCAGGGGCGTTATTTGCCGCTCAGGCGGAAGACCAAGGCAACGGGAAAATAATCAAACCCGCTCCGCCCGTGCCGGCGCAGGCGGCGTTTGAGCTCAAGGTCGAAGCGAAGCCCCGCTTCCCCAACGCGAACCGCCCTGCCGCTTCGGAGCCGGCGGAAGTCAAATTGCTTTCGGTGACGATCCAGCCGGAAAAGACAGAGTTCGCGGGCAACGGGCCGCTCTCGTTTCTGGTGACGCTCGAAAACAAATCGAAGTCGCCGCTGCTCGTTTATGGCTTGGAGCATTTGGGGGCCGCGCCGAAGCTGGTGGTCTCGAATCTGGACAACGCCAACCAGTGGTCGATCGCGGGCGATTTTACGAAGGCCAAAGACCAGGCCGCCGTTCCGTTGGGGGCGGGCGAGTCGAAGACCTACACGCTCGTCGTGGAGGCGAACATTGCGTTTCCGCGGCCGATCCCGCTGCCTCGCCCCTTGCCGATGCCGTTGCGTCCCGTGCCCGCTCCGGTTTTTCGAGCCGGCGAAGCGGAGAAGCAGCCCGCGAATCCCCAGCCGGTCCCGCCGGGGCGTCGGCGGCCGATTTTCGTGGGCCCTGCACTGCCCTGTGGTGCGGGGAAATGCCGGGCGAAGTTGTTTTTGGAGTTTCAAACCGATCCGCTCCGGCGGTACCGCGTTCCGCAATGGACGGGCAAAATCGCCACCGGCACCGTGGACTTTGAAGTCGGGAAACCGCAACCCGGCGTGCAGCTGCCCGGCGTCGGCGGTCCGCTGACGAAACAGCAAGCCATCAGGCTCGCCCAAGCCGCCGCCGAGCGCGCGCTCCAATCCAATTACCAACCGGCGCCCGGCATCAAACCGGCCCATCAGGGAGTATGGATCAAAGACGCCGAAAAGACCGCCGCCATCGCCGAAAAGAAACCGGGGGGCTGGACGATTTCCTGGACCGCGTTTCCGAAGACGGGCTTTTCGTACAACGTGAAAGTGGACGTGAGCCCGAGCGGTGCCGCGACCATCCGCGAAGTCTTCACCGGCTACTCTAAGTGACGAAACCCGCGGACAGCTTCGCCTATTTCAATTCGAGGTTCACGCGGACGCCGAGCTTTTTCAGTTCCTCGATCTGTTTGGTCTTGGCTTCATCGCTCAATGGGTTGCCGGCCAGATACAGGTTCCAGTACGGAGCGAAATTCTTCGGTCCGGACGCGTCTTTCTTGGCCATCTCCACGAGCGGCTTGAGATCGCTGATCTTATTGTTTTGGAGTTGGGTGTACCGCAGATCGGTCATCTCCGACAGCGGGCCGGCGTCGGTGAGTTCGTTGTCGCGGACATTGAGCGACATCAATCGCGTGATCCCCTTGATCGGCGAGAGGTCCTTGATCTTGTTATAGGACACATCCAGCGAAGAGAGTTTCACCAGTTCGGACGCCGGGGCCAGCGATTCGATCTCGTTGTGCGCCAAATAAACCGAGGCCAGCCTGGTGAGTTTCTTCAACGGATCGAGACTCTTGATCTGGTTGTGCTCGGCTTCGATGTGCTGGAGTTTCTCCCAGCCGGCGATCGGCGTGAGATCGCTGATCTTGTTGTTCGACAGATACAGGCTCTGGCAGTTCTTGAGATCCGCGAGCGGCTTGAGATCCGAAATCTCATTCCCGGAAAGCTTGAGTTCCGCGAGATTAAAACACTTCTCCAAGCCGGTGAGATCTTTAATGCCGGCTTTGCCCGCGTGCAGGATGAACACGTTTTTGAGATCGTCTTCCTTGAGTTCCTCCTTGTCGCCTTTCTTGAGCGTCTTTTTGATGGCGGCTTCGAGGTTCTTGTCAGGAAACAAATCCGCCGCCTGAACGCGCGCGGTCAGAAAACCAAACGTGACGAGAATCAAACTCGCTTTCATCAATCGCGGCATCGTGTCAATCCTCGGTGTTACAGAATTGGGATTCAAAATCATTTCGCATTGTTGGGGAGGTCGATCAAATAGGCCCGGCCGTCGTTGGCGGCGACGGCGAGCTGGTCGCCTTCGGGGTTATAGGTCGCGGAGTAGAGCACGATCGGCAGATCGCTCGAGTACAGCGGTTTTTCCTGGCCGGGCTTCCAGACATTCAATGTGCCCGCATACCCCGCCGAGAGCAAGTGATCGCCCTTCGGGCTAAACTGCACGCGGTAGATATCATCTTTGTGGCCGCTGAAAACGCTAATCGGCGCGGGGTTGTTCACATCCCAGAGGAACACCTTGCGGTCATCGCCCAGGCCCACGCCCGCGGCGGCGAGGCGTTTGCCGTCGGGGCTGAAGGCCACGCTGTAAACGGCGTATTCCGGACCTTCGAAGCTGCGGACCTCGGCCCCGGTTTCGACGTTGATCAGCCGGACGGTCTTGTCGCCTCCGCCGGTCGCCAGAAGTTTGCCGTCGGGACTGAAAGCCACGCTATACACCTCGCCGCCTTGGGTGGAGAGGGTTTTGATCTGCTTGGGCTGTTCCATGTCCCACAGCCGGACGGTCTTGTCCGCCGATGCCGAGGCCAAGAGCTTTCCATCGGGGCTGAAAGCCAGGCCGTAAATCTGCGAGCCATGCCCGGTCAACGTCGCCGTCGCCCCGGCGGCGGCGATGGCCCAGGTCTTCAGCGTGCCATCGGCGGAGGCGCTGAGCGCGGTGCGGTTGTCCGGCAGGAAGACCAGGGACGAGACGGGTTTCGTGTGTGCGGTCAGGCTTTGGGCGACGTTCCGCGACGGCGGCTCGGCCGGCTGCGGGTTGGGTGGTTCCGGATCGTAATTGCGGATGATATTGTCCGCACCCGCGGCGATCAGTTTTTTGCTGTCGGGGCTAAAAGCGATTTCCGTCACCGCCGCGGGCGTGGGGATCTTATATTGCATCTGGGCGTTGTTGACGTTCCAGATGATCAAAGTCTTGTCTTCGCCGCCGGCCGCGATTTGCTGGTTGTTTGGACTGAAGGCGACGCTCAACACGGCTCCCTGATGGCCGGGGAACTCGCGGAAGGGCGAAAAGTTCCCGGCGTTCCACATCTTCACACTGCCTTCCGGCCCGGTCGTCGCGCAGTAATCGCTGGCGGAGCGAATCGCCAGATCGACGATGCCTTTTTCCTCGGCGAGCTGCACGGCTTGCACCGCCAGGGTTTCGGCGAAGAGGTCTTTGTTTTTGCCGCCGGTGACGACGGTGCGGTTGTCGGTGGACATCGCCGCGACCACCCGGCCTTCCGAACGGACAAATGCTTGCTGCTCGTCGCCTTTATTGACATCCCACAGGCGGGCCGTGCCGTCGCCCGCGGACGAAAGCAGCCGCTGGTTGTCGCGGGTGAACTCGACCGACACCGGCTTCTCGGAATGCCCTTCGAACGTATTGAGCAGTTTGCCGTCGCCGAGGTTGTAGGTGCGGATTTTCTTGTCGTCCCCGCCCGCGGCGATCCAGGCGGAGTTGAAGGACACCGCCACAGAGGACACCGGCGTGCCCACGTCAATCTTTCGGACTTCCTTCCCGTCGCCGGCGTTCCACACGCGGACGGTCTTGTCCGCCCCGGCCGTGATGATGTTCGCGCTGTTGGGCGAATAGCACACGCCGGTGACCGCTCCCTGATGGCCTTTCAGCTCGCGAATCTCCGTGCCGTCGGCGATCTTGTAGATTTTGACGATGCCCGAGGCATCGGCGGCGGCGAGTTCCTGCTGATTGGGATGCACCGCGACCGCGGTAATCGCCCCGGCTTGCGCGGGGAAGGCTTTGACGAGCTGGCCGTTGTTGATGTCGAACAGCCGGGCGATTTTGTCGTCGCATCCCGTCGCCAGGTGCACGCTGTTGTTGCTGAAGGCGAGGGCCGTCACCACGCCGCCGTGGCCTTCCAGCATTTGGAGTTGCTTCTGGTTGCCGAAGTCCCAAATCCGCACGGTCTTGTCGTCGGACGAAGACGCCACGCGCGCGTTGTTCGGACTGACGGCGATCTGCTGGATCGCCTCTTGATGCCCGGCGAAGGTTTTGACGTCTTGAAACTGATTGGGCCAGCGTTTGAGGAGCCCATCCCGCCCGGCCGAGAGGAAAAACGAATTGTTCGGTGCCCAAGCGAGGCCGCTGATTGGGCCGGTGTGCGCGCCCAGGACCGCGAGTTCCTTGCCGTCGGCCGCTTGGAACACCCGCACCACGCCGGTGTCGTCCGCGGAGACGATTTGCTGGTCGTCCTTGCGGAAGGACACGTGCGTGACCGGGGCTTCGTGGCCTTTGAACTCGCGAATGAGCTTTCCCTCCTCGGCGTTCCAGAGCTTGACGAGTTTGTCCTTCCCGCCGGTGACGTATTGCTTGCCATCTTTGTTCGCGTCCACGCAGGTCACGCCGCCGGCATGCGCGTCCAATGACGCGGTGGGATCGGTGACCGGCACGTCCCACAAGCGGATCGTGCGGTCGGAACTTCCGGAGGCGATCCGCGACCCGTCGGGCGAGATTGCGAGCGAAAGCACGATTTCCGTGTGCCCGTCCATCGTCCGCACGGCTTTGTGAGTTTTGGGGTTCCAGAGCTTGAGGGTCTTGTCGAAACTGGCCGTCACCAGCCACCGGCCGTTGGGCGTAAACGCCGCCTGATACACGGGATCGGTGTGCCCGGTGAGGACGTTCGGCTCCTGCCCCATCGCCCCGGAAATTGCTGCCGCCGCCAATACCACCGCTCCGGAATACAGGATGCGACGAGAATGGGAAAATCGCCGGGACCGGCTCGGGCGTGGGGATGAATGATGTGCGGGCTTCATATGGCAGTCTCCCTCAGTTCGCGGAATTGCCCAATGTGTTCTTTTTCGCATCCTGTCATACAAGCCGGCCCGCGTCAACGTAACAGCAAACCGGCGGCGTTGTTGAACGCCTCTTCGGATTCCCCTATAATGAATCCCTCAACAATCAAAACACTTTTTATCGCAAAGGACTTTTGACCGCATGGGAACGAAGAAATCGGGAAAAGGGCGGCGCAAACTGGGGCGAAAAAAACGGCGAAACCGCAGCAAGATTCGCCACCGCAAAGGCTAAAAGTCGCCCTTCGCTCCGCGAAGGCCGCGTCTTTTCACCACTCTGACACCCTTCGATATTTTCGACGACACCAATGCGAACGTCGCCCCGGCAAGCGTGGTGCCCGAGCCTGCGGGCATGGCCCTTGTGGGGGTGGGACTCGCGCTGCTACTGTTGGGGGGGAACTTTCTTGCGGAAGCGTCACCCTCTCGTCAAGGCGGAAAGCTAGGCGAGGGATCGGTCGTGTTCCAAACACGGACCGACACCCTGACCTAGGCTTCGACTGTTTGAGGAAAAAGAAACGTCCTCCCTGGAAGGCGGGTATCATCAGGCCCCCGACCGTTGGAGGATGGTTTCTTGCGCGGACCGTTGTTCCCTGTGACGTACCTGCAAGGTCTGAAAAAGCCGTTCCGGGTCATCCGCACTCGCCGGTGCCGGCCCCAATGCCCGGGTCCCAGGTCGAAAATCGGGGACGATTCGAGTAATCTCTAAGTCAAAGATCTCAGGGAGGATTGATTGGTTCTTGGCTTGGAGAATCCCCATGAAATGCACGTTGTGGATGTTGCTGACCGGCTGGGCGTGTTTGTGTTGGATGGAACCGATTGTTCGTGGCGACGAATTCGCCGCTTCGCTGCCCAGCGGCGTCGGGGCCGTTTGGGACGCGAACAAAGCCTTTCGCGAAACAACGCCCACGCGGGAGCGGATCTGCATCAACGGCCTGTGGCGCTGGCAGCCCGCCGATGCGGAACCAAAACAGCCGCCCGCCGGGGGTTGGGGGTTCTTCAAAGTCCCCGGCTCCTGGCCGGGAATCGCGAACTACATGCAGAAAGATTCCCAGACGGTTTTCTCGCATCCGAATTGGAAAGACCAACGGCTTTCCGAAGTTTCCGCGGCGTGGCACGAGCGCGAGATCACCATCCCCGCCGAATGGAAAGACCGCCGTGTTGCGGTTTCGGCCGAGTACCTCAACTCGTTCGCGGTCGCGTATGTCGATGGAAAGCGGGCCGGCGAATTGCATTTCCCCGGCGGGGAACTCGATCTCACTTCCTTCTGCCGGCCCGGGAAAACGCAACGCCTGACGTTGCACGTGGCGGCCTTGCCGCTCAAAGGGGTGCTGCTTTCTTATAGCGACAGCAACTCGGCCCGCGAGGTGCGAGGGCAGGTCGATCGCCGGGGTCTGTGTGGCGATGTGTTCCTCGTCGCTTCGCCGGCGGGCGAGTCCATCACGGATGTGAAAATCGACACCTCCGTTTCCAAAGGGCAAATCCGCTTTGAAGCGGAGCTATCCGGATTGGCTGCTTCAAAACGATATTCGCTCCGGGCTTTGATAACGAAAGACGGCAAAACGGTCCGCGAATTTGAAAGTCCGCCATTTCAAACCGGCGATCTCGAACGGGGACGGTCGGCTTTCACGGCGGACTGGAAACCGGAACAACTTTGGGACATTCATACGCCGCAGAATCAGTACGAGATTTCGCTCACGCTAAACGACGCCGACGGCAAACGCATTGATACGTTTTTCCGCGAGCGGTTCGGCTTCCGCGAGTTTTGGATCGACGGCAAAGATTTTTATCTCAACGGCAGCCGGATTTTTTTATCCGCCGTGCCTTTGGACAATGCCCAGATTGGGGCGGCATTGGCCAATTATTCCGCGGCCCGCGAAAGTCTAAGACGGCTGAAGAGCTTCGGCATTAACTTTGTTTACACGCACAACTACGGCTGCCAGCCGGGTTCGCATTTGAGCTTCGCGGAAATCCTGCGGGCGGCGGATGATGAGGGCATGCTCGTCGCCCTCTCGCAGCCGCACTTTTCGCATTACGACTGGCAAGCGAAAGACGCCGACCAAAACAACGGCTACGCCCGGCACGCGGAGTTTTACGTCCGCGAGGCGCAGAACCATCCCGCCGTCGTGGCCTATGCGATGAGCCACAACGCCTTGGGTTATGGCGAGGACATGAATCCGGACAAGATCGACGGCCGGATCGATCCCCGCAGCGGCCGCTATGAGAAAAACAACGCCGACCGCGCGTTGCGGGCCGAGGCGATCGTCAAAGGCTTCGATCGGGCGCGAATCGTCTATCATCACGCCGGCGGCAATATCGGCGCGCTGCACAGCGTCAACTTCTATCCCAACTTCGTCCCGATTCAGGAGATGTCCGACTGGTTCGGGCATTGGGCGAAGGTCGGCGTGAAGCCGGCGTTTCCTTGCGAGTACGGAGCACCGTTCCTCTGGGACTGGGGCATGTACCGCGGCTGGTACCAGGGCGAGCGGGAATTTGGGAGTGCCCAGGTGCCCTGGGATTTCTGCCTCGCCGAGTGGAACTCGCAGTTTCAGGGCGATCAGGCGTTCCAGATCAGTGAAGCGGAAAAAGCCAACCTCCGCTGGGAAGCGGCCCAGTTCCGCGCGGGCCGGCTGTGGCATCGCTGGGATTATCCGCACCGGTTGAGTTCGAACGACTTCGATGAGCGCTACCCGATCATCGCCCGCTACATCACCGACAACTGGCGGGCGTTTCGCACATGGGGTCTTTCGGCGTTTTCGCCATGGGAGCACGGGCAATACTGGAAGCTCAAGCCCGGAGTGGACCGCGGCCGGCGCAAGCTGCCCGTCGATTGGCAGAACCTCCAGCGGCCCGGATTCAGTCCGGATTATCTCGATGAGCGGTACGAGCGGATGGATCTCGCCTATAAGCAAAATGACTGGGAACCCACGCCCGCCGCGGAAGCGCTCATTCGCAACAATCGCCCATTGCTCGGTGACATTGCCGGCAAACCCGCCGCCTTCACCAGCAAGGATCATCTCTTCGTTCCGGGCGAAACCTTTGAGAAGCAGGCGATCGTCATCAACAATTCCCGCGGGCCGGTGGACTGCGACTGCGCTTGGTCATTCAATCTTCCCAAGAACGTTATCGGCCGCCAACACGTTTCCCTGCCGACCGGCGAGCAGGTGCGAATCCCGCTGAGCTTCAAACTCCCGAGTTCCACGCGGCCCGGTGAATACGAACTCAAAGCGGTTTTCAAATTCGGCGACGGCGAAACGCAAGAGGATTCGTTCAAAGTCCACGTGCTGCCTTCCGCGGAAATGCCGTTGCCCAACGGCAAGATCGCCCTGTTCGATCCGCAAGGGGAAACCGCGGCTCAACTGAAATCCGCCGGGGTTCCTTATCAAAGCATTAAAGCCGATGCGGATTTGGCCAACTACGATCTGTTGATTGTCGGGAAGAATGCCTTGACGGTGGCCGGCCCCGCGCCGGACATCCGTCGCGTGCGGGAGGGTCTCAGGGTGATTGTGTTCGAGCAGACCTCGGCCGTCTTGGAACGGCGGTTTGGCTTCCGCGTGGCCGAGTATGGATTGCGGTGGGTGTTCCCGCGCGTTCCCGGTCATCCGCTGTTGGCGGGCTTGAAGGAAGAGCACCTCCGCGATTGGCGAGGCTCGGCCACAATTCTCCCGCCCACGCTCCACTATGAAATGCGGCCCCGGCACGGCCCGACGGTGCGGTGGTGCGGGATCGAAGTTTCCAGGCTCTGGCGGTGCGGCAACCGCGGGAACGTGGCTTCGGTGTTGATCGAAAAACCGGCCTGTGGCGATTTTCGCCCGATCGTGGATGGCGGTTTCAGCCTGCAATACAGCCCGCTCATGGAATACCGCGAGGGCCGGGGGCTGATCCTGTTTTGCCAGTTGGACGTGACGGCTCGCAGCGAAACGGATCCCGCCGCCGAGACGCTGTGGCGGAATGTCTTGGCGTATGCTTCCTCCTGGAAGCCCGCTCCAAGCCGCGGCATCGTGTACGTGGGTGAAGAGGCCGGCCGAAAGCACCTGACCGCGGCGGGATTCCCACCCCAGCCCTACGAAGGCAAACTCTCCGCAGACCAAGTCCTCATCATCGGCCCCGGCGGAGGAACCACCCTGGCCAAGGACAAAAAAGCCATCGCGGATTGGCTCCAATCCGGCGGCCGCTTGCTCGCCATCGGTTTGGACCAGTCGGAATTGCAATTCCTGCCAATTAAGGTCGCTACGAAAAACCGCGAGCACATCGCCGCCTATTTTGAACCGCCCGCCTCCGATTCGCTCTTCAGCGGAATTGGTCCCGCGGATGTTCACAACCGCGATCCCCGGCGGTTGCCGCTGATCGTTACGGGAGCGAAGATTCTGGGCGACGGCGTGTTGGCTCAAGCGGACGGCGGCGACATCGTTTTCTGTCAAATGGTTCCCTGGCAGTTCGATTCCGCCAAACCGCAGAACGTAAAAAAGACCTTCCGCCGGTCTGCGTTTCTGGCGACGCGATTGCTCGCCAATCTCGGGGCCGCCGCGAAGACGCCGCTTATCGAGCGATTCCAGACTCCGTTCGCCGGCGAAGCGGCCCCGCGCTGGCAAACCGGGTTCTATCTCGACCTGCCGGAAGAATGGGACGACCCGTACCGCTTCTTCCGCTGGTGAGCGTGCTGGAACAAGGGAACGCTTCGGGGAGTTTAGCGGTTGGCGACCGCGGAATCGCCGCGGGCGGCTTGGAGTTGAGCCATCCGGGTCTTGGCGGCGTCCGAGCCGAACTTGCTCGCAATCCGGTAATGCAGGCGGGCGACCGAGAGTTTGCCTTCCTGCTCCGCGCCTGTCCCAGCCGCCAGTATTTCTCCGCCTTGGAAAGCGTTTGCGGATCGGGCAAACGTTGCGGGAAAACCGGACCGTGTTCCGCCTGCAACTGGCTCCACGCGTGGCGGGCGTTTCCGGTCAATTGGGGATTCGCCGCCGGTGCGGCGGGAGCCTGGCCGAGCAGATACCGGTCCATCGCTTCAAAGTCGTGGATATAGACGTTGACGCTCATTCCCGTGTGCTGACGGTCGAAGCCATAATTGGTCCCCGAAGGAAGCGGCCCAAACGTTTTGCTGCCACTTCTCGCCGAGCTGATGCTTCCCAAATGCGCTGTGCCGCGATCCGGCACCGAAACCGTCGTCCCCACCGAGTTCACCCCGAACACGGGCTGCTGCACCGTCAACTGAGCCTGCCCCTGTCGCGGAGAAAAAACGAACCCCGCGAGTACAACGACAACCGCGAGTGCGATTCGGTTTGGGAACATGCTTCTACTCCTTAGTGCGGCGAGGGGTGCGTCGGGCCTCAACCCAATTCTCATGCTAAACCCTCAGCGGCGGGACATCAATTGGAATCCCCAAGTTTTCGCGGAGCGGGTGCAGGAATCTCGATGGTCGCAATTCACAAAATCATGATTCAGTGATCATGGCGCCAAGCTGCCCAAAGCGGGAAGGCACCCGTTTCACCGCGCGGTCCAGCCGCCGTCCACGGTGACGAGGCTGCCGGTCATGTAGCTGGAAGCGTCGCTCGCCAGAAAAATCGCGGCCCCCTGAATCTCTTCCATCCGGCCCCACCGCTCCAAGGCGACCGCGCCGATGATGAATCTTTTCGTGTTCGCATCCTCGGCGATGGGTTCGTTCATCGGCGTCAAAAACGGGCCGGGGCAAATCGCATTGCAGGTGACGTTAAAGGGGGCGAGTTCCAACCCCAAGGCCCGGGTCATTTGCACGACTGCCCCTTTGCTGGCGGTGTAAGGCGTGCGGTCGGCAAGCCCCACCACGCCCAAAGTGCTCGCGAGGTTGACGATCCGCCCGGACTTCGCGGCCTTCATGTGAGGGACCACCGCCCGCGCACAGCCAGACGCCACCCACGTTGATGTCCTGCACTTTTTTGAAATCCTCATAACTCACCTCATCGATCGGCCCGCGAATGTTGACGCCGGCGTTGTTGATGAGGATGTCGATCTTCCCGAACTCGGCGAGCGCGCGGTCCGTCATCGCGGCCACGTCTTCGGGCGAGGTGACATCCGCACGCACGCCGAGGGATTTGTGTCCGAAGTCCTTGGCGATTTCCTCGGCGGCGGCCGCGGCTTCGCCTTCGGTCCGGCTGGCGAGCAGAACATCCGCCCCCGCCGACGCCAACCCCGCGGCCATCGCCAACCCCAGCCCCTTCGAGCCTCCCGTGACAATTGCGGACTTTCCGGTCAGGTCAAATAGCTTAATCCCAGGCAGCATGATGTGATTCCTCAAGTTGAAAACAAGGCAAAGCGAACGATGAAACCGTCAACACACGAATTACACGAAATTCCACCCGCATTCACAACACAGCGCGGGTGATTTCATTCGCCGCAGGGCGCTAGCCCCGGTTCGCTTCTTGATGGTCGCCTGTGCCGACGATACACTCGATGCAAGCTTGGATCACATAGATTAGCCGTAGGGCGCTAGCCCCGGTTCACTCGGATACTCCTGTTGGAGGAAACTGGCCATGCCGTCCAAAGGATCCGTGTCGCAGTGGATGGATTTGGTGAAGGAAGGGGACGAGGACGCCGCCCAGAAACTTTGGGAGCGCTATTTCGAGCAACTGGTCCGGCTCGCCCGCAACCAGCTTCGCGGGCTGCCCAAAGGACCGGCGGACGAGGAAGACGTGGTCGTCAACACCTTCGACAGTTTTTGCCGGGGCGCGCGGGCGGGGCGGTACCCGGAACTCAAGGACCGCAACAATCTCTGGCGGCTGCTCATCACGATGACGGCGAACAAAGCCAAGGACCTGGCCCGGCACGAACGCCGGCAAAAGCGAGGCGGGGGCAAAGTGCTCAACGAAGGCGCGCTGTTGGGCAGCGACGACGCCCGGTCATCGCCGCTTTTGGACGTCATCAGCCGCGATCCGACGCCCGAGTTCGCCTCGGAGTTGGCCGAGGATCTGGAACGCCGGCTGGATGCGCTCGACAACGAAACGCTCCGGCAAATCGCGTTGTGGAAAATGGAAGGCTATCAAAACGAAGAGATCGCTGAGAAGCTGGGCTGCGTCTCCCGCACCGTGGAACGCAAACTCCAACTGATCCGCCGGCTATGGGCGGAGTAGCTTCGTGTTTGAAAAGCGAGCGTCCGATGGGGCGGGTCCTCCGCCGGCTCTCTCGTCCGACTCCGCGACGGAGAACACCGAGTCCCATACGGTTCGGACGTGAATTTGATTTTTATCGAATGCTTGATCTAGAACGCGGAACTCACATCGCACGCGCAAAAAAACGGCTCGCCCTCAAGGCGGAGATCAAGAAGCTGAGAATCCTGGCATACGACCGCAGCCTGGCCGAGGACCTCCGCTGGATGATCGAGCAAACTCAAAAGAACAAAACGCAGGTGCAGAGAGACGCCTTTGAGCAACTCAAGAAGCTAAACCTGCTGGACGGACGGGAAACCGCCGCGGTGTTTGCACCTCAACGATCGGCTGCCGGTTTCGCTTTCAGGAGTTTGCGGACGGCGGTCATCAGCACCTCTTCGACGGCCGGGGCGACCTTGGAGGCGCCGGGGCTGGTTTCATATCCGCCTTGGCTGTAGGCGATCTCGGTGCCGATGTAGCCGGGGGCATAGTCGCCGTACGCCGCCATCGCCACGAACAAATCCGGCCGAAGCTTCTGGGCGGCTAGTTGATATTCCACGAACAGCTCGCCCGGCATCAACAGCACGCGGGCCTTGCCGAGCGACAAGCACGCGAGGTCGATCGCGTCCCGCCGCCCGCACCGGCGAAGCCATGTCAGGTTCTTCGCGGCGGCATAGCGGGCGGAAGGCGACGCCGATGTGTCCGCGATCGCTTTCTGAAGCGCCGCTTCGTCGAGATGCTCCGCCGCCGGCAGGACGACCGGCTCGAGTTCCCAGCGCACGTCGTCGGCGGACAGCGGAGACTTCTTCGTGCTCTCCCACGCCTGTTTCATGCCGGCGGCCACACGGTCGGCGAGAATCTGCCGATTCTCGTGCGAGCCGTCGTTCCACTTCCCCGCCCCGACATTCCCGCCCGCGCCGTTGAAATGAATGTGCGGGACGCCGGTCTCCTTTTCGCGGGCGTTCCGGGCCAGCCCGGGAAAATCGGGATTGGCAAGCCCCGTGCGGTAATAGCTCTGCGGATGCGTCGCGTAAAACGTGACCGCTGCGATCGGCTTGTCGCCGTTCCAAAAGCTGATGAGTTTGAGCTGCGGATCGATCGTGCCGGCCGGGAAGGCGCGGATTTTCGGATCCTTGGTCGCCGTGTAGCGGGTGTGGATGACTTTTCCGTCAGGCCCCAGAATCCGCCGATTGGATGCGACCTTCTCCACAATGCCGACGCCTAACCCCAAATGCGTGACCGGCTGAGCGTCCGTGATCGCTGTTTGAACGGCCTTCGCCGACCGGCGAACCACGTCGCGGGCAAACCGCGGATCGAACCCTGCCCCGGCTAACCCTTGTGCGTTCAAAAGCTCCTCCGCCGAGAAATCGCACCGCGGGGCATCGTGTTGATGGAGCGTATGCACCGCCACGCGGCTCGGCTCCGTGCCCGCGGCTTCCGCGATCGCTTCGCGAAACACCGTCTGGCCGCCGCTGCTGATCCCGATCCAATCCACCGCGCACAACACGATCGGCTTCCCGGCCCCGACAAGCACCACGCCGCGAAAGCTCAAAGGCGTCTCGACGGCCTTGGTCGGATCATAAGCCAAAGGCGACCCCACCGGCGGCGAAGCATCCACGGCAAACACCCCCACCGAGAGCGTCTCCGCCTTGAGCGGCGCGACCAGAACCGCCAACAACAAAAACAAAGCCAATCGAGCCATCATGATCCCTCCCGAAAACCGGTCTCGTGGAATTCTCAACACGCCCAAAGCATACCAAACAACAGAGGTTCCCGCAGGCGTTCCGGTCCGCCGATCCGCTCTGGCTTTCCGGGGTGCACAGCGTAGGGTGGGCAGATTTGGGCGAGTCCGGCAGATGCCATCATGCAGGCCCCCGTCCCTGTTAGAATTACGAAATAGGACAAGGATGTCGTTGCGCATTTTTTATCTCCGCAAATACCGTAGGGTGGCCCCGGTTGCTTGCCAACCGGGGCGGCGTCGCCGGTCTGCAAAGCCTCTATTAAAGATGATACAACTCATCATACTTCCCGTGCAGGTGGGTCATCAGCGGTTTGTGCGACAGGGGTTCGCCGGTGACGATGCGGACGAGCTCGGTGGGCGGGTACTGCCGGCCTCGGCGGTGGATGTTTTTGTTGAGCCACTGTAGCAGCGGGGCGAACTCGCCGCGGACGAACTGGGCGGAGAGATCGCCCAATTCCTTCTGGGCCGACTCGAAGAATTGGGCCGCGTACATATTGCCGAGGGCATACGTCGGAAAATAGCCGATCAGACCCGCGCTCCAGTGGATGTCCTGCAGGCAGCCCAGCGAATCGTGCGGCGGCGTGAGACCGAAGAACTGCTGGAACTTCTCGTTCCAAACGCCGGGGGCGTCCGCCGGTTTCAAATCGCCCGCAATCAAGGGTTGCTCCATCTCGAACCGCAGCATGATGTGCAGGTTATACGTCACCTCGTCGGCTTCCACGCGGATGAACGACGGCTGCACATCGTTGACGGCGAAATGAAAATCCTCCAAGGCGACACTGCCCAGGGCTTCGGGAAACGCTTCCTGCGCGGGGCCATAGAGATTTTGCCAGAACGCCAAACTCCGGCCCACGAAGTTTTCCCACATCCGGGATTGCGATTCGTGAATCCCCAAGGAGACCGAATCGCCCATCGGCGTGCCATAGGCTTCGCGATCGAGTCCCTGCTCGTACATCCCGTGGCCCGCTTCGTGCAAGGTGCCGAAGAACGCGCCGGGGAAATGGTGCTCGTCGTAGCGGGTGGTCAATCGGCAGTCGCCCGGTCCGAAGCCGCTGCAAAATGGGTGGGCCGCTTCGTCGAGCCGGCCTTCGCCAAAGTTGAAGCCGATCTTGGTCGCGGCGGCGATGCCGAACTTCCGCTGGGCGTCGATGGGGTAGCTCCGCGTGATGATTTCGCGGTCGGGCGTTTTTCCGGAGTCCCGAATCGCCGCGACCAGCGGGACCAACTCATCCCGGAGCGCCGCGAACGCCTTCGTCACCTCGGCGGTTTTCGCACCGGGTTCGTAGCGGTCCAGCAGGGCATCGTAAGGCACGCCGCCGTCGTAACCGAGGGCCTGGGCTTCTTCGCGTTTGAGGTTGACGATCTGCTCGAGCCAGGGGAGGAACTTGGGAAACGCCTTCTGCTTGCGGGCGTCGATCCAGGCCTGCTGCCCGAGCGAGGTCACGCGGGACATTTCCTCGACCAGCTTTTTTGGGAGCTTCGTGGCCCGGTCGTAATCCCGGCGGGCTTCGCGGACGTTGACCGCCATCGGCCCGTCGGCCCGTCCCAAATCGGTTTGTTCCAGTTCGCCGAGCAATTCGCCCACGCGGGAAGCGGTCCGCTGTTCGTGGGCCAGGCCGGACAGCAGACTGACTTGATTCGCCCGATGCTCCGCGCCGCCGGGCGGCAGGTAGGTTTGCTCATCCCAACCCAGGACGCTCCCGCACGATTCCAAAACCGCCGTCTTCCGCAAGTGGTCCACGAGTTCGGCATACAAGCTTTGTGCGTCCGCCATGAGTTTCCTGCCTTTTTTGTGTGGAATGGAATAATGGTTCGTTGGTCTCTCGAATCATAGCGAATCCAAACCGCGCGGCACAGACATTCCTTTCAATCAACACACACAGAATCAACGTACGCGATATTGCCCCGGAAAATCCGAAATCCGAATCTCGAATTCCGAAACAAATCCCAATGTCCGAAATTCCAAAACGAGCCAGCGTCGGAACTCGATTCCAACTCCGACGACCGGGACACAGCATCCACAGATGCGCCTCTCGGCGTGCGGCGGGTTTGTGACAGAGTGCGGACGGATGGGGTTGAACGCGCGCGGGTTTTTCCGGGGATTTGACAGCGTGGAGTGGAGGACTCAAATCGTGCGCAATTCAAAGGTCTCTCTGACCACTGATTCGATTCAATCCGGATGGACTTGAGCTTTCTTCGCACATGGCTGGCCCGCTGGCCCGCTCGCCGATGGATTGGCCTACTTCTTGACAAAAACCGGCTATTGGGAATAGTAGAGTAGCCCGTTCCCATTTCGAGGAGCCTTCAACGGACCGCCCGATATCATGCACAGCGTCCACACCCCAAGTTTCCCTGGAATTCTGGATGCCCTCCAGGCGAGTGTTATCGTTTCGACCTATCAGGCGGGGAAGTTGATTTTGCTCCGCAACGAGAACGGAACGCTCAATACGCATTTTCGTAATTTCCAACAGCCCATGGGCGTGGCTTTACATGATGGGCGGCTGGCTGTCGGCACTCTCCATGAGATTTGGGAATTTCATAACACCCCCGCCGTCGCTCAAAGATTGCCGAGCGAACCCTGCCGGACCGATGCCTGTTATCTTCCGCGGTCCTGTGATGTGACCGGCGACATCCAGATTCACGAGATGGACTACGACCGCGATTTGGAATTGTGGTTTGTCAATACGCGGTTTTCTTGCCTTGCCACGCGGAGTCGAGAATACAACTTCGTGCCGCGCTGGAAGCCGGGTTTCATCTCGGGATATACGCCGGAGGATCGCTGCCATCTCAACGGCTTGGCGATGGCCGACGGCCGGCCGAAATATGTGACGGCGCTCGGCGAGACCGACACGCCGGCGGGTTGGCGGGAGAACAAAGCCTCCGGCGGAGTCGTGATGGACGTCGAAAGCGGCGAGATCATTTCGCGGGGCTTGTCCATGCCCCATTCGCCGCGGGTGCACCAAGATCGGTTGTGGGTGCTCAATTCGGGAGACGGCGGGTTCGGCTCTGTGGACCTGAAGACGGGGCGGTACGAACCGGTTTTGGAGCTTCCGGGATTCACGCGGGGCCTGTCCTTTCTTGGCCGCTTCGCCTTCATTGGACTCTCCCAGGTCCGCGAGTCGGCCGTATTCAGCGGCATTCGCATCGCCCAAATGGAGGAAACCGAGCGCTGGGCGGGCGTGGCGATTGTAGATATTGAAAAGGGCGACCTGGCCGGCTTTCTCAAGTTCCAACAGGACGTCCACGAAGTCTTCGCGGTCTGCGTCTTGCCCGGGGCCGTGTGGCCGGATGTGATAAATCACGATGCGGACCTGATCGGCCAATCTTACGTGCTGCCGGATGACGCCCTGGCCCAAGTCCCCCCCGAGTTCCGCACGCGCTCCTAGCGGCCGGAACATATTCGATTCGCGTCTCTGGCAACGCATTTCCTGGCCCCCTTTCCCGCATTGATCGGAAAAATGCCGATTTTCGGCAACGGGGGAATTCCCAAAAAAATCATCGGGAATCCTCTTTTCTGTTTGCGTGGGGAAATCCCCCTGGCTATCGTAGTCGTAACCCTCTCTATAGATAGAACTCACTTCTCGTCCTCGGTGGAGTCTCCCGATGAAATTCGCCCCGTTTGGAGGTCGGCTGCCAAGATTCGATTGGTCCATCGCGCTTCGCGTTCGAGAAATGTTTCACCGACCCCATCGGCGGACTGAGTTCCGCCGCCTCCTTTCCATGCGTGGACTTTCCCGGGCGGGGATCATCGCAGAGGTGTTGGAGGATCGAACCTTATTGTCCACGATTGTGGTCGATACGTTGGTGGACGAAAACAACGGCGTCGGCACAGGCGGTGTGAGCTTGCGCGACGCCATTGCCGCCAGCGGTTCGGGCGACACGATTACATTTCAGTCAGCGCTTGCCAACGGAACGATTCTACTCACCAACGGGGAGTTGCTGGTCGATAACGCCCTGACGATTGATGGGGGCCTGAGCAACATCACCGTCAATGCCCAGGCTGGCAGCCGGGTGTTTCACGTCGATGATGGCGACAGCAACAATCAAGCCGTCGTGACGATTTCCGGGTTGACAATCACCGGGGGACATGTGACGAGTGGAAGCGGGGGCGGAATCGACAACAGCGAATCCCTGACCGTCACAAACTGCACCATCTCGGGGAACTCGGCGTTTAATAACGGCGGTGGGATTTTTAGCATTCAGAGCTTGACTCTCGCGAACTGCACCGTCTCGGAAAACACCGCGTTTAACGGTGGCGGTATCGAAAACAAATTCGGGACGGCGGCTGTCGTGAACTCCACCATCTCCGGAAATCTCGCTGAAGACGGAGGCGGTGGGGGATTGTATAACTATGCCGGCACGGCGACCATTACAAACTCCACCATCTCGGGAAATACCGTGTCCGGCGGCAGCCTCAGCGGCGGCGGAGGCGTTGCAAATGTCTTCGGCACGGCGACCGTCGTGAACTCCACCATCTCCGGAAACTCCACTCAAGGTCAAGGTGGCGGCTTTAACAACCTCCTCGCAACGTTGAATGTGACAAATTCCACCATCGCCGGCAACGCGGCGTCCGGCAGCAGCGGCGGAGGCGGCCTTTATAACGGCAGCAACTACTTCCCCGGCACGGCCAATCTGAATAACACAATCATCGCCGGGAACGCGGGAGGGGACCTTTCGCAACCGGGCACGTTTTCGGGGACGAACAATTTAATCCAGGACGGAAATGCCCCCGCCGGCCTTGCAAACACGCGGACGGGAAATCCCTTGCTGGGCCCACTGGCCGACAATGGCGGGCCGACCAAGACGCAGGCCCTCCTGGCCGGCTCTCCTGCTTTCGACGCGGGGAGCAACTCGGCCGCCGTGGACGGCCAGGGCAATCCTCTGACCACAGACCAACGCGGGCAGACTCGGTTTGTGGGCACGGTGGACATTGGGGCGTTCGAAGTGCAATCCCAGTCCGCCGTGATCACCGTCAATACGTTTGGAGATGAGAACAACGGCGTCGGCACAGGCGGTGTGAGCTTGCGGGACGCCATCCTTCTGGCTAACGCCAATCCCGACATGGAATATGAAATCCGTCTGCAAACGGGGACTTACTCGCTGAGCATCACCGGTGCGGGCGAAGATGCGTCCGCGACGGGCGATCTGGACATCCTCAACACAGCGGGTATCACAATCACCGGGACCGGTGCCGGACAGACAATCATCAACGCCAGCGGCAACGGCGACCGCGTCTTCGACATCCACACCGGCGCTGCGCTCAGTATTGAAAGCGTGACAATCACGGGCGGCAGCATCACCGACAGCCCGGGCGGCGGCGGGTTCCTCGTTGACGGCGGCATGCTGACCGTCACCGGCGGCAGCATCACTGGCAACACCGCCGTCATGGCCGGCGGCGGCGGCATCCGCAACCAGAATTCCGGCAGTGTGACCCTCACAGACACGACGCTATCGCAAAACTCAACTGGTGGCAGTTTCGGCTTCCTCACTGGCGGTGCCATCTCCAACGTTTCTGGCAGCAGCGTGATCATCACCGGCGGCAGCATCACCGGCAACTCGGCTAGGGATGGAGGCGGCATCCACAACGAGGGTTCCGGCAGCAGCGTGACAATAACCGGCAGCAGCATCAGTGGTAACTCGGCCGACTACGGTGGCGGAATCCGCAATGACGCCAGCGTGGCCATTACCGACAGCACGGTGTCCCATAATACGTCCAGTACCGGCGGCGGCGTCTTCAACGAATCCCGCGGCAGCGTGACCGTCACCGGCGGCAGCATCACCGGAAACTCGTCCTCCGACGGCGGCGGGATTCGCAACGACGGCAGCCTTACTATTATCGGCGTCAGCATCACAGGCAACACCGTCAATTTCTATGGTGGTGGCATTGAAAGTTCCGGCAGCCTGATTGTCGTTGATAGCACTTTCTCGCAAAACTCGGCCGGTAGCACCGGCGGCGGCGTCAGCGCTGGGGGCAACCTGTCCATTACCAACACCACTTTATCGCAAAACTCCGCCGACAAGGGGGGCGGTGTGTATACAAGTTTCGGCAGTGTGACCATCACCGATACCACGCTAATGGAAAACTCGGCCACGAACGGAGGGGGGCTCTTTACCTCGCGTTTCGGCACCAGCGTGGCTATCACTGGTGGCAGCATCATCGGCAATTCGGCCAGCGCCAACGGCGGCGGGATTAGAAATGAAGATTCGGGAAGCGTGACCATCACCGACGGCACCCTCTCGCAAAACTCGGCCAACCGCGGCGGCGGCATTTCCAATGACGGCTCCGGAAGCCACGTGACGATTAATGGCGGCAACGTCACCGGCAACAGCGGCATCGGAATTCAAAACCGGAATTCCGGCAGCCTGACGATCATGAACACCACCGTCTCGCAAAACACCGGGGGCGGGATCAACAATGAGTCGTCCGGTAGCATCACTGCCGTGACCATCACCAACAGCACCGTCTCACAAAACTCCGGAGGCAGTTTCGGCGGGGGGATTGTGAACTTTGGTTCCGCCAGCAGCGTGACCGTCACCGGCGGCAGCATCCTTAGCAACTTCGCCGGCCTAGGGGGAGGCGGTATCGCCAACTTTAATGGGGGCGGCGTGACCATTACAGGCAGTACCCTTTCGCAAAACTCCGCCGGCGGCTACGCCGGTGGAGGCGCCATCAAAACATTTGGCGGCAGCGTGACCATCACCAACAGCGTGCTGTCGAAGAACTCGGCCGCCGCGGGCGGTGGCGCCATCAGTATCGAGGACGCCGCCATCGTAACAGTCACGAATAGTACGTTGTCCCAAAACTCGGCCGGATCCGGCGGCGGAGTCGCAACCAGCTTTGGTGGTATGTTGAATGTGACCGACTCCAACTTCGTGGGAAATACGGCAAACAACGATGGTGGCGGCATCCGCATCTATTCCGGCACGGCGACGGTCGTTAACTCCACCCTCTCCGGAAATACCGCAAACCTCAATGGCGGCGGCATAAGCACCTACGGCAGCAATTACGGCAGTTCCGGTCGGGTGATTGTCATCAACTCCACCCTCTCCGGGAACACCGCGAACAACAACGGTGGCGGCATCCGCAACGCCGGGACGGCAACAGTCATCAACTCCACCGTCTTCGAGAATAGCGCTCAAGGCGTCGGTGGCGGGATCGTTAACTCGACGGGGACAACCACCCTCAACAATTCAATTGTTGCCGGAAGTGCCGGGGGCGAACTGGCGGGTTCATTTTCCGGAACGAACAATTTGGTACAGGATGGATCAGGAACGGGCCTTGCCAACACCATCACGGGCGATCCATTGTTGGGACCGCTCCAAGACAACGGCGGCCCGACGAAAACTCACGCTCTTCTCAGCGATTCCCCGGCCATCAATAGGGGCAAAAATGCGGCCGCTGTCGATGCGTCCGGCAATCCCTTGATCTCCGACCAGCGCGGACGCGAGCGGTTTGCGGGAACCGTGGACATTGGCGCCTACGAATTTGCGCCCTCTTGCTCACCGTCAATACCCTCGCGGACGAAAATGACGGCATCAACGTGGGCGGCATCAGCTTGAGGGACGCGATCGCCACCGTCGGCGCAGGCGGCCTGATCGTTTTTGACGCCTCGCTTGGCAATGGGACGATTCTCTTGAGCAATGGCGCATTGCCGGTCGACAAAAGCGTGACCATCAATGGGGAACTGAATAACATTAGTATCAGAGCCCAAACCGGTCACCGCGTGTTCTTCATTGATGACGGCAATGCTCTCGAGTTGGCCAATGTGACGCTTTCCGGCTTGACGATCGCCGGCGGCAGCAGCACCGAGAGCGGAGGCGGGATCTATAACAAGGAAGCCCTCACGGTCACCAAATCCACGATCACCGGCAATACCACGATGAGTAGCGGCGGAGGCATCTACAACAACGAAGGCCTTTTGAATGTGACCGAATCCACAATCTCCGGAAACACGGCCGAGAGTGGCGGAGGCATCTATAACGACGACGGCGTCTTGAATGTGGCGAAATCCGCCATCTCCGAAAACACCGCGATCAAAGGCGGCGGCGTGTTTAACTATGACAGGGCGAATATCACGGAATCCACCATTAGCGGAAACGCCGCGACCAGAGGCGCCGGTCTGTTCAACTTCTACACAGCGAATATCACGAACTCCACGATCAGCGGAAATGTTGCGTCCACTCGCGGGGGCGGTCTCTTCAACGGCAAGAGCCCCAATTATGCCGCAGGCACGTTGACTGTCACAAATACCACAATCGCCGCGAATCTCGCTCAAACTCAAGGGAACGGAATCTTTAACGATGTCCAGGGCGTGGCGGTTCTAAACAACACGATTATTGCCGGCGGCGACGGAGGGAATCTTGTCGGAACCGGCACCTTTTCCGGAACAAACAATTTGGTTCAAGACGGAATCATCCCTACGGGGCTTGCCAACACGATCACAGGCGACCCTATGTTAGGCCCGCTTCGAGATAATGGCGGCGTGACGCAAACGCATCTTCTATTGAGCGGTTCCCCTGCCCTTGATACCGGAAAAAACTCGGTCGCCGTCGATGCAATGAGCAACCCTCTGACGGCGGACCAACGCGGGAGAGACCGGTTTGTCGGGACAGTGGACATCGGTGCCGTGGAAATGGTGAAGTTAGCGATCGCGGCGGATATCCAGAGCCAAACCGAAGGGGACAGCGGAACCACCAGTTTCACCTTCACGGTCACGCTCAGCGGGAGTCCCTCCGGCAAGACGACGGTGGATTATGCCGTTGTCGGGAGCGATGTGGATGCGGACGATTTTTTGGGCGGGGTTTTTCCCTCTGGAATGGTCACCTTCAACCAGGGCGAAACGCAGAAAACCATCGCGATTCCAGTGGCCGGCGACACCAAGGTCGAGGCTTCGGAATCCTTCACCGTGGCTCTCTCCAATCCTACATCGGAAGCGGTAATCGATGCTCCGGCGGTTGACATAAGCGACGCTTCAAGCACCATCCTCAATGACGACTCCGCCACGCTCCATTTGACCGGGGTGGATCAAGCGGAAGGCGACGGCGGCGGTCAGACGGCGTTCCTATTCGCCGTCACGTTGGACCATGCCGTTGAAGGCGGGTTCGATCTGGCCTTCACGACGAACGACGGAACCGCGACGACGGCTGATAACGATTACATAAACAACGACAGCATGGTGACGTTCGCCGGAACGGCTGGCGAAGTGCAAACGATTACCGTGCAGGTCAACCAAGATGCCAAAGTCGAACCGGACGAAGTCTTCAACGTGGCCTTGGGGGCGATCAGCTTGTCGGATGGAGGCATTAGTCCGGGCCGCGTGACGATTGTCGGCGGCACGCGGAACGGCATCATTCGCAACGACGATTCAGCTAAGCTCATTTTGGCAAGTGTCCTAAACATCAGCACGCAACAACTCGAAGGAAACGATCCAGGTTCGGCGGCCCAGTTTCAGTTTTCCGTGACCTTGGATAATCCCGTGCCGGGTGGATTCACGCTCCGATACTTGGTCCGAGATGGAGCCATTAACCCGGCGATCAATCCGGGGAAAGCGGAGCTTGGCAAGGATTATATCGTCGATGATAGCGCTCCTTACAATCAGTTCTCCGGCGGCGTGGGGACGTTGACCTTTGCCGGGAATGCCAACGAGCGTCTGTTTCTCGACCTGAATGCCATTGGCGATACCATTGTCGAGGCCGATGAGTTCTTTAACATCGAGTTGGACACGATCACTCTCTTCGACAACACCATCGAGTCCGGCCTGGTCACCGTCAGCGACGAAAGACCAGGCGATCGGCGGCAGCAGGGTGTGATCCTTAACCACAACCTCAATGGCAATGGCGCTGCCGAAGATACCAGCCTGCTCAGCTTGGCCTTTGTGGGGAAATTCCCCTCGCCAAATGGCCCCGTTGCACGCTTTCAGGTCACTTCGAGCAATGCCGTTCAAGAGGGATTCCAGGTCGATGTGGTCGTGGACCTTGTCAACGGGGCATCGAGCGGGTTGACGTTCGCCGCGTCGAGTTCTCGAGGAACTGCCAATTTTTCGGGCGATGCGGGTGAAGGACGTACCGTCGACGTCCCGATTCCTCCATCGGCGAATATGATTAGTGCGATGCTGGGGAACGTTTTGCCTTCGGGGGCTGGAGTGAACGCTGGGGATATTATTCCAGGGGCACCTTTGACGGTCACGCTTCCAGATAACGAGATTTTGGTGGCTGGCCCCGGGCCGGGAAGCCTTCCTTACGTTCAAGTGTTTAAGGGCAGCGAGAACATAGGCTTCAACGCCTACGATCCCGGGTTTAAGGGGGGAGTCCGCGTGGCGACCGGCGATGTGACCGGCGATGGAGTTCCAGACATTATCACCGCCGCGGGACCGGGCGGCGGGCCGGACGTGCGGGTGTTCGACGGCGCGACGAACGGGTTGATGATCGCCGGTCCCTTGCGCGACTTCTATGCCTATCCGGGCAACTTCATCGGTGGCGTGTATATTGCGGTCGCCGACCTGGACGGCGACAACCGGGCGGACATTATCACCGGCCCCGGCGCCGGCGGCGGTCCCAACGTGCGGGCGTTTCGAGCCAGCGATGGGGCGATGATCATGAACTTCTACGCCTACCCGGGCAACTTCCCGGGCGGCGTGCGCGTGGCCGTCGCCGACGTAAACGGCGACGGGACTCCCGACATTATTACCGGTCCGGGACCGGGTGGCGGGCCGGACGTGCGGGTCTTCGACGGCACGACGAACGGGAAACTTATCGACGGTCCGTTGCGCGACTTCTACGCCTACGGCAACTTCACCGGCGGCGTGTATGTTGCGGCAGCCGACTTGGACGGCGACAACCGGGCGGACATTATCACCGGCCCCGGCACCGGCGGCGGTCCCAACGTGCGCGCGTTTCGAGCCAGCGACGGGGCGATGATCGAGAACTTTTACGCCTACGCGAACTTCACCGGCGGCGTGCGAGTGGCCGCCCACGACGTGGACGGCGACGGGACCCCGGACATTGTTACCAGTCCGGGACCGGGCGGCGGTCCCAACGTGCGGGCATTCGATGGGACGAAGAACGGGACGATGATCGCGGGTAACTCGGGCAACTTCAATGTGTACAATCCCGAGTTCACGGGCGGCGTGTATGTGGCCGCGACGGACGCAAGCGCGGCCAACTTTGTGGATGTGATTGCGGAAGCCGGCCCACGCGGCGCCAACGCGGCCCCTCTAGCGCAATCCGATCTGCCTCCGCTTGTGGACGAGGCAATCCGGGAGTTCGAGCAAGCTGGCCTTGCTGTTCCCGGGGCCTTGGCGGACGTGCATATTCAAATCGTGGACCTGCCGGGCGATGAACTGGGGGAAGCCATCGGCAACACGATTCTTTTGGATGTCGATGCCGCCGGTTTTGGCTGGTTCATCGATCCCACCCCCGCGGACGATGTGGAATTCCAAACGGGCGCTCCCGAAGTCCAGGGACGCGTGGACCTGCTCACCGTCATCACGCACGAATTGGGTCACGTAATAGGCCTGACACACGACAAGGATCACGCGAGCTTCATGTCTGACCGTTTGCCATTAGGCACTAGATATTGAATTGAAGACGAAGATCACTCGGCACTGGATTCCATCTTCGCGAACCCATCGCTGTCCGAATTGCTATTGTGACTCCGCTCCTGTGACAAACGCTTTTCCGATTGATGGCCGAACTCGATGAGACAACCTAACAGGTGCCAACCGGCGACGTCGGGTAAAAAGTGCTTGCCGGATCATAGCGGCCCAAAGAGATCTCGTGGCGATTCAAGGAGGATTGGCGGCGATCACGAGTTGCACGGCATCGACAATGACATAGCCATTGGTGTCGGCGTTTGTGATTGCGATTGTATTTTCGCCGGATTGGAAATCGAATGTGCCGACCGTTCCGAACATACCGTGGTTGGGTTTCATTTGTTGGTTGACCTTCACCGTCGTGGTTCCGCCTTGGTGCTGCACAGTGACGGGCACGTTCGTGGCGCGGTTCCCGTTGGCGGTCCAGGCGATGCGGATTTCGTACCGGCCGGCCTTGGGAACCTTGACTCGAAAACGGGCGGACTGCTCGCCTTTGTTCGCGTTGCCGTCGTGCCGATAGCCTGTGCCCACGTAGGGACCGATCACCTGGCTCACCTCCTCAAAACCCTTGTGCTTGGCGTCGTCGTCATCGACCACGATGCCTTTGAGCGACTTCACGTCCACAGATTGAGCGGCGTGCATCACGGGACCGGTCCAAACCAGGATCTGCTTGTCGGCGAGCAATCGCTCGCGGAGTTTGGGATAGTCCACGTCTTGAACGGCCGCATTTGCGTCAATCGCCTGCACGGCCGCCGTCGCCGCCGACTCGCCGAGCACCATAAACACCGGCTCCATGCGAATCGAACCAAAAGCGATATGCGAAGCACTCAGGCACACCGGAACCAGTAGATTGTCGCATTCGTTTTTCTTGGGCACGAGGGATCGGTAATCAATCGGATACGGCGAAAAGCCGCCGACTTCCACATCGCCTTCGTTCCGGACATGCCGGTCCGCGTCCACGTAGCGCTGGACGTTGTGCGAGTCCATCGTGTACGCGGCCAGGCCGATGGGACGTTCGGCTTTGGCGCGTCCCTGGCAGTTGTGTTGGGTCATTACATATTCCCCGATCATCCGCCGGGCTTCCCGAACGTAAAGCTGGTTTTGCCAACCGTTGCCCTCCTCGAATTCATCTTTGCACATCCCCCAGCGGGCCACTTCACGGCGGATGTGATCCGGCACGCGCGGATGATTCGCCAAGGTCCACATCAAACCCTGCTGGTAGGACTGGTGCCGCGCCAGAATCTTTTCGCGTTCCGCATAACTCGCTCCGGGATAATCATAGTTCTGCCCAATGAAATCCGTGGAAAAGCCGGTGCGGTTGTTGGTGTCCGTCTTGCGGTTGGGCATGGCGGAGTTGATCCAGGGCATGCCTTTCTCGCCGGCCTCAAAGTTCCGCAGCAGCAATTCATATTGTAGCGGGTCGTAGTCGGCGGGCCTGGCAAAGGGGATGCGATTTTCCGGATGATCGGTCAGACACATTCGCAGGCAATAGGCTTGCACCCGCCGATCGCCCGCGCCTTCTTCGCCGGGCCCGTTTGAGTCGATGCCCGGCAGCAGGCCGCTTTGAGGATCGCCGGCTTTCTTGTAAGGATCGACGCCAGGCGCGAACTGATGATACCGCGCCTGGCGAGTCTGCACGCCGTTGAGGGTTTCCCCGTAGGTCTGATTGCTCTCGCGGCCTACGGTGTAGGAAACGCCCGCGGCGGCCAGTAAATCGCCTTCATAAGTCGCATCCAGAAAGACCCGGCCCCGGAACGTGCGGCCGCTTTCCATTGTCATCGCGATAATTCTCGGCCCCTCTTTCTTCACGCCTGTTGTCATGGCTTTGGAATTGGGGACGAGCGTTCGATCAAGCCGCTGGTGATATATGACGGGAATCTCGTGGTCTCGGACCAGATCTTGCATAATCGAGAGCGCCGCCGAAGGCTCGAAAGTCCACATGGTGGCTTCCTTCGCTCCGCTGGGGCTTTGGCCGCCGCCGCGATAGGTTTCCCGGCGTTGCCATTTCCAGTGTTTGGGGTCTTCATAGTATTTGCGGACGTGCTGATAGAACTCGCGGGCCACGCCGCCGATGGCCGATTTATTGCCGATGTCGGTCTGCCCCAATCCGCCGGTCGTCAGTCCGCCGATGCGGCCTGTAGGTTCGATGACGACGACCGACCCGCCCATCCGCCGCACCTGCACCGCCGCCGCAATTCCCGCCGAGGTGCCGCCGTAGATGACGACGTCCCAGGAGGGCGCGGCAGCCAAGGCATTTATGGGTTGAAGCATCAAACTGGCACACACCGCAAAGACAAAGCCCCCAGTCAGCCAATGGAAACGGACGGGCCGATGATTTTGGGATGTTTCGGGCAATGAGAGGGACATGCGGTCTTTACTCCGATCCGTTGGTTTCATGCGCTGTGATAGGTTTCGCTCGATGGGGATTGATGATACCCGGCCTCCCGCATCGGTGAAAGCCGAGGGCTGCTCGTGCCCTTGCACGTTTTCGACCAGGATTTCTACAACACGCTCTATTTGAATGAGCGTATCGGATACTGACTGAGGACTCGCCGGTAGATGTCCCTGAAAGCCGGAGGTCCGACGAAGTCTTCCTCCGTCGAACTTTGCTCCGGCTGAAGTCGCCCCGAGGCCGATCGTCGTCAACCCTACAGCGCGATGAGGGCTCAGTCAACGAGTTACAGTCCCGTAGGATTCACGACGGAACCTCGCTATCGGAACCGAGGCGCCCCAGGCCCGCGTGCTGGAGTCTGAGTGCCGATTCGTAGCGCGAAAAGGCGGCTTCGTCGCGGCGACAGCTTTCTCCACGAAAGACCATCGCGAACGCCCGACGATGCCGGTCGACCGTGCGGTTCGGATCGGCCCGGTGAATCGTGTTTCCGTGATGGGCCACCAGATCACCGACACGAAGGTGGACCGCCCGTTCGGCATTTCGGTCGTCCGACCCGTAATCGGTGATCCCTTGCGAGAATCCCAGCACCTCCGTCCGGCCGTGAGGACGAATCCCGCACCGATGCGAACCGGCGACGTAGCGCAGGCAACCGTTGTCCTCGTCCACGTCGTCTAGCGCGAGCCAAAGGGTGGCGACGTTCGGCGGATCGAGACAGAAATAATAGTTGTCCTGATGCGGCGGCGTGGGATGGTCGCAGCCGGGGGGTTTGTTGAACCATTCCGGTTCCTGCGCATCGGCGGCTTCTCCCAGCAGTCTTGCCGCGAGCTGCCTCCAATGCGGATTGCGTCGGTACGCTTCGAAGAACGGATCGCAGCCCATATGCTGCAACTGCTTTAGCGAGCCGGGGTCGTTACGGTCGTGGTAAAAGGCGTGCGCATCGGCAAGCGTCGGGACGACCTGGGCGATATAGCGGCCCAGTTCCCGCTCGAGTTCCAGGAGTTCCCCGCCGGAGAGAAACTGCCGAACGACGACGAAGCCGTCGCGATCAAAGTCTGCCTTAAGCGCCCTATCCGTCATGCCGTTTGGTCCTCAGCCAGTTGATCCAGAGCCTGTTTTACGATATCGACCCCCACGAGTTCGCTCCAGGCGGCCAGCAATTGCTTCACGACCGGGCCGACTTGCCCATCCCCCACCGGCAGCCCGTTGAACCGCGTGGCCGGCATGATGCAATACGGGGTGCTCGTGAAGAAGACCTCGTCGGCGGTGTAAAGGTCGTAGGGTTGCAGTTGCGTTTCCTCGGACGGAATTCCGATCTGCGCTGCCAGTTCGAGCACCGTGTCTCGACTGACACCGGCGAGGCAGTTCGACGTTGCAGGCGTCTTTAGCACCCCGCCGGCGACCAGAAAGAGATTTCCCCCCTTGTTCTCGGCCACGTTTCCGTAGATGTCGAGAATCACTCCCTGAGCCCCCTGGTCGACAAGTTTGACTTCGGCTTCCGCCAGCGTGTAGGCCATGCGGCTCCGGTTCTTGATACGCGCATCGAGCGATTGCGACGGAATCATCCGACTCATCGCCGTCACCGCGTGGCAGCCGTCGGTGTAGAATCGAGCCCAGCCGCGCAAGTCCATCGGCAGCGTGTAGATCATCACGGTGGCGGGCGTCTGCTGAACCGTGGGATCGGGGCCCGGCCTCATCAGTCCCCGCGAGATGTTGTGGACGAGCCAGCAGTCTTCGCCGGGGGCGTAGGTCGTCAGGTTGGCGTCCAGCGTCTGCCGTGTGATCCACAACAATTCCGCGGCGCCATAGCCGGGATCGATACGAGTCACCTTCAACGACTTGAACAGCCGGTCGATGTGCTGTTCGAGCTTGAAGGGACGATGCCCGAACGTGCGGGTCGATTCGGTGACCGTGTCTCCCAAGAGAACGGCACTGTCGAAGATGGAGATCTTCGCCTCCGCTTCCGGAACCAATTGGCCGTTCAGATAGACCCGTCGTGATGACACGGCAACTCCTCGCCTCATTTTGTTATTATCTCAAAGTGGAAACGGTCGCGTGGCTGGAGCGCAAATTCCTCTTTGGACAGGCGTAATTTGCAAACACTGGGGCAATGGACGAGCTAGAAAATTGTCACACGGCCCCAGCGCTCAAAACCCTTTTTGTCCTCGGGACTTTCTTTTGCGCCCCAGCCACCCTTTCACCGTCGCTTTACAGTTTGAGTTACCATTCTCAGGATGATAGCTTACTCATCGGCCAGGCGGATTTCACCTCACTCGGTTCAAAGGGCGACGGACCATGACGGACAATTCTTCAGGCAGCCAGGATTCAGGACGGGTGCGGCGTTCGATGGCTCTCTACCGCCGGGCCGCAGAGATCATTCCCGGCGCGACGCAGCTCATCAGCCGCCGGCCGTCGAAGTTTGCCTGCGGCGTGTCGCCGGTTTATGCGGCCCGCGCGAAGGGCTCGCGGATTCTGGGATGTCGATGGGAACGAGTACATCGACTGGGTCAGCGGCATCGGAGCCATTATCCTCGGATATGCCGATCCCGTCGTGAACGACGCCGTCGCTCGGCAGATGGCCGACGGCACGATCTACTCGATCAATCACGAGCTGGAACTCGAACTGGCCGAGTTTCTCATCGAGACGATCCCCTGCGCCGAGATGGTCCGCTACGCGAAAGGAGGCGGGGAAGCGTGTGCGATCGCGGTCCGCATCGCCCGCGGAGCGACGGGCCGGGACAAGGTGCTGTTCTGCGGATACCACGGCTGGCACGACTGGTACTTGGCGGCGAATCTGTCGGCGGAGGCCGCGCTCGATTCGCATCTGTTTCCCGGCATCGAACCGATCGGTGTGCCGCGGGCGCTTAAGGGAACCGCGATTCCCTTTCCCTATGGAGACCTCGACGCTCTCGCCACGCGGCTCGAAGACCATCGCGGCGAGGTGGCGGCGATCATCATGGAGCCGCTGCGAAGCGAAGAACCGCCGGACGGTTATCTCGCGGGCGTTCGCCGGCTGGCCACCGAGTTCGATGCGGTTCTGATCTTCGACGAAGTCTCCACCGGGTTTCGCGCTTCGGCCGGCGGAGTCCAACCAGTCCTCGGCGTGATCCCCGACATGGCGGTGTTCGCGAAGTCGATCTCCAACGGTTTTCCGATGGGAGCCGTCGTTGGGAAGAAGGCCGTGATGGAACCCGCCGCGAGAATGTTCATTTCCAGCACCTACTGGAGCGACACGATCGGCCTCCGCGCCGCATTGACCACGCTCAAGGAGGTTGGCTCCCGTGATGTGCCGGGGACCGTTCGCCGCATCGGCGCGGCGATCAAGTCCCGGCTCAATGAACTGGCGGAGGACTGGAACGTGCCGGTCACCTGCGGCGGAATCGACTACCACCCGCATCTGCATTTTCACGTGGAGGACGCGGTGCTGAAATCGAAGCTCAAAACATTGTACATTCAGGAAATGGCAAAGCGCGGCTGCCACGGATATCCAGCGTTCTATCTCAATGCCGCCCAGACGGACGCGGACATCGAACACACCGTCCACGCCGCGCGCGAGGCTTTCTCCCTGATGGCCGAAGGGCTAAAGCGAAACCGCATCGACCGCCTGCTGGAATGCGAGCTCCAAGAAGACGCATTCCAACGTCTCGTCCGCTGAGAACGGAACCCAGACGGTCAGGGTTGGAATTTGTCGGTATTGTCGACGCCCGAAGCCGTCCGTGTTACAAAGGACGCAGTTGCATTACCACGAGCTTACCTGGAGCGTCAACCATGAAAGCGATTTTGCCCATCGTGATTTTTTTCGGCTCTTCGTTATCGTTCGCCGACGATTGGCCCCAGTTTCGCGGTCCCAATTGCAGCGGAATTTCCACCGCGATGCAGGAACTGCCCGTGGAGTTCTCCTCCACCAAGAACGTGAAATGGTTCGCCGAGATGGGCGACGGGATCGGTAGCCCGGTCGTGGCGGCGGGGCGGGTGTTTGCCTCGGCCATGAAAGACGACCACACGGTGGCTTTGCTGGCTTTTGATGTCGAGAGCGGGCAAAAGCTCTGGGAACGGAGTTGGGAAACCGGCCAACTGCCCGAGGTGCATCAAACGAACAGCCACGCCAGCACGACCCCCGCCGCCGATGCCGAACGCGTCTATTTCTACTTCAGCACGTTGGGCATGTTGGCGGTCGATGCGCGGACAGGCAAAGACGTCTGGCGGAAAAAACTGCCTACGCCGTTCTTTGTGTTCAAGTGGGGGCCGGGCATGTCGCCTGTCCTCTACAAGGACCTGGTGCTGTTCTGCCAGGACGATGATTTGTCCCCGGCGTTTTACGCCTTCGACAAGAGGACCGGAGGGATCCGCTGGAAGGACGACCGCAGCGACATGGCGGTGAACTATTCCCATCCCGTGGTCTGTTCGACGGACAACGGGGATGAAATCGTGGTGGCCGGCACGGGCATTCTCGTCGGCTACGACCCGGCCACAGGCCAACGGCTTTGGAAAGCCAAAACGCTTCTGCGGAACATCAAAACCACGCCGGTCGTCGTGGGGGATGTGATCTACATTTCTTTGCAGAGCGCAGGAATCGCCAACCAATGGCTGGCCACGGCCGATCGTTCCGACACGGGCAACAACGACGGCAAGCTTTCCAAGGCCGAGATGCAAGCCTTTGTGGGGGAGCGAAAAATCCCGGCGGAGTTTTTTCGCCGTACTTTCGACCGCGGCGACCTGAACAAGAACGGCGTGTTGGAAGGCCGGGAGTTGGATGCCGCTTTTCTCGATCCCGAAAACTTCGCCGGGGCCCGCTTCGATGCCGAGGATCCCGCGGACGAATTGATCCTCGCGGTCAAAGCGGGCGGACGGGGCGACGTCACCGGCACCCACGTGCTCTGGAAACACAAGACCAAATACACCGACCACATCGTCTCGCCGCTGGTGTCCCAGGGCCGCATGTTTCTGCTCAAAGGCGGCGGGATCACCACGGTATTCGATCTCAAGGACGGCCGACCGCTCCGTAACGTCAAACGCATCCCCAACACCAGCAACTACTTCGCTTCGCCCGTCGCCGGTGATGGAAAGATTTTCGCGGCGGGGGAAAACGGCGTCATTGTGGTGCTGGAAGACGGCCCGGATTACAAAGTCCTTGCCGAAAACGACCTGGGCGACGACATTCTGGGCACACCCGCCATTGCCGACGGCCGGCTGTTCGTTCGCACGCGCGGCCGGCTGTATTGCCTTGGAAAGTAGCCGGCGATCCGCCGTGTTCGCGCATTGATTGCATAAGAGTAAATTGATGGAAATCCGATTTACGTCCCGTCTCGAATGCGGAAAAGCAGAGATATGAGCATACACCGCAGACAATTTGTCGTTGCCTCTGCCCTCGGTTTTGCCGGCTGGTCGTTTGGTGCCCCTCCGCCTGCCGCCTCTGCCAACGGACCGTCCACGGGTCGTGCCTCGGCCAAATCCACCATTCTCTTTTTCCTCTGTGGCGGCGCATCGCACATTGATATGTGGGATTTGAAACCCCATGCTCCCGGGGAGTACCGCGGCCCTTTCCAGCCGATCGCGACATCGTCGCCTGGAGTCCACTCTGCGAGCATCTGCCCCTGTTGGCGAAGCAGGCGCATCATCTCGCGCTGGTCAATTCGGTTGGTGCAAGCGTGAGCACCAACGATCATCATGCAGGCTATTACTACAATTTGACGGGGCACGCCCCGGATCAATCCTTTCAAGCCTTGGGCAACAATCGCACGCCGTTTCCCAGCGATTGGCCTTACATGGGAAGTGTCGTGTCGGCGAAACGGCCAGCCCATAAGTTTTTGCCCAATGCGATTACGTTGCCCCACAAGCCCAGCAAAGCTCCGTACACCCGCCCCGGCCAGTTTGCCGCTCGACTGGGAGTCGAACACGATGCCCTCTACCTGCTGGGCAACGTAGAACAGCCTCTGACTTTCCAGGCCCCCGCCCTGATCCTGGAAGGAGAACTCACCGCTGACCGGTTGACGCGCCGGCGTGCGTTGCTGCGGGACATTGATGCCGCGCACCGCACTTTCGAAAACTCCGCAACGGCCCGAACTTGGCAGCAGCATCAGGACCGCGCGATCTCCTTGCTCATGTCGTCGCACACGACCCGCGCGTTCGATGTCGGGGATGAGCCGGAATCTGTGCGGCGGCGCTATGGCGAAACCGTCAATGGGATGAGCCTGCTTCTGGCACGGCGGCTGGTCGAAGCCGAGGTGCCTTTTGTCACGGTGTTCTGGAAGGAGCACGAAAACAAGCTGGCCAAGAAATGCAAAAGTGCGGGCGGTTGGGATACGCATGGCAACAACTTCAAGTGCTTGAAGGACGATTTGCTGCCGGAGTTTGACCGCGGGTTCTCGGCCTTGGTTGAAGACTTGGCCCTGCGTGGCTCGCTCGACGAGACACTGCTCTTGGTGACCAGCGAAATGGGACGCAAACCCAAAATCGGCGATCGGAGAAGCGGCGGTGTCTCCGGGGCCGGCCGCGATCATTGGACCCATTGTCTGACGGATGTTTTAGCGGGGGGCGGCATTCGAGGCGGCCAGACCTACGGCTCCAGCGACCGCCATGCGGAGTATCCTGCGGATAAGCCGGTGACGCCCGCCGATGTCACGAAAACCGTCTATCATGCCATGGGAATACAGGATCTCATCGCCTATGACACCCAGAACCGGCCCTATCAACTCCTGGAAGAAGGCGAAGTACTGACTTCGCTGTTTTAGCCGGGAGATTTCCATCTTCGCGGCCGTGAGGATGGGAGGCTCCGGAATCCCAGAAATAAAACCCCAACGGGGGTCGAGGTATATCACGATGGGATCGTTCGGACCGAATTTGGCCCGCTTGTTTTCAAGGTCGTTCAGCCGGAGTCGAATGCCGTCCCCCACATCAATGTTCCGGGCCATTGCAAGAACGCTCAGACACCTTCGTCGCGATGGTCGGGGAGTCAAGCATTTCCTCCAACGAGCCCCTTCGAGCCGATCGCGATGCACGTGCGGCAAGAGCCGGGGTACAAGCGGCGAACATGTGGCGAAAGAGCAGATCAGCGGCCTCGAACGTGGGGCAAAGGCTCCCGTTTGAAGCCGGGGCGTTTCAGCATTCGGAATCGCTCAACATCGTCCAAAGGCAAGTCTTCCGATCCCGTATGCAAGGCCAGCGATACCACTTCTCGCATAGGTCGTCGCTGCCGATTCGGTCGATCGGCCGGGACGGATCGCCCCCCTTTTCTCTTCAGCGGAAAGGCATTAGCATGGATGCGATGTCCCGAGGTTCTGCTTGAGATGATTTCATGGGCGTGGAACGGCAAGCCAAATGCTTCGACGGAGGCTTCCGTCTCGACCGTCGCCGCTGTTTGCAGATTAAGGCGTTGAGCTGGCTCGGATTGGACATCCCGGCTTTGGCAAGCCTCCGACAGGAGACCTCCGGCAACGCGCAGAGTGGAAGTTCCTGCGTCTTGATCTTCCTTACCGCAGAAGCAGTTCGGGTGTGATCTTGTTGGCTTTCAGCGTCTCCATTTTTTCGGGCTTCACCGTCACCATCAAGCTTTTGGCGACCCATCCCGTGGCTTCGTGCCAGATGACCAGTTCGCGCGTTCCCGCGGGAAGATGCTTGAGCTCGAATCGGCCCTCGCGGTCCGTGAGGGCCACGTAGGGATGATCCTTGATGAGGCAGTACGCCGCCCCCGTTGTGAAGATGCTGCTGTCGAGGCGGCTCGGAATGCGGCCGGGCTCCGGTTTGGCCGGTGTCCACTTCCGCGGTTTGCCGTCGGCGGGGACCAGGATGTTGAAGTTTTCGTTTCTCGAAAAGAAGCCGCGAAAATTCGTGGCTTCGCCGCCCATTTCGTCCGAGATCATTTCCAACGGCTGCCCGACTTGAAGCGAAAACACCCGCGGCCGGAATTGCCGTTCCGCAAACGTCAACTTCACGGGGACGGGAGTTTCCTTGACGTACGAGGGATGGACTCGTTCCGGGCGGTTCGCGAGAAACACGAACGCATTCTTCACGCCCTTGGTTTTTGCATCCACAATCAGCCGGCGATTGGGGATTTTGTGGACGAGTTCCGGCTCCGCCCCCAGCGGCACGGGAAGCGTCAACGGTCTCGCGAGGGGCAGATCTTCGAAATACTCTTTCAGCCGCGGATCGTCCAACTCCGCGTCCAGAATCACCTGGCCGGAAACATGCCCCCAGCCGGAGGCCTTCGGCGTTTCGCGGGCGGGTTCCTCCGCCATCGCCGTCCCCAGCAGCGACACAAAGACAAGCAACGTGAGCAATGTTTTGGGGATCATTTTGTCTCTCCCAAAATGAGGGACTCGCCGATTCCAAAGCAGATAAGGGCATTCGCCGATTCTTTTGGAGAATTGCGAGTACCGCAGCTCATGATGCCAGACCCGCCCTAGGGTCGCAAGCCTTTCGTTCAGACGCAAGCGGGCGGGCATTGGTTTGACAGCGAAGCCCGTTCCATGTCAGTATGCTGAAAGTGATTCATCAACCGGGCTGGATTGTAGGATTCGGGCCGGGGACTTCAGCAACGAGGAGCAAACCCATGCCCCCCAGGTCTTTTGGCAGTTTTGTGTTCGCGCTCGCTTTCGGGCTTTTGATCGGCGGTTCGTTCGCGGCTCAGGCGGCGGAACCGGCGAAGAACGGGGATTCGGGCAAGCTCTCGTTGGTGCTCCGGCAGCGAGAATCGGCGGGGAAGGACGCGGGGCCTTATCGTGTGACCTTTACGCCCGAGACTTGGGACGCGCGGAAGTCGGCGGTGATCGTCTGCGATATGTGGGACACCCACCACAGCGAGAATGCCGCCCACCGCACGGCGGAACTCGCGAAGCGGATGAACCAAGTCCTCATCGAAGCCCGCCGGCGCGGGGCGACGATTATTCATGCCCCGAGCAGACTGCATGGCGGCTTATGAAAACCATCCCGCCCGCAAACACGCCCAAGCCGTGCCCCGGTCCAAGAATCTGCCCGAGGAGATCGGCAAGTGGTGCTATCAGATCCCGGAAGAGGAACAGGGCAAATACCCCATCGACCAGAAAGACGGCGGCGAAGACGACGACCGCGAAAAGCTGAAAATCTTCCAGGCCCAGCTCGAAGCCCAGGGCCGAAATCCGAAAGCCCCCTGGAAATCGCAAATCGCCACGCTCTCGATCGAGGACCGCGACTACATCAGCGACAACGGCGAAGAGATTTGGAGCATCCTCGAGCAGAAGGGGATCGACAACGTGATCCTCTTGGGCGTGCATACCAATATGTGCGTCCTGGGGCGGCCGTTCGGACTCAGGCAGATGGCCAAGAACGGCAAGCACGTCGTCTTGATGCGGGACATGACCGACACCATGTACAACCCGCAAAAGTCGCCTTTCGTCAGCCACTTCACCGGCACCGATTTGATCGTCGAGCACATCGAAAAATACGTCTGCCCCACGGTGACGAGCGATCAAGTCCTCGGCGGCAAGCCGTTCCGTTTCAAGGGCGACAAGCGAAAACGGCTGGTGATGATCATCGCCGAGCAGGAATACCGCACCGACGAATCCCTGCCCGCGTTCGCCCTCGAGCAGTTGGGGCACGACTTTTCGGTGGACTATATCTTTGCCGACCCGGAAGACCGCAACAAACTGATGGGAATCGAGCTTCTGAATGGGGCCGACGTGCTACTCGTCAGCGTTCGGCGGCGGGCGTTGCCTACAAGAGCAGCTAGCGGCGATCCGGCGGTTTGTGGAAGCGGGCAAACCGGTCATCGGCATCCGCACCGCGAGCCATGCGTTCGCGCTGCGAAACGCGAAGCCTCCCGCAGGGCATGCCGTCTTGCCGGAATTCGATCATGACATTCTGGGCGGGAACTATCACAACCACCACGGCGAAGGCCCGAAGGTTCAAATCGAAGCCGCCGAGGATGCGAAAGATCATCCCATTCTCCAGGGCGTGGATTTAAAAAACCTCGCCGGCAACGGATCGCTGTACATGACGAAGCCGTTGACGGAATCGACGACGCTGCTGCTGACCGGCTCCATCCCCGGCAAAGACAGCGAACCGATCGCCTGGATCAACCGCCCCGCCACGGGGAACCGCGTGTTCTATACGTCGCTCGGCCACATCGACGACTTCAAAGAACCCGCGTTTCAGCGGCTGCTCAAGAATGCGATCGTCTGGAGCGTGCAAAAAGGCGAGCCGGAGGTGTCAGCCTCCGGGTCACGTTGAGCGCGTGTTGACTTCGTACTTACAAATCGTAAGCAAAATAAACATTCAAAGTAACCGGGGGGCTTACGCCCCCCGCTCGCCATTTTCTGATTTTTCCCTGCGAGCATTATATGAATCGTAGCCGATTATTTGTGCTGATCCTTGCTTCCATCGTTTGCTCGGCGTGGGTTTGGACCAAGAGCCGCGGAGAAGGCGGCGAGTCGAATGGACTTCGCATAAGCGTGCCGGGGACTTGGGAGGAAGTCGCTCCCAGAGCAGTTCGGGAAGTACGACGGTTACGTCGTGGTATCGCTGCGAAGTTCTGGTGCCGGAGGACTTGGAAGGGGTTGGAACTGCAGCTTTCGGTCGAGAAGGTCGATAACGCCCACGAAGCCTATTTCAACGGCCGGCGGATCGGGGGCACCGGGAGTTTTCCGCCGAAGTACGAAAGCGGGCTCGCGGCGAAGCCTCAGTATTACCCCGTCTCGGTCAGCTATGTGAAAGCCGGCGAGAAGAACACGATCGCGATTCGCGTTTATGACGCCGACGGCCGGGGTGGGTTCAAAGGCAAAGCCCCCGTGCTGATGGCGGCGGACTCGGCGATCGTCCTCAAAGGCGATTGGCAATTCCGCACCGGCGACGACAAGAAGTGGGCCAACGTGCCGGATGTCGAGGTTGCGAGCGTGCCGAGTTTCAAAGACCTCGTGCCGCGGTCCACGCTTGTCGCTGAGAACGAGTCGAACCCTGGGGCTCTCTCACCCGAAGAAGCCGCGAAGACGTTCACGGTGCCGGAGGATCTGGTCTGGCAGCAGGTCCTTTCCGAACCTGCCATTCGCCAGCCGATCTTTCTGAACTTCGACGAGCGCGGCCGATTGTGGGTGATGGAATATCGCCAATACCCGTATCCCGCCGGTCTCAAAATGGTCAGCAAGGACAAGTTCTGGCGGGCGGTTTACGACAAGATCCCCGAACCGCCGCCGAACGGTCCCAAAGGGGCGGACCGCATCAGCATCCATGAAGACACCGACGGCGACGGCACGTTCGATCGCCATAAGGTTTTTGTGGAAGGCCTGAACATCGCCACCTCGTTTGTGCGCGGCCGGGGCGGGGTTTGGGTGCTCAATCCGCCGTATTTGCTGTTTTATCCCGACAAGAACGGCGACGATGTACCCGATTCGGACCCCGTGGTGCATCTGTCGGGTTTTGGGATGCAGGATACGCATTCGGTCGTCAACAGTCTCAGGTGGGGGCCGGACGGTTGGCTGTACGCCGCCCAAGGCAGCACGGTCAGCGGCAACGTGATTCGGCCCGGCCTCGACAAACAGCCCCGGTTCTCGATGGGCCAATTGATTTGGCGGTATCAGCCCGAGACCAAACGCTACGAAATCTTCGCGGAAGGCGGCGGGAATGCGTTCGGCGTCGAGCTTGATTCCCAGGGCCGAATTTATTCGGGCCACAACGGCGGCAACACCCGCGGATTCCACTACGTCCAAGGCGGGTATTTTCAGAAGGGCTTCAGCAAGCACGGGCCGCTCTCGAACCCGTACAGCTTCGGCTACTTCCAGCCGATGCAGCACCACTCCGTGCCGCGGTTTACGCACAACTTCATCATCTACGAAGGCAGCAGCCTGCCCGAGAAATACCACGGCCGGCTATTCGGCGTGGAACCCTTGCAGGGCCGGGTCGTGATGAGCGAAATCACCGCCGACGGCTCGACTTATAAAACCCAGGACCTCGGCCATCCGGTGACCACGACCGACCACCAGTTTCGGCCGGTGGATATCAAGCTCGGTCCGGATGGGGCGATCTATGTGGCCGACATGTACGAACCGCAAATCAGCCACCGCCAGCATTTCTCCGGTCAGATCGACAAAACCAACGGCCGCATCTATCGGCTGCAAAACAAAAATGTCCCCACGCCTGTGAAATTCAATTTCAGCCGGTTGTCGTCCCAGGAACTGGTGGGCCTGCTCGACCATCCCAACAAATGGCAGCGGCAAACGGCGCTCCGGCTGTTGGGCGATCGCAAAGACGCTCGGGTCCTTCCGCTCTTGAAACAGAACATCACCGAGCAGCCTGGGCAGCTCGCGCTCGAATCGCTGTGGGCGCTTTATCAGACTGGCGGGTTTGATGAGCAGATCGCGTTCAAAACCCTCAACCATGAAAACCCCACCGTGCGAATTTGGACGGTGCGGCTGTTGTGCGATGATTATCAAGTCTCCGACGGCATCGCCCGGCGCTTGCCGAGCGGGCGCGGGAGGAATCCTATGTGCAAGTCCGCAGCCAGTTGGCCTCGTCCGCGAAGCGGCTGCCCGCGAAGCAGGCGCTCCCGATCATGGTCAGTCTGATTGCGCATGATGAAGACGCGGGCGACGTGCATTTGCCGCTGCTCTTGTGGTGGGCGATCGAGTCCAAAGCCGCATCCGATCCGCAGGCGATCCTCGAGATCTTAAAAGACAAAACCCTCTGGCAGCGGCCGATCATGCAGCAAACATTGCTCAGTCGTTTGATGCGCCGCTATGCCCAATCAGGCACGCGGAGCGATCTTCTCATTTGTGCGAAGCTCTTCGAACTCTCGCCCGACAAAGACAGCACCAATGAGTTGATGAAAGGATTTGAAGAAGCCTTCAAAGGCCGGAACCTCACCGGCATCCCGGCGGAACTCGCGTCAGCCCTCACGAAAGCGGGCGGCGGGTCGATCACTTTGGGGATCCGCCGGGGCGATGCGGAGGCCATCGCCAAGGCCCTCCAAACAATCGCCGACGATAAAGCCGACGCGAAACAGCGGGCCGGGTTGATCCAGGTATTCGGCGAGGTGAACCTGCCCGAATCGGTGCCGGCTTTGCTCAAAGTGCTCGAAAGCACGAAAGCCGCTTCGCTTCAAAAAGCCGCGCTCACCGCGCTTCAGCGCTATTCCGCGGAGAACATCGGCCAGGCGGTTTTGAAGGTCTATCCGCAGTTTCCCGAACAGGTGCAAACCGTCGCCCAGACGCTGCTCGCCAGTCGGAAGGCCTGGGCCCGGCAGTTTTTGGAAGCGATCGACCAGAACCAGATCGCCGCGGATTCCATTTCTTTGGATCTCGTCAGGCAGTTGACGTTCCACCGCGACGACCGGATGGCGGAGCTCATCAAGAAGCATTGGAAGGACTTGAAAGGGGCTTCCACCGCCGAGATGCAGGAGCAGATCGAACGACACTCGGCAACTCTCGCCGAGGGCCAAGGCGATCCGTACAAAGGCAAGGAGATTTACACCAAGACCTGCGGGAAGTGTCATATCCTCTTCGACGAAGGCGGCCGGATCGGTCCGAACCTCACGACTTACAAACGCGACGACACCTCGCGGATATTGATGAACATCGTCAACCCCAGCGCCGAGATCCGGGAAGGCTTCGAGTCGTACCTGGTGCTCACCAATGAGGGCCGGACGGCAAGCGGGTTCTTGTTCGATCAGGACAACCGCGTGGTGGTGCTCCGCGGCGTGGACGGCCAGAACATCACGCTGCCCCGCGACCAGATCGAAGAGATGCTCCCGCAGAAAAAATCCCTGATGCCCGAAGGCCTTTTGAAACCCATGACTCCGCAACAAGTCCGCGACCTGTTCGCCTACCTGAAGAGCGCTCAGCCCTTGAATAATTGATTCCGAGGCAAGTCCTGCACTCGGAATGCTTCGGCCGTCGCCGAGAGATTTGTTTCATCTCACGCAATCGAATAGAACATACATCATAAAGTTCGCTGCGGTGCGCCCGGCATGGGCGCACCGCTTCGTAAGCCTTTCTCCCTTTCCTTCGAAACGACCAATATGCACTTTAAAACCCTTCGGGCGATGCTGGCGCCCCTTGTTTTATTCATCACGACGACATGCTGCTTCAGTCAGGAGATCGCGGACGACTGGCGGTACACGCTCCGCCGGCCCGCCGACGGTTGGCAAAAGGCCGACCTTGACGATACCGGCTGGAAAGAAGGTTCCGGCGGTTTCGGCATGCGGGACACGCCCGGTTCCCGCGTGGGCACGACCTGGGCGACCAACAACATCTGGCTGCGGAAGACGTTCACGCTCAAATCCATCCCGGCGAAGCCTGCGCTGTTGATTCATCACGATGAGGACGCCCAGGTCTCGATCAACGGCACCCAGGTCGCGGCCGTCAAGGGTTTTACGGTGAAATACGAAGTCGTGCCGCTAACGCATGACGACAAGTCGGCCCTCAAGGTCGGAAAGAACGTGATGGCCGTCCATTGCCGGCAAACGGGCGGCGGGCAGTTTATCGATGTGCATCTGATCGATGCCGACCATGTGCCGAAGCTCCCGGCTCCCAAGCGCGAGACGAAGCCGTTCCTTTCGGAACTCATCACGAAATGGGGCGAAGCCGTCACGCCGGAAAACGCCTGGACCGAATACCCCCGCCCGCAGTTCGTGCGAAAGAATTGGCAGAACTTGGGCGGCCGATGGGACTATGCCATCACGCCCGTTGAACAAAAGCAACCGCCCAAAGAATGGACCGGCAAGATCCTTGTGCCCTTCTGCCTGGAATCCAAGCTCGGCGGCGTCCAGCGGCTCTTGGATGCCAGCGAAGCCTTGTGGTATCGCCGGACGTTTAACATTCAGCCCGCCGCAGGAAAACGGGCGCTGTTGAATTTTGAAGCCGTGGATTATCGCTGCGAAGTCATTGTGAATGGCCTGTCGGTTGGCAAACATCAGGGCGGGAACACGCCGTTTTCGATCGACATCACCAAAGCCGTTCAGCCGGGCGAAAACACTTTGATCGTTCGCGCCCTCGATGCAACCGAGGCCTGGCAACTTCGCGGCAAACAGGTTTTGAATGCCCGCGGGATCTGGTACACCCAAGTCTCCGGCATCTGGCAAACCGTGTGGCTGGAACACGTTCCCGACCGTTATATCGAAAAAGTCAAAATCACCACGAGCGCCAAAGACGGGACGATCACCGTTCGCTCCATTCTTCAAGGTGAAGCCCAAGCCGGCGAGAAACTCAGCGTCCGCGTGCTCGATGGCAAACAGACGGTCGCGGAAGCCAAGGGTGACACAGACGGGCTGACGCTTTCCATTCAGAATGCCAAACTCTGGTCGCCAAAAGAGCCGCATTTGTACGATCTGGAAATCGCTTTGCTCAGCCAAGGCAAACCGCTCGACACGGTGAAATCTTACACCGGCATTCGGGACGTGGGCAAAGTCCAGGACGAGGCGGGGAACTGGCGGTTTACGCTCAACGGCAAACCGATCTTCCACTGGGGGCCTTTGGATCAAGGCTGGTGGCCGGACGGGCTTTTGACGCCGCCTTCGGACGAGGCGATGAAGTTCGATATCGAGTATCTCAAATCGGCCGGCTTCAACATGATCCGCAAGCACATCAAAGTCGAACCCCGCCGGTATTATTACCACTGCGACCGGCTGGGGATGCTGGTCTGGCAGGACCAGGTCAGCGGCGGACAGCAACCCCCCTGGACTCGCCTCAAACCCAATCCCCAAGATGCCAAGTGGCCCGAAAAAGAGCAGAAGGAGTTTCTCTTGGAACTCGACCGCATGATCGATGACCTGGAAAACCATCCTTCGATCGTGGTCTGGGTGCCCTTTAACGAAAGCTGGGGCCAGCACGACACGCTCGAAGTCGGCCGCTGGGTCGAAAAACGCGACCCCACCCGGCTGGTCAACATCGCCAGCGGCGGCAACTTCTGGCCCGTGGGCGACGTTGTGGACGCCCACGCCTATCCGCATCCCCGGTTTCCCTTCGAGCAGGGCGCGGGCGGCCGGTTCAATGACTTTATCAAAGTCATGGGCGAGTTCGGCGGGCATGGTTATCCGGTCCCCGGCCACCTCTGGGACGCCGACCGTCGCAACTGGGGCTACGGCGGACTCCCGAAGAACAAGGAGGAATACAAAGACCGCTACGTCACGTCCCTGAAAATGCTCAACGAACTGCAAAGCCAAGGCATCGCCGCGGGTGTCTACACGCAGACGACCGATGTCGAAGGCGAGATCAACGGGCTGATGACGTATGACCGCAAAGTCATCAAGATCCCGGCGAACGAACTCGCCGAGCTGCACAAGATGCTCTTTACGAATCCCCCGAAAGAAAAATAGCAGCGGGTTTCAAGCGACATGCGAATGCAAATGCAACTTCTGTTTTGGCTGCTGACGGCTCTTTGCATGTCTTCAGCGGTTCAGGCGGCCGAGAAGCCGAATGTGCTGTTGATCCTCGTGGATGATCTGAAGCCTGCGCTCGGATGTTATGGCGACCCGGTGGCGAAGACGCCGAACATCGATCGGCTCGCCGCGAGCGGGATGCGGTTCGATCTGGCGTATTGCAACCAGGCGGTGTGCGCGCCGTCGCGGTTCACGCTGCTGTTGGGTTCGCATTCGACTTCAACGGGGTTGTATTTTTTGGGAAGCCATTTGCGAGAGATTGTGCCGAGCGCCGTCACCATGCCGCAGTTCTTCGCAGAGCAAGGCTACCGCACGGAATCGCTGGGCAAGGTGTTCCACATCGGGCACGGGAACTTGGGCGACCCGGGCACGTTTTCGGTGCCGCACTATAAAGAAAAGGTCATCGAATACCTCGACCCCGCGAGCACCGACGGCGGCAAGCTCACGCGGGAAGAAGCCTATTTCACCAACCAAGAGCTCGGTAACATCGGTTCACTCCCGCGCGGGGCGGCGTTCGAGTCGCCCGACGTGCAGGATGAAGCCTACGCCGACGGCCGCGTTGCGGCGGAAACGATTCGCCGTTTGCAGGCCGCGAAACAGAGGAGGCGACAAGAAGGCACGCCGTTCTTCATCGCCGCGGGTTTTGCCCGGCCGCATCTGCCGTTCAGCGCACCGCGAAAATACTGGGATCTGTATGATCCCCAAAAACTGCCAATGCCCGAGTACGAAGAATTGCCCGCTGGCGCTCCCGCCGTCGCGGGGAAGCGCGGCGGAGAGATCACCAACTACAAACCCGTGCCCCCGCGCGGCGATGTCGGCGAAAAGCTCAAACGGCAACTGATTCACGGCTATTATGCGTCCGCGAGTTTTGTCGATGCCCAGATCGGCAAAGTGCTCGATGAACTCGATCGGCTGGAACTTGATTCCAACACGATTGTCGTGTTGTGGGGCGATCATGGATTTCATCTGGGGGACTTGGGGATTTGGACGAAGCACACGAATTACGAACAGGCCAACCGCATTCCGCTGTTGTTTCGGGCCCCGGGCGTGACACAGGCCGGCTCTTCGACGAAGCAGTTGGCCGAGAGCGTCGATGTGTTTCCCACACTCGCGGAACTCGCCGGTTTGCCAAAGCCGGCCGGTCCGCAACCGATCGACGGCGTGAGCCTTGTTCCCGTTTTGAAAGATCCCGCCGCTCGGGTTCGGGATCACGCGTACCAGGCATACCCGAAGGCCAAGCTCGGCCGGGCGATTCGCACCGAGCGGTATCGGCTCGTGGAGTGGAAGAAAATCGGCGAGGCCGCGGACCAGGCGGAGTATGAACTCTACGACTACGAAGCCGACCCTTTGGAAACCGAAAACCTCGCGAAGAAGCATCCGGAAGTCGTCAAGCGTTTGCAGGCGGTCCTGGCGAAATACCCTGCGCCGGTGGAACGCGGCGTTTCGCGAAGCCCGCAGATCGCGAACCGGCCGCTGACGATCGAAGCCGTTGTGAAATCCGATCATCCGCAAGGCGTCGTGCTGGCCCAGGGCGGCCGGCAGCATGGCTATGCGCTTCATTTCATCGAGGGCAAACCCGCCTTTGACGTGCGGATCGACGGCAAGGTCACGCGATTGGCCGCCACGGAGCCGGTGCATGGCGAGGTCAAACTGACCGCGACGCTGGACCCAAAGTCGATGACGCTCGCAGTCAATGGCGGGAAGGCTTTAACTCATGCTTCGCCGGGTTTGATCCCCGTCCAGCCGATCGATGAATTGAGCATCGGCTCCGATGAACGCACCGCCGCGGGGGATTACTCGTCCCCCAACCGTTTCCGGGGCACGATCCTCCGCACGAAGGTCACGCCGGGGAAATGAGGAATCGTCCGCTGAGGATGACTCGAGCCGATCGACCCGCGATTGATAAACCTGCGCGCCGGTCCGCTGGAAGCATTCGCGCGCATCCAGACGGTGAAGGATCCGATCCGGATCTTCGTCGGGAAGACCTTCGGCAAGTTCCAGGTGCAAGAGGCCTTCCTCGAAGGGCATGCGGAATTTCTTGGCGAGCCGCAGGGCCTTGTTCCAGCATCGGACGGCTTTTTTTCGTCGGCCCTGCTGCTGGTGGAATTGGCCTTCGTGCAATCCGGAGCGAACTCGGCCGACCGGATACATCACGCCGAATTCCCACAGCGACCGCCGGACCGCCTTGATCCGCCTTTCCAGATTTTGGCGTTGCTCCGGATCCGTCTCCTCGGACCAGAGGCCGTGATAGATCATGAAGATTGCCGAATACGCCGGCAGCACGAAATGGCTGATCTGGTTGGATTCCGCGATCACGGTGCTCGTTCGCTCGGCCTCTTCAAACGCGGCTCGTTTTTCTCCCAGTCGCCATAGCGCCTCGCCGAGCATCCCCTGCCCGAGAATCTGATCGGCCGGCGTGATGTCGTTGTGTTTAAGACATTCCTGAAGCTCCTCCGCCAATTCGCGAATCGGGTCGGCGTCCTGGGATCGGGCGAGCAGGCACCGGAGCCGCCAGGTTAAGCCCCACAGTTGAATCTGCGGCATGCGGTCGCGCCGGCCGGCTTTGAGCATCTCTCCCGCGTACTTCTCGCACCGCGCCAACTCGCCCCGCCGCCAACTGCAGATGACATAGGTGTATGTGCTTTCGGCCCATCGCCGGCGCGCGCCGATGCCTTCGGCCAACGCCATGGCGCGGGTGACGATCTCATCGGCCGCGTCCCATTCTCCGACGGTCGCCCAATAGATTCCCACGATCAAGCCGACGTAGGACGTGCAGTCGGGATCGTTGACTTCCGCCGCCACTTGATGGGCACGTTCGGCATAGAGCCTCGCCCTTCGGTGCAGCATCAACAAGCCCGCAACGACCGCGGCATTCGCGTAGCAGCGGGCCAGCACGGACGACGGACCGACGGCATCCGCGAGGTTCAGTGCCTTGAACACGGCGTGAATCGTCGGCAGCCGGGCATTGTTGAGGTAGTGGATCTGAGCCAACCGTTCGTAACACTGGGCGGCTTGCAGCAAACGCGCGGGATGGTTCGCCGGCCGCCGGGGGAGCAATCGCAACAACCACCCGAGCCCGCACTGTTTGCCGAACTCCAGGAGCGTGCTGGCGATCGTGCCCGCGCGGTTTTGCGAAAAGGGAAACCCAAGCCGATCGAGTGCCGACCGAAAATGCTCGAGGCTCGCCGCCAAATCGCCGATGTTGTAGCACGCCTCGGCCACCTGCCGTTCCCATTGGGTCCGCTGCTCCAAAGGCACGAGCTCGCCGCCGGCGTCGTCGATCTCCATCGCCTGGCGGAAGAACTGAATCACCTCGGCATTGGCAAATTGCCTGGCCGCGCTCTCGCCGGATTTTTCCAGATACTCGAGGGCCTTGGCGGTCTGGTCGGTGCGGCTCCAATGCTTGGCCAACAGCGCAAAAAACGGAGCCAGGTCCTCCCCGTGCTCCCGTTCGTACCACTCGGCAATCGAGCGGTGAAGTGTCTGGCGCTGCGTGGGCGGGATGAGATCGTAGGCGACTTCCTGCGTGATCACGTGCCGAAACTGGTAGTCGTGCTCATTGTCCAGATCGTGGGCCGTGATCAGATCCCGCCGCGTGAGTGCCTGGAAGCTGGCGGGTTGCAGCGGGCGGTCCTCTTCCACGGGGAACATATCTTTCAAGATTCTGCAGGAGAACGATCGGCCGACGACGCTCGCCACTTTCAGCGTCAGTTGCTCGCCGGGCACGAGCCGGTCGATGCGGCTCGTCACCACGCCTTGCACCGTGTCCGGGAAACCGAGATTGGACAGGTCGGAGTCCGACGTCAACACGCAGCGGCCGCCGGCGATTTCGATCGCCCCGGCATCGCGGAGCGCAAACGCCAGTTCCTCTCCGAACAGCGGATTGCCCTGGGCTTTCGCGCGGATCAAATCCGCGACCTGCCGGGGCAGTTCGTTCGCGCCCAAGCTCCGGCAGACCAGCGTTTCCACGTCGTCTTCCGACAACGGGGCGAGCGAAATCCGCGTGATGTTTTTCTGCTTCTGGATCCGCAGATAATCCCCGGGCGGCTTGTCGCCGAGCGGCCGGGTGACGATGAACAGCAAAAAATCGTCTGCCGACTCCGCGACCATTCGCGTGAGCGTCCACGAAGCCGAGTCCATCCAGTGGCAGTCTTCGAGAATGATCTGAACGGAGTGGAGGCCGGCTTCGATCTTCAACAGCCGCCTGAGCAAATCGTTCGTCATCGTGACGCGGGCTTCCTGGGTCAGCTGCGAAGTGAGTTCATTGTCGGAAAGCTCGGTCGCCAGCACGGGATTGAGCAGCGGCGCAAGTTCGGCGGAGAGGCCGTGCTTCTCGAGCAGATTGGGCAAGTGGTTTCCCAGATCGACGGTTTGCAAGGAGTCTCCATCGGAGCCTTCGACGGGAAACAGAGCGCGAAACACGCCGCGCCAGGCGAAGTAGGGCGTGGAGCGTTCGATGTCCAAGGCGGTGCCGATGTAGGTCGTCATGTCTTTGGTTTTCGCCCCTTCGCGGAGCGCCGCGACCAGGCGGGACTTCCCGATGCCCGGTTCGCCGTCCACGATGGCGATGGAACCTTTCGACTGCTCGATGAGCAGCCGCTGGAGCGCGTCCAGCCGGCGTTGTTCGCCTTCGCGGCCGATCATGGGTGTGAGGCTTCGCGGATTGACCGTCGACCGCCGCTTGCGCGGGGCGGTACACCGGCACCGGGGCGGACTTGCCTTTGAGAGTCACGGGCGGAAGCGTCTCGAAATCCCACCGCCGCCGGGCCGCGGCAAACGTGGCCTCATCGCAGAGGATGTCCCCTTTGGCGGCCTGCATCAAGCGGGCGGAAAGATTGACCACGTCGCCGATCATCGTGTACTCGCAGCGCCGGCGATTGCCGATGATGCCGCAAAACACCCGGCCGCTCGTGACGCCCACCGAGCACGCCCGCCCGAGCGCCGCAAGGCCGGACTTGATGTCCACGGCTGCCAAGACGCCGCGGAGTTCATCGTCTTCGTGCGCCAAGGGCGGCAAGCCCAGCGCCGCGACGAAGGTGATGCCTTTGTCGTCCGCGCTCAACTTGTTGACGCTGCCCTCGTAGCGGTAGAGCGCGGTCTGCAAGGCCTCCATCACGCGCTGCGCTTCGGGCAGCGGCGTTTGACAAGTCAACTCCGGGAGGTTGATGAACAGCACCGTCAGCCGGCGGAGTTCCCCCAACCAATTTGCATGCCCGCCTTCGAGCCGCTTGTGAATCGCCGCCGGGATGTAGCCCAGGATCTTCGACTCCGCCGCTTGATCGAGTTCCGGAATCTCCTGCGGCTCGAACGACGGATCGGTCGACAAGGCCTCCAACCGCAACTGGCGGCCGGAGAGCCGCCGGCCCAGGGCGGAATCGGCCAAAAGTTCCAATGCATTCGGTCCCAAAACAACGTCGCCGCGGTCGGCGGCGTCCGCGGCGTCCGTGGCTTCGGCGATCGGACTTCCGGAGACCACATATTCCCATCGCCCGAACATCCCGCCCACGCTCGCCGTGCCGATTTCCCCGGTGCCGATGCCGATGCGGAGCGACAGCTTGTCCCCATCTTTGGTTTTGCGGTCGCGCAATCGGCTTTGAGCCGCCAGCCCGCAGCGAGCCGCCGCCTGCACCGAATCGGCGAGTTCTCCCTGGGCAGCCGGCCAGACGGCGAGCAACGCATCGCCGGCAAACTTGACGATGTCTCCACCGGACGACATCACAATTTCGATGAGGTCGCCGAAATAGTCATTGAGGGTTTGCGTCAGTTCCTCCACACCGGCGGAGCCGCGCTGACCCAGCCGTTCACTCAGGCTGGTGAACCCGGAAATATCGGCGAACAGCACCGTCCCGGCGAACAGGTCCTTCCGCGGAGCCAGTTGATCGCCGTCGCCGTCGGCCAGTTGCCTGAGCACTTCCAAAGGGAGGAACCGCGAAAGATTATCAGCACGGGAAGTTGTGGACACCATGCCGGCCCGCTCCATGGAAGATGGGAGGAAGAATCCCGCCCCCCGGCGATGCCCGATTGATTCTCGGCGAGACGGGAGCGTGGAATGACGCAAACAACCCGAACGGATTTCGGGTGCTTAAACATGGCATTCGGCTCAACGTTCTGCGGAAGCACGTTTCTTTTTTGCATCAAAACCCGGCCGCAGAAAACCAATTGGCCCTCAGAACGCAATGCTTCGCTATAACGCGACACCGGAAAAAACCGGAAAATCGATTTGATCGTTACAGCTTTACGGTCGGCTAACGTTCCCGCCAAAGCACCGCGTCGGCGATGCCGAGCTGTTGTTGGACCTCCGCAATGTCCTTGCGAAACCGGCGGGCGTCCGTCGGATAACCCTTGGTGGGTTTTAGATCGGGAAGATGGGTTTGCCAGAAGCGGTTAAAAGTGATCATGGCGACTTCGCGGAGATATTTCGAGATCATCGAGGCCGCCGCGACCGGGAAATGTGATTCCGCTTTCGTTTGAAAACATAGCTCCGTCCGCCCCACGCGATACCGGCTGCGGGCGGTCCCCTCGTCCAGGCGGAAGATAAACTGGCCGTCGAGCACCTCCGCCAGCAGCTCATCATACCGGTTCCGCCCGCCGTGCTTGTCGGCGACGATCGACACCGGCTCGGGGTGTTCGGGATCCCAAAGGGTCCTCAAAAGCGCCAGGCTCATCCGCGACAACGCGAGCCCCTTGCTGCCGTATCGATCGACGGTGCGGTTATATCGCTCGGTGAAAACGACATCGCTCGCAACGCCCCGCAGGCTGACGCCCGCGTCGTCGCAGGTCCTTTGCCACTGGGCCGGGAGTTCCTCATCGAGGGGACTCACCGCGGGCAGAATCAGATCATCAGCAAACCAAGGTTCGTTCTTCGCGTGCTGCCGGCAACCCGGAGCCAGGGCGTCCAAGAGTTCGTGAAAGCCTTTCGAAGCCGCACAAAACGTGCTCGCGAGTGTGTGGACCGCCTCTTCCAGGTCGCCGAGTCCGCGGGACGGCGTGTAGACCTTTTTCGAGTCCCCGACATAAATGCGGCCCGGCGGTTTTTGTTTTTCGTCCATCGTCGCCACGGCGGGGCTCAGGGCGTCCCAAAGATCGATTTCAAAGGGAGAACCGGGAACTTCCCAGGCGGTGACGGTGATGACGAGCGGTCCGAGGTTCGGCCCATATCCCGCTTCGTCCATCCCCAACACCAGGCCCATGTTCGCTCCTCATACTGATTCGATGAAGTCCATGCCGCTAGATCAACCGCCCCAGACATCTTACAAAGCGCTCGTGCCATAATATCGTTCTACCGGCAGGCCGGTTTTTTGGGCGACGGTCTCGGCGATCGCGTCCACCTCGGCGTCGGCGAGCGGGGCGACGTAGGACTCGGCGGGTTGGCGGGCGATGGTGTAGATCTGGATGAGCTTCAAGCGGCCGCCGGCTTCGGTGATTTCGTTGAGTCGCTCGCAGTAAGCGGCGATTTCCTCAGGCGCCGGGGGGATGTTTTCGATTCGCATGAACAGCGTTTGAATTACCAAGGAGCGGACCTTCGCGGCGGCGGTGATGTTCTCCAGCACCTGCCGAAACGGGATCTTTGTCCGCTCCACAAGCTGGTAATAATCGTCGGTGCCTGCGTCGAGCTTGGCCCAGATCTCGCCGTTGTTCTGGTCGAGGATTTCCAAGCCGGCTTTCACCGCCGGGCGGTGGAACATGCTCGCATTGGTGATCAGCACCATGTTCACGCCGGACAGGCCGTGTTGTCTTTTCAGCTCGGCCACGGACCGCATGAGTTCATCAAAGTTGCGGTACGTCGTCGGCTCGCCGTCGCCCGAGAATGCGATGTCGTTCAACCGGCGGAGCGGTTCGGGGACATCGGCGAATTTCTCGTCCCGGTAAATTTCGCCGGTCTTGACGAACCCGAGCATGTGATCGAGTTCGGCCATCAAGCGATCCATCTCCACGAACCGCGTCTCGGCTTCGCTTCGCCGGTCGACCTGGCAGTAGATGCAATCGAAGTTGCAGACTTTGTCCGGGTTGAGGTTCACCCCAATCGAAATCCCCTTGCTCCGCCGGGAGAGCACGGGGTACACGAATTTGTTCTCGTGATACGAGCGGGAATGATCGGTATAAAGCGGCAGAGCAGGATTTGGCATGGCGTTTCGTTAGGATTCGGGAATAAGGAACGTGAAGAAAATAACTTCAACATGGGGACAAAAAGGCGAGCGGGGGGCGTAAGCCCCCTGGTTATGTCGAGTCGTTCAATATCTTAGATTATTTCCTTGGCGATCCTAAAGAAGGCCGAATTCAACCTTATCGGGATTCTATTTTAGTGACGCCGCGACGGCATCGCGATGTGGGCGGCCGGATCTCCCATCGCTCGACTTGATTTCCTCCGTCGCCACGATTTACTTCTTTCCCGCCGCAAAGGCAGCTTGCAGCTTCGGGTGGGACAGATCGAGCCGGTACATGATTTGGTTGTAGTTATACCGCGGCGTGGCGGGGGAGTTGGTGAAGGTGTTCGCGTAGGTGCCTTCAAAATAAATCATCCGCCCGCCCTCTTCATTGAAGAAGGGATGATGGCAGGGATTGTAGAAGCTCTGCTTGTTGTGCGTCACGATCCGCACCGCTTGGCGGAACGGGCCTTGGGGCGACGGGGCTTCGGAATACCACACCTCGCCCAACATCGACGGGCTGCTCTTGTCGAAGCTCTGCTCGATGGCGATCAAGATGTACCGCTTGCGAAACGGGTTCCAATAGACGCTGCCGGTGTGCATCAGGATGTGACGACTCGGGTTCTCCGCATCGACGGGCAGATACCGCGCTTCTTCGGGGCGGATGAGTCCCTGCTTGAGCCAGCGCTGTTCCGTTTTCTGCGTCACCGGCGGACCGGCTTGCCAACGCCAATCGAGTTCGCCCGATTCTTTCCGGCGGGGCCGGGCGGTTTCCGGATGGGATTGAGGATCGACGCAGGACCAGGATTCATATTTCGACGGATCCAGCACCGCGGAGAGTTCCGCCCGCACCCGCGTGACGGGAAAGGGAATCCCGCACATCAGATAATCCGTGTCTCCGTCGCGGACCGGGATCGGGTGATTCTGCAGAGACCGCCACTCATCGTCTACGGGGAGATGCGTTTCGACTTCAAAGAGTTCCCGTTGATCGTTGTACAACATCATGCCCTGCTCGTAAGCCTTCGCCAAACCGGGCCGGCGGGAGAAGTGCCCCACCAGACGCGTTTTGCCCCCGGCGTCGTTCACCGTGCAAACGCCGTCGATCCAAACGACGCCCTTGGAATTTTCGACCTCTGCCATCGCCCGCGCGAAGCCATCTTTGCCGGTGAAGTAGTCGTAGTTGATGCCCTCGGCCGGCGGCAAGTCACTTTTAACAGGCAGCGGCGATGTGCCGCCCGCCATGCGGAACAATCCCAAAGGATAGGACAAGCGGTTGGTGTCGCCCCAGAACCAGTAAATCTTGCCGCCGTAAACCGCGGCTTGCACCGAATCCTGCCCCGCGACTTTGCCCGCACCCAAGGGCTCTTTGAGCGGCGTTTTCTTTCCAAGCAGCACCGAATCCCGATACAGCCCCTGCCCCGTCGCCCGGTACAACCGCTCGGCGAGGTTGATCCGCTCCAAAGCAATCGCCCTAGTCTGGCCCGGCTCGATCTTGAGCCGCACGCCGGCGATGCCGAAGCCGTCTTTCGGCACGTTGTAGCCCGGGGCTTCGATGCGGAAGAAAATCGTCTGCCCGGCGTGTCCTGGTTCCGAGTAGGCAATCCGCCCCGCGTTGTCGGTGACGTAGCGGACATCGTTGACCGTGACCAACTCCACCAAAGGCACGCCTCGCTTGGTCTCCTGGTCGATGACCTGAATCTCAAAATACAGGGCAGGCTCGGCAGCCGAACTTCCAGAAATCGTCCCCAACAACGCGGCCAGGAAGCACACAGCGAGCGGTCGATTGACTTTCATCTTCATATCACCGATTGTTAATGCAATGAGTTTGGTTTTCGTAGCGGTGGCTTCCAGCCGCCGACCGGACCGTTTCATAGGTTCATTAAGGCAAACTTCCGCCAAAATGAAAACCCCCATGATAAAAGGGCGAGCGATATGGTGCGATGGATCTTGTTGGGATTGACCTTATTCGGATCGGCGGGGCCCGTGCTGGCTCAACCGTCCGCATCCTCGAATGATAAAACGCAGCCGTTCTTCGTGTTTCGCGATGCGACCGAAGAAGCCGGGATCTTGCCCGCGGCGAAGGGCATCATGGGGCATGGAGCGGGTTGGGGGGATGTCAACGGCGACGGCTGGCCCGACTTGTACGTCGCGACGTTCCATTACCCGGACACCCAGCCGAATTTGCTGTTCCTCAATCATCAGGGACATTTCGAGCAGGCCGACCAGAAATCTGTGCGGATTTCCACGCGGGCGACCGGGGTGATGCTCGCCGACCTGGACAACGACGGCGACTTGGATCTGTATGTCGCCAGCATGCCCGGCCCCGCCGGCAGCAAGCTCGCCGAGCGCAACGGCCACCCTTTCGCCGGGTGTTCGCTGTTTCGAAACGAAGGCGGCGGAAAATTCACCGACATCTCCCAAGGCAACGGAGCCTGCCCGCCCGCGTTCGGCGGTCGCAGCACCGCGGTCCTCGATTACGACGGCGACGGATTTCTCGATCTGCTCGTCGGCGAAGATCCCATTCCCGGCTACAACGGCTCTAAAACCAAGACCTCCAAGCTGTTCCACAACGAAGGCGGCCTCAAGTTCCGCGATGTCTCCCGCGAGGCCGGGATTTCCGAAGACCACGCGGGCCTCGGCGTGGCGGCGGCGGATGTCAATGCCGACGGCTGGCCCGATTTCTTCCTGGTGTCCACCTTGGGGATTCATCTCTACTTGAACGACGGCCACGGCAAGTTTCACGAGGCCCCCGAAGTCAGCCGGGTCATGGCGTGGCCCAAAGCCAAGGGCGACGACATGGTCTGCGGCGTCGCGGTCGGAGATGTCAACGGCGACGCCCGGCCGGATGTCGTCCTCGGCCAGCATTTCAGCCGGCCCTGGCTCGAAGGCGTGGCGAACCGGCTGTATCTCAACCGGGGCGTTGTAGACGGTGTGCCCGAGTTTGAAGATGTCACCGAAGCCGCCGGTTTAATCCCCCTGCCAATGAAAGGCCCGCACGTCGAAATTCAGGATTTCGACAACGACGGCCGGCCCGACATTTACACGAGCATCGTCAAGTTCAAGGACGGAAAATCCTACCCGGTGATCTTTAAGAACCTCAGCGAGCGAGACGGCCGGCCTCGCTTCGAAGAACGCGCGCTCGGCGTCAATGATTTTCCCACCGCGGAAGACAAGGCGGTCAAACGGACGGGCACGTTTTTCGACAAGATGGTCGCCGACCGCAAAATCATCTACACCGCGCCGGGGCCTGCCTGCGATTACGACCGCGACGGGCGGTTGGATTTATTCCTGGCAAACTGGTGGGCCGAGTCGCCTTCGATGCTGCTGCACAACGAAACGCCCGGCGGCAATTGGCTGGACGTGAAAGTCCAAGGCAAGGACGGCGTGAACCGCATGGGCATCGGCTCCCGCGTGTTTGTTTACTCGGCGGGAAAGGCGGGAGACGAGAAATCACTCCTCGGCGTTCGCGAGATCTCCAAGGGCTTTGGTTACGCTTCCTCCCAAGAAGCCGTCGCCCATTTCGGTTTGGGAAAAACCGACTTCGTGGATCTCGTCATTGCACTGCCCCACCGCAAGGGGACGCTGACGAAGAAGAACATCAAAACCAACCAGCGCATTACCATCAAACAATAATCCGCCATTCGCACAGGGGAAAGATGATGTTGATCTCTTCGATTCAGAACCGACTTTTTCAGACGGCCCTTTTGGGGTTGCTGCTCAACACGGCGGCTCTCTTCGCACAAAAGAAGGCGGAGGACTTGACGTTTCCGCCGAAGCTGCCGGGCGGGAAGACCGTCGTCACCGACAAATCCGCGGAGTTTTTGAAGCCGGCGGACACGTTGAAAGACGGTGTCGCGATTGCCAAGACGCCGCCGACGGTGGATTTTCTGTTTTATCCCGGACAGAACTATCCCGGCAAACCCTGGTCGAACTGGGGCGACTCGATCGCGGCGGACGGGAAATATTACTCGGCCATCGGCGATCATCTGGCGATCAACGGCAAAGGCGACGGAACCCACGGCACCGGAACCGGGCATGTCTTCGAGTACGATCCGCAGACGAAACAACTCCGCGAACTGGTCGATCTCGCGGCGTTCCTCAAACTGCCCGAAGGCCATTACACGCCGGGCAAAATCCACACGCCCTTGGCGATGGGCAGCGACGGCTGGTTGTATTACGCCACGCATCGCGGCTCCCCCCGCGCGACCACGGCCGAGTTTCATTACGAGGGCGATTGGATTTTCCGCACCAATCCCAAAACCGCAAAAACGGAGATCGTGGCCCACGCCCCGGTGCCCAAGCATTCCATCCCCGCCGCGACCTTCGATCCCGACCGCCTGATTTTCTACGGAGCCACCGCCCCGGCCGTCGATCGCGAAGAGGAAGGCATCCGCTTTTTCGCCTACGACTGCAAAAACCACAAGCTCTTGTACTCCGGTCCCAATGGCCCGGCCCGGTATCTGATGTTCGCCCGCTCCACCGGCCGGGTGTATTATGTGCCGGGAGCCCAGGAAGGTGAGTTGATGCGGTTCGATCCGGAAGTCGGCAAGCCGCAAAAAGTCGAAGGCAGCCGCATCGGCATCCGCGCCGCCACAGAGGAACCGCGCGACGGATTGATTTATACCGTCTCCATTGGCCAGCGTTCCTCCGATGCCGACGTCTGGTCCTTTAACACGAAGACCGAGGAGACGAAAAAGATCGGCACGGCGGCGGTGGGCGGGCAAGCTTATGTCGCCTCGATCGATGCCGACCCCAGCGGGCGGTATTTGTATTACGTTCCCGGAGCCCACGGCGGCAGCGACCGCGACGGCACCGCGGTCGCGCAGTTCGACGTCAAGACCGGCAAGAAAAAGGTCATTGCGTTTCTGGAGCCGTTTTACACCAAGAAATACGGCTTCACGCTCAAAGGCACTTACGCCACGGCGGTAAGTGCCGAGGGCGATAAGCTGTACGTCACGTGGAACGTCAGCCGAGGCAGCCGGGCCTGGGACTGCTGCGGGATGACGGTGATCCACATCCCCGAATCCGAGCGGTAAGGATCCCTCGATCAATAATTGTCCGATTTATTAGCCGCAGGGCGCTAGCCCCGGTTCATGGGAAGAACCGGACACAAGCTACGCGCGTTCCGGCTGATAATTAGACAGTTATTTCTCGAATGGTGCTAAGCTAATAAGGCAGTTCGAGCAAAAGCAAAACCCGCGAAAGGCTCATGGCCCTTCGCGGGTTTTTGCATTGAGATTGAAACCAAACAGCCAAGCCGCTCGTCTCTTCCCGGTTGCGGCCTATGCTCCTTTGTGGCCTTTGCCCCTTTCAACTATTTCATCATGTCCTTCACAAAGCCCAGGAGGGGGCTGTTGAAGCCGCTGGGATCGTTCCAGGACCACATGGACCGCACGAGATCGAACATCATCATCCCGCAGACGACCATCAACAGCGTGGAGAGCAGCAAGCCAACGAACGGGCCGGTGCCCCAATCGGCCTGGACGGGGGCGGGCATGGCTCCGGCGGCCACGCCGGCGGGCGCTCCACGAAGTCCGGGTGGCTCGTGCCGGTGTCGAAATCGTCGTCGAAGTCGTCGGCCCCTTCATCGAACACGTCGAGATCGTCGAGTTCGTCGTCCTCGCCGACGACATCCTCCACCACGTCGAGGTCGTCTTCAAATCCGTCGGCTTCGTCGAATTCATCGGCTCCGAATTCGTCCCCGGAATCGAATTCGTCGAAGGACTCGTCGAGATCGAACTCGTCCGCGTCTCCGGTCAGATCGAATTCTGCCGAGACGTCGCCCGATTTTTTGACGACCGTCGCCCCGCGGTCGTCCACTTCGTCCTCGTCGTCGAACATGATGACGTTGGTGCCGTCGTGGTCGCTGCCGGGGTTCATCGTGAGTTCAAACTCGCTGTCGTCCTCCATCGCGGGGACATCCATCGCCGTGTCGTCTCGGTCTTCGATGTTGGCCTTTTGCTTCATCATGGGGATGGTGCGGTCGTCGGCGTCGAGGGCGATGCCGCTGTCTTCGAAGCTTTCGAGGGCGATGCCGCTGTCGGCGGGGCTGAGTTCGATGCCGCTGTCTTCGGCGAGTCCGATGAAATCATCGGACTCGTCATCCATCAGCGAGATGCCGCTGTCGTCGAAGCCTTCGAGCGAGATGCCGCTGTCGTCGGTGGCGAGATGCAAATCGCTGTCGTCGTCCGCGCCGGCCCCGTTGTCGCGGCCTTTCGTGAGGCCGGAGTCGCTGCCGACTTTTTCCAAAGAGATGCCGCTGTCGGCCGCCAAGGTGATGCTGCTGCCGTCGCCCAGGGAGATGCCGCTTTCGTCCTCGTCAAAAACCGAGGCGTCGGTGCCGGCGACTTCGAGGGCGATTCCGCTGCCCGGGGGCGGAGGCACCAAGGTCACGTCGCTGTCGGAGTCCTCTTCCATATCCATCGCGGGCATGTCGTGTTCCGTCTTGGGCGGTTCGTCGTCCGGCACGAGCTGAACGTCGCTGTCGGAATCGTCGTCCATAATCCGCACGTCGCTGTCGCTGCCGCCCACGATCAACACGTCGCTGTCGCTGCCGCCCACGAGTTTCACGTCGCTTTCACTGCCGCCGACGAGTTTCACGTCGCTGTCGCTGCCGGGATCCGTCAGCCCCGCATCGACGAGCCGCACGTCGCTGTCGGAATTGCCCATCGAGAACAGATCCGAGCCGCCGATGTCCGTGAGCAGCTCGTTGGGAATCAATTGCACGTCGCTGTCGGAGGACATGCCCACCAGGAAGGGGTCGTCATCGTCGTCATCGTCGAGCGGATTGCTGCCCCGGATGACCGTCGGCTGCTCGCTGACGAGATCCTCTTCCTCCATCCCCAAAATCGAACTGCCGGCTTCGAGTTCCTCGTCCGTCAACAGCGGGACGTCGGGGTTCGAGTCGGCTTGCTGCGTGCGTTTGAGTTCTTCGATGTCGTCGGCTTTGAACTTCCAGGTTCCGCCGTCGGAAAACCCGCGAATCTCACCGCGCTCGCGGAGTTGTTTGAGTTCTTCGACCGAGACTCCGGCTTCGCGGGCCGCTTCCTCAAGACTTAAATACTTTTTGGCCATTGATTTCCGACTCCAGTTGTTGTGGGAATCCCGTCAGGCGCGAGAAAAGCAAGGGAGTGTTTTCGATGTATGGAAATGCCGGTGCAGTTTGACAAGATCGGCTCAAGAAACGAACCGCTTGATTGTCCGAGAATGGTGTGTCCATGCGGGGGAAAGGGGAAAAACCCTCTTCCCCGATAAGAATTCCTTCTCAATCCATTCTAAAGGCCAATGACGCGCTTGCAAGGGCTTTCCCAATCCAAACAGGCCGAAACGACGGAAATGAAGGCATGATAACACCTTTAGGGAAACCACCCCCCGTTGTGCGAAATACAACGGAGACAAAGTTCCAGCGCCACGTCGACACGGCGGCATCTTGCCGCCGAAGATCGCTACGGAAAATGGCCGGCGGCTGGAAGCCACCACTACGGAAATTGGCACCGCTTTCCGAGAAACAAGTCCCCAGTTTTTCTTTGATCGCCTGTTGAATTCGAACGGCGTTCTACGTTTGTCTTCCTGGGAACGGAGGAACCACACGTCAAAAGGCAAAGAGAACCCCCATGTCCTTTCCATTCGGCTCCAGGATCATCATTCTCTGGCTCGCCATGCCCGGGTTGGCTTTGGCGGAACATCCCCGGCACGAATTGCCTTCGATTCAAACCCTCAAGACCTTCCTGGAAGATGGAATTGTCCGGCAAGCGGATCTGGATCAAATACTGGCCGCCGCGAAACAGGCTCGGCTCTTGCATTCCAAAAGTCCGATTCCGGATTACGCCCACGGATTGGTGCTCTTGAAGCGAGACGAGTTGGCGAGGGCTCTGGATTGTTTTGAAGCCTCGCTCAAGCGCGACCCCACGTATTTGCCGGCGTGGAGAGCCAGGCTCCGCACGCGGTTGCTTCGCGGGCAAACCGACTCCTTCCGGGCGGAATGCCTGTCGCTGGCCGAAATCGTCGGCGACGATGCGATGCCTTGGGAGAGCGAAGACCGTCACGAAGCCGCCGCCTGGCTGGGCCGGATTGCGGGGTTTCTGTCGCTCCCGGAAGTGGAACTCATGCCGGCGAATTCGCGGGATTATTTCGAATGGATGTTGACCTCGGCCTTTGGAAAGTCGCAGCAATCCGGCGACGCCAATTCCTATTATGCCGCCGGCCGGCAGACTCTGTTGGAAGATTATGAGCATTTCAAAAAAATCCTTAAGGAAGAGCTTGACGCAAAACTTCATCAGCAGGAAAGCCACCTGGCCGAACTGGAATTTCGCCGGCGGGAACTCGAGCAAAGGGCCGAGTCGCTGGAGCGAATCGCGGAGCAGTTGAAAAACCGGCTGGCCGACCGCCGGGAAGACGCCGCCCGGGAGTTGAAAACGCTGGGCAAGGGCTACGATGCCTTAAATCAGACCAGATGGCGGGTCCTACAACTCATGCGGCAAACCCAACAGGATGTGGTGCGATTGCATCTCGAACTGGCCACACGAGGCATCTTCGGGCTTGAAGCCGAGCGTCAGCCGGTGATGCTTCAACTCCGGCAGGAGCTTCTCAAATATCGCAATCAGTATCTCGTGCTCCAATGGCAAGGAGCGAACGTGCAAACACAGGGCCGGCGAATCGTCGCGGACCGCGCGGACGCGGCTCGCCGATACGAACTGGTCAAGAAACGAATCGGACATCAGATCGAGACGGTCAATCGGCGTCAACAACGATTTCAAACGGAATCGGAAAAAATCCAGGACGAGAGTCAAATCCTGTCGGAAACCTCTTTGCAGCAACAACTCTCCGATGCGTCCCGCTATTTGGAACTCGACGAACAGGCCGAGCTCGCACGGTTCATCGAACAAGCCGGCCGTCAACAGGCAACACTCGGTTTCTCCCATTGAATCTCACACGAATACAAGGAACCCACTCCGATGAAGAAACACTCCCTGTTGCTAACGGCCGGTGCCGCGATCACGTTGGCGTTCGCGCTGGCGGCGAATGCCGACCGTTCCGGTCATGACAATCCGCCGGAGTCCCTGTTGGAAAAAGCCGCCCAGGCGGAAGTCCAAGGTTCTTCCGAAACTCGCGATCGGTTGTTGAACTCGATCGTCAGCGATGCGCCCCACGATCCTCAGGCGCTGGCAGTTGGGCCAGATCCGGCGGGACGGCCAATGGATCCGTTTTTCCGAACTGGCCGATCAACTCAGACACGACAAAGCCCTCGACGAATACCGCGAGGTTCGCGAGAAATACGGCGCGACCTCCCGCGAGCAGTTGGATTTGGCCGACTGGTGCCGATCGAATCACCTGCCGGAACGAGAACGCGCCCATTTGACCGCCGCCTTGGAACTGTCGGACAATCCCGACGACCCCGCATTGCGGGCAAGGTTGGGATTTCGGCAGGTCAACGGCCGTTGGCGGACCCAAGCGGGTTTGGAGGAACTTCAGCAAACCCGCACGGAGCACCAAAAAAACCTCAGGACATGGAGGCCCAAAATCCAACGACTGTCCGCCCAACTCGACAGCTCGCGAACGGCGATTCGACAAAAGGCCCAGGCGGAGCTGAAAGCGATCTCGGACCGGGCGGCATTGCCGGCCTTGGAAGCCGTGCTGGGCCACGGGGACTTGGAATCGGGCCGGCTGCTGGTGGAGTTGTTGGGGAAATTTCGTTCCCACCAGGCGGCCGATGTCTTGGGGCGGGTCGCCGTACTTTCGCCTTGGGACGTTGTTCGGCAAGAAGCCGGGAAACAGTTGCGTTCCCGTCCCTACGGAGCCTACGTTCCGCAACTCTTGGCCTCGCTGAGCACGCCGGTGGCCGTGAAGACTCAATTGCTGGTGAATGCCAACGGCGTGCAATTGTCGGAGGAGTTTACGCGGGAGACGCAATCGGCCCGCCAGGTGCTCGACCGTCGCGGCAGAAAATACATTGTTCCCGTGAATCAGGGAGGAACTTCGTCGATCCTGGGATTGATCCGCGACAGGCGCCGCCTGGACCGAGCCGCCGCCAATGCCGCGCTGGAAGCCCAACTGCAAGCGGCGGCCTCCGAGAGCGCCGTCGATGCGCAGAACGGAAGGATCGACGCTTTGAACGACCGCGTCTGCGAAGCGCTCGCATCTTCCACGGGGGTCGGGCTGCCGGCCGATCCCACGGAGTGGTGGAAATGGTGGAACGACTACAACCAACTCACAACGGAGGACAAGGCCTACCAGCACGTCCAATTTCAAAACGCCGCCGTGGAAATGGTGCCGGTCGGCACGCCGACCGCTTCGCAGGGCAGCGGCTCCGATTTCGGGTCCAGCTCCAATTCCGGATCGGGCTCCGCGACTCCGCCCCGCGAGTGCCTGGTGGCGGGAACGGCGATCTGGACCGACCGGGGCTCCATGCCCGTGGAAGCGGTTCAGGTGGGGGATCTCGTGCTGGCCAAAAATCCGGAAACGGGAGAGTTGGACTATCATCCCGTATTGCGGACGACCGTTCGCGAAGCCGAGCCGGTGATGAAAGTCACCACGCCCGGCCGTTTTCTCCGGGCCACGGGCGGACATACGTTTTGGATCTCCGGCCAAGGCTGGACGAAACTCCGCGACGTGAAACCGGGACAGCGATTCCACACCGCCACCGGTCCGGTCGAGATTCAAGAGTTGGAGAATGACGGGACCGAAAAGACTTACAACCTCCTCGTCGCCGATGTCCACACCTACTTCGCGGGCGAGGATTTGATTCTCAGCCACGATGTCACCGTGACCCGGCCCGTTGATGCCCAGGTCCCCGGCGTCCTGCTCGATTAGCCGCAAGCACGCCGGCGAGCCAACGGCGACAGCCGCGAACGGACCGGGCTTAAGAAATCCCCCCAAGACCCAAGCCCTGAAACAGCGAAACAAGCCTCGGAAAATGGCTTGCTTCGCTGTTTCAGGGCTTGGGTTCTTTTCTGTCCGTCCCGCACGCGCCTTTTTTTAATTGTCTATTGACATAGTGAAATAGTACAACAATAATATGATTGTTTCGATTCTCTTTGTCGGAAGGATTTCGTCCGCGGCATGTCCCTCACGGTTCAGCTCAACAAGGAAAACGGCATTCCGCTGTATGTGCAGTTGGAGGAGCAGATCCGGCTGCTCGTGCATCGGGGCGAACTCGTGGCCGGGGATTTGATGCCCACCGTCCGCGAACTCGCGGTGCAACTGGAAATCAACAGCAACACCGTCGCGAGAGTCTATCGCGACTTGCAGCAGGACGGGATTTTGACGCTTCGCCGCGGAGTCGGCACGTTTGTTTCGCGGGACGCGAAAATCGAACCTTTGCCCCGGCGGGACCTGAAGATCCTGGAAAAGCAGGCGGACGCGCTGATCGCCACCGGCCTCCGCATGCAATTGACGCCGGTGGAATTACTTCAACTCATCGAAACCCGCTGGAAGGAGAACGCCGATGTTCACGGGAAGCAATAACGTGATTGCCTGGACTTTGCTGCTGCTCACCGGCCTGGGGTCGGCTTTGGCTTACGAACAAGGCGTCCCGCCGGCATTTGTCGCCGGCGGCGCCTTCGCGGGCGTGCTCCTCAGTCTTTCCCCTCGAATCGTCAAGGAATGGGAGCGGGGCGTGCTCTTGCGGCTGGGCAAGTTCCGCCATGTGCTCCCGCCAGGGATTTCCTGGATCGTGCCCGGCGTGGATGCGATTGCATCCCGCGTGGACATGCGGATTCGCTCGACCACGTTCTCGGCGGAAAAAACGCTCACGCGGGACACGGTCCCGGTCAACGTCGATGCCGTGATGTTCTGGGTCGTGACCGATGCCCGCCGGGCGATTCTGGAAGTGGAGGAATACGCGAAGACCGTGGGCTGGGCGGCCCAGACGACATTGCGGGACATCATCGGCAAGGCCGATCTGGTCCGGATGATTTCCGACCGCGAAAACCTCGATGTGGAACTCCAGCGGGTGATCGACGCGAAGACGAGCGAGTGGGGCATCACAGTGCAGTCGGTGGAGATTCGGGACGTGCGGATTCCGCCCGGCCTGGAAGATGCGATGAGCCGCAAGGCCCAAGCCGACCGCGAAAAAGAGGCCCGCGTGATCCTCGCGGAGTCCGAGCTGTTGATCGCCGAGCAGATGCGGCAGGCGTCGGAAGTTTACAGCAAAAATCCCGTCGCCATGAGGCTTAGGGCCATGAACATGACGTACGAATCGATCAAGGAACGCGGGGCGCTGATGGTCGTCCCCAGCGGCATGGCGGATTCCATCAACCCCGGCATCATCGGCATGGCGGCCGCGGGATTCCGGCAGAACGGAGAGGACTAAATGGACCGCTGGATTCTCGTCCGATCCAAACGCCTGCACGACCGCCGGGTCGTCACGCCGGAACGAACCGTCGATCGGGCCACGCTGATTCCATTCTTCGATCGCGAAGGCCGGAGCCAGTCGTTCCTGCTCGTCGATCCCGCATCCTCCGAACTGTTCCTCGGCGCTGGGCGGAATCGGTCCGCGTCCCGTTGTGGGGACCGATCCGCATCAAAGACCCTTTGGAAATCCTGGCGGACGACAACATCGAAAACCTTTTGCCGCTTTGGCATTACGATCCTTGGTGGCTGCTGAGAGAACCCCGTTACGAAGATAACGAATTGGCGGCCGTGCTTCCCGGCACGAACTGCGTCAGCGACCTGGCCGCGGGCACCCAGAGCCTGCTGTTTTCCGGAAACCTCTTGCGGGTTCGCTGGGTAACTACGAAAACAAAGGATGGATGCCGGACCGACCGCTTTCGATCCTCGATGCTCCCCGAATACAATCGAGTCCCGCGAAGGGAAACAGGGACGCGGCGGACCGGCTGGCAGTTGGCCCCGTTTTGGGAATCTTCCGGGCGGAATTCTCGTGAACCGTTTTGAAATGTGCCGCGTTAACAAAGACCACAGTCCGAGTGCAAACCAATCACTCTCTCAGGAAAGGATAACACGATGCTTACGAGACATGTTCTGCGATTGATGTTGCTGGCCGTCCTTGCGGTGACATGGATGCAAAGCCCCATTGTCTTCGCCCAAGCCGACGCGAAGGCGGAAGACAAAAAAGAAGCGAAACAGGAAAAGAAGACCCCCACGAAAGTCGTGGTGCCGGTGTTTTCGCTGTCGTCGTCGATCACGGAAAAGCCCGCGGCGGAGGAGCTGATGTTCGCCACGAGCGGGAAGCCGGAATCGTTTTTGTCCTTTACCGAACGATTGCGGAAAGCGGTCGATGACGATGAGGTGAAGGGTGTCGTCTTCCTTTCGGGCCATGCGAGCTTCGGGATCGCCCAGACCGAGGAATTGCATCAGATCATGGCCGATCTCAAGAAGGCCGGCAAAAAGATCTACGCCCACGCCGACGACCTGGACACCAGGCGGTTTGTGCTCTTTTCCGGGGCGACGCATTTGGCGGTGTCTCCCACCGGGCATCTGTTTGTGACGGGAATCTACGGCGAGCAGCTTTATCTGCGGGGCTTGTTCGACCGCATTCGCGTCAAGCCGGATTTCCTTACTTGCGGAGCGTATAAAAGCGCTGCCGAGATGTTCATGCGAAAATCCGCCTCGCCCGAAGCCAAGGAAATGTACGGCTGGCTTTACGATGGGCTTTACGATTCTTACCTCACCGCGATCGCCGACGGCCGCGGCGTGAAGAAAGCCAAGGCCCGCGAGTGGATCGATCAGGGTTTGTACTCCGCCGAGTCCGCGACCAAAGCCGGCTTGATCGATGCCGCCGAGTACCCGCAAGACTTCGAAGCCCGCATCCGCAAGGACCTGGGCGAAGGCATGGAGTTCGATCATCGTTACGGCAAGAAAAAGAAGAAGGAGATCGACCTCTCCAACCCGTTCGCGGCCCTGCAAATTTGGGCGGAACTGCTCAGCGGGGGGAAGAAAGCGGAGTCCACCAAAAACGCGGTCGCGGTGGTTTATGTGGAAGGCGCGATCATGCCCGGCAAAGGCACGCCGTCGCTGTTCGGCGATTCCGAAGCGGCGTACAGCGATCCCATCCGCAAGGCCTTGGACAAGGTCGCGGACGACAAATCGATCAAAGCGGTCGTGCTGCGGGTGGATTCGCCCGGCGGATCCGTCGTCGCCAGCGAACTGATTCTCAATGCGACCCAGCGGGTGAAAAAGAACAAGCCGCTGATCGTTTCGATGGGCAACGTCGCCGGCAGCGGGGGTTATTATGTCTCCTGCGGCACGGACACGATCTTCGCCGAGCCGGGCACGATCACCGGGTCCATCGGCGTCCTCACGGGCAAGCTTGCGACGCAACAGATGTGGGACCAGATCGGCATCAACTTCGAGCCGCGGGCCCGCGGCAAACGGCGCCGCCTTGCTCAGCTCCGCGTCGACCTTTACCGACGAGGAGCGGGCCGACCTGCAAAAATGGATGGACGAAGTTTACGAAGACTTCAAAGACCACGTGCTCGCGGTCCGCAAAGATCGGCTCACGAAACCGTTGGACGAACTCGCCGAGGGCCGGGTCTTCACCGGCAAGCAGGCTCTGGAATATGGCCTGGTCGACAAGCTCGGCGGCCTGAACGATGCGATCAAATTCGCCGCGAAACAAGCCAAGGTGGAAGATTACGAAGTCCGCGTCGTGCCCGAAACCAAGAGCTTTTTTGAAATCCTGGCGGAGGATTTGAGCGGCGAGACCAAAGAGAGCGACAAGCACCTGCGCCTGGGTGCGGGTGGCTCCCTGTGGGACGCCGTGCTGCCGATGCTCAAAGGCCTCGACCCCCACCGCGTCCGCGCGGTCCACCGAGCCATCCAGCAACTCGAGATCATCCAGCAAGAGCGGATGTCGCTCTCGATGCCGATCCTCAATTTGGAATAGCGGCGGGCGACGACGGCTTCGAAATCCAGGCGAAGCGCCGCGGCGCTTCGCCTGGATTTCTTGTTTTGCGCCTTCCGAGGCAATCGAACGAGGGCTACTCCGGCTTGACCAGAATCCACATCGGCGAAGCCCAGACGAGTTCGCCCGCCGCCCCTTCGAGATCGGGCACCTGCTCGCCGCGGACATAATAGTAGCTCGTCTTGCCGGCGGTCGGATGCGGATCGGTCCATTGGAAATGCACATCGTTCTGGTTCGGCTCGACGATGTGCACTTCTTCGTCGTCCTTGATGATCGTCACCTTGGCGATCTTTTCGCGCCGATCAGATGCACGTCAATCGTCGGGGCGGTCTTCGTGGTGAACTCCTCGCCCATGAAATGCACCGTGCCGCCGACCTTGCAGCGGACGTCCGCGACGATGTTGTCCGTCGAGCCGTACACCCGGCGTTTGCGGATGGCGTCGAGGATGCCTTTCCGCGTCGGCTCGGTCACCAGGACGTTACAGTAGCTGAGGTGCGTGGAGATGTGGTCGCTGCTGGACTCGAACGCCAGGCGGTAGCCTTTGAGCAGAGCCAGATTGACGAAGCCTTTGGGACGCCAGCCGCCGAGGCTTTCTTTCTCCGGCGTGGACTGTTTGAGACGGGCTTCGGTCACGGCGGACCGGGGCGCGTCGGGGCGTTCGTAGTTGTTGCGGTCGCCTTGATAGATTTCCACGAACGGCTCGACTTCGGGATCGTTGTTTCGCCAATCGGTGCCCATGTTGGTCGCCGACGTGTGTGAAGCGCAGATTCCGCCGAAGTAGTGCAAATACATATAGAGCAGATTCGTGTCGGGGGCGGGGGCGAACTTGTCGGGCGAGGAAATGGGCAGCCGGGGCAGCGACCGCACGCCGCGGTAGGCGAACATGCAGTTGCGATGCCCTTCGGGATACCGCACGCTGCGTTCGTAGCTGTAAACGGGAACGAAATGGCCCGGCAGCGTGAACAGCGTGACGGCTTTCTGCGTGGTCCACCAGGAATACTCGCGGCCGTTGCCGAAATCGTGGTCGCCGTCGCCGATCCAATCCATGCAAGCCGCATCGATGGCATACCGCCACAAGTCGAGCAGCCCGCCGTCGCCTCCGCCGTCGGGAGACAGTTCGGTGTGCCGGTGAAATTCGCCGCGCCAGATCCGCAGCGTTTCATCGCCGAGCTCCACGCGATAAGCCCGCATGCGCTGGATGTCCTCGCGTTCGGCGGGCACGTCGGGGGCGATGCCGGCGGGCGTTTCCGCGGGAATCGCCGCCAGCTTCGGTTGGCCGGCCGCGTTCTCGAAATGCGTTCCCTCAACCACGCTGTAGAGCAAATTGTTGTTCGGATCGATTTGATTGAGATTCCGCCGGCGGATTCGCGGGGGGCGGTTGGGCTGTTGTTCCGCGGCCTTGATGTCGGCGTCGTCGCTGGTGCCCGGCAGATGCACATCCTCCATGTCGAGCGGGTTGACTTCCCCGCGGCCGTCGCCCGAGAACACCGCCAGGATGTCCGAATTTCCGACCGCCACGAGAGCCGGGCGGTTGTCGAGAATATTGTTGGTGTGCGGGATCCACACCGCGTCCGCCCAGCCGTCCGCTCCCAGTTTCGTGAGATATTCGCACCACACCGAGCCGACGTTGACACGCCAGTTGCCCCCGGGCTTGCCGCGAAACGCGAGCCAAACCTGGCCCTTGCCGTCGCAAGCCAGGCGGGGATAAGTCGGGGCGATGTTCACGATCGGCGACCGCCGGGGGCCTCGCTGTTGCCGATTCGGATTGCCCGCCGCACCGCGCCGCCGGGGCGTCGCCGAGGGGACGGCGTCCATCACGTCTTCGGGCTCGAACCATTGGCCTTTTTGATCCCGAACCTTCACCGCCAGACTCCGGCCCGTCTGGTACAGCGGGATGCCTTTCTTCTTTAAGGCGCCGAAATCTTTGCCCCATTGGTCGCCGCTGGATTCATAAGCGATCCACAACCGGCCTTCCGCGTCGTAAACCAAGGAGGGCCTGACTTCAAACCCCAAAGACGCGGCCACGGCTTCGGGCGGACTCAGACGTCCCTCTTCGCCCCGGCTCGCGACATACACATCGTAATCGCCTTTGTCGAACGTGTCCCAGGCGACCGCCAAGTGGCCTTTCGAATCCGCGGCGATCGCCGGTTCCCATTCGTTGCCCTTAAAGTTGCTCGCGCGAACCGGCTTAGAAAACCCGCTGCCGGTTTGATGGGACGTGAAGACGTGAAAATTCTCTTCGCGGGCGCCGACCCAGGCGACCCAAACGTTTCCGGCAGCGTCCGCAGCCGCGCAGGGCATGAAGTCGGTGCCCGGCGTTCCACTGATATTTACGGGGTCGGCGGGGTTCTTGCCATCGGCATCGAAGCTTCGCGCCATGACTTCCCAATTGCCGTAATCGAGGTTCTGGTCCGCATCGCGATGAGCCGAATAAAACACCCACACCCGGCCGTCGCCTGCGACCGCAATCGCCGGCCGATAGAGTTCCAGTTTGCCGTCGGTGACGGGAATCGGATCGCTCCAGCGTCCGCCGCGGAGCATCTGCAAATAAAGCTGCTCGCCACCCGCGGGTTGGGCGAGATAATCCAGGTCGCCGGGCTGTTCGATCATGCGGACCGGCGTGTTGAAGTTATTGACCGGGCCGGACTCCTTCGTCGCCGGCCGTTCTCTGAGGCCCTGGAAATCCCGCCCGTGCGTGAACGCGAGATACACCACATACACCGTGCCGTCTTTGCCCGTCGCCACCGCTGGGTAATCTTCGTCGGCCATCGTCGCGGCGAGGGCGTGAACCGTCGGCACGCGCTCCACAATGACGTTGCCCGCCTTAAATGGCTGGCTCACGCCATAAGACAATTGATCGAGCCGAAACTTGACGGTGGCCGGTTCGGTCACGAACTCCAATTCTTCATTGGGCCGGCACCCGGTCAGAGTGACGAGGATCCCATTGTCGGAGATCGGCAACTTCAGACCGGCCGCGATCCGCTGCCGCTGGGCCGCGTTCTGTGCATTCGCCCGCCGGGTGCGGACCTTCCAGGTGTTGTTCTCGGCGGAGTCGTTCTGCGACCACCGCCAACCGCGGATCGATTCCACCTTGCCCGATCCGGCGAGCAGCTTTCCGCTCCAGTCGGTCGGGGTTTGATCCTTCATGCCGAAGCGGATGCGGAGCGTGACCGGGTTCTCATCCGCGGCCCGGCCCAGGCCGCTCAAAACGACCAGGCAGAAAAGCATTCCGGGCACAAACGAAAGGACAAGGCCTTCACAAAACGGGGATTTGCGCTGCATGTTGCACCTCGAAAAGAATGAGAATCTGAGCGGTAGGCGCTAGCCTCCGGTCTCCGGCCGCTCACTTTGGCGGAATCTGCATTATCAACACATTCTGAAAATCATCCGGCCACGAATTGTGACATCACGCGGGTCACAAGCCAATATCCACCAACCACTGCGACGGAAATCGATCCCGCCGGCACCAGGCGCGCCACGAGCTGCTCATTTCGCCTGGTGAGCCATAACAGGGGGAGAAAAACCACCGCCACGCCCAGTTGCCCGGCTTCGACGCCGAGGTTGAATTCCAACAGCGGCCAAAGCACGCCGCCGGGAATCGTCCCCAAACCGATGTCGCGGAGGGCCGAGGCGAACCCCAACCCGTGCACCAATCCGAATAAGCACGTCACCGCCGCCCGCCGCCAGAGCGCCGGCGTGCCGAACAGGTTTTCGATGGCCACATACACGATCGACAACGCGATCACAGGCTCCACAATCTCGCCCGGCAGCCGCACGACGTCGAGGGCCGCGAGCGCCAACGTGATGGAATGCGCCACGGTGAAACACGTGATGATCACCGCGGCTTCTTTGAACTTCGTGCACGTCAACAAGAGCGCGGCCAGAAACAACAAATGATCGTAGCCGGTGATGATGTGCTCGACGCCGAACAGAAAAAACGAGATTCGCGAAGACGGTTGGCCCGACACCGGCGCGGTCTTCGGCTTTCGAACCACGGGGGCCGACTCCTTGACCTCGGCGGACGATTCTTTCGAGCCAACGCGTTGGGCCGGTGGCCCGTTGGTTTGAGCGGGCGGCTTCACGGCCGAGCCCTTGGCGGGCGGCACGGCGGTGAATCCCGCGTCCCGCTCCACCGTCAACACATCCTCCAAGCGGATCAGGCCCCGCTCCCCATCGGCGGGCGTTTCGCGGCGATCTTCGATAAACAGCAATTGCCGATGCCCGCGCGGCATGTGGATCAGGTGCTTGGACCACACGAGCAATTCCACGGTCTCGTTCGACGGAGAAAAATCGTAATCGACATCGACCTCGATCAAGCCCACTTCCAAAAGGAACGCCTTGACCTTCACGGGCCGGAGCGGCTGTTCGTCGATCTGCAATTCCACAACCTCGCCCGCCGACTTTTCCAATTCGCGGCACACGTCGGCGACGTAGTCGGGATATTTCCCCGGCGGAAACCAGTCTCCCAAATCCCGCGTGTGCAGCGTGAGCGCGGCTTGCATCCGTCCCGGCATGACCGTGACGTGCATCCCGCTGAATCCTTCCGGATGCGCGAACGCCGCCGAGACACAACACAACTGCAACAGCCCCGCCAAAAGCCAGCCAATCGCCATCCGCCTCCCCTCGCCGCCGGAACGAGGAGATCGATAAAGCCAAAACGTGGGCGGGTTTCGCCGCCGGGATGTCGATGCGTGTTCCAACCCCGATGACTCCGGCATCCAGGACGAGAGATGATAAGGAAAACGGTCCAAGGCCGATGGGATGAGTAGATTCTACCGCGATTCTCAGCCCACGCAATTCAGCACGTTCCCCGGATCATCTTTCCGGCTCATGGAACCCGTTCACTTCTTGGCGGGCAATTCCAGGGACATGAGTTTATCGGCGTCGCGGACATAAAGTCGGCCGTTCGCCAAGGCGGGCAAGGCGCGGATGGTATTGTTGCTGAGGCGCGTGCGGGCCAGTTCGCGATAGGCGGCCGTGTCGAGGGCGGCCATCACGAGTTCGCCGTCGGTGGTGAGGATCAACAGTTTGCCGTCGGCCGCCAAAAGCGTGGCGTATCCCAGCCCGGCTTTTTCCCAGAGGACTTTTTGCGCCAAGGGATCGATGCAGCGGAGCACCGGTTCGCCCACATCCTGCCGGCCGTGGATGCCGATGAGCTTTCCTTTATGCTCAATGGGCGTTGTGTATTGGCTAGAAAGCAGGTCGTCGTTTTGCCAGAGGATCTTGGCGTTGTTCGGTTCGATTTTCGCGAACACCGCCCCGGCTCCGTAGCTGGCGGTGACGAAGAGCTTGTCGCCCAAAATCACAGGATTGGCCGCACTGACTTTGGGGCCGGGGGCATTATAGGGAAACCGAAACTGCAACTTGCCGTTGGCGGGATCGACCGAAACCACGCTCAGCCGCGCGATGACGAGCACGTGCCGGACGTCGTTCACGGTTGCGAGCATCGGCGAGGAATAGCCGGCCCGTTCCTTGGTGCTTTTCCAGAGTGTTTTTCCATCCTTGAGGGCGAACGCCACGATGCCCGCCTCGGCCGCGTCGCCGCCCACGTTGACGATCAGTTTGTCATCGACCGCCAGAGGCGTGCTGCCGATGCCGAAGTAACCCTCCGGCGGTTCGCCGCGGAACGGGCGTTTGGAATTGTAATCCTGATAGGTGTCGCGGTGCCAAATTTCGTTTCCCGTGGCGAAATCCAGACAGCGAAGCTGCCCCATTGCTCCGTAAACGTACACGCGGTTTTTGTGAATCAAAGGCGTGCACCGGGGGCCGTTGTCGGAAATAAACGAAGGCACATAGCTCGCCTCAAAATCTTTCTTCCACAACAACTTGCCGGTCCGGGCATCCAAGGCTTCCACACGCTCCGAGCCGCCCACGCGATGAAACACGACGAGTTTCCCATCGGCGACCGCGGGGCCGGCGAACCCGTCGCCCACTTCGTGAGTCCAGGACGTCTTCAACCCGCCGTCCGGCCAGCGGTCGGCCAGGTTTTCCTTTTCCGCGATCCCGTTCCGGTTCGGCCCCAGAATCTGCGGCCAATCCCCGGCCCGGCTCGTTCCGGTGGATAATAAAAGAGCAACCGCGGTCGTCCCTGCCAAGAAAAAACGCATCGGATCGAAACTCGACAAAAGAGGGTTCATGGATTTTCAAACGCCGGCCTCTCAGAATAAAACAACAACGGCCAAATTGCGAATGTCCGCGTGAAACCTCTCCTGGAAACTTCCAAACGAACCATGCCCCACACCAACACCACGACCGTGATCATCGGCCAAGGCCTGGCGGGGACGGTCTTGGCCTGGCAGCTTCTGTGGCGGGGGGAATCGCTCGTGATGATTGACGACGGTTCCTTCCCCACCGCGTCCCGGATCGCGGCCGGCCTGGTGACGCCCATCACCGGGCAGCGGCTCGTGCCCAGTTGGCGGTTCGCCGAGTTCTGGCCCGCCGCGCTAGGCTTTTATCGCCGGGTCGAGCAGGAAACCGGCCGATCGTTCTTCCGAGAAGTGCCGATGCTGCGGCTCTTCGGAAGCGAACAGGAACGCCTGCGGTTTTCGCAATCACCATCCGCCGATTCCCCGGTTGCTGTCAAATATCCAGAACCACTCGTGGACGAGACCGCCTTCAAAAATGCATGGGGCGGATTTGAGATGCTCGGCGGACAGTTGGATGTCTGCGGGTTCCTGGAAACTTCGCGATCCTGGTTTGAAGACCGCGGGCTGTTGCGAACGAGTCGTGTCAATCTCCCCGCGGACCTGGAGTTGCAAATCGAATCCGTCGCCTTTTCCAAGTGGTACCTTGAAGCGAAGCGGGTGGTTTTTTGCGAAGGGTTTGCCGGTCGGAGAAATCCTTGGTTCCAGCGGGTGCCGTTTGATGCGGCCAAGGGGGAGATTCTGACGATCCGCGTGCCGGGCCTCGAGGAACAGCGGATCATCCACTGCGGGATTTGGCTGGCTCCGTTGGGAGAGGAACTGTTCCGCGCGGGAGCGACGTATGATCGGGAGAACCTGAACAACTTGCCCACAGAAAGCGGACGCGAGGAAATCTGCCGGCAGCTTCAAACCTTATTGCGATTGCCGTTTGAAGTCGTCGATCATCACGCGGCCGTGCGTCCCGTTGTGGTCGGCCGGCATCCGGTGATCGGATTGCATCCCCAATTTCCGCCGTTGGGTTATTGCAACGGCCTCGGTTCCAAAGGGGCACTCCAGGCTCCGTTCGTTGCGGAGCAGTTCGCGAGGTTTCTCCAAGGCGCGGGCGAGATTGAAGACATCCTGAACCTCCGGCAGCGGTTTGGCGATATGTTATGGAACGATTGACTGAGAAAGCCCATCAAATCGTGCGCTCTCGTGTGAGGCCGGGCGATGTGGCGATCGATGCCACCGCGGGGAACGGATACGACACCTTGTTCCTCAGCGAAGCCGTGGGAGACGCGGGGCTTGTGTTTGCCTTCGATGTGCAGCCGGCGGCTCTTGAGCAAACCGCCGCGCGGTTGGAAAATGCCGGCCGAAGCAACGTGCTGCTCGTGCCGCACAATCACGCGGAGTTGGCGAGTCACATCCCCGCCGAGCACCACGGCCAAATCGCCGCGGTGATGTTCAACCTGGGCTACTTGCCGGGATCCGACAAATCGTTCCACACGAAACCGGAAACCACAGGGTGGGCCATCCTGGGCGCGTTGCCTTGGCTCCGCGCGGACGGCGTTTTGACCGTGCTCGCCTACACGGGGCATCCCGGTGGGCTGGAGGAAGCCGCCGCCGTGCACCAATTGCTGCAAAGCCTTTCTGGAGAGGAATTTACAGTCGAAACTCATGTCCCGGACCGGCCGTCGGCTCCACAACTGTTCGTGGTCGCCCGGCGGCATAATCCGTAGCGGATCGAGGATTTTCTTCCGAAAACGATGTTTCTCCGCGGTCGAAATCCTCGGAATTCGTATGATACAATGCATTGACCACGGAAGAATTAAAAACTCAATAGTTCCAAATTACGGTAAAAAGGACCGAAGGTCCGGGCCTATGTCAGCCCAGGGCAAGCGCAGCGCCGCCCTGGGTTATGGATGATAAATGAAACGCAAGCCCAGCGGGGCGGCCCTAGAGGGCACGCGCAGGGGCAGCTTCAATCCCACGCACGCATTACGTATCTTCGGTTTAGGACCGCCCCTTTGGGCCTATTGCATTTTGTTTGTTCCTGGTCCCCAGGGCTGCGCCCTTATAGGATTTGCTGAGGGATGGATCGGCCGCGGGAGAGGGCGGGGGACGCAAGTCTCTCCCCACGGACTCTTCCGCGCCGGAGCCGATCCAGCGCCGTTTTTTTCCTGTTTTTCCAGCCCCAACTTTGAGAGGATCAAAATCAGGCACGCGTCGCCCCGCTACGAATCGTGCGCCCCATCGCTTCAACGATTGAGCCCAGACTTTCGAGCGGGACGATGCTCTTGGGAACCAACGAATCACTCCAGATGATGACGCCAAAACGTCTCGGACTATAAGGTTTTCGCCCGCTCCCAAGATCGCGTGCCCTTTTTGATTGTGTTTCACTTTAACAGGAGACGATCCCCCATGCACTCGAATTTGCTCGACCCCAATGCCTGTGTGCTGATCGGCCTCGATTGGGCCGACCGCGAACATGCCGTCTGCCGGCTGCTTCCCGACGGCGGAACCGAACACCGGCAACTCGAACACACGCCCGAAGCGATTGCCGACTGGCTCGCCGGCCTGCGGAAGCAATTCCCCGGTCGCCCGATTCGGATCGCGTTGGAGCAAAGCTGCGGCGCGCTGATGAGCGCTCTGCCGTTTCGCCGACCTGGAACTCGAACTGTATCCCATCAATCCCAAGCAGCTGGCCCGCTATCGGGACGCGATTCATCCTTCGGGAGCGAAATCCGATCTAGACGATGCGCAGCTCTTGGCCCGCTTTCTGCAAAACCATCAGGAGCAACTCCTCCCGTTCGTGGCGGACGATCCCGAAACCCGCCGCCTGGCCGAGTTGTCCGAACTTCGCCGCAAGCTGGTCGATGACCGCAAAACCCTTGTGCAGAAGCTCGAAGGCACGCTCAAGCTGTATTTTCCGCAACTGCTCGAATGGTGTGCCGGGAAGAGTCGCCAACCCCTGTTGCTCGCCGTGCTTCGCCGCTGGCCGAGCTTGGGCGATCTTAAGCGGGCTCATCCCAAAACGCTTCGCACGTTCCTCGCCGAGCATGGCCTGCGGAACCCCGACCAGCAAACCGAGTGGATCGACAACGTCCGCCCCGCCACCCCGTTGACCGAGGATGCCAGTTTGATCGAACCCCGCGCGATGTACGCCCAAAGTCTCGGCCGGCAAATCGAGGAACTGAACGAGGCCATTGCCAAATTCGAGAAGCAACTGGACGAGGCGACCGCCGCGCATCCCGACCACGAACTGTTCCGCTCGCTGCCCGGTGCCGGCGACGTCCTCACGCCGCGACTCATCGTGGCGATGGGCTCCGACCGGGACCGCTACCAAGACGCCGGGGACGTGCAATCCAAAAGCGGCATCGCCCCGATCACCAAGCAAAGCGGGAAGACCCGGCTCGTGTTGTCGCGAATCGCCTGCCCCAAATTTCTCCGGCAGACATTCCACGAGTTCGCCGACCAGGCCCGCCGCTGGAGCGATTGGTCCCGAGCGTTCTATCAAATGAAACGCGCGGCCGGCATGAGCCACCACGCCGCGGTCCGCGCCTTGGCCTTCAAATGGATTCGCATCATCTTTCGGATGTGGCAAACCGGCACCCCTTACTCGGAAATGAAGTACCAGGAACAACTCACAATCAGAAACAGCCCCGTCTGGAATTTATTGGAAACAACAACAGAAACCACCTGAAACCCACTTGAAAAAACCTCAGATGTCTGGGCTGACATAGGGCCGGGCCTTTGGCCCTCAGAATCCTCTCGTTCATTTGTCGCCCATGAACCCTTTAGCTTCACAACAGAATTCCGTGATCGATCAGGAACCGCCCTACTCTCCCGCCTGGCATCAAATGTTGGAACGCATGCTGGGAGCGGCGGCGTGCCGGCAGTTGGGGTTTTATTCCATCCCCTCCGATATGCTGCTCTCGGTGGTGATTCCCATCTACAACGAGGAAAAGACGCTGCGGGAAATCGTCGAGCGGGTGCGGGCGGTGCCGATCCGCAAGGAGATCGTGCTGGTCGATGATTGCAGCCAGGACAAATCCCGCGAACTGATGCAGCAAATCGCCGCCGATGTCGCCGACCAGGCCGACGAGATGAACCACATCGTCACCGCCTTTCACGAAGTCAACCGCGGCAAGGGGGCGGCCCTCCGGACGGGCTTTGAACATGTCGGCGGCGATGTGGTGATTATTCAAGACGCCGACTTGGAATACGATCCCTCCGAATTTCCGCGGCTGCTTCAGCCCATCATCGAGAACAAAGCCGACGTGGTTTACGGCAGCCGATTTCTGGGCGACCAGCCGCACCGGGTGCTGTATTTCTGGCATTACCTGGGCAACAAGGTTTTAACGACGTTGTCCAACTGCTTCACCAATCTGAACCTGACGGACATGGAAACCTGCTACAAAGTTTTCCGCCGGCAGGTGATCGACGATGTCACGCCCCGGCTCAAGCAGAACCGCTTCGGCTTCGAACCGGAAATCACCGCCCGCATCGCCCGCCGGCGGTTCCGGGTTTTCGAAATGTCCGTCAGCTATTCCGGGCGGACTTACGAGCAGGGCAAGAAGATCGGCTGGCGGGACGGCGTCAAAGCCCTGTGGTGCATCATCCGCTACGGCGTTGCGGATTGAAGGTGGTTCGAAGCTGTCGTGACAAAAAAGACTTCTTTAACTCTGAGTAACGCAGAAGCTTTAGTCCTCTTTTGATCTTGATTCGCAGCTCGAAGCAATTCTTGTCGAGCCTCTGAGAGAAGATTACGAGCACGCTGTGAGCCGCGCAAAAGATGCATTGAGAGAAATGCACCCCAGCGAGAAGCCACGATGGCGGATTGAGGATGGCAACGCCTTCGGTCAACCTCTATAATCCGCCTTCCAGCAAGAACCTTGCTCGAATATCCTCATCCAGGAGGTTCCGGTGTTTGCCGGTCCGATATTTCAACGCGAAACTCTGACCACGCCCCGGCAATTGCGGCATTTTCTGCTGCGGTCGGGTTATATCGCGGCGCTTTTGGTTTTGATGTACACGGCGGGGCAAGTGACGTTCGGCTGGCAGCAGGTGCGGAGCGTGGGGGCGCTCGCCCGCTTCGGGAACCTGGTGTTTCAGGTGTTCTCGCTCGTGCAGCTCTCGCTGGTTTTGTTTTTTGCGATGTTGTTCACGGCGGGAAACATCGCCCAGGAAAAAGACCGCCGGACGCTGATTCTCTTGTTGATGACCGACATGCAGGACCGCGAACTCGTCCTGGGCAAACTCTGGGCGAGCCTGCTCAACGTCGGGGTGCTGATCGCCGTCTCGGTCCCGGCGTTTGTTCTGGTGCATGCGTTTGGGGGCGTGACGTTAAGCCAAATCCTCTGGGCGGTCGCCCTCTGTGCGGCCACGGCGTTCGCCGCCGGGAGTTGGGGAGCGTTGGTCGCCTTCTGGCGGGAGAAAACCTTCCAGACGCTCGCGGTGGGCGTGTTGGGGTTGGTCCTGTATTTGGGAATCCTCAAGTCGGCGATCCTGCTCGCCGGCAGCGAAACCACCGTCGGGCGATGGCTGGGCGTTTTTGATCCATACGACGCATTGATGGCCGTCCTCAATCCGCTGTCGCAATATACGGGGTTGGAACCGGTGCATGTGACCGCGCTGGCTCCGGTGCTGGCGATGCTGGGGTTGGGGATTGCGTTGAACCTGACGACCATCGCCCGGCTGCGGGTGTGGAATCCGTCGCGGTTCATCTACACCCAGACCGAGATGAAGTCCGAGGACGAAGCCGCCGGCGACGAGGCCCAGGTCCGCAAAACCCGCACGCGCAACGTGTGGGCGAACCCCGTGCTCTGGCGGGAAATCCGCACGCGGGCCTACGGGCGGAAAGTCATTTTCATCAAGCTCGCCTATCTGGTGCTCGCGGGGTTTGTGCTGTCGTCGCTCGCGGAAACGACCGCGGCGGGTGCCGAGTCCGCCGACAAAATCCTGGGGATGGTCTCGGCCCCCGCGTTTGCGTTTATCGCGCTCACGATCATCAGCTTGATGCTCATCAACGCCCAAGCGGTCACGTCCCTCACCACCGAACGCGACGGCAAAACCCTGGAACTCCTGCTGGTCACCGACATCACCGCGCCGGAATTCGTGTTCGGGAAACTGGGCGGCGTGCTCTATAACACCAAGGAACTCATCATCGTGCCCCTCTTGATGATCGGCTGGTTCGCCTACCGCGGCTATTTGACCTTGGAGCAGATGACGTTCCTCTTCGCCGGCTTTCTCACGCTCGTGGCGTTCGTGGGGGCGCTCGGCCTGCATGCGGGCTTGAGCTTCGACAACTCCCGCTCCGCCATCGCCAACAGCCTGGGCACGATTTTCTTTCTGTTCATCGGCATTTTTATCTTTATGATGCTGCTCGTGGAAGCGAGTTCCTCGTTTGTCCTGCAGTTCCAGAGTTTTATCATCTTCATCGGCGCGGGAAGCATCGCGCTCTATACTTCCCTGCGGCACAAAATTCCGTCCGTGGCTTTGACGATCTCCGCGTTCACGCTGCCTTTCTTGACGTTCTATGCGATTACGTCGTTTTTGCTCGGGCATTATCTGGGGGTCTGCCTGGTGATTGTGACCGCCTACGGGTTCCCGGTCATCGCCATGCTGGTCCCCGCCGTCAGCGAATTCGATATGGCCCTCGGCCGCACGACCCTCGATCGCGGCTAACCTTTTGACGTTTCAGGATGAGCGAGTTTTTGCAATTGATGGCGGGCGAGGCGCATTGGATGCTGACCATGTGCCTGTTGATGCTGGGGTCCGCGTTTTTTTCATCGTGCGAAACGGCGCTGTTTTTTCTGTCGCACGACGAACTGCGGGCGTTCCGCATGGGCCCGGCTCGCGAGCGGATCGTGGCTCAACTCTTGAGCCAGCCCGACCGCCTGCTCAGCGCGATTTTGTTCTGGAACCTCATCATCAACCTCACCTATTTCGCGGTGAGCGTCATCGTCGCCCATCAGTTGGCCAATTCCGGCCAGAACGCCGCGGCGGGGGCGTTTAGCCTGGTGAGCGTGTTCGGGATCATTCTCCTGGGCGAGGTGCTCCCGAAAAGTTTCGCCGTCGTGTTTCGCCGGCGGTGGGCGAAGGCCGTAGGCTGGCCGCTGGCGGCGGCGGTCCGGGTCTTGGATCCCCTGCTGCCGAAGCTCGACCGGCTCACGCGGGCGGCCCGGCGGACGTTTTGGCCCCAGATCAAACGCGAACCCTATCTCGACGCGGACGACTTGGAACGGGCGGTCGAAGCGTCCAAACTCAGCGCGGACGTGGTCCGGCAGGAACGCCAGCTTCTGCACAACATCCTCGATCTCTCCGAGATCACGGTGGAGGAAGTCATGCGGCCGCGGGGCACGTATTTCTCGGCGAAGTCCCCCCTGAGCTTGTCCGAGTTCCACGGCGAAGTCCCGCCCGGCGATTATGTCGCGATCTATGCGCCCCAGTCGGACGAGATCACCGCCGCCGTGCCTTTGACGAGTTTCAGCCATGTCCCCGAAACGCACCTGGAAGAAGCCGCCGAGTCGGTGCCCTACGTGCCCTGGTGCGCGGACTTGGCGTTTACCCTGCAACTCCTCCGCGAGCAGTTTTCGGGCATGGGGGCGGTGGTCAACGAATACGGCGAGACCATCGGCATCGTCCTGGCGGAGGACATTCTGGACACCGTGTTGATGGCCCAGCCCAGCCGGGCCCGCAGGCTGCTCGAACGCGAGCCCGTGCTGGAAGTCAGCCCCGGCAAGTATCATGTCGAGGGCATCACGACGCTTAGGTATTTGTGCAAACGGCTGGGGATCGAATACGATTCGGACGAAGAGGATTTCGTGACCGTGGCGGGCATGATGCACGAAGAACTCGAACACCTCCCCGCCGTGGGCGATGCGTGTTCCTGGAGAGGCTATGAAGTGAAAGTCATCGAAGTCATCGGCCGCGGCCGAGTCCGTGTGATGCTCTCGAAAGAGGAAGGATAGACGGCGGAACCGGCTCGCCGATTTCCCTTCTTCAATCCACCGGGCGGGACGGGCGCGGGCGGCGCATGCGGTAGCGTTTGAGCTTGCGGTCCAACGTGGAGCGTTCGATGCCCAGGATCTGGGCGGCGCGGGACTTGTTCCAATCGGTCCAATCCAGCGTGGCCAGGATGTGCTCTCGCTCGAGAGCTTCCAGGCTCACCTCGCGGTAGCCGGCGGGTGTGGTCATGTCGGGCTGGTCGGGCTTTTCGGCCCGCAATGTCGAGAGCTGAATGTCTCCCGCCGTGACCTCATTGGCCTGGCAGAGAATCACCGACCGCTCGATGACGTTTTGCAGCTCGCGGACGTTGCCCGGCCAGTTGTAATGGAGCAGCGATTCGAGCACCCCCGGCTGAAGCCCGTGATCGGGCGGTTCGTCTTTTGGGCGGAGCGCTCGAGGAAATGTTTCGCGAGCAGCGGGATGTCCGAGCGGCGCTCCCTGAGCGGCACCACGACCAACTCCACGACGTGCAGGCGGAAGTAAAGGTCTTTGCGGAACGTGCCCTGGCCCACGGCTTCTTCGAGATCGCGGTTGGTGGCGGCGACGACGCGGACATTGACGGAAATCGGCGTGCTCCCGCCCACGCGCTCGAAGGGATGCCCTTCCAAAACCCTGAGGAACTTCGCCTGGATCGCCTGGCTCATCTCGCCGACTTCATCGAGGAACAAGGTGCCCTTGTGGGCCTGCTCGAACTTGCCGGACTTGCGGCTGGTCGCCCCGGTGAAGGAACCTTTCTCGTGCCCGAAGAGCTCGCTTTCCAAGAGGCTCTCGCTGAGGGCGGCGCAGTTCATGCACACGAACGGCCCGTCGCGGCGGTCGCTGTTGAAGTGAATCGCCCGGGCCACCAGTTCTTTCCCGACGCCGCTTTCCCCGCGAATGAGTGCGGTGGCGTCGGTGGGGGCGATGCGGCGGATCGTTTCCCGCAGCTGCTGGATGGGCCGGCTTTCACCCACCAGCTCGCCGTCGAGCTCCAACTGCCGGCGGAGGGTTTTGTTCTCGTCGGTCGCGCGCACAGGCCGTCGGCCAGCGATTCCCGCTCGATGAAATGTTGGAGCACGACCGCCATCTGATCGGCGACCGCGAGCGTGAACTCCAGATCGTCCGGCTTGAGCGGCTTTTCGGGATCGGTCGAATACAAATGCACGAGGCCGTGGAGCGTGTCGTTGTTGCGGATGGGAGCGCAAATCACGCTCTGCACGCGAATCTCTTCCAGGCTTTCGCGGTTGGACAGTTTGGAATCGTCGGTGATGTCGCGGGCAAGCACGGCTTCGCGGCGATCGAGGACAATTTTGGAAAGGTATTCCGAAACCTGCTCGTAGGCCGAGTCGGTCTCCGCCCGGTACACGGCTTGATATAGCTGGTCGGGCGTGGGCGTGCCTTGGGAGGGCTCGTGCAACAGCAGAATCGCCCCGATGTCCGCCGGCGTCGCGGCAAACAGGCCCGTGAGCACCATCCGCGCGAGGGCCCGCGAATCGGAGGCGTTGCCCATCTCGAGGGCCAGGCGGTACAGGCTCGCCAGTTCCCGGCTGATGCGTTCGCGTCCGACGAGTTCGTCCGCCGAGGCGTCGCGGAAGCGGGATTTGCGGGTGCGGTGGATGATCTCCGCGCTCGAGCCGCCCTCGGCGTTGGGCGAGATGATGGAAATATCGGTCGCCGTGTCGGTGGGGCGGTCCAGCATTTCCCGCTCGCTGCTTTCGACAAACGGGCGGAACGGTTTGGAGATGTCGTAGGTGAAGCCGATCTCGCATTCGCCGATCTGGATGATCTCGCCGTCCTCGAGTTCCCAATCCGAGGTGACCGGTTCGCCGCTGACGAGGGTTCCGTTTCGGCTGCCCAGGTCGCGGAGCGTCCAGTGGGGGCCGTTTTGAAGAATCTCGCAGTGGTTCCGGCTGCAGACTTCGTCGGAGAGCACGATGCGGTTCGTCGGCGCACGGCCGACGGTGGTGACCTTGCCGGGCATCAGGCGGAACACATCCCGCCAGGAGGACCCGTCGCGGATGAGCAAATACGCCGGGCGATCCCAGTCTTCGGAAGAAATGGAGGAGGAATCTGTGGGCATTACCGCCAAGGGGATAAGAAAAAGGACAGGAAACCAAGGTCAGGGGTCAGGGAAAGCATATCGGACGCAAATCGGAATCTGCAAGGACGCGCCCCGGCGCGGTACTCTTGCACTTGGCCCGCCCTTTTTGCATTCTAGTGTTTTGCCGCCCGGCCGGTGAATGGGGATGTTTTGATCTGAAGAGGAATTCCGTCACACTCTTATCATACGAAAGATTGCCTCCGATGCCCACAATTTGCTTTGCGAACTTTCGCCGATTCACGTTTCTTCTGGCCTTGTTCCTCTTCGCCGGGTCCGCCCAGGCGGAGAATTGGACTCGCTTCCGCGGCGACAACGGCAACGGCGTCAGCGGACAGGAGGGGATTCCCGTCACCTGGAGCCCCGGCGATTACGAATGGAACATCGAGCTGCCCGGCCTCGGGCATTCGTCCCCGGTGATTTATGGCAATCGGTTGTTCGTGACCACCGCCGTCGACGATGGGGCGGTGCGGTACTTGTACGCCCTGGACGCCTCGACCGGGAAGGAAATCTGGTCTCAGGCGGTGGGCTACAACAAGAGCCATAAGCACAACAAAAGCAGTTGGGCCTCGAGCACGCCCGCGACCGACGGCGAGCGGGTGTACGTCGCCTTCGCCGATGAGGAACGCTACACGTTGGCGGCGTGGGATTTTGACGGCCGGCTCGTCTGGCGGCGGAATCTGGGGCCGTTCGTCAGCCAGCACGGGCAAGGCGTGTCGCCGATGGTGTTCGAGGGGATGGTGATTATGGCCAACGATCAAATGGGCCGAACTCCATCATCGCCTTGGAGGCCAAGACCGGCAAAACCGTGTGGAGCACGCTGCGGGATGTGCGGCGGACTTCGTACGCGACGCCGATGATCTACCAAAAGGAGGGCCAAAAACCGCAGTTGATCTGCGTCAGCGGCGCGATGGGCGTGACCAGCCTGGACCCGTACACGGGGAAGATGAACTGGATGACGGGGGAGTTTCCGCTCCGCACCGTGGCGTCTCCGGTGGCGGGCGACGATCTGATCATCGCGTCCTGCGGAGGCGGAGGCGTGGGCAAACTGTTGATCGCGGTCAATCCCAACGCCAACGAAGCCGCGGGCGAGCCGCGGATTGTTTACGAGCGCGAACGCATCCTGCCCTACGTCCCCACGCCGGTGATTTACGAAGGGCATCTCTACCTGTGGAACGACAACGGCGTGGTGAGTTGCGTGGAGCTCAAGACGGGCAAGAACATCTGGACCAAGCGCGTGGGCGGCAATTACAGCGGCTCGACGGTCGTCGTCGACGGCAGAATCTACATCATGAGCGAAGAGGGCAAATGCGTTGTGATCGCGGCGTCGCCCAAGTTTGAAAAGCTCGCCGAGAACGACCTGGGCGATCCCAGCCACGCCACGCCCGCCGTCGCGGGCGGCCGGTTGTATCTCCGCACCTTCCACCGCCTGATGTGCCTCAAAGCCGAGGAATAATGCCCGGCGACGGAAAAGTGCAAGCCGATACGCGCGAGATTCCGCGCTGCGCAAGAAACAACGGCCCAACGATGGGCCGTTGTTTCTTGCCGGCGGCCCGAAGCCGCCCTTACGGAAAACTGCGCGTCAATTGGCGGCCTGCCAGTTGTATTTGGAGAGTTCGACCGTGAGCAGGGCACAGCCTGTGACGACGGCCAGAAAGCCGGCCATCAACAGGGCGGTGTAGGCGTCGAGAGGCGGTTTGTCGGAAGAGGATCCGCCTTTGGCTTTTTTGGTTTTGGTGGTTTTGGTGGCTTTGGGCTTTTTCGCTTTAGATTTTCGTGGTGACATAATCTCCCCGCTGAATGATGCCGTTTTTCGATTTTTGGATCACCTTGCCGACGGCGCGGTCCGCCTGAACATAGACTAACTGCATCCGGCCAAGATATTGGCCTCCGTTCGTGGTGCGATAGATGTCGAGTTCGTGGCCTAGAGAAAGCCCGTCGTCGCTGCCGATGGAGATTTCCACAAGCTCGTTGCCGCCCGTCCGCTGGGGGGTTTTGGTGTTAAAGACGAGGCCCCGCACCAGCGGCGGCGGTTCGTCCTTGGCCAAGGCTTCCTCTTCGTTGATACCTTCTTTGCGAATGACTTCCTGCAAATAGGCCACGTGCTGGAGCAAGCCCTTGTGCTTGGTGTTCATGCTGCGGGCCGCGGTCTCGTTGTTGAACAACTCGTCCTTCAGGGTGAAGACTTCATCCTGGAGGCCCGCGACCTGTTTGTTCAAGTTCTTGTTGGTTTCTTTGAGCTTGATCGCTTCCTCGGCGCGTTCCTTGGATTCCTTCTCGGCGTATTCGTTTTTAATTTTTTCGCGGTTGAAGTTGTCGTCGGATTCCATGAGTTCCTTCTCTTTGGCCGCGAGCTGCCGCTCCAGGTTGGCGGCTTTCGTTTCCGCAATTTCCGCCCGCGTGGCGAGGGCCGCGAGCTGCGTCCGCATGCCTTTGTCCTCGATATGACCCGCAAACGTGTCGATATTGGCGATGTAGCCCTCGATGTCCTGCTGGATCGACTGCGTCGCCGCCAGGTCCTTGTTGAGGAGCGAGATTTCCTCGTCCTTTTGGGCGATGTCCTGTTCCCTGCTCTGGAGGTCCGCGACTTTCTGGTCGTAGGCCGTCTTCCAGTCCTGTTGGACGGTATACACCGCCCCGGCGAACGCCATGAAACATAGACTCAAAATCACTTGCACAATCACCAGGACTTTGCCGACGAAAGTCATCCTCAGGTCTCCAAACAATTAAAGATTGGAAGTGTTTGCCGTTGTTGTATCCGAACCCGCACGAGTGGGCTTTTGACGGTGGTCCGCTGCGGCTTACGAGCCGGTTCCAGTTTGCGTCGCCGGGACCGGTTCGGGTTCTTCATAGTTCGAGCGCTTCCTGCGCTGACGAGCCCGCGAAGCTGCTGGTTTCGCTCTTTCAACCGCGCGATCACGCCCTGATACCGCTCCCAGGTGTCCCGCAGTTTTTTCTGATGTTCCACGGACCGGAACCGATCGGCGTCGGACTCGGCCACGTAATTCCGCAAGCGGTAGATGTCTTCCCGCCGCTCTTCCGCCGACGCGAATTTCAACTCGGCGTCGCGGGCTTTCTGGCTGACCTCCTGCGTCGTCTGCACCAAAGCCGCGCTGAGGTTGGCGAGTTCCTCTTCCAACCGCTGGCGGTATTGCTTGAGCGCCCGAATGTCCTGCAGAATCAGGGCTTTGATGCCTTCGTTGGGATCGTTGATGGAAAACTCGAAGCCTTCGATCCCCACGATGCTCTTCGCCTGATCCCCTTGCTCCAATAGCGCGATCCGCTGCTGCTGGCGGGTTTGGATGTCGTTGAGCACATCGACGATTTTGGGGGGGAGCGCCTTGTCGGCGCCGCCGGCCGGCTGCTGGTCGTCCCGGACTTTTGCCGACCACTCGGGATTTTCGCCGCCGGAGTTTTCGAAGGTGTAGTTGTCGAACTCGTGGGTCATGCCTTCCCAGTTCGGGCCGGCGACGAGGGACACCATCACAAATCCGAGAAACGCAAAGCTCGCCGCCGTGATGAAAAGTGCCAGGATCTTGCTGAGGGTGGTCATCAGGATGACAATCTTGGGTGGACTTGGGTGAAATCGTGGGAACCCGGTTGGAAGTGCTTCGGCAAAATCTGACTATACCAGACTTTACACCAAAAATCACCGAATATTCCCGCGGGAAGGGGAATTTCCCAAGGGAATGGAAAAAGGTTCGGATTAAGACAGGCTGATGCGACGGCGTTCATCAAACACCATCAGCGCTTGAGGACACCGCCCTCTGAAAGATTATAGGGGAGCGAAAAAACGAGAGTCAAATGGTAATCCGCGATTTTGTTCGACGACGCCCGTCTTGGAAAACCCAAAATCCGAATCTCGCAATCGAAACCTCGGATTTTCGTGTTTCGGATGTCCACGGGAAGGCCTCTCCCGCAACAATCCCGCACTTTTTGGCGGTTCTATCGAAGATTCCGGTTCTCCCGGTCGATACTTATGGTGCGGCGGATCCTGATCGTCAAAACCACGGCAGTCCGTGCCAACCACGCCGTCGTCGTCTTGTTCAATCGAGACGCACGAACACGCGTCTAGTTCATCCACACCGGGACGAGGGGTGTCTCTCTCATGGATCGCAAAAAATTCACCCGCTGGTCGCAAGCGGCCGCCCTCGCCGGGGGACTGGGCGTGGCGGTACTCGCTACGGGCTGCCAAACCACTGTCGGCGGTCAAACGCTTCCCTCGGCCTATTACCTCCTGGACGATGTGCAATACTTCCCCCACGGCCCGGAATTCGTGCTGACGAAAGAAGTCGAAGAGCACGAGAACTACCGGCTCAGGCAACAAGCCATCAATCAAGGGATCAATCCAAACGCGGTGGCCCCGCCACCGCCCGCTGCGGGAGCCCCGCCCGTCGGTCCCTGATGTTCGGGCCGCAATCCGAAACTCCCTCCAACTCACTTTCAGGCAGACACGCGCAGTAATCGCGTGCGGCGGTCGGCCAACCGTGCGGACTTCTCTTGCGAGACACCGCACCGGCTTTCCGCCGCCAGGGGGGACGGTTCCCTCCGCAGGCCAGCGGCTTCTGATGTCCTGAGCTTTCAGGTCCGTCCGAAGCCGCCGGCCTGCGGAGGGAATTTCTCATTGGGGACGGGAGAAACTTGCGACGGGCTGAATCCTGCGCGCACAATTCGGCGCGTTTTTCGGTTAAAATCCGAAGCACGAAATCTTAAATCCGGCAACGAGAAGCCGGTTGACCCACTCCCGGGCGATTGCGAACAATGGGGAACGCCCCGCAAACCCGGTAGAATTCCCAAGCCACTTTGATGCTATGGTTACTGAGATGGAAGGACAACAAGCATTTCCAATTGGGCGACGCTGGCTGGCTTGGGGATTGATCCTGTTGGCCCTCGGCGGAAGCGTGCCGGTCGCGAAGGCGGATGTGCCGCCGGAGCCGACGCCGGCCCAGCAGGAGTTTCGGGAACCCGACGCCGGCGAACCAGAGCGGCTCGTGACGATCGCGATTTACCTCTTGATCGCGGTGACGGTGGCGATTGTCTCGCTGTTGATTCTGGTGATTCTCTGGGGAGCGCGGGTCCGCCGGCAAGCCCGAAAGCCTTTGCCCTCCACGACACCCAACGATCCGCTCTGGTATTTGAAAGGCAAAAACTCCAAACTCGCCGAACCGAACCCGGCCCCCGGCGTGTCCGAATCAAGTCAACCCGGCGAACAGGAGGGAGGACAAGCGTCTGCGAATCCCGGCAACTCCGACGAACCGCCGTCCGCGTGATTTATCTTGTGGAATCTTCCAGTGACCGAACCCGTCGTCCGCTACAAAATCTCGAAGGCGCAGCGAATTCGCAGTTCGCGGGAGTTTGCGCGGATTTACGATCACAAGCAGCGGGTGGGGGACGAGCATCTGCTCGTGTTCGGTTTGCGGAACGATCTGGGCGTCACCCGGTTTGGGCTCAGCGTCTCCAAGAAGCACGGCAACGCCGTCCGGCGGGCGCGGCTCAAACGGCTGTTGCGGGAAGCGTTTCGATTGTCGCAGCACGAACTGCCCGCCGGCTTGGACTTGGTGCTGATTCCCCGCCAGGACTCCGGGGCGGCGCTCGCGGATTACCGCGCATCGCTCGAAAGGTTGGGCCGCCGATTGGATCGGCGGTTGGGCGAACCTGCGGAAAACTATCCGCCCAGGAGCCAACCGCGATGAAATGGCTCAAACTCCCCGGCGATCGCCCGCGCTCTTTTTGATCGGGCTGGTGCGGCTGTATCAGTTTTTTCTCAGCCCGTTTCTCGGCGGGCAATGCCGATTCCGCCCGACGTGCAGCCATTACTTCATCGAAGCTGTCGAAAAGCACGGGGCGATCTCGGGAAGCTGGCGGGGCATTCGCCGAATCCTCCGCTGCCATCCTTTCCATCCGGGCGGCTACGATCCCCCGTAATCGGAGACCAGGACGCAAACCCTACCGCGCGCGGCGGAGGCGGGTTTTTTGGTTGAGGTAATCGATGAGCACCTCGGCCATGTTCCGGCGGGTGTCCACTTCCACGCGCTCGATGCGGTTTCGCTGGCAAAGCTCGTCGAATTTCTGGTTGAAGTTTTTTAAGGCCCTCAAATAGCCCGCGCGGATGTCTTCGCTTTGGGACAGGAATTCCTCATCGATTTCCAGGCCCAGAAACTTCACCATGCCATCGAACTCGAAATACAGCTCATCGTGATGCAGCACATGAAACAGCACGACTTCGTGCTGGTTGTAGCGCATCCGCTGGAGCGCCGGTTCGAGGGCCTCCAGGTCGGTGAAGAAATCGCTGAAGACCATCACGATTTCCCGGCGGCGGGTGCGGCCGGCAAGTTCCATCAGGCAGTCGGCCATGTTGGTTTTTTCCACCGGCTGGATTTCGCCCAGGTGCTCGGTCATGCGGTGCACCTGGGCCATCGAGTTCGAGGGCGCGACGAAACCGCGCACGCGGTCATCGAACGTGGCCAGGGAGACTTTGTCGTTCTGCCGAATGATGGAATAGCCCAGCGTCGTCGCAAGCTGCGCGGCGTAAAGCAGCTTCTGCTCGGCTTCGTCGCCGTAGCGCATCGAGGCGCTCACATCCAACAGCAGATGGCAGACGAAGTTCGTCTCCATCTCGTACTGCTTGATGAAGTATTTGTCCCGCGTGAAATATAGCCGCCAGTCGATGTGCTTGGGATCATCGCCCCACACATACTCGCGATGCCCGGCGAACTCGACGGCGAACCCGGCCAGGGGCGATTTGTGCGCCCCGGCGAGATTGCCCATCACCAGGCCCCGCGGATCGACGGGCCGATCCGCCACCCGGCTCAAAACTTCGGGATTCAAATAACGGGATAAAACACTATTGGCCATGTTCGAGTCTCAAATTGGGTCAAAGACGAAAAGTTGGGAAAGGTTGGAAGCCGCCGGATTCCCCTTCGTGCGGAATCTCCCGGTCTTTCCTCCTCCCGATCTCCCCATCTCCCAGCGGGTTGGGGTTGTCGGAATTGAAATCCGCGAGTAATGTCCGCGGCTCAATTCTCTCTGGGTCACGTCTCTTGTGCAAACATTCCCCCCTTCTCGATCGCTTGATGGAGGGTTTCTCTCATGGTGATGTCTTCGTGGTTTGGGTTCCTCAAGCGGGCTGTCATTGCGTTGACGCTTTTCGCCGTGTTGTGCCAGTCGCTGGGTTGTGGGACGCTCCTCCATCCCGAACGCCGGGGCCAACCGTCCGGGCGGATCGATCCCGCCATCGCGGTGCTCGACGGCGTGGGATTGTTGTTGTTTTTCGTGCCGGGCGTGATCGCGTTCGCCGTCGATTTCGCCACCGGTGCGATTTATCTTCCTCCGCCTTGTTACGGCCAAAACGAAAACGTCCCGTTCGATCCCTCCCAATGCGAAGTCATCCACGTCCCGCCCGGCGAACTCACCCCGGAGAAATTGGAAACGGTTCTCCGCGAACGCACCGGCCGGCCGGTCAAACTCGACCCCGGCCGTTACAACGTTCGCCCGCTGAACGAGAAAGAAACAGAAACCATCCAAGTCCTCGGCCAATCCGAATAGCCAATCGATCCCCCCCCAAGGCCGTCTCCCAATCTCAGTCGTTCCAAATTTCGTATTATTGTGGTGCAACCGTCCCGGCGTCATGAGCACCAAAAGGTGGAGGACCGCCCCGTTGGGGCTTGTGCATTTTGTTCGTTCCGGTTCCCCAGGGCTGACATAGAGCCGGACCTTCGGTCCTTTTTCTGTAATCTGGAACTACTGAATCTCCCTTTCTCCCCGTCTCCCAATCTCCCCGTCTTCTTCCTCACGCCGCGGGCTTTTCGTACTTCTTATCCGCGGGGATGGCTTCCATGAGCATTTCGATCAGGCGTTCGCTGTTGACGTCGGCGGCCTGGGCCGCGTAGTTGCCTGCGATGCGGTGCCGGAGGGCGGGCTTGGCGACGGCCCGGACATCCTGAACGGTGGCATGATAACGCCCGTAGAGAATCGCCCGGGCTTTGGCACACGACACAAGCGTTAACACGCCCCGCGGACCGGCTCCCCAACTCGCCCACTGGTTGATAAAGGCCGGAGCCTCCACGGTGCCCGGGCGGGAGGCTCTGACGAGCGCCCACGCATAGCCCAGCACCTGATCGCTCACCGGGACCCGCTTGACGAGTTCCTGGTAGCCCACGATTTCATCGCCGGTCATAATCGCGGAGATCTGGCCCATGTCGCCCGTGGTCACCCGGCGGGCGATTTCCCATTCCTCCGCGCCGGAGGGGTAATCGACTTTGATATAGAGCAGAAACCGGTCGAGCTGCGCTTCGGGGAGCGGATAAGTGCCTTCCTGCTCCAAGGGGTTTTGCGTGGCGAGGACGAAGAAGGGGCTGGGCACCTGGTGGATCGTCCCGCCGGCCGAGACTTGCCGTTCCTGCATGGCTTCGAGCATGGCCGCCTGCGTTTTGGGCGGCGTGCGGTTGATCTCATCGGCCAGAAGCAGGTTGGCGAAGATCGGCCCGGGGAGAAACGTGTATTCCCGCCGGCCCGTGTCGAGGTTTTCCTGAATGATCTCCGTCCCGGTGACGTCGCTGGGCATCAGGTCGGGCGTGAACTGGATGCGTTTGAACGTCAAGTGCAGCGACTGGGCGATGGAACTGATTAAGAGCGTCTTCGCCAGCCCCGGCACGCCTTCCAACAGGGCATGCCCCCGCGAGAAGATCGCGATCAGCACTTGTTCGATGACTTCATCCTGGCCCACGATGACTTTCGATAGCTCATCGCGAATCCGGTTGTAAGCCTGCTCGCAGCGCTGCACGGCGGCCAGGTCGTCTTGGGACGGAGAAACGGTCTGCGGGTGGTCGGTCATGGTGGAATTCCAGAGGGTTCTGTAAGTAATTCAGGCGAGCGGCCTGCGTCAGCGGGCCGGTGACTCACGAATGGTTCCGCATGTGGACCTTCTTGAGCGTTCCACATGACCGGGGGGCTGACACCCCCCGCTCGCCTTGCAACGGACAACGGACCAATTTGGACTTTTACTCGATGCTTTCAAAGTAGCGTTTCAAACGTTCTTGATAAGCCCGGGGGGCTTCTTGTTGGGCGTTGGCGCGGATGGCGTTGCGGAGGTTCGGCGGAAGCTTGGCGAACCAGGCATCCCGGCGGAATCGCCGCTGCCCGGTCTCGTCTTGTCTCGGGCCGGCGTTCGCCGTGCGGCTATCGCCCAGGGAGCCTTCGGTCGGCGTGGACTCGAGCGGGCCGTCTTTGAGGCCGTCGTTCTCGGCGAAGTTCCCGCCGCGTGATGTGCCGCCGCCTTGGGCCGTCGCCGAGGTGGAACCGAGTTGCGGCATCGGACTTTGGCCTTCGCCTTGTCCTTGACCGGGTTGTCCCGGCTGCCCCGCTTGTCCCGGCAGACCGGCTTGAGCCTGTCCGGGAGTTCCCAAGGCACTCGCCAGCATCGCCGCGATCTGGGAGGCTTCGGCCCCGGCCATCATCCGGGCGGTGAGTTCCGGCGAGTTCGGAACGAAGCCCGTGCCGAGTTCCGCATTCGCAAGTTGTCCTTGACCGGGTTGTCCTTGTCCCGGCTGCCTTGTCCCGGCTGGCCTTGTCCGGGTTGTCCTTGTCCGGGTTGTCCTTGTCCGGGTTGTCCTTGTCCGGGTTGTCCTTGTCCGGGTTGCCCTTGTCCGGGTTGTCCTTGTCCGGGTTGACCTTGGCCGGGTTGTCCTTGGGCGGGTTGTCCTTGGCCGGGTTGTCCTTGGGCGGGTTGTCCTTGGGCGGGTGGGTTTTGTCCGGGTTGTCCTTCGGCAGCCTGAGCCGGTCCGGCCTGCGGCTGTTTGGCGGGTTGCAGGTTGGATGCGAGTTCCAGCGCTTCGCGGATGGGCACGTTCGCCACTTCCGTTTGCTTGGCGATCTCGGCGGCTCCCTGGCCTGTGGCGCGTTGGGCCTCGGCGAAGGTTTTCGTCGCTTGAGCCAAGGCTTTCGCCGCCTGCTTTTGGGCCTCCGTCAACGCCGGTTTGGTTTGGGCGGGATTGGCTTGGCCCGCGGGCGGGTTGCCCGTGGGATTGGCGGGGGCTTGTTGGTTCGGCTGGCTTTCCAAGGCATTTCGCTGTTGGGCGATTTGCTGGGCGGCTTGTTGCTGTTGGCGAGTCAGTTCCGCGAGACCCGCGGCGATCGCCTGGTCTTTACGAACCTGCTGTTCCTTGGCCGCCAGGTTCGCGGCGGCGCGTTCGAGGTTTTTCTGAACGGCTTCTTCCGCACCGGCGGCCTGGGCCGGCGTCGTGTTTTGACCTTGGGCGGCGGTTTGACGGGCGGCTTTTTGAGCTTCCCTGAGGGCTGCCGTCGCGCCCGGATCGACCGGAGCCGTCTTCGCGGCGACTTCGCCTGTCTTTGCGGCTTGCTGGGCGAGCTGGGCGGCTTCCTCTTCGGCGAGGGCTTTCATCGCCTGGGCGATCTGCTCGCCGGCTTGTTTGAGGCCTTGGGCGGCTTGCTCTTGGGCCGTTTTCGTGGCTTCCGCGTTGTCCGCTTTCGCGGCCTGGGCGGCGGCATCGATCGCGGCCTCAGCGGTTTGCTCTAACGTGTCCGCCGCGGGCTGGGCGTCTTTCATGGCTTTGTCCCCCGCCTCTTTCGCGGCCTGGGCGACTTGTTGTTGCGCCTCGGCGTCGGGTTTTTGCGTGGGGGCGGCTTTCATGGATTTCTCAGCTTCCGCCGTCGCGAGTTGCCCGGCGTTCTTAAGCGCCTCTTGAGCTTCCTGGCGGGCGGCGGCGGCTTGGTTGCTGTTGCCGTCGAGCGTCTGCCGGGCCGCTTCCGCGGCGGCGGCTTGGGCTTTTTGAAGCGCCTGCACCAACGCGTCCGAAGGTTTTTGATTTTCATTCGGATCGGCGGGATTGGGTTTATCGGGCGCGTTCTCTTTATTCGCGGCCGGTCGTTTGGCGGCGGCTTCTTTTGCGGCTTTGGCGAGGTCGGCCACTTCCTGCTGCTTGGCCGTCGCATCGAGCGGCGTGTTCGCTTTGCCTTCCGCCAGATCCTTCGCCGCCTGGTCCGCGGCGGCTTGATGTTCCGCGGCCTCGGCGACTTGTTTGGCGAGCGCCAATGCGTTCGCGGCTTCCGGCCGGCCCGCGGCTTTTTGCTGGAGCATCGCCGCTTCCCCGACCTTGTCCTGGGCTTCCTTGAGTTGCTTCAGGCGATCGGCGATCGACTCCGGCTGCTCGCCGGCAACCTGCTCGACCGCTTTCTGGGCTGCGCCGATCTCTTGGAGTTGCTCTTCGCTGAGTTCCGCGAGCTTGGTGGCGGAGTCTTCGATCTCCTTCCGAATCGCGGCCGCCGCTTTCGCCAGCTTGTCCGCGGCGCTCTCGGCCTGTTTCGACGCGTCTTTGGCCGACGGCTTCGATTGTTCGCCCGGAGCGTTCTTCGCGGTTTCGAGAGCTTTCTCCGCGGCGGCGGTGTCTTTCATCGCGTCTTTCAAAGCATCGCTCGCCTTGGGTGCCGTCTGCTCGACGCCCTTCGCGATCTTCTCGGCGATCTGGCCCACGTCTTTTTGCTGCTCGGCGAGATGTTTTGCCTCTTCGGGTTTGAGGCCTTCTTCCGCGGCGGCTTTCTTCGCGGCCTGGGCGATGTCGCGTTCGGTCGCGGCGGCGCGCTCCAGGGTCTCCGCCGCCCGGGCGAGTTCGCCGATCTTCACCGCGGCCTGGCGGCGTTTGGCATCGGCGAGAGCCGCATCGATTTCCGCCGCCGCCCGTTCCAGGGCATCGGTGGCTTTCTCGACGGCCTGTTCCTGGGCGGCTTTTGTTTCTTCAGGCTCGGCGTTCTTCGGCGGGTTTTCCAAAGTTTTCGCGGCGGCGGTCGCGGCTTCCTCGGCCTCGCCGAGGCGGGATTTCACGTCCTCCGGCAGGTCGCGGTCCTTGGCCGCAGCCTCGGTTTTTTTCGCCACCGCTTTTTCCGGCGTGGCGGCTTCTTGGGGCTTGGATTCGGCTGTCTTCTGGGCAGCGGTGTCTTGCAATTTTTTCGCTTCGGCGACGTCTTTTTTCGCGGCTTCCAGATCTTGGACCTGTTTCGCATATTCATCGGCACTCTTGTCGGAATTGTCCACGTCGGACATGCGTTCGAGTTCTTCCGCGAGTGCCGCGAGATGCCCGAGAACTTTGCTCTGCTCGGCGACGGCCTGGTCTTTTTCGCCGTCGAAAATCTCCGTCGTCGCTTGCCCGGCGGCGGCTTTGGCCTGATCGAGATGCGTCTCGGCGCGGGGCTGTTCGGTGAGTTCCTCCGCCAACTCGCCCAGGGCCTTGCGGATCGCGTTTTGCTCTTCGATCAGTTCCCGCTGTGGGGGATCGGTGAGCTTCGTGGTCTTGGTTTTCTCGCGGAGGTCGTGCTGGCGGTCTTGGAGGGCGTGGATTTTGTCGAGAGCCGCCTGCCGTTCCGCTCCGATCAAACCCTGCGTCCGCTCGATGATTTTGAGGAGCTGGCTGAGGCCGTTGATGGCTTTGGTTTGATGGATCGCGGCCGAGGTGTATTCGGTGTCCGACAACGTGCGGACGGCTTCATCCAGGTGCGCCCCCGTCTCGGCGGCGGCGAGAATGCGGATGCCGTTGGCCGCTCCCGTGGCGATCGCCCCGTCCCAGCGGCTCACGTCGGTGAGCGTTTCCAACAGCTGCAAGAACAGCTTGTTGATGTCCCGCTGGTCCTCGATGGTTTTGAGGGCCTCTTGTTCCCGGCGGGTCGGCGTCTGGGCGGGCAAGGCCTTGGTCGTGCCCAAGGCCGCGGTCTCCAGGCGAATCAAGCGGCGGACCTGCTCGGCGATCTCGGCGGTCTTCAATCGGCGGAGCAGCTTCTGCCGTTCCACCGCGAGTTGGATGATGATCTGCCGGATGAGCTTGCGGGCTTCGAGGAACTTTTTCTCCTGGACCGCTTCCGTTTTCGCTTCCTGGGCTTCGACCAGAAGCTCGACGACCTGCGTCATTTCGGTTTTGACGAGTTCGCCGATGTTGGCCTGCATGGTTTTGATGTCGCGGTAGATCTGCATCTCCTGGAGGCCGTTTTCCTCGAGCTGCCGAATCTGCACGCGGAGGATGCTGTCGACCAGTTCGCCGGCCATGCGGCGGGCCCGCTGCTGGTTTTGCTGCCGGCGTTTGAGCGTCTCCCCATCGACCACCTGGGCCGAGACCGGCTTGGCGAACAGGCCGATCGCGAACAACAGAACGACGGACGCCATCAAGATAAGTCTTCGTGACGTGTTCATTTTGTGTCTCCACTGCTGATTTCGATGATGTGATCGAGGCTTTGAGCCGAACGTTCGTCCGTGTTGCGCATCCCCATCAGGATGCCTTGAACATCGGTCACTTTCAACACCAGCGGCTCGCTGATGCTGGATTGCGGTTCGAAGGGCCCCCGGTAATCGAAGGCTTCGAGCGTCACTTTGAGTTCATCGCCGGGGCTGAGCTTGAAACTTTCCAAGACGAGCGCATACCGCCCGGACAGCGAGCGCTCGGGCTGCTCTGAGGGCTTCACGATGAGCATGTCCCGCGAGATGTGATCGACCTGGTCCATCATGTCCGTGGGGTCGTCCTCGGTGAGCGGAACCTTGCGGACCACCTGCACCTTGACGGCCAGCCGGGACAGGCCAAAATCGTCCGAGACATGAAAATCCACCGTCGGTTTCGCCTTGGGGAGCACGAGCTGCGTGACGAGTTCGGGCGGTTGGATCCGCGGGTTGCGGTCCGCGCGGATGCGGATGTAGCCTTCGATCGGCTGCTCCAAGGCGAGGCCGTCTTGATCTTCGACCTGAACCCGATACCTGAGCGGCTGGCGGATTTCATGCAGCGGCGAAGCGGGGCCGGCCAATGTCCACCGCCGGCCTTTTTCATCCCGGCGGGTGAGCGGGTAGGTTTTCTCGTCGACGGTGAGCACGGCTTTCGCCAGCGGCTTGTTGGTGGACTTGAGATCGACCGTCACGCTGCTGCCTTCCACGACCGCGATCTGGCGCGTGCCTTCGCGGACGGCTTCTTCCTTTTCCCCGGCGACCGCATAGCTCGGCGGGTGGGGATCGAGCGTGACCGTGACCACCGGCAGCGGGATAACTTTGACTTCCAAGGGTTCCGTCCACGTGTCGCCCAGATACACCAGGCAAGACACCGAATTCACCAGCCGCGGCAATCGGCCGTGATAGACGGCCTGCCCTTCGGTCTTGTTTGCAGGAGTTTCGATTTCAGCCGATCGCGAGGCACCGGACGACTGTGTTCCTGGAATCCTTGGATTTTTCACGGCGGGATCGGTGGCCATCGCGGGTTCGGCCGAGACGCCTCGGTTCAGTTCGATCTCCACGGCGTTTTCCAGCGATTCGGTTTGCAGGCGAACGCGGCCTTTTTCCGGGAGTTGGCCTTGACCCAAGACTTCAAAGTCCAAGGGACTCCCGTAGGCGCAGGTGATCGTCACCGGTTCGCCGCCTTGGACGAGGACCGTTTTCCCATTGAGGGCCACGCGCTCGATCTGCGTGTCGGTGGGATACCGCATCGACCCCAGGAGCATGCGGTTCGCGAACGCCTCGGCGTAATCGGGAAAGATCAAGACGGCTCCGATCAATACCGCCACCGTGCCTGCGAGCCAGGCCAGTCGGCGTTTGAATCGGCGATAGGTAAAGCCCTCGAACACGTCCAGCGACGGGCTGAACTCTTCCACGTAGCTGATGACCGCCGACTCCAGCTGCGGCGAGCCCCAGTCGGCGGCTTCGGTTTCCTGAAACTGAAGCGCGGCCACGAGGTCGCTGTCGATGTGCTGATGCTTCTCGACCAACAGGGCCACATCGATCAGATCTTCCTTCACGCCGACCCAGGGTTTGGTATAGCGCCAAAACGCCCAACCGACAATCAAAACGCTAAGGCACAAAGCCACCAGCCGCTGCGGGATGTCCATGAACAACAGCAGATCGACCACAAACACCGCCGCCACCAGCCACAAGACGGCCAGGACGACCGCGCTCCAGGCGGTCGTCTTCCGAACCATCGCCCGCCGGCGTCGCAGCCGATTCAATCGCGATCGCAAAGTTTCGAGCATCGTTTTATCCTAGGCGAGCGGGGGGCGTCAGCCCCCTGGTTACGCCGATCGTTTATATCGTTTGAATGTGTTTCTAGTCCCAAACGTCTTACTTGGATTTCGAAGCGGTCTCTTCGTTGCGAGCAACCAGGGGGCTTACGCCCCCCGCTCGCCTTTTAGGGGAGATTGATCACCTTCCGGGCCCACCATTCTCCCAGCATGAGGGCGATCAGCAGGGCAAAACAAGGCCAGGTGCTCCACAGCGGGCGAATATCGACCGTCCGCTCGGTGAGGGCCGGGGGTGAAAAATCTTGGAGGAGGTTCTTCACGTCGGTCAGTTCGTAAGCCCGGCCGCCGGTGAGATCCGCCAGCCGATTTTGCACCGTGCTGTCGCGGACGGCGCTTCTCCTTTCGGCGGACAGGCTTGTCACTTGAAAATGGATCGGGTCGGCGTATTTGCCCGTGATCGGATCCCGCACGCGGACGCTGTATTCGCCCGCCTGAAACACAGGAATCCGCGTCTCAAACACGCCGGGCCGCAAGAGCGACACGCGGGCTTGCTGCTTCACAGTGGACGTGGAAGAGCCCGGCCCCGGCAGGCGGATTTCGTATTCCAGCGATTTCTGCTGGGTGCGTTTTTCGACCTCGGCTTCGCTTAACGGATTGAAATCCTCATCGTAGGCTTCCACGGTGAGAAGCACCTTATCGTCGGCCTGGTATTCCTTGCGGTCGGTCCGCGTGACGAACCGCTTCTGCCGGCCGAGGGCATGGCTGAGGCCGAGCCGTTTGATCAAAGGCCCCCAGAAGTTCCGGTAATACTTTTCGCCGTAGAGCCGGCGGAGCCGCCACATTTCGTCGAAGGCGATATAGATGACTTCGCCGCGGCCGTATTGCCGGATCGCGATCAGCGGCTGTTTGGTCTTGCCGTTGATGCAGGTGTCGGTCGGATGCTCGGCGAGCACGGTCGTCGCAGAGGGCTCCACGCTTTGCACCGGCTGATACCAGGGCAGGCGGCCCATGTTCTCCCAGGCCATCGCGGTCTCGTCCGGCGTCTGGCCGAGCTGCATGAAATCGTATTGGGCCAAGGCCGCCATCGGGGTGAGTTCCAGACGAAACTCCCGCTCGTCGCGGGGGCGGGCGTCAGGATCGACGAACACCGGCAGCATGTCCGCGAGCGGCGTTTTCGCCAGCTGCCCGGGACCGAACCTTGGCCCGGCCATCACCACCAGCCCGCCGCCGAATTCCGAGACAAACTCCTTCGTCATCTCGCAAAACCGCGTGGAGAGCACATCCGCCGGCATGTCGCCCAGGAAGATCACATCGTTCTGAAAGAACTCGCTTCGCGGCAACGTCAAGCTGGGCACAAAAAGTTCGTTGTTCTCGCGGACGATCGGATCGGAGGACCTGAGGAACGTGCGAAACCCGCGCAGTCCCACCAGTTCATCCCGGTGGAAAACTTCCTTCACGAACCGCCATTCCCAGGTGGGTTCGTACTCGACGAACAAGAGCCGCATGAAGTCGTCGATGATGGTGACTTCGCGCCCGGCGGAGTTGTTTTGATCGACGACTTCGCCTTCCAGCGGGTCCAGCCGGGCGAAGCCGCGCTCGTCGGTGCCGGCGCCGAGTTTGCCGGCCTCGGCGAAGAACAGAAACCGCCCCGTCTCTTTGGGTGTGAAGGGAAAATCGACCGAGACTTTGTTATCCGCGAGCGTGATGTCTTTCTCGCCGACGAGGATCGGCTCGGTTTTTTCCTCGGCGTCGATCTTGCGAGCGGTCAGGCGGATGTGCACACTTTGGCCCTCGAGATCCTGATGGCGGAGTGTGACCGTCAGCGACGATTCCTCGGCCTTTTTCATTTTGACGGGGGCTTCGAGATGATCGAGAGCCAGATCGACTGCGGTCTTGGCCCCCACGCCCACGGCGAAGATGGGCACTTTGAGCTTCTTCGCGGCCTCTTCGGGCAGCGGGCCGGCGTTGCGGTTGAAGTCGCTGACGACCAGCAGTCCCGCGAGATTGCCCGTCTGATGCCTGAGGGCCAAATCCTCAAACGCGGTGCCCAGGGCCGTGACTTGCCCTGCGGTCGTCAGTTCGGGGAGCGTCTTTTCGGGGTCGAAGTCATCTTCATTTTGGCCGAGCGAAATCGCCCGCACGCCGTCGGCCCGGTCCAACACATAGCCCCGCAGCCGATATTTCTCGGCGAGGTTTTTTAGGAGGTTATCGTCTTTCTTTTTCACCCACGCCCGCACGTAGTCCATCCGCGATGCATGATACGCCTTCCGCGGCCGGCGGATGATCCAGAATTGTCGGGCGGGATTTCCAGCGAGACGCTCTTCGCGAGTTCCCGCTGCCCTTGCTCGGGGAGTTTGTCTTCGATGGCCATGCTGTCGGTGCCGTCGAACAGCACCCAGAGCACCGGCTTGGGCTGGTTGACGAGTTGGATCTCGAGGATCGGATCGGCGAGGATCACGAACAACAGGCACAGAAGCGCTCCCCGCAGTCCGGCGAGCAGCATCCGCGATTTGGTTTTGCCGTGGCGCTGATAGCGGCGGTAGAAGAAAAACGCGAGCCAACCGAAGAGCAGGCAGCCGAACAGCACCCACGCGGGGCCGGCCTGGGCCCATTCCGCCCCGAACGTGATTCGCCAGGATTCGATCCGCGAGACGTCGTCGTAGCCGAGCGCCCAGCCGAGCGCGCGGGTGATTTGATCCATGAGAGAGAAACCGGTGTTCGTCATGCGGCCTGCTCCTTGGTTGGTTCGGCGGAGTCCTTGCCGGCCGCCGATGTCACGTCCTGTTTGACCGCGGGCCAGGCGAGGACGAGCATTTCCAAAACCAATCCGCACAGCACGATCGTGATTAGAGTTTTCCAATAGTCCCGGCCGCGAATTTGGGCCCCTTCGAGCGAAATCTTTTCGCCGGGACCGATCCAGCGCCACCGGCCCTTTTCGCCGGGCGCGCCGAGCCGTTCTTCCAAACCCTCGCGGCCCAACAGCGTGAGGTCGGATTCCGCCGCCAGCCCGTTGACCGCAAACCGCACGGCGGGCTGAGCGCTCGCCGCACTCGGCAGCCCTTCGCCGCTCGGCTGTTTGGCGGTGATTTGATAAGCCCCGCTCTGAAGCGCCTGCGGCACGGCGAGGCCATACACATCCGCCCCGAGCGCGCTTCACGGTCAGGGCTTCTTCATCGCCAGAGGGCCGGGTGAGCGTGTACCGCATTCGCCGATCCGGTTCGATGGGCAACACGATGGGTTCGCTGGTGTCGAAATTCCGCTGGGGCATCGTGTCTTCGATCAATCGCCGGAGAATGCGGTCGAACAGGCTGATGTTGCTGTTCTTCCCGGCCAGGGTGTTCCAACTGGAATATGTCCCCGACGTAAATAAGAGCACCTTGCCCAGACCGATTCGGCGTTCGATCAGAAATGGAACCCCCGCCGCTTCGCCGACGAACTCGGCATCGTCTTTCACATCGTACCGGGCCAACACGCGGGGCAGCGATTCCTGCACGATCTGCTCGACAGGCTCGGAGAGCCGATCGTTAATCCGCCCGGTCTGCCACAATAGCCACTGCGGTGCGATCTGCCGCTCGCGGGCCGTGTCCGCGGCTTCTTGGGATTCCTCCGTTTTGCCGAAGGTGCCTTGCTTTTGCATGTCTTCCCAAGCGGTTCGGCGCCGAGCGGCTTCGGCGAGGAATCTTCGCTGTTCGGCCAGCCGTTTTGTCTCGCGGGCTTTGAGATCCTTTAACAGCCTGGAAGAGACATCGGCCTGGGCCGCCTTGAAGAACATTGTGAGGCCGTACCAGCTTTCCAGGTCGTCGGGCTTCGCGTTTTCCAGGATGAAGTACGGATGCTGCATCGTGGCGAAGTCCATGTAGAACGGCTTGATCTGATTCGATCTTCCCGGCGAGCGCCCATTCTTCGGGCGTCTTGCCGAAGGGCTCCGGCCGGAGTGGCACCGGCAAAATTCCGGCCCCGTCTTGCCACGCGGCTTGGGTCCATTGGGCGGGATCGAACTCTGCCCCGGCGGTGATCACCACCTGGCCCCCTTGTTGGACGTATTCCCTTAAGAGCGGCACGGCGTCGCCGGGATTTTCCACGCCGCCGATGACGACGAGCCGGGCATCCTCCAAGAGCTTTTGATCGAGCTGATCGATCGTGACGTGCCGAATTTCGATGAGTTGCCTCTGGTATTCCTCGCGGCTCAGCCGGGGGCGAGATACCGGCGGAGCGGATAGGTCTCGCCGACTTCGCCGGCTTTGACATCCTCCCGCGGGCCGAGTTGATCGACGAACACCACCGGCAAAGCCGCCACGACGGGCACGACCAGATGCCTTGTGTTGTCGGACTTCAAGCGGTCGCCGGCGATGGTCGCGGTCTGGACTTCGACGGACGCGTTCACGAACTGCGGATGCCCCGGCTCGGCGGGCACGTCGATTTGATATTTGAACTCCAAGAGCCGCGACTGCCCCGGATCCAAATCGACCGTCTGGCTTGCGACCGACACGCCGTCCACCGTGAGCGCGACTTGCACGTCTTTGAGTGGCTCCGGGCCTTGGCAGTCCACGGTCGCGAGGAAGGTGGAAGGCGTCTCGATGTCGGCGATGCCGTCTTGGATGTGAAAATCCGAAACCCAGACATTCTCCGGCCTGTCGGCGGCGATTTTGACGACTTGCAGTTCGGGGATTTTGGACAACTCGGCTTTCAAAGACTCGGCCGGCCAGTTGCCGACTTGTTGATCGCCCAAAAACACAACCCGCTTGGCGGGGAGCTCGGGCATTTGCTCGCAGGCCTGAGCCGCGAGTTGGACGGCCATCGCCGCGGTACCCCGGCGGTCCACGACTTCGATGCTGCCCAGCGCATCGCGGGCGTCTTCCTTGCTGCGGTGGGCGTCGAGGCTATGCGCGTTCGGCGAACCGCACAGCGGAATGATCGAGATCGAACTCTCCGGCGGGAGTTCGTCGATGAACTCCGCGGCCTTCGCCTTCGCCCCGTCAAGCAAGCTGCCTTCGAGCGTTTCGTAACCCATGCTCTGGCTGTTGTCGATCACCAAGACCGCATGCACGGGATGCCGCTGGCTGATCGCTTCCTCGCCGCCGATGAGCCGGCTCTGGACCTGGCGAAAAAACCCCAACCCGGCAATGCCGGCGAGAAATAAACAACCCGCGGCGACGGCGAATTTCGTCACGCGGACCGAAGCCAGCACCGCCCAAATCCCCAGCCCGAGCGCCAGAGTCCCCACGAGCCAAGGCCAGACTTGCTGAAACACCGATTCCCCGGTCGCGGTGGCAAAAAACGGCCGGGCGAGCGCGAAGCCGATCAACAAGACGCACAAAACTCGCAGCACGAGCAATATCAAATCCCGCATCTGCAGGATTTTGCGGTTCCGCTGGAGGGCTTCGCGGAGAAAATCCATCGCCGCCCAATCCACCACGCGAAACCGCCTGCGGTTCAAGAGGTGAATCAAAATCGGCCCCGCCGCCGCGATGATCCCGGCAATGGCAAAAGGTTTGGCGAAGAAGTCCAGCATGGTTTTTGTCGGTTGTCCGTGGCGGTATCTGTGAGCGGCACGGCGCTAGCCGCCGGCCTTACGCTATTAACTCTCGAATGCGATCCTGTGAGCGGCACGGCGCTAGCCGCCGGCCTTACGCTATCAATTCCACGGCGATCCCATGAGGCGCACGGCGCTAGCCCCCGGCCTTATGCGGCAGACATTCAATTATTGGAACCCGGCGGCTAGCGCCCAACCGCTCATAATTTCCGATCCATTCGGTCTTGTGCTTCCACGATGTAAAGAACCACTTTTGCCAAATCTTCTTCATCATCAATAGACTCAATGTCTCCTCCACGCGTCCAAACTTTTTTATTCAAAATCGGATCAGGCAATTCGCGCAAAACTCGCGTCGCATTGGCTTTGAATTGGTCTCGTGTTTTTTTCGGATCTTCGTCTGCCGTGACGGCAATATGAACATGATTCGTGCGAGCATTTACGGCATGCAATTCCCACCCTCTTATCTCTGCATGTTCGCGACAGACTTTTTCAACCTCATGTCGGTGGGTTTCGCTTAGGATAACCGCGTTTTCATTCATCCGACCCCGACCCCATTGTTCCAATTGCGGCCGTGGCTCTTGGTTTCCTCGTTTCCATTTGCGCCATCCCCGATGATCGCCGGGAAGCCACGCGCCATAGGTTGTCCACGTGATGAAATAGGCAATGGTGTCGGGCATTTTCGTTACTGCCGAAGTCAGAGATTGAAAAATCCGTGACTCCTTATTTTACAACACACTCTCCATCCGGCCGGCGGCTACCGCCGTGCCGCTCACCGGATCCAATCCCTAATTCTTGATTAAACTCGCCAAGTTATGACTTACTCTCCATCCAGCCGGCGGCTAGCGCCGTGCCGCTCACCGATCTAAAAATCCTTGTGATGACTCCCTGCTAGGACTGACGCTCTTTAAAACCGGCGGCTAGCGCCGTGCCGCTCACCTATTCCAACCCTAGATTCTTGCTGAGGTCCTCGATCTTGCCTTCCTGCAAAATCGGCAAGTAGCGGTTGGGAATCGCCAGGATGAAACAGGCGACTGCCGTTCCGTAGAGCCGGCCGGGTTTGCCGTGGACGTGGCGGGTGTCGGTCCAGTGGCCGTCGTCTTCGGGTTTGCCCGGGCTTTGGTATTGGCAGCGGGCGATGTAATCCCGCAAGGCGGGGTACGAATCCTGCCAATAGGTTTTTCCGATGTCCTTGCGGTCGCCGACCTGATACAGAGCCTGCCCGACGTAATACAACGTGTAGGCATCGAAGGGCAAGCGGCCGTCGCGTTTTTTGGGCAGCTTGAGCCGGCGGATTTCCTTGGTGATCACGTCCATGTTTTTGGGAATCCGCCAGTCCTGATATTGCCCGAACTCCTGCATGCACACCACGCCCGCGGCCGCCATCGCGGTCGTGCCGCGGTTGCCGTCGTAGGTGAATTGGCCTTCGCCCTGTTTGATGCGGGGATCGTTCGGGTTCCGCGCGCCGTTCTGGGCTTTGTAATGCTCGCGCACGCTTTGAATGGCGAGGGGCACCACGCCGGGCGGGACGGCGAGGCCGCTGTCCGCGGCGCTGCGAATGGCTTTGGCCTGCATCACCGCGAGGCTCAGATCGTGGCCGTTTCGCTGCCGGCGGGCCCGGTAATCCCAGCCGCCGTCTTCGCATTGCGTGTTGTAGATGAGTTTAAGTGCGAGATCGAGCGTCTTGCCGATCTGCGGGTCGCCCGTCATTCCATGGGCCTGCCCCAGGACGAACGTGGTCAAGCCGTGGTTGTACATGTCCCGCTGCGGGTCGGCGATGTTTAAGAGCCCCGAAGGCTTGGCGTTTCTCAAGATGTAATTGAGCGACTTCTCGACGACATCGCCGTACTTCCCGCGGCCCGGCATATGCCCCGCCGCGAGGAACGCCAAGGTGCCCATGCCCACCAGGCCCAGGTCGTTGGATTCCCAATTGCCCTCCGGCCCCTGGTTGCGGGCCAGCCATTCCAAGCCCCGCTCCAGAGCGAGTTCGCTTTCGGGCGTGATCTCCCAAGGCCCTTCCGCCCGCACGGGGGCGGCGAGAACGGAAACGATCAGCATTGTGAAAACAGGAATGCGATTTTTCATGGGGAATAATCGGACCGTGATAAACCGGCGAGCGTAGGGCGTCAGCCCCATGATTCCTGGGTTTCACAAGCTTCATAGAAATCATGGGGCTGACGCCCCACGCTCGCCTTATCAGGAAGTCGTCATAAATTTATTTGCCTCTCCCGTCCACTCGTTACGGGAAATCTGCGGCGATTCTCTGTTTTCTCAGAATTGCCGGGGCTTGCCAAGCATCACGGCAGAAACGGCCACGCGAAGGGCGCGATGGCGAGCGTAAGCACCGCGATCAGCAAACTCAACGGGCCGCCGACGCGGAGGTAATCGCTGGCCCGGTAACCGCCGGGGCCGTACACCATCAGGTTCGTTTGATACCCGACGGGGGTTGCGAAGCTCGCGGCGGAGGCGATCATCACCGCGACCGCGAACGGCATCGCGTTCACTTCCAGCCGCGCCGAGGTCGCCATCGCGATCGGAAAAAACAGCACCGCGGCCGCTTTGGCGGTAATGATGTTCGTGAACACCATCGTCAATCCGTAAATCACCGCGAGGCTCGCCCACGGATGCGATCCCGCCGCCGACACCAGTCCCTCGGCCAGAAACCGGTCGGTCCCGCTGGACTTGATGCCTCCCCGATGCCCAGCCCGCCCGCGATCGTCAGCAACACGCCCCAATCCACGGAGCGTTTGGCTTCCGAGCCTTTGCAGCAGCGGGTGATGATCATCAAGCCCGCCGCGATCATCGCCGCCTTGAGCATGCTCACAAAACCCGTGGCGACGCCGACGATCATCGCCGCCAAAATCAACAGCGAGATCCACGCCCGCTCGTGGCGCGGCGGCGTCGAATCTTCGATCCGGCTGATCAGAAAAAAATCCCGCGAGTTCCGCTGCAGCTCGATAAAGCCCGGCGGTGCTTCCAGGAGCAGCGTGTCGCCCGGCTCGAGGCGGATGTCGCCGATCTTCTTTTGAATCCGCTGCCCGTTCCGGGCGACGGCGAGCACGGCCGCGTTATAGTGGCTGCGGAACTGGGCTTCGCGGATCGTCATGTTCAAAAACGGATAAGTGTTCGAGACCACCGCTTCCACCAGCGAGCGTTCGTTCCGCGGGCCTTCCAATTTGAACATCTGGTCGGTTGCAGGTTTGAGGCCCGGCATCCGCTGCAATCGACGACCGATTCCACAATCCCCACAAACACCAGCCGATCGTTGGCCTCGAGGCGTTCGTTCCGCGAGACCGCCGCGAGGATGTGCCCGCCGCGGTCGATCTCCGCCAGAAACACGCCGGGCAGATGCCGGAGCCCCGCGGCTTCGATCGTTTTCTCCACCAGCGGGCTGCCCGGCTCCACGATCATCTCCACCGTGTACTCCCGCGGGTTTTCGAGTTGCTGCATGACGGGTTTGCGCTCCGGCAAGAGCCAGCGGGCAAAGATCAACAAATACCCCACGCCCAAAACCGCCGCGGCGGCGCCGACGACCGCGATCTCGAACATTCCCAGCCCCGGGCGGTCCTCCGCGCGGTCCAGAAAGAGCAACGGCCGCGCGGTCTCGTCGGCCGTCTTCGTTTCGGCTTCTTCCGCGGCCCGGCTTTGGGCATCGATCAACAGACCATTGACGACCAGCGTCGTGCTGGTGCCGACCAAGGTCATCAATCCGCCCAGGATGGTTGCGTAACTTAATGGCAAGAGCAGATGCGAAACCGAGAGGCGGAACTTCTTGGCCCAGTCGTTGACGATCGGGAGCCCCATCGCCACCACGGGGGTGTTGTTGAGGAAGGCGCTCATCACCGCGGAGGGAATCATGATTCGCGCCTGGGCCGAGCGGAGCGATTTCGGCTTGCCCAGAAGCGCCTGCCCGATGCCGCTCAGTCCCCCCGTTTGCCGCATGCCTTCCGCGACGACGAACAGCACCGCCACGGTAATGAGGCCTTCGTTCGCAAACCCGCTCAGTGCGCGCTTCGTATCGACGATGCCGGCCACGAAGAGCAGCGTCAACCCGCCCAACAGGACAAACTCCGGCCCCACGCGCAGGAACGTCAAGGCCACGACCACGACGGCGAGCACCAACAGCGTGAACAGAATGGGGAATTCGATCATTGTTCGGGCGTGAAACGCGGTATTTGAGGCGGGGGGAAGGCCACGATGGCGCAAAGACCACAAAACGCCGGTCAGCCGAAATCGGGAAAACAGATCAGCTCTGCCCGCCTTCCCCAGGGATCCTTTGGCCTCGAGCCTTCCAAAGCCGCTGTGACGACACGCCCGCTTATAGCAAAACGAGCCTGCGACTTACAGTTCGCGGCATGATGTGCTTCATCCGCCCGAACGGACGGAACCAAACAACAAGATCGCGGGGCACAAAATCCGCCGCGAGAATGCTCCTGCGGTTATCCAATGAGATCAGACACCCTTTTCCTTCGCCGAGGATATCACCCTTTGCCTCGCGCCCGATGGAATCCGGTGTCTGAATCCTTTTGAAAACTTCAGAAACCGGCCGCTACGACTGGGCCAGGACCTGTTCGATCGGTTTGCCCTCGGCGATGCGGAAGGGGCGGCCGATGTCGGAGAGGTTTTGCTTTCGCGGATCGATGCCCATCGCCCGGCAGAGCGTGGCCAAGAGATCGCCCACGTCGGTTTGGCCCTCGGTGACGCTCATGCCGTCGGGACTGGTTTTCCCATAAGCCTGGCCGCCTTGGATGCCGCCGCCCGCGAGCACCGTGGTCCACGCAGCGGGGAAATGATCGCGGCCGGCGTCGGAGTTGATGCGGGGCGTGCGGCCGAACTCGCCCATCCAGAGGATCGTCGTGGATTCGAGCAGTCCGCGGTCTTTAAGATCGAGAAGCAGCGAACTCCAGCCGGCGTCGAGGCTTTCCGAGAGGGCTTTGACCGTCTGAAAGTTCTGCTGATGCGTGTCCCACAAAGCCGAGTCGCCCAGCGTGACTTCCACGAACGAAACGCCTTTCTCCACCAGTCGGCGGGCGAGCAAACAGCCCTGCCCGAACACCGTGGGGCCGTAGCGTTCGCGGACCTCCGCGGGTTCTTTCGAGAGGTCGAACACCTGCGATTCCTTGCCGTTCATCAACTGCACCGAACGGTTTAACGTGGTCGTGTGGGCGTCGGACAGCGGGCTGCCGTTTTTCGTGTTGAAATCGTTTTGGACTTTGTCGAGCAGTTTTAACCGCTCTGCGGATTGCTTCCGGCCGACGCCTGCCGGGGGTTTCAGATTGTCCACGCCGAATTCGGGGAGGTTGCCCCCCGGCCCGAAGGGGGCCCGCTTGGTTTCCACGATAAGCGGTGCAAACCTCGGACCCAAAAACCCCGGTGAACCGGACTCTGGACTGAACATCGACGCCGAGGCGATGCTCACAAACTGGGGCAGCGGGCTTTGTGGGTTACCCAGCTCTTTGGAGACCAAGGAACCCAAGGTCGGAAACGCGACGGGACCGCCGGGAGGCCGGCCGGTCCGCATGAGAGACGTGCCGCGCCCGTGGTCGCCTTCGCGGGTGTTCATGCCGCGGAGAATCGCCAGATGCTCGGCCTGTTTCGCCAGCTTCGGCAGATGCTCGCTGATCCTGAGGCCCGGCACGCTCGTGGCGATCTCGCGAAACTCGCCGCCGTTCGGGTGATTGGGCTTGAGGTCGAACGTGTCGATCTGCGAAGGCCCGCCGGCCATCCACAATAAAATGCAATGCCGGGTCTTTTGCTGCTCGCCAATCGCCGCCGCGAGCGCAGGCATCCAGGAACAAAGCCCCGCCGCTCCGGAAGCAAACGACACATACCGCAGCCAATCCCGCCGCGACAAAACCCTTCGATTGACAAGTTGAGTTGGCATAAGAAGCTCCTGGAAAGAAAACATTAGCCGCAGGGCGCTAGCCCCGGTTCGTGTGATTCACCTGGCGTTCGCCGAACCGGACGCGAGCGCGTGCCGGCTGATACATTCAATGATTCAACAAAAACTCCGAACTATTGAGCAGCACCCACAGCAAGTCGCCGAGTTCCTGGCCTTGGCTGCCGGCTTTGCGGCGCTCGGCGAGAAATGTCTCCGCCCGTTGGCGTTCCGCATCTGTCGGTGGGCGGCTTAATGTCGCGAGGTACAGAATCTCCAACCGGTCCCGGTCGGCGAAGAACGGCCCGTCTTCGAGGGCGGCGAGCAGATCGCATTTTTGCACGTCGGTCACGCGGGCGACCAACGGGCCGTTCAATAGGCTGAGCATCTGCGGGATGCCGGCTTGAAACTCCGTGGCCGACTGCGTGGGCGCGGTGAGGCCCGCGACGAAGACTTGCTTCTCCATCGCCCGAAGTTGCAATTCGCCGCCTAAGGGACGCCGGCCCGAAACCGCTTGCATCAGGCAATCGTAGATCTGCTCCGCGGTCAGACTTCGCACGGCCATCACGTGAAATAGCTCCGGCCGCACCGAGGCCCGCGGTTCCAAATGGCTCGCCAATTGATAGGCCCTCGTGCCCGCGATAATTCTTAATAGCCGATTCAGATCGAAGCCGTTATCCACGAAATCTTTCGCCAAGAGATCCAAAACGTTTTTGGTCACGGCGGCGCCGGCGGCGGTCAGATCGTCCACCGGCTCGACCAGTCCGCGGCCGAACATCAGCGACCACGCGCGGTTGACGGCGGCTCTCGCGAACCAGGGATTCTCCGCCGCGACCATCCACGCCGCCAATCGGGAGCGGTACGTTTCGCCGGTGGGTTCAAGCGGTTCCTTCGTGCCGGGAAACTGCGGCTGGGCGAGCTGGTTGGTGTCGGGAATCATCAATGGCTTTCGGCCGCTCTTTTGTTCGACCACAATTTCCCGGCCGAAGATCACTTCCTGTTGGGGGGAAACGTCGGAGAAGAACGCCGAGAAGTTCCAAAACTCCTCGCGGGTCCATTGATGAAACGGATGGTCGTGGCACTCGGCACAGCCCATTTGCAGCCCCAAGAACACCGCGCGGTCACGTCCGCGATTTTTGCGGTTGGTTCCCCGCGCTGCCGGTCAACACCGCGGCCCCCTGTCCCTGCATCGGTCCGCTTCCCGCTTGGGGATCGACGAGGTTGATCGTCAGATCCTTCCAGGAGGCCCCTTCTTCGAGCCGGCGAAACAGCCAGGCTTCAAACGTCGGCCCGCCCAGGCGAACATCGGGCAGGATCACGTCCGTCAACACGCGGGCGAGATGGGCGGTATGCTCGGTCGTGCCCAAAAGTTCTTCGATCAACCGCTGCCGTTTGTCGGGCCGCCGGTCCGTGAGAAATTCCCGCACCCGCCGGACGTCGGGAATCGAGCCCGTCAAGTCGAGCGAGACCCGCCTGAGAAAGGCCGCATCATCCGCCAAAGACGCGGGTCGGGCGCCTGCTTCGGCCCACAGCTTGAGAAAGACTTCATCGATCTGCCGGCTGACTTCGCCGGGCGGAACGGCCGGCTCCGCAGCGTCACTTCCGCGAGACAGTCCCAACCCAATAGAGCCCAAGAGCAGCAGCCAGACGAATCGCGGCATGGTTAGTTCTCCTGTTTCGATGAGGCTTCGCGAAACCCGGCATCCGCCGCGAGGGCTTCTTTCAAGGTGACGATCCGATCGCGGTTTTGATCCAGCCGATCGAACAACGCCTTCTCGCCGGGAAACTCGTCCGGGGACAGGGTGCCGTCCTGATTGCGGTCCAGGCGATAAAACCAAGGCGGGCCGGCGTTGGGTTGATCCGGGGAAAGATAAGGCAAGTCGGGCATTTCGCGGTCGAGCATGATCCGCACGATGAACGGAATCTCCGCCTGCGAAAGTTTTTGATCCTTGTCGGCGTCCAACGCCGCGACGATGTGTTTAAGTTTCCGAAAGTTCCCGCGGCGAAAGGCGGCTGTCGTTGTTTTCATCCAGGCAGGCAAACAGGCCCATCAGCGTCGGCGAACTGCGAAACATCACCCGGCCGCTCATCGCGGCCACGCGGGCGGGCAGGAGTTCCGCGAGATAACTTTCCAATTCTCGCTCCGAAAGTTTCCCGTCCGCATCGGCATCCATCAGCGCGGCATGTTCGCGAAGGAACGCGGGAAAGTTTTCGTCCTCGGCAATTCGCCGCTCCTCGCCGAGCGAGGAAAACTCCCGCCGAAGCACTTGCCGCATCTGCTCCATAACCCTGAGTGAAGGCGGACGGACGGAAAACTCCACCTGCAGCGATCCTTGCCGAAGAATCACGCGGGCTGCATCGGTCTGGGATGTTTTGGTTGTCTTGACGGCTGAGAATTTCCACTCGGACAACGTCGTGCCGGACAGTTCGACGCGAACGCGGGCGTCGGCGGCGGTGCCTTGCGCGAGGATTTCGTGACGGACGGGATAATTCGCCAACGTCGGCAACGTGTAGGGCGCGGAGGTCGCGATATTCTCGCCGGCCGGCGAAATGTCATCGGGTGTGGGTTCGAGTTCTGAGGCCGACAACAGGCCGTCGGCATCGCGGTCCCGACGCATCAACTTCGCCGCGGCTTTGATCTCCTGGGCATCGAGATAAAAATCCCGGTTTTCATCCAAGAGCAGAAACAGTTGCATCCCGGAGCCGGCGGACTGCAAAGAACCAAACGCGAGCGGGCCGTCGGCATAGGCGGCGTAATAGGCTTTCAGTTCCGGCGGGCTGACGAAGCCGTCGCCATCGTCGTCGAGAACCAGAAAGTTAAACGCAATGTGCGTTTCGCTGCTGTTTTTGGCTTGCAAATCCTCCAAGCGAAACAGCGGCGCGGGCGTGCGCCGGGCTTCATGTTCCGTCAGCCGGCCGTCAGCGTCTGCGTCCAAGCGGGCAAACAAGAGATCGTGATAATGGTCCTGCACGGTCTGAAAATGTTTGGCCCAAGCCTCGCCGTCGGCCGAGATCGAAACCCGCAATCGAAACGGCGGATCGGAGCCGATCAGTAAATCGACGTCCTCCGCAAACACGGAAGACCGCGAGAGAATTGCCAGTCCGATGACGGCCCTCACCCAAACAGTGTCTGGCCGTTTTCTATGGCGCGAACTGGGTAGAGTGTGTAAAGTAGGCAATCCTGTCGTCCGCGATGTGCGGGGGCGAGTTGATTTCACTTCCAGAGGAGGGATTGCGATGCAGGAACCCCGAGTTGCCAAAGAGGTTTATATCGAGTCAATGCGGTCGGAGCTTGAGGGCTTGTTGGGCGAAGTGATGGAGGCCGTGAATGCGGCGCCGGGCGGTCGCGTGATTGCCGACAGTGAGGAGCAAGTGCGGCAGTTGATGCACGAGTTTCGCCGCCGGGCTTACGAGCGGGCCGTGCAGATGCGAGCGGACTCAGCCGAGTCCGCTTTTCCCCCCTCCGGAGAACGAAGCGACGGGAACACCCATGCGCAACAAAGGTCGCCAGAAGCACACCGTGATGACGGTCAACGGGCGGGTTAAGCTTCGCCGGATTCGCTGGCAACCAGCCGGCGGCGGCAGCGTGACGCCGCTGGATGAGTGGTTGGACGAAGCCTGCCAGCAGTTCACGCAAGGCGTCGTCGAATTGGCCTGCCGATTGAACCGTTGCGAAAGCAGTTTTCTGGAACTGTCCGTGACCCTGAAGCGTGCGGCGGGGCTTTCGATCGGCAAGGAAACGCTCCGGCAATTGATCGAAGCCGAAGGCCAAACGGTCTTGGAACAAACGCGTCGCAACGAACTGAGGCCCGACTGGGAGGCGTCGGATTGCCAAACCCCTGAGGGCGAAACTCGCGTGTATTTCGGTTGTGACGGCGTGAAGGTTCCCGTGATCACGGAGACGGAAAAGAAGCAGCGGCGGGCTCAGGTCGTCGAGAAACGGAAAGAACGCAAATCCGAGGGCCGCTCTCTCAATCCGTTGGAACGATTGAAGCCGGGCGCCGACGGCCCGTACAAGGAATTTCGTCTGGTGCAGTTTTATTCGGAAGACCAGGAAAACCGCTGGATCAGCGTCAGCCGGGGCGACCATGAAGTGGTCGGGCGGGTGATGCGCCGGGACGCCTCGCGGATTCAGTTGGATCAGGCGGACGCTTCGATCGGGATTTATGACGGGGCCGTGTGGATCGATCGCCAAGCGGAGAAACAAGGCCTGCGGTTGACCGCCCGCGGACTCGACTTCTGGCATCTTCGGGATTACGCGCAAAAGACGCGGCGGTCGCTTTACGGAGACGACGAAGCCGGCAAAAGCTGGCTGGACGAATTGATGCACACCTTCAAGCATGAAGGTTACGAAACAGCGTGGGATCAGCTCACGACCCAGCGGGCCCAACTGGAAAACGAAACGAAAAAGCAAGCCCTGGATGGACTCTTGCACTACATGGCCGAACGCAGCCATCTGATTAAATACCCCGAGTTCCGCGCCAACGGGTGGCAAATCGGCAGCGGTCCAACCGAAGCCCAATGCCGCACGACCACCAGCCGCATCAAAGGCAAAGGCCGCCGCTGGGATCCCGACAACGCCCTGGCCGTAATGGCCTTGGAAGCCCTCCACCAAAGCCACGCCTGGGACTCTCACTGGAACCTCAATTGACCAACCAACTTAACCCCGCCAGAATTTCCGGCCACACACCCCAAACACGGCCTATCGAGTTACCATTGAAGTCGAGGCGCATGATTCGCTTCCATCAAAGAATCGGTTTTCCGTTCGACAGCCAACACCGTCACCCCGGATTATTCACCAAAAAAGCTGAAGAAAGAAGGAACCATCGCGTGACCCCCTGCGTTTAAGTGTTATATGCAATCCCAACACCAAACGGAGGAATCACGCGATGGGTGAAGCTCAGCCTAACATTTTCGAACCCGATTTCAATCGTTCCATCAAGGTCAAGGCAGGGCTGCCCGCTTTTATAAGATGCCCAGTTTGGCAAGGAGTTGGTTGACTTTGAGGGCATTTTCCCGGAGGGCGGCGGCGATATTCGTGTGGCCCAGGCGGCGCAACAGGCCGATGGCGGCGTTTCGGACCGTCGCCAGGTTCTCGGGGGCCGAACCCGTGCGGATGCGGCTGGCGTCTTCTCCCATCGTGACATCCCGAACATAATGCAATTGGTTCTCGATCTTCCAATGGTCTCGCGACCAGGTTAAAAGTGTTGCCGCATTGGCCTGGGAGCGGGGCACGCTCGTGATGGCGTATTCCACCTCGCGAGTGGTCTCGCCGCCGCGGGTAACCGTTCGCGTGATTTGGCAAACCTGGCCCACGTGCGGCCAATCCAGATAATCATTTAAGCTCGTCGAACTCACCAGCCGGCGATGTTCAACGCGGCCCCGTGATTTTTCGAGCGTCTCGAACTCATCTCGCTCGGCCTGGTATTCCCGCTGGACGTAGGGGGGAAAAGGCCTCCGTGTTCACGAAGGCCGATTCGATGTTTTGCCGAAGCGTGGGTTGGTTGTCCTTGACCACCACGAAATAATGGCCGCCGCGGTCCCGAATCTTCTCGCACACCTCACGCTGGCAAAAGATGGCATCCCCCACAATCACACGGCCCTCGAGCACCAGCGATTCCAAGAGTTCCATCGCCGCCTTATGCTCGTTGGTCTTCTCATCCACCGGCATTTGGCTCAGCACACAGCCTAATTTGTGATCCAGCGCCGAGAGCAGATGAATCGCGCGCTCATGCGCCGTCAGCGTGCCCCGCAACGTCTTGCCATCGATCGAGGTCGCCGACAATTCCTCGTCGAGAGATAGTTCGAGTCCGTCCTGCACCCAGCGGGTCAGGGCGTCGGCGAACGCCTCGGCCGAAAGCCGCGAGAAGAGTTCTTCAAAACAGGTGGACTTTGGCGGGATTCGCTTGAACCCAAGCCGATGCCAGGTCGAGACGGGCTGCAAATGCAACCACTGCACAATCGCTTGATAACTGCGGGAACCACAGAGCACCGCGCAGACAACCGTGGCCAGCATGGCCGAGAGAGGGTGACGTAGTCCCTGACGCCCCCGTGGATCAGGAACTTGCGCCACAAAGGCCAGCAAGCTCCTCCCGGGAGCAGAAGCCATCGAATCCATCCTCCAAGGGAGAAAAAATGTTCCGTCAAACTTCCAACATTCTACCCAACACCCGCCTCATAAAAAAGCGGGACGCCCTGAAGGTCAAGGCCGTCGATGGGCGGCTCACGTCACACTCCGGTGCCGTTCTGCTGCGGGACTTCGATCATCGGCTCGGACTCACCGAATCGCTCGCGGATCAACTGATCGATCCTCGCCGGCAAGACCGCGTCCGCTATCAAGGCGTCGAACTGCGGCGGGAAAGAATCTACGCCATGGCCCTGGGAGAGTCCGATCAGGATGATCTCGACCGGCTCGCCCATGATCCCGCCATGAAGATGGCCGCCTGGGACCGGCCCGGCGAAGAAGTGCTCAACCAACGCCTGGCCAGCCAGCCCACCCAATCCCGGCTCATCGATTGGCTGGCCGACTGCCCCAAACCCCCAGGATTTTTCGCCTGGGGTCCAAAGCAGGTTGGGGAAGACAAGAAGGGAAGCGAACCCTGTGGCGCGCTCCCTCCTGCTTCGGACCCCACGCCGGCGCTCGGGTTGCTTCCCAGCAGAGCCCTATCCTCCTCGTGGGTAAGGCAGTCTTCGGCGCTTTAACCGGAAGGTCTTTAAGAGTTCTCATCATCGTGTTGAGTTCCAACCGAAACTGAAGTCCAGCGCCACCCATGTCCTGACCTAAAAGCGCCACCCATGTCCTGACTGTTCCCCGCGGTGGAGCTCGCCCGCGGCCCTACACACCTCTCCCACGTCACGCCCATGAGCAACTGGTTCTTCGGGACTGAGCAGTTCGCCATCGTGGCATCCGCCTTTCTGCTTCTTTCCTTCACTCACCCAACGATCGCCAGGCCCCAGGGGGAAAGGGGGCGGTCCGCCCATCCTCCGCTCCCCAACCACCCTGTGCACTTTCCGCCACGGAAATACTCACCACGCACGGACCTGATGAATAATCCGGGGTCAGTCCGCACTGCTTCGGCTCTGGATAACGTCCATGCTGCGCGCCGTGGTGAAGGGTGGCATAAAAAACAGCAAAGTGCATTTTGTGCTGGACGAGGCGGCCATGCTCGGCCCGATGAAGTGCATCGACGATGCGCTCGACAAATACAGAGCCTACGGCGTGCGACTGCTGTTTTTCTATCAATCCATTGGTCAGCTCAAAAAGTGTTTCAAGGAAGGGCAGGATCAAACCCTGCTCTCGAACTGCACCCAAATCTACTTTGGTGCAAATGACCTGGAAACATCCGAAATGGTGAGCAAGCGGATTGGGGAAGCGACCATTGTGGTAAAGAGCGGCTCCAGTTCGCGCGGCGGGTCAAAGCAATATCCGCATCTCATGACTGCCCAGAATCTTGGCTCGTCCGGCACCTCGTGGAACGAATCCTCTAGCTGGCAACAAGTGGGCCGATCCCTCCAGAAGCCGGAGGAAGTCATGCAACTGCCTGAGCGGGTGGCGATAACTTTCACCCCCGGCGTGCCGCCGATCATGACGCGACTCGTCAGATATTACGAAAGTGAATTCAAGAAAATTCTTAAGCAACCAGGCCAGATTCGCTCGTTTTGGCGTGGATTCAAAACGCTGGCCGCGTCCAGCGCACTGGCGGTGTTCTCTGGGGTGATAGCCTTAGGGCTTGGGGCTGTGTATCGCGAGCAACCCCAACCCACTCCTGCCCCGTTCCAGCCGCCCATAGAGCCGCAGTTCATCCCGGATTTTCAACCGGGCTTCAACCAGTTCCCTTTACTTGAAGAGGAATCGTCATGGCAAAGCAGAATGAAACCGTCGCCCGCCACCAGCAGGAATCCGAGCAATACCTCAATTCCGGGCCAAAGGCGCAGGAACCCGCAGAAAAATCAGTGGAGCAATCCGGACCCAAGATAGGCGAAGGTCACGCCGAAGCCATGTTGCGATTAGGTTTCCGCGAAATAAGAAACGCCGCAAACCCCAGCCGCGAGTCGGTGGCCGACAACGAATTTGGGCTATACGGCACAAAAACTCAGGGAGAGATAGGAGAAGACCGGAAGCCGGAGAAGCAAAGCAATTCGCAAGAAACCGTCGGAATGTATCAAAACCCCGGCAGTATGTCTCAGCAGTTTCAGGCAATCAGGGCCGGGCAGGAAGTCCAACGGGATAGCTCCTCTCAGAGCATGGACGCACAGCAACAAGAACGGGAGCGTAAAAACAGTCGCGAGATGTGAAGCGAACGATTGCTGTTTAGGGGATTCAATTCTCAGGAGTCTTTTTTACCAAGGAAATGAACCATGCAGAACTATTTCCCAATTGACTGGATGAAGCGGCACCGGGGACTCGTGGGGTCCGCGTTGCTGCTGGTGGTGGTTTTGATCGTGTACTTGTCCTTTTTCACACCAGAACAACGGACGGTGCGACGGCATCTTGCCGAAGCCGATCAGAAATCAGTGGAAGCAATCGATAGGTGGATGAGTCCCGTCCATGATGTGTTTAAGAAGGGCCGCGACAACTCAAATCGTTTTGCGAGAGAGGCACTCTCCTGGTCGGGCAAGTTCGCCTTGCTTCAGGGAATGCTCCGTCTGTAACGGCTCAGTTCGAACTGGAATTTCTGGCTGGTTGGGTTAGTCTATTCTTATGAGAGGACCGACCCATGAGCAACAGCAAACGACGTCATTTTACGCCCGAGCAGAAAGCCGAGGTTGTCAGGCGGCATCTGTCGGGGAAGGAACCCGTCTCCAAACTCGCTGAGGAGCTTGGGGTGCAGCCGAGCCAGATTCATGCGTGGGTGAACCTGGTTCTGGCGCAGGCGGAGCGGGCATTCGAGAAGTCTCAGCAGAATGGACGTGCGCGGACGGACAAGGTCAAGGACCGCCGCATCGAACAGCTCGAAGGTAAGATCGCCGACAAGAACGAAGTGATCGCCGAGTTAATGGAGGCGAACGTTCGCGCAAAAAAAGAGCTTGGGGAACTCTAACTAAAAGGAGGCTGGGTTCCCCACGACACGCGCGACGAGATCGTGGATTACATCACGTATTGGACGGACCGCGCCGAGATTCCCGCCAAAACCCTTTTGGGTTGGTTGGAACTGGGCACGAGCAAGTACCACTCGTGGAAAGACCGCTACGGAAAAGCCAACGAGCACAACGGGAAGATTCCCCGGGATCATTGGCTGGAGGATTGGGAGAAGGCGGCGATCGTCGACTATTTTGACCAGCATCCCTTGGAAGGCTATCGCCGGCTGACGTTCATGATGCTCGATGATGACATCGTCGCCACAAGCCCGGCGACGGTGTATCGCGTGCTCAAAGCGAACCGGCGATTGGACCGCAGGAAGTTCTCGCCGTCCAAGAAAGGCACAGGCTTCGTGCAGCCGTTGGTCTTTGTACCTCGGGCCGAAGCGAGCCTTCCTGCAAAGGCGATTCAGGAAACGGCCGAGGCGGTCTTTAGAAAGTTTGGAAGCAAGGCGGCCAAGAATGCTCCGGCCCTCGCCTCCAAAATTGAATCTCTGGCCGTCCGTTATGGAGATGATGCCGTACTCGCGGTGCGGAAAGTCGGTCCCAAGGCATTTGCGATGGCTTCCGGGCCGCACGCAGCGCAGGCGGTGCGTGTTTTGGCACGGCATGGAGAGCAAGGGGCGGTACGTGTCTTATCCCGCCCCACGGCCATGAACCACTTTCTTCGCTATGGGTTCGGTATGCACTCCTCCTTGCCAGTGCAAATGCAAATCATGTTGCGGAGGATCGTCTTGGCTGTTGACGACGATTTCGACAAGAACCGTTCGCAAGATGCGTTTCTTGGTTTCCGCGGATGTGGCGGAGTGGCTCCAGAGTTTCTTCAAGTCCGCCCCCAGTTTGAGCAATTGTTGCCGATCCTGGTCGCTAAGAACGGTGACGTGGGAATCCAACTCGGCCAAACGTTTTTCCATCTCCGCCACATGTTTGAGTGCTGCGTTCCATCGTGCTTCGAGTTCCGCCGCCACGAGTCGGTTATCAGGATCGACCAAGTCGTATTGTTTTTGGGCTCGTCCCGCCTCATACCGAGCTTTCTCTAACGCCAGTTCGAGGGAGCGCCGCTTGTCTTCGTCTTCATGCAGCACTTGGTCCATCGCGGCGAGGGCGGCTTGGACTCCCGCGGGTTGGATGGCATCCAGAACGGTCTCACTGACCGCTTCATCCAAACGCAGACCTCCGATGGCCAAGCAGGGAGCCGAACCGCGATGCGTTCTTCCGCCGCTGCAAACATAGCGCGGCACATTGCCGTCCGCGCCGCCGTACTTGGTAAACATCATCCGGCCGCAGCGACCGCAACGCAGCAATCCGGCCAGAAGTGCGGGTCCGGTTTTGGCTGCCCCTCGTGTGGTTCCGTCAGGCATGTTTCGATTCGACTCCAAAACCTGTTGATTTTGCAAATACTCTTTCCAAGTGATGTACCCGGGATGGTGATCCAAAATCAAGACTTTCCATTCCTCACGAGGCCGCTTTTTTCGACCGTTACTCTTCGCGCGGCCGTTCTCGACCACTGTTTGTGAGACCGTCCGTCCCCAGGCAAAAGCTCCCGCATAACACGGATTCTTTAGGATTTGCAGAATGCGGTGCCGGCCTGGAATATGCTACTGAGTCTCGCGACCCGAGGTGCCGGGGACGGCTTCAGGAAGCCGCAGTTGCTCTTGAGCGTACCAGAGCGCTGTCTGACGCGCACTGCCCAGTTCGCGAAACTTGCGAAAGACTCCGCGCAAGGCGTCTTGCACTTGCCGATCGGCAATCATCTCCACCCGATGATCTTCCGTCTTCACGAAACCCACGGCAGGTTCCCAAAGGATATGACCCCGGCGAACTTTCTGTTCATAGGCGGCTCGGGCACGTTGCCGCAATAGTCCCAGTTCAAATTCCGCCAAACTGCCCTTGAGCCCCAACAGCAATCGATCATTGAGTTGGCGCGGATCGTAGACGCCGTCTTCATCGATGATTAACGTCTCCGTGATCGCACAGAGATCAATCAAGTGATGCCAGTCCCGGTTGTTTCGCGCCAAACGCGAAGCCTCCAAAGCCAGAACGGCCCCCGCTTCGCCTTCGCAGACCGCCGTGAGCAATCTTGCGAATCCCGGGCGGTCTTGAAGTCCGCTGCCCGAGCGGCCGAGATCATCATCAATCACCGTAACCTTGCGGAACTTGGGCTGCCTGGCGTAATCCGCCAGAGCATATTGCCGTTTTTGACCTTCGCGGTGCTCCCGCACTTGGTGATCACTGGATTGCCGGACATAGACAAAAGCGGTTCGCTCTCGGTGTTCAGATCGAATCTTCTCGTTCATCGACGTTCTCCTGTTGAGATTGAGAGGGGAAGGATTGTTTCAACTGCTGTGTGATTAAACGTTGGCACTCATCGCGGACGGCTTGCGGGAGCTTGTCCCACAGATCAAGCCGCGCAAACGCAAACACCTGTTGTTTAGGAGGAGGGTGGACTTCGTTTCGCGGCATGAGGATCTCCTTGAGGAATTGAGTTTCCCTCAGTCGTAGAGTCTGCCTCCGCGTGAAACAATGGTTGGTGGTCCAGAAGTCGACGAAGCTCAAGCAGAGCCGCGATCCCGATTCGCGGATGGTCCGCATCAGGACAATGACCGCAGGCGATGGGATCAAGCATCCAACACGGAATCGCGAGTTGCACATCGTCTCGCAGTCGTACGAGATGATGAGCCGCATCAAATCGGCGAACGACCTCGACCTCTTCGCCATAGAAAGCGTGATAACGATAGCAGATCATTACTCGGGGCGATTCATGAGCAGTGTGTTGATGGATAGGGGCAATTGTTTCATGCCCATGTCGTCGATGATCAACAGGTCGGGCTTGAGGTATCGCATCAACGTTTTGTCATCGCCATCGAACGCGGCCTCGTGCAGGAAGTCGCGGACCACGTCGAAGATCGAACGGTAGAGCACCGAAAAGCCCGCCTTGATCGCGCTGCGGCCCACGGCCTGGCAGCAATGGCTCT
>CAWFGE010000020.1:0-484027 GCA_963815195.1 uncultured Planctomycetaceae bacterium
ATAACCGGAGTTGTAGCTATCGTTGCGTCAATCGCATTAAACGCCGCGGAGCGCGAGGCAGATGTGGCAAAAAGCGCGACCATCGTGTTCGCATCACCTATCCCGCGATCTGGGATCGCGCGTGTCAAAGCGATCGAGGTGAGGGACCGGAAATCGCTTTCGCAGCTTCAGTCGTTCTTTCCGGGTTATGAAAAGCGGCCAACGAACAAGCGCGGGGCCGCATGGGAAACTGGGTATTACGTCTATTTCAACTTTCAAAACGGTGGGACTGTGCGCGTGACGGTATCGGCGAACGAAGACGGGGGTCATTGGACGATCGCTGGGGGAGACTTCGGAAACGAAGGGCAATTTCAAACGATTCCTGAACCGGATCGAACAAGACGAAAATTGATTGAGATGTTTAGGGAATTATGGATCGGACCAAAAGTTTGGCAACATAGGTATTGACAAGTTTTAGCCAAGTAGCCAAGTAGGGCAGGCTCCTGCCGGCTCCCGCCTGCCGATTTCTCAGATGACCGGTGCAAAGATGACCAAATCGTTTCCGCATGATGCCAGCCATGAACCAGCCGAAATCGTGAGGCCGCGTTCGGCTCCGCCGATTCGGGTGGCTTTTGCGAGTCGGCCTGTTTTGAAGAGGGCCGATTCCGACGAACCCCCCCTCCCATTATCAGGCACATCGATCATTCAAACGGCAGCGGAAAACTGGGAACCGATCTGGAAACTCATCCGCCCGTGTTGCCGGACTGTTTGCGGCGGACGGAGATTCAGACGGTTTCTCCTTTGCCTCGGGCGAAGCGATGCGTCGCGACCGTGGGGTCGGCCCGTTATGCGGACCTCTTGGATAATCTGCTCGGCTCAGTTCGCGCCAACGGCGGATTGGACGATGCGCTATTGGTCGTGTTTGTCGTGTTTGTCGTCAATGGGGATCCGGAGTGCTGTCGGATTGCGCCGGGTGCCACGGGCAGCTTGCCTGCCCGTGTCTTTGATCCCAGCACCCCGCACTGGCAACAAGTTGCCAGTGGCACCCGGTGCACTGAACACGAGCCGACAGAAACTGTCATAGTTGTTATTTGCACCCTTAGATTTCGTGAGGAGATCTACATATTTCCTAAGTATCTCTACGGACCCCTGAAAGTAAAAGCACCAGGAATTTGTACGATCCTTGATTTATTAACAGAATTCTTCTTGCTATTTCGGGTAATTCCCGGCATCTTCGATTCCCAAAACGACCTATGAACGATCGAATCGTCCCGCATCCTTGAGCACCACTGGACCGAGACATGGAATCGAGTCGTCCCCCCGCTCTGTCGCACTCGCCGTGGCTGTCCTTAGTCGAGCAAACCCAACCGGCTCTGCACCTCCTCCTGCGGGCCTATGTTTACGCGAACGAAGCCTCGGACGAGCCTTGGCTATTCGCCGTCGAACTCGCCGACCTCCGGCACGGCGGCTTGATGCCCAGCGACCTCCGCTGGCTCATCACTCAAGGCCTCGTCGAACTTCAGGACGAAGGTTCGGGGCCGTCTTCCTCCGGCAACGGCCACCCGGCGGAACCGGGCTTTTGCGATTGCAGCCGGTTTCTCCCAACCGCCGCCGGCTACGATCATCTCCAGCATCTCTTGCAAGGAGCGATCGGTGAGCGGCCGGGCGCTAGCCCCCGGCCCTCTGTTGAATGTCATCTCCCACATCTCTTGCAAGAACCGATCCATGAGCGGCAGGCCGCTAGCCCCCGGTCTGATGGCATCGTCAAACCGAATTGGGATTCGATGCTCCGCGAACTTCGCGTGGGCGACGTCCTGGTGAAGCGATACCGCGTCCCCGCGGAAATCCAGGAACTCATCTTAAACGCCTTCCAAGAAGAAGCCTGGCCCCGCCGCATCGACGACCCCCTGCCCCCCGTCCCCGACATCAGCCCCAAACGCCGCCTAAGCACCGCCATCACCGCATTAAACCGCAACCAAAAGAGTCGAGCCATCCAATTCACAGGCGACGGCTGCGGCGAAGGCGTGATTTGGGCGTGCGGTGTGGTGACACAGCAATCGGTCGCAGATTGACCGCCAATTGCTGGTGGACTGCTGCGCTGGGTTTGCGAGAATCTTTTTATCGAGATGATGATTTAAGGTCTCGTTCTTACCTACCCTAGGAGGTTTTCGATGAGTTCGAACAAGCTGATACAGTACCCGCTAATGAGCGAGTCCATGCAGGTCATGAAGACGGCGGCCAAAGCCGCCCCTGACCTGGAACACAAGGCGGTCGCCAAATGGGAAGCGACTATCGAGCGGGTGCAACTTACGACCTACTATTGGAATAATGTGCCGGTGACTGCCCCTTATCAGTTGCTGAACGATAGTGGGGGCAATCCGATCTGGGTTCTCGAAGCCATCTACACGTTCTCCGATGTGGCGTGGCGGTACGCCCACGGTGGCGAAACCATCACCGACTTCTGCGGTAAGCACGGTCAAGTGGATCCATCGTTCACCTGCAGCAAATCAAACATCTTCCAGATCGTTCCGGCGCTGCGCGAGAAGGGCGGGGCGAATATCTCCTTCGTCAACAATGCGTGTTACAACCCTGCTCGCATCGAATATGGGGTCGGTGGTCGCCTTATGGTCATCCCCAATGATCGTTGGGGGACCTACGAGGACAATAGTGGATCGTTCGATGTGAAGGTCGAGGTGGTCAAGTTCCTCCCGTGATGTTGCAACGCCGGACCACCGTGTTTTCCCCGCGCTGCGGTGGTGGTGGGAAATGATCAAATAACGTCCTGCTGAGCCTTCTTGATTTGCGCGTCGATCTCATTTCGGAGGTTGCCGATGAAATCCGTTATTACGACCTGGATTGTGCTGGCGGCAATGAGTCTTGCAAGTGCCCAGGAGACTCTCTCACCGTCGGAAGTCATCAAGTTCCCCGATCAGGTTGATGAATCAACCGGACTCAGCGGCGCTGCCGTCGATGGGGATGGGAGGCTCTTTGTTGTTGCCGACGAGGGTTGCCGGCTTCGCGTCCTTCACAAGCGAGCCGCGAACCAATCGTACAAACTCCTTCGCACGATCCCGCTTTCTAGTAATCCCAAAACCGAATTCGATCTCGAAGGACTCTCTCAAAGTGACGGTTGGCTGTATCTGATTGGCTCCCATTCCGCCAAGCGGGAACGGGTCAAACCCGACGAAGCAACGCAGGATGAAAACCATAAGCGATTGAGAAAGGTCGAGAAGGAATCCAGCCGTCGACAGATCCTCCGAATCAAGCTGGATTCTGTCCTTGATAATAATCCTGAGATCGAACAAGCCGACCTTTGGAACCGGATCAAGGACAGCACGACGCTCGAACGGTTTATCGAGATTCCAAGCAAGGAGAACGGAATCGACATCGAAGGCATTGCAGCGGATGGAGAGCATCTTTATATCGGATTTCGCGGCCCCGTTCTCCGCGGCGGATTTGCGGTGGTGATGAAAACAAGATTCGCGTCCGACTCGGACGCCACACTGCTGTTCATGGACCTGGGGGGAGACGGAATCCGCGACTTGGTGAAGACCGAAACCGGATTTCTGATTCTTTCTGGCCCCGTTGGTGATCGAGGCGGCAGCATCAAACTCCATTCGTGGACGGGGGAAGACGGGCTTCCAGGCAGCGACAAACCGAACCTGATGCCAACCCGCTTTCTCGGACTGGTGCCACCACCCGATAACGACGCAAATGCAAATGCCGAAGGCGCCACGGTTCTGAAAGAAACAAGCAACTCCTATTCGTTAATGATTGTGTACGACGGTCCGAAAAACGGGGCACCGACCGTCTTTCAAGTCGCCAAACCCTGAGGGGCAAGGCTCCGGTGGCCGTTTGACGGACAGGGGAGAAGACTGACTCAATCACTGAAAACCATCGCTTTTACCCACAAGACGCGGGTTCGCAGATCCGCGATGCCCTCAACTACTCGACCTCGCGGTTATCCAGTTCCCTTGGAGAATGTATTTCCCTTTGAAGTGGCGGTCGCATTAAGCATACGAGTTGTTGTTGACAAATGGCACTGGCAAAACAGTTTTCCCAATGAATAAGGAAATACAATGGCGAAAAAACGTTCCCGCACTTCACGTTCCGCTGCACAGAAAACACCACACCCTAACGCCGGCAGCGAGACCGAATATGGACTGGGATTCACGGGCAGGCACATTGTGCTGCTGCGTGACGATGGTGTAAAGGAAGGACTTCAAGCAATCAAGACCGCCGCGGGTTTGGCTGAGGTGTGTAACTCCGCTGATTACGAGGCGGCGGCAGTGGAGATGGCTGAGGCGGAAAATGCTGAAGTTTTCGTCCTGGATAAGTTGAAGGTCGCTATCGTAAATGCCGACGCAACCCAAGTCGTCGGGTTGACGGCGGCCGCGGCCGAAAACGGTGCGATCGTCGCCGTTGAGCCGGAACGGATGATGTACGCTCTGACTGTTCAAAACGAGTCACTTTTGCAGTTCCCGCTCCAATATTTGACGGGGTATAAGGACGCTGTCAACCACTTGTATTCGTCGTTGACCGGTGCACCGTCTGAGACTGAAGCCGCGGCTGCTGCTGTGCTAAGTTACGCCGACAATGCTCAGTTCACGTGGGGTTTGCAGGCGACACGCGTGAGTCAGTCGCAGTTCAGCGGACGTGGCATTCGTGTTGCAGTGCTCGACACAGGCTTCGATCTTGACCACCCCGACTTCGTAGGTCGCACCATTTTCAGCCAATCGTTCATTCAGGGCCAAGCTGTAAGCGATTTGAATGGTCACGGCACGCACTGTATCGGTACTTCGCTCGGACCCCAGCACCCGGCTGGCGGAGTTCGGCGATATGGCTGTGCATTCCGAGCTGAAATCTACGCTGGTAAGGTGTTGAGTAATGGTATTTGACCCCATCGCGAGTCATGTCCAGAACGTCAGACAATTCCTGTAATGAGATTGTCGGGGTATCCCGCATCAACGAGAGAATGCGGTCCGACGTCTCGTTTGAGGTAGTGATTGGGGTAGTCTTTGGGGTAGTCCCTGCTACCTCATTGTCGCCCCGTAAATGGTCTGGATTGGCAGTGCGTTGAACAGATACGCCTGCTGTTTCAAAGTCGTATGCGGGCGATCGTCCCCAGGATTCAATGTAACCCGCCCGGAAAAACGCCCCCGCTAGCAAGGGATGGAACGGCTGCGATAGGTGGTGTGATGGAAAGCTGATTATTTCAGGTCGTATCACTTCTTGCGACCTTTCTTTTTCCGTTTCGTCGGTTTGCTTTGCTTCGATTTTGGAGTGGCGGGCAATTGTGCAACAGCCTGTTGCCCATTTGGTGGATCCCCTTCCCCCGACTGTGATTCCGCCAGTTCGTAGAATTCGTGGAGTTTGGCCTGCAACAGCTTCTTGTCCGGCAATCGAGTCTGATACTCGGCGACCAGAGCGGGCGACATGGCCCGGCTCAAGGCGTATTCGACGACTTCGTGGTTCTTGGTGGCGCAGAGCAGTACGCCGATTGATGGCTGCTCGTGCGGTTTCTTCACGTCGCGGTCGAGGGCTTCCAGGTAGAACTGGAGTTTGCCCAGATGCTCCGGCTCGAACTCGACGACCTTAAGTTCGAACGCGACCAGGCAGTTGAGCGCCCGGTTGAAGAAGAGCAGGTCGAGTTCAAAGTCTCGTCCGCCGACCTGAACCGGGTAATGACTGCCGACGTAGCAGAAGTCCCGGCCAAGTTCGATCAGGAATTTCTTGAGTTGCTCGACCAGACCGCGTTGGAGGTCGGCTTCGGAATGTCCCGGCGGAAGGTCGAGGAACTCGACGAGATAACTGTCCTTAAAGAGAGTTGCGGCATCGGGGTGTAATTGTCGCACCGGCGGTGAGACTTTTGCCGGGGACATGACGACCCGCTCGAAAAGCGCTCCGTTGATCTGGCGTTCCAATTCTCGGCTCGACCACTTCTCGGCAGTCGCCATGCGGAGGTAGAACTCGCGTTCCTCCGCCCGCTTCGACTTGCCCAGGATGAGCAGATTGTGGGTCCAGGGCAATTGTGTCAGCAGTGCCGACACTTTTTCGTCCCCTCGGTAGGTCTCGTAGAACTGCCGCATCCGAAACAGGTTACGGCGGGTGAATCCCCGCTGGCTGGGATGCGTCTGGGCGATGTAGGCGGCTAGTTGATCGACCACGCCTTCGCCCCAGGCCGCTGATTCAATCTTGCGGCTGATGTGCTCGCCGATGTTCCAGTAAAGCTCGATCAGCGTCGTGTTGACGGCGGCGACGGCCCGGCTTCGGGCGGCGTCGATCAGCTCCAGCACCGTGTCGAAGTCCGCCTGGTTGGGAGTCAATGCCGGTGACGACGAAGCGGATGGTTTTGATTTCGGGCGGCCTTTACCGGCGGCCGGAGCGGATTTCGTTTTTGAACGCTTCTTCATGCCTGCTCCCGCACTTGAGGGAGTTCGGGACGATTGGCGTTCTCTTCAAGCAGTACGTACCGCCATCCTTCCGGTCCTTTCTCGGCACGGATGTCATATCCCCTTTCCCGCAACGCCTCGACGGATCGCGATACGGTGGGAATCGAGACGCCGACTCTCTCGGCCAGGGCGGGCGTCGAATAGTTGCCGGTTTCGATCAGCCGCAAAATGGCCTCAAGCCGATCTTCGATTTCGCGGGAGGCGCTGATAACGCATCGGGTTTTCCCCTAAGTGCAAGCAATACCATACGTCTATCCAACAGTGATAGGCTTGTCAACCGCACGGATGTCCGCGTTTCCGGTCCTGAATGGTGATGCCCTGCCAGGATTGAAATAAACGGCCAATGAATGGCCTTTGATGATTTTCCGCTGGTCGGGGGCGGATTCAAGTCCTTCTCCTCTCCTTGGGCCATTTCTGGGCGAATTCGGGCTGGTCTGTCTTGAGCGTATCCCGACCTCGATTCTTACTTCCTCCTGAATGCCATATTTCCGGTCCTCGTTGCCGGGATCGGCGGCGATAGAACTCGGTCCCCCGATCGACTTATCCACAGGCGGTGCCCGTTAAGGAAGTTATAATAATACTTGGAGTTAAACAGTTAGCCGCCCGGCATGCCGTTGATTTCGTGGAAGAATCGGGCGGTTCGTGCGCCTGATGGGCCGTGGAGTTGCACTAATCGACCGTGGGGCGATGCGCTTAATAGGTCGAATGGCGTGCGCCTTATAGGCCGTGCCAATTCTACAGCCCGGCCGCGTGAAATCTCCACCGAAGCGATGCGCCTGATAGGCCGTGCCGCTCGCCGGCCGCGTTTCGCGGCTGATTTTTGCCGTTTCATTGGCCGCTGGCCGGTCCGAATGCGTTAAAAAGCTCATTTCACCGCTCGTTTTCCGGTGCCGGCGCCTAATAGGCCGTGCCTACTCGCTGGTCACCGGCTCATTTACGCTTGATAGGCCGTGCTCGTCCCCCCTCACCTCATTGAATCGCAACGATTTCGAGGCGATGCCGCGGGCGATGCGGCGGCGGGGATGGCGCGGCGACTCGAATCGGGGGTCGTCGGCCGGGAGGCGGTCGCGTTTCAGGAAGTGGACGATCTCCTCCCCCTCCTCGTTCTTGTGGAGCATGGCGGTGTATTCCGGCAGGGAATCGGCTTCGACCACCTTGCGCACGTCGATGGCGAAGTCGGAGAAGCGCGATGTCGAACCGGACTTCTCGTAGAGTTGCCGCATGGTGAACTGCCAGCCCAGTTCCTGCTGGCCGGCGTGCTTGCGGGCGACGCGGTACAGCCAGCGCTCGATGCCCCCGGTGAGCAGGAAGTAATCCTCGTGGATGGTGAGCACACCGCCCTTCATCAGGATGCCGTCGAACAGCCAGTCCGGCAGCGTCATCGTCATGCCGGTGGTCTCCCCGCTGTGCTCGTCGGTCACCTCGGTCCAACTTTCCAGCCAGTGGAAGGAGGCGGCTTTCTTGCGGCCTTCGGCGCGGATGTTGGTCCGCACGGCCGTGTGCGTGAGCCGGTCGAGGGCGGCCCGCAGCCGGCGGTAATGTTCGCCTCCGGTCGGGCGGCGGATGGATTTGAGCAGGTTGTGCGGGTGGAACTGCACGACGCGGCTGGGCGTCTGCCCCCGGTCGAGGGCTTCGGTGATCTGCGTCGAGGCCCAGATGAGGATGTCGGCATCCCAGATGGTGGCGATCCCGAATTTCGGGTTGGCGCTGACTTCGACCCACACGTCGCCGACATTGTATTCGATTGGCGTGAAGCGGGGTTTCTTTGCCAGGCTGAAGAACGGCCGCTCCATCGTGTCGCGCTGGTCGCGGATGGGGATGTCCGCGAAGTTCGCGGCGAACAGGTCGGCCTGGTGATCTCCTTTGGGCGGGAGCCGTTTGGTCATGCGTCGTCCCCGGTCGTCGTTGGGTTTCGCCGTGCGGCGAAGCTGATTCGGACACTAAAGGAAGACGGCCGGCGGTTCAAACGAAAACCGCAGGCCCGGCCTGCGTGCGAGGCCCCTCTCCCGCCGGCGTGCGTTACTTGAGGTAGCCGTTGTCGCGCAGCCAGGGTTCGAGGGCTTCTTCCAGAATGTCCTGGAGCGTGTGCGGGGTGACGCCGTTGAGTTGCCTCTCCAGCGAGGCCCGCTTGAGGGCGGCACCGAAGTCGGCCCGGATGCGGGTGGTCAGCGGTGTGCGGTTGATGGCGCTGCGGGACTGCCCCTTCCCTTCGCGGGTCTCGGCCGCCGGTGCCGCAGGCGGGGTTTCCGGCGGTTTCGGCTTGCCGGAATACACGAACGCTTTTTCGAGCGAACGGTCCGGCCCGGCGGGATTCAGCCCCTCGACCAGCGACCGGCGTTCCTTGGTGGCGACATCGGTTTTGGTTTTCATGCGGTGGCCCTTCTTTTCGGTTGCCGGCGGGACGCCTTGATCCCGCGCGCTTCGGGGAGCACTTCGCGGAACAGCGCGTTGACCTCGGCCGTCGCGTCCCGCCCGCGGTGGCCGAGTTGCCAGACGACGGCCCCCTGCCCCGGCGCATCGGCGTAAATCTGTTTGAGGGTCAGCGCCGTTTTCGCGACGGGGAGTTCCAGCGCCCCGGCCGCGTCTTTCATGTCCTGGGTCAGCCGATAGTTCTTGCCGACCATGCTGAGCACGATCACGGCTTTGGGCAATTTGCCGCGAATGTCCTGGGCCTGGCGCAGGACGTTGGTGGCCTGGGCGATGCACCGAACTTCGAGCATGCTGGCTTTGCACGGGACGATGGCGCGGTCGGCCCGCAGCAACAGCGCCCGGCTGGTCTCGGTGTTGCTCCCCGGCCCGTCGGCGACGACGTAATCGCACTGCTGCCCGAGCGCCGGCAGACGGTCGAGGATTTCATCCGGGTCGTTGAGCCGGACCGTTTTGACGTCGGGGGCGGCCTCTTTGGCCCATTCGGACGAGGATTGCTGCGTGTCGCAGTCGGCGAGGATGACGGAATGCCCCTGCTCGTGCAGCCAGGCGGCGAGATGGACGGCGATGGTCGATTTCCCGACTCCGCCCTTGGAATTGGCGATCGCGATGATCATGCGCCGGACACTACACCACCTGCCGACATGCTGGCAAGCAATATGTGCATCAGGCTGGCATGTCGTGTCGCCAGCTTCCCGGCCTGTCATCCTGCGGGCATGCCGTCAAGCCAGCATACCGGCGTGCCGGTCGGCAAGATGCCCAGCCGGATTTCCAGAAAGCGGGCTGGCTTGCCAGCCTGCCGACAAGCTGGCAAGCCGGACGGTGAGCATGCATGAAGGCTTGCAAACATGACGGCAGGCTGTCCGGCAATGATGCAAGCAGGACAACAAGCCTGCACGAAAGCACGATGGCCTGCCGGCACGTCGCCGGAGGGCGTTTCCGGGCAAGCAATCCAGCAACCTTGCCTGCCAGCATGACGGCTTGCTTTCCGTCCGGGCATATTGCAAGCAGGCGGGCTTGTCATCATGCCAGCATGTCGGCATGTCATCCGGCCGGGTGGCAAGCAAGCTGGCAAGCCTGCCAGTCAGTCGGCTGTCTGAGCGGCCGGCTGGAACCGTTCCAGTCCGTCCTATGCCACGCATAGGGAAGATGCCTGTCAGCATTTTGCTTTGCTCCGCTTTGGTGCTCGCGCCGCGAATTTTTCCAGTGCACGCGGCGCTGCTCGCGGTGTGAGACGGGAGTCTGACACCTGCGTTTTCACCTGCGTTTCCACCTGCGTTTCGCCCGGCGGAGGGAGGGCGGAAAACACCGGCAGGGAGGCCGTGAAACCGCCCCCTCGACGGGCGGCGGTTTCACGCAGGGACTCGCCGGCGGAACGCCGGCGGCCGCGTTGCATGGCAAACAAAAAGCCCGGCCGCTGCAAGCGGCCGGGCGGCATCTTCGGCCGGGTGCCTTACGCTTCCGGCGTGCGGCAATCCGGGCAGACTCCGCAGTAATTCGCCTGCGGCAGATCGAAGGCAGGCTCGATGTCGCTCCAGCCTTCGGCGATCGCCTGGGCTTCGTTCTGGATATGTCCGCCGGCGTCGCAGTATTGGCAGACCAGTGTAAAGATCGGCCGGCCGCCGGCCGTGCGGCGGAGAACGTTCGCGATGTAGGCGTCGATCTCCGTGGGTGTGTACTGGTAGGGATAGAATCCTCCCCTGGCCAGCCATTCCTTGAGAGCCAGGGCGAGTTCGCGGGCGGTCTCGTGGTCGCCGTCCCGCATGGCGTGGTACATGTCGAGATAGGTTTGATTGGGGTCCATGATCGGCTCCGGTTGAGAGGGGAAAGAAAACCCGGCCGCCGGCGGGCGGCCGGGGAGGGGAAAGCGGTCAGGCGGTGGCCGCCTGCGGTTGCAGGCCGTGCAGGAAGTCCACGGCTTTGCTGGCGTGGGAAGCGGCGGAAAACACCGCCCGCTTGTCTTCCTTCAGGACTTTCAGCCACGAGTCGATATAGCTGGCGTGGTCGTCCCGCACTTCCGGCGTGAGGGCGAGGTCGGCACACAGGAAGGCGGAACCGAGTTCGGCGACTAACTCCTCGATGGCGTAGCCTTCATCTCCGAATCTCTTGCGGCCGAAATCGCGATTGAGCCGGGACGGGTGCCGCGTCCAGTGGGTCAACTCATGGGCCAGCGTCGCCGCGTGCGACTCGGCGTCTCGGAACGTCTCAAAAGGGGGCATCTGCACGTAGTCGTCGGTGATGGCGTAGTAAGCCCGGTTCCCGCCCGTGCGGATGTCCGCCCCGGTGTTGGCGAAAAACGCCTCGGCGTGCTCGATGCGTTTAAGTATCTCGGCGGGCGGTTGGGCCAGGGCGAAAAAGTGCTGCGGCAACCCTTCGCACTGTTCGGCATTGAATACGCTGTATTCTTTGAGGAATGGAATCTCCTCCTCGACTTCCCGCCCGTCCTCTTTGGTCTCGGTCTTCTTGAACGTGCTGGCGTACACGACGGGGGAACCGTGTTCGCCTTTCTTGACGTGTCCGCCGAATTCTTTCGCCTGTTGGAAGGTGAGCCAGTAGGGGCAGGAAAACCCCTGCAACTCGGCGGCCGCCCAGAGCATCAAAATGTTGATGCCGTGATAGGGCAGGCCGTTGTGACGCAAGGGCCGGGTGATGCGGCCGGCGGCGTTTTCGGCGTTCCAGGGTTTGAACCAGGGCCTAACGCCTTGTTCGAGTTGGGCGACGATGTGCGACGTTACGCGGGTGTAAACGTCAACGCGGTTCTTGGTGCTGCTGCGGGTGGTCATGGGATTCGCTCCGTTTGTGAAAGAAAATGGAATTGTTCGTGAGCCAAAGCTCTTGCTTTTGGGCGAACGGAACGAAGTGCCCAAAGCCGGGGGGAGGGCGGTCAAGGACTGCCGGGCCGGAGGGCACCGGTCTGCACAAGCGAGGCACGAGCGCGGAAGATCGGGCGGAGGCCGGCCCGGCAGCGCGGCTCCGATCCTTTACCGCACGGGGGGAAGCCCCCCTCACTCTTCAAAGAAACCGCACCGCAGGTGTCCTTTGGGGACGGAACGTCCCGCGCACAAGCGGGCGGAAGGGGGCGAAAGCCGTCCCTCGCAGAGGACCGCAGCGAAGCGCAGCCCGCAAGCACGCGGTCGCCGGGGGCGATGTGCCCAACACCGATTTACGCAGGGTGGATTGAATTGCTGGGGGGTTCGCAACGCCGAATGGTCTTTGTGCTTGTTTTGCCGGCGTGTGGACGATAGTTTCTCTCGCATCGACGGGTTGTAAAAGGAGGGCGTATGACATCAAGGGCGGCGGTAGGAATGCTCGCGTTATTGGAAGTGGCGGCGTGCTCGCCGGTCATGGAAGCGACACGTCCCGATCCTGTTGACTTGTCGGAATTCGTTGTTGGGGAAAGCCGGTTGAAGGTCATCGGTGAAGTGGGAAGCCCCTTGGCGTCGGAAAAGGACGGCAAGAACCAGTGCGATGTTTACAAGCTCTACACGAGAGGACCGGGAGCGGCGGGAAAAGGCGCTCTTGCCGCAGGCGAAGCCGTGGGTGATGTGCTGACGCTTGGTCTTACAGAAGTGCTGTTTACGCCGGCGGAAGCGGCAACGCGCAATAGTAAACACACCGTGATGTTCTGCTACGGGCCGGACCACAAGCTGGTCTCGGTGAATGAGTCAGACATGAAAGTTGACAACTGATTTCAATAAAGCGCGCGGTCGCCCTGCGGCGATGTGCCCAACCGATTGCCTGTGACATTTCGGCAACACACAGGCGCGTAACGTCTCGAAGAGTGCGATGAGTGCTTGATCTTGCGGCCTTATCCGGATTCAGTGGCCAGGGACAACAACAGAGAGGATGAAGATTATGAAAACACGCATCTTGAAAACCACCGCCCTCACGACGGCGGTTTTAGTCTGCTCCCTGCCGGCATTCGCTGATCCGGCGGCGGTTCCCTCATTGCCCAGCCCCGGCCAGTTTTCGCTGACGCCCACGGCGGGCACCGTGTTCAATGTCGGCGGCGATTTCGTAAAGAGCGGCAGCCAATCGATCTCGAATGCGTCGCTGTTCGGAGCAACCGTGACCGGCACCAGCACGTTCTCGGTGTCGAGTCGGAGCTTCCATGACGTGTACGACGTGCCGATCGACCTGGGCGTCGCGGCGAACTACGGACTGACGGACGCGGATGAGGTTTCGGCCCGGCTGCACTATCTGCATGCCACGGGCAAAAGTTTCAACGCGCTGAACGCGACGACCGCCGGCACGATCAACGGCGTCGCCTTCGCGGGGAGCGCCGCGTTCCAGGGGGAATTCGACGACTACAACGAATTCGGATTGGAAGGGGGCTATAAGCATTTCTTCGCGGTCGGCTCGTCCAAATTCCATCCCTACCTGGGAGGGCTATTGGGCGTGAAACATACGGGCGCGGTCAAGCTCGACCTGTCCTATAACGGCACCCCGGTGGCGAACGGCATCGCCTTCTACAAGTCGGGCTGGGGCTGGTCGGCCGGACTGGAAACCGGGTTCCGCTACGATGTCGCACCGTCGGTGGCGGTGGGCCTGGAGACGGGCCTGCGTTACGAAGGGGACCTGCGGCAGAACAGCCGGGACATCAACGCCGGCAGCGCGGCGCGCTGGCGAACGTGAACAACGGCGGCAGCCGCTGGGACATCCCGTTGCTGGCCACTTTGACGGCGAAATTCTAATTTGATCCCTTCAGAGAATGAGACAGAGGAGGCCGCGTGCCTCCTCTTTTTTTCTGCGGCAGGTCAAGCCAGGCGAGTTCACTCGCCGAGGGCGATCCGTTTGGTTGTGGTGAGATTCTTGACGTTGACCCGTTCGGGGATGCCGGGGCGGTCCCATTCGATTTCGGCCAGGGTGGTCTCGCTGCCGAGATTGACCAGGGCCTTCACTTCGCCCCGTGCGTGGGGCACGTCTCCCGCGTATTGGCCGGTGCTTTGCAGAAACGCCTTGCTGTAGGCGACGGTATCGCCCACCTGAATCTCCTGCACTCGTTTGGTCCAATCCGCCATTTGCGCCTCCCTGCTGCCGGCATCGGCATCGCTAATAGCGCCGATCCTCGAAACTGTCAAACGGACGGTGGAAGACGGCCCGGCTTTCATGCGTTTCGGTTTCATAAGATGCTGGCCTCCGGGCGTCCGGTTCGTGCGTTTCCACGGAAGAGGGGGGTCCTAAGCCCCGTTCGCCTCGCCTTCGTCTCGGCCTTCACTTGTTGAATTCCGGCCGAGACGAAGGCGAGGCGAATGGGGCTGTCCCGTTTGCTGAGCCTGAGCCGAGGCCGCCGGTTACGCGGATTCCGGCGACGAGCGTTCCTTCCTCCGGTTCTTGGCGGCCAGTTCCTGCTCGTAATAGGCATAGGCCCGCCGGCGGGTGGCTTCGCTGTCGGGCGGCCCTTGTTCCTCGATCGCCTGGTCAACATAGGCGGCGAAGGCGCAGCCGTGAAACAGGTCGTCGAGGATGTCGTCGTGATCGGGCATCGGTCATCCCCCCTGGGTGCAGTCATCGCCGTCGGTATAGCGCCGGCCGGTAATCCGGGCAAACACTTCCTCGGCGTGCTCGCGGGCGATGCGTGCGAGGAGTCGGTCGAGTCGGTTCATAGTCAGTTTCCTTTCCGTGGGTGGTCGGCGGACTTCTCGAAGATCATGCAGACATCATGCAATCCCGGAATGAAGCTGCTGCGGTACACCTTGCGGCTGCTGCTGGCACCGTGGCTGAAGCGGATGATGTCGGTGCAGTGCTGCGCCAGGCCGGCCTCGAAGGCGAGCCGCTTGGTGTGGAAGACCAGCGGCACGAACCCGGCCTCGCGGTCGCAATAGTCGCCCATCAGGACCGCCAGCTTGCCTCCCGGTTTGAGGGACAAGGCGCAATTGCGGAGGAACTGCCCGTAGCGCCGCAGAAACTCTTCGAGCGTCGCAGCGCGGGAGAGGTCGCGGGGGTCGTCGGCATACAGTTTCTGCCGCCAGTAGGGTGGATGGCTCCAAATGAAATCGAACGTCTCCGCGGCCGGGAAGTCGGCCGCGTTGCAGGCGTCGAAGCCCTGATGGATGTCAAAGGCGAAGCAGGGAATCCCCAGTTCCCTACACACGTCTTGGGCCGTGCCGCTGCCGGTCATCGGGTCGAAGACCAGTCCGGGGCGGAAGTAATTCAGCAGGTCCTTGATGAGGTTGCCGCCGCAGTTGCCGGGCCACTTGCGGTCGCCGTACTCCCCGGCGCGGTGGAAGTGGTAGAGACTGGTCAGGTGCGGCACGGGTGACGCATTCCGCGGTGCCAGAGGCAGCCGGGCATAGCGCGGGGCCGCCGGTTCGGGCCGGGGTTGCGTCGCGGACCGCCCCAAGCGGGCGGCGTAGGCGGGATTGATCCGCGGATCGAAGGTAAGTGTCGGATACATGGTCATTCTCCTTGTTTCAGTTGGCATGGGTTGCGGTAGAGTTGCCCGGTGATCCGGGCGTAAATCTCCTCGGCGTGCTCGCGGGTGGGGAAGTCGCCGATCGCCTCGACGCCCCGGCCGGGAATGTGGCCGTAGAGCGTCCACACGTGGGCTTCGTGAGGTTCGCACGGCTCGAAGTAGAACCGTCCGGGCCTGTCCGGTTCCTCGTGCCGCAGGCAGGGGGAGATTTCGTAGTCGTCGAACCGCTCGTGCGTGACCTCCACCGGCGCGGTCTCCGCCTCGTAATGGAACCGTGCCCGGTCGAACGCGGCGTCGAAGTCATAGTCGTTGCGGTCCGCCCAGTGCATCAGGTCCCCCAGCAAATCACCGAGAACGTCTTCGTCATCGGTGCGAGTGGCGGCCTGGAAGGCGCGGACGGCGGAGCCGGCCCAGTCGGCCCGGCGGTCGTTCATGCCTTCGGGATCGGGAGGAAGTACGGTGCGATGTGTCATAGGAAAGTCCTTTCCGTGTGTGTGTGGGCGGGCCTCGCAGCCCGCCCGGTTGAGTTTCAGTCTTTCTTCTCGGCGGCGACGCGGAGCGTGATCCGGCCGTCGAGCGGCACGACTTCGAGTTGCACGTTGAAGCCTTTGGCGTCGCCGTGCGCCCAGGCGCTGCCGATGCGGGTCCAGAAGCTCTTCTTTCCTTCGCGGTCGCGGACCTGATAAGCGATATGCGTCGGGGCCTTGGAGGCGGTTTGATTGTTGGTGGTGTCAGACATGACGGTCTCCTTCTCTTGGTGTTACCGGCCGCGACCATCGCGGCCTGATGTCACGCCACAAAAAGCCGCTTCAGGCCGGGGCGAAGCGTACCGGGCAAGCGGAATTACGGAGGGCACCCCCTGGGACGGAACCGTCATTCCGCTTGCCCGGCCCGGCGGCGGCTTTAAGCGTGACCTGAAACAGGCCGCAGGGTGCGGCGGACACCGGGAAGGGACGCACCGTGGAACATCACCAACGGAATCGATTGCAAGTTTGCGGACAACATCTGGAAAAACTTCGTCCGTTTTCTGAACACGAATGCACTGGCTCTACATCTTTGCAATTGCGGCTGAACGGGGAAGCCGATCGGAACCTTGCTGGCAAGGGTTTTCGATACGCTCGCAGGGTGCGTGCACAACTTTAGAGCAGCAGGTTTTCTAAAACTTTGCAATTGCGGTCAATCAGGAGCTTCGCCTCCGCTCAAGAATCGTTTCCCAATTCAAAGACCGGCAAATCCTCCTACAATCAGGACTCTCGCTTTTTCGAGCGAGCCATTTATTGGGAAGCCGAACCGCGTTGCAAGTGGTAACTATTCTGGAACTTACGGCTTGGATGGAGCCTTGCGCCTTATACAACAACACCGACCGAGGAAACCAAACAGAACCATTGGGCACAGAACTTGCTATGGGGTAATTTCCACAACCTCATCAGTAAAAACACTTATATTTTCGCCTCTGTGTTTGAGTCGGGATAAATCTCGATATTGCGCACATGTAGATGTAATCATGCATTTTTAGTGTTGCGAGGTGTGCATGCTTCGGATCACCCAGCAGGATAGCGCCGCAGATGCCAAGCGTTATTACGCCAGCGCCGACTATTACAGCGAGGGGCAGGAAATCGTCGGCTCGTGGGGCGGCCGGGCGCGGAGCGGCTGGGTCTGGCCGGCGTGGTGGACCGGGAGTCGTTCGACCGGCTGTGCGATAACCTGCATCCGCAAACCGGCCGAAAACTGACCGCCAGAACGCGATCGGCCCGCACCGTGGGCTACGATTTCACGTTTTCGGTGCCGAAGTCCGTGTCCGTGCTTTATGCGCTCACCGGCGACCAGGAGATTCTCGACGCCTTCCGCGATGCGGTCGGGGAGACCATGCGCGACATCGAAACTGAGATGAAGACGCGGGTGAGGCGAGGGGGCAGGGACAGCGACCGGGTGACCGGCAACATGACTTGGGCCGAATTCATCCACACCACGTCGCGTCCCGTCGCGAATTTGCCGGACCCGCAATTGCACGCGCACGTGTTTGTGTTCAATTCGACCTGGGACGGCGAAGAACAGCGCTGGAAGGCGGGGCAGTTTCGCGGGCTGAAAGCCGATGCGCCTTATTTCCAGGCGGGCTTCCGGGCGCGGCTGGCCAACCGCTTGCAGGACATCGGCTTCGCCGTCGAGCGCCGGCGAGATGACTTTGAAATCTCGGGCGTGCCGGCGAGCGTGGTTCAAAAATTCTCCCGGCGGACAGAGGAAATCGAGCGGGTGGCGGCCGAGCGCGGCATCACCGATCCGCGCCGCAAGGCGGAACTGGGGGCCGAGACCCGCGAGAAGAAGAACGAGCAGCTTTCGTGGAACCAACTCCGCCGTGAGTGGGACAGCCGGCTGACCCGAGAGGAGCGCGAGGCGCTGGCCGGCGTTCACGAGCGCGAATCCGCCGGGGATCGCGGCGCATCGGGCGAAAAGGCAGCGGTGGATTTCGCCCTGGAGCACAGCTTCGCCCGCGAGGCCGTGGTCGGGGAACGCAAGCTCCTGACCGAAGCCCTCAAGCGGGGAATCGGCACCGTGACCGTCGAGGGCGTCAAACGGGAACTCGGCCAGCGGACCTTGGTGCGAGGGGAGTTGGGCGGAAAGAGCGTCGCCAGCACGCCGGCGGTGCTGGATGAAGAACGAAAAGTCGTTGATTTCGCCCGCAAGGGCCGGGGGCGTTTCCGCCCCTTTGGTGACCCCGATCGGCCGCTGTCGCGGGACTGGCTCAATCCGGGGCAGAAGCAGGCGGTGCGGCATGTCATCGGGTCGCGCGACCGGGTGACGCTGATCCGGGGGGCCGCCGGCACGGGCAAGACGAAACTCATGCAGGAAGCCGTCGAGCGGATGGAAGAGGGCGGCAACCGGGTGACCGTGCTCGCCCCGTCGGTTGGGGCCAGCTTCGACGTGCTACGCAACGAAGGCTTCGCGGAAGCGAACACGGTGGCCCGGTTTCTGCGGGACGCCGAGATGCAAGGGAACGCCGCCGGGCAGGTGGTGTGGGTGGACGAAGCGGGCATGCTGGGCACGCAGGACATGGGCCGGCTGTTCGACATCGCCGGCCGGATCGACGCCCGGATCGTGCTCTCGGGGGACCGGCGGCAGCACCGCGGCGTGGCGCGGGGCGAGCCGCTGAAACTCCTGGAAGAGCGGGCCGGGCTGCCGGTGGCGGAAGTCACCGGCATCATGCGGCAGAGCGGGAGCTATCGCAGCGCCGTGGCGCAGCTTTCGGCCGGCCGGACGGTGGAAGGCTTCGACGAACTCGACCGGCTGGGCTGGATCAGGGAAGTCTCGGACGCCGACCGTTACCGCCAGCTTGCCGAAGCGTACCTGGCCGCCACGCGGCGCAAGGACCGCAAGGGAAAGGACACGACGGCGCTGGTGGTAAGTCCGACGCATGCGGAGGCGGGGCGGATCACGGGGACGATCCGCGAATCGCTGCATGCGAAGGGTGCGCTCAAAGACGAGCGGAGCATGGAGACCTGGGTGCCGCTGCACCTGACGGAGGCGCAGAAGGGCGATGCGGCGAACTACGAGCCGGGGGACATGCTCCAGTTCCACCAGAACGCGCCGGGCCACAAGATCGGCTCGCGGCTGATCGTGGCGGACGGAGACAAACCGCCGGTGCAGTTCGCCGATCGCTTCGAGGTCTACCGCCCGGAGGCGCTGCCGCTGGCCAAAGGTGACCGGCTGCGGGTGACCGCCGGCGGCAAGACCAAGGACGGCAAACACCGCTTGAGCAACGGGTCGCTCTATACCGTCGAGGGCTTCACGCCGCAGGGGGACGTGATCGTCAACGGCGATTGGGTGATCGCGAAGAATTTCGGGCACGTAGCCCACGGCTACACGGTGACCAGCCACGCCAGCCAGGGCAAGACGGTAGACCAGGTTTTTATAGGCCAGTCGAGCCTGTCCTTCCCGGCATCGAGCCGGCGGCAGTTCTACGTCTCGGTCTCGCGGGGCAGGAAGCAGGCGGTGGTTTTCACCGACGACAAGCAAGAACTGCGGAAAGCCATCGCCCGCGCCGATGAGCCGCCCTCGGCGACCGATCTGGCGGATTCGCCGCCGAAGGGACTCGCGCTGGGCGTGCGTTTGAAGAAGCATCTTGCGCGAATGCGGCGAATTGCTAGTCTGGCCTGGACGCAGGAAGCGAACCGGCCGGAAAGGGAAAGAACGCCTGAGGAGCTTGCACATGCCCGATAGTCGCGATGTGTTGGATTCTGTGGTCAACCCCCATTTGGCGGGGATCGCCTCGCGTTCGCCGATCGACCGGGACGGCGAGAAACAATCCGAAGAGGAGTCCTGCCCAGCCTTCGGCTATCTTCGGGGGCTGCGCGACCGCGCCTGGCGGTGGAATTCCGGTTCCGCAACGGCGACCGCGAGTGGTTCGCCTACAGCCACCTGAGTTCGTTCCGGTTCAACCCGTCGGTGGGCCTGCTGCTGAAATTCGTGGGCGATGTGGTAAGCGTGGTGCTGATTCGCGGCAGCAATCTCGATGCCACGGTGAACGGCAGCGAGATGAACCTCACCGTTCGGGGCTTCCAGCGGCACCGCGTGCTGTGGGTCCGCGAAATGGACCAGGACCAATTGAGGAAAGTCGAGACGGCCGGGCCGACCATCGACGCGATAGAAATCGCCGAATTCGAGTCGCAAGTCGAAGTCAAAGAATGGCTCATGCGGAATGGGCCGGCATTCATTCGGAAGACTTAATGACGGAGTAACGATGTCAATATCTGAGTACATAAGCCGGCGATTTGCTCAGCCGATCACGGTTTCTGATATAGGTGAGTGTCGTCCTGGGGTCGGAATGCCCGGCGAAATCCTGGAGGTCGATGATGTCACTCCCTTGCTCCCTCGCTGTGGTCAATGCGGTGACGCGGAACGAATGGACGGTGACGTTGGGATCGAGCTTCAGCCGGCGGACGTAGGCATCGACAAGTTTCTGAACCGCCCGTCGGGTCAGCGGTCTTTCCGCGAATTGCTTGGGCCGGCCTCGCAGATTGTCGGTCGAAAGCGCGGCGTCTTGATAGGTCGCGGGTTCGAGAACGGGACGGCCGACTCCGCGAGCGGTCTTTGCGGGGCGGAACAGCGGACCGTCCGCGATTCCAGCGACGGCGATCCATGTTTCGAGACGCTCGGCCGCTTCGGGGTGCAGCGGCACCAGCCGTTCCTTACCGCCCTTGCCGAAAATTTCCAGCACCCGGTGGACGCCGTTCTGCTTGTAATTCGCGACGCGGAGCCGGACCAGTTCCCCGACGCGGCAGCCCGTGAACGCGAGCACGGCGAACATCGCCCGGTCACGAATGCCCATCGCCGTGTCGGATGGGGGCGCATCGAGGAGATACCGACAGTCCCTGGGAACCAAGGCGACCGTCTTCCCATCGCGGGCGACGGCCGGAGCGTCCACGAAATCGGAATGGGCCGGGTTGGTTCCCAGATAACCGTAGGTCTGCAAATAGCTGAAGAGCGATCGCAGCGCCGTCATCTTGCGGCGGATCGAACTGTTGGTCAGCCCTTGCTGCCGGAGATGATCCCGCCATGCGGCGACATGGTGCGGCCGGACGCTGACCAGCGCATCCGGTTTGTCGCTGGGGATGCCGACGTGGGCCAGGAACTGGCGAACGTCGCGTTCGTAATTGGAGCGGCGTGTCCGCCGACGGGGATTTCGCCAGCCATCCTCGGCAGGCTTCACGGATTTGGTCAGCGACGCCGGGAGGTGTCGCGTCGGGTTCGTTAACTACCGTTAAGAATTGACCGGCCGGGAGGGGGGAAAGTGCGAAGAGGTCCTGGGCCATCGTATGGTTCGCCTAAAGTTGGTTAGGCGAACCATACAGGGCACAGAGGTTTCGCGCAAGGAAAAATAGCCGACATCCAATCGGAAGGAGCGAACCATGAATAAAAAGCGACTTCAAGACTGGGCCGTCAATGACCTGGAACGACTGCTTCGGGACTTGAAGAATTTCTTCCGCGGAAGGTCCGTGCGCGACGGAAATGACGCGGAAGAACTTGCTCAGAAAGTCGTCTTTAAAGGACTGGAGCAGGGCGAACTCGATGCCCCCCGAGCCTTTCTGTTTGGAATAGCGAGGAACGAATTCAAAACATATTTTCGAGAGCGGATACGTCGGCAGAGGCTGCTCGGGGAACAGATTCCGCTGGACCAGGTCGCGGGGGGAGACGACCCATTGGATTTATCGATCCGGAATGAGTTGAAGACAATTGTTGGTAAGGGCATGGACCAATTACCGCATTCAACTGCGCGATACGTTGACTTGTATTTGAGCGGTGAGTGTTTTGCGGAAATCGCTAGGCTGGTCAATGTTCCGGAACAGGTCGTCCGTCGTGCGATTGGGAGGGGATTGAAACAGCTTCGGCCTCTGCTAGTCGATTATGGCGATGTGGGTCAATAGATTCCGTGAGACGGCTCGCGACTATGCGAATACGGCAGTGACTACGGAGTGGGAGGGCCATTTTTGCTGTTGTTTCCAAGAATCGCGCGAATGAGCCGATTAAAGCGGGCTTCGTCGATGGATTCGACGATTCGTGCATCGGCATCGCTCCGAAACTTGAATGGGTTGACGAGAACGGGTCCTTCCCGCGTTTCCTGATAGGCAGAAAGCAGAACGTCGGGAATATCTGCGCAAACGTCCCCAGTCCCTGCTCTCAGGAAGGCCGCGTCCTGTAGTTCAGCGATTACGTCGGGCGTCACTTCATTTCGGCGTCCCTGCACGATGGTTACGAGTGCATGAAAGAGTCGCGGTTCTACCCTGAGCAGACGCTCCAAACTCCGCAAAGACGCGATGGCGCGCGCGGCGTCTACTTCTGCACCATTTTTAAGCGTGAGTCTATTCCGTTCTTGTTCTTCCAACGATCCCTCCCTGGATCGGTCCGGCAGCATCGGTTCCGGATCAATGGACACTTTCGCGTCGGTCGCCTGCTTCGCATGAACCATTTTCAATGGATTCCTTTGCTCAGATTGTCTCGGACCAGCGCTGCCAATGTCTGGACGTTAAGAGACGCGGCGGGGAAATGTCAAGAAAATCGTTGCTGATTCGCAAAAAAGTTGTCGCTTCAAGCGGGTGTGCGCGTGGAATAAGTGGGGGCGTCGCCTTGTACGTGGGCGAGGCTGGCCCCTGGTAAACCCCATTTTATCAAGAAAGGGCGAGACGATGGAAAGGAAATCGCTGAGGCGAGAACTCGTGCGAAAGCTCCTCGATGAATTCATCCTCCCGGAACAGGTGCGAAAGAAATTCAACGAACAGCGGATTCGTGAATTGGGGGAGAGCATGCTGCTGCATGGGCAACTTCAGCCTGTCGGGGCACGGACCGATGGGACGCTGCGGTGGGGCTTTCGGCGATGGCACGCGGCGAAACTGGTGGGGCTGGACTCCCTGGACGCGCTCATTACGGACGAAGAGTTGAGTGAATCGGAAATCATCGTCCTGCAACTTACGGAAAACCTGCACCGGCAATCGCTGACGGCCTGGGAAATGTACGAGGCGTGCGACATGCTGTTGCAACTTCGGCCCGACTGGAAAATCACCGATCTGGCAAACCAATTGAATCGCGACCCGAGTTCTTTGACTCGAACCCTGTCGCCGTCTCGCACCATTCCAGCCGTCAGAGAGGCGCTCAAGGCGGGAAAGATCGGCGTCAGCGACTGCTACGCGATGAGCAAAGAGAGCGAAGATCGGCAGGCGGAACTGCTGGAGATGAAACTCAACGGTGCGAGCCGCGACGAAATCGAACGCGCCCGCCGGCAACCGAAGCCGAAACCCAAACTGAAGCGCAAGACTCCGCGTCCCCGATTGAGTGAAATGCGATGCCCGCTTCCGGGAGGCGGGAAATTGTCGCTGTGCGCGGAAACGCTCACGATGGACGCCGTTTTAGAGATGCTGATGGAGATGGTCGAGGCGGTGAAGAATTCGATTCAGGAAAATCATGACATCAGCCAATTCGCGTCGACGACGTGCGGGAACTTCAAGGCAGGAGGGTAGGACGATGTTTTTCAGAAGAAAGAAACAGAAACAGAAAGCGAAGCCCAAGGTGTCCGATCCGCTCGATACGCCTCTGCTGTCATGGTCGGAGCACGACCGCTTGACGGTGCGAGGTTTGCTCAACGGGGGCGTGGCCATACTGGGGGCTACGGGTAGCGGGAAAAGCAGTTCGTCCGGCCGCCTGCTCGCGCGTAGCATCCTGGCCCAACGTAACAACGGCGGGCTGTGGATATGCGCCAAGCCGGACGATGCTGCGCATGTGCGGGCGCTTTTTGCGGAGGCGTCTCGGCTCGATGATCTGGTGGTTTTTTCACCGGAGGAGAATTGGCGGTTTAACTTTCTGGATTACGAAATGCGCCGGGGCGGACATACCCGGAACATCGTCAAGCTCATCATGACGATCGGCGAAACGCTTCGGGCCGGTGAATCTAAGGGCACGGAGGACGCGGCTTTTTGGGAGATGGCACAGGAAAGAATGCTGTACAACGCGGTGCAGATTCTCAAAGTGGCTTTCGATCGCGTGGATGCCCCGACGTTGCAGCGATTCATCATGGGGGCGGCGCACGGTCCGGAGGAGATCGGCACCAGTGCCTGGCGGGACGGGTTTCATAATCAATGTATAAAGGCGGCGTATCTGAAGCCGAAATCGCCCGTCGACGAACACGATTGCCGTTTGGCGTTCGACTACTGGCTGAGTGAATATGTGAACATGGCTCCTAAGACACGAAGTTCGATTGAAGTGGGCGTCAACGGAACTTTACATGTGTTCAATACCGGAATAGTTCGATCGCTTGTTTCGGATAAGTCAAACATTTCTCCTGACGATATGTGCAACAAAAAATGGGTCATGGTCGATATGTGCCCGTCGGAATGGGGCGAGTTAGGAAAAATCGTCAATTCTGGTTGGAAGTACCTTACCCAACAAATGATCCTCCGCCGCGAACCGGTGGAAGGCGATCCGATTGTTGTCATTTTTTCGGACGAAGCCCAGGAATTTTTAACGTCTGTCGATAGTTCGTTCCTGGCACGTTGCCGTTCGCACTATGGGTGCATGTGTGTACTTACGCAATCTATTTCAAGCCTGTATGCGGTGCTCAAGGGGCCGGCGGGCCGTCACCAGGCCGACTCGCTGCTGGGGAACTTCGGACACCTCGTAGTGCATGCCTGCGATCCGATTTCGGCGGATTGGGCCAGCCAAAAGCTGGGAAAATCCCTTGAGACTTTTATCGGCGGCTCGATGGCTCCGAGCGGAAACGTGTGGGACGAACTGGTGGGAAAATCCCAGTACACGGCGAACTTCAGCGAGCACTATGAGCCGATCTTGCAGCCGAACGTTTTCATGAACGGGCTGCGAACCGGCGGCAAAGTGAATGGACTGATTTGTGACGGGATTGTCATACGCAACGGGCGGCCCTTCTCTAACGGTCAGAATTACCTGCGGGTCGCGTTCTCGCAGAAGTGATAGAGAGCAAACTTGATTTCGCCGTGTGGCGATCAGCGCTGACGGTACGTACCACGATCGCCTGGACCGAGTGGCCAGGCCGGGAGCAGAAACATGCAAACGAACCCATCGCAATCATCACAGGATGATCGGTTCAGTATGAAGGACAGCTTCAATGCGATGCTGTTCGTTGCCCAGGCGCATGCCGCTTGCCTTTGGGTGTTCCTCCGCAGGGGCATCGGCGTCGAGGCGCTTCGGGGACATGGCGCTGCCGCCTTCATGCTGATGCTCATAATCTGCGCCGCCGGCTCGGAGTCGATGCTGGTTTATCTGGCCCTGTGGACCGTCTTCGCGGCGCGCCAGCGGTGGAAGGCGGACCCGGAGCAGCATTCGCGATACACGGGCTTCCCGGCCGTGGCGATCAAGATTCCGGGTTTCCGGTCGGAGAAGCAGGCCAAGGCCGCCGAGTGCCTGCTGTGCCTGTTCGTGGGCGTGCTGCTCATGCCGATCGACGAGGGGATCGGCGCTTTCGTGGCCGCGGGCACTTTTTCTCTGGGCTTCGTCGAAGGCGTCAGCCGGGAGATTAACCGGCAGCGTGTGCAACGGATGCGCGACGCACAAATTGAGCATCAACAACTCGCGGAGCGGTTTCGCGGGGAACGTGACGACTTTTAATTGAAAGGAAAGCTATGGCTGATGAACTCGAAGCACAGGACCGGCCGTCTTTTTCGGGACCGCTCCTGGCCGCATTACGCCAAGGATCAAAGGAAATGGTCGCGGTTTTACCTGCATTTCCTGATAGTATACAGGTCGTTAATGAACCAGGCACTTTGGGAAACCCGACTCCGCAATTGGTGACCGAGCAAATCAGCGCCGGTCAGGACTTTAACCGCATGCTCGACGGCTACGCTGCGATGTCGCAGGATGGCCCCGAGCGGTCTCAAGAATCGGAGATTGAACGATGATCGACTCACCCAATGTTCGACGTTAGACGTTATTCGTTTTCGGCGTGATTGCCTGGATGCTCTACATGATGACGTTCCGCACGGAGGAATGGCTGAACCTGGTTGAGTCGGACCGGAAACAGAAAGAGACAATGTTGAAGGGCCTTGGTAAGGCCGCAAAGGGAGGCGTCTGGCTCGCGAGCTTGTTCATAAAGAGAAAGTGAATTGGGGTTGTCGCACTGGGCGCGACTTCGGAACTGGAATGCCTATGTTCATCTGGGAGCGGGGAACGCGGTTCCCCGCCATCTTTCCACGAAAGGCAAAAAAAATGGAAGAGTATTACGTACCGATTGGTCTCGGCGTTTTTATGCGTGATTTGCGCTTGATTGACTCACGGAGCGACGAGCGACGAATCAAGACAATCCTGGAGGCAAACGACCAAATGTGGAACGACATCATCAGCAAACACCAAGAAACGATCGCGAAGGCGTATGAGGAGGGACACCCCTGCACGTTCAGGATCAAACGAAATTAGGCGAATGGAACGCGAGCGGCCTGTTCGTCGGTCGCGTGCATTCGGAGAGTGATGTTCCGGCGGGGAGTCCGCTCCCCGCCATAACTTGAGAAAGGATTTATTTGAAATGTTTCAGTTCATTGCGGTCGTCGTTCGCCGGATTCGCGTTTCGATTTTTCCGGTCATCGAAGGCTTGTGCCTGAAGTGGCACATTTCGGTATGAGCCGCCAAAAGCGGCACGGCGGACCCGTTTCATTGGGGGCCGACCTGAGAAGCGTTATGCGTGAAAAGCGGAAGGTATTCATCAACTGTTGAACTCGATTGAAAGGCGTGCCCGTGCAGAAGCCCAAGATGATCTTACCATCCCAAAGTGAACCTCGCCCCAGGAGGCTATGCTTTCGATCAAGGATGTTGCAGCGCGACTGGGGGTTTCGGTTTCGTTCGCGCATAAGCTCGTTCGCAACGGCGACATCGAAAGCTATCGATTCGGGCGATGTCGCCGGGTCAGCGAAGAGCAACTTCAAAGGTATCTTGAGGAGTCCTTGGAGGATTCGGTAAGCAGCGTCGCGGATCGCAAATTGAAATACTTTTAGGCCCGATTCTCCGTTGAATCACTTTTAGGGTCTCTGGGGGCCTTCACGCGTTTGGCTTGCTCGTGCAAGAAGGCCCGTTCGCGGGCGAGGTGCTGGTATGTCCGAGCGACTTGGCTGGCATCCTGATGGCCCATCAAATGGCCGAGCACAACGGAATCGACATCGTTGGTCAAGCCTTCGGTGGCGTAAGAATGTCGGACCCCGTAAGCGATGCAGCGGAAGCCGACTTTTTTCGAGATGCGGGTGAGTCGGCACTTGATGGCGTCTTTGGTCCAGGCGTTGCCCGCCGTGTTGCGAAACAGAGGGCCGTTCGGATGTTGGTCAATCAACCGTGAGACGATGGCCGCGGCCTCGTCGTCCAAAAAAATGACGCGTTCGTGGACGCCGCCCTTGGCGAGGGATGGCGGCAAAACACAGATTTGCTGATCGAGATCAACATGAATTGCTTCCAGGACGCGGGCCTCTTGGGGACGACAACCGGTGGCCCAAAGGAAATCCAGCAAATCGCGAAATTCCGGGTCGGGGACGTGAGCGAGAATTTGGCCCCACTGTTCAGAGGTGTAATAGATTTCTCGGCGCGTGCGGCGGGGTTTCTTAATTTTCGGCAAAGGAGATTTCTCGATGTGCCCCTCTTCCAAGGCCCAATTGAAAACCCGCAACACGATCGTGATGGCGTCGTTCTGCGACGTGGTGGAGAGGTCCAACTCGTCGATCCACGCAGTGAGGTGCTTTTTGCGAAGCTTGGCGATCGGAAGACGCGTCCCCAGAGTCGCAATGAAGCTTTGGAGATAGTGCTTGTGTTTTTCGAAGGTGGCCGGTTTTCGGTGGGTTCGGCACCAGTCGAGGTAGACATCGCAAAGCTGGGCGACGGTGGCGAGGGTTTCCACGGAGGCTTGTTCGGCCATGATTTCGTGGTAACGCTGCCAGGCTTGTTTTTTGTCTTTGCCGAGGGGGTATTGTTTTCCGCGGATGGTGACGTACCAACTTTTGGTGAATTTGCGGAAAAACGGCTTGGGTTGTCGCATCGTTTGGCCTCCCGAGTATGGAACCAGCGAGTCGGAAGGCTCGTATTTGGGACTCACCACGTGCCGGTGGTGAGTCCCTTTTTGTGCAACAAACTGTGCAATTCTTGAAGTGAATCGTCCTAAGTCAAGTCGGGGCGACAAGATTTGAACTTGCGACCTCTGCGTCCCGAACGCAGCGCTCTACCAGGCTGAGCCACGCCCCGTGGAAGGTTGTCTTCGATTGCTAAACTCGCTCTTGGTCATCCGCTCATGGGGTTGCCCAATAGGACAGCCTTGGTGAATGGGAAAGATCAAGGTCACGTGATTTTAGCGAGATTACAAGTCAGGTCAACTCTGAGGGAACCAATTGAAGGTGCATCGGTGGAGAGGCTCGGTGAAGGATTTTTCCCATGATGCTTGATGGGGGCTGGGGGGCTTGCTACGTTATTTTTACGTTGCCAGGTTCGCTCGGCCCGTTTTCCTCAGGATCACGCGAGGAAGAGTTTTCGCATTCATCAGCCGCCGGGCGTTAGTCCCGGTTCATTGGGAGAACCGGACGCTCGCGCGTTTTGGCTGGTGATTCGAAAGGATTTTCTCGAGCCTTGCTCAGTCTGCCGAGTCCCACCGACACTCTCTGAAAAAGGGCATTTGGAATGCGACGCGGAATGATTGCGATTTTGGCCGGCTGCGGTTTGGGGATTCTCTTGGCACAGGCCGTCCACGCCGAGAACTGGCCCCAATGGCGGGGCCCGGGCAGCAACGGCATTTCCACCGAGAAAAACCTGCCCGTCCAATGGGACAAGAAAAGCCACGTCGCCTGGCGGCTGCCTTTGCCCGGGCGAGCCGGGGCCACGCCTTGCGTGTGGAAGGATTCGATCTTTCTCACCTCGGCCACCGAAGACGGGTCGCTCGTGCTGTTGTGCGTCGGGACCGACGGCAAGGAACGCTGGCGGCGGACGATTGTCGAGTCCGGCAACAAAACCGTCCGCGGCGATGAAGGCAACATGGCCTCGCCTTCGCCCTCGACCGATGGCAAATACGTCTGGACGATGATGGGCACCGGCGATCTGGCCTGCTTCGATTTCGCCGGGAATGAAATCTGGAAATTCAACCTGCAGGACCGCTACGGGCAGTTTCGCATCCAGTTCGGCATGGCCTCCACGCCCGTGCTTTACGGCGAGCGGTTGTACTTGCAACTGATCCACGGCGACGGCAAAGCCGAGACCGAGGAAGCCCGCGTGGTCGCCCTCGATAAGACCACAGGCAAGGAATTCTGGAAAGCCCCGCGCATGACCGGGGCCTCCAACGAAAACGAGCATTCCTACGCGTCGCCCATGCTCTACGATGATGGGAAGCTGCAATATCTCCTCACGCACGGGGCGGATTACACCATCGCCTACAACCTGGAAGACGGCTCGGAACGCTGGCGGCTGGAAGGCTTGAACCCGCACGATGATCCCGCCCGCAGGTATCATCCCACGCTCCGCTTTGTCGCGTCCCCGGCGGCGAACGAAGGCATGGTCGTCGTGCCCACCGCGAAGAACGGGCCGGTGATCGCGCTCAAAGGCGATGCAAAGGGCACGGTCGATGCCGACTCGGACGCCCACCTCTGGACCCGCCCGCAAAACACGCCGGACGTGCCTTCGCCGCTGATTAAGGACGGGCTCGTGTATCTCTGCCGGGAGAACGGCAACCTGATCTGCCTCGATGCCCAGAGCGGCAAGGAATTCTACGAGCAGCGGACGCAACGCGGCCGGCACCGCGCTTCGCCGGTGTATGCCGACGGCAAAATCTACCTTACGTCCCGCGATGGCAAGATCACGGTCGTGAAAGCCGGGAAGGATTTTGAGATTCTCGCCGAAAACGATCTGGCAGAAGAAATTTCCGCTTCCCCGGCGATCTCGAACGGGACGATTTACCTGAGAACGTTCGACGCGTTGTGGGCGATCCGCAAGTGATTCATTGAGGAGCAATGGAAATCGGGGCGTCATGGCGAGCGGCCGGCGTAAGCCGGCTGATCACTCGCGATCGCTTGAATTGGCTCACGTCTTCGCACGAAATCATGGACTGTCCCACGCTCGTCTTTTCCTGAACATCATGGGGCTGACGCCCGGGCTGACGCCCCACGCTCGCCTTTCGAGAAGGGGGAGGATGTCTAATTCCTCAATCGCCGCCGATGTTGCGGCCCGGATGCATTTGGATCCCGAGCGGTTCCAGCGGGCTTTGGATTTGGCCGGCGGGTGGTGCGATGCGGGGGCAGTGCCTTCGTTGGGGCTGTTGATCGGCCGGGCGGATCGGATGTCGCCGGCGATTCTGTTCGGTCGTCAAACCGCCGAGGCGGACGCTCCGCCGATCCGCGAGGACGCGATTTTTTTGATCGCCTCCATCACCAAGCCGATCGTGGCGATGGGGGCGATGTTGCTCGTGGAGCGCGGGCAGATTTTGCTCAACGACCGGGTGTCGGACGTGATTCCCGATTTCGCCCAGTCGCATAAAATCGCGATCACGATTCGGCATTTGCTCACGCACACCTCCGGCCTCCCGGACATGCTTCCCAACAACCGCCAACTCCGGGCCGCCCATGCGCCGCTGTCCACGTTCGTCGAAGACACCTGCGCGGTGCAGACGGCCTTTCCCGCGGGTCGCGGCGTGCAGTATCAAAGCATGGGCTTCGCCGTCTTGGGAGAGATCATCGGCCGAGTTAGCGGAATGCCCTGCGCAGGAGTTTCTGCGGCGCGAGTTTTTCGAGCCGTTGAACATGCCTGATACTGCGCTCGGTGCCCCGGACGATTGGCTCGCCGGATCGGACAAGAAATGGGACCGCATCGCGGGCATTCGTTTGCCGGCGGACCAGGTCGGGGCGGATTGGAATTGGAACAGCCAGTACTGGCGGCAATTGGGAGCCCCTTGGGGCGGGCTGTTGACGACGCCCGCGGATTTGGGCCAGTTTGCGCAGATGATGCTCAACCACGGCCGGTCGGGCGAAATGCAGATTCTCTCGCCGATGACGGTCGAATCCGCGACGCGGAACCAGCTCGATCCGCTCCGCGATGTGCCGGAGATCGACCGCCGCTGCCGGCCTTGGGGTTATGGCTGGCGTCTGCATTGGCCGGCGCATCGCGCGAACTTCGGCGATCTGGTGGGGCCGCGGACGTACGGGCATTGGGGCGCGACGGGCACCGTGCTGTGGATCGATCCCGACCGTGAAGTCTTCTCGGTGATCTTCACGACGCAGCCGCAAGAACCGCTGGGCACGTACATCGCTCGCTTGTCCAACGCCGTCTCCGCGAGCGTGCTGGAATAGAGCGGTGCGGGTTTTGGCGAGCGGGAGGTGTCAGCCTCCCGGTTTCGTGGAGTTTCGGGTTGCTCAGAATAACCAGGAGGCTTACGCCTCCCGCTCGCCTTTCCATAAAAACAGCCCGCGAGCGGTGGCTCGCGGGCTGGGGTTTTTGTTTAGGGAATCAGATTCTTCTCAGGCGAACTTCAGCCTTGGTGCTCGGCTTGGGATTCTTCGCCCGATTCGGAGCCGACGGCGACGGGTTCGCCTTCGGCTTCTTTCGTGCCCACGAAGTCGAGCTGCTTTTGACCGCCGACTTCCTTGACCTGGAGCGTGATCTTGTTCTGGCCCTCGAACGCGCCTTTGAGCAGTTCCTCGGCCAGGGGGTCTTCGACATAGCGTTCCACGCTGCGGCGGAGCGGCCGGGCTCCGTAGTCGAGGTTGCCTTTCTCGTCGCCTTTGTCGATCAAGAAGCCCTTGGCTTCATCGGTGAGCTCGAGCGCGATCCCGCGTTCGCCCAGGCGTTTGCGGACTTTTTCCAGTTCGATGTCCACAATCGCCTTGAGTTCCTCGCGGGTCAGTTTGCGGAACACGACGACTTCGTCGAGCCGGCCCAGAAACTCGGGACGAAACGCCCGCTGCAGTTCGCCCATCAGGTTCTCTTTCATCTTTTCGTAGCTGGTGTCTTCGTTGATCGGACGGAGCCCGAAGGCGGTCCCGTGCGCGGTCGCCGAGGACCCGACGTTCGTGGTCATAATCATGATCACGTTCTTGAAGTCCACCTTGCGGCCGAAGCTGTCGGTCAGGTGCCCTTCTTCCATGATCTGCAGCAGCATGTTGTAGACTTCCGGGTGGGCCTTTTCGATTTCGTCGAGCAGGACCACGGCATACGGACGCCGGCGAATCTTCTCGGTGAGCTGCCCGCCCTCTTCGTAGCCGACGTATCCCGGAGGAGCCCCGATCAAGCGGCTGACGTTGTGTTTTTCCTGGTATTCGCTCATGTCGATCTGGATGAGGGCGTCCTCATCGCCGAACATGAACTCGGCCAAGGTCTTCGCCAGCAAGGTTTTCCCGACGCCGGTCGGACCGGAGAACAGGAACACCCCCGTGGGCCGTTTCGGGATCTTTGAGGCCCGAACGCGCCCGGCGGACGGCTTTTGCGACTTGCTTGATCGCTTCGTCCTGGCTGATGACCCGCTTGTGCAGCTCATCTTCCATCTGGAGGAGCCGCACGGTGTCTTCGCTGGACAGCCGCGTGAGCGGAATGCCCGTCATGCGGGCGACGACCTCGGCGATCACCTCGGCATCGACCACGCCGTCGGTTTCCTTGGACTTCTCACGCCAATCGCGGGTGAGCGTATCCTTCTTCTTCTTGAGCTTGTCCGCTTGATCGCGGAGGCTCGCGGCTTTTTCGAAATCCTGGTTGGCGACCGCTTCTTCCTTGGCCTGGTTGAGGCGTTCGATTTCCTCTTCCAGTTCTTTGAGGTTCGGCGGACGGACCATCGATTTCAGCCGAATCCGGGCCCCGGCTTCGTCGATCACGTCGATCGCCTTGTCCGGCAGGCAGCGGGCGGTGATGTACCGGCTGGAAAGCTCCACGGCCGATTCCAAGGCATCATCGGTGATCTGCACGCGGTGATGCGATTCGTACCGATCGCGGAGACCGCGGAGAATCTCGACCGTTTGCAGCTGCGACGGCGGCTCGACGGTGACCTGTTGGAACCGGCGTTCGAGGGCGCTGTCTTTCTCGATGTATTTGCGGTATTCATCGAGCGTCGTCGCCCCGATGCACTGCAGCTCGCCGCGGCTGAGGGCGGGCTTCAACACGTTGGAAGCGTCGATCGCCCCTTCCGCGCCGCCGGCCCCGACAAGGGTGTGGAGTTCGTCGATGAACAGAATCGTGTTCTTCGCCCGGCGGACTTCGTTCATGACCGCTTTGATGCGTTCTTCAAACTGGCCGCGGTATTTGGTGCCGGCGACCATCATCGCCAGGTCCAAAACGACGATGCGTTTGTCGCGGAGCAGGTCGGGCACTTCGCCGTTGACGACCATTTGGGCAAAGCCTTCGACGATGGCCGTCTTCCCCACGCCCGCTTCGCCCAGCAGCACGGGATTGTTCTTTTGCCGCCGGCAGAGAATCTGGATCACGCGTTCGATCTCGGCTTCGCGGCCGATGACCGGGTCGAGTTTGCCCTGGCGGGCGAGCTCGGTCAAATCGCGGCCGAAGCTGTCGAGGGCGGGCGTTTTGCTTTTGCCGCCTTTGGCCGAGCCGCCGGTGCCGGCCCGTTCGCCGCCTTCGCTGACTTCGCCGTGCCCCAACAGGTTCAAAACTTCTTCGCGAACGTCCTCGAGCTTGAGTCCCAGGTTCATCAGCACCTGCGCGGCGACGCCTTCCTGCTCGCGCAACAGCCCCAAAAGCAAATGCTCGGTGCCCACGTAGTTGTGGTTCAGGTTCCGCGCTTCTTCCATCGCGTATTCGATGACTTTCTTCGCGCGGGGTTTGCGGCAGCTTGCCGATGGTGACCATATCCGGCCCCGATTGGACGATTTTCTCGACTTCCAGCCGGATCTTCCGCAGATCGACGTCCAGGTTCTTGAGCACATTGGCCGCCACCCCGGAGCCTTCCTTGACGAGGCCCAGCAAAATGTGCTCGGTCCCGATGTATTCGTGATTGAAACGTTGGGCCTCTTGATTGGCCAACTGCATGACTTTGCGTGCCCGGTCCGTGAATCGTTCGTACATTCCGCTTGTCTCCCTCTTTGATAGCCCCCTGTCTCGCCGGCGAACCGAGCAACCGGGGCAAACGATCCGGAAGCGACATCTTCCGGATCAAAACATGATGCGGAAAATCCGCATCCCGATGGACGAGTTTTTAATGGGCGGGATTCGAGGAACCCCTTTAACATACCGCTTTGACGTTTCGTTTTGCCACAGATTTTTCGGGAAGTGATTTTGAACGGGTTTTTCCAATCATTTTCCGAGTGGGCGGGCCACTCTCCCTTATTTATACGCTATTTCACTTGCGGGAGTGGGATTTTTCCGAAATCCGGGGCGATTTGATCCGCAAACCCTGAGAGGGACATCATTTGAACCGTTTCGCCAAACTGGGCGAATCGAGAAGGAAACTCCGGCTGAGGATTATTTCTGGTCCACCCCACGAAAAGAGCAGCCGACGGCCTTTCGCGTCTCTTCCAAAGGCCCAACGGGCCAGCTTGAGCAACCGGAAATCCGTTTCGGTGAAGTTGGGGAAATTCTAGTCCCCATCCCCCGACGTGACAAGATACCCCGCGCGGGCAAATGGCGGCCGGCAAACTTCCGCGGATTGGGTGGGACGCCCCTGAGCGCAGCGAACAACGTGGCGACCGACGGACCACGCCCTTTGTTCCTCAGGCACGATTGTCGCGAGAAGCGCGTTCCTGCAAAATGAAACAAACCGCCGCAGCCCAAACCGTCTAAAAATGGAAATCCCAGAAAGACCATGTCCAGCCGTCCTTCCCGAAACACCCCCGGCGTGGAACGCATCTTGAAACTCACCCGCGACCTGGCCCTCCAATCGGCCGAGGCGGAGGTGCTGCCCTTCCATTTGTTGCGGGCGTTGGTGTTGGAAGAATCGCGCGGATCGGAGATTCTCCGTCAACATGGGCTGACTTTGGACAAACTCCCGGCCGATCCGCCGCCAACAGTCGGCGAGAATCCACTGGGAACCGAACAACAGGAAATCCCCTTCAGCGAAGCCCTGAATGAAATCCTCAAAACCGCCGACTTGCAATCGGGCCGGCAGGGGCGATACGCGGAATTGGGCAGCGAGCATTTGCTTTTGGGGTTGGCCGCCGTGTCTTCACCCGCCGCGGATTGGCTCCAAACCCACGGCCTCACCGCCGAGAAACTGCAATCGCTCCTCGATGACGCGGAAGGGCGCCCCGATGTTCCGCTCAGCGTGGACTTTGAACTGGCGGAACAGCGGCCCACCGCGACGGCGGAGACGGATTTGTTTCGCATCCTCGACGCCGCCGCCAACCGGGTGCGGGAAGGCGTGCGGGTTTTGGAAGATTACGTGCGGTTCGCCCGCGACGACAAGCATTTGACGTCGCTGCTCAAAACCTGGCGGCACGACCTCAGGGCTGTGCTTTCGGAAATCGACGACCGCCGGCTGCTCAGCTCCCGCGACACCGCGGGCGATGTGGGCACCGGAATCGGCACTCCCGGAGAACGGCACCGGCAATCCCTGCACGATGTGCTCCGCGCCAACGCCAAGCGCGTGCAGGAAGGCCTGCGAACATTGGAGGAATACGGAAAAATCCGTTCGCCCAACATCGGCGAGGCGTTTTCGCAACTCCGCTACCGGTTTTACACGATCGAAAAGATCCTGGCCGTCAACGCCGAGAGCCGGCAAAAACTGGCGGACCGCAATCTCTATGTTTTAGTGACGCGGGATCAATGCCGGCTCGATCCGCAGACCGCGATCCGGATCGCGTTGGACGCCGGGGCGGACATCCTTCAAATCCGCGAGAAACACCTCTCGGATCGGGAACTCGTCGAATATGGAAAACAGGTCCGCGAATGGACCTGGGAAGCCCATGCGCTGTTGATCATGAACGATCGGCCCGATCTCGCCGTGCTGATCGACGCCGACGGCGTGCACGTCGGGCAGGAGGAACTCAGCGTCCGAGAGGCCCGGCGAATCCTCGGCCCGGACCGGTTGATCGGCGTCTCCACGCATTCGCTAAAACAAGCCAGGCAAGCGGTCAACGACGGGGCCGACTATCTGGGCGTCGGTCCGGTGTTCCCCTCGCACACAAAAGCCTTTTCCGAAACCGAATTGGCGGGACTGGAGTTCGTCCGCGAGGTGGCGGCGGAAATCACGCTGCCCTGGTTCGCCATCGGCGGCATCACGCCGGAAAACTTATTGGAACTCCGAACCGCCGGTGCCCAACGCATCGCCGTCAGCCATACGGTGTGCGGTTCGGAGTCCCCCGGCGAGATAGTGACGAAGTTGAAAGAAGCAATAGAGTTAAAGCCTTCAGCGGAACGACAAGGCTAATTGCCGGCGCGGCATCTCTATGAAATCTGAAATTCATCACACGATTGGAGTCCGTAATGGGTCAATTGGCGATGCGATGCTCGCAGTGTGGCTCTCGAATCGTCGAGCCGCCTGGGACCGATCAGTTTGAATGTCCCTTCTGCGAGGCAATCACGTTGCTGGTTCCTGCCGAGGGTTCGGCGGCAGAGGTGAAGAGGCTCAAGCGGGACGAATCGGTCGATCTTTCGAGGTTCACCATTGATCTCGACAGGCAGGATCTGGAATTGTCGTGGGGTTGGGATCGACTCAAGGGAGTGGCGGCCATTCTGCTGGCGGGCGTCGTTGGCTGGTTCGGTTCGATTTATCTCCCGGTGGCCGGTTCGAGTCATGGCAGGATCGACTGGATCGCTCTGCTGACTGGCTTGGGCATCATCGCTGTTGCCATCGGACTCGGATATACCGGCGTGGCGTTGTTGTTCAACAGCACGAGAATTTCGATTCAGAACCGCGTACTGCAAATCTCGCACGGGCCGCTGCCATACTATCCCCGCAAGGTAATTCCGCTCGCATCTCTTCAGGAATTGCGGGTCCATCGCGAGGTGACGAAAGATTCGGACGGCAAGACCAGCAGCGATTGGCAATTACATGCCTGCACCAGTTCGGGCCGCACGATTCGGCTCATCATGGACCAGGGTTCCTCCAAGGTACCGGCGCGGTCAAAAGCGTGCTCGACACCCACATTCGCCGACTGTCCGAGACTCCCGCAACACCCGTCGAACAGTCGAAACAGGGAACCTCCCGGAACAAACTCCGGCAACGTCGAAAGGTCGTACTGATCTGTCCGCAGTGTGGTGGACTCGTCGCGGCCCCCCGTAAAATCACTTCATCGAAATGCCGTTACTGCCGGTCGGAGTTGACGATTCCGGATGAAGTGTGGGAGTCGGTGGGCCTGCATCCGCCGCGCCGGCGCAACATCGAGCACAAACCGGTCACGTTCGTGCTCCGCCACGAAGGGCCGGCGCTCACGATTTCCGCCGGGTGGAATCGTGATGGGTGCGGTGTGCTGTTTCTGATCGGGCTGGCGTTTATGGGCATCGCGACGCTCGGCATCCTGCTGGCTCTTTGGAGCGACAATTGGTCTCTCATTGAAACCATGAAAGACGTCAGTTTGGCCGTTTCGCTGATTTCGCTGCTGATTGGCGTGGTGGGTTCCGTCATCGCCTATCTGGCTTTTTGTCTGATGTTCAATCGAACGGTGGTGACAATCGACCCATCTCGGATTGATGTCTGGAATGGCCCGTTGCCCGTGCCGGGGAACAGCCAACTGCCGACGGAGAAGATCGCCCAAATCAGCATCCATCCCAGCCGCGGCTACCACAAAACCCCTTGTTACCGACTGGACGCGATTTCCGACTACGGCGGGACGCTGCAACTGTTTTTCGACCAACCCGAACTTAAAGGACTGCAAACGATCGAACGCCTCATCGAACGCCGTCTGAATCTGGCCGACCGTTTGGTCCAATCCGAGGCTTGATGAACGGACTCATCGCCGCAAGGGCTTTCTATCTCTTTGGCAAAGCCGAGTAGGGCCGGCTGTGCCGGCCTTTTGTTTTTGACACAACGATTTTTCTCGCACCAAATGGCCGGCACACCCAGCCGCCAATTGGGCATAAGCATGATTCCCTTTGGTCGAAAAGGCCGGCACAGCCGGCCCTACGTCACTGGCGATGTCATCATTGGAAAAGATGGCCGGCATCACACGATCGAGAGGATTTCGCAACGCTATGAGGAAGCGTTTCCGGTATCCAATCTCACGATTGGCGAATACCACAATTATGCCGTCGGCATCCATTCGATTCTCGTTCACAACCAAACGATTTGCGGGGCAGGTCAGGCAGCCCTTCAGGACATGCTCGATTCCGGGACGGCCAGTTACGATGAAATCGCTCGTCTGGTTAAGGGGTTTGACAACGCTGATGAGGTGTTGGATAATCTCGTTAAAAGCACCGCGGCATTCCACCTGCATCACACTTGGCCGAAATACCTCGGAGGACCAACCAAACAAGACCTCGTTCGTTTGCCGAAGAACATTCACGATGCCTATCACAGAGGCTTAGGCGGAATTTTGGATAGAAGAAGGGGAGCGGAATACTACGATGCACTGAGCGCGGCGGCTCGTAAGCTGATCGAACAAAAGCTTGCAAAATTTACGAAGGAATTCGATGCGCAGTATGGAACGAAATTGTGGGAAGCGATTCTGAAAAATGGGTTTCCAGGGAGTTAATCAAATGAAAAAGACCTTTACAGAGCTTTCAGTGAATGACATTTCAAAGTATCCTATTTGGAGGTTCACTAACAGCCACCCAGAGGACGAGCTTGAAATTGAATCCGTCACGGGTAGAGTATTTCACAACTTAAAGGGATTGATCATCAGCTCGAAGGTCACGTTTTCAGATGGCTCGACACACTTAGCGTTGTTTCAGAATGTTAGTCTGGCCGGGCAAAAAGTGAACGACCATTTTCTGTCGCTAAGCGTGGAGAGAAATGGTGAATGGTTCCCGCTGGCGCAGTATCACAACCCCGCAATCGAGAAATACGGGCCTTTGCATCTTGCAGCATTCATGGGCAAAACCGTTGACGATGTCTTTCCGATCAAATACGACCTTCGCGAAGTATTGAATTCAAATTCGCCCAGGCTTGTTGGAATCGTATGTGCTGAGCCGCCCATACGATTAACCGACGAAGAGATAATATCTTTGGCCTTAGAAGGTCTGCCAAAACCTCCGCTGAGGTCATCAGAAACCCTTGAATAGCCGCGTAGGATCCGCTGTGCGGACCTTTGCTTTTGATTGTTTCCGCCCGCGACATCAAAGCCAAGTAGGGTCCGCTGTGCGGACCATTTGAAAAATCGATCTTATCTTATTGGTCCGCACAGCGGACCCTACTTGCTTCGCGAGTGGTTAAGTAAGAAGTCGTTCCAGCCGAGTAGGGCCGGCTGTGCCGGCCTTTTGTTTTTGACACAACGATTTTTCTCGCACCAAATGGCCGGCACACCCAGCCGCCAATTGGGCATAAGCATGATTCCCTTTGGTCGAAAAGGCCGGCACAGCCGGCCCTACGTCACTGGCAACAAGTTGCCAGTGGCACCGGAATCTGGAGTTTCGCTATGGAACTAACTACGCCCAAGCCTTCTATCGACGTGGAAGCGCATCTGCCAACCCTTGAGTCGTTAAAGAGTACGACTGTGCGTTTACACCCCCGCAGGGCGGAGGTCTCTGACGTCACAGCCAGCAAGATCGGCGGTATGATTCTCTGGCCGAAATGCGAACCATGGCCGATGTGTGAAAGCGTGGAACCGCCAAGTTGGTGGGAGCTGGATTGGCCCATTCCTGACGACCGTTTAGATGATATTAGTGTTCCACTGGTACCCGTGATTCAACTACGAGCCGATGATTTTCCTGAGATTGAGTTCTTTCCTGAAACTAATCTACTCCAGTTATTATGGTGCCCCTTGGACCATGAAGACCCGATTTTTGTTGCAAAGCCGTATTTGTACTGGCGAAAGATGGAAGAGGTGACTGAGCTTCTCCTGGAAGCGCCACACGTATATTATCCCGGATTATTCATCAGGTCCGTGCGTGGTGAGTATTTCCGTGGCGGAAAGTGCACCGGGTGGTTGGGGATCGGAGGATGGGCGGACCGCCCCCTTTCCCCCTGGGGCCTGGCGATCGTTGGGTGAGTGAAGGAAAGAAACAGAAAGGCGGATGCCACGATGGCGAACTGCTCAGTCCCGAAGAACCAGTTGCTCATGGGCGTGACGTGGGAGAGGTGTGTAGGGCCGCGGGCGAGCTCCGCGCGGACGTGGCCAGAGGTTGGCCAGACGCAGCGATCGGATGCGGGAAGACATCGCGGCCCAAAACGCGCTCACGCTTTCCTCAATGTAAATCACGAGGCGGCGGGAGTGCTTCACGACCCGCGCTCCTGTCCGCAGCACCGACTGCTGGAAACGATGCAAGTCCCAGCAACCGCCCAACTCGTCCTCGAACTCGATCCGCAGCATCGACGCCAGGTTGAACGCCAGCAGGCCCAACAGCAACGTCACTTCGTTCTCCGCAAACACCGATGACGAAAGACGGCAGCCAATCACCGCGTTGAATTCGCCCAGCCGGTCCTCGAACGTGCCGCGCTTGCGGTAGTGCGACAACACCTCATCCGCCGAGCGTTGCTCCTCGGTCCAGTTTGTGATCAGGAAGAAGTAACGCGGAAACAGAGCCAGTTGGCCCGTCTTCGCCTCCGGCTTGTCGACGATGACCAGAATCACCCGCTGCGGATGACGCCAGCCCTCGGCTTGGTACTTTCCGAGTTCGATCACGTCCTCATATCCGCCTTTGGGCGGCCGGCCTACGGGACGTGTCAGATAGGGCGCGGCCATCTCTTCCAGCACGTTGTTCTTCTTGATTCTCCCGCAAAAACGGATGTTTTCGTCGGTCAACTCATCCAACACCGGGCCGGCGATGAAACCCGCATCGATCCGGAGGTCGAAGCTCCACGCCAGTTGCCGGGCCTTGCCGACCACGTTGCGAATAAACCGCCGGATGCCATTGGCCGTATGCACGCTGCCTTGCCGCAGGATGGCATGAATGAAGCCGTTGCCCAGCCGCTGGCCTTCCCGCGTGCCGTCGTAGTCGCCGCCGACCGAGAAACTCGCGACCAGCGGATGATAGACCGTCTCTTTATAGTAACCGTTATAGCGGGCCCCCGGCTGCTGGCCATAAACCTGCATCGGGAAACTGTCGATGTCGATGGTGGCGTAGCGGACGCGGCGGTCGCTGTCGCCGGTGCTTTTGATGTGCCGATGGATCCAGTCGAACAAGGCGCTCCGCACGGCCTCGAGATTCGTCTTGCAGTCGGCCAGCCAATCGATGAGCCGGGATTGGGTGGGTTGGCTGGCCAGGCGTTGGTTGAGCACTTCTTCGCCGGGCCGGTCCCAGGCGGCCATCTTCATGGCGGGATCATGGGCGAGCCGGTCGAGATCATCCTGATCGGACTCTCCCAGGGCCATGGCGTAGATTCTTTCCCGCAGCAGTTCGACGCCTTGATAGCGGACGCGGTCTTGCCGGCGAGGATCGATCAGTCGATCGGCAAGGGATTCGGTGAGTCCGAGCCGATGATCGAAGTCCCGCAGCAGAACGGCACCGGAGTGTGACGTGAGCCGCCCATCGACGGCCTTGACCTTGATGGAACGATTGAAATCGGGCTCGAAAATGTTAGGCTGAGCTTCACCCATCGCGTGATTCCTCCGTTTGGTTTCGGGATTGCGATATAACCCTTAAACGCAGAGGGTCACGCGATGGTTCCTTCTTTTTTCATCTTTTTTGGTGAATAATCCGGGTTAACGTTAGGCGACAAGTGTTGCACCCTCATCAACACCGCATTGATCTGTGCAACGCTGCTTTGGAATCTGTTCGTTTACGCATTCCCGAGGACTTCTATCGCGACGTTTACGATTACATCAACCGCCACAATGAATGGGGACTCGGTCTCGAAATCCTGATTGACCAGATCATTGAATACGAGATCAAGATCGCCCCAGACCACTTTGCCAAGATTCACGAAGCAATGAGTTCAATGGGCTTGGCTGAGACCGAGCGTGTCAAAAGCCTTCGAGAAGAAGTGGTCGCCTAACCACCGTCTGCAGTTGACCGGCGACGCCCGCGATGGATAATGAGTTGTCGGTTGTGAGTCTGCTCCCGCGGGCGGCCGGCAACTGAGCCTTTTACGTTATTTTACTGAACGCGAGTCTATCGCCAATGGACGATCGCAACGGATTTGTCGCCGACGGATAGCGAGCGTGAAATCCAGAAATGCCTCAACACTTTTGCTCCGCCGGGTGCTTTCTCTTAATGGACTTCAATGAAAAAGAACAACTGATCGTTGACCGTCTCCGCGATCACGTTTTTGGCGAAAATGGGCCGACACAATCTCTGCTCAATGAAGGTCGGTTGCCTAACGGATGGGCAACCGAATACTTGAATTTGCTACGGACTGCTACTGAACACTGGCAATTTCGACCGATGTGGCCCCGGGAACTGGTCGCTGCAATTCACTTTACTTCGTGGTATCTTGTTCTCCGATACGACGCATGGTGCGCAACGAACAATCGCAATGAAAACACTGAACGCGGCTGGGTGGCATGCTCATTGCTTTGCATGAGCATGCTGAACTTCACTTGCTTGGCAAACCCATGCTTGCCCAAAGCGGCAAGCATGCCACCCCGCCGTCGCCTCAAACGCCCCTGAGCTTAGGCGTTATCCGACAGAAGACGAATCTCACCACGTTGGAAACTGCAATGGCGAAGAAAGTCCGCAAGAAAACGAAAGCCGAACTGGCTGACCCCGCCTTTCGGAAGCGTGCTTCCACGCGATCCGCAGTGCTGATGCAATCCTACGCCGCGAGCGAGAAACTGTCCAAATCACGGCATCAATACGTGCTCGATGTTGCTGACGATGCTTGGATCAGTCGGTTCGAACAAAATGACAACGCTGACGCGTTCGAGAAAGAGTGTCGCAAGTGGGAAAAGCTTCGCAGGGATTTTCTGAAATCCGTTGACAAGCCGCTGGAGATTCATTGCTTCACCTGCAACTACAATGCATCGAGTGGCATGAAGCCGCTCATTCATTTGGTTAAACACCCATTGTGCGATGCTGGTACTGCGCTTCGCCTCTTTTGGATCAACGATCCGGTGTACTATTCTCAATACGCGACCATTTCGGAATGCCCATATAATGAAGAACGCGATGCAATGAAGCTGCTCAACGCAATCAAACGACGATTCAAGAACGACGACTTCAAATCGCGCAAGATTTACTTCGACCCGCAACCTTGGATCGAGGCTGACGATGTCGATCTCGATATGCTGAACCTTCCAGATTCAATGCTCGCATCCGTGCCATGACACCTTGCGAGGTCGGATAACCAAGCGGTGAACGGGAGTCGCCGATGACGCGGATTTTCAAATCATAGTTTTTGGGCGGCGGCCCCGTTACCGCCATCGCTAAACCGACCTCGTGTCGGTTTAGTGTGGAGTCGAGTGATCGGCTCCGCGGGTGTGGCGTTCCGCCATACCGAACCCGAGAGAGCCGGGCGGTCTAGCTTTCCTTTGGAGCGATCGGCTTTCTTGGTCTTGCATTCGACGTCGTGGAGACGACGGTAAAGGATCCTCGAGTTGAGTGATCATGAGCAAAGACGCCGATCACTCAACTCCACATTATGTGGCAAAGATGGCAACGCTCATTGAAGATGTACGGAAGTCCGCCGATTGGGTCGCCAATGGTCTATCCAGTTCTGGATACAGTGCGGACTTCACAATTGAAAGCCTTAAAGAAATTGACCGCTTCTTCGATGAACACTCCCGCGATGGTGTGGCCGTCTCCGGCGGCCTTCTATCCGAACAGCTTGGTTCCCGAATTTTCGCAATTGGCTCATATGTCGGAGAGGTTATTCGCCGCAACGTTGGAGGCAGCTGGCAAGCAGATGACGATGACCCCGAAGGCGAAATGAACGTCCAATTGGTACAAGATAATGGCGGCACCATTTGGCCCGTTCAGCGTGTCATGAAACGATTCAAGAATGGCCCTGAAGACGGACTGTATGCTTACGGCGTCTTTGTCAGCGAAAAAGCGGACGGGTAAACTGTTTCTTCAGCTACTTACATGGCTCTCTCGCCATTGGCAACGAGCGGCTCAACGTCAACTCGCAAATGTCACATAACGAATCGCTCAACTTGACCCGCCGCCTTCCCGGTAGTTTAATGGTTCTACAGAAACTCATACCCCGTCAAAATCCCGCGGGCAAGTTAGCTCAACCGTTAGCCGGCGGAGAGCATTGAGGTTCACACAAGTAACCGGAGGCAATCGATGAAGCCGAATGTGGAACGAGGGCAGCGGGTGGCGGCGTGGCTGGGTGTGGCCTGTCTGGGGCTGCTGCCGGTGTCGTCCCTGTCGGCACAAGAACCCAAGCTGCGGGCCACCCTCAAGGGGCATACCGATGCGGTCGTGGCCGTGGCATTTAGCCCGGATAGCAAAACCTTGGCATCGGCCAGCTATGACGGGACGCTGAAATTGTGGGACATGACCACAGGCAAAGAGCGAGCCACCCTGGGCGAGTACAAGGGCTGTCTCGGCTGTGTTGCGTTCTCCCCCGATGGGAAGACCCTGGCATCGGGGGCAATCGGATCGCCTGTCTACCTCCCCGACCTCAAGTACGTCAAGTTGTGGGACGTGGCCACCGGCAAGGTACGGACCACCCTTGAGGGGGAAACTTTCCATGTCCACTCCGTGACATTCAGCCCGGATGGCAAAACCCTGGCCTCGGTGAACGGCGACGTCACGCTCTGGGACCTGGGCACCAACAAAGAGCGAGCCACCCTCAAGGGGCATACCAAAGAGGATAAGGAGACGAGCGAACCTGCATGGCCTGTCGAGTCCGTGGCGTTCAGCCCCGATGGCACGACACTGGCAGCGGCGAGCCATGATATGACCGTCAAAGTCTGGGACGTGGCCACCGCCAAGCGGTCCACCCTTCACGGGCATACCCATGCGGTCTATGCCGTGGCCTTTAGCTCGGACAGCAAGACCCTGGCATCGGCGAGCGGCGACAAGACCGTCAGGCTCTGGGACCTGGCCACCAACAAGGCGCGGGCCACGCTACAGGGCCATACCGAGTCAGTAATGTCCGCAGCCTTCAGCCCCGATGGCAAGATCCTGGCCTCAGCAAGCCGCGACAAGACCATCAAGCTCTGGGATGTGGCCACCGGCAAGGAGCGAGCCACGCTCAAAGGAACCCAGGCGGTAAGGTCCGTGGCATTCAGCCCGGACGGTAGGATGTTGGCCTCTGCCAGTGGGACTACCGACAACGCGCCGGGTGAGTTGAAGGTCTGGGACATAGCCACCGGCAAATAGGCGGGCAGGTGGGGCTTATCTTCCGCGGGGTGGCCCAGGTTGCTCGCAACCTGGGTCGCGTAGCGACAAGAGGTAATCGGGGTCGAGGAAGAGACGACACAGATTGTCCGTTGAGTACAAACCTCTTGGGCTTCGACCCCAGGTTGGCTTCGCCCCCAGGTTGGCAAGTAACCTGGGCCACCCCGCGAACAACCGCGAACTCTTCGCAACCATGCAGCGGCCAAGGTGGTCGCGAGCCTTTCTTCGTCTGCGACGCAGCCCGCCTTCGAATTCAGCGAATTCACGCGATCGCCGGATGGACATTACGCAATTCTGGAAGCGTTCATCGGCAAGGCCTTCTTAGATTAACAGTCGGCGAACGGGTCGTCCGGCGGTTCCGCGGGGGTCCAGCATTTGGCGGGGGACAAGGTTCCCAGGGTTTTGGCGAGATGCTCGGTCAACATCAGCAAACCGCCGGCGACGAGAATCAGCGAGAACATCACGCACAACACCAGCAGCCCGCCGTGGATTTGCTGCACTTGCGCCAAGGCGACGCCGATCACGACCCCGAACACCAGCGAGACGGTCACTGCGACGACGTCCGCGCCCAACAGGAGGGGATGGAGCTTGTTCGTGCCAAAGGGTTCCGGCGGCCAGATTTGGCGTTTTCGGAACCAGGAGACCGTGGAATCCACCCAGACCTTCATGCCCCGCCGCCAGGCGAGATAACAACCGATCCACGTGGACAGCGTGGCCAATCCGCAACTGACCCAGAGCGCGAACAGCGCCCCCAGAATCTCCGCTCCCGGAAATGCCAGCCGCAGGCTCGATGTGACGAGCCAAATGCCGAAGGTGAGCGCCACCGCGGTGAGGCTGATCTTCCAGAAGGCCAGCGCCAGATAAAACCAGAAATGCGTCTGGCCGCGTTGGGCGATCGGATCCCTCCGCCACAGCCAAAGCCCGTTGCGAAAATCGTACCAGCCGAATTTGAGGCAGGCGACCACGGCCACCAGCGAGGAGTTGGCGTGGAGTTCGAACAGCAGCCACGCGGTGCCCGCGACGATGATCCACACCAACCCCGACGGCCACGCGCGGGCGGCGTCCTGCTCCAATTCCGGTTGATAGGTCAATTCTTCGGTGGCCATGAGTTGAATCTACCCGTTGATGAGCCGGAACGGGCTCGCATTCGGTTCTCCCTATGAACCGGGGCTAGCACCCTGCGGCTAATCAATGCGACGCTAATCTTCATAGAGTGCATTGACGCTGGCAATACTTTGTCCCTCGCCATTCGGGAATTTGTGTCCCTGAGCCATAAGGCAGCATTCGAGGGCCGCCAGGAATAATAAGACGTTGCGGGGCGTGCTGGCTTCGCCCATCAGGCCGATCCGCCAGGTCTTGCCCTTCATCGGTCCCAAGCCGCCGCCGATCTCGATGCCGAACTCGCTTAAGAGTTGCTTCCGCACGGCCACGTCGTCCACGCCCGCGGGGATTTTGACGGCGTTGAGCATCGGCAAGCAATGCTCTTCCTCGACCGCGTATTCCACGCCGATCGCGTTCAACCCGGTTTTCAATGCCATATGATTCCGGCGGTGGCGATCGTGCCGGGCGGACAGCCCTTCCGCGAGCACCAGCCGCAGGGCTTCGTGGAGCGCGTAATTCATGTTGATGGGAGCGGTGTGGTGGTAGCTTCGCTGTTCGCCCCAGTAGTTCCGCACCATCGTCATGTCGAGATACCAACTCGCGACTTTGGTTTTGCGGTTGTCGATGGCTTCCACCGCGCGGGGGCTGAACGTGACCGGCGACAATCCCGGCGGGCAGCTCAGGCATTTTTGCGTGCCACTGTAAACGGCGTCGAGTTCCCATTCATCGACTTCCACCGGCACGCCGCCCAGCGAAGTTACGCAATCGACCAAGAGCAGCGCCCCGGCTTCGTGCACGGCTTTTGAAACGTCCGGCAACGGCTGCCAGGCCCCGGTGGAAGTCTCCGCATGCACGATCCCCACGACTTTGGGATTGGATTTTTTGATCGCGGTTTGGATTTCTTCGACCGAAAACACTTCGCCGAAAGGCCGTTCGATGACGGACACCTCGGCTCCCGCACGTTCGGCAACATCGGCCATCCGCGCGCCGAACACGCCGTTCTTGCAGATGAGCATCCGGTCGCCGCGCTCGATCAGGTTGACCACGCAGGTTTCCATCCCGGAACTTCCGGTGCCGCTGACGGCGAGCGTCAATTCGTTCTTGGTCGAGAACACCCGCCGGAGCATGCTCTGCATTTCATCCATGATCCGCAAAAAATAGGGATCGAGATGCCCGACCGTCGGGGCGGAGAGGGCGGCCAGAACGCTGGGAGCAATATCGCTCGGCCCCGGCCCCATCAAAATCCGGGACGGCGGAGCAATCGGCGCGGGCAATTCGGGGTTGGGCATGGCAGCGGCATTTCCAGGGATAAGAATCTGTGGTTTTCCGTCCCTTTCAGCCTACCTTTGTCGCCGCGGAAATTGAAGCGTGATTCTGCGGATTCGGTCCTGGGGCCGACTCCGATTGCCCGAGATCGGGTGGCACATCCCTGAGCAAAGCGAAGGGCGTGTCAATCGCAAAGACCGACGCCTTTGTTCCGTCATTGGTCATTTCCCCGGAGGAATTTCACATGGGGATAAGATTTCCCAAGCACCGTTGGCGAGGGCACCTTGAGCCACTCGTCGAGCACCGTGGCATAGACCTGGCGGAAGTCGGTGTGATGCTTCAAATCGCCGTCGGTGAGGTCCTCGAGGCGGGGATGCTCGCCCACGAGTCCGGGGCGGACCGGTTCGCCGATCAAAAACATTTGCGAGGCGACGCCGTGGTCGGTGCCCGCGGACCCGTTTTCCTTCACGCGCCGGCCGAACTCGGAGAACGTCATCGCCAGCACCCGCTTCGCGTGGCCTTGGTGGACGATGTCTTTCTGGAACGCCGCCAGGCCCTCGGCCAGTTCCCCCAGTAGCCGAGCGTGGGTCGGTTTTTGGCCGGCATGGGTGTCGAAGCCCTCGTGGGCGGTGTAATAAATCCGTTCGGGAATCCCCGCATCGATGAGTTGGGCGATGAGTTTTAGATTTCGCCCCAGCCGCGTTTCGGGATAGGACACGGGCGTTTGATAGGATCCCGCCACTCGTTCCAATTCCCGGGCCGAGGCGTAGGTCTCTTGGGTCGAAGCCCGCACGAGGTTTAGGAGATCATTGTCATCGGACGAACTCGCCGCGAGGCGTTCGATGGTCTCCCGCCGGGTTTGGCCTTCGGCTCCTGGCCCCGTTTTCAAGCGGTAATCTTTGAGCGAACTTACCGTGGGCGCATATCCTGCCGGCGACAATAAGGCCAACGGCCCTTCGCCCCCGCCGAGGTACAGGCCCTTTCCCGATTTCAAAAGAGGCAGTGATCGGCCCAACCAGCCGAACGTCTCTGCGGGCGAACGCGTGGCTTTGTGCCAGATGTCCATCGACTCAAAGTGCGAGCGGTTCGGATTGGGATAACCAACGCCCTGCACGATGGCGATCTGCGACGCTTCGAGCAAGTCGGCAAAGCCTTGCATCGCGGGATGAAAGCCCAGGTCCTCGTTGATCTTTTTTACTTCAGAGGCGGGCTGTTTCAACGTCGGCCGGGCCGCAAGATACGCCGGGTCGCGAAAGGGGATGACGGTGTTCAATCCATCATTGCCTCCGGTCAATTGCACGACGACCAGGATCGTCTGATCGCCCCCGGGCTGATCGGACTTCGGGGCCGCCCACGCCGCCCGTTGAAACACGCCCGGCAACCCCGCCCCGAACGCCACCGTCGACGCCCCCAAAAATGCTCTGCGTGAAATGGTCATGGTTGTTGGTCCTTTGTCAGGTTGTCCATTGTGTTTCATCAAGCGAGTTGTGCCTCCGGCAGGGTGAGCACCAAGTGGGCGGCGGTGCGGGCGAGGAGGCCATCGACCACGCGGGGCGATGTGAAGGGCCGCCCGCGGATTCGGGTTTGTTCCCCGTCCAAATGAGCGACCATTTCCGCAAAGCCGGGATGATCGGACCGCGCCAGGAACAGTTCCAAAAAGAACCGCACGAGGTTCTCGCTGCCGTGGATTTGATGGGCCGACGCGAGGCGGGCGGGGTCGGTGTTGTGGGCCTCATCGGGGGCGCTCGAAAGGGCGAACGCCAGGTTTTGCCGGGCGAGCAAGGTCGTCGAGTTGAGCCAAGCGGGCCCGCCGTCCCAGCCTTTGACGCTGGGCGGATAAAACAAACTCTGCCCCATAGGGTCCAAGGCCTCGGCCATTTTGAGCGGGCTGGCCCGGCCGTCGAGACCGCGAACGCCGCCCACCACAAAATCCACGGGGCTTTTGACTTTCTGCCGGATCGCCGCGGGGGAATAAAACACCCAACTGCTGAGCATTGTTTCGACGAGCCAGGCGGTGTCGTAATCGCGAAGCCGATACCCTTCGGAAAGCGGGGCGAGCATTTCGTCGGAGGGTTCGACCGTTTCGCTCACGAATTCGCGGAACAGCTTTCGCACCAAACACCGGCCGCACGCGGGTTGGCTCAAAGCAATCCGCACGACATCCCCCGCCGACCAGGGACCGGTTTGACCGAGAATGGTCTTCTCGCCCGCATCGTGCTTTTGGATGTCGAACTCGGCCCGGCCGTCCTTCAAGGTCCAACCGGTGAGGGCGCGGGCGGCTTCTTTGATGTCCGCCTCCGTGTAGTTGCCCACGCCGAGCGTGAATAGCTCAAACAGTTCGCGGGCCAGGTTTTCGTTGGGTTGGCCTTTTTGATTGGTCTCCGCGTCGAGCCAAATCAGCATTGCGGGGTCGAAGACGATCTTTTCCAGCATCGCTCCGAACCGTCCCAAGGCGTGTTCGCGAAAGATGGCGTTCTGCCGCTGCATCAGGCCCAGATCGTCGACCTTGGCGTTCGAGGTCGCGAAATGATTGTGCCAGAACAACGTCAATCGTTCTCGCAACGGGTGCGGCGAGAAGAGCATGCGATACAGCCACGCCGCCTTCAGCCGCTGCGGATCGCCGTTGGCGATGGCTCCTTCGGTCAGGCGTTCGGCTTCCTCGGTAAACTGGTCTTGATCGCCCGCGCCATTGAGCAACGCGGAAATCACTTTCGCGGGCGTGGAGGCGATGCCTTGATGAATCTCGTTCCAATTCGCCCCGAACCCGGCTCGGCGATAGAGGTGGGCGACCTTTTCCGCATTCCAAGGATTGGCCCCGTTGGGAAAATACGCCTGCCACGCCGTCTCGGGGCGGAATCGTTCAAACGCTGTCTGTGCCGACATGACAACTCCGAAGTTGGAATGACCAATGACCAAGCCCCAATGACCAATTCCGCCTGGCGAGCGGCCAGCGTCAGCTGGCTGATTCCTCACATATGTTTTAATTCGCTAGGATGGCAAAATGCCTTCGCGATTTCGAAACCGACGCTCAATCCTTGAGATCATGGGGCGGACGACCCACGCTCGCCTTGGGCTGGATGCGGATTCGGTATTCGAATCCCCGGTCCGTGAACGCGGCTTCGGTGGTGAGCCGGCCCAACGACTGGACCAGATCGAGGCCGAGCTCGAATTCCCGCGCGGCTTCGGAAAGGCTCAGGCCGCGTTTGAGCGCGCTGTCTTCGAGAATCGCTTCGCGGAAATCCGTCAGCGCGCCGGCCAACTGGGTGAAGGACAGCGATTGCCGATCAGTGACCTGCGATAGAGGGCCCGTGCCCCTTCGCGGTTCCGCGGCCTGGCGATCGAGTTCATCGATGACCTGGGTGACGATGTGTCTTGTGGAGCCGACGATGAAATGCCCGCGGGCGACGGTCCACGTGGGATTGAAATTGAACCGGACGCGATTGCCCTCGCGGGCGGATTTTTCATCATCGCGGAACCAGATCCCCTTGAGCCGGGCCTGGGCGTGCTCGGAAGTTTTGGTGAGCATGCGGGCTTTGCCGAAGGTGGTGAGAAGCCCAATCGCCCGCGACAGAGGCTCGGCTTGGTCCTGGAACGCCGCCTCATCGCGGAGCGAAACACAGACCGCCGCCGCGGGGAGGCGGTCTTTCAATTCGATGCGGTATTCCGAAGGCCCGGAGCGCGCGAGCACGAAGCGAAAGTCCGTCCCCAGCTGCTCGAACAATCGGCTCGGCGTGAACGAGACGCCAAACGTCGAAAACTGCCGCTTCACATCGGCGTCGCCCTTTTCGATTTTCTTGAGGGCCGACTCGGTGAGCAGATCGGCCCGCTGGTTCCAGAGCGCCGCGTAATCGCGATACCAACTCGCGCTGTAAATCGTCCCGGCCGGTTCCAACAGTGGGGCCAAGGCGTGGTTGGGATCCCGGGCGAAAAAGCCGTCCAATACGTGGATCGGCTCGGTGCTGCGGGTCGCGATTTGAAGGGAGAACTCCGACGAACCGTTCGGCCACCCGAGGTTCACCCTCAAGCGGTCGGCCGCTCCCAACAGATCCAACCAACCGCCGAGGAGCGCCATCGGCCCCGCATCATCCCCCGGGCGTTTGAGGACCTTCTGGAAACCTGGCACCTTGCGGACCGTTTCCAAATCCACTTCCAAGCTCACGCTCGGTTGGACATGCCCTGGATCGACCGGTGATGCCGAGGCGGGGGCCGCGTGCTTCTGCAATTGATCGATGGCGCGTTTGAGGTGCGCTTCCTTTGATGCCGCGATCAGGCGGGGGCCGATGATGGCGACGAAGGACTTGTCGACCCGGTAGATCTTCACACCCTGATACGATTCCGTCGGCGGCGATGGTTTTCCCTGATCTTTGATCAGCTTGAACATCGCTGACTCGATCCGCGGCCAAATCTCGGGGGCCGAGGCTTTGATAATCAGTGTCGTCTGCTCGTCGGGTTTGGGAGTGGCCGCGATCCAGATGCCGCCAGCGGTGAGTTGTTCGAGCGCATCGCTCCAGCTCTGTCCGCTGACTTGTTCCAGAAAACCCGAGCCTGCGCGGACGCGCTCGAACTCCGGCGTTTCCAGACGGGCTTTGAAGAGCGGACTTTGGGAAATGTCCTTCCACGCCCGCGCCAGAATCGGATGCTCCGCCCAACGCATCGGTTGGCGGACTTCCAAAATGAAGACGGCGTCTCGATGCAGCAGTTGGCGTTCCAGAGACTCCGCGGCCGAGGTTTGCGCGGAAAAAGCAAGACACCACGACGCCAGCACGAGTCCCGCGGACCATCGCCGGACGGGGAGTTTCCAATCGGCCATCACAACGCCTCTCGCTTCGCCAAAGCAGCCGGAACACGAACTCTCGTTCAAAGTTACCCGGCGGGGATTTTCGGAGTTTCAACAAACCCAAAAATCTTCGGCGAAACCAAAGCGGAATGCTGGAAAACTCGAAATCCGAAACAAATTTCGAAGGCTCGAAATCCCAGATCCTCAAACTTCCCGGATGGCCGGTGACTCGTTTGGGATATTCGGATTTGAGATTTTGAAATTGTTTCGGATTTCGGATTTCGTGCTTCGGATTTACACGGGGGAGCGTGGCGATTTGCTGATCGGAGTTCAGCTGAATTCCGGCCGGCGTTGTCTGAGTTGATCTTTCAACCGGGCGACGATGCTTGAGTGCATCTGGCTGACGCGGGATTCGGAGAGACCCAGCGTGTTGCCGATCTCCTTCATCGTCAGTTCTTCATAGTAATAAAGAATGATGATCAGCCGCTCGTTGCGGTTGAGGCCTTTCGTGACCAGTCGCATCACGTCGCGTTTTTGAATCCCCAGCGTGGGGTCTTCGCCTTTGGAGTCTTCGAGGATGTCGATTTCGCGGACATCCTTGTAGCTGTCGGTCTCGTACCACTTCTTGTTCAAGCTGACGAGGTTCACCGCGCTGGCTTCGGATTTCAGCTTGTCGAACTCTTCCAGCGAGAGCTTCATCTTGGCGGCGATCTCGGCGTCGGTCGGCGGGCGGCCGACCTCGGCTTCCACCTGCTTGCGAGCCGCCTCGAGCTTGCTGGCTTTGCTGCGGACGAGCCGGGGCACCCAGTCCATCGTCCGTAGCTCATCGAGCATCGCGCCGCGGATCCGCGGCACGCAATAGGTTTCAAACTTCACCCCGCGCTCCAGGTCGAACGCGTCGATTGCGTCCATCAGCCCGAACACGCCCGCGGAGATGAGGTCGTTCATGTCCACGCCTTCCGGCAGCTTGGCCCAGACCTTTTCCGCGTTGTAGCGGACCAAGGGCAGGTAGCGTTCGATCAGCGCGTTCCGCAGATCCTGATTCGTCTGATCCTGCTTGTACACTTTCCAAGTTTCCGTCACATCTTCGGTGACCCTGGTAGCCATACAACCCCTCCATGATGTTTGAGCCGTCCGCCAGGTTGCTCGCGGCATTATGATTCCTTAGTTGATGCAGCTTTGCTTGCCGGGTTGGCTTTGGACAGCTCGGCGTCGACGCTTTCTTCGACGACCCGCCGGGCCACTTCGCCCATCAACAATCCCAGCCCCCAGAACACCCCGCCGGCGATCAGCGCCAATTGGATCGTGTCTTCAAACGTCCCGCCCCGCAACATCCCGTCAAAGGCGATGACGGAAAACGCGATGAGGGACAATCGGAGACCGAAGGCCATTGCCACGGATCAGGCTCTCCTGCCGGTTCGTCTCGGATGATCGTGCCAAACGTTTCACGGAGGGCTCCAGCGGAGCCGGCCGTGTTCTTAAAATTTATCGACATGTCTTATCCTGCGAATTGAGATTTTCTTGCCTGATCGGTTCGTTTTGAAAAATGGGCAAAACCGGAAGGGTCAGCGCCATCTTGCCCGATTTGACTCAGGCGATGCTCGATAAAACCGGCGAGACAAGACAATCGAAGAAAGGTGAGAAATGTGAGAGTTGAGTGAGTGTGCTTGGCTTCAATTCCCGCGATGTGGTGAGAGGCACATCCTGGAAACGTTTTACGGTCTGGATCGGAAAAAACGGATCGGGGGTCAGGTGAGGATTGGAGACGACGACAAGCCGGGCGTGCGGGCCCGCGGGGAGTGGATTGCGGGTTTTTGCCGGCTTTCGCGCTGATGAATCAACCGTCTCGCGAGTTGTTTCAGGGCGAGCGAGGCGGACGAGTGCGGGTGTTCCAGAAGGAACGGTTTCCGCACGGCGACCGAGGCCGCGACGTGAGAGTCTCGCGGCACCGAACCCGCCAATTCCAAGTCTTTCCGCAAAAACAACCGCGTCGTTTGTTTGAGCCTTTCGAGAATCTGATCCGTCTGCGAAGCCGACTCGGTCTGATTGATGAGGATTTCCCCATTGGGGCTGTCGAGGGATTTGACGGTGGCGTAGGCATCGGCGATGGCAGGCAATTCGGGCGTGGTCACGATCAGTACGCGATCCGCCATCTTCAAGAATTGCCGGAGCACACGATGAATGCCGGCACCCAAATCGACGACGATAAAATCAAAGTCCTCTTTGAGCCGCCCGATCGCCGCGAAGAGTTCCACGACGGCAGCGGGTTTGTCCGCTTCTTCGGCGAGACTCCCCGCGCCCGGCAGGATTCTGACGCCCGACGAATGGTCGAGGAGGATTTCGTCCAGTCGGCGGGAGCCGCTGAGGACGTGCGAGAGATTCCAATACCCGTTCAAGCCGCAGAGCATGTCGATATGCCCTACGCCCCAGTTGGCATCGAGCAAGAGCACCGACTGCTCGGAGCGGGCCAAGGCGATCGCCAGGTTGAGCGCCAGGTTGCTTTTGCCCACGCCGCCTTTCCCGCTGGTGAGGGTCACGGCAAACGGCCGCTCCGCCGGGGCGGAATGGACCGCCGGCAGCGGCACCGCCGACGCCCGGCGTTCCATTAAACCTCGAAGTGCATTGGCTTGATCGTGCATGGGGATTCGGTTGGGGGGACGAAAAAAGATTAAGATTAAAAATCAGTTGGACATTTTGTCCGTGCCTAGGATCAGGCGGGCGATGCGGTCGGTGCGGGCGGGTTCGATGTCATTGGGCACATCCTGTCCTGTGGTGATGTAGCTGATGGGGAGCTTCACCTCCTGGGCCAGCGCGAGCAGATTGCCCAGGCCCGCGGCTTCGTCGAGCTTGGTCAAAATCAGCGAGGTCGCGTTCGCGGTGGCGAATTTCTCGGCCGAGGCCAAGAGGCTCCTGAGGCTCGATGTCAGGCTGAGCACCAGATGCACTTCGTCCACGCGGGCTTCGACCAGGAGGCGTTTTAATTCCTGGATTTGCAATTCGTCGCGGGGGCTGCGGCCGGCCGTGTCGATCAGCACGAGATCGAGGCCCACCAGCTCGTCCAAAGCCCGCCGCATTTCCAGCGGGTTGGTGACGACCTTCATCGGCAGGTCGATAATCTCCGCATACGTGCGAAGCTGCTCGACCGCGGCGATGCGGTAGGTGTCCACCGTCACCAGGCCCATCTTCACTTGATTCCGCAAGCGAAAGTTGGCCGCAAGCTTGGCGATGGTTGTGGTCTTGCCCACGCCGGTCGCCCCGATGAGCGCGACGACTTTCCGTTTGCCCGCGGTGAGTTGGATCGGCCCGCCCGCTGAGATGTTTTGCTCCACGAGCGCCGTCAAAAAGGCTTTGAGGGCCGCGGGATCGCCGAGTTGGGCCGGCGTGCACTCGGCTTTCAAGCGGCCGATCAAATCGCGGGCGATGTCCTTCGGCACTTCTTCGTCCAACAGATTTTGATAAACCGCCTGGAGCGATGCCGGCAGTTCCTCCTCGGCTTTGGGGGCCGGCTTGGATCGGTCGCTCAATTTCAAGCCCAACTGCTCGAGCATGCTTTGAATGGATTCCACTTGCCGGGCGAGTTCCAGGATGGACTGATCGCCCGGCGGTTGCGAAGCGGCCGGTTGAATTTGGCGGGGTGGAATCTCGGCGGTTTCAGGCATCGCCGCGGAACGAAACGCCGCGGGTTGCCGGGGCGGTTGGGATAATTCCAATGACACGCCGGCTTCCGCGGCACGCGCAAGGCCTGATGAGGAACGGGACTCCGCCGGCACCCGTGGCGAAATCGGCCGCGCGGGCTGGCTGTGCGAGCGGACGTTGATCCCGACGCCCGCGGTGATTTCCACTTCATCCGGGGCATGCTGCCACGGCAGCAGGCGTTTGCCGGGGATTTGCCGGGTGTGCAAAATGACGGCTTCCGGCCCCAATTCCGTTTTGACAATCTCCAGCGCTTCCCGCATCGATTGGGCGCGAAAGGTCTTTACATCCGTCATGGGTTGGTTCCTGGGTTGGTCAAACATTGCTTATCGCTTTGATGTTCCTGAGTCAGGCTGCGCCGCTTGCAACCGGTTCGGGCGGCCGGACGGAGTCGGCACTCACCTGCCCCAGCGATTCGAGCACCGTGTCCCGCGTGATTTCATTCGTGCTTAACACCGCCAACCGGGGCAGGCGGGTTTCCGTCAGCATCTTGAGCCCCCGGCGGATCACCGGATGGCAGAGGATGACCTGGTCGTAACCGCGGATCACGAGCTTCTCCAATTCCTTGTCCAAGGCTTTGAGAAACCGCTCGCTGATGACCGGCGAGAGGTGCAGGCTCAAGTCCACGTGCTCGGTTTGTTTCATGCTGCCTTGGAACACCGTTTCGATGGCCGGGTCGAGCGTAATCACGTGCAGCACGCCGTTTTGATCGCGGTACTTCTGACAAATGGTCCGCATCAACGCGTGCCGGGTGTATTCGGTGAGCAGGTCCAAATCCTGCGTGCGGGCCGCGTAATTTCCCAGGGCGGTCAAAATCGTTTCCAAGTCGCGGATCGGCACCTGCTCGCTGAGCAGATTGCACAGAACCTGGTGCACCTGGGCGACTTTCAAGGGTTCGGGAATGAGTTCCTCAACGGTCTTGGGAGCGACCTTCTTCAGGTTTTCAATGAGCACGTGCACCTGCTCGCGGGTCAAGAGCTCCGCTCCGTGGTTCCGCACGATTTCCATGATGTGCGTCATCACGACCGAAGCGGGATCGATCACCTGATAGCCCATGAGTTGGGCGCGTTCCTTGTCTTTGGTTTCGATCCACAGGGCCTTGGTGCCGTAGAGTGGTTCGACGGTTTCCAAGCCGGGCACGCGCCCCGTGACCCCGCCTTTGTCCAAGGCCAATTGGCCCGTGGGGATGACTTCACCCTGGGCGATGGGCGCGCCGCGGAGCTTGAGTTGATAGGTGCTGGGCCTTAGGAGCATGTTATCGCGGATGCGGACGTTGGGCATGATGACGCCGAGTTCGTGGGCGAGCGCATGCCGGGCTTCAATGATCCGCTCGAGCAACTCGCCCCCGTGGTGGGGGTCGACGAGGCGGATCAATTCGCCGCTCAAATCGAGTTCCAAGGGATCGATTTGCAGATTGTTTTCGGGTTTCTCGTCTTCTTTTCGCTTGGCGGCGGCTTGCTCGTTTTGTTGGCGTTCTTCTTGGACCGTTTCGGCTTTGCGGGAGCGAAGCAGATTCCAGCCGGTCGCTCCGCAGCCCGCCGAGAGCAACAGCAGCGGCACCATCGGCAATCCCGTGGTCGCCAGGACCAACAGAAAACCCGCGGAGAGCAGCATCGCTTCGGGATGCCCAAAGAGTTGCCCCAGCACCTCGCGCGGCAAGTCGCTGTCCGCGGAGGTCCGCGTGACGATCAAACCCGCAGCCAAGGAGATCAAAAAGCCAGGGACCTGCGAGACCAAACCGTCGCCGATCGTCAATGTGGTAAAGACTTTGACGGCTTCGACAAAGGGCATGCCGTGCTCGACCATCCCCACATAAAGCCCGCCGATGATGTTGATCAGCGTGATGATAATCCCGGCGATGGCGTCGCCCCGCACGAATTTGCTGGCCCCGTCCATCGCTCCGTAGAAGTCGGCCTGCTCGGTGATTTCCTCCCGCCGTTTTTTGGCTTCGTCCTGCGTGATGAGGCCGGCATTCATGTCGGCGTCGATCGCCATCTGCTTGCCGGGCATGCCGTCCAATGCAAACCGGGCGGTGACTTCGCTGATCCGCGTGGCGCCTTTGGTGATCACCACGAACTGAATCACGATCAAGATGATAAAGATAATCAGCCCGACGACGATATTGTCGCCCGAAACAAACTGCCCGAAGGCTTCGATCACGCCGCCGGCCGCGCGGGTTCCATATTCCTTGGCTCCAGTGAGGATCAGCCGCGTGGAGGCGACATTGAGCACCAGCCGCACCAGCGTCGTGCCCAGGAGAATCGTGGGGAACACGCTGAACTCCAGCGGCCGGGTGACGTAGATCGTCGTCAGCAGAATCACCACGGCGATCGTCACGTTGCAGGCTAAGAGCAGGTCCATCACCGCCGGCGGCAAAGGTGCGACCAAGATCAGCACCGCCGCTACGATGAGCACGGGGAACACCAGTCCCCGGTTGTGCGCAACAGCTGCGCACCAACCGACCGTTGCCGGCATGACGTGACTCCGGAACGCCCCCGCAGGCAGGCCTTGCCTTAGGGCAGCCGCCGGGCGTGGGTTTCGTTGTGAAGGGGTGAGATTTGAGAAATGAGTGAGAGGGCCGCTATTTAGTGAAAAATATCCGGCGTGTCCAGATAGATTTCAGAATGTTTCGCAATTCGCCGAAGGCGGGGCAAGACGGGCGCACCGCCAGAATCGCAGGGGCGGCTCGGACATGCCTCTGTGCCCGAGCGATTGTCGTTTTTACAACCGGATGAATCCTTGCCCTTCAAGACGCGAAAGCGAATGATGCCAGCGACATCGAAATGCCGGAGGCTCTGTCGCGGCCTAAGGATGACTCCACACCGTGTTCCCCGGCGTCGTCAAGTCAACACTCCACAGCGTGCCGCCGGCGGTGATGTAGAGAGTCTTGAAATCCTGGCCGCCGAAGGCGCAGTTGGTGACTTCATCTTTGGGGATGGGGATAAACGCCAATTGATCGCCTTGGGGGGAGAAGACGTAGATGCCCGCCGTGGGTTGTTTCGCGGTTTCGTAGGGCGGGTGGGGTTTGTTGAGGCCGGCGGCGACATAAAGCCGGCCTTTGGTATCCAGTTTCATGCCGTCGGGGCCGCGGGTGGTTTTCCAATCGTGGATCAGCGTTTGACTTCCGGGCTTGACAGTGCCTTTGGGCGTGAGCTCGAACCGCCAGAGTTTTCGCGCACCGCCTTTGGTGTTGTTGTTATTGTCGGCGACGTAGAGATAGCGGTCGTCGGGGGTGATCACCAAGCCGTTCGGGCGGTCCACTTCGTGGGTGATGATCCGCGCGACGGTGCCGTCGGGATCGATGCGGTACACGCCTTCGACTTTTTTGCCGTCGGCATCGAGCATTTCCATTTTGCCGCGGTCGCCATACTGGGGATCGGAGAAATAAATTCGCCCGCGGGAGTCCATCGTCAGGTCGTTGGGCTGATTGAACTTTTGCCCGTGATAGTGGTAGGCGAGCCCGGTGAGTGTGCCGTCTTTCTCCATGCGGGTGATCCGCCGCCGGACCGCTTCGCAGATCACCAATCGGCCCTCGCGGTCGAACATCAATCCGTTGGAGCCGTAGTTTCTGCGGAAGATGCTTTGCTTGCCGTCCAAATCCCGCCGCATGATGTGCCCGTCGCCGCTGGTGAGTAACCCCACCTGCGGATGCCAAACCGGGCCTTCGCCCGCCCCGGTGGTCTGAAGCAGCTTGGGCTTCGCACCGGGAGCCAGGATCGCCTCGTCCGCTGCCGCGGTCGAAAAACAACACAACACACAAAGCACGAACGCCGCTGCGCCCCAGGTGGCCACTCGCAAAAGCCGCCTGCGGGAAGATTTTGGAACCAGGTTTTTGGGCATCGCAAGAATCCTCAAATGGAAGTTACTTTTTGAATTTCTTGGCCTGGGCGATCAACGTTTGGAGAATGGTCTTCGTGGTGTTGGAATCCAATATTTCGATCGATTCAAACGCCAACGCACAAAACGCCAAGGAACTTTTCCGAAGTCCGCCAACGCGCCGAGAATCACCCCAACTGCTCGAGGGGGCAGGCTTTCGTCGCGACGGCGGCCGCGCCGACCGGGTGATATTGCAGCGTCATCTGGCGGTTTTCGATGGTGACCCCCGTGTAGCCCGGGCGGAATTCGGGCAGGTTGTAGCCGGGGGCGTTCTGGGCTTCGAGGCGGCGGTCCCGATTGTAGAGCACCGAGGGAAACGAGATTTCCTGGACCGGGGCATGATCGTCCCAACCGCGGACCCCGTTGTGAAAATGCCCGTGCAAGAGGCACAGCACCCGCTCGTTGTGCTTTTGAAGAATCTCGTAAAGCTCCGTTTGCCCGTTGGCGGGTTTGACGTACCAGCCGCGGTCGGGATGCCGATTCGTATGCGCCGGGACGTGCATGCAGAGGGCGAGGAATTTCCCATCCCGGCGGGCTTGTTCGCATTGCTCTGTGATCCATGCCAGTTGGGACTTCGATAAAAATCCATCGTGCGAATCGGTGCGGGCGTTGTTCAAGAGCAGAAACCGGAGCCACTCGAGATCGACTGTGGTGTCCACGGGTTTGCGGATGTGTTTTTCAAAGAGTTCCTGCGGATCGTGGTTGCCGGGGATTTCATAAATCGGCTGCGGGAGGGATTCGCGGATTTTGAGATAAACCGGATACTCGGCTTCGCGTCCGCCGTCCACGACGTCCCCCAGATGCAGCACCAGCTTGGCGGGCGACTTGGCGATTTCCGCCGCGGCTTTCTGCCACTGCTTCGCGGCCGCGGTGTTGTCGCGGTATCCCAAATGCGTATCGCTCACAACGAGAAACGACAGCTTGGGGAGCGTTTTCTCCGCCGCCAGCAAACACCCCGGCCGCACCACGAGCGCCGCGCCCCAGCCCGTCACCTGCAAAAACCGCCTGCGGGAAGCGTTCTGAATCGGTTGATTGTGCATCGCACGAATGCTCCAATGGAGGAACGTTATTTGCTAATTTCCACTGATAATGAAAGATCAGCACAAATTCGCGAAGTTTCGTGTTCCTCAAAATTGTTTGCTAAGGGGAAGACATTTTTTACCCAAATGCCCATGCACCCGAACACCAACGGAATGATTATTTTTCGATCCGTCGCGGATTCCACAAAGGAACTCCATCAATTCTGCCGGCAGGAACTGGCTGCGTCCAGGAAATTTTCCGCAAAATCCAGGATCGGGGAAACTGCCGAATTGTGTTCCCTTGCGTCACGGGTCCGGCCCTCTATAATTTTGATGGAACGTAACTTTCCTGATCGCAGCATGGGCGAACCCTCCATTCCCTCTAATCGTCCCTGCCGCGTTTTCCTTCCGCTCTTTTCCTCCCCGAGAGGCCAAAATGCGTGAATGGTTTCGCAATGTGTTCGTGACGGTTTGGACGGTGATGTACGGGATGTGGATCACGCTCCGCACCTGGTTCAAAACCTACAACCGCCGGACCTTCACCGAAGTTTACGAATACCCCGAAGTCCCCGCTCCGGTCAAACCGCGCTACCGAGGGTTTCACCGTTTCGATTTGACCGTCTGCATCGGTTGCGAAAAATGCGCGGCCGCCTGCCCCATCGACTGCATCTATATCGAGAAGGAAAAAAGTCCGGTCGGCAAAGGCTTTCGTGTTGACACCTTCACCATCGACTATACAAAGTGCATGTTTTGTGCCTTGTGTGTGGAGCCTTGCCCGGTGGACTGCATTTTCATGGGGTCAAATCACGATCTGAGTTGTTATAGCCGCGATGGTTGCATCGTGGATTATGCGAAACTGCCGCTGCAAGTGGCCTGGGGGCAAAACACCCTCAATCCGACCGCGGTGGCGGAATCGAAAGTTTTGTACGAACCGGTTTGGGTCAAGGGCGAACCAAGCCCCTTTGAATACAGTTCGGAATCGTAAGGATTCAGGTTCCCGCGGGCCGAGGATTTCTTGTCGGTGACCAATTGCAAACTGCAGTCCCGCAGCTTGTTCCCACGCCCACCCATTACGAAAGGGGAAATGCCATGACGACCGCTTCGCGAAAACGGCTGTTCACCGTTGAGGAAGCCAACCAGCGTTTGCCCTTGGTGCGGCTGATTGTGACCGACATCGTCAAACTCTACGAAGACGTTCAGCAACGGCGGGAACGGCTGAGCCACATCCGCCGGTCGCCCGCGAGCCACAAACAGGCACCGACCTTGTACAGCGAAGAAGTCCAACAGATTGAAGAAGAGTTGGAAAAGGACATCGAACGTTTGGAGGAGTTCGCCAACGAACTCGAGGACTTGGGCGTGGAGCTCAAAGACCCCGTGCAGGGACTGGTGGATTTCCGCTCGATCATGGACGGCCGGCAGGTTTATCTCTGCTGGAAGCTCGGCGAAGAGGAAATCACCCACTGGCACGAATTGAACACGGGCTTCCAGGGCCGGCAGTCGCTGCTCGAAGACTCGGTGTTCGGCGACGGCAGCCTGGACGAAGATGTCCCTTCAACCGATGGAGAGTGAGTCTGCTGCAGCCCGCAGCGCAAGCAAGGGTTTTTCAGAACGTGTGTCCCTCGCTGGCACGTCGGGATAGTTTGACATTCATTCGGCCGGCCGGGAATTACAGATTACGGGAATTTGATTATGGTCGATCTCGTCGGGCATTTTTTATTGTTTATGGTGGCGGCCATCGGGTTTTTGATGGTGCCTCTGCTGATCGGGAAATTCGTTCGCCCCAAACTGCCCACGCCGGAAAAAGACGCCATCTACGAATGCGGCGAACCGACCATCGGCACCAGCTACGTCCAGTTCGACCTCAGGTTTTACGTGGTCGCGTTGCTGTTCATCATTTTTGATGTGGAAGTGGCGTTCTTCTTCCCCTGGGCGACGATTTACGGGGCGTCCATCCAACTGGCCGACCCCAACCTCAGCGATGCCGCCCGCACCGCCTTGAGCGAATCGCTGCTGGGCACGCTGGCCGGCACCGGGCAGGCCATTTCCGCCGAACTGGCCCACACGATCGCCTTGTTCGGGTTCGTGGACATTCTGGTGTTCTTCGGCGTGCTGTTGGTGGGATTTGCCTACGTCTGGAAGCGGGGCGATTTGGATTGGGTCCGCGCGGTCGCCGAGCAAGCCAAGAAAGCCGCCGCCCGCCCGCGAACGCCCCACCACGTCCACCCTTCACCTCCGACGAAGCCCCAAGAACCCGTGGGGGTTTAATGTTTTTCCTTTGAAGCACGGGAGAGTGTCATGAAATTCCTGCCAGTCGTTTTCGTAACCTTGGCCATCACCGCCACGGGGTTTGCCATTCCCCATCGCTCTTTTTCGGACGGGACGCAGGAGAGAATCGAAGCTCCAAAGCCCATTGCCATCAGCATCGATGATTTGGCGGTTCCCATCAAAAGCCGGTCGGAATTTCAGGAATCGAAAATTCCCAAAAAGATTTTGGAGCTTAACGGCAAACGAGTGCGGCTGATCGGGCAGATGTATTTCCCCGTTATCCCTGCTGTGGAGATGAAGGAATTCGTGTTCAATGGAGATACGGAACAGAAAACCTGTAACGGCTTCACGTCGCGGTCCGCAATTCCCCTCCAGCACATGATTAAGGTCCAAATGAAAGATGGGGCCGCAATCAAGTCCACTACCGGAACGATTGAAGTCATTGGCCGTTTGCGGGTCAAAGTGGAGCGATCAAAAAATGAAATCCTGTTTATCTACAAAATTGAAGATGCCACGGTTCGGCCGGGGGAGCGTGAGGAGGGATTTCAACCGTCCCTGCTGAGTTTGCCCATCATTACATGTTAAACAGACTAGCCCAGTTGGTTTAGAAACCTGTACCCTATGAACACTTCCCAAATCCACCAACTCCTGCTCGAACAATTTGGCGAAGCCAAAATCACCGGGGCCAATCTGGAAGCGACCGACCCGTGGGTGGAAGTCGCGGCCTCGGCCATTTTGGAAGTCGCGGCGTTCCTGAAAGACGACCCCCGGCTCGCGTTCGATCATTTGAACGACCTGTGCGGCGCCGATTACTGCGAACCGGACCCCAAAAAAGCCAAGAAGTTCCCCCACGAGCCGCACGTGGAAGTCGTGTATCACCTTTCCAGCTACGACCAAAAACATTCCCTGGTGGTCAAAGTCAAGCTCCCCCGCTGGCAGGACGGACGGGAAGGCCAAATCCCGCAGGTGGATTCCGTGGCGGGCCTGTGGGCGATCGCCGACTGGCACGAACGCGAAGCCTATGACCTCGTGGGCATCGAGTTTTTGAACCACCCGAACCTCAGGCGCATCCTCTGCCCGGAAGACTGGGTCGGCCATCCATTGCGGAAAGACTACGAGTTCCCGTTGGAATACCACGGCATCCGCGGACGGTGATTGTCGTAGACCGGCCAGGCAACGAAACATTTCAGAAGGCACATTTAGGCAACCACAATGAGCATGCAAATTGAAGACCCGCGGGTGGTCGAGTTCGATGTCCGCACGGACGAGATGCTGATTAACATGGGGCCGCAGCACCCGAGCACGCATGGCGTCTTGCGGCTGCTGCTGCGGACCGACGGCGAAGTCGTCCGCGAGGTGACGCCCCACATCGGCTACCTGCACCGCTGCGCGGAGAAGATCGGCGAGAACCTCACCCCGGTCCAATGGATTCCCTACACCGACCGCATGGACTATCTCGCGGCGATGAACATGAACCTGGGCATGGCGCTCGCGGTGGAAAAGCTCCTCAAAATGGAAGTCCCCGAAAAGGCGATGACGCTGCGGGTGATCATCGCCGAGATGGGCCGGATCGCCAGCCACCTCGTCGGCATGGGGGCTTACGGCTTGGACCTGGGCTCGTTCAGCCCGTTCTTGTACGCCTTCCGCGAACGGGAGATCATTCTCGATCTGTTCGAGGAAGCCTGCGGGGCCCGGCTGACTTACAGCTACCTCACCGTGGGCGGAGCGACGCACGACCTGCCGGATCAAATTATCATCCCGCCGGGCCTCGCGGCGCTCATCGGCGAAAGCCCGAAGAGAAAACTGCTGTGGACCGAGACGGTGCTGATCTTTCTGGATTGGCTCGTCGAGCGGATCAAGGAATACCACGCTCTCTTGACCCGCAATGCGATCTTCATCAAACGGACCGCCAACCTCGGCGTTCTCTCGCGGGAGGATGCGATCAGCTACGGCTGCACGGGGCCGGTGCTCAGGGGCAGCGGGGTCGATCATGACCTCCGCCGCGACGGCGAGCCGATCTACACCCGCATGTATGAGGGCTACGACTTCCAAATCCCCGTCGCCCCGTTTGCCGACGCCCCGCCGGAAGTGGTCCTAGGCGACAACTGGTGCCGGTTTTACGTCCGCATGCTGGAGGTCGTGCAGGCGATCGGCCTGGTTCGGCAAGCAATTGCCAGATACCCCAAAGCCGAAGGCACGTACCGCGTGCCTCACAAAATGACCACCAAGCTGCCCCAGGACGAGTGCTATCTCGAAACCGAATGCCCCCGCGGGCAGATGGGCTTTTACATCGTGGGCAACGGCGAAGCGGAACCCTTCCGCGCCCGGGCGAAAAGCTCCTCGTTCTGCAATCTTTCGGTGACAGGCCCCCTTTGTGCTGGCACCCTCATCGCCGACGTCCCCGCCATCGTCGGTTCCCTCGACGTGGTCATGGGCGAGATCGACCGCTAAAAGGCGGAGAGCAGAGAGCCAATCCGATCTTCCGGCTCTCCACACTCCGCTCTTGGCTCTCCGCTGACAATCAGCTGATGCTCGGCCAGAAGAGGACGATCAGCGTGCCGCCTATCAAAGCGAGGCCGAACACGAGGGAGACTTGCTTGAGCAGTTTCCGGCTGCCTAAAAAGGCGACGATGCCCCCTTTGAAGAGCAGGTTGGAAAGGTAGCCGATCGCGATCATCCGCCAGCCGGTGTCTGCGTCGATTTGATCCTGGACAACCAGCCTCGCCGTGGACAGCGTGATCGCGTCCATGTCGATCAATCCCGACAGACCGGCGACGGCATACAGGCCCGTGCTGCCGAACCGCTCCTTCGCCGCCGCCACGCCGAACAGCACCACCGCATAGAGTGCGCCGAACACGAGCGCCGCCTTCAGTTCGGACGGGTTTCGGTTGCCAAATCCCGCTCCGTCTTCCTTGGGCAGCGGCCGGAAGAACGCAAACGCGGCCGTGATCGCCGCCATCATGCCGGTGAGTGCGGCCATCGGCATCCAAAACCTTAGGATCAACGAGGGAGCCACCAGGCCGACTTCAAACAGCACCCGCCCGAACACCACCGTCGACGCCAAGAGGATCACAAGCGTGGCGGCGGCCGGGTTGTCTTGGCCCTTGGTTTGGCGGGAAAATGTGACCGCGGTGGCGGTGCTGGAAATCACGCCGCCCAGGATCCCGCTCAGCCAGGCCGACGCCTTTTCACCGAGGAACTGGGCCGCGAGATACCCTGCCAGGCTGATGCCGCAAATCAAGACGACCAGCCGCCAGATGTCGAAGGGATTGAGGACTTTGTAGGGATCGAAATCCAGACTGCGATCGGGCATCAGCGGGAGAATGATGAGCGCGAGGAGCACGAGCTGCATGATCGCCCGCACCTCGTCTTTTTCCAGCCGCTCGATAAACCAGTGGATCGGATCTTTCCAATGGAGCAGCACGGCGACGGCTCCGCCTAAGAGGATCGGCAGCTCCATCGGCAGAAAGATCAAAGCCGCCCCGATTAGAAACATCAAACACGCGGCGACGTGCGTGGTCAGGCCGATCGTCTCCTCGTCTTCCTCATCCCATTTGATGAAGGTCCCCAGAACCAACAGCCCCGCCGTCACAAACAGCCCCGCGGGGACCGTCCACACGCTCACGAATTTTGAAAGCACGCCGCAGAGCGTGCCGAACAGCGTCAACAGGGCAAACGTCCGCACGCCCGCCACATGCGGCGCGGTCCACTCCCGCTGAAACCCCACCAGAAGCCCCAGCCCCAAGGACAAGGCGAATTTTTCGACCAACTCCCAATCCATAATCCCTCTGCCGCTTCGCGATTAAGAATTCAAAAGATCTGGCTCATTTCGCTTAAACGCAAAGGCGCAGAGAAAAGCCGCAAAGGCCGCAAAGAGAAACTGCAAAGGGGCTGAGAGTTTTTCTGTGTGTGGAAGTACTTTGGATCGTTCGAGAAATAACTGTCCTGCAAAAGTGAGCGGCAAGGCGCTAGCCTCCGGTTTTTCCCATCTTTTTCCCATCCGAAGAACCGGTGGCTAGCGCCGTTCCGCTCAGTTATTTATCGAAGGATGCTTAAACTGCGCCGACGAGCCGTGCCTTTCTTCATGCTTTGTGTTCTTTGCGTCTTCTCTTTGCGTCTTTGCGTTAGATCTTTTGCTCACTCCGGCAGGTCAATGGGGACTTTGCCGCCCAGGTATCGCCAGTTTTTGATGAACGAAATCAGATCGGCCATTTGCTGTTTGGAGATGTTTTTCTCCAAACCCACGGGCATCAGCGAGACGCCATCCGATTTCAGGACCTCGATTTCGCTGCGGAGGATCGTGGCGGTTTTGGCTTCGGGTTGTTTGAGGGTCAGCGAGGTTTCGGTTTCGGTCTCGATGATGCCCGTCAAGCGTTTCGCCGGCGGTGGTCAGCACGGTGAAGCTGAAATAGTTGTTGTCGATGGCCCGGTTGGGATCGAGGATGTCGGTGAGGAGTGCCGCGGGTTGGCGGGTGCGGGAGTCGGCGATGTCCGGGGCGACGTTGACGCCGTCGCTGCCAACGCGATGGCACGCAGCGCAGTTCTTCACAAACACCGCCCGCCCGCGGTCGGGGTCGGCGGAGAGAGACAGAGCGGCTTCGATAGTCGTTCAGAACTTCCCGCCGGTCCTGCGGAATGGCGGCGGCCAGAAGTTTCTTCGCCTACTTTTTGAACGTCCTGGTCGCGATGTCCGGTCAGGCGTTTTACCTGGGCCGGGCTGAGTTCGTTCACCGCGAGTTTTTTCGCGGCAACCGCATCGAGCAAAGCCCGCGTGCGATCGGTGTTCGCGAGAAGACAATCCAAAATCGCCCGCCGCACCGCTGGCGTGTTCGCGCGAAAATCGGTCAAAAGTTTGAGGGCGATGTCTGGATCGGACAACCGGGCCAACAGCCCGATGGCTTGGACCCGCAGCGACTGGTTCGGCTCTTTCGTCGCCAGGTCTTTGAGTACCGGCCCGGCGATTTTCGCATCGGCAAACCGCAAAAGCTCCAGACCCGCGAGCCGGCGGCTCATGGGTTTTTTGGAGGAAGCGGCATCCTGGGCGGCCGTCTGGAACACGCGGGACATGGCCTGTTGCGAAGTGTCCGGCATGGCTTGGATTTGACTGGCGAGCGATTGCCGGCGGCGGGCCAGGCCTTCGCCCAATCCGATCAAAATCGGCTCGGCGACTTGCGGCGAGTCGGCGTGATTCGTCGCCAGCGTTTCCAACACCCGCCGAATTTCTCCGGGCTGATTCTGCGAACCGAGGACCTCGGCCACGCCCTGAAGCAGCGGTTTCGCGTCGGCACCTTTCGGCAACTGATCCAAAATCGAAAGCAACAGCCCCGCCGTGTGATCGCCGACGGAAGACAACACCGCCGCGCGGGTCCATTCCTCTTGGGGCGCCTGCACCGCGATCTTCGCAAGCAACGGCCGGGTGTGGTCTTGATTCTTGACTTCCCCCAGGCTCAACGCCAGTTGGAATCGCAAGCGGGCATCCGGATGATCGGCGAACGCCGCGAATTTTTGTTGCAACTCGGCGTTTTTAGAAAGCCAAGGCTCCGCAAGACGGATCGCCTGCTCGATCACGCGCGGATGCGGATCGTTTAAGGCTTGAGCAATCACTTCCGGCGTCAACTTATCAAGTCCCCGAAGAGCCCAAAGGGCACGCACCCGGCCTTCGGGAGTTTTTCCCTCGGCAACCAGGGACTTGAGAGGGGCAATGCACCCGGCGTCTTGCCTTTCATAAATCAACCGCGCCGCCGTTTCTCGCTGCCAACTGTTGGGATGATCCAATAACTTCACCCAATCCGCCGGCGAGAGGTTGGCGAGGGAGCCGGATTCGCTGCGTTTTGGCAGTTGGCCGGACTTGGGGACGATGCGGTAAATTCGGCCGCGGTCGTTGCCGTCGGTCAGGTCGCGGCGGGTTTTGAGTTCGGTGGGCATGAACTGCGGATGCTCGATCACCGCCCGATACATATCGACAACATACAGCGCCCCGTCGGGAGCATTCGCCAGGTTCACCGCCCGGAACCAGGGATCCCGGCTCGCGAGAAATTCCACGCCTTCGCGGCCGTAATGCGAAGTGAACGTCGCCCCGTCGGGCGAAAGCACATCACGGTGCACGAGGCTGCCGGTCGGCTCGCAGGTGAAACTGTTCCCGCGAAATTCTGTGGGCAAAGCGTCGCCTTGATAAATCGTCACCCCGCAAGCCGCCGTGAATTGGCCGGCATGCAGCGTCGAGGTCGTCCAGGCTTTGGTCAGCGGATACACGCGGGAGGCTTCGCCTGCGGGCGCAACATCGTTGGCGACCTGGCTCACGGCGAGGTTGGGATTGCGGGCGAGATATTCGCTTTCGAGGACGATGTGTTTCGAGGGGTTGCGGTTGCTGCACACGAAGCGGTTTCCGAAGGCGTCGAAGGTCAAGCCCGAACTGCCCCACGCCCGAGATCGCGGCATAGGTTTCGGAGAGCGGATCGAAACGAAAATCCCGCCCGCTGATGGAGATGGGCTTTCCGCCGATTTTCGCGACCACGCCGCCCCGCAAGCCGTTGGCGATGTAAACCTGGTTGTCCAATCCGAAGGTGGGATGATTGGCCCGCAGTTGCGGGTTTTCTTCCGTGAAGCCGGTGAACCAGGTTTCCCGCTCGACGATGCCGTCGCCATTCTCATCCTGAAAATACGCCACCTTTCCGGACATCGTCACGATCACGCCGCCTTTCCAGGGTTGCACGCCGTTGGCGAACAGCAGGTTGTCGGCAAAGACCTCGGCGGTTTCATAAAACCCATCGCCGTCCTGGTCTTTGAGGAGTTTGATCCGCGACTTCGGGGATTCGCCCGGCGCGGGGCCGTTGGGATAGTCCCGCATCTCGGCGACCCACAATCGGCCTTGTTCATCGAATGCCATCGCCACCGGATCGACCACCTGCGGCTCGCACGCGACCAGTTCGACTTTGAGATCCGGATGCGTCACCAGGGAGTTGAGCGAATCCCGCGGCGACACCGGCCCGGCGATCGCCTCCGTTTTTTCCTCCGCCGGAGCAAAGTTCCCAAGGGGCAATAACCCGCCGAGAATCAATCCCAGCAAATGTCGCAATCGGCAATGGCTCATCGTTTTCCCGTCTGAAGGTTTGAGTGGTCAAGTGTTGGAATCTTCGCTTATCACCATACTCAGCCGCCGCCGTCGATGCCAGCGCCGACGGGACGCGCGAGATCCGCGAACTGATTGCACGTGGGGATGAATCCCTGTATTCTGGGAGAGTGGAGGAGTTTTTCTGGTGGAGAATTCCTCAGCAGCGTAGCGGCATCCGGCCCATCACATTCTGATGGCCGGTTTTTAATCATTGAGACTCACCGATCCTCTCGGTTAAGCGGCAACGATGGCCAGCACCGACACTTCCCCCTCCCCTTCGCCTTCCCATCCCGATCTCGTTCTGAGTCTGTTTCGCGTCCTGGCCGACGCCAACCCGCAAGCCATCCTTGTTTTGGATCGGCAGGGGCGGATTGTGCTGACGAACTCGGCGGCGGAATCGCTGTTCGGTTACCCCGGCGATCAGTTGATCGGACGCGAGGCCGACCTCTTGGTTCCCGAAATGTTCGAGAACACCCCGCCCGCGGATCGCGAGCGGCTGTTTCTCGAGGAAGCCGAGCGGCTCAAGTCCGCCCACGAGTTGGAAGGGGCCAATCAGGCGGGCGAGCGATTTCCCGTCGAAGTCGGCTTGAACCCGGTAAAAACGGAGAAAGGCTTTTTCGTTTTTTGCTCGATTTCCGACGTATCCGGCCGCAAACAGGTCGAAGCGGCGCTCGAGGAAAGCGAGGCGATTTACAAATCGCTCGTGGAGAACCTGCCGCTCAACATCATCCGCAAAAACCGCGAGGGGCGGCTGGTGTTCGTCAATCGGCAGTATTGCGAGACGATGAACCGCCTCGAAGACGACTTGCTCGGCAAGAACGATTTTGAACTCTTCCCGCCCGCGCTCGCCGAAAAATACCACCAGGACGACTTGCGGGTCATGGAAACCGGCGCGGTGTTTGAGGATGTGGAGGAGCATCAGCGCCCGGACGGCGAAACCATTTACGTGCACGTTTTGAAGTCGCCCGTCAAGAACGCCCGCGGCCGGACCATCGGCATGCAGGGAATCTTCTGGAACGTGACCGACCGCCACCGGGCGGAAAAGGCATTGGAGGAAAGCGAAGCCCGGGCCCGGGCCATCATCGAGAGCACGCTCGACTGCATCATCATGGCCGACGAGAAGGGGTTGATCCTGGAATTCAATCCCGCCGCGGAACGCACCTTCGGCTGGTCCTGCGCGGAAGCCATCGGCGAGGATTTCCAGGAACTCTTGTTTCCGCCGACCGAGCAAAAGCGGCCGCGCGACAACCTCGAACGCTACATCGAAACCCGCGAGCAGGGATCGCTGTTGGGCCAGCGGGTGGAGAGCCTCGCCATCCGAAAAGGCGGCGAAACGTTCATTTCCGAGATGTCGATCCACCCGAACCAGTTGGACGGCAAGCCGGTGTTTATGGTGTTCCTGCGGGACATCACCAAGCGGAAACAGACCGAGCAGGCCCTCAATCACGAACGCTACCTGCTCGACAACCTGATGAGCAACCTGCCCGACAGCATCTACTTCAAAGACCGCCAAAGCCGGTTCCTCCGCGTCAGCAAGGCGCTCTTGCGAAAGTTCGACAAGAGCGATCCCAGCGAGGTCCTGGGCAAGTCGGACCACGACTTTTTCTCGGCGGAGCACGCGGACCAGGCCTTGTCCGATGAACGCCGGGTTATGGAGACCGGCCGCCCGATCATCGGCAAGCAGGAGCGGGAAACCTGGTCGGACGGCACGGTCACCTGGGTGACGACCACGAAAATGCCGTTTTACGATCCGGAAGGCAACGTCATCGGCACATTCGGGATTTCCTCGGACATCACTCGGCAGAAACTCGCGGAAGAGGCGATGGTCAAAGCCAAGGAAGCCGCCGAGTCCGCCAGCAAAGCCAAAAGCGATTTTCTGGCCAACATGAGCCACGAAATCCGCACGCCGATGAACGCGATCATCGGCATGACCGAACTCGTGCTCGATACGCCCCTCACCGTGACGCAGCGGGACTACCTCACCATGGTGGCGGAATCCGGCGAAGCCCTGTTGACGCTGATCAACGACATTCTCGACTTCTCGAAGATCGAAGCCGGCAAACTCGACTTGGAGAAGACGGACTTTGAAATCCGCGAATGCGTGGGCGACACGATGAAATCGCTTGCCCTCCGCGCCCACCGCAAGGGCCTGGAGATCGCCTACCACATCGCCCCGGAGGTTTGCGAAATCCTCAAAGGCGATCCCAACCGCCTGCGGCAGATTCTTGTCAATCTCGTGGGCAACGCCATCAAATTCACCGAGGCAGGCGAAGTCGTCCTGGACGTGGCGATGAAATCGCAAAACGAGAAATTCGCCGTGCTCGAGTTTTCGGTCCGCGACACGGGCATCGGCATCCCCGCGGACAAGCTGCAAACGATTTTCGAAGCCTTCGAGCAGGCCGACACCTCGATGACCCGCAGGTTCGGCGGGACGGGGCTGGGGCTGGCGATTTCCTCCCGGCTGGTCGAGTTGATGGGCGGCGGCATCCGCGTGGAAAGCGAACCCGGCGAGGGCAGCACGTTTTCCTTCACCGCCCGCTTCCGCAAAGTGGCCCCCTCGAAGCAGTCTCCGTCGTTCCCGCCCGCGAACGTCGTGGGCACCCGCGTGCTGGTCGTCGACGACAACGCCACCAACCGCCGCATCCTCGAAGAGATGCTGACCAACTGGGATATGCGGCCCGTCTGCGCGTCGAGCGCCGAGCACGCCTTCGAGGCGATCCGCAAAGCCAAGACGCAAAACCAGCCGTTCGGCTTGATCCTCACCGATGTTAACATGCCCGTCATCGACGGCTTCGAACTGGCCGAGACGATCAAACAGGATCCCCAACTCGGCAGCACGGTGATTATGATGCTGACCTCCGGGGACCGGCCGGGAGACGTGGCCCGCTGCGAAGAGTTGGGAGCCGCGGCCTATCTGATGAAACCCATCAAGCAGTCGGAGTTGTTCGACGCGATCGTCTCCGCCTTGGGGATCATCGTCCCCGAGGAAGAAGACCGCGGGCGGGATCGGGATCTCGATCGGATTCCGTCCTTGAAGATTCTGCTGGCCGAAGACAGCGTCGCCAACCAGAAGCTGGCCGTCGGCGTCCTGGAGAAATGGGGGCACGAGGTCCGCGTGGCGGGCAACGGCCGCGAAGCCGTCGCCGCCGTCGCCGCGGAGGATTTCGACGTCGTGCTCATGGACATCCAAATGCCGGAGATGGACGGCCTGCAGGCCACGCAGGCGATTCGCGAAGCGGAATCAGGCACCGGCAAGCATACCCTGGTCGTCGCCATGACCGCCCATGCCATGAAAGGCGACCGCGAGCGCTGCCTGGAGGCCGGCATGGACAGCTACATCTCCAAACCGGTCCGCGCGCCCGTGTTGCACCAGACCCTCAAGGAGATTTCCCAGCAAAGCGATTCGGCGTCTCGTGCGGCAGGCGAGCGCATTGCGCCGGCAAAAACGGACCATCCGCCCCACAAATTGAATTGGGACGAAGCCCTGCAAGCCGTCGGAGGAGATGCCGAGTTGCTTCGCGAAGTCATGGACGCCTTCTTGATCGAAACGCGGGAACTGCTCGAGCAAATTTTGGAGTTGCTCAAAGACGGGCATGCGGGCGAAATCCGCCGGATGGCCCATACGATCAAAGGCTCGCTCCGCATGTTCGGCGAATGCGAGGCCCTGCGCCAGGCCGAGCGGTTGGAGCAACTGGCCAAGGCGGACGACCTGGCCGATGCGCCGGCGGCGTACGAAGACCTCAAATCGGAGTTGGACCGCGTGCTCCCGGAAATCGCCGCCTTCGTCCAAGGCGATCTCACTTTGAAGAATTCTTGATCTGGGAGCCTCCGCCCCAGGAGCCGTTCTGATTATAATCCCAAAGCGGCAACGACTGGTGACAAACTGGAAAACCCCGCGCTAACGCCCGGCGGTTGATGAAGTCATCCGCCAAAACTCGCTCGCGGCCGGTTCCTTGACTGGAAAAGAACAAAACTGCGGGCGACCTAGATGTTTATTTCGTAAGTTTCCCGGCAGCTTTATTAGCCCGAAGCGCACGCGAGGGTCTTCGTAAGTTAAACCCTCGCTTTTGCTTCGGGCTAGAATTTGTTTCACGATGACTTCCCAAGAACTTGCAAAACGAACATCTAGCCCACGGTTCCGCGGTCGATGCGAAGAAACCGACGCCAGCGCGTGCCGGCTGATTGATCCCGGCGAGCCGTCCGGGTTCGAAAACCAACTCGATGCACGATGTTTTCGAGAGATGAAGGTCTGGAATGCGAATTCTGCTTGCAAGTTCGGAGGCGGTTCCGTTTGCCAAGACGGGCGGGCTGGCGGATGTGGCGTCCGCATTGTCCAAAGCCCTCAAAGACGCCGGGCACGAGGTGACATTGATCCTCCCGAATTATCCCCGGCGGATGGCCAGGCCAGGCGGACTCGCGGACTCCGTTTTCGAAACCGGAGCGGCGGTCGATGTGCCCATTCGCTCGGATCGTGTCCCGGGGCGATTGCTGGAAACCCGGCTGCCCGATTCCGACGTGCGGGTGCTTCTCGTCGATTGCCCCGAGTATTTCGACCGCGAAGGTTTGTACGGCGGCGAGGGGCGGGACTATATCGACAACTGCGAGCGGTTCGTGTTTTTCAGCCGGGCCGTGCTGCAAGCGGCCGTGGCCCTCAACCTCCGACCGGAAGTCATCCACGCCAACGATTGGCAAACCGGCCTCATTCCCGCGCTTCTGCAAATCGAAGAGCGGGGCAAGCCGCCTTTGGGAAGAACCGCGTCGGTGTTCACGATTCACAACATGGCCTTTCACGGCTCGTTCTGGCATTTTGACATGCCTTTGACCGGTCTCGATTGGCGGTACTTCAATTTTCATCAAATGGAATTTCACGGCAAGCTTAGCCTGCTGAAAACGGGGATCGTGTTCGCCGACCAGATCACCACGGTCAGCCCCAGTTATGCCCGCGAGATTCAGACGCCGGATTTCGGCTGCGGACTGGATGGCGTGCTCGCCGGCCTGCGCGCGGATTTGACGGGGATCCTCAACGGCATCGATCCCGGCGTCTGGAACCCGGCCGCCGACCCCGCGCTGCCCGCGAACTACAGCGCCGAAACCTGGCAAGAGCCCGGCGGAAAGCCGGCGTGCAAGCGGGCTTTGCAGGAAGAGTTTCATTTGCCGGCGCGATCGGATATCCCCCTCTTCGGCATGATCTCGCGGATCACCGAGCAGAAAGGGTTCGATCTCATCCGGGACAAGATGCACGAGTTCTTGAAACGCGACGTGCAGTTTTGCATTTTGGGGAGCGGCGAACCGCAAATCGAGGCCTGGCTCAAAGATCTCGCCCGCGATGACTCCGAACGCGTGGCCGTGCGGGTCGGGTTTGACGAAGGCCTCGCCCACCGCATCGAAGCCGGCTGCGACGCCTTCCTGATGCCCAGCCGCTTCGAGCCGTGCGGCCTCAATCAGATGTATAGCCTGCGCTATGGCACCGTGCCCGTCGTGCATGCCGTGGGCGGATTGGCCGATACCGTCGTCGATGCGAGCGAGTACAACCTCAACAATGCCACCGCCAACGGGTTCAGCTTCTACGACTACACCGCCCGCGCGTTCGCTCACACGATGCGGCGTGCGATCGATCTCTTCCAAAACCGGGACGCCTGGTCGCAGCTTGTCGCAACCGGAATGCGTCAAGACTGGTCCTGGAAGCCCCGCGCGGAGGCCTATCTCGCCGTCTATGAAAAAGCATTGGCGAAGCTCTAACCCCCTCGATGCCGAGCGCGCCCCATCAAGAGCCGCGCACGCAGTAAGCGGAACAGGCACCGCTTACTGCATGCGCGGCTCTTTGTCTTTTCGTGGCGGCGTCAATTCCCCGTGAAGAGGTCCCACAGTCGCGGGGTGAAGATCAACAGCACGATGGCGATGGCTCCGAGGATGGTCATAAACACGCCGGCGGTGGCGATGCGGCGGGCGGTTTGGATGGATTCGGAGAGGTGGTGGCTTAGGTTCCGGAACACGGCCCTGATGACGAGATGAAACAGTTCCGCCGAGAACACCATCGTGAAGCTTACAATGAGCAGGCCCCATTCGAAGAGCGAAATCCCCAAGACCAACGCCGCGGTCGTCACGATCGTGGCGAGGAACAAGTGCACGAACAGCGTGCTGTCGGTGCGGAAGCCTTCGGTCAAGCCGCGCTCGGCTTCCACCAGCCGCCGCCGCCAGGGAGACCGCCGGCGGTCCGCGTTCGAGAGGGCGGGCGCATCGTCAGGAGGCGTGTGAGGCCGCAGTTTGACGGGAGGTTGGGCCATAATCGAAGTTACCGGTTAAGTCCTGAGCCAAAAGGAGATCCCGCACGGTTCGGCGCGAGCAAGGCCCCGAGCCGCGGTTCGACCGCGATGGAGAAGCCGGCGTTGCCTTTGCTCTGGTCGTAAGTCGCCCCCAAGTGGAACAGGAAATCCGCTCCGATGCGGGTGACGGTCATGGTCTGTCCGATGTTGCGGGCTTCGGCCACGTCGAAGGAGGTCCCGAACGTGGAAGCCCACTTGGGGCTCATTTGATAGGTCATGGCGACCACGCCGATCTGGCTGTTGAGCACGCCGCCGCCTTTGACTTGCGTGAGTCCCAGATACAGGCTGCCGCGCTGGGTCCGCTGGCTTTGGACGCCGATGTCCCAGAGCTGCTGCGCGCCCTGGAACAGATCGTAATAGGCGTTGGCGAGCACGGTGGTGCGGTCGCCGATAAACCATTGATAGCGTCCGCTCAAGAGACCCAAGTCCTGGCCGAAGTTGTCGCGGTTCGCCTGCGGGAAATAGGAGCCTTCGAGGTCCAAGGTCATCCAGTCCTTGATCCGCAGGCGATGCGGCGGACCGACTTTGGTTTGCAGGCGATGCCTCCAGGCCAACCGCAAGACCTGCTGGTCGTCGAGCAATTCGTTGTAGGGGTCGGTCACGCTGCGGCCGGCCCCGGTGCGGACGGCGTAGAAGCGGGGATCGAAAATCGCGGGCACGCTGCCGGGCGGGAGGATGCCGTAGGTGTTAAACGGAAACCGCTGCCGAAACCGCTCCTGGGCGTTGTCGTCGATTTCGTTGTACTGCGGGATGTTGCCCAGCGAGGTCGAGGAGTTCGTGTAGGCGTATTCGGATTCGAGCACCATCTTGTGAGCCAGGCCGTTGACGTTGAGCAGCCGGCTTTGCACATAGGGGAACACCCGCCAGGCAAAGATGCTGCCCCTAAGTCCCAGGCTGCCCACGAGCCGGCCCAAGGGATCGCCGTTGATGTCCTGGCTCCAAAACGCCGCTTCCCCCAAGGCATAGGGAACCATCTGCACGGGGCCCAGATTGAAGGGGGCATCGAGTTCGTGCCGGGAATACGTGACGAGCCCTTCGCTGTTCACAAGATAGGGAATCGGCGTGAAGATATCCTGCTGCGGATTGTATGGAGCCTGGGCCCTTCGCAACCGGCCGTACCCCAACTCGGAATGGCTGCTCCAGTTCACCGCGCCGTTCAAAACCGGCTCGGAGAGCACGTAATAATCGCCGCGGGGCAGCCATTCGGTCGTGTTTTCAAAATCGTTGGCCTGCGGGCGGAAAATCCCGGTGAGCGCGGTATTTTGCGTCTGGAGTTGCCGGAAGTAGAGCAGCGTCTCCTGGTCTTTGCCGTTGTCGAATTCGCTCTCGTGGTATTGCTCCAGGAAGTTGCGGTCCGAGAGCAAGCCCACTTCGGCGATGAGGTCGATGTTGTAATCGAGCTTCAAAAACTCCCGCAGGCTCACGCGGTAGCGGTTGTTGGTCTCTGGGGTCAAGCTTCGGCGGTCGAGGCCCAGGTTGTCCTTGCCGGTGTCGTGAATGTAATAGGCCAATCCCTGGCCGAAGTAGGGGCCTCCGATGCCGAAGAAGTTCGTGCCCGAAAAATTGGCCTGTGTGCCGAGGCCCGGCCCGCGGTAGGAGCGGTAATCGGTCAACAAATCCCAGTTGCCGTTGGGCGGGTTTTCCAGGCCGAGGATTTTGTACAAATCCCAGGCGAAGCGGACCTGGGTCCCGAAGATCCGGTCTTGGCCGAACGTGGACCGCCTGAGCGGAATGCTGGGATCCTGGGCGGGGACACTCACGCGGGGCAGGTAAAACAACGGCACATCGCCCACGAAAAAGGTGTTGTTCCGGCTGGTGATCCAGGAGGATTCGCGGGGGACCACGGCTCCCGTGACGGGATCCCGCGGCACATCGCCGAACAGCCCCCAAGGTTCGGACACCCGCTTTTCCAAAAACACGTCGGAGGCCTGAATGCGATAGCCGGGCTTGCCGAACTCGCTGGCGGTGGCCCAGGCGTTTTGAGCGAAATAGGTATCGCGGTTGAGCTGCCGCATCCGCTCCGCCCGCACGCGGACTTCGCTTTGCAGCTGCGGGACGAACTGCCGAAGCTCTGCGTCGAGCAACAGTGCCCGGTCTTCGCGGGCATCGTAAATCGCCCGGTTCGCGCGAACGAAGTTCAATCCCTGGCGAATTTCGATGTTGCCTTCCAAGTACACTTGAAACGGCGTATCGCTGGATTGCACCGTCTCGGGCTGGAATTCCGGGTTGTTCTGGCGGGTCCAGATCACCACGCGGTCCGCCGACAAATCCACGACCCCGTATCCCTCCACGCCGTCGATCAAGATGTTGATCCCGCCCGTGAGCAGCCACACCTGTTCGGGCGGCGTGGTGTTCTGGGGCGGATAGGTCACGATGTTCAACGGCACGCCGTAGCGGGGCAGCACCCGCACTCGGCGGATGCCTCCGCCCGGCGGTTGGATTTGCACGCTCCGAAGTTCCCCGGGCTCGCCGTTGGGGACGACGAGTTGCGTGGGATCGAGCACGGCCCGGTTGGCGGCTTCCATCCGCGCTTTGGCCCGCTTGTAGAGCCCGTCCTCCGCGAGGGGTTTGCCCTGGGCTCGATGCCGGGCGTTGAGCGCCACGCCGTTTCGCGTGACGAGGTTCAAGAACATGGATTGCTCGGAAATCGACTTCCCCGGCCGATCCAAGAGCACGTCGCCTTCCACATAGATAATCAACCGGTCCCGGCGGATGGATTGGCTGGGATCGGTCCGCTGCCAGATCACCATCTTCTGGCCGAACAACGTCGTCGTGCCCTGCACGACCCGGCAACGTCCCCGCAGCACGGCAATCTGATCCTTGCCTTCCGTCCACTCCTGCGAGATGTCGGCGTCGATCGCGATGGAATCCATCTCGGTCGTCGTGTCCCGGCTTCGCGGATTGGCGTCGGATTCCGGGAGCGGATCCTCATAAGAATTGCCGACGGGCGGTTCGGCGCGGCGCCGGGGGGATTTGCTGCGAGCTCGATTTCCTCGACCCGCGCGGACCCAACTTCGCCCGCGGGTGCCGGCGGAACCAGGGTCTCTCCACCGGCCGCCGGGGGCCTGAGGTCTTCAAACTTTGGCGGCTGTTTTGGCGGAGGCTCGCCGAAGCGGGAGAACGGCTCGCCGGCCGGGAGGTTCGATTCCGGCGGCGGAGTGGCTTTCGTCGGGGGTTCGCCCTCGGTGGTTTGCCCGCGCACGCCGGTCCGCAACACCCCTGCGGAAACCGCCAAAACCAGGGCGGCAAACAGGGTGCCCAGCACCAAACTGCGCAAATAGGACGTTACGCCCGTCACGGGCACACCCCGAACTTCCAATTCGATGTGGAACGGCTCAGTCGTTGATTCATCGTCCGCCACCCGGCAATCGTTCGCCGAGGCACGGAAACCTCTTCATCGCCAAGAACTCAAGAAATCAAAGCGGCTTTGGAATGGCTGAATGTGATGGGACCGGTGAGAGATACCGCGACCGCCTGATGAGAGGCCCACCATCAGCCGGTCGAAAAGGGGGCGGATTATAGACGGCGGGATTCCAGAGTGTCAAGAATGGTTCCCCCGCCCGGGCTTCAGCAAGTTGCGGAGCATAAAAAGCCCTTAAAGCCCTTCCTTCAAATATCTTATGGCAATCGAGATTTTCGTAACTTTTCTGCACAGGAACCGGATTTCAAGGGCGGAACGGCGAGTTTGCAAAAACCACAAGTCCCGCGAATCGGAGGATTTCAGATGACCGGAGGCGCTTGACGCTGCCGCAGTCCGTACACACCCACCGCTCGGAAAACATCCGATTGAAAAGCACGAGGAATCGGTGAGAAATAGAGACCACTCAGTGGATCCTGAGGGGCAGCATCATGTCGGGGCCGTTGGCCGCTCGCGCGTTTTCCTCGTCGAAGATCGTGCGGATCTCCGCTTCGGATTTCATCTTTTGGATGAAGTCGTGAGCGGCGGCCTGGCGGGCGTTTTGTTCCAGCCTGGCTTTGATCTCGGCCTGCAGATCGTCGAACGATTTGTATCGCGCTTCCTCGCGCTGATTGACCATCACGATTTTGAAGGATTGGCCGTCCTCGTAAACCTCGCTGGGACAGTTGGGGGGCAGTTCAAACAACGCCTGGTCGACCTGCTTGTCGGCAAGGCTGCCCTCGGTGGTCCACTCCCAGCGGCCGCCGTTGGCCGCGTTCGGACCATCCGACATTTCTTTGGCGACCTCGGTGAAGTTCTCCCCGCGGCTGGGGCGGAGCTTCTCGATGATTTCGTGCATCCGCTTTTGCGCCCTGTCCTCTCCCCCGTGCTGCGAGAACTCCACGACAATCTGCTGCCATTTCACGCGGGCCGGCACGTGGTAGTCCTCGTGATGCTCGTTGTAATACGCCAACATTTCCGGCCGGCCGATTTCGATGTCGGATTTGGTCTTCGACCCCAAAAACTGCATGGCCATTTGCTGGTTGGCAAAATTGGTTTTGAGATTCGCGAGCGAAGTGTGCTGTTTGCGGAGTTCCTGCTCGAGCTCCAACTTGGTGCTCACGTTGGCTTCTTTCATCATCCGGGCCATTTCTTTCTCGAAGGCCTCGTCGATGAATTGTTTGAGCATCGTAATCTGCTCTTTTTTCAGCATGGCCTTGAGCCCCTCGGCCAGCAATTTTCGCTCGATGTGGCTGTCCAAATCCTTCTGGAGGAGCATCTTCCGAGCTTTGTCGTAGTCATCGGGCGGGAGTTGCTTCTTGGCTTCCGCCAACTGCGGACCGTAGCGTTCCAAGACTTCCGAAGCAAGAATCGGCGAGCCGTTGACCGTCGCCACCGTTTGGCTCCCGGAGAGCGGATTGTTTTGGGCCGAGGTCAGGCTCGCCGGTTGGACATGGGGATCGTCGATCGCGGAGGGGCTGTTCTCGGCGTCGGCGGTTTTCACGAGGGATCCGTCGTCGGCGCCTTCGGGCATCGATGCCTCGTTATTGAAGGAGATCCGCGGCGGAGGCGGCCCCATCACCGGATTGTCCACTTTGGGTTTATTCAGCGTGTCGCAGCCCGCGAGCGCCAAAATCGTCAGCAGGGAAATCGGTACGCCGCGCATGGGGCATCTTCCAATTGAATCGAGAACTTCGCATCGGGAATAGGGAGCGGGAAAGGGTTCGGACCGGCGGGGTCAATCACAACGCAGACGACGAGAGGGGAGATCGCCAATCAAATGGGCGGGGGAATATAAGCCAGAACCCCAAACAAGGTCAAACCCGAAATCCCAGCCTTTTTGCCCATCAATTGCCCATGTGACGAAATCGTGCTCGCTCGGCACGTCCTGGGGTACCCTAAAGATGGGGAAAAGGGGCAAGGAAGGGCGTAGGATTTGGGATCACGACATCCTTTGTTCAGCGCCCCGGCTGATAGGACGCGGCCAGAAGATTTTCAATCGCCGAGAGTTCCACCGGCTTGACCAGGTGTTTGTCGAAGCCGGCGTTTTTGGACCTTTGGCGATCGACTTCCTGGCCGTAACCGGTCAAAGCCACGAGGAGGATTTCACGGAACTCGGGCAGGGCCCGGATGGCTTTCGCGACCTGAAAGCCGTCCATGCCGGGCAGTCCGATGTCGAGCAGGACGACTTCGGGGCGGAACTGCCGGGTTTTCTGCAAGGCGTTCGTCCCGTCGAAGGCGGTGTCGACGACATGGCCGCCCGACTTGGCGAGCAGCGCCGAGAGCATGCGGGCGGCCCCCACGTTGTCGTCCACCACAAGAATCCGCCGGCCTTGGCTGGCCGGGCCCACGGGAATCGCGGGCTCGGCTTCGGGGGCCGCTTCGAAGATCGGCAACCGCACCACAAACAGGCTGCCTTTTCCTTGTCCCTCGCTGTGGGCGGTGATCGAACCGTCGTGCAATTCCACCAACCGTTGCACCAGGGTCAGGCCGATTCCCAGTCCTCCTTGGGCGCGGTCGAGGGCACAGGACGCCTGCGTGAACAGCTCGAAAATGTTCGGGAGCAGATCCGATTCGATGCCGATGCCCGTATCTTCGACGCTGATCACCGCCTGCCCGTCCTGGGAGCCGGCCGACAGAACGATCCGGCCTCCGAGATCCGTATATTTGACGGAGTTGTTGAGCAGGTTCTCGATGACTTGCACCATGCGGACGCGGTCGGCGTTCAGCCAGATGGCTTCGCCCGGCAGAACGACCGCAAGGTCCTGCTGCCGGCGCTCGAGCATGGGGCGGATCGCCTTCACGGATTGGTCGATCAATGCCGAGAGTTCCACGGGCTCTTTGCGGAGATCGATTTTTCCCTGCATGATCCGCGACGTATCCAAGAGGTCGTCCACGAGCCGGACCAGATGCCGGAGCTGCTCTTGGATCAAGCTGATCGTTTCCCGATTGCCGCCGCCCTCCATCTGCAGGATCTCGAGCCCGCTCCAGATCGGGGCCAAGGGATTTCGCAGTTCGTGGGAAAGCGTCGCGATAAACTCGTCCTTGCGGCGATTGGCCAGGCGAAGTTGCTCGGTGCGGTCCTCGACGGCCTGTTCCAGCTCGGCGGCGTGATTCTCGAGCGCCTCCTGCTGCTGTTGAAGCTGCCGGGACATCTTTCGCATGCGGATCGCGCGGGTCAGCGCGGCGACGACGTAATCCCGGTCGATCGGCTTTTGAATGAAGTCGAACGCGCCCCCGCGAAGCGCCTGCACCGCGAGGTCGTGCTGGCCGTGGCCGGTGATCAAGAGCGTGGGCAATTCGGGCTTCACGCTGCGGATTTCTTTCAACAAGGCCAGGCCGTCCATGCCGGGCATTTTGATGTCGGTGACCACGGCGTCATAGTCGCAGGCGGAAATCTTTTGGATCGCCGTGAGCGCCGAGTCGCAGGTCTCCACTTCAAGTTCCGGCATGCGCAGGCAGAGCGCTCCGCTGAGGGCGGTCAACAGGGCCGGGTCGTCGTCCACGATCAAGATTCGGCTCGCACTCATAACGGATCCTCCCCTCGGGCATTGGTGACGGGTTGAGTTTTAGCCAAAGGCAACCGAATCAAAAACGAGGCCCCGGCACCCGGTTCGCTCGCCACGGAAATCGTGCCGCCGTGATCGGTGATGATTCCATAAGTGATCGACAGTCCCAGCCCCGTGCCGGAGCCGACCTCTTTGGTCGTAAAAAACGGATCGAAGATTCGCTCTTCCAGTCCCGCCGGAATCCCCGTGCCTGTGTCCTGAAACAGGAGCGCCACCTCGGATTTTTCCACCCGGCAGGAAATGGAAATCCGTTTGCGCGGGGACTCGGTGACGGCGTCGCGGGCATTCGTCAGCAGGTTGATGAAGACTTGCTCCAGACGGATCGCGTTCCCGATGACTTTGGGACCGTCGTCCGCCGGAAGGTTCAGGTCGAGTTGAATCTGCCGCAGACGGAGTTGTTCCTGCATCAGCGAGACGCTGCGGAGGATCGCGTCCTTGATGACGACCGGCACGCGGCTGATGTGCGCGGCCCGGCCGAACGTCCGCAAGTGAGAGATGATCTCCGTTGCTTTTCGGACTTGGAGCATCGTGTTGTGGAGATAGCGGAGAATCGTCGCGCGTTCGTCGGCTTTCATTTCCAACAGGTCGATCGCGTTGCCCACGAACAGGCCGATGTTGTTGAGCGGGTTGTTGAGTTCGTGGGCGACGCCGGTGGTCAATTCGCCGAGCGTGGCCAATTTCGCGGCCTGGACGAGCTGGTCCTGCTTTTCGCGGAGTTCCTGCTCGCGGCGGCCCATTGCCTCGGTGGTGTCCCGCAAGTCGCCCATGATGTGGATCATCGCCTTGCGGCTGTTTTCCAACCGCAGGTTGGTCTGATGCACGTCTTGGAGAATGTGCAGCAGCGCCCGCCGCGAGTTGTCCAGCCGCTCGGTCTGCCGGCCCAGCCGCCGGCGGTCTTCTTCGTAATCGCCGAGGATGTGCAGCATCGCCTTGCGCTGATCCGCGAGCCGCTTGTTGGTATTGTTGAGCTCGCCCATGATGTGGATCATGGCGCGGCGCTGCTCGTCCCGCTTGCGCAAACGCTGCTCGAGTTCCTTCACCTGCCGCCTGAGCGCGCTGGACCTCCGCCGCCTCGGCTTTCGCTTCGGGGGGCTCGCCGACGAGGTGGCAATGATGGACAGCGCCCACCGTCACACCTTCGGCGATCATTGGACCGGCTCCGCCTGTGCCTTGTGTTTTTCAGGCGCGATTTGCGTCCTGAGCTTTTGGTTGTCTTTAATCATTTTCTCCAATTCCTTCTCGAGCGCAATCATCTTCAATTCGCGGCCGACGACCACTTCTTCGAACTTCTCCAAGTCGAGGATTTTTTCCTGGAGTTCGGCTTTCGATTTTTCCAGGTCGCGGACCACGCGCTCGTAAGCCCGCATGTCGTGCAGAATCCCGATGGCCCCGATCACCCGCCCCTCCGGATCGCGCAGGGCCGAGGCGTTCAGGGTCGTGGGAATCACCTCGCCCGAGGCGCTTCGCGGATTGAGGCGGGCGTTTCGCGTGACGCCGCGCTCCACCACCTCGCGGAGGGCCGCGGTGAACTCGCGGGTTTCCTCGGGACTGATGAACCGCGACAGCGACTGCTCCACGACTTCGTCCGTCCGGAAACCGAGCAAGCGCATAGACCGCGTCGTTCGCCTGGAGGATCTTGCCCTCCAGGTCGGAGACGAACACCGGGTCCGGGGCGTTCTTGATCAGGCTTTCCGCATAGGCCCGGGCTTTGTCCAACTCCCGCATGTCGCGGAGAATCCCGATCACGCCGATCGCATGCCCCTCGGCATCGCGGAGAGCCGAGGCGTTGAGTGTCGTCGAAATCACTTCGCCCGAGGCGCTGCGGGGATTGAGGCGGGCGTTCTTGGTGACGCCCCGCTCCACCACTTCGCGGAGGGCCGCGGTGAACTCGCGGGCTTCTTCCGGACTGATGAACCGCGACAGCGACTGCTCGATGACTTCGTCCGTCCGGAAACCGAGCAACGTATAAACCGCGTCGTTGGCCTGGAGAATCTTGCCTTCCAGGTCGGAAACGAACACCGGGTCGGGGGCGTTTTTAATCAGGCTTTCCGCATAGGCCCGGGCTTTGTCGAGTTCCCGCATGTCGCGGAGAATCCCGATCGCCCCGATCACCCGCCCGTCCACATCGCGGAGGGCCGAGGCGTTGAGGCTGGTGGGAATGATTTCGCCCGTCGCCGTGCGCGGATGCAGCACGGCGTTGCGCGTCACGCCGTGCTCGACAACCTCGCGAAGGGCGGCGGTGAACTCGCGGGTTTCCTCCGGACTGATGAACCGGGCCAGCGATTGCTCGAGCACCTCGTCCTGCCGAAAACCCAGCAGTTGGGAAACCGCATCGTTGGCCTGGAGGATTTTGCCTTCCAAGTCGGAGACGAACACCGGGTCCGGGGCATTTTTAATCAGGCTTTCCGCATACGCCCGGGCTTTGTCGAGTTCCCGCATGTCGCGGAGGATCCCGATCGCCCCGATCACCTTGCCGTCCGAGTCCCGGAGGGCCGACGCGTTTAAGCGTCGTGGGAATGATCTCCCCGGAAGCGCTTCGGGGATTGAGGCGGGTGTTGCGAATCCCGCCGCGTTCCACCACCTCGCGGAGGGCGGCGGTGAACTCGCGGGTTTCCTCCGGGCTGATGAACCGCGACAGCGACTGCTCGAGCACTTCATCCTGCCGAAACCCCAACAGCTCGGACACCGCGTCGTTCGCCTGGAGGATTTTCCCCTCCAAGTCCGAAACGAACACCGGGTCCGGGGCGTTCGCGATGATGATGTTCGCATCCAGCGAATGTTTCGGATTCGGGTTTTGTTGAATCGCGACAGACGATTTGTGGTTCATAGATTGTTCCCATCCAAAGGAAAGTGGGAAGGTAAGTGCGGGGGGGGACTCGCAGAGATTGAGATTGGGAGGCGGTTCCTTCCAAAAAGCCGTGCCACGAGTGGGAGAGATCGTTTTCGCGGCCATGTCGATATGATGGAATGCTTTGTTGCGGTTTCGACGTTGTCCCTTCAAGAATCAGAATTTCCCTAGTGTTACGGACAGAGATCATTTTTGCTACCGGTCGAATTCCTGGAATTCCGATCGGAAAAAATCTGACGACCCCCACCTTCCCTCCCCACGGGCAGTTCGACGTTCCCCGAAGGCTTGGGTAGGAATCCGGGACCTCGGCGATTATAAACTGTGCTGCAGATTCGAGACGGCCTCGAATGGAACTTCTCGCCACATCGGATAAAAAGGGCAGCTCCCATGACCAACCTCGACCCCGGTCAGCAACTCGACCGAATGATTACCGGATATTGGATTTCCCAGGCGATTTACGCGGCGGCGAAATTCGGCATCGCGGATGAACTGCAAAACGGCACGCGATCGGTGGATTCGCTGGCCGAGGCCACCGGCACCAACCCGAATGCGCTCCATCGGTTGCTGCGGGCCCTCGCGAGCGTGGGGGTTTTTGCGGAAACCGAACCCCGGCAGTTCGCGTTGACGCCTTTGGCCGAGCCGCTTCGAAGCGACGTGCCGGGCTCGAAGCGGTGCTCGCATTGATGTCGGGCGACGAGCAGTTTCGGGCTTGGGCGGAGATCGATTACAGCGTCAAGACCGGCAAGACAGCGTTCGACAAAGTCTACGGCGAGCCGGTCTTCGATTATCTCGCGGACCATCCCGAGAAGGCCCGGATTTTCGATGCCGCGATGACGGGCATTCACGGACGGGAAGCCCATGCCGTGCTCGATGCGTATGATTTTTCGGCGTTCGGAACAATTGCCGACATCGGCGGAGGCAATGGCTCGCAGATTTCCAGTCTTTTAGAAAAATATGCGTCGACCCAAGGCATTCTGTTCGATCTGCCCCATGTGATCGAGCGTGCCAGACCCCGCATCGACTCGGCCGGGCTTTCGGACCGCTGCCAGCTCGTCGGGGGCAGTTTTTTCGAGTCCGTTCCGGAAGGCGCGGACGCGTACATCCTCCGGCACATCGTCCATGACTGGGACGAAGACAAAGTGCTCGCGATCCTGCACAACTGCCACAAGGCCATGCCGACTCACGGGAAACTGCTCGTCGTGGAAAGCGTGATTCCCCCAGGCAACGAACCGTTCGGCGGCAAGTTGCTGGATCTGGTGATGCTCCTGATCCCGGGCGGACAGGAACGCACGGAAGCCGAATACCAGAGCCTGCTGGGCAAAGCCGGCTTCGAACTCGCCCGAGTCGTGCCCACCCGCACGGAGATCAGCGTCCTGGAAGCCGTCAAACGCTGATCCGCCCGATCTGTCGGGGTGGCGATTCAACAGAATCCTTGTGCACAAAACCGGGGATGTGTTCATTATTCCCCTGTGGCGGATTCCCGAGGGAAATACCCACATTGTCATGCGCCGATTCCCTTGTGCGAAATAACTTCAAGCCCCTATTGGCTTTAAACCCGGCTCCCACAGTAACTTGTCCGAAGATCAGCACGCGGTTATACTTATAATAAGTGACTTCACCAGTGCACGTCGTCATGTATACATTGCCATAGCAGCAGATCGAATGGTCGCCCCGTCATTCCCTTAGAGATTTCTGCCCATCCTCGCCTCGAACCGGACCGGTTTTTTTGGGTGATGTTATGCAATGTCCTAGATGCAGATCGCGGCACTTGAGGATCGAGGTTTGCTTCCGGGGATGGGTGACCGCTTTGTTCAATAGCGCGGCGGATTACGAACTCACGGAACCCGTTTCCATCAGCTCCTCCTGGGGGGACGACTCGCCGTGCGCTTGCGTGGAGTGCGGATGGACGGGCGTTGTCGCCGACGCTTTGGTCGATGGCGAATCGAACCCGCCCGACGCCGGCTAACGCCGCGCTCGTTTTCTCACGACGTTCGCGGCGCGGAATGGGTTCGTTTCTCTTTTCGGAGGATCGAACTATAATCTCCCGAAAATTCCGTTTTTGCCTCGCTCTTTTCTCGGTGGGAAGTTATGCCCAGTTGTGTTTTAGCCTATTCCGGCGGATTGGATACTTCGGTCATCCTGGGGTGGTTACAGGATGAGGGATACGAAGTGCATTGCGTGTATGTCGATCTGGGTCAGCCCTGTGAAGACCGCGAGGCAATTCTGCAGAAAGCCAAGGGCAACGGAGCCAAGTCGGCCCGCATCGTGGACGTGCAGGAAGAGCTCTGCCGGGATTTCGCGTTTCCGGTGCTCGGGTGGCAGGCCAAGTACGAAAACATTTATCTCCTGGGCACGTCCATCGCCCGCCCGCTGATCTCCAAAGCCTGCCTGCAAGTGGCGCGCGAAGTCGGGGCGGACGCCTTCGCCCACGGAGCCACCGGCAAAGGCAACGACCAATGCCGATTCCAACTCGCCGCGGAGGCCTTGGAACCGGACGTCCAAATGATCGCCCCCTGGCGGATCGAAAAGTTCCGAAAGCAGTTCCCGGGCCGGCGGGAGATGATCGATTACTGCGAGCAAAAAGGCATCCCGGTCAAAGCCTCCGTGGAAAAGCCCTACAGCTCCGACGAAAACTGTCTGCACATCAGCTACGAGGCCGGCCGGCTGGAAGATTTCACGACCGACGGCTACGAAACGGTCGACTTCGGCATGAGCGTCTCGCCCCAGGACGCCCCGGACAAGCCCGAACGCATCGCCATCGCGTTCGAGCACGGCATTCCCGTGGCCCTGAATGGAAATCGCTGCTCCGCCTTGGAAATGGTCTTACAACTGAACGCGGTGGGCGGACGGAACGGGATCGGGCGGATCGACATTGTCGAAAACCGGTTCGTGGGCATGAAAAGCCGGGGCGTTTACGAAGCCCCGGGGATGACGATTCTCTACGCCGCCCACCAGTTGCTCGAACAACTCACAGTCAACCGGGATTTGCTCCACCTGCGGGACCGGATTTCTCCGGAAGTCGCCGAGATGGTATATTATGGTTTTTGGTATGTTCCGAAAATGGACGCCTTGATGTCGTTCATCAAGACCGCCCAGCAGCCCGTCACGGGGGATGTGGTCTTAAATCTTTACAAGGGCAATGTTTTGGTTTCGAGCCGGCAAAGTCCCAACAGCTTGTACGATGCCGAGGTCGCGAGCATGGAAGGCGGCGGCAGCTACAACCAGACCGACGCCGAGGGCTTTTTGCGGATTATGGGGCTTCCCAGCCGGGTCGAGGGCCGCGTGCACAAACGGATTTATTGAACCAATCCACCAAAAAACGGGAAATTCGGGAATAAATGAGGCGGTCGAAGGGTCCCACATGGTGAGCGGCTGGATTGGCCAGCCAGTGTGAATCACCTTACGAATGGAGAGCCATGATGAAAGCGTTTCTGGGACTAACCTGTGCCGTTGCCATTCTTTGTGTCGCGATTGGTTGCGGCGGAAAAACGGCGTCAGAGAACAAATCCGCCTCCGGAACCACCCAAAACAACGAGGAATCGCCGAAGAAAAACGCCGATTCGGAAATGCCGCCGGCCAATCCGCCCAACCAAAATGAAGAGCCCCCCGCAAACCCGACCCCGGCCCCGGAAAACGACAACCCGACCCCGGCCCCGGAAAAACCGGCTCCGGCTCCCGAAGCGAAAAACCCGGTCCCGGCTCCCGAAGCCAACAATCCCACCCCGGAAAAACCCAAAGCACCGGCCAACCCGGAAGCCCCCAAAAAGCCAACCGAGGAAAAAGGAACATAGAACCGAGCATTCCATTCCAAGAATCCAACCGGCCAAAGGGTTCCATTCGGGAACCCTTTGGCTTTTTCGCTGCGCGACCGGGTGCGGTGGATCGAGAAAAATCCGGCCGCGAAGGTTTCCCTGGGTTTCCGTGACCGCTCGCCAGTTTGCCCAGGCTGCCGTGGTTTCAGACCGGGATTGACAGGATTTTCGATCTGGAGACACTTCGCTTTCCCTCGCCTTTCCCCAGAACGGGCGGGGGAGACAATTTGTTCTACCCAGATCACAATCTTGACCCTTGAGATGAAGGTCTCTCCCCGCGTGACCCCATCATCCCTGTGCCTGTTGTGTGCGCTGGGGCGCTTCCGCCCGCCGGTGCCGCCTCGATTTATGCCCCGTCGAATCCCGATCACGTTCTGATCCGCGGACAATCCCCCCCCGCGTATTCGACGTCGACTTGGGGATCGGCCGCTTTGGGACAAGCCTCGCCTTGGCAGACGGCGGCTTCGGTTTTCACGCCTGCCCAGGGCAGTTTTTACGACGATCCATTTTTGGAGCCGCCCACCGGCGGGCCACCCACCGGTTCGCCGGGAGCGGGACCCTACGGGACGCCCCCCGTTTATGGACGCTTCGGCGGCCGGTTGGGGCTTTCGGGGATCAACGGCCCGCAGCCGTTCCGCTTGGGTTGGCAGCCGCGATTCGACGTGGGCTATCTGCCGGCGCGAAGCGTGAGCCAAGGCAGCGGGAAGTTTGGGATCTTCGCGTTTGACGGCGAGGTCCGAAACAACACGCCGCTCCCGAATGGCAGCGTGTTCTCCTTGGCCCCGCAGTTCGGACTCCGAACCTGGGACGGCCCGGTCTTGGCGGGCGGCGGCACCTTGCCCAACACGGTGTACCGGCTGGCGACCGATTTGGAGTACAACACCTCGGCCGCCGGTCCCTGGAGCATCACGCTAGGATTTAACCCTTCGCTGAACACCGACTTCGCGCAATCGCCCACCTCCAACGCCTTCAACTTCGACGCGCGGGCCATGCTGTTTTACCGGACCTCGCCGCAATTGATGTACGTCGTCGGCGTGGGCTATCTGGATCGGGTCCACAACTTTATCCTGCCTTACTCCGGCGTGGTCTGGACTCCCAGCGACCGCACGGAACTCCGGCTGCTGTTTCCCGAATCGCGGATTTCCCATTACATCGGAAACTACTTCCGCGATGACAAATGGGTTTACGTCTCCGCCGGCTTCCATGTCGAAGCCTACCAGATCGAGATCGCGCAACCCGGCGGGAACACCCGCGACCAAATCGAACTCAGCGATTGGCGGGCCGTGCTCGGCCTGCGGTCGGAGAACGATTACATCTCCTCGTTCATCGAAGGCGGGATCGTGTTCGGGCGGAACGTCGATTTCTTGCACTCGCCGGGCTTCGACATCTCCAACGGCTTCATCCTCCGCGGCGGCCTGCGGTTCTGAGCGGCTCCTGGAAGAGTAAGGATCGTTCGAGAAATAATTGTCCGATTATCAGCAAGAACGCACTAGATGTCAGTTTCGTAAATCCTTCCTCAGTTAAGCCGCCTGTCGTTTGTAGGGGCGAGGCGGGTAGAGGATTTTTTCGTAAGTTTTGGGGCGAGGGCTGAACCAGACTCGCCCGCGTTTTTGTTGGCGCCGCGTTTGGTCGAATGGCGTGCTGCGAACGAGCGGCTCGCCAGTGTAGGTCCAACGGTAGGGATGACAATAGTGCGAGTTGTAATCATTCAAGAAAGCCAAGAGCCGGTCCTCAAACTCGGCCGCCGAAGCGAAGTCTCCTCTTTTCAGGAACCGCCGGGACAAGACGCTAAACCACAACTCCACCTGGTTCAGCCAGGAACCGTGCTTCGGCGTGAAATGGAACACGTGTTTGTGGGACGGGTCGGTCAAGAACAAACGCCTTTGGGTTCCCGTTTTCAAGTCTTTGGGAACGAACGGCACCTCGCTCAACTCGGCCACCACGCGGCAGACATCCAGGCTCCAATGCGTGTTCAGATTATCCAGCACCCAATCGAACCGCTGCATTTCGCGAAAGTGTGTGGCGACATGATCGATGTGTGCGGCGAAATCCTGGCTGGTGCGCGTTTGCCCGAGATTCCAAACGACCTCGCCGGTCGGTACGGCGAACGAAGCGATCAAAGCCCTCGTGCCATGACGGATGTATTCGTGCTCCCGCTTCTCCGGTTTTCCCGGCTCAAGGGGCTGCGTGGGATATTTCCGCTGGAGAATCTGCATGCCGGTTTTCTCATCACTGCTGATAATCAACCGACCCTGCTGATAGAACGCGGGCGCTTGGACGTACAACTGGCCAATCTCGCGAGCGATCGCATCAAAGTCCGGATCATGGCTGTTGAGCCAGTAAACGCTCTTGTGAGGCTTGAGATCCGCCTCCTCCAAAATCCGCCAGATTGTCGAACGGCTCATGGCTTCGTGATACGCATCATTGAGAATCGTGGCCGCGATGTCATTCAGGCTCCACCGCGTGGCAGGGTTGTCGTAGTCCGCTGGTTCGCTCGTCGCGATCGTCATGACATTCAACTGGTCCTCCGGGGGAAGAAGACCGAGGCCGTCCCGGTCTCGGCAGGTCTTGGAGCCCTGCGACTCCCTGCTCCAAAAACCGCCGCCGCCAAGTGCCCACGGTCTGCCGATCGCAGCCGAACTCCGCGGCGATATCCAGATTCCTGGGACGGTCCGGCTCGGCAGCCCGCAACACCAAGCGGGCCCGAAACACCAAAGCCTGCGGCGTCGAACCGGCTCGAACCAGCTTCTCAAGTTGCTGCCGTTGTTCATCATTCAAAACAACATCCGGGGGAAATGGGGTGGGCATGGAACCTCCTTGCTCCAAAGGACAGAAACACATGCCCGTTAAATCCCGTATTCGGCCGATTTTGTCCAGACCAACTAAAACTGACTATGCACTTACGAAACTGACATCTAGCCGTTTTTGAATGGCAAGCAGATTTTGTTATAATTATAATAAGGAGAGAGTCGGAGCGTTTTGGCAAAAATCGACAGTTGTCCAAGAGCGCCCGTTCGCCTGCTGGCTTGGACGCTGTTGGCTTTCCTCTCGGCTGTTTGTTCATTGCGGCTTCGCAGAAAAGCGTGTTTTTCGGGCTGTTGGACGCGGCTTCGTGGTTTCTGCCCGGATTGAAGATCCCCGTGCGGTTGGCCAACCTCATTATGAGCATTTGTTTTCGCTGGATTCGGTGCGCCGGATGCGGCGAATCCTTTCCCGCCCACACGCGTTGGACGTGCCAGTGCGGATACACCGCGCCGCGGGAGAGGAACCTGTTTCATTTTCGCTGCCCCATCTGTCGCGATTACCTCCGCGGATTCAATTGCCCGCAGTGCGAATCCACCATTTTGGTGAAGTGAACGGGTGTCTGGCCGTTTTCTATGGCGCGAACTGGGTAGAGTGTGTAAAGTAGGCAATCCTGTCGTCCGCGATGTGCGGGGGCGAGTTGATTTCACTTCCAGAGGAGGGATTGCGATGCAGGAACCCCGAGTTGCCAAAGAGGTTTATATCGAGTCAATGCGGTCGGAGCTTGAGGGCTTGTTGGGCGAAGTGATGGAGGCCGTGAATGCGGCGCCGGGCGGTCGCGTGATTGCCGACAGTGAGGAGCAAGTGCGGCAGTTGATGCACGAGTTTCGCCGCCGGGCTTACGAGCGGGCCGTGCAGATGCGAGCGGACTCAGCCGAGTCCGCTTTTCCCCCCTCCGGAGAACGAAGCGACGGGAACACCCATGCGCAACAAAGGTCGCCAGAAGCACACCGTGATGACGGTCAACGGGCGGGTTAAGCTTCGCCGGATTCGCTGGCAACCAGCCGGCGGCGGCAGCGTGACGCCGCTGGATGAGTGGTTGGACGAAGCCTGCCAGCAGTTCACGCAAGGCGTCGTCGAATTGGCCTGCCGATTGAACCGTTGCGAAAGCAGTTTTCTGGAACTGTCCGTGACCCTGAAGCGTGCGGCGGGGCTTTCGATCGGCAAGGAAACGCTCCGGCAATTGATCGAAGCCGAAGGCCAAACGGTCTTGGAACAAACGCGTCGCAACGAACTGAGGCCCGACTGGGAGGCGTCGGATTGCCAAACCCCTGAGGGCGAAACTCGCGTGTATTTCGGTTGTGACGGCGTGAAGGTTCCCGTGATCACGGAGACGGAAAAGAAGCAGCGGCGGGCTCAGGTCGTCGAGAAACGGAAAGAACGCAAATCCGAGGGCCGCTCTCTCAATCCGTTGGAACGATTGAAGCCGGGCGCCGACGGCCCGTACAAGGAATTTCGTCTGGTGCAGTTTTATTCGGAAGACCAGGAAAACCGCTGGATCAGCGTCAGCCGGGGCGACCATGAAGTGGTCGGGCGGGTGATGCGCCGGGACGCCTCGCGGATTCAGTTGGATCAGGCGGACGCTTCGATCGGGATTTATGACGGGGCCGTGTGGATCGATCGCCAAGCGGAGAAACAAGGCCTGCGGTTGACCGCCCGCGGACTCGACTTCTGGCATCTTCGGGATTACGCGCAAAAGACGCGGCGGTCGCTTTACGGAGACGACGAAGCCGGCAAAAGCTGGCTGGACGAATTGATGCACACCTTCAAGCATGAAGGTTACGAAACAGCGTGGGATCAGCTCACGACCCAGCGGGCCCAACTGGAAAACGAAACGAAAAAGCAAGCCCTGGATGGACTCTTGCACTACATGGCCGAACGCAGCCATCTGATTAAATACCCCGAGTTCCGCGCCAACGGGTGGCAAATCGGCAGCGGTCCAACCGAAGCCCAATGCCGCACGACCACCAGCCGCATCAAAGGCAAAGGCCGCCGCTGGGATCCCGACAACGCCCTGGCCCTGATGGCCTTGGAAGCCCTCCACCAAAGCCACGCCTGGGACTCTCACTGGAACCTCAATTGACCAACCAACTTAACCCCGCCAGAATTTCCGGCCACACACGAATTGGGCGAAAAAACGGATGCTCTTGTCACGATGCGTTTTTTCCTGGTAAAATTCCCAACTTCTCCGTGTTCCGCCAGTTGGGCGCGGCGGAGGGTTGCGTTTTTAGGTCCGTGCCGACAGGAGGTCGCCTTGCTCTTCACCCGGACAATCCGGCGCAAGATGGTTTGCGGAATGGCCCTTGTGCTGGTGATGCTCGTGACGTTGTCCCTGAGCGGCATTTCAGGGCTGATGTCTTACCGCAACGCCGTCAACGACCTGGATTTCAGCATCAACCGTGCGCCCCGGCGGGCCGATCTTTCCGACGCCATCGGCACGCTGTTCGATCCCCTCGTGTTCGACCGGCGGGCGTTTCACGCTAACTCCCCCAAACGCCAGCACCGCGCCGACACCGCGGAGGGGGCCCGCTATCGGCAGAAAGCGTTTCAGGAAGCCCTCGCCGAGGCCCGCGTCCGCGTGGCGGATTTTCGCCGAAAGCTCGACAACCTTCCCCCCAGCGAAATCGCGATCGGCAAAAATCCCGTGACGATCTCCATCCTCGACAATGTGAACCGCGGTTTCGATCAACTGGAACAACTGCAAGAATCGCTCACCGATCTCGAAGAGCAGGAACACACCATCGACGATATGATCGAAGTCATCGCCTGGATGCAGATGGTCGCCCAAAAAGTGCCCGACTACCAGGACGGCCTCAACAATACGCTCACCAAAGCCCGGGGGGTTTACCGGTCGCGGTTTGTGTTGGTCTGCCTGGCGAGCACGATCGTGGTGCTGTTGTTTTTGGGGCTGGTGCGGTACGGGTATCTGTGGATCTTCGCCCCGCTCCGCAAACTGCATCAGGGAGCGTCGCGCGTGGCGCTCGGGGATTTCGGCTATCGGCTGAAGCTCAACTCCAACGATGAAATGGCCGAGCTCGCCGAGTCCTTCAACAAAATGACCGAACGCTTCCAGGCCACCACCCGCGACCTGGACCGCAAGGTCCGCGAGCGGAGCAAGCAACTCGTGCGCTCGGAACGGCTGGCGGGGATCGGCTTTCTCGCGGCGGGCGTCGCGCATGAGATCAACAATCCCCTGCAAGCCATCGGCATGGCCGGGGAATCGCTCGAAAACCGCATGACCGACCTCCTCGCCGACGCGGACGAAGGCGACCGCGACGTGGTGAAATCCTATTTGAAGATGATCCAATCCGAAGCCGACCGCTGCCAGCACATCACGCGGAAGCTCTTGGATTTCGCCCGCGGCCAGGATGCGACGCGGTCGCGGTTCGACCTGACGCAAATCGTGCGGGAAGTCATGTCGATGGTGCAGCACATGAGCAAGTTCCAAGGCCGAAAGATCGAGTTTCCCCAAGACCGGCCCTGCTACGTGGAAGTCAACGGGCCGGAGATCAAACAGGTCGTCTTGAACCTCGTGGCGAACGCCCTGGAGAGCATGGACGAGACGGGCATCTTGCGGATTTCCTTGAAGGAAGAAATGGACCAGGTGCTGCTGGTGTTCAAAGACGACGGCTGCGGCATGTCGCCGGACGTGATCGAAAACCTGTTCGAGCCGTTCTACACGCAGCGGCGCGACGGAAAAGGCACGGGGCTCGGGATGTCGATCAGCCAGCGGATCATCGGCGACCACGGCGGCACGATCGAAGCCAAAAGCCCAGGCCCCGGCCAAGGCAGCACCTTCCTCGTGCATCTGCCCCGCCGATCCACGGAAACCCTCACCGCCGCGGCATAGGTTCGTTACCGCCAGGCGCGCGTTTGATATTTGTCCCGCTCCAACTCGCGCGCGGCCCCGGCGATCTCATCCGGAAGCTTCGACTGCGGATGGAATTCGACCGCGGTTTCGCCGAGGGGATTCGACAGAACCTGGCCGATTCGCGTGGCGAGATTTTGAATCAACTCCGGCACCGCAACGGGCGTTTCCGCGAGATCCAGCAGGCCCGGAAACTCTGGGGCGAATGGCGAGCGTTCGAGCAGCAAACTCCCATGCTGAAGCACCGCCCCCCGCCGGCGTCGTTGGGCACTGCCTACGATTTTATGGCGCCCAAACACAATGTCCCGCGGATCCTGCCGCCCGAAACAGAGAAAGGTCTTGTTGCCCGGATCCGCCGCGGCGGAACCGCGCAGGTCGGCGCTGATTTGCAGCTCGGCAAGGAGTTTGATGACCTGCCGATGCACGTGCTCGTACAGACTCACCGGTTCCGCAGCCCAGGGATGCTCCGGCGGCAAAACGCAGGAATACGTCCATTCCAAATGATGCAAAATCGCCCCGCCGCCGGAGAGCCGGCGGACTCGAGCTAACGGCTTAAGCTCTTCAGGAAGATTGTCTGGCTGGATTTTCTGAAAATATCCCAAAGAGAGCGTCGGTTCGTTCCAGCGGTAAAACCGGACCGCCGAGAAATTGTGCCGACGCGCCGCTTCCAAGAGGGCCTCGTCCACCGCCATGTTCCACGCCCCGGAATGGGGTTCCGGTTCAATCAATAACAAAAACGAGGCGGAATGCGGCATGAGATAACGTAGTGCATTTTCAATGCTAAGAATTCGGATCAGCCGGACGCGCTAGCGTCCGGTTTGCTCGGCGAAAACCGGGGCGAGCGCCCTGCGGCTAATTTTTTCAACCCGAAATTCATGCTCTGACCGAGCAGTAGATCGATCTCGGCGGCTGGGAGTCGCCGCTACGGGAGATGTGCATCGGGCGTCCATTTGAGGATCGGTTTGCGGGCGGCGAGGACTTCATCCGGGCGGCTGACGGGCGTGGTGTGCGGGGCTTCGTGCAGGAACTCGGCGGACTCGTTCACGATTTTGTGAAGCGTGCCCACAAAGGCGTCCAACGTTTCTTTCGATTCGGTTTCGGTCGGTTCCATCATCATCGCTTCCGGCACCACGAGCGGAAAGTAAACCGTCGGAGCATGAAAACCGAAATCCAACAAACGCTTGGCGATGTCCATCGCGGAGATGTGTTTCCCCGCCTGCAGGTCTTTCGCGGAGGCGACGAACTCGTGCATGCACAACTGGCCGCCGCGGGGCGCGGGGAGAACGTCCGCCAGCTTCGCTTTGAGGTAGTTCGCGTTCAAGACGGCTTGCTCGGAGACTTCCTTAAGTCCCGCCGCCCCCAACGTTCTGAGGTAGCAATACCCCCGCACGAGAATGCCGACGTTCCCAAAGAACGACCGCATCCGCCCGATGGATTTGGAGGGCGTGCTTAGATAGTAATGGGTTTGAGAAACGCCACCCTCCAGGGTGCGGGTCTCGCGGGCGACGACCGGGCCGGGCAGATAATCGGCGAGAGAATCGCGGACGGCGATCGGCCCGGCTCCCGGTCCGCCGGCTCCGTGCGGTCCGGTGAAGGTCTTGTGGACGTTGTAGTGCATCATGTCGCCGCCGAAGTCGCCCGGCCGCGTGATGCCCAGAATCGCGTTCATGTTCGCCCCGTCGATATACACCAACCCGCCGACGTCGTGGAGCATTTGCGAAATCCGCTGGATGTCCTTTTCGAACAGGCCCAGCGTGTTGGGGTTGGTGATCATGAACACGGCCGTGGCGTCGTCGAGATGCGATTCCAATTCCGCCAACTCGACCAGACCGGTGGATGATTCCTTAAGCTGCACGCAATCGAAGCCGGCAATCGCTGCACTCGCGGGATTGGTGCCGTGGGCACTCGAGGGAAACAGCACCTTCGTGCGCTTCTCGCCCCGATCGCGAAACTACGCCGCCGCCGTCAGCAGGGCGGCCAGTTCGCCCTGCGCCCCGGCCGCGGGCTGCAGACACACCGCGGGCAGCCCCGCGATCTCCGCGAGCATTGTCTGGAGATCGTAAAGCAGTTCCAACATGCCCTGGCAGGCGGAATCGGGGAGATAGGGATGCAAATCGACGATGCCCGAAAGGCCGGCGAGGCGTTCGTGCCGCTTGGGGTTGTACTTCATCGTGCAACTGCCCAAGGGATAGAAATTCGTATCCACCGACATGTTCAAGGTGGAGAGATTCACGAAATGCCGGATGACGTCGGGTTCGGTCAATTCCGGAAGCGCCGGCGGCTCGTCGGCGAGTTGATCGACGGGCAACAACTCGTCCAAGGGCGCGGCGGGGACATCGCATTCGGGATAGCGCGCGGCCCGCCGGCCGGCTTGGGCCAGCTCGAACAGCAAACGCGTGGCTTGGGTATTTCGCATATCAGTTTTCGGTTTTCGGTTGGAGACTGGTCCGGCTCGCCTGGGGATCCCGTTTTGCTGACGGTCGGATCAATGGGACAGGCAATCCACAAGGCGGTCGATTTCCTCGCGGGTGCGTTTTTCCGTGACGGCCACCAAGAGCGCGTCGTCCACGCGGGGCAATTCCGAACGCAGCACGGGGAACCGTGAAAGCACCGGTCCGAGATCGAAACCGGCTTTCCGGGCTTTGTCGAGGATTTCCACGCTTCGCCGCCCGCCGATGTGGAGAACAAACTCCTTGAAGAAGGGCCGATCGAACAGCAACTCGACGCCGGGAAGCTTTGTCAGCGCCTCGGCCGCGTAATGGGCTTTCCGGCAGCAGAGTTCGGCGGTTTCGCGAAGACCGGCCGGTCCCTGGAGCGCCAGATACACCGTGGCCCTGAGCGCCAACAGGCCTTGATTCGTGCAGATGTTGCTCGTGGCTTTGTCGCGGCGGATATGCTGCTCGCGGGCTTGCAGGTTGAGCACGAAACACGGCTTGCCGGTGCGGTCCACCGTTTGCCCGATGAGCCGGCCCGGCATTTTTCGCATGCACTGTTCCGTGCACGCCATGATGCCCAACAGCGGTCCGCCGTACTGCATGGGAATGCCCAGCGACTGGCCCTCGGCGACCGCAATATCGGCCCCATAATCGCCCGGGCGTTTTAAGAGCCCCAAACTGATCGGATCGAACGAGACGACCGCGAGCGCGCCGCTGTTGTGGGCGATTTCCGCGAGTTGCTCGGGCTGTTCCAGGCAGCCAAACACGCTCGGCTGCTGAAAAATCAGGCAGGCCGTTTGCCCGTCGACCGCGGCTTCCACGTCGGCCAGGTTCACCGTGCCTTCCGCCGCCGGCACGACCACAACTTCGCTGGAGAGATTGCCGAAATACGTATTGATCACCTGCCGATATTCGGGATGCACCGACCCCAGCACCACAATCTTCTCGTGCCGGCGGGTGACGCGCATCGCCATGAACGCGGCTTCGCTCAAAGCCGTCGCCCCTTCGTACAGGCTCGCGTTGGAGACATCCATCGCGGTGAGCTGGCAGATCAAAGTCTGGTATTCAAAAAACGCCTGCAAACTGCCTTGGCTGGCTTCGGCCTGGTACGGGGTGTAGGCGGTGTAATATTCGCCCCGGCGGACAATCTCATCCACCGCGGCGGGAACGAAGTGATCGTACACCCCGCCGCCCAGGAAACACGCCCGGTCCGTCGCCCCCAGGTTCTTCCGCGCGAGCTCGCGGAGATGGGATTCCAATTCCATTTCGGACAGAGGCGGGGGCAATTCGAGCGGCCGGTCCAGCCGCAGCTCCAGGGGAATCTGGTCAAACAGCGAGGAGATCGAATCCACGCCGATGTCTTTGAGCATGGCGCGCTGCTGCTCGCCGGTATTGAGAATATAACTCACGGTTTGCCTCGAAGAGTCAAACGATCAAACGCCGGGGCACCGGGGCGAATCGCCTCCGGGCCGGCCGGTGGGTGTTTTCAAAAATGTCTGGGGAACAGGTCCAATCGGCTGGGAAGATCAGGCGTGAACGTCGGCATAACCCGCTAATGGCTTTCGGATTGACAGTGTTCCTCATAGGCGGCCCGGTCCATCAGCGAGTCCAATTCGGAAGGATCGGCGAGTTTCATCTTGATGATCCAGCCCTTGCCGAAGGGATCATCCGAAAGGGCGGCGAGGTCCTCTTCCAAATCTGAATTGGCGGCCGTCACCTCTCCCCCAACCGGAGCGTACAAATCGCTCGCCGCCTTGACGCTTTCGACCACGCCGAATTCATCGCCGGCGGTCAAGGTCTTCCCCAAGGGAGGAAGCTCGATATAGACCAGATCCGTCAGTTGTTTGACGGCGAAATCGGAGATCCCGATCGTGGCTTCGTCGCCATCCACGTGAACCCATTCGTGAGATTTCGAAAATTTGGCGTTCGAGGGATCCATCGCCAAGGTCCTTCCGGGAAGGGGGGGAAATGATTTCTGTGTTTTGGTTCTCAAACGGAGAGCGAAGGCTTCGGAAACTGCATCTCGCGTCCGCACTAAAACTCTCCGCCCGACTACCATAACGCTCCGGCGGTCCGATGAAAAGGTTTCGGATGGCGAGAATTTCCCGGCGGGATTCACGAAGAGGATTTCGTGTCGGAACTCGTGGTCCCCGGCACGTTCAGGCACGCCGGATTCCGCCTGGCCGTTTCGGGATTCGTAGTGGGAAATCTTTTCGACCCGCTGGGCATGCCGGCCGCCTTCGAATTCCGTCTTCAGCCAGATGTCGATCATCCGGTTCACGAGCCGTTCGCCCAATAAATCCGCCGACAGGCAGAGCACGTTGGCATCGTTGTGCAGCCGGCTGTTTTCCGCGGTGAGGTCGTCGTGGCAATTCGTGGCCCGGACGCCGGGGAACTTGTTGGCGACAATGCACATGCCCATGCCCGTCCCGCAAATCAGAATGCCCCGCTCGACCTGCCCTTTCGAGACCGCGGCCGCGACTTTCGCCGCGTAATCGGGGTAGTCCACCATGTCGGCGTTCTCCGGCCCGAAATCCACGGGCGTGTGCTGCATCTCGCTCAAGAGCGCGAGGATCTTGCTCTTCACGGAGAATCCGCGATGGTCGCTGGCAACGGCAATTTTCATTTCGTCAGGTCAACTTTCCGGGTGAGAAGAATTCCGATTCGGCCGGGGTTCCAGGTCGTCCAAAATGGCCTCCAGGTGCCGGGAAATCTCGCCGCCGCAGTATTCGTACTCCCGCGGGCCGCCGCCGATGGGGTCGGGAATGTCCGAATCCTCGGCCGAGAGCAACAGCACGCGGTCCGCGGCATCGGGGCGGGCGAACAAAATCGAATCCCGATGGCTGTGCGTCATTGTGTAAACCCGATCCGCCTGGGCCAAAAGATCGTCGGTAAGCGGCTGGCTCGAGTGGGTGTCGAGCGTGGCCCCATATCGCCGGGCGACCTCGATGGATTCCGGAGCGGCCGGTGCTCCCGGAACCGCGGCCAATCCCGCGGACACCACCGTGTAGCCTCGCGCGGGGAGTTCGTCCGGGCGCAGCCCAAGCGGTCCGCGAGCAGCTTGCAAAAAATCGCCTCCGCGAGCGGGCTGCGGCAGGTGTTGCCCGTGCACACGAACAAAATGACCTTTCCCATCATGCGATTCAGTTGGGATTCCGTCACAACGCCGGGTTCCAATAAAGTCCAGGATTCATCCTCCACGCGCACCACTGTGGGCCGTTGTTGATTGTGTCTTGGTTGATCCTCGATAATCAAGGCCACTTCCGACGCCCAAGGGCTCTGAGACATGTCCGCGGGCGGCGTTCGCCGGTCCTCCCAAAACAAGAGCGGGGCGGGGAGCAGGTACATCGCCGACAAGGCCACCCCGTGATTGGGCACGCGAAACCAAACTTCGCTCCGGTCGCCGCCGCCCGGACGGAGCACGGCGGTCTGCGAAGCCGGCGGCAAGGCCCAGAGCAAACCTTGCTGCGGCGACATGCCGCACGCGAGCACCAGAGGACCCGGCCAGCCGCGCTGCATCAGGCGCTGGCCGGTCGGCGGCAACGCCATCACATAATCGCGCGCTTCCTCGAGGCCTTTCATGCCCAGTAACAATTCACCGCCCGCCGCGTTTCCGTCCGATCCTTCCTCCCGGCGGGCCAAGGCTTGGAGCCGGCGGACCGCTTCGGGATTCAGGCTATTCACGGCCACGACTTCTGACGTTTCGGTGGGCAAAACCACCAGATCGCCTTCCACAAGCCGATGCACCGCGCGGTGAATCAAATCGCGCGGATCATCGGCTTCGCGGAGTTTCAGCAACTCGGCCATCAGGCTGCCCAAATTCAAAAACGTTTTTTACGGTATGACGAAACGACAGGCCGGCGACAGTCACCGGCTGCCCGTGATGGGATGTCTCAGTCCTATGGAGAAGCCGTCGTGCGGGCTGGAAGGAAAAAACCGAATCTCGATTTTCTATTATCCTAGTCACCGAAGATTCGCCAATCAAGCAGCACCCCCGCCAACATCCAGAAACCGCAACATCTCCCGCCTGGCATAAACCACCGCTCCCGCGTCCGGTTTTCGAGAATTGTTGAGAAAACAATGCCCTTTTGCTGAAATCGCAAAACAATTGAAAAATCATAACCTATTTTACTGCAATTGGTTACGTGGCTTGTTGGTTCTGCCTGCGCCCCGTGCCCGTCGCGGGGACAAGATGCCGCCGCTACGTTGTGAATTTTCGAGAATATCGCTATGCTCCCCGCGTGTTGTCCCTGGAAATCCAAGAGCAGGAGGCTCGCCCATGAACAATTCACCCAGCCGCCTGGGATATTTCATATTGCTCCGCCTTAGGGTCCAGGGAAATCCGCCGAATCAAGCCGCACTCGATCGCGCGTTGAATCCCTATTTTTCGTGCCGGCTCGGGTTGTCGGACGGCCAATGGCGGATGCTGTTGGCGAACACCTTGAAGGAACTCGCCGCCCAAGGCTGGATGGAGCAGAACCCCTACCGCCTCACCGCGGCGGGGCGTGCGGAATGCTCTCGGTTTCTGGGCACCTCAGAACTCCCCGCGGCTGGCACCTGGACCAAACTGCGGAATCGGCAACTCATGGCGCGGGCTCTGGGCATCACGCCGCAGACGGAGGCCAAGTGGGAGCGGCTGGCGTCCGCCGATGGGCTGCGGGCGGCGGTTCTGGTCAAGTTCTACCAACTGCCGATCGATCCGCTCCCCACGCCGAGCCAGGCCCTCAAAGCCCTCGCCGAGCAACAACTCGATTCCTCGTCGCCGCAAGATGCCGCGAGGAATTGCTGCGGGCCGCGCTGCTTCCCGATCGGCCGGGCGAACTCAAAGTCTGCCTGCCCGCGGCCGTGACCAAAGCGGCGAACACGAGCATGGAATCCCTCCGGCGGGCGGTCATCAACCGCTGGCTCAACGGCTGCGACGCCCATGAATACAAAATCCTGCATTCCTCGGAAAACGATTCCGTCGGCGAATCCGCCTTCGACTTGGCCACATTCGCCCGCCGGGTCCGGGAATTGGCCCGAAATGCAACAACGGGGCAGTTTGGGGGCAACAAAGTCTTTCTCTCCCACATTTGGGAGGAATACGATCGGCAGACTCCACCCGCCGCCATGACTCGCGAAACATTTAACGCCCACCTCCTCGAAGCCAACCGGCGGAATCTGATCACCTTGAGCCGGGCGGATTTGATCTCCGAGATGGATCCCGAGGAGGTGGAGGCGTCCGAAATCGCCCTGCCGCACGCCACGTTCCATTTCCTCCGCACTGATGCCGCTCAAGATCACTTACGGAAATGAGCGGCTGGGCGCGAGCCGCCGGTTTTGTGTGCAGGACCGGCGGCCCACGCCCGGCCGGTCAGGCGAGGATTTTCTCCACCACGTTCCCGGCCACGTCGGTCAGCCGGAAATCCCGGCCCTGGAAGCGGAACGTCAGCCGCTTGTGATCGATGCCCAAAAGCCTCAGAATCGTGGCGTGGAAATCGTTGACGTGCACGACATCCTCCACGGCGCCGTAGCCGAGTTCGTCGGTCTTGCCGTGGGTGATTCCGCCTTTGATGCCGCCGCCGGCCATCCACAGCGAAAAGCCTTTGATGTGGTGGTCGCGTCCGTTGCCTTGGGCCATCGGGGTCCGCCCGAACTCGCCGCCCCATACGACCAGGGTGTCTTTGAGCATATCCCGCTGCTTCAAATCTTTGATGAGCGCCGCACTCGCGCGGTCGACCTCGCCGGCCGTGCCTTCCGCGGCCCGCTTCACGCCGCCGTGGTGGTCCCAAGCCCGGTGATAAAGCTGGACGAACCGCACGCCCCGTTCCGCCAGCCGCCGGGCCAGCAAACAGTTCGCCGCGAACGAGCCGTCCCCGCCCTGGGTCCCGTAAAGATCGAAGACATGCTTGGGCTCTGCGGAAACGTCCATCAGCTCTGGCACGCTTTTTTGCATGCGAAACGCCGTCTCGTAGGCGTTGATCCGCGTGGCGATTTCGGGATCGCGAACGACCTGGCTTTGGATTTTGTTGAGTTCTTGAACCGCTTCGACCACGTCCGCTTGGCGTTCGCGGGTCACGCCCGGGGGATTGGTGACATACAGCACCGGATCGCCGGTCGAGCGAAATTCCACGCCCTGGAACCGGCTCGGCAAAAACCCGCTGTGCCACTGCCGGGCCGCGATGGGTTGGGCCTGTCCAAATTTTCCCAACGACGTTAACACGACAAACCCCGGCAGGCTGTCGCTTTCGCTGCCCAGTCCGTAATTGATCCACGATCCCATCGAAGGCCGGCCGGAAATCAGCGAGCCGGTGTTCATGTACGTGTGGGCGGGATCGTGATTGATCGCCTCGGTCACCATCGAATTGATGATGCACAAATCATCCGCCACGCTGCCGAGTTGTGGAAAGATGCTCGCCAGCCGCTGGCCCGATTCGCCGAACGATTGGAACGGATGCTGCGGTGCGAGGCACGTCAACTTTCGGCCCTGGAGCTGCGCGATCGGCTTGCCCTTGGTGAAGGACTCGGGCATGGGCTTGCCGTCCATTTTGGCGAGTTCCGGCTTGTCGTCGAGCGTTTCCAGATGCGAAGGCCCGCCGGCCATGCACAGATAAATAATCCGTTTCGCCTTGGCGGGAAAGTGCAGCGGATTGACGACGCCCGGCCACTGTTCCGTATTCACGGCCTCCCCAGCCGTCGCCGACCGCCCGAACAACGAGGCGAGCACGGCCGCCCCAATCCCCGCTGTCCCCGTGTTCAGAAAGGTTCGCCGGCGGATTGGAATTGGCAAAGACAACGCGTTTTGCCGCATGGCAGACTCCCAGTCAATAGTTCCGCTCGAAATGCCGATTTGAAAATATCAACCTCATTTTGGCCGGAAACACTGCCTCCGTCAAACGTCGCTCTACAAACCTCTTCTGAACCTCCATTTTCGGCAAACCTGGTGCGACAGGGGCATCAAACGAATTTGGATAACCTGACGGTTTTAATGCGTTTGCAAAAGAAGCGCAAGACGGGGAAGCCGAGTCCCGCGACTCGTGTTGACCCTGGAAAACACGAAGAGTATAGTCCGCCGCATTTTGAGCCAACCGTGCCCGGCCCCGCGACCTTGCGAGGACAGTTTTCGCCGGTTTTGATTTTTTGAAGAGAAATCCCACGTCATGACCGCCTATCTGCAATCAATTTGGAGCACGCGGTTTTTTCTGTTGTCGCTCGTCAAATACGATCTGAATACCCGCTACCGGCGATCCGTTTTGGGGATCGGCTGGTCGCTGCTTCAGCCGATTGGGATGACGATCGTGCTGTGCACCGTGTTTCACCGGCTGTTCGGGTTGGACATTCGCGAGTTCGGGCCGTTTCTCCTCGCGGGGCTTTCCTTCTGGAGCTATTTCACCAACGCGGTGATCACCGGCTGCCAGTCGTTCTTCCAGGCGGAAGCCTACATGAGGCAATATCCCGCGCCGCCCGCCATTTATCCCTTGCGAGTTGCGCTCGGGTCCATGTTTCACCTGATGATGGCCTTGGGAATCGTGCTCATCCTCAGCTGGATCTTAAAAGGTTTCGGAAATCTGCCCGCGCTCGTTTCGCTCGTCCCCACGCTGTTTTTGCTGTTGATCTTTGGCTGGTCGGTGGCAACGTTGGCCGCTTTGGCCAATACCTATTTTCCGGACGCCCAGCATCTGACGGACCTGGCCCTGCAAGTCATGTTCTACATGACGCCCATTTTGTATCCGCCCGAGATTCTGGAAGCCAAAGGGCTGGGCTGGGTCGTGCAATATAACCCCATTGCCTCGCTGCTCGATCTAATCCGGGAGCCGGTGCTCCACGGCGAGTTTCCCAGCATGGCCGCCGTCGCGACGGCCGTCGTGCTCGTCAGCATCACCGCGGGCATCGCTTGCACGGCCCTCGTCAAACTTCAACGCCAACTCGTGTTTCACATCTAACCTCTCCCCCTCCAAACCCGTTTTGAAAAACCGTTGCGGTCGTTGATCCTAGAGGAGTCGTTGTCAACGATGACTTATATGGAACTGGATAATGTCTCTCTGCGGTTTCGCGTGCGGAGGCGAGGAAAAGTCAGCCTGAAGGAATACTTGCTCAAACGCATGTTCCGAAAATCGGTCAATCCCGTGATGGAAGTCCGCGCGCTGAACCAAATCTCCTTGAATCTTCAACCCGACGAACGCTACGGCATCATCGGGCACAACGGGGCGGGGAAAAGCACGCTGCTCAGGCTCTTGGGAGGCATCTATCCTCCCACCAGCGGGCGGAGAATCGTGGAAGGACGCATCAGACTCCTTGTTCGACCTCACCCTTGGATTCCAGATGGAAGCCACCGGTTGGGAGAACATCGCCCTCCGCGGTTATCTGCAAGGCGAATCGCCCAAGTCGATCCAATCCAAGATTCAGGAAATCGCCGAGTTCACCGAGTTGGGCGACTTTCTGGAGATGCCCATCCGCCACTATTCCCCGGGCATGTTGGTTCGGCTGGCGTTTTCCGTCGCCACGGCCATCGAACCGGAAATCCTGCTTATCGATGAAATCCTAAGCGCCGGCGACATGGCGTTTCAATCCAAAGCCTTGAACCGCATGAACCAGCTCTTGGACCAGGCGCATCTGATCGTGATCGTCAGCCATGACATGGATACGCTGGCAAGGTTGTGCACGCAGTTGATTTGGATGGACCACGGGCGCGTCCACCGCATCGGCGGCGTGGAGGACGTGCTCCAAGCCTACAACAATCACATGCAATCCCAGCCCAGCCTCGCCAGCGAAGCCCCCGCCGCCGCTGCTTAGAAGTCCATCTCATCCATGTTTTTCAGGTTCCCGCATCTTCTCCGTCGAGCACGCGCCGCCTACGGCGAAGGCGGACTGGGCGTCGTTCGGCGGCGGTTTCGGCGCTGGCTGGAACACCGCCTGGCTCAGCGGTTTCCCTCAAGGTCTTACAAGCGCTGGATCGCCGGCCATTCCCCCTCGCCCGCCGAACTCCGCCGACAGCGGGATTGGTCGGAAAGCCTTCCCGATCCGATCCGGATCAGCCTCGTCTGCCCGCTCCATCGAACGCCCGCCGCCATCTTCCAGCAAACGCTCGCAAGCGTACAAAACCAATCCTATCCGTTTTGGGAGTTGTGTCTGACCCTCGCCGAAGAGGACACGCCCGAACTCAGGGCGGCCGTCCGCGAGGCGGCGGAACGCGATTCGCGAATCCGCGTGATCGCGCTCGTGGAAAACCGCGGCATCTCGGGAAACACAAACGCCGCCCTCGCCGCCGCCACCGGATCGTGGATTGGATTCCTCGATCACGACGATTTGCTCGCTCCCCAAGCTCTCTATGCTGTCGCTTACCACCTTACAGAAAATCCGAATTGCGACTTGGTCTATAGTGATGAGGATCTCCTCTCGGCCGGCGGCAAATTCCGCAAGACGCCGGTGTTGAAGCCGGACTGGTCTCCGGAAATGCTTTTGCACTTCAACTACATCTGCCATTTTGTCGTCGTTCGCAAAACGCTGGTCGAACAGGCGGGCGGGCTGCGGGCGGAATACGATGGAGCCCAGGATTGGGACTTCTTGTTGCGCGTGACCGAACTCACAGACCGCATCGCCCATCTCCCGGAAATCCTCTATCACTGGAGAGAGCTCCCCACATCCACCGCGGCCCATGTCGATGCGAAACCCTATGTGATCGAGGCCCAACAGGCGGCACTCAAGGATTGCTTCCAGCGGCGGGGAATCGAAGCCGACGTCCAAGCCGCCCGCTATGGGCATTACCGGCCGGAGTGGAGAATCGACGCGGCCCCGCTCGTGTCCATCATCATTCCCAGCCGGGACCAGCCTCGGCTCATTCGCCGGGCGGTCGCGGGAATCCTCGACAACACGCGCTATCTCAATACGGAAATCGTGATCGTGGACAACGGCAGCACCGACCCCGACGTACTCGGCTATTACCGCGAATGGCAATCCCGCGGGCAGATTCGCGTGGTCGACTTTCCCGTCGCCTTCAATTACTCCGCCGCGTGCAACCGCGGGGCCGCCGCCGCCCGCGGAGAGTATTTGCTCTTTCTGAATAACGATGTGGAAATCCTCCGCGACGATTGGCTCGACGAACTCGTCGGCTGGGGCCAACAACCCGGCGTCGGCATGGTCGGCGGACATCTCATCTATCCGGACGGCCGCACGCAACACGCGGGGATCGTGCTGGGATTGTTCGGCCTCGCGGGGCATGCGTTTTATCAGTCGGAACCGGAAACCTTCAGCCCGTTCGGATTAGCGGAATGGACGCGAAACGTGTCCGCCGTCACCGGGGCCTGCCAATTGATCTCCCGCGACCTTTTCGAATCGCTCGGCGGCTTCGACGAGAACTACAAGCTTTTATATAGCGACATCGATCTCTGCCTTAAGGTCAGAAACCGCGGACGGCGGATCGTCTATACCCCGTATTGCCGATTGGTGCATCACGAATGCTCCACGCGCCCGCCCCGCGAAAACGCCGAGGACGCCCAATACTTTGCCCGGCAACTGGAAAAGTGGAACGCGGCGGGCGATCCTTATTATCATCCCGCCCTGAGTGCCCATTCGGTCGTGCCCCAACTCGTGACAACCACGGGCTCGAACGTGGCGGCCAATCTTGCGGTGCAGATTTCGCGGCATGTGCCCAATATGATTCCCGAAAATGCACAGGCTGACACGTCTTCCCTGCTTCGCCGAGCCGCCTGAACACAAAAGGGGACTTGACCAATCTCCGGGGAATCACTACAAGCCAATCGACTCAAATCGTCTGATTTGACTATTCGATAATTTCAGTACCTCCAAAAAAGCTCAAGAAATTGGTTTGGCTTTCGAGAGCCGCGCACGAAGTAAGCGGTTTTCAGGGATTCAGACAACGCGAGACCGCTTACTTCGTGCGCGGCTCAGGCCTTTTTGGAACGACTGAATTTGGCCGATTATCGTTCTGTTTTCGGTCGTTTCACGCTTTGGGAAATCGACTCTGCACAAGGATGTGCCATGGCGGACAACATTGCTCTTATCACCGGCGTCACCGGGCAGGACGGCAGCTATCTGGCGGAATTGCTTCTGGAAAAAGGTTACGAGGTCCACGGCCTCATCCGCCGCGGCTCTTCCCATAACACCGGCCGCATCGATCATCTGCTTTCAAAACTGCAAGTCCACTTCGGCGATTTAACGGACGCCGCGAGCCTCAATCGGTTGATCAGCGAGTTGCACCCGACGGAAGTCTATAACCTCGGCGCGCAGTCGCATGTGCGGGTGAGCTTCGACGTGCCGGTCGACACAATGGACACGGTCGCCACCGGAGCGGTCCGGCTATTGGAGGCGATTCACCAGTATCAAGCCGCCACCGGCTCTCAGGTGCGATTCTACCAAGCGTCCAGCAGCGAGATGTTCGGCAAGGTGGTCGAAACGCCGCAAAGCGAATCCACGCCGTTCTATCCCCGCAGCCCTTATGCCGTGGGAAAGGTTGCCGCCTATTGGGCGACGGTCAACTATCGCGAGGCCCACGGTCTGCACGCGAGCAACGGCATTCTCTTCAACCACGAATCCCCCCGCCGCGGCGAGGAGTTTGTCACCCGAAAAATCACGCTCGCGGTCGCACGGATCGCCCGCGGACTTCAGAAAAAACTGGCGCTCGGCAACCTCGATGCGAAGCGAGATTGGGGGTTTGCCGGCGACTATGTGGACGCCATGTGGCGGATGGTCCAACAGGACAAGCCCGGCGACTATGTCGTGTCCACCGGCGAGACGCATTCCGTCCGCGAGTTCCTCGAGATCGCATTCGGCTTTGTGGGCCTCGACTATCGCGACTATGTCGTCATCGATCCCAAGTTCTATCGCCCGACCGAAGTGGATTTGCTTTTAGGGGATGCTTCTAAAGCCCAGCGAGAACTGGGTTGGACGCCTCAGGTCACTTTCCAGGAACTGGTTCAGATGATGGTCTCGGCGGATCTGGAAGCCGCCGCACGGGAGAAGGCCTTAAACTCCCTAGGCTACCATAAACCGATTCGGCGGGCGGCTTGAGACTCGATGACTTCGCGACTGGCCCATAAGCCCAATTGTTCGTCTTTCTGAAATGAGCGGCTGGGCGCTAGCCGCCGGCGCCGCAGCTAAAACCGGCGGCTAGCGCCGGGCGCTCAACCAAGGCCCGTTCGGCATGCGGATTCTCTATACGCACGACATATTCGCCCGGCAGTCGATTGGGGGAATCTCCAGATACTATGTGGAGCTGATCCGCCATCTTTCCGGGCATTCCGTCGAGGTCAACGTGTTCGCGGGATCGCATGCCAACCGCCATCTCCAGGAATTGGAAGGCCACCGGAATCTCGCCGGGCGATACCAGCCGACACTGAAAAAAGTCAGCCCGTACGCGAGATGGGTCAATCGCTGCCGGGAAAAAAAACATGCCGGGACCGCGGCGGGGACCCTGGTGCATCACACCTATTATTCGTTTACGCGCCCGCTATCCGCCGCCCGATATGTGGCGACGGTTCATGATTTAATTCCAGAGCGGTTTCCCAAGCAGTTCGGCTGGAAGGCTCCCTTGCTTGCCGAAGCCAAACGCCGCACCTGCGCTCAGGCGGAACGCGTGTTGACAATCTCTGAAACGACGAAGCAAGACCTCGTGGAGATCTATAAGATCCCGCCCGAGCGGATTGATGTAACCTATCTTGGAAACTCTCTGCTTCCATTCGTCGCGGTCTTCGAATCCCCGCCGCAGGCGGCACCCTATATTTTGTATGTGGGCGCTCGATCGGGCTACAAGAACTGCCGGCTATTGTGGGAAGCCTATGCGCGGTCCGAACGGCTAAAACGAGATTTCGAGATCATCTGCTTCGGCGGAGGCGCTTTTTCTCAAGATGAATGCAAATTACTAGAGCAACTAAAAATCGCCGGCCGCGTGATTCAAACAGGCGGAAGCGACCGCGAGATTGCCAATCATTACCGCCATGCGCGCGCCTTTGTGTACCCGTCCTTATATGAAGGGTTCGGCATCCCGCCCGTGGAAGCGATGAGTTTTGGCTGTCCGATTATCGCGTCCTGGGGCGGCTCCATTCCCGAAATCGCAGGGCCGGCGGCGGCTTATATCGATCCCTATGATGCGGACATGCTCTTGGCGACTTTGGAAAACGCCCTCTATGAGGAATCGCTCCGCAACCGACTTCAAATGGAAATGAAACGCCGGGAGCCTCGATTCCGCTGGGAAGAGACGGCCCGGCAAACCTTGGCCTCCTACGAAAAAGCCGCCGCCTGAGCGACACACAACAACAGAGATTTGCAAGACCGGCATTGATCTATCTATGGCTAGCTCCGATCAACACGCGACGCGGATCTATTTGGAATGCACGCGAACCTGGAACAGTTCCCTGCATACGGGAATCGAACGCGTCGTGCGAAAAATTGTCGAGGCGTCGCATGACGCCGGGCGTCAAGTCGGCGTCCAATGCCAGCCGGTGGTCTATCATCCCTTCCGCGGATTCGTGCCGGTTCCATCGTTTTCCGAGCACGGCCCTATTTCAAAACCGGCTTGGTCCTATCAGTCCCAGATTAGAAAACTCTTAAACGATTGGGGCCTGATGGAGGGCGTGCGAAGATGGCGGCATCGCCTGCGGCTGAGTGTGTCCGCGATGCAACGGTCCGCGCGCGGGTTGTCGCGAAATCGCCTGCAACTCGGTCCGAACGATGTGCTGCTGTTGTTGGATTCTTCGTGGCAGATTCCCTATTGGGACGAAGTCGAATCCGCCAAAAAAAACGGCGCTGCCATCGGGGCCGTGGTGTATGATCTGCTGCCGCTCTCTTGCCCGGGCAGTTTTACGCCGCCACAGATCGACCTGCTTCAAAAGTGGTGGGAAAAGACGACTCTTCATGCGGACTTTATGGCTGCGATTTCCAACAGCGTCTTTGAAGAGATTAATTCATACCGGGCCCATGCCGACTCCCGGTTAAAGCCCCTATTAGGAGGGGCGTTCCGCTTGGGGGCCGATTTAATGCGTCCTTCGCCCGTTGATAGAGGCCGGCCGGAGTTGCCCGCCCTTTTTGAAAGTCGTGCTAATCAAAAATCGCTACCGATTTATCTTAGCGTGGGAACGTTTTCGCCGCGGAAGAATCAAACGCTCATCCTCGATGCCTTTGAAAGTTTGTGGGCCGGGGCGCGAAGGTCGGGCTGGTGTTTGCCGGCGGGAGCGGCTGGCATTCGGAGGCCTTGATTCGCCGCATCGAAGCCCATGCCGAACTAGAAAAAAGGCTCTTCTGGTTCAGGGACTTGACGGATGTGGAACTCAACGATTGTTATCGCCGGGCGCGTGGTTTGATCGCCGCATCGCTGGGCGAGGGATTTAACTTGCCGATTGTGGAGGCGCTCAATCAAGGCTGCCCCGTGATCGCCAGCGACCTGCCGGTGCATCAAGAAGTCGGCGGCGAATTCGCCTGCTACTTCCCTCGAAATGATGCGCAGGCCCTAGCACAGATTGTTCAGAAGCATCTAGAGACCAGCATGCTTCCGGGAACGCGGCCGATCGATGAGTTCCGCTGGCCGAACTGGAGCGAAAGCTGCGTGGAACTTCTGCAGCTCATCCAATCTGTTACCCGTGTAGGGAATCGTTCCAAAACTCTGGGGCGTTTATCCGCGGCGTGAATTAGACCCTATTTGGCCCGCGGGTTTTTCAGGTAATAGAGATAGCCGTCCTCCGCTCCCACGACGAGATCGGGGATGCCGTTCTTGTCCCAATCGACCACGGTGGGACTGGTCGTATGCCCCGCGAGGGCCTGCGAACTGAGCGGGCCTTTATCGTGAAAGGACACAAGTCCCTGCCCGGTTGTCCCGATGTTTTTGAGAAAGTGAACGTTCTCGCTGTTCATAAGAAGATCGGGCCGGCCGTCGCCGTCCCAGTCGGCGATGCAGAATTTCCGTCGGCCGCTTTTGCCGGCGATGCCGGTGTTCAACCGCAAGAGCCCGGGCGTTTTGTTTTCGGGTTGATGGCGGTTCGCATACGCCGACGGTCCGTCGCCTTGAAACAGACGCTTCGGGGGCTTGAGCGGATCGCGGCCGCCCGCGCGTTCCCGCGCAAACAGCACCAGATAGCCTTCGTGGTCCAACATGATTAAATCGGTGAGGCCGTCTTTGTTATAGTCCATCGCGAAGGGCGTGGTTCGCCATTGCGTTGCGAGTTCACCCGCCTTGGGATTCCACCAATTCCACGCCGGCTTGGGCGGAGCCTTCGGCCAGGCGACTTCGATCGGCTTCGCCGGGGCGAGCTTTGGCTCCTTGGGGGTGCCGATGTTTTGAAACCACACGATGCGCCCCCAGATGGAGTTCACCACAAGATCGGGCAAGTGATCGTGGTTCCAATCCGCCACGCTTAACGTGGTATAGCCCCACTTGGCTTCGCAAGGGCCTTGAATGGAACCGTTCGGCCCCGCTTGGATGCGGATGGTTTTCCCGCCGGCTTTCAGGTATCGCGGGGCGGCCCATTTGGGGGGATTCTGGCCGTCGAGGTTTTCGATGAAGCCGATATATCCGGCCGTGTTGCCGCAGATCAGGTCTTCATCGCCGTCGTTGTCCCAATCAAAGCTCACCGGCGTAACGAGCGCCCCGAACTTGACGTCCGCCGCCTGTTGCTGGAAGTAGCGCGGCGGCAGAAACTGCGGAAGGCCGTTCTCGATCTTGCCCGTATGCTCGATGAACGCGACCCGCCCGTCTTCGTCGCCGCAGATGAGATCAACGTCCCCGTCCCGGTCCCAATCGACGGCCGTGGGAGTGATCATTTGCAGATCCATATGGAGCGGAACATTGCCATGCGCAAGCCGCCGGCCCGCCGAGTATTTGGGATCGGTGCGCGTGCCGCGGTTTTCAAAGTAGGTGAAACCGTCCAGGAACTCGCCGCAGATCAGATCCAAATCGCCGTCCGCATCGAAATCCGCCAGGTTCGGCGAGGGCATTCCATAGACATCCACCGGCTTTCCGTCCGCCAGGATTTTTATCGCGTCTCGATACTTGGGCTTGTCGTTCGCTCCCGTATTCAGAAGGCAATAGACATAACCGTGCAGCGGGCCGTTGGTCCATTCGCCTTGGTCGTTATAGGCATTGTCCCAACCGTATTCGGTCCAATCGCCGATGCCGACGATTAAATCCTCGGCACCGTCGCCGTTATAATCCGCGAGCTTCCATTGATTGGCGCGGATTTTTGCTCCGGAATGGATCTTCCCGCTGACGGGAATGCGGACTTTCGGTCCGAGTCCTTTCTGGCGAATGTCCTGATATTCATAGTTCGGCGTGAGGATGCGGGGCTTGCCGTTGATGTAGGACACCTGCACGTTGGGAATCGCCGGGCCGATTCGCACGCCGGGTTTGAACACGGGCATTTTGGATGTGTCCGGCGTGGAACCGGGGTTCTCAAAAAAGTAGGTGCCGTTGTGGGGCTTGTCGGGGCAGGAGACGACGAGATCGAGGTCGCCGTCCTGGTCGTAGTCCATCGGCACAGGCCAAGCCCAGAGACCCACCCCCAAATCCACCACGAGCCCCGGATTGTTATAGGCGATCCGTTGAAACTCGTCCGCGTTTGCGCGTGTTTGCTGGATGCAGAGCATCGCGATTGCGAGCAGAGATTTGAAGAGGAAACGACGCATCATACCGCCTCTGGCTTTTGTTGTTTCTCAAAGGATTGATCTTCACCGATGACCCATCTTAATGAAGGCTGCCTGAGTTCTCTATCTTCGCAGCGGATTTTTGTTTCCCCTCGATTTGAATGTGCGATGGCTTGAGATTCCTCTAGTCAATCCTGGAAATTCTGTTAAAGTCCCCCCCCCTCTCTTCTCTCAAATCGCATCGCCCCCCCCCTCACAAAGATCGATAGAATGGAAGGCTTGAGTGTCATGGAGCGACACACGCTTCGCCGCTGCGCGGTTGTTTTGGGTTTGTTGAGTGCGGCCGTCTGCGCCGGGAGCTCTATTCAGGCCGCGGAGCCGGCGTCTCAGGCGGCGGCGATTCGCTGGCGGCGGGATTTGCAGTCGGCCCATCGCGAGGCCTTGCGGCTCGATCGGCCGGTGCTGATCGTGTTCGGAGCGGACTGGTGCGGGTTCTGCAAAAAGCTGGAGAAGGAATCGCTGGGCCACCCGCAGATCGCGGAGTACATCAACCAGACCTTCGTCCCATTGCATTTAGATTTTGACGAAGCCGAGCGCGAGGCGAAGATTCTGAACGTCACGTCGATTCCTTCCGTGATGGCTTTGACGCCGCGGGCGGAACTGGTCGGCCGCGTCGACGGGTACGTCGCCCCGCGGGAAATGGCCGAGATGCTCACAAAGGCCGTTGCGCTCAAAACCCGAATCGAGACGGCCCGCACTCCGCAGACGGCTCAAACCACGCCGGCCGCAAATGCCCGCTAAAGTCCTGCGAAACGGAGGCAGAGTTGCTATGATCTCATGCAGCCCGTGACGAAACGAAGTGCCTCTTTTGACAGAATCCCAGGACAGCATGGCTTCCTCCGCGCCCCGAAGAGTTCCGCATCTGTGCAGTTTTGAGAGCCGGCGGCATGCGGAGATGCGGCAGATGATCGAAAAGCAAGGCGGCGTCGCGACCGTTGCTCCATCCATGCGGGAAGTTCCGCTCGAAGACAATCACGCGGCGTTCGAGTTCGCGGACGAACTTTTCGCGGGGCGGGTGGATGTGTTGGTGTTCCTCACGGGCGTGGGAGCGCGGGCGTTATTGGAAGTGCTCGAAACCCGCTCTTCGCGCGAGTCGGTGTTCACCGCGTGGGAGAAATGCATCGTCGTGGTCCGCGGTCCGAAGCCGCTCGCGGTCATGCGGGAATGGAACGTCCGCGTAGACCATCGCGTGCCCGAACCGAACACCTGGCACGAATTGCTTAAGACATTGACGGACAACATCGATCTCGCCGGCAAGACCGTCGCGGTGCAGGAGTATGGCGAGCCGAATCCCGAACTTTACGACGAGCTACAACGCCGCGGTGCGAAGGTCCTGCCGGTGCCGGTTTATCGCTGGGCGTTCCCCGAAGACACCGGGCCGCTGTTCGCGGCGATTGACGCCATCATTGCCGGCGAGTTTGACGTGCTCTTGTTTACGAGCGCCCATCAAGTCGCCAACCTCCTCGAAGCCGCGGAGCAACTCGGCAAGAAAGACGCGTGGATGAACGCGGCCCGGGATTGCGGGATCGCCTCCATCGGCCCGACCGCCAGCGAGAAACTCCAGTCGGTGGGACTTCCGGTGCATGTCGAAGCCTCGCCGCCCAAGATGGGGCAGTTGGTTCGCGTCGCGGTCGCGGAAGGCAAACGCCGGCTGGGGAATGCGGATTGATTATCCCTCGCCGTTTTCGTCCAGATGCCGATGAAAGGCTCGGCTCACGCAGCCGTCATGGGCCTGGGCGACCGTCGCGGTAAAGTCGGCCAGATAGCCTCGATGAAACCGCGGGGCCGGCGGTTGCCAGTCGGCCTTGCGGCGATTGAGTTCCTGTTCTTCCACATGCAATGTGAGTTCGCCTTCGAGCAGGTCGAAAGAAATCTCGTCGCCGTCTTGGACAAACGCAATCGGCCCGCCGACCGCCGCTTCGGGCGAGCAGTGGACGCCGATGGCCCCGTGCGAAACGCCGGACACGCGGGTGTCCGAAAGAAACGCCACCTTGCCGTTTAATTCAGGAACGGCAAGCGCCGCGGTCGCGACGAGGACTTCGGGCATGCCCGCGGCGGCCGGTCCCAGGTTCCGGAGCACGATCACGCTGCCCGGGGCGATTTGCCGCTGTTCGACGGCTTCGACGATTTTGCGGGCGTCATCAAAACACGCCGCCGGTCCGCGAAAACTCGTCGCCTTCATGCTCGAGACCTTAAACACAATCCCCCGGGCGCCAGGTTTCCGAAGCAGATCTGCATGTCGGCGTAATCTTTGAACGGAGCCTGCACCGGGGCGATGAGTTCCTGCTCTTCCGGCACGTCCGGAACATCTTGGAAATTCTCTTCCAGAGTCTGACCCGTCACCGTCATGCACGAGCCGTCCAATACACCCGCTTTGAAGAGATGCTTGAGCAGCAGCGGCGTGCCGCCCAGGTGATGCAGATCGACCATCGTCTGTTTGCCGCGCGGCGCGAAATTGCAATACACCGGCGTCTCGCGGACGATGGCTTGAATATCCTTGAGGCTGAACGGCACGCCGGCTTCCCGCGCGAGCGCCAACAGATGCAAAATGCCGTTCGTCGAACCGCCGATCGCGGCGATCGTGGCGGCGGCGTTTTTGAACGCGGCCCGCGTCAAAATGTCCCGCGGGCGGAGATCGTCGGCCAGGAGTTTCTTTAGCGCAGCCCCGACGTTTTTGCACTCGGCGGCTTTTTCGGGAGCAATCGCCGGGATGGAACTGCTGTAAGGCAGCATCAGCCCCAAGGCTTCCAGCGCGATGCCCCAGGTGTTGAACGAGGCCGCGATCCCGCAGCCGCCCGGACCCGGGCAGGCCTTGTGCAAAATGGCGTCGGCGTCCTCGGCGGACATCGCGCCCACGGACGCCGCGGCTTGCGAATCGTACACGTCGAGAATCGTGATGTCCTTGTTCTGATAGCAGCCGGGCATGATGCTCCCGCCGCTGACGATCAGACCGGGATAGTTGAGCCGCGCGAGAGCCATCGCAAAACCGGGGCCGTTCTTGTCGCAGTTGTGCAGGCCCACCAACGCGTCGTAGCAGTGGGCGCTGACCACGCACTCGGCGGCGTTGGCGATCATGTTCCGCGAGGGCAGGCTCGCGTTGCCGCCTTCGTGGCCTTGCGTGATGTTGTCGCTCACGCCGGGCGTGCCGAAGGGAAACCCGATCAAGCCCGCGTCCCGGCAGCCCTCGGCGATCTGCTGGCCCAGTTGATACGCGTGCACATTGCACAAGTTGCCCTCCAACAGCGGCACGCCGATGCCCACTTGCGGCCGGTCGAAGTCTTCATCGGACAGCCCCAAGCCGTAGTAAAACGCCGTCACGCCCCGCTGCCAGCCGCGTGTCAATTGCCGGCTGTTCCAGTTGAGTGGCTTGCTCATAAATCTGTGCTCGTTTTCTTTAGATGAGGGAAAGCGACGGCCCATTTGACCGGATCCCGCCCCGGTTGTGCAAGTCTTTCACCAAAGGGTAGAAGCGCACACCGAAAGAAAAAGATGAGTTTCGCGGACGGACTCGCCCGGCGAAACTCATCTGGGAAAACAACGGCCGCGAAGCGCTTACCGCCCGTGGAAGTGGAGCAAATCGAGAAAATGTTGGGAGCCGAACAACTGCTCCCAGGGGTCGGCCCGGTGCTCCCCGCCTTCGCCGCGATCCACAATGACCGGAAGGTCCACCTCGTCGGCCACGTCGACCTCATCGTCGCCCTGGCCGGTCTGGATTTCGATCCGCTCGATCTGGCTGAATTGGATCACGAGCCCGTTGACCGTAACCTCGTTCGGAGTCACGCCGATCACGTCCTCGCCATGCGTGCCCTCGATTCGCAAAACATCGCCGCGGCCGGAACCGCCGTTGACGACGATCCCGCCGGGAAGCAAGTCGCCGGCGATGGACTCGATCGCGATGTGGTTCGGCGTCCGGTCCGAGCCGTCGAGAATCAACTGCTGGACGGTGCCCAACGATTGGCTGGCAATCACGCGGCCGTTGTGACCCTCCACGACTTGAAGTTCACCATCGGCGACCCGCACGGTCACATTGGAAGCATGCGAAGCGGCGAGATCGACATAGAGCACCGACGCGTCGAAGAACACGTTCGGCTGCAGGTCTTGGATGCCCGTGTTTCGCTCGATGACATCGGCCAGGGTTGTGCTTTCCAGTTCCGCGAGTTGTTCGCCGTGGAAGACGTTTTGATACCAGAAGCGGTCGCCGTCGCGGAGCCGCTCGAACTGGTCGGTGATGATCGTGCTGAACGTTTCGCCCATGCTGGAGCCGGGCAGGTGGTCTTCCGCCAGGCCTCCGACCCAGAGGTCGATGTCGTCCACGCTGCCGTACATCGATGCCAGCCCCTCGACGACATGCGGATCGGACGAGACGTCGGAAAAACTCGTCACCCGCGGAAGCCCGATCCATTGCCGGGTGTCGTTGTAGCTGGAAAGGCCGTGATCGCGGCCGCGCTGAATGTTGAGAGCCGCGAGGTCGAACCCGCCTGCGCCGGGAGGTCCGAACAAGAAGTTCCGCACGTCATCGACGACCTGCGTGTCGATTTCCTGGGCGATCGTGGTCGTCATCCCGCGAAGCAACGGATCGATGCCGTTGCCCGTCCCTTGGCTGGGATCGTAAATCTCACCGGGATTGAAAAACGCGTTTTGCAGGCTGAGGTTGCCCGCATCGATCACATCCCCCTCCGCATCCCGCCGCGAGAGTTCGGACGAAAGCATGCTGTGCCCGAAGCGGTAGGCCGCGGTGGAGAACTCGTTGGCGATATCGGGATTCACATCGGGGTCGTAGCCCTGGTAAGGGCCGATCGCGTCGAATCCCAGCAAAGCCGGCAGGTATTCGTTGTAAGTGATGGCCTGGATTTCCGCCCGCACGATGGCGCGGGTTTGTTGAAAGATTTGCTCGTCGGTCAGGTTCGGATATTGGGCGGAAATCTCGTCGGCGATGCGGTTGTGCTCGCGCACCCAGAGCGTGTGCATCGAGGTGAGCGCCACGTTTTCGTTCGCCCGCACATCGCCCGAGAGGAACAATTGGTCCGGGGTTTGGAACGGCTGGCTGGCGTTGGGAAAAATGATGTTCCCGCTGTTGTTGCCGTCATTGAAAGGCAGCAAATCGCCGACGCTGGTGTCCTGCATTCTCAGTCGGCCGCCTTCGTGCGATCGCAAAGCATCCGTCCGGACCGGGTCGGAACCGTAGATCGTCGAACCGTCGATGAAGGCGGTGATCTCGTTGATCTGCTGGCGGACGCCGTTGTCCATCATATAAATCGAGCGATTGAGACCGATCGTTTGCGAGCCGTCCACATCGAAATACGGATCGCCGGCGGGAACAGAAATCGGCATTGGCTCCGCGGGCGACGCGCCTTCGGTAAGGTCGATGTCGTGATCGACGAACTGCCCCCACAGCCAGAGGATGTCCGTCAAGTTGCGGTCGTTGGACTTGGGTTCGTGGGCGGTCGCCATCGCATTGCTGACGGTCCGGGCGCTCAGACGATCCGAACCGGCCGGCATGCCCGAGTCGTCGGCATAATTCTCCGGGGCCAGCCGCAAAAGCATTTCGTCCGTGCTGCCCCACTCCGGATGGTCGAGGTTGTTCCCCATGCCGTCGATGGCCGGGACCTCGCCCGCGAGAAAACCGGGGTTCGTCAACAGTGTACGGGGTTCACAGATTTCGACTATGGCCGGAAATGGTGGCCTTTGCCGACGGGATTTGGGGGCGCTGGTGAATCGCATGGGGACTCCTTATGGAAAATCGGGGCGCTCGATGCGTCGTGGTCCTCCTAACCTGCGACGTGGAAACTCGGAAAAAACTCAGTATGGATCCAATGAACACCCCCAGATGGCGTTCCGGGAACCCATGAGGGATCATTTTACAGCGGCGGCCGAATCGGACAGAATAAAAAAACGCGAAATGTCGCGAAATTCCACTGGAAATTTTTGAGATTCCACGCCAGAAGGGAAATCAGCCATGTCGGAACAGCAAAGCGGGCAGAAAAGCGAGTCGGGTTTGGATCGGCGGGAGCTGCTGGCTTACTCGGCCGCGTTCGGGTCCGCGTTCCTGGCGGCCCAGGGATTGCTGAAGGCCGAAGATTCCCAACCCAAACCGCAGCCCAAACCCCAGGGAAAAACCTATCCCTTCAAAAAATCCATCAACCTCTGGGCGTTTCCGTATCCCGACCAGATGACGTTAAAGGAAACTTTGCAACTCGCCAAGGACGCCGGGTTCGACGGCGTGGAGCTCAACTACAACCTGGAAGGCGACCTCTCGCCCGAAGCCAGCGAAGCCGACCTCAAAAACATCCGCAAAATGGCCGACGGCCTCGGGATCGAGATCAGCGGCCTGTGCTCGTTTTTGTTCTGGCCCTATTCCCTGACCAGTGGCGACCCCGACCGCCGCAAGAAAGGCCGGGAACTCGCGCGGAAGATGATCGAAGCCGCCGGGACGCTCGGCACCAAGAACCTGCTTGTGGTGCCGGGGGCGGTTTACATCCCCTGGGCCCCGGAACCCGAACCGGTCCCCAACGATGTCTGCCACCGCCGGGCCACCGAGGCGATTCGCGAAGTGCTCCCGCTCGCCGAGAAAGCCGGCGTCTCGATCAATATCGAAAACATCTTCGCCAACGGGTTCCTCTTAAGCCCCCGCGAGATGAACGATTTCGTCGACGGCTTTAAGCACGACTCCGTCGGCGTGCACTTCGACACGGGGAACATCATGCAGTTCCAATTCCCGGAACATTGGATCGCGCAATGCGGCCGGCGGATCCGAAACGTGCACCTCAAGGAATACAGCAAACGCGCCGGCACCGCCTTCACGCTCGATTCCTTCCACCCGCTCCTCGACGGCACCACCAACTGGCCCGCGGTCATGGAAGCCTTCGACAAAATCGGCTACAAGGGCTACCTCACCTTCGAAATCTTCTCCTACAACACCGACTACCCCGAACCCTTGATCTACCACTGCTCGAACGCAATGGACTACATGCTGGGGCGGAAATCGTGAAAGCGTCGGGCAACATCGCAGGGCCGGGTCCGCCGGCCTTTTGTTTCTGGTGACGACGATTTCTCTCGCACCAACCGCCGGCACAGCATGTACGACTGCACTTACTTGGTGAAGAAGCTTTTGATCTCATCGTCTCGCTCCGCCAACTCGCGCAGGCTCTCCTTATCAATTTCCAACTGCTCGAGGTTGCGGTTCAATTGTTTGATTCGCCATGAGTTTCCATCAGCCGTCGCGAGAAACAGCCCCCCTTTTCCGAGATCATACGATTGCCCGGCGATGGTCGCTGTTCCCGTTTTGCCGTCGCCGGATTTAACAGCGAACTTCAGAACCGCTCCGTCCGAGCCGACCATTTTCCCCGTGCAGGAAATGCCCTGCCGATTGCTGCTTGTGCTGCCGCCTCCTCCGTTGGGCAAGTCGCTCCAAAGCACGAAAAGTTTTCCCAGGTGATAAACGGTGCCCTGATCGAAATCGGATGGGGAGGGATTGTTCTCGGACCAGGTGACAATGCCGCTCGGACCGCCGACGTCGGGAAGAGAAGCGTCCTCAAATCGTTGAGCCCCGCAACCGATCGCGGCGGGGTGGCATGCTCATGGCTCTGCATGAGCATGCGATATGATCAACCTTGGATTACTTGGAATCGAAAGACACGCGACTTCAACCAGTGAAAACACTCGCCTTGTTGCTTCCTTGACCTTTGGAAGACATGCTCATGCAAAGCCATGAGCATGCCACCCGGCCGTCAACCCGAATGTCTTGAACCGCACGGTCCCAGAGAGCATGCGTCAACAAATCCTTGATTCAATCTCGACGGCGACCGGCAGAAGGGCTTACTCAGCACAATGACAATCCACGGATTCACATTACCCGCTCTTCTTGAGTCGCATCTGAAGTCAGGTGGCCGTAAACTGTCGGAGAGCGAACTAGCCCACCTGAAGGCTCTGTTGACTCACATCGAAAGTCCCCGCCCCAGGCTTTGGGGTTATGAACAGATCGTGTCTCAGCACAAACTCTGGGGTTCCTCTGCGGCAACACATTACCTGGGAACGGAAGGCAAGGGTTTATTGCCGGGACGGATCGACCCGAAACGCATCTTGATTATTGGCGAGGCTGACGAGGACAGTCCGATTGCACTCGACTATCGTACCGATAATCCACGAGTCGTCTATCTTGGTGGTATCGGGCCTCACTCTGTCTGGATTGAGTTGGCGTCAAGCTACGAAGGACTGCTAGAAAAGCTCGCAGGAGTCCTTGAGAGCCACCAGGACTCACAGTGACGTAGGGCCGGCTGTGCCGGCCTTTTCGACGAAGGGAATCATACTTATGCCCAATTGGCGGCTGGGTGTGCCGGCCATTTGGTGCGAGAAAAATCGTTGTGTCAAAAACAAAAGGCCGGCACAGCCGGCCCTACTCGGCTACAAGATCCGTCATTGAAGCGGCTGCGAGAGGTGGATTCAACATTAATGGAGCGAATAACGGAGTAAATCTGTTATTAGCCGTTCATCGTCAGGGCGCACGACATCCAAGATTTAATGCAGCGGTCATGCGGCTTATACGTAACCTCGGTAGACGCAATTTGAGCGACGTGGAAACTGCTAGAGCCTCGCAGTCCATCGCGGATCGCCTTCGTCCAGGACTTGAGCGGTTGAATCAGACTTTGCAACCACTAAGATAATGGTTTGGCCCTCACTTGATCTGTTGCTATATGTTTTCAGAAAGGTATGTGCAGAATGAGTATGCTCAACGAGCCAGACTGGCATGCAGCTGAATCTGTCTTAATTAACGAGGCAAAAAAAACTATAGAAGATTATGTAAGTAATTATGGCAATGAAGTCTGCTCATTCTTTGCTTTCAGCACGGATTATTGTTTCGGAGATGTAGCAATTTGTTTTGATACCCTCGATAACAGTCTGCTGTATGCAAAGCGTCACGATCGCCACGTTTTGAAAACGCGAGCATCCGTTTTTCAAACACCGAACGGTTGGTTAACGGCTCGGGACGTCCTTTTGCATTCCAAACTATGTACTTATAACCCGCAGACGGCGGATTTTAAGTACGCCACTTTTGCTTCGTTGCGACTGCCTGATTGGGAGGATTTTTTTTGCAGTGGCGAACTGCCAGAGCAGCCTGATCCAGTAGGAAATGTTATAGTGGTCTTGCATAATGTAATCGAGGAGTTGATAGCATTCCACAGCTTCGATGCGCTGAGGATGTCCGCTCCGTTCAGAGTAGGTATTGAGTTTCCAAGAGATGATTTTGGGTTGGTCGTTATGAGGTTGTTAAATTGGCCTTCCCATGAAGGTCCAAGAGTCTAGCTCGTGTATGGAAGATTTCACTCGCAAAAAGCCAAGGAATACATCAAGGCTCTGACGAAATGGCTAGGGGAAAATCCAAATGCATCACATAATGACCGCTTGGTTGCCCAAAGCCTGCTGGATGACCTCAAGGCTGCTCTTGGAGGAAATTGACGTGAAAGACAAATCTCAAGACTTCTGCGAAGAGCTTGTTCGTCGATTTGACGACCTTGCTCCAATGTTGCAGGAACATATCGAAGACAATGATGAAATCCTTCCGCATGTATTTATGGGGGACATCACACGATATGTTCTTTCTGATGGTTTGCAGCGGCAAGAACTTGTGCGTTGTCTCGACGACGCCTTGAGGAAAGGAGGTGAGGAGATTCAGAACCTGATTGCCGTTTCCTTCGTGGAGAATCTTGAAAGTGACGAAGAATTGGAGCGTGCATTGCGAAACGTTCAGGCAGACGCAATGCGTGAAGAATGGCGTCGTCAACGTACTTAGTGGCATGCTCATGGCTCTGCATGAGCATGCGATATGATCAACCTTGGATTACTTGGAATCGAAAGACACGCGACTTCAACCAGTGACGTAGGGCCGGCTGTGCCGGCCTTTTCGTCGAAGGGAATCATACTTATGCCCAATTGGCGGCTGGGTGTGCCGGCCATTTGGTGCGAGAAAAATCGTTGTGTCAAAAACAAAAGGCCGGCACAGCCGGCCCTACTCGGCTTTGCCATGCTTTCAGTCATCCTTGAAGACAGTGATTCATGGAGGCGGTTATAAAGTGATCCGTGCCCGCCGTGACGAACACGCTCTTCTCAGGCACGACCACCGGATAGCCGAATGAGTCGTCCCGAACCAGACCGGCGAAGGGCTTCACCCGCTTGCAGAGAGCGTCGTCGTTTGCGCAGTGACGTAGGGCCGGCTGTGCCGGCCTTTTCGACGAAGGGAATCATACTTATGCCCAATTGGCGGCTGGGTGTGCCGGCCATTTGGTGCGAGAAAAATCGTTGTGTCAAAAACAAAAGGCCGGCACAGCCGGCCCTACTCGGCTTAATGCTTCCGGCAGATGTAGTAGTTGTTCATGATGTCGTGGTCGAGCGTGCGGACGACGACGTTTCCAAATCCGGCGTCCTCAAACATCTTCAGCGCCAGCTCTTCCCCCCAGCACGTGCCCAGCCCGCACCCGGAGTGGGCCAGCGAGACCGTCATGCAGTGCATCGTCGAGATCGTGTAGAGAAACGGTGCGACCGGGTGGTCGAGATTTTTCTCGACGTGGCTTGACGAGCGAATGTCCTGCGCGAGGAACAGCCCGTCCTCCTTGAGCGCCCGGTGGATGCCGGCGAGCATCGCGTGCGGATCGATCTGGTCGTGAATCGCATCGAAAGTGAAGATCACATCGAAGCGCTGCTCGTCATCGAGCTTCGCCGCGTCGCGGATCTCAAAGCGAACGTTGGCCAGCCCGCGCCGCTTCGCCTCGGCATTGGCCCATTCGATCGCCTCCTGGGAGAAGTCATAACCCACGAAACGGGACTGGGGAAAACGCTCTGCCAAGTGCATCAGTGCCAAACCTCGGCCGCAGCCGACGTCGACCGCCTCAATGCCCCGTTCGAGCGACTCGACCAGCCCTTCCACCAGCGGCAGGATGTGGTCATCGAGCGCCGCCACCACCGTTTGGAACGACTCTTCGGCCATGATCTCGTGAAACCGATCGAACTTCTCGTAAGGCACGCCGCCGCCGTTGTGGAAGCAGTCGAGCACGTGGTCTTCGATCTTCCCGAACATCGACATGAATTGCATGACACCCGCCAGGTTGTTGGGCGCCGCTTCGCGGGTCAGCCAGGCGGCGTGCTCGGCCGGCAAGTGGTAGCTGCGCGTGGCCGGGTCGTAGTCGATCACACGGCCGGTGACCAGGGCTCCCAGCCATTCGCGGACGTACGCGCTCGTCGAGCCCCGCCTCGTCGGCAATCTCGTGCGTGGTGGCGGGGCGATTCAGCCGCTTCAGCGTATCGAGCAGCCCGGTGCGGTGGCCGATGCTGAGCATGAACGTGAGCGAGGCCTCGTTGAGCATGCCGACCACGCGCTCGCCAAACGCTTCGTGCCGTGCGGCGTCGAATTCGGCGGTTTCGGTGGCGGAAGAAGTGGCGGAGGTGAGGCTGAGACATGGAGATTTCCTTCCGGTTCTTAAAATTTCGCGCTACAATCAACCGGCGGTTCTGAGGCCGCCGCATCCGGTGCATTGACGCGATGCGGTAAGATTACGGCCGGTTGCGGGAGATAGACAATTGACTTGGGGTCAAGTTCGGTTGACTTGTGGTCAAGTCCACGGACCCCCCATTAATCTCAGGGAAGTTTTCTCATGCCAGCACTCTCAACACGCGAAAAGCTCATCCAAGCCGGACATGAAATCTTCTATCGCGAGGGATTTCTGACGGTCGGGCTCGATCGCCTGCTCAACGAAGTCGGCTGCTCGAAGCAGACCTTTTACAACCACTTTGAGAGCAAAGACGATCTGATCGTCGCCGTGATCGACGAACATCACCGCTGGTGGAGTCGCGAACTTCGCGACCGCATCCAGCGGGCCGCCGGCCCCGATCCCCGCGGGCAGATTCTGGCGATGTTCGATGTCATCGAGGAAATCATGCATGAGCCGGAGTATCGCGGCTGCATCTACATCAATGCCGCGGTCGAGTTCCCCCAACCGCACCACCCGGCCCATCAGTCGGCTCGCAAGGCAAAAGCCGACGCCATTTCGCTGCTTGAGGATCTCGCCGAGCGGGCGGGCGCATCGGATCCGCTGGCGTTGGCCCAGGAGATCGACATGATCATCGAGGGCGCACTCATTACCCACCAAATCTTCCCGGATTGCGACGTCTGCGCTGTTGCGCGTCGCGTCGCCGAAACGCTGCTGGAAAAGTACCTGGCTGCCACGGCCTGAGTTTTAGACCACCGCTTGCGGACGCTTTGATCGCATCGCAGGGTCCGCTCAAAAAGTTCACAGCCTGTGTGCGGACGGGCGACAGAGCTTTTGGTCCGCACGGATGCCACTGGTGGCACGTCCCTGAGCGCAGCGAAGGGCGTGGTCGATCGCACCACCACCGCCCGCATTGGGTGGCACGTCCCGAGCGCAGCGAAGGGCGTGGTCGATCGCACCACCACGCCCTTCGCTGCGCTCAGGGCGTGCCACCGGTGCCGCTGGCAACTTGTTGCCAGTGCATTCACGGTGTAGGCTGAAGAAAGTTTCCATCAGAACGGAATTTGATCTGAGGAAATCACTGGCAGCAAGCTGCCAGTGGCACCCGCGCATAGAAGTTCCGACGTTCGACCACATTTTTGGAGGACCGGCCATGACTGCTGTGGGAAGAGATCTGGACGCCCCCGGGCCGGCACGTCGCTTTGGAACCGGTTGGATCAGCGGCGTCCTGGCGTTGGCGTTTTCCGCGGTCGGTCTGGGGACCGTGCTGTGTCTCCGCTACCCCGATCTGCTCACCATGCCGGAGGCACGCGCACTTTATGATGTGGCGCTCATCCGGCTCGCACTGCACCTGGTCCTCCTCGGCGCGTTTTTCCTTGGAATCGTCAGCGTCGTCCTGCGGCAAAACAAGGTTCTTGGGTTCGTTTCCATCGCGACTGTCTTGGCGGCCGCCGTGCTGGGCGGCTCGCACGCCCAGGATCGGCTCCATCGCCACAGCGACGTCTATTTTGGGCTGGACTATTTCTTGCTCAACCTCGTTCTCATGGGGCTTGTCTTCGTCCCGATCGAGCGTGTCCTCGGCAAGCGCGAGCAACCCATCTTTCGCACCGAATGGCGCGAGGACTTGTTGTATTTCCTGATCGCCAGCCTCCTCGTCCAGGCGTTGACCTATCTGTCCCTGGCCCCGGCATCGCCATTCTCCACCACACGGACTGGGGCGGGCTGCGCCAGCGGGTGGGCAGTCAACCGGTGATCCTCCAGTTCGCCGAGATCATGTTCCTGACCGATCTGGCGCAATACTGGATGCACCGGATCTTCCATCGCGTTTCCTTCTTGTGGAAGTTCCATGCGGTCCATCATTCGGCCAAAACCATGGATTGGCTCGCCAGCTCGCGGATGCACGTTGTGGAAATCGTGTGCCTGCGCGGCGTGACGGTCATCCCCATGTATGTTCTGGGCTTCAGCCAGCCGGCCCTGTACGCGTACCTGTTGTTTGTGTATTTCTTGTCGGCGCTCGTCCATTCCAACCTGCGCATCAACTTCGGGTTTCTGGAATGGTTGCTGGTCAGCCCGCGGTTTCACCACTGGCACCACGCCGTCGAGAAGGAAGCCATCGATAGAAACTTCGCGGTCCATTTTCCGCTCTTGGACTGGCTTTTCGGAACGTACTACCTACCCGCCGACGGCAAATGGCCCGGCGGCTACGGCATCGGGAATAACCCCGTGCCCTCCGGCTTCGTGAAACAATTCGTGCATCCATTTCTCAGGAAGCGAACGCCCGACGTCGCGGGAGCCAGTTCCCAAAGCCAGGGAGACAGCAAGTAGCATCGGCCGCGCACGGGTGCCGCTGGCAAATTGTTGCCAGTGCATTCACGGTGTAGGCTGACGAAAGTTTCCATCAGCCACATCGTAGGGCCGGCCTTTTTTTGATGACAACGATCAATCTCACATCTGTATGCGCACAGCAGGTGCTACAATTTCTCAGAACACCACGCGATACCGCTATCGACATTCTTTAGCGCCAACGGTATCCTGAACCAATGGACCAACCAGTCACGATTTCCGACGATTTGATCCGCGAAGCTTCCCTGATGGCTGAGGTTTCAAAGCGGTCTCTCTCCGCCCAAATCGAGTTTTGGGCTTCGTTGGGACGCTCGTTGGAACCTCTGCTGCGAGGCGAACAGGTCATCGCTCTCCGGCGGTCATCGAGTGCAAGACCGTTGTCTGAGGCTGTTCGCGATGTGGATACCGATGCGGGGCGAAAACGCGTCAAGGGCTATTTGGACGCCGGGCCGTTTCCCCATTTTGAAGCCGTCCCGGATTCTCCGGGGCTATTGCGAAAGATCGAAGCGGACGGCACCGTGACGCTCGGCAAATTCGTCAACCGGGTTTTCGAACCCGTCGAGCCGTGACATGGACTACGACTTTCTCGACAACCGCCCGATCGTCATCGCGATTGCGGGTTCCAACGGTGCCGGGAAATCGACCTTTTATCATTCCTACCTCTCTCATACCGATCTGCGGTTCATCAACGCGGACGATCTGGCGTTGGAGTTGGGACTCGGACCTTACGAAGCGGCACAAGTGGCTGATGCCTTGCGGCGAGTTTTAGTCGAGAAACGGGAAAGTTTCATCTTTGAAACAGTGCTATCCGATCCGGTGGGCGAGAAGGTGGGATTTCTTTGCGATGCGGCCAAGTTGGGTTATGAAGTCGCACTGATTTTTATCCGCATCGCCGATGTGGAAACGTCAGTCGAAAGAGTCTCCATGCGACGTTCTCCTCAAATCCATGATCGCGGATCTCAAATAACCGCATTTTCGGTGCGGCGGGGACGTGGCGCGATCAGGAATTCTCAACGGGGCAATGAGCGGAAATCACGAGGGCCGCGATGCGGCGGGCGATGTCTGCGGTGTGATTATTGCCGGTGACGTGGCGGGTCACGTAGGCGCCTTCCATAATCAGGCACAATTCCTGGGCCAGCGCAAAGGGGTCGTCCGCGCCCGCGTCATCGGCGAGGGCCGCGATAATCGACTCGATCGCGCGTTTGTTTTCCAAGGCGGCGAGGTGGGCGGGTTCGTGGGGCAATGGAAACTCCATGGCCGCGTTGACGAAAATGCAGCCCTGAAAACCGTCGGACTCGAGGATGGTTTCCACGACGTCGAGCACGGCGTGAAGCTGGCCCATCGCCGTCGGACCGCCTCGCTCGCGAATCATTGTGCGGAAGGTATCCAGGATCCAAATATTCTGCATTTCCAGCGCTGCGAGCATCAGGTCCTCTTTGCTCCCGAAATGTTTGTAGAACGCCGTCTTGCTGATCCCCACATCCGTCAGGATTTGATCGATGCCCACCATGCGAAATCCATCGCGGTAAAATCGGCGAACGGCGGCTTCGACGAGGCGTTTTCGAGTCGGCGTTTTCATGGCGTGCTCCCGCGTTTGGGGTGGACCACAAGTCAACCACCCAGTTTACCACAAGTCAACTTGGCAAGACCGCTGTTTGAGCAATAATCCCTCCGTGAGCGAAACAATCGGAATCCAAACCGGTTCTCGCGTTTTGCATCTGGAACCCTTGCGGAGGCGCGGAAATGACACGTTGGCTTTACTTTCTGTATGGCGTGGGCGGTCACTTGTTGTTCTTAGGGACCTATGCCTTTATGGCCGGGTTCGTCGGCCATTTCTTCGTGCCTTGGACGATCGACACCGGGGCCGGGGACTCCCTGGGTTTGTCGATCGCCATCGATCTCCTGCTGTTGGGACTGTTTGCGGCTCAGCACTCGCTCATGGCCCGGCCGGCGTTCAAGCGAATCTGGACACGGCTCGTCCCCAAACCGATTGAACGCAGCACATACGTCCTCCTGAGCTGCCTCGTCCTCATCGTGACGATGTGGCAATGGCGCGGGATCGACACGGTGGTTTGGGATGTGACGCAACCCGCATTCCGCAGCGTGCTCTGGGGCCTGTTTGCCGTGGGCTGGCTCACGGTCCCGATCGTCAGTTTAATGATCGACCATTTTGATTTGTTCGGGACGCGCCAGGTTTGGCTCTATCTGAAAGGACGGGAGTACGAATCGCTGCCGTTTCGCGTGCCGGCGTTCTACAAACACGTCCGGCATCCGCTCTACGTCGGATGGGCTCTGGCGTTTTGGGCGATCCCGACGATGACCGTCGGGCATCTCCTGTTCGCCGGCGTTTTGACGGGTTACATGGGATTGGCGGCGATCATTGAAGAGCGCGATCTGGTGGCTCACTTCGGCCGGCAGTATCTCGACTACCGGCGGCGGGTTCCCATGTTCGTGCCGCGATTCCGCCAGCAAGCCGCGGTTCCGACTCCATCAACCCAATTGCCGGAACCCGCAACGATCGCAAGCAGCAACGGATTTGAACCGCTGAGCGGACCATAAAAAAACCGCACCGGGCCGCGCATTTGGTGCGCGGCGGTGCGGCGACCGTTCGGTTTTTGACGCCGAAGGGCGGCTTGGAGCCGTCGTTCGGCATTTTTTGCCGGGATTTGTGGGCCTTCGAGAAGGTCTTCAATCATAAATCCCGGCCCGGATATCCGGTGGAGGAACCGATCTTGGGGAGGAGGACAGTCTCGATTCCGGTCTCGCCATGATTCGCGAATCGGTTCTTTGCCGCGGAAACTGTCTGGGCAAAGGGGCCGGCGGACCGGAAACCCACCGGCTGGTGGAGTCCCCAATTCAATCCCTCTACCCTATAGGGAGTTGATTGCGCCACAAGCCGGTGTGTCGACGCAACGAGCGAAATGAAAAGGAGATGGCGCGACGATGGCTCCGTTTGCCGTGGCCAACCTGGAAACGATCAACGGAATCTGATATGGTAATTCCCTGATCTATTGGGCTGGGGCCTTTGCAAAGAACGGTGGGATTTCATGCTGACTTTATTCGGACAACAATCGCGGCGGGTGGGGTTTTGTGATGGCATTTCGCGGCGAAACTTCTTGCGGATCGGGGGCTTGGGGCTGGCGGGGTTGACGTTGCCCCAGTTGCTCAAAGCCGAGGCCGCCGGGAAGGGTCGGTCGCCGAAGTCGGTGATTATGATTTACCTCGTCGGGGGGCCGCCGCATCAGGACATGTTCGACCTCAAGCCGGAGGCTCCCCAGGAAATCGCCGGCCCCTGGCGACCGATCGAAACCAACGTCCCGGGGATCGAGATTTGCGAAGCCTTCCCCAGGCTGGCGGGGATGATGGACAAGCTGGTGCCGATCCGTTCGCTGGTCGGTTCGCAAAGCGGGCACGACGCGATCCAGGTCTTCAACGGCCACGATCCCCGAGGCCCCAAACCCTCGGGCGGCTGGCCGCAGTTCGGGTCGGCGGTCGCGAAGGTACAGGGCCAAGCCAACCCGGCCACGCCCGGGTTCGTCAGCCTGTGTTACGCATGCACCCACGGCCCGTATAACGAACCGGGGCCGGGCTTTTTGGGGCCGAGCTATTCGCCGTTCCGCCCGCTGGGGCCGACGCGGAGCGATATGGTCCTCAATGGCGTGACGCTGGAACGGCTCGCCGACCGGCGGGCGCTTTTAAGCAGCGTGGACCGCTTTCGCCGATCCGCCGACGCCAGCGGGATGATGGACGGCCTCGACACGTTTCACCGAACAGGCGATGGGCTTGCTCACCTCGTCGAAACTGGCGGACGCTTTGGATCTCTCCCAGGAAGATCCCCGCATCGTCGCCCGCTACGGCACGGGCGATCCCAAAATCCACATGGACGGCAACGGCGCGCCGCGCGTGCCGCAAAGCCTGCTCGTCGCCCGGCGGCTGATCGAAGCCGGCGTCCGCATCGTGACGCTCAACTACAGCAAATGGGATTGGCACGGCGGGAACAACAATTCGATCTTCAAACGCGAAGGCGAAGACTTCCCCGTGTTCGATCAATGCGTAAGCGCCCTGGTGGAAGACCTCCACGTCCGCGGCTTGGACAAGGATTGTGCGGTCATCATCTGGGGCGAGTTCGGGCGGACTCCCAAAATTTCCGCCCAAGTCGGCCGCGACCATTGGCCGCGCGTGAACTCCGCCTTGATGGCCGGCGGCGGACTCAAAACCGGCCAGGTCATCGGGTCCACGGATCGGCTCGGAGGCGAAGCGATCTCGCGTCCGGTCACCTTCCCGGAAATCTACGCCACCCTCTACCGCCACCTGGGCATCGACACCCGCTACGCCACGATTAGCGACCTGAACGGCCGCCCGCAGTACCTCGTCGAAGGCCAAGCCGAACCGCTCGCGGAATTGATCTGATTCCGGAACGGTGCCCGCCAACCACGATCGGCCCACTTCGACGGAACACAAAGAGCAGCTAATGAAGGGAAAAGCTTCAGAGCCTCTCGCCAGATGCCGCGCGGACTATCAAGCAAAACTCGCCGAAATGGCCGTCACGAAGTGACGCATGCGTTCTATAAAACGGGCGAGTTTACCGTTTGGGCGATTCGAAGCGGATCGATTTGCGGACGCCGAGGCGGTGAGCCCAGAACTCGGCGATCACGCCGAGCGTTGAGATCCCGTATTTCAAGCTGCGGCGGAAGTTGATGCTGGAGGCTTCGGGGAAATAGCGGACCGGCATGGGGATGTCGCCAATTCGGAAACCGAAATGGGCCGCCTGCGCGAGGAACTGGCTGTCGAACACAAAATCGTCCGAGTTGTTTTGGAAGGGAATCGTTTCCAGGACCTTACGGCGATAGGCGCGAAAGCCGCTGTGCAGGTCGCCGCTATTCTGGCCGAGGGCGAAGTTTTCCAAGCTCGTCAGAAAGCGGTTGGCCCAGTATTTGTAATGGGGCATGCCGTTCTGGATCGCTTCCGCCCGCGAGCGGATCCGAGAACCCAGCACGATGTCGCAAATTCCCAACCTCAAAAACTCCACGGCGGCGGCGACGACCCGGCTGTCGTATTGATAGTCGGGATGCACCATCGCCACATAATCCGCTCCGCGGTTCAAGGCGTGTTCGTAGCAGGTCTTCTGATTCGCACCATAGCCGCCGTTTCGCCGGCGTTCGACGACCGTCAGCCCCAATTCGCGGGCGACTTCCACGGTGGCATCCTGGCTGCAATCGTCGACGAGGATGATTTCATCCACCGCCTCGGCCGGGAGGTCGGCCACGGTCTTATGCAGTGTGCGTTCGGCATTATAGGCGGGCATTACGACCACCACCCGCGCGGAATGCGCCTCGGGATGGGCCGCTTCTTCCAAGAGCGTTTCGATCCGCCGCAGCTCGGCGGACGCCATGACTTCGGTTGTGGAATGATCCAGCGAATTCAAAGCGGCCACGGATTGCCCCTTACGTTTCTATCGGCGGACGATGGTGGATCTCTAGCCAGGTCGGAATCCGCGCTGCGAACTCCTCGCCCAAGTCTAGGTCAGAAACCGATGCGCAGCGGCAACTTTTCGAGCTATCTTTTCAAAGCCCGTTGCCGCGGAGCAACATCCGTCAAGTTCGTATTCAGTCTGCCCTCATGAAAGCCATCCCCCTCAATCCCGCTCAAACCCTCGCCGCTCGCCGGCGGGTGTTGATCCATCTCGGGATCCTGACCGGTCTGTTCGCAATGACGGTCTGGTTATATATGCCAAGCCGATCGTTTGAGTTCGTGAATTGGGATGATCCCTGGTATATCCAAAACAACCCGCTGGTCCAGTCATGGAACCTGGCGAACCTCAAGGGCATCGCCACGGAAACGGTCGCGCGGAACTATGCGCCTTTGACGATTTTTTCGTTTCTGCTCGACCATACGTTTTGGGGCGATTGGGCGGGCGGTTATCATTTGACGAATCTCGTACTGCACGCCGTCAATGCACAGCTAGTGTTCTTCGTGATTCGGCAGGTGACGGGGCGAACCGACTGGGCCGCGGCGACGGCCGTTCTGTTCGCCGTGCATCCCGTGCAGGTGGAGTCGGTCGCGTGGGTCTCGTCCCGCAAAGGATTGTTGTCCGGGGCTTTTATCCTGGCTTCGCTGCTCTGTTGGCTTCGCGAAGACCGAAAACCCAAGCACGAAGGCTGGGGCATCTTGCTGTTGGCTTTGGCGCTACTATGCAAGGCGATTGCGGTCGTCGTTCCCGCGATCGTGCTGGCTTATGATGTGATCGTCCGCCGGCAGAAGTTATCCGAAGCCGTCGTGCGGCAGATCATCCCCGGCTTTCTCGCGGCGTGGCTGCTATTGGCCACGATGTCGGCCCAGGTCACCGAACTCGGCGGCGTGCGGGCGCATTTGGGGCTCAATCGCTTGGAGATTTTCGCCATCGACCTTATCATTCTCTGGCGCTATGTGGGGATGCTTCTCTCTCCACACAATCCTTGCGTGCTTTATGATCTTCCCATAACGGGAATCTGGCCGCTTGCCACGTTCGCGGGACTCGTCTGGGCCGGCGTCGGTTGGTGGATGTGGTCGAGACGAACTCGGCAGCCCCTAGTGCTCTTCGCGGCCCTCTGTTGGATCTTTCTTTTGATTCCCGTGCTCAATCTATTTCCCATCACGACCTTAATGAATGACCGGTACCTCTACCTGCCCAGTATCCCGGCGATCGCATTGCTGGTGGCTAGTCTAGGTGTTGTGTTGGAGCGTGTGGGGCAGTCAACGTCTCTTCGCTTCAGCCGCGCGATTGGGGGCGTATTGATGCTAGCCATCGCCGGCGGTCTTATAAAACAAACGCGGGACTATCTTCCGGTTTGGCGAAGCGATCTTGCTCTCTGGGAACATGCCGCCCAGGAAGTGCCGGAGCTTCCGGTCGTGCAGATTCAAAGGGCGATTTCACTCAAGAACGCAGGCCAGAGGGCGGCTGCAATCAACGCTTTGAATTTTGCCCTCACTCATTGCGAACCGGATGACATCGACCGGAAGCGCATTGAAGAGAAGCTGGTTCAATTCAGAGAATCCCGTTGAGCCGCTTCGCGGCTAGTCGTTGGGGATTTTGTGGAGCGTATAATGGGCGGCGTCGGGAAAGAGGGGGGCTTCTTTCGATGAGGCCAGGCGGCTCAAGCTGATTTCATAGACATAGCCTTCGCGGCGGCCGGCGAGTTTTAGCGACACCGTGCGGCCGTCTTTGTGCAAACTCGCAGATTGGACTTGGAGTTTGTGCCGACTGGAATCCGGCGTGGCATAGCCGCCTTTCCAGATGCGGGTATAGCCTGAGATGTCATAATTCTCCGGATTGCCGGCGGCAGGGGAGCCTATGGGTTTTAAGAACTCCACGTCAAAACCTGCGGGCGTCGCGCGGACTTCGCGGATGCCGTTACTTGGAAATGTTTTCGTCGGCGTAAGTCGAACGATGTCGCCGGTGTTTTGTCCGCCGAGCCAGCCGCTGTCGTGAATGCTGCCGATGTAGATGTCGCCGTCGGGAGCGACGCCGCCGTACAGCGGGCCTTGGAAATTGGAGCCGCCGACGCCGGCGTTCGGTTGGCTGAACAGGTAGGCCGCCCCCTGATATTCGCCCGCGACTTTTTGAAGCGAGAAGCGAATGAGGAAGCGGGTGTCATATTCGCAGCCGATGCCTTGGCCGCGAAACTCCGGATGCCCCGGCCCGGAGCGCGGCAGAAAGAACACGCCGTTGACGCTCCGCGTCCAAGGGTGCGGCACCTGAATGGCGGGTAAGCTGGGTGGGACATCGCGGTTGGTTTCGTGCCGGCTGGGGACGCCGTAATGCCGGCCTTGGACGAGATGGTTGATCTCGTTAAACGTGTTCTGCACGCCCTGGTTGTCGGTGACGAAAATCTCATCATCCTCGTTGATGGCGATCCCCGTGGGATACCGAAACGCATGCCCCGCCGGTTCGACGGACCACGGCTCGAAGTCTTTCCCCAATTCGTGCGGCGGTTTGGGCGGCGTGATTTTGAGCACCGTGCCCCGCCACTTCGAGGTTTCGATGTTGCGCTTGGGTTGCGCATAATCGCTGCCCAGGCCCACATAGAAATTCCCGTGGGAATCTTGAATCAGGCTGGTGGTCCAATCGTGATAGTTGTCGGAATAACCCCAGCCCGTCGCGACGACTTGCCGAACATCCGCCCGGCCGTCGCCGTTGGTATCTTCCAGATAGATTACTTCGGGCTTATGCGCCACGAGCAAGCCCCGGGCATAGGGCAAGACGCCATAGGGAGCCGCGAGGCCTTCTTCAAACGCGGCAAGCGAATCTTCCAAGCCGTCGCCGTCGGTGTCTTTCGCTAAGTACACATGACCTTTCAGGGATGTGAAAACCAGCGTACCGCGCGGAATCCCCGGTAATTCGCGATCCGTCCAAGTGAGCGCCGTGGGCATGATGGAACCGGGCAGCGGCAACCGCTTGCCCGTGTAGCCGGGCACCGAGGTGACGGCTTCGATCTCGGCGGAGAGTTCGGGCTTCGGCGGCAGGTCCAAGGCCGGCCGCTTCAAGTTCGCCGAATACAAAAGAGAAACGGTTCCCTTGTCGGCCAGAACCGAACCGGCGTCTCTTTCGGATTGTTCATCAGCAACTGTCACGGAAGGATCACCGACGAGGCCGGTCCGCCGGTTTGCTGACACGGCCATCTCATAACCCGCGGGCAATCCATCGAATTGAATCTGCAGTCGCCAGCCGTTCGGATGCGGCTCGATTCTCTGGGAAACACGGACGGCGTGCCTTTGTCGTTCCACTTGGAAATTCAATTCGAATTCCAAAGAGACATCGCCCTCGGAGGAGGCCCTATACGAAAGCAGCCGTCCGCTAGCGTTATTCGCTTTGATAGGCCGGATCAATGCGCTGTCCGGGTCATTTTTGCGGTGGAGTGCGAAGTCGGATTGTTCCGTGAAACCTTTCATCACCGGGACGCCGGCGAGGTCCCAGTACCAGCTTTTGCCTTCGGTGCGTTGGCGGGCGAAATCGCCGAAAGTCCAGTTTCTGAGCGTGAAATTGTCCAGATCGAACAGGATGTTATGGCCGTTGTTTAAGCCAATCGCCATCGCCCGGGCGATGTAACCGCCGCCGTTGTCTTTGGGGTTGGTGAAGACGTCCCGCACGATGCGAGCCCGCTCGCCGGGTTTGACGATCAGGAGTTGCTCGACGGCCGATGGAGCCGTGGGCGCGGTGAAGCGGGGATCGTTGAGCGCTTCCCACGTGGCGGCGAGCTGCGTGGCGATGTTCTCGTTCAAAATGCCGGGGACGGCTTTGCGGATCGAGGGCATTTCCATGCCCGGCACGATTCGCTGAGGCGACGCCGTCCAGCGGAGGTAGAACGATCTTCGCATCCGCTTGCCGAGCATCAACAAATCCGAACCGCGCGTGCCCAAGGCGACGTTTCGCGGCTCGAACGATCCGACCCGATGGCAGGCCACGCAGCTAAAGCCTTTCGCTCCCACCAAGGTGTGCCCGGTGACGAGGGCGTCGGCTTTCGCTTCGGCGAGCTTAGGCTCAGCGGTGACAGGGGCTCCGTCGGGAATACGGTCGCGGCCAATCGAGATATTCGGACGAGCGCGGCTTTGTCGTCTTTGGCATGTGAAAACCTCGGCATGCGAACTTTGAGCCAGGGCAAGCGCGGCTGGGGTTGCTCGCCGCTGACGGCTTCCGCGAGCGCGGCGTCCAACAGTTTGTCGCCCACCGCATTGAGAGCCGGCGGAATGAGTGCTTCACTTTGCCCCACGAGCGCCTCGTCCACGCGGGCCGATTGGCCGGCGGTTTCGACAATGCCCTTGCCGTGATTTCGCTCGTGGCACATCAAACAGTTCTTCTGCTCCAAAACGATTCGCCCGCGGTCAAATTCGCCCGCCGGTGAAAGGGATCCTTGCCGCGATTTCACATAGCGGATGATCGCCTGCCGCTCTTCCGGTTTGAGTTGGCGATAGGCCGGGCGGTCTCGGTTGCGGTCGGGCGTTTCCGCAAGGCAGGAGCTTTTCCCATCCGCGATGGGCGTCGATAAATTGGGCAGCTTCGCGGCGGCGTTTTCCACTTGAGGAATCCGATGACACGCAGCACACCGGGCGGCTTCGACGAGCTTCTTGCCGGCGTCCGCCAGCTTGCGGGACGGTTTGGATGTGGGATTTCCTTGGTCTTTCTTCTCAACTTGGCTCGAGAGGAAAATCGCCAACTGCCGGCGTTCGGCGTCCGCAAGTTTCACCACCGGCATGCGGTGATCGGGGTTCAGTTTCTCCGGCGATTTGAGCCAGGCAAACAGCCAGGCTTCGCTCCGCTTCCGGCCGGCATTGCTCAAGTCCCCGCCGCCGAACGGACCGGTTTGGCCTTCGTCTTTTAATGTATGACAGGCCAGGCAACCGACGGAGCGAAACGCAATCTGCCCCTGACGGGCATCGGCGGCGCGGTCTTTGGTTTTCACAGAAGACAGCTTCGCCGACTCGCCCGCTTCCTCGAGAAACGCGGCGATTTGCTCGGCCTGTTCCCGCGAGAAACCAAAGTCGGGCATCTTGCCGCCGGGCGGCGCGTGCGGCTCTTGGATTTTTTGAACGAGCCAGTCGCGGCCGGTGCCGGTTTTTAAGTGCGTCAAGGCGGGAGCGCTGGGGGCCAATTCGTCCGATTCCCTTTGATGACAGCGATTGCATCGGAAGGCGGCGAACAGCGTGCGGCCGATGTCCCGTTCTTTCAACTCCGGATGGCCGCCGTCGTGGAACAATAACAGCGGCGGCAACGGTTCGAGCGGGAAACTGTCTGACGACCAGAACAACCGCACGTGGGCGTCTTTGGACGTTTTGCGAAACTTAACGGCAAGGGGCTTGTCGCCGAACCGCAGTTCGAAGGGTTTTCCGGAAATCCAGCCCGGCGAGTTTTGCCGGCCCGATAGCAGCGTCTGGCCGTCGAGAGCGACTTCCACCTCGCCCTGCACGAACGCGTGCAGTTGATGGATCCCGGCCTTTCGCACCAACAGCCGGCCTTTCCAGTGGGCGGAAAAGGGACCGGCCGGCAGCCGAGCGTCCGGGGCCGATGTTCCCCACTCGAACGCGACCGCGGGATCGATTCGCGCGACGGTTTTGCCGTTGGCGGAATATTCGGCGAGCAGTCCCGGCGGAAAATCCTCGTCTTCCCCCGGTTGTGCCCCTGCGAATTGCGCTCCCCAAAGCAAGAACGCACAACCAATCAAAGTGCATCGCAGCATCAATCTCATCCTCTGTCAAACAGCGAGAAACAGCAGCGAACCATTATAGAGTTCATCCCCTGCAAACATCAAAACCAGGGCCGGTGCAAACCGCAATTCCCTCACCGGTTGTTTTTGAGCTACAATTGGAATGTGGTTGGTTGTTCCCCGTGCATGCTTCGAGGAGGCGATGGAATGAAACGCCGATTTGTGTTAATGAGCCTGGTCGTTGTGTCCGCTTTGACCGCCCGCGGCATGGCACAGGAGCCTGCCTCCAACAACCAACGCTCGAAAAAGCGGCTCGAGATGCAATTGGAGTATGAAACGGCGCGGGTGAAACTCTTCGAGGAGCAGGTGAAGTTGCTTAAGGATCTCCAAGAGACGGAGACGGAAGAAGCCCTGGCGAACAATGCGGGCCGTAACCTGGAGAAGAACGTTCTGGCGGCCCGGGTCAAGGGAAGCGCGGCCGCCGTGGAATATCCCAAGGCCAATCTGGACCGCGTCAAAAGGCTTTATGAACGGAGCGCCATCTCGCAAGCGGAGTATGACGAGGCCCGGCAAAACGTCACGCGCTCCGAAGCCGCCCAGTTGGAAGCCCTCGCCGCCGTCGAGCAAAAGCAGCAGGAGATCACCGCGGCGGAGTTGACATTGAAGCGGCGGCAAATTCAAAGCCTGCTCCAAATCAGCGAGGCCAAACTCAAGCTGCTCGAGGCGGAATTGCGGGTGCGCGAACTCAAGCTTCAACTCGGCGATTCGGAGTGACGCTTTCTCCGATTCCGACAATGGTCCCCAAGAAGAGTCATCGATCGTGAAACCCGTCTTGCGAATTCTCGTCGGCGTTCTGGCGATGCTTATCGGAATGCTGGGCATCGCCCTCAGCGTGTTCATCATCATCCAGACCCGCCAAACGTCCCAGCGGATGCAGCGGGAAATTCCGCAGAGTCTGGAGCACGTCGAGCAAATCGCTCAATCCGTGCGCCAGCAGGGGGAGACGACGCAAAAAGTTCTGGAGACCACGCGGGACCGAGTGAACTTTCTCGGCGAGACGATTGAGAGTCTTTCGACCAGGCTCAGTCAGCGCGATGCGAAGGCGTCCTTATTGACGTCGATTGACGACGACATCGACAAACAACTCGACAACGCCAAGCAGTTCGTGTTTTCCATGCAGAACAGCATGCGAAACATGGGCAGCACGTTGATGCTCTTCGATTCCATGTCCATCTTCGGCCCGCAGCGTTTCGCCGGCGCCGCGGAGAACGCCACGCTCAATGCCGAGAATCCGCTCAGAGCCGTCGCCACGGGGTTGACGCAGACGGCGGATTTGCTCGACCAGGTGACCGACGCGATTTCCAAACTCCAAAACGGGGAAACGATCACGCCGCCTCAACTCGTGGTCATCCAGCAAACGCTTCGGCAGGTGGACGGGGAACTCGTCAAAATCAAATCCGAGGTGAAGCATTTTTCCGAAGAAGTCGGCCAGACGGAGGATAAAATCACCAAGGTCAAGGAAGACTCCCCCCGCTGGATTCGCTCGTCGGCCAACGTGATTATGCTGTTCATGTTTTGCTTCGGCTGTTCGCAGCTCATGCTCTCCGGCTACGGAATCGGATTGATCTGGCGGACGCGGATCATTGGGGATTCTCAAATGGCCAAAGTAGAATGAGATCGTAAAACGGATTGGCCGGCACGCGCTCGCGTCCGGTTCAGCAAAGGCCTGAAACATCACATAAACCGGGGCTACGCCCGGCGGCTCATTCTTGTGGAAAGCGTCTCGCGCATGGCGGACATTTTATTGACCAACGCCCTCGCCATCGGCTTGATGATGGCGTTTGTGTGGCTGCTCAGCTTGCCTCTGAAAGATGCGAGCATTGTGGATATGTTCTGGGGCCTGGGGTTTGTCCTCGTCGCCTGGACCACTTGGGGGCAGGCTCCGGGCGATCCCGCGCGGAAACTGCTCATCGCGGTTCTGGTGACGATTTGGGGCGCAAGGCTCAGCGGGTACATTGCGTGGCGAAACATCGGGCACGGAGAGGATCCGCGCTATCAAGCCATGCGCGAAAAAGCCGGGCCTCGTTTTCCGCTGTTGAGCCTGGTTCGCGTGTTTCTTTTGCAAGGCGTGGTGATGTGGATCGTCTCGCTGCCCATCCAAGCGGGGCAAGTCCCCGCCGATCGCCCGGCTCCGACCTGGCTCGATTGGCTCGGTCTCGCATGTTGGGGTGTCGGCGTGTTTTTTGAAGGCGTGGGAGATTTTCAGCTTGCCCGCTTCAAATCCAATCCGGAAAACAGAGGCCGGGTCCTCAATCACGGGCTCTGGCGGTACACCCGGCATCCGAATTACTTTGGGGATTTCCTGATGTGGTGGGGCTTGTATCTCATCGCGCTCGCGGCGGCTCCGGCGGCGAACTGGTGGACGGCGGTCGGTCCGTTTATCATGTCGTTTTTCCTGATGCGAGTTTCGGGGGTGACGCTTCTGGAGAAATCGCTGAAAGAATCCAAAGGCCCCGCTTACGAAGATTACATCCGCCGCACAAATGCGTTTTTCCCCGGCCCGCCCAAACCGGAGTCGGCCGGATAACATCAATTGCCCAACCCCTTAAACCCTGTTTGAGTTTCCACGTTGATCGATCTTGTCTTTCTCGCCATTCTCGTGTGGGTCGCGATTCGGGTCGCGGCGGAAGAGGCTTGGGGCGCTGCGGTGGTGTGCTTGTCGGTGCTGTTCGCCGGGCTGTTCGCGATGAATCTGTTCGAACCGCTGGCCGAGCTGTTGGAACAGAAAATCTCCTCGGATGAGACGTGGCGGTTTCGCTGGGATGTGATCGCGCTCGTGGGCTTGTTCGCGGGCGGTGTGTTTGTGCTGCGAATTGTGACGGAACGCCTGGCCCCCGCCAATATCCCGATTCCCCGGCCCGCGGAAATCGGGATCCGCTGGCTGGCGGGCGGCGTGGCGGGGTATCTCACGGTGGCGATTCTCTTGACCGCCGTGCACGTCGCTCCGCTGCCCCGGCTGGTGACGGGACAGGAGGTGATCGAAGTCCCCGGCTTCGAGGCCGAGCGTCCGCAGTTTTTCGGCCTGGGACCGGCCCGGCAATGGCTGAGCTTCAATCAATGGGTCTCGCAAAACGCCCTCAACCGCGGAGATTCCCGCCGGCTGTTCGATGGGCCGATTTATTATTCGGGAGGCGACACCGGCCGCTGGCCTTCGTTTCCCATCCGCTATGCCGCCCGCCGCGAAGCCGTCACCCGCGCCCGCCTGGGATGGGCCGGTGGAACCGAGTAGCCAAACCGAAGGTTTTTCCGAACCGGGGCCGGGAATCCCTTTCCTTCGCGGGCCGGTGTGCGTTAAATTAGATGTTCCAGCCGATTTTCCCGAGTTGGGGGTTTCCTTCCATTTCTGCCCCGCTCCTTCCATTTTTTCCCGTCTTCGTCCCTTAAAATCCCAGGAGTTTTCGCATCCATGAATGAGTTCCGCACGGCCGTGAGAGAAGTCATCAATGCGGGCATCGCGCCGGAATGGCTGGCGACGTTGGGCGTGATCGGCTTCTTGTTTCTCGCGCTTATCGCCCTTTGCTACACCACCCAGATGGGGATCATCGCCCGCGCCACCACCAAAGAGGCCATCCGCCAGCCGGTGTTTTTCCTGCTATTAGGGATCGGGCTGGTGTTGTTGATCGTCAATTTCTACCTGCCGTTCTTTTCGCTCGGCGAAGACATCAAAATGCTCAAGGACTGCGGGCTGGCGATCCTCCTGTTTTGCGGGCTGTTTCTCGCGATCTGGACGTCCAGCACGAGCATCGCCGAGGAAATCGAAGGCAAGACGGCGATGACGCTGTTGTCCAAGCCGATCAACCGTCGGCAGTTCATTCTGGGAAAATTCGTGGGGATCTTGAACGGCGTGTTGTTCCTCATGCTGCCCTTGATGCTGGCGTTTTTGATCCTGGTCTATTGCAAACCGGCCTACGATGCCCGGGAAGGCGCGTCGACGGTGACCGCGTTCGACCAGCTTCAGGAACTCATCAAAATCCTGCCGGGGCTGGTGCTGATTTTTCTGGAAGTGATGATTATGACCTCGGTCAGCGTGGCGATTTCCACGCGATTGCCGATGGTCGTCAACATCGTGACCTGCATGACGATTTTCGTCATCGGCCATTTGACTCCGGTTTTGGTGAAGACGGTGTTTCAGAAGCTGGAATTCGTGAAATTCATGGCCCAGACCATCGCCACGCTGTTGCCGTCGCTGGAGATTTTCAAGACGGAAGTGGTCGTGGCGACCGGGAAGATCATTCCGCCGCAATACCTCGGACTGGCGGCCGTGTATGGAGCGGTCTATTGTGCCGCGGCCATTTTGCTCGCCTTCATCCTGTTTGAAGACCGCGATCTGGCTTAGCCCGAGTCGAAGATTGGAAAAGGGAACGAGCCGACATTCCCAAAGGATCGGCTCGATTCTTGCAACTGGCGACCGTTACGGACCGTTTGCGAAAAAACTGTCCGATCATCAGCCGGAACGCGCTAGCGTCCGGTTCTCCCCGTGAACCGGGGCGAGCGCCCTGCGGCTAATCTAATCAATGCGACAATTATTTATCGAGCGATCCTAAGTGGCATATTCCCGCCAAAGTCGTCAGGATGTGCTTCGGTGTTCGATTCTCAGGCGATGGCACACGAAACAGGGGAGCTGAATATGCGATTATGCCGGTATGAGCACGGTGGCAGGCCGCAGGTGGGGATGTATTCCGAGGAGTATGTGCTGCCCTTGGCGCGGTTGGCGGCGGCGGCGAACGTGGCGATCTCCGAATCGCCCGATGCCTCGCTGCTGCCGTTTTTGACCAACGGAGCCGAACGCGAATCGGTCCGGCAGATTCAGCACTCGCTCGCGGAACTGGACCGGGACAAGCTGGCGATTCCCCTCGATGCGGTTTCGCTCTTGGTGCCTGTGCCGTCGCCGTCGAAATTGATGCTCCTCGCGGGGAATTATTCCAAGCACATCGAAGAAGGGGGCGGCAAAGCGGAAGAACGCGAGAAGACGTTTCCCTATGTGTTCATCAAGCCGCCGCTCACCACGCTCACGCATCCGGGAAAGCCCGTGCGGATTCCCGAAGTCTCGCCGGACCACGTCGACTGGGAACTGGAACTGGGCGTGATCATCGGCAAACGCTGCAAAGGGGTTTCGGAGAAGGAGGCCTTGGACTATGTCGCTGGCTACACGATCGTCAACGACGTTTCGGACCGGAAATTTCGGCCCAATCCGAACCGGACGGCCCGCGAGAAGGACGGCTTCTTCGATTGGCTGCACGGCAAATGGCACGATACGTTCTGCCCGATGGGACCCTGCGTTTTGCCCGCCGACGAAGAGCGCGATCCGCAGACGCTCAAGATGACGCTCCGCGTCAACGGCGAAGTCGAGCAGGACGCGGGCACCTGGGACATGGTGTTCCCCGTCGCGGCGGTGGTGGAATTCGTCTCCAGTTTCGTCACCTTGGAGCCGGGCGACATCATTTCCACGGGCACCCCTTCCGGCGTGGGAGCGGCCAAGGGCAAATTCCTGAAGCCGGGGGATCAGATCGAAGCCGAGATCGAAAACATCGGCATCCTCAAAAATCCGGTGGAGTGACACGGGGAAATCCGAATCTCGAAAAACCGAAACAAATCCCTTCGAAAAGGGATTCCGGACGTGCGGGTTTGGATATTGGGATTTCGGTCATTAGGATTTGTTTCGGATTTCGAGATTCGGATTTCGGATTTTGGGAATCGGGCGGTTTCCCAAAAACCGGCATTCCAGGGCTTTCCCACTTGGGGGAAGCGGCGGGAGCCGATAATATAAAGGTTGCCAGTTTTTGGCGCCTGGTTTCGATTCGGCAAAGTCCGCGGTCTCCCAGCGGCCCTTTGCCGCGAAAATGGGCTGGGCCGTCCGATTGAGTTTCCGTTGTCGAGAGTCCCGATGCATCTCCCCAGCCGCTCCTTTTTCTCGCCCATACCTGCCGTTTGGAGTCTGCTGGCCGCGTGCGTCCTGGCGCTTCTGCCCGTGTCCGCGCGGGCGGGCGACGGTTTCGCCGTCATCGCGGCTTTGGAAGACGGCTTCGCCAAAATCATCGAGGACGCCGAGCCCTCCGTGGTGAGCATCGCCCGCTTCAACAAATTCAAGACCCGGGAAATCGATCAATCCGGCGAAGGCAACCGTTTCGCCCCCGGCGTGACTCAAGCCGGCGTGGAAGAATACACCCCCAGCGAATTCGGAGCCGGGGTCGTCTTCGCCCATCCGGAGCACCCGAATCAAAACCTGATTTTGACGATGTATCACGTGGTCCAAGGCGGACACATCGCCGGCCGCGATTTGCCCGCGACGGATGAACTGATTATCCACACCCACAAACGCCAGCGGGCGAGCGTGGAGATCCTGGCGGCGGACCCGCGCTCCGATCTGGCGGTATTGCAGATCCGGGCCGGGGAAAAGCTCAAGCCTTCCGACCTCAAGCCGATCCGCCTGGCGAAGAACCACAAATACCGCAAGGGGCAGTTCGTGGTCACCTTGGGCAATCCGTATGCGATCGCCCGGGACGGGTCGGCATGTGCGGGCTGGGGCATGCTCAGCAACATCGCCCGCCGGCCCAAACCCGTCGGGCTGCCGCTTGGGGATCTCGAACGAAACAAGCGGGAAACCATTCACCACCTGGGAACGCTCCTGCAAATCGACGGGCAGCTCAACCTGGGCGCGAGCGGCGGGGCGGTGCTCAATCGGCAGGGCGAACTGATCGGGATCGTCACCGCAATGGCGGCCCTCGAAGGCTACGAAAAATCCGTGGGCTACGCCGTGCCCCTCGACGATAAGGTGAAGCGGATCCTCACGGAACTGGCCAACGGCTACGAAGTGGAATACGGGCTGTTGGGCATTCAGCCGGTCACCGTGGAGTTTTCCGACGGAGAGCAGCCCACCGCCGTGAAGGTGGTCTCCACCGGGGTGCATTCGCCCGCCGCGCACGCCGGCGTGTTTCGCGACGATGTGATCTATGCGGTGGATGGCATCACCTGCTACACGCAGGAAGACCTGATGCGCGAAGTCGCGCTGATGGGACCGGGCCACATCGCGAAACTGCAAATCTACCGTCCCGAAACTCGCAAATGGTTGGTCCGCCAGGTTAAGCTCACCAAGTGGCCCGTTTACAACGATGAGGAAATCATCGCCACCAAGCCCCGGCATCTGTGGAATCACATTGAAATCGACTACGCGACCGCCCGCTACGACTTTTTCGGACAGCAATACCGCGATGCGGTGCTGGTGACGCACAGCCGCCAAGAAAGCCGGAAGAACGACTTGAAGCTCCGCGCGGGGGATTTCATCACCCACGTGGACGACAAAGCCGTGACCACGCCGCAAGAGTTCATGGAAGCGGTCCAAGGAAAGAGCAAGGACGAAACCGTGTATCTGCGGTTGTCGGACCGGGTGGTTCGCGTCCCGATCACCGACTGATTTCTCCGCGAAGGGCGAGTCGCGTGGCCGAGCCGTTGTTTCATATCGTGCTCCACCAGCCGGACATTCCCCAGAACACGGGCAACATCGGGCGGACCTGCGTGGCGATCGGGGCGAAGCTTTGGCTCGTCCGGCCGTTGGGATTTCGCGTGGACGACCGCTCTCTCCGCCGGGCGGGGATGGATTATTGGCAGCACCTGGAATGGGAAGTTGTCGAAGATCTTTCAGAAATCCGCGAACGCCTCGCGGACCGCAGCTGGTGGTATTTGACGAAATCCGGCCGCCGGCTCGTGTGGGATGCGACGTTCCAACCGGGCGACGTTTTGGTTTTCGGGAGCGAAACCCGCGGCTTGCCCGCTTCGGTTCTTGCGGACAAAGCCCCGCAGACGCTCAGGCTGCCCATGTACGAAACGGTACGCAGCCTGAACCTCGCCAGCACCGTCAACACCGTGGCCTACGAAGCCGTCCGCCAGATCGGCGGCCTGCCCCACGCGCCGGAATAACGGCGGGTCCACATCGCCGGGCTGAAACTGCCATTTGAACCGGCCGCAAACACGCGGACCCCAATTTGTGGGGAACGAGCCGCCTTCATCGCGCGGAATCCCGTTTCGTTTCGCGCCCTCACGAGTTGTGGGACGGCCAACCCAGGTCGGAAAATTCAAGTCAAAAACGTTCAGAAAATCCCAAAGAAAAAACCCAGGGGTTTTCCACCGAATCGCCGCTTGCCCTTCCAAGATCCCTACGTCAAAATCGTCCTTTATCGATCAATCCGCTTTGGATTTTTCTGGATGATTTGGGTGGTAAATTCTAGGTTAACTAAAGAGGCAGCCCCATGCGAGTGATGACACGCGAAGTCAACCAAGGCGTCATCATTGGTGAGAACGTCCACGTGACGGTTCTCGAAATTCGAGACAATGTGGTGCGGCTGGGCATCACCTGCGCGGGCCGAATCCCCCGGCACCTACGATTACCGCGAAGAAACCGTCCGCATCGAACTCCCGGAGAGCCCGAGCGAATCCCTCCAAACCGTTCGCTAGATTCGCGAACCGGCAATCGGTATTTTAGAATTCGGAAGAAATTCGGAAGAGTGAACCAAACGGGGGGCCGATCCCCCGTTTGGAAGAACTGAGACAAACTCAGGGTCCCTTTTTTCAGAGAGGGTGATTTCAGGTGGCCGCTACGGCGGAATATTCGGAAACAGAACTGGCGGCGATCGGACTCACGGCCGAGCGGTTGCCCCGGCATATCGCCGTCATCATGGATGGAAACGGACGATGGGCCCAAACCCGTGGACTGCCCCGCGTGGAAGGCCATCGCGCCGGCGTGGACAGCGTGCGGATCATGGTCGAGGAGTCCGCCCGCATCGGCATCGGGCAACTCACGCTCTATTGTTTGAGCAGCGAAAACTGGAAACGCCCGGAACAGGAACTCAGCTTGCTCATGCAGCTTTTGGAGCAATACGTCATCCAGGAGCGGGCGGAGATCATGCGGCAGGGGCTGCGGTTCGGGATCATCGGCCGGCAAAGCGGTCTGTCCCCCGGCGCGATTGCGGAAATTCAAAAGACGATCGATTGCAGCCGGGACAACCAGGGCATGCGGCTGTGCCTGGCCCTCAACTACGGGAGCCGGGCCGAGATCACCGATGCCGTCCGCGAAATCGTCCGCCAGGCGAATCTCGGACAAATCCAGCCCGACCATGTGGACGAAGCGCTGGTCGCCGATCACCTTTATACCGCGGGCATGGCCGATCCAGATTTGATCATCCGCACCGCGGGCGAGATGCGGCTGAGCAATTTTCTGCTCTGGCAAAGCAGCTATGCGGAACTGTGGGTCACGGAGAAATGCTGGCCGGACTTTCGTCAGGACGACCTCATCGCGGCCCTTAAAGATTTTGCCTCCCGCGACCGGCGGTTTGGCGGATTGAAGGAATAACCCCCGCATGCTGGGCTGGCGAATCGGCGTTTCGGTCGTGCTGATCCCGGCGCTTCTCCTCGTCTTTGCGCTGGATCACCAGAGCGGCGAATCGGCTCCTTATCTCTTAGCGCTGTGCGTGCTGTTGACGATTCGCGGATCGTGGGAGTTCGCTCAGTTGGTCCGCGTGCGGTTGTTCGAGCCTTCGTTTCCCGTTCTCGCCAGCGGCACATCGCTGGTCGTGCTCGCGGCGTGGTGGGGGCATCTGGACTTCTGGCCTTGGAACACGGCTCAACATCCGGCCGTTTCCCTCGCGGCGTCGGCGGTGTGTCTGGCGATCGTGGTGCTGCTGCTCTTTTTGCGCGGGCGTTCGCTACCGCGAACCGGGGCGAAGCCTGGAAACCTTGGGCGTGGAAATCTTGGGCGTGTGTTACCTGGGTTTGCTTCTGGCGGTGACGGCTCAACTTCGCTGGGTCGCCGGGGCCCAGGCGGGATATTATGTGTTGGGTTCGCTGGTGATTGCCGCGAAGTCCGGCGACATCGGAGCCTACACCTTGGGCCGGCTCTTCGGCAAACGGAAGATGATCCCCCGGCTCAGTCCCGGCAAGACCTGGATGGGATTTTGGGGCGCGCTCGGCGGAGCGGCGCTCGGAGCCTGGGCCTGGCTTTCCTTTGCCGCCCCGCTGTTCGGCGAATCCGTCAAACCCCCGCCGGCCGGTTGGGCCCTCTTCTACGGCGTGATTTTGGGCCTGGTCGGATTGGTGGGCGACCTGTGCGAATCGCTCATCAAACGCGACGCCGGCCAGAAAGATTCCGCCGCGCTCTTTCCAGGCTTCGGCGGGCTCCTGGACCTCTTGGACAGCGTCCTTTACGCCGGCCCGGTGGCGTATGTGTTGTGGCTGCTCTTGCCCTTGGCGTAATGAACCGCAGGGCGCTCGCCCCGATTTCTAGGGAGAACCGGGGCGAGCGCCCTGCGGCTGATGAATCCTACGCGTCCCAGGCTTTTTTGACCTGGGTCACGGAATCCATGTAGGCTTTGCAGAGGATCGTGGGATCCGCTCCCGATCGCATCAGGCGGTCCCACTGGCATTGCTCGTAGAGGATCACCTGTTTCAAGATTTCCCCGAGCCGATTCTCTCCGTGCAAAATCGCAGCGCGGATGCTTTCATCCAGCGGCAGGTCGGCCAGCAGATCTTCGAGGGGCTGGCCCATCAAAACATCCAGCATCGACAACAGCCCGGCGGTGAAAAACGGATGAGGGTTGCCCGCGTCGAAATGCTCGGCCAGCCGCCGGCACATCCAGCCCCGCAACAGGGCCGTCCGCGCGCTTTGTTGCGGAACGTGCTTGTTGCCCGCGAGCATCAGCAGAGTCGCCACCGTCCGCACGCCTTCCAGACCCAATAGCACGCAGGCATGCCGCAGCGATTCCACGTTCCGCCGGATGCCGAAGTGGGACGAGTTCACATACCGCAGAAGCTTGATGCACAGTGCCGGATCCTGCTCGACCAGGCCGGTGAGTTGCGGCAAATCCGATTGCGGGTCGTTGATGGCGGCGAGAATCTTCATCAGCGCCATCTGGTTGCCGTCGAGTTTTCGGCCTTCGATAATCTCCGGTTTGGCGAGAAAGTAGCCTTGAAACAGGTCGAACCCCAATTCGCGGCAGAGTTCGAACTCTTCCAGAGTTTCGACTTTTTCGGCCAAGAGCGTCACGGGCCACTTGCGGAGAATCTGGACCTGATCGGCCCACTCTTCCCGCGGGATTTGGGGCATCTCGACTTTGACGATCGAAGCCAGGTCCAACAGTGGGTCCAGTTCGGGACGGTAGACCACATCGTCCAAGGCGATTTTATAACCGGCCTCTCGGAGCGTTCTCACGCCTTCGAGCAGTTCCTCATCGGGAACGATGTCTTCCAGCACTTCCAGGACGAGCCGATCGGGGCATTCGGGCAAGGGGTGCGTTCCGACCAGAAATTCGCGGGTGAAATTCATGAAGGCCACGCGGTCTTCCACCACCTGCTCGAATCCCAGCTCCACAAACGTGTTCATCAGAACCGAAGACGTAGCCTGATTGGCATCGTCGAAACAGGTCCGTCCGGCACCCGCCGAGCGATACAGGATCTCATAGGCCACGAGGTTCTTTCGCCGATCCACGATGGGCTGCCGACCCAACCAGACCGGCGAACTGCAGCTATTGGACAAAGTGCTCAAGGGCATAGCGTTCTCCCTTAAATCTCAGAACGGGGAATGCATAAGCATATCTTGCCGCGTGCGTTTTCGAGGGGAGATATGTGTACCCAATGCGTCAAAATCCAGTACCGGCGATCCATTATTCCCGTGGGAACGATTATTCGGAAAACGCGCATCGATTAGCCGCCGGTGCTAGCCCCGGTTCTTGGCTTCTGCTCCTCCAACTTACAACTGTTCCTCGGCGACTTCGATCGCACGGAGCAAGCCGCGGGCTTTGTTGAGGGTTTCTTCGTATTCCGATTGGGGCACGCTGTCGGCGACGATGCCCGCGCCGGCTTGCACATAAGCCGTTTGGCCGATCATCACCAACGTTCGCAGCGCGATGCACGTATCCATGTTGCCGGTGAAATCCACATAACCCACCGCACCGGCATAAGGCCCCCGGCGGTGGGGTTCCAACTCGTCGATGATCTCCATCGCGCGCACCTTGGGGGCACCGGAGACCGTGCCCGCGGGAAGCCCCGCCCGCAGCGCGTCCAAGGCGGTTTTGCCTTCGATGAGCTGGCCGGTGACGTTCGATGTGATGTGCATCACGTGGCTGTAGCGCTCGACGACCATCACGTCGCTCAAGCGAACGCTGCCGAATTTCGCAACCCGCCCCACATCGTTCCGGGCCAGGTCGATGAGCATCACATGCTCGGCCCGCTCTTTGGGGTCGGCAAGCAGGTCCTCGGCGAGTTGTTGATCCTCGGCTTCGGTGCGGCCGCGCGGCCGGGTTCCCGCGAGCGGGCGGATCGTCGTGGTTCCATCTTCCACACGCACCATGATCTCCGGCGAACTGCCGATGAGGGTCACCTCCGGCGTCTTCAGCAAAAACATGAACGGGCTGGGATTGACCACCCGCAGCGCCCGGTAAATGTCCAAGGGGCGGGCCTGGGTTTCCATCTCCAACCGCTGGCTGAGCACGACCTGAAAAATATCCCCGGCCCGGATGTATTCCTTCGAGCGCTCGACGGCGGCTTCAAACTCGGCCTGCGTGAAATTCGATCGCGGCACCTCGGATTTTGTTTGAGTGGCCGGATGGATGTCCGTTAGTTGCAAATCGATCGCCCCGCGCTGCAGTTGCCGGCAGACCTCGTTGACCCGCTCCCGCGCGGTCGTAAGACGCCTGCAAATCGCCCGCGCGAACGTCGGCGTGGGCCACGACCAGGATCGTCTTGTTGATGTGGTCGAAGATCACCATCCGGTCGTAAAACGAAAACGACAGATCGGGCAGTCGCCGATCGTCCTCGGGCGGGTTCGGCAAGTGTTCGGTATAGCGGACGACATCATACCCCGCGTAGCCCACCGCCCCGCCGCAAAACCTCGGCAAGCCCGGCAAATGCACCGCCCGGTAGCAGGCGAGTTTTTTTTCCAGCTCATCGAGCGGGTCATCGACTTCGTATTCGCTCCGCCGGCCTTCTTCGGTCAAGACGACCTTCCGGCCGTAGGCGTCCAATTGCAAAAACGGGTCGGACCCCAAAAAACTGTACCGACCGACTTTCTCCCCGCCGACGACGCTTTCGAATAAAAACGAGCAAGGCCCCCACTGCAATTTGCAGTACGCCGAGACCGGCGTGAGTGTGTCGGCGAGCAACTGGCGATAGACCGGCACGAAATCGACTCTCCCGGCCAGTTTGGAGAACTCGTCAAAATCCGGCGTGTGCTGCATGGGATGTTTGTCCTTGGTCGGTGTCTTGGCGAGCGTGGGGCGTCCGCCCGGGCGTCCGCCCCATGATCGTGACGGGGAAGAGAGCGTGATGATAAACGGGGAAAATCACCGGGCGGACGCCCCACGCTCGCCTCGGTCGTTCACAGTCTTGCCGGTGGATTGTCCTTCCGAGGGCACGAGCGCCGGAATGTAGGTCGGCGTTCTATCTTATGCTTTTGTCTAGAGTTACGTCACTCTTTTCGTCCAAAAACCGCAACTTGACACTCCGGGGGACACGGCTAGAATGAACGTGGTTCGTTCCGAATCTTAGTCGTCAACAAAAGCCCGGATCATGAAAAAATGCAGCCGCTGTTCCAAACCCGCCATTCTGCACATCACCGAGATTGAACAGAGCGAAGTGCAGGAGCTGCATCTTTGCGAAAGTTGTGCCCAAGAATATCTCTCCAGCAGCGAGCCGTCACCCTCCACAGAAAGTTTTCCCGAGAAACTCGCCGAGTTCGCCAGCGAGCACGAGATGGACGAACTCGACCAGCTCGTGTGCCCGAATTGCGGGATCACGTTTCGGGAATTTCGCAGCCAAGGCCGGCTGGGCTGTCCGCACGATTACATCGCCTTTCAGCGGGAACTCCTGCCGCTCTTGGAAAACATTCACGGGGAGACCCAGCACGCCGGGAAGTTTCCCAAACGGGCTCCCCACGCCAGCCAGCGCCAATATCGATTGATCAAGCTTCGCAGTCAACTCCGCACGGCGGTCGAGCACGAGAACTACGAAACCGCCGCCGGCCTTCGCGACGAGATCCAGGCCCTTGAATCCGAAGAAGACCCGCGGGAGGAGTAACCAAGCGTGCTTTACAGTCCAAAACCGAAACGCAAAAATAACTTCTTGAAGGCCTGAGCCGGTTTTGTTCCTGCCTTTTGACAACCATCCCTTTCTTCAAGGAGTGCGATTGTGGATCTCGATTCCCTCACAACCACCAGCGGCGAATGGTTGCGGGGAAAGGGTCCGGAATCGGACATCGTGATCTCCAGCCGCATCCGGCTGGCGCGAAACCTCGCCCAGTTCCCCTTTCCCAACCGGGCCGACGAATCCGTCCGCTCGCAAGTCGAGTCGCTTCTCCGGGAAAAAATCGAAGACCTGCCCGTCGGCAGCAAGGTCCAATACGTCAACGTCCGCGATTTGAAAGAGTTGGACCGGCAGTTCCTCGTCGAACGGCAACTCATCAGCCGGGAACACGCCGAGAGCCGGGGTTCGCGGAGCGTCGTCATCGGCGGCGAAGAAAACGTGAGCCTGATGATCAATGAGGAAGACCACCTCCGCATCCAGGTCCTCCGAAGCGGGTTCGCCCTCGAAGATTGCTGGAAGGAAATCGACCGCATCGACGACCTGTTGGAAGAGCAGGTCACCTACGCCTTCAGCGAGCAGTTCGGCTACCTCACCGCCTGCCCGACCAACGTGGGCACCGGCATCCGCGTGAGCGTGATGCTGCACCTGCCGGCTTTGGTCCTCACCAAGGAAATCCAAAAGGTGTTTCAGGCTCTCCACAAAATCAGCCTCGCCGTTCGGGGACTCTACGGCGAAGGCAGCCAGGCGATGGGCGACTTTTATCAGATCTCGAACCAGGTCACGCTCGGCAAGAGCGAAGAGTCGATCATCGAGGAACTCAAAGATGTCGTGCCCAACATCATCGCCTACGAACGCCGGGTGCGAAACGCCCTCGTCCACGAGAACCGCGAAAGCCTGCACGACCAGATCGCCCGGGCGTATGCGATCCTCAAAGGGGCCCAGACCATCAGCTCGGAAGAGACGATGCACCTTCTCTCCAGCGTGCGGATGGGCATCAATCTGGGCCTGATCGACGATCTGGAAATCCCGACGATCAACGAGCTGTTCATCCACACGCAACCGGCCCACCTGCAAAAGCTCCGCCGGGAATCCCTGGCCTCCGCCGAACGCAACGTCGCCCGCGCAAGCTACCTCCGCATGCGCTTAAACGCGGACAGCGGCAACCAGGAAAATTGAGCGCTTCGCGGATTCATTCCGGGCACGTGTTGCAAGAACACTTGGGGGAGGTGGGAGCGTGTGCCTCCGCGGACGCCGGGGGAAGCGGCGGATCGGGGATGGAGAAGTTGTAGGCGTCGCTGGGCATCGACTCGGGCACGCGGTTCAGGCGATTCAGCCGATGTCTTTGCAAATTGTGGAAAACGTCGGTGCAGCCCGTCGCGCTCAAGGACGAGAATTCCCGCGACCAACCCGATCCAAATTCGAGAAATGCTCATACGTGATCCACCTCCTGCGACCGGAACCGGCCGGGAGTTGAGTGATCGTCTTGTGATGAGAACCGAGGGAAAGAGAGGCGGCGGACGTTAGCAAAACCCGCTTCGCTCTCCAAGGGCAAAACTTACAAATTCTTCGCCCTTCCCCGCAGAATCCTGGTTCACAAAATCATGGTTCTGTGGAATCGCCGGGGCGGCATTAATTGGAAACATGCGCGGACTCGCCTGCCGTCATTCCGCCTGTTCAAATCGGTGCGTGGGGACCGGGCGGCCTGGGCGGAAGCTTTGCGTCTGCCGGAACTCCGGCGTGGCGCTGCGGGATCGGCAGGCCTCTTCGATGACGCTCTCCACATGGGCCTGGAGCAGTTCGGGATCGCAGGCCACGCGGGCATTGACGATCAAATCCACCTCCCGGACTTCGCAGTTCGAGGGCAGTGAAAGCTCCGGTTCGGTGTCGCTGCTGATCAGATTCGCCACGCCGAAAAACCCTTCCCAGAGCCCGATCGTTTTGAGATGGGCGGTCTCGGCTTCGATCGTGCCCAGCGAATCCCCCAATTGGCTGACAACTTCGAGCAGCAACTCGTCCAGGGAGAACGGCTCGGCCGACACAATCCGCAGGCTGCTGTTGAGCCAGCCCAACTCGGCTTCGCCCTCGGCGTAGGTGTCGTAATCGATGTCCAACACCCGCCGGCCGAAATCGCCGTCTTGCGCGAGAAACTCCGTCAGCCCCTCAAACCCTTCGCCCGTGCGGGCCGAGATGCGAAGCACCGGCGTTTCGGGATGCTGCTCCCGCACCACGGCGGTGAGTTCCTCCACGGCTTCGGGCGAAAGCTCGTCGATGCGGTTGATCAAAATCGCGTCGGCTTCTTCGAGCTGCTTTTTCAATATATAAGCCGCCTTGGGCGAAAAGCCGGCCTTCTGCTCGTTGCGGAGCACCCGCAAGCCGTGGCTGGGTTTGAGGATCACCGCATAGGGGGCAATCTGAAACTCCGCGTCGAACAGCCGCTTCAAGGGTTGAATCACGGTCGCCACCAGATCGGTGCAACTCCCGACGGGCTCGGCCAACAAGACGTCCGGCTTGCGGTCTTCCCCGAGCCGGCCGATGGTGTCCATCAACTCGTTGAAGTTGCAGCAAAAGCAGGCCCCCGCGACTTCGCCGACATCGAAGCCTTGCGACCGGAGCGTGTTGGTATCAACGAGGTCCGAGGCCTGGTCGTTGGTCACAATCCCCACATTGAGGCCCTGGTCGGTGAAGTGTTTTGCCAATCGGCCGAGCGTGGTCGTCTTGCCCGCGCCCAAAAAGCCGCCGACCATGAGATACCGAATTTTGTGCGTCATGGATGAGAACCTCTGAAGTCGAATCTGCCGTGGTCCGGGATCAAGTTGTTGGTGCACAGCGATTATAACCGAGCCCATCTCCATTCGCGAATCCGGCACCGCTAGCGTTTCGTTCACGTCGAATTCTGTTGCGGAGCTTTCAGAATTGAACTAGGATTCCAAGCGTTTGAACAGCAGGAAATTCTTCCTTATCGATCGCGGGCCGAGTTTTTTTTCCGAAGCATCCACGCACAGAACAACCCATTCGCCGGAAGAGACTTTGAGGCCGACGCTTGAACGAGATTTCGCTGCCAGACGGGTTTGGGAACCTGCCCAGTGACCCGCGGATCGTGGATCGGATCTTAAGGCTCCTTCCGCTTGAGGAAGAGTCGGCTTCTCCGGTTTGGGACAGCGTGCGTTGGGATCCGGCCCTGGCCGCGCGAATTCTCGCCGCCGCCGATGCGACCCGCTGGGACGAGGCGAAATCGAAACTGGACGATTTCACGTTGCGGATGACGGCATTGCAGTTTTCGCTGCCGAATTTCGCATCCGAGCTGGAAGACACCCGGCTCCTCTACGAAACATTTTGGCGGCGATGCCGGATTGTCGCCGCCGCTGCCGAGTTATTATGGATGGAGAAACCGGCCCCGCCCGAAACAGACGTGGATTTATTTCTCGCGGGCTTGCTCGGCGATTTCCATCGTTTGATTCTCATCGACCGCTCCCCCGTGGAATCCCGGCAGATCTTCGAGACGGTCTTGAACACAGCCCGTCCGTGGGCAGAAGTTGAGCGGGAACCCATCGAAACCGACAATCGGCCGAATCCCGCCGCAAACGAGGGCCAGGCACCGACGGCGGTCTGGGACGTTCTCGCGGTCGCCGCCGCGCTGGGGGATTTCATCGTCTGGAGCGAATTGAGCCCAAAGCATTCCGAGATTTGGAAAGAGCGGCTGAAGCAGGAATATACAAACCGGATCGCCGATGTCCCGGATGTCGAAGACCGCCTCGAGACGCTGACCCAAACTACGCAAAGGCGATTGTCCGAATTGGTCCCCGCGGCTTTCGAGACGGAGAGAACAAACGCCGAGCGGTGGACGCTCGCAAATTGCGAGTTGGCCCGGTTGGGGTTCGAGGTCCACAGCCGCGCCCGGAAATCCGAAGCGTCGCTCGAAAAACTCGAGCAGCGGATTCACCGTCTGGAATGGCACATGATCCGCGACTCCCTCACCGGCGTTTACAATCGCCGGTTTCTGCTGGAATCGCTCGAAAAGGAAGCGGCCCGCTGCTTGCGGTATGGAGAGCCGATGGGTTTGTTGTTCGTCGATGTGGACGAGTTCAAGCCGCTCAACGACACGTGGGGACATTTGGTGGGCGATGCCGTGCTCCGGCAGGTCGCCGAGGTCTTGGGCAGAACACTCCGGGCAGCGGACATTCTGGCCCGCTTTGGCGGAGAAGAATTTGTGATCCTGGCGAACAAGCCCTTCAAAGCGGGGCTGGTGCAACTCGCCGAGCGGCTGCGAACGGCGGTCGAAGCGATGCAGGTGGAGACGAACCTTGGACCGGTGTCGGTGACCGTGAGCGTGGGCTGCGCGTTGGCCGTGCCTTCGCAGGACGAAACGCAATTGGGGCAGCAACTCCTGGCGGCGGCGGACGCCGCGATGTACGAAGCCAAGCAACTGGGCCGGAACCGCGCGGTGTTTCGCTCCATGTTGAACGAGGCCAGGCCGCAAAAGTCATAGCGGCGGCATCTTGCCGGCCTGCAACAGAGGCGTTTCTTGCGAGCCCCCTGCGAGCGCATTAGACTGGGCGGGTTGTCTTACAATCCGTTCTTGACTCCAGCCGGGAGAGTTTGTTCATGCACGGCGTGTTCGCGCGGGCGCGGTTTTTGGCATTGGGCTTTTCGCTTCGGTCTTGTTGGCCAATGTCCTTGGGGCGGCCGAGGTTCAGAATCAAACGCGACAAAAAACGCCCGCGCATCCCATCGTGCCGGGATTTGAACGCTTTGCAAGCACAGACGCGGAAAACGTCCTGCACCCGGGCCGGTTGTTGTTGGGCGAACTCAATTGCGCTTCCTGCCATGAATCACCCAAAACTGCATCGCAACTCATCCAAACCAAGCAGGCTCCGATTTTGGATGATGTGGGAACGCGCGTGCGGGTGGAGTACCTGCGGGCATTTTTGAACGATCCCCAGCACACCAAGCCCGGCACCACGATGCCCAATCTGTTTGCCAATCGGCCCGAAGCCGAGCGCAAGCAGCAGGTGGAAGCCCTGGTGCATTTCCTGGCGATGACGGGCAGCGTGAACGATCAGCCGGCCGACTCCCAAAAGATCCGCAAAGGGGAAAAGCGGTTTCACGAAGTCGGCTGCACGGCCTGTCACGCTCCACGAGACGGGGCGGTGCTGAAAGACTCCGTGTCGGTGCCCTTGGGCGAACTCTCCCAGAAATACACCGTGCCCAGCCTGACGCAGTTTTTGCTCGACCCGCTCAAAGTCCGCCCCTCCGCCCGGATGCCGGCCCCGAACTTAAACAAAAATGAAACCGAAGAACTCGTGAGCTATTTGCTCCAAGACCTTGCCGGCTTCGTCGCGCCCGAAATCGCCAACCTGCCGAAGGTCCCCTACCGTTACTACGAAGGCAACTGGTCGAACCTGCCGGATTTTGAAACGCTCAAGCCGAAGACCGCGAAACAAGGCCCGGCCTTCAGTGCCAGCGTCACCGAGCGGGACAACAATTTCGGATTGGTGTTCGATGCATGGTTTCTGGTCCCCGCCACCGGGGATTATACATTCGAAATCACCTCCGACGACGGCAGCGAACTTTTGGCGGACCAGAAGCGAGTGGTCCTCAACGATGGCGCGCACCCGGCCCAATCCCAGCAGGGAAAAACGCACCTCGAAAAAGGCCCGCACCAGATCACGGTGCGATACTTCCAAGCCGGCGGCCCGTTTGAGCTTCACGTCAAAATGGGCGGCCCCGGTCTTCCGCTCCAGCCGCTGGGACCGCTCGTCGCCGCGAGCCGGGAGGAACTTCTCAAAAAAGCGGCGACCAAACCGGACAAAGACAAAGAAGAACCGCGGTTCGTGATCGATCCCCAACTCGTCAAACAAGGCCGGGGGCTGTTTGCCAGCTTGGGATGTGCCTCGTGTCACGGGCTCAAGGAAAACAATCAACGGATCCAAACCGCCGCAGCGACTCGTCATCTGGCGAAACCGCTTCACGAACTCACGGGCACCGGCGGTTGTCTCGCGGCAAAAGCCGAATCGCACGCGCCGTTTTTCTCCTTGAGCCAGACTCAGCGGGATGCGATTTCCCGGGCTTTGGCCGAACTGCGAGCCACTCCCAACGTCCAACCGAAACCGGAGAATCAAATCGCCGCCACCATGCTGCGGTTCAACTGTTATGCCTGCCACGAGCGAAACAAGATCGGCGGCGTGCCGCAGGCTCGCAACGAACTGTTCCAAACCACGCAAAAAGAAATGGGCGATGAAGGCCGGATTCCGCCCGCGCTCGACGGCGTGGGAGCCAAGCTGACGACGAACTGGCTCAAAAAGATTTTCGCCGAGGGCGCGGCCGATCGGCCTTACATGCTGACGAGGATGCCTAAGTTCGGCCAGCAGAACGTCGGCCATTTGCAAACCCTCGTCGAAAACGTGGACACCATCGAGCCCGTGGAGATTCCCACGATCGACATGCCGCTCCGCCGCATCAAATCCGTCGGCCGCTCGATGTGCGGCGACGAGGTCTTCGGCTGCATCAAATGCCACACCTTCAAAGGCGAACGGGCCTTGGGCGTCCAATCGATCGACATGTCGATCATGACAAACAGGCTCAAGCACGATTGGTTCCACCGGTATCTCGTCAAGCCCTCGGCATTTCGGCCCGGCACCCGCATGCCCACCGCCTGGCCCCAGGGCCGAAGCACGCTCCGCGATGTGCTCGACGGCGACCCGCACAAACAAATCGAAGCGATCTGGCTGTATCTGTCCGACGGCGGCAACGCCCGCCCGCCGCAGGGTTTGAACCGCCAGGCGATCGTTCTCGCTGCGGACAAGAACGCGGTGATCTATCGCAACTTTATCCAAGGCGCGGGGCCGCGGGCGATCGGCGTCGCGTACCCCGAAAAAGTCAACCTCGCCTTCGACGCCAACGAAATGCGGCTGGCTCTCATTTGGCAAAACAAGTTCATCGACGCCTCCAAACATTGGGTGGGCCGCGGTCCGGGTTATCAAGTCCCCTTGGGCGATCAGGTGCTGAAACTTTGGGACGGCCCCGCGTTCGCCCGCCTCGATTCCCCCACTGCCGCCTGGCCGACTCAATCCGCCAAAGAGATGGGCTACAAGTTTCGCGGCTATCGGCTCACCAAGGACAACCGCCCCACGTTTCTGTATGAGTTTGACAACATCGCGATCGAAGATTTCCCCACGGGGGAAGCGACCGGGCCTTTGCTCACGCTGAAGCGAGCTCTCACGCTCAAGCAAAATTCGTCCGATGCGGAAAACCTCTTTTTCCGGGCCGCGGTGGGATCCAAGATCGAAGAAGTTTCCAGCCGGACTTACCGCATCAACGATGACTACCAGGTGCGGATTCCTTCGGATGAGGAGCCGATCATCGTCAAGATCAACGCCCATCAGGAACTCCGCGTCCCGGTTCACTGGAACGACGGCCGGGCGAAGATCGTGCAGGAAATTGTCTGGTAAACGCGTTAGAATGTTGGAGTGGATGTTTCCCGGATTCCTAAATGAGAGCCGGTTCCCATGATTCGCAATGTGTTCCTTGTCGCCCTGTTGTTCGGCCTGCCCGCGGGGGTCCTTGGTGAAGATGCTCCCGATGTGGACGCATTGATCGCCGACTTGAAGAATTCGGATTTGGAAACCCGGCGGGACGCGGCGTATGCGCTCGCGGCCCTCGGTGCAAAGGCCAAACCCGCGGTCGCCGCGCTCACGACGGCCTTGGACGACCGGGATGAGCAGGTTTGGTTTCAATCGGTGATGGCTCTCGCCCGGATTGGTCCGGACGCGGAGCCTGCGATCGGCCGGTTGATGAACGATCTTGGCAACCGCAGCGCGCAGCGGCGATACCGCTCGGCTTACGCGCTCGGCATGATCGGACTTAAATCGCTGCCGTCTGTGAGGAACGCCCTTATGGATTCTTCTTCGAGCGTCCGGGCCTCCGCCGCGGAAGCCATTGGCTGGATGGGCGAGAAAGGCAGCCCCGCGGTGCCCGATCTGATCTGCCTGTTGGGGGACGAGCGAAGCAGCGTCGCCGAAGAAGCCGCCGGCGCCCTGGCCCGCATCGGCCCGTCCGCCGAGCCGAGCTTGTCCGATGCTTTGGTTCTCAACGACCCCGTGGTGCGGGCGAACGCGGCCGCCGCGCTCAAGCCGCTTCCCGATCTCTCGCCGGAGACGGTTCGCCGGCTCAAGTTGCTGGCCGCCGATGATGAAACGCCCTTGGTCCGCGCAAATGCGCTTGCCGCGTTGTCCTCGTCCAAAGTGCCCGCCGAGGAACTGTTGCCGTTGATCGCGTCGGCTCTCGGCGACGACGCGGAGTTTGTGCGGGAGTCGGCTTTGATCGCGGTGCGAAGAATCGGCCGCACGTCGAACGCCGTGGTCCCGCTGTTGGTCGGGATGCTCAAAAGCGACGACGCCAAATCGCGGAGGTCCGCCGCGACCGCCTTGGGACAGATGGGATCCAATGCCCAGTCCGCCGTGCCCGATTTGATCGCCGCGATTCCCCGCTCGCCCGACGAAGCCGACGAGATATTAAAAACCCTGGGCAAGGTCGGCTCGCCCGCCGTGCCCGCGCTGCTCAAAGCCGCCCGGGAGGAAACGATCTCGCCGGGACAACTGGCCGTCGCCATGTCCGGGATGGGTCCGCGGGCCGTGAATCCATTGATCCAATCGCTGAAAAGCGAGTCCCCCGTGGTGCGAAGCGCGGCGGCCGAGTCTTTGGGCAACATCCGCACATCCGCGGCCGCCGCTCTCGAACCTTTAAAAGCCTCGCTCAAAGATGAATCCCCAGAAGTCCGCGCTGCGGCCGCGAAGTCGCTGGGCCAGTTCGGCGACAACGCCAAGCCCGCCATCGAAAAACTTTCCCCGTTGATGAAAGACAAGAACGCCGAAGTCCGGGCGAATGCTTTGCTGGCCTTGGCGGAGATCGGATTGGACGCCGAGAAGCTTACCCCGCTCGTCTCGGCAGGATTGAAGGATGCCGAGATCTCGGTGCGGATTCGGGCGATGGACGCGTTGGCGGGAATGGAAAGTCCCAGCGACGTGTTCCTGCCGGATTTGGTCAAAGGGTTAAAGGACGAGAATCCGAACTATCGCAAGAGCGCCGCGAAGGCGCTCGGAAGTCTCGTCCCGCCCGCGAAAGCCGCCGTCCCCGATTTGGCGAACGCTTTAAGCGATCCCGACGCCGAGGTGCGAAAGTCGGCGGCCGAATCGTTGGGCCGGATGGGATCGGGCGCCATCGCCGCGGTGGAACCGTTGACCGGACTCTTCCAAGATCCCGCGGAACCGGTGCTGTTGGCGGCACTCGAATCCGTTTCCCAAATCGCACCCGCGGCAAAGGCGGTCCGCCCGAAACTCGCTCCGCTTTTGGGCCATAAACAACCGGCCGTTCGATTGGCGGCCCTCAAATGCCTGGTGAAGGTCGAGAAGGAATCGTCCGTGCTGGTGCCGGCGCTGACGCAATCGCTCAAGGATGACGATTGGACCGTCCGCAAAGAAGCGGCGTTCTCTTTGGGCAAACTGGGACCGGACGCCAAGTCCGCCGTGCCCACATTGTTCGCCTTGTTGGACAGCGAGCAGGATCAAGATGCGGCCCGCGGCGCGCTTCGCGAGATTGATGCGGTCGATCCGGATGCTCTGCCGATTTTGCTCGAAGCCCTCAAGACCGGCGAAGGCCGCAAGCGGTTTTATGCGGTGTTCTTCCTGAAAAAACTCGGCCCCGCCGCGAAGGCGGCGCTCCCCGAACTCAAACGGCTGCAAAATGACGACAGCGGCCGCTTCCGCCGGTTCCTCGACGATGCCGTCCGCGACATCGAAGCCGCCCCGGATAAGGAAACCACCGCGGCCATCGCGGAAAAACCACCCCGGGAGGAATGAGGAATAGACCACGAAACACATGGAGGGAAGAGGGACCACGAAACACACGAAAGACACGAAAAAGGCCCATTGCTTGTCTTCCTCAATCAGTTTTTGCCAATCCTTTCGCATCGCCCACACCCGGAATTTTTTCGTGTGTTTCGTGGTCCCCCTTCTTCCGAAGTTACTGAAATTGTAAGTCGAAAGCGGAGGGGTGGCTGGGGCGCACAGGATTGTTCCGCGGAAAAAGGGATTAGAGACCTGGGGCCGTGTGAGGTTTTTCTCCCCCCGGCCATAGCCCCAGAATTCGCAATTCAAGCGTCATTCCTAGGCGAATTTGCGCCCCAGCCACCCAAACGCTTACAGTGTGTAGAAGTCATAATCCGCTGCGGACGGCGGGCATGTTGTCCGCGAAGGGGGCGCCGTTACGCTTGAGTTCCGCAATCGCGGCTTCGCGCATGTGTTTGAGTTGGCTTTGAAACGCCGGCTTCACGGCGAGATTGTCGAGTTCGTTCGGATCTTTTTTGAGGTCGTAAAGCTCCTCGAGATCGTTTTCGATCAACGGCCGCACGTATTTGTATTGGCCTTCGCGGAGCATGACGTACCAAGGTGTCGCCGAGTGCCACGCCGCTTCGCCTTTGGGAATGGGGTTGGTGTCCGAGCCGTATTTCTGGCCGGTCGCGGTGAGCAGCATCGGATAAGGCCAATCGGCACCGGGGTTTTTTAAGAGCGGCGTCAAATCGTGGCCGTGCATTTTCCACGGGAGTTCCACGCCGGCGAAGCGGAAGATTGTGGGCACCAAATCCACGCCGCCCACGGGCGTCTTGCAGACAGCTCCTTGGGGAATCTTTCCGGGGAAGCTGATAATCATCGGCGAGCGGATGTTGGAATCGTACCCCGCGACCTTGTGCCGATACCCATGCTGACCCCAGGCAAAGCCTTGGTCGGACGTAAAGATAATCAGCGTGTTTTCCCGTTGGCCGGATTCGTCGAGCGACTTCAAAACTTTGTCGATGCCCTCATCGATCGCCCGCACGCCTTGATGATACTGCCGGACCCAGGACGTCAACGTGCGGTTCTGCCACATGGGGGTGTCGTTTTCGCCCTTCTTCCAGAAGTCGACGGTCTGCGCCCAATCCGGCTTGCCGGGCCGGGGCGGGAAGATGTCGGCGGGCGTGGGAACTTCGATGCCCGGGTACAGCGACTTGTGCCGATCCGCCGGGGTATAGGGGCTGTGGACCGCTCCGTAACAGAGCCAGAGATACCAGGGCTTGTCCTGGTCGCGGCCGTTGCCTTTGATGAAATCCGTCGCCCAGTCGGTGTATTGGTCGGTCGAGTAGCGTTTGAGCATTTTCGTCTCGCCGCCCTGATAAGTAATCGGCTGGTCGTAGTAATAATGCTGGCTGGTTTCGGGATGTTTGGGGCGGTTCCAGACGATCTGAAAATCCCAATCCCGCCCGTAGCCGGTATCGACGCCCGTGTGCCATTTGCCGATCTGGGCGGTGAAGTAGCCGTTCTTGCGAAACACGCTCGGCCAGAACCGGCACTTTTCGGGATCGTAGGCGCTGCCTGGATATTCGCCTTCCATCCGCATCGACTCCACGCCGAACTGATGATGCCCCGTGAGCAGCGTCGCCCGCGAAGGCATGCACCACGTGCCGATGTAAGCGTATTCAAACCGCACCCCTTCGCGGGCCAGCCGGTCGATCGTCGGCGTCTTCGCCCAAGGGTAGGCTTGGGGATAGCAGCTCACCGTGCGGTAGGAATGGTCGTCGGTGTAGATGAACAGGATGTTCGGCCGCTTGTCCGCCGCCTGCGCTTTTGCGGCGTTCCCCAGAACCGCGAACCAAACCAAGACCCACACAGAAAATCGCAACATGATCGCCTCGCCGCTTTAAGGAAGACTTAGAAACTTCTCCCCCATTCTGCCGCGGGTTCCGCGCGATCACAAGCGACCTGTTAGCCGACGAGTTCGCGGATGGGCCGCGGGCCGTCGGGCATAATCGTCACCGGCCGCTCGCGGACATCGCGGACGTAGCTGTGCGGATCGATGCCCATCAGGTGATAAATCGTGGCCAAAATGTCGCGATAATCGACCGGGCGGTCCTCGGCGTACGCGGCCGTCTTGTCGGTGGAACCGATGACCTGTCCCGCGGGCACGCCGCCCCCGGCAATCAGCGCCGATTGCACGGGAGCCCAGTGGTCGCGGCCGGCGCTTTTGTTAATCTTCGGCGTGCGGCCGAACTCGCCCCAGACAACGAGCGTCACGTCTTTGTCCAAGCCTCGCTCGTAAAGGTCCTCGATCAGCGAGGCGATGCCGGCGTCGAAGGTGGGAAGGTGCTTTTTCAGATGGTTGAAATTGTTGCCGTGGGTGTCCCAGAAACCATACGCCACGGTGACCACGCGCACGCCGGCTTCGACGAGCCGGCGGGCTTGGAGGAGCTGCTCGTTCCACAGTGGGGCCCCGTCGCCCAGATGCTTGGACGTGCCGTTTTTGTACTTTTCGCGGACTTTGGCGTCCTCGCGGGACAGGTCCAAGGCTTCGACAACTTGTGAGGACGTGAGCACCTTAAACGCTTTGCGGTAGCTTTCATCCACATCGGCGAGCACGCCGGCGTCGGCCGACTGGCGGAACGTGTTCAAGGAATCCAAAAGTTTTTGGCGTTTGTCGAACTGGGCGCGTTCAACATAGCGGAGCTTCATGCTGGCGATGTCTTCGCCGTCGGCCCGGACCTGATGATATTTGCTGCCCAGATACCCCGCGCCGGTGCTGTTGTAGGGGCGGTGCTGCATCGTGGGGAACAAATCCACGAACGGCGGCACGGTGGGCTTCGTCGGGCCTTTGACCTTGGCGATCACCGATCCGAAATTCGGATAGCCTTCCCGCTCGGTGTCGCGCATGGATTGGCCCACGAGACTTTGAAAGCTGGAATGCTCGTCCCGCTGGCCGACGACCGAGCGAATGATCGAGCAGCGGTCCATCACCTGGGCGAGGCGGGGCAGCTTTTCGCTGATCTGAATCCCGGGCACGCTCGTGGGGATCGGCAGAAACTCGCCGCGAATCTCCGGGGCTGCCTCGGGCTTCAAATCGAACGTGTCCTGGTGGGAAATCCCTCCGGAGAGGTACACCATGATGACGGCTTTATGCTTGGACCCGCCGGCCGCTTCCTCGGCGGCCAGCAGTTGCGGCAGAGTCAACCCACCGACCGCGAGGGTGCCGGCTTGGAGAAACGTCCGCCGATCGAGGCCGTCACAGTAACGATATTTCGCACCAGGGAGGGAAAGCATGGCAGGGTCTTTCGAGTGAACGTTGGGGTCTCGATCCTATCGACACGGCAGGAGCTACATTTTACCTAACTTCCCCGCGGCCGGGCAATCGTCGCCTTCAAAATCTGGCTCTTCCGGCGAATCGGGGGGCGGACGCTGATGATCTTTTTGTGCGATGATCAACCACCGATTTCACCTCCCTTTGGGCCCTTTGGGGAGGTGAAAGAGCGCGGACAAGAAATGTTTTAGCACCGTCGTCGTTCCGCCTGATGATCCAGAAGAACCAAAATTTTTGCGCAAGTTTCGCGGCGGTGCGCATTGTTATTTGTAGGAACCCTGCCCGCGGGGGTTGGCCGGGCTGATGCGGGCAATTTTGGTTAATCCTTAAAATTCCCCCAAATTTATTTCGATAAAGGTCGGCTGCGGTTATAAAATAGGAAAAAACGGCCCGGACAACCGCTGCGCCGGCTGTGAGAAGATAACTGTTTGAAATTTCACTAGAATCCACTCTGCCGTCCCGAATCTGGGAGTTATCCATGTCAAGTTCTTGGACCCACCGAATGCCCTGGCACGGAGCCATGTTGTTGGCTGTGTTGGGGTTAGCACCGCTGTTTGCCGCGGGGTGCGCCGCTCCCGTGAGCCGATCCCAGGATGGGGAATCGCATCGCCCGCTGGACATCTCGGCCTACGAAGAGCCGGGCGGCGAAACTTACCTCGCGGTCTCGGTGAAGCTGCCGGATTTGCCGCGCGGTGAAATCTCCCGGCACGACCATGTGCTGTTGGTGGACACCTCCGCGAGCCAGGTCGGCGAGCATCGGCAGCAGGCTCTTGCCGTGGCGAAAGCCTTTGTGGATTCGCTTCCTGCTGGGCATCGCGTGGCCGTGTATGCGGTCGATCTGCAAACTCAGGCGTTGACGGAGGGCTTTGTGCCGGTTCGCGGGACGGAATCCCAAGCCGCGCTGGCCAAGCTCGATCGCCGGCTGCCGTTGGGGGCAACGAATCTCGCCGGGGCTCTCCACCGGGCGCTTTCGGACGTGGAAAACGGCGAATCCTCGTCGATTCTCTACATCGGCGACGGCATGAGCGCTGCGAACCTGCTGCCGGCGGAAGAATTAGACGAACTGGCGAAAACGCTCCGCGACCGCAAGCTGCCCGTGCACAGTTACGCGGTCGGGCCTGCGCACCGACTTGCAACTGCTCGGAGCGCTGGGTCAGCAGACCGGCGGCTATGTGCAATTCGACATGGCGAGCGAGCAACTCGACGCCCCCAGCCGCGTCGGGGAGCAACTCGCCAACGCGGTGACGGCTCCGATTTATTATCCGAAGAGCATCGCTGTCGAGCCGGCGGACTTGAAGGTGCTGCCGAACGCGGCGCTGCCGCTGCGGACGGACCGCTCGACGGTGTATCTCGGCAAAGGCCGCTTGACCGGCGGCGTGACCGTTCGCGTGGCGGGCGAGGGCCTGGCGGAAACGCTGTCCGTGCCCCGGTCCGGCTTTGAAACCGGTCAGACATTCCTCCGCAACCAATATCAACAGGCCGAGAAGTCCGACGGCCTGAGCGTGGCTTATGCCGGGAACCGCCTGTTGCGGACGGCTCAGGCGGGGTTTGACAATCAACTCGCCGCGATGGTCTCCGCGGGCGAACGGGCGGTCGCCATGCACCAATTCGATCAGGCCGAGGAAATCGGGCTGGCGATCAAAGACGCCGATCCGAACAACGCGGGTGCCCAAATGCTGTTGGGGGCCGCCCGCAAAGGCAAGGCCCGCACGCGGACTGTCGCGTTTCAGAACCAGCCGAGCCTGCTGGACGATCCCGCGGTTCAACAACAACTCGGCCAGCCCGCCGGTATCGATCAAACCCTGCCGCCGGCCGGTCAAAGTCTGATTCCCAATGTCGTGCAGGCACAAAATATCCGGACCCAGCAACTCACGCTGGAAGTCAACCAGGCGATCGAAGAAGCCGACAACTTGTTCCGCACGGCACCGGACGAAGCATTGGAAACCCTCAAGTTCGAATTGGGCGCCGTGCAGGATGCCACCGACATCATCCCCGAAGCCCGCGCTCAACTGCTCCGCCGGTTGCAGTCGAAGCAGTTGGAGATGCAAACCCGCAAGCGGCTGGTCGAGCAAAACCAGATCTCCCTCGCCGAGCGGCAGGCGGCGATCGAAGCCCAACAGCGGCTGATCGATCTCGCCGGCGAGGAGGAACTGGAACTCGAGCGGCTGATCGACAAGGTGCGGGCCCTGATGGAAGAAGGCTACCATGGCAACGACGACGCCTTTTTGGAAGCGGAAGCCGTCGCGAATGCCGCCGTCGATTTGCAGCCCGGCGAAGGCACATCCTCGGCCGCGCTGTTTACGTCCGAAGCCGCTTTGCAGTTGAACCGGGCCTTTCGGCTGCGGGCTCTGCGGGCGGACAAGTTTCTGGAAGTGCTGTATCAAGTCGAACTCTCCCACGTGCCCTTCCCGGACGAGCCGCCCGTCCTTTGGCCGCCGGCTCCGGTGTGGAGGGCCTTGACGGAGCGCCGGAAAAAGTGGGCCTCGGTCGATTTGCACAAAAACAGCCCCGCCGAGGAAAAAATCCAAGCCGCGCTCATCAATCCGCGGGGCGTGGACATCGAGTTCATCGAAACGCCGCTGAAAGACGCGATGGAGTTCATCGGCGATGCCAACGACATCACGATCATCATCGACGAGCAGGCCCTCACCGAGGAAGGCGTGGCCATCGATGAGCCGATCAACAAGATTCTCTCCGGGATCACGCTGCGAAGCGCCCTCAAAATCATCCTGGAACCCTTGGGCCTGACCTACATCATCGACGATGAAGTCATGAAGATCACCACGATCATTGCCGCGGACGAAAAACTCACCACGCGGGTCTACCCGGTGGGCGACTTGGTCATTCCGGTATTGAGCGGGCCGATGGCCTCGATGATGTTGGGGGGAGGCATGGGAGGCATGGGCGGCATGGGAGGCATGAGCGGTATGGGAGGTATGATGGGAGGCGGGATGGGAGGAGGAATGGGAGGCGGAATGGGAATGGGAGGAATGGGCGGCATGGGAGGCGGAATGGGCATGTTCAACATCGCCCCCCAGCCCATGCCCCAACCTCAGAAAGCGAAAGCCCCGAACGCCAAGGCTGGTGCCCAAAATGGCCAGGCCGCACCTCGCGGGCGGCGGGCGGCCGATCCCGAAATGGAAAACCTTTTGAACCGGATCCTGGATCAAACCTCGTCCCAAACCGCTCCGGAAGACTTCCAACCGCAGTGGTTCGCCCAGATCCAAGACGGCGGCTTCCGCCTGGACAACAAAGCCGTCGAAGCCCTGAAAAAAAAAGTGACGTAAAACCCGAAGATGCGAAGCCTGCCCAACCTGGGCAAACTTCAAAACCCGATCCGAAACGGAGCCCGTCCGAAAAGGCCGGCTCCGTTTCTGCTGCGCCCCAGGCCGAAAAACCCGCCGAACCGGAACTGCCTTTGGATCTCTCCGCCGGCACGCCCGACGAAATCTGGCAGGACTACTTCAAAAAGCGTAAGCCGAAGCCTTCCGCCGTTCGAGGCATCGTGCTCAAGCTGCACAACGCCAAACAGCACGACCACGTGATTGCCTGCATCGGGGCGGCCCTCGTCAACAATCAGGCCCAGCCTTGGATGTACGAAGTCCTGGCCCTCAGCATGGAAATCGCCGGCTATCCCAAGGAAGACGTCGAGCGGGCGATTTATTCCGCGGTCGACCTGTCCGGTTTGAACTTTCAAAACGTGATGATGTCGGCTGCGTATCTCACCCGCTTCGATCGCCAAGAGGCCGCGCTCCATATGTACCGCCAGGCGTCCCGCGTCGCGAAAACCCGGCCCGAACCTTACGTCATGGGCCTTAAGCTCGCCCGCAGGCTGAACGACTACGATGCCATCCAATGGGGAATCTCGGGCGTGTTGATGTATGCTTGGACCAAGGACCATAACGCCCTGCACAAACAGGCTGAGGACATGGCCCTCGTCGCCGAAGAGGAACTCCGCAAAGCCGGCCGCCGAGACGAAGCCGACGCCATGCGGACGGCCCTCGTCCAGGCGAAGCAGCGGGACTTAACGTTGCGTCTCACCTGGAACGGCGTGGGGGATTTGGATTTGCTCGTGGAAGAACCCCCCGGCTCGGTGTGTTCCTTCGAGAATCCGCAAACCATAGGCGGCGGCGCTTTGGTGCACGACGGCTACGGCCCCGAACAGGAAAACTGCTACGAGCAATACGTCTGCGCCTTCGGGATGCCGGGAACTTACCGCGTTCGCATTCGGCACATGTTCGGCGAAGTCGTGGGCAAGCGGGCGAAACTGACCATCGTCCGCTACCAGGGCACCGAACGCGAAACCAAACGGGAGCTGACCGTGAAATTGGCGGAAGACGACCAGGTGATCCGCCTGTCTCTGGAGCACGGCCGCCGCGAGGAACTGGCCGATGTGTCGCCCGCGTCCCGAATCCGCTCGACCGCGCCTCGCCGCCGGAGCCTGCTGCAAATGGTCGGGCGATTGGATGCCGAGTCCCGCCGGGCCGCCCAAGAGTTCGGCACCTCCCGCGAGAACGTCGGATACCAGCCCCTCATCACCACGCTCTCCGAAGGCGTGACGTTGAGCGCGCTCGCGGTGGTCTCCGGCGACCGCCGCTACGTCCGCCTCACCACCGTGCCGAATTTTTCGAACATCACCGACGTGTTCACCTTTAGCTTCACCGGCGGCGGTGGCGGAGGCGGCGCTGGCGGCGGTGGAATTGGAGGCGGCGGAGTCCAAGGCGGCGGCGGAATTGGAGGCGGCGGAGTCCAGGGCGGGGGCGTTGGAGGCGGCGCGTTTCAGGGCGGAGTCCAAGGCGGCGGCCTGGGCGCATTTTAAGAACCGGCCTGAACGTTCTCGCGCATCCAGTGGAGATACTGTTTCGCGTAACCGTCGAGATTCTCGATCGCTCCGCCTCCCCGGATGGGCGAGCACATTTCGTAATTGGCGATCCCGTCGAACCCGCCGTCCGACAGCCCCTCAAAGAACGCCCGGTAATCGATGAAACCTTCGCCGAACTTCACCGCTTTGACCAGGTCGGGCTCCTGCCGGGCGTAATTGACGAGCGCCGGCTGGTAGCGAAACCGCGGAATCCGCACGTAATCGGCATTGGTGGTGATTACCGTGTGCGGGGCCATTTTGCGGGCGGCCTCGTAGAGATCCTCGCCCCGCAGCGCCGGCGACCAGGCATCGAAGCCCGCTTTGCAGTTTGGCCGGTTTACTTCATCGAGCAGATCCAAAAGCTCGTCGGTGTGCACCGCCAGGTCGTGATGGTTCTGAATCGCAATCGTCACGCCGAAGTCCGCCGCCCGGTCGCAGATTTCCTGCGCGGCTTGGACGACGTTCTTCCAAGCCGCCGGCCGGCCGGCATCGTCCCGGTCATACGCCGTGAAGATGCGGACCACGGAGCAGTCGAGCGCTGCCGCCATCCCCGCCAGGGATTGGGCGTATTGGATCTGCATTTCCAGATACGGCACTTCGGCCGCAGCGATCTGCGCAAAATCCGTGTAACCGCCGATGACAAAGCAGGCAAGGCCGTGCTGCTTGAGTTGATTCCGAATCGCCGCCAGATCGTCGGCCGCGACATCCAAGGGCGAAAGATGCGGCCGCTTCCCCGCAAGCATCACGCCCGCATATCCCAACTCGGCCGCCTTCGCCAGAAACGCCGAAAGTCCCAACCGCTCCTGCCCCCAATAGCCCGGCGTAGCTCACGGAAAACAAGCTCAGTCTCATCGCGGTGCCTCAGTGGGATTCATATGAGCGGCACGGCGCTAGCCGCCGGCCGAGTATAGAGCACGCACACTAACGCAGACCGGCGGCTAGCGCCGCGCCGCTCATTTTCCAGGCTTATGGGACAGTCTCGTAGTAATAATCCATCCTCCAACCTCATTCTCATTTGCTCTTAATCGTTGAAGCGGGCTGCCAGTCTCGCATCGACCGGATGACGCGAATGCGATCGCCGGCTCCCAGTTTTTCGTAAACCTGTTTGGTCCACGCATAGGCTTCGGGAATCCCGCCGACAAAGGTGATCGAACGGGGATAGGCGAGGGCCAGGTTGTGGGGCAGATCGCCCGTGCGGAGGACGCCCAGGAACGTCGGCGTGGCGTTGTCTTCGTGGCTCGCCGGCGGATCGGCGAGCACGATTTCGCGGATGTCCGGATCCAACAGGCCCGCATAAATCGCGAGCGCGGCCGTGTCGCCGTCGCCGTAAACGGCCATCCCGCCGGTCACGGATTCTTTCCGAATGATCTTCGCGGCCGCGAGCAGATCGCTGACCTGGCGCTCGGCCAAAGTCTCCCCCAAAAGCGGATACGTCCGCCGGGCCGTCCACAGATAGCCGGGGCCGACGGAGTTGGCTCCCGTGTTTCGCACTTCGACCGCCGCGGTGGCGAGATCTGTGGAAACCGCCGGCCGCGACGAACCGCCCCCCGCGAAGGTGCTCCGCGCATCGGGCTGGACGGCGAACAGCAGCGTCGGCTCCGGCCATTGGCCTTTGTCGGGCCGTTTCGTTTTGACGGCAAGCTGCATTCCGTCATAAGTATCCAACACATACGTGGCATTCGTGCTGCCGCGGGAACTGCCGTCCGGCCGGAAGTCCCGAAGCCGCGGCGGTTCACCGGAAACCGTTTGCCGAAACGTGATCTCCTTGAGTCGTTTGAACGCCGCCTTCTGATGGGACAGCCACGCGGCTTTGCCGGAAATCTCCGGCAGCTTCGGCCGCTGGATTAGCAGTTTGTCGATCTGTTTCATCTCATCGTGCTCGGGCAGCTTGCCGCCGAAGACCAGGAGATTTTCCGCGGGTTCCACGTAATCGGTGACATCATCGGTCACCGGCGTGGGATCGTGTTTCAGATGCGTGTTGAACCAGGTAAAAATCGCCCGGCGGAGCTTCGGCGTATAGCCGTGGGGCGTCAGGTCTTCGACGAGATCGAAATGTTCCTCCTTCCCGAGCGCGGCATACTGCCGGCGGATGCGGTACGCCACATCGCGGTAGCCTTTGGGCCGCCACAAAATATCCTCGGCCCCGGAAGCCATCAGGAACGCGCGGGCGCGATCAACGCCCCCAGGTCCGGCCAGCACCAGCGGTAGTAATTGATCCAGAACGCGCAATCGCAGTGGCCGTCGGTCGCGCGGTCGGCGACGACTTGCTCGATGCTCCCGGACTGGCACACCGGCACGACGACTTTCAAACGCTCGTCCGCAGCGCCCAGGCACCAGGAAATCACGCCGCCCCCGCTGAGGCCCGTGACGCCCATGCGGTCGGCATCGACATCCGGCCGCGTTTCCAGATAATCCAACGCCCGCATCGCGTTCCAGACCTCCGCACCGGCGGGCGTATAGCCTCGGCTCTGCCAGTCCCAGCGCTCCTCGCGATACGTGCCATGATGAAATCCCTGCGACTCGCCCAACTGGATCGGATCGAGCACCAGCGCGACATAACCATGCTCCGCGAACCAGCGGGGATGCGCCTGATATCCGGCGCGATCTTCCCGAGCGAGTGGCCGCACAAATACAGCACCGCCGGCAACCGCTCGGAAACTTTCGCGGGGCGATACAGGTTCCCGATGACGTACGCTCCGGGCACGCATTGGAAGTGAACCTTCTCCACCACATAATTCCCGCGCTCGAGCTTTCCGGTCACCGTGGCTTCGAGCGGCGTGCGCGGCGGCAACGGCGACAGGCCGATCATCTCCCGCCATTGCTCCCGCCGTTTTGCCTGGGTGGCTTTCCACTCCTCGGGCGAAAGGGGCACCGCCAGCGAGGCCCGCGAGATTTGTTTCGCCTCCTGCCGGGCCGAACCGTAAAGCGTGATCGGCTCGTCCGCAAACGCCGGCAGCGAAAGTCCGCAGAGCACACCCACGAGCAAACCGCGATAATATGGCAGCATCATGGCCTCCCAAGCCGCATGAAGTTCGTATCAATGGAGCTACGGAGGAGTATACCACCAACTGTCGCAATTGACGAACGCGGCCGGGCAGAGTGGCGAGGTCACGGATGTTTGATGACCGTGACCGAACCATCGGTGCCGTGGAGTTCCACCTCGCATTCTGGGAGCGCATCCACCAGTTCCCGGGCGGCTTTGACATCGATCTGGCCCTTGTCAAACTGCACGGTTCGCAGGCCGCTTATTCCCGAGAGATGTTTAAGGCCCGGCCCTTCAACGCCATTCCCATTGAGCGACAGCCGCTTCAGGTTTTTTAACGCCGCCACATCTTTCAGCCCGGCGTCGGTGAACGTCTTGCAGTAGCGCAGATTCAATGATTCCAGCCCCGTCAAATCGCCAAGGGCGGACAGGCCGGCGTCCGTAATCTTCGCGTTGACCAAGGCCAGCGACGTGAGCTTGTGAAACGCATCGAGAGACGCGAGGCCTTTGTCCGTGATGTTGTCGGCGTCGAACTCCAACACGGTCAGATGAGAGGCGAGCGGGGTGATCGATTCCAGATCGTCGTCGGCGAGCGGAGTGCCGTGAAGGTTCAAGGATTCAAGCTTCGACAGTCCGCCCAAGGTCGTCAGTTCCTTGGGCCGCAGCTTCGGAGCTTCCAACGACAGCCGGCGGAGTTGGGCGAGCCGGCCCAAGTCCTTGAGGCCCGACGCGGTGATCGAGTTGTGAATGATTTTGAGGGTCTCCAGCTTCGGCAGCTTTGCGAGCACATCGAGGCCCGACCCGTCGAGCGGGAGATGGGACAAGTTGAGTTCCTCAATCGCCGGGCACGTGGCAAGGTGCGCGAGCCCTTTGTCGGTGACGGAACAGCGAATCAAATCCAACTGCTTCAGGCGCGCGTGACCCGCGAGCGCCCGCATCGCCTCGTCGCCAAATCCCTTGGACTCGATCACGATGACCTTCTCCAAGTCGGGAAAGTCCTTGACCGGCTGAAACGCTTCGGACGGAGCGGACAGCGAGTAGAACTCCGCCCGGACGATGTTCCCCTTCGCGTCTCGGCCGAGGCGGCCGCCGGCTTTTGTGATCTGCTCCGCGGGATCGCCGGCGGTGGGCGACGATTCTTCCGTTCCCCCACCGCATCCGACGGCCAAACCGAGGAGGAACCAAACGCAGCCAAGCCGCCCAAAAGTTATGCAAGCTGTCCGGATCATGGCATGTCTCAATCTGGGGGCAAGTGTGCTCATCAACCGGCACGCGCACGTCCGCTTCATCGAAAGACAGGGGAAATCACAAAAACCGGAGCGAGCACCCTGCAGCTCCTAAACCCAACGGCTGACGCGATCATGCTATTGCTTGTCGAGCTCATCTTTTTTCGACGTCAGCGCAAAGTCCGCTTTCTCGGTTCCGTCGGCGAAGACTTCAACCGTCAGCGTCGAAGCCGAATTGTAACGGGCGGGGATCGGATCGGTGAATAGGAAGGCGTCATCCGTTTGAGCCTCCGGCGGCGGGGGCGTGGAAATGGAAACGCGATGTTGCCCGACGACGGCCCCCGAATCGCCCGACGCGACGAACTCCAACGTGTATCGCCCGTCGGCATCGGTCTTGCCAAACGAGCCGCCGCCGGTGTTTTTGGATTCGACAGCGGGCTGGAAGGTGACCGAGACGTTCGCGAGCGGTTTCCCATCCATCGTCACCCGCCCCGACACCGGAGCGGTCGGCACATCGTCCCCGCCGCAGCCCGAGAACACGAGAAGCATCGGCAAAGCGAATGCCGTGAAGAGGAACTTCAATGAAAAAGCAGCCACGGCTTAACCCCCGTAGAATGAATGCGAATGAATGACGAGAATCACTCCGCATGCCGAGTTCCGCGAAGCGAAACCCGGGCGGAGAGTGATGAAAGCGAAGAGGCGATCTAAAACTGCCCGACGACTTCGTTGCCGCCGACCGTGGCCAGGTTCCCCAGGATATTTGTGTTGATGTTCACACTGATAAACCGCACGGAGCCGTCGCCGAGGGCGAACTGGATCCCCCCCACGTGAAAACTACCCCAACCGCGTTTGCAGGCATCGGCGCCGCCCGTCCCGCCTATGCTCACGCAGCGGTCGTAATCGGCGATCAGCGTCCGCGGCTGATTGTACGTGACGTCGGAGGAATTGTAGGAGGTGTAGCTGTAGGCCCAGAACGTCCCCCGCCGCGGATGCGTTTGCGTGTGATATTCGCCGATCACCAGCGTGTTGGAAGGACCGTCCGTAATATCTCTCATGCTTTCGGGACCCAATTTGTAAGGATTGCCGATGGCATGCAGAACTCCTTTCCAACTGCCGACAAGGGAGCCTTGCCCGCTGTCAAACCATCGTCCATTGGAATCGGTTTTTCCGCCCACGCCGCGGTAGGAACTCATGCGGTAAAGCAAGCCGCTCCCCGGTCCGCTTTCGGGCTTCATCACCTGGCCGGCGTTGACGTCCGAGGGGCAATTCTGCACCGCCAGATTTGTCTGGCGAACGGCCTGGTTCGCGGAGTCCTCGTTGTAGCGGTTGAAATTGTACTGCTTATACAGCGGGGCCTGATCCATAAACGGCAGGATGGAAATTGCCCAGTTGGTCCCGCTTTTCGTCCCACAGCAGGATCCCAAAGTGACTTTGCCGGGCGGGAACGACTGATAGTTGTCGTGATAGTTGTGCAGCGCCAGCACTAACTGCTTCAGGTTGTTTTTGCACTGGCTCCGCCGGGCGGCTTCCCGGGCTTGCTGGACCGCCGGCAGAAGCAAGGCAATCAAGATCGCAATGATCGCGATCACCACGAGCAGCTCGATCAACGTAAACCCGCTGCGTTTCCACCTTCGATTGAACATCTCGAACGCCCTCCACAAAAAGAATCGAGCAGTCCCAAACAACCGCTCCCGGAAATAATACAAAACGAAAGCATCAACCCAACAAATACAGTCGCCCGACACGAGTCGCGCCGGTCGAAATGGGATGCGGATATTGATATGGATTGTGGAAACAGGAATCGAAATCAGAAGTTGGCGAGAGAAGCGCCAGTTTCTGTCAAAACGAACGCAATGAAAAATGAGAGTTGATCTTGATTATTGAGATAAAAATCTCGATCGTCAAGACATGACATCTAATGACATCTGAGGCTGAGGGTTCTCCCCTGCTGATGCGACGGGAAAACCTCACGCGGGTTTTGTTCTTCGAGCGAGCAAGCGGGCGACAGCGCTGAGCCCAGGTTGCTCGCCCGAACGAGTTGGTCGGGCTTTTCGCCCCGCAGCCGCCTCCCAAAATGATTTCGCCGGGGCGGAAACGACCGATCGTTGTCGTGATCGTTGTACATCATCGCCTCCGGCTGCGCCCGGCAGGTGTTTGCAAGCCGCTCCAGGACCTAACGCTTGCCGCGGTTGCACCACGTCTTCTGCCCGCGAAAACCGGCTTCGGGACATCATCCGATTCTGATGCGCGAATCCCGCCATTCCCCTTGTTCTGTAGGCTTTGCGCTTCATCAATTCTTCACAGTTAACTCATCAAACTCGAGTAGCAATCTCGATTTCACCGGCTACACTGGCATGAATAGAAGGCCCCAAGCGGCCTCGTTCCCGAGAACTCATTCCCTGAGACGAGCCGTGAATCCGACCGGCTGCCGTCCCCGCTTGAACCATAGCGAACGTGTAGGAACGCTTATCGAACAACGTTTGGTTCTGCCCTCCCGAGTGCAGATCCCCTCCATCGGGCCATCGAAATTGCGTTGAGCACTGTCTCACGATGCTGACACTTTCCTCTCCATCGGGTCAATTTCCGTGGAGATTCTGCGCTCAACGTGCGCTCCGCCATACCCTTTTTTCCGTTTTACGCTTTCAAAGGAACAAGGAACCATGTCCGCGAGACCTCGTCCCGCCAAACGCATTGGCTTTACCCTGATTGAGCTGTTGGTGGTGATTGCCATTATCGCCATCTTGATCGCCCTCTTGTTGCCCGCAGTTCAGCAGGCCCGCGAAGCGGCCCGCCGCGCGAGTTGCAAAAACAATCTGAAGAACATCGGTTTGGCTCTGCACAACTACCACCAGACCTTTAACGTGCTCCCGTTCGGGTTCGACGCCCGTGAGGCCTTGTGGACCGCGATGCTGCTCCCGCAAATCGAGCAAGGCAACGTCTACAGAACCTTGATTTTTCAGGAAGGCGGCGCGGGCAACTGGGATTCTGATGGCTCCCCCAACGAAGCCGCCGCCGGAACGCTGATGTCGATCTATATCTGCCCGAGCATGGCCATGCAGCCGCAGCGCGACAACAACGGCATTCCCCACCGGGCCGCGGCCAGCTACCGCGCCTGTGCCGGCTCCAACATCTATTCGGATGATGCGAGCACGATTCCCGCCGGTGCGCCGTCCGGGGCGATGTCCTTGGAGCAAGTTCCTCTCAACGGGATGTTCTACGGGTGCAGCAGCATCCGCTTCCGCGATGTCACCGACGGATTGACCAACACCATCATGCTCGGCGAAACCTACACCGACACCTATAGCAAGGACGGCCAGCAAATGGACGTCTGGATTGTCGGCTCTCCGCAAACAGGAGGCTGGAACCCCGGCGGAAAAGGCGGCACCGAATACAGCGAAGGCCTGGGCTCCACCGGCCCGAAAATCAACAGCCGGCTCGATCCGACAGCAGACGGCCATATTATGGAAATGGCCTTCGGAAGCTACCACGTCGGCGGCGCCCATTTTACCTTGGGCGACGGCTCCGTGCGGTTCATCTCCGAAAACATCAACCTCAACACCTACCACGCCCTCGGCTCGCGAAGGGGCGGCGAAGTGATCGGCGAATTCTAAGACTCAAACCGTCAAGGCGAGCGGGAGGCGTAAGCCTCCCGGTTACGCGGAACAACCCCAAACTCCACAAAGCCGGGCGGCGGCCGCCTTCCGCGATTCCTCAATACAGCTTACTTTAATTCTCATCGGAACGACTCTTATGAAAAACTTGCTTTTCTTTCTTTGCGGCTGCCTGGCGGCCGTGATGTTCGCGGGATGCAACACGTCTCCGCAGATGAATTATGATTCCGTCAATTTGGTGCAGGTCTCGGGCACCGTGCTTTTGGATGGAAAACCGCTGCCCCACGCCGTCGTCGTGTTTGAAAGTTCCAAGGGCCAATTCTCCGCTGGCGTGACCAACGCCAGCGGCCGCTATACCCTGCGGTTCGATTCCCAAGTCAGCGGCGTGACGCCCGGCGAAAAAACCGTCCGCATCAGCACCGCCCGGAAAATCACCGGCGTCAATACCGAAGACGGCGCGGAAGAAGCCCCGGCCGGCGAAGGCTCCGAGGAATCGGGCGAGAGCGCCAAACCTTCCCAAGAATTGGTGCCCGAGAAATACAACAAAGAATCGGAACTCAAACGCACCGTCAAACCCGACGAATCCCAAACCTTCGACTTCGATTTGAAGTCGGCCTAATCCGCTCGTCCAAGGGCAAAAAACGGGGGCCCGAAAACGTCGATTTTCGGGCCCCCGATTTATTTTTTGCAGTGCGAAAAGCGCGGGTTACTTCCGCATTTCGCTGACGTTCACAAACAGAACGCCGTTGTCGTCGGGAATGGTGTAGCTCCCGCTGATCGGCAGATACTTTTTCAAGGCTTCGAACGGCGGCAGCTTGCTGAGGGCGTTCTTGACCTCTTCGGGAACGTCCTCGGTCGCCTGTTTCAGGTTGCCTTTGCGAAGCTGCTCGTAGAGGAGCTTCATCTGCTCGTCCGTTTGCTGAAAGCTCAGCATCGACGTTTTTTCGGGAAACGTCTTGGCGAGTTGGCGGTAATCCGCGGATTCGGCGAGCGGTTTCTGCGTGCGGTCGCCGCGGAGCACCTGCTCGAGCAGCGGAATGTCGGTGGTGATCATCAACGAATCGTTGAACACGCAAATCGCGGCCTTGGTATCGGCGTTGCCGGTGTCGAATTCCACGATGGTCTCGCCGCGGAAGTTGCGGGTCTCGGCAGGGACGCCTTGAGTTTTGAGGATCTTGGCGATGAAGTCCCGCGTCTTCTTGGCGTCGCGGACGCCGACGGACACGAGCAGCCTGGGAACTTGTTGTTTCTCGAAGTCTTCCACCCCCTGGTTGACGACATAAATCCGTCCGTTGAGCTGATCGAGAATGTCTTTCTTGATGTGGATTCCCGGTCCGCCCTGCCGCTGGGCCAGGTCGTCGATCATCCGCTCCAACGCCCCGGCCCCTTGGAAGGTATCGACCAGGGTTTCCACGGCGTCGTAGGCTCCGTTCGCGTCCCAGTTGGCCGCCATGTAAGCCTGGGTTTTTTCGCCGACCCATTTGGGCGGGGTCAAATCCGCGGGCGGGAAATGGAACATGTTCAACAGGCCCTGCGGAGGCTGATCGACGTACAACATGGTCTTGGAGACGCCTTCGAAATCCGTCGACGGCCATGTCGCCCGCCCCGCCCATTCCGCGAAAGTCATTGAGGCCCAACAGCGGCAGAAAGCCCAAGGCCATCGCGGCTTTCGGGTTGCCTTCCGCGCCGGCGGTCACGGCGGCTCTCAAGGCTTCGATGGGATTGACGAACCATTGATAAATCGGCTCGCGATTGTCCGTCTTGCACTTCTCCATGATGGATTTGAAAACGCGGTTGTCGGCGAACGTCCGCGTGGACTTCCCGCCCCAGAGGGACAAGACCGATTCGAGTGCCGCGACATGCGAGCCGACCACAAGCTGCGTGTCTTTCACGAAGTAACAGAAGCTCGACTTGATCGGGCCTTTTTCCTCGGCGGCATTGGGCATCGTATACACCACGATGCGGGTCTTTTCGTATTCTTGGACCTTTCGGTCGGCGTTTTGGGCGTCCATCGCGTCTTCGAGTTTGGCGAGGAGCTTGTCGACCGTGTCTTCGCTTTTTCCGAAGTCCAAAAACGCGACCGCGGCTAATTTTTCCCGGGGCGGCTTCATCAAGGCGACCGCCACTTCGCCGGTGGGAATCTCCAAGAGATCCTTGACCTTCATCCCGCTCTGGGTCTCGAATTCGCGGGTGGCTTTTTCGATGACGTCTTCGATTTGTTTGCGAACATCCGCGAACGCGGGATCGGTTAGAATCTTGCTGGCTTGGGTTTTCTGCCAGCGGGCCTTAAATTCCGTCACGCTGGGAACGCTGAAGTAGACGTAAACATCCGAAGGCAGCACGCGGGCGCTGGGCAGGCTGTCCGCCCGCAACGCGGGTGCCTGCACAAAAGTCGCGGCCACGAACGTGAGGAGGGCAAACATGCCGCCCCAGCGAAATGAATGGGCACATCTCATGGGATTGGTTGTCCTTCGTCAGAGGGAAAATACGAAGTGCATCAAGTCGTAAATCGTGTGTGAGAAAGGGATTGCAAAACCCGAATCCGGTCTCGCGGGAAACAAGCGCGCACGTTTTTCGCGGTGCCTCTTCCCGAATACCCCGGCACGAACGGTCCGGTTTCGGAAATCTTCGCAAAACGGTCGGGCCGTTCCGCATTTGTTCATTCCATGTCAGTCGTTCCCAAAAACTCGGAAAAGGATTTTCATTTCTTTAGAGCCGCAAGAAGTAAGCGGTTTTTTGAATTCAGAGATCGCAAGACCGCTTACTTCGTGCGCGGCTCTCACCGGAGACCGCTTACTTCGTGCGCGGCTCTCACCGGGCCGCGCGGGAGCCGATGGTCGTCAGGGCCGCCTCGACCTGGTTGCGGGCGTCGCGGGCTTCCAGAATGGTCTGGCGGAACACGTTGGGCCGGGGAACTCCCGCGAGCGTCAGGGCCGTGTGCCCGCCCGCATCCAGAACCTTGAGGTCGGCCGCGTGGAAAAACTCCTGGCCGTTGTGTTGCTCGATTTCGATTCCGGCGACTTGAGCCAGCGGCACTTCCCCGATCAGCCTCGCCCCGATGGAACTCCAGATTTGCATCGAACGATTCGTCAGCACGTAACGTTCGCCGAACGCCTTTAACATGAAATATCCGCCCAATCCCCCGAGCGCCGCGAAAGTAATCAACAAAAGATTGATCGGCAACAACACCAGCCCCAGCAAGGACGCGGGCAACGAGGCGTGGCTCACAAACGGCAAGGGGATCAGCGTCATCATCCGGCCGATGACCTGTCCGGGGAAGTCGGCGGCAATGGAGGGATAGAGCACCATCACCAGGTTTTCGGGTTCGGTTCGGGGTTGCAACGTGGTTGCGGCCATCGTCGGGAAATCTCCGTGTGTATTCAAAAACGTCTCACAGCCAGAGTCGGAAAAAGTATGCTAGCCAAGCCACTCCCGGAATGCCAGTGCCCCGGAGCACTTGAGCGGCTGGTCTATCGGCCCTTTTTTGCCGGGCCTTCGCCCAACGAGCGGATCGGCCAGAGGGCCGACGGCGTGTGGGCTTTCTGGAAGAGTTGTTTCGCTTTGGCCACCTGTTCGGGATGCTCGCCGGCGATGTTTTTCGTTTCGCCGGGGTCGCTGTCCAAATTGTAAAGTTCAATCGGACTGTCCGCGTTTTTCTGAAGGTCGAGTTGCACGGCTTTCCAAGGGCCGAACCGCACCGCCCGCTTGCCGCCTCGCTCGTGGAACTCCCAGTAGAGGTCATCGTGGTGCTTCTGCTGTTCCGGATGTCCGAGCAGCGTCGGCACGAGGGAAAGGCCGTCGATGTCCGCAGGCGGAGTCACCCCGGCCAGATCGCACAACGTCGGCAGGATGTCCCAATGGGCGGAGATCAGATCGGTCTGCGTCCCGGGGGCGATTTTGCCGGGCCAGCGGGCCAAGAGCACGTTGCGAATTCCGCCTTCGTACACATCCCGCTTGAACCCGCGAAACGGGCCGTTGCTGTCGAAAAACTCCGGATCGTGCCCGCCTTCCAGGTGCGGACCGTTGTCGGAACTGAGCATGACCAAAGTGTTCTCGTCAATTTTGAGATCCTGGAGCAAATCGAGCAACCGGCCCACGTCTTCATCCGCGTGCGTCATCATCCCCGCAAAACCCGCGATGGGATTTTTGACCAGGGGTCCCGCGTAATTGCCGACTTTGTCGTCGAACTGGGCAAACTTCTTGCGGAACGGGGCCACATACTTTTCCGGCGAATGCATCGCCGCGTGCGGAATCGTGACCGGTAAATAACAAAAGAACGGCCCGTCTTGATGTTTTTTGATGAACGCGAGCGCCTGGTCCATAATCAGGTCGTGCGAATAGGTCTTGCCGTCCAAGGGGACCTTTTCCAGGTTATGCCACAAGTGGTTCGGGTAATAGTTGTGGGCCTCGCGCTGGCAGTTGTAGCCGAAGAACTCGTCGAATCCCTGATGCACCGGGTCGCCTTCGGAGCCCGGCGAACCCAGGCCCCACTTGCCGAACGCCCCGGTGGCGTAGCCCGCTTTTTTCAAAAGCTCCGGCAGCGTGACGGTCTCGGCGGGAATCGGCTGCTGGCCTTCGGGTTTGACTTCCTTGTTCCCGCGAACGAACGAATGCCCGGTGTGATAGCCCGTCATCAACGAGCACCGCGTCGGCGCGCACACCGTGCTGCCCGAATAGTGCTGCGTGAACTGTTTCCCCTCGCGGGCCAGGCGGTCGATGTTCGGCGTCTGGAATTTCGTCTGCCCGTAACAGGAGAAATCTCCATACCCGGCATCGTCGAGCAGGATGAACACGAAATTCGGCTTCGCCCCCTCGGCAAAATCGATCCCCCCCAAGATCAATCCGAGCACGGCCAACAACTGAAAACAACGAATCACAACAAACCTCATCGCTTGAACGAACGAAACGCTTCCGACGCATGTTGCCATCTTACCACACCGCGCCCGAAGTCGGCGACTCGGCCAAAGCCCGCCCGGAAAAAATGATGCGTTTCCTCCACGCGCGTTTGCGTCCCTGTGGGAAAAAATCCCGCCAGTGTGTCATTGTTCGTCAGGCCGGAAACTCCAGGAAGTAAACGCCGGGGAGATTTTGGAGATCTCTCAAAAATCCAGCGCACATGCGCGGATTGAGTATTAGGATTGCTTGAGTTCCCATTGCGTCCATCCGGTCCCGTCGCTGCAGACCGGTGGCGTTTCCGCCGAGAACTTCGCAGAGGTCGGCCCGCACCGCAATCTCCTTGGACGCACAACCCGACGCCGCTCAATGACCGCTCAAACTTTGCCTTTCCCGGAAACATTGGCCGTTGACGCGGACCAACTGATCGTCGGGCGCAATGCCGGCTTCGACATTCACGACGACCGCGGATCGCTGGTGTTGTCCGCGGGGGAAACCGTCACCGAGGAGTTTCTCGATCGGCTCAACGAGCAAAAGCAAACACCGCTCATGCTTCAGCCCGAAGACGCTTTGGCCTTGTGCACGCCCGCCGAAGACGAGACCTTCATCCATCTGGACGGCGACGCAACGAGCCGGCTGGAGGCGACCCTCGATCACGGGTGGCTGTTTGTCAGCGACAAAGCGATGTCCCTGCATGAGACGACGGTGCTGCACGGTTGCTACGCCTACAATCAGAAGACCCGCGAGCAGTTGATGGCGACGCACCGCGAGTCCGCGAAAGCCCTGGCGGACATGATGAAACAAGTCGCTTCCGGAGCGCAGCCCGCCTACGAGAGCATCGTCACGCTCACCGCCGAGTATCTGACGGCGATGACGAAAGACACGGACAGGGTGGTCTCCGTGGCCGCGGAGGCCGGGCAGGATCCGCATTTGTCGCGGCAGTGCGTCAACATGGCGGTGTTGGCGATGGCGATGGCGGCGGAAATGGGCTACGGCGAAAATAGCGTGAGCACGATCGGCATTTGCGGGCTGGTTCACGATTGGGGCATGATCCGCGTGCCGGAGCCGATCCGCAACTCGCCCCGCAAACTCACGGATGAGGAGTTCTTCGAAATCAAAAAGCACCCCATTTACACGATGGACATGCTCGAGCACATCGAAGGCTTGCCCGGCGTGATTCCCCGCGTCTGCTACCAGGTGCACGAACAGCCGAACGGCCAAGGCTACCCGCGCGGGCGAAAGCGGGAACGCCTCCACAACTTCTCGCTGATCCTGGGAGCCGCGAGCGCTTTTTCGGCCCTCGTCGCCAAGCGGCCGCATCGTCCCGCGCTCATGCCGTATGCGGCGATGGAGAGCTTATTCTACATGGTGAAAAACGGCATCCTGGACCGCGAACCGGTCGAGGCCTTGCTCCAGATCCAGACGCTGTTCCCGATCGGCAGTTACGTGAAGCTCAGCGACGGCACCCTCGCTCAAACCGTCGGCCGGAATGGAAACGATTACGCGTTGCCCCTCGTCCGCCGCGTCGCGATTGGCGAGTCCGCCGGTGCCCTGAAGCCGGAGATCATCAACCTCCAGAAAGCGGGCCTGACCGTGGAATTGGCCCTGCCCACGCCCGGCCAAGGCGACATGCCCTGCGCCGGACATGACGCTGTTCTGGTAACGGGGTTGTCTCGTGACGGACGCAAAACGAGCCGCGCACGAAGTAAGCGGACTCGAACAGCCGCTTACTTCGTGCGCGGCTCTTCGAGAAGTCCCCGAACGTGTCGCGTGCTTGCGAGAACGGGGCTACTTCGGATAGGGGGCGATTTCGAGATGGCGGTATTCCACGTCGGTCGTCTCATCGTGGCCTTGCAGGCTGATGTGCCCGGCTTTGAGGCGCCGGCCCCGGCGGGGGTTTTCATCCGGTTTGCGGTCGTCTTCCCAAATGGCGACCGGATAACCATTGACCCACGTCGCAAACCGCGGGCCGGCCGCGACCAGCGTGAGATTGCACCATTCGTGATCTTTGGACACGACCTCGCGGGGCGCGGCCCGGCGGAAAATCCCCCCGGTGCGGTCGCCGAGGTATTCCTTGGAGTCCTTTGGATTGGCCGCGTTCTGCACCTGGAGTTCGTAGCCGTTGATAGACTGGCCTTCTTCGCCCGGCAGGCCGCGAAAGAAAATCCCGCTGTTGGAACCGTCGGTTTTGGTCATCGCCTGCGCCTCGAACACAAAATCGCCCCAGGTGCCGTCGGTTGCCAGAAAGCCCAATCCATCTTTCACATGGATCGCCCCGCTGTCCACGTCAAACTGGCTTTGGGAGCCAGGCACGACATGCCAACCGCCGAGATCTTTTCCGTTGAAAAGTGGCTTCGTTCCCAAGGGTTTGAGGGCGATGTTCCGGAACTCGATTTTGCCTGCGTTCTTCTGCAGGCCGATCCGCCCGGACAACCGGACGTGCTCGGATGTGTCGGTGAAGTCGAGAACGTCTTCCTCGCCGAAGCTGGCTTGGATTCGCGGACCCTGCACCCTGACGTGCACGGGCACCCATTGGTTGTCGTTCAAAAGCGGTTGCGGGACTTTCTTCCGGGCGACGAGGCTGCCGGTGGGAAAGTCCTCGTGGTTTTCGCAGAGGTTGAGTTCGTAGCAATCCACCTTAGGGTCCTTGGGGTTGGGGATCGTCCGCAAAAACACGCCGCTGTTGCCGTCTTTCGCGAGGCGGTATTCGCAGCGGAACTCATAATCGGCAAACGGGACATAGGTCATCAGCAAACCGATGTTGCCGGCGTCGGCCGTGATCACGCCGTCCTTCACCGTCCAATTGACGGCCTCGGGCTTTCCGGCGTCGTCGGGTTCCCAGCCGAACAGCGTTTTCCCGTCGAACAACTCAATCCAGCCGGCGTCGATTTCCGCTTTCGTGGGCGGAGCCAGCGGCTTGAAGGCCGGTTGCCTCGGCTGCGGGACCTCGGGATGATTGCCCGCCGATTCCTGCGTCGCCGAACCCGTTTTCGCGGTCTCTTCCGCCGGCTTGCCTTGGCACCCGATCATCCCGGCCAACAAGACGAATACTACCCATTCCCGCATGGTGTTCTCCCTGCCTTTCACTTCTTGATCCTCAAACGGTAAGGACCATTCGAGAAATAACTGTCTAAATATCAGCCGGAACGCGCTCGTGTCCGGTTCTTCCCATGAACCGGGGCGGACCACCCTGCGGGCGGTGCCCGCCTGCGGCTAATGAATCGGGCAATTGTTGATCGAGCGATCCTAAGCGAATTCTGTTGAATAACGTTCCACCCGCGACGAAACAAGGGGACCACGGAGAATCCACCGCAGTCGTTTCGCGATCAGATGTAGTATTCGATGACGTGCTCTTCCTCGACGGACATGCGGTAATCGCGGCCGGGCTCGGCGGGGACGGATTCTTCCAGCATGATCTGGGCCACCCGCATCGCCTGGCCGCGAAGCTCCGGGACGGCGGTGGTTTCCCACAGCGTGCCTTTCATCAACGGGCCGATGGCATATAGAAACTCCGAAGGCGCGCCTGCGCGGTCGATCACTGCAAAATCCGCCCCGATGTCGATGCCCAGATCCAATTCGTCCGGGCGAATCAGGCCGCGATTGAGCAGGTTTTGAAACAAAGGCACCTGGGTTCCCGAAAACCCCGCGCACGGCCCCGTGCAGTTGATGATCAGACCGCCCGGCAGCGTGTGCTTCTCGCCGGTGCGGTCTTCCCAGACCACGCCCGCGTCCTCGCCTTGGTCTTCTAATTGAATGACGTTGCCTTTGACGATGCGGAGCCTGCCTTCGGTGATGGCTTCGGTCAGCCGCTGGTGAATCGGCTGGGCGATGCGGTGGCGAATGACATTCCACCGGGCCGCATACCGGCTGAGGAACGTCCGCTTCTCCTCCACGGAAAGCCGTTGCCAGATCCGCTGCGTGAACGGGCGGAGCCGATCCACCAGGAGTCCGGGATTTTCGCCCAACCGCCGGAGCCGCTCGCAATGGTCCTCGAGCAATTCGACGAGCTGCTCCAAAGGCAGCTCTTCGGGATTCTCGGGAAGGAAGTCGGGATATTCGATGCCGCGGAAGTGCGACTGGGGGACCATGCCGTTGCGGGAGACGGCCACCAATCGTCCCGGCCAACCCAGCTCGGACAGCGTGAGAAACACGTCCACCATCGTCAGTCCCGTGCCGAGCACGACGATGTCCTTCCCGGCCGGCGGGAGCTTCTTTTGCCAGTCCTGCCAGGGGTCGGCACAGTAGACCGCGTGCGAGAACGCTTGGCCCTCCCCGCCGATCGCCGCGGGCGGCTGGTTCCCGGTGGCCAGCAACACGCGATCCGCACGCCGGCTGGCCCCGCTTTGAAGCAGGACTTCGGCGCGACCGTCTTCCTCGGCGGCGATGTCGGTGACCTCATCTTCGATGACCGTGACCGTCGCCGGGTGGTGCTCGTCGATGGGATGCAGATAATTCAATAGCAGCCCGCGCAGATAATCGCCGTACACCCGCCGGGGAGCGAACGTCTCGCGGAGCTGCGGTTCGGGCAGGTCGCGGTATTCCACCCGCGTTCTGAGCCAATCCAGAAAATGGTCGGGATGATCCGGCACCGCGGACATGTTTCGCGCGGCGACATTGAGCAAGTGCTCAAGCCGATTCGTCCCGTAAGCCACGCCCCGGCCCAACGGATACCGCGAATTGATGAGCAAAACGTGCAGCGGAGTGTTGCTCAGCCGGGCCAGGTTGACGGCCGCCATCGTTCCGCTGAATCCTCCGCCGACGATCGCCACCGTTTTCATCGCCTGCCGTCCTTTGGTCAAATTCGTACGAGATAAACGGACCGCGCCGGATCGCCGCCGCGTCCCCCTCCAACACATCGAGTGCTCCTATCAAACCACAAACGCGGCGAATTGTTAAGCATCGATCGCCAAATAACTGTCCTCGGCATTCCAACGAGCTTCGGAATGGGGGCCCGAGCGTCACCGAATTCAAAAAGGGCGCCCGCGGAATCGAACACGACATCCGCGACCGCCCGATTTGAGTACGCCCTTGCAGATTTTGCACGAGGTTTCGCTAGGGGACGCGAAAATTGAGATCGATGGTTCTGGCGCCTTGGAGGGTATCTTCGGAGACTTCAAACACCTCCACGTCTTCAATCGTAGGCCGGGGTTCCACAGAGCCGAGGTTGCAGACGCGGACTTCATTGAGTCCCTCGACCGGGCCTTCGCTTTCCGCCAGTTGATACTTGCCGTTGCGGATGCGGGCGACGGCGGCGGGGGCGTTCGGAACGGTTTTGGAAACAAACGTGATGCTCCCGAAGCCGATGGGTTTTCCGTCCACGGTGACGGTGCCGCCGACCGCCGCGCGTTTGACCGGGCCGCTGAGGAAGCCGGAGTTCTTGAGCCAATCGGCGAGGCGCTCCTTCCAGGTGGAGAGCCCGGGCCGGCCGGGGGCCAAGCCCACGCCGTGGGGCCCGTCTTGATAGATGTGCAATTCGGCCGGGACCTTGGCTTTCCGCAGGGCCTGGTAAAACGCCAGGCTGTTTTCCACGGGGACGCCGGCGTCGGCGCCGGTGTGGAACAAGAAGGTCGGCGGCGTCTCGGCCGTGACTTGCTTTTCGTTCGAAAGATTCTCGACGAGTTTCGGATCGGGATTTGGGCCGAGCAAGTTCCGCTTCGACCCCGAATGTCCGAAGGATTCCGTAAAGCTGATGACCGGATAACACAGCACGGCAAAATCGGGCCGGCAGCTTTCGCGCTCGATGGGATCGTCGCTGTTCGGGTCGCCCGCGTCGAAATGGGTCGCCACGGTCGAAGCCAGATGCCCGCCCGCGGAAAACCCCATGATGCCCAAGCGGTGCGGATCGATCTTCCATTCCTTGGCGTGCGCCCGGACGTAGCGCATGGCTCGCTGGGCATCCTGGAGCGGCGCGGGATGCTGATACCGCCGGCCCAGGCGGTACTTCAAAACAAACCCCGCCACGCCGATGCGATTGAGCCACTTCGCGACCTGATGCCCTTCGTGATCCATCGCGAGCGCCCCGTAGCCGCCGCCCGGGCAGATCACAATTCCCGCTCCCGTGGCTTGGGCCTCTTCCGGGAGATACACCCGCAGTTCGGGAATATCCGCGGGCTCGTTGCCCACCGCTCCGGGGGCTCCGTCCGGCCAAAGCTTCAAAGGCTCGGGCCCTGCCGCCATTCCCATTTGCCCCCACGCCAACACCAACACCAATCCGCACAGGATTCGAGTTCTCATCGAGAAAGTCCCCAATCGCCAGGAAGACACGTTTTCACTCCAGCCTCAAACGATCGGCGATCCATTCGCCTTTCCAGAGTTGTCCCCGAAACGAGGACGATTTCCAAGGGAACAGGGGGAAAGTCCGCGAATTATTTTGTGGGCAAAGGCCACAAAGGAGCAAAGGCCACAAAGGGGCAACGGCCACAAAGGAGCAACGGCCACAAAGGGGCAAAGGCCACAAAGGAGCAACGGCCACAAAGCAGCAACGGCCACAAATCTTTCACCCGATAAGGAACGTGAAGAAAATCGGTTCTTCCGGATCATCAGGGGGAACGACGATGGTGTGAAAGAATTTCGTGTCCGCGCTCTTTCACCTCCCCTGGGGGAGGTAAAATCCGTGGTTGATCATCATACAAACGATCGCAGCGTCCGCCCCCCGATTCGCCGGAAGAGCCAGAAAATCACTTCAACATGGGGACAAAAAGGCGAGCAGACCAACCTGCGGTCGGTGCCCGCGTAAGCCCCGTGGTTATGTCGAGTCGTTCAAAATCTTAAATGATTTCTGGCGATTCCAAACGCGCAGAATTGCGCACGCTGACTTACCGGTCGTTATGGCTGATGAGCAGCGTTCGCTGGTATTCCTGGAACGTGACCTGCCGGGTCGTGTCGCTTTTCAACAGCGATTCCCATTCGTGGATCAAACTGCGGTCCGTGGAATCGAGCTTCCAATGGATTTGATGCTCGGCCCGCAAATGGATCGGCATTCCAATGCTGGATTCCAGGTCCACCTGCACCGGCATCTGCTGATGTGCGCGGAGATGCTCGTTCAATGCCAGCCGGGATTCCGGAGACAGGGCTTGCGGATGAAGCACATAGTTCAACCGGGCGATCCAGTCGGCGTAGCTCAAATAAAACTCGGCCGTCTTCGGTTCGTCCACCTTCACGCAGTTCACTTTGTATGTCAGATGCGGGCTGGAGCAGACGAGCTTCTGCTTGGCCGGGTCGAACGATTCGTGGAACTTGGGATCGATCGGGAATTGGAGCTTGGCAATGACGGCGTCGGAGACCGGCGGCTGCCGCTGGAGCAAGCCCGCGATGTGCTCGGTGGTGACGTTCCGGGCCAGTTTGAGCTTCCGCTTGATTTCATCGAAATGCACCGTCGTGGCCAATCCGCGGGAGGTGCTCAGAATCGTGAACCGCAGATGAGCCGGCTCGAAAATAATGACTTCGCTTTCCTGCTCGTTCTCCACGTGGTCGTAAACTTTTCCCGCGTGGAACAGCGACAAGCTGCTTCCGATCATCGCGGGCCGGCCGTTCTGCGCCGTCCCGGCATCGTAAACCCGGGTATAAATCCGAAACTCCTGGGCCGTCAGCGGGCGGCAGGCGAACAACAGCAAGGCGAGAGACAGCATCGGAGACAGTCGGCGAAACATCATGGCGACCTCCTTGTCGCGATTGCGTTTGAGAGAAGAGAGTGCTTGGTGATGTGAGAGATGACGTGCGTCGTGAGTCATGACTTCAGAGGAATAAACCTGCCGCCGGCTTGTTCGCTTTCGCGGGCGGCTAGCAAGAAACGAATGAGGCGGAGCGTGGTTTCGATCGGCACCGCGGGCCGGCCGGTTTCAAACGCCTCCACGATCGTCCGGCAGAGATTTCGATAGGCGAACCGCGTGGAAACGAGTTCGTGCACGACGCCCTGCTCGCAAAAGGCCGTGAATCCATAAGCCCGGCTTCCCGACCGCGATCCCCGCAGGCTTGCCAGCCGGCCGTGGGGGAAAACGGCCGTCACCAGATCCACCTCGGGCCGGTGCAGGCACGAGACCTGTTCGCAGTCCGGTCCCATCAAGGCGAACAGCACCTCGGCCGCGTGGATTCCATAATGTAAGAGGCCCGGATTTTCCTCGGCCCGAATCGCCGGCCCGAAGGTCATCACCCCTTCGACCGCTCCGTATCGCGTCGGCCCGGCGGACAGCATTTGCACCTCTTCGGCAAACCGCAGCGCGGAACTGCTCCACACGAGCGTGCCCGTTTTCCTGGCGAGTTCCGCCATTTCCACCGCATCGGCCCACGAAGACGCGAACGGCTTATCGACGAACGCCGGCACGCCGGCTTCCAAAAACGGCCGGGCTCCCGCGAGGTGGGCTTCTCCGCAAACGGAAAGGACGAGCACGCCGTCCACCTGGCCCAGCATCTGCTCCGGGGATTCCACGAGTTCCACGCCGCATTCCGAGAGCGATTTCGCATGCGGGGCGATCCGCTCGGGCGACATCCGCGAGACGCCGGGCGAACCCATCACCACCCGCGCACCGGGGACGCATTGATCGCGGCTCACGCCGATCTGGTTCAATCGGCGGGTGAACTCGACGGAGTGCGAGGAATCGAAATCGACCAGGCCTAAGCGCAACATGGAGCTTTCGCCCGTCCCTCAATGCTAAGCCGCCGCGCAAACAGCGGACCGGCCCCATTCGAGGAGGCTTCACCGAAAGGAATGGTTTGATCGGAATAAAGTGGAGAGAGGCCGGAAAGATAACCGGGAATCCCAAACGCTGCAACCTGTTTTCCTGACGACTCATCAACTGGACATGCGCTGCCTGCTCCTGGTAGGGATCGATTTGGCGTGGTTCTCTGCGTAACCGGATGGGCTCTCGGGTCAATTGAGAGGAGGAGGATTGTCAGCGTGTGCTGTGGCAATCCATGACGTGTTCCCACATGAATTGGAATTCTCAATGGATGCGTGCAAAGGATTTTGCCTGGGTTTGGTTCTGTGCTGGATGATTTCTCCGTTTCCGGTCCAGGGCGATTCCGGATGGCGGGGCGATGGGACCGGGCGTTTCCCCGATGCCCAGCCGCCCAAGACCTGGTCGAAGGAGGCGAACGTCGTCTGGAAGACCGAATTGCCTGGCCGGTCTTATGCTTCGCCGGCGATTTCTCATGAGCGGTTATTTGTGTTGTCGGAACCCTCCACGGTGATTTGCGTGGATCAGCAAACGGGGGAGATTCTGTGGCAGAAAAAAGCCGGTTATGCCGAGGCTTTGGGCGAACAAAAAACCCGCGAAATCGAGGCCACCCAGAAAAAACTCGACGAGGAGCGGCGGGAGATCCAGAGCCAGATTCGCGACGTTCAAAAAGCCGACCCGGAGGCGAAGGAACTCTCATCGCTCAAGGAAAAGCAGAAGGCGATCGAAACCCGCTGGCGGGAGTATGAGCAGCAGTTTCCGAAGGAGCGCCAGGGCGGAGCGGGAAACGCCGCGGCCACGCCGGTGTGCGACGGCAAACGGGTGTATGTCTGCTTTGGCACGGGCGTCGTCGCCGCGTTTACGGAACAGGGCGAGCGGGTTTGGATCAAGCGTCTGGAGGCCGCGCCCCTGGGCTTCGGCCACAGTGCCTCGCCGGTGTTGGCGGACGGCAAGTTGATCGTGCATTTCCAGGACTTAACCGCCTTGGATCCCGCCACTGGAAATGAAATCTGGCGAACGAAACTTCCCAACAAGTACGGAACGCCCGCGGTGACGCAAATCGCGGGCGAGGATGTCCTCGTCACGCCGTCGGGTGCTCTCGTGGGGGCTTCGAACGGTGCCGTCCTCAAAGACAAGCTCTTCGACCTTTCGGACAACTCCCCGCTGGTCGAAGATGGCGTGATCTACGCGCACGAGTCGGGCAAAATCAAAGCCTACCGGCTGCCGGGCTCGTTGGAAAAACCGGTCGACGTGGAACAGATCTGGGAAACCCCCGCAACGCGGGACCAACGGATGACCTCCGCCGCACTCCATAAAGGCCTGCTTTACGGCGGAACCCGCAAGGGACTGTTGGATGTCGTCGATGCCAAGACGGGCAAGCTGCTTTACCGCAAGCGGCTCGATCTGGGCGAGTTGTTTTCGAGCGTGAGCGTCGCCGGGGATCTGGTGTTCGTCAGCGGGCGGAACGGCAAGACGTTGGTACTCGAGCCGGGCGAAGACTATCACGAAATTGGCATCAACCAAACCGACGGCTTCAGCAGCAATCTTTTGTTTGACGGGCCGCGGATTTATGTCCGCACCGAAAAGTTTTTGTACTGCCTCGGCGAATGACCGCGTCGGCCGTTCTTGCATCTCCGCCCCCGAACAGCCAACATGAGGAAAGTTCCTGTGTTGGCTGGTTTTCTTTTCGTCCCCCTGGATTAGTTCATCCTGCATGATGAGGCTTTTAAAAGAGCGGGTCCGCTCCTCTGGCGTCGCGGCCTGGAAATTTCTCGGCGAATGGCTGCTGTTCGGGGTCCTGGCCGTGGCCGCGACCTGGCCGCTCGCGCCGTCGTGGACCACGCATCTTCCCTTGGGGGCCGACCCGGTGGAGACGGTGACGCTGTTCAACCTGTGGACGCTGTGGTGGAACGTCGACCGGGCGGAAGCCGGGTTTGAGCATTACTGGGACGCGCCGATTTTTTATCCGACCCCGAAGACGTTTGCCTTCTCCGAACCGCAGCCCACGATGGCGCTGATGACACCCGTGGTTTCGGCCGGCGGGAGCGAGGCGGCCGCGTACAACCTGTATTTGTGGCTGGGCCTCTCGCTCACCGGCGTGGCGACCGCGCGGCTTCTGCGGCGGTCCACCGGCTCGCTGTTGGTCAGTTGGACGGGCGGGGCGATGATGGTCCTGCTGCCTTACGTGCATTGGCAGTTGGGCGTGATCCAACTCGTGCCGCTGTTCGGCATCATCTGGACGATCCACGCCTTGGCCGCGTTCGGGGATTCGCCAAGCGTCCTTCGCAGCCTGGCGCTCGGGACGGCGTTTGCGGTCACGTATTTCCTCTGCAACTATTACGGCTTGTTCTTGAGCCTGGTGTTGATTCTGACCGGAGGTTTCCTCTTGGGGCGAAACCTCTGGAACTGGCGAACCTGGCCGCGGCTCCTGCCCGGGGCGGCGTGGTGTTTGCTGTTGATCGGTCCGATGATCTCCGTGCAGCGGGACGTCTCGAAGCAGCACGATTGGGAACGCCCGCCGGAGTTGATCGAACGCCTGTCCGCCGAGTGGGGCGACTTCACCGCGACGCCCTGGCAGCAGCTCTTGCCGATCCGCGAATTCGTCGATCCCCGCCGATCCGGTTGGACGCTTTCGCCGGGCTATCTCAAAATCGGCCTGGCCGTGTTCGGCATCGTCGGCGGACTCTATTATGCCAAGCTCCGGCGGCTGACGTTGTTTTTGACGCTGTTCACCGCGGTGAGCGTCCTCCTCGCGATGGGGCCGAAGTTCCATTTCGGAGAGGTCACGCCTTACGAGTGGATTCGCCTGTACTATCCCGGCATGGCGATGGCCCGGAATGTGTATCGGTTCGTCGTGTTCGCCCAAATCGGCGTTGTGTTGCTCGCGGGGATCAGCCTGGATGTTTTCCGCCGGCTGCTCCTGGAACACCGCGGCGCGGAGGGGATGTCGAAAGGGGAGATGTTCAAGACCGCCGCATGGTGGCGGCAAGGGCTCTCGATTGGCCTGTTGGCCGTGGGCATCCTGGCGGTCCTGGAAGTTCGGCCCGCACCGCAAGAACTGCTTGAATTGCCCAGCGACGCGGAAAACCAAGGCTGGATCACCTGGGTGAAAACAAACACTTCGCCCGACGCGGTGCTCGCCTGCGTTCCTTTCCCCAAAGGCGGCAACGCCAAGGCCTATTTCGGCACGGCGGTATGGATGTATTACGGCACCCGGCATCACCGCCCGCTCGTCAACGGCTACTCGGGATTTTTTCCCGAGCGGTTTCTTAAGCTCAAGCCGGCGATGGCCGCTTTCCCCTATGCCGACAGCCTGAACCTCCTGGAAGACAGCGGTGCCCGGTATTGCGTTGTATTCCGCGGCACCATCGGCCGCGCGGAAATCGAACACGATCCCAAAATCGCGAGCCGGCTCAAATGGCGATTCAGCGACGACCGCGCAGAAATCGACATCTACGAACTGTTGCCGTCCAGCGGGAAGAAGGAAAAGGTGCATGCGCCGAAGAATTTGAAAATCAAAGCGTAGACGAGTCGCGGCTGCCTTTCTCCCGATCTCCCGTTTTCCCCCTCTCGTCCGAATGCCGCAACCGGACGCCGAGGATCAACAGCAGCCCCAGCATCACGGGCTGAAGGTCGGATTGCTCGATCATCCGCAAGCCTTCATCAAGCACGGTGACCAGGAGCACGCCGACGATGGAGCCCCATACCGAACCGAAGCCGCCGTCCACGCGGGTCCCGCCCAGGACGACGGCCACGATGACTTGCAGCTCCAACCCCATTTGCCAACTGGCCGACACCGAACCTTCGCGGGCCGTGCCCAGAATCGCGGCCACGAACGCGCACATTCCCATGAGCCCATACACCTGGAACAGCCGCAAGTCCACGCGGATTCCCGCGTAGCGCGCTGCGATGCGGTTTCCGCCGATCATCAAGATCTCTCGCCGCCAGCGGGACCAATAAAACCACGCCCCCGCCGCGAGCAGCAATCCGCAGGCGGTAACGATCGCGCCGGGAAACTCGCCGAACCAGGTGTATTCGGGCAGCCCGGCCCAGGCTGGGACATTGTTGAACACGTCGGACTCCTGGCTTTCGCGGACGACGTAGCACAGTCCGCGATAGAAAAACAGCGTGCCCAAAGTGGCGATGATCGGGGGAATGTCCATCCGGGCAATGAGCGTCCCGTTGAACGCACCGAGCACGATCGCGATCAACAATCCGAAGGGCACCGCGGTGAGCCAGAAACTCGGGCCGCCGTCGAACGTGGACATCACGCAGGCGATCAGCGCGGTCATCGAGCCGACGGACAGGTCGATCCCCGCCGTCATCAACACCGCGGTCATGCCGAAGGCCAACACCAACAGCGGCGCGGCTTGCGTGAGCACATCCTCCCAATAAAGCCTTAGGCCGAACGCGAAATCGGCCGGCGAATCGAAGCGGATCCCGCTCCAGGGCAGAAACCCGGCGAACACGGCCACCAAGAGCAGGGGCAACACGGCCTGGCGAAACTTCATCGCAGCTCTTCCATCAACTTTCGCTTCCGGTGCAGCGCGCAGTCCAGCCCGATGACCGCGAGAATCAACGCCCCCTGCACCGCGATTTGCCAATACTCGCTAATCCCCGCGTAGAGAATCGCCTTGACGATAAAGTACAGCAGGCAACCGCCCAACAGCGTGCCCAGGTAGCTGCCTTCGCCGCCGAAGATATTCGTCCCGCCCAGCACCACGGCCCCGATCACTTGCAGCTCGAAATTCTGAGCGATGCGGTTGGGTTCGATCGTCAGCCCTTTGGTGACGAAAATCAACGCCCCGAGGCCCAAAAACAATCCGCTCGTCAGAAAGGCGGATTGCTTGATGCCGCGGGGATCGAGCCCTTTCAATCGGCACGCCTCTTCGGAATTTCCCGCCGCGAGCCACAGCCGAGGATGCTTGCCGGCACATTCCAAAAGAATCGCGGCCGCGACGCCGGCGAGCAAAATCCACCCCGCCCAGCCGATGCCCGGCGTGCGGAAGCCTTCATGAGGAATCGAGAATTGCCCGGAGAATTCCGCATCGTGCCAGTGCGCGAGCACCAGCGCGAACCCCCGGTAGAATTTGAACATGCCCAGCGTCACGATGATCGCGGGGATCGAGAGCCAGCGGATCAACCAGCCGTTGAACGAAGACAACACGACCGCCGTGAGCCAGCAGCCCGCGAAGCATACCGCGGGTGGGAAGCCCCGTTCAAACAGGATCCCGAACACGGTCCCGCACATCACCACGATGGACCCGATGGAAAGATCGATGCCGCCGGTATAAACGATTCCCGTCAATCCCAAGCCCGCCAGCAACAACGGAGCGGCCCCCGCGGGGAACTGCGACATCTCGGCGGCGAAGCTCGTGTTCGGCGTAAACCAGGTGTAGCCGAAGATGTAACCCACGAGCAGCAAGTTCCCCACCGCCAAACACACCAGCCGCAACCGGAGCCCGGGGCAATCCGAAAAAATGGCGAGGCAGTCGATCGGGCGGCGGCGGACATGATAAAAGAGAGGGGCTCAAAAAAATCCAGATGGAAGCCGCCGCTACGACGCGGCTTCAATGTTTGCACCGGCGAACTCTCGGATGATTTTGGCGACCCGATGCGGGTGCGTCCAGTGTGGGACGAGGCCGGAGTCTTGCAGCCATTCCACGCGGCAGTTCGCGAGCGACTGCTGGAGTTCCTGTTGCCGTTGTTGCAAAAGCTTGCCTTGGCCCTCGGTTTCCAGGCACAGGACTGGCGCGGCGATCTTCGCCAGCCGATGTTCGAGCCGGACCTTCCGCAGCGGCGCGATTCGCTGGGCGACGGTCCGCACCGGCACACGGCCCGCGATCTGTTGAAAGAGAATCCAGCGGTTCAAATCGAAGGGCGGAAACCAGTGCCGATGATTCGCCGCGAACACCGCCCGCCAACCGGGAATCTGTTGCATCGTCCGCTTCGATCGCTTCGCCGCCGAGAGCAGAATGCGCTCGAGAAGTTTGAAACTCCGCCGGGCGTAGGCGCCTTGCAGGACCGCTCCGCGGAAGCGTTTCGTCTCGGCATCGGCCGACATCGCCGCCAGCGCCACCCAGCCGCCGAACCCCGTGCCGTAAAGCATGACCGGCTCGTGCTCAAGTTGATCGGCGACCGCGAAAAGCTGCTGCACCTCCGGCACGGTTTGCGGGTCGTCCCGGTTCGCCGCGGCGGGGTTTTTCTCAGGCAGTGGATCATAAAGCACACAGCGAAACTCCTCCCGCAACAGCCACGCGAGCAGGCGAAACAATTCGCTCGTGCCTTCCAGTCCGCCCAGAAAATACAACGCCGGCCCCGCGCCGATGGATTGGCCGGTGATCGAACCCGCCGGCCCCGCGACTTCCCAAGGCGCCGCGTCCTGCTCGAAGGATTCAAACACCTCGGCCGTGGACAGGGGCGTCGGGCACGGCTCCCCCGATTCGGCGCAAGCGTCTCCGGCGAGTCATGTGGGGGATTGGTTGGAAAATCCACGAATCGAACCACCTCGATGACAACCGGATGAAACAGAGGATTGCCGCGGCAAGTTTCATCCTAGTCGCCGCGCCGCGAACATGCCAGCGGTTCCGATTAGCGGGAACTCAGATCCCGGCCCACGTTTTCGTCGGCTTCGCGGATCACTTCGTACGCCGACAGGCTGTCGGGAGCGGCTCGCAGTTCCTCCAGAAAGTCTGGCAGCCGCAGAATCCGGCCGATGCGGGCCAAGACGTGCAAATGCGTCCGCGAATCCCGGCAGGCGACCAGCAGGAACAGGTCCGTCAAACCGCCCGTGTTGCTGCCGAAGGGAATCCCGCCCAGCGTCCGCCCGAAGGCAATCAGCGATTGGCCGAGCACGTCCGGCAGCGGGTTTCGCGGGTGGGGAATGGCGATGCCCCGCTCGTCCGCGGTGCTCATCACGTCTTCCCGCTCCTGCACGGCTTTAAGCACCGTCGCCGGCTCCCAGATTTGCCAGGTCCGGCCCGCAACTTCAATCAGGTTCTCCAGCACCGACCGCTTGGTCCGCCCCGCGAGCGGGACTTGCACCAGGTCCGGCTGAAGCAAACTCGTGACGGGAACCTCGGCATCGAGTTCCGTCGACTGTTGGAACTCCTCCACCGCTTCGAGTTGTTGATCGGTGAAGGCCCGCATCTCCTGCTCGAGCCAATGCGTGATCTCCGTCGGGTGAAACTGCCATTCTCCGCCGACCTTGCGGCCGGGAATCCGGCCCCGATTGACGAGTTTTTCAATCTCGCGGCGATCCCGGCCGAGTTGACGGGCGAGTTCATCGAGGGTGTAAGATTCATGCGACATGACGTGTTCCGTGTCAGGCGGACGCGCAGGCAGGTGCGGCTGAGGGAGGAAGTCGGTGAGCTATTTGGGGGTTGGGGTCGGGCGGGTCTCTCGTCCCTTCAGTGTAACACCTGGAACGAAAAATCAACAGTCACCCAAAAACAAAAGGCCAGGACACGATCGGTGTCCCGGCCGGAATTCATCCCGGGCCATTTTGTTGAATATCGAGCGTCCGCCAAAATCCGAAATCCGAATCTCGAAATCCGAAACAAATCTCAATGACCGAAAGTCTCAAATTCAAAACTTCGTAAGGCGAACTTTCCAGCAACGCAGAGCGTTTTTGGGAGGTTTGGAGCGTTGGAACTTCGGGTTTTGAATTTGGTTCGAATTTCGGATTTCGTGCTTTGGATTTCAGCGCGAAGCGGGGCAAGGCGGCAGCAGGTTTTCGAACCGCGACCGGCATTGGGCGAGGAGTTGATCGTAGTCCGATTTCCAAAGCTCTTCGGACCAGATCGCGATTTCGAAGGGGCCGCGGTATCCGTTGTCGAGGAAGGCGTGCGTGATGTCGGCCAGCGGGATCTCGCCGTCGCCGATCAAGCTCCTGTCGTATTCGGAGGTGGGCGGGCGGTGCCAATCGTTAAGCTGCACGGTGGCGACCAGCGGCGCGATCTCGGCGATTCGCTCGAGCAACCGGGGCTCCCGCCAGAGGTGGTACACGTCGAAGGCCATGCCCACCATGTCGTGATCGCAGGCGTCGATCACGTCGAGCGTGTCGTCGATCGAGGTGAGGAAGGTCCAGTCATTTGAGAACATCCGCTGCATGGGCTGCACGGCGAGCTTGACGCCCAACTCGCCGGCGAGATCGCCCAGTTCGTTCAAGGCGCTCACAAACAGTCGGCGGGCGTGGGTCAGAATGTGCCCCGACAATCCGCCGCTGAGCATCACGACGCAATCCGCGTTCAAGGCCCCGGCGATTTCCAACGTCTCGCGGGCGTCGCGCACGGCTTCCGTGTAAGCATAGCCGTTTTGCCCGGTGAAACATCCCGCCCAGGACACGCTCGACACGGACATCCGCATGTCGCGGACCAAGTCCACGGCCCGCTCGGCACCGAACTCGTCGAGCTTCGGCCGCCAGATGCCCATCGTACGGACGCCCGCGTCCAAGTAGCCCAGCACATCCTCCAAAAACGACCAGCGGTAAGTCGTCACCTCGTTCACCGCCAAGAGCGAATGCAGGGGAGGATTCTCGGGGCGGGAACCGCGCGGGTAGGGGCTCCCGAGCGATTGCCGCAACAGCGGACTGGAACCAAATAGCCAGGGAGACTCGTGAGGCGAAGGATAAGCTTCGGGCACGTGGATCGCTTTCTGTTATATGGAATCATCCCGGACGGGATGGGGTCATTGGAAATCCGACGGCAAATTGCGAACTCGGAACTGTAACGAACGCCGTCAGGGAAGCAAGAGAGAAATGAGAAAAAATGAACTCTGTTCATCTCGCCCGGCGGAGTTCGGGGAAGGGAAACCCCTCGAAACTCCGCGGGTGGATGAATGACAGGCCGCGAGAAACGCGTTTAACCCTTCGTCGAGATTTCGACCGCAGGATCGTCCGAAATGTTGACCCACACGTGCACGTGGGGATTGCCGCGGAAGTGCCAGACGAACGCCGGGCCTTCGAGCCGCCAGGTGTCCCAGACCTTGTCGTCGCCGACGTCGTCGGATTCGTAGAAGGCGATGTGGCATTTGTCCAAGCCGCCCTGCGATTTGAGGCAGGCGAGCACTTCGTCCCGGTCGTTGGTGCGATAGGGTTCGATCAGCGTTTTTAGCACGCCTTGGACATGGGCCTGCTGATCTTTCGACAGCTCCGACACGGGGATGCCGTCGAATTGTTTGCCGCTTTTGCGGAATTGGACGGCGGCTTCGTCGGGCGCATTCAAGATCAGGGCCTCTTTGCGCTGTTTGCCGTCGAGCATCTCGTAGAGCTTGTTCGCGGCGAGCGCCTGATGCCAATACACGTTGCCCGGATGATCGGGCGCTTCGTTGAAGCCCCGGGCGGCGTGTCCGTAGAAGATCGGACCGCCGAAGGCCGTGTGCTCGACGCTATTGCCGTCGCAGCGAATCGTCAAGTGCCGGCCGGTCATCACGAACTCGAACTGATCGGTGCCCGGTTCGCCGAAGAGGGCGATCGCTTGTCGTTTGCCGTAGCCGCCGGCATCGTCGCGGAGCTGCTGTTTGAGGCGGTCGTGCCATTCCGGATTGTAAAGCGCCCAGAAGAGGGCTTCGATAATGTCCTGCTGTTCGCCGGTGAAAAAACCGGACATCAGCGTGGGTTTGGTGATCGTCCAGTTGTTGCTGACGTGGAGGCGGAGGATGTGGCCGTCCTGCTTGTGGTCCCAGGGGAAATGGATTTGCTGTTTTTGCTCGGGGGTCAGCGTGTCGTAAAGTTTTTTGACGAGGGTTTCCGACTTGGGAGATTTTGGCTTGTCTTCTTTGGCTCGGACGATGGAAGGAAGAGACGCGGCCGACACCGCGGCCGCCGTGGCGCCGACGGCCTGCACGAAATGCCGCCGAGTCAACGCCGGGGATTCGCAATCGGGACAACGAACGTCGCGTTCCATCTCCATCTCCTTTGTGCCAAAACAAACGGAGAGAAAACGGAGCCAATACCAACTGGCTCCCCTCCCCCCAGGAACAACGGCTACAGTATGCGCACAGTCAATTCAAAAACGCAACGCATGATTTCGAAGATTCCAAGATCTCGCCATTTGCCGGGCAAGCTTAACCGGATTTCCTCGATCGGGATTTGAGGAAATCCTCCAATAAACGCAACGTCAAATAGACGAACGCACAAAAACCCGTCACGCCCAACGAGCGGGGAATGGCCACGTCGGACTGGGCGAACTTCGGTCCGAAAAGCTCTTCCCATCCCCATTGCAAATGCACCAGCCATAACCCGCTGCCCGCGGCCATGCAGGCGACGACTGCCCGCGGCGAATATGACTTCGCGTAAAGGCCGATCATCAAGGGCACGAACAATCCCACGAGCACCAGTTCGTATGCGGATTCGAGCAAGGAATAGGCGCTTTGTCCTTGGTAGGCGGTGATTAAACTCGCCACCGCCACGAACAGCACGCAGCCGCGGTTGAGCGCGAGCGAACCCGCCTCGGTACGGGCCAGCGGTTTCAGAAGATTTTGAGCCATCACGCTCGCGGGCGAGAGGATCGCGCTGTCGATCGTCGAAAGCACGGCCGACAACAGCGCGACCAGAAACACGATCGCCAAGGCCGGGCTGAGAAACGACTGTGCCAAAGCCGGCAGGATCGCCTCTTCAACATCCGCCGGGAATTTGACGTGGGCCAAAAGTCCCAAGGCGACGGGAATCATGCCGAAAATCAAATACACCACGCCGGCGATGTAGCAGGCGTAACGGGCGACGTTGGCGGATTTGGCCGCGAAGATCCGCTGCATCAAATCCTGCCCCGGCAGATTGCCCAAGGCTCCGACGGCGAACACGCCCAACCAGCCCACGAACGATCTCAGATCGTCCAGCGGGATCGGCTGCAAATGCCCCGGCGAGGCTTCCTCAAACACCCGCGCGACTCCGCTCACCGCGCTTCCATCGCCCCATTCGGAGAAAGCGCTCACGCCCAAAACGATTAAACCCACGAGCACGAGCGAAATCTGAATTCCATCCGTGAGCGCCACCGACCACATCCCGCCCAAGAACGTATACATCGTCCCCACCACCGCGACGATCAACAGGCCCCACTGCGGATCGAGGCCAAAGCACAATTCGAGCATCCCCGCCAAGGCGACGAATTGGGCGGCGATCCAGCCGAAGTAGCTGGGCACCAAAATGATCGCCGAGAGAATCTCCGCCGTCCGGCCGAATTTCAGGCGAAAGAAATCGCAGATCGTCAAGAGCCCCAACGACCACAGCGGCCGGGCGACAAAGGCCCCGGCCAGAATCAAACACACCCCCGCGCCCCACGGATCGAGCGCCGCCATCTGCAGGCCCTTTCGTGCGCACGGCATCGGTCGCCGCGAGCATCGTGCCCGCCCCGAACCACGTCGCCAGAAGCGTCATCCAGGACAACGACAAAGGCAGCCGCCGGCCCGCGACCAGAAAGTCCTCCGTCGAATGCACTTTCCGCTGGGCGGCCCAACCGACGGCGTACATCACCACGACATAAAGCACGCACGTCAGGCCCAGCCAGAACTGCATCTCAGGCGAAAATCTCGGCATGGTCCTGGGACCTACAGATAATCTTCGCGGACGGGATGGAAGATGTCGAAGGCTTTGACGAGGCCCTCGAGCGCGACGACGCGGTGCGCCACGCCGCCGGGGATGCGATACATATCGCCGGGCCCCAGCACGCGGTCCTCATCGCCCACGAAAAAATGGGCCCGGCCTTCGATCAAGATCCCCACCTGCTCGTGCGGGTGCGAATGCTTTTCCACAACGGCCCCGGGCTGAAATTCGACGAGGCTCATCATCATCTCTTGGCAGGCCGCCGTTTCAATCTGCACGCCGGGAAAAATGGCATGCCGGCTGCAATCGGACGGCTCCACGAAATATTCGGACATATTCGATTCCTTTACCTTTTTTCCCGGCGGCGGAAAATCTCTCCGCCGAAATAGCCGGCCTCGCCCGCGAGGGCTTCTTCCAAACGCAGCAAATGATTGTACTTCGCCAGCCGTTCGCTGCGAGCCACCGAGCCGACTTTGATCTGCCCCGCTCCGGTGGCCACGACGAGGTCGGCAATCGTCGCGTCTTCCGTTTCGCCACTGCGGGCGGAGACGACAGGCCAGAACCCGGCATCGAAGGCGAGCCGCATTGTCTCCAGCGTTTCCCAAAGCGTGCCGATTTGATTGGGTTTGATCAATACGCTGTTCCCGGCCCCTTCCGCAATCCCGCGGCGGAGCCTTGCCGAATTGGTGGCGAACAAATCGTCCCCGATCAACTGCACCCGGTCGCCCAGCCGCTCGGTGAGCAGCTTCCAACCGTTCCAATCGTCCTCTGCGAGGCCGTCTTCGATGCTGACGAGGGTCTTCCCATACGTCTTCACCAGATATTCCAAGTACGCGACCATCTCTTCGGAATCCAACCGCCGCTGGCTCGCCGCGAGATGGTAGTTGCCATCCCGATAGAAATGCGTGCTGGCGACATCCAACCCCAAGGCGACATCGCTTCCGCCAACGAGTCCGCATTCCTGGATCGCCTGCAGCACGAAATCGATCGCCGATTCGTTATCCGGGAGCCGCGGGCCGTAGCCGCCTTCATCGCCGACGAGCCGGCCTTCGTAGCCTTCTGACTGCAGCCGCTCGCCGAGCTTCCAATAGATGCTGATGATCCAGTCCATCGCCTCGCGGAAGCTCTTGGCACCGCGTGGAATAATCAGATAATCTTGAATGTCCAACTGCCCGCCCGCGTGCAGGCCGCCGGAGATCATATTGACCATCGGCAACGGCAAAACGGGCCGGGTCGCTTCCCTCAGCAAGCGAACGCCCGGCGGTGCGGGCCGGGGTTCGATGACGAAAGGCACCCGCTGCCAGATGTCGCGAAAGTAGCGCACGGGCAATTCATTCTTGGCTTCCGCGGCCGCATACGCCGCCGCCAGCGAGACGCCCAGGATCGCATTCGCTCCCAGGCGGGATTTGTTCTCGGTGCCGTCGATTTCGCACAGTCGGCGGTCGAGTTCCTGCTGATCTTCCGCATCGAATCCTGAAAGATGTTCCGCAATTTCCCCGCGGACGTGCGCGACGGCTTTCTGCACGCCCAGGCCCTCGAGGCGGGCCGGGTCGCCGTCGCGAAGCTCCCAGGCCTCGAACCGCCCGGTGCTGGCTCCGCTGGGCACGATCGCCCGCCCGCACCGCGCACCGCGGCACTCGACTTCCACTTCCAACGTTGGCCGCCCGCGGCTGTCGAACACCTCGCGGGCATGAATCCGCTCAATTCTCGGCACGGAAATTTGTCCTCGCGCATCGAATAATCAAACCTGAAAACCGGCCCGACATTATGGCCGCTCGGATCGCGGCGAATCAAGCCCATGCCGCGCCGCGGGATGTCATCGTAAATCTTGAATCGATCGGATATTCTCGTAAGTCAAGCGGGGCGATTCCAGCATGAGTCATCACCGTTAGGAAAGCATCGCGTCCGGTCCTCGTTCGTTAGCGAAAGCACTTCGATGAAACGCGTGTTGATTGTGGGCGGCGGGTCGATTGGCGAACGGCATCTCAGGTGCTTTCAGCGGACCGGCCGCGCGGAGGTTTCGCTCTGCGAAATCCGCGAAGAGCTGCGCGGACAACTTGCCGAACGCTATCATCTTCATCAGACCTTTGCGAATCTCGAAGACGCCTGGGGGCACTCGCTCGATGCGGGCGTGATTTGCACGCCGGCCCATCTGCACGTTTCGATGGCGATGAAGTTCGCGAACCGCGGCATCAATGTCTTAATCGAGAAACCGCTCAGCACGACGGAAGATGGCGTTGCGGATCTTATCAAGTCGGCCGCGTCGCAAAACATCGCGGCGGCGGTGGCGTATGTGTCTCGGCAGCATCCCGGTTTGATCGCCATGAAAGCTGCGATGGACCAATCGCGGTTCGGCCGGCCCGTGCAGGTCGTCATGACCGCGGGGCAGCATTTTCCGTTCTATCGGCCCGCTTACCGCGAGACGTATTACACCCGGTGGGAAACCGGCGGCGGGGCGATTCAAGATGCCCTCACGCATATGCTCAACGCCGCGGAATGGCTCGTGGGGCCGGTGACGAAATTGATCGCCGATGCCGAGCATTGCCTGCTCGCAGGCGTCGACGTGGAAGACACCGTGCACGTGCTCGCCCGGCACGACCGCGTGTTGGGTTCGTTCAGTTTGAACCAGCACCAGCCTGCCAATGAAACCACATTGACCGTGATTTGCGAACGGGGCATGCTGCGGCTGGAAAGCCATAAAAGCCGCTGGCTCAGTTGCACAGTGCCGAACGAGCCTTGGACGGTCGAAGAAGAGTTTTCCCTCGAACGCGACGATCTCTTTATCGCCCAGGCGAATGCGTTTTTGGATCAAATCGAATGCCGCCGCGGACCGGCGTGCTCTTTGGCGGACGGCCTGCAAACGCTGCGGGTGAACCTGGCCGCGCTCGAGTCCTTAAAAATCGGAACATGGGTGGAATTATGAGCGAACCGACCGTTGCCGAGTTGTTTGACCTCACCGGCCGGGTGGCGTTGATCACGGGCGGTTCCGGTCATTTGGGGCGATCGATGGCGCGGGCGCTGGCGGAAGCCGGGGCGAGCGTGGTCGTCGCCAGCCGCGCAGGAACGGGCGGAGCAGGTCGTCGCCGATTTGCCTTCGCCGGGCGGGGCCGAGCATCATGCCGTGGTGATCGACCAATTGGACGAGCATTCGATCCAAACCGGCTTCGACGCCGCTGTCTCGGCCGCGGGAAAGGTGGATTTGCTCATCAACAACGGCCAACAAGGGCATGGGCTCGATCTGACGAACGTCACCGCCGAGGCCTTCAATCGCGATTTGCAAAACGCGACCGGGTACTTTTTGCTGTCCCGCTTGCTGCACGATCATCTGGCGGGCCGCACCGCGCCGGGCGCGATTGTGATGATCGGCTCGATGTACGGCGTCGTGGGGTCCTATCCCGACGCCTATGCCGGCGTCTGCACCGCCAGCCCCGTCCAGTACCACGCTTTGAAGGGCGGCATCATTCACATGACCCGGCATCTCGCCGTGTATTGGGCCAAGGACAACGTCCGCGTGAACTGCCTGAGCCCCGGGCCGTTTCCGTCCGAAAAAGCCCCCGGCGAAATGGTCGAGCGCCTCAAAACCAAAAGCCCCACGGGACGCATGGGACGGCCGTTTGAACTCAAAGGGGCCTTGATTTTGCTGCTCAGCGACGCGGGGAGTTACATCACCGGCCAAAACCTGCTCGTCGACGGCGGATGGACCGCGTGGTAGCGGTTCATCGAGAAACAGCATCTGTAGGGCAGGCTCCTGCCTGCCGATTTGCTGTGGTTCTCTCCCAAGGGCAGGCAGGAGCCTGCCCTACTCTTCTGAATCTCGCGGCAGAGTTTTCCGTCGGCCCAGCGGACCTATTGACTTGGATGCGCCGGAATGACCAGGACGCGGAGGCGGGAGGTTTTGCCATGCCCTTCCTCCCAGGCCAAAACGACGGGGCCTTTTCCCGCGGGCGCCGCGGCGATCACGGGATCGTTGGCGTGATGGGCGATGACTTCCGCCATTTGATGCTGGGGCCGCCTGAGCAGCAAATCGCCTCCGTCGCGCGGTGATCCACGTCAGCCAGACTCCGCGGTACGTCGGCCGCGACCCACGGTTGCTCGCCGGCACCGAGCTTGACTTCCGGATGCCCCGGCAAAGTCGCGAAAACTTCTTTTTGCCGCCGCCAGACCGTGGCGACTTCGCCGGGCTTCACCGCGGCGACGGCTCCGCCGTCCATCGGGCAATGGTCGAGCCGCCAATGCCCCCGGCCCAAGCGGGACGCTTCGGAGAACGTCCGGCCGCCGTCTTTGGAGGTGCTCAAATAAAGATCGCGATTCCCGCCCAGCGAGTTCCGCCACATCACGTAGAGATTTCCTTGGGAATCGAACGTCACACTGGGATGGCAGCACGGGCAGATCGGCCCTTCAGGGGAACGGTAAACCCTGCGGTTTTCACTCCACGTCTTCCCGCCGTCCGTGGAGCCGGCCCCGTAGACTTCGATTTTCCCGTTCCGCAGATCGTTCCAGACGCAGTAAAACTTGCCGCCCGGTCCCGCCGCCAGCGCGTGCAGGCCTTCCCGTGCCGATGCGGGAACATCGTTGATCGTCACCGGCCCCTGCCAGCTTCGGCCGCCTTTAGACCTCCAAGAAAGGAGTTCTCCGTCTTTTCCAATGGCCGATATGACCACATCCTCTTTCCCGGCCGCGATTCGAGGCCCCCGGCGGTGCCCGAGCATCAACTGCGGAACCGCCGCCACCTGAACGGGTTCGCCAAACCCATGCCCGTGATCCTGTAGCGCAGCGCAATACACCGTTTGCCCGGCCCCAAACGCCACATAAACGTCCCCGTCCTCCGCGACCGCCGCTTGCGGTTGCCGGGCTTCGCCCGCGTCCTTCGGCACAGCCAACGACACCGGCTCCGCGGCCCAGGCAATCGAGCAGATGAGCAGACACGGCAGGAAAAGAGCAACTGGTTTCATTGTTTAATTCTCCCAGTATCAGTAGGGCAGCCTCCTGCCTGCCGATTTGCTGTGATTCTCTCCCTGGGCTACCCCGGGATGGCTTCACGTTCCAGTATCTGAGGGCAGGCTCCTGCCTGCCGATTTGCTGTGATTCTCTCCCAATGGCAGGCTGGAGCCTCCCCTACTCTTCTACTCTTCAATTGTCAGTATCTGTAGGGCAGGCTCCTGCCTGCCGATTTGCTGTGATTCTCTCCCAATGGCAGGCTGGAGCCTGCCCTACTCTTCAATTGTCAGTCCGCCGCCGTACGAAGCACCTCGATCGCATTTAATAGCGGCAGTTTTTCCGACGTCGGTTTTCCTTCTGCAGGGACCAGTTCGATCGTCAGGTCTTTTTCGACCGGGATGTTCTCGAACTCTTGGACCGTGGCCTGGTTCGTGATCGTCAACCCCTCGGCGACGGTTTTGTCTTGGAGTTTGATGGCGAACTTTCGGCCGGTGTTTTTGGGGTCGGCGAAGTACAGGCGGACTTTATAAATCGCGGGTTTGTCTTTTTCGCTTAAGAGCGGCAGCGTGCATTTTTTGAGGCCGTTGGCGTAGGAGGTAAACAGCCAAGGCGTTTCGGTGCCTTGCGACTTGGGCGGATTTTTCGCCGAGGTTTTGAAAGCCGCCGCCGGGGTAGAACTCGGGCCGGATGTCGATATCGACTTCGAGGCCCGTGGCTTTATAGGGTTTGGGCCTGGGGTAGGTGATCCACAACTGGTCGCGGGCGTCTTTGCGGTCGCCGGGGGCGGCGAGGTTTAACGCCATATGCTCGACCGGGGTGTTGGCTCCGATCGTGCTATAGATCGTCCAAGGCCGGCGGGCTTCGCGGGGTTCGAGCGTGATCGTGGAAGCGATCGAGAACTGGCACACGCAGCCGGCGCTGGCTTCGGGAATCATCACGAGGCCGTTCGCGGGGATCATGTTGATCCAGCAACCCAAGCGATGCCCGGCGAAGTGGCGGGTGCCATCGTCGGCGTCGAGATTATAAAACCCGGTGAAGCCGGAGCGGAACATGAGCATGCTCGGGCAGCCGGTGAGCATGCCGCAGTGATGGCCGGTCCGCATGATGCTCCAGGGGACTTCCTTGCCGGTGAGCGGGTGCGGGCGGGTCTTGATCGTGCCGGTGTAAAGGTCGAAGCTCCAAGGCTCGGCGATGATCTGGTCTTCGATGATGATTGGCCGGTGCCGATAGTTCGCATCCTTGGCCCAGAGCTTGTGCCCGTCTTCCGCCGAGAGGCACACCAGCCGCCGGCGTGAGAAATCGCCGTTCAAGAACTGCTGCCAATAATGCCCGTTGGCGTTGGCTCCGCAGAGGACGAGGGTGTTGTTGTGATACAGCATGGTGAGTTGCCCGCCGCCGATGCCGATCTCGCTGCAATCGGTCACATCCACCGGCGTCTCCCACAGCTTCTGCCCGGTCCCGGCATCGAGGGCGACGACGAGGCGGGCGTCGATCCGCTTCATGCGGGCCTCGGCGAGCTTGGCTTCCTCGCCGGTGAGTTGGGCGAGCTCGGATTTGTCTTCTTCCAAAAGGGCCTGACGTTGTTCGGGGGTCAGCGTGCTGTCGATAAAGCACACCCTCTTCGGTCCCAACGCGATCGTGTGATGCACGATGCTCTTGCCCTGATAGTTCCACAAGTGTTTGCCGGTTTTGACGTCAATCGCAAACAGCACATCGGTCGCATCTTCAAACCGCCGACCCCGGCGGCGGAGGCGGACTTCCAATTCCTTGCGGACCGTCGCGGTGCCGAACAGTTTGCCGTCCTGATAGGCCACGTAACCCCATTCGCGGTTTTCCTGGTGGCCCGGCGGCAGTTTGTGCGAGGCGACGAGCTTTCCGGTCGCGGCGTCGATTTGCTCGACCACATCGCGAACCAGAACGAAGACAAAGTCGTCCGTGCCCACGAGGTTGCCGGGGTTCTGGTTCTGAAACACGCCGGTGCGGAAGGCTTTCGAGTTGTCACGTTCCCAGAGGAACTGGCCGTTGTAGGCGTCATACGCCATGATCGTGTTATCGCCTTGCACGATCAGCCGCCCGTTGACAGCGAGAGGGCCGACGGCTCCATCGTGGCGGTTGACCATTTTCCCCGGACCGGGATCGCCGTACCACAAGACGCCAAGGCCGCCTTTGATGCGGTGGTCTTCGGTGGTGGCGATGTTCCCCGCGTTCGCGTAAAGATGCGTCCATTCGCCCGCGCCGGGAAGTTTTTGACGGGTCAGAATGACAAAAGGCCCCGCGGTGCTGATCGTGGAATGATCCATCACCTCGGTCTTGCCCAACCAATCCTTGAGTTGTTGGGCAGTGACTTTTGAGGCAGCGTTGGCGCCCGCCGCTTTGAGAACGATCTTCCCGCCGCAGGGTTTGAGATGCCGGGCGATCGCGGCGGGCGAACCGGGCGGAGTGCCGGTCATCATTTGTTTGCCGGCGACGATCAGATTGGCGAAGAAATTGGAATAGGGAATTGCCGAGTAGTCGGCTTGATGGATCGTGACCCGCGAACCATAAAGCCCGGCCGCCATCAACGCTTTGCGGGCGGCTTCGACTTTCTTGGCGTCGGGTTCGATGCCGTAGATCGTGAGGCTGCTGTTCTGAGCCAAGGCCCGAGCGAGCTCTCCGGTTTCCGCCCCGACGATCAGACAGAATCCCTGCCGAGTTTTCGCGGCCTCCAACACGCCTTTGGCGACCGCGTCGTAAGCGGCCGGCTGCGGATCGGCTTTGGATTCGGCGGGTTTCGTTTGCGTCTTGTTCGCCACGGTCTTCGCGGCATCGGCGAACACCTGGATTTCGCCCTTCGTCGTGCTGACGATCAGGTAGCCATTCGCCACCGCGAGGCCGCTCGCCGTGCCATCGACTTTCGTGGTCCACACGCGATTGCCGGTGGCGACGTCGAAGGCATCCACGCGATCGGGGCCGCCGGCGAACACGAGGTTTCCCGCGAGGATCAACTCCGAATCGCAGGTCGACGGCGACTTCCACGCCACGCCGGTTTCCGCGAGGGCCGCGAGGCTTTTGAGCATCTCGGCATATTGCTCGCGGATTTTGCCGAGTTCCTTGCTCGGCGTGCGGATCTTGCGGGCCAGATCCTGAACCTGGCCGTCGAGCTTCATCCGCTCCCGGCTGGCGGCGAGATAGGTTTTGCGGTCGAGCTTCATCACCTGCGTGCCGGTGGCGACGTAGCAGTCGTTGCCGGCGATCGCGATTTGATGGGCATCGATCCAGCCGAAGCCCGACTTGCCGGTGTTCTCGTCCAACGCGACATACACGTGCTCGCCGCCGGAATAGAGCTGCCCGTCCGCCAGCACCGCCCGCGTGCCGCCGACCACGCCTTCCCGCCGCCAACTGATGGAGGGTTTATGCTTGAGTTCGCCGGTTTTGCGGTCGATCATCGCCGGCAGCGATCGGCCCGAAGGCACGAACAGGCCGTCTTTGCTGGTCAGCAGATAGCCCTGCGGGGACAGGTCGTCCCGCCCGGCGTCGGCTTCGCTGATGTTGTCCCGCTTCCACACGACTTTCCCGGTCTTGGCATCGACGGCGTAAACGTAAACGTCCTCGTGCGGGAAAATCCCCGCGCCGAAATAGGCGATGCCATCGGTAATCGTAATCCCCGTCCGCACCGGCCAGCGGGAGATCATGCTGCCCCGCGCGAGCAGCCATTCCTCGGCGGGACCGGCCCGCAGCTTCCAGGTCAACCGCCCGGTGAGGGCATCCACCGCGTAGGCGAAGCCGTCGTCCGAACCGAAATACACCTGCCCTTCCCAGACCGTGGGAGCCAGGCGAATCGGCCCGCCGGTGGCAAACGACCAGTGGGCTTTCCCCGTCTTCAAATCGTAGCAGTGCAGATGATGATCCACCGAAGACCCAAAATACAGCCGGTCCCCCACCACGGCGACTTGGAACGTGTCATCATAGTTCACACGGTGGCGAAGATGGTGCCCCTCGAACGTCCGCTCGTCCGGCCCGGCCCACGCGGTCTTGGGCGGCGCCGGGGCTTTATAAACCCAGGCCGATTTCAACGGCACCGCAATCTTCTCCGGCGTAAACCCCTGGCGGGTGCTGTCGTGCCGATACGTCGGCCAATCCTCCGCGCTCGATGCGATTTGTGAAAACAACGGAAACCGCGACCAACAACATCAGGGGCACAAATCGCATGCGGGGGTTCCTCGATAAAAAATGGCGGGCAAGGGCCGTCGGGCCCATGATTTCGTCCGTTGACTCCAAGCAGGCTTTCAAGGGATCTTCAAGTGCTGGACCCAGGCGGGCGGGCAGGTTGACGAACACCCAACTTCGGCGGACGCGGTGCTGGCTGAGGTAGGGGGTGATGATTTCATCGAGCGATCGCATCCGCTGTTTTTCGTCCCGGCGGCCGATGCGCTTGCGGAGCGACCGCACATACATGTATTCAAAATAACTCAAGGTGCCGCCGGGGGCCAGCAGCTTGAAATAACTCTCGAAAACTTCACGAACCATATTGGGCGAAAAATTGTTCAAGGGCAATCCGGAAATGATGAAATCATAAGGGGCGTCTGCCGCGAACTCCTGGAGGGGCAGGACGTGCACCTGGGATTGCTCGCGGACCCGTTGGTAATGCGCGGTGCGACCCGAACCGCTCGTTCAACAGCTCCGCGAAGCTTTCGTTGAGTTCCACCAGATCGAAGCGGTCTTCGGGGCGGAGCAGCTTCACGATGGATCGCGTGACGGCCCCGGTGCCCGGACCGATCTCCAGAATCCGCTGGGGCGGCGCATCGGGCCGGCGGAGGGTTTTTTTCATGGGCCCCGTCATCGCCGACGCCAAAAACCGGCTGCTCGGCGCAATCGCCCCGGTCGTCTTAAACCGCTGCCGGAACTCGCGAAAAAACGTCAAATGATCCCGCACGCGATACCTCGCTAATCATGGGGCTGACGCCCCACGCTCGCCATTCTTTCTTCCGCACCCCTTTGGATCTGCTCGATAATATCGAGTCCCACGAGGTCGTTCCATGCCGCGATCAATTTCTGATACACGGGGCCGGGGACCTGTTCGCCGAGGGCTTCTTCGTTCACGGCGGCCACGGGCATCAGGCAATAGGGCGTCGAGGACGTAAAAGCTTCCGTGGCGGTTCGCAGATCTTCGGGAACCAAATCCCTTGTGCGGTAGGGGATTTTCAATTTCGCCGCCAGCTCCCGGACCACGGCCTGGCTGATGCCGCCCAGGCACCGCACCGGCGGCGGGGTGACGATTTCCCCGCCCAACACCGCGAAGAAATTCCCGGAACTGGTCTCGGTGATTCGGCCGTCTAAATCCAACACGAGTGCGGAAGCTCCGGGTTCAATGGACCGGACTTCCTGGTCGGCGAGAATCCAATGCAACCGGCTGCGATGCTTGATTCGCGGATCGATGCACTCAGACGGGATTGCCCGCACCGTTGGAATAATGAGATGCTGCCCCGCGGCGATCTTCTCGGCCCAAAGCTCAAACGGCAGCGGAAACGTATGCACGCAAACCGTGCACGGTTCGCGGTGTTCCATCCTGCCCACATAGGTCAAATTCGTGCCCGCGGTTGCGAACACAATGATCCCCAAGTCGTGCGAGGCGGGAATCAAAGCCGCGTTGTGCTCCACGACCTTGGCGAGAATCTCCTCAAGCTCATCCCGCCCCGCAGAGACTGAAAACCCCACCGCAGCGATCGAAGCAAACAACCGCTCCAAATGCTCCGCCACCCGAAACGGTTTTCCGCGAAACGTGCGAAGCATCTCCGTCACGGAAGCCCCATGCACCACGCCCCTGTCGAAGACATGGAGCGAGGTGTCGGCAATGGGTTTGTATTCGCCATTGATCCAGGCGATGGGTTCCGGCGTCGAGAGAGACATGGAATGCGAAATCAGTTCCGTCATCAAGAAGAATCAATTTTCCGGGAGCGGGATGATGTTCGCCAGCGGGATTTCCAAACCGGGAAGGCGCGCGGTCGTGTAGGAGTCGTCCGGCCCGAGTTCTGTTTCTGTAAAGCGGCCCTCTTCCAATCGCAACACGAGCAAGCGGTGTTCGAAGCGGTCCACGATCACGTATTCCCGCACGCCGATCCGCTCGTATTCCGCCCGCTTGTCTTCGTAATCCCGCCTGCGGTCGGCTGCGCCAGGGCTGACGGTCTCGAAAACCAAATCCGGGATGCGATGGGGAAAAGCGGGGTGCTCCTCGTCCGTCTGTAAATAAACGGCGAGGTCGGGGAATCGTTCCGTGTTCTCATCAATCACCACCCACGACTCTTCATAGACTTTTTCCACGATTCCCGGATGATTCACCTTGTAAATGACGAGCGGATCTCGGAAGAGATTCGTCGTGTCACGGTGGCCTTCTCCCGCGGGTGTCATCAGAACCAATCTCCCATCGATGCGTTCAAACTTCCAGGGCTCTTGGAAATCCGCATCGGCAAACTCCTCGTGCGTGAGCGCCAAGCCTTCATCGTCTTTGGTGAGTGTCAGTTTGGAAGGGTTTGTTTGACGCATGGGTCTCGTTAGCCTCCGGTTTCGATGCAGGGAGAATCGCAAAATGTGGAATACGAAACCTAATCCCGCAGGGTGACGTTTCAGTAGTTTTCCGCGCCGATCATCATCCTAAGGAGTCAATCTTCCGGGAGGCAGATGATGTTCGCCAGCGGGATTTCCAAACCGGGAAGGAGCGCGGTCGTGTAGGAGTCGTCCGGTCCGAGCTGCGTTTCTGTAAACCGGCCCTCTTCCAATCGCAACACGAGCAAGCGGTGTTCGAAGCGGTCCACGATCACGTATTCCCGCACGCCGATCCGCTCGTATTCCGCCCGCTTGTCTTCGTAATCCCGCCGGCGGTCAGCTTCCGACTGGCTGACGATCTCGAAAATCAAGTCCGGCACGCGCTCGGGAAATGGCGGATGGTCTCTGTCCGTATACAGGTACACGGTGAGATCGGGAATGCGTTCGGTGCCATCGTCAATGATCACCCACGACTCCTGGAACACATGCTCGATGATATTGGGGTGGCTATGTTTGTAGACGGCGAGTTGGTCTCGAAAAGGTTCCGCGGCGGCGTGATGTTCGAATCCCGAGGGCGTCATAACCACCAGCCTCCCCTTAACACGTTCATACCGCGATGGTCCCTGGAAATCCGCATCGGCAAACTCCTCGTGCGTGAGCGCCAAGCCTTCATCGTCTTTGGTGAGTGTCAGTTTGGAAGGGTCTGTTTGACGCATGGGTCTCTTTAGCCTCCGGTGTCGATGAAAGGGAACGCGGCCGAAGGGTGATCCGGGATTCGCGAGGGCACTCCAACCAGTGTACCAGAGACGCCCGTCCGCCGCTCTCGTTTTTTTGTCCGCGCCGATCCGCGGTTCCATCTCGCATCAGGCTTGATCGAGAGCCGCTTTGAGGGCGTCTGTGCCGGCGATCGGGGCCTGGCAGGTGCCGTGCTCGCAGAGGTAGATCGCGGGCTTCCCGTCATCGGCCGTTTTGCCGGCGAGAAGTTCTTTCACCGCGGGCGAGAGATCTTCATCCGAGATATTCCGCGGCCGGCGGAGGACGACTTTGTTCGGCAAGAAGCGACGATAAATTTCCCCGAGCATCGCCTGCGATTCGCCCGCATTCTCGCCGTCGGCCACGACTGCTTCGAGTGGATCGCCCAGGAGGAATTCCAAGGCGACGAGCGCCTGCCCCGAAGCCGAGGGAATGTTTTTCATTTGGCCGGCGAGCATTTCCAGCGTGCCCACGGCCCGATCTTCCAGGTCCCGCCGGCCGGTCAATCGGCCGAGTCTTAAGAAGGCCGTCGCCGCCATCGCGTTGCCCGAAGGCGTGGCGTTGTCCTGGCTGTCTTTCTGGCGGACGATGAGTTTTTCGTGGTCACTCGCGGTGTAATAAAACCCGCCGGCCTCGGCATCGGCGAAGCGGTCGATCATCTGCTCGGCGAGTTCCAGGGCCGACTCCAAGTAGCGAGTTTCAAACGTGGCCTGATAGACTTCCGCGAGGCCGTCGAGCAGACAGGCATAATCATCAAGATACGCCGTGAACCGAGCCTGGCCGTCTTTGAAGCTATGCAAGAGACCGCCGTTCGCGGACCGCATGGAGTTCAGCACGAAATCCGCCGCCCGCGCGGCCGCGTCGGCATAGCGGTCTTCGCCCAAGACCTGAGCCGCCATCGCCATCGCGGTGATCATCAGCCCGTTCCAGGAAGTGAGGACTTTCTCGTCCCGGCCCGGATGAACGCGGTTCTCGCGGACCTCGAACAGCTTCGCCCGGCACTCCGCGAGCATCGGTTCGAGTTGGTTCTCGTCCATCTCCAACGTCTTCGCGGATTCGGCGAGCGAACGCGGCCGATTGAGAATCGTCTTTCCTTCCCAATTGCCGCCGGGCGCGACATCGTAACATGTCCCGAAAATCCGAGCCCGGTCCGCCCCCAGGTGCTCTTCAATCTCGGCCGCGGTCCATACAAAGAATTTGCCTTCCTCGCCTTCGCTGTCCGCGTCCTGCGTGCTGTAGAAACCGCCGTCCGGCTGCGTCATTTCTCGGAGCACATAATCCAGCGTGTCGCGGACGACATTTGCATAAGACTCGTCATGCGTGGCTTGATAGGCTTCCAGATACGCGGGCACCAACAGGGCGTTGTCGTAGAGCATTTTTTCGAAGTGAGGCACCAGCCAGCGGGCATCGGTGGAATACCGATGAAAGCCGCCGCCCAGATGATCGTAAATCCCGCCCCCGGCCATTTTGTCCAGCGTGAAGATCACGTGCGCAAGCGCGGGCTCGCTCCCGAACCGCTTCCAGGATCTCAACAGCACCCGCAAGTCGAACGGATGCGGAAACTTCGGCGCCCGGCCGAATCCGCCCTCGGCCGTGTCGGCGTGCCGTAATAAATGCAGCGCCGCCTGCTCCAAATACTCTTCCGAAAGCGCTTGCCGCCCGCCAGCGCGCTCGGCCTCTTCGACCAAAGCATTGGTGAGTTGCAGGGCCTGGCCGTCGAGTTGATCGCGTTTATTTTCCCACGCATCCGCGACGGCTTCCAACACCTGCGGAAACCCGGGCCGGCCGTAAAGCGGCGTCGGCGGCCAATAGGTCCCGCCGAAAAACGGCCAGGCGGCTGGCGTCAAAAACACCGACATCGGCCAACCGCCCTGCCCGGTCAGCGCGAGCACCGCCTGCATGTAAATCTGATCGAGGTCCGGCCGCTCTTCCCGATCCACTTTGATATTGATGAAGTGCCGATTCATCAGGGCGGCGGTCTCGGCGTTCTCAAAACTTTCCCGCTCCATCACGTGGCACCAATGGCAGGCGCTGTAGCCGATCGAGAGAAAGATCGGTTTGTCCTGGTCGCGGGCCGCGGCCAGGGCTTCTTCGCCCCAAGCATACCAGTCCACCGGGTTCAGGGCGTGCTGCAAGAGGTAGGGACTGGTTTCGCGGGTCAACCGATTCGCGGGATGTGGGGAAGATTCCGACATGAGGGCCACCGCCGGGCAAAAGGAGAAAAGGCTGCGTCCACCGAATCCTAGAACCCCGCGGTGCGCGAAACAAGGGGGGACCCCCGATCGCTGCGAGCGAGAAGACCGCTTAGACAAAGCCATGCCGTTTTCCTTGGATTCTCTCGCACAGGCGCCCCGACCGGGGATAAGACGAGAGGGGAATTGGGGACCGGGTTTGGTCCACGATTTTTGGCTGGATGCTTTACTGCTTCTTGCCGATTCATTAACATCCGTGGGGCGATGCTCACCTCCCAACTCGCAACTCGGGTGGGTGTCAATAACGCGCCAGAGAGTATTGAAAACACTGGCGGTGGCTGGGGTCGAACCAGCGTCCATCCGGATAGCGAGCCGGACGCTCTACCGCGCTGAGTTACGCCGCCCAAGTGTCGTCTTTCTTCTTGATAATCTCTTGTCTCCGCTGTTCCTGTTCAAGCCAGTAGCGACTGAGAAATCGAATCAATGACCCAATTGGGAGTCCGACCAGAATTCCGTCGTGGCGGCACCAACCAAAAGAATTAAGCCGCCGAGTTCAGCTTGATTACGAGCCATGCCCCTTGGCCAATACCCAACCGAGGGGCAACTTGTTGGAAAGCAGTTTCGCCGCAAACGTTATTATTCCGTCTCTCAGCTTTCACGTTGACTTCATTGGGCGCTTCATCGAAGTATGGAAACAGCGCTGGGCAAAGCCAGCCTTCTGCTTTTGGCTCCTCACGGGAATACCACCACCCGCCGAACTCTTCCCGCAGCCGAGTCAGTTTGCGCTTAGCCCGTAACGGTCGGCCGTAAAGTGTCTTTTTTGCTCATTTGGCCACGGCATCGCGCCCAAAGAATTGCAGACGCATTGGATTATCCAGCATGGCCTGTTCCACTTGATCTGGAGACCAAGCACCTTGATGTTGGGAAAACAGGACTCGGCTCCGTAAGGTTTCGCCTTCCAACTCCGGCGGCATGTCGGGCCAGCGGGCAACAAAGGTGCCCTTCTCCGCGCCTTTGCGGTCCCCCAGCCAGCTTGGGGCCGCGCCCGTCTTGGAGAACCACTCTTTCACCCGGTCCACATCCTGGTGCTTTCCAGGCGACCAATGATTTTTGTGGAGCTGTTGCCAAAGATTTCTTTGTCCACACTTCGCGGGCTTTGCGTGCAAATCAAGCACGAAACTCCAAACTTTCGCGCTTGGGAAAACAACCGAATCAGGGGTTCCTTGGCCGGTGGCTTTGAAGTCCCCGCGGGAACATAATCTCTGGCTTCATCCAAATAGAACAACAACTTCGGTCGCCCCTCGGTCGTTCCGGTGGCGATCATCCAACGATATACCTCGGCGGCGACCGATGCCACCAGAAACTGTTTCTCTTCATCGCTGACCATCGCATTCAGATAAATCACATTCAACGGCACCTTTCCCGGTTGAACTGGCGCATTAAGAACATCCATATCCAAAGGCACTCCCCCCTCGAAAAGGCTGGCTGAGGGACCAGAGCCGAATGTGTTCAAGGTGTGCGCGAGTTTTTCCCGCTCTGCTTTCTTGATGAAGAAATTGGCGTCCTCGATCCCGACCGACTCCGGGGAGAGCAAGGCGGAGAGAATGTCGTTGAGCTTCAGTTCATTCGAGTGTTCGCGGGGCAGCCGTTTCAAGATTTGGAACAGAAAGTTCTGTTGAGATGGCTCTTCTCCCCCGATGGAAGCCAGGCTCACGAGATTGTTGGCGACGTTGGTCAGCATGCTCTGCTCTTCCTCTTCACGCCGTGCCTCCGATGGCAAGTGTTCCAGGTCCTGACTGCCGGGCAGTCGAATCGGATTCAGGCTTAATCGAATCGCGTGCGATGTTCCGGGCGTAAAGATGCGGGTTTCGACCTTTTCGCAAAACTCGCGCGCCAAACTTCGCCATTGGGCATCCACCGATTCCGGGGCGTGCTGGTTCAAAAATTGAACCAAGTCCCCCTGAGGATCGATCACCAGTGCCGGGATTCCGTTGCGAACCGCTTCCTCCGCGATGCATTTCGCCATCCAGGTCTTGCCGCTGCCCGCCGCTCCCACGACCGCCACATGAGTTTTGAGAACATCGGGATTCAGCCTGACAATCTGCCCGCGCTTCCCCAATACAAAGCTGGCCATCGGTTCTAGCGGGTTCAGCTTCCTCGGGTTGGGTGTTGTCCTCACGAGAATCCGGAGCGGTTTTCGTCGTCTCCTCGCTCTCCGGAATCGGCGTGACGTCCACGGTGGGTTCTTCGGCGGAGAGCGGGGTTTCCGTCCAACCGTGAAGCCGGTCTCCCGCGTCCTTGGCCCCCAAGCGGCGCTCGCATTCGTTGGCGTTGTTCCATCGGCAGGTGCCGCAAAACTCGGTATTGCCGATCGGCTTTAAGCCTTCCCCGGATTTCTCATTGTAGCGGACCCATTCCGCCATCGATGCCAATAAATCGTAGACCTCGTGTCGCTTCGCATAGACTTCCTCCCAGCGCATTTCGTGCATCACACGCTGAGGATGCAAATAAAGCACGGCCACGTCGGGCTTTGTCTGATGCTGATGATGGTGCATCAAGGCATAGGTCGAGACCTGAAACAGGTCGTTCGTCGGTTGATGAGAGGGCGTCAATTTGTAGTCGAGGATGCGATGGCTCTCCGTTCGCCAATCGAAAAAGACATAATCCAATGCCCCCGTCACATGAACCGGCTCGCGATTCGGACCGACGTGAAACGTCACATCCACGCGCTTGCGGATGTCTCCGAACAGATTTCGCACGATCTCCGTCGGGGAGAGTTCCAGCGATTTTGCGTAATGGATAATTCCCGCCAATTCGCGAACATAAATTGCCAGAGCACGGATGAAAGCCTGCCGAAGAGGAATCGGCTTGGACGCGAGCTTCTCCAGATTTACGCAGTTGCGGTTGATGAAGATTCTCAGCTTCTCTTCGATTTTGACTTCGCTGTCGCCCTGCCGGACAATGGCGTCCACATCGGACGAGGTGCGGGCGATGTGATTGAACTTTTCGACCGCTTGATGAAACAGCACCCCGCCCGCCGTGGTTTCCGCATCACCGTCCTTCCAGATTCTGGTGACCCTGGGCGTCGTCAGCTTCTTTCTTTGGGTCCATTCCGAATCGAAGTAAAGAATTCGGGGACACGAGGCGGCAACGCGAACCTGCGTCACCGTAAAATGCACGGGCAACATAGCGACCCCAATTTATCCGCTTATTTTTTGAGTTGGAGAAACAGTCCGTCTTCGTATGTGTCGGCGTACAACTTGCCCTTTTCGTGCATCTGAATGGCGACGGTTTTGATCTGCCGGTGGGCTTCTTCGTGGTCCAGCGTCTGGTTCACGAGATTCCTGAGCACGACCGTGGCGATCGCGCTGGTTGTCAACCCCAGCCGCAAGCCCAGTTCCCCACGAATGATGGTCTCAATCTTCCCGGAGTCGAGTTGAACCGTGGGGACTTCCGGGGGAGCGTCCCCATCAGTAGGATCGGTTTCCGTGAGCAGTTCCCGCAAAATGGGTTGCTTTCGGAAGAGATCCTGGCGATGCAGGGATTCAATCACTTCTTCCGCGGTGACTTGCCGAGTCTTTCCCGGCGCAAATTCGATTTCAAAATCGTTGCTCCGGGCCTGGCCGATGACCATTTCCAAAGCGTCCAGCTTGGCATGGTCCTCGAAATTCATTTTCAAGTGGCGAAACGCATCCGTACCAAGGCTGACAAGGCTGTCGTAATGTTCCTGACCTTTGGCTCCCAGGGAAAAGTTGCAGCGCGAGTCGGTGACCAGCAGGCGGTGATCCAGCTTCTTTTTCACATCTTTGAGTTTACGAAGCGATGCCGCCAGGGACGTGGCGTTGTCGGTCGTCAACACCGCCAGGGCATTGAGGATGTCTTTTGAGCCCCGGCCGTTGTCCACCCGTTCCAGAACTTCGAGATCGTAAGACGGACGAGCGTTGTTTTTTCCTACGATTCGCTTGTGCGAAACCAGAGTGTAAAGATCCGTTCGCGGCTCGCAGTAAGACAATAAATTCTCCAATAGGGTGGAAATGTTGTCGCTATCCGGCGGCAAGCTGCCCTTGTTCAGATGCCGTTTCTGGATGCTTTCTTCGATCTTCGCGCGCACGGCCTTATCAAGGAGGGATTGTTCGTGCTCTTTAGACGCGGGTTCTTCGGGCAACTCCGAATCCCCGGGAACATCGGGAGGAAAGCCGATCCCCCATGTCTCGAACCACTTCTCCACGCCCAATTCCCTCAACCGGCGTTGCTCGACACGCCAGGCATTGTGCGCCCAGTTGATCACATCCCGCGGTCGGGCTTCCAGGATATTCCCCTGTTCGATTTTTTCCCTGTACCATTTCTCGCCGATCGGAAAGAAAGGATCGGCTTCGATGGCCGCATCCACTTCGGGAATCGGCCCGCGGAAACCTTGCTGAAATTCTTCCAATCGCTGCCTGATGATCTCGGCTCCGTCCGGTTCCACCGGAATCCGCGCCAGTTGGAGGTGATCGCTGCCTGTGTCCTTCGATTCCCCGAATTTCGCGATCCGGTCCCAGGCGGCTTCGGGAATAATCCCGTCCGTCTTGAAGCGAAGCAGCGTCTCTTGCACGCCGGACGTGATCAAGAGCAGATTGGGAGCATGATCGATCAAAGCATGCAGGAACCGAGAGAATGCCTTCACCTGCTCTTGTTTCAAATTGTCGAACTGGTCGATGCAGATAATCAGCGGAGTATCCGCCAAAGCCAACAACCCGGAGAGGGTGAGCAGAACTCGCTCGCAGTGAGACTCATCCGCCAGGCCGTAATACGATGCGCCCTCGTCTTGGAGACGAATTTCCCGCAGGCCGACGATGGGCAAATCAAAACGTTCCGCCGCTTCGGGTTCGATGAGTTCTCCCGATAAGAAGTTCTCGATCATTTGAATCTTTGCCCGGCGCTCATCAGGCGATTTTTCCTTGCCGTAAATCAGCTTGTTGATGCTGCAAAAGTACTCGATCAGCAAGTCCCGGACATGCAAATTGTCGGAAATCTCATTTGTAAAACTCCGAAGCGCTTCCCGGCATTTGGATTCTGTTGTCGGCAGGGAATATCCCCGTTCCTTCAAGGCGGACAGAGCCACCTTCTTGAGGGCTTTGTACAACCGGCTGGACGTATAATCGGCATTTTTTTCCCGGCGGGAAAGAATGCTCATCACCACGCGCAGGAAATAATACGGCAATCGTTCCGGCGAGGCTTGCACGTTGTGGAGGAAAACATAAACGGCTTCGTGCTTCACCGCCCAGCGGTATAGGCGGGACAGCAAATGGCTTTTCCCGACGCCCGCACCGCCCAAAATCATGGCTCCGACCCCTTGTCGACCCGCAAGGGTTTCCGTGGCCAATTCGACAAGCAGGTCGAATTGCCGCCCGTGAATCGATTCCACATCCACATCATAGTCGGAGGGTTCATTCACGCGGTTTGAGGAAAACGGCTTGCGATCCAAAAGGGCCGCCGCAAAGTCCTCCAACGTCAGAGGCCCTGCCGAGTGAAAGCTGCCTTGGGGTTTTGGATTCATGGTGTGCATCCCGGTCCAATGTTGCCTGGAAGCGAAAGGGAGTCGGTGCGGACTACAACCTCGAAATATAGATCAGGAGGGAATCGCCTTCACGAATCCCCGCTGAGCGGTCTTCGGGGGAGAGTTGTTCGTAGTTGCCGTCGGAACTGTTCGCCGTGAATCTCCGCTCTTTGCGGAGCAGCCAAACCCCGCGATCGAACGTCGGCCGATCGAACTCCGGCAAGGCTGTGCGGAGATCGGAAAGCTTCACGAAATTATGCGATCCCCTTTCCCGATCCAATAGGGAGAAGACGCTCTCAAACCTCGTGGCGAAATCTTCCTCAAGAACCGGCGACGGGGATTCTGTAACGGAAGCAACACTCGTAGAGGCCGGTTGTAACTCCGTCGCTGGAAGGGATTCGACCGAGGAATCACGAGCGTCGGAAATAACAGGTTCATTCGCCGCGCGCATGGGGCGAATATCCACAATGCGGAAAACATAGTTCGTCCGAGCATCTTTGGGCAGATAACCCACGCCTTCAGGAAGCGATTCGTCCTTCAGACGAGCATTCAGGGTTTGTTGGAATATCTTATTGAAATCGGCGGTGCCCGTTAAATGGTCCTTTCAGTTCGGCAACTGTAAACAACCGGCAATTCCCGCTTGTGGCCAACTCGAAGGCAAATCGCAACAACTCGTCGCTTGCCGCCAATTGAGCAATGTCTTCTTTGAGGCAGACATAAGCATCCAACCGGCGTGGAGCGTGCTTTTTCGATCGGCTGGAAATCGCAACCACCGCATGAGCATCAAAGCTCTTTTTCCCAATACTCTTCTTGATCACCGCTGTATCGGAAACACCGCATCGCAGAGCTAACTCCCGGACCGTGAGGGGAAAGGGACCGTTTCCGGTCTCCTTCATCGCCCGCAACTCCGCAAGCATCCGTTTCGCAAGTTCTTCGACCTGTTTGGCCTGTGAGGTTTGTTTCTTTTTTGGGGGCGGTTCAGAAGAGGGAGATACGATGGAAGAAGGGGAATCGGAGAGCGTTGTCATTCTTCGGTCCTTTGGCAAATGCAATGAAGGGAAATTGCAGCTATACGTTATGCCAGACCTGCTTTAATTTCAAATAAACTCCAAAGGTTTGTCAGAACGGCAGAATTCTCGGATCGCTTTGAATGGATTACGGAGTTCCGGCCACGTGTGCCGATTGGAAAAGTGCAACTTCGCGCGCAAGGCGATCGCAGCCACAAAGTTTCACCAGAACGCAACCCTGGGCTTCAAGCCGATTTCGCAAAAGCGTCATCGAAACCGCCCGTTTCCCAATGGGCTTCCGATTTTGGGACGGCCGTGGTCTACTCCACGCGGACCATCAACTCCCGTTTGTCCGGGCCATCCGTATGTGCTCTCCAAGGTCATTTGCGCCGTTCCAGCCGATGAAATTGCCCATCCGGGCAAACGGTTCTTGGCTGTTGATCATCCCGCGTGGCCAATTCACAACCGATTCGGAATAAGCTGACGCATTAGACATCCTCCTTCAAGGCCCGGATATACCTTTCCGCCGACCGCTTCACCGCTGCCTTTCCATCTTCCCGGACGACCTTTCCCCACCAGGCCCCGTAAATCCGATCGAAGTCGAACGGTTCGACCGCCTCGACGATTCGCCGAACTGTCACAGCCGGGATCGGAATGAGGTTTGGGTACGAGTACATGAAGCTAACCCAGCGGCGGTCTTGGACGACCTCCCATCTGGCGGTTGAGATTGACTTTTCTCAATTCAATGCTGATGGAAGCCCGCGGATTCATCCCACACGGAACAATCCTATTTGTTTTCCGATCCGGAAATTAAATCCAGATCGCATGGTTGTCTGCACTCTCTGGGCACCGAGGGGGCATCTGGCTGAACGCTTCATGGGACGTTCGGAGGGACATCCAAAACACCAGGAAGTCCAGGAACTCTATAAAAGTTCGTCTCGATTTTGTGCGTTCTACGAGGCGTGGTTGGAATGCGTGGATGCAGTTCCTCATGCGGCGCATTGGATTCTTCATTCAGTTCAAGAGGGATACGCCCCTCACCCCCCGTCATGGCTGAAAAAACAAATCGACGATTGCCGGACACAACCATGACCGAAAGCGGCAGGTGGTCCCCGCCCGCGGACCGTGGAAGTTCATCCCATCAATTCCGGCAGAGGCCGGTGTTCGCCGACGAGGTACTGCGGGCGACCTGCTAAATCGACAAATTGCGTCGTCGTCACGTCGATCCCCAGCCGCTCATACAGCGTGGCGAAGACCTCCCGGAAATGGACCGGGCGAGACTTGGGTTCCTCTCCCCAGCGCGTGGTCGAACCGATCACTTGTCCGCACTTCAGGCCGCCGCCCGCCACGAGTGCACCGGCCACGTTCGGCCAATGGTCCCGGCCCGCGTTCTTGTTGATCTTCGGCGTGCGTCCGAACTCACCCCAGACGACGACTGCGACTTCTTCCAGGAGGCCGCGCTGGTCGAGGTCTTCGATCATGGCGGAAAGCCCCAGGTCGAACAGTGGCAGCGTGGCGCGGGCTTCCTGGAAACAGCCCTTGTGCCAGTCCCAGTTGTAATCGCCCTGGAGCATCCGACCGAAGGGCCAGCGGCTGAAGGAAATCGTCACGCACCGCGCCCCGGCTTCGATCACCCGCCGGGCCAGAAGGAACTGATCCACGTAGGTTTTCCCCTGCCGCTCGCCGGGATATTCGCGGTCGAGACCATACCGGCTGCGGATGAGTCCGTCTTCGCGGCTCAGATCGAGGGCGTCGGCCAGCCGCTGAGAGGTCAGCACCTCGAAGGCTTGCCGCTGGAACTCGTCCATGCCGTCCGTGAGGTTCTCCCGGTCCACGCGGCGGCGGAAGCGGTCAAAGCTGTCCAACAGACTGCGGCGGTCGGACAGCCTCCGCAAGCTGACACCGGTCAGCCGGAAGTTTCGCCGGTCCACGTTCCCGACTTCAAAGCCCGCGTGAGCGGGGCCGAGATACCCCGGTTGCGTGGGGGCGGTCCGCATGATGAACCGCGCATCGGGATCGACGGGGACGAGATCGGCCGCCGCCGGTACGCCCGGAATCCGCGTCCCGAACTGCTTGGACAACACGGCTCCGAGCGACGGCCAGCCTCCGGGCGGAAATCCGGGAATCAGCGGCGACGCGGGCATGGCGGCGTGCGATTCCCAGCCGGTCGTGCACCAATGCGTGTTGTGATCGTTCTTGAACCCCACCAGGGACCGAATCACGGCGAATTTGTCGGCCAGTCCCGCCAAGCGCGGCAACAATTCGCAAACCTCCAGCCCCGGCACCTTCGTGGCGATCGGCTGAAATTCCCCGCGAATCTCCCCTGGGACTTCGGGCTTGAGGTCGTACATATCGAGGTGCGAGGGTCCGCCGGGCAGGATCACCATGATGATGCCCTTGATCCCGGCTGGCCGCTGGTGCTGGGCTTCGGCTCGAAGCACGTCCGGGAGCGCCAACCCGCCCATTGCCAGGCCGCCGATCTTCAGCCAGCTTCGCCGCGAGAGGCCGTCACAAAATCGCGACCGGGGTCCGGGGATCGTGAGCATGAGGGACTCCTTCTAAAGCCGGGGAACGCATCAATCAGCACCAATGTATCGGGCTGTGGCCGTGCCCGCAATCTTCATCCCCAAAACCGAGAATAGCTCCCGTTTTTCAACCGCTTGTCTTGCCTGCCTGGAAGGACCAGACGGGATCGCGTTTCTTTGGGAAGAATCATCAAAATGGGTACCACGGTCGGTGCTTCACGCGCACCACGCGACCCTTCCAAGCAGTGATCCGCAATCATTGATTTTACGTTTCAGACATAAGGGCGACGCTGGAGATCAGGTTCTGCTGAATGCGGGTTTTGGGGACCTCCAACACCGGCGTGTGCCCGATCGGCGCATAGCTCGCGCCGATCTGGTCTTGAACTCGCGCCCCTGTCTCGTCCGCGAAATGCAGCTGACCATCTTCTCTTTCCGCCTTTTTTTCCGCCTCAGGCAGAGTCTGCTCTTCAAATTCCCGCACTTCGTCCGGGTCCTGTTCACGGGCGTGACGGGCCGGTTTTTGGGGCGTCATCTTCCAGCGATGAAGATAATTCCCGACGCCTTGCTCCGACAGATCAATCTCGTAGCGTTTCCAAATCAATGTCTGGACCACGTGTCGCGTCCAAGTCGGGATGGGAATCGCATACACGTCGGGAGTCGCGTCTTGCAGGAACAGATGCGGACTGTCGAGGCCACATGTACTTGAGGAGTCGCCAGGGAATCTGGGGAACATTAAATGATCCTCCGCCGTAGCGAAACGTTCCGTCTGAGGCGGGTCCGTCATTCACTACCCGAACATCGGACTGGTCGATTTTCGTGAAGGTAACGAGGTTGCCGCTTGAGGTTACCATCATTGATGATTGACAGTGTTCCTCGAAATAATCCAACTGCTCTCGTTCCCGCTGCTTTAGACGCTGGAATTCCTGCCCGGTTGCGCCAGACACGTCATCGAGTGTTGGCGGACTTGCCTCGCCAAAATCGTCGCCCAATAAGTCGTCACGATCTGGACGCGTCATTGGTGTGGCTCCCCTTCCTGCTCGTTGACTTCAGTTTGACCGTCGTTGGTTTTTTCAAACGGGAACAACCAGTCCCGTACAACATCGACAACAGCTTGCAGGCGTCCATTATCGAACCCTTCACGGTACACTCCACTCATACTATCGTCAACGTGCCCCATAACGGCTTTGACTGCCGGCAGGTCGCCCGACCGTTCCCCGATCGTCTGGAACGTGTGACGCAGTGCGTAGAAGTTCAGCCGACCGCGTTTGAGTCCCAACTGCTCCAACAACTTCCTGCACTCTTGGGCGACGCTATCAATCGACATGCCCCGTTTCGCCTTGTCTTCGCTCGCGACCGTCCGCACCCAGCGATTGCCGTACTTCGTCAGAAAGCACAGATCGGCGTCGACTTCGTCCTTCGGTTCCGGGCGTTCTGCAATCGCAGAACGCAGTGCGGAGACCGTTTCGGGCCACAACGCGCAGCGACGTTCCACGCCCGTTTTCGGCCTTGGAAAGTTAATGCAAGCGGATTCCAGATCGACTGCGGATAGAGGCAAATTGGCGATGTCGGATTGACCGAATCCGCAGTTGATGCCCAATAGAATCATGGCCTTCAGAGGAACGCCTGCGGCGTCGATCATCGCCCGGAGTTCGTGGGCCTCAAACGTTCTCTTCCCATTAGCGGCCCTTGCTTGACGCAACGTTTTCTTGCTGGGCTTGTTCAGACTCTGCCCGTAGCGAACGGGCCGATCAATCAGGCTTTGATCGTAGGCATACTTGAAGACCATCCGGCATCGGCCAATCTCGTTGCCCAGTGCGACCGGACCGCGTTTCTCCGCCAAGGCTTCGCGGAGGTTTTCAAAGTGATCGGGGATCAGATCATCAACCAGATGGTTTTGCCCGAAGACCTCAACGAGGTTTTGGCAGGTGCAATAGTAATCGCGGAACGATCTTTCCGAGAGTTCCCCCGTCTTCATCTTTTTGCTTTTGCTGGTCAGAAACCGATTGCAGAGATCGGCGATGGTAATTCCGCTCTCATCTTCCGGGGGCAGGCCTTTGGGGGGGTTGCAACCGTTCCTAAGGATATAATCCTTTTGGAGTGTGTAGGCGTCCAGTGCGGCCTGCCAGTCGGACGCATAGCCGAAGTAAAAGCGTTTGCCTTTGATCTTCTTGTAAAGGCGTCCCGAGGGGGGATGATGTGAGAGGGGAAATTCGGGGTAGGGTTTTTCCCAGCTTGGGCTGGATACTTTACTGCCGGATGCCGATTGGCTAGACTTGGTAGGTATGATGCTCACCTCGCAACATCGACCATAGGTGGGTGTCATTGACACCCGGCAGGTGCTTTCTGCTGGGTGTCTCACGTCACCTGCAATCGTATCAAATGGGCTTGCGGGTGTCGAATCAGCAAAAACGGGTGTCACTGACTGGCCGTTTAGGTGCTGAAAAGAAGAGCAAACAAGAAGAAAACCCTTAAAACCAAGGGTAAAACAGTTCCAGGCGGTGTAGCTCAGTTGGTTAGAGCAGCGGAATCATAATCCGCGTGTCGGGGGTTCGAGTCCCTCCACCGCTACTTTTGTACACTGCAATAGATCGTGATACTTCGCAAACGCTTGATATGTCACGACTTGCGAGTTTCCGGAATTCGACGGTTTCGACCGATTTCGAGGAGTTTCGGTCGACTGCTGCATCGGATTTTGCAGCGCTTTCGCGAAGTGGGCATCGGTCACCTGCAGGTAATGCTTGGAAGCGATCGCCTGGGAATTGCCGATCCAGGCACAGACCACATGCGAGGGAAATTCTTCCTCCAATTCCGTTTGGCGGGTGCTTCGCAGGTTCTGAAACAGCTTCGGCCATTTCTTCACGCCGGCCCGTTTTATAATGCGCTCCAATTGGGTTCGCAAGTTCGTATTCGAATCACGATAACGGGTAATGACAAACTCCGCCCCTGGTTTCGCGAGTTGCTTGCACTCTTCCAAAAACGGTCGAAGCTCTGGAAAAATTGGAACCATCCGAGAATCGCCACCAGCGTGGTGCTCCGTCTTCGGGCTGCTCACCCGAAATCGTCCGGTTTCCCAGTCAAGGTCTTCCCATCGCAAGCCCAAATGCTCCGACGGGCACCGCAGACCCCCGTACCGGCTCAGGGCGAAGATCAGCCGCCATTCTGCATCCGGACAAGCCGCGATCACTTTTTCGGCCTCTTCCTGTGAAATAAAGTAAAATCGGCTGGGGTTCGGCTGAACTGTGGATTTCAGATCGGCGAAGGGGTTTGTGGGGATCATCTTCTTGCGGAGAGCCTTGGCGAAAAACTGCTTAGCGATGGCGATATGCTTTCGGACGGTGTTTTCGGAAAGTCCCTTCGTTACCATCGACAGCCGCCAATCGTCGGCATCGCCTTCGTTCATATCGCGAAGACTACGTTCGCCACCGAAGAATTCGACCATTCGGTCGCGAGTAGTTTTCAACTTTTTGATCGTTCGTGGCTTCAGATCCGCTCGGGATTCGAGATACGATTCCAAAAACTCTTCGAGGCGAGCGGATTCCGGTTTTGGAATCAGCCCCACGCGGGCAAGGCGTTCCGCCAAGCCAAGTTCCAGTTCGGATACCCACCGAGCGGTTTCGGCATCAAGGGCGTGTCCGGAAAACTTTGCAGATACCAAATGCTCCACTCGAAGCTTGACAGCCTCTGCTTGCTTCTGCGGCATTTTCCCCAAGCGGATTGTGCGGCGTTTGCCATCGGGGGCAACAAATTGAATCTCGCGACGCCCGTTCGGATGACGAGTGATACTGGCCATTGGGATTCCTTTTCTGCAACACACCCATCACGACTGACTGAGGATTTTAACCGAAACCGCAGCGTGACGGAGCAACTAAGGTGGATAAGCTATGAAGTGGGGTCGAAATCTGCATTGCGTTTGGTTCGATTAATCCAGGCCCGCAGGTCTTCTGGGTCATACAACACGCGATGGCCAATCGGCACGTGTGGGATAGTGCCGGCCTTGGTCATCGTCCAGAGAGTGCGTTCGGAAATACCCAACGCTTTGGCGGCAGTGCGGCAATTCCAGAGGAGTGGCGTTGAGAACCCAAAGGAATCGTGCGAAGAGGATTGAGTTGTCATGGGACAAGAATTCAAAAAAGCCACGAAACGGTTTCCACGCGGGAAACGTTTGTGGCTTTGTTGCTTCAACGACCAGTATAACCGGGGAAAGCTCTCCGACAAGTCCCTAATTTGAAAAAATCGGCCGTTGGAGTTTGCCGGGCTATGTCGCCGTGCCGGGATACCTCGAATTGGTTTCCAATTCCAAGACCCGCTGATCACCGAGAAAGGTGGCGTTCATGAATTGAAGGAAGCCGTAATACCCCAGTAAGACATAAGGCAAGGGAGCAGTGGAAAGGCCCACAAGCGCCGGCCAGCGCCAAACCGACGAGCCGCTTGCCAATTGAAGCTCCACGTCGGCAAATCGGAGCGGATAGGCGGTGCCCCGCCAGCGGAGAACATGGCCCGCGTCCGGGCGGAGTTGGGCTCCGATGAGGAAAGAGGCATCTAAAGGAAAGATCGAATCTTGGGCTCCCGTATCGACCAGCGCCTTGGAAAAGGGGAGAGATGAGGCCGGACCAATGATCCGAACATCAATAAATGGCCGCCAGATTTGAGTGACGCCCGTGGGATGCGAGGCGATCGTCCTCCGGCGGCCCGGTGATTTGGACAGGCTGGTAGGGATAGCGCAGGCTCATTCCAATTCCGGTCCTCCTTGCCAATCGTCCTCCAAGACAATCCGCTCGTACCACACCGTTTCCGGGTTTTCGCCCGATTGCTTCACGAGTTGGTGCAACGTTTGCAGATCGGCCGACGCTGCCACAAGGCGCATGCCGTCATCGCTAAATGCGGCCCATTGCCCACCATATCGCCGCAATTCTTCCTCTGAAAACCGATCCCGGTTTTCTCGATAGACTTGAAGATCCACAGTTTTCTCCTTCAACAAACGCGATTGCGAAAAGAACAACCTCCTCTTTCAAGCTAGGGCCAGCGCCGCATCGGGTCAAGGTTTTTCCCCAGGAAGTCGTTTTGGGAACCGGGAAATAAAAAAGGCCGCGGGCGTTTGCCCGCGACCAAGCTGCATGTTCCCGCCGATTCATTCACCCGTTCTCATGCTTGATCGAGCCGGAACTTGGCGAAGAAGCAACGGCCACAAACGTCCCGCACAAAGGGAAAACGTCCGTGGCCAAAGGGAATGGCCGGAACATGCAACGATTTTCATTATGGCTTTCGGCCAGCGTGATTTCTAGACAATTCTTGTGAATTTCATTGATTCCGCCCACGCAAGGCCCCCAAGTACCCATTCCAACAGGCTTTGGCTTGGGGGATTCGTGAATGGGTCAAGCGCTCTCGCAAAAAATCCAAAAAAACGCTTGCGGCGGGAAAGGACCAATGGTCTAATTAACTGAACGTACGTTCAATATCCAGTAGGGGAGGTTAATCACGTGTCGCTAGCACCCACATCCCACAACCTATACCGAGAATTCATGCAGGCCCTCTCTCAGTCACCAAATGACTCTCGAACAATTTGGCAAACGATCGTTGGACATCCGTGGTATCAACTCGAACTCGAAAAAGCCGCACAGCATTTGGTTCGTTGTCAAAACCTTCAAATCTTTCCGGAAGACATTCAGCACGAAGCCATCCTGTTCTTGGCACGCACTCTGGAGCGACATCCGGATCTTCAGTTCGACTCGCTAAATCCATCCCAAGAGCACTTTAGGCACTTGATGCGAAAAATCATTTTTCGGGATTGCCAGCAGGCTCTTCGCCGACTCAGGCGAGGACTACGAGAGATGCCCTTGACAGACGCATGTTTGGCAACAGATTTCGATTCCCAGTCAGCGACACCAACGAATTGGGACTGGAATCTGAAAATGCTGCGTCCTCAGGAACGGTTCGTCGTCGATCAGTATTTACAGGGACGAACGTTTTGCGAAACTGCGGCGTTGCTTGAGGTGAGCCTTCCGACGGTCTAACGGCGATTTCAACGGGCGATCACAATCCTTCGGCAGTCTGTCCAAGAATCGTAGTTCATCGCTTCTCGACCGACGACCTGCAGGCTGCTGCAGTTGCGGCTCACGGCTACCAATCGAACGTTTTCCAACATTCTTCTCTGATTTCAAACAAAAAACCGAGCGGAATTTCTGAAAATAACTCCCATCTCAAAGCATATATATAGAGGGAGGACTTTAGTGTTCTCAAGAACACTTTAAGCGAAAGGCTTATTCATGCTCGGCGTCATTTTTCGGTTTCACACTACCTTCGAATCACTTGTGAAATTCTCGCTCAACTGCCGGCGTCACAGATTGAAGGACTGGCAGATGCCATTTATGCCGCCTGGAGCAAGGAACGCACCGTATTCTTATGCGGCAATGGAGGAAGTGCCGCCAACGCTTCGCATGTCGGAGAGGATTTGGCGAAGAGCACCCTAGATCAAAACGATCTTGCTAGTGATCGCGCGTAAACGGCTCAAAGTGTTGAGCTTGGCGGATCAAACGTCCGCCATCCTCGCCTGGGCAAACGACCAAGGCTTCGAGCACGTTTTCGTTCGAGCAACTGAAAGGATTCGCCCGAAAGGGAGATCTCTTGATCGGGTTCAGCGGCAGCGGGCGAAGTCCCAACGTCATCAAGGCCGTCGAATGGGCCAACTCGGCGGGACTCGTGACGTGGGCACTCACGGGGCACGATGGAGGAGCCCTCCGCACATCGGCCCAGCACCTTCTCCGCATTCCTCTAAATGACATGGGCGTCATCGAGTCGATTCATCTGTTGCTGATGCATTGGATCGTTGACGACGTCTATGCCCGCATCCATCAGCAAGGGCGTTATGCCAGCCCGGAGACAACGGTGCTCTCAGACTAGCGTCCGATTGGAATAAAGCAATGTTTTTTCGTGTTGTCGTTCCGACGGGAATGACTGATCCCCTGAGGCGATTTGCGGACTGAGATTTTATATGCGCCGGCTCATACTACGATCGTTTCAAAGTCCGGGCGACATTGTGATGCTCACTGCGGCGGTGCGCGATCTGCATCGAGCCTATCCCGGCCGGTTTGAAACCGATGTTCGCACCTCCGCACAGGATCTTTGGGAAGGGAATCCGCTTATCACCTCTCTGCGGGAAGTGGACCGCGGGGTGGAATGCTTCGACATGCAATATCCGCTGATCCACCAAAGCAATCAACGTCCTCATCACTTTCTGCACGGTTTTATTCAATACCTAGAACGGCGGCTAAGTCTCACAATCCCCGTGACGGATTTTCGCGGGGACATATATCTCACCGACGCGGAAAAACGATGGGGCGATTTGCAAGAACAATTCAATCTTCCCGAGCGCTATTGGATTGTTGTGGCCGGGGGAAAATACGATTTCACGGCCAAATGGTGGAACCCGGCCTCTTATCAAAGAGTCGTTGACCATTTTCGATGTGCTCTCAATTTCGTGCAGTGCGGAGAAGCGGGACATTGGCATCCCCCGCTAGACGGCGTGCAAAATCTCGTCGGTCAAACCCGCCTGCGGGATTTACTGCGGCTGGTGTATTTCGCAGAGGGCGTTTTGTGCCCGGTCACGTTGGCCATGCATCTCGCCGCCGCCGTGGAGCGTCCCCCAAACTGGCCTGCCCTCCGTCCCTGTGTTGTGGTGGCCGGCGGGCGAGAACCGGCTCACTGGGAAGCCTATCCTGGCCATCAATTTCTTCACACAGTCGGGACGTTGGACTGCTGCGCCACGGGAGCCTGTTGGCGTTCGCGTTGTCAAACGGTGGGGGACGGCGATGCCAAAGATCGGTGCAACACCTGCGAAAAGCCAGTTCGGGTTTCCGAAGACCTCTCGATTCCCCAGTGCATGGAAATGATTTCCTCAACAGACGTGATTGCAGCCATTGAGCGATACCAGATCGAGTCACCAACCTCCGCGCCATCTCGGAACCGTGGCATTGCTGTGACGCCTCGAATCCCGATTCCGCCAATGCCATCGCTCTGCAATGCCAATCATGCGGAACAGGCTCGCTTCCTCATTGATTGCCGTCAGGCTGAACTGGACCGGCGTGCTCTCGAAGTCGTGTTGCGCCATTTGCACCACTATTACCCCAGTCACGACGTTGACGTTCTGGTCAACCAAAACGATTCATCAGCAGTGGACTGCCAGGGAGGGCGATTGCTTGTCGCGGGTTCGGACGCGGTGACACATCAAGGATACCGTCAGGTTTTCCAAATGGATTGGCGTCCCTGTGAATACGAGCCTCCTCAATTTCTGAATACACCCGCGACACGCTGTTTGCTGGAAGATTTTCATCTCACACCGATCCCGGATTTGTTGCTTACCTCTTCTGTGCCTTTTAAGGACGCTCCGCCCATGCCATACACGACAATTCAGCCAAGCGACAACAATCCTTCGGCTGTGGTTACAAAGAAAGCTGGGAGAAACCGCAAAACGACGCCGCTTAGCGTGCGGTTTTATCATGGACTCGGAGATTGTGCATTTTTTTCGCACTTGATTCCGCTCTATCTCCGCCGTGGTTACGAAATCCAAGTCGAATGCACGGCCGACAAACGGCTATTATTTGAAGCCGCCGGGGCCAAGGTGATCGGAACAGGAGGTCGAGACGACCATCCGTGGGCCTATCCAGGGGAAGACCTGCGTCCCGTGCATGGCCGGTTCTGGCAGGGGAGCAAGCCCGCCCACAATCTCTCGCAATCTCCGCTTCCATCCATCGGCAGCCAGGGGGAATTGTGGAAAGAGTATTGTGAAGAACGGATCGATATTCGGACCCATCTTGCCGCGAAAGCTTTGAAAACCGCAGAGCGCTGGCTGTCCGGGCTTCCTCGCCCGGTAGTGCTGCTTCATACGAAAGCCAACACGTCCCAAGCCAGAAAAAGTCTTCCTGACCGGACCACGCTGGATTTCTACCGGGCGCTTTTGGACCGAATGGAGGGATCAATCATCCTCTTGGATTGGGACAACCGCGTTCCCCGGGTCAATTCCTGGCGAGTCCGCCATCTTGACGATCTGGGCGATTGCCCCACCGAAGTTCTGATGGCCCTGATGACACAAGCCGACCTTCTCATTGGCGTCGATAGCGGCCCCTTGCACGTGGCACGATTTACCGGGATTCCGACCGTCGGCGTGTGGATGCCCGGGCACTACCCGGCCCGCTACAGCCTTCCCCGCCATGAACAACTCAATGTTGTTTTGGCAGAACCGACGGCCCAATGGAATCGCTTTAAGCGCATTCCTTGGAACATTGTCGAGCATTCCGGAAATACCTTTGAAGCCAGTCAATTGGCGACTATCTGCGCCCGCATGCTCGGAACTGCTTATTACCTCGATTGGAACGACATCGCAGCCGACATTCAACTGCAGCAGTTTGTCGGGCAGTATTGCCGAGGCCGGACCGGCCAAGGCCTTTCGGATGATGTTGACCGGCATCGCAGCTTTGATCGGCTGCTCAAGGAAACCACGCGACGCTTTCCCGATCCGACCATTGTGGAAACAGGGACAATTCGGGCTGCCGAGGATTGGAACGGGGCTGGTTTTTTCACCTACTTGGCGGGGACCTATCTCTTCCGCCGGGGGGCGGGGCGACTGCACTCGGTGGACACCAATCCGCAATCCTGTCGGTTCGCAAGAGAGGAAACGGCGGTGTTCGGATCAGTCGTGCAAACCCACCAAAGCGATTCTGTCCGGTTCTTAAAACAATTCACCGAGCCAATCGACGTGCTGGTTTTGGATTCCTTGGATACCACGGAAGCAGGTCATGCCGAACATGCCCTCCGCGAGATTCAAGCCGCGGCGAACCGGCTCCACGAACAAAGCCTGGTTGTATTCGACGACACCCCCTGGAGTCGTGGCCGCTGGGTCGGCAAAGGAGCCCTGGCCGTGCCCTGGCTGTTGGAACGGGGCTGGAAGCTTCTCTACGCCGGGTATCAGGTGATCCTGGAAATGAACCCCGCGAGCACCGGTTCCTGATTGCCCGCGTCTCCAACACGTAACGTTTTTTTACCGTTTCCGTCCTTTTTGCGCTGAGAGTCCGCGCATGGATACGTCATCACCGATTTTTGTCACGGGGATGCCCCGCTCCGGCACGACCTTGATGCAGCATTTGCTGTCGCATCACCCCCGCATCGTGATTCACGGCCAAGAGCCCAAGTCGGTCGCTTGGGGAGAATGGTTGAGAATACTGAACCAGGGGATCCTGTTCGCGAAAGAATCCAATGCCCGCCTCACCTATGAATGCCCGCACTACGCAGCGGAAGCGGCACGACCTCAGCACACATCGAACCAGTTTCTGTCCTTAATGCGCGACTATTTGACCGGAGGATTGGCATCTCCCCGTTGGGGTCTGAAATCTCTCACCCAATGCCGAATTTCCGCTGCACTCCTTCTCAAAGCCTGGCCGGAAACGCGTTGGATTGTGTGTGTCAGGCATCCCATTCGTTCGTTTGAATCGCTGCGAAACACATTTGATCGAAGCGCGGCGTTTACTCTCCAAGAACTTGCATACGGTTGGTGCAAGGCGGTGTTGTTTGGAATGTTTCACCCACAAGCCACGCTGTTGCAGTGCGACCAATTGCTGACTGCCCGGGAACGGCACCACCGTATGGCTGAACTCTTTCGATTCCTCAATGAAAGTTATCCGCCCGAGGTGCGGCAGTTCGTGGATCAATGGCCCATCATCCACAAAGTCGTCGCTGACGAAGATCGGCAATTTCGGTTCGGTGACGGGGAACTCGAAGGCCTAGGAACCGATTGCCCTTTGCTCTCCAACCTGGCGGAGAAACTCAACTATCGCTTGGAGATGATTTCATGATCACCTCATCGATTTGGGACCAAATCGGCCATCCGACGCTGTTGGTCTTGGGAGATTTGATCCTGGACCGGTACGTCACCGGCTCATGCAACCGAATCAGTCAAGAAGCTGCCGTTCCGGTACTTCACACCGTGGAGCAGGAGGTTCGGCTGGGAGGAGCGGTTGCCGTGGCTAATCTCGCTCGGGGACTTGGCGCCAATGTTCTTCTCGCGGGGATTGTCGGGGAGGATGCCGAAGCGAACCAGATTCGCAAAATCTGGGGGGCGTTCGATCTCCAACCATCTCTACTGCTCGTCGATCCGACTCGTCCCACAACGGTCAAGCAGCGATTCTTGACGCGAACACCCGATGGCACATTTCAACATCATTTGCGAGTTGATACGGAGCAAACTCATCAAATCTCGCCCTCTTTGGAAAAGGAATTCCTCGGCCAAGTCAAATCTCAACTCGACCGAATCGGTGCCATCCTGCTGTCCGACTATGACAAAGGCGTTCTGACGCCCCATTTGGTCCAGGGAATCATCGAGGCGGCTCAGAATCGAGAGGTTCCAGTCCTGATCGATCCCGCCAGGATGAACTCGTTTTCCAAGTACCGGGGAGCGACTCTGATCACGCCCAACCGCGTCGAAACCGAGCGAGCAGTCGGCTTTTCGTTATGCGACAGACGGAACATCCTCTCCGCGGGGCATCTCTTAAGAAAACAGTACCAGCTTGAATCCGTGTTGATCACGCTCGACCGCGATGGATTGGCTCTCGTCACCTCTGATGTGGAAAAAACCATCGTTCCCACGCGGCCTCGGAAAGTCTGCGACGTGGCCGGGGCGGGGGATATGGTTCTCGCCGTGGCCGGGCTGGGCCTGGCCGCTAAACTGTCGTGGCCGGAGATTCTGGAGCTAGCAAACACGGCGGCGGGCCTGGAAGTCGAACGCCAAGGCGTAACGCCGATCACCCGCGAAGAGATTTCGATAGCACAGCCATTGCCACATTCTGACACTTCCAAACTGGCGTCCCTGGAGCAACTTGAAAAGCTGGTCTGCGAACGCCGCCGGGACGGCCGAACCATCGTACTGACGAACGGCTGCTTCGATCTCTTTCACATCGGTCATCTTAGAACACTGGAAGAGGCTGCCGCTCAGGGAGACATCCTGATCGTCGCCATCAACAGCAATGAGTCTGTGAAAAAGCTCAAAGGCCCGATGCGCCCCGTGATCGAAGAGAACCAGCGGGCACAAATCATCGCGGCCCTGGAATGTGTCGATCACGTCCTGGTTTTTGACGAGGACACGCCTCATCGATTACTAGAAGCCATCCGGCCGGATGTGTTGGTGAAGGGCGGTTCGACAAAGGACGTCGTCGGACGTGAGATCGTGGACGCGTATAGGGGGCGGATGCACATTACATCAGAAGTGCCCAATCTTTGTACGTCACAGTTAATCGCCTTAATTCGCGGTAGCGAATGCGATTCCTCTGCACGAAGCCTCATCGCATGCGAGCAACAACTTTAAGAGAAAACCATGCGCTATACGAATTGCGAATGTGAAGCCCCAGGATGGTGTCCACGGCACCAGTGTCATAAATCCCAGTTTTTCTTCGACATGTGTCGCTTTAATCAAAACATGTTTGAGCTTTTTGAAACAAATATATTACAGGAGCACGTTTCCACGCCGATCCGTCAAGCCGATATTTGTCGACATCGTTGCGATTACCTACGAGATGTCGAATGCCCCACCTGCTTGGGACATGTACTTTTGAAAGTCTTCGAGTGTGCGATCCATAGTGAATGCACGATTTCAAAACAGATCGATGGAATCGCGCAATGTACGACTTGTACTGACTTTGAAATCGAGACGCCAAACTAGGCCCTTTTTTTAGGAGAAACCCAATGCCGACTCTCGACTGGTGCCCTTATTCACCTTTCAGCCTTCCTTCTAAACTAAATGTCTATTGCTACGTTCAATTGGATGATTTGCTGTGTATCGGTCACACCTACTTCTCAATTGACTGGGACGGGGAAAAATATACACTTCCAGAGGGTCCATACGGTCCCATCCCATACGGTCCGCTCGATGCTTCCGTTAAAAAAACAGGCGTCGATAGCTCAGGAATCGCCGAACTCTTGTTCTCGGCGTCCATTAGTAAAGAAGGCCAATGTAATTCCAGCTTTTCCTTGGTTTCGGGGCCGAGTTGCTTTACACCTCCAGCTATTCTCGAACAACTTGGCGGAGAAGTCGATCCGGGTTGTTGCGGCACCGTCTTTCCCAATGTACCCTTTACCGAAATCCGTTTCTATAGCGATGGGTGCGCCCTTTCCAAATGGCAATCCTCCAGAACTTCCAGAACCATGTTCCAACGTGCCCCCGGGGCAATGTTGTGACAAACATGGAGGTGGAAAAGGGGGAGGAAACCACTGTGGTCAGCAAATGTGTGAATTCAGCGGTAACCCGGTTCGTTACGCGAGCGGAGAATTGCTCTATTCCGAAACGGATCTGATCTCAAGTGGTTACGGAGTTCCTTGGGGACATACGCGCCGTTTTTTGAATCGTCTCTCGGTTCCGGAAACGCTCGGGAACGGTTACAACTGGCAGATAGAGCAGTGGCCCTACCTGATCATTGACTTCGAGGGGAACGTCACGATCATGGGGCAACATCCCGTGTTCTTCGACAAAATCGGGACCGCTTTTACACCTCGCTTCGCCATTACTCACGACACATTGACCTATGATTCGGCTGCGGAGACCTACACGCACACAGCCAAAGATGGCACGGTCACGGAATTCAATGCCGTCACGCGAATGTTCACGCGGCGGACCGCACCGGGCGGCTCGGTCATTGAGGTGAAAGCCGTGGCAGCCAATGGATTCAATATCACCCCGGATTATTCATCAGGTCCGTGCGTGGTGAGTATTTCCGTGGCGGAAAGTGCACCGGGTGGTTGGGGAGCGGAGGATGGGCGGACCGCCCCCTTTCCCCCTGGGGCCTGGCGATCGTTGGGTGAGTGAAGGAAAGAAACAGAAAGGCGGATGCCACGATGGCGAACTGCTCAGTCCCGAAGAACCAGTTGCTCATGGGCGTGACGTGGGAGAGGTGTGTAGGGCCGCGGGCGAGCTCCACGCGGACGTGGCCAGAGGTTGGCCAGACGCAGCGATCGGATGCGGGAAGACATCGCGGCCCAAAACGCGCGTCACGCTTTCCTCAATGTAAATCACGAGGCGGCGGGAGTGCTTCACGACCCGCGCTCCTGTCCGCAGCACCGACTGCTGGAAACGATGCAAGTCCCAGCAACCGCCCAACTCGTCCTCGAACTCGATCCGCAGCATCGACGCCAGGTTGAACGCCAGCAGGCCCAACAGCAACGTCACTTCGTTCTCCGCAAACACCGATGACGAAAGACGGCAGCCAATCACCGCGTTGAATTCGCCCAGCCGGTCCTCGAACGTGCCGCGCTTGCGGTAGTGCGACAACACCTCATCCGCCGAGCGTTGCTCCTCGGTCCAGTTTGTGATCAGGAAGAAGTAACGCGGAAACAGAGCCAGTTGGCCCGTCTTCACATCCGGCTTATCGACGATCACCAGAATCACCCGCTGCGGATGACGCCAGCCCTCGGCTTGGTACTTTCCGAGTTCGATCACGTCCTCATATCCGCCTTTGGGCGGCCGGCCTACGGGACGTGTCAGATAGGGCGCGGCCATCTCTTCCAGCACGTTGTTCTTCTTGATTCTCCCGCAAAAACGGATGTTTTCGTCGGTCAACTCATCCAACACCGGGCCGGCGATGAAACCCGCATCGATCCGGAGGTCGAAGCTCCACGCCAGTTGCCGGGCCTTGCCGACCACGTTGCGAATAAACCGCCGGATGCCATTGGCCGTATGCACGCTGCCTTGCCGCAGGATGGCATGAATGAAGCCGTTGCCCAGCCGCTGGCCTTCCCGCGCGCCATCGTAGTCGCCGCCGACCGAGAAACTCGCGACCAGCGGATGATAGACCGTCTCTTTATAGTAACCGTTATAGCGGGCCCCCGGCTGCTGGCCATAAACCTGCATCGGGAAACTGTCGATGTCGATGGTGGCGTAGCGGACGCGGCGGTCGCTGTCGCCGGTGCTTTTGATGTGCCGATGGATCCAGTCGAACAAGGCGCTCCGCACGGCCTCGAGATTCGTCTTGCAGTCGGCCAGCCAATCGATGAGCCGGGACTGAGTGGGTTGGCTGGCCAGGCGTTGGTTGAGCACTTCTTCGCCGGGCCGGTCCCAGGCGGCCATCTTCATGGCGGGATCATGGGCGAGCCGGTCGAGATCATCCTGATCGGACTCTCCCAGGGCCATGGCGTAGATTCTTTCCCGCAGCAGTTCGACGCCTTGATAGCGGACGCGGTCTTGCTGGCGAGGATCGATCAGTCGATCGGCAAGCGATTCGGTGAGTCCGAGCCGATGATCGAAGTCCCGCAGCAGAACGGCACCGGAGTGTGACGTGAGCCGCCCATCGACGGCCTTGACCTTGATGGAACGATTGAAATCGGGCTCGAAAATGTTAGGCTGAACTTCACCCATCGCGTGATTCCTCCGTATGGTGTTGGGATTGCATATAACACTTAAACGCAGGGGGTCACGCGATGGTTCCTTCTTTTTTCATCTTTTTTGGTGAATAATCCGGGTTCATTGAGCAGGTCATTGAGAAAGTGAAGCGACTCGACTTGAAGGATCCCGTTAAACAAAATAGTGAAATCACCAAAACCATCATGGACATTACGGTAAAAAGCCTGCAATTTATCGGGTAACAAATCGAATTTCCTACGCCCTGTGCGAGTCAACTGAGTGAGTCTTACCGGCGAATTGCCTAACGAAAAAACGAATTTGGTTTCGCCACCGATTTCATAGGCATAAAGATATATCAGTGAAGGGCGTTCTTCGGAACATTCCAAGACTCGAATTCCGAGACACATTGTTTTAAGAAAGTTGGAAATCGACGGAACGAGGTCGAGGAAATCTCCCCAGATCCGACTCCATTCCGGTTCCAACCCCTTCTCCTGAAATTCTAGGGCTTGCTTCCAAGTGCGAGGGACTTTGCGAGGATTCTTGAGGGTTGTCACGGATGACGACAATACGCAATCTGATTCAAGTTTCCTGGCACTAACCCGTCGGGACTCTTTCAAGAGTTGTTTGTCAGTTGGGATTTTCATGAGTGCTTTTTTCCTCAACACGATTCGTCCGGATCCTTCGATTCATTCAACAAAGACCGGATCTTTTTTGAGATGGCTTTTCTCGCATTGCCTTCCTCTATAATCATTCGTTTTTTGAAGGACTTGCTAACTGGAAATTCAGGGTCAAGCCGAGTTCCTGTTCCTTGAAACCCCGTCCATGTTACAAATGATTCGTCTTGTATCGAAGTTTTTGTAGGGCAGGCTCCCGCCTGCCTTTTTCCGTTATTTGGCAATCGTCAATCAATAGAAAATAGAAGGCAGGCAGGAGCCTGCCCTACTCGACTCAAATCCTCGGCTTTGAGTGCTTGTTGGAATATGGGTGATAGTTGTTCGGTTGTGTTCGCACGAGTTATAACTTGTTGTTGCATTGACTTTAACCCTCAGGTGATCGAATAGATCGGATAAATACGCGACGATGTTGTCACGATCATTAATCAACAACGGCATTTGGCAATAGCAGGAAAACGTCAACTCGTGACAATCCGCTGGCTCATGGTAGTGCTTAACAGCCTTTCGATGTCCCACCATCCTCGATTCAGCCTCTTAGATTGCGCAATTTGCCTCCCATAGCCTCCGGCCACCAAACACTGGCGTGAAAAAGGACGTCCCATCAGCCACATAGTATCGATGATAATTCGGCATACTTGAGGTGTCCCCTAAATCGATGGTCTGCACAGCCCTACTTGGCTCCTAGAAAACAAGGGTAACTGCATTGAGTGCGTTCCTATGCCTTTTCCTGAGGCCGTTCAGAATCTGGAAGATACTCAGTAAGCGCGTCTTCTACATCGACTACGTATTCGTAAATTTGAAAAGCATCGCACGTGGGGCGAAATTTGACAGTAGCAGATGTTTGAGTTGGTTCGATAACAATCTGCACCATAAAGTGAACTTCCGTGACGCCAGACACTGTGTCTTTGCGTTGTATTAATACACATCATTTGCCGTGATTCCAATAGCAACGTTGTTCAAATCGTTGGCTGTTTTCAGCCGGATCGTCGATCTGAACTTCTATCGTGCTGATTTCAGCACATGGAACGTCTATGTACTTTCGAAAGTCTAAATACTTTTCGACAAAATAGATATCTATCCTCTCGGCTGGTTTCCGATCTCGAAGGTCAAAAAATTCTTCCGCAGTAAAAACAATGTTATGCCATTCGGCTTCTTTGTGTTTCTTATACCTAAACGAAATCATTACATTATCGGCTCTCATTCTATTTGATCCATTTCGTATGATCTTGGGGCAAAGACTTGCCCACTTGGCGCGATGTGAGATTCACCGTAAATGAAATACAAAAACGGTCCAGAATAAATCCTGCTGATCTCAGTTAAGTTTTCTACCTTCGTAATACCTTCCTAACAGGCGACGTAATTTGGTGGCTTGTCCCGGTGTTAAATTGCCAGAAACCTCGCGATTATTTATTTCTTCTAGCAGTTGGCGGCGTGTCAGTTTACGTCGCCTTATGTCGTCGCCGCTAAACGGACTCCAATTAGCTGAATTGAACTCATCAAGTTTTTGTAGGGCAGGCTCCCGCCTGCCTTTTTCCGTTATTTGGCAATCGTCAATCAATAGAAAATAGAAGGCAGGCAGGAGCCTGCCCTACTCGACTGCCTTTTTCCGTTATTTGGCAATCGTCAATCAATAGAAAATAGAAGGCAGGCAGGAGCCTGCCCTACTCGACTCCGAGCGCCAGCCAGTTTTTTGTAAATTCCTTCTTGATCCAACCCCACCGTGTGGAGTAGGCCTTATCGCCGGGCGGCAGCGACCAGATGGCGTGCAGATGGTCGTGAAACAGCACAAGTGCGTTGATCGTGAACGGCCATTTCATCCGGCAGCGGCGAATGATGCTGCCGAGCATGGGCCGCGCCGGGATGCCCGTCAAAAAGCGTGCCCGACGGTCGGAGACGATCGTGAAAAAGAATGAGCCTCCGGGAACATGGGCGCGTCGCCAGTTGGGCATGATCGTCGTTCTCCTCATCGAAAGGCCGGCACAGCCGGCCCTACGTTACTGGTGTTTTTGAACAAAGGCGGCATAATCATGCCTTGCCGATAATTCTTATCTTAAAAACCATCGTAACGGCCATCGCTCGCGCATGGCAATCGGACGGAAAGAAAGGCACGATCGGTGCTCTGGCGTTTGCTGCAACTTCAGGTTTTGACGCCCTGGTTTTTGGGCATGGTGCTGGGGACGTTCGTGGGAGCCACGCCCGGCTTGACGGCGACGATGGCCGTCGCGCTCATCGTGCCCATCAGTTACCACCTCGATCCCACGGCGGGGTTGGCGATGATTATCGGCGTGAGCTTCACCGCGATCTTCGCCGGCGACATCCCGGCCACCTATTTGCGGATCCCCGGCACCCCCGCGTCCGCCGCCGCGACCTTGGACGGCCACGAACTCGCCAAGAAAGGCAAAGGCCAACTGGCCCTGTTGCTCGATTTGTTCTGCAGCGGCCTGGGCGGGCTCATCGGCGTGACGATGCTGATTTTCATCGCCCCGCAACTCGCGAGGTTTGCCCTCCAGTTCGGCGACTACGAATACTTCTGGCTCGCCGTCTTGGGGCTGGCGATGAGCGCGCTCGTCAGTATGGGCCAGACCAGCAAAGGCCTATTGTCCGCCGCCTTGGGCATGTTCGTGGCGACGGTGGGGCAGGATCAGGTCACTTACGTTTCGCGGTACACCTTCGGCAACGTGGATGCTCGGGCCGGGCTGCATTTCATTCCGGTGATGATCGGCATGTTTGGGCTTTCGGAAGTTTTGCGGAACGTGCGGCATCCCGAGCGGCTCGCGATGTCGGCTGCTTCCGAAGCGAAAAACAACTCGATCGGTGAAACCTTCGCGGAGATTCTGGATCAAACGCTGGACCGTTTTGAAATCTGCGATTGTGGGGACGATCATCGGCGCACTCCCCGGCGCGGGGGCCGACATCGCGGCGTGGGGCGCCTACGGCATCGCCAAGCGGACGTCCCGAAACGGCGAGGAATTCGGCCACGGTTCGACCGAAGGCGTGATCGCCCCCACCAGCGCGAACAACGCGGCCGTCGCCGGGGCCTGGATCCCCGCGCTCGTGTTCGGCATCCCGGGCGACGCGGTGACGGCGATCGTGCTCGGCGTGCTCGTGACGCAGGGGATTCGGCCGGGGCCGATGTTGTTCAAGGAATCCGGCGGACTTTTGGATGCCATCTTCGCCATCGCCCTCATCACGCAGTTCCTGTTGATCCCCTGCGGCTATGCGGGCATCAAGTTCTTCGCGTGGATCCTCAAGCTGCCCCGGCACATTGTGTTGGTCTCGGTCCTGGTGTTTTCCATCGTCGGCGCGTTCGCCCTCCACAACAGCCTGTTCGATGTGTATGTGATGATTGCCTTTGGCATCGTGGGCTTCTTTTTGGAAGCCTGCCGAGTCCCGTTGGCTCCGATGATCCTCGGCTTGATCTTGGGTCCTTTGGTCGAAGAAAAACTCCGCGCCGCCCTCATCGCCAGCCAAGGCAGCCTGGAACCCTTCTTCACCCGCCCGATCTGCGTGAGCTTGATTGCGATCCTCGCGGCGACGTTATTAGCAAGGCCGATCGGCTATTTGATCGCCCGCGCATTGGGCCGTCAGAACACGGGCCCAGACGTCTAGACGCAAGTCCATATGGCTGGGCCAACGAATATCGCCCAACGTGGCATCCGTTTTTTTTCAAAAAATCTCGGCGACGCTGTCGATTCGGCCGCAGCTTATTCGACCAATGAGTGAAAGCCGGAGTTTTTGGCGTTTACAACCGGATTCTTACGAAAGGTTCACCCATGAAATATCTCATTCTGCTCTACGCGGAAGAAGGCGCTTGGCCGCCTGATGAGCACCGCGTGGCCCTCCAGGAATCGATCGACATCTGCCACCAACTCCACGCGGAGGGGCAGTACCGGGACGCCTCCCCCTTGCAGCCCCCGTCCACGGCGACCTGCGTTCGCGTCCGCGACGGCAAGCCCCTCCTCCACGATGGCCCCTATGCGGAAACGAAGGAGCTGTTGGGCGGATATTTCCTGATCGATGTCGAAAACCTGGATGAGGCGATTGCGATCGCGGCGCGGATTCCGGGCGCCCGGCGAGGAACCGCAGAGATCCGCCCCCTCATGGAAGTCCAAGGACTGCCCCAACTTTAGATTTTGATCGGAGACTGGAATCAATGAAACCGCGAACCAAACGAACCATCGGCTGGGTGATGAGCGGGCTTTTGTCCGCGTTCCTGATCTTCGGCAGCGCGTCGGGGAAATTTCTCGACTGGGAGGGAAAAGCCGCCATGTTCGAACACCTCGGGTATTCGATCCCGCTCATGCAAAAGATCGGCATCGTGGAAGTCGCCTTGGCCATCTTGTTTCTGATTCCGAGAGCCGGTTTTCTCGCGGCGATTTTGTTGACCGCTTACCTGGGCGGCGCGACGGCCACGCACGTCCGTGTCGCCGATCCGTTCTTTATGCCAATTCTGATGGGGATCTTTCTTTGGGTCAGTTACGGACTCAGGCGGCCGGAGGTATTCTCCCTGGCCGTCGGTTCGCATCCGCCGATGGGCGACTCGACTTCAACGTCCACGTCCACTCTTCCACAAAAGGAAACCGCATGACGACTGCATCCATTACGCCGTACCTTTTCTTCTCCGGCCGCTGCGAGGAGGCGCTCGATTTTTACAAAAAGGCCCTGGGGGCCGAGGTCGAGATGCTGATGCACCACAAGGACAGCCCGGACGCCCCGCCGCCCGGCATGTTGCAAGCCGGCTTTGAAGACAAAGTGATGCACGCCACGTTTCGCATCGGCGGTGCCACGCTGATGGCCTCGGACGGCTCGGGCGACAAATCCCGATTCGAAGGCTTTCGGCTCTCGCTGGCATTTGCGACGGAAGACGAAGCCAAAAAAGCCTTCGCCTCGCTCTCGGACGGCGGCGAAGTCGCGCTGCCGCTCACGAAGACATTCTGGTCCCCGTGTTTCGGCATGGTGACCGACCGCTTCGGGGTGGGCTGGATGATCACAATCGCGGCGGCAAGCTGACTGACAACGCGTTTGAAAACCTGAGCGGTAGGCGCTAGCCTCCGGCTTGTGAGCGGTAGGCTAGCGTGCGTAGCCTCCGGCTTGTGAGCGGTACGGCTGTGACGTAGCCTCCGGTTTCGGTGGACGGATATTAAAAATCGGCCGGCGGCTAGCGCCGTTCCGCTCAGGTTTGCAGAGGACTCCATTTTCCCACACGTTCCAAATCTCGGGCAGACATTTTCCGCTCGGTGCGTTGCGCAGCTTGCCTGGAACCGGTAGACTGTTATTTACCCGAGGGCGACTTCCATTTCTCCAAGCCGAGATTCCATCGGCGAAACGATCAACGGGAGCGATTCCATGAAAGCAGCTTGCCTGGCCTTCGTTTTGATTTTCGCCGCCAGCGCCGTTGCGCAAGACGCCAGACCGCCGCAGGAAGGACGCCGGCAACGGCCGCGCGGATTCGGCCGGCCGATCGTCCTCAATCCGGATGATGTCCCGGCGTTTTCCGAGCCGCCGAAGGGGTTCGACCGGAAGCGAGAGGACATTCCGCACGGGCAACTCGAGATGATCGAGTACGACTCGAAGACCGTCGGCACACGCCGGAAGATGCAAGTTTACACTCCGCCGGGCTATACGAAGGAGAAGAAATACCCGGTGCTTTACCTGCTCCACGGAATCGGCGGCGACGAAACCGAATGGGAGCGGTTTGCCCATCCCGGCACCCTGCTCGACAACCTGATTGCCGACGGGAAAGCCGTGCCCATGATTGTCGTCATGCCCAACGGCCGGGCCCAGAAAAACGACCGAGCCGAGGGAAACGTCTTCGCATCGGCGCCGGCCTTTGAAAAATTCGAGCGGGATCTGCTGGACGATGTGATTCCCACGATCGAGTCGCGGTACAGCACGTTGCCCAACCGCGAGAACCGCGCCTTGGCGGGACTTTCAATGGGCGGGGGCCAATCGCTCAACTTCGGACTCGCGCACCTGGATACGTTTGCGTGGATCGGCGGCTTTTCCTCGGCACCGAACACCAAAAAGCCTGCGGAACTCGTGCCGGATCCGGACGCGGCCAAGAAACTCAAACTGCTGTGGCTCTCGTGCGGCAGCGAGGATCGGCTCATCGGCATCAGCCAGGGCGCTCACGCCTACCTCAAGGAAAAAGAAGTCCCCCACGTCTGGCACGTGGCCAAGCACGGACACGATCCCGCGGAATGGAAGCAGGCGTTGTATTACTTCGTGCAAAAAGTCTTTCAGTAAAAGAAATCTGGGCCTGTTCGCTCCGCGAGTTTCCCGAGGGAATTCCGATGACGAGATTATATTTCCCCGTCGTGGCGGCTTTGCTTGTGCCGTTTCTCGTTGCCCCAGTGCCGGCCGAAGAGCCGCCGATTGCCAACGGGGAATTCCAATGGTATCGCCTTGAGGATTGTTCGCCGCCTCGCTCACTTGAGGCGCCGCAAAACACAAGGCGAAACACCAGATTGACCGCCAACACCTTCGCATGGGGACCTCCAGAATGATGGAATAGGAAGCGTCGATTTTCCATCAGACACGGACGATCCCCGCCTGGAAACCTAACTCAGATTGGCGTTTTTTTCGAGTCGAGCACTGGCCCGCGCAAAAAGAAACCGGCCCTTCGGGGAGAGCCGGTTTCGCGATTGGAGAGTGAGGCAGCGGAGCTTATTGGATGACCAGGAAGCGGGAGCCGCCGCCGGAGTGCACGAGCACCAGGATGCCATCTTCCAGTTTGGAGTTTTCGATGGCTTTGCGGAACTCGTCGGGGGTGGCGACTTTTTCGTTTCCGACCTTTTCGATCACGTCGCCGGATTTCAGGCCGGCTTTGTCGGCGGGCGAGCCTTCTTCGACGTTCGCCACCACGACGCCTTGGACATCCTTGAGGTTCAGCTTGTTGCGAAGAGCCGGGGTCAACTCTTGGACGCCCAAGCCCAGTTCTTCATAGCGGTTTTGGGAACGGCCGCGCTCGGACGCCTTGGCGACCACATCGTCGGTCGGCATCTTTTCGATGGTCACGCTCAGGACTTCTTTTTCACCGTTCCTGAGAATTTCCAACTCGTAGGCTTTGCCGATGTCGAGTTTCTCGACCGCATCCTGGAGGGATTTGGGGCTGTGGACGTTGTGGCCGTCGAGCCTGAGGACCACGTCGCCGGGTTTCAGGCCGGCTTTCGCGGCGGGGGAATCCGCCAGGATTTGGGCCACCAAGGCCCCGTCATCGGCTTTGACGTTGAGCTTCTTCGCCAAGGGGCCGGCTAAGTCTTGGATCATCACGCCCAAGTAGCCGCGCTGGACTTCGCCTTTTTCGATGAGCTGGTGGGCGACCCATTTGGCCATGTTGATCGGGATCGCAAACCCGACGCCGTCGTTCCCGCCGCCCCGCGAGGAGATGGCGGTGTTGATGCCGATCACTTCGCCCCGCAGGTTCAAAAGCGGTCCGCCGCTGTTGCCGGGATTGATCGCGGCATCGGTCTGCAGGTAGTCTTCCCGCTGATTGATTCCGGGCACGCGGCCTTTGGCGCTGATGATGCCGGAGGTCACGGTCGTTTCCAGACCGAAGGGGCTGCCGATGGCGAGCACCCAATCGCCGACTTCCATCTTGCCGCTGTCGCCGAGGGGAATGGCTTTCAAGTCTTTGGGGGGAGTGATGCGGACAATTGCGACGTCCGCCCGCGGATCGGTTTTGACGTCGGTGGCGACAAATTCCCGCCCGTCGGTCAGGCGGACTTTGATTTCGTCGGCCCCATTGACGACGTGGCTGTTGGTCAAAATGATGCCGGAATCGTCAATCACAAACCCCGACCCCATGCCGCGCTGCTTGGGAGCCTGCCTGGGAGCCTGCCCGGGAGCTTGGGGCGTGCTGAATTCGCGCTGATCGAAGAACCGCTTGAGCTGCGGATCGTTTTCGAAGAACTTCTTGAAAGGGGAATCGTCGCCATAGGGCAAGTTGGCTTGCTCGATGACTTTTCCGTTGGTAACGGTCTCGATGGACACAATGCTCGGACTGGCGATTTTCGCGACGGCGCGGAACGACATCGACAGAGCCTGCGCTTCTTTGATGCCGGGAGTGTCGGCGGGAATCGGGGCGGAATCGTGTTGATGATTCTGAGCGAGGCCCGCGGCGACGCCCACCAATGTCACCGAGGCCACCATAGCAAACAACCAGCTGCGATGGGCAGATAAAGCTTTCATAAGCGGATCTCCATTAATTCAAAAATTTTCAAATGTCCGCATGGTGGGGGATGACAATCGTCCGAAAGTGCCCCTCATGCAGCAGTGCAAACGTGGGTGACCATGCTGTTTTCCGGAAAAAACCGATCCCGCCTGAAGGTCGCAGCCGGGGCGGAGTTTTCTCAAAATTCGGAAGACGTCTTACCCCTTACTACGCAGTCGCCGCGGGGCGCGTTGGAATCGGCCGGAATTTTTTCGGGAATGTGGCAAAAACCGGGACGCGCGGCCGGTTTCCCGACCGGTCCTATGGCTTGCGCCAGCAGTTCGACGGCTTCGGCGACCCAGCCGCTGTGCCAATCGTGTTTGCGCTGGGGCCCGTCGCGGTATTCGTGCGGAATTTGGAGTTCCTCAAGCAGAGCATGGGCCTCTTGGTGATCCGCGCGGAAGCCGCCGTAGCCGGCGAGGATCAATCGTGTTTTCTGACCGATTTTTGAAGCCTTGAGCAATTCCGCCACGCGGTATGTTTCGAACTGGGCCTGGGTGCCGAAGATGGGTTCCGTGCCGTATTTGCCGAGCCGGTCCATCATCATGGGGGCGTCCCACGCCGCCGCCCCGCCAAAGGTTTCGGGATGCCGAAGCAGCAAACTCCACGCCCCCCAACCGGACTTGCTGAACCCCAACAACCACCGGGCTTCCGGCGTCGGCTCGGCGGGATAGGTTCTCTCCACCCAAGGCACGACCACATTCACAAAGTAAGTTTCCTGGCGGATCGCGGCGTTCGCGGGATGATCCGCATACCAGGGCAGATCGGCGAACGTGGGAGCCACGAAGATCACATCGTGTGTGTTCGCCAAATCCTGCTTCTGCACTTCCAACAGCCCATCCCCATAACGATCGCCCCGCCCCGCTTCGACCGGCAGCACATACACCACCGGATACCGCTTCGCCTCGGCGATTTCCGTCGGCAGGAGCACGCGGATTTCCGTCGGGCCACTTTGATAGGGCGATTGGATTTGTGGACCAGAACCCCATCCGACCGCGGACTGCTTGGGAAACTTTCGCGTCTTCGACTTTCTCAAACCGCACGAAGTAGGATTCGTCGAGCAGGTCTTTCTTCTCTTCGATTTGCCGAAAACCAGCCGCGATGATTTCCTTCGTAAACACCTCCTGCCCGGCGCGGACGTGCTTCATCATGCGTTCGGAGGTCTTTCCCGGGATCCGCTGGTAATCGACCAGCACGACCTGGCCGCCGGGCTTTAAGGCCCGATGAATCGACCGCATGGTTTTTTCGGGATACTCAAAGTGATGGTACGTGTCGCAGATGTAGGCGAGATCGATGGACTGGGGCGGGAGCTTGGCGGAATCCTGACTGCACACGACGCCCTGGATGTTCTTGATCCCGTCCGCTTGGGCCTCCTGCTCGATGTGCTTGACGAACTTTTCGGAAATATCGACGGCGTAAACCTGCCCCTTGGGGCCCACGGCTTTGGCAAACACCCGCGTGAAGAGGCCGGTGCCCGCGCCGATGTCCGCCACGCTCATCCCCGGCCGGATTTTGCAGGCCTTGAGGATCTCCTCGCGGTGGTCGTAAGCATCCCGGCCCTCCCGCTCAAACCGGCCGACGAAGTCGCTGACGTTCGGGTTCTGGAAGGATTCGTTGATCCCCGGGTTCACGCTCTTTTGCTGAGCCGACACAGGCCCCGCGACCAAAAGGAGGGCGAGAACAATCCAATTCTTCATGGTGAAACTCCGTGAAAACACAAACCGAAAACCTCACACCAAGGCGCGAAAGCGCAAACGATGGCCAGCAACATTTTATCCTTCCGTGCGCGGCGCAACACGGTTCCCGCATTTTCCTCGCTCGGTTTGAAGGAAATCACCGGTCGCTGATTCGTCTTCGCGCCTTGGCGTGAGGTTTATCGAAGGAGGCTTCTTTGAATGAGGCAAAGGCTCCGAGCACTGTGGAATCCTTGTACCGGGAGGCCACGCGGGCGGCTTTGTTGGGGCTGGTCGTCAATTTGGCCTTGGGCATCATCAAACTCGCGTGGCGAGCCAGCGGCCGCGGCGATAGCGAACGGTCACCAGCGTCGCCCGGAGGAGAATATCCACGCCCATGCCGACCCAGGCTCCGATCAAGCCGCCGTCGAGGACGATGCCGCACAGATAGGCCAAAGGGACGCGGACGAAAATCACGCCGATGATCGAAAACAGCAAGGGATACCGGGTATCCCCGCGCCGCGCAGGGCGAAGACATACACAATGGAAATCACCAAAGGCACTTCAAAAAACGCCAGGAACCGGAGGGCCGGGATGCCGACTTCGCAGACCATCGGGTCTTCGTGCATGAACGTGTAAATGCCGCCCGCTCCGAAAAAGAACACGAGCGCAATCACCCCGCCCAACAGGCCGCATTGCCAGGTGGCTTCGTTGCCCGCTTGGAGTGCGCGGTCTTTGTTGTCGGCTCCCAGGGATTGGCCGACCATCGTGCCGGCGGCGAGGCCCCAGGCGACGGCGGGCAGATACGTGATCGCTTCGACCATCACCCCGATGCCGTGGGCGGCGAAGACCGCCTCGCCGCGCTCGCCGCTCGCCAGGCGGGAAATCACCATGAGAAACAAAAAATGCCCGCCCCAGGTCACCATCCCTTCCAAGGCGGCCGGCCCGCCGATCTGCAAAATTCGCCTGACAGTTTGCCCGCGCAACCGCCATTGGCTGAGGACGATTCGAAGTCCATTGAGGCCCCGGTGCAAGACGAGCAGCATCAACAGGCCGCCGCCGCAGCGGGCAATGAGCGTGCCATACACGATCCCGCGAACGCCGATCGCCGGGATCGGCCCCGCGCCGAACACCAACGCGACCGAGAAAGCGATATTCAAAAGGTTGACGACGCCGAACACGAGCATCGGCGATCGCATATCCCCCGCGCCGCGCAAGGCGGCCGCCCCCACGAGGCTGATGCTCGTGAAGATATTGCCCACGCCGTCCACGCGGACATAGTGCACCGCGATCGCGGCGGCTTCCTCATTCAAGTTCAGAAGACGGGCGACGACCGGGGCCGCGAAAAAAATCATCCCGCAATACGCACAGCCCACGCACGCCGCCAAGGTGAGCGAGCGGTTCATCACGCGGTTGGCGAGGACGAAGTCCCCCGCGCCCCAGGCCCGCGCCACAATCGCCGTGGTCCCGGTCCCCACCAACCCAAAAATCAACGACGCCAGCCAGCCGACGTAGCCCGCCACGACAATCGCGGACGTGGCCTCTTTGCTGAGCCGCCCGGACAACCACAGGTCCGTGAGGTCCACGCAGTAGGTCAAGATCTGCTCGCAAAGCACAGGCAATGCGAGAAAGAAAATCGCGGAGCGCAACGGCCCCGCCAAAATGGAGGACCGGGAAGCCGCCACGGGATCCGAAGGCGAGTTGTCAACGGCCATCGGAAACGAGCACTCCCTTGTCACGCCGCTGAGCTATGTCAGCTTGACGGTTGGAAATTCGAAGCACGAAATCCGAAATCCGAAACGAATTCAAAATCTCAATGGCAAAAACAGAGATCATCCCAATCGTTAAAACGCGTTCCATTTCTGGAGTTTGGACGTTGGGATTTCGAGCATTCGGATTTGTTTCGGATTTCGACATTCGGATTTCGGATTTCCAATCAAGGCGGCACACGGTCATCGGTCAATCGACCAGCCGGTCCGCCCGCAACAGGTCGATGGCGTTTTCGAAGGCGGACACGGTGTGGTCGAGGTCGGCGTCGGTGTGGGCGGCACTGGTCATCGCGCCCCAGCCCATCCAATCCACTCCGCCGACTAATACGCGCAACGCAAGGCGTTGTTCAACTGCGAATCGAAGTTGCGGTCCAACCGGGCGAAGTCGTTGTTATAGGGGCGGAAGTCGCCGCCGGCGGCGGGCGGGCCGTCGTATTCGGGCAGGATCTTGGTGAGGGAATCCACGCCGTACGCCGCCCAGCCCAGGCTCTTTCGCTGGAAGAGTTCGTTGAGGGCGGACCGCAACTTCACCGCGGCGGCGGTCGCTTTTTCGCAGGGTTCGCCGGTCGCGACGATCTCCAAGGCCGACGATCCCGCCACCGCGGAAAGCGGGTTGGCGTTGTAGGTGCCGGGGTGCTTCATTTTTTTGCCGAAGGGGTTGTCGAAGGCGATCGCCTGCATGAGATCGGCCCGACCGGTCACGCAGCCGCCCGGCAGTCCGCCCGCGAGGACTTTCGCGAGCGTGGTCAGATCCGGCGTGATCCCCCGTTGCGCTTGCACGCCGCCCGGATGCACGCGAAAACCGCTGATGACTTCATCCAAAATGAAGATCACATTCTTCCGCGAGGCGAGTTCGTGAAGGCCTTTGAGAAAACCGTCCTCCAAAGGCACGACGCCCCAGCGCCCGCCGGTGGCTTCCACGATGATGCACGCGGGATCGTGCGCATCGACCGCGTGGGCGACGGCGTCCAGATTGTTGGGGGGGACGACGACCAGATCGCCCATCACGCTGTCGGTGACGCCGGGCGTTTCGTACCGGCCGGACGGATCGTGCGGAGGGCTTGCTCCGGGGATGAGCTGATCGTGCCAGCCGTGAAAATGCCCCGCGAACTTGAGGACCTTCGACTTCCCGCTGACCAACCGGGCGATGCGGAGGGCCATCAGTGTCGCTTCGGTGCCGCTGCTCGTGAACCGCACCAACTCGGCGGACGGCACGAGCTTTTGGACCCATTCGCCCCAGACCAACTCGGCTTCGTGGCAGGCTCCGTAATGCGTGCCCCGGGTGATCTGCCGATTCACCGCTTCGATCAAAGCAGGATGGCTGTGCCCCAACAAGAGGGCCCCGTGGCCCATCCAATAATCGATGAGTTCCTTCCCCTCGACCGTCGTTTTCCGCGATCCCTTCGCCCGCTCCACATAGACCGGGAAGGGCGACAGAAACCGTTGGTCGTGCGTCACGCCGCTGGGAAAAATCCTCCGCCCGCGCTCCGCCAACTCCGCCGAGCGCGGGAAGGTTTCGCGGTACAGGGATTCCGTCGTGAGTTCAGTCACCTGCGACATAGTCGTGTTCCACACCTAAGGAGGAAAAGGAGGGCTACGAACTTCAGTACTTCCAAAAAAGCTCAGGAAATTGGTTTCGTTTTCAAGAGCCGCGCACGACGTAAGCGGTTTTCAGGGACTCAGACAACGCAAGGACCGCTTACTTCGTGCGCGGCTCGGGCATTTTTGGAACGACCGAACTTTCCTGTTTTTCGATCGGCGATTGAAAGCACAGAATCATGGGGCACAAAATCATGTTTTGCAATCGTGGCGGCGGCTCGCTTTCAGACGCCCGCCTTCCCATGATTCTCTGCCCTTGCTTTTGTACTCTAACCCCCATCGCCCCGGCGAACAATCCTGCCGCTCCGCTTCGGCGGCCTGCGAAAACTTTTCCGCCCGCCTCTATTCCGATTTCCGCCGGGGTTGCCTAGACTGGCGGTTTGCCCCTCCGGGACCGTGGCCGGCTGGGATTGTTGTCACGCTTCAAAGTCGAAATCGAAACAGACGAATGCCCAAGGACTTTCTGAAAGGCACCCAGGACCAATACGACGTCATCGTGATTGGAAGCGGCCTCGCCGGGCTCACCTCGGCCAATCTCCTCGCCCGCGCGGGGTATTCCGTGTTGCTGTTGGAGCATCATTACCAACTCGGCGGCATGGCCACCTGGTTCAAACGCAAGGGCGGGCATATCTTCGATATTTCGCTGCACGGCTTTCCCTACGGCATGGTCAAAAGCTGCCGAAAGTATTGGACGCCGGAAATCGCCGACTCCATCGTGCAGCTCAAGGGCATCCGCTTCGAGAACCCGCAGTTCTCGCTCCGCACGACCTTCGACCGCCAGGACTTCACGCGGATCATCACCGAGAAATTCCGCATCCCGCACGAAACCGTCGACCGGTTCTTCACCATCGCGCGGAACATGAATTTCTTCGACGACCAGGCCAAAACCACCCGCGAGCTGTTCGAGGAATTCTTCCCCGGCCGCGATGACGTCGTCCGATTGTTGATGGAACCCATCACCTACGCCAACGGCTCCACGCTCGAAGATCCCGCGCTGACTTATGGAATCGTGTTTTCGAACTTCATGCACAAAGGCGTATTCACGTTCGAGGGCGGCACCGACAAACTGGTGACCGAGATGCGGGCGGAACTCGAAAACAACGGCGTCGATATCCGCATTCGCGCGCTCGTGGAAAAGATCGAAGTCTCCCCCGACCGCCGGGTGACGGGCGTGGTCGTCAACGGCAAGCGGATCGGCTGCCGGGCCCTGGTGTCCAACGCCAACATCAAATCCACGATTCTCAAACTCGTCGGCCCGGAGCATTTCGATCGCGACTTTGTGGAAGAAGCCCGGGCCGTGCGATTGAACAACAGCAGCTGCCAGGTTTACATGGCTCTCAAGCCCGGCGAAGGGTTTGACGATCTGGGCGATTTGCTGTTTCATTCGGAGCATCGCGGATTTGATATTGATGCGATGCTCAGCCGACATGTCAGCAGCCGGACGTTCTCGTTTTATTACCCCAAGACCCGGCCGGGCAGCGACCGCTGGCTGATTGTTTCCTCAACCAACGCCAACTACCGCGACTGGGCCGAGTTGTCCGAAGAGGATTATCAGGCCTCCAAGGGCGATCTCAACGAAACCACGCTGGATTGTTTGGAACAGTACATCCCCAATATCCGCGAAAAAATTGACCACATCGAAGCCTCCACGCCTCGGACTTTCGAGCATTACACCCGGCATCTCGAAGGGGCGTCGTTCGGCACGAAGTTTGAAGGCCTCAAAGTCAGCAAGACCCTGCCGGAGCAAATCGCCGGGCTGTATCACGCGGGCTCGGTGGGGATCATCATGTCCGGCTGGCTGGGCGCGGTGAACTACGGAGTCATCGTCGCGAACGACGTCGACAAGCTCCTCACCCCCGCGCCGGCGAGCGTTTGACATACCGCATTCTGCATGGCAGGCCGTTTTTCCCAGGCGGTCGTTAACCCCCTTCCACGGCGGATCGAAGCAAATCCGGAAGTTCGGTCGCGAACCGGCTGCGCGGCAGCACCCGGTCGCAACCCGCGGCCCGGGCTTCTTCCAGACGCGCCGTATTCACGTGCGGGCCAAAAGCGACCACCGCCGGTTTTGAGACGCCGGGCAAAAGTTCCATGATTTCGGACACGCTCGGCGAGGAAACATTCAAATCGACGAGCACGATGCAAACCGACTTCTCGGCGAACGCCCGCAGTATGTCGGCCGGCTGGGTCGCCGGCAGGACGTCCATTCCCAAAGGGGCCGCCGCCGCTTGAATCTTTCCGGCAAACAGCAAATCGGGGCTGATGAAGAGCGCCGTTCGGGATTTGGTTTTCGCATTCATGTGCCGCAACAATCTCCAATCGCCCGAGCGATGCCGATCGCGGCATGCCGCCGCTACGGAAGTCTAGTTCTCAAACTGCTTGAAAAAGTCGCCCAATCCCTCATCATCGTTGGAGGCTCCGCTGTCCTCTTCGGCGACCTGATTTAAGAACGCGGCCACGTCGTCTTCGTCCATTTCCTCCTCGACCGTTTCTTCGATCCCCGAAAGCTCTGGTTCCTCTTCGATTTCTTCGACCTTTTCGAGTTCCGCCACTTCGAGTTCCGCCTCTTCGGGGGCCGGCGTTTGTGGGCTCTCTTCCCTGACGGGCTCGTCTTCGTCAAATTCCTCGTCGGCTTCGAACACCACATCCTCAGAGTCCTCGTTCTCGTCTTCCTCGAACACCACGTCCGCGGTTTCCATTGCAGGTTCTGCTTCAGTTTCGGATTCCGCAGCGCCGCCGGCTTGCTGATCTTCCCCGGACTCTTCTTCCAACTCCCGATCGACGACTTCCTCAACGGCGGCAACTTCGGATTCTTCCAATTCCAAGTCGACAACTTCTTCGACTTCGTCAATTTCCGGTTCGTCAAACTCCAAACCGAAAACTTCGTCCTCTTGCTCAACCGCGGCTTCGGGTTCGTCCAAATCCAAATGGACGACTTCGTCGTCGGTGATCGCCGGTTCCTCGGCGGGTTCGGGTTCCGCGGCGGCGGAGGCCGGTTCGGACGCCTCGTCTTCCAGCGTGGCAGAATCGTCGTCCGCGATGATTTCCTCATCGGATTCGGCCGCGTCGGAGGAATCCAAATCGGCGGCCCAGACCATTTGAACGGTACCCGCCTCGCCGTCCGCCTGGGCCTCTGCGGGGGTTTCGTCCGCGGCTTCTTCCAGCTCAGCGTCCGCTTCGGCAAACTCCATTTCATCGTCGGGGGCCTCTTCCGACGTCGCGGTGTCGGCAAAGCCGAGGGCGGCGGTTTCGGCGAGGGCTTCGTGCTGGTGCGGCTTCAGATCGACCGTGGAACCCAGCCCGTCGGTTTGCATCGCCTTGGCCGCCGACTCGGAAAACCGCACAAAAAACTTAATGCCGCCCAGTGACAATTCGCTGTCCGGAGCGATTTCGTAGTCGGTTTCCGGCTCCAGTTGATAGCCGTTGACGAACGTCCCGTTGGAACTGCCCAGGTCGCGGACCGTCACGCCGTCTTCGCCGATGCAGATTTTGCAGTGCTGCCGGCTGACTTCATTCGAGGCGATTCGCAACCCGCACTCGGTGCTCCGGCCGATGATGGTGTCGGACTTGAGCAACACTTTTTTCACTTTGGCTTTTTTGTGGGCCAGTTCCAGCCGAACGTTCATGGCGCAATATCATCATTAAGGCCGATCGGACGATCCCGCAGACAGAATTCAGTATAAACGCCGGCAGGGAAAAACCCCACCGAGCGGGGTGGGGGTTCGTTTTTTTCCCAAAGTTTGGTGGGCGGATTTGGGAAGAATACCGGAGCGGGCCTGTAAGCCGGGTTATGTCGAGAGCGGCCATTTCTCTCGGATGACGGTTGCCCGTCACCTCCAGCGACCGACCCGGACGTTCTTCGGATCGGGCCGATCCGCGATGAAACCCCCGGAGGAGTTTCACCCAACGCCCTGCTTGGTCTTGCTTCCGGTGGGGTTTACCGAGCCGGACCGGTCACCCGGTCCGCTGGTGCGCTCTTACCGCACCGTTTCACCCTTGCCTCCTGGAAAGGCCCCGGAAAGGGTCTTTCCCGATCGGCGGTTTGCTTTCTGTGGCACTTTCCCTATCCTCGCGGACGGTGGGCGTTACCCACCACCGTGCCCTGTGAAGCCCGGACTTTCCTCTCCAAAGCGGACAGCCAAGCTGCCCGCGATGAAGCGGCCGCTCAGCCCGCTCCGGTCATCCTCATTGTACGCCGGAGCGCAGGGGTTTTCTTCACAAAAAAACATGTTTCCTCGGTAATATTCCCGGTTCTCTGTCACTTTTGGGGATTCTTGTCGTCTGGGGCCTTTGCGGGATGCTCTCAAATGCCCGGACATGCTCATAAAAAGCCATGAGCATGCCACCCTCGACTCACCACAAAACCTTGTGCCTGCCCTGGTGGCCGGGCTGTTGAGCGATGTTTTGATGGTCGCAGCGGAACGGGCGGACGGCGCGAACTATTTCCGCGGGGCTTCCACCGTTTCCAAGACTTCGCGGATGACGTCATCCACGAGGATGCCTTCGAACTCGGCGTCGGGGCGAAGACGGAGGCGGTGGCGGAGCACCCAGGGGGCGAGTTCCTTGATGTCGTCGGGGATCACATAATCCCGCCCGCGGGCCGCGGCGAGTGCGCGGGAAGCGATCAGCAGATTCACGCCGGCCCGGGGCTCGCCCCGACTTCCACCGTGTGCCAGCTTCGCGTGCGGGCCACGAGCGACGTGATGTATTCGATGATCGACTGCTCCACGATCACCATCTTGCAGAGGTCTTGGATCAGCGGAATCTGCTCGGCGGCGATCACCGCGGACACATCGAACAAATCCAAATTGCGGGTGTCTTTGCCCGCGGCGAACAGGCCTAAAATCGCCGATTCCTGATCGGGCAGCGGGTAATCGACGAGCAGTTTGAACATGAACCGATCGAGCTGGGCTTCGGGCAGCGGATAGGTGCCTTCCTGTTCCAGCGGGTTTTGCGTGGCGATGGTCAGAAAGGGCCGTTCGAGCGGATAGGTCACGCCGTCCACGGTGACTTGCCGTTCCTGCATGGCTTCCAAGAGGGCCGACTGCGTCTTGGCCGGGCGCGGTTGACTTCATCGGCCAGAAGCAGGTTGGTGAAGACGGGGCCGCGGTTGAAGTTGAACGCGTTCTCCCGCATGTCGTAGATGGAATGTCCGGTGACGTCGGAGGGCATCAAGTCCGGCGTGAATTGAATGCGGCGAAACTGGCAGGAGAGCACCCGACTGAGGGCATTGACGAGCAGGGTCTTTCCCAAGCCGGGGACGCCTTCGATGAGCACGTTGCCTTCGCAGAACACAGCGATCAACGTGGCTTCGACGAGTTCGTGCTGGCCGATGACCACTTTGCCGATTTCGTTCGCCGCCCGTTCAAAGACCGTTTCGATCTGCCCAAGTTGCATGAAGCCGCCCGCAAGCTGGTGAGGAAAAACGCCGATGCGAAGAAGAGATTTCCTAAAAAACAAATCAGCCCGAAACGCAAGCGAGGGAATGAGTGTCTCCCTCGCTTGCGCTTCGGGCTAATGAAAATTACCAAAATGGACCACGAGCCGTCTATTGCATTGGGATCATCCGGAACGCGCTTGCGTCCGGTTCGCTCGGCGAAAGCCAGGGCGGACCACCCCCCCCTGCGGTTAATTTTTTCGACCCGAAATTCATGCTCTGACGGAGCACTATTCGCTTGCGGAGGACTCTTCCTCGGCGGGTTTTTTTTCCGGTTCGGCGAATTTGAACAGCTTCGTGTTGCCGAATTTCTTTTCGCACTTGGGGCACTTGGTCTTGGCGATGGTCTTGCCTTTGAGGCCGCCGATCTTTTCTTTCCGGCGGGCTTCTTCGCTGACGACCAACCCGCAGCCTTCGCACCGCCAGCCGGCGAGTTCCAACTGCATGTTGGGATCGGCTTCGTAGAGTTTCGCCGCGTCGGGATCGAGGACTTTCAGCGACTCTTCCGAATAGTGGCATTTGAGATCGAGGATCGGATCGGTCAGCGGCACGCCCTCGAGGATTCCCAGGTCCTTGATCTGGAAATACTTTTCCAAAGCGGAGGAAAACAGGCGAAACTCGCTGAGCCAGAACGCCAGGAATCGCTGCTCGGGGCTGTCGGGCTTCGTCGGCAGGCAGACCACGATTCGGCCTTCGCCGAACACCGGGACGCCCGCAAACATCGACTCGTGCACGTAAACCACGGGCTGGACGACCTTGAATTGCTTCACGGTGTCCGCATCGAAAAACTCGTGCTTGGGGGCAGGCAGGTCGGCTTTTTTCTTGTCGGCCTCCAGGTGCTTGCGGACTTCCTGGCGGAGATCGTCGGGCGTGCCTTTCGGCCGGCTGAACAGCGTGAAGACAGGCTTCTTGGCGAGGCCGATGACGATCACGCCCTGCGCGGAGCAGCCCACATCGACATGTTCGAATTGCTTTTCCACGCTGCCGGGCTTGAGCCGCAGCTTTTGGGGATTGATCGCGTGCTGCCGAACGTCGAGGATCCAGGCCCATTTCTCTTCGGCCTTCTTCTTTTTTTGCTCGGCGGCCCGTTTTTGTGCGGCTTTGCGTTTGGCCAGCGCGCGTTTCTGGCCGGCCAGCCGTTCGGGCGAGGGCGGTTCCTCTGCGGACGTCCGTTTGGACTTGGAGGCTTTTGGCTTTTTGTTCCGCTGGGCTTCCCGCTGTTTGCGGACGCCCTCCGATTCTTGTTCCTCCTTCATCGCGATGTCCAGCAGCACATCCCCGCCCGTGGCCACAGAGTGCGCTTCCGCGTCGGGATCGTCGTCGACCGGGGGACGTTTGGATTCCGGCGCGGCGGCCTCCGGCGGTGCGGAATTTTCGGGTTCCCCTTCCGGGGGCTGGGTCGGCCGGTTTGCGGGGGAGGCCGGAGTTTTGGCACCGGCACCGTTTGATGGCGCGGGATGAGACGGGGGTGGTTCGCTTATGCGGTAGGTGTCCGAAGTCGGCTCGGACGGGGCGGCGGCCTGTTGGAAGGCGTAGCCGTCGGACAACTCGAAGTCATCGTCATCGTCAGTTGACGACGGGGGCGACGCAGACGCAGGCGACGCAGGCGACGCAGGCGACGCAGGGCCTGGCTGAGGTCCCGCTGACCTGGGTTGTTGCGAGCGGTTGTTGCCGGACTGCGATTGGCTGTAGGTGAAGTCGCGGTGTCCGCGGAGCATTTCGTAATAGGCTTCTTGGATGTCCTCTCGCAAAAAGCTGCTGCAATTCCAGCACCGCACCAGGCCGATCTGGTTCGCCTCTCCGCAATTTCGGCAGGGGATTTGCGCGCTGCGGCTTTTGGACAAGTCGTCCTGGCTGATCGATCCCGCCCCGACTTCATCCAGGACATGCTGGCAGTTGGGACAAATGACGGTATCGCTGAACAACATCGTCCGGCAGGACGGGCAAGCGATCATTGAAACAGTCATACGAATCGGCATCCAGTCGGAACCGCGGGCGTCCGCAATTCGCTCAATGAGGAGAGATGGGAAGTGAATGAGTTAATAATCGATGAAAACGGATTCATTTACTGTACCAAAGCCCTGTGAGGATTTCAGCCGGACTTTTTCGACATTTTCCCCTATTCCCCAAGATCGCGGGATTTTTTCCACGATTTGCGGAAGTGTTTCGGATTTTATTCGCCGGGGAATGCCCAGGAAATTGGATCGCTTTCCTTTTCGCTGGCCCAAGCGGAAAGCGGAGGGAATTGGTGTTTAAGTCGATCGGCCAACATCTCCAAGGCAGGACGTTCGGAGGCGTAGTGTCCTAACAAAATCATCGCGATTCCCAAGGCGCGGGCTTCCAGACAGGCGTGAAATCTCGCTTCTCCGGTAAGGAATGCCTGGCATCCTTGGCGGTGGGCGTCGGGAAGAAATTCCGCGGCGGCCCCGCAGGCGATTCCCACCCGCTGAATCGGCGGATTTTCCGCGCCGACATATTGATATTGACTGATATTCAGCTTGGTTTCGAGGTTTTTCTGGAATTTCGTCCATGAGAGCGGTTCCGGAAAATCCCCGAACCGCCCGGAACCCGCGGGCGCCGGACATTCCGCTCCCGCGAATTCCGCGTCCGGAATCGGCCGGAGCGGGGCAATATCCAAAAGCCCTAACTGATTGGCCAGCCATTGGTTAATGCCGCCCGACCCGTTGTCGAACGCGGTGTGCGGCGAATACACGGCGACGCCCGCGCGGACCAATTCCAACAGCATTCGGCCTTCGAGGGTGTCGGTCGTCAGCCGTTTGACGGAGTTGAACAGAATTGGATGATGCGTGACCACGAGCCCCGCTGTCCGCGCGATCGCCTCTTCCGCCACATCGGGAGTGAGCGTCAAACAGGTCATCACCGACCGAATCGCAGCATCGGCGTCGCCCAACAGCAGACCGACGTTGTCCCAATCCTCCGCAAGCGCCGGAGCCGCGAGGGATTCCAAAAACTGAACCACGTCGGAAACCAAAGTCGTGCTCATGGCGACCGTTTCATGAAGGGGAGGCTTTGCCGGTTGTCAACGGAGGCAGAGAGAATCACCCTCCCTCCACCTTTGCCAATTCTCCCCGAATTGCCAAGCCTTGCGGGTTGATGCATCTTTTCTGATGAAACCGCGTGGGAGAGGCGGTGGAATTCAGATTTGTCTGGACCTTTTGACGATATTTGAGTAATACCCCGGACTGCATAAATCCGGTTCTTTTTCCCTATTTGCCTATCATCGCTTCCACGCGGCTGAGTTCTCGTTGTTCGGAGTGAGAGAATGAGACATCGGCTGGCCGTGATTTTGCCGACTTTCCTGGCAATCTACGTCGCCTGCTATTATACGGCATTCCTGCTCCGATGCGACTTTATCATCCCGCCGGAGGTGATGGAATGGTTTTGGACCAGTTTGCCGGTCGTTATTGCGCTCAAGTTCTTGGTGTGCATGGCGACGGGTGAATGGCGGCGGACGTTCCGCTATGCCGCGCTCCCGGACATGCAATGGGTGGTCATCGGGGCGACGATCTCGGCGGCGGCGATTTATCTGGCGAACATCCTCGTTTTCCCCGCCCTCCTGCATGCGATTCCGCGGTCGGTGATCGTCATCGATTGGGTGTTCTCCATTGCGCTTTCGGGGCTGTTGCGGATGGGCTGCCGGCTTTACACCGAAAGCCTGCGGCCGATGTTTCTCAGGCAGGCGAAGAATCCCACGCTGATTTACGGAACCGGACCGGAGGGGATTGGAATTCTCCGCGCGATCCAGGCCGGCGAGATGGGCTTTCAGGTCGTGGGACTCGTCGGCGACGGTCCGCGAAAACAGCGGGCCATGATCGCCGGCGTGGAGATGTTCTCCACACGCATCGGCTGGACTCGGCTCGCGAACAAGACCGGGGCGAAGCACATCCTCGTCCCCGGATCGACGCCCGGCAAGGCGATTCGCGACATCACCTCCCACTGCGGCGAGTTGGGGGTGAAAGTCCACGTGATCCCGGCCGTTCAGGAAATCATCGACGGCCGGTACAAACTGGCGATTCGCGATGTAGACATCGCCGACTTGCTCCGCCGGGAGCCGGCCCAACTCGATATGGGCAGCATTCGCGAATACGTGACGGGCCGGCGAGTGCTGGTGACGGGCGCCGCCGGCAGCATCGGCTCGGAACTCTGCCGGCAGATTCTCACCTTCTCGCCCGCGGCGGTGGTGCTCGTGGATCAGTCGGAGTTCGGCATTTTTCAGATGGAACGCGAACTGGCGGGCCGCTCGGACATTTCGGCGAAACTCCATTTGGAAATCGCCGACGTGACCGACCCCATCTCCATCGGGCGGATTTTTGCAGAACACCGGCCGCAGTTGGTGTTTCACGCGGCGGCCTACAAGCACGTCCCGCTGATGGAAAAAAACCCTCGCGAAGCCGTGCGGAACAACATCGGCGGCACGCGGACAGTGGTGGACGTGGCGGCGGTTTCCGGCGTGGAGCGGTTTGTGCTGATTTCGACCGACAAAGCCGTGTGCCCGACCAGCGTGATGGGAGCGACCAAGCTCATCGCGGAAAAGTACGTCCAATGGACCTCCACCACGGCCGACACCCAGATGGTGACGGTGCGGTTTGGGAACGTGCTCAATTCGGCCGGTTCCGTCGTGCCCACGTTTCGGCGGCAAATCGCCCAGGGCGGTCCGGTCACGGTGACGCATCCCGAAATGACGCGGTTTTTCATGACGATTCCCGAAGCCGTGCAACTCGTGCTGCAAGCTGGCGCGGTGGGCGGTTCGGGCGATGTGCTGATTCTGGAAATGGGCGAGCCGGTGAAGATCGTCGATCTCGCCAAAGACATGATCGCGCTCTCCGGGCTGAAGTACAAAGAAGACATCGACATTGTCTTCACCGGCATGCGGCCCGGCGAAAAGCTCTACGAGGAACTGTTCTACCCGGAAGAAGAAGGCACGAAGAAGGTGCACGATAAAATCTTCCGCTCAAGCCGGGACGTGCTGCCCCTGCCTCAGATCAAAGCCGACGTGAGCCGCCTGGAGGCGGCCGTCAAAGATCCGCAGGCGGACGTGGGCGCGCTGCTTCGCGAAATCGTGGCCGGCCACACGTCGGCCGTGGACGTCCCGCCCGTTCGCATGCGCGCGGCGGCCTAAGCTTGGAACGTGTTCGATAATCTGAGCGGTAGGCGCTCGCCTCCGGCGAACGACCGATTTGCGGAATTTCCCAAGAAATCATGGAAACCGCACGGGGATCGTGGCATAAAGGGAATTGAGGCCGAGTCGCGGTTTGCGATTCGCTTTCTCCTCCACCGCGGGATCCTTGCCATGTCTCACCGGGCCTTCATCAGTTATGCCAGCCAAAATCGGTCTTACGCCGACGAGATTTACAGCGGCTTAAAAACCGCGGGCCTGTCGTGCTGGATGGCTCCGCACGACATCGCCCCCGCGGAATCCTGGCTCAAGGCGATCACGCAAGGCGTTCAAGATTGCGATGTGCTGGTGCTGCTTTTGTGCGCGCATGCCAATTCGTCGAAGTTTGTGCTCCGGGAAGTCGCGCGGGCGGTGCATTACGACAAAAAAATCCTGACCGTGCGGCTCGAAGACCTGGCCCCTTGCGAGGAGTTGTCCTTTCTGATCTCGCTCGAACAATGGCTGGAGGCGTCTTCGCATCCGCTCGATGTGGTTGTGGCCCGGATTATCCAAACCGTCGAATCGCTCGCCAAAGCGGCGGGGCCGGACAACTCATCCACCGCCCCCGACCCGTTGGATGCGATGCCCCTTGAGGATTTGATCGAGGAAGGCCTCGAATTGGTCGCGGAGGAAATTGGCAAACTGGCGGCGTCCGAAACGCCCGCGACGCCGCGCGACCTGGGCCTGGTGTTGGACACCGCGATTTTTTACGGTGCCCCCGCCTACAACCGCGGAGCGATCGCGGGCTGCGTCCGGATTTACCTCACGATGGCCCAAGCCTTGGTGGAAGCGGTGGAGTTTGCGTCCGTTGCCGGCAACGCTCCGTGGCAGGCCCCGTTCCAGAGGTTCGCCGAGCAGCTCGAGAACCTCCTGGCCGACCATCCCCCGACGGAAGGCCCGGCTGCGGACGAATTGGCTTGGGCGCTGCGGCATGTTTTCGACCGGTTTCATGCCGCCCGCGGCATTCAAGCCGTCGACGATTTAATCCGCGAGTTGGAGAAAACGGGACGGCCCGTGATGCGGGACCTGGCGGCGTGGCCTCTTTTGGTGGCGATTAAGCACGGGAACATTGTCTTTCAAGCGAACGACCTCCAAGGCTGTGCGGAACTTCATCACTTCACCGGCCGCCGGGTGTGCGAACTGATGGACTCGCTGCCCGCCGCCTCTCCGCCCGATCCCCAAGTGCTGGCTCTTCGCCAAAGTCTCGAAGCCATTTTGAGGGAGCATCCCCAAGCGGACGCCGGCTCCAGCAGCGAACTGGCATGGGAGCTTTACGGGACATTTCTTGAAATGCTGCAATCCCGCGACGGATAGGCGCGGGAAATTTCTGCCGAAAACCCATGTTTTCGTGAAAAACCCATCGCAATCCCCCGCTTCCGGATACAATATCGTATTGGAATGATCAAGGAGCGCGGCGTCTTTCGGGAGGTTGCCATTATCGTGGGCCGCGGTTTTTCCGCCCTCCGCCGCGCGACGATCGACTTGACGGGACATGCCAGGGATTCGGCTCAGCCGGAGGATCAGCTATGCCGTCCGTCCTCGTGGTCGAAGACAGCCGCACACAATCGACGCAAATCCGCTTGATGCTCAAGCACGCCGAGTTTGAAGTTTATCTCGCCGAGAACGGCCGCGAAGCCTTGGACGTTCTCAAAACCCACACGCCGGACGTGGTGCTCACCGATCTGCAGATGCCGGAGATGGACGGCCTCGAACTGGTCCAGGTGCTCCGCGAAAAATACCCCCAGCTGCCCGTGGTCTTGATGACGCAGCACGGCAGCGAGGAAATCGCTTTGGACGCCCTCCGCGGCGGCGCGGCGAGTTATCTCCCCAAAAACCAGCTCCACCATTTCCTGGTCGCGACGCTCGACGACATCTTGGAGTCGGCCCGGCTGGCCCACCGGCAGGAGCGGATTCAGAAATGCCGGTTCCGCACGGAAATCCAATACCGGCTGCCCAACGATCCCTCCCTGATGGCCCCGTTGTCCGTCCAGGTGGAGCAGGAACTGGACGACCTGAATTTCGCCAATCCCACGACCCGCCGGCAAATTGGCGTCGCCTTGCGGAAGGCACTCGACAATGCGATTTATCACGGCAACCTCGAACTGAAAGTCGAAGAGCGGGCCGAGGGCGAACTGGTCTATCGGAATCTCGCCGAGGAGCGCCGCCAGAAACCGCCGTGGTGCAACCGGAGCGTGTGGGTCACGGTGACGATCGACGAAGCCGGGGCCTCGCTCACCGTGCGGGATGAAGGGCCGGGGTTCGATGCCGCCGCGATGCCCGGTTCCAACGGCTCCGCGAATCTCGATGTGCTCCGCGGCAGCGGGCTGTTATTGATTCGCACCTTCATGGACGAGGTGAGGCACAACGCCCTCGGCAACGAAATCACGATGATCAAACGCCCCCCCGCCGCGGGCGAACCCGACTCGCCCGCCGTGTGCCGCCCGGCCGCTGAGAGGCCTCGGCTGTTCAAACTGGAGCCCTTGGAAGACACGCTGGTCATCACGCCGCAGTCCGAGAAAATCGGCTTCGCGGAATTGGGCATGCCCCACGAGTTGGACGGCATCTTCGAATGGATCCGTCATCCGGAAATCCTGCACGTCCTCGTGGACTTTTCGCAGATCGATTACTTCTCCTCCTCGGTGCTCGAAGCCCTCCGCACGATCTGGCTCGCCGTGAAAGACAAGCACGGCCGGATGGCGCTCTGCTCGCTCTCGCCCGCCGGCCGGGAGATCCTGCAACTCTCCCGCTTCGATACCCTCTGGCCCAGCTACCCCGACCGCACCGAAGCGCTATTGGCATTGCATCATCCGGAGTAGGGCGTCTGGTGACCGGATTTCGTGAGCGGCACGGCGCTAGCCGCCGGCCTTTTAATATCCAAATTTGCGTCGAAAGGCCGGGGGCTAGATGTCGAGCCGCTCGTTCGCAGCACGCCATTCGACCAAACGCGGCGCCAACAAAAACGCGGGCGAGTCTGGTTCAGCCCTCGCCCCAAAACTTACGAAAAAATCCTCTACCCGCCTCGCCCCTACAAACGACAGGCGGCTTAACTGAGGAAGGATTTACGAAACTGACATCTAGCCGCCGGCCTTTTAATATCCAAATTTGCGTCGAAAGGCCGGGGGCTAGCGCCCTTCCGCTCACATTTTGCGGTTCGCGCAACTTCAAAACTCGCGCTTCGGGCTAATGAATAACGCGGAATTGCGGTCTGTCCACAAATGCTGTATCGTTGATGGGTAAGACGGACGATACAACGAGAGAGACAGCAATCTGCAAAATCAATCGGGAGCATTTGCGGTGGGAAGACATTCCGCTTTAAAGGGTTGTGCCGATTTTCGCCGGAGTTTGCGCGGGCTGGACCGGCGGGCGTTTTTGCAAGTCGGCAGCCTCGGACTTTCGGGTTTGACCCTGGGGAACCTGCTGCGGGCGGAATCGGAAACTCCACAACCGAACCGCGAGAAATCCGTCATCATTTTGTGGATGCGCGGCGGACCGAGCCAGCATGAGACCTGGGATCCCAAGCCACTGGCTCCGGCGGATTACCGCGGCGTGTTCGGGGCGGCTTCGACCAACGTGCCCGGGATTCAAATTTGCGATCTCTTGCCCCAGTGCGGCCGGATTCAGGACAAGTGGTCGATCATCCGCAGCCTGAACCACACCGATGCCGGGCACTCGGCGGGCGATCAACTGTGCTTCACCGGCTACCCCAACGAAGGCAGCCCCGATCAAAACACCAAGCCCAGTTGCGGGGCGATTGTCGCCAAGCAACTCCAGCACGAAAATCCTAATCTGCCGGCGTATGTGATGATCCCCCGGCAAGTGCCCGGCACCGATTCCGCCTATTTGGGACCAGGCTGCCAGCCGTTTGAAACCCAGGCCGACCCCGCGAACGACGGGCCGTTCAATGTGCCCAACTTGTCCTGGCCGTCCGGTTTGTCCGTGGGCCGGGTGGATGACCGCAAAGGCCTGCTCAAGCAGTTGGACACGCTCCGCAAAACCGCCGATTACTCCCGGCAGATGGAAGCCGTCGATACATTTCAGCAGCAAGCCTGGGAGATGGTGACCAGCGACCGGGCCCGCGAAGCATTCAACCTGGATGCCGAGCCGAAGTCCGTCCGCGAACGTTACGGCTTCATGCCCGCTTACATCGCCCCCACGCCGGACCGTTGTGGCGTGCCCGCGTGGAGCCAGCGTTTGCTTCTCGCCCGTCGGCTGGTCGAAGCCGGCGTGCGGTTGGTCACCGTCGATTGCCGATGGTGGGACACGCACGTCAAAGGCTACGAAACGATGCGCGACGGCTTCCTGCCGCGCTGGGACCAGGCGTATTCCGCCTTGATTGAAGACCTCGATCAGCGGGGGCTGTTGGAATCCACCTTCGTCCTGGCCTGGGGCGAGTTCGGCCGGACGCCCAAGGTCAACAAGACCGGCGGCCGCGATCATTATCCCAACGTATTCAGCGCCGCCATCGCGGGCGGAGGCGTAAAAGGCGGCCGGGTTGTCGGGGCGTCTGATTCCAAAGGGGCCTTGCCTCTCGAGAACCCCAAATCCCCACAGGACGTACTCGCGACGCTGTACCGGCACCTGGGCATCGACACCCACGCCCACTACCCCGACCACAGCGGCCGCCCGATCGCGGTGCTGCCTTCGGGGAACGTGATTCAGGAATTGCTGTAACACTGCCACGCTTCATCGAAACCGCGAAGGGAGATTGCCATGCGTCTATTGCCCGTTTTGATTGTCGCTGTCCTTTCCAGTCTCCCGCAGGCTCGCGCGGCGGAGCCTGTTTCGCAGGAGGCCCGGTCTCTGCAAGGATTCTGGTTCGGCACCGGGAGCGTGCGGCAGTTTGTGCTGTTGATCGAGGGCGAGAAGTTCATCGTGACCAACCGCTTGGGTGCGCAGGTCTCCACGTTTTCCGTCGATCCGGGCACAGACCTTCCCGCGATCGATGTCGTGCGGGATGATGGGAAAACCCAAAAGGGCGTCTATCAATTCGATGGCGACGTCCTGGAATTGACATTGGCCGACCCGGGTTTGGAACGGCCGGCGGGAAAGACCGTCCGCTCGGCCAGCGGCCTCCGGCGGGTTTACTATCGCTTTGTTCGCCAACCGTCGCCCGAATCGCTGGAGACGCTCCAAAAGAAATTCCCCAAGGAAGTGGCCGGCGGCTCGGTGCAACCGTAAAACGGGGCTTCCCTTCCGGGCCGGGGCTTGGCAAACTGGATGCACCCGGAAACATCCGCCCGCTTTGCCTGGAGAGACGCCATGATTGAGCTGAAGCGAATCCTGTTGGCGACGGACTTGAGCGATTATGCGAACTGCGCCACGAACTACGCCTGCGAACTGGCCGACCGGTTCGGCGCGGAACTGCACGTGCTCTACGTGTTCAATGAACTTCTGCCGAGCGCGGATTGGTCGTATCCGCAATTGAACGAGCACGTCCAAGCCTTCGAGCGCCAGCAGGCGGAGGCGTTGACGAAGGTCATTCCCGCCGATTGGCAGGCGTCGCATCCAGTGGTGCATGCGACCGCCCAAGGGAGTGCCGAAGCCGAGGTCATCCGCTACGCGAAAGGGCACGGCATCGATTTGATCGTCGTCGCCACGCATGGCCGGACGGGATTGCCGCACTTGTTGATCGGCAGCACGGCGGAACGCATCGTCCGCCTGTCTCCCTGCCCGGTGCTGACCGTCCGCCCGGAAGGCCATCAATTCGTGCTGCCTTGAATTTCAGACGTTCCAAATGACGAAAATAGGACCGAAGGTCTGGCTCAATGTCCGCCCAGGGCCGAACGTCCGGAGCGATGTCCGCCCCAGGGCCGAAGGCCCGTCGCTATGTGAGCCCAGGGCGAAGCCCTGGGAATCGGAACGAACAGAATCCAAAAGCCCCAGCGGGGCGGCCCTAAACCGGAGATGCAGGTGGCTCAATTCACGGACACGAACCAAATAGGGCCGCCCCGTTGAGGCTTGCAAGAGTTACACCATCGTCACACGAGATTTGGAACGTCTGTATTTCCGACGATTCTCAGGTGGCACAGACATTCCTGTCTGGTGCCAACTTGATTCGGCGTTATGACGCCTTCTGTCCAAGCCAATCGGTGGCCAGGAGCAACGCGATCTGGCAGGCGCTCAGGTAGTTCTCGATGTCGAGGGCTTCTTCGACGGTGTGGACGTTCCGCTGGCCGCAGCCCATGGTGACCGTGGGCAGTCCCCGGGCGGAGAGCCAATTCGCATCCAGGCCGCCGTTGGAGATCCTGGTCGCCGCCGAGAGCCCCGCCGCGGCGACAGCCGACATCGCCGCCTGGGCGACCGGCTCCTTCTCGGAAAGCCGAAACGATTCGTATTTCAAATCCGCCTGGAACCTCACGCGGCCGGTTTTGCCTTCGTCGTTTTTGACGGCCTTCGCGGCCCGCTCGAACGCGGCCTGATATTCCTTGACGATCCGCTCGCGGAACTTAGGATCGTGGCTCCGTGCCTCGGCCCGCAGCGTGAGGCCGGGCGTGACCACGTTGGTCGCTTCGCCGGCTTCGATGAAACCGATGTTGCTCGTGCCCTTGTTCTTGCCTTTGATAATAAGCCCATGCCAACCGTTCTCCACGAGGTCGGCAATCGCTCGGCCGGCGATCGCGATGGCGCTCACGCCATGCTCGGGCTGGACGCCGGCGTGGCTGGCGAGGCCTTCGATCTCGACGCGGATCGCATAATCGCCCGTGGCCCCAATTGTCACGATCTCCGGAAAACTGCCGTCCCAGTTGAAGCACAACTTCGGCCCGCCTAGCTTCGGCAAACTGACATATCGCGCGCCCAACAGGCCGATTTCCTCCTGCACGGGCCAAAACAATGTCAGCGGCGGATGCGGCAGGTTCTGCTTGACGATTTCCAAGATCGCCGTCAACACCACGCTCGCCCCCGCGCGGTTGTCCGCTCCGAGTGCCGTGTGCGGATCCTTGGCGATGATTTCCTCCCCGCGCCGCGTGGGCCGGCTGCCCACGCACAGGGGCACGGTATCGATATGGGCCATCAACAACCGCCTCGGCCCGTGGAGCGTGCCTTTCCGCTTGACGATCAGGTTTCCCACTTCGCCGCCCGCCGGACTTTGCTTGGGCGTGTTGTCGGTTTGAATGTCCGCGGGATCGATGCCCGCGTCCAGAAGCTCCTGGGTAATGAACTCGACGACCTGCTTTTCGTGGCAGCTCTTGCCGGGAATGGCCATCATCTGGGTGACGCGATCGATCGCGGCTTTCCGCGACACGCTCGGCAACGGCGAAGGAGACGTTTTTGGCATGGGCGTGACCTGAAGGCTTGGAGGGAATAAACTGGCGTCGCAATGCGATTCGCGGTGGATCATAACGAACTCATACCGGAACCGCACCTAATCATGTTGGAGAAGTTCTACGACGGAAACACGGAGGTCACGGAGAAAGTCAGTGAAAACAAACCGGTTGAGGCCTTCTTTCCATGACACAAGATCCACCCCTCGATTGTCACCCGGCGTCTGAAGCCGAGCGGATTCAGGCCTTTCAGAATGTGTTCGACGTGTGGCGGCATGCGGAGACCCTGGACGAGCATTTGGCCCGGCGGCTGGCGTCGCCGCAGCATCAGTATGCGAACTGGTTCGTCGGATGTTTGGGAGAACGCGTGGTGGCGGCTTTGGGCTCTTATCCGCTGAGCTTTCATATGGGCGGGGAACGGATGGAAGGCTTCGCGATCGGGTCCGTGCACACCGTGCCCGACTGCCGAGGCCGAGGCTACGCCCCGCGCCTTTTGGAGTGGGTGGAAGACGATCAAAGGAAACAGTCCCGCATGCTGGGCGTGTTGTTCTCGGACATTCCGATCGACTACTACGCCCGGCTCGGCTATGTCACGTGCCCGGCCTGTGAAGGCTGGTTGGACTTGGAGACCTTAAACTCGATTCCGCACTCGAGCCTCAAACTCGTCGACTTCGATCCACGGTCGGAGTTTTCCAGCCTAGCAGAAACATATACCCGTTGGCACGCCGATTTGCCCTTGGCGATTGCGCGAGATGCGGACTACTGGAACTATCTTCTCCGGAAAGGAACGGGCAATGTGTACTCTTGGGTAATGGATCAAGACAACAAGCCTCAAGGCTATGTGTGCTTGAAGCCTGCCGGCGAGTCGCTCCACATCGAAGATTTCGCCGTCCCGGAACATCTGGAAACCGCAATGACTTCCGCGATTTTTAAAGAAGCCCAAGCTCGCGGCTTTCGGAGAGTAGGTGGCTGGCTGCCCGATGCGCCGGCCTTTGCGAAGGTCTTTCCGCTCACGCCGAGACAGACAGAGCAGACGATGCTGAAACTGCTCGACCGCCAGCGAAAACTCGATCCCGAAATGCGGCAAGCGGCGGGCCGCATTCACGAGATCGATCATGTTTAACCGCCAGGCGCGCCCAAGGGCCTTGATGAAATCGTGCCAAAAAATCAGCCGCAGGGCGCTCGCCCCGGTTTTTGTGCTTCTCTGGTTTCCGTCGAACCGGACGCTCGCGTGTGCCGGCCGATCAGTTCAAGTTATCGCAAAGTCCACAGGCCGGTTTTTTCGTTGAAATTGAAGTTCTTGCCGGACTTGCGGTCGTTATACAGGGATTGGTACAGCGGGCTTTTGAAGTTCTTGGACTTGGTTTTATAACCGCTCTCGAGAATGCGGTCCGCGAGATCGTTCAACGTCAGCCCCCGCGGTTCGTTCTTCAGAATATCGATGGCGTATTGCTTCGCCGATTTCACGTTTTTCGCGCGGGTGCCTTTCTTCTTTTTCGACACTTTTTTCTTCTTCCGACCGGCACTGGCGGCGGGCATTCCTCCGCGGGCGGTTTTCTTGGCGACGGATTTTTTCTTGCGGCGGCCGCCTTCGGCTTCCCGAATCTGCTGGTCCAGATCGTTCAGTTGCCTTTGAAGCTCCGCCCGCTGGGATCTTAATTCGCTGAGTTCAGAGGATTTTTCATCCATTAACTCTTTGAGTTGGGCCAGCGAAAGGTCGCTCGGTTTCGGGACGCGTTTTTTCTTCGCCATGGTCGCCTTCTTCTCGTTGTGAGTGGTCGAGGGGAGAAACTGTCCACACGCTTCCTAGCTGGGACATCACAAAACGTCACGCTGACGTTCAATACTAAGGCCTTAGCTACTCATCCTCGAAATTGTAAAGATTACAATAGTAGGTCTCTTAAATCCTATCAAGTGCCAGCGTGAACTCATCTTGTAAAAAATATATAAGTGAGATAGTCTCTCGCCGCTTATCTAGTTGGAGAAAACCTATTCCTTGGCGGATGCCTTCTGTGGTCTTGCCCCATCACGACAACACAACACCGGCCGGCGTTCGTCGCACGCGTGTTTAAGAGATCCCGCGCGGCTTCCGCCGACCTCTCTCTTTTCGTTGAGATTTCTCTGGAAAGGGAACCTGCCGTCCACAGTTTGAACGTCTGATACAACCCCTATGCTGCGACGTCGGCTAGCCTGCGTGAAACACCTGATCCTCGCCCTGTTCGCCGTGGCCTTGCTATTGGGAGCGGTGGAGATTGGATTGCGGGTCCATCATTCGCTTCAGGTGCAATCGTCCGGCGCGGCGAACGACCTCGCGAATCTCGCCTTGCCTTCCTGGAAATGTCATCACGCGCTTAAGCCTTTGAAAGCGGCCGTGCGGAGAAACCCCGACACCCATCTCCCCGTGGAAGTCCGCACGAACAGCCTGGGGTTGCGTGGTCCGGAGGTTTCCCTGCCGAAGCCCGGGAATGTGTATCGGATTTTGTATTTGGGAGACGATGCCGTCTTTGCGTCCGAGCTGCCGGAAGAGGAATGTTTCGCCAAGCTCATCGAACAGGCATTGCCGAGCGCGGAAGGCCGGCGGTACGAAGTTATCAACGCGGGCATTCCCGGCTACTGTCCCCTGCTCTCCTTCCTGCAGTTCAAACATTCGCTCGCGAGCTTAGAACCGGACTTGCTTATTTTGAACCTCGACATGTCCGACGTGGCGGACGATCATCAATACCGCCGGCATGCGCGGTTGGCGGAGGATGATCTGCCCTTGATCTGTTCGCATCCTGTGTTTCAAACGCCGCTGTCTACCTCCCGCCCGATGCCCGCGCAGCAGTTGATGTTGTACCAAGTCCTCAAGCGCCGGCTTGGCGGGTTGCCCGCGGATGAGAACCTCACACCGGACCGCGATGAAATTGATACGCTGGAGGGACGGTATGCCTGGACGCGCGAAGACCGGGCGGACTGGCGGGTTTATATTTCGCAAGCGTTCTCGCCGATCGGACACCTCAAGCAGTTGGCGGGCGGTTTTTCGTGTCCGCTGGTGGTGACGATTTGCCCAGCGCCCTGGCAAGTGTCAGCGCGGGCCATGCCCGATCCAAAAGCCCGAAAGACCTGGGGCATCTCCGCAGGCCAGGTTTATGATCCCGGATTGGCCACGCGGTGGATTCGCGACGAACTCCAAAGGCAGCGCATTGCGTTTTGCGATGTGACGCCGGCCTTTCAATCGGACAAGGAACCCGAGACGTTGTTTCTGGAAACGGCCCCGCGATTGTCCCGCCGGGGGCATCAGATCTTTGCCGAGGCCGTGTTAAACTTTCTAAAGCGAATCGTACCACCTCCCCGTCCGCTTTCGGGAAGTTTTCCGTAGCGGCGGCGAGCGTGCGGCGTAAGCTGCATGATTTCGCCGACTTCGGAAAGCCGCCGCCACTGCTTCGCAAAACATCAGCCTCTGCGTGTGCGGCTCTTGGTGTATTTTTTTGGGGCCGTATTATGCGAATTCCTTCAAGGCCTGGATGATCGCATCCAGATCGTTGTCCACAAGGTGGGGCTGGTTGGCGTGGGGCGGACGGGGCGTGTCTTGGCCGGCGTGGTAGTTTATGGTCGCGTTGGGGTCTTTGAGTTGGTGCCCGGTGAGAATGCAGACCACGCGGTCGCTGGGGGCGATCACGCCTTGCTCGCGGAGCCGCTTCGCGCCGGCCACGCTCGCGCCGCTCGCCGGCTCGCAACCAAAGCCCCCGGCTCCGACCTGGGCTTTGCCATCGAGGATCTCCTCATCGCTGACTTCCCGCACCACGCCGTCGCAAATCTCCAAAGCCCTGAGGCATTTTTTGAGGCTCACCGGCCGATTGATTTCGATGGCGCTCGCGAGCGTCGACGCCCGCCGGTTCTCCGCGTTCATTTGCTGGAAGAACGCCTCGATCTTGGCTTCATCGACCTGGCCGTTGTTCCAGCGAAGGCCCTGCTCTTCGTAAAGCCGGTAGAGCGTGTTCGCGCCCTGGGCGTTGATGACGGCGAGGCGGGGGATGCGGTCGATCAAGCCCAGATGTTTCAGCTCGGCGAAGGCTTTGCCGAAGGCGCTCGAGTTCCCCAGGTTGCCGCCGGGGACGACGATCCAATCCGGGACTTCCCAGTCCAGGCCTTCCAGGACGCGGTACATGATCGCTTTTTGGCCTTCGAGCCGGAACGGGTTGACGCTGTTACAGAGGTAGATGTTTTCCGCGGCGCAGACTTCGCGGACGCGGGCCAGGGCATCGTCGAAGTCGCCCCGAATTTGCAGCGTCAATGCTCCATAATCCAAGGCTTGTGAAAGTTTGCCGTAGGCGATTTTGCCGCTGCCCACGAAGACCACGGCCCGGAACAGCCCGGTCGTGCTGGCGAAGATGGCGAGCGAGGCGCTGGTGTTGCCGGTGGAAGCGCAGGCGGCGAGTTTTGCGCCGACCATGCGGGCATGTGTCGCGGCCGCGGTCATCCCGTTGTCTTTGAAACTTCCCGAAGGATTAAAGCCCTCGTACTGCAAAAACAGATTTCCCGCATTGACGCCCACGTACGTCGCGACGCGATCGGAAGATCGGAGCAGGGTTTGGCCTTCGCCGATGGTCACAACCATCTGCGGAGGCGCAAAGGGCAAGAGTTCCCGGAACCGCCACACGCCGCTTTGATCCAGCGGATGCTCGATCCGGCTGCGCCGGGCGGTGAACTCGGAAAGCGATTGGGGAACGGGCACGCGGTCCCAATCGTATTCCACGTCCATCAGGCCCCCATCGTCGGGGCAGGTGACGTGGACTTCATCGACGCCGTACGTCGTCGTGACCTGGGGCGAAATGGAGGTTTGGTAGGCAAGGTCGCTCATTGAGGATTCGGCTGAAACGAGAAAATGGCGGGCGGAAGGTCTTAAGGCAATCCCGTGGCGATTGTCTCCGCCGGGGGCGGGCGTTGCAACCAACATTTCCCCTCAGGTCGTTTTAGAAAAAATCTGACAAGATTCTCGCAAAAACTCATTTTCACAAGTTGAAGGCAATTGGCCTGTTGCGAAGGCCCGGGGAAGCGATTTTCTGTATGCTTGTGCAATATCAAGAGGCAGGATCGCCTTCTGAGAGTCTTGTGTCTGAGTTTTGGGTTGTTAAACTGAGACGCCACAACATTGGACTGTGACAGGATGTTTCACCCCCTCTTGGAAAGACACGGAGGTGAAGAGCGATGCCCCTTGCTGATGAATGCTCGAAAACCCGCGAGGAGTTGGTCGAGGAACTTCATCAATTACGGAGAGAAGTTTCCCTCCTCAAATCGGCCCAATCCGTCTCGGTGGGTTTTGAGGGTCCCATTCCGGAATGGCCCGACCGCCTTGTGGACAAAATGGACCAATGCGTGGTGCTGCTCAGCGCGGAAGGATCGGTCCTCGAAGTCAATCAAACGGCGCTGTTGGGGTGCGGGATGGATCGCCGGGCCATCCTCGGCCGGCCGCTGTGGAGCCTCAAATGCTGGCAAGTCTCGCGGGAAGTCAACTGCCAGTTGCGGCGGGCGATTCGTCAGGCTGCGGCCGGCGAAGTCACCCGTTATGAAACTGAGGTTTACGGGGCCGCGGGCGGACAGGAGATCATCACGATCGATTTGACGCTCAAGCCGCTCCGCGACGAATCCGGGGCTGTGGTGTCCGTTTTGGTGGAAGGCCGGGACATCACCGAGCGGAAAAACGCCGAGCGCGAAGTCGAGCGGAAGACGGAAGAGCGCCGGATTTTGTACGAGCAGCTCAAGGAGTTCGACCAGCTCAAGACCCAGTTCTTCGCCAACGTCAGCCACGAATTGCGGACGCCGTTGACGTTGATTTTGGGGCCGGTCCGCAAGCAGTTGGAGTGCCCGAAGATCCCGCCCGAGCATCGCCGGGCGCTGCGGGTCATTGAACGCAATGCCGGGCTGCTGTTGCAGCGGGTCAACAATTTGCTGGACCTGTCCAAGCTCGAAGCCAATGAAATGCAGGCGCAGTATTCGCGCGTGGATCTCGCTAAGTTGGGGCGGCTGGTGGCGTCGCATTTCGAGGTGCTGGCGGAGGAGCGCGACCTGAACTTCGCCGTGGAAACGCCCGAAAAAATGCCGGCGGAGGTGGACCCGGAGAAACTCCAGCGGGTGCTGCTCAATCTCTTGTCCAACGCGTTCAAATTCACGCCGGACGGCGGCACGGTCGCATTCACGCTCAATGCGCAGGGGGACCGGGCGGCGTTTTGCGTGCACGACTCGGGCACGGGCATCGTCCCGCAGAAGCGCGACTCGATCTTCGAGCGGTTCCGCCAGGGGGATTTCGACCGCGAGCGCCCCTTGAGCGGGACGGGACTGGGTCTCTCCATCGTCAAAGAGTTCGTGCTCTTGCACCAGGGCGAGGTGTCCGTGGGGGAATCGCCGGCGGGCGGGGCGGCGTTCACCGTGGAATTGCCGATCCGCGCTCCGAAGGGCACGCCACTGGTCTCGATGCGCCCGCCCGACGAGACCTGCCATTGGGGCCAGCAGACGGTCGAGGAACTCCGGTCGTACAAAAGGCCCCGCCCGGCGGAACGAATCGCGCACCGCCCAAACACGCCGCTGATCCTCGTCGTGGAAGACAACCCCGACATGAACGCCTTTCTGGTCGAGACCATCAGCACGGAATACCGCGTGGTGACGGCTTACGACGGCCACGAAGGCTACCAAAAGGCGCTCGAACTCCGACCCGATCTGATCCTGACCGACATGATGATGCCTCACATGAGCGGCGAAGAACTCGTGCGCCGGCTGCGCAAAACCCCGCCGCTCGAAGACATCCCCATCATGCTTTTGACCGCCAAGGCGGACAATCGCCTGCATGTGAAGCTGCTCAACGAAGGCGCGATGGCCTTTTTCAACAAACCGTTCTCGGCCGGGGAACTCTTGGCCCGGGTCCGGCGGCTGATCACCGAACGCCGCCGCAGCCAGGCATCGCTCAGGAAAGCCTACACGCTGCTGCATTCCGTAACCGAGGGGATTACCGATGCGGTGTTCGTCAAAGATCGCAAAGGGCGGTATTTGATGATCAATTCCGCCGGGCGCGGGCGGTGGGCCGGTCGCCGGAATGCATGCTCGGCAAAGACGACCGCGAGTTCTTCGCCCCGGAAACCGCGCAGCGGATCATGGAAGAAGACCGGCAGGTGATGGAGTCGGGGCAGGCCCGGACCTACGAGCAAGCGGCCGCGGTGCTGGGCGTCACCCGCTACTATCTCGCCACCCGCGTGCCTTACCGCGATGATGACGGCCGGATTCTGGGCGTGATGGGCATTTCCCGCGATGTGACCGCCCAAAAGAAATCCGAGCAGGAACTTCGCGAGGCCAAGGAAGCCGCCGAAGCCGCCAACAAAGCCAAGGACCGCTTCCTGGCGATCTTGAGCCACGAACTGCGCACGCCGCTGACCCCCGTGCTCGCCACGGTGAATTACATGGAGAACTGCCCGAACCTGCCGGCGGAGTTTCGCAACGAGATCACCATGATCCGCCGCAACGTCGAGATGGAAGCCCGGCTGATCGACGACCTTCTCGATCTGACCCGCATCAGCCGGGGCAAGATCGAACTCCATTTCGAGGCATTGGACGCCCATGCTTCCCTCCGCCGGGCCTTGGAGATTTGCCAAGGCGACATCGAGAGCAAGCAGATCAGCATTTCCCAAAGCCTCTGGGCCGAGGAGCATCACATCTGGGCCGATCCCGCGCGGATTCAGCAGGTGTTTTGGAACCTGATCAACAACGCGGTGAAGTTCACGCCCAAAGGCGGACGGATTTCGCTTAGGACCTGGAACGAAACCGTCACCACCGACAAAGGCAAATCGGTCGTCCGCTTGAACGTGGAGATCGCCGACACGGGCGTGGGCATCGCCCCGGAAGTTCTGCCCCGCATCTTCAGCGCCTTCGAGCAGGGCGAGCGGACCGTGACCCGCGAGTTCGGCGGACTGGGGCTGGGGCTCGCCATTTCGCGGGCGCTCGTCAAAATGCACAAAGCCTCCTTAACTGCCAATAGCGACGGTGAAGGCAAAGGCTCGACGTTTACGCTAGGCTTTTCCACCATCGAATCGAAGCAGGCCCTCGAATCCTCCACGCCCCGACCGGTCAACCGCAAGTCGCAAAGCCAGCAGCGGATCCTTCTGGTGGAAGACCACGAAGACACCCTCCGCATGATGCAGCAGTTGTTGACGATGTTCGGCTATACCGTGCAAACGGCCAGTTCCGTCAAAGTCGCCCGCGACCTGGCGGAGAATTCCCAATTCGACCTCGTGATCAGCGACATCGGCCTGCCCGACGGCACCGGACTCGATGTGATCCGGCACCTGCGTGCCCGCCAGAACATCAAAGGCATCGCCCTCAGCGGGTTCGGCATGGAAGAGGACCTCCGCCGCAGCCGCGAAGCCGGCTTCTCCCGCCACCTCACTAAGCCCATCAATCTGCAAACCCTTCAGCAAACCATCGACGAAGTGCTGTCATAAACCCGCCCGATGGGTTCTGTTCAGAAAGTCGCCGATCGCTCCACGTGAGGTGGACCCCATTCTTTGGACAGCGAACGGGGTTGTTGAGTGGTATGAGTCAGCGGCAGACGAGGCCCTTCATAGGCCTCGTCGTCTTTACGTTGAAGACGGAGCGCCGGGTGCCACTGGCAACTTGTTGCCAGTGCGGGGTGCTGGGATCAAAGACACGGGCAGGCAAGCTGCCCGTGGCACCCGGCGTGTGAAGTTGGGGTTTGCCGAGCCGAAGCGGCAGCATACGAAAAGCTTCGAGCGGTACGTGATGGAGCTGCTTCAGTTCATGACACCCTCGGATGTCTCAACACATTTGGGCATCACCTGGGACCTGGCGAACGACATTCAGAAGCGGCGGTTGGGCAAGCGATTCGCCCGGCCGAAACTCAAAAAACTCAAAGAGATCGCGATCGATGAAATCTATCTGGGCAAACGCCACAAATACATCACGCTGGTTCTCGATCTCAAGTCGGGGGCAGTGGTGTTTGTGGGCAAAGGCAAAGGCGCAGAGGCTCTCAAACCCTTCTGGCGTAGGCTCAAATCATCCAAGGCCAAGATCGAAGCCGTGGCCACCGACATGTCACCGGCCTACATTTCCGCCGTGCTCGAAAACCTCCCCAAGGCCCGCTTGGTGTTCGACCGATTCCACGTGGTGAAGTTATTCAACGAAAAGTTGACCGAACTCCGGCGGCAATTGTATCGCGAGGCGGTCGACGGTTTAGCAAAGAGCGTGCTCAAGGGGATCCGCTGGCTGCTGTTGAGGAATCCCGAGAACCTCGATGAAAAGAAAAACGAACGCCAGCGGCTGGACGAGGCGCTCAAGCTCAACCGCTCGCTGGCGATCGCCTATTACTTGAAGGACGAGTTGCGGCTGTTCTGGGAGCAGCCGAGCTATCACGCCGCCAACCGCTTCCTCGCGGACTGGTGCCGCCGGGCCGAGGCGAGCGGGATCCGCTTGCTGATCAAGTTCGCCAATACGCTCCGCGGCCACCGCCGGGGTCTGTTAGCTTGGCACAGCCACCCGATCTCGACCGGCCCTCTGGAGGGAACGAACAACAAGATCAAACTCATGCAACGCCGCGCCTACGGCTATCGCGACCTGGAACTACTCAAACTACGAATCCTCTCACTGCACACAACTCAATGGGAACTAGTCGGATAGGTTCACCTAGACCCTCCCCCCTATTATCCTGAAGAACCCGGATTGGTCTGCCAATGGTTTATCATCATTGTGGCACCGAAACTCGATGGTCCGCACAGCGGACCCTATTCTCTATGTCGCCAAAAACACACAAGATGTTGTGGGCAACTCGGGTCATCTCATACAAGATATGGCGCATAACATAACATAGTGCTGTCGTATTATTAGTTGGTCGTAATCAAATCGAGCGGCATTTCCAACAATCAATTCAAACACAATGATTCGCACCCACACTCTACGTTGATTAGGTATCGGAATGTGGAAGCAACTGGACCTCGTGTTGTGTTCCATCAGGTAGGGTATCGATTATGATGTGTGATGTAATGGTCAATTGGTTTGGTTGATCGATCATCCGCATCACTTCGAGCCTGTTTGGATCAGCTTGAATCTCGGAGCAGATGATAAGTTCTCGGTACGGCTCAGGCCCTTCATCGACCCGCTCGATGAGCCGACACCGCCCTCCACTCCAGAAGGTTTCGAGAATTATTCGTCGCATCACAGGCTCCGTTGTAGTCAGGACAATTCTTGTTGCCGCAAGGCTTGTTAGAGGAACACCAAGATAATCACAAGCGTGGTTATGCCGTGGGACACTGTCGAGGTCCGGCACCTCATTGGGTTCAAGATCGAAGTACTCTGTTGGTTGAATATTCTGAACAACCCAGTCTCTTGCATTCGACAGGCGATACTGCAAGACTACGGTCAGATCTCCGGTCACAATTACCTCCATTTCATGTTTGGTCTGCTTCTAGTTGCCGCTGCCGCCTCCAAGATCTCTACCTTCAAATGCCTTTTTGATCTGTTTCAGCGTCCTATCCGTAATTTTCCCCTCTTCTACCATCTGTTCTAGTTCACGTGGCGTCTTTTTCAACAAATCATCAATACTGACACCCTTTGGGATGTTAGGGCTGGTTCGGAGGTCTTTAAGTTGCCCCTTCCCAGCTAGTTGTTGCCCGACAGGGACATCGGGTTCCGGTGCCCATGTTGGTGATTTAGCTTTTGGAGTCGCAGTTCGAGATTGCCCTCCGAGTTGCTGCTTCAACTGCCTCTGCTCTTGACGTAGCTTCTGCTTTGTTTTCGCGGAAAGTTTCTTCCCGGTCTCATCTACTCCATCATCGAGCATCTTCTTGATCTGATCGAGGCGTTGCTGTATTGCTGTGTTTGGGGCGTTACCGAGTCCTTGTGTTTGGCCACCGCCTTCGTCTTCGAACCGTTGGATTTCCTCTGGTGTTGGCTCCTTTCGTGCGTCAAAATCAGCAGGATTGCAATCCGGGCTGGTATTATGTACCAACACCGCATTCTTGCCTACAAGATACGTATGGAAGTCTGCAATATGCAAGTTATAAACGGCGAGAGTTCCTATGCGATGGGACAACTTCTCAACCGCAACCGGGCCCAGTTCGCGGCTGAGGAGTTGGTCGCCCACCTGCAAATAGCGGGCTTCGACCCATCGGCCGGGAAACGCCGCAAACTCGGCGGGGTGGCATGCTCATGGCTTTGCATGAGCATGTCTTCGGGACGCTTGATGAAGCTGGAGACATTGCATTTTGCCCTGGTTCCGTTAATCATGTCGTCGGATTTTCAGAATCCACGTTTCCTCAAATCGCATGCTCATGCAAAGCCATGAGCATGCCACCCCGTCGCATCGAAATCGATGAGCCAAGCGATGAGGAGAGCCTGGCGTTTCTGGAAGCGAAGCGCGATGAGCTCGAACGCGAGCATCAGGTGCGACTGGATGAGGATGTGCCGAGACGCACAGTGGCCCTGGCCTCGGCGTTTGTGCTCAGCGAACGGCATCCGGCCAAGGATCTGAAAATTCTCCGCCGGGCTTGTGAGAACGTCAGCTTCGGCCGCACCCGGGCATCGGCGGACGAGAACCGCGTGCGGGCCGAGACAGTGTCTGGCCGTTTTCTATGGCGCGAACTGGGTAGAGTGTGTAAAGTAGGCAATCCTGTCGTCCGCGATGTGCGGGGGCGAGTTGATTTCACTTCCAGAGGAGGGATTGCGATGCAGGAACCCCGAGTTGCCAAAGAGGTTTATATCGAGTCAATGCGGTCGGAGCTTGAGGGCTTGTTGGGCGAAGTGATGGAGGCCGTGAATGCGGCGCCGGGCGGTCGCGTGATTGCCGACAGTGAGGAGCAAGTGCGGCAGTTGATGCACGAGTTTCGCCGCCGGGCTTACGAGCGGGCCGTGCAGATGCGAGCGGACTCAGCCGAGTCCGCTTTTCCCCCCTCCGGAGAACGAAGCGACGGGAACACCCATGCGCAACAAAGGTCGCCAGAAGCACACCGTGATGACGGTCAACGGGCGGGTTAAGCTTCGCCGGATTCGCTGGCAACCAGCCGGCGGCGGCAGCGTGACGCCGCTGGATGAGTGGTTGGACGAAGCCTGCCAGCAGTTCACGCAAGGCGTCGTCGAATTGGCCTGCCGATTGAACCGTTGCGAAAGCAGTTTTCTGGAACTGTCCGTGACCCTGAAGCGTGCGGCGGGGCTTTCGATCGGCAAGGAAACGCTCCGGCAATTGATCGAAGCCGAAGGCCAAACGGTCTTGGAACAAACGCGTCGCAACGAACTGAGGCCCGACTGGGAGGCGTCGGATTGCCAAACCCCTGAGGGCGAAACTCGCGTGTATTTCGGTTGTGACGGCGTGAAGGTTCCCGTGATCACGGAGACGGAAAAGAAGCAGCGGCGGGCTCAGGTCGTCGAGAAACGGAAAGAACGCAAATCCGAGGGCCGCTCTCTCAATCCGTTGGAACGATTGAAGCCGGGCGCCGACGGCCCGTACAAGGAATTTCGTCTGGTGCAGTTTTATTCGGAAGACCAGGAAAACCGCTGGATCAGCGTCAGCCGGGGCGACCATGAAGTGGTCGGGCGGGTGATGCGCCGGGACGCCTCGCGGATTCAGTTGGATCAGGCGGACGCTTCGATCGGGATTTATGACGGGGCCGTGTGGATCGATCGCCAAGCGGAGAAACAAGGCCTGCGGTTGACCGCCCGCGGACTCGACTTCTGGCATCTTCGGGATTACGCGCAAAAGACGCGGCGGTCGCTTTACGGAGACGACGAAGCCGGCAAAAGCTGGCTGGACGAATTGATGCACACCTTCAAGCATGAAGGTTACGAAACAGCGTGGGATCAGCTCACGACCCAGCGGGCCCAACTGGAAAACGAAACGAAAAAGCAAGCCCTGGATGGACTCTTGCACTACATGGCCGAACGCAGCCATCTGATTAAATACCCCGAGTTCCGCGCCAACGGGTGGCAAATCGGCAGCGGTCCAACCGAAGCCCAATGCCGCACGACCACCAGCCGCATCAAAGGCAAAGGCCGCCGCTGGGATCCCGACAACGCCCTGGCCGTAATGGCCTTGGAAGCCCTCCACCAAAGCCACGCCTGGGACTCTCACTGGAACCTCAATTGACCAACCAACTTAACCCCGCCAGAATTTCCGGCCACACACGCCGAGACATTCCCACGCCGGGCCGCTTGTAAATCTCGGCGGGGTTGCTAACTTTGTAGAAATTTGCGCGCCGCCGCGGCTTCCGACTGTGCATTTGTTGCGATCACGGTCTGTCTACACTCGGCGGCGGTTCCTGGTTTCGATCAAAGTAAAGCGAAAAGCATCCCGCCGTGCCCAAACGAGACGACCTCCACAAGATTCTGATTATCGGCTCCGGCCCGATTGTCATCGGCCAGGCCTGCGAATTCGATTATTCCGGCACCCAGGCCTGCAAAGCCCTCCGCGAAGAAGGTTACGAAGTCGTGCTGGTGAACTCGAACCCGGCCACGATCATGACCGACCCGGAGACCGCCGACCAAACTTATATCGAGCCGATCACCTGGCAATACGTCCAGAAGATCATCGAAAAGGAACGCCCCGATGCTTTGCTTCCCACCTTGGGCGGGCAGACGGGGCTGAACACCGCGATGGACCTGGCCCGGCGGGGAATTTTGAACCAGCTCGGCGTGGAATTGATCGGGGCGAAGGAATCCGTCATCGCCAAGGCCGAGGAGCGGGAATCCTTCAAAAAGGCGATGGTCAAAATCGGCCTGGACGTGCCCCGAAGCCACGTCGTCCACACCCTTCAAGAAGCCCGCGAAGCGCTCAAGGACATCGGGCTGCCGATGATCGTCCGCGCGAGCTACACCCTGGGCGGCACCGGCGGCGGGATTGCGTACAACCGCGAAGAGTTCGAGGAGAAGGTCCGCCACGGCCTGAAAATGTCGCCCGTCAACGAGGTGCTGTTGGAAGAGTCCATCATCGGGTGGAAAGAGTTCGAGATGGAGGTGATGCGCGACATCGCCGACAATGTGGTTATCATCTGCTCGATCGAAAACTTCGATCCGATGGGCGTGCACACGGGGGATTCCATCACCGTCGCCCCGGCCCAAACGCTCACCGACAAGGAATACCAGCGGATGCGGGACGCGACGATCGCCTGCATGCGCGAAATCGGCGTGGAGACGGGAGGCTCGAACGTGCAGTTCGCCATCAATCCCAGAGACCGGGCGGATGGTGATTATTGAAATGAATCCCCGCGTGAGCCGCTCGAGCGCGCTCGCGTCCAAGGCGACGGGTTTTCCGATCGCGAAGATCGCCGCCAAGCTCGCGGTGGGGTATCGGCTCGATGAAATCCCCAACGACATCACCCGCGAGACGCTGGCCTGCTTCGAGCCGACGATCGATTACGTCGTCACCAAGATCCCGCGGTGGACGTTCGAGAAATTCCCCGAAGCCGACCCGACGCTTACGGTGCAGATGAAATCGGTCGGGGAAACGATGGCGATCGGGCGGACGTTCAAAGAGTCGCTGCAAAAGGCCCTTCGCGGATTGGAAATCGGCCACTTCGGATTGGGCGGCGGCAAAAAGGATCTGTGGGGCACGCCGCTCAAACCCTCGCCCGATGAAATCCGCCGGAAGCTGTCGATTCCGAATGCCGAGCGGATTTTTTATCTGCGGTATGCGTTCAAAGATGGGGCGAGCATCGAAACGGTCCACGAGCTGACGGGCATCGATCCCTGGTTTTTGCATCACCTCCGCGATCTGGTGCAGTTGGAAGATCGGCTGCGGGAGACGGATCGATTGAAAGACGTCGATGCCGACGTGTTGCGATTGGCCAAGCAGAGCGGCTATTCGGATCGGCAGCTGGCCCTGTGGTGGAACTCGAGCGAAATGGATGTCCGCCGGCGGCGGAAGAAGCTGGGCGTGGAAGCGACCTTCAAACAGGTCGATACCTGTGCCGCGGAGTTCGAAGCCTACACGCCTTATTATTATTCCACCTACGAGCAAGAAGACGAGACGCCCCAGCGAGAAACGCCGAAGCTGACGCTGCCTGAAAAACCGGGCGAGCTGATGCGGATTCCCTCAGGCGGCCGGGTGGTGATTCTGGGCGGCGGACCGAACCGCATCGGGCAGGGCATCGAGTTCGACTACTGCTGCTGCCACGCCGCGTATGCCCTCAAGGAGTTGGGCATCGAGAGCATCATGGTCAACTCGAACCCGGAAACGGTTTCGACCGATTACGACACGTCGGACATCCTGTTCTTCGAGCCTTTGACGACGGAGGACGTGCTCAACATCTGCGACCGCTTGAAACCGGACGGGGTGATCGTGCAGTTCGGCGGGCAGACGCCTCTCAATCTGGCGCGGGCTCTGGAGACGGCGGGGGTGCGGATCATCGGCACCAGTCCGGACATGATCGACGCTGCCGAGGACCGCGAACGCTTCCAGGCGATCTTGCACAAGCTGCATCTGCACCAGCCGCCCAACGGTTTGGCGACGGATATTGATGGGGCGACGCGGGTGGCCAATTCCATCGGCTACCCGGTTTTGGTGCGGCCGAGTTATGTCCTGGGCGGCCGGGCGATGGAGATTTGTTACGACGAGGCCTCGCTGATCCGCTACATGAAAGAAGCCGTCGATGCCTCGCCCGAAAAGCCCGTGCTGATCGACAAGTTTCTGGAAGATGCGATCGAGGTCGATGTGGATGCGCTTTCGGATGGCGACCTCACGCTGATCGGCGGCGTGATGGAGCACATCGAAGAAGCCGGCGTGCATTCGGGGGACTCGGCGTGTGCGCTGCCGCCTCATTCCCTGCCGCCGCACGTCATCGATGAGATTAAAGAAGCCACCTATGCTCTCGCCGAGGAGCTCCAGGTGCGGGGGCTGATGAATATCCAATTCGCCGTCAAAGCCAACGAGCCGGCGAACGATTCGTCCGCCAACGGCAAGCGGAGCTACACGGTCTATATCCTCGAAGTCAACCCGCGGGCCAGCCGGACGACCCCCTTTGTCTCGAAGGCGACCAACCGGCCGCTCGCGAAGATCGCCGCGAAGATCATGGCGGGCGTTTCGCTTCGCGAGCAGGGCGTCACGGAGGAAATCTGGCCCACGCACACCTCGGTCAAAGAAAGCGTGTTCCCTTTCTCGCGGTTTTCGGGAGTCGATATTATCCTCGGCCCCGAGATGCGGTCGACGGGCGAAGTGATGGGCATTCACGAGAGCTTCCCGATCGCGTTCGCCAAGAGCCAGGTCGCCGCCGGCACCGATCTGCCCACCGAGGGCACGGTCTTCATCAGCCTCGCCAAAGCCCACAAGGAAAAAATGATCGAGCCGGCCCGCACGCTCAAGCGAATGGGCTTTCGGATCGTGAGCACATCGGGCACCGCCAAGGTCTTGAGGGACGCGGGCATCGAAGTGGACACGGTGAAGAAGGTCCAGGAAGGCCGGCCGAACTTGCTGGACTTCATGGCCAACGGCGACATCCAGTTCATTTTCAACACGCCCAGCGGCAAGGGTTCCCGCACCGATGAAGGCCAAATCCGCTCCGCCGCGGTCGCTTATGGCGTCCCCTGCGTGACCACGCTCCCCGGCTGCCTCGCCATCGTCCGAGCTCTGGAAGCCATCACGGAGAATCCGATTCCCGAAGTGCGGTCCATTCAGGAATGGTCCGCCAGCCGGAAGAAAACCCCGATGGATAATGAATGACCAATCAAAGGCGAGCGTTGGGCGTTAGCCCAATGATTTCGCCGAATGGCAAGTTACTCGCTCCTTCACGTCAGCTTTCGTTGCTTTGGGGCGTGGGCATCGGCTAGGATGTTTTTCAGTCCAACCCGGTGTTCTCAATCTCTTCTGGTCTTCAATTCAATCTCAACGTGGTCGATCCTATGCGATGTTGCGCTCTGCGATGTGCGGTTTTGGCAATCGGTTTTTTTGTGGCATTCTGCTCTGAGAGCTTTTCCGCGGAAATTCCGGAAAACCCGCTCGCCGAGGGATTGTCGCCCCAGCAAGCCGCGAAAGCGATGACGGTGCCCGAGGGGTTCCGCGTCAAACTCGCGGCGGGCGAGCCGCAGGTGCATCAGCCGATCGCTTTTGCGATCGACCGCAAAGGCCGACTGTGGGTGGCCGAGGCTTACACCTATCCGAATCGCGCTGCGGGCGGCGACGGGCGGGATAAGATCATCATTCTCGAAGACACCACCGGCGACGGCGTGCTCGACTCGCGGAAAGTCTTTTGCGAAGGGCTCAATCTCGTCAGCGGACTGGAAGTCGGCTTCGGCGGCGTGTGGGTCGGGGCGGCTCCGTATTTGCTGTTCATCCCCGACCGCGACGGCGACGACCATCCCGATTCACCGCCCGAAAACTGGCAGGCTCCCTCGTCCGTGCAGTTTCCGAAGGATGTCCCGCCGGGGGCTGACGTGCTGTTGGACGGCTTCGGCTGGCACGACACGCATGAGACTTTGAACTCTTTCATCTGGGGGCCGGACGGTTGGCTGTATGGCTGTCATGGCGTGTTTACGCACTCCAAAGTCGGAAAGCCCGGCACGCCCGATGAAAAGCGCGAACCCCTCAATGCCGGGGTCTGGCGGTATCATCCGGTCCGGCATGAGTTTGAAGTTTTCGCCTGGGGGACCAGCAATCCCTGGGGCGTCGATTTCAACGACCGCGGCCAGGCGTTTGTCACAGCCTGCGTGATTCCGCATCTGTATCACATCATTCCCGGCGCGAGATACCAGCGGCAGGCCGGGCAGCATTTTAATCCTTATGTCTATGATGACATCAAAACCATCGCGGACCATCGGCATTACGTGGGGAACATCCGCGACCACGCCTGGTGGGGCCACGAACCGCAGGCCGCGACCGATACGCTTAAAGCCGGCGGCGGCCATGCTCACGCGGGCTGTATGATTTACCTGGGCGATAATTGGCCCGCCGGAATATCGCAACAAAATCTATATGAACAACATCCACGGCAACCGCGTGAACTGCGATGTGCCCGAACAAAAAGGCTCCGGCTACGTCGGCCATCACGGGAAGGATTTACTCGTCGCCAACGACCGCTGGTTCCGGGGCATCAACCTGAAGACCGCACCGGATGGTTCGGTGTATCTCATCGACTGGTACGACAAAAACGCCTGCCACCGCACCAACCCCGAAATCTGGGACCGCACCAACGGGCGGATTTATAACATTGCCTATGTGAAAGACGGGGAACCGAAATCGGCGAAAGTCAATTTGGATCAGCTTTCGAGTCGGGAGTTGATGGAACTCCACAAGCATCCGAACGAATGGCAGGTCCGGATGGCCCGTAAGATTTTGCAGGAACGGGCGGCCAAAGGGGCATTCGAACGGCAACACCAAGGACTCGCAGCGGAAGTCACGAACTTAGGACCCGTTAACGATGTTCCCCGCCGACTTCGGGCGCTGTGGACGCTGCATGCGATGGGCGGGCTAACTGCCGTTGATCGAGTGCGGCTTCTTGCTTCATCCGCAGAAGAACTCCGCGGTTGGGCGGTCCGTTTGGAAGCCGAAGACCGGAGGCTCGGTTCAAATGAGCGTGAACGTTTCAATTGGATACTGCGTCTTCACGGGTTGGCAAGCGGTGACTCGCCGGTCGTGCGGTTGGAAGTCGCGGCGGCGCTGCAGCGGTTGCCGCTGGCTGACCGTTGGGACGTGGCGGAAGCCTTGCTGTCGCATGCGGAGGATGCCCAGGATCACAATTTGCCGCTGATGATCTGGTACGCGGTCGAACCCTTGGTCGAAGCGGATCCCGCCAAAGCGATGGATTTGGCGAAGTCGTCCAAAATTCCGCTGGTGGCGCGGTACATCATCCGCCGGGCCGCTGCGGACAACAAACTCCTGCCGCAGGCGGTCGCTTTGCTCAATGAATCGAAAGACGCAGACACGCAGTTGCTCGTATTGGAAGAAATGCTGGCCGCGTTCGAGGGCCGGGTGAACGTGCCCATGCCGGCGTCCTGGAAACCCGCGTATGAGACTTTGAGCCAAAGCAAGAACGCCGCGATCCAAGACAAGGCGGATCAGGTCGCCGTGGCATTGGGCGATCGGCGGATTTTTCCCCGCCTGCGGGAGCAACTCACCGACAAATCGGCCAACCTGAAAACTCGCCAGCGGGCGCTGGAGATTCTCGTTCAAGGCCGGGACAAAAACGCGGTGTCGGCGTTTCAAGCGGTGCTCGATCAAAAGCCACTCCGCGGCCCGGCGATTCGGGCATTGGCCGGCTTTGACGATCCCCAAACCCCCGCCGCGATCTTAAAGCAATACAAAAACTTCGATGCAGACGCCAAGGGTGATGCGGTTTCGACGCTCACCTCCCGGCCGCAGTATGCGATGGCGTTGTTCTCGGCGATGGAAGCCGGCACCGTGCCCCGCACCGATTTGCACGCCTATCACATCCGGCAGCTTTTGCGATTCGAGAACAAAAACCTCGACAAAAAAATTCGCGCGGTGTGGGGCGAGTTTCGCGAAACCTCCGCGGACAAGAAACAGCAAATCGAAAACCTGAAATCCCAACTCACCGCCGCCGCGCTAGAACGCGCCGACGCCAGCCACGGGAGGCTCTTGTTCACGAAGACCTGCGCAAACTGCCATACGCTGTTCGGCGAAGGCGGCAAGGTGGGGCCGGACATCACGGGCTCGAACCGGGCGAATTTGGATTACATCCTGGGCAACGTCGTCGATCCCAGCGCGGTATTGGGGAAAGATTACCGCATGACCGTCTTGGCTCTCGCCGACGGGCGGGTGATTTCCGGACTGATCCAGAAAGAAACCGATTCCGCCGTCACCGTCCGCACGTTGAACGACACCGTCGTCGTGCCGCTCGCCGACATCGAAGCCCGCAAACTCTCCGAACTCTCGATGATGCCGGAGAAATTGCTCGATCAGTTCAGCCAAACGGATGTCCGGGATTTAATTGCCTATCTGCAAAGCCCGCAGCAGGTCGCGCTCAAGGGGCCGAGCGCTCCGATCGACCCCAAAACCGGCCGCGTTCCCGGCGCGTTGGAAGCGGAATCGCTCAAGATCGTGGGCAAGACCGGCGGCCAGGCGAAGAGCCAGAACATGTCGCCTTTCTCCAAAGATCGTTGGAGCGGGAACGACCATCTGTGGTGGACCGGAGCGAACCCCGGCGACCGTTTGGAACTGGAAATCCCCGTCAAAACCGCCGGGACTTACACTGTCGAAATCGTGCTGACCCGCGCCCGCGATTATGGCATCGTGCAGTTGGCTTTGGACAAACAAAACCTCGGCGGCCCGCTGGACTGTTTTAGTTCTCCCGATGTCATCACCACGGGCGTGTTGACGTTCGACAATCTCGAACTCGCCGCGGGCAACCACCGCCTGAAACTCGAAATCCTCGGTGCCAATCCGAAAGCCGTGAAAAGCTACATGGCCGGCATCGATTACATCCGCCTCGTTTCCAAACAGCAATAAACGAAAGCCACCCGCAAGATGGCGGCGTGCGGCGATTCTACGCCTCATTCACTCCCGGTTGCGGCCAGTTGTTTGCGCGGATGCGGGTTTCGATTTGTTTGAGGACTTCGTAATCGCTTTTGTAGGGCGATTCGAAGGCCGGGCGGAGGGGGATGGCGACGTCGTCCATGCGATACACGGTGCCGGGCACGTTGATGCCGTAGGTCGCGGTCGTGAAAGCGACGGCGGCGACTTTGGCGGTCTCGCTGAGCTTGGGGTCAAGCACCACGGAGGGGATTTTCGCGAGATGCTCGCGGGCCGGCTGGCTGAAGTTGGACATGGGATCGGAGGCGACGATCAGCGCGGCATCCGCTTCGCCGCGGGCCAACAAATCCGACGTGGTGAACTCGCCGGGATTGAATCGCGGATAACCTCGCCCCAGGTTCACGCCGAATGGGTAGCCCGTGGACCAGGAGACCACGTTGTCGGCTCCGGTGACGTTGCCGTGGCCCCGCATCGGCTTGGCGACAAAGCGGGTGTAGCGGTTCATATCGCGGGCCAACGCGAGCACGGCTTCGCTGTTGATGTGCTTGCCGCGGGTCATCGTCAAGCCCATGCCAAACAGGATCGCCCCGAACTTGGCCTTTTTCATGCGGACCACAACGTCTTCGAGCGTTTCCAGCGGAATGCCGGTTTTTTGCTCGATGGAGGGATCGATCTCGACGCCCTTCGCCAGCCCCCGCATTGCCCAGGCGAGTTCAAAATCGGAGCGGGGTTTGATTTGCAAGAAGATGTCGGCCGCTTTGGCGCTTTTGGTTTTGCGAACGTCGATCAACACGGCGGTGCGGTCTTTGCGGCCGTTCGGGAGGAACTCGCCTTTGGGCATCAGGCTGTATTTGGTGAAGTGGCGGGGATGGCTTTCCGCCGGGTTCCCGCCCCAGAAGATCAGAAAGTCGGCCCGGTTCTTGATCTCGCCCAAAGAGCACGTCACCTCGCCCACGCCCTGAAACGCCATGCCTGAAGGCCCGTGGCACACGGACGTCGTGGTATCCACGTTGCCGCCGATCCAATCCGAAATCGCCACCGCGACCCGCTGGGCTTCGCAGGTGGTGTCCGAGAGGCCGTATGTCACCGGGTATTTCGCATTGAGTAGAATCTCGGCGGCTTTGTCGAAGGCGTCTTCGTAACTCGCCGGCTCTCCGTAGATCGTGGCTTCGGGGCGGTCTTCGATGTGATGATTGAAAAACCATGCCTTCCCTAACACGCAGGCGTTCTTGGCTTTGGTGATGCGATTTCCCTCCACGGTGAGTTCCATGTCATCGCACACGCAGCCGCAGAATGTGCAGGTCGCGTCCTGGATAATTTTCAGATCGGGGATCGTCTCGGCAACGGGTTGCTCGGCAATACTCATGGTGTTCCTGAAGGAGCAAAGGCCACAGAGGCCGCATAGGTGCAAAGGGATTAACAATTAAATGACGCCGGCTAATGGAATCTCCAATCCCGGCAGCAAAGGGGCGTTGTAGGAATCTTCCGGTCCCAAAAAGGTCTCGGCATCGTTTCCATTTTCGAGCCCTAATACTAACACACGATGCTCGAAGCGGTCCACGATGACGTATCCCCGCACGCCGATCCGCTCGTACTCAGTCCGCTTTTCTTCGTAATCCCGTCGGCGGTTGGCTGGACCGGGACTGACCGTCTCGAAAACCAAATCCGGGACGCGTTCGGGAATCGGCGACGGAGTCTGATCGGATTTCAAATAGACGGCCATATCCGGGAAGCGCTCCGCGTCCCCGTCGATCATCACCCAAGATTCTTGGTAGACGTGGTCCAAATTGTCAGGGTGCGAAAGCCGGTAAGCGCCCAGATAATCGCGAAAGGGTTCCGTTGTCGAGTGATGGCCTTCTCCCGCGGGTGTCATCAGCACGAACCTCCCGCCTGCGCCTCGAACTTCCACGGCTCCTGGAAATCGGCATCGGCGAATTCCTCATGGGTGATCTCCATCCCGTCATCGTCTGGGGTGAGGGTGAGTTTGGAAGGGTGGGATTGGCTCATTGTTGTCTCTCCACGAAAACGTCGAGGCCTTTGCTGTCGGGCATGCCGCTGCCGTGGGTTTCCCCGCCCATCAATCGGCTGGAGATGTCGCCGTAGCTGATAAACAAGAGGCCCGGCGGGCATTCGCCTTTGTCGGCCTGGCAGGGCACGACGACCTCGGCGAACCGGTTCCACATGCGGACGCGGTCGCCTTCCCCGATGCCCAGTCGCTCCATGTCCTCGGCATTCATCCGCAGGGTGTTGATTTCTTCTTTGTAGGCATCGGTGTATTTGCCTTCGTTCAGCGAAGTCCCCTGCCGGCTCGTGCGGCCGGGGATGAGAATAAATGGTTCGGGCATGCGGTTTTTTATCCGATTGGCAAAAAAACAATTGATCTCTTTTAATTGTCGCGGCAGATGCGGGGCCGGTCAATTGGCGTTCAAAATCGAGCGTTCTAAGTCCCGGCCGCGTCGCGGCAGGTTTGATCGAGCAGCAGTTGCATTTCCCGCCATTGGATTTGCCGGGCGATTTGGGTGAGGCCGGGATTCCCGCTGCGGCCACATTCCTGGCAGAAATCCACAAAGGCGAAAGGATCCCAATGGAAACCGAGAGATAATTTCTGCCGGGCTCTTTCCGCGATCGTTGTGTCGGCTTGGGAAAGAATGGCGTCCGCGGCGTTTCTCAACAGTTCAAAAATCGGATGCGCACCGACCCGGCGGAACCAGTATTTCGAGTTGGAATAATCCGGCTCCCGCCGGTGCATGATCGCGTGCCAATAATCCCCAGCCCGGTTTCGCCCCCTTCCTTCCACGCTCTGCGACAACTCGTGGCTCGCATCCAGGTAATCGTGGATTTGAAAGAGCCCCGCTTTGAGGGCGACGGCATCGGCGGGCGAACTTACCGTCAGCACGTCCTCGGCCGAAAATTTTTCGAGATGCGACTTCAACCAGTCCCACGACCGCCCCGGCGGGTTCGGGGCCAATGCGGGAAGATTCGAGTCGGCCGATTCCGCCCACGCGAGGTTGTCTTCCGTCCATAAACCAATGGCTCGAATCCGGCCGGAACTTTTCGAAAGCGCGAATGATCCAATCCCAAACCGGATCGGAGACATCGGCGAAGCCGAGGTCTTTCGCCGCCGAGGCCCGGCAAATGATCGTCCAGACTCGCCGTGCCAGATTTTCTCGCAAGGCCGCCAAGCGCAGAGGCCCGTGTCGCCAGGCTGAGAACGTGTCATTAGAAATCGGAGGAAAAAGGAGCATAAAATCGGTGTCCGGGTCCGATTTCAACAGGTCGACCGACTGTTCAAATTCCGCATTGGAAACCGGTCGCGTTTTATCGGCGATCGCGAGAAAGTCTGACGCGGTGCCGTCCAGGCATCGGTTCCATTCCGCCGCCGAGACCTCGGGCAATGGCAATTTCAAGGGAAAGTGACGGACCGAACGGTGTGTGGGAGAATTCCCGGATGCTTCGAGGGCACTGCAAATGATAAAATCGAGAGAATCGATCACGATGAGATCTTCCACATATGGGAACAAAGGTGCAGAATTGAGGATGGGTCCGCCGTTTGCTTGGCTGGGCGAGGCGGCGATGCTGGTTTTCTGTACGCCAGGCCGCCAAAGCGATTCTGGGGAATGTTTTTCCGGAGAGCCCTTGGCGAACCGTGGAAATCACCATATTCTATTAGGTTGCAAAACTCCAGGTTTGCTGGACGTTGCAGTCTGTGAAATGGGATTTCTGGTCTGCGAATTTGAAGGATTGACGCCTTCCGCAGCCGCATCGTGAGGGAAAGAGCGGAGCGAGCGTTCGATACCATTCTCGGCCCGGCGTATCGAATCTCCCGGCGCATCTTTCGGTGGAATGCGGTATGAATGAAGTGTTGCCCCATTACGACGTCAACTCCACGACGTGGTTTTACCTGTCGCTGTTGTTGATCGTCGCCATCTATTTCCGCTTCACGAGGTTCTGGTCGCTCAGAAACCTCGATTTGGCGCTGCTGTTGGCGTTTTCGCCGGCGCTCCTGTTTTTGGAATCCGATCCCACGGTGGGGAACACCTGGTTGTTCGCGGCGTCGGGGGTGCTCTTGCTGCGGCTGTTTTGCGACGGGTTGTTTGTCCGCCGGCCGCGGATGGAGCAAAACCTCAATTCGCCCGGCCTCGCGTTTTTGGGGATCTGTGCGATCATCTTTCTCGCGATGCGCGTCGCCACCGAACCCCTTCCCGTTTCCACGTTGAACACCGTCAAGCGGAGCGAGAATCTGCGAAACCGGGTGGACGCCTCGGACGAGAAAGCCGAAGCCGGCCCGACGACGGTGTTGATCGGGGCCCCGGTGGGAGCGATTTCGGAAGCGGTCGTCGTCGACGAAGGCGTCTTGCACGCGGCGATCGTCACGGCCCGCGTGATGGCCGTGCTCTCGCACCTGGCGATCGTATTGGCCCTGTTCGTGTTGGGCTACAAACTCTTCGGCGATCCCCACGCGGGGCTGGCGATGGGCTTACTGCATTTGCTGCTCCCTTGCACGTTCTATCAAGCGAGCGAAGTCATCCACGTCTTGCCCTCGGCGCTTATCTTGTGGGCCATTGTCGCCTGGCGGCGGCCGATGATCTCCGGGGGACTGCTGGGGCTGGCGTGCGGGACACTGTTCTTCCCCGTGTTTTTGCTTCCACTCTGGGCGGCGTTTTACGGCAAGCGGAATGCACTGAAATTTGTGGGGGCGCTCGCGTTGGTCGGCTGCGTCTTATTGGGAAGCTTGGTTTTGACCTCGGCCGACACCGGGTCGTTCACCCGCCAAGTGCTGGGCACGATCGATTGGAGCGTGCTCTCGTTCCGCTCCCACGAAGCTGGCGGATTTTGGAGCGACGAAAACGCAGCCGTGCGGCTGCCCGTGTGCGCGGCGTTCTTCGTCGCCTTGATCTTCATGTCGATCTGGCCCCGCAAGAAATCCCTGGAATACCTGATCTCCGCGTCCACGGCGATCATCGTGGCCACGCAGTTCTGGTATCCCCAGCAAGGCGGCGTGTATTTGCTGTGGTACTTGCCGTTGATGCTGGTCGTCGTGTTTCGACCCCGTCTGCCGATGTCCGCCCCGAACGAGCCGAGAAAACCCGAGACGCCCGCCGCCAACTCGCCGGCGAAAAGCTCTCCGCCCACACTCGTCGGCTCAGCCTCAACCAGCCGGGCCCTGTTCCGCTAAAGAACGCCGGTTAACGCGAGACCACGCTGACGTCGCCGCTGCGCTCAAGGTAGGCGGCTTTGACATCGTCCAGGTTCATTGTTCCGCCGTTCAAGCGAAGGCATTCCATCAGGTCGCGCTCGGTCAGGTTGGATTTCTTGAGGTCCTCTTCAAGAATCTTGCCATCTTCCACGAGCCGGACTTCCGTGCCTTTGATGAGATCGGCGATCGCCTGGCTGTGCTGGGCCAGCTTTCCCAGGACGCGGTGCAACACCACCAGCACCGCGGTGACGGCGAGCGTGGGAAAGAAGCTCGCGTTGGCCGTCAGCGCCCGGCTGAGGGTCGAGCCCAGAATCACGCCGAGAACAATGTCGAAGCTGGTCGTCTTCCCGAAAATCCGCCGGCCCCCAAACCGGACCAGCACGAGCGTATAAACGAAGATCAAGATGCCCCGGCAGACCATCTGCCACCAGAGTATGCTTTCCGCACTCGTGCCGATGAGTTGGTGAAACGTGTTCAAGGCTCGCTTTCCTCCCCGAAAAAGGCCTGTGTTACGATACCTGCTGAAATGCGTTTTGTCGGCGGAATGGAGAATCGTATCGACATGGTTTCTAAGTGTTTTCAAATGAAAGGCAGCACAACCCCGGCAAGGCGCCGGCGGTTGTGCTGCTTGAATGGCCAAAAGTGAAGCGAAAACTACGCCTGGGCGGCCTTGGCGTTGACCGATTGCTCCGCGATTTCCGTCAGCTTATGGTCGGCTCCGCCTTCCTCGTTGAGGGTTTCCTGGAGCAACTCGGCCGCTTCGGTCAATCCCAGGCGCTGCGAAAGTTGCGGGCTGCCCCGTAGCCGGCCATTTCATAGTGTTCCACGCGCTGGGCCGCGGCAATGATCGCCGCGTCTTTGACGTCCGCGTCGCCTTTGGCTTTGATCACTTCTTCCCCTTCGGAGATCAGGCCTTTCATCGCTTCGCAGGTCTTCGATTTCGCATCTTTGTTGATGAGCGAAAACACGCGTTCGAGCCGATCGATGTGGTTCTCGGTTTCCTGGAGATGGTGCTGGAAGGCCTGCTTCAGTTTGGAGCATTCGGCGGCCTCGGCCATCTTGGGAAGGGCTTTGGTCAGCCTTTGCTCCGCATCGTAGAGGTCCTGCAGCTCATCGTAGAACAAGTCTTCGAGGTTGCGGAATTCGGTGCTGGTAAAAAGTGCCATGGTCTTTACTCCTTAAAAACAAAATCACAAACCATCGGACAGATTCGGGGAACAAGGCGGCGTCGCCCGGTTTCCCATTTACGAATTTCGCTTCTTTAGTTTGGGGTCCTCTGCTCCCCACAGGTTCATTTTATGACCTGAGGAAACCGGCGGTATCGGCGCACGGGGCGAAATCGGCGTGGGAATTTTGCCGGTGCTTCGTGAGAGTCCTTTCCGGCGCGCGTTCGGCAAAACCGGCCGGCGATCAACCGGCCCGTGTGCTGCCGCCGAGCAGCGTCGTCACTTCGCCCGTGACGTAACGCGAATCGGCGTCCGACGCGAAATACACGTAAAGCGGGGCAATTTCTTCCGGCTGCGCGGGGCGGCCGTAAGGCGTTTTCCCGCCGAAGTTCTCGATCTCTTCGTCCGAACGCTCCGCGGGGTTCAAAGGCGTCCACACCGGTCCCGGGGCCACGCAGTTCACGCGAATGCCGCGGTCGGCCAGATTCTGGGCGAGCGATTTGGTGAAGGCGTGAATCGCCCCCTTCGTCGCCGAGTAATCCAGCAGTTTCGCGCTACCTTCCAAGCCCGTGATCGAGCCGGTGTTGATGATGCAACTCCCCTCGTTCATGTGAGGCAGGGCGGCTTTGATCATGCGGAAGTAGCCGTAGATGTTGGTCTTGAACGTGTGGTCCCACTGCGCTTCGCTCAGATCCTCGATGCCGTCCTGGTGCTTCTGATAGGCGGCATTGTTGACCAGGATGTCCAACTGGCCGAACTCGTCGAGCGCGGCTTGGACGGCCGAGCGGCTGAAGTCGGGATCACAAAGATCGCCTTGGATCAGTTGGACTCGGTTGCCGTCGGATTCGGGCTCGGCGAGTTCGTTGATCGCCTCGAGCGTCTGCTCGGCGTCGGATTGCTCTTCTTCGAGATGGGTGATCGCGACTTTGGCTCCCTCGCGGGCGAAGAGCACGGCCACGGCGCGGCCGATGCCCGAATCCCCGCCGGTGATCAAGGCAACTTTGCCCCCGAGCTTCCCGGCCGCCCGATAGTCCGCGGCCCGGTATTGCAGCTGTGGATGCATCTTGGACTCTTGGCCCGGCTGCTCGAGACCTTGTGGAGGAAAGGGAGGCGTGGGTTTTTTCGTAGACATGGCTGAGGGTCTCTCCTTGTGTGAAACGTTGGCAGGCGGTTATCGGCTGCACGGGCCACAAAAGTGGGCATGCCCCGTGCCGAAGTTCGCGAAGCCGGCCAGCCGCTGCCAATTTCAGAAGAATCCCCGCCCGCTGCTCCCAAATCATCGGAGGATGAACCAAACGGAGGACCGTGCGAGCGGTCAATTGGTTTGGAATCAACACCGGATCATAAGAAATCTTCAGGCACACACCCTCTGCGTTCCCCGGCATTGGATCGTCTCGGCGATAAAACGGTGAACTGTCATCGTGCGGCTTGCCCTCTCATCGTTCTGGATAAGCGCCAGCAATTCCGCCCGGGTGTATTCCCCCGCCGAGAGTTCGTTAAACCCCCGTTGCTTTTTTGCTTTCGTTCCAATGCGGATTCGGGAAAAAGCCGGATACAGAAAATCTCAGAAACGCATAAAAGTAAACAAAAACTCCCAGGCAACGATATTTCCCCTTGGAAACAATTAAGGAAGGGACCCGAATGCAAAAACTTTTTCCAATCGATGGAAATCTTCCCGACGTATCTTGCACAAGCTTCCTAAACTGTGTACCCTAACTCCATTATCACCCGCAACCTGTTTTGATGGCAGGTTTGAAACCCTTTTTTTGTGGTTTCTGGCAATGCTGCTCGGTTGGTTGCTCACCGCTTGAGCAATCTTTATTTCCGCGAAGACCCCACCTCCGTGTTGATGGTGAAGGTCTCTATGTGCCCATAACAGGCATACCCGATTCTGCCCCACGGCCATCTTTGCGCTCTCCGTGCGCAAACCTGACCCTTTTGTCTCTCAATTCACTCACTTAGGACGAGGTTGACCATGATTCGTCGCAAGAGCAATGTCCTCACCGCCGGGCTTCGAGAAGGGCGGTTTGCTAATATGAGCCGTCGTCTGTTTCGATCGGGCCTGTCTCGCCGATCCAAAAGCCGATGGGGAATTTCGGCGGAAATTGATCGTTTGGAGGAAAGAACCCTGCTGACCGCCAATCCCCTTGCGGGCCAGTTTATGGTGAGGGAGACCAATGCGTTCGAAGGCTCGAACCCGTCGGTCGCGGTGCAGGAATCGACGGGCGATTTTGTCGTGGCCTGGGCCAGCTTTGAACAACCCGGAGGCGATACAAGCGGACTGGGGATTTATGTCCAACTCTTCAATGCGGACGGAACCGCCAAGACGGATCCGCTTCTCGTCAATTCATTCACTCAAGGGGATCAGGATTCTCCGACTGTCGCCATCGATGCGAACGGGAATTTCGTCGTCGCCTGGGAAAGCCTGGGGCAGGACGGCAGCGGGTATGGAGTTTATGCGGAACAATTCACCGTGGAGACCGTGGCCGATGTGACGACCGCTACGGGAGGCGGGGAATTTCGGGTCAATACCGAGACCACGGACGACCAGGAAGCGCCCGCCATCGGCATGGACCTGGCGGGGAATTTTGTCATCGCCTGGCAAAGCTTCGGGCAGGACGGCGACGGGTACGGCATTTATGCTCAACAATACATGGCCGACGGCAGCGCAATCGGCGGTGAATTTCAAGTCAACACTGTGAACACAGACGGCGATCAGACAAACCCCACCGTGGCCGTTGCCAAATCGACCATGAATGCGAATTTTGTCATCGCCTGGCAAGGCCAAGCGGCCGCGGCGCCCGGCGAAGTGGAAACGAGCGTGGAGATTTACGCCCACCTTTATGGTGACAACAATTCGACGCGGACCGATATCCGGGATGAATTCCTGGTCAATACCATCACGGACAAGGACCAGATCAATCCCGCGGTCTGCGATGGATGCGAATGGAGACGTTGTGATCGCCTGGGAAACGGGCGGACAAACGGGCAGCGGTTCGGATATCAAAGCCCAACAGTTTAACGCGGCAGGAACGGCCGATCCCGCCGGGGAATTTCTCGTCAATGAGACGCCGGCCGAGGGACAACGCAATCCCGCCGTGGGCATGGATGATTCGGGGAATTTTCTGGTGACCTGGCAGAGCTCGCATCAGGACGGGTTTAGCTGGGGAATCTACGGCCGCGAATATGCCGCCAATGGGAATACCATCGAACACGAATTCCTCGTCAATACGCGGGTGCAAGGACCGCAGACGAACCCCGCCGTGGGCGTCAACAGCCAAGGCAACGCCGTGGTGGTCTGGCTCGGATTGGATGCTAACCACACGCCGGCCGTTCAAGCGCAGCGGTATCAGTTGCCGATGGTGAATCCCAACTTCACCGTGGGCGGGGAAATCGTGCTCGCCAATTACGTCGCGCTGGAAGAAGCCCCGCCCTCGGCGGCCATGAATGCGAGGCGGGAATTTGTTGTCGTGTGGGAGAGCTACGAAGACACCGGCGATTACAGCGGACTGGGGATCTTCGGGCGGCGCTTCGATCGCGAGGGCAATCCGCTGGGCGATGCGTTTCTCGTCAACACCACCACGCTCAACAACCAGAGCCATCCCGACGTGGCCAGCGACACCCAGGGAAACTTCGTCGTGGTCTGGGAAGCGGACGACCAGGATGGCAGCGGCCACGGGATTTTCGCCCAGCTCTACGATTCCGCCGGCAACAAGATCGGCGGGGAGTTTCAGGTCAACACAACGACCGCGGGCGATCAGGGATTTCCGTCGGTGGCGATGCAAGCCAACGGGGATTTTGTCGTGGCCTGGCAGGGACCGGACGCCGACGGCAACGGGATCTTTGCCCGGCGGTTTCAGGCCGACGGCACGCCCGTCGACTCGCTCGAATTTCCCGTGAACTCCCAGACGGCCCTCGATCAGTTCTCGCCGGACGTGGCGATCAATGAGAAGGGCCAGTTTGTGATCGCCTGGGTCAGCGACCATTTGGCGGTCACAAACCCGGAACTGATGGATAGCGAGAAAAGCATCTTCGTGCAGTGGTTCGACTCGGACGGCAGTTCCACGGGCGAGGAAGTTTTGGTGCACAGCCTCAACCCGGCCTACGATGCCCAAGAAGCTCCCGCGGTGGCCATCAACGAAAACGGCGACTTCACGGTGGTCTTCCAAAGCATCAACCAGGATGGCAATTCCTGGGGCGTGTTCGCGCGGCAGTTCCTCGCGGATAAAACCCCCGTGCAGCCGATGGAGTTTCAGGTGAATGAAACCACCCAAGGCCCGCAGCGCTTTCCGGCAATTGTGATGGATCAGGTGGGGAATTTCGTCATCAGTTGGCAAAGCAACCATCAGGATGAGAGCAGTTGGGCCATTTTCAATCGTGCGTATTCTCGCGCTGGCGTGCCTCTCACGGGAGAGATGCAAGTCAATACCTACGGAAAAGGACCGCAGGTTCTCCCCGCGATGGCGGGCACGCCGGAAGGAGGCTATGGAATCTTCTGGCTCGGCCAAGGCACGGACCAGACCGAAGGCGTCCAAGGTCGGCTTTACGTCACGCCGCGAATCTGGGCGGCGTCGGTCCACGGCCAGGGACAACCGCCAACGGTCGCTGTCTATGAAGGGCAATCCGATCAAGAGAAATTCACCATCGATGCCTATCCCAATTATTTGGGGAGCGTTCGCATCGCGTTGGGCGACGTGAATGCCGACGGCACGCCGGACATTATCACCGCCCCGGGACCGGGCGGCGGCCCTCACATTCATGTCTTCGATGGAGTCACAGGCGAGCAATTGCCCGGCCTCGTCGGCAGTTTTATGGCCTATGACCTTCAGTGGAGAGGCGGCGTGTACGTGGCGTCCGCCGATCTTGATGGCGACGGGTTCGATGACATCATCACCGGTGCCGACGCCGGCGGCGGCCCCGACGTCCGCGTCTTCAGCGGCCAGGACGGGCACTTGATGTACGACCTATACGCCTACGATCCGAATTGGAGCGGCGGAGTCCGCGTGGCGGCGGGCGATGTGAACGACGATGGAACGCCCGAAATTATCACGGCACCGGGTCCCGGCGGCGGGCCGAACGTCCGGGTTTTTGACGGCAAAAATCCCATCGCCAACGGGGCCGCGAATATGCTGCCCGGAGCCATCGGCAACTATTACGCTTACGATTCGGCGTGGACCGGAGGCGTGAATATCTCCGCCGGCGAATTCGATGGGCTCCCAGGCGTCGATGTGGTGACCTCGGCCGGAGCCACCGGCGGCCCGCACGTTCGCGTCGCGGAGGCCGAGAGTTTCAACGGTTTCAATTATGTCGTCGATTTCATGGCCTATGACTCAGACTACCGGGGCGGGGTGAGCGTCGCGACAACCGACTACAATGGCGACGGAACCCCCGACATTCTCACCGGACAACTTGAGGGGCCGGACGCGGAAGTGCGCATCTTCGATGGAACGACCCTGCCGGGCGGCACCTACTCGGATATCTTCCCGCCGCTCGTCAGCTTCACCCCCTCCTTCCCCGGCGGGGCGTTTGTGACCGGCAACTTGGGCGAGGGCATCGGCCTGGGCTCTCCGCTGCGGGCCGCGGATGCTCCCGCACCGTCCGGCGCCGACTCCGCTCCGCTCACGCAGGAGCAACTCGCAGAAACGGTTCAGGCGGCGATCGGTCAATGGCAGTCCCTGCCACTGAGTGCCCAACAACAAGCGGATTTGGCGAACGTTCAATTCTCCGTCCGCGATCTGCCCGGCGATTTGTTGGGTTTGACCCGGCTTGGGCAGATCGTTCTCGACGTGAATGCCGCCGGTTTCGGCTGGTTTGTCGATCCCACACCCGAAATGAACACCGAGTTTGGGTTGATGATTGGAACAAGTTATCAATCCACGGATCCGATCATCTCGTCGGAGATGGATGTGCTCACGGTCGTCAACCACGAACTGGCGCACTTGCTCGGAGCGGAAGACCTCCAAGACGGAGCCGATTCCACGGGTCTGATGGCGCCGACCCTGACGGCGGGAACCCGGAAAATCGTGGACCGAAGCGTGCTCGATCAACTTTTTTCCAGTTCCGACGTGGCTGAAGCTTTGTTAGCGAATTAGCACGGTCCTCATCGAGAAACGCGCCCTGCCAAAAATCCGAACAGTGCCCGCACCGCCGCGCATCCTATGCGCGCCCGGTGCGTTTTTTTTGCGCAGGCGAAAAAACCCGTCGCCCCCTTTCCCTTGGGACGAGATTCGGACACTCGACACTTGAATCGGGGTTCTCGAACGATTAGCCTTTATTGATCTATCCAGCGACGGTTCCGGTTTTTTTGAAGTTTTTTGTCGGGAATTGTCTGATATCGCCTGGGAAAATCGATCTTTCCGTTAATGTTCGTGGCAGAATGACCTATTTCACGGCGTCCTCAGCTTGAATGCGGATCAGCAATATGGCCCACTCCGACAAATCGTCCGCTCGTGCAAATTCCAACAGATTTGCCGATCTGCTGAATTCCGGTACCGAGCCTGTTTCGCAGGCGCTGACGATGGTTTTCACCGATCTGGAGGGGTCCACGTCGCTGAAGGAAGAGATGGGCGACGACCTCGCGTCGAGCTTGATCCGCCGGCATTGCGATTTGGTCAAGCGGATTTGTGAAACCGAGAAGGGCGAGATCGTCAACAACCCGGGCGACGGGTTCTTTTTGACGTTCGAGAAGCCGAGCCAGGCGGTGCGGTTTGCCCTCAGGATCCAATTCGCCCATTCTGAAGATACGGATCTTCCCGGCGTGCGGATCGGGATTCATCACGGCGAGGTCAACGTGGCGGGCGGCCTCGGCGGGTATTTGGGAATCGAAGTCGACACCGCCGCCCGCATCGAGCAGATCGCGCGGCCCGGCCAGATCCTGGTTTCGTCGTCGGCGTTCAAAAGCGCCAAGGCGCGCGTGCGGGACATCGAAAACGGAAAGCCCGTGCATTGGAAATGGTACGGCGAATACCAGCTCAGGGGCGTGGAAGAGCCCATCGCTTTGGGCGAGGTGGGAATCGAAGGCATGTCTCCGTTTGCGCCGCCCCATTCGCACCCGTCCGTGACGGAAATCCCCATGGGCGGAGTCGATCGATTCATGCCCCACCGCGACCAGAATCCGCTGATTGCACAACGGTCGCAAATGGAGAACGGCCGGCGGTCCAACTGGGTCTCGCTTGTGGGAAGCATGATTCTGCTGTTGGGGGCGGGCCTGGCTGCCGGATATTTCGCCGCACTCCATCAGGCCGACGGCGATTATGGGCCCAAGATCGAATCGCTCTCGGAGCAGTTGAAGCAGACCAGCGATCAAAAGAAGCAATCCGACCTAAAGCTCGCCAAGCTCCAACAGACGCTCGAGCCGCCCGAATTGAAAAGCTACCTCGCGCGAGTGATCCGCGAGCGGAAAGGTGCGTGGGCCGGCAAGTTCGAGCAGCTTTATGCCACCGGGACGCTATTTATGCTCACGCCCAAAGCCACGCACAGCAAGCTGATGGGCGTTTACGGCCGGCTCCTGCGCTGGCGGCTCGACATCGACAAGCTCGACCAAAAGGACAAAGTCCTTTTATTACTCACCGGCTATTCCAACGAAGCGGAATCGCTGGGCCAGAACGAAAGCGTCGGCGAGTACATCAACTCGCGGATCGAACACCTCCTGTTCGATAAAGATCTCCTCACTTGCGATCTGGATTTGGACACGGCCCACGTCACGCAAAAGGGCATCCTCGTTCTCGGCGAGCCGGCCGCGGGCAAAAGCACGCTGCTGAAATACCTCGAACTCGAATCCGCCCGCTGGGCCCTGGGCGACGCCTCGGCCCTCGTTCCCGTCCGCGTCGAACTGGGCGAGTTGGAAAAAGGCAACCACGAGGAGTTGCTCAAGCGGATCGAAAACATCGCCCAAGCACCCGGGAGCGGCGAATCGGGAAAACTCGTGCTGCCGGCGTCGCACAAGTATCTGCTCCTCATCGATGCCCTGGACGAGTCGCCCGATCCGCGGACGGCGGCGGCCGCCTGCATCAAACTCTCCCAGGACAAGCGCGTGGGGCGGATTATCGTCACCTCGCGGATCATCAATTACGATGTGCTCTTGCAAGGCGGCGAATTCGACCTGACGGAACACGGATTTCGCACCTGCCTCTATTATGGGCAGTCGCTGGCGGCGGTCGAAAAGCGGATCCTCACCTCCCGGCAGTCGGCACAACGGCAGAACCTGCTCGGTCTGCTCGCCGATTCCGAGAAACGCCCCGTGTGGATGCAGTTCTTCCGCATGCCCGCGAACTTCGATTTTGCCAGCGACTTTCTGCTCGACGACGACCTGACGAAACTCGAATCGCCGAACCGCTTCAGCGTGCTGGAAAGCTACCTGGGGAACCTGATGAGAAAACGCGACTGGCCGGGCGCCCGGCCGGCGCAGCAGGAACTGGACGACATGCTCGCGCGGGTCGCGGCCGATGTCATTCAAACCCCCGCGCGGTCGTCGTTTGCCGATTTGCAAGTCCGCGAGGCAATGGAACGGGGCCAGAAGCACGCCATCAGCGACGAGGACTGGAAGCAAATCGAAAACCGCCTGAACTTCGCCACGAAAGTCGGCATCATCGAGAAGATCAAAGGCGGCTTCAAGTTTCGGCACGTGCAGTTTCTCGAATACTACGCCGCCCGTTCGGATTTGGACTGGGAGAAAGTCGATCCCGCCGACGTGAGCTGGCGGGAGGTGGTCCTATTCAAGTCGGCCATCGGCGACCCGGCCGCACGGGCGCTCGTGAAGCGAATCGTCGCCCTCGCCAAGCGGCCGGCTTCCCAAAGCCCCAACCGCCCGTCGCACGATTACGTCGTTCAGCTCGCCATTCAGTGCATCGACAGCGGCCCGCTCCGCGACGATTCCGAATTCCTCCAGGACCGCAACGATCTGGCGAAGCTCACGCTTGCGCAAAACTAAACCCCGGCATCCGCAAGTTTGTCGTGAGGTTCCGTGCGAGTTTCCAGGGCCGGCGCCGCCATTGAAAAGACGCGAGCGCGCTATCGCAATCAACGGCCGAAGACGTCGGGTCGCTGGTTATCTTCTTGGCCGTTTTGCGGTACAATTCCGAGCCATGACCTTCGACCAACACAAAGCCGGTGAGCCCTCTGCCATGACGTTTGCCATCGAGTTTGACTTCAACGAAATGCGGGAGCAGACGGTTTCCTTGGGAGACGTGCCCAGCCAGGCCCCGGCGGGATTTTATTATTGGATCGATCTGGAAAGCGAGCCGAAGTCCGCCGTGGTCGGAGTCCTCGAGCGGATGGGGCTCGATGCTTTTACGATCGATGCGGTTTACGACGATGACGGCCCGCCGCGGTTCAACGTGTTTCAATCTTGCCTGCAATTCACGTTGCGGGAAGCCCGGCTGGTGAGGGGGGAGTTTGTCACGATCCCGGTGCAGATCATTCTGGGGCCGCACTTCATGCTCACTCTGCACCAGGGGGCTGTCGAGTTCCTGTCGGACATGAAGCGGACCTACCGCGAGGACTTTCGCGCGCACAGCCGGTCCCACGGGTTTTTGCTGTTCGAACTCGCCGACCATTTGACGCACATCTACCGATTGACGCTGACGATGATCAGCGACATGATCGAAGGCATCGAGACGCAGCTCCTGGGCGAAGCCGAGGACGAGATTTTCCGCGATGTGTCGGATTTGATCCGCTGGCTGCTCGATTTTCGGAAAGTCATCGTCTCGTCGCGCGAGACGGTGCACGAGCTGGCGACGCGGAAGTCGCCTTTCATCAGCGAGACCACGCAGCCGTTTCTGGAAAAGAAAGGCGTGCTGCTCGAACGCCTGAGCGCCGACGTGACCACCGAGCGGGAAGTGCTCTCGGAAAGCCTGAACCTCTACATGGGCATCGTGAGCTACCGTACGAATCAGGTGGTGACGAAGCTTACCATGGTAAGCATGATCTTTCTGCCGTTGAGCTTTCTCGTCGGGTTGTACGGGATGAATTTCGGCGCGGCGGAGACCACCATGCCGGAGCTCAGTTGGAGGTACGGCTATGTATTTTTCTGGTGCATCGTCACGCTCATCGTGGGGTTGCTTTTATACTGGATGAAACGCAACAAGTGGCTGTGAGTCGCGACGACCACGCGCGCCGTTCTCAGAGGGAACCGGGGCTAGCGCCCTGCGGCTAATGAAAAATTAGCCGGAACGCGCTGCGCGTCCGGTTTCGAGAGCGCACGCGAAAATCATGCGAACCGGGGCTAGCGCCCTGCGGCTAATGAAGTATCAGCCGGAACGTGCGCTTTGTGATGCCAACCCCCACGCACGAAATCCGAAATCCAGTCGTTCCCAGATACGAACAAAGGGCCGAAGGCCCGGCTCTATGTAAGCCCAGGGCGAAGCCCTGGGAACCGGGAACGAAAAATGCAAAAGCCCCACCCGGGCGGCCCTAAACCGGACATTGGAATTTGTGTCGGATTTCGAATCTTCCCCCGGCGATCACTGAGCTTTGCGTTTGATGTTGAAGTCGCCCGCGATGTTTCGCCACATCGAGTGCACGTGGTTGGCGTCGTTCTGGGTGTTGTTGTATTCGATGATGAACGTCTCGCCCTGCACGCGATAGTAATGCCGCTCGTTGCGTTCGCTGCTGCCCCACCACGCGAAATAGGTGTTGTCCAAGCCGGAGCGGTTGATGCGGTCCCGGCGTTCGGCTTCCACGTCGGCGGGCATGTTTTTGAGGTATTCCGAAAGGAGTTCGCGGAGCAGCTTCTTCTGGTCGCTGCTCATTTTGGAGACGGGCAAGCCGACGGCTTGGGTGACGACCGGCTGGGCTTCGCCGCCGCCCCGCAGGTCGTCGGGGGCCTCTTTACTTTGCCAGGCGAGCTTTTGCTGCTCTTCGCTACAGAGCTTAAGGATTTGCCGGGCGAGATCTTCTTCGGTGCCCAAAACGCGGATCGACCGGCCGGGGCCCGCGTCGATGAACGCGGGATTGGCTCCGAAGAACTCCGGCGTGCTGGAGACGACCTTCCCGTCCGTGATCGTATAATTCAATGAGATGTGATGCCCTTCCACCCGCCAGCCCCAGGTGCCGGCGTTCGCAGGCTCGCCGAAGATGCTGAGATAGTATTTTTGCGGATCGCGTTTCTCCCGCCGTTCTTCGCGGTTGCCTTCTTCCAGGAGGTAGAGCACTTCTTCCAGGCTCATAATGTCCAGGGCCTGATCGTACCCCGCTTCGGAAAGGCCGGTGGCAATCAAGGTCTTGGCGCGTTTCTTGTCGGCATCGGAAAGATCCTTGAGCGGAAGCCCTTTGCGTTCGCGGGGAATGAAGTGCCAGTTCAAGCGTTCTTTGTCGCCATAGGCGAAGGTGGCTTGCTGGTTTTGCTTTTCGGGAAGTTGCTCGAGGAAGGCCTGGGCTGCTTTGGCCATTTTTGTGCCCGAGGGCGTTTCCTGATTCTGCCGGGCGGCCAACAGCGCCCCCATCGTGATCACCACCACAGCCGCCAGTCCCAATTTTTTTCCGTGCATCTCGGGTTCCTTTATCTCAGATAATCAATAGAGGTTGTTTTAGTCGAGGAATGATCCCGTCTTACCTTTCATCAAAACCGGCGGCTAGCGCCTACCGCTCTGATTCGAGAATTCGGCCGCTAGCCCGGCGGCCAACCGAGCGGGCGGCCACCCAGTACGTGAATGTGCAAATGATCGACGCTCTGCCCGCCGTCGGGACCGCAGTTGAGAACGGTGCGATAACCGTTCGAGAGCCCTTCCTGCTCGGCCACGTTGCGGGCGACAATCAGCAAATGTCCCAAGAGGGCCGCATCGCTTTCCTGGGCTTCGGCGAGGTTGACGATTTCATTTTTGGGAATGATCAAAACGTGCGTGGGCGCCTGCGGATTGACGTCCCGGATCGCGAGGCATTTGTCATCCTCGAACACAATATTGGCGGGGATTTCCTTGTCGATGATTTTTTTGAAGATCGTCTTCTCGCCGGACATTTCGCCTCCGGGGATCCTGTTGCAATGTTTTTTCATCAGCCGGCACGCGTTCGCGTCCAGTTGTTTCGATCGATGAACCGGGGCTAGCGCCCAGCGGCTAATTTACTGCGACAACGATTTCGCGTATCTTACAGGAAAGGTCTGCGGTTCCCAAGTCAGCCGCCCAAGGGCCGGAGCAGCACACCCACCACGTAGGCCAGGATCGCGGCTCCGCCACCGATGAACAGCGTTTCCAAGCCGGCCCGCCACCAGCTTGCAGCGACGTGCCGGGACTTCATCGCCCCGATGCCGAAAAACGCGAAAGCTGTCAACACCGAACTGCTCGCGAACAAAACTTGCTGCGGCTGCGCGGACCAGACGGGGATGATAAACGGCAACAACGGCAACAGCCCCACCGCCACGAACGCGAAAAACGTCACCAGGGCGGCTTTCATCGGCGAAGGCGTCACCCCGGACAGCCCCCATTCCTCGCGGAGCATGGTTTCCACCCAGAGCTTGCGGTCGCTGATGATGACCTCCGTCACGCGATCGAGCAGTTCCCCCTCGAAGCCTTTCTGGTGAAAGATTTCGCGGATTTCGCGGGCTTCGCCAGCGGGAACGCGATCGATGTGGCGTTCTTCAATCCGCCGCGCCCGCTTGCGAAGCTCCAGATCGGACTTGGTGCCCAGGTAATTGCTGACCGCCATGCTGAACCCGTCCGCCACCAGATTGCAGAAGCCCAGAATCACGACAACGACGCTGGAAAGCTCCGCGCCCACGGCTCCCGCGACCACGGCGAAAGTTGTGACGCAGCCGTCGATCGCCCCGTACACAAAATCCCGCACGAAGTTTTGCACCGGCGCCGTCGAGAGCCGATCCGCCACCGCTTCCGCCGTGTGCTCGGATTCGAGCGCTACCAGATCGGGTTCGGAGTCGGACATGATTCAGCCCAAAATGGCGAAGAGCCAAGAGCCAATCCAAGATGCGTTCCGGCTCTTGGCTCTCCGCTCTTGGTTCTCCGCTTTTCTACAAGGTCGGGATCACTTCGTGCTCATCGATGTACCAGTCGCCGACCGGGTAGTTGCGGAAGCGGATTGTGTAGTTTTCCTCGAACCAGTTTTGAATGTCGGGCACGGCGTCTTCATCGTAACGCGGGGCGACGTGCAGCAGTTTGCCGTCCACCGGCGACCGGATTTCGCCGTCTTCGACCACGACTTCGCCCGCCCGCAGCACATAGCGGGGGATCGAGAACATCTTTTGATAGTCGCGGTCCTTTTGATAAATCGTGATGTCCGCATCGGCCCCCGGCCCCAGATGGCCTTTGTGTTTTAAGCCCAACATCCGCGCGGGGGCGGCACGGGTGATGATCGCGATTTCGTTCAGCGTATATTCGCGGTCCAAGTCGGCAAGAGTGCACCGCTCGCGGACTTTCGCGGGCACCCGGCTGAGCATTTCCTCCCGGCGACTGCGGTCCATCAACAGGGCGATGATTTCGGGATAGGCCAGAAACGAGCTGCCGTTGGGATGGTCGGTGCTCATCGCGATCCGCCAGGGATCCTGCATCAAAAGATACCACTCCAACCCGATCGCCCATTGGAGGGCATGCACCAGGGACTTGTTTTTGTAAGTGATGGGGACGATGCCGCAGCCGGTTTCCATTTCGGTGTCGCCGCTGAACCACTTCCGGCCCATGACCTTGTGCAGAAAATATCCCAAGGGCCCGTCGCCGGTCATTGAAACCGTGTCGCCGAACATCACTTGCCCGACATCCACGGTGAGGTTCGGTTGGGAGTGGAGGTACTCGACGAGCGCCGGGACTTCGGAGCGGAACGTGGATTGATCGTCCGCATCGCCGCCGTAGCTGTGGAATTGGATGTGCGTGATGTGCCCCCGCCGGCCTTCGAGAGCCTTCATGGTTTCCAAGGTCGTCCGCCAGTTGCCGGGGATGCCCAGGTTGTTGCAGTGAATGTGTACAGGGTGCGGCAAGCCCAACTCGCCCGCCGCCTGCGCGACGCCGGTGATGATCTGCCGGGGCGTGACGTCAAAATGCTGCACGTGATCGTCCAGCCCGTGGGCGTTGCCGCCGCCGGATTTCCAGACTTCGACGCCGCCCGGATTCACAAGTTTGCACGCATAACCCTTGGCGGCATTTAAGAGCCACGCGACGTAATTGCGGAGCCGTTCCGGTTCGTTCGCGTGGAGTTGTTTCATCACGTAGTGATTGTTGCCCATCAAGACATAAAAGCCTTTGTCGATGATGGGCGTATCGTGCAGTTCTTCGTGGGCGTGCCGGGCCATGAGCGGCGGAATGGCGGCATCGAAGGCGGTGGTGTAACCGAGCCCGGCATACAAATAGCCGGTCGCGAAGGTGCTGGGCACGCTGCCGCCGGTGCCCGATCGCGTGAGAGCCGTTCGCATGACCGGTTTGGCGATGCGTTTTTCGTCCGGCATCATTTTGCGGGCGGTGTTGACCTTGGGGCCGGCGATGTGGCAGTGCATGTCCACGCCGCCGGGCATGACGATCATCCCCGTCGCATCGATCGTCTTGTCGGGGCGGACGGCGGGATCTTCGGGGTCCGCGACGATGCGGCCGTCCTCGATCCATACATCCCGAATTTTTCCGTCGATTCCATGCAGGGGGTCATAAACGATCCCCGATTTCACGCACAAAAGGCTCATCAGTCGGCTCGTCTTGGAGTGGTTCAATCGTTTTCCGTCAGTCTAATGAACCCGGCGGAGAAAGAGAAACCCACTCCATTTCGACAGCCTTCGATAAGCGGAATCCCCTTGGCGTTCAACGGGCTTTGAGACGGAACGTTTTGGGTTCGGGTGAGGAGATGAGCACGGGGCCGTCTGGGGAATGGATCGGCTCGCCGGGGCCATCATCCAGGCGGAAGTGGACTTCCGAACCCTCGATGTCGATCACCGTCACGGTGCGATCGCCGATCACCAAAACATCACCCACGGACAGTTCCACTGTGATTTCCGGCACGGGAATTCTCCAAGCAGTGCGAAAAAATCCAGGCAATGTGCGGCCCGTGGTGTCACGGTCGGCTCCCAGCCAAATGCCGCGCGGCCCGGTGGCGGGGCGGGGTTATAGCATGTGACGAAAATTGAGGCAAAGTGGATTCCGAGATTTCCCGAGCTTTTCGGATTTAACGCCAATCGCCATAATCTTCTGGGGCCGATCCGCGCGACTTTGAGTTCGGATTCGAAGCGGTTTGGTCCCTGGGAATGATCAGCCGGCTTACGCCGGCCGCTCGCCTTGGCATCAGAAAAATCCAAAACCAGCGGAAGGGAATCCCGATGCAGCCGTTGACCTTTGCTCCCATCCTCAAACGCATCCGCTGGGGCGGCCGCCGGCTGGGAACGCTCCTGGGCAAACCGCTCGGCCCCGAAGCCGACTATGCGGAAAGCTGGGAAATCGCCGATCACGGGGACGATCAAAGCCTCGTCGCCGCTGGAGCATTCGCCGGTTGGCCGCTCAACAAACTGGTGGAGGAATGCGGAGAGGAACTCTTCGGCCATCATGCCGGGCGGAGGCAGTTTCCCCTCTTGATCAAGTTTCTGGACGCGAACGATCGGCTCTCGCTGCAGGTCCATCCCAATGATGTCCAGGCCAAAGAATTCGACGCGAACGAAAACGGAAAAACCGAAGCCTGGGTGATTGTCCACGCGGATCCGGGCAGCCGATTGTACGCGGGGCTGAAAGCCGGGGTGGACCGCGAAACCCTGCGGAAGCATCTCAACGAAAACCACCTGGACGAGTGCCTGCACGGTTTCGAAGTCTCGGCGGGCGACTGCGTATTCCTCCCCGCGGGCACGGTGCACGCGATCGGCGCGGGCATCGTGCTTGCGGAAATCCAGCAGTCGAGCAATATCACGTTTCGCCTCTCCGATTGGGGCCGACTGGGAACGGACGGCAAACCGCGCCCGTTACACATCAAGGAAGCCCTGTCCTGCATCGATTTCGAGCGAGGCCCCGTTTCACCCGTCATTCCCCAAAAACTTTACACCCGCACGGAAGAACTCGTCCGCTGCGACTACTTCGTCATGCACCGCCACCAAAGTGCCGAGCCGTTTTCGCTCCCCGTCGAGGACCGGTTCCATGTGCTGATGATGCTCGGCGGAGCCGCGGATTTGAGGACTGGAGGATTTTTGCGGGCGGTCGATTTGGGGCAGACCGTGTTAATCCCCGCGCATGGGGCGGATGTGGAAATCATTCCCCGCGGCGATTCGGGTGCGATCGTATTGGACGCTTTTTTGCCGGATTGACAACTTGCGGACGAAAAATCCACAAAAAACAAAAGCCGCAAACCTATTGAGGTTTACGGCTTTCGTTTAGCGAGGCCGACGGGACTTGAACCCGCAACCCCCGGATCGACAGTCCGGTACTCTAACCAATTGAGCTACGGCCCCTTTCTCGCGAAATTCTAACCTGGATTATCGGCCCGTCAAGTCGGCGGGTCTCTGCTTTCTCGACATTTTCCCACACTTCGCGGCGGATGGGCTTCTGGGCGTGGGGTGTGGGACGGTTAGGCTCTGTCCCGTGAATCCCTCATTAGCCCGAAGCGCGAGCGAGGGACCCGGAATAAAATCCCTCGCTGACGCTTCGGGCTGTTTCAGACGGGCGGGGTGGTCAAAACCAGATGCCGGCCCCGGCCATCGGGCCGTTGAAGTGGAGATCGCCGAGACGGTAGGAATCGTAGCCGACATACAGTTCGAACCGGAGAAGCTGGAAACCGAAGGTGCCGCGGTAATGCAGCAACTTGTCCCCGCTGATCTTGCCCCAATCGACCTCCGCGGAGACCAGGAATGGGCGTTTCAAAAACAGGTCGGCTCCGTAGGTCAGGTTGTAGCCCAGGTCGAAGTCTTTATCGTAAAACCACGCGGCTCCGAGGCCGCCGCGCATGGCGATGTATTGGGACCCCAGGCTGTAGACGAAGTTGGCATCGCCTGTCCAGAAGTCGCCCAGCGCTTGCGGGCGGGGGCGTTTATCCTGCCAGGAGTTCACGCTGACGTCCACGCCGACGTGCCCGTTGAAACTCCACAAAAGCTGCCCGCGGATGCGTGTGAGATCGTCGAAGTCGTTTCCATACTCGCCCCGCAGCCGCCCGCGGGCCCCGAACAACGGCGGCGCACCTCCACGGACCAGCGTGACTCGATAATCCGCCGGGCCATCGCTAAAGGGCTGTGATTCCAGCCCGCCGTCGTCCGCGCGGACGACGATCGGCTCGACCAGGCGGAGCGGTGGCTCGGGTTCTTTCGTTTTGATGAGCGACTCGATTTTGCCCAAAAATCTCCAGCGATGAGCTTTGGGAGGCACAAGCGATACCGAGGCCGGGTCGATCGGTTCAAACATCGACCAGCGTTCGGACAGGAACTTTGGCCAGCCCCAGTACATCCGCGTTTCGACGGCCGGGAATTCTTTCGACCACAGCGATTCCGCGGAAAACGGATCACTCTGAGGCGGATCGGCGTGGACGGCGGCCGCGGCCCATAGCGCGACGGCCATCCACAAGCACAAAATTCGCCGCCACGCTGACCGGCGGAGGGAGTCACACAACGGCATCGGTTGGGTGCCCTTCGGAGTTCTGAAGAGATATTAAGAAAGAAGCGAGTTTCGAAATCCAGCGCGGCTGGATCGGCGAGGAATTGGAGACGGTTTCGATGGATGAGAGAAGCGGAGAGGGCGGGAATGTATTTCAGATAGCAGCGGAGTGTCAATGGCGGGTCGAGAGCGGCGATTTGTAATTCCTACAATTCCGGGTCTCGTTTTGTCATTTTCCACGCCCGGCCACGCATGCGGTGCGAACTCGATCGAATCCGGTATGGGGCGAATTCCCTGAAAATCCCGCTTGTTTCGGGGCAAAGGCACGGCGGGATCGGGATTCTCCGGCGTTCCTGGTCAGAAATGGCATGGCATCTGCTTGGTTTTCGGCGGGGGCCAGGGAGATCCCCTTGCCGATGCGGTCCTCGCAACCGATAATGAAATTCCGCGGGATGGCTTTTCCATCTCTGTTGAATCCTCAGTTGTCGGAGCGAAGAGCGTGGCGAGGGGTGGCCGCAAGGATCTGGACGATCTCTTCCAAAACTTCACTGAATCCGGATTGCTGATTCTGGGACTGGTGTTGGTGGTCGCGCTTGGGATTTGGGTCATTTCACGGATTCGATCCCGTTTGGCCGATGATGAGGGTTCTCAGGCGGGCGATCACCGATTGTTGTCGCAATTGGCAGATCTGCACGAGCAAGGTGACCTGACGGAAGAAGAATACCGATCCATCAAAGGTCGGTTGGTAGAATGTATCGACGACTCTATGCCCGCCAAGGGGGAGACTCCTCCCAGCCTCCACGCTTCCCAAACCGCCAAATCGAAGGATGCGGCCGAATGGGAAACCGGAGGGGAGGAATCCAAACCGCGGGACGCATCGGGCGGTTGAGCGCATCCATGCCGGCATTCAACTCGTCCGCGTCCGTTTCCGTGCCAGGCGCAGTCCGTTGGCGGGGAGTCAGCAGCAGTGAGGCCGTGGATTTAGGGTTTGCAGGGATGCGAACAAGGAACGGAGAGGACTTTTATTCCCCTGGCACAATCGGCAACGATGAAGGAAACGCATGCCCTCCAATAACGACTTCAATCCCGGGAAACGCGGCTCAGGCAAAAAGAACGCCAACTGTTCCTTTTGCCGCAAAAGCTACCGAGAGGTCGGCCCGCTGGTCGAAGGACCAGACGACGTTTACATCTGCGGCGAATGCATCGAACTCTGCCAGTCCATCCTGGACCAGGAACGCAGACGCCGCGGACCGGCCAAACAACTCTTCACCCAAGTCCCCACTCCGCGGGAAATCGTCACCCATCTCAACGACTACGTCATCGGCCAGGAGCACACCAAGAAAGTGCTCGCGGTCGCCGTCCACAACCACTACAAACGCTTGATGCTCCGCGAAGATTCCAGCAGCGACGTGGAGATCGAAAAGTCCAACATCCTGTTTATCGGACCCACCGGCTGCGGGAAAACCCTGCTGGCCCGCACATTGGCCCGGTATCTTCAGGTCCCGTTTGCCATCGGCGACGCCACGACGCTCACCGAAGCCGGCTACGTCGGCGAGGATGTGGAAAACCTGCTTTTGAAGCTCCTTCACGCCGCGGACTTCGACATCGAATCCGCCCAGCGCGGGATCTTGTTCATCGATGAAATCGACAAGATCGGCAAGACCAGCCAGAACGTCTCGATCACCCGCGACGTGTCCGGCGAAGGCGTGCAGCAGGCCCTTCTGAAAATGCTCGAAGGCACCGTCGCCAACGTCCCGCCCCAAGGCGGCCGCAAGCATCCCGAGCAGCAATACATCCAGATCGACACGACCAACATCCTGTTCATCTGCGGCGGCACGTTTGTGGGCCTCGAAGACATTATCGCCAAACGGCTGGGCAAGAAGACGATCGGCTTCGGGCCGTCGGTCGGCGATTCGATGGCCGCCCGCGACCGCGAATTGCTTTCCCAAGCCGCGGTCGACGATGTCCTCGAGTTCGGGTTGATTCCCGAACTCGTCGGCCGGCTGCCGGTGATCAGCGCCCTCACGCAGCTTTCCGTGGAGGATCTCGTTCGCATCCTGACGGAACCGAAGAACTCCCTCGTTCGGCAATATCAGAAATTCTTCGAGATGGAAGGGGCCGAACTGGACTTCACCGAAGGGGCCCTCCGGGAAATCGCCGAAATCGCCAAACGCAAAGAAACCGGTGCCCGCGGCCTCCGCAGCGTGGTCGAAGAGACCATGTTCGAATTGATGTACGAACTCCCCGAGCAGGAAGCCGGCCGGAAATATGTGCTCACCCGCGAAATGATTCGCGGCGAGGAATCCATCTTCCCCAAGGGCGACTCCGCCGCCGCGTAGTGCCTTCCTCGTTCGATTCCCTATAATAACCAGGACACGAAGTCGCCAAAGGCTTCGTGTCCTGGTTTTTGTTTTTTTCTCCATCGGGAAGCAGGATGAGTCTGAAGAATTCGCCGAGCGAATTGTTGTCGGAATCCGTGCCGGAAGAGGACGCCCTGGCGCTCTTGCGGTCGGTGAATTTTGAGCGGCCGGAAGAGGCGCTCGGGCGGCTGCGGGGAATGCCTCAAGATGCCGCCGGCTTGAAGGCGCTCGGGGAATCCCTGCCCATGCTGCTGCATGCGCTGTCCGGCGCGGCCACGCCCGACGGCTCGCTGGTCAACTTCGAGCGGTTCGTGCAATGCGTCGAGGACCGCAACGGCCTGTTCCGATATCTGGCGGCCTATCCGCGGGCGGTCGAGATCTTGATCAAGCTGTTCGTGGGCAGCCAGTTTTTGACGGAAATCCTCCTGCGGAATCCGGAATATCTCGCCAAGCTCACCAACCACAAACGGCTCGCGGAATTCAAAAGCCGGGATCAGTTTTACAGCGAAGCCCAAGCCGCCGCCGCGGAGTTCGCGGACATGCCCGACAAGCTGGACGCCCTCCGCCGCTGCCAGCATTGGGAACTCCTCCGCATCGGAGCCTGCGACGCGTTTGGGCTGTTGGATTTGAAGTCGGTCACCGTGCAGTTGTCGCTGCTCACCGACAGCATCGTGCAGGCGTGCCTGGCCTTGATGGCCGGCGACCTCGAACTTTCGCTCGACGGATTTGTCGTGCTGGCGTTCGGGAAGCTGGGCGGGGAAGAACTCAATTACAGCTCCGACATCGATCTGGTGTTTCTCGCCGGCAGCGACGCCACCCGCTATTGGCCCTTAGGCCAGAAGCTGATCAAAGCCCTCACCGAAGCGACCGGCGAAGGGTTTTTGTACCGCGTGGACATGAGGCTTAGGCCGTGGGGCAAATCGGGGGCCCTCGTGAATACCGTCGATTCCCATTTGCAGTACCTGCAAAAGCACGGCCGGCATTGGGAAATGCAAGCCCTCCTCAAAGCCCGGCCGATCGCGGGGAACCTCGCCGTGGGCCGGGAGTTTCTGCTGCGCGTGCGGCCGTTGATGTTCGGCACGCCGATCGAGGAACTCCGCCAGAGTGTTCGCGGCATGAAGGACCGCATCGAAGCCGAGCTCAAAAAACAAGGCCGGAAATGGGGCGAGGTCAAAGCCGGCACCGGTTCGATTCGGGACGTGGAATTCACCACGCAGTTTCTCCAGCTCGCGCACGGCGGAAAGCATCCCGAAGTCCTCAGCTTCAACACCTTGGACGGCCTCGTGCGGCTTGCGGACTTTGGATTCATCCAGGCCGATGAATACCGCCAACTGACCAGCGGCTATGTCTTTTTGCGGACGGTCGAGCATGCGTTGCAGCTCATGCACCACAAACAGACGCATTCGCTCCCGGAAAGCCAGCGCGAATTGGCCTACCTGGCCCGCAGGCTGGATTATCCCAACGCGAAAGAGTTCTTGCTGCATTACGAACGCCACTGCACCGCGATCCGCCGGGTTTACGAACGCTACATCGGCGGTGTGGACCGCCCGCCCGAAAGCGAACTCCGGGCCCCGTCCGATCAACTGCTGAGCCACTTGGAGCACATGGAGCCTTCGTATGTCGAGACCTTCTCAGAGAACGAAATCGCCCAGCATGCGAAAATGCTGGGTCGGCTTTCCCCGGACAACCTCATCGAAATCCAAGCCGAGGCGCTGAGCGACAAACTCTGGAAAGTCACGCTCGCGGGCTACGACTTGCCCGGCGACTTGTCCATGATCTGCGGCCTGTTTTTTGTGTATGGGTTTAATATCGTCGGCGGGAACGTCTTCACCGAAGAATCCTTCGTGGGCTCCGCCCACGCCCGGCGCCGGGCCGCGGGGGAATCAAACCTCAAAGGCGGTTTGTGAACGTGTTCTCGGTTCGGCCGCCGCTCGATCTCGTGTTGGACAAGGTCTGGCAGCGGTACCACGGCGACCTGGTGGAATTGCTCCACTTGATCGCCCAAGGCGAGCAGCGCAAAGCCCAGGGCAAGCTGGCCAAACGCATGGCCGTCGGACTGCGGTCGATCCCCAGTCCGCCGCCCGTGCTGTTTCCCGTCGATATCGAAATCGACAACGACAGCTCCGAGAATTACACCGTGATGCACATCCGCGGCACGGACACCATCGGCTTTCTGTATGAGTTATCCAACGCCCTCAACCTCGCGGAAATCGACATCGCCCGCGTCATCATCAGTCTCGGTCGGGGACAGCGTGTTCGATACGCTGTACGTCACCGATCAGAACAAGCTCAAGATCACCGATGAGAGCCGGCTCAAAGAACTCCGGGCGGCGGTCGTGCTCATCAAACACTTCACCCATTTGCTGCCCGGCTCTCCCAACCCCGAGACGGCACTACTCCAGTTTCGCGAGCTTTTGGAAGAGCTGTTCAAGCGCGAAAACTGGTACGAAGAGTTGTCTTCGCTCAACCGCTTCGACGTGCTCGACGCCCTGGCCCGTTTGCTCGGCGTGAGCACGTTTTTGTGGGAGGATTTTTTGCGGCTGCAGCACGAGAATCTGTTTCCCGTGGTCACCGACACCGAAGCCTTGGCCCACCGCAAACCCAAAGCCGACCTGGAACGGGAACTCGGCGCGCTTTTGGAAAAGGCCGGGGATTTCGACGCCCGCACCGCCGAGCTCAACGCCTTCAAGGACCGCGAAATGTTCCGCACCGACATGCGGCACATCATGGGCTACATCGGCGGGTTCGGGGAGTTCTCGGAAGAACTGGCGGACGTCGCTGACGCCGTCGTCGCCGGAGCCACGCAGATTTGCAGCGTCGAATTGCAGAAACGCTTCGGTGTGCCGCGGTTGGAGAGCGGCGGCATCGCCCCCTTGTCCATTTGCGCCTTGGGCAAATGCGGCGGGCGGGAATTGGGATACGCTTCGGACATCGAATTGATGTTCCTTTACGAAGACGCCGGCTGGACCGACGGGGCAGAGTCCATCACCGTGGCGGAGTATTATCAGCGGCTGGTGGAGCTGTTTCGGCAGACCATCAAAGCCCGGCAGGAGGGGATTTTTCAGGTGGACTTAAGGCTCAGACCCTACGGGCGGGCCGGGAGCCTGGCCGTCTCGCTCGATGCGTTCCAGCAATACTTCGGACCCGACGGAGCCGCCTGGCCTTACGAACGCCAGGCCCTCGTCAAGCTTCGCCCCGTCGCGGGCGATCGCAACTTCGGCGAACGGATCACCGCGATCCGCGATCAACTCATTTACACCGGCGAACCGTTCGACGTGGCCGCGATGCGCGGCATGCGGGAAAAGCAAGTCCTGCAACTCGTCAAAGCCGAGACGATCAACGCCAAGCTCAGCCCCGGCGGACTCGTGGACTGCGAATACCTCGTGCAAGGCCTGCAAATTACGCACGGCCACCGCCATCCCGGCTTGAGAACCACGAATACTCTCAAAGCCCTCTCCGCGCTCGCGGACTTGGGAATCATTTCCGCCGTCGATTACGCCGAGCTTCGCGAAGCCTACATTTTTCTGAGGCGGCTGATCGACGGCCTCCGCATGGTCCGCGGGCACGCCAAAGACCTCACCGTCCCCCCGCCCGACAGCGAGGAGTTCGAATTCCTGGCCCGGAGGCTCGGCTACGGCAACGACGCCGCCCGCCTCAAACGCAACCTCGACCGCTCCACCGAATGCGTCCGCGAACTCAGCCTCCTCCTGGAACCCGCCGCCCCATAACAGCCGGAAACAGGAATCATAACCCACCCCGCATCTGTTCCCGGGTCGCGGAACGCAGCGGCCGTTCAAAGGGTGGGCAATACTCTTTACAAGTCGCAACGTTTCGATATATTGTAATAATGTCATCGATCGTCGAGACCCCAATTCGCCATCATCATCGAGCCACTGAGGATCAACCATGAAGCAGAATTATCGCCTGGGAGTTTTTGTCGCCTGTTTGGTTGCCGTTGTGATGGCCGCGGCCGCAAAGCCGAAATCCGACGACTCGGAATCGCCCCGGATCGAAGGGCACGGCCGGGTGACGCCGTTTCCCGATGCCCCGGAGCAACCCCGCGACGGCTCGAAGTTTGTCGTCGATCTCACCGCGGGCGGACCCCCCAAAGAACTCAGCAAAGGTCTGGACAAGGTCGCCCGGTTTGTGAACATCTACAGCCAGGCGGGAAAAAAGCCGGCCCGCGCCCGAATCAGCGTGGTGCTCCACGGCGATGCCACGAACTTGGCTTTGAACGATGCCGCTTACGCCGCCGCATTTCAAACCGAGGCCAATCCGAATTTGCCCTTGCTGCGGGAACTCCAGAAAGCCGGCGTCGAGTTTGTGGTGTGCGGCCAGGCGCTCACGCTCAAGGGTTATCAGCCCAAGCAAGCGGCTGAGGAAGTCCAAGTGGCCGTGTCCGGCTTGACGGCTCTCGTCAATCGCCAGGAGGACGGCTACGCCTATGTCCCGCTGACGAAGTAGCCTCGACCATCGGGACCCGGAGGCGACGGCATCGGCGCTCACATCACGGGGGGCAGTTTGTCGATTCAGCGGTTTCTGGATTCGACGCCATTCGCGACAAACTGACCCGCAAATTCGGCTTCAATGCACTATTCGATGATTTTGTTGATCGAGTATTCCACGATGCCCCGCGCGCCCGCGGCTTTGAGTTTGGGGATAATCGTGCGGACGAAGGACTCCGCCACGATCGCCGTGACATCCACCCAATCCGGATCGGACAGCGACGACACCGTAGGCGATTGAAGCGCGGGCAGTTGACCCAAAACTTCCTGCAGATTGTCCCGGCGGACGTTCATCATCAGCCCGACTTTGCCCTCCGCGGCGAGGCAGGATTCCAGCATGAGCGCGATGTTGTCCAGCTTTTCGCGAATCCAGGGGTCTTCGTAGGATTTTCTGTTGGCGATGAAGCGGGTCGTGCTTTGGATGACCTCGGCCACGATCCGCAGGTTGTTCGCCCGCAGCGAATTTCCGGTCTCGGTGACTTCCACGATCGCATCGGCCAATCGCGGCGGCTTGACTTCGGTCGCGCCCAGGAAAACTCCACCTTCGCGGTGACGCCGTGCTTTTCGAGGAAGCGCTTCGTAAGGCCCACGGCTTCCGTGGCGATCCGTTTTCCTTCCAGATCCTTCACGGTCTTCACTGGGGAATCTTCCGGCACGCAGAGCACCCACCGCACCGGGCGGCGGCTGACTTTCGAGAACACCAGCTCGCAAATCTCATAAACGTCGGCTTCGGTTTCCAAGACCCAATCGTGCCCCGTGATCCCGGCATCCAAAATGCCTTCCTCGACGTACCGGGCCATCTCCTGGGCGCGGATCAACAGGCATTCGATGTCCTCATCGTCGATGTCGGGATAATACGAGCGCGAGGAGAATTTGATCTTGTAACCCGCCCGGCGAAAAAGCTCCGCGGTCGCGTCCTGCAAGCTTCCCGCAGGAATCCCGAGCTTCAGCCGACGCTTAGTTTCTGTGGTTTCGGTGTCCGACATTGTGCTTTCTTAACCAGTAGGGTGGGCACCGCCCACCAATGCAAAGCCAATTTGAAATCTGGTGGGCGGTGCCCACCCTACTTTTACTTCGTTTCTGTGGTTTCGGTGTCCGACATGGTTTCTCTTAGAAATTGCAGGTCCCAGATTCTTCGTTATTAATCTTCGTCGGTATAGGAACCTTCGATGGAGTGCTTCTCGTCCGCGAGATTTTCAAGAAACTCCTGTCGGATCCTGGCGATAATCCAGCGCTCCGACCAATCATGGCTCTGATGTAAACCGTTGGCGACGTGACGAGCCAAATCAGCGAGCAGATGCCCCCAGACCTCGGGTTCCTTTCTTCCATCGTCTTCCGAATCTTGCCGCAGGCCGCCCAACAATATTGAGACATGGAGTTCCCCATGGGCGAGCCAAACGCGGATCATCTCCGTGGCATCGTCATCTCCCGCAATCTCCGGTGGCTTATCGAGTTCGTGCATGCTGATCGTTACTTCTTGTTATAAACCGCCTTGGGATCGAACACGCGTTCGCCGATGACGCTGATTTCCTTCGTCGCGGGGTCGATCTGGCGGAAGAAGCAGCTTTTGTAGCCTTCGTGGCAGGCGGCACCGCCGACTTGCTCGACTTGGATCAACACCGTATCGCGGTCGCAGTCGAAATAAATGGCTTTGACGTTTTGGACGTTGCCGCTCTCTTCGCCTTTCCGCCAGAGCTTGTTTCGGCTGCGGCTATAGTAGCAGACTCTGCCCGTCTTGAGCGTTTCGTTCCAGGCTTCGCGGTTCATATACGCCAGCATCAATACGTCCCCGTTGCCGGCATCCTGGGCGATCACGGGAATCAGCGGCGACTTCTCAAAATCCGGCTCGTTTGCTTGCTCAGTCACAATCAAAATCCTCGGTTGTTTTATCGCTGTTTCAATGCAATTCTTCGCGTCTTGGTGGTAAAGACGTTTTCGGGCATTCTCACTTCCCCCATTCGGCCCGTTCGCCTAGTATCTGCGCTATTGACGGAACTTGCAAGCACCCCTCGCCGGGGCTTTTTCCTGTTTTTTGAGATGCAGCCCGGCGAGCGCGGCGAATTTCAATCGAAAACTGAGAACCCGAACCGAAAGGAGTTTTTCTTCGATGGCCGAACAAAAAGCAACCAACGTCACCTGGCACGAGCACCATGTTTCCAAGGCGGAACGTGAAAAACTCAACGGGCACCCGGGCAGCGTGCTGTGGTTCACGGGGTTGTCCGGCTGCGGCAAAAGCACCGTCGCCAACACCGTCGACCACATTTTGTACTCCCAAGGCAAACGCAGCTTCGTCCTCGACGGCGACAATGTCCGCATGGGCCTGAACAAAAATCTGGGCTTCTCGCCGGAAGACCGGACCGAAAATATCCGCCGCATCGGCGAAGTCGCCAAGCTGTTCGCGAGTGCGGGGATCATCACGAGCACGGCGTTCATTTCCCCCTACAAAGCCGACCGCGACCTGGTCCGCGAACTTCTTCAGCCGGGCGAGTTCATTGAAATCTACGTGAAGGCGTCGCTGGAAACCTGCGAAGCCCGCGATCCCAAGGGCCTTTATAAAAAAGCCCGCGCCGGGGAAATCAAAGGTTTTACGGGCATCGACGCCCCCTACGAAGCCCCCGAAAGCCCGGAATTGGTCCTGGACTCCGACAGCAAAGGCATCGACGAACTGGCCCAGGAAGTCGTGGCGTACCTGGAAAGCCACAAACGGCTTTCGCTGTGAGTCGTTTCGGCCAACTCACCATTCGATCCGCTCGAACAATCGCATCAACTTGGCTCCGCGACTGGGGTTGATCGCGGCTTGATAGGCGATCAATCCTTGCAAATGGGCTTGAAAGTGCGCGCGGCCGGAGCGGTTTTGTCTCTTGGGGCCGTGCCGAATGCAGTTGAACAGAATCGCCCGCAGGCGGTCGTAATCATCCCGGCGGAGGTTGGGCCGCTGATTGAGCACGAGGCCACAGGCTTCCTGCCGAGCGGCTTGGCTCATCACGCGGGTCTTTCGGTGGCGGATTTCAAACCCTTCATTGAGCACGATGGCGCAAACCGAAATGCGAAAGCGTCCCAGGCTCCGCCGAAAATCGCGGCCGCCGGAAAACACCAGATCGTCGGCATATCGCGTGTAGTTCGCGCCGGCTTTGCGGGCCAATCCGCTGAGCCGGCAGTCCAAACGGTAAGCCGCGAGGTTGGCGAGCGTGGGCGAGGTCGGTGCTCCCTGAGGCAAGTGTGGATTGCCGTATTGTTCCGCCAACCGGCGGTACGGATCGAGATCCAGTGAGTCGTTCAGTTCCTCAACGATTTCGGAAGGGACCGAGTTCGTGCAAAGTCCGGTCAACAACTCGGCGACCGCTTCGGGATAACCGGTCCAGCGAAACAGCGAGCGAACGCGGGCCCTGTGAATCGAAGGAAAGAAATGCCGCAGGTCCAAATGCAGCACAACCTGCTGCCCGGCGTGCGGCTCGACATAAGTCAAAACCGAACGGCCGCTGCGAAACGCGTGCGCTGCTTCGTGGGCGGGGATGCGGCCGACGATTTCTTTGAGGATGCGGCGCTGGATGTTTTTTAAGAGCGGCTTGGGTTCTTCGATCAAGCGGTATCCGGGGCCGCGTTTGGGCAGCCAGCGGTAACGGTAATGCCTGAGTTTTTCATTTGGCCGAAAGCGCTCGCGCCCGAAGCAATCCGCCAGCCAATCCAGGCGGGAAGGACTGACCGACAACCAATCCGCCAAATCGCCGGGCGTGACCAACTCCGGCAGGTTCCAACCGGCGGGAAGACCTCGGCCGGGAATCATCTGCGGCCGAGGAACGGCCAAGGTATCGATTTCGAGCCCATCGTTGAGTTCGAGTTCGCAAATTTTCTCCCACAAGATTGGATCGTGATTCAGGAAATCCACAAGCAGTCGCTGGGGGGGCGGCAAGGCATTGGCATCAAAGCGAGCCAGGATTCTTCGCGCGAAGGGTGCGATCCACCGGGCCCTGGGATCGGGCTGCAATGCTTTCTTGAGCCGATCGATCAACGCGTCGATCGTCCACGGACCGGACAAAATCACGATTGCCAGCCGGCGACTGAAAACCTTGCGATGCGTCATTGGGGAATTGGCGAAAAAAAACGGGCGGCACGTCCCACCTGGTCTGGTCACGCGTGAATTATGCTCCACAACGTGGAGGGGCATTCACGCCACGGAACGGTTCGGTTGGAAACAATCCCCGGGGTTGCCCCGGAGAGGAAAACTTCACCCGCAGGCAAAATCTTCCCACTTGAGACGTGCCGCCCGGTTTTGAATCTACGTCCACGATCGCAGCTTGTCAATTTGCGCGATCGAAAGGTCGATTTGAGTCCTCACGGCCGGCGGGCACGCAAAAAGGCTGACTCTGTGGATTGTGCCACCAAGAAGGATTCTTTGGGCCAAAGGCCAAATCGCTTTCAGAAAACTCCGCCCCGGCCATGATGGACGCCGAGAATAAGTTATCGTACATTCCATTGCGGGTGAATCGGCGCTCGGCATCCGTCCGAAAAGAAAGAAGAGCGGACCGCCGCCGGGCGATTTCCACCCCTCGAAGTCAAACGACACAACTCCCTGAACAGGCCAATATGCCTCCGGTTCATCTTGCGATACTTTGGCATCAGCATCAGCCCTATTATCCCGACGATGTGAGCGGGGAAACCTTGATGCCCTGGGTTCGCCTGCACGGGACCAAAGACTACTTCGGCATGGCCCGGCACCTTTTGGAAGTCCCGGAGTTCCGCTGCACGATCAACCTCGTGCCCAGCCTGCTCGTGCAGATTTTGAGATACACCGAACAGGGCGGCAGCGATCGGCATTTGGATTTGTCCCGCTTGCCCGCCGACAGCTTCACCGCTTCCGACCGGCGGGAACTGTTGTCGGCCGGTTTTATGGCCAACCCGGAAAGCATGATCCGACCGTATCCGCGGTATCAGGAACTTCTGCTCAAGCGCGGCGTCGATCCCGTGGAAAAAGCCGCCGCCCGCTTTTCCGAAGCGGACCTCCGCGATCTTCAGTGCTGGAGCAATCTCACCTGGATTCATGAACTCGCTTTTGAAGACGATCCCGAACTCCGCGAGTTCCGCAAGAAAGGCAAAGGCTACAGCGAAAGCGAAAAAGCCTGGCTTCTCGATCGGCAGATGGCGATTCTCCGGCAGGTGATTCCGCTCCACAAGAAGCTCGCGGAATCGGGGCAGGTGGAACTCACGACCACGCCGTTTTATCATCCTATCCTGCCGCTCTTGTGGGACAAGACCTCGGCCCGGCAGGCCATGCCCGATTGCCCGCTGCCCCGGTACGTGGACCGCTACCCGGAAGATGCCCGCCGGCATCTGGGGCGGGGCGCGGCGTTTCACGAAAAGATTTTTGGGAAGCCGCCGCGGGGCCTGTGGCCTTCGGAAGGTTCAGTCTCACAGGACATCTTGGAGGCCATCACCGAAGTCGGCATCGAATGGATCGCCACCGATGAGGAAATCCTCGCCCACTCCACGGGCGGCCGGGTCGCGCGGGACGGGCAAGGCCACGCAACGCATCCCGAACTCTTGTATCGGCCCTGGAATGTCGAAGCCGGCACGAAGCCGTTGCAGATCGTGTTTCGCGATCACGGTCTGAGCGATTTGATCGGCTTTCATTACCAGCGGAGCGAACCCCATCATGCGGTGCAGGACCTCATCGGCCGCGTGCTCGCCATCGGGCGGGCGGTCAGCGCCGAAGGCAGCCACCGGCCCGCCTTGGTGCCGATCATTCTGGACGGCGAGAACTGCTGGGAATACTACCCGGACGGCGGCGTGGATTTTCTCCGTCGGCTTTACCGCGACGCGGTCCGCAACGAACGCCTCCGCCCCGTGACGATCAGCGAGAGCCTCAAGGAGTTTCCCGCGACCGACACGATCGGCCGATTGTTCGCGGGCAGCTGGATTTCGCACAACTTCGCGATCTGGATCGGCCATCACGAAGACAACACCGCCTGGGATCTCCTGCACATGACCCGCGAGTTTTTGAAGGAAACCGCCGCCGCGGGCACGGCCGAGCCCGAGGCTTTGGAGAAAGCCCAGAACGAACTCGACATTGCCGAAGGCAGCGATTGGTTCTGGTGGTTCGGAGACGATCATTCGTCGGCCCAGGATGCGCTGTTCGATGAACTGTTTCGCCGGCATTTGAGCAACGTCTATCGGCTCTTGGGCAGCAATCCGCCCAACGCCCTTCGCCGGCCGATCACGCGGGCCGATCATCGGTTGCTCCACACGCAGCCAACGGGTTTGTTGCGGGTGAAGGTCACCGGGCGGGCCACGTATTTTGAATGGATCAGCGCGGGGAAATACACGAGCGGCAGCGAGCGCGGCACGATGACGCTCGTCACCGAAGGATTGATCAAAGGGCTGCACTTCGGCTTCGACCCGGAGCGGCTGTTGATCCGGGCCGACACCAACGGCCGCGCGAAAGACGCGTTTCGCTCGGTGGACGAAGTGCGGGTGCGGTTCCAAGAGCCGGCCCAAACGGAGATTCGCATCACCGGAGCGAACACCCGCCAGCCGGCCGCCGCACTGTTTCGCCAGCAGAAAGAAGTCAACAAAGCCAAGGTGGAAGCCGCGATCGACACGCTAGTCGAGATCGGCGTGTCGCGGGCCGATTTGAACGTCGACGTGGGGGACCGGGTTTCGTTCTTCGTGGATTGCCTGAGCAAAAACCGCAGCCTCGACCGGGCTCCCCAGGAAGGTTTGATCGAACTCACGGTCCCCTCGCCGGATTTTGAGTTGTTCATGTGGCAGGTGTGAGCGGAGGAATATATTAGCCGGCACGCGCTCGCGTCCGGTCCAGCGAACGTCAGAGAAAATGGCAGAAACCGGCGGCGAGCTAGCGCCCTGCGGGGAATTTTTGGGAAAGCCACCAAAACTCAGCCGGTGAGCGGAGAGCCAAGAGCCGGAAGCAAACAGAAGCAAGAGACGAAGAATAGGTTTTTACCGCGAAGCGGTTATATGCCAAAGCCCAGGGTCGCGCAGCGCACCCTGGGTTGGTGATGTTTCATCAGTTCAATACGCCGAAGGCGTTGCACAATCGGTTTGTATAACGCCTTCGGCATAAGGCAATGTATTGTGCATCCATACCCAGGGTGGCGCGGCTGCGCCGCTGACCCTGGGCTTTGAAATGTAACGCCTTCGGCGTAAAGACAGAAATACGCTTGACCGGGACGTACATTAAGACATGGCAAATTCACGCATGCCGGATTTACGCAAAGATCCCATTGTGGGCCGATGGGTGATTATCGCGCCCGACCGGGCCAAACGCCCGGAGGACTTCAGCCAGCAGTTCCGCGAGACCGCCGGCCGCTACGACCCGTTCGCCGAAGGCCACGAAGAGGCGACGCCCCCCGAAATCCTGGCGTACCGCACCCACGGCTCGGAACCCAACGGACCCGGCTGGCGGGTCCGCGTCGTGCCCAACAAATTCCCCGCCCTCCAGGTCGAAGGCGAACTGCACAAGCGCGGCGACGGGATTTATGACATGATGAACGGCATCGGGGCGCACGAAGTCATCATCGAATGCCCCCAGACCGAAACCAGTATGGCCCGGTTGTCCGTCGAGAATATCCGCGAAGTGTTTTGGGCCTACCGCGATCGGCTGGTGGACTTGAAACGCGACCACCGCCTGTTGCACGGGCTGATCTTCAAGAACAAAGGAGCCGCGGCGGGGGCGTCGCTCGCGCACAGCCATTCCCAGTTGATCGTCACCTCGGTGGTGCCGATCTCGATTCGCGAAGAGATGACGGGCGCGCTCGACTTCTACAACTACCGCGGCCGGTGCATTTACGACGACATGATCCACCAGGAACTGCGGACGGCGAAGCGGGTGGTTTTGGAGACGGAGCAGTTCGTCGCCCTGTGCCCGTTCGCCAGCCGGGTGCCGTTCGAGATGTGGATCCTGCCCAAGCAGCATTCGAGCCATTACGAGAACATCGGCAAACAAAGCCTGGAGGAATTGGGCGGCGTGATGAAAACCGTGCTCACCAAGTTGGAACTGGCCCTTGATGATCCGCCGTACAACTATATGATTCACACGGCCCCGTTTGATGTCGCCGAGTTGCCGCACTACCATTGGCATATCGAAATCCTGCCCCGCCTGACCCGCGTGGCGGGGTTCGAATGGGGCAGCGGGTTTTACATCAACCCCGTCACCCCGGAAGACGCCGCCGACTTCCTCCGCGGCATGGAAGCGGAGTAAACGAGGCAACCACGAAGGCACGAAGGACAAGGGCCGAAACCCCGAAGGAATTGAAAGATAAAATTCTGCGTCAATTGCGCGCATTTTCATGGGGCTTTCTCAGTCTATGTTCGTGCCTTCGTGGTAAAATCTCTTCGGGGAATTCGTGTTCCCGGGACGGAACTTTAGGCGGTTTTTGAAGATTGCGGGAAATTTGCGGATCAAATCATTCAGGCGGAAGGCGGTTGGGTTTGGATTTTGACAATTTCTGCCCGCGTTGGGAAAACTCCTGAGCGCTGCTTTCGCCATGCACCGAAAAAACACTGAGCCTTTATTTCATTCCGGAAGGAAAGGACGCTTTCCATGAGCCAGATCCGTTTGGTTCTCGCCATTCACAATCACCAGCCCATCGGGAATTTCGAAAGCGTTTGCGAGCAATCCTTCCGCGACAGTTACGGGCCGTTTCTGGACGTGCTCGAAGACTATCCGGAGCTGCCGATTTCGCTGCACACGTCGGGGAGCCTGTTGGAATGGCTCGCGGTGGCGCATCCGGAATATATCGACCGGGTGCGGATGTTCGTCGAGCGCGGGCAGGTGGAGATTCTGGGCGGGCCGTTTTACGAGCCGATCTTGTCTTCGATTCCCCGCCGAGACCGCGTGGGGCAGATCGTGGCCTATTCCCGCTATTTGAAGCAAATGTTCGGAGCGGACGTTCGCGGGATGTGGGTGCCGGAACGCGTTTGGGAGCAGGCGTTTGCCTCCGACATCGCCCGCGCGGGCATCGAATACACAATTCTGGACGACTACCACTTCCGCGGTGCGGGTCTCTCGTCCGATCAGCTTTGGAGCTATTACCTGACCGAAGATGAAGGCCGGCTTTTAAAGGTCTTCCCCGGCAGCGAACGGCTGCGATATACGATCCCCTTCGAGGACCCGCAGGCGACGATCGACTACCTCCGCGAACTCGCGTACAAACACCCCAACTCGGTGTGCACGTTCGGCGATGATGGCGAGAAATTCGGCACGTGGCCCAACACGAAAAAACACGTTTACGAAGATGGCTGGCTGCGGCGGTTTTTTGATGCTCTCCGGGCCAACGGGGATTGGCTGAAAGTCGCCACGCTTTCGGAAGCCGTCGATCAAGTCGCTCCCGCGGGCGAGATTTATATTCCCGATTGCAGCTACCGCGAAATGAACGAATGGGCTTTGCCCACGGGCCGGCAGATCGAACTCAAATCGCTGCAAATCAAGAAGAAAGACGATCCCGATTGGACCGCGATCCGCAGTTTCATCCACGGCGGCTACTGGCGGAATTTCCGCGTGAAATATCCGGAAGCCCACGAAATGTACGCCCGGATGCTGGGCATTAGCGAACGGCTGGAGTCGCTGACCAAAAACGGTTCCATAACCAATGACGAAGCCGAGCCGCTCAACCAGGCCCGGACGGAACTCTACCGCGCCCAGTGCAATTGTTCGTACTGGCACGGAGCCTTTGGCGGGTTGTATTTGCCGCACTTGCGAAACGCCGTGTATCGGCATTTGATCGCCGCCGACACGCTGCTCGAACAAGCGACCGGGCGGAGCGGATCCTGGCTGGAAATCACCGCCGACGATTTCGACCGCGATGCCCGCAAGGAAGTCCGGCTGGCGAGCGACCGGTTCGCGGCGTGGCTGGCTCCCGCGCGGGGCGGACATCTCTACGAACTCGATGTGCGATCCGCCCGGCACAATCTGCTCGCGACATTAAACCGCCGGCCCGAGCCTTATCATGAAGTCGTCCTCAAAGCCGGCCAGCAAAGGGACAACGGCGAGCACCATGGGGATGGCGTCGCGAGCATTCACGACATGGTCCACTTCAAACAGCCCGACCTCGATAAGAAAATCGCCTACGACAACTGGCCGCGGAAGAGTCTGATCGATCACTTCCTGCAGCCGGGGTTGAGCCTCGAAGAGTTTCTGCAAAACCGCGGCGACGTTGGCGATTTTGTCCACGGAGTCTATGAAGCCACGCTCCGCCGCTCCGACAACCGGGTGGAAGCGGTGTTGGCCCGGCAAGGGAATGTGGGACCGTATTCGGTCAAGCTTTCCAAAACCGTGGCCTTGGGTGCCGAGAACCCCGGCCGCTTGGAAGTCGTGTATCGCCTTGAAAACCTGCCGCTGGATGTGCCGATCCACTTTGCGGTCGAGTTCAACTTCGCCGGCCTGCCCGCGGGCGCTCCGGATCGATATTATTACGATGCGAACCGCCAGCAACTCGGCCAGTTGGAGACGATTCAGTCTCTGCCCGAATCGCAAACGATCGGTTTGATGGATGAATGGCTCGGCATCGATGCGTCGCTCGATCTTTCACAGCCGGCGGAGATCTGGACGTTTCCGATCCAGACCATCAGCCAATCCGAAGGCGGGTTCGAGTTGGTGCATCAAAGCTCGGCGGTGGTTCCACATTGGCAGTTCACGGCCGACCCGTCCGGCCGCTGGGGCGTGCGGATTTCGCTGAATGTCGACACCTCCAAAGCCCAGATTCGCCAACTCCACGAAGCCGCCGTGATGAGCTGACGCGAGTCTTCCGCATCGGCGGCTTCCCAGCCCTCGCACGCTTTTGGATCGTCAGACCGATCGAATCGGCGAACTCTCGCGAGGGTTACGGGCTGAAGGCTTTGTGGAGCCGTTCGAGGATGTCTTCTTCGAGCACGAAGTCCCGGCCTTGGGAAATCCAGCCCGGAGGCGTGATCTGGCCCGCAATCAGGTTCAGATCGCGCTCGAGCGGCGTGATGTCCTGGAACGTCGCGCCGCCGGGGGTGCCGCCCGACAGATCTTCCAGTTCCTTGTAGGCTTCGACGTTGATGAAGTAGCCGCCCTCCGCCGGCGTGATGTTCACAACGACCCGGCGGCGGATGGATTGCAGCGTGCTTTCCAGCCGTTGGTACGCCCCCACCGATTCCTTATGCCAAGGCTCCAATAGCCCCGAACCGGTTTTGTAGTCCGTTTCGATCACCCCGTCCAAACGGTCTTCACGGCGGATGAAGAACGGATATTTGTGGAGCACATCGACCGTCCGCTCCCACACCGCGTTTTGGTTGTTCGACGCCACGAACAACGGTTGCCCGATCGGTCCCGGGGTGGCCTTGCGCAAATTGTGGCAGCCCCCGCACGCGAGCAGGCAGAATAAGATCAAGAGCAATCGGGAATGTCGCATACGTTCCCAACATTCGGCGGCGAGAGATCGGTGCAGACGGGCGTCGATCGGAAGAAGGGCAATTGAATTTCGAGGGAAAGTCGCGTAGTGTGCCAGCAACCGCCAAAGCCTGCAAGACCAGTTTTTTTCGGACCGAAAACCGGTCGGGCCGGGTAAGTCGTTTCACGAAAAATCGTGAGAGCCGCGGGTTCGTTGACACTTCCCGGCGGGGCGTTATCGTGGAATGAAGTCTCGCCCGCGTGCCGGCCCGAATTCCGGCTTTCGATTTCCCAGGAGAGCAAAAACCGATGCAGATCCGTCCGATATTCTTGGCCCGTGGTGTTCTGGTTGTTTGTTCCCTGGGACTGCTCGGCGATTTTGCGTGTTCTGCCCCGGCGGCGGAACTCGATCACTCCGAACTTTTAACCTACCAGGATGCGAACGGCGAAACGCGGCCCGTCAAATCGGCCAAGGACTGGGCCAAACGCCGGGAGCAAATCCTCGCCGGGATGCAAGAGGCGATGGGCAAGCTGCCCGACCGCAGCCATCTGCCGGCGTTCGACGCGAAGGTGCTCGCCCGGCAAACGGGCAACGGGTTTGAACGGCAGACGATTTCCTTCGTCGCCGAAAAAGGCGACCGCATCACCGCGTATTTGTACCTGCCGTTGTCGCGGAAAACCGACGACCGCCGGCCCGCGATGTTGGCGCTGCATCCCACGGGGCCGCAGGGGAAAGGCATCGTCGCCGGCGAAGGCCCGCTGGCCAACCGCGAGTACGGGCAAGAACTCGCCAAGCGCGGCTACGTCGTGATCTGCCCCGATTACCCGTCCTTCGGCGATGCCGCGGCTTACGATTTCAATGCTGACAACTACGAATCCGGCACCATGAAGGGCATCTTCAACCACATGCGCTGCGTGGACTATTTGATCTCCCGCGAGGAAGTCGATCCCGACCGCATCGGCGTCATCGGGCATTCGCTGGGCGGGCACAATGCGCTGTTTGTGGCGGCGTTCGACCCGCGGATCAAGGCGATCGTTTCCAGTTGCGGTTGGACGCCGTTCCACGATTACTACGGCGGCAAAATCGCCGGCTGGACCAGCGACCGCTACATGCCGCTCCTCAAAACGAAATACAGCCTCGATCCCGACAAGGTCCCGTTCGATTTTTACGAAGTCGTGGCCGCGATGGCACCGCGGCCGTTCTTTTCCAATTCGCCGCTGCACGATTCCAACTTCGATGTGAACGGCGTCAAAAAGACCGAGCCCAAAGCCCGCGAGATTTATAAACTCTTAGGCGCCCCAGATAATCTTGTGTTCCGCTACCCGGATTGCGAGCACGATTTTCCCACGCCGGTGCGGAACGAAGTGTATGCCTTCCTCGATCGGCACTTCAAATTCTCCCCGGTGACTGGGAAGGACTTCAGTGCGGAGCTTCCGCGGATTCCGCCCCAATCGCCTAAGGACGCTCTCAGAACCTTCACCGTCTTGAAAGGTTTTCACATCGACCAGACCGCCGCCGAGCCGCTGGTGAACGATCCGGTGGCGATGGCCTTTGACGAAGACGGCCGCCTCTACGTCGTCGAGATGCGCGGGTATTCCGAGCAGGAGAACGACTTTTTGGGGCAGATTCGCGTCTTGGAAGACGCCGACGGCGATGGGCATTTCGACAAGAGCCATGTCTTCGCCGACAAACTTTCCTGGCCGACGGCGATTCTCTATTACGACGGCGGCGTGTTCGTGGCGGCTGCTCCGCATATTTACTATCTGAAAGACACCACCGGCGACGGCCAAGCCAACGAGCGGAAGGTCGTCTTCACCGGCTTCGGCCGCGGGAACGTGCAGGGGCTCTTGAACAGTTTTCGCTGGGGTCTGGACAACCGCATTCACGGGGCGACCAGCAGCTCCGGCGGCAACATCACCCGGCCCGATCAGCCCAAAGAACCCGCCGTCAATCTCCGCGGACGGGATTTCTCGTTCGATCCCAAGACCCTCGAAATGCGCCCCGAAAGCGGCGGGGCGCAGCACGGCATGGACTTTGACCGTTGGGGCCATAAGTTCGTCTGCTCCAACAGCGACCACATCCAAGCCGTGATGATCGATGAACGCTACCTCGCCCGGAACCCCTACCTCGCCGTGCCCCGCTCGCGGATCAGCATCGCGGCGGACGGCCCGCAAGCCGAGGTCTATCGCAAAAGCCCCGTCGAGCCCTGGCGGCTCGTCCGCACCCGGCTCCGCGTCGCGGGTCTGGTGAAAGGTCCCGTCGAAGGCGGCGGACGCGCGGCGGGATACTTCACCGGCTCGACTGGCGTCACCATCTACCGCGGCAACGCCTGGCCGAAAGAGTATCAAGGTCAAGCCGTGATTGGCGACGTCGGCAGCAACATCATCCACCGCAAAGCCATCGAATGGCACGGCCTCGTTCCGATCGCCCGCCGGATCGATGAGAATCGCGAGTTCATCGCGTCCACGGACATCTGGTTCCGACCCGTGCAGTTCGCCAACGCTCCCGACGGGGCGCTGCACATTCTCGACATGTACCGCGAAGTTATCGAACACCCCAAAAGCCTGCCACCGGAAATCAAAACACATCTCGATTTGACCAGCGGCCGCGACCGGGGCCGGCTGTATCGCATTCTGCCGGATGGATTCCAACAACCGAAACTCCGCAAACTCAGCACCCTGCCCACCGAGGAACTGGTCGCCGTTTTGGATCACCCCAACGCGTGGCATCGGGAGACCGCAGCCCGGTTGCTCTACGAGCGCGGAGAACACACCGCCGTCCTGCCGCTCGCTGAACTCGTCAAGAAGGCCAAAACGCCAGAGGGCCGGATGCACGCGCTGTATGTGCTCGCGGGATTAACTGCCCTCGACGAAGCGGAATTGCTGTTGGGATTGAATAACCAGCATCCCCAAGTCCGCCGGCATGCGGTGCGTTTGACGGAACAGGGCACGCTCAAATCGCCCGCCGTCCGCAAGAAGCTGTTGGAGATGGTCAGCGATCCCAATATCGAAGTGCGGTATCAACTCGCGCTGACCTTGGGTGATCTCCAATCCCCCCGGACCGCGGAGGCTCTCTCGAAATTGATCGTCCGGGACGTGGGCAGCCAGTGGATGGAGTGGGCGGTGTTGAGTTCCCTCAGCGAAAACGCGGGCGAGGTGTTTTCGCTGCTCGCCTCTGATGGGAAGTTCGCCAAGGACAAGCCGGGCCTGGCGTTTCTCCAGGAACTCGCCACGCTCATCGGCCGCAGTGGCCGGCAGGATGATGTGGCCCATGTGCTCAAATCCATCGAGCCGCTCTCGGCCCAATCGCAAACCACCGCAACCACCGTGGTGCAAAGCCTCGTGGCGGGGCTCTCCAAATCAAAATCCCAGTTGAAAGGATCCATCTCGACCGGGTCCAAAGCCGGCGAACTGATCGCCTCGCTGATCGAAAAGTCCCGCAAGCAGGCGAGCGATCCCAAAGCCCCCGCCGATGCCAGAGCCGAGGCGATCCGCACGCTGGCCTTGAGCGACTTCGCCAGCGAGAAAACACACCTCGTGCCTCTCCTGGATTACCGCCAACCGAAGACCGTGCAGTCGGCCGTGGTCTCGGCCCTCGGTCAATTCGCTGCTCCCCAAGTCGCCCCGGTGCTGCTTGCCCCGTGGTCGCGGTACAGCCCGGAACTTCGCAATCAGGCCCTGTCGGTGTTGCTCACCCGGCCCGCGTGGACGCTCGAACTTTTGGAAGCCGCGAAGAAAGGCACGATCCCGGCCACGCATCTGTCGCTCCCGCAACTCCGCCTCTTGGCCGACAGCCGGGATAACAAAGTGCAAAGTTTGGCGAAGGAGCTTTTGGAAGCCCGCAACGTGGGCCGGCGGAGCGATGTCGTCAAAAGCTATCAGAAATCGCTGGCACTTGCGGGCAACGTCGAAACCGGCCGGCAGTTGTTTAAGAAGAACTGCTCCGCATGCCATCGCGTGGAGAACTTCGGCCGGGAGATCGGCCCGAATCTGGCCGCGATGAAAAATCGAGGCCCCGAGACGATCCTGCTCAACGTGCTCGATCCCAACCGCGAACTCAACCCGGAGTTCACCGAATACATCGTCGCCACCGAGCAGGGTCAGGTGTTCTCCGGCTTGATCGCCGCCGAGACCGCCACGAGCATCACGCTGCGTCAAGGCGAGAACAAGGAAGACCGCGTGCTCCTTCGCGTGGACATCGAGGAAATGAAAAACTCCGGCCGGTCTTTGATGCCCGAAGGCCTCGAAAAGACCATCGATCAACAAGCGATGGCCGACCTCATCGCGTATTTGACGTCGTTAAAAACGCCATGATTGAGAAGAGGGGAACCACGAATCAGACGAATAACACGAATAGTTTTTTAACTCGCGAATTTAGCTTGGAAGGCTTTGAACGGCAGCTCAATTCAACCCTTGGCCTACAACGTGAAATCATCGATTTCGTTATCCATAGTTTTCGTCTTTACGCCGAAGGCGTTATATCTCAAAGCCCAGGGTCAGCGGCGCAGCCGCGCCACCCTGGGTTTCGATGCAAAAATATAGCCATACGCCGAAGGCGTTATACAAAAGACTTGTATAACGCCTTCGGCGTAAGGAATACTTGGGAACCTGATCACCCAGAATGCGCTTCGCGATTCTGGGCTTTGTGATCTAACCGCTTCGCGGTAAATACTTCGCGGTCGTACTCCTTTCTCCGTTCCTCGAAAGTTTGCGCCCATAATCACGAGAGGTGTGTTATGCGATTGACGGTCTTGGCGTTTGCGGCGAGCGTATTTTTGGCTTTGCCGGTGGAGGGCGGTTGGCAGGCGGGGGTGGCGAAAGCCGTCATCACGCCGGACAAACCGACGTGGATGTCGGGCTATGCGGGCCGGAATCATCCCGCCGAGGGGACGCTGCATGACCTGTGGGCCAAGGCGTTGGTCTTGGAAGATGAAGCCGGCACCCGGGCCGTGCTGATAACCCTCGACCTCGTGGGCATCGATCGGCAGACTTCGCAAACGATTTGCAACGAGATCGAAACCCGCCACAAGCTGCCGCGGGCCGCGATTGCGATTTGCACGTCCCACACGCACACCGGCCCCGTGGTGGGCACCAACCTGATGTCGATGTACCGGGAGAAACTGGGCGACGAACAAAAAAAGTCAATTGTCGATTACACCAAGACGCTCACGCAAAAGGTCACGGGCGTCGTGGCCGAGGCGATGAAGAACCTGGCCCCGGCGGAGTTGGCCGCGGGCAGCGGGCGGGCGACGTTTGCCGTCAACCGCCGCAACAACCGCGAAGCCGATGTCCCCAAGCTTCGCGAAGCCGGCGATCTCAAAGGCCCGATCGATCATGCCGTGCCGGTGCTCACCGTCCGCGACGGCGGCGGAAAACTCAAAGCGATTGTGGCGGGCTATGCCTGCCATGCGACGGTGTTGTCGTTTTATCAATGGTCCGGCGACTGGCCCGGCTTTGCCCAGATCGAAATCGAAAAAGACCACCCCGGCGCAGTCGCTCTCTATTGGTGCGGCTGCGGAGCCGATCAGAATCCGCTCCCCCGCCGAACCGTCGAGTTGGCCCAGAATTACGGCCGGCAACTCGCGGACGCGGTGAAAGAAGTCGTCGCCGGCAAGATGGCACCGATCGAAGGTAAGCTGCATCTAAAATACACCGAGATCGATCTGCCGCTCGCCAAGCTGCCCACCGCGGAGGAACTGCAAACAGACACCGAATCCAAAAACGAATACATCGCCGCCCGCGCAAAATGCTTTTGGAGCAACTGGCCAAAACCGGCAAGTTGTCCGAGACCTATCCCTATCCGATCCAGCTTTGGGAACTTGGCGATGCGGTGGATTTTGCGATTTTGGGCGGCGAAGTCGTTGTGGATTATGCGATCCGCCTCAAGACCCTATGGCCCGAAAACAACCTCTGGGTATCGGGCTATGCCAACGATGTAATGGCCTACATCCCCTCCCGCCGGGTTCTCAAAGAAGGCGGCTACGAAGGGGCGAGCTCCATGATCTACTACGGCCTCCCCACCGTCTGGTCCCCGGAAGTTGAAGACATGATCGTCCAGACGCTGTTGACGTTGAAACGACAGAAATCGCAGAAGTAACGCGAAGGAAAAATGATGACCGAAGCCAAACCCATTTCACCCGATGTGGGGACGCGGTTGTTGTTTGAGAACGACCGCGTTCGCGTGTGGGATCTGCGGTTGGAGCCGGGCGAGTCGATCCCGCTGCATCGGCACGAGACCGATTATCTGTATGTCGTCATCGGCGACGGCGAGCTGCAAACGGTCTTCGCCGACGGTTCCCGCGATGAGCCGCGAAAAATGCAAGACGGCGACGTGCGGTTCCGCAAGGTCGAAGGCGAAGCGGTTCACGAGGCCGTCAACGTCGGCAGCAAACCTTGGCGGAACATTGTGGTGGAACTGAAAGATCCTCGTCCTCAACAGGAGGCGTGATGGCTGGCTCTCGGGAATTTGGTTTGCTGTTGATCGCGGGGTCGCATACGCATCAAGAGAATTATGCGCGGGCGTTTGGGGCGGATCCGCGCTGCCGATTGGTGGGATTGACCGATGAGGCGGAGATTTCGCCCCGGCGGAAGGAACTCAATCAGCGGTTGGCGCGGGAACTTGAGATCCCCTGGCTGCCGGATTTCGAGGAGGCGGTTTCGCGGAAGGATGTCGATCTGGTGAGCGTCTGCCCAGAACCGGAACGCCGGGCGGATTTGGCGGTTAGGTGTGCGAAGGCGGGGAAGCATCTTTACGTGGACAAGCCGCTCGCGACGAGTTCCCAAGCGGCCCGGCAAGTCGTGGAAGCGGTTCGGGACGCGAACGTTCACAGCCAGGTTTTCAGCCTGGTCCGCATGTCGATGGCTCAGCGGGCCAAGGCGATTTTGGAATCCGGGGAACTGGGCGATCTGTTGGGACTGCACTCTGAACTGTTGTTTGCCAAGGGCATCTCCGGGACGGCGGATTTGTCAAAGCCCCGCCGCGAAACAGCCGAGGCCGGGCGGTTCACGTTTCTGGATTCCAAGCGGGAACTCTACTGCGTGGGCTGGTATCCGCTGATTCTGTTTGGGTGGTTGACGGGTTTCCGGTTCACGAGCGTGGCGGGAACGACGGCGAACTATTTCTTTGCCGAGCATCAGAAAAATGATGTCGAGGATTTCGCCTGCTTAATGCTCGGGATGGAACAGAACATCGAAGCCACGATCACCGTGGGCCGCAGCGGTTGGTCGAGCCATCCCACGCATGGCGTCCATCAACTGCATCTCGTGGGCACGAAAGGCTCCGTCACGTTGGATGCTTACGAGCCGCGCTTCGAAGTCTGGAGCGATGCCCCGCCTTGGACGCAGCCGGAAAAACCCCACCCCGAAGACCCGATGGGGTTCTGGTCGAGCACCCAAGCCGAGGGCGGCGTCCGGCCGAAGAAGAACTGGTTTCCGGTCGATCCTCTGGCGGTTGCCGACGCCGCGTGTTTTCTCGATTGCCTGGAACAAGACCGGGACAGCGATGTGCCCGTGTCCCGCGCAGCCCATGCGGTCGATGTGATCCTCGCCGGCTACCGCGCCGCCGCTACGGGGGAAACGATCGATTTGGAATCGTAATCCAAACGGCGGCGGTTCATCTTTGACCGAAGTTTTCGGCCGGGCTGGATTGGTTCCATTCAGGCGGAACGTTTCGTGCGGCCGGCTCCGAAGGCATTGAGCCTTGGCTTTGCGGTGGAACGGCGGGCGTCACTGGTCCTGGTTCAGAGAAGGGCGTGCCGGGGGGCGATTCTTGCCAAGTGGGGAACATGGCTCCCGGGCCGGCGGCCATGCCGATCTGGGCCGCCTTTTCGGCCGCCGACTGCGCGGCCGCCGTCTTCGCCCGATTCGGCACGTCGTGCGTAAAGCTGGCTTGCTCAATCCCGGACGGCGACGAGGCGGACGCCGAAACCGCCGGCGAAGTTTGCGGCCAGGCTTGGGGCAGCGTATTCCACTCGGGTGCCTCGGCTTTTTGGTTTCCGGCGTTCCATTCCGGCGGCTGCGGCTGTTGATCGAGCGTGTTCCACTCGGCGTTGATCACGGCCGACGGCGGGACTTGCGACGAGCGGTTCGCCGTCATGCCCGCCGGACGAGGTTGGGGATCCTGATTGCGATCCGCCTGTCCCGCGGCGACGAAGGCATCGGTGATTTCCGCTTTGGGAAACGGACGCGGCACGACGCGGACTTCCGTTTCGGTAGGAGACTGTCGGGGATAATTCGGCAAACCCGCCCGCGCGCCCGCGATCGACGCGGCCGATTCGGAGCGAAGGCTCGGTTCGCGGTGCCGGCGGTCGGTGAGGTTTTGCAAGCGGGTGAGTTCCATTTTCTCCTGGAGTGAGTCCAGGTTGTCGGGCGTCAACTGGGCGGTTTGTTTCCCCGTGTCCGCGGAAAGATTCGCCGGCCGGCGCGGTTGGCGAGCGAAATCGGCGGCGGAATCCGCTCCCCCGGGATCGTTCGGGAACAAACGAGCCAGCGTCGTTTGCGCCTGGCGGGGAGGCATCAGGTTCGACAAAACCCGCTCGGCCCGGACGGGATCGGAAAGCAGCGACAAATTTTCCTCGACGTGCGGGTGCTTGGGATCGACATCGAGGGCCCGTTCGAGACAGAGTTGGCTTTCACGGGCCCGGCCTTGCAGAAAATACGAATAGCCCAAATCGTTGAGCAGGTCGGCATCGGTCGGTTTCCCGCGGAGGGCGATTCGGTAATGTTTCTCCGCGGCGGAATATTCGCCCGCCCGGTCCGCGAGAATCGCCAGGCGGTGATGGGCTTCCGGATGGTTGGGCTGTTCGGAAAGGACTTGCTCGTAAGCGTGTTTTGCCTCCAAAACGCGGCCGTGGGCGTCGGCATCATAACCGCGTTTAAGCAGCCGCTCGAGGGACGCGTCGGAACGCCGGGCCTGCTGCAATTCGTCCCCGTCGCGGCGGCCCGGTTCGGATCCGCGCAACGCGAAAGCTCCGTGGCCGTTTCCCAATCCGGCGGGATCGTCGTTCGAGAACGAAAACGGCGTCTCGAAGCTTTCCCGGCCGGTCCGCTCGCCGAATTGCTCGCGCCGGTTGAACAGCGGACTCTGGCATCCCCAAACGGGCAAGAGGCCGGCGAACAAACAGAATTGAATCAAACGCACCATCATGGCAAATCCGCCTTCCGCGCACCATGCCCATCGCCTCAGTGAAGCTGAAGCGCAACGGCACATGGGCACCATGCCGCCCGGTTTTCGTTCGTCCAAAGGCGAAGAAACAAAGCGGCAAAACGAGAATTGAGGAGTTATTTGGGTGAGAGATTGAGAAGAGCGGGGAAATCTAGCGGCGTTCGGCGATTCTGTCGAGATGAGAATTCCCAACTTTTTTGAGCTTGCAGGAGGGGTTTTGTCCAGATCGGACGTTTCTCACTGTGCCTCGGCGACCATCAATTGGGTCCAGGGGCCTTGATTGACGTTGTAATAGATGCGCTTTCCGTCCGCGCTGAAGGCGGGGTGCGGATGGTTGTGCCGCCAGGTCTTGGCTCCCTGCGTGTTGTCAAAGACATCGAGCACGACGTATTCATCCTTGATCATCGAGCCGACCGCGATTGCCCAATGGCCGGGTTTTCCAAACGGGCGTTTCGTCACGTCCGCATCGGTCACGAACACCCGACCGTCCGGCGATACCGAGGGGTGGTTGGAGATGCAGGACCGGGCGTGGCGGGTGGTGTTTCCCGTTTTAAGATCGATCGTGATGTTGCCGATCTCAAACAGCGACTTTCCGCCCGGAGTCCAGGAAGGATGTCCCCACTTCTCGAATAGTCGAATCAGCTTGCCCTGTTCGAGATCGTAGACGATCTTCCCCGCGCAGGCTGGCCGACTTGGAGCGAAAGTTGTTTCCGCCGCCGGGCCGCGAGAGTTTAAAGAAGACTTTTTTCTCGTCGGCGCTCAGGATGGGAAAGAAGATGGAGATGTCCTTGGTCCCGAATGTTTCCGCGATCCAATCGCCGTGCTCCCGCACCACGTCCTCGACTTTGACGGCGGTCTTGAGTTCGCCGGTGACGACATCGACCAGTTCCAGATCACGGTGCGGCCCCGGGTTCCAATGGCAGCCATAGATCGGGGCCAATTTCCCCGTCGGGGAGCCGAACCCCAGTTGCCGATCTTCCGCGAGAACCCGCTCCTCCCCGGTCGCAATATCCACTGCGATAACCGTCCATCGCCCGTCCCGGCAATCGTGGTACAGCACGATCTTGCCGCCGTTGCTCCACTGCTGGCAGGCCGCGCGGTGGGCATCTTCGGCGGTGATCTCGCGGGCGATGATCGTTTCCCGCCCGGTCGCGCGTTCCTGAATCCGAAGATCCCCTTTTTCGCCGTCGCGGGTCCCGGAGGTGTAATACAACACATATTTGCCGTCGGGACTTTCGGGGCTGGTGTTGAAATACGAATGGATGACATGCCGATCCCCCAAGTCCGCCACGGGATGAATCCGCGGCGATTTCCACCCCTGCAAAGCCGGGTCCGACTGGGCCCAGAGCGGCGAGAGAAAGAAGAAACTCGCCACTAACGCCGCGGCGATCGGTTTGTGCAGGGCGGTTTTCTGCATCGGAGCGGGTACCTTGTGCTGGAATTCGCGGAGGGTGGACATCGCGTGCCCATTGATTGCCATTTGCAGATTGGCGGGAAATGCCCGCTTCACTCTTCCTTCTTTTCAAAGCGATCCAGCCCCGCAAGGTGAGCCAAACGCCTTCCCAGTTCGTACACTTCCGCGCCACTTCCATCCGCCATGCTCCCAGTGTGCCGATAGACTTTGTGGTAACGGTCGTCTCGGTAGCCTTCGATGGACCAGCAGTCGCCATCCATCACCGGGCGTGCGGCGTCGCGGGTCGGCTGTTTCCAAAAACCGAATTCCACCCACGCACTCATCTGCTCCCATTGGAGATGCGTGAGGGGCCTCTCGAGCGTCTGGGCCGGTTCCCAATTTCCTCGCTCGTCCCATCCGAAGACATGGCTTTTAATCTCAGAGCGGTCGCGATAGTGATCAATGCGAACTGTGAGTTGTTCTCGAACGACGCCGCGTGCCTGCCAGTTCGCAACATAGGACTCGACAATCGCGGTCCGCCGTGCCAAGTTCCGGAACTCGCGAAGAGCCGTGTCGGCGCTCACGGCGTCGCATTCCTCCCTCCACTGCTTCAAAAGCTCGCGACGCGGATCACCCATCGTCCCTTCCTCCCACTTTTTGGCGATTCGCAGAGTCCGCTGTGCAGAGCCTACGGAACTGTGCGGATCCTACGCGGTTACCCCTGGCGGTCCAGTTCGGCGAACAGCTCGCGAAGCGGCAGTGCGAAGCCCGGCAGCACCGAACCGCCGTCGAGCGTGTCGTTCTCGTTTAGGATACCATGATCATCGACATCGGTGTAGACGGTCACGGTCGGCGGGCATGCGGTGTTCGACGAAGTCAGGCGACGTCTTCTCATCGCGATGGATGCCAAAAACAAAAGCCGAGCGTCGCAGTATTCTTTTGACGAGTTATGCTGTCAGGCCCTCTAGAATGCCACGGATCCGCCGGACCCTTTCGATTCCTCGTCGCCGTTCTTTGTCGTGCCGGCTGCTTTCCGCTTGGCGCGGGCGGTCGGCATTACGGTCGAGACGATCGCGACCGTATTCGGTTCCTAAAAAACGGGCTTCTTGCTGTGGGGATGAAACCGCTCTGGCTCTGCGCAAGTTAACACTGGTGCAATCCCAGCATTGTATGCATGATGGAGGTGCGTGACTTGATCCACAAACCAGCGAGCCGCCATGCGACAAACCCTCGAAAGCCTTCGCAGATCCGCCCGGCTGGCGCTGATCGGTCTTCTTGTTCCCGGTCTGGCTGAAGCGGCCGATGCCGGGCAGAGTCTCGAAGCGTCGTTCAAAGCCCAGGTGCAGCCGTTCTTCAAAGAATACTGCGTGCATTGCCACAACGCGGACGATGCGACCTCCGGCGTGCGGGTCGATCATCTGAACCCGGCCCTCGAAGACCCGCAGATCAAGTTGTGGGAAGCCGTTCGCCGGCAACTGGGCAAACACAACATGCCGCCCAAAGACGAGCTCCAGCCGTCCCAGGCGGACCGGCAGCGAATGCTCGACTGGATCGACGAGGCCTTGAAAACCGCCCGCGCGCGGCCGGTCCCCAAGAACGGCGGAGCGCGGCGGCTGACCGTTTCGCAGTACCGCAACACCCTCCGCGAGTTGTTGCTCCTGAAAGATGATCTGACCGATGCCCTGCCGCCGGACGCGGTGTCGAAAGACGGCTTTGTGAACAACCGCGAAACGTTGGGGCTCTCGCCGCTGTTGTTGGAAGCCTATTTCGACATCGCCGAGAAATCGCTCGATCGCTCGATCGTCGACCCGACGTCGAAGCCCAGGATTCAAAACTTCCGCGTCGAATTGGGGCGGGGCATCAATTCCGACCCGTGCCCCGACAACCTGATCCTGGGAGCGAACAGTTTGCTCTTGGAGAACGAGGACTTCACCGTCACGCAGTTGACGCCCGAAAAGCCGTTCGACTTCGAGCCGATGGCCATGCGGACGAAGTACCGCTTCATCGAGGGCTATCAGGGCAACGCGACCGTGCGCGGCTGGCGGGATTACGACAGCATCTACCACGCGGTCTTCGCCTGCATGCGGGGCGCCCGCGGCTATCCCAAGGGGGAGCCTTACGGCACGGTTCCCGAAGGGCTGCTGCTCCGGCCCGCGATTCCCAGTGCCGAGGTCTTCGGCGTCGACAGCACCTACGGACCGCAGGCGAATTTTAAAATCTCTCTCAGGGAACTTCCCGACGCCGGAAGTTTTCGTGTGACCGTCACCGCGGCAAAATACGACGACGGCTTGCTGCTCGATCCCGGCACGTCTTCGCAACCTGACGATGCGGCCGGCCGCGTGGTTTATCGCGATCCAAAAGACTCGCAAGCGGTGCAAATTCCCAAGCCCGGCATTTATCAGGTGGATGTCTATCCGGCATCGCCTGAAAATGCGAAACAGCGCAACAACAATCCCGAAGTCACGCTCGCCTTGGGGAAGCGGGAGTTCCGCGGGACGTTGAGGCAGCCGGCGTTTTTGGTCGTTCGCTTGCCGGCGGGGAAACTTGCGATCAAGGCGCAACTCTCCGGTCCATTCGAGTTGGATCAAATCGTCTTGACGCCGCTGTTGGCGGAGCACGATTTGGCGCGGCGGTTTTTGGCCTTTGAAAAGCGCTTGCCGCGGCTGGGCGTGCATTTGGGATTCCGGCGGGATTGCGGCAGCACGCTCGCGCAAGTCGGGCCCGCGCAAACCGTAGCCGGTGAGCCGCTCGCGCGTTATGTGTTTGAAGGAGCCATCGGCAATTATCCCAACCCCGACGTGGAACAGGACAACGTGAACTACCTCGCGGGCGTTCGCGAGATCGGCGTTCGCAGCGAATACACCGACGGCCGGGACATGCCGCGGCTGTTGCTTCGCTCCGTGGAATTTGAAGGGCCGTTTTATGCATCCTGGCCGCCCGCGGCGCATCGAAACATCTTCATCGACTCCGACCGCAAAGACGATCCGCCGGCTTATGCGCGGGAGATCATTCGCGACTTCGCGACCCGCGCCTACCGCCGGCCCGTCACGCCCGCGGAAGAAGCGACCCTGACGAAAGTCTTCCACGACTCCTGCGCCGACGGCCGGGGTTTTTATGACAGCGTGCGAGACGCGTTGTTGGTGGTGCTCACGTCGCCCCAGTTTCTGTTCTTGATCGAGAACAGTGCTTCTCCCGCGCCCGAGCCGCTCGACGATTACGAACTGGCCTCGAAACTGTCCTACTTTCTTTGGAACGGTCCGCCGGACCGGGAATTGTTGGACCTCGCCGCCGCGGGCACGCTGCGGGGGGAGTTGGACGCTCAGACCAGGCGGCTGATCGACGATGCCCGCTTCGCGAATTTTACGAGAGAGTTCACGTCGCAATGGCTCGCGCTCGAGAAGTTCGACGTGCTCGAGCCGGACCGCGAACGCTTTCCCGACCTCACCCGCGAGGCCCGCAAACATCTCCGCCAGCAGCCGATCGAGTTTTTCCAATACCTGGTCCGGGAAAACCTGCCCGTCAAGAATCTGATCGACGCCGATTTTGTCGTCGCGAACGAAGTGGTCGCGAGCTATTACGATCTGAGGGACAAACCCGAGAGCGGGTTTCGATTTGTCGCCGTTCCGCGGGAACGCGGCGAGTTGGGCGGCGTGCTCGCGCAGGCGGCGATCATGGCGGGATTGTCCGACGGCCGCGAATCGAACCCGGTGAAGCGCGGGGCCTGGCTCGCGCGGAAGATCATCGCCGAGCCTCCCGAGCCTCCGCCGCCCAATGTGCCCGCTTTGGAAGAATCGACCGAGCATTTGACGCTGCGGGAACGGCTGGAAAGGCATCGCAATCAGCCGGGCTGCCTGCAGTGTCATTCCAAGATCGATCCTTGGGGCGTTCCCTTTGAAGAATATGACGCCGGCGGCCGATTGAAACGTCAGGCGGTCGATGCCCGTTCCACATTGCCCGACAAAACCGAGGTCGCCGGCGTGGAGGATTTGAAGCGACACCTCGCGGAAGATCGGCTCGATCAGGTCGCCTTCAGCGTGCTCAAACATTTGACAATCTACGCCGCCGGGCGAAGCCTGACGTACAATGAGCTTGAGTCCTTGAGGCAAAACGGGGTAAAACTTAAACCCAAGGGTTACCGGATGCGGGACTTGATCCGCTTTGTGGTCGAGAGTCCGATGTTCCTCGAAAAATAACGATCGGAAGAACCATGAGCAGTGCAGTGAAAATCGACCGCCGGGCGTTTCTGCGAGGCGTGGGCGGGGCGGCGTTGGCCTTGCCGGTGCTCGATGCGATGGGCGCGGACGTGGCCGAGCAAATCCCCCGCCGATTCTGCGCCCTCTACACCGCCAACGGCATGTCGCTACCCAAGAAACAGCACGAGATCGAGGAATGGAGTTGGTTCCCCACGGCCGAACAGAGCGGCCAATTTGTGTTCGGCAAATCGACCGAACCGCTCGGCCCGTTTCGTGGTCAGTTGAGTTTTCTCGGCGGGCTCTATCATCCCAGCGGCCCCAAAGCCGACCCGCACGTCTGCTCGGACATGTGGCTCACCGGGGCGCCGCTGCATAATCCGAAGCCGGGCACTTACAACTCGGTCGGGCTCGATCAAGTCATCGCGCTTCACACGCGGCAACACTGCCGGCAGCCGTCGCTGGTGTTGTCGATCGATGCCGGAACGGGGTTTCTCTCCCGCACGGGGACGATTTCCTACAACATCGAGGGCAAACCGATCCCCGCCGAGAACAATCCCCGCCGGGTGTTTAACCGCTTGTTTCGCGGCGACCGCGTGTCGCTGAAGTCCGAACGCGAAGCCCTCAAACGGCGGATCAAGCTGGTCGATGCCGTGGCGAAAAATGCCCAGGCCCTCAGCAAGCGGCTCGGCCAGTCCGACCGCGTGCGGATGGACCAATATTTGACTTCGCTCAACGAAGTCGAATCGCGGCTTCTGGCTTCGGAGCGTTGGATCGATGTGCCGCTGAAAAAGCAGGACTATTCGCATCTCGATCTGGACGTGACCAACGAAGACGAGCCCGCGAAATACTACCAGAACATGTTCGACCTGATCGCGCTCGCGTTCGATGCCGACATCACCCGCTCGGTGACGTTTATGCTCAACCGCGAAGACGGGATGGGCATCAGCGATACGTTCCCGCTCAAGCTGGGACTCCCGCGGACGCACCACAACCTGTCCCACGCCGGCGACAAGGACGGGCAACTCGCGTTCGCCAAGTACGACTTGTTCCTCAGCGAGCAATTGGCCCACTTCTTCGGGCGGCTCAACGAATACAAGGACCGCAGCGGCCGCGTGCTCGACAACACGATCGTGCTCTTCGGCAGCGGGGCCAGCACCACGCACAATCCCCGCAACCTGCCCACGCTGATCGCGGGCGGGGCGAACATGGGCCTCAAGCACGGCGCGTATTGGCGGAGCGAGGAAACGCGAATGTCCAATGTCTATCTCAGCATCCTGCATTCGCTGGGCATCGAGCAGAGGGCCTTCGCCGACAGCACCGGCACCCTCAGCGGCTCGATCTTTTAGCGAGTCCAAGAACTCCTGGCCGGCGGCTCGCGCCGTGCCGCTCGCTTTCCATGACCGGCGGCTCGCGCCGCGCCGCTCACGTTGTCGGTCAAGTGGATTCGGCTCGGATGATCGCCTGGAACAAGCCGGGCCAGGTGTGTTCGGTCGCTTCGGCGTGCACGGGAAGGCCGGCCTCGGTTGCGGCGGCGGTGGTCACCGGGCTGATCGTGGCAATCTTGGAGCGGCTTCCCAGATGAGCGCAGGCTTTCGGGCCGATGAGGTCTTTCAAATGGCGGGCGATGGAGGGGCTGCTGAGGGCGATCCAATCGACCTGCCCTTCCTCGAGCAGCGACCGGGTTTCGGGCGGAAGCTCCGTCGCATCCCGGTTTCGATAGACGACGAGCTTCTCCACATGGGCTCCGGCGCTTGCGAGTTCCGCGGGCAGCACCTCCCGGCCGCGATCGGCTCCGGCCCATAAAACCTGCTGCCCGGAGACGAGAGGTTTGAGCGCCTCCGCCAAGGCTTCGGCGCGGTAGCAATCGGGCACCACGTCGGCTCGGAGTTGATGGCGCTGCAATGTCTCGGCGGTCGCGGGGCCAATGGCAGCCAGCTTCAAATGCCCGAGCGCGCGGGCGTCCTTCCCCTGGCTCCACAGCCGATTTAACAGCGAATCGACGCCATTGGCGCTGGTGAAAATCAACCAATCGTAATCCGCGAGCCGCGATAACGCCTCGTCGATCGGTTCCCAAGACTCCGGCGGCAGGATTTCGATCGTGGGCAAGAGCACGGGCTGTGCGCCCAGTTCGAGCGCTTGCGAAATCGCCTCATCGGCTTGATGGATCGGCCGGGTGATCGCAATCGATTTGCCGAACAGCGGGCGATGCTCGAACCACGAGATTTTTTCCCGCTGAGTGACGCATTCGCCGACGATGATCAGCGAGGGGGCATGAAGGTCGGCGGCGGCGACGGCTTCGGGCAAATCGGCGAGCGGAGCGGTCACGGTTCGCTGGAGCGGCGTCGTCGCCCGGCTGATGACGCACGCGGGCGTCCGGGGATCCTTACCCGCCGCGATCAGCGATTCGGCGATCTTCGCCAGTCGGTGCAAACCCATGTAGAACACGAGCGTTCCCGCGAAGCCGGCGAGGTTCTGATAGTCCACGCGGCTGCCGGGCTTGGTCGGATCTTCGTGCCCGGTGACAAACGCGACCGCCGAGGACTGCTCGCGGTGCGTGAGCGAAATCCCCGCGTATTCTCCCGCGGCGACGGCGGCGGTCACGCCGGGCACGACTTCAAATGGAATCCCCGCCTCCGCGAGCGCCGCTGCTTCTTCGCTGCCGCGCCCGAAGATAAACGGGTCGCCCCCCTTGAGTCGAACCACGGTCTTGCCCGCGCGGGCGCCGTCAATCAGCCGGGCGTTGATCTCGGCCTGATCGAGCACCCGCCCTTCCGGTGCCATCGTGCGGCAGGTTCGCTCGGCGTGGGCCTCGGTGTGTCTTAGGAGGAGCGGATTGACCAGCCCGTCGTAAAGGACCACGTCCGCCTTCGCGAGACACTCTCGCCCCTTGAGCGACAACAACCCCGGATCCCCAGGCCCCGCTCCGACGAGATAAACTTTACCTAGCCCCACATTCGCGGCGATGGTGCTTGATCCTTTGTGTCTTTTTGCATTTTTCGTAGCGGCGGCATCTTGCCGCCGTGGATCGATCTCGGCGGCTGGAAGCCGCCGCGACGCGGGCGAGCGGCTTTCCCGTGCATCTATTTCCAATACACCTTGAGCACGTACCAGACGACGATGGGCGGGATGATAAGCGTGAGGAAAAACGGGAGGAACGACAAAATCGGGAGCCAGCTCGACACGAGCAGGGCTTTGGGAAGCAAAAAGTTGTCCACGACGACGGAACCGACGATGGCCCCGTTGATCATGAGAATTCCCATTTGCTTCCGCTCGCGCTTGTCCTCCTCGGAAAGCTTGGACATGGGCTGGCCCGCCGACGCCTTTTTTTTGCCGGCTTTCGTTTTTTTGCCCCCCGTGGCAACGGCGGTCTCTTCGACTTCATCCCGCATGCCGGGCTTGTAGTATTCGGCGATTCCTTGATTCACCGCCCGCGGCGTGGCCATCACGATCCGCATCGGGACGCCCATGCGAAGCTGCAGCTCCTCTTCCAAATCGGGCGTGGGTTCGTGGGCGCAGGCAACGAGCAGCATCTCGTCATCGATGAACAGCGGCAGAATCGCGTTCCGTTTGACGGTGCTCCGCGGAATCTTGTCGAGCACCGAATCGTCGGGAACCATCTGGGCCAAATCGACGTACGGCCGGCCTAACTCCTGGGCGTAGGCCTCGGTCGCGGTTTCCCAATCCGTGAGCTTCAACTGCACGACGGCGTCCCGCATGGAAAGGCCGCGGGCCTCCGCGAACTCCTCGGCTTCCTTGGCTTGCTCTTTCGTCATCACGCCCCGCTCGACCAGCACCCGCTCCATCGGCTTTTGGCCGTCGGCCTGAGCGGATTCCTCGAACTCCCGGCCCAGGCTCTCATCGTAATCCCGCTTGCGTTCCGGGTCCGTGAGACAGAGCATCGCCCGCGCCAGCTCGTTCAAGAGATCTTGCGATTCCTTTTGATATTGCCCGCTGGCGTATTTGCGAACGTGCTCGTTGAGCTTCTTGTAATTCTTTTGAATCTTGGACGGATCGTCCTCGAACTGTTTCAAGCGCAACAGTTGATAATGGTCCGGCGGACGCGGACCTTCGGGGATTCCCAACCAGTCTTTATAAACATCCAAAGGCACGGCGTTCTCTACCAATCTACCTGCGATTTCTTTGCCAACAAATCCGGCGAGCGGCGGGCGTCAGCCGGCTGATTGTGTTGAAAAAAGACAACGTTCACTTCACTGCGAACGATCATGGGGCTTACGCCCCACGCTCGCCTCGGAGTTTACTCGACGTGATACTCGGAAGCCAGCGTTTGGAAGTTCATCAAACCATCGTCGCTGAGGCCCGAATCGCGGACGATTTGGGTCTCGGCGATTTTGTTGCTGGTCAGTTCCTTCGCGGCGGCGTGAATCCGCCCCATCGCATCGTAGCGATAGGTCACTTCCACCGGCGACCCCTTGGGCAAATTGGGCGGGAGATCCGTCACGCGGAAATCGCCGATCAGCGTGCAAGCCGCCGGGTCGCGGGCTTCGCCTTCGAGAATCTCGACGTGGATCCGTTTCTGGTTGTCCGAGGTCGTCACGAACCGCTGGCTCACGCTTTTGGGGATCTCGGTGTTCCGGGGAATCATGATGTGGTTCATCTTTCGCGACTTGTTTTCCGGGTCGGTGACCTTGACGCCCAGGGAGTGCGAATTGACGTCGGCGGTTTGCACCGCGCGGAGCCGCTTCAAAACCGCCTGGGCCAATCGCCCTTCCGAACCGGTCGCGCGGGATTCCAAGATCGCGGCGTGAATGGCCGCCCCCTGGGCCACGGCTTTTTCGGGCTCCAACTCGCGGGACGGAACGCCCTTGGTCACGTCGCGGAGCATCTGCTCGACGACCGGCATGTAGGTCGAACCGCCGACCAGCAGGACTTCATCGAGCGTCCCCGGTGCGACGCCGGCTTGCCGCATCACGAGTTCCGTGGTGTCCTTGGTCCGCTGCAGGAGGTCGCCCGTCATCCGCTCGAAATCGCCGCGGGTCAGGCTGACCGTGAGGGTTTTCCCTTTGTGATAGACGTTGATGGGCACCTGTCCCTTGCGGCTGAGTTCGCGCTTGGCGTCTTCGCATTCCTGCTCGAAGGCTTTGAGCGACTCGGGATCCTCGCGGGGGTCTTCGCCGAACTTCCGGCGGAACTGCTCGGCCACGTGGTCGACGAGGCGCCGGCTCCAATCCAGTCCCCCGAGCATCACGTCCCCGTCGGTGGCGAGCACGCGGAACTGCGTCGGGGTGTAGCGGACGACGGTCACGTCGAACGTCCCGCCGCCCAGGTCGTAAACCAGGATCGTTTTCTCTTTCATGTGCAAATCGGTGCGGCCGAGCTCGTTGCGGTTCCACGCGTAGGCCAACGTCGCGGCGGTCGGCTCGTTGATGATGTCGATTACATTCAGCCCCGCAATGCGTCCCGCGTCCTGCGTGGCCTTGCGGCGGACATCGTTGAAGTAATAAGGCACCGTGATGACGGCGTTCGCGATCGGGCCGATGCGTTTTTCCGCGTCCTGCTTGAGCTTCTTCAAGATCAAGGCCGACACGAACTCGGACGTGAGCTTTTTGTTGCGGTACACCACATAGTAGTCTTTGTTCCCCATCTGGCGTTTGACGGCTTCGACGATCTTGCTGGGATCTTCAATCGAGGCCCGTTCCGGCGATGGGCCGACGATGACTTGCCCCTCATCGCCCAAGAGCACCACCGAAGGCGTGATCGGGCGGTCATCCGCATTGTCGATCAACACCGCCTGCCCTTCGTCGTCGAGCTGGGAGATGGCGGAATAAGTCGTTCCCAAATCGATGCCGACGGTCTGTCCTTCCAAGAATTGCATAACTTCGCCTTTTTTACGATTGCTGACTCAAAGGGGTTCCATACGAAGAAGTTTGAAGCGTTTGTCGATGTTTGAAGGTTTGGCGGGTTTGTGAGGAAAACCCGCCCGGAAAGAAGGGAGGATCCGGGTGCCTTTATTGTGACACTGGCCCCCAGGAGTTGCAAGCGGCCAAAACCGCGGACCCCGGATTCAGCCTGTGCCTCGAGCAACGGATGAACCAGAGATTAGACAAAACGTATTCCGGAGCGTCAATCAACACCATTAAGGGATGATTAACTCGCGGCGTGCCGATTATTTTTGGCGGGCTGCCCATACGGGCTCGCGGCAGGGGATGGCCACCGCGCGTCGGCGAACCGAAGGGAGCGCCGCCGATGCGGGGGTGACGACCGGTTCGGGAGCCGTGGGCGGCTCGAGGAGTTGTGGCGGCGGTTCGGCAGGCGTCTGGACCGGCCGTTCGCCGTGCATCTCTTGGCACGATTCGCACCAGAATCCCTCGTGTCCGGGCAGTCCGCAGCCGGCTCCCACGGTGCCCTGGGCGGTCCAGAGTTGGACTTCCGCCTGCCGCCAGGCGAACGCCGCTTTCAGGCGGTCGGATTCGGCTTCGAGCCTCCCCAGCCGAGCCCGGGACAGATCGAACGCCGTGATCGTCTCCTCCACGGGTTGCCGTTGTTTCAGGCGGTCGAGCTGTTCGCGCCAACTCGCCACCCGCTGGTCGGCAAGTTCCCATTCGCGGGCCGCCTTTCGCCAGGCGATGAGGGCGGCGTCCACCTCGGCCGCGACGGCGGCTTCCCGCTGGGCGAGCAGTTTCATCAGTTGCATCCGCCGAACTTCCACCTCGCGGACTTGCGACGGCAGCGGGCACTTGTCGGCTCCCCAAAACAGCAGCGAACTCAAAACCTGATGGACTTTCACGACGACGCCCGCAGGTTCCACAGTGCCCAAGGCTCCGTCGTATTGTTGCAAGACCGCGCGGGCCAAAGGCAGCGTGGCGGGCCTGATGCGGCAGATCACCGTTCGCAGGGTCTTGAGTTCCGGCCGCATTTCTATCGCCGTCTGCACCGCCTCGCCGCGGTCCGGCGGCGGCGGCGGTTGCCCGGTTTCGCTTTGAAATCTCGGCACCTCGGCGAACGAGCCGTTCGCCCCCAACAGCACCTCTAACTTTGCCCAACCTTGAGCCAGCCCCGCATCCAAGACCTGACGTTGCTCTTCGTTGGCGAGCTTCTGCCGGTCCAACACGCCCGGCTCCAGGTCCACGTTGAGTTGGCTGTTCTTCAGCTCTTGATAATTCGCCAGCATCGCCGCGATTTCGTCCCGGCTGTTTTCCAACAGGACCTGCTGCCGTTGGGCCTCGGCGAGTTGATAAAACGCTTCCAAAGCTCCCGCCGCCGCGTCGTTGCCGTGCTTCGCCGTTCGCAACACCAGAAGCTCTTGCTGCAAGGCTTTCATATTGGCGGGCACGCAGGGATTCCCGCCATAAAACTCCGCCGCGAGTCCGCGTTCGATCTCGGTCAACTCCCCCAGGACCGCGGCAGCCGCGGCTTGGCAGCGAACCTGCTCCGCGGTCAAAAAAACATCGTCCGCGACCACTTGCTCCGCATGAGCCGCGCGAAGCCCCATCTTGCGAACCGGAAAGTACGCGTTCGACGCTTCGGCGGGCAAAACCACGGGCCGAACGGACGCACCGGATATGTCTTTGAGGTCGCCGGCTTGCCAGGCGGAACGAAATTGATCTAATTGCCAGATCGGTCCGCTCGCACAGCCCGGTAACAATGCTCCGGCCAGCATAAAGCTGGCGATCATCGCCTTCCATCGGGACGCGAGCGAAATCCGCGGAGAGTCTGGCGGAGTCTGAACCATCGTTTCCTGATTCCCGGACAAACAAGAAGGTTGCTCATCAGTCATCGGTGCCGAGAGCGGGGTTTCACCACAATCGATTCATCAACACCAACTGGTTCAATCAATCCGAAAACCGCCTTCCGCAACGTTTGCCCGAACTTCCTGGTTTACCACGGCACAGCCGGTCGATTTGCATCCGCGTCCCGACTTCGACCACAATGGCTTTCTGGAGACCTCTGAAACCACGCGGAAAAGGAGGGCGGCATGAGCGGGCTTTATGATGTCATCGTGGTCGGCGGCGGCGGAAGCGGACTGGCGGCGGCGGTCTCGGCGGCGGAACGCGGCCTGGCGGTGTTTGTGCTCGAAAAGAATCCCCAGCCCGGCGGGACGACCGGGATCGCGATCGGCTCGTTCACATCGAACCGCACCTCGCTGCAAATGGCCGCGGGCATTGGGGATTCCGCCGACGACCACGAGGCCGACGCGGGCCAGTTCGCCCCGCCGGACATCGAGGCCCGCAACTGTGAAACCCTGCGGGCGTGGTTCTTGTCGCAGTCGGCGGAGACGTTCGAATGGCTGAGGACGCTCGGCGTCTCGTTCCACGGCCCCAACCCCGAACCGCCCAACCGCGTGCCGAGGATGCACAACGTCGTCCCGAATGCCAAAGCCTACATCCACGCCCTTTCGGCCCGGCTCAAAAAACTCGGCGGCACGCTGCAATGTGACGCCCGCGTTCAAAAGCTGCTCGTTGAAGATGATCGAATCCAAGGCGTATCCGTTCGCATCGGCGCCGCGTCTCTCGCCTGCAAAGCCCGGCTGGGCGTGATTCTCGCCACGGGGGATTATGCGAACTCGCCTGAGATTCTCGCACGCTGGAAGGGGGAAAAATTCGCCGAGATTGAAGGCATCAACCGCACCGCGACGGGCGAGGGGCATGTCCTCGCCGAGGACGCCGGGGCAGAGATGGTCAACATGGACATCACCTACGGCCCGGAACTCCGCTTCGTGCCGCCGCCGGCGAACAGCCTTTTCAGCCGGTTGCCCGCGAAAGGGATCTGGCCGCAGCTGGCGGGGAAGCTGTCGCCGCTCGTTCCGAAGTTTCTCCAAACCGCCATCGCCAAACGGCTGCTCGTGACCTGGCAGCATCCCGAGAATTCGCTGTTTGACGATGGGGCGATCCTCGTCAACAATCGGGGCGAACGGTTTTGCAACGAAAAACAATCGCCGGAACGCGAAATCGCCCTCGCCCGCCAACCGGACAAATTGGGCTACATCCTGCTGGACGAGCGGTTGATCGAACGCTACTCGCGGTGGCCGAACTTCGTTTCCACCGCTCCGGAAATCGCTTATGCGTACGTCAAGGACTATTTGAAACTCCGCCCCGACGTGGCCTGCCGCGGGAAGACGCTCGCGGAGGTCGCGGACAAGCGGGGCGTTCCGCGGTTCAATTTGGAACGCACGGTCGATGCCTTCAACCGCCGGGTCCAGGGCTCCCATCATGCCGACCCTTGGGACCGCGAGGGCGATGACTTTCCCCTCGAAGGCAATCGCTGGGTGCTCTTCGGACCGGCGAAAGCCTACTTCACAACCACCGAAGGCGGCGCGCGGGTGAATTTCGATCTCGAAGTTTTGGACGCCGGCGGAAATCCGATCCCGGGCCTGTATGCCGTCGGCCAGGTGGGGCTCGGCGGCCAAATCCTCTGGGGCCACGGCCTGCACATCGCCTGGGCCCTGACCAGCGGCCGGCTCGCGGGACAAGCCATCGGCCGCGAGGCACCCGACGCCGCGCGTCAAAAAGACGCCAAAGCCGAGTTGCCCTTGACATAGTCAAATGGAAAGCATCGGCGCTCACCGCCAGTTCGGTCTTCCCCAGAGTCCGGGGCCGACTTCCAGCGGTCTTGTCGTTCCCGTCGCAATCTCGACAAGGAACGGGCGCGGTCCATTCGGGCCGCCATTCCTCGGTTTCCTGGCCCTCAAACAGGATCCGTTCGAGCGGCCCCAAAACGGCCGGTCTGTCGCCTTTGCGGATTGGCGTGAGGTTCCCTGTCAAATCCCTGCGGCAAGTCAAGGCTTGGCGATCTCCTCGAAGGTCGCGTTGCCGATGCGATACCGTTTCCAATCCTTGTCGTCGAAGTGCCACCATTCGTATTCGTAGACCGTAAAGCCCTCGGCTTCCATCGTCCGCCGGAGCAGGTCCCGATGCCACCGCTGCCGGGCGGTTCCGCCGGGATAAAGGGGAAACGAGCGCGGCGAGAACTCGTCATAGCCTGCGACCATGGGAACCGCTTTGCCGGTCTGCAAATCGTAAAGCGTGAGGTCCACCGCGCAGCCGCGATTGTGGCGGGAGCCGTGCGCGGGACTGGCGACGAAGTTTTTCAGATTATCCGGCGTGGCGTCCCAGAACATCTTCGTCACATGCCACGGGCGGTAGGCATCGTGAATCAGCAATCCCAAGCCGCGGTTTTTCAGGCGTTGATTCGCCCGGACCACGGCATCCGCGGCGGGCCGCTGCATGAAGGCGCGGGCGGTTTTGTAACACACCGCTCCGGTGAAGTTGTTGTTCGTCGCGTAGCGAATGTCCCGGCGAATCGTCGGATCGAGCGAAGTCAACTCCACAAGATCCGCTTCGCGAAAGTCGCCCGGCTCCCGGGGCGGCTTCGCTGCCAACGCCGCGGCGCGAAGCTCGTCGATCGGCTTCACGGGCCGGATCTTGAAGGTCTCCCCGTCTTTGGTGCCGACTTCGCGGCGCACGAACCGGACTTCCGCCGCGACCACGTCCCTGGCGACGCCCTCGGCATTGCGGGAGAACTTCAGATGCTCCCCGTGATAGAGGCCATAGTCCGGAAACTCGAACACATCCTCGCGGACTTCCTGCAATGGATAGTAATAGAACCACTCGATCAAAGCATACAGCCGCCCGTCCTCTTCCAGAATGTAGAGCGTGTTGTGGTCCCAGCCGTATTCCCCGATCAGGCCTTTCCAGCGATCGGGAACTTCCGCCGGCGGCACGTCGGGCAAACGGTCAAACTCAATGCCGTCGACAATCAGCCGGTCTCCGTCCTCAAGTTTGACTTCCATGCCGAACCCCGTCGGATCGTCGGTGAGGATCACGCCGTCATCCGCGGCCGCGCGAAGATCGTAGCGGAACACGCCGCGCTGCATGAAGAGATTGCCATTTAGCTCATTGATTCGCGTAAACCGCCGGCCGCCGGCTTCCCGGTATTTGCCAATCAGCTCTTTCGCCCGCGAAGGCGGAACGGGGCCGGTCATGCGATAAGCGGGCAATGGTTTTCCGTCTTTCGCGGCGATCAAGAGTCGCAGCGCGTAATCCGCGAGCCGGCGAACCACCCCATTGCTGCCGTCCAGCGAAGACACCGCGGCCACGCCGACCTGCCGATCGGGAATCGCTTCGAGTTGCGTCGAGAACCCATACACTGCCCCGCCGTGGCCGATTTTTTTATAGCCGTCGAGATCCTGCACGTGAAACCCCAACCCGAATTCCTGCGGTTTCCCGTCGGCGTCGTTGAGGGCGGTCGTCATCTGGCGGAAGGTTTCGGGTTTCAAGATCCGGCCGGTTTCGGTTTTCCCCTCGTGGAACAGACATACGAGAAACTTCGAGAGATCGAGCACGCTGGAGTAGAGATTCCCCGCCGGCCCGGTCCCCAAGAGAAACGTCGGCGCTTCGAATCGCCGGCCGTCGTACGTCCGCATCCAACCCGTCGCCAGTTTCGGTTTGACGGCGGGCGTGACGACAAAGCTGCTCCCGGTCATCTTCAGCGGATCGAGAATCGTCCGCCTCACGCGCTCCGGGTGCGACACGTCCAATTGCTTTTCCAGCACCGCTCCCACGACGGCGATCGCGGCGTTGGAGTATTTGGTTTTGGTCTCGGGCTTGTAGATGAGCGAGGTTTGATTGAGGCTCGCCACGGTGTCCGCGAGGCTGGGTTCGTCGGGATCGAAATAATGGCCGACGGGCGATTCCCGCACCAGGCCCGAACGATGGGACATCAACTGCCGGAGCGTGATGGGTATGCCGTGGGGATTCTTCGGCCGGAACTCCGGCAGATAGGTTTGGACCGGCGCATCCAGATCGAGTTTTCCGTCTTCCGCCGATTGCATCACCGCGATGTCGGTGAACAACTTCGAGACCGACCCCACGCGGTACACCGTCTCCGCCGTCGCGGGGACTTTGCGGTTCGCATCCTGAAAACCAAATCCCTCCGCCCAAACGATGCGGTCCTTGTCCACGAGCGAAATCGAAAACGCGGGAAGCTGCTTTTGCTCCACTTCGTAACGGACCGCCGTTTTGAGCTTCTCAATCACAGGGGCATAATCCGCCGGGGCGTCCGCGGCTTGGGTGGGAGGCGAAACAGGGTCGGCCATCAAGGGGATTCCTTGCAATAAGATCACGACTGCCCCACCCAGCACGGCCTGTCGGATTTTCATGGTCATTCGCTTTCCCCGTCAAAAACTCTGAATCGAGGCGGTGCAAGAAAATTCGCCGCAGGGCGCTAGCCGCGCTAGCCCCGGTTGATGTGGTTTTCCCGGTCTTTCGTTCCGGCTGATCAATGCAGTCATCTTACAGATTGGGTCTCGGATCAAAGACATGCTTTCCAAGACGATACCACTCCTCACGCCGCGCGACAACAAGCGGCGGCTACTCGGCGAGTTCTTCCAGCGATTCCCAGCGGGCATAGACTCCCGCGAGCTCGGCTTGGAGCGCTTCAAAGCGGGCTTTGACTTCTGCGATTTCCTGCCCGTCCTGGCGATAGAATTCCGGATCGGCGAGCGCGGCTTCGAGTTCCGCCTGCTCGGTTTCCAGCTTTTCAATCCGGGCGGGAAGCTCGGCGAGTTCCCGCTGCTCGTTGTAGGACAGCTTGCGCGGCCGATCCGCGCCTCGGCGGGGTTTTTCCGGTTTGGCGGCCGGTTTCCCGGCTTCGATATTTGCGGACCGGGTGCGGAGCCAATCATCGTATCCGCCGTCGTACTCTTTGAAGGTCCCATCGCCTTCATAAGCCAGCGTGCTGGTGACGACGTTGTTCAAAAACGCCCGGTCGTGGCTGACCAACAGCAGCGTGCCTTGGTATTCCCCCAACAACTCTTCGAGGAGTTCCAAAGTCTCGGTGTCGAGATCGTTGGTGGGTTCGTCGAGCACGAGCACATTCGAAGGTTTGGTCAACAGCTTCGCAAATAGAAGGCGATTGCGTTCGCCGCCGGAGAGAAACCGCACGAGGCTGCGGGCCCGTTCCGGGGTGAACAGAAAATCCTGAAGATAGCCCAGCACGTGCCGGCGCTGGCCGTTGATGAGAATCTGCTCGCTGCCGTCGCCGACGTTTTCCTGGGCGGTTTTGTCCTCGTCCAGTTGGGCGCGGAGTTGGTCGAAATAGGCGACTTGCAGATTGGTGCCGATCCGGAGCGTGCCGGAGTCCGGCTCGAGTTCACCGAGCAACAGCCTGAGGAGCGTCGTCTTGCCGCAGCCGTTGGGACCGATGAGCCCCACGCGGTCGCCGCGAATGAGCGTCAGCGAAAGATCCCGCACGATCGGCCGGCCGGCATAGGCAAAGTTGACGTTCTCGGCTTCCAGGATCAATTGCCCCGACCGCTCGGCGGCTTGGGCCTGCATCCGCACGTTGCCGACTTTCGTCTTTCGCTGCCGGCGTTCTTCGCGGAGCTTTTGAAGCGCCCGCACCCGGCCTTCGTTCCGCGTGCGGCGGGCTTTGATGCCCTGGCGAATCCAGCGTTCCTCCTCGGCGAGCTTTTTGTCGAAGAGATCCTCCTGCCGGGCCTCGGCTTCGAGGAATTCCTCCTTGCGTTTGAGGAACGTCTGATAATCGCAGCTCCAATCGAACAGCCGGCCGCGTTCGATTTCGATAATCCGCGTTGCGAGCCTTTGCAAGAAAACGCGATCGTGCGTCACGAAAATCAGCGCGCCCGGATATTTCGCCAAAAAGTCCTCGAGCCACGTGATGGACTCGATGTCCAAATGGTTGGTCGGCTCGTCGAGCAAGAGAATTTCCGGCTCCAAGACCAAAGCTTGGGCCAAGAGCACCCGGCGTTTCATCCCAGACGAAAGCGATTTGAAAAGGGCGTCGGCGTTCAAACTCATGCGGGACAAAATGCGGTCCACGAGTTGATGGCTGTCCCAGCCGCCCGAGGTGTCCAGTTCGTGCTGCAAGCGGTCGAGCCGATTCGCCAGGCGGTCGTCTGGCGTCTGGGCGTATTGCTGGGTGAGATGATGATAGGCCGCAAGCCGCTCGCCGACATCCCCCAAACCGGCCGCGACGACATCATAGATCGATCCATGTTCGCCGGCGGGCACTTCCTGCGTGAGCCGAGCGGTCCGCAGTCCGGGCTGCCTTTGGAATTCGCCGTCGTCGGGGTCCATCTCGCCGGCGATAACTTTCATCAACGTCGATTTGCCCGCACCGTTTCGCCCCAACAGCCCGATCCGCTCTCCCGGTTCAATAATGAGGGAAATGCCGTCGAGCAAAGGCGGCCCGCCGTAACCGATTTTCGCATCCTTGAGACTGACGAGGGGCATGTTTTTTTTGGGGAGGAGCAAAGGCCACACAGGCCACAAAGAGGCAAAGGGAAGGATAGGGGGAATCATAGGAGATGGAATTGCCGACGGCTACCGTCGATGGGAAAGCGGAATACGGCTACTGGTGTTGCGTGGGGAGTTTCGGTAGGATTCTGTCAGACGGCGAAGATCCCCGGCGGCGGTTTTTGCGTTGGGGAGAAACAGGCCGCTCGATTCAGGCGGAGCGGTCGGATCGTTCTCGCAAGTTCTCAGAAAACAGGGAGACCCACGTGATTGCACCGGGAGTTTTCGAAATGTCGTTTTTGATGTTGATGTTTGGTGGAATGTTCGGCGGGGGCGTGTTGGGATTGCCGCCCGGAGAACGGGACGCCGCCTTCGTGCAGTGCCCGCCCAAAGATGTAATTCTCTATACCGAATGGGCCTCGCGCGGGAAAGGCAAGCCGGGGGCCGCGGGAATCGACGGCTTCGCGGCCGACCCGGAGGTGCTCGCGTTCATCGCCGCCATCGACAAAGCCATCCACGACACGATCGACGCCATGCCAGGCGACCAAAAGGTGCTCGGGCAGAACATCCCGCCTCTGGTGAAGCTCCTCTTAAACCGTCCGGGCTGCGTGTATGTGGACGTGGACGCGAAGTCGGCGGTGAAGCTGATGGCCGAACCGCCGAAGCTCCCGCCGTTCATACCGCCGCAATTCGGAATGCTCCCCGCCGCGCAGGCGACCGTGATCTTCAATGGCGGGGACGACGCCGACGCGATTGCCAAGCATCTCCAAGCCCTGTGCAAATTGCTTCCCGAATCGCAGCGGGCCGAGAACCTCAAGCATCAAAAGTTCCCGACGCCCCTCGAAGGCGCGAGCATGGAACTGCACCGCCACAAAAACTATTTCATCCTGGGATGGGGCAAAGACACCGTGGACGCGGCGATCAAGGGACTTTCCGGCGAATCGCAGGGCCTCAAGGACAATCCCCGCTTTGAATCCGCGATGGAAAAAGTCACCCTGGAGCGCACCGCGAGCGTGACTTGGATCGATATGAAAAGCCTGGTGAAAAAAGCCGTGGAAGGCCTGGGCCCGCAGGGCCTGGTGGTCGCCGCGGTGATGCAGCAGTTGGGGGCCGAGTCCATCGAATCGCTCGCCGTCTGCACAGGCATCGTGGACGGGCAGATGCATTCGCGGGCCTTTCTTTATACCGGCGGCAAGACCGAAGGCATTTTGGCCCTCGCCGCGGGCCGGCCGCTCAAAGCCTCCGACTTTGCCCAGGTGCCCGAAGATGCCGACCTCGCCCTCGGCTTCAGCCTCGACGCGGCAAAGGTGCTCGAGACCGCGCAGAGAATCGTCGGCCAGGCCGACCCGCAATCGAAGCAGGTGTTCGATCAGATCATCGCCGAGTTGGAAAAAGAACTCGGCCTGAGCTTCAATGACGACATCTTCCAAGCCTTCGGCAACGCCTGGGTGCTTTACGATTCGCCCTCGAACGGCGGCATCCTGGCGACGGCTCCCGTGTTGGGCTGGGAAGTCACCGACCACGCCAAGGCCCAGGTCGCGTTTGAAAAATTCATGGAGGTCCTCAAACGCGCTTTGCCGCCGATGAGCGAGGGCCGGTTCCCCCGCGGCGTGAAGCTGACGAAAAAGACGTTTCTCGATCACGACATTTACTTCATCAATTCCGTGGGCCGGGTCGACGCGCCCTTCGCCCCCGCGTTCACTTTGACCAAAAACCAACTGCTCGTCGCCCTCTTTCCGCAGACGCTCAAATCGCATTTGCGGTTCTTGAACTCGAAGCAGGGCCGGTTCGAGGCGAAATTCGACGAAAAAATCAAAAACGGCGGCGGCGAATTGTTCGCGGTGAGCTACAGCCGGCCCGAATTGTTCTCCCGGTACGTCGTGACGGTTCTGCCGATGATGGGCACCGCCATGTTTGCCGAAATGCAGCGCGAGGTGCAGGGCTTGGACCTGTTTGAAATGCCCTCGGCCCGCGCCATCCTGCCTTACGTCGGCGAAGGACTCATCACCAAGGAACGCACCGAAGACGGCATCCTCGTGAATTACCGGCACGGCATTCCCATCCCGGGCGTGTCTTCGATGATGCTCACGATGCCCGTCTTCGGTTGGGCAAGTTTTCGGGTCCGGCGAATGGAGGCTCCGAGGGCCGTGCCCGCAATTCAGATCAACCAGCACGTCCCCCAGTCCCCGCCGAAAGAAATCCGCCGCGGAAAAATCCCCCGAGCAACGGCCTCCTGAGCATCCCAGAGAAACGACCCATGCCGGAGACGCCTGCCGATCGACTCAGCCGCGCGGAACTCGAAGCCGGGCAGTTGGCCCGGCTTCGGGATTTGCTGGCGGAACTGCTGCCGGCCAATCCGTTTTGGACGCAGAAATTTCGCGCGGCTGACGATCGAAGCGGGCGACGTGCGGACGATGGAGGACTTCCGCCGACTGCCTTTCGTCACCAAAACGGAACTGGTGGACGATCAAGCTGCCCATCCTCCGTACGGCACGAACCTGACGTATCCGCTCGTCGGCTATTCCCGGTTGCATCAAACCTCCGGCACGACCACCGGGCAACCCATGCGCTGGCTCGACACCCCGGCGAGCTGGAACTGGCTGATGCACTCTTGGGCGGAAATCTTTCGCCTGATTGAACTTGCGTCCGAAGACCGGCTGGCGTTTCCATTTTCCTTCGGGCCGTTCATCGGGTTTTGGGCAGCGTTCGAGGGCGCGAATCGGCTGGGCAATTTGTGTCTTTCCGGCGGCGGCATGAGCAGCCAGGCTCGCCTCCGGCTCATCGAGGACAACCAAGCCACAATCGTTTGCTGCACCCCGACTTACGCCCTGCGATTGGCCGAGGTCGCTGCGGGAGAAGGGATCGATTTGGCCAGCGGTCCCGTGCGCGGGTTGGTGGTCGCGGGCGAACCGGGCGGGAGCATTCCCGCCACGCGATCCCGCATCGAAACCGCATGGGGTGCCAGGGTTTACGACCACTGGGGCATGACAGAACTCGGTGCGATCGCCGTCGAACCACACAACCGGCCCGGCGGATTGACGGTGCTGGAAAGCGAAGTCATCGCGGAGATCCTCGACCCCGAAACGTCCAAGCCCGTCGAACCGGGCCGGGAAGGGGAACTGGTCGTCACCAACCTGGGCCGGCTCGGTTCGCCTTTGATTCGCTACCGCACCGGCGATCTGGTCCGGGCCGCGACTGTTGCGTCTCCGACCGGTCGCACCTGGCTGCACCTCGAAGGCGGGATTTTGGGTCGAGCCGACGACATGCTGACGATCCGGGGCAACAATGTCTTCCCCTCGAGCCTGGAAGCGATTCTGCGGCAGTTTGACGAAGTGGCGGAGTATCGCATCGAAGTCCGCACCGAACGCGAAATGCACCGCCTCAAACTGGAAATCGAACCCTCTCCCCAAGCGGCAGACCGGGTGGAAAACCTCCTTGCCCGCATCCGCCGGACGATCAAGGACCGCTTGAATTTCCAGCCCGACGTGGCGGCGGTCGCCCCCGGCAGCCTGCCCCGCTTCGAACTCAAAGGCCGCCGCTTCTTCCGCGCCCCCGATTAAAAAAACGCGAAATGAGGACTTTTTGAAATTTTCCCCAATTTCGGCGGATTAAGTTGCATATTGCCCGGGAAATTGCGACAATTCTTCCATCACCCTCGTACGCTTGGGATTTTGGTGCGAGTGGTGATTTCGTTTTGCCCCCCCAGCCTCGTCGGGTTCTCCGCATTTTTGCCCGGCGAGGCATCTTTTATTTCATGCCCACTTAAGCGACATCACTCCCCAATCCGCACCCGCGGCCCCGCAATGGTGAGTCTCCCTTCGGCGAAGAGTTGGACGCAGGCGGGATAAAGCGCACACTCCGCCGCAAAGACCCTGGCCGCTAGGGTTTCCGGCGTGTCATCCTCCAAGACCGGCACGCAGCGCTGTTGGATGATCGGCCCGTGATCATAGACGTTGTCCGCAAAATGCACCGTGCAACCGCTGACTTTGACGCCCCGCGCGAGGACCGCCTCGTGCACACGTCGCCCGTAAAACCCCTGCCCCGAAAACGCGGGCACGAGGGCGGGGTGAATATTCAGCACGCGAAACCGAAAATCGTCGGGAATCTCGATCAGCGACAAAAACCCGCTGAGCGCGACGAGATCCACCTGGGCATCCCGCAAATGATCGAAAATCGCCCGGCTGAACGTGCGAGTTTCCGCAAAGTCCCGCCGGGCCGCGACTTCGCACCGCAGTCCCGCCGCCCGCGCTTTGGCCACTCCGCCGCAATCGGAGCGGCTGGCGATGACCACGGCGACCTCCGCCGAGAGCCGGCCGTCTTCGATGGATTTCAGAAAATTCGTCAGCGTCGTGCCGCCGCCGGAAATCAACACCCCCAAACGCAGGGGCCGATCGAAAGCGGTCTCGAGGGGGCGGATTTCAGCCATCGGAGGATCGAACTTTAGAGTCGGCGGTCAGAGCAGGACAATCAATCCCGCCATGCTAGCGATCCGCCGGTAAACCGCCAAGACTTGCTCGGCAGTTTCGACGACCGGTTCCAGCGTCACCGAGATATGCCGGCCGCTCGCCGTTTGGCAAAACCGGTGCGGCGGATCGATTTCCTGCCGCAATTCTTCGCGGACCCCGGCCACCACGCGGGCGGCAAAACCCCCGTCCACCCGTCCGATGGCTTTGAAGACATAGGCACAAGGAAACCGATGCGTGCGATTGAGCAACTCCACGGGAGGCAAATTCGATTTCAAAGACCAGCTCCTATTAAAAAGCATCAAGCAAAAAGCCGCTCCTTCCATCCTCTCAGGCAGCCTCGCACTTATCAAGCACCCATTTCCGAGAGCCCGCCGCTTCCGGAACTTCCGTCCCAAAACAGTGGCAGGACACCTGGGACATCGCGCCCCGCGGCATCAGGTTTTTCCGTCCCGTCCCCCACCCGCGAAGGAGTTGCGGCATGCGGAAAACAATTCCGCACGGAAGCACTTTGTCGAGGCGCGGCGACAATTCCGCACGGAAGCACTTTGTCGAGGCGCGGCGACAATTCCGCACGGAAGGAATTTGTCAACGCCTCGCCCGGCTGTTAAAATCACCCCACCCGCGAGAGTGGCGGAATTGGCAGACGCGCTGGATTTAGGATCCAGTGGGGCAACCCGTGCAGGTTCAAGTCCTGTCTCTCGCATTGGGCCCCCGAAGCCCCTGTTTTAGAGGGTTTCGGGGGTTTTTGCTTTTCCGGGGCGGAATCCTCCATCTTGCCGGGATTGCCAGATTTCGGCACAGGGCGGCATTGTTCGGCACCAGGCGCGGCGCATAGGCGCTGCAGTTTTCCGGAGCGGTCGCCGGTTTGCCGTCGGTCCCGGTCGCTTGGGCGGCTTCCTTCGGCTTCGGCAGAGAGGGCAGTTTGCACACCGAACGCGACAGGTCGGAAACCGACTGATGCGTGTCATGGTTTGCGGTCAGCCGTTTCATCTCGCGATTCCGTCACATCGGCTGAACGGCCCGGCCACTCGTACCGTCTATGAGCCGACTCGCCGTGTTATGTAGGAGAGACAATTGGCGATGCCGCAGGATCGCTGCGGGCCAGTGGATTTTTCCTGGGACGTGGCGAACTTGGTTTCGGCGATTTTCTGGGGAATTTCCGGGGCCATTCTTGGTAGACTATGGACATTGGCCATTCGCACAACGGCGCGGCTTTTGGCGCTCGTTTGTAAAGAGGAGTGACTGATCGGTTTACCTGTCGAGAGCGCATTGGTGAAAGAATGGGGATCGGGAAGAACTCGCCGTCGCAAGAACCAGCTGCGGACCGCATCCGCTGGCTCTGCGATCAGTTCAAACAGGCCTGGCAAAGCGGGAATCAGCCTCGGATCGAGGACTACCTGGTTCAAGTTGACGAGTCCATCCGCTCGCCTTTGTTGACGGAACTTTTGAGGATCGAATTCGACCACCACAAACAAGCAGGCCAGGCGATCCATCGCAGCGACTACGCCGGGCGGTTTCCCAGTTATGGACGCGAGTTGAATGCCGTCTTCGGCACGGGCGAAAGCAGCGAGACGCAGGATCTTTCCCTCCGAGACTTTTCCTCGACCGTGGTGTCCCCGGACAGGGTCGTTTGCGGTTCTGAAGAGACGATTGAAGGGAGCGGATTCGCGGTTGACGTGGCGCGCGGGCCCAACCTGGGAACGTTCGGCGCGTATGAGATTTTGGCCGAACTCGGCCGGGGCGGGATGGGCGTGGTTTATAAGGCCCGGCAAAATACTGCGGACCGGCTCGTGGCTCTCAAGGTCATCCGCGCGGACCGCTTCGGCGGCGAGAACGACCCCGGCCGGCAGGAAGCGGTGGAACGCTTCCGCGTCGAAGCCAAAGCCGCCGCGCGTTTGCAGCACGACAATCTGGTCACAGTCTACGAGGTTGGCGAAGTGGGCGGCCAGCCGTTTTTTTCGATGCGTTACATCGAAGGCCAAAGCCTCAAGTCGCTGCTCAAGGACGGCCCGCTGGACAACCGCCGGGCCGCGGCGATTCTGCTCGACGTTGCCCAGGGCGTCTCTGCCGCCCACCAGCATGGCATCCTGCACCGGGATCTCAAGCCGGACAACGTGTTAATCGAGACGGCATCCGGGCGGGCGATGGTCGCGGATTTTGGTTTGGCCAAACTCGCGGAAGAGCACGGGATGACGTTAACGGGCGTCGGCATTGGCACGCCGCAATATATGCCTCCCGAACAGGCGTCCGACGCGGCGACCGTCACCGTCGCCAGCGACATCTATTCGCTGGGGGCGACGTTGTATCATCTCCTCACCGGGCGGCCGCCGTTCCGCGGGGAATTGTATGAAGTCCTGCGGAAGATCAAGGAGGAGATTCCCGCGCCGCCCCGGCAACTCAATCCTCGCTGCGATGCCGACCTCGAAACACTTTGCCTGAAATGCCTGGAGAAACAGCCAGCCAAGCGTTTTTCCGCGGTCCAAGAATTGATCGACGAACTCGAGCGTTACCTGGACCGCCGGCCGATTCTGAGCCGGCCCATCGGAAAAACCGAGCGTCTCTGGCGCTGGTGCAAGCGAAAACCGCTGGCGGCAGCTTTCAGCGCGGCGGTGGTTGTTCTGGCGATGGTGATTGCTCTCGCCGTGGGACTGGCCCGGCACGCGACCGAATCCAATCGGTTGGCCGAGCTAAACCGGCAATTCGAAGTCGGATTGGATCGTCCCGAACTCTCGGCCGCCTACCTGGGCCAAATGGACCGGCTGATCGGCGAACTGCGACGTTTTTCGCCCGAAAAGGCTGACGAAGCCAATCAAAGGTTGAATGCGGAGTTTGTCCAGACGGCGGACAAGAGTCTCCGCAGGCCGCGGCTGTCCGAGGCGGATGTCGCGGAGATCCGCTCGGCGATCGAATTGCTCGCGGAGCGCGCTCCCGACTCCGCCCAGTCTCTGCAAAACGACTTGACGGCCCGGCTCACGGATTGGCAAACACTGCTCGCGTTCAGCCCGCCGATGAAGGACGTTCAAACGGTCTTCGCTCAAAATGCCATGCGGGTCAATCGCGACGGCCTGCTCGAACCCGTTGCCAAAAAACAAGGGCCCATTACCCTCAATCCTTGGCTGCCTCCAGAGATGCAGAGCGAACGGCTCTTTGCCCCGCGAATCGAATCGCGGGTGAGCTGCGCGCACGATGTGCAATGGCTGGTGAGATTCGATCCCTCTTGGGAAAAGGCGCATGAGGTGGGGCTGTCGCTGAACGCCTCCGGGAAGGCCGGATATGATTTCGTCCTCCGCGTGCTTTCGCCTTTGCCCCCGCCAACCGAAACCACTCCGCTGAAACCGGAGGACATCCGCTTCCGTTCCCTGGGGACGGCTCGGGCCGAGAACGGTGAGTTCGTGATGGAAATCCGCCGCAATGGGATTCCCCTGGTCCGGCAGCCACTGTCGGAGAAAGAGATTCCGTCCGGTCCTTTGCGATTTTTCGCCGCCCGAGAAAAAGGCCAGCTCAGGATGCAAATCAATTGGCTCAAGCCTCTGGAAATCTACGATCCATTCCAGATCAGCGGAGGACGGCCCGGCGTGTTCGCCTTACGGTTGACGGGAGAGGTCGCCATCCGCGAGTTGAAAGCCGAGAGCCGCCGGCAAGCCGCGAGCGCCAGCGGTTTGGAGCGGGGCGACGAGTTGTTCAACCAGGAGCAGTATGATCTGGCCTTGGAGGAATACCGCCGGCAGGCGCTGGTGGCGGAGGATCCGCTGTTCCGCCAGGAAGCCCGCTACAAACAAGGCCGCTGCCTGATGGAACAGGGACGCCGGGACGAGGCGCAGCCGATCTTTGAAAAACTGTTCGCGGTATCCGGCGAACGCTGGTCGCCTCTGGCGGGGCTGCAGCTTTGGCTGATTTTGATCCGCAAGGACGAGCACAAACAGGCCAACGAGTTGTTTCAACTGCTGTCTTCCCGCTACCGCTTCGAGCAGCTTGCGGCCTTGGTTCCCAGCCAGGTCCGCGAGGAGATCATCGCATTCTCCACAAAGCCCGATGGATTGTTTCGCACCATGCTCATGCCCCGGCCCGACTACGTGCGCGACATGGAACGCGCGGCCGCCATCGACCGGTACCTCAGTTACGACGGCAACGGCACGCTCGATCGCCAACTCGATCTCGGGTTAGCCTACATGGTGGTCGGGAAAAACCAAACCGCCGCCGAGATTCTCGGCCCCATCGCGGAACGGCGGCCGGTGACCCGAGCCATCCGCCACTATGTGCGGGCCCTCAGACACACCGGGCGACTCCACGAAGCCTACCTCGCCATCAACCAGGCGATCGACGCCGTCGATCCCGACAAGCCGGCGGGCACCTTGCACTTATTGATCGACCGGGCCCGAGTCCTCGTCGCGGTGAAAGACTACGCCAAGGCGGAGCAGGACGTGCTAAAAGTCCTGTCTTTCAAAGACCCCAACCGGGACCCGGCGACGTACGCCCGCCTGATCCACGGCTTTCTGCTGGAACAGCGGGGCGATGCAGCAGGAGCCGTCGCCTGCTGGCGGGACGGCTATCGCGAATCCCGCTCCTTTCTGGCCGCCTCCGCCCGCGTCACCTCGACCGAAGCCCTGAATATTTTGATCATGGGCTCTTTGAGCGGCGAAATGACTCAGCAGGATGCGCTGCCCGTTGCGGAGAAATTGCTGGCCCAGTCGAATAATCCGCTGTTTAATGTGTTCCGGTCGGCCGTGTCCCCGAATACGTTCGCGTCGGTCTTCTGCGAGATGTGGCGCACGCCCAGGGGCCGCGACATCGCCCGGGGCTTTGCCTACGAGAGCCTCTCCTTTCAGGACCGAACCCGCCTCCCCTTGCTGCTGGGCGCGGCGACCTACGTCCAGCAGTCGGCGGTGGGCAAATCGCTGACGCCCGAAGACGAGGCGTTGGTCTGGCAGGTTCTCGAGACGCAGTTTGATCAGTTTTTCCGAGAGTCCCGCATCACGTCCGCCCAAGCCGTCCAACTGGGGCTTGCCTGGAAGGGCACGTCGGGTTTTTTGGGATGGGGCGGGGTCGCGCCGCAGTTGGAACGGGAACTGCGGGCGCAGCTCGCCTACATCATGGGCCATCGCTACATCCGCCTCGGCCAAACCTCGCAAGCGGCCAAATTCTTCGAGACCTCCCAACGAGATGCGCCGGCGGATTCTTTGACCGCTCAACTCGCCGCAAAAGCCGGTCAGCTGCTGAAGGCTGGCCGAGGCCGGCTCGTCTGCGAGCCGAAAACAAAGGCAAAACCGTTGGTCGTCCACGTTCTCCAAAACAAAAAACGGATCGCCACGCTTCGCCTGCCCGACCAGTCGGAAGTCGCGCTGGAACCCGGAACCTATCAGGTCAAACTCGATCCCGAAGATCCCGGCATCCAACTCTCCCCGGACAACCTTACCATTCGGCTCGCCGGAACCACCCTGCTCACCGCTGACGCCGGCCGGACTGGGAAGTGATGCGAAACCCTCACGGCCCGTCTTGAAAAAGCGGGCACTCGTCTAGACGTCTGCGGATTTCCTGTTGCAACCGCCGAAATCCTGGCCCGTTCAATCCTCCATACTGCGTTTTCAAGTTTTCTGCGGAAATCCCCTCAGGCAGGCCGTCCAGCGCGGGCATGTATGCCTCCGTCACAGGGGATTTTAGAAATCGACGCTGGAAACCTTCCGCAGACGGATCGTCTCGCGCCGCGTTGACGCCGAACCGTGATCCCGCCTGGTCCGCCAGGAGATCGACAAATGAAAACCCACTGCCGCCCTTCTCCATGTCGGCCTGTTCTTTCATTTGCCCGATCAGTTGGCTTAACGTCTCATGCGAAAGAGCGGCCAATGCGGCACTGATGCAGAAATGTTGAGCAAGGTCCCGGCGGCCGCGCAATCGCACACTACTGCCCAGCCGCCAAATATCGCGTTTCGTTTTTTCATCGGGAACAAAACCTGCAAACCAGGCGAAGCGGGAATGGCCGACAACAATGCCCAACGCGGCGAGAGCCGCCATGTTTTCTTGCTTTGAACCAGATCGTTGCGATCGTGTCTGGGCAAACGAAATGCTGGATTGCATGACCGTGGAAAGGTCAATCGTTGTGTTTTCCTGATTGCGGTGATGCGAATCCAGAAAACCGATCAGGTGATTGACGTGCGATTCGATGGCCCTTTTGGAAGGACCGTCCATTGTTTCCGTTTGATGATCACGAATGTCACGGATCGCCTTGCTCCGCCTTCGCTTTGAAGATTCCGCATTTTGGTGCTTCTGGATGTGTGGTCTCTGGCGGAGGCTTGGCTTTTCCGCGCTCTTTTTCTTCAGTGCCAGCCGTGGAACATCCCGCGAACGCCACAATTGAAACGCATAAAACGCAAAAAACGCCAAACTCACCAGACATTTCGTTTCCCAAAAAACACAGAGGATTCTCCAGAATTTCCGCCTGGACCCCAGCAAACTCTCCCCAAATAATCACCCACTCAACAAGATGAATTTCACGGTTCGCTTTGCCCCTTGGCCTCCCCGTCGCTCAGGTCGACCGAATGCCCACCGGGTTTGCAGCCACCTTATGGATCGGCTGTTACTCAACAAATTCCAGCCACCCGAAACGTTCCGGTGCATGAAACGTGCCCTTCAGGGTGGGTGACATGGCGAGGAATCCTTTGTCGGCTTTATCGTGTCGGTAGAGGTTCAGTTTCCAGCGAGTTCCCGCCTTCGGCATTGTTTCACTGAGGGCCGTCAGCGGGATGCGAGCTTCGACACGCCAGACTTTCGCGGTTTCGTCCACGACGACCGCGGATTCGCCGCCGGCGGTCCATTCGAAATCCTTGGCAGGCAAGTCGAGCTTCAGGTCCAGCGTCTCACCGGAAGGTGCCCATTCGAATTCCGTGTATCGGGTGATGTGTTCCGGATCAGAACCTATGAACGCTTCGACAACGTCGTACTCCCACAAACCCAGTCGCTCTGTCTTTGATGCGGGCAGCCATCTGCTGACTTCCCGAAACGGACATTCGTAGCTCAGATACAGAAACTTGTCCGACCAGAGCAGCCGAACCGGCGTACTCAAGTCCGGCCGAGCGGTGCTGTCGATGGACTGATATTCCAGCCGACAGGGAATGGCTTTCTTCCATTCGGCTTCGTTTAACTTACCGTCGGGCACAAAGTCATGGTCAATCTTCTGTGCTCGAACCACGGGTAACGGAATGGACCTGGCGAACACGCGTCGCGCGTTGTCAAAGTAGATCTTGCGGCAGACTTGGGGAGACAGATTGATGCTGCTGATCAGCCAGTTGCCCTGAATCGGCGTCATGTGAGCCCAATCGCGATCATCCGTTTCCAACCATCGCCGGCACTTCATGAAAAAGACGACGGCATCGTCGTCGGTCGGATTTTCCGCATCTCCCCCGGAGCCCAAAATTAACTTGTTGTAAACCATAAAGTCTGTCGCAAACAGAATCCGGTCCTGATACTTTTCAAACAGGCCTCGCACCTTGGCCGGATCGTGTCGACCGAGTTCAGGAATTCGTGCCGCAAGATCGACATACATGTTCGGATAACGTTTCAATGCCGCGTCGACCCAGTCCAGGTCTTCGGGATTATTTGCGAAGTGGACACGAACAAACGTGGTCCGAGGATGACGTTCAATGACTCGATTCAACGCTTCAAGCAGTTCCATGCGGGGGGGATATTTGGCTGGATCGCCAAACCACCAACTGCGGTGATCCTTGAGTTCCGTCCAACGCTCATTTGTCTTGTTGTACGGAAGCCAGAACGCCTTCGGATCACCCACGTGAATGCTGACTGGCATGTGGAGTTCACCGCATCGTCGCCAAACGGGATCAAGTTTCTCATCATCGATGCGAATGAGTTTCCCGCTGCCATCCTTCAGGAACAGCCCGAGCCGTTTGAATTCTTTCAATCCGGCTGCGCCCAAACGATGGCCGTCCTCGATTTGCTTGACCGCCCGCTCACTCCAGTCCGCATCATCCCAGCCTGCATAGTCCAGAAGCATGTGGTGCATGAACCGGCCGGGGTAAAGTTTTTCCGATCGCTCGCGCGCCTTCTGGAAACTCGACGGTTTGCCGTCTTTCGACGTCACTGTGCCTGCCCCAAGAATCACGCCCATGCCAACGCCAGATCGATCCAGAATCCCAATCGCACGTTTCAACCGCTCCGGCCTGTCTTCGATGTGTTGATGCACGTCGATGATGCGGTGCTCCCGCCGCCAGACATCCGACGATAGCGTGTCTGCTCTCGGGTCCGGCAGCGTCGCTGTCTGAGCCATAATGCTCGAAGAGGTCAGCAGAAGATTGAACAGGAATCCGTAGCGAAGCGAATGCAGCAAAATGCAATTGAAAATGGTCACAGGACTTGGCCCTCCCGTAAAAATGGGACATTCAGCAGAAGTTGAGAATGAGGAGTTCGATCATCATCCTACTTCGGAAACCGCGATTGCGAAACAATGGCGAGAAACCATTTGGCGAACTGTTCTTCGTCCGTCAAAACAATCGGCCAACCGAACGCGGCACGGGCCAATCTTACGCCACGTGTGGCGAACTTGCGGGTCGTGATTGTCGACGAAATCCATGCCTTTGCCGGGGATGATCGTGGCTGGCATCTCTGCGACGGTGGGAAACCCGGAAACCCTCTCGAATTGGCCGGCCGGTTCTTGTGAGGGACCGCGCGGTATCTTCCTACCACCCGCATTCGGAAGTGGAGAAGCCGACGTGCAACGGTTCCAGACAGAAATCGCGTCGGTCGATGTGACCGCTGCGACTCGGGAAGTCACCTGGCCGGGGGATAGCAACCTCAGCGTACCGTTCCCCAAGTCCCATGATGGTTGACTGAGTCCGAGCGGGCGGGGGGGCGGCGACTATTTTCAGCCATAGAAAATCTCTCAATTCGACGATTGACGACATGTGTCGACAATGATACGATGGCTTGTAACGACGCATGTCGGCGCTCGGTCATCGGCACATTTGGGAGACACACTATGGGAACGCCCGAAGGAAAACTGACCCCGGTCCAGTTCGAGATTATGCAACTGATCTGGGACTCGGCCCAGGGGCTGACGATCGGGGAAATCTGGGAGGCGATTCGCGCGGGCCGCGATGTCAGCCGGACCACCGTGTTCAATCTTGTCGATCGTCTGGCAAAGCGCGCCTGGCTGAATCGCGGCAAAGATCAAGGGGTGTATCGGTATGCCGCGGCTGTCCCTCGCCCGTCGGCCGAAGCGCAGTTGGCGGCGGAGTTTCTCGAGGAGTTCTTCGACGGATCGGCGGCGAATCTGGTGATGAGTCTTCTCGGTTCCCAGCGGATTTCCCAGTCGGATATCAAACGGCTGAAGCGCCTGATTCACGAGAAAGAAACGGGATCGACATCCAAAAGAGGAGAATCGTAATGTCCTCATTTTCAGACCTGTTGGTATCCACGCCGTTTCTTGTTCGATGTTTGAATGCGGCCCTCGCATCGGCGGCGGCATGCGCCCTCGCGATCCTGTTGAGTCGCCGCCGCACCTGGTCCCTGCCTGCCCGTCATGCGGTGCTGGTCGCGGCAATCGTCATCAGCCTTCTGGCTCCTCTTGTCGTTCCCTTGTTTCACCCTCCCGCGATTTGGGCTTTCGGAGTTTCGGCGACCGCGGATCGGGTGGAGCCAACAGCCGGCTCGCAGCCAAATCGCCTGATTCCCTCAGCAAACAGCCAGGAATCGCCGGCGTCAAATCCGATCCCCATTCCGGTGGCTGACACCAATCCCAACCGGCCGGTGGTTGCCGAACCTCCCGTCGTCCGGCGAGTCGCAGCGGTTCCCGATTCGCCCCCGCGATCACCCGCCCACGAAGAGCCTACAGTCACTGCCGCGGACTGGGTGCGAATGCTGGGCAGCCTGCTGTGCGGTATCTGGTTCGTCGGCATTGCGGTTGGCGGCTTGCGTTTTATACTGAGCCTCGTTCGCTTGAAGGTCTGGAGGCAAACGCTCACCGCCTCGGACAGTCCGCTTTTGGCTGTCGCGGCGCGCTGGGCCGCAAAGGAAATGGGGTTGCGCAAGGAAGTCGGCGTCCAGTGTTCGAACTGTTTGCCGACCCCAGTGACGGTCGGCCTGATTCACCCTCGGATCGTCGTACCGGCAGGCATCGAATCGAGCCTGTCGAAGGAGCAATGGCGCGCGGTCCTGCTGCACGAAATGGCCCACATTGCGCGGCGAGATTTGTGGATCAGTCTGCTTCAGCAAATCGCGCAAATCGGTTATTGGTGGAATCCGCTCGTGTGCCTCGTGAACCGTCAACTCGCCGACTTGCGCGAGCAGATTTGCGACGACATTGCGCTTCGGGAACACATCGATCCAGGAAACTACGCGGCCACGTTGATTTCGATCGCGGAGCGAGCCGCTGAGGGGCCGCCCGTGCCGGCGACGCTCGGCATCGGTTCGTCGCCCGCCCGACAACTGGAGAGACGCATCCAACGAATCCTTGCGCCGCCGGCCTCCAAGCGGCTTTGGTTGACCCCGCATGCGCTGATCGGAGTGGCCGTGGCTTCGCTGTTGATGACGGCGACGGTTCTCTTCGCCCAGGTTCAAGTCAAAACGTCCGATAGACCAACCGGCGATTCACCGCGGAGCGCCGCCGTGAGACCCGCAATCGCCGAGACCAGGCCGGCTCCAGCCAACCCGACGCTGCACGACCTGATTCAGGAAATGGCGGCCTACGAGCAGAGGTACTTCCCGTTCGAGGTCCAGGTCATGGAGACGTTTCGCTTCCCCGACGATCTGACTCCTCAGGAGAAGGCGCGGAACCTCAGGGCGGACGGGCGGAAGCATCAAAAGCTAATGGAATACGCCCAGCTCGCAAAACGGATTTGGAGGAGTAAGGAAACGATCTTCGTGGACGATGAACTCGAACAAGGTCCGTACGAACGGTTCAGCGATGGCCAGCAGATCGTTCAGAGATCGCCGAGTTCGGTGACCATCAACGGCGTCACGGACACGGAATACTACATCAACAACCGGCAGAACGACATCTTCAACTATTTATCCGCCGAGCCGCTGCTTGGTGTGCTCTGCCTCTCGATGTATGGCAGGGGGGAACTGTTTTCGGAGGCCTTCAAAGAGGACGAAGAGGCGGTGGATCTGGCCTGGGACAACGGCGACGCGAAGCTGACGTTTGTGTTTGGAAAACCGCACTGGAACACACAGTATGTCCTGTGGCTGAGCCGTGCCCATGCCTGGCAGCCCATCCGGCTGCAACGGTATATGGATGCGAAAGACAAGTTTTGGTTCGACGAATGGGAAGTCACGAAGTTCGTCCCGCACGGAAAGCTGTGGCGCGTCGCCGAAGGAACACACCGCTACCGGGATTGGAGGGACAAGGAAATCGCGGACCCGAAAATCAAGTATTCCATGGATTTTAAGGTTCTCTCGGAGAAATACGGCCGCGACGTTGACGAGAAGCAATTTCACATTGAAATTCCCAAGGGGGCCAAAGTTCGCGTGCAAGGTCAAGCGGAAGCCGAGCCTCCGCTCCCTGCGAAGACCCGCGAAATCACGGTCACCGTTGTTGATGTGGTCGGCAAACCGATTCCCCAAGCCTCTGTGAAACTGCCGGCCACCCGCTTGCGCAATCACGATCTCATGAGGACCGACGCCCAAGGCGTGGCCCGGTCGGCAAAGGCCCCGGCGGACAACGTGACGGTGCAGATCACCGCCGACGGCTTTCGTCCGGTGACGTGGATCATGGGGAACGTGAACAAACTACGGGCAATCATGGTCCCGCTGTCGCCCGGAATCGTTGTGGACGAACAGGGAAATCCGGTTGCGGACGCCTGGATCACGCACGAGCATCTTCAGATTCGCGCTGATGGAATCACCCACGTCCCGGACCGGGATTGGAATGGAAAGGATAAGGATTGGAGCGGCGCGGACGGCCACTTTAGGCTCAAAACGAATCTGACATTGCGCCGCAACGACGCCTTGGTTTCGTACATCGCTGTGAATCCGAATCGGGACAAGATGGCGATCGCGTTTGTTCCGGCCCGCAAACTTGGCGAGCCTAAGACACTGGTGCTTGAACCCGTCTGCGACGTGCAGGGGCATTGTCTTTTCTTGGAAACGGCAGAACTCGTAAATGTCGGCATCGGGCTGGAAACGTCCCACGGCGAGTCCATCGGCTGGCTCTCCCCCCGAAAGGCGTTGACGCCCAAAGGTCTGCGGATTGATTTTGAAATTCGGCTTCCTCCGGGGGACTACGTGCTGGCGAGTCCGCAGACGTCTCTTCATGCGGGGTTCAAGATTCCCTTCTCTGTGGCCGCCGGACGAAAGGATTTGGATCTCGGCACCAAAACGGTTTCCCCCGCGGGAACGGCCGCGCTGAAGGGCAAGCCGGCCCCCAAGTTGGATGTGCAATGGAGGTCAGGACAGGAGACGAACTGGGAGAAACTCCGTGGGAAAGTCGTTGTCCTCGATTTCTGGGGAACATGGTGCGGACCCTGCATTGCCGGAATGCCGGAGTTGATGGAGATTGCCGATCGATTCCGCGGCCGACCGGTCGAGTGGCTGTCGGTCCACACACCCGATCTCAAGACGTTCGAGGACTTAGACCGGCAAATGAAATCGTGCCAGAAAAAGTCCTGGAACAATCGCGAACTCCCTTTCATGACCGTGATAGACCGCCCGGTCATCGGGGCGGAATACTCCGGCCAAACCAGCCGGCGCTTCGGCGTCGTCGAGTGGCCGACGCTGATCGTTGTGGATCAGCAAGGCCGGGTCGTGGGATCCGATTCCCAAAAAGGATCTCGAAAAGACAATCGCCCGCCTGCTAAACCGTAAAGCCGACAAATAGATGGACGGGCTTTCGATACCGAGGTCGAAGGTCGTCGTGTTCGACGCGCGAGGGGAATTGACGCACCCCGACTCGCCCGTTGTCCTTGGTAATGTCGCCAAGCATCGCCGTTCGCCCGCTGCGTACTCATCGAACTCCGCAAGCGCAGCCCACATCTCCCTCTGCCGCCCCCAATCCACCTCCGCCGCAATCGGCCTCAGCAGCTTCTCATACACCGGATACTTGCCCGCCGTCACCCGCGGCAGAGACCGGCATAGCTCGTGCAGGTTCGAGTCCTGTCTCTCGCAATTGGCGTTTAACGCTTCTCGAATGAAGGGTTGCCGCTTTGCGGATTTCCGAAGCGGGAATTCAAGGGGTTGGGTGATCCGGCCGGGCCAGTTCTTGTCGGGCCGAAGCTCGTCAAAGTTCATTCCCAATCTGGCGGCGGCTTGAAGGGATTTTTCGAACCGGCGCCCGGCACGCCGGCGGCGGCCGAGGAGTCGATCCAATTCAGCCTGGAAAAATAGCGCCTGCGGCGATCCGATGGGGTGCATTCGCGCAAAAGAACGGAGGGCTTTGATGACCGTTCGAGCCCGCTTTTGGAATTCCTGTCGGCGGTGGGTTTGTTGAGCGAGGCCTAAAAGCTCCACCTCGGCCCAGCCTCCCAGTCCGCGAAGAATGTAATAGGAGATGGGCTGCGACTCCGCGAACAGGCCGGCGGTGATCTCCGCGGAGGCTCAGGGCGGAGTCCGTCGCGCCGAGCCGCCATTGCGTCCGGGCGATCAATCCCCAGGCCCAGACGAGATCGGCCCGGAGAACCCGGCCTGTCCGGCGCGAATCGGACGAGAGCAGTTTCTCCAAGACTCCGACAACGCGAACCAGTGCATCGTCCGTGGGCTGTGAATTTGGCTCGGCCAGCAGGCTTTCGAGTTGCAGGTTAAGTCCCCAGACGTGTTCCTGGGCGACGCCGCGCTGCTCGGCCCAGCGTTCGAGTTGCCGGCCCCGGTCCAGGCTTTCGGAAAACCGGCCCTGATAGGACAGCGCCAATCCCAAAATCGAAGTGCTCTCAGACCGCCGGCGTTTGTCGCCCATCTGGTTGGCGGTTTCGATCGAGGCTTCGAGCGCGCGCTCGGCCTCGGTCCAATGTCCCACCGAAACGTAGTATAGCCCGATAACCTGGTTGACCCAGGCGGAGCAGGCGGGATCGCCGAGTTGGGCCGCGGTCGCGCTTGCGCGCTCCGCTTGGGCGCGGGCTTTTCTGTGTCGTGCAAGAACTCCCCACACGATGGAGGAGTTGCCGGAGGCCCGGGCCAGTTCGGGCGACGGCCCGACGCGTTCGGCGGCCTCGACCCCGGCAAACACCGCATACAGGCAAGGCAGCCTTTCGTTGTTGAGATAGTGGGCCTCGGCGAGCCGTTCGTAGGCCAAGGCCAGTTCCACATCGGTCTCGCGTCCCCGTCGCGAAGGAGGGGCCCCGGGAGCCCGGTGCAACCACTGCCGAATCCCCCGCGAAAGCGCGCCAAAAACTGCCGCCAAAGCCGGCCGGGAACCGGGCGGTCCAACAGCAGCAAACATTTTCGCAAATGCACGATACACTCATCGGAAAAACCCAGGGAATAGTCGGCTTCCGCGAGCTTTCGTTCCCAGCGGGCGCGGCGAAGCCGATCGGCGGTGTCCGGGTTTTGATCGCTCAATTCGAGCGCTTCCGAAAAACATTTGACCGCCTCTTCGTTCGCGAAATTGATGAGCGCCTGCTCCCCGGCCCGCTCCAAGGCCGTCACGGCTTTCTCCTTTTGCTGCGAGCGGCACCAATGGTGGGCAATGACCGACAAGTACGGCGCCGGGCTCTCGGCATAAGTCGTCTCATACCATTCCGCCAGCGCCCGGTGGAGCCGGCGGCGCTGGTCGCCCAGCATCAGTTCATACGCCGCCTCGCGGGCGATCGCGTGCTTGAACGCATAACTCAGCGAGGACTCGTCCCGCTCCCGGCGAATCAGGTCCGCGTTCTGGGTCTTGACGATGTCCGTGGAAAGGTCCGCCTGGTTGGCGGGAATGGGATACACATCGCGGAGCGTGGAGAACGCAAACTGCTGGCCGATGACGCTCGCGACTTTCAACGTCAATTGAGATCCCGGCGGCAGCCGGTCGATCCGGCTGATCACCAGGCCCTGAACGGAATCCGGCAAACCCACACCGTTGAGTTCCCCCGATTCCGAAACGACGCGGCACTCGTCCGCTTGGATGACGATGCGCCCGGATTCCAGCAAGGCCGCCGCCAACTGCTCCGCGAAGAACGGATTCCCTTCCGCCTTGGCGTGGACGAATCGGGAAATCGCGGGAGACAATCTCGCCACCCCGAATTTGTCCCGCAACAATTCGCACGTTTCCTCCTCCGTGAGCGTCGATAATCGGATCCATGTCGCCAACCCCTCTTCGATCAGTTCGCGATATTCCAGGGGAGGCGCAGGCATCGGTCGCGATGTGAGGACGATTATCAACGGCTCGACATCGTGAACCACCCGCCGCAAGAGCGCCCAGGATGCGGAATCCAGCCACTGCACATCTTCCAGGACGATCAGCATCGGCATTCGCTCGGCGACGTCTTGCAGAAGGTGCGCAAGAATGTCCCGCGTGTTGCTCGCGCGGATCTCTCCCCCGAACAGCCCCGGCGTTTCGAGATTTCCGAACTCGCCGATAAACACTGAACTCAATAAGGGAAGCAGCGGTTCAAATGTCCGGCGGCTGTCTTCGGACGCGAGGACCTCCCGGAGCCAGGCCTCGGTGTCGTGCTCAAAACCCGCCTGTTCGCGGGCCGTCTCGAAAATCGACCGCCACGCGTAGTAGGAGGTTGTCGATTCGATGGCTTCCCCGCGGCCGTACAAAATCGCCACCCGCGCTTCGTTGGCCAGTCGCAGAAATTCCGACGTCAAGCGGGACTTTCCGATGCCGGGTTCCCCTTCGACGATTACCGCGTGGCTTTGGTGAAAATCCCGCAGCTCGTCGAGCCGGCGCTGAAAATCCTGAATCTCACTTCGGCGGCCGATCAATCTGGTGCCGGAGGCGATGGGATCTCCGCCGGAAGTCCGCGCCAGCGGACAATACACAGGAACCGGCTCGGCTTTGCCTTTGACGGGAATCGGCGTTCCCGCGGCGAAGGTCAACGACTTTCCGGCATCGCTTTGCGTGGCTTGATCGCAGAGCACCTGGTTGTTCGTGGCGGTCATCAGCCGAGCGGCCAGGTTGACGGTGTCGCCGATCAGCGTATATTCCCGGCGAATGGAACTGCCGACGATTCCACAATACACGCGCCCGGTCGCCACGCCGATCGAGCAGGCCCACCCGATTTCCGCCAATGCGCCATGAATCGCCAAAGCCGCGAGCGCCCCGCGGGCCGCGTCGTCTTCGTGGGCCAAGGGCGGCAACCCGAACGCCGCCAGCAGCGTGACCCCTTTCTCATCGACGCTCAACTTGTTCACGCTGCCTTCGTAGCGGTAGAGCGCCTTTTGAATCGCCACCATCGCGGACTGCGCTGCGGAAAGCGGCGTTCGTTCGTGAAGTCCCGGCAGTCGCACGAACAGAATCGTGGCCCGGCGAAGCTCGCCCAGCCAATCCCGCTGCCGGGCTTCCAGGCGGCTTAGGATCGCTCGCGGCACAAAACTCTGAAGCTTGCTCAACTGCGACGGCGGGAGCCGAAGCCGATGGAGCGGCGTGGGCGTGGCCGGCTCCATCATCGAAATGACGTTCACGGCCCAGATCGAACTATGCGATCCCCTGCCGGTGTCTTCGACCAAAGCCCAGGCGGTGGACGTCAGCACGACTTCGCCAGGCTGGGTATCGGGAATGGCGAGCGCGATTTGTTGAAGCGGATCGCCGACGGCGAGAAACTCGCTACGATCCAAAAGTCCGCCCAGGCACAGGAGCCTGAGCGCGCCTGCGCTGATAACCGTTCGCAGCGAGAGTTCCGACGAGATCCCCAAAGCGTTCTGGCTTTCGCGGTCCTGAAACTCCAAGGCGCAGCAGGAGGCGTTGCGGACCATCGCCGCCATGTCCTCGTCCGAGCCGTCCGAAGGCCAGACAGCCAGCAAGGCGTCCCCGGCAAACTTGATGACGTCGCCGCCCCAACTCGTCACCTGATCGACCAAACGGCCGAAGTACGCGTTGAGGAGCACCGTCAATTCTTCCACTCCGGCGGGCCCGGCTTTCGCGTGCTGTTCCGCCAAGGCCGTAAAACCGGAGATGTCCGCAAACAACACCGCCGCGGTTATCGTCTCGGAACTCGGCAAAACGGTGCCGTTGCCGTCCGCTCCCAACCGATTCAGGAGCGCGGCCGGAAGATAAGCCTCGATGGGAGGGGTCAGATCGGTGGATTCGGACATCAATGGGTTTCGCAGGCATCCGACGCATGAACAGCGTAAAGCCCTCCCAGTATAACGTGCACGACCTTTCGGTCCACGCCGCGATTCCTATCCACTGAGATAACTTTTGCGGCGAGACGCCGCAGAATTCCCTCCAACCGGCCGGACATTCCCCCCAGCGAAGGGGACCCGCGCCTGCGATCGGTCAAATGCCTTGAGAGGTGGTTTCACGGGCGGGGGAACTAGAAGGCGTTTCGCAGGATTTCCAGGCGGCGGAGTTGGATCTTAAATTCCAGGAGGTCCCAATCCATGGAATTCATCGAGGCATGGACGCTCGGTTTTTCCGGCTCGGTCCGCGGTTCGAAGTTGAAGGCCAACGTGGAATTCAGCGACATCGGCCACCACACCAGTCCGCCGAAAAACAACAAGGCCACCGCCAAGCCGCCCCAGAGCATGTGCTGAACGCGGAGTTCCCGCTGCGATTTCTGCGCCTGGGTGACAATCTCCGCCCGAAGGCCCGAACGCACCGTCGGCAGGTCGTCGGCCGCCAACCGCAGCAAGTCTTCCACCTCGGCGAGCGATTCCCGCTCGGGATCAAAAAATTCGCGGTCCGGGTCGGTCCATTCAGACATCGCGCGACACCTCGCTGGACAAACCTTGGAGCAAGCGGGTCAGCTTTTCCAGCCCGTAACGATACCGGCTGGCGACGGTGTTGGGGGACTCTCCCAACACCTCGGCAATCTCCAAAAACGTCATGCCCTCCCAAATCTTCAACACGATCACTTCCGATTGATTGGGCGGCAGCTTTTCCACCGCCAGGCGAACGGAGCGTTTGACTTCGTACTCGTCAAGCGGCGGCGGATCTTCGCTGCCGACTTCCGTGACGGGCAACGCGCACGTACCCGCCCGTTTTTGGGTGAGGCGAAGAGCTTCGTTCCGTACCACCCGAAGAAAATAGGCCCAAGGATTTGTCGCCCGCTCTAATGCCTGGGGATAGCGGGCGAGCCGAACCATCGCCGCCTGGAACGCGTCTTCCGCATCGTCGTGGTGCCGGGTGAGCGTGTAGGCGTAGCGGACGAGCCGAGGCCCCACCAGGTCATAAATCTCCTCGAGCGCAACGATCCCGTCCCGTGCCAGGCGGACGGCACAGCGGCGCAATTCGGTGGTGATTTGAGAAGAGTTGGTCGTGTCCACGGCAATAGAAAGAGCCAAGTTGCAGTGGGATTTGTTTACAATTCTTCGATTTTTTCAGAAATCCGCCCCAAAGTCACGCGCAAACCGGCCCAGAATTGCCTGCCAGTGCTGTTGCCCGGGGAGCACTTGGCCCAATAAAAAACCGGCAAGCTGACCTTGCCGGCCGATTTGGAAGCTGTTTAGGACCGCCAAGAAAACAACTTCAGTTTTTGAACCATTTAACAAAACCAGGGGGCTTACGCCCCCCGCTCGCCTGTTCATCCCAAATGCTGAAGTTATATTCTTGGCGATCCTTACTTCTTGGAACCGGGGACGTCGATTGGAAAACCATCGGGACCGAAATTGATGGTGGCTCCTTCGGGGACGGCGGTTTTTCTGGCGTCTTTTGAGGATTTGCCCTTGGGGGCGCTGTTGATCGGGAAGCCGTCGGGACCGAATTCAATCGTCATCCCGCTCCGGTCGCTGGGCAAATCTTCCAATCGCGGGCCGGGTTCGTCTTTGGTGTCTTCCTCGTTTTTTTGCGGAGGTTTGGGAGCGGGCTCTTTTTTTGCGGGATTCGCGGGTTTCGGCTGGCTGCGGGGACGTTCCGCCGGCGCGGGGACCGCGGCCGAGGCTGCCCGGGCCGGTTTGCCCAATTTCCCGCTCACGAAGCGATCGATCCGCTCCAGTTCCGCGACGCTGTGATTCTCGCGCTGGATGTCCGCCGAGAGGTCGTTCAGCACGTTTTGGTAGCTGTCCGCATCCGAGGCGGTTTCCATTCGGCGTTCCAGGAAGGTCGTCACCGACTGGATCTCGGCGAGTTTCGGAGCCGACTCATCCAAGTCCGACCGCACAGCGTCCAACAACTTTTCATACAAGGCAACGTCCATTGGGGGCTTCGTCTCCAGGCGGCAATTGGGGGTCAGGGATGGGAGATTGGGGCCGGCTTCAACAAACCCGAGAAACAGGGCTCGCCCTTATTCTAACTAAGATAACCGTTCGTGTCCCAAACCGGAAATGATTTTTTGCCCTGGCCGGCAATTCCAGCATCTTTTCCCGGCCGATTGTCGAATTTTCCCCAGCTTACCCCGGACAACCCGAAGCAGAGATCAGCGAGGCACCTTAGGTCGATCCGCGATTCATCCCTTCACCACGAAATTCACCAGTCGCCCCGGAACCACGACGACTTTCACCACGGTTTTGCCTTCGACGTAGCCCGCGATCGTCTCGTCGGCTTCGGCGGTTTTTTGGATCGTGGCCTGGTCGGCATCGGCGGGGACTTGGACCTTGCCGCGGAGTTTGCCGTTGACTTGCACCGGGATCTCCACCGTGTCCTCGGCGATTTTGCTTTCATCAAAACTCGGCCAGGGTTCGTAGGCCAAGGTCTGTTCGCGGCCGAGGATTTCCCAAAGCTCTTCCGCGAGGTGCGGAGCGAACGGCGACAAGAGGAGCACGAACGGCTCGAGCACCGACTTCGGCCGCGGCTCGGCCGGGCTGAGGGCGTTCGTGAACTCCATCATCCGGCTGATGGCCGTGTTGAAACTGAGCTTTTCAATATCCTCGGTGACAGCTTTGATCGTCTTGTGCAGCACGCGTTCTTGCTCTTCATCGGGTTCGACATCCTGCACCGCCTCCGCGAGTTGGATCTCGTCGGACCGCTCATCGACGATCATCCGCCACACCCGCCCCAAGAAGCGGGCCACGCCTTCCACGCCTTTCATGCTCCAGGGCTTCATTTGCTCCAAAGGTCCCATGAACATCTCATAAAGCCGCAGCGCATCCGCCCCGTAGCCGGCGACGACTTCGTCCGGGTTTACCACGTTGCCGCGAGATTTGGACATTTTTTCGGCGCGAGCTACCAATTGGTACTCTTTTCCTTCTTCATCTTTCCAATAGGGAACCCCGTGCTTCGAAATGACCTGTTCATTCGGAATGTCTATACTTTCAAATTGTCCCTTGTAGTAACTTGAACCATCTTCGAGTTCGACAACTTCAAAATCACCTCCAGTTTCTCTGCCTTCCTCACCAGCGATTTCGGCAGAAACATAAATCTTCTTTTGAAGCTTCTCGCCAGTACGAATATAAACCTCATAACGTGGCTCGCCCAGGATCATGCCCTGGTTCACGAGCTTTTGAAACGGCTCGGGCTTCGTCAAATGCCCGCGGTCGAAGAGCACCTTGTGCCAGAAGCGGGCGTACAAGAGGTGCAGCACGGCGTGCTCGGCCCCGCCGATGTAAAGATCGACCGGGAGCCAATACTTTTCCTTGGCGGGATCGATCAACCGCTGGTCGTTTTTCGGGTCGGCGAAGCGGATGTAGTACCAGCACGAGCCCGCCCACTGCGGCATGCTGTTGGTCTCCCGCTTCAATTTCACACCGTCGTCTGCAGTTTTATAGAGCCAATCTTCCGGGGCATGCGACAACGGCGGCTCGGGGCTGCCGGTGTGCCCCCACTCCTTCATTTCCGGCAAGGTGATCGGCAACTCGCTTGCGGTGTCGGTTCGGAGCAAACCCGTCGGCTCGCCGGTCTCGTCCAACTCGTGCCAGATCGGAAACGGCTCCCCCCAATAATGCTGCCGGGAGAACAGCCAATCCCGGAGCCGAAAATTGACCGCCTTCTGCCCCAAGCCCTGTACGCTCAAGTCGGCGGTGATTTTTTGTTTGAAGTCGGCGGTCGCGAGGCCGTTAAACTCGCCGGAGTTGATGGCCTGGCCTTGCCCGGCGAAAGGCGTTTTTTCTTCGCCGTCGATTTCGCGGGCGAGTTCTTGTTCCTCCTTGCTCGGCTGGTAATCGGCCGGCGGTTGGACGACGGGAACGATCGGCAAACTGAACGTCACCGCGAATTCCCAGTCCCGCAAATCGTGCGCGGGCACGGCCATGATCGCACCGGTGCCGTAGCTGATGAGGACATAGTCGGCGATCCAGATCGGAATCTGCTCCCCGTTTACGGGGTTGATCGCATAGGCCCCGGTGAACTCGCCGGTTTTTTCCTTCGCCAAATCGGTGCGGTCGAGGTCGCTTTTCGTCGCGGCTTTTTCGCGGTAGGCGCGGACGGCTGCCTTTTGGTCCGGCGTGGTTAAGCGATCGACGTAGGGATGCTCGGGAGCCATCACCATATAGGTCGCCCCGAACAAGGTGTCCGGCCGGGTCGTGTAAACCCGCAAGACCTCTTCGCCCGGCTGTTTGGGGAAGCCGGTTTTTTGACGGGTGGATTTCCATTCCTCAAAGGCGGCGGGCAACTGGTCGGCGGGCGTGCCGGCCGCGCCGATGAAGAAATCGACCTCCGCCCCTTCGCTTTTGCCGATCCAGTTTCGCTGGAGGAGTTTCACGGACTCGGGCCAATCCAACTCGTCCAGGTCTTCGATCAAGCGGTCGGCGTACTCGGTGATGCGGAGCATCCACTGGCGGAGCGGAAGCCGCATGACGGGATGCCCGCCGCGTTCGCTTTTGCCGTCGATGATTTCCTCGTTCGCGAGCACGGTGCCCAGGGCCGGGCACCAATTGACGGGAGCGTTGTGCTGATAAGCGAGGCGGTGGGCATCCTGATATTCCCGCACCGCCCGCTCGCCGGTTTTCTTTACATCATCGGGGATCGGCAATTCGGAAATCGGCCGGCCCCGGCCTCGGCGTTTTTTGCCGTCCGGTCCGGTCCATTCCAACTCCCGGTCGTACCAGGTGTCGAAGAGTTCCAGAAAGATCCACTGCGTCCAGCGGAAATAATCGGAGTCGGTCGTGGAGAACTCCCGGCTCCAATCGTAGCTGAAGCCCAGCATCTTCAGCTGCCGGCGGAAGTTGGCGATGTTTTTGTAAGTCGTTTCGCGGGGCGGGGTGCCGGTTTTGATCGCATGCTGCTCCGCGGGGAGTCCGAAGGCGTCCCAACCCATCGGGTGCAGCACGTGTTTGCCGCGCATCCGCTGATACCGGCAGACGATGTCCGTGGCGGTGTAGCCTTCCGGGTGCCCGACGTGGAGCCCCTCGCCGGAAGGGTAGGGAAACATATCCAAGACGTACAACTTGCCCCGCCCGGCCGACTCGCCGGTGGGGACAACATCGGGAAGTTTGAAAGTTTCGTGCTGTTCCCAATAGGCTTGCCATTTGGGTTCAATCCGCTTCGCATCGTATCGGGGCATAGTGGTTCAGAGGTCAGGAGTAAGGCGAGCGGGAGGCGTAAGCCTCCTGGTTTCGTCGATGTCAAAGAAAGCCATCAATCCATTGGGAAAGTTTAGTGAGCAAAACCGGCCCCCGCAAATCCGGGCGGGGATTCCGTTTGCCTCGCCCGCGGACTTTGCAAGAATAGAAGCACAAAGCCCGCCTTGGGTTCGCTTCCCGTTCTTTGGACTGTTCGAGAAATCACCCGAACGGCAGGGGGTGGCTGGGGCGCAAAGCAATGTTCCAAGGAAAAAGGAGATGTGAGGCCTGGGGCCGTGTGAGATTTTTCTCGCCCGGCCACAGCCCCAGCATTCCCAACAAGCCTGATTCCAAACGGGATCTGCGCCCCAGCCACCCAAACGCTTACAGTTAGAGTTATTAACCAATGAATCGCCGCGAGCTACTCACCGCATTTTTGGTACTGCTGATCGCGGCAGGGGTGGCTGGGCGCAAAGCAATGTTCCAAGGAAAAAGGAGATGTGAGGCCTGGGGCCGTATTAGATTTTTCTCGCCTTCCACAGCCCCAGCATTCCCAACAAGCCTGATTCCAAACGGGATCTGCGCCCGAGCCACCCAAACGCTTACAGTTAGAGTTATTAACCAATGAATCGCCGCGAGCTACTCACCGCATTTTTAGGACTGCCGATCGCGATGGCGGGATGCCGGCGGAGCGGGAACGCAGCGGTTCCCATTCCGCCGGGCGAATTGGTCGGGGCTTCCGTGGGGATTGGACATCGGCTGCGGGATGGTTTTCGGGCGGAGGTTCCCGAAGAAAACTGGCAACGGCGGAAAGTGGTGATCGTCGGAGCGGGCATGGCGGGATTGTCCGCGGCCCGCAGACTCCGGCGGGGCGGGGTCGAGGATTTCTCGATCCTGGAACTCGAACCACAGCCTGGGGGCACGTCGCAGTTCGGGAAATCCAAAGAAGCCGTGGTCCAATATCCCTGGGGAGCCCATTACCTCCCGGCCCCGACGAAAGACAATCCCGACTTGGTCGAGCTGTTGGAGGAAATGCACATTCTGGAAGGCCGGTCCGACGGCGGCGATCCGATCGTGGCCGAGCAGTTCCTCTGCCGGGATCCAGAGGAAAGAATCTTTTATCAGGGGAAGTGGTACGAGGGTCTGTATCCGGGCATTGATGCTTCTGAAGACGACCTTCGGCAGTTCCAGGCGTTCCAGGCAGAGATCGACCGCTGGGCCGGTTGGCGGGACGAGCGAGGCCGGCGGGCGTTCGCGCTGCCGCGGGCGCTGAGTTCCGATGATGCCGAGGTCACGGGGCTCGATCGGCTGAGCATGGCGGATTGGCTCAAACAGCGAGGCTGGGATTCGCCCAAGCTCCGCTGGTGGGTGGATTATGCGTGCCGGGATGATTATGGACTGCATTTGGATCAAACCAGCGCCTGGGCCGGGGTATTTTATTTCGTCTCCCGCAAGCCCGAACCGGGCCAACCCACGCGGCCGTTCATCACCTGGCCCGAAGGCAACGGGCGGATTGTGAAGCATCTTATGGCCGGTTTGAAGGATCGCCTGGAAACCGGCTGGGCGGTGCTGGATGTCAACCCGGTCGAGCGGGACGGAAAACCCGGCGTGGATGTGATTGCCATAAACCACGAAGGCACAAACGCCCGCGGCCTTCATGCCGACCGCGTCATCTTCGCGGCCCCGCAGTTTTTGGTGCCTTACATCCTCCGGCCTTACCGCGACAAGCCACCTGGGCACATTAAATCCTTTGGTTACGGTTCCTGGGCGGTGGCGAATTTGATTCTGAAGGACCGGCCCGCCGAGGACAATGGCTTTCCCTTGTGCTGGGACAATGTATTTTACCAAAGCCAATCCTTGGGCTACGTTTCCGCGACGCATCAGCGGGGACTGGATTACGGGCCGACGGTGTTTACGTGGTATTATCCGCTGTGCGACGAGAATCCCCTTAAGGCCCGCGAGCGATTGCTGAGCGCCAACCGCGAAGAATGGGCGGAGATCGCGCTCGCCGACATCGCATCCGCCCATCCGGAGATTCGCAATCTGACGGAGCGGTTGGATGTGATGCGCTGGGGCCATGCAATGGTTCGCCCCGTTCCCGGTTTCGCCTGGAGCACCGCACGAAGCGAGGCCGCGAAACCATTCCGGGGCATTCACTTCGCCCACTCCGACCTCAGCGGGCTTGCGCTGTTTGAAGAGGCGTTCTACCAAGGCAACCGCGCCGCGGCGGAAATTCTCAACGAATGGAAAACAGGCGGGCGGCCGGCGTAAGCCGGCCGGTTGTTGGCAATCGCTATGATGCGCGCCGACGAATGTCGAAGCTCGAATTCGAGATGTGTAATAGGTCCCCGTAGAAAAACTCACCCCAGCGGAATCTCGCCGCTGGGGTGAGTTGTTGGTTTTGGAGCTTCGACTCAGAAATCATTCTTCGGGCAAACGCAATGCGGGGACAATGCGTTCCCGCGGATAACGGGCGGGCGGGTGGCTGGGGCGCAATGGAATATTCCAAGGAAAAAGCAGATTTGAGGTCTGGGGCCGTGTGAAATTTTTCTCGCTCGGCCATAGCCCCAGCATTCACAGTTCAAGCCTTACTCCAAGGGGAATTTGCGCCCAGCCACCCAAACGCTTACAGTTTGAGTTATTATTGGAGGATTCAGAGATTATTACTCTCGCAAACGCATCCTGGGAACAATGCGTTCTCGAGGATAGCGCGCGAGAAAGGTTTTGAAATCGACGGGGAAAGATAGCTGAATGCTCCGTGTTTGAAATCCTTTGCGGATGGCATTGCTGGCCCCCCATTCTTCTTGGTCGAGCGTCTTGTCATTGTTTTTATCGAGTCTCGGAAAAACAAAAGCTGCTTCGGCGGCGGCGCTGGGCTTCTCGGCGTTTTCATCATCGTCGCCATCATCATCATCGCCTTCTTCTTCGCGGTCGCCTTCCCGCTTTTCGCGAGCTTCTTCACGGGCTTTTTCGAGGCGTTCCTGATCGCCTTCGCGCTCGGCCCCTTCGCGGCGTTCGCCTTCGGCCCCTTCGCGACTGACGCGAGCGCGTCCGCCTTCACGGATCTCGATTCGGAATCGCTGGCCTTCGCCTTTGATTTCCCGCTCGGCCCCTTCGCGGCGTTCGCCTTCGCGTTCTCGTTCCGCGCCTTCACGGCGTTCGCCTTCCCGTTCCCGTTCCGCGCCTTCACGGCGTTCGCCTTCCCGTTCCCGTTCCGCCCCTTCGCGGCGTTCGCCTTCCCGTTCGGGGCGTCGGACTTCGGGGCGGACAATGCGGGGCGGTTCGCCCTTGCGAAGCTCAAGCCGGACGCCGCCTTCACGCATCGGGCCGACGCCGGGACGGGGGCCGCGGGCTTCGCGGAGTTCACGGACTTCCTGGCGGAGTTGTTCGACTTCGCGGCGGAGATCGCGGATGGCTTCGAGCAATTCCCCTTGCGGGCCGGGCCGGAAATCGCCTTCGCGACCGCGGGGCCGATCGCCGTCGCGCGGGCCTTCGCCTTCCCGCGGACCTTCTCCATCCCGGCGGAAACCGCGCACTCCCGGCGGGAACGGTCCCCGCGGTCCTGCGCCGTCACGCGAACGCGGCGGGAATTGCGGAGGCCGGCGCGGTCCTGCGCCTTCGCGCGGCGGCTGGTCGCCGTCGCGCGGACCTTCACCGCGCGGCCGGTCGCCGTCGCGCGGACCTTCACCGCGCGGCCGATCGCCGTCGCGCGGACCTTCACCGCGCGGCCGGTCGCCGTCGCGCCGAGCGTCAGGCCGGTCACGATCGCCGCGTTCCCTGTCGCCGCGCTCGCGGTCGCCGTCTTCATCGTCGTCGGCTTGGGCCACGAGCTTGTCATCATCGCCCGCGGCTTTGGCGGGGAGCATCATCGCCCCCACCCACAAGCCCGCCGGGATCGCGAGCACCAACGCGCCCGCGAGAAGCCGCGACGCCGCGCCCGTCCGCGGGGTGTCGCCTAAAATATGCCGAACACGTTCGAGCAGCACCATGTTCTTACCTCCCATTCCAGTTGCCAGGATCGGACCAACAAGTTTCGCCGGGCGGTTCGCGGTTTGAAGCTCCGCGACGACCGCCAGCGTTTTCACATATTGCAAAGGGTCTCCCGTGAGAGACGCCGCCCAGAAGTCGGCACACTTTTCGCGTTCCCGGTCCATCTGCCGCGAAAGCCACCACACGGCTGGGTGATAAAACAGCCAGGCTTCCAACACCCGCTGAAACAAATTCGCCCACGCATCAAAGCGGCGGATGTGCGCGAGCTCGTGGGCCAAGACGGATTCCAAAACGCCGGGCGGAAGCTTCAAGAGCCACGCCGCCGGAAGCACAATCATCGGCCGGAACAGTCCCAGCGAAAAGGCATCGCCGGCTTGGAACGAGGCCGCCAATCGCGGCGGACGGGCCAAGCCGAGTTGATGCGATAAACGCTCCAACAGTTTCAGGGATTGGAGATCGGTGACGGGCAGTGAAGACCAGCGGCACCAAAGCACCGTGCCCACTCCGCCCAACAACCGCATCCCGAAAATCATCACCCCCAAAAACCAACCGCCGAGTAGCATAGGCGTCAGCAGATTTTGAGATTCCGTCTGCGAAGGCTCCTGAAACGTTGAAGCTGTCGGTGCCAATTTCGCTGAAGGTTTGGATGCCGGCGACGAAAGGGATTCCTGATTCTGGTCCCCTCTCCCCTTGGGAGAGCCACCCTGCGGGCGGTGTCCGGTTAGGGTGACGGGGCCTTCAGATTGAACATGCTGGAACGAATCGTTCCGCGCACTGCCCGAAGAGTCATCCAGCGGATTTGCCAGCGGATGTTCTTCTTTGGAGAGAATCGCCAAAGTCGCCGGTGCCCTGTCCTTTGGCTGCGGAACTTCGACGAGCCAAAAAGTCGCGGCCATCGCGGCGGGCATCGTTAACAAGCCCGCCATGCCGAGGGCATACCGCGCGCGGGCGGAGTGCACCGCGAAGAGTTTGACGACCGTCCAATACAGCCACGCGATCAACAGACCCTGCCACAGGAAGTGCAGATGCATCGCCGCCAGTCTCGGCCAGAGGGGCTGCGCGAAAAACGCGGGTCCGCTCATGGGATGTCCTCCCGGTGCGATTCATAAGCGGCAATCGCTTCGCGGATGGCGTCGAGTTCCTCTTCACTGGGGCTGGCCTGATTGAGCAAATGCGTGACCAGCGAACTCGTCGAGCCGTCGAAGGCCCGCTTCCACAAATCGCCCACCATGCCGGACAGGGTTTTCTCGCGGGGCAGCTTGGCGGCGTACAAAAACGCCCGGCCCCGCCTCGTCCGCGAGAGCAGTTTCTTGTCGGCCATCACGTTGAGCAAACTCATCACCGATGTGTAGGCCCGATCCTTGTCGCGTTCCCGCAGCTCTTCCATCACGTCGCGCACCGTCAAAGGTCCGGAGTCCCAGAGAATCTTGAGAATCTCCAATTCCGCCGGCGTCGGATGTTGCGTCTTGGGCCTGGGCATATCGATCACCATCCCATCCCGTTGCGAATGCGTTCTTTTGCCATGCTTCCGATAATACGGATAAAACCGTATTTGTCAACGGTAAAAACAGTAGACTTGCGGGGCACAGGCCGCAAAGGAGCAAAGGCCACAAAGGGGAAGGCAAAAAACAGAGAGCGGAGAGCCGCACATGGAATCGGCTCTCCGCTCTGTTTTTCACTTTGTCCCTATGTGGCCTCTGTAGGCTTTTGTGGCCTGGAAACTAGAACGCGCCGAGCGGTTCTTTGTCCTTGGGATTGCAGAGGCGGCGGATGGTGTGGCGGTTGATGTTTTCGGAAATGAAGTGCACGCTCCCGTCGCCCAACAGAGCGTGGCAGCCGCCGGTGTGCTGGCTGAACGGCTCATCGTTGGGGCCGCAGTTGTTTGTGGCCCAAGGGCATCCCGCGGGGCCGCCGTCGGGAGTGGGGTTGTTGTTGATGATGTTGTTGGAACCCGATCCCAAGTTGGGGGGTCCGGACACGCCGCTGCCGTTGTCCGGGTCGGCCCAGCGGTTGGGAGCCCCATAGGGCCCGCCAAACGAGCCGGGGACCTGGTCGGCGGTGGCGAACAACTGGCTCTGATCGATGCCAAAACCGCTGCCGCCCAAGAGCCGTGCGCCCTGGTTGTAATGCCCGGCCGTTTGAGTGGGCCGACCGGCGTCTTCGATCACCAGCACGGTATTGCTCAGCCCGTCCACGACATACGCCATGGGGTTACAGAAGCCCAAGGCCCCGCCGCGGTCGGCCCCCAAACTGCCCCCGCCGCTCGGATTCCGCAATCCGGTGACCGGGTCGATGTCTACATAGGCGACCGGCATGTAGTCGGTGTTCCCGTAGCCCAGGCCGTCGACTTGGGTGGTCGCGTTCGACGGGCACAGATAGATGGAAATCGGCGTCTTGGCGAGCGTCTGGTTGGCGGCGTTGGTGTAGTGGACTTCTTTGTTCCAGCGCTGGAAGATCGCCGCCTGGTCCACGAAGGACAAAATCGCGGTGTGCATCGAGACGGGGAACATCTTGCGCGTGATGTTTTTCTCATCCGTGCTTTCGCCGGAAGACGGGAGCCGCTTGTAAGTTGTGTTGTATGTATGGATGGCGATGCCGATTTGCTTGAGATTGTTTTTACACTGGGACTGCCGGGCGGCTTCCCGGGCCTGCTGCACGGCGGGCAACAATAACGCGATCAGAATGGCGATGATGGCGATAACCACCAGCAGCTCGATGAGGGTAAACCCTCGCGAGCGGAACCGGTTTTTCAGCGCGGGGGATTTCGGGTTCATTCAAACACTCCTGAGGTTCTCGAACGAAGAAGCAGACCTACCGTTGCCGCACCTTGCGGCGAGGTGTTCACACAAAACAGTTTCAAAGTGAAGTCGGATTGAGGACGCCCCGGGCTCACGATCAATGCTTCATGGCGAGTTGGACATCCCACGAGATTTTGAGGCGGGGTTTTATGGAGGGAAAAAGCCGGCCCGTTTGCCAAACGCGTCGGGAGCATGTTAAGGCCGGATTGTTTAGGTTTTATGAACGAAAGGTGAAGTCTAAAGGAAATTCCCGGTCCAACGTTTTGGGAGCGCGGTGCGCGTTTGGTCTTCGTTCGGCGATCGCCCCTGGCTGCGGGGAAACTCCGCGGGCGGTTTTCCGTTTTCGCCCAAGTCGCGCTCAAAACCATCGGGAATTCATCTTTCATTCAAGCGCCGCGCCGAACTTTGCCGTAGAGGATCGTCGGGATTGTGCCGCTGTGAAGAAGGATCAAATCAATTTGCGTGTATCAGAAAGGTCACCGTGTTGAGGTTCATGAAACCTTCCCCAGGAACGGCGGGAGGCATTTCCCCCGGTGATTCTCTAGCGCGGACATGCTAGGTGGGGAATGTGTGGTTTTTATGAAGGAAAGGTGAATAGCTGAAGAATCTGAAACCGCGTTTCGGCCGGCCGCCGCGTCCAGCGGATCGCGGCGGACCAATCGGCGCAAACCGTTCCGCCGCCGCCATCCTTCTTCCCGGCAATTCCGGGAGAAAATCGCGTGACCTGGAGATTTTGACGTTTCGACCCGCGTCGGGGCACATCGCGGAGAGATCTATTCACTAAACTTTCGTGTCGGCAAGGTGAACGTTCCGCTTTCGGTCTGCGATTGCGCGGACGCGGCATTCGCAAACGGAACCGTCCTTCTCACTTTTCATTTCCTTCGCCCACATCTCTTCGATCGAATCGATCTCGCAATGACGTCTTCATCCGCCGATTACAAATGTGTGCCGATTACCACGCTTCGCATGGGGACGACGCTCAAGGAGCCGATCTTTGAAGCCGACAGCGCGCCGGAAAAGATCTGTTGCTGCTCGCCGCCGGTCATCAACTCACGCAGAACGTGGTGGACCAGTTGGTGAAGCGGGGGATTTCGGAGGTGCGGGTTTCGCTGCGCGAGCTCGAGCGGTTGTCCAAACCTCAAGGCTCGCTCGCCGAACGAAACCCCGCCGCGGCGGCGGCGGTGAAACGGGCAAGCCAAGAAGAGTTCCGCGACGCCGTCGAACGGTTCAGCATTTCGCCGCAGTCGCATCTTCATCACGTGAAGCGGCACGGGGCCATCACCTACCCGCCGGCCGGCATCGAGAAAGTCTTGGACAACTACCAAAAGACCACCGATCAGGTCGATATGCTCTTGGACGGATTATGCCAGGGCAACATGCCGAGTTCGGCCCAGATGGCGGGGGCTTCGCAAGAGTCGTTGGACCTCATCGCCGACGACATCGATTTGGTGGTCGCATTGGGCCTGAACCCGGCCGACGAACTTTATTCCTCCCAGCATAGCCTGCAGACGGCGATGCTCGCGATGGCGGTCGGAACGACCCTCGGGCTCAAGCGAGACGAACTGGTGGAACTGGGCATCGGCTGCCTGGTCCACGACGCGGGCATGCGGTTCGTTCCGCAGGAACTCATCCAGGCGAACCGAAAGCTCACGGACATCGAGTTTTTGGAAATCACCAAGCATCCCATCATCACGTTCGAGCTTCTGCAGAACACGCCCGACGTGCCCACCGGCTCGCGGATGGTCGCCTATCAAATGCACGAGCGACTCAACGGCACGGGCTACCCCCGCCAGCGGCACGGCACGCAAATCCATCCGCTGGCCCGCATCGCCATGGTCGCGGACACCTTCGTGGCCATGGTCTCGCCCCGCCCCCATCGCCTCGGCATGCTGCCTTACAAAGTCATGCAGTACATGCTCCTGGCGGTGAAGCACGGGCTGTTCGACGCCAACGTCGTGCGGGGACTCCTGCAAACCACGTCGCTGTTTCCGATCGGATCTTATGTGGAACTCAACGACGGCCGCACGGCCCGGGTCGTCCGCGCCCATCGGGAATTATTCAATAAGCCCGTTGTGGAAATCGAGGCCTGAAAGCTCGGCCGGGGATCCGGAACTCATCGACACCGCGGCCGAGTCGGATTGCGAGATCGTCCGCGCTCTGCCCCTGCCGTCCCTGCGGATTAAAGACACCGTCTTCGCCACCGCCGGTTAAAAACACGGCGATAGACATGATGAAACGTGTTGTGCTTCCGATTTCCAGCGGAATACATCCAGCATTGCGCACGGTGATTCAGGAATTCGGGGCGACGAGATTGAAGGCTTCGAGCAATTGGTCCAAGGCTTTCTTGCCCAAGTCGGCGGCGACGACGGCGCTCATGCGGACTTCGCTGGTGTTGATGAGCTGCACGTTGATTCCCGCTTCCGACAGCGCCCGAAACGCCCGTTCGCCGACGCCGGTGTGGCTCCGCAGGCCGATGCCCATGATCGACAGCTTCGCGATGTCCCGGTCGAAGCTCAGTTCCACCTGGTCCCATTGCTCGAGCACTTCCCGCGTGAGCAACAGGCATTGATCGAGGTCTTCCCGCGGGACCGTAAACGACAGCCGCGTGCGTCCGCTGTGGCTCACGTTTTGCACGATCATATCCACCATGATCCCGCCCTCGGCCACCGCGGTGAAAATCGCCCCCGCGACGCCGGGCACATCGGGCAGATTGGTCAGCGTCACGCGGGCCTGGTCGGCATCGAGTTCCACTTCGCTCACCACGATGTCTTCCATCGACGCCAGCCCCGCGACGACTTCCCGCTCCAATTCCTCGCGGGCTTCGCTCGAGTGTTGGTGCTTGTCCCGGCTTTGGAAACCGACGTTGGGCTGGCTTTGCACCGGTTCGTGCAGTTTGAAGCCGTCGTGCACTGCTTGGACCGCGGCTTCAGATTGGCTGCGATCCACCAGCACCGAGATTTTGATTTCGCTCGTCGTCACCATGCCGATGTTGATATTCGCCTCGGCCAGGACGGAAAACATCTGGGCCGCGACGCCGGTGTGGGCCTTCATCCCGCTGCCCACGGCGGAGACTTTGGAGACGTTCGTCCCATGCAGCACCTTGCCGGAGCCGAGTTGCTTCACCGCCGTCTGGGCGGCGGTGAGGGCGTCGGCGAGTTCGTTTTCCGGAACCGTGAAGGAAACCTCCGCGAGACCCCCGCTGCCCACGTCCTGCACGACCATGTCGATGGGGATCTTTCGCTGGGCCATTTGGGAGAAGATCAAGCTCATCACGCCGGGCCGGTCGGGGATGTCGCACAGCGAGACGCGGGCTTCGTTCCGCACCAAGGCCACGCCGGTGACCACGGGCGGTTGGGCCAATCCCTGGGAAGAGATCAACGTGCCTTCGCCGTCGGAATAGGAGGGCCTTACCCGCAGCGGCACGCGATATTTCTTGGCGAACTCGATCGAGCGGGAGTGCATCACGCCCGCGCCCAGGCTGGCGAGTTCCAGCATTTCATCGTAGGTGATGTGGTCGATCTTGCGGGCGGATTGGACGAGCCGGGGATCGGTGGTGAAGACGCCTTCCACGTCGGTGTAGATTTCGCACTCGGCCGCCTCCAACACCGCCGCGAGCGCCGCCGCGGTGGAATCACTGCCGCCGCGCCCGAGCGTGGTGATGTTGAGGTCTTCATCCACGCCCTGAAAGCCGCAGGCGATGATGATTTTCCCCGCATCGAGAGCCGAACGCATGCGGTCGGTGGAGATGTGCCGGATGCGGGCTTTGGTGTGGGACGAGTCGGTGACGATCCCGATCTGCCCGCCGGTGAAACTCACCGCTTCCACGCCCAAAGCTTGGACAGCCATCGCGGTGAGGGCCACGGATTCCTGCTCGCCGGTGGAGAGCAGCATGTCCATTTCACGGGGCGGCGGGGCATCGGTGATCTCCTGGGCGAGCGAGACCAATTCATCCGTCTTCTTGCCCCGGGCGCTCACGACTACGACCACCTGGTGGCCTTCCCGCATTTTCCGAACGGCCCGCTCTGCCGCGGCTTTGATCTTCGTGGCGTCCGCGACACTGGTCCCGCCAAACTTTTGCACAATGACTGACACGGTTTTGACCTATGGGATTTTCGGTTCAGATGTAAGTTTCAAAAGACGTTGTCCGGCGAGCCGATCCGCGAAGGGACCGTTCGAGATGCATTAGCCGAAATCCGCTCGCGCCCGGTTTTTCCCGTGAACCGGAGCGCCCAGGGGCTAATGAATGTGAGAACGACTCGGGTCGATGGCGCCGTTTGAGGATAGCAAACCCGCGAAGTCCCGAAAATGGAACAAGACCTCGCGTTTCTTCACTCGCCGCGGATCGGCACGGGGCGGCGTTCGTCGCCTTCGAATTGGACGGAGACGAAGGTTACGTCGGCTTCGGTCAGTTTTTGCGGGCTCTGGTCCCGCTCGGCTTCGACTACGACATGCACGCCGAGCGACGTCCGCCCGACACGGGTGACCGTCGTCCAAAAGCTGAGCACATCCCCCACGAACACCGGCTGGTGGAACTCCACGCTCTGGATGCCCACCGTCACCAAAGGCTGATGCGGCCAGCCGGCCTGGGCCACCGCATGCCCCGCCCCGATCGCCCCGGCCTGATCGATGTAGCTCAAGAGCACGCCGCCGAAGATCGTCCCGTGCTGGTTCGTGTCCCGGGGCATCATCAGTGCCTTGAGCGCCAAGTACCGGGGCAACGATTCAAGTTTGTCCGACATGGAAAATCCTCTCTCTGGCTCTTCCGCTCAGGGGTTGTGATTTTTTGCGTAGCGGCGGCTTCCAGCCGCCGACTGGAGAGCATGATTCCCGCGTAAGGATCATTCGAGAAATAACTGAGCGGAATGGTGCTAGCCACCGGTTGGTGGAACGTGAAAAGCCGGCGGCTAGCGCCGTGCCGCTCAAAGAATAGAGGACACTTATTTCTCGAACGATCCTAAGCTAAGCGTCGGCCGGTTAGAAGTCGCCGCTACGAACCGCGGGCAAAAAATCACAGCCTCTCAGTAGCTGTGTTCGTCGAGTTTGACTTTGCCGCCGAAGGTGCGGTAGACCACGAACGTGTAGGTCAGGACGCAGGGCATGCCGATAAGGGCGATCACAAGCATGATCCCCAGCGTCTTCGCGCTCGACGCGGCCCGGTAAATTGTCAGGCTGAAGTCGTCCGGGTTCACGCTGCTGGTCACCAGGTTGGGGAAAAGCGCGACCGTGAGCAGGCACACAAAGGCCACGATCACCGCGCACGAGGACAAAAACGCATAGGCGGGCTTCTTCTCGTAGATCGCGCGGGGGATGTTCGCGACCGCCAGCACATTGAGCGCCGGCACAAACCACAGCCAGGGCCAATGCTCGAAAACCCGCGTCGCCCGGGGCACGTCAAGCAGCGTGTAAATCGTGCACAACAAAAACGCGACGAGAAAAAACCCGAACGACCGCCACATCAGCGGGGTCAGGCGTTGTTGCAGGTCGCCTTCGGTTTTCAGGTACAGATAAATCGCCCCATGCATGGCGAACATCGTCACCGCGAGCAGGCCCGTCGTCAGGGAATAGGGATTCAACAGGTCCAGAAAGGTCCCGGTGAAGTCGTGCCGGGCGTCCAAGGGCACGCCGCGAATCGCATTGCCGACGGCGACGCCGAACACAAACGTCGCGAGCACCGAGCTGCCGAAGAACACCCAATCCCAAACGCCCCGCCACAGGGGATTGGTCTGCTTGCTGCGAAACTCGATCGACACCGCCCGCAGGATCAGGCCTAGTAAAACGAGCATCAAGGCGTCATAGAATCCCGAAAAAATCGTGGCGTAGGCTTCGGGGAACGCGGCGAACAGGGCACCGCCAAACGTCACCAGCCAGACTTCGTTCCCGTCCCACAAGGGGCCGATGGAGTTGAGCGCCAGCCGGCGTTCGCGGTCGTTCCGCGCGGCAAAGGGGTGCACCATGCCCACGCCCAGGTCGAAACCGTCCAACAGCGCATACCCCGCAAGCAACACGCCCAGCAAAACGAACCAGATCACGGCCAAGGCCTCAAACGACAATCCGAACATCAGCTCGACTCCTCCGTGGCCTCTTTGGACACGCCGGGGGACAACTTGGAGTCGTACCGCTCCGCGGCGACTTCAAGGAATTTATCCGGGGCGTTCTTCTCGCGAACGACGGGTTCGGGGCCTTGCTGGATCTTGTTGTGGAGCACATACACCCACACGATGCCCAGGAGGATGTACAAGAGCCCGAACATCACAATCGAGCGGACAATCTGCCCGGAGCGGATCGCCGTGGAAACGCCCTGAGTCGTCAACAGCCCCGCAACTCGCTTCGTGCCGCCGGGCTCTTGGACCTCTGCATATTGCACGAAGCCGTCGGCATCGCGGACGATCTTCCCATCGTCCGCGCGATCCACCGGCGGGTTGACGATCCAGGGCTGCCGGCCCACTTCGGCCGCGACCCAGCCCGTTTGATTGGCCAAGACCGCCGGGACCACCGCCACGACAAACACCCGCATCAGCCAGCGGCTGTCAAACAGCGTCCCCCGATACAACCGCCAACAACTCGAGAGCGTCAGGGCGATAAAGAACACGCCGCTGGCGATCATTACCCGATACGAGAAAAAGGGAACGAGTGCCGGCGGGCGGTGTTCCGGGCGAAATTCATCCAGACCCAAGACGGGGACGCTGGGATCCTCGTGGATCAAAAAACTCAACAGGCCGGGAATGGCCACTTCTCCCTTGAGTTTCTGCTCGTCATCGTCCGGCCACCCGAAGACCGCCATCGCCGCTCCGCCCTGGCCGGTTTCGTAATGCGCCTCGAAGGCCGCCATCTTCGCGGGTTGATGCCGATAAACGTTTTGGGCCTGAAAATGCCCGCTAAAGGCGATCGCCAGCGACGAAGCCGCCGCCAGGATCAACGCCCCCGTGAAGCTCCGGCGGGCGAACTCTTCGTGCCGGCGCTTGAGCAGATACCACGCGCTGATCGACAGCACGAAAAACGCCCCCATGATGAAGCAGCCCAGGAGCACATGGATCAGCCGATGCGCGGCGGAGGGATTGAGGACGACCGCCCAAAAATCCGCGACCTCGGCCCGCATCATCGGTTCGCCGTCTACGATCCAGGGCTTCCCGTCGCGGAGAATCGGGACGATTTGGGAACCGGCCGGGGTCTGCTGCCAACTGTTGGCGACGACGATCCACACGCTTGAGAACATCGAGCCGAGCGAAACCATACACGTGGAGAAAAAGTGCACGCGCCGGCTCACGCGGTCCCAGCCGAACACGAGCACCGCGAGAAACCCGGACTCCAGAAAAAACGCGAAGATGCCCTCGGCCGCGAGGGCGCTGCCGAACACGTCCCCCACGAATCGCGAATAAGTCGCCCAGTTGGTGCCGAACTCGAACTCCATCACAATCCCGGTCGCCACGCCGATGGCGAAGTTCAGCGCGAAGATCCGCGTCCAGAACCTCGCCGCCTGCTCGTAGAGCGGATCCCCGGTGCGAAGCCATCTCCAATCCAAATACACGAGCACCACGCCCATGCCGATGGTCAGTGGCGGAAACAGGTAGTGAAACATCACCGTGAGGGCAAACTGGGCCCTCGAGAGCAGAACAACGTCCATCAGGCTCGGAGGTGTTTGGGGGAAACGGACAACAGCCGGCCGGCCGGATTTCGGCCGGCATCCGCCGGTGCCCACTTGGTCTTTTGCCGTGTTGGGTTACTATAGAGAATGCCGGCGGTTTTGAAAGTTCAAAGTCAGGGGGAATCACGAAGGCACGAAGGACAAGTCCCTTTTCTTTGTGTCTTCGTGGTGAACCCAATTTATACGAGATTTCCTTTGATGGCGCATTTTCAGAAGCCCACCACGGATTCGATCGTCCAGAGCTTTTCGCTGTTCAAACGGCGGATCCCGTTGGACTCGTTGGCCCTCGTCTGCCGGTCGCTGAGCATTTTGCTCAGTTCGGGGGTGGAGATCAAACAGGCCTTGAAGCTGGCGGGCAAGAAGACGGGTAACGCCCGCTGCCAGGAGGCGATGCGGGGCGTGTACAACGCCGTCGCCTCGGGCGAGGACATGACCGCCGGGGTCATCGCCCAAGGCGACGCCTTTCCGCCATTGATGATCGACATGGTCAACGTCGGCGAACAGACCGGGGCGTTTGTGGAAGTCCTCCGCAGTCTGGCCGAGCATTACGACAACCTCGTCCGCCTGCGAAAATCGTTCTTGCAGCAAATCCTCTGGCCGGTGTTTCAGCTCGTAATGGCGATTCTCGTGATCGCGCTGTTGATTCTCATCCTGGGCTGGATTGCCGAGTCCCGCGGCGGCAAGCCTTTACCCATCCTGCCCGGAGGCTTGTCGGGGACCACAGGAGCCATCACCTGGCTGGCGGTGAACTTCGGCACGTTCTTGGGATTGTTCCTGTTCTACAAATGGACGAGGCACAACCTCGTCGGCCAGAAGTTTCTCGATCCGCTGCTTTTGAAAGTCCCGGTCCTCGGCGGTTGCCTCGAGTCGTTTGCCATCGCCCGGTTCTCGTGGGCGTTTGCGCTCACCCAGCAATCGGGGATGTCCATCCAGCCGAGCCTGGAAAGCAGCTTCAAAGCCACCTCGAACGGGGCCTACATCTCGGCCTACCCGGAGGTCTGGAGCATGATGAGCCGGGGCGAGGCCCTGGGCGATTCCCTCGCCGCCACCGGGCTGTTCACGGAGGATTACCTCGAGATGGTGCACTCGGCGGAGGTTTCCGGCACGGTGCCCGAGATGCTCGAGCATCTCAGCCCGCAGTTCGAAGAACAGGCCCGCGTCAGCCTGAGAACGCTGACCACGGGCCTCGCCTGGGCCGTCTGGGCCGTGGTGGCGATGTTCATCATCTTCATGATCTTCCGCGTGTTCTCGATTTACCTGGGAATCTTAGACGACGCCTTGCACGATACCATGTGAGGCACCCGAACGCGGCTCGATTCGCCCGTCTCGGGTGGCACGCCCTGATCGCAGCAAAGGGCGCGGCGATCACAAAGACCACGCCCCCGCCCGGCTCGATTCATGTGCCTGGCGTATCGTGGGCCGCGAAATACCGCTGGACCTCGGCGAGCAGGGGGTTGATCGTGTTGGCTTGGATCTCGTGCGGCGGGTTCCAGGGAATCCATTCGTGGCCGGCGTGCTCGGTGAGGGTGATGGGCTGCGGACTCTCCAGCCAGCCTAAAAACACAATCAGCGTTTTTTCGATCGTCTCGCCGGGGTACCGCTTGTAAACCGGATGATAGACCTCGGAAAAGCGAAACCCCTCGTCGATTTGCACGGCCCCCCGGGAAATGCCGGTTTCCTCTTCCATCTCCCTGAGGGCGCATTCCAGATCGGTCTCGCCCGCGTCCACGTGGCCTTTGGGCAAGTCCCAGCGGTCGGGATGCTTCATCAACAGAAAAGCCAACTCCGGTTCGCGGCGGAACAAAATCACGCCGCAGGATTTCAATCGCCGCATGTTTTCCCATCCCGGGGCAAAAAAGATCGATCGTGCCAATTGGCCGCGGCTATCGCGCGGGCGCGGTGCGGCTGCGGGTTTCGCGCTGCTGCTTGGCCCGCCGCTCCAAGTCCGCGCGGTCGGCGAGCAGCACGTCCATCGGCATCAACCGGCCGTTTCGCATCACTTCCAATCGCACCCGCCGGCCGACGGGCGTCAAGCTCACCAGGTTAATGAAGTGGTTTTCATCCTGCACCTCCACGCCTTCGAAGGAGAGAATCACATCGTCGAACTCCAACCGGGCGAGCGCGGCGGGCGTGTTGGGATAGACTTCCATGACGCGGGCACCCGCAACCGGCCCACCTGCAAGCGGCGGGCCGTCTCCGCGGAGAACTCGGAATCCAGCTTCACGCCCAGGTAGGCCCGGCGGACTTTTCCGTAAAGCAACAGTTGATCGACGACCCGCCGGACGAGGTTGCTGGGAATGCTGAACCCGATGCCTTCGTTGCCGCCGCTGTTGGAGGCGATCGCGGTATTGATCCCCACGATCCGCCCGTTCAAGCCGATCAACGGGCCGCCGCTGTTGCCGGGATTGATCGCGGCGTCCGTTTGCAGAAAATCCTGGTTGAGCACCGTCCGGTCGCTGCCCAGGTTCAAAGACCGCCGGCCTTTCGCGCTGATGATGCCAAAGGTGATGGACTGGCTCAGGCCGAACGGGCTGCCCATCGCGAGCACCATGTTGCCGATCTCCACCCGGTCAGAATCCCCCCAGCGTGCGGGAATCAGGTTCGGGGCTTCCACCTGGAGGACGGCCACGTCGGTGGCTTCGTCCGTCCAAATCCGCGCCGGCTTGAGCACCCGACCTTCGTGGAGGTGGATGGAGATGTCGTCGAGGCGGGCGTCGGCGATCACGTGCCGATTTGTGACCACGAAAAACCCGCGGACTTTCGAGTCTCTCCATGAGCACCCCGGACCCGGTCTCTTCCACGCGGCCGCCGCGTTCGACGGCCCGCTCGCTTTCGATGTGCACCACGCTCGGCGCGGTGATGCGGGCGATCTTCGCGAGGTGCTCGCTCGCATCCACCAACGGGCCTGCTTCGCGGTCGAGTTCTTGATAGACCCGCTGGGTTTCCGTGAGGGTCACGGCGTTCGCGTGGGCCGACGCGTTAAACGACCCCAGTTGATAGCCCAGCCCCAACATCAAACCGCACGAGAAAAAAGCACCGCCGAGAAGGAGCACAGATGGATTTCGCATGATGAGAGCCTCGCGGGGGAATGGGTCTGAACGTCAGCGGTAACGAAAAAAGAGCGTTTGCCGTTTCGAGGAACCGTCCTCTCCAAAGCGAACACTCTTTGCTCAATTCAATATACCCTGGATTTGGCCCGCGGGGTCCGGGTTCCCTCCTGTATCGTGTTGTTCTTCTCGATTCGCGGGGGGGGCAATGCTGTTAGGGTTTTTGCGAAACCTCCCGCAGTTTTCCGGAACGTCCGTGCCGGAGCAATCAGGCAAACCGGGCGGAGTCTGCCGGCGGTCAGTCGCGAAAGTCGATGTCGCCCAGCGTCAGTTCCTGATCGTTCAATCGGCCTTCGTGCTCGTAGGCGGATTCCCAGTCGGCGTGCATTTCGTAATCGGTATGACCCATTTCCTCTTGCCGGCGCTGGCAATCGATGCACAAGGGCGTGAACGGCAGGGCGTTGAGCCGGGTGATGGGAATCGGCTTTTCGCACATTTCGCAAATCCCGTAGCGGCCTTCCCGCATGAGTTGGATGGCCCGCTCGATCTGGCCGAGTTCCCGGCTTTCGAGCGCGGCGAGCTGCGAGTTGATTTCGTCGGAGGCCCCGTCATTGGCGGCGTCGCCCACGTCCCCGCCCCGCGAAATGCGCGCCAGAGACTTGGCCGAGACGTTGAACTCCTCGGCCAGCTTGTTCCGCAGCGCATCCCGTTTGGCCACGAGGCGTTCGTGCAATCGTAGAAGTGCATCTTTCCGCGCCATGTCGCTTCCTTCGATGTCAGATTGAGAGATGTGGTCAGCGAGGCGAACAGGTGTGAATGTTCCCCCGCATCGGCGGGCGAGGGCGGCTTGTCGGACTTGGAGCAGTCACCAAAATATACCCTCTGATTCCCAGAAAGGAAATTTGCTCCCTCCGGGGCCGATCCAATCGGCCCGCCGGTTGGCCCTGGGAGAATATCAAGCCCTTCCACAAAACCCAGACCCTAAGGCATTGTGGCAAAAGGACTTATACGAGAAAACGCGTCTGGGAGACTCTGAAGCGACGGTTCGAATCCGCTTCCTACTTATGAAAACCCGAACAAGTTGTTCTCGGCATCGTGCTTATCCTCTATGTACGCCACAATTCGCCGATGTGTTGAAGGATTTTCAAAAGTCCTGTCCACATTTTGAAAAAGGCAATCCATTTAACGGGGATTGGCAAAAGAGGTTACGACTTCTCGTTCTGCCGTCATGCGGCCTCGATCGGTGAAATCCTGGCGATTTGGGCGAGGTTTTTCGCTAAGGTAATTTGTCCAAGTCCAGTTATGCGTGCCGATTTGGGGAAATCTCTCAAAAATTTGCAAAAAATCTGATTCGCCTCCTGTACGCGGACAGAGCGGACACTTCCATTTTTGGAATGGCGCGAGAGCTGTCGTCAATTTGATGACATTTCCTCGCGGCGATTTGCATCGGCCAATGCGGTTGTGAGCGGCCCGGCGCTAGCCGCCGACTTACGAATCGCGGGGAACCGGCGGCTACCGCCGGGCGCTGGCAGATTCGAAATTGGCTGTTCGCCGCCGTCCGAGTGTCTACAATACCGGCAGGGTTTTTGAGATTCTTATTTCCAGATCGAGGAGAGCAATCATGGCGACGGCGATGTTTGGAGCCGGGTGTTTTTGGGGCGTGGAGGCGGCGTTTCGGAAGAGGCCGGGCGTGAAATCGACCGCCGTGGGCTACGCGGGCGGGCATACGGAGAACCCCACGTACCGCGAGGTCTGCACCGATGGGACGGGCCATGCGGAGGTGGTGCAGGTCGAATACGAACCGGCCGAGGTGTCTTATGACGATTTGCTGAACGTGTTCTGGAACTGCCACAACCCGACCACGCTCAATCGGCAAGGGCCGGACCTGGGTACGCAATACCGGTCGGCCGTTTTCTATACCACCCCGGAGCAAAAAGAACTCGCCGAGGCCTCCAAACACCGGTTAGAAGAGTCCGGGAAATACACGAACCCGGTCGTCACCGAAATCACCCCCGCCCCCGCGTTTTACCGCGCCGAGGACTACCACCAGCAATACCTGGAAAAGCGCGGCCAATCCAGTTGCCATCTGCCAAACTGAGCGGCACGGCACTAGCCGCCGGTCTTGATTTCGAAGCCCTGCGCTACAACACGCGGGCCAGGAGGCTGGTGAGCCAGATAATCAGACCCACACAGACCCACGCGGCAATGAACCCGCCCAAGCCGACCAGCGTCGGCTTGCCGATTTCGATGTCTTTGAGGTTGAACAACTTCTCGGCCGGCGGGAGCGGATCTTTGGGCAGCGTGCACGGCGTCTCCACTTCTTCGCCCGCCTTGACCGGCGTATGGATCAAGCGGAAGAAGTGGTCCAATTTGTCCTCCCGCACCCGCTTGGTGATCAGACTCGTCAAAAAGCCGCTGAGAAGACCGGCCGACAAATAGGACACCATCTGCCAGACGTCGAACATTTTGCCTTTGTCGTTAAACATGGCATCCGGCAAAATCCATTCGTGGAGCGCATTGGGAAAATAGGCCACGCCCGCCCAAGCCGCGGCCGCGCACATTGTGGACACCCAAACCGCCGCAGGGGTCCAGCCGCGCCAGGTGATGCCGATCCACAAGCTGATCCCAATCGCGGCCGGGGTTTTGATGATGACTTTGAGGGCGTCGATCACGTCGGTGAACGTGGCTTGCAGCACGAGGGCGAACAGCACGATGATGAGTCCCGAAATCCGCCCCACCCACAAATAATGCCTTTGCGATTTGTTCTTGCCGATGTATTTGCGGTAGATGTTCTCCGTAAACAAGCCGCTGGAGACGACCATTTGAGCGTCGCTGGTGCTCATAATCGCCGCCAGAAGCGATGCCATTAAAAGCCCGATCAACCCGGCCCCGATCGTCGGCAAAATGTCGTAAGCGGCCCGGCCGAACAAGCGGTCGGCGAAGTCCTTATCCGCTTTTTTCAGGCGGTCCCTTTCGTCCGCGCCCAAGGCGTTGAACTCATCGGCCGTGCGGGCGTGGAGATCGTCAAACGCCTTGCGGTCGGCGGCGATTTTTTCCTGGTCGGCTGCGGACAGGGCTTGATATTCCGCGGTGCCGGCTTTCGGAGCCTCGGCATGCTTCAGCGGGCTGTTTGAGCCCAGATACCACACGATGCACGCGAGCCCCGTAAACGTCCAGGCGATGGTGCAAAACCGCTTGAGAAAGTTCCCGAACGTGAAACCGAACCGGCCTTCAAACTCCGTCTTGCCCGCCCCGCAGACGCCCATGATGTGCGGCTGCACCACGATCCCCGCCAGAGCCGTCAGCGAGAGCATCACGATGTAAAACAGCGTGATCGGCTCGGCTCCCAGCGTTTCCGCAATGTTCGCCGCCACCTCCGGCCCCGCGAACAGCTCGAACATGTGCGGCTTCACGTCCCCCTGAGAATGCAGTTCTCCAAACCCGCCGATCATGTTGAACACGAAAGGCAACAGCAGAAACGAAAACGTAATGGTGAGGATGCCCTGGATGAAGTCGGTAATGATTGCCGCCCCCAATCCCCCGACCATCCCGTAAGTCACGAACAGCAGCGTCATCGCGAGGATCGCGTATTCGTAGCCTTGGACGGGTCGGGTAAACGTTTCGATGCGGCCTTCCTCTTCGTTCCATTTTGCGGCGGGCACCGTCACGTTCCATTGCTGCGTGACGCGTTCCAATTCGCCGCCGGTGAGCTCGTCCACCATCTTGCCGGAGCTGTAAAGCCCGCCCGCAATAAAGGCGATCGACATGATGATCCCGTACACCGAATACAACAAAGCCGTGCTGCTGCTAAAGCGGGCTTGGAAGAAGTCGGCGGTGGTGAGCGCCCGCATGCGGCGCATCACCGGGGCGACGATCCAGTAAAACGGCGTCGCCCACAACCACAGGAATTGCCACCAGATGCCCGCCAGCCCGACCCGCCAGGTTCCCGCGACGACGCCGACGGCCTGTTCGCTGCTGGTGCCGGCTCCGAAGGCGAAGAACATCATAAAAATCTTGCCGAACCGCCGGCCGCCCATGAAGAAGTCGGACATGTCGTGCACGCGGCGGAGCGACCACAGCCCCACGCAAAAAATCACGACGAAATAGGCGGCGAGGACGATCCAGTCCAGGGTCTGAAGCCCGAGCCAGGCGGAGTCTGCGAAGAGCATCAGCGGTCTCATCAGTGGAAAGCGGCGGCGGTGGAAGGAAATAATTATCCTCCAGACTACCGACGCCGCGCGCCCGTTTCAATTGCGGCGGCAGGCCGGCCGCGATTTCCGTTGGGTTAAGACAAATTCGCGCTCGTTTATTCGCTGTTTTCCAGGAGTTCGTTGTCGTAGTCTTCTTCCAGCTGCCTGACGCGGTCGGCCATCTCTTGGTTGTTTTCGATTTGCTGGGAGACCTCCAACTCCCAGCGGGTGCTGGCCGCGCGGAGGGAATCCAGATCCAAGGAGAGTTTGAGGATATGCGACAGCCGGCGGGCGACGGCTTCCAGGCAGGCGAGGTTCGGGCCTTCCAGATAGCCCGGGATCTCCACCGCGAGCGAGGCCATCCGCATGTTCCAGTCGAGGACTTCGGTAATGAGATAGCTCGTGAACGACCCCGGCCCGGCGTAGCCGCTTTTCCGCATGTTGTAGGTCTGCATCTCGGAGAGCAGTTCCTCATCGGAGCATGTGACGTACAGCCGCGGTTCGCGCGTGTGGGGCACGAGGCCGCCGAAGGAACCCACGAACAGAATCCGCGTGACGCCGCATTCCCGGGCGAACTCCAGCACGCATTGCCCGAAGGACTGCCAGCGGAGGTTCGGCTCGTCTCCCACGAACAACAGCAGATTGGCGGTCTCGTCGCAGAAGAACGTGTTCGAGGGCATCTCCAGCGATTTGACGAGGCCGTCTTCGATCTGGATGTGCGGCCGGAAGAGCGCGGCCACGTCCATCGTGCCGGGGAAGTTGTAGATGTAGAAGGGTTCGGGATCGATTTCGGCCACGTACTCGGCGTCGAGAAGCTCAACCATCCGCCGCACGGTGCCGGTGGAGACGTCGCCGCCGTCCATCCAACCGCTGAAGGCCAAGACGAGCGTCCCGTTTTCGAGTTGGGGTTGGCGGTCCACCAACAGAAATTCCGATTCCGACATGCCGGCTTTCTTCGTGTGTTGCCAGGTCTTATGAGGTTCTGATTCTGTTGCCGTTGCGGAAAACAGAGAGCCGCGGCGTCTCCGAATGCCCTCCGTAGTCTATGTTTCCAATCCGAGGCGCGTCCAACCCCAGCGGGGATTCTCTTGGGCAAGAAGGCAAATTCCGTCGTTCCAAAAACCGGCTAAGCCGCGCACGAAGTCAGCGGATTTTCTAGATTTACAGATCGCAATACCGCTGACTTCGTGCGCGGCTCTGGGGTTTTTGGGAACGACTGATGTTCTCAAAGATCCGGGACGGGAATGCTGATCCACGAATCCATTACGGAGACTTCACCCGCTCGAACTTGACGAGAATCTGACCGCTCCCGGCTTCGGCAGAGAACTTGGTGGGCCGATCCTTCCCCTTCGCCGCGAAGCAGAGTTTGCGGGAATCGTCGCCGAGTTCGTAAATCCCAACATAGTGATTGTCTTTTCCTCCGCCTTCGGTCGGCGTGAAGTCGATGGCCTTGGGCTTCTGCGCCGGATCGAACGTGCTGGTCCCCTTGCTGATCTCTTTGCCTTCGGAACGCAGGCTCCACGTTCCATCGGCCCCGTTGACCACCGTGAGTTTCTTGGCGTCTTCTTCCTGGGCCTGATTGCCGTCCATCTCCAAGGCCACGATTCTCCAAGTGCCCTCGATTCGTTTGCGGTCCTTTTTAATCGCTGCATCCTTGGAATCTTCGGTGACCGCCTTTAAGAACGCATACACGGCTTTCGTCGGCGGATCGTCCGGCAGGCCCAGGTCTCGGTTGATGGTCCCGTGAGTTTTCCCCTCTGCAGAAACCACCTTCGCTTCCACACCGGCCTTCTGGAGCCGCTTGGCGAACTCTTGAGATTGTTCGGTCGAGTCCGGGCGCGAGTCGACGTGCAGAATCAGGAAGGGCGGAATGCCTTTGCTTTTGGCGACGTGCGAAACCGGAGAGAGTTCCTTCAGGGCCGTCTCATCTTCCCCAAACGCGGCCTTGTAAATCTGCGACCGCAGCGGGCCACGGCGTTTGAGTTGCTGGGGAATGTCATAGACGGCGGTGTCCACCGGGATGCAGCCCTTGATGTCGGACAAGGCCAATCCTTCGGCCTTGAGGTAACTCTCATCGGTCGCGACTAAAGCCGCCAAATGTGCCCCCGCAGAATGCCCGGCGATGATGATCCTTTGGGAATCGCCTCCGTATTCCGCCGCATGATCGCGAACCCATTTCACAGCCCTGGCGATGTCGCCCGCCATCTCTTTGACCGAGACATCCGGGATCAGGCGATAGTTCACGGAGACAAACACGCACCCCCGATCGACAAACGCCTGGGGCTTCCGCTGCACGGCGGTTTTGTCGCCGCGCCGCCAACCGCCCCCGTGTATCCAAACCAGAATCGGATTATTCTTTCCTTCGGCGGGGGCGTACACATCGAGTTTTTGAGCCGGGGTTTTCGCGTCGGCATAAGGAAGGTCGCGCTGGACCTTCATTTCCGCGGCGGTGGACGACGACGTGAGGATGACAAATGCGAGGATCGTTCTCATGGCAGTTTTTTCCTGGCCTGTTGGAGAAGAGGTGATGCGACCGGTCACTCACCAATTAGGATACCGCCTGGAAGTTCTCATGTGGATCGACTGACGGCCCGGCGAACGCTTCGACGCGATGAGGCGGGCAGGCGACGCGTGCAGCGAGATCGCGTGAAATGAAAGCGCCCATCGCTCCGCGATGGTCGCGCAAAAAAGAGTTGACTCGATCAAGTCCATCAACTTCAAATTGGCGATCCGCTCTTCCATCCGCTCCGTTCGCGGAGCGAACGGCGACTTTCTGGCCGTTTAATGCACGCGTTGGCCGGGGACGGCTCCTGCGTCGGGGCTTATCAGAAAAATGTCCTGGCCCCCGGGACCGCAGGCGAGGACCATGCCTTCACTCACGCCGAACCGCATCTTCCGCGGAGCGAGGTTCGCGCAGCAGATCACCAATCGGCCCACGAGGTCTTCGGGCTTATAGACGCTTTTGATCCCGGCGAACACATTGCGGCGTTCGTCGCCGCCCAGGCTCAAGGTGAGCTGCAGGAGTTTGTCCGCGCCTTCGACGTGCTGGGCTTCGATCACGCGGGCCACGCGCATGTCGACTTTCATAAACTCATCGAAGCTGCAGTGCTCTTCGGTCAACGGCTCTTTCTGGAGGGCTTCGGGGCCATCCTGATTTGCGGGGGCCGATGCGGTGTCCGCGGGTTCGGGGGTTTTGCTGTCTTCGATCATGGCATTGACTTTCTGTTCTTCCACGCGGGTCAGCATGTGTTGAAATTTGGCGACCGGAGTGCCGGTCAAGGGAGTTTGAGCTTCGTCCCAATGCGTAATCGGTTGTCCCAACAGCTCGCCGGTTTGAGCCTTTAACCTGGGCAGAACCGGGGCGAGATAAATCACGATCTGCCGAAACAGATTGAGGGTGATACTGCACACGTCCCGGAGTTCCTGTTGCCTGGCTTCCTCTTTGCGAAGCTTCCAAGGCTCTTGGTGCTCGACGAACCGATTCGCCGCATCCGCGAGCGCAAGAATCTCTCGCATCGCGGAGTTGTAATCGCAGCGTTCGTAAGCCTCTGCAATCTCCGCAGCCTTCGCCGCCGCGGCTTGAAACAACCCGCCATCGTCGGGGTAAGTTTCCGAGAGCGTTTTGCCTTCCAAAAACTTCGCCGACCGGCTGGCGAGGTTCACGACCTTGCCCACGAGATCCGCATCGATCTTGGTTTTGAACTCTTCGAGATTCAGGTCGATGTCATCGAGCCGGGGGCCGAGTTTGGAGGCGATATAGTAGCGGAGATACGCCGGGTCCAAGTGTTTCAAGTAAGTCGAAGCGAGCACGAAGGTGCCTTTGGATTTCGACATCTTCTCGCCGCCCACGTTCAGGAACCCGTGGATGTGGACCTTCGTCGGCAGATTGAATCCCGCCGTCTTCAGCATCCCCGGCCAGAACAGCGTGTGGAAGTAGGTGATGTCTTTTCCGATGAAGTGATGGACTTCGGTTGCGGGATTTCGCCACCAGTCGTCGAAATTCTCGCCCTGCTTTTCGCACCAGTCCTTGGTGGAAGCCATGTAACCGATGGGGGCATCGAACCAGACGTACCAGAAGTTGCCGGGACTGTTCGGGATTTCAAATCCGAAGTAGGGTTCCGGGCGGGAGATGTCCCAATCGCGGAGCGGCTGATGCAGAAAGTGACCCTTGAGATAATTGGCGACTTCCGGCTGGAGATGGTCTTCAGACTGCGTCCATTCGTTGAGAAAACCGTGGAGCTTCTCCAGTTCGATGAATAAGTGCGCCGACGACCGCAGCTCCGGCGTGGCCCCCGAGAGGGTGCTGACGGGGTCGATCAATTCCGCCGGGCTGTGCGTGTGGCCGCAGCGGTCACAGCTATCGCCATATTGCCCTGGGGCTTTGCAGTTGGGGCAGGTGCCTTTCACGAATCGATCGGCAAGAAACGTTCCCGCGACCGGATCATAAAGCTGCTCGACGTCTTTTTCCTTCACCAAGCCCGATTGATGGACCGCGGCCCAGATTTCTTGGCAGAGGGCGCGGTTCGAATCGCTGTTGGTGCTGCCGTAGTTGTCGAACTCGATATCGAAGCCCTCGAAGTCGCGGATGTGGGCTTCCCGCATATCGGCGATCAGTTCCTCTTCGCGGCGGCCTTCCTGGCGGGCGCGGATCATGATCGCGGTGCCGTGGGTGTCGTCGGCACAGATGTAAATGCACTGGTGCCCGCGGAGCTTTTGAAACCGCACCCAAATGTCGGTCTGCACGTACTCCACAAGATGCCCAATGTGAACATGCCCGTTGGCATAAGGCAACGCGGCGGTGACGAGGATTTTGCGTTCCGTCATGGAGAAACTTCGGCTCCTTGGAATGTCTGCGGATTTTCGTGAAGCAGAGGTTGGATCAATTTGTTAGAGGCCGGAATTTGGGCGAAGGTTAAGGGGCGGTTGGGCTTCGCGCATCTTAGCGGACGGGTTCGCTTGTGGCCATTGACGCGGCGCAAAAAACAAAACCGCCGGGAGGACACTGCCTTCCCAGCGGTTAGGACGATCGGAAAACCGGGGCTAGCGCCCTGTGGCTAATTTTCAACCCCAAAGTTTGACGCCGCTAGCGAATTGCGGCGGATCTTCGGATCGAGTTATCGCGAGGCGATGTTGCCGTGGGCTTTGAAGGTCACGGGTTCCGGGCGGCCGGCAATGGTCACGGTGAATTTTTCCGAGAACGGGCCGGGATCTTTGGGGGGCGTGAAGGTCAGCGGAATGACGTGCACCGTGCGTTCGGATTCGGGCAGGCGGACTTTGAAGAGTTCCTTGTCCGAGTCGCATTCCACCTTGTCGATCGAGAACGGTTTCTTGCCGCGGATGACGACGTTTACCGTTTTGTCGCTGCCGGGCGTCACGGTGCCCAGGGACACGTCGGGCGTGGCGACGGTGATGTCCGCTTCCACGCGGGCGGTGACCAACAGCGGCACATAGGGGCTGACATCGTCGGTGACGAGCATCACCTGTTCCCGCAGCGGCCCCAAGGGAGCGGTGGGCTTGAGAGACATGTCAATCTGGTAGCGGACCTGGCCATTGCCGCGGGAGATTTCTTTGATCTTAGCATCGAGATTCGAGTCGGCGATTTTTACATCTTTGAGCGTCCAGTTCTCGCGGCCGGCGTAGGCGACGTCGATCGTCATGTTGGCCCCGGCTCCCAGATCGACGGCCCCGAAATTGGCTCCGCCGGGCGTGAGCACCACATCCGTGCGGATGTAGGCCTTCAAGGGGATTTTGACCTCGGCGAAGAACGGCTGATCGAAGGTCACGATCAGGTTGGACGTTTTTTCGTGCGTGAACTTCCGCGTGTTGAGTTCCACTTCGACGTAGGTCGATTCCAGGCTCTTCAGGGTTTTTTGTTCGGGCTGTTTGGGGATCGAGCAGCCGCAGGTCGTGCGAACGTTGGAAATGTGCACCGCCTCTTTGTACTTGTTGGTGATCTTGAAGCGGTGGCTCACGTCCGCGCCGCGGGCGACCTTGCCGAAGTCGTAGCTGGCTTCATCGAACATTTTTTCGGCCCACTCCTGGGCTGACGCCGTTTGTCCAGCCAACAGTGCCAGCGCCCAGGCCACGGAGAAGAAAGATTTGCAATTCATGGTTGATTCTCGCATCGAACGAAACACCCGTGTTGTAAAATCACCGCAGAGGAGCAAAATCGCTCAGGTTCCTTCGTTCATCACCAAGATGAAAACTCTGCCCGTCACCAGGTCGGCGGAAACGATTTTGGGAAAAACCGCGCCCCCGCCGATCGGGAAATTTAGGAGCCACACCGGAAATCTACACTCAGAATATCATGTTTTGGAGATTCGTGGCGAAGATTTTTGTCAACATCGAGGCGAAAAACGGCATTTCAATGGGGCCATTTCGCCACAAATACAACTCTCCGGGTGTGGACCAAAGGGGAATGAGGGGCTAAACAGGTTGTTATGGAGGGAATGATCTTGCATTGAGGGAGGAGCTGACCCTGCGTATTTGGTAGGTTAGATCAGCCCGGCAAAATTGTCAATATTTTGCTCTAGCTGTGATTCCCGTTCCCGATACACTCATCAACTCGACCCGCAAGTCGCCCGTTCCCTCCGCGAAGGGGTTCGTGCAGCCTTTGTGCCGTTGGGGAGCCCAAACGGACCGTTCGGCTCCAAGCGGGCTCGAAAACGCGCTGAGTCGGCTTAAATCCGGCATCACCAGGAATCTCCGAACTGTGGGGATTGTTACACAAACAATGATTCCCAAACCGCGTAAATTTCCGTAAGATGGAATATCACAGTCTCCCGAACGCTCACCGGGAGAACTCCTAAATCCCCGGCATTCCAGGGAAGCCGAGGGAAACCAAACGGAATGCATCGTCAATCCGTGATGGATTGGCATCAGATACGACGTCTGACACTCCTTTTTTAACGAGCAACTTGGGAGGCGAATCGAAGTCATGGTCCACAATTCCCAACTTTCCACGGACGGCCGCCCGCGCCGGGTTTGGTGCTTTAGACTTGTGCTGGTTTTATCAATTCTGCTGGGCGTCCTCGCCACGCTGGGTTACCAGATGAACGGCAAGACGCACGCCGCGGACAACCAATATCCGCGGCCCCGCAAAATCAAAATGCCCGCCGACTTGTTCGACGGCGGCACCGGCTGGTTGAACACCGCCGGGCCGATCGAGCTGAAGGATCTCAAAGGCAAGATCGTCATCGTCGATTTCTGGACGTATTGCTGCATCAACTGCATGCATGTCTTGCCGGATCTCAAGTACCTGGAGAAAAAGTACCCCAACGAGCTGGTGGTCATCGGCTGCCACTCGGCCAAGTTCGAGAACGAAAAGGAATCCGAAAACATCCGCAAGGCGATTTTGAGGTACGAGATCGAGCACCCGGTCGTGAACGATTCGCAAATGCGGATTTGGAACAAGGTGGGCATTACGTCCTGGCCGAGTTTGTTGGTCATCGACGCCGAGGGCAACGCCTGCCTGCTCGCGCCTGGCGAAGGCAATGTGGATTATATCGACAAGCTGATTGCCCGGCTGATTCGCTATCACAAAGCCAACAAGACCCTGGACGAAACGCCGATCCGCTTCGATCTCGAGCGCAACAAAGCCGAGCCGCATCCGCTCAGATTCCCCGGAAAGCTCGTGGCGGACGAAGCGGGGAACCGGTTGTTCATTTCCGACAGCAACCATAACCGGATTGTCGTCACCTCGCTCGACGGCAAACTGCAGGAAGTCATCGGGGCCGGGACGATCGGATCCAAGAACGGGAGTTTTAAGGAGGCCGAGTTCGATCGTCCGCAAGGCATGGCCCTCGTCGGCGACCGGCTGTTTATCGCGGGCACCGAGAACCATCTGCTCCGCATGGCCGATTTGAAAAACAAAACCGTCAGCACAATCGCCGGCACCGGGAAGCAGGCCCGACAGCGAGTGTTCGGCGGGAACACCAAACGGAGTTCCCTCAACAGCCCGTGGGACCTCGCTGCCGTGGATGGCCGGCTGTATATCGCGATGGCGGGGTCGCATCAGATTTGGTATCACGCGATCGGTTCGGATTCGATCCGGGTTTATGCCGGGACCGGGATGGAGGACATCCAAAACGGGGCGCTCGCGATGAGCGCGTTCGGCCAACCGTCGGGACTCGCCAACGATGGGAAGTTTCTGTACGTCTGCGACAGCGAAGGCTCCGCCATCCGCAAAGTCCCAATCAGCAAAACGGGCGACGGTGAGGTCACCACGATCGCCGGCACTTCCAACCTGCCCAATGGGACCTCTTTGTTTGCCTTTGGCGATCAGGACGGCGTGGGAGCACAGGCCCGTTTTCAGCATCCGCTGGGGATCGCCTGGCACGAAGGCCTCTTGTACGTGGCCGACAGTTTCAACCATAAAATCAAGCTCGTCGATCCCAAGACCGGAAAAGTCGCCACCTGGCTGGGCAACGGAAAACCCGGCGACCGGCTGGAGCCGACCCCGCAATTCAACGAGCCGGCGGGACTGGCGGTCGCCAAGGGAAAACTCTACGTCGCCGACACCAACAACCACCGCATCCTGACTGTGGACCTCAAAACCAAGGCGGTCAAGGAGCTGAAAATCGAAGGCCTCCAGCCGCCCGAAAACCGGTTTGCCGAAGCCGGCGGATTTCCCAAGGACGTTCCCGCCACGAAAGTCGCCGCCCAGACCGTCAAGGCCGGCGAGAATCTGACGTTGACCGTGGGCCTGCATCTGCCGAATGGGTACAAGCTCAACCCGCTGTATCCCGCGGCGTTTCGCTTCGAGGCCGAGCAGGGACAACCCTTGATCCCCGCCGATCAGTTGGAGGGCAAGCACAAAGCGGCGGCCAAGGGAAACACCGCGTCTTTCACGTTTCCTTTGACCGGCAAGACGGGGCAAACTTCGCTCCAGATCGCGCTCACTTACGGCTACTGCCGGGAGGGGAAAGGCGGCGTGTGCAAGATCAAAACGATCCGCTGGAACGTCCCCTTGAAAGCCACCAGTGACGCAAAAGCCAGCGAAATCGCCCTCACCGTTCCCAGCGAATGACCACAGAACCCGCGTCGTTTTCCCGAGGCGGCGAGATTTTCCCGTCTTAGCCGCCCCGGTGGCATTGACATTCCCGTCGATGCCACGAAAAGATTTGCACAGACAAGCATGTCCGTGCCACCTTTTTGAATCCGAATCGAATGAGTGAAGGCCTCCTTGTTGACCAGACGGAATTTGATGCGTTCTGCGCACATCGTTGCCGAGGGGATCGTCGCGTTCGATACGGAGTTTGTGTCGGAATACACCCATCGGCCCGAACTCTGTTTGCTCCAGTTTGCCACCCGCGAGCAGTGCGTGGCGGTCGATCCGTTTGAGGTGCCGAATCTCGACCGCTGGTGGGAAATCATGGCCGATCCCGACGTGACCGTTGTGGTGCACGGCGGCCAGGCGGAGATTCGCTTCTGCCTGGACTTGGGCCGCCGCACGCCGCGGAACCTCGCAGACATCCAACTCGCCGAGGCCCTCCGCAGCCGGAGTTATCCCTTAGGATACGCCACGTTGGTCCGGCGGGTTTTGGGCTGCCGGGTCCACGGCAAGGAGACCCGTACCGACTGGCGGCGCCGGCCGCTGACCAGCCATCAAATCCATTACGCGCTCGAAGATGTCAAGCACGTCCTCCCCGTGTGGGACAAGCAGCGCCGCTGGCTCAAAGACCACAACCGCCGGGACTGGGTGGAAACCGAGTTCGAGCGGATGATTTCCGAACTGGAGGACGAGTCCCAGCGTCCGGGCTGGCATCGGTTGTCGGGGCTCCACCGGCTGAGCCTCCGCGAACTCGCCGTCGCCCAGGAAATCTCCAATTGGCGGGACGCCGAGGCGATGAAGCGAAATCGCCCGCTGCGAAAAATCCTGCGGGACGACATCATCATCGAACTCGCCCGCCGGCAGCCCACGACCGAAAAGGAACTCCTCGCCATGCGGGACATGAACCGCAGCGACTATCGGCGGTCCGCAGTGGCGCTCTTGAAAGCCATCGAGCACGGGCTCGCCATTCCCGACAAAGACCTCGCGCCTTTGCCCTATTCCCCGAACGCCGGCGACAGCCGGGACGAGCAGGTGCTGGGCCAGCTTTTGGGCATCGCCCTCGCGAACCGCTGTGCCGAGATGGACGTCGCCAAACCCCTGGTGGCGACCAGCGCGGACCTTCGGCATCTGGTCCGCTGGCACGTGTTTCAGGAGCGCTCCGGTCCCGCGCCCCGGCTCACGGAAGGCTGGCGTGCCGAAGTCTGCGGAACGCTGTTGTCCAACGTCCTTGACGGCCGCGTCGCGCTCCGCGTCGCCGACCCCACCTCCGATCATCCACTGGTCTTCGAACCCGTCGCCGAGGAACAAGAAGCCCCGGAATGATTGACCCGGTTTTTTCCTATTCGCCCGAAGCGCAAGCCGCGCGCCCGGTGCGGTTTTTCGTGGCGGCCATTTGCACACGGTTCGTCAAGCGTCCGACGAGTGGTCTGCATTGGGTGGGGGCGTCCAACCATAATCGACCGCGATTTCCGTGGCGTTTTTCGTGCGGAAACCGTACGATTTTCTCCCAGAACAAGCACAAATGAACCGCGTTTTCGGAGAATTTTTGAACAGACATTCGGGGCCATTTGTCTATGGAGCCTTTTCCATGCGAGGCAATTCGCGACAAACTGAACCCTGTCACTTCATTTCCAGGCAGCATCGGCATTCCCCATAATTCCCCTCGAGACCGATTCCCGACCTCCTGAAAAAGCCCCCGCCGCTTATGTCAAATTCTCCAGAACCCGCGTCGAAGGATGAACCTTTATCGAACCCATTCCGCGGCGGGCATTGGGCGGGGGCGGTTCCGCTCGTGGTGTTTGTGGTGTGCACGTTGGGGCTGGTGATTGCGGGGGCTCCCGAAGTCGAGGGGATGATTCTCGCGGCGATGCTGGGCATCTCGATCGGGATGGTCTTCGCCAAAAGTGCCGCGGACTATAGCGAGCGGGTCTTCACGCTGATGGCGAATCCCGTGGCGACGGTGGCGGTCGTGTGCTGGCTGTGGGCGGGGGCGTTTTCGGGAATCCTCGCGAAGTCCAAGCTCGTGGAAGCCATCGTCTGGCTCGGCTGGCAGTCGGGCGTGTCGGGGGCGGCGTTCACGGTGCTCGTGTTTGTCCTGGCGTCGCTGTTCGCGGTTTCGGTGGGGACGGGCCTCGGCACCGTGCTGGGGTTTACGCCGGTGATGTACCCGGCAGGAGTCGTGTTGGGGGCGGACCCGGCGGTGTTGATGGGCGCGATCTTCAGCGGGGCCGCGTTCGGTGACAATCTGGCCCCGATCTCCGATACCACGATCGTCTCGGCAACGACGCAGGAAGCCGACGTCGCAGGCGTCGTGCTTTCGCGGCTGAAGTACGTGCTGCTCGCTGCGGGGATTTGCTGCGTGCTGTTTTACGTGTTCGGCGGAGCGGCTTCGCGCACCGACACGGCCGACGCGGCCACGGCTCAGGAGATCATTGAAAAAACCGCGGACCCCAAGGGGCTGCCGATGCTGATCCCCGCCGCGGTCGTGTTTGTGGTCGCGGTGTCGGGGCTGCATTTTCTCGCGGCGATCACGGCGGGGATCGTGGTCGCGGTGCTGTTGGGGCCGGCGGTTGGGGTGTTTACGTTTGCCGATGTATTTCACATCACGGCGGACGGCGGCGTGGCGGGTTCGCTCGTGGAGGGGGCGATGGGACTGGTCCCGATCGCGATCCTCACGCTGCTCTTAGTCTCGGCGATCGGTTTGATGGAATACAGCGGTTTTCTGACCGCGATGATGGAATGTCTGGACCGCACGCTCGCCCGCACCGCGAAGGGAGCTGAGGCTGCGATCATTGCGCTGATTTCGCTCGCCAACTTGAGCGTCTCGGTCAACACGGTGGCGATGATCACGGTGGGGCCGCTTGCAAACCGGCTCCGCGCACGGCACAACATCCACCCCTACCGCAGCGCGAACCTGTTGGATACGGTCTCGTGTTCGTTCCCTTATCTGCTGCCTTATTCCGCGACCATCCCCGCCGCCGCCTCGGTGCAGCAAGAGGTGCATAAACTCTATGACTTCGTGCCAGTGCTCACATGGTCTCAGCAAGTGCCCTATATGTTCTATGGCCTGGTGCTGTTTCCGATCATGATCCTCTCCGTCGCCACCGGCTTCGGGCACCGACGGGGATAAGCAATTCGAACTGTCTCACATTCAGCTTAAACCCAAAGAGTGCAAAGGGAAGACGCAAAGGGATGCGGCATGAAGCCCGAATCGTGTTTTCGCGCGGGGATTATCTGGAGTCAGCGGACGATTTTTCCCACTCTCCTTTGCATCTTCCCTTCGCGCCTTTGCGTTAAAAATGTTCTGCGAGGTTATGTCACGGCGCCGGTACGGTTGGGCTTTTCTTTTGATGGCGAATTGTTGGACGTTTCGGTGAATTGCAGTTCGTGCAGGTTGCGGTAAAGGCCGCCCTCGGCGAGGAGTTCCGCGTGCGTGCCTTGTTCGATGATCCGGCCGTTTTGCAGGACGAGGATACGATGGCAATGCCGGATCGTGGACAGTCGATGGGCGATGATCAACGCGGTCCGGCCTTCGAGCACTCGGCGGGTCGCAGCGGACAGGAGATGCTCGGTCGCGGGATCGACGGCGCTCGTGGCTTCGTCGAGGATCAGCAAATCCGGCTGGCCCGCGAGCGCCCGCGTGAAGGACAACAACTGCCTTTGCCCGACCGACAGGTTCGCCCCGCGCTCGGCGAGATCGGTGTTTTCGCCTTGGGGCAACTCGCGGATGAAGCGGTCCGCCAGCGTGATTTCCTCAGCCTGTTTTAAGTCCTCCTCCGAAACCGTCCGGCCCATTGTGAGGTTCTCGCGGAGATTGCCGGGGAAGAGGTACAGATCTTGAAGCACCATCCCCAACCGCTGCCTCCATTCTTTCAAAGGCAGTTCGCGGAGGTCCACGCCGTCGATCGAAATCCGGCCCTCTTGCGGATCGTAAAACCGCAACAGCAAACTCACGATGGTCGTTTTCCCGGAACCCGTCGGGCCCACGAGCGCCCAGTGCTCGCCCGCCGGCAGCGTGAAGGAAATCTCCTTGAGGACCCATTCGCCGTCCTCGGCGTAGCGGAACCAGACGTTCTCGAAACGAATCTCGTGCTTCAGCCCGGCGAATGATTTCGGAGCGTCGGGGTCGGGGACGGTGTCGGGTTCTTGCATTAACCTGAGCATGCGCTCGGCCGAGGCGAAGGCTTTTTGAATCGTCGCGAGCTGCTCGGCAAGGCGGTGCAGCGGATCGAAAAACCGCCGAACGTAGCCCATGAACATCGCGAGGAGCCCGATCGTCACCGTGCCCGACAGCGCCCAATATCCGCCCACGCCCAGGATCAGGCACAAAGCCAACGTCTCCAAAACGAAGATCAGATTGAACCACACGATCACGTACCACTCGGCGAGGGCCTGGATGTCGTATTTGTGCTTCGTGAGTTCCTGCAAGCGGCTCGTCGCCCAGCGATGGCGGGCATACGCCTGGAGCAGCGGCACGGCTTGGATCAGTTCCGTCAATCGGCTGCTGATCACGGAGTTCTGCCCGCGGGCTTCGATGAACAGCGGCCGAAATCGGCGTTGGAAATACAGCGTGACGGCGATCATCAGCGGGACGACGCTCCCGGTGACAAGAGCCAGCCGCGGGCTGAACCAGACCATCACCCCCGCCATGCCGATCATCATCAAGAAATCGCCCACGAGCATGACGACGGTGGTCGTAAACAGCATCCTGAGCGCCTGCGTGTCGCTTTCCAAGCGCGACAGAAGTTGCCCCGGCGTGGTGCGGTCGTGGAAGGCGATCGGCAGCGAAATCAGATGGAGAAACACCTGCCGGCGAAGGTCGGCCATCACCCGCTGCCCGGCCCATTCCAGCCAGTTTCGCATGATGTAGAGCGTCACGAGATAGGTGACCTGCACGCCCACGAACAGGGCCACTGTGAGCTGCAAGCCGGGCACATCGGCCCGGGCGATGTTCTCGTCGATGGCCCGTTTGACGAGGATCGGCCCTTCCACAAGCAAGGCGGACGAAAGCACCAGCAGCAAAAACGCCCCGGCGAAATGGCCCCAATACGGCCGAAACAAAGGCCAGAGCCAAACCGCCAAAGTGCGATACGACAGCGTTCGTTTGGCTTCCGGCTCCAAGGGGACGCCTCTGGCAAAAAGGAAACAGCAGATTCGGGCGCACGCCCGCTACAGATTGGGTTGTAATGAGGTCGAGGGGCGAAATTCAATCGGGTTCGGCGAATTTGCGATATTTTGCCGAGAAACGCATCTCATTAGCCGCAGGGGGGCACCGCCCGCCGGGTGGTCCGCCCCGGTTCTCGCCATCAATGTTCTCTCTCGGAACCGGGGCTAAATCACCGTGCGCAATTTTGCGCGTTTTCTGATCCAAATCCGAAGCACGAACTCCTCGTTTGAGCCGTTCCCGCTTTCGCGTAACTGTCAGCCGTCGCCCGCTGCATGAGCAACCGAGAGGTCGAACGCAAAAGGTTTTTAGGGCCGAAGGCCCGGCCCTATGTCAGCCCAGGACAAGCGCAGCGCCGTCCTGGGTTGCGGATGGTGAATGACACAAAAGCCCCACCGGGGCGGCCCTAATACAATCCGTGGCGAGATCGCTCATCCACGTTGTGTTCTCCACCAAGTATCGAAAAGCATGGCTGAAGGTATTGTGAATGGGGATTCATTTTGGGGCCGCCCCGGTGGGGCTTTTGCATTTTGTTCGTTCCCGTTCCCCAGGACTTCGTCCTGGGCTGACATAGGGCCGGACCTTCGGTCCTATTTCCGTCATTCATTTGGAATCGCGGAAAATTGCGCACGGTGATTCAGCGCCCTGCGGCTGATGAAAGAAAACCGGGGCGGACCATCCTGCGGGCGGTGCCCCCCTGCGGCTTATGAGAGAACCGGGGCTAGCGCCCTCTGGCTGATGAATATCGCATTTCGATCCATTCCACGAGGACTGGAGATCTGCTATTCTTCCGGTTGGATGTTTCCTGCGAAACCCTTTCCACCATTGGTGATTTTTTGAAGAGAACAGACATGCCTCAGATTAGTATGGGCGATATAAAGAAGGGAATGAAAGTCCTGCTGGAAGGCGAGCCTTATGAGATTATCGAGTGCAACTTCCGCAAGCCGGGCAAAGGGCAGGCGATGTACTCGACCAAGCTCCGCAACTTGATGAAGGGTACGATCCTCGACCGCACCTATCGCTCGGGCGACAGCCTGGAAAGCGCGGACGTGCACCGCAGTGAGGGGCAATACCTGTACCGCGATGCCCAGGGCTACATTTTTATGGACAACGAAAGCTTCGAACAGCACACGCTGCCCACGAACTCGGTGGCGGAGAAGGTCCGGTTTTTGAAGGAAGGCGACGTGTGCGGGATGCTGTACTGGAACGGGCAGCTCATCGATATGACCCCGCCGCAGCAGGTCGTTTTGGAAGTCACCTACACCGAACCCGCGGCCAAGGGCAACACCGCGACCAACGTGACCAAACCCGCCACGGTGGAAACGGGAGCCGAGGTCCAGGTGCCCGCGTTTATTTCCCAGGGCGAGAAGATCAAAATCGACGTCGCCACCGGCAGCTACGTCGAACGCGCCCGCGATTAAATCTTTTTGTTTCCGAGGTTCCAAATCAATTTTTGCCCGAAGTGCAACTTGTATTCATCGAGCCGCTTTTCGGGAATCGCGAAGCGATGGCAGCATCTAGCCTTGGGCGTAAGCCGGCTTACGCCCAAGCCTAGATGCTGTCGCCACTACGTGGCTATCGCAATGCAAAGTCTTAAATGTTCTTGCCGTTGAGGAGATACCATGAAACCTGTGCCCCGATGTATCGTCTGCGTTTTGCTTCTGCTGTGGTTGATTCCGGCTGTCCAAGCGGAAGACAAAACCGCGGATGGCGAGTGGATCCAGCTTTTCAACGGCAAGAACATGGACGGCTGGATCCCGAAAATTCGAGGCTACGCCGTCGGGGAGAATTTCGGGAACACCTTCCGCGTCGAAGACGGCGTGCTCAAGGTCGGTTACGATCAATACGACAAGTTCGACGAAAAGTTCGGGCATCTGTTCTATAAAGACACCTTCTCCCATTACGTTCTGCGGGCGGAATACCGGTTTACCGGGGAGCAATGTCCCGGCGGGCCGGGCTGGGCGATTCGCAACAGCGGCTTGATGATCCACGGCCAAAGCCCCGAAAGCATGGGCAAGGACCAGAAATTTCCCGTGTCGATCGAAGTCCAACTCCTGGGAGGCTCCGGCTCCGGCAAACGCCCGACCGCGAACCTGTGCACGCCGGGCACGAACGTCGTCATGGACGGGGAACTCATCACCCGCCACTGCACCAGTTCCCGCTCGAAGACCTATCACGGCGACCAATGGGTCACGGTGGAAGTCGAGGTCCACGGCAGCGGGACCATCACGCACAAAGTCAACGGCGAAACCGTGCTCTCCTACACCAAGCCCCAACTCGACCCGAAGGACGCCGACGCCAAGAAACTCATCGTCGGCGACAAACTGCTGTTGGAAGGCGGCACGATCTCCCTTCAATCCGAAAGCCATCCCGTCGAGTTCCGCAAAGTGGAACTGAAAGTGTTGAAGGAATAAACGGTCGCGAACGTTTCGGCGGCTGGAAGCCGCCGAAACGGAGCGTCACGGCAACTCGGGAATCGGCAATACGCCTTCGCGAAAGGCCGCGAACAAGCTGGCTGCGACCAGATCGGCCGTGGTGCCTGGGTTTCGGCGATGCTCGTCTGCTCGCAGCCAATCGTCGAGTTCCTTGAGTTTTTCTGCGGCCGGCGGACGATCGAGTGGTCCGCATTCTAAGACCGTCCGCGCACGCCGGGCGGATTCCGCGGCGACTTCCATTCCGCATTTTCTCGCAATGAGCGTGTCCGGATACTCCGCCATCAACCACAGATGGAGTTCGATGATCGCGGGTTCCCAATCCGCCAGAAAATCCCGCACACCCGCCAAGAACGGCAATCCGAATTCGAGCGTGATCGGAAAACCAGCCGCGTATTCCGAGGCGATGCGGTCCCGAGCCGCTGCAAGCTGCATCATCTCCACCAACGTGCCTGTCGGCTCCTCTGAGACATCGCCTTCCGCCACTTCGCCCAGGCCGCCAGCTTCCGCCAGCCGAATCGCCCGGTAAACCCAGCGGGCATCTTCGCGGGTCAATCCCGAAAGAACGCCTGCGATTCCGTCCGCCAATGATTGTTCCGCGGGCACAGCCGCCAACGGAGCCAGGAGCAACAGAATCCCCAGATTGCTGTTGCTGCCGACGTGTTCCCGCGTCGCCACCGTGGATCGATAAATCGCCGCCCCGACGCCTTCGGCTGTTGCCAGAATCGGCGCGGAAACCTCGGCCGACTTAATGAAATCCGCGTAAGTCAAATCCGCAAACGATGCTCCCGGATGCACGTTCCCCGGCTTCCGCGCGGCCGCTTCCAAGACGCACGCCGCGTGGATCCAGGCGGCCAATTGAGTTGAGTCACCGTTCATCCGAATTGCCGAGACAATTTCATTCGCGAAAGCAAAAAGCAACCCTATCGTTTCCCAGGTCTATTTGATAGACGTCGCCGCGGGAAAATCCAAGCGTCTCGGGAAACCGCTCGATACTGGGGATATTTCCTGGTTACCGAAAGGCGACGGCATCGTATTGGTTTCCCGCGAAAATATGGAACCCGACAAACCTGCCATCGCCACGATTTGCCGCACGGATTTGACAGGGAAGCTCACGCCAATCCGCAGAGGCAACCGCCCGGTCGTTTTGGGGCCGCTCGAACGGATCCTGTTTGAAGACCAGGAAGCGGAGGAATGGAAAACCTGTAACTTCCAAGGCGAAATTGTGAAACTCCTGGGGGATGGAATGAAGGGGTTTGGCTTCCCTACGCCGTCGCCCGACGGGAAGCGCCTTATGATGATGAAATTCGGCCGCCCGAATGGACCGCGCCCTTTCCTTGTCGAGATTGCGACGGGAAAGACAAAACCGTTGGAAGTCGGCCCGGGACTTTGGGGAAGACCGAACGGGCGGTGAGCCCCGATGCTTTCCAATGAATGACCCTTGAATGAACGACCGATACGCGGCGGTTCCCTCGACGGGTTCGGACCGCATGGTTATTCTGGGACTCATCGAACAACTTGTCCCAAACGGTTTCCTTCATCATCTTCAACATGAAAGCTCACCATGAAACTTTCCCAGTGGACCCTTGGACTTGCTTTGGCTTGTGGACTTGGCTTGATGTCATGCTCCTCGATGAACGTCCTGAACGCAGCGGAAAAAACTGAAACCAACGTCAAACTCCAGCCGAGCGACCGCGTGGTGTTCTTGGGCGATTCCATCACGCAAGCGGGAGCCAAGCCCGGCGGCTACGTCACGCTGGTCCGCGAAGCGCTCGCCAAAAATCCAAACACCAAAACCATCGAAGTTATCGGAGCCGGCATCAGCGGCAACAAGGTTCCCGACCTGGAAAATCGGCTCGAGCGAGACGTGCTCGGCAAAAAACCCACTATTGTGGTGATCTACATCGGCATCAACGATGTCTGGCATTGGAACCGCAACCGCGGCACGAAAAAAGAGGATTTTAAGGCCGGCCTCGAACGGATCATCTCCCAAATCCAAAATGCCGGGGCGAAAGTCGTGCTGTGTACGCCCAGCGTCATCGGCGAAAAGACCGACGGGAGCAACGAGTTCGATTCGATGCTCGACGAATACTCCGCCATCAGCCGCAACGTCGCCAAGGAGCAGCACGTCCAATTGCTCGATCTGCGAAAAATCTTTGTCACCGAACTGAAAGACCGCAACAAAGACAACGCAACCCGCGGCGTGTTGACGGGCGACGGCGTGCACTTGAACGCCGCCGGCAACCAGTTCGTCGCGGGGCAGATGCTCGCCGCTTTGGGAGTCAATCAACCCGCCGAGGAGAAAAAGCCCGGCAAGGTGCTCCGGCACGTGGTGCTGTTCAAGTTCAAAGACGACGCGACCAAGGAGCAAATTCAGGAAGTCGTGGATGCCTTCGCCGCGCTTCCCAAGAAGATCAAAGCGATCGAAGATTTCGAATGGGGCACGGATGTCAGCGTGGAAAACAAAGCCAAAGGGTTTACGCACGGATTCATCGTGACCTTCGCCGACACCGACGGCCGCGACACGTATCTACCGCACCCCGCCCATAAAGAATTCGGCAAACTCGTCGGCCCCCGCGTGGCGGACGTGCTGGTCTTCGACTTCTGGGCGAAGAAGTAATCGCAAAATCAGCCGAAACGCGCTAGCGTCCGGTTGTTGCGGTGAACCGGGGCTAGCGCCCTGCGGCTAATCGGTCTGTCACAATGACGCCGGCTTGGGTGGCAGTGCCCTTCGTGCCTCAGGGCAATGCCACCCAATCTGTCACGACAATGCGGCAGTCTCCTGCAGCGCCTCCTTTGCGGCCGCGATGGTTTGATCGATCATCGCGTCCGTGTGGGCGGTGGAGACGAAATTGGCCTCGAACTGGCTGCACGGGAGGTAGATGCCGCGATCGAGCATCCCCCAAAAGTAGCGCGCGAATTGCCGGGTGTCGTTCTTGGCGGAGACGGTGTAGTTGACGACTTTTTCCGGATTGAAGAACAGCGTAAACATGCTGCCGACCTGGGCGGTTTGATGCGGGATGCCCGCTTCGGTCGCGGCTTCGCAGAGGCCCTTCACCAGCCGAAGGGTGCGGGCTTCGAGTGCTTCGTAGGGATTCAATTCTTGAAGTTCCTGCAAGGTAGCCAGGCCGCAGGCCATCGCCAACGGGTTGCCTGACAGCGTGCCCGCTTGATATACCGGACCGACCGGGGAGATGGAGTGCATCACCTCGGCCCGGCCGCCGTAGGCTCCGACGGGCATTCCGCCGCCCAGGATTTTTCCGAGCGTCGTCAAGTCGGGCATCACGCCGAACCGCTGTTGTGCGCCGCCCAAGGCCACGCGGAAGCCGGTCATCACTTCATCGAAGATCAACAGCGCTCCATGCCGGGTGCACAGTTCGCGGGCGGTTTCCAGAAAGCCGGGCTCCGGGACGACGACGCCCATGTTCCCGACGACGGGCTCCAGAATCACGCAGGCGATTTCGTCGCCTCGGGCCTGGAAGGTGTCGGCGAGTTGTTGGGGGTTATTGTATTCGAGGGCGATCGTGTCGGCGGTGCAGCCCGCGGGAACGCCCGGGCTCGAGGGCACGCCGTGGGTCAAAGCCCCGCTGCCCGCTTGGACGAGCAGGCTGTCCACATGCCCGTGATAGCAGCCGGCGAACTTGACGACGACGTCCCGCCCGGTATGCCCGCGAGCGAGGCGGATGGCGCTCATGGTGGCTTCCGTCCCGGAATTGACCATGCGAACCATTTCCACCGAAGGCACGAGTTCGACGACCAGTTCCGCCAGTTCGGTTTCGAGTTCTGTGGGTGCGCCGAAGCTCGTCCCGAGGGCCAATGTGTTTTCGACGGCGGAGAGCACCCTGCCGTGATGATGCCCCAGGATATGAGGCCCCCACGAGCCCACGTAGTCCAACAGCTCGTTGCCGTCGATGTCGTAGAGATGCGCCCCTTGGCCGCGTTTGATAACCAGCGGCTCGCGGCCGACGGCTCCGAAAGCGCGGGCGGGGCTGTTTACGCCGCCGGGAATGGTTCGGCTGGCTCGTCGAAAATGTTCGATGCTTTTCTGCGCGGCAATTCCGGCATGATTTCAAGGCTCCCTGCTTCGGTCCTCTCAGGTGGTGCGTCTTCGCCGATTGTAGGCCGGGAACCAAGGCCTTCGCAACGACAGGCAACCGGCGGGAACGCGCGGGCGTCTTTTGCCCTCGAACCGGGGCGGACCACCCTGCGGCGAATCGATGCGACACGTCTTCGAGGGACTTAGGCGTCCGAGAAATAAGTGTCCTCTATTCTTTGAGCGGCTGGCGCTAGCCGCCGGCTTTTCGCGTTCCACCAGCCGGTGGCTAGCGCCATTCCGCTCAGTTATTTCTCGAATGACCCTTACTGCACCATGAAGTTCAGACTGTAGGTGGCGACCTTGCGGCTGAGTTGGTCTTCCACGGTCAAGGTCATCACGTGCGGGCCCAGGGAGATTCGCTGCGGAATGGTGAACTCGTAGCTGTGGAAATAATCCCTGCGGTGGTTGTGGCAGTAATCTTCCGTCGGCTCAAAGTCGAACCGCTCGACGAGTTCCCCGTTCGGACCGAGCCGATGGATCTCGATCGACGACTTGAGTTGCGTGCGGTAGGCCGTTTCGTTGGGCTTGTTGGGCAGCGTGGTGGGGACGCTTTTGAAGTTGGCGACCTCGGCGTAAACCAGAACGGGCTGGCCGGGGCCGAACTCATCCCGCGGGAAACGGTCGAAATTCCCGAAGCTGGAAATCTTATGGCAGAACGCGACGTTCCGCAGTTCCAACCGGGCGTTCTCCTGCAGCTTCTGGATGGCGGTGCGGAGTTGGGCGATCGTCTGGGTGGCCCGGTAATCATCCTGGGGCATCGACTCGAAGTCGAAATAATTCGACATCGCCCAGAGCGTCTGCTGCCAGAACTCCTGGTCCGCGGCGGGAATGTCCGGGATCGCGGTGACCGCCTGGGCTTCGCGGCCGGCCATCAAATACAGCATCCGCAAATAAACGTGCTTTTGAATGTAGGCGTGTTTCTTTTCGGGCGTGGTCTGGTCCGCAAACCGCAGCTGGCCGACTTCCTTCTCCATGTTCGCGACAACCTTCGCGAGCGCCTCGTCAAACGACTTCCCGCCGGCGGGATTGGATTGGGCGTTCGGATCGGTGCCCGTCGGCGGCGGTCCGAAGGAATCCGCGAGGTTCAGCGAATCGCCCACGCCGGGCAGCTTCTGATCGGGATTTCGGCTGGCGGAGCGAATCAGCGGCGCGCTGCCGGGGGCAAACGGATCGCCGCCGTTCCGGGCGTAATTCGGAACGGGCGGAACCAGCGGGTTGTACTCCGTGGGAATCCGCGCGTTTTGAGGCGACAACCGCGGCCGCGGAATCGGCCCGCCGGGACGGCCGGGCTTGTTGACGGGCGACAACGCTCCACCCGGCGGAGGCTGGATTTCATTCGCCGAACGGCCCGCCTGGTTGTTGGAGATCCGGCTCTCGCCAGGCACGCGGGGATCGGTTCCCGGACCATATCCCGCGAAATGGTCGGCGCCCGGCCGGGCGGGGATTTGATTGAAGGGCAACGGCGACGGCGGGAGACTGGAATCGCCGCCCGAACCGCTGCGGGCGTTCGTGGAGGTTTCGCGGTTCCAAGGATCGGCCGCTCCCAATCCCGGATCGCGCGCCGGATCGCGACCCAGGATGGCCCGTGTTTCCGTGCTGTGCCCCGCGGAGATGGCTTCGGAATCTTCATCGGCTGGCTCTTCCCCGGCGACGAGTTGGATTCGGCTGGGGGCTTCGGGCACGGATTGTTGGCGCATTTCTTCCGCCGAGACGAACCGGTGCGGCGCATCCTGCCCCGCTTGCCGGACCACTCGCCGCATGCGGATGATCTGCCGGACCATCGCCGGCGGAAGGCTGACCACATCCTTGTAAAATTGCTCTTTCTCCCCGGGCGGCGTGTTTGCGAGTTCCGCTTGAATGAGCTTTTGCGTTTCCATGTCGAAGCGGGCCAGCGTCTCGGTTGCGGGGGTTTTCCGCGACGTTTCGGTGCTGTGTTCCGCGGAGGCTGCTTCCCGCTCGTTGGAAGGATCGGCCTCGGCGAATTGTTCGGAGGCGGCGTCGGCGCGTTCGCGGAGGGGGTTAACGTATGTCGGCCCGTGAGAAGGCTTGGACCGACTCGGCCAGTATTTGCCGACCACCGATTGGGCATTGAGGCCGCAACCTGCAAAGCCCAAGACGCACAACGCCAAAAACGCCATGAGCCGGGAAAAGCGTCTCATCGTAGCATCCTTGCAACGGAGAGGGCGCGAACAATCGAAAGGACGAGGCGGACGGGAATTTCCCACCGTCCTCAAATGAAAGGAGCGGGAAGATAGTCCATTCCGGCCATTTCCTCAAGACCGAAGCAAACGGAGCACAAGAAGAATCCACCGAGCGGCCGGGAAAGAAAAACTGGTCAAAAGTTCAAGAGATTTCCTGCGACTGCATTGGCGGCTTGAAAGGCGCGAATATTCACGGTCTGAAGTTTCTCTTATTCGCGATACCATCGCGGAGCGATGGGCGACATTCGGCATCAAACCGAAATCTCTTCCGGATCCTCATCGCCGGCGCGGGGGTAGCGGTCCAGGATCGGTTTGATGATGTTGTGCAAGAAGGCATCGACTTGTTCCGGAGCCCGGCCGATGAAGCGGTGCGAATCCATCAGTTCGTCGAATTGGACCTCCGCAAATGCGGATTCTTGTTTCAAGCGGTCCAACAGATCGTTTCTCCCGCCATGCTGTTTCACCTGCGCCGCGGCCGCCTGGCTGTGGCGGCGGATGACTTCATGGAGTTCCTGCCTGTCCCCGCCGGCCTGGACGCCGGCCATCAAGATTTCCTCGGTCGCCATGAAGGGTAATTCTTCGTAGAGGTTCTTCGCGATGACCCGCGGATACGCCACCAGGCCCGCGGCGATGTTGCGATACAGAATCAGCACCGCGTCGGTCGTCAAAAACGACAACGGCAGCGACAGCCGCCGGTTTGCGCTGTCGTCGAGCGTGCGTTCCATCCACTGCGTCGCCGCGGTCTGCTCGGCGTTGGAAACCAAACTCAATGCAAACCGCGACAACGCGCCCATTCGCTCGGCCCGCATCGGGTTTCGCTTGTACGCCATCGCGGACGAGCCGATTTGCTGCTCCTCAAACGGTTCCTCCAATTCCTTCCGGCTTTGCAGCAGCCGAAAGTCGGTGCCGGCTTTGTGGGCGGATTGAGCGATGCCGCTGAGCGTTTGCAGGATGTAACTATCGACCTTCCGCGGATACGTTTGGCCGGTGACGGCGTAGGTTTGGGTGAAGCCCATTTTCTCCGTCACCCGGCGGTCGAGTTCCTCGACTTTTTCGTGATCGTTGTTGAAAAGCGCCAAAAAACTGGCTTGCGTGCCCGTGGTGCCTTTGACGCCCCGGAAGCGGAGCGTTTCGAGGCGATGCTCGATTTCCTCGAGGTCCAGGACCAGATCGTAGCACCAGAGTGTGGCCCGTTTGCCGACGGTCGTGGGCTGGGCGGGCTGGAGGTGCGTAAAGCCCAGGCAAGGCAGATCGCGGTGCCGGCGGGCGAACTCCGCGAGATAGGCGATCACCGCCACCAGCCGTTTGCGGACAAGCCGCAGGGATTCGCGGGTCTGCAGCAGACTCGGTGTTGTCCGTGACGAAGCAACTCGTGGCCCCCAAATGGATGATCGGCCCCGCATCGGGGCATTGGTGTTTGAACGCATGCACGTGGGCCATCACATCGTGGCGGTACTCTTTTTCGTAAAGGGCCGCGAGATCGAAATCCACATCGTCCACGCGGCCCGCCATCTCGGCGACTTGTTGGGGGGTGATGTCCAGGCCCAATTCGCGCTCGGACTCCGCGAGCGCCACCCACAACCTGCGCCAGGTGGAGTGTTTTTTCTGGGCGGACCAAATCCGGCTCATCTCGGCCGACGCGTAGCGGGTCAGAAGCGGATTTTGATACGATTCATGTTCGGCAGCCACAGTCGAGCTTTCGTTTTGGTCAAGGAGCAGAGGCCACAAAGGCCCCAAAGGAGCAACGGGAGCAATTCGCGATTTTAGCGATTCCCCACCAACATAAAACAGGGGAAACGATGGAGACGCGAAGATAAAATCTCGGCGAACTAGGGCGAACCAGCACGTGCGTTCTCTCCTGCTTTTCTCCGTGGTATAATCTCTTCGCACTGTCTGCCCAGAATGGCCTCCCATGAAAAGCCCCGCACCGACTCGGTCCGACGCTCCCATTCTCGATCCCACGGCCCTCGCCAAGTTCGGCAAGCTGGAAGTCGTGGCGAAGCTCGTCGTCGAAGGATTTATGATGGGGCAGCACAAAAGCCCTTACAAAGGCTCCAGCATCGAGTTCGTCGAGCACCGCCAATATTACCCCGGCGATGAAATCCGGCATATCGATTGGCGGGCCTACGGCAAAACCGGCAAGTATTACATCAAGGAGTTCGAAGACGAAACCAACCTCCGCTGCTATTTGCTGGTGGACGCGTCCGGCAGCATGGCCTTCGGCGAAAGCACGCTCAGCAAGTTCGACTATTGCCGGTATCTCGCGGCGTCCCTGGGCTATTTGCTGCTCGGGCAGCGGGACGCGACGGGCCTGATCACCTTCGACAACAAGATCCGCGACCGCTTCGATCCCTCGGCGAGTCCCCAAAGCTTTCGGCGGATGATCGACATCCTCGAACGCCGAAAGCCGGGCCGGGAAACGAGCCTCGCGCGGGTGTTTGAGCGAATCCTGCCCCTCATTAAACGCCGAAGCCTGATCGTGATTTTGAGCGACTGCTTCGATCAGATCGCCCCCTTGGCGACGGCCCTCAAGCAATTCCGGCACACGCGGAACGAGGTGCTTTTGTTTCACGTTGTCGCCCCGGAGGAGGAAGAGTTCCCCTTCAAAAGGCCCACGAAGTTTCACAGCCTGGAGCGCGCCCCGCACCGGGTCCTGGTCGATCCCCATCAATTGCGAACGCATTACCTGGAGCAGTACCGCGAGTTCTGTGACGAGCTGGTGAAAATCTGCGGGACCGCGGGGGTGGACTATCAAAAGCTGGTCACATCGCAGCCGTACCATCTGGCCTTGGGAGCCTTTCTGGACTCGCGAACCCGCCGCAAATCGTGACCTGGGGATGTCTCGATCACGGCCGGCTGGCGTGACTGGGGCCGATGTGTTGGCGGATGAGGGCCTCTTTTAAGAGCCTCGCCGCATGGGGGGCGGCGACCGTGCCGCCGCCGTGGTTTTCGCCGAGCGTCGGCTCGTCCACGACAATCAACACGAGAAGCTGCGGATCATCGGCCGGAACTCCGCAGACGAAGGAGCACACGTCGCGGTCCTGAGAATAGCCGCCGGTTTCGGGGTCGAGCTTTTGCGCGGTGCCGGTTTTGCCGAAAACGGTGTAATCCTCCAATTTCGCCCGCCGGCCGGTGCCGCGATTGACGACTTCCACCATCGGCCCTTGGACCAGCCAGCGGGCGATGTCCGAGGAAATCACCGGTGAGACGACCGAGGCCTCCGACCGCACGGGCGGCGAAGCGGCTCCTTCGGGAAGCACCGCATCGGTGTGCCTCAGCACCAAATGCGGCCGCATCAGGCTGCCACCGCTCGCGAGAGCCGCGTGGGCGGCGATGAGCTGTAGCGGCGTCACCGCGAGTTCGTGGCCCATTGGAATCGATCCCGTGGAATACTCGTCCCAGTCCCCGAGCGGCCGGACGAGGCCCGCAACCTCGCCCGGAAGTTCGATCCCCGTGGGCTGGCCGAAGCCGAAGGCGGTCACGGCTTCAGACAGCTTGGGGTTCGTCAGCCGCTCGCCGATCTTGGCCATGCCGATATTGCTCGACTTCACCAGAATGTCGGTGAGGCTGAGCTCGCCGTAGGGGTGATGATCGTGGAGCAATCGCCGGCCCATAGGGTAGGCTCCGTTTTCACAGTGGATTGTCTCGTCCCGTTCGATCAATCCATATTTCAAGGTCCAGGCGACGATGAACGGTTTGAAGGTCGAGCCCGGTTCGTAAACCGAGGCGATATTAAAATTCTTCCAGGCGGCGGGCGGGACATCGATGGGATCGTTGGGATCGAACGTCGGCCGGGAGGCCATCGCGAGGATTTCCCCGGTGTGCGGATCGAGCACGATCGCTCCCGCGTGCTTGGGCTGCCAATCGTGGACGATGCGGTCCAGTTCGCGCTCGGCGTAAAGTTGAATCACGGCGTCCAAGGTCAACACCACGGTCCGGCCGTGGCGGGGGGCTTTCGCGATCGATTCTTGCACGTCGATCACGCGCCCGCGGGCGTCGCGAACGAGAACCCGTGTGCCGTCGGTGCCGCGGATGATCTCGTCGAAACTCTGCTCGATCCCGCCCTGGCCCTTGCCGTCGATGTCGCGAAAGCCCAACACATGCACGGCCATTTTGCCTTGGGGATATTGCCGGAGGTATTCGTCGCGGAAACCGTACATCTCTTTGGCCAGCTTGAGCCCGCACGCGGTTGGCGGCGGCCTCGTCAATCCGCCGCTTGACCCACAGGAACTCTCGATCGCGGTATTTGGAAAGGCGGATAAACAGCGCATCGGCATCGATGTCCACGGCCTTCGCCAGCTTTTGCGCGAAGTCCCACGGCTCCTCGATCTCTTGCGGATTGACGAACAAGCTCTTAGCCCGGATGGTGGTCGCCAACAGCCGGCCGTAGCGATCGACGATGTCGCCGGGCCTCGCCGGAATGGTTTCTTCGAGCGTGCGCTGCCGGCGGGCTTTCTCCGCGAAGCCCACGCGGTCTAAAAGTTGCAGCTGCACCAATCGGCAGGCAAGAATGCCCCAAAACCCCAGGAGGCCCCCCAACACGCACCACGTCCGCCAGATGCTCGGCGGTTCGATCTCGGCGGGGGCGGGAACGTCGGCCATCAGGGCGATTGGTTTTCGTCTTGGAGGGAATCGGAATCCCAATGCAAAAGCGGCATGCGTTTGGCCCCCGAGACAGCGGGTTTCTCCCGCCGGCGGACCGGCAGCTCGCCTTTGTCCAAGGACTCCATCAAGCGGGCCGGTGCTCCCAGCTCTTGGACGCGGAGCCGCATCTTCGCGTAGGACTCCCGCAGAATCTCCATGCGGTAATGCTGCCGGCTGATGTCCCGCCGGGTTTCGAGCACCTTTTTCTCAAGCGCCACCCCGGCCACCGAGACCAGCACCACAACCGCCACACAACACAAAAAACGGAAGAACATAGGCGAGCGGGGGGCGTCAGCCCCCTGGTGATTCCCAATCGCTTGAGAACGGAAAAAAATCGAGTGGATTAGAGTGGAGTTGACAGTTTCCTTTATTCCGAGTGACCAGGGGGCTTACGCCCCCCGCTCGCCGGGATCCTATACACCTTATCGGACGCCGGCGGCCTGGCGGACCACGTTGACGCGGCTGGCGTCGGGCGGGAGGATTAAAAGATCGCCCAAGGTCAGGGCATTGGGATCTTTCAGGCGGTGCCGGTTCAATTGATAGATTTCCCCCCACCGCGAGAACCGGCCCAAGTGTTTTTGCGCGATCCCGCCCAAGGTGTCGTTGGGACCGACGCGGTACATCGGCCGGCCGCCCGCATCGACGTAGAAACCCGACGGCTCCCCGGCTTGATGGGCCACGTTGGACACGCTGCCGGCGGCCTGTGCGAATTTGGGAAACAGATCGGGGTTCTGCGATTCGAGCACTTCCCGGGAGGGGATGAGGATTTTCATGCCGGGCCGCATTTTCGTGGGATCGGGAATCCGCTGCTGATTGTAGCGGGCCAGGGCCGAGAAATAGCGAACGCTGCCATACTGTTTCTTGGAAATCGTCCAATAACTGTCGCGGGGCTGAACCACATAAACGCTGGGCTGGTCGGCCGCGTTCGCCAGAGGCGCGCCGCCGGGAAATGCGCCGGGCGTTTGTCTCCCGGGAACCTGGGCGACGCTCGTTCCAGGCAACTCGTTGGGAATCGGATTGAAACTGGTGGGAGGGCTGGCCGGTGCCGGGTCGTATTGGTTCGGCGCGGGCGCTGGCTCGAAATCCCCAAACCGCGGATCGTTCGCCACGGAAATCTCCGCCGGGGCCGCTTGGACGGGCAACGGTTGCGGCTGCTCTGGCGAGCGGGGGGCGTAAGCCCCCTGGTCATTCCCGAGTGCTTGGGAGTTCCCCGGAACAGATTCCGCCCCAACATCCGCAGGCAAATTCGCGAAAGGATCGTTCCCCGCAGGCGGAGTCGCGGTCGGTTGGTTTTCCGCGGCGGGATTGGCCTGGAAGTCGCTGAAGGCATTGCCCGCCGGCGTTTGGGCGGTTTCAGGCCGCGGCGGAAGCGATACGGATTGCGCCGAAAACTGCTCGTTGTCGTTTCCCAGACCCGCCGGCGGTTCGGCGAGTTGAATCGGCGCCGCTTGAGCGGACGGTAACTGCTCTGCTTGAGCGGGCGGTGCCGCTGTCGCGAACGGATTGGAATCCGCCATTTTCGGGGCGTCGGCCAATGGAGCGGTCGGCGGTTCAAAACTCGGCTCAGGCGGGGCCTGGGCAAATTCATTCCGCGGCGGCGAGACGGGGTTAAACTCCGTCGGCACCAGCTGGGGCTCTGCCACGACCGGCGGGCTGTGATTTGGCAACTCCTGGGGGAATTGGTCCGGAGGGACGTTTTGCACCGGCGGCGCAAAATCCTGGCCGGATTGACTCCCATTGGCCGAAGCGGCGGCGGGAGAAAATTGGTCGATCGAAGCTGAAGCCCGCCCCGCGGAATTCTCCGCCATCGGCCGTTGGGCCGGGGCAGGCGTGGTGTCGGTTTCTTGATTCCACGAAACCGGCGAGAACTCCGGCGATTGCTCGGGCATTGGCTGAAGGATCTGCTCCTGCGGCGAGGCTCCGGCAATGGGAGTCGGCGTATTTCCCGGCTTCGCGGGGGAGGATTCTTCAGGCTGGTTTTCGTTGACGGCCGCCAAGAGATCGCCGCGCTCGGCCCGGTTGTTTTGGATTTTTTTATAGACCACAAATCCAAACACCACCAACAGCACCAAGACAAAGGCAAACCCCATTTTGGTTTCCCGCGAGATGCCGCCTTCTTTGGGGGCGATGCCCCAATCCTCGTCGCTGCCCTCTTGCGCCGCGGCTTTGGCGGGCGGTTGCGGTTCCGCAGACGGAGCGGGATGCTTTCCTGCCGTGTCCGCGGAGGACGCCGGTAGGGAATCGAGCTGCGCGCGGGCTTCGCTCAGGGTCATGCCGGCGGCGGGAGCTTGCGGGCCGCGCGGAGCTTCGCCGTTCGCGAGCGGGGGTTGATCCGCTGTTCCGTCGGACTGGCGAGGAGGGGCTTGGGCGTGAGGTTCTGCCATCGGCTTTGATCCCGAAATGCGTCCTTGACAATTCGATCTTCCAGCGAGTGAAATCCAATCACCACCACCCGTCCGCCCGGTTTGAGTGCCTTATACAGCGTGTGATGAAGGGCGGTCTCGATCAGCTCCAGTTCCCGGTTGACGGCGATCCGAAAGGCTTGAAACACCCGCGTCGCGGGATGTTTTCGGGCCGAACGCTTTGCCGATTCGGGAACCGCGGCCTTGACCGCCTCCACCAGATCGGCGGCCGACTTCACCGGGCGAGTTTTCCGCCGCTGCACCAGTTCGCGGGCGATGGCTTTGCTGAATTTCTCCTCGCCGAAAGTTTCCAAAACACGAAAGAGTTCTTCTTCGGTCTGATCGGCGATCCACTCCCACGCGGGCTGGCCCTGGGTGGGATCGAACCGCAAATCGAGCGGACCTTCCGCTTCAAACCCGAACCCGCGCGATTCGTCCGCCAGTTGGTCGGAGGACAAACCCAGATCGAGCAAGATGCGGTCCGCCGCCGTCAAATCCAAATCCGTCAGAATCTGAGGGATTTCGATGTAACTGGCCCGCCGTAAAAAACAGTTGGCTTGGTTCAGCCGAGCTTCCGCAAATTTCAGCATCATGGGATCGCGGTCGAGGCCGATGAGTTTTCCCGTCTCGCCGATGCGATCGAGGATTTTTCGGCTGTGGCCGCCGGCTCCCACGGTGCCATCGACGACGATCAACCCCGGCTCCAATTCGAGAGCGTCAATGACTTCCCGAAGCAAAACCGGCTGATGGACCGCGCCGCCGCGAGCGGGTTCTCGGCGTGAGTTGGACATGAAAGGAGACAGGAAAAAGACAGGCGTCCGCGAAGCAGAGCCTCACGAACGCCGCGTGTTGTACGGAAAAACGGCCGTTGGGGAAAGAGCAATTTACGAGAACACAAAACCAGATGTCGCCAAACCCAAGCCGACGCCTTGGCGTCGTTTCGTCGTGTTTCAACCGCAAGCGGTCGGCTTGGGGCAACGGCGTTGATCCGTCTATTTCTGCGGGGCGGCGCGTTTGCCGACGCAGTAGAGCATCTTCGTCGAGCGGATCAGGAGTTGGCCGTCGTCGGGGGTGATGGACGAGCGGAAGATTTCTTCATTGCCGGGGTTCACCGTGCTGCGAGCCACAATATCCAGCTTCGTGCCCGGTTTGACGGCTACGGTTTCGCCGTCTTCGCTAATGAAAAACGCGAGCCCTTTGTACGCGATCGGGGCGGCGGAAAACTGCCCGCCCATCCGGCCTTTCCAGAGTTCCTTGCCGGTGTCCGAATCGTACCCGGTGATCACGCCCTGCATGTTCACGACCAGCATCTGGCCGTCCTGGATGATCGGCGAAGGCAAATCCCGCCCGCCCCCGCGCTTGGTGAACCACACGCGATTGGTCTCGGAGACGTCGCCTTTGCCGCCGGGCTTGATGGCGAATACCGGACCGGGCTTGCCGTTGACGACATGGAGCAAACCGTTGGCCCCCAAGGTGACGGTGGGCGAACCCCGGCCGCTGTAGCCTTTGCAGAACCAAAGCTCTTTGCCCGTCGCGGGATCGTAGCCATAAACCCCGGTGTGGCCGTTGAGGGCCAACTCCTCGTGTCCGCCGGCTTCGATCAACACCGGCGTGCTCCAGCCACGGAAGTTGTCGCGTTTCGTGCTCCACGCCGGCTTGCCGGTTTTTTTGTCGAAGGCCGTGATGCGGGCGTTCTCGTCGGCGTCGCAGTTCTGGATGACCAGATTTTTATAGAGCACCGGCGTCGCGGCCGTGCCCCAGGGACCCGCGAACTCGCCCAGGTCCTGTTTCCATTGGAAAACGCCGTTCGCGGTGTAGCAACAAAGCCCCGCCTTGCCGAAGAACGCGAACACCAATTCGCCGTCGGTCGCGCACGAGGCCGAGGCCCAGCCATTCATTTTATGCGTCGGCTCCGGCGTGCCGTTCCAATCGACCTGCTTTTCCCAAAGGATGTCGCCGTCGCCGCGGTTGACGCAGAACACGAATCGGCGTTTGCCGCCGTCTTCCGAACGGGTCAAAAAGATGCGTTCGCCCCACACGCAAGGTGAAGATTGCCCCTCGCCTTTCAGCGGCGTTTTCCAGGCGATGTCCGCGGCAGTCCATTCGACCGGGAGGTTTTCATCCTGCGAGTGTCCATCTCCCGTGGGGCCGCGCAACTCGACCAATCCGGCTCGGCGAAAACAACACCCGCCAAACCGAACAACACGAACCCACCGACCAAGACCGCGGGGAACAAGGATTTCTTCAACATGGTTGACCTCTAAACAGCCGAGGGGGACGGAGTACGATCACGTATGGGATTTACCATATCAAACTCTGTTCCCTAGGTGCAAACGTGCCCACGTTTTCCGGTTCGGGGTTCGGGCCGCGACCGCGGCCCGAACCGGATGATCTTCCAAAGGCGTTCCATTTCCCCGCAAACAAAACCGGACCTCGCCACGTCCGCCTTCAGCAAAAAACATCAGCCGCAAGACCCCTTTCCGAAAGTTTTGTTGACATGTCGAAAGGTTACGATATAATGAATTTTGTGTTGTGTTCTGCGGACCTGTCAGCACGAGGAAAAAGTGATGAGCGACGAAATGCATTATCAGGTTGTGATCGTCGGCGGCGGGACGGCGGGAATTTCCGTCGCTGCCCGACTGACTAAAGGCTGGTTCAACCGGCGCGAGGTCGCGGTCATCGAGCCTTCGGACAAACACTATTATCAACCGCTGTGGACGCTGGTCGGAGCGGGGGCCGCTCGGCGAGAGTCCACGGAGCACACCGAAGCCTCCGTCATGCCCCGGAACGCCAAGTGGATCCGAGACGCCGTGGCGAAATTTCACCCCGACGACAATTTCCTCGTGACGCAGGGCGGCGCGAAAATCTCCTATGATTGGCTGGTGGTCGGCGCGGGCATCCAGATCAATTGGCACAAGATCAAAGGCCTTAAGGAAACGCTGGGCAAGAACGGCGTGTGCAGCAATTACTCCTACGAATACGTCAACAGCACCTGGGACGCGATCCGCAATTTTCAAGGCGGCAACGCCGTGTTTACCCAGCCCTCGGGCGCGATCAAATGCGGCGGCGCTCCGCAGAAGATCATGTACCTGGCGGACGACTATTTCCGGAAATCCGGCGTTCGCGACAAAACCCACATCACCTTCGCCTCGGCGGGGGCCGGCATCTTTTCCGTCCCCAAGTACAAAACCGCCTTGGAGCAGCTGATCGAGCGAAAAGCGATCGACACACAGTTTCGGCACAACCTGATCGAAGTCCGGCCCGAGTCGCGCGAGGCCGTCTTCGAGCAACTCGACACCGGGGAACAGGTCGTGCTTCCCTATGACATGCTCCACGTCACGCCTCCCATGAGCGCCCCGGATTTCATCGCCAACAGCCCTTTGGCCAACGAAGGCGGCTGGGTGGATGTGGATCAATATACGCTGCAGCATGTCCGCTATCCCAATGTCTTCGCCCTCGGCGATTGCAGCAATCTGCCCACCTCCAAAACCGGTGCGGCCATTCGTAAGCAAGCCCCCGTCCTGGTCCGGAATCTGAAAGCCGCCATCGACCGCCGGCCCCTCGCCGCCCGGTACAACGGCTACACATCGTGCCCTGTGGTGACGGGTTACGGCAAACTGATCCTGGCGGAGTTCGACTACAGCGGACAACCTGCGGAGACCTTTCCGTTCGACCAATCCAAGGAACGCTACAGCATGTGGCTGCTCAAGAAATACCTCCTGCCGTTCCTCTACTGGCAAGGCATGTTGAAGGGCCGAGCGTGATGGTTTGAGAGACCCGCTCCCCAGCGAAGTGGATGAGCGCGACGTAACTTCCTTAAAATCTCCGTTCGAGCCGCGCACGCAGTAAGCGGTTGAGTTTCGTCTCGGCCGCTTATTGCGTGCGCGGCTTTTTTTCAACTTTTTTCAACATTCTCCCATTTTCCGCCTAAGAAAATCCGTCTCTGCTGCGTCACATAAGGAGAGCACGGAGGTGATTTTGAGGCTGGCAGATGGCATATCAATCCGAATGGGCAGCCGCGGTGGGCGACATCTCCCATGAGCCCGATTGGATCACGCCGCTCCTGTTGCGATACGAGGGGCCGCTCTTGCGGTATGCCCAGCGGTTGACGAATTGCCCCGACGGGCGCGGGACGTGGTGCAGGAGACGTTTCTCAGGTTGTGCCGGGAACCGGCCGTCGCCCGCGAAGACCACATCGCCCAATGGCTGTTTACGGTCTGCCGAAATTACGCGATCGACTTGAAACGAAAGGAACAGCGGATGACACCCGCGGCTTCTGCGGAACTCGGCAACTCGCCCAGTCCCGCCCCCACGCCGGACGCCCAGGCCGAGCAAAACGAGACCGCCGGCCGGATTCTGGACCTGGTCCAAGACCTGCCGGAAAACCAGCAAACCGTGCTGATGCTGAAGTTCCAAGGCGCGCTCAGCTACAAAGAAATCGCCGGCGTCACGGGCCTGTCGGTCTCGAACGTGGGCTATTTGATCCACCAGGGTTTGACGACGCTAAGGCAACATTTGAAAACCGAGGCTTAGCCGAGTGCCGATTGAAATGCGAATCACGCGCCAAAATAAGATGAATTAGCCGCGAAGCGGCGGCAGCAATGGAGCGAGAGGCAAGCTCATTTCCTTGGGCTGACGCCCAAGGCTACATGCTGCCGCCGCTACGCGGCTAAGACAAGGCCAGAATTTCACTGAACAATTCAAACCCCGGTGAAGCCGCCTTCACCACCCTTTGATACATCCCGAGGAGTTTTTGATGTCCGATCTGCCTGAACCTTTTTCGCCGGACGATCCGCGTCTCTCGGCCTACATCCTCGGCGAGATGTCCGACGAGGAACGATCGGCGTTTGAAGCCGAGCTCCAGTCCCATCCCGAGGCCCAAAAGCACCTGGAGGAGCTTCGCGAAACCACCCTAATGCTCCAGGAGGCATTGGACCGCGTACCCGCGCCGGCCCTCTCGCCCGGGCAAAGGTCCCAGATTTTTTCCGCCGCCGCCCAGGCTCAAATCCCCTCTTCCAAGGAGAACCCCGTCATGAACCCGAACCGAAAACATTCCCGCCGCGGAACCTGGGCCATCCTCGTGGCCGCCCTGGCCTTGGCGATTGTCACGGCTGTTTTCATCGGCTCGCCGGATGAGTCTTTGGAAAATCAGGTTGGAATGAATGAAGTGGAAAGTGCAAAGTACAACGCCGAATCCGCACAAGCCCCGCACCACAGGCGCACCGAAGCAGAGGAATTGACGGAAAACTCTCGCGGCGTCCGGTTTAAGTCGGTCCACGGTGTTTTCCCATTGCGAGAGGAAGCCGAGAAGGTTTTATCGGAGCAGAAAAAGAATTCACAGCTCCACAAAGAATACGCTCAGCTCAAGAGCGAGACGGAATACTCCAAAGATACGGTCCTAGAATTAGAATCTTCCGTCAATACCCAGCCAACGCCGACGGATGTGACGGTGGAACCTGGTACGGGTGGGGGTGGCCGCGGTCCTGCCAACAAACCGGGCGAAGCGAAGCCTGACGTCCAAAGCGTTGCGTCCACGACTGCTCCGGATCCTTCGGCTGGTAAGTCAACGACTCGCGGAGCCGTGCCGCCTGGAGTTGGGGAACGGAGTCGGTTTTCCTTTGGAGCAAGCGCGAACCGCCGATCGTCTGCCGAGGGTCTCGGCGGCAAAGGTTTTGGACTCGCAATGGGGGGAATGGGTGGACTCGGAGGTGGCGGAGGAGGTTTTGGCGGCGGAGCACCGTTGAAAAAAGCGGATTTCGCCGGCAAAGATGCTCCCGACGCCGGCAATGAAAGCTACGAACCCGATCTTCGAAAACGACTTTATCGTGCCCAAAGGCGAGCAGTGCTTTCGACGTTTTCCATCGATGTTGACACCGCGTCTTATTCCAACGTTCGGCGGTTTTTAGAGCATGGCGAGCGCCCGCCCGCCGATGCCGTGCGGATTGAGGAACTCGTCAACTACTTCCACTACGACTACGCCCCGCCTAAAAACGGCGATCCGTTTGCCGTCCACACCGAAGTCGCCGCCTGCCCGTGGAACCCGGCGCATCGGCTCGTGCGGTTCGGCCTCAAGGGCCGGGAAATCACCAAGGAGCAACGGCCGCTCTCGAACCTCGTGTTCCTCGTGGATGTCTCCGGCTCGATGTCCGCGACCAACAAATTGCCCTTGGTGCAAAAAGCCCTGACGATGCTCACCAATGAGATGAACGAAAACGACCGCATCTCAATCGTGACTTATGCCGGAAACGCAGGCGTCAAGCTGCCTTCCACCTCCGGCGAGCATCGGAGCGACATTCTCTCGGCCGTCAACAACCTGACCGCGGGCGGATCGACCAACGGCGAAGCCGGGATCAACCTGGCCTACACCGAAGCCATCCGCAACTATATCGAAGCCGGCGCGAACCGCGTGATCCTCTGCACCGACGGAGATTTTAACGTAGGCGTCAGCGGCGACGGGGAACTCGTCAACCTCATCCAGGACAAAGCCAAACAAAGCCGGGTGTTTTTGAGCATCTTCGGCTTCGGGATGGGGAACTATAAAGACAGCAAGCTGGAAAAGCTGGCCGACAAAGGCAACGGGCACTACGCCTACATCGACAACGAACGCGAAGCCAAGAAGGTGTTCGTCGAGGAACTCACCGGCACGCTTTACACCATCGCCAAGGACGTGAAGATTCAGGTCGAGTTCAATCCCGCCCACGTGGGGGCCTACCGGCTCATCGGCTATGAAAACCGCGTCCTGGCCGCTCAGGACTTCAACAACGACGCCAAAGACGCCGGCGAAATCGGCGCGGGCCATACGGTGACGGCTCTTTACGAAGTCATCCCCGTGGATAACATGCCCGCCGTGGCCGAGGGCGTGGACCGGCTGAAATATCAACCCGCCAAGCCGGCAAAGGACGTAAAGCCTTCGCCGGAAATGCTGACGTTGAAGCTGCGGTTCAAAAAGCCGGATGAAGATGTGAGCGTGAAGCGGGAGTTTCCGGTGAAAGATCCCGGCAAAAAGGCGGCTCAGCCTTCGGGCGAATTGGAATGGCAAGCCGCGGTCGCCGCGTTCGGGATGGTGCTTAGAAACTCGCAGCACAAAGGCCAGGCCGACTTGCGGTTGGTCCGCGAACTGGCGCTCGGCAGCCGGGGGAAAGATCCCAGCGGCCGGCGGAAGGAGTTTATCGACCTGGTTTCGATCGCGGAGAAGCTCGCGACTGGCACGGGCAAATAATCGGATTAAGATCGGAAGGGAAGGACTCCGGTTGGCCGCCGGGTTTGGCCGACCGGGCCAAGAACCGCTGCCTGAATTTCGGGCAGCGGTTTTTCTTTTGGCTGGCTGGAAATCCGGTTACACTACAAAAATAATCTTTGTCTCTCTTCAATCCGGAAGATTATTCAATGGACATTCAAATCATACTCTCCCCCGACCTCAAGGAAAAGCTGGAACGCGAAGCCCAGGCGCGGGGAATGACCTTGGCGGACTTTGTGCGGGAATCCCTGGAAGACGTGGTCGCGCGGAAACGCGAGGCGGATGAGTTGGCCGCTTTGGATTATTTTCAAAAATACGCCGATCAAAGTGTGAGCTTTACGGATTGTGTGTCGTTCGTACTGATGGAGAAATACCGGATCCCGACGGCCTTCTCATTTGACCGTCACTTCACGATTGCGGGTTTTGACGTCGAACCGTCATAATTCTCGAACTGAAAGGATCGAACCAATCCCAAGGAATCTGCGATGAAAAAATACGTGGCCGAAGCCATTGGCACCTTCGCCTTGGTGTTTGCTGGGACGGGGGCGATTATCGTCAATGATGTTTCCGGCGGGACGATTTCCCATGCCGGGATCGCCTGGACGTTCGGGTTGATCGTGATGGCGATGATTTATGCCCTCGGCGATGTTTCGGGGGCACATCTCAACCCGGCGGTCACGTTCGGCTTTTGGGCCGCGGGGCGGTTCGAGAGGAAGCACGTTCTGCCCTATGTGATCGCGCAACTTGTGGGAGCGTTCGTAGCGAGCGGGCTGTTGCGGGTGTTGTTTCTCGAACATCCGGGACTGGGGGCCACACTGCCGGCCGGTCCGTGGTGGCAGGCGTTTGTGTTCGAGGTCCTGCTGACGTTTTTGCTGATGTTCGTGATCCTCAACGTCTCCACGGGAGCGAAGGAGAAAGGAATCATGGCGGGGGCGGCCATCGGCGGCGTTGTGGCTTTGGAAGCGATGTTCGCCGGCCCGATTTGCGGAGCTTCGATGAACCCCGCCCGCTCGCTGGCCCCGGCGGTTGTCGGCGCGCAACTGCATGATGTTTGGATCTATCTCGCCGCCCCGGTGTTGGGGGCATTTCTGGCCGTGCCTTGTTGCCAATGCGTGCAGGAGGAGGGCTGCTGCTCGCTGCAGCTGGCTCCCGGCCCATCGAACTGTGAAACCAAAAACGTCGCATGAAGGAGCACACCATGAAGCGCGTGCTGATTCTCTGCACGGGCAACTCCTGCCGATCCCAGATGGCGGAAGCCCTGTGGAATAACCTGGGCCAAGGCGAATGGTCGGCGGCTTCGGCCGGCTCGAAGCCCGCGGGGTATGTGCATCCGTTGGCCGTCCGCGCGATGCGGGAGTTGGACAGCGATATCTCGGCCAACGAAAGCAAGTCGCTGGCGGAATTCCAAAATCAGCCGTTCGACCTGGTCGTCACCGTGTGCGACAATGCGAAGGAATCCTGCCCCGCGTTTCCGGGCGCTCGGCAAACTCTGCATTGGCCGTTCGATGATCCCGCCCACGCGGGCGGTTCCGACGAGGAGAAGATGCAAGTCTTCCGCCGGGTGCGGGACGAAATCGCGGCGCGGATTCGCGAATACCTCGGCGGCCTTCGCTGATTGGAATGGGTCTCCGTTTGGGAATGCAAAATTGGGGAATTTCCGGCTAAGGTGGTGGATTCTGGAGGGCTTTTTCCGAATAATGAAATAAGCCACGACACGCACCTCGCCAGTCCCGCCCTCGGATCGCAAATGTCCGAATTTGACAGCAACCGCCGGGAGTTTTTGACCGGACGGACGATTCAAAAAGAAGCCGAACGCGCCGGGCATGCGCTCGCGGATGAGCTTTTAAAGGAGGGAGCCCGGCAAATGCCGGTGGGCGGGAGCACGCTCCGCATGAGCACGGATGCGATGGCCTGCGAGTTCTCCGTGGTGTTGAATCAGGGGGCTTCCGGCGATCTGATGACCGCGACCGACGCCCTTGAGATGATCCACGACCTCGAAGGCCAGATGACGGTCTACCGGGACGACAGCGAAATGTCGCTCATCAACCGCCTGGCTTACGAACGGGCGGTGCCGGTGGAATCGCGGCTGTTTTGGTTGCTCCAGAAGGCCAAAGAAGTCAGTGAGAACACCGGCGGGGCGTTTGATCCCACGACGGGGCCGTTGATCTCCCTCTGGCGAAGATGCCGGCAGGATGGGCGGGTGCCCACGGATGCCGAGATCGCGGAAAGCCTAACGCACACCGGACTTGCACACGTGGAGTTCGATGAGGCGAACACCACGATCCGTTACGATGACCCGCAGGCGGGATTTAACCTGGGCGGCATCGGCAAGGGATATGCCCTCGACCGGGCGGGGGAGTTTTTGTCCAAATCGGGGCTGTCCGATTGGCTGATGCACGGCGGATTCAGCAGCCTGCTCGCCCGCGGCGGGCACCAGCACCAAGGCGGTTGGCCGGTGGGCCTCAGGAACCCGCTGTTTCCCGACCAGACGCTGGGCACGATTCTGCTCAAAGACCAAGCCCTGTCCACCAGCGGCTCGGCTGTGCAATCGTTTCGGCTCGGCGGGAAAAAATACGGGCACATCCTCGATCCCCGCAGCGGTTGGCCGGTGGAGGGGCTGTTGTCGGTGACGGTTCTGGCTCCGACTGCGGCCGAGGCGGATGCACTTTCTACCGCTTTTTTTGTGTTGGGACTCGAAAAAGCCCGGGAATATTGCGATAATAACCCCGATGTGAGCAGTTTGCTCATCCCGCCTCCCCCTCGGGGCCGCAGCTTGGCGCCTGTCATTTGCGGAATCCCCGATGATGCCTTATTCCTTGAAACATCCGCTCCCCCCACATCAAAATAAGGCAGGGGAGTTTTTCGTCACCATCGTCAGTCCATCCCACAACGCATCCCTTTCGCGCTCACCTTGTCCACCTCGGATGCCGGAGGTTATCGCCCGTGTCTCACGATTTGCGTCGGATTTCGTTTTTCGCCGTGGTGTTTTTGGTGCTGCTCAGGCTCAGCATCGGCTGGCAATTTCTGTACGAAGGCCTTTGGAAATATCAAACCCAAAGCACGGGCAACCCCTGGACGGCGGAAGGTTATCTGCAGAACGCCCAAGGCCCCTTCCGCAGTACGTTCCGCAACATGACCGGCGATCCCGACGGGCTGAACTGGCTGGACAACAAATACGTCCAAGCGAAGTGGGACGACTGGGCGAACCGGTTCACCGAGCATTACCAGCTCGACGACGCCCAAAAGGCCCGCCTGGAGGAAATCTTGAGCGGCCCGAAGAACTACGAAGTCGCGTTGGACGATCTTCCCGAAGCCGTCGCCAAAGAGTGCACACGGGATCGCTCGGGCCGCGGTTTTATCATCGCCCGGGAGTCTTGGCCATTAAGAAGGATTACCAGGAAAAGCTCTTCACCCCCAAGGAGATGGACCTCAAACCGGATCTCCAAAAGCGGCTGTTGGGGATCGTGAAGCAGGACGCGGAGCCGAAGTATCACACGGCGGTTAACGAGCTGTTCCGGCTGATCGGCACGCCGCCATATAAAAAAGTCCTCGAAGCGACCCTCTTGGAGGATCCCGAGTACACCGGAGACCCGATCAAGGATAAGAACGGCAACGTCATCGAAGTCCCGGTCAACCGCGTGGCGGTGTATAAAGACCGTTTGACGGATTACGAGAACCAACTCGCCGCGGCCGACAAAGAATACGATTACGACCACCTCAAACGCGACTGGTCCGAGATTCAGGACATGCGGAAGTCGCTGATCGGCCCGATCGAGCAACTCGACGCCGACCTGAAAAGCGACGCCCGCAAGATGCTCACCGACGAGCAGCGAAACATGGGCCCGCTGCCGGCCGAGAATACGCCGATCCACAAGATCGACCTGCTCACGATGTGGTCGCTGATGATTTTGGGCGGCCTGTTGATCGCGGGATTTTTCACGCGGATTTCCGCGTTCCTGGCGGCGGGGATGGTGCTTTCGTTTTATCTCGTCAATCCGCCCTGGCCGGGAACGCCCCCGCAGATCGGCCCCGAACACAGCTACATCATCAACAAGAACTTCATCGAAGTCATGGCGTTAATGGCGCTCACGTTCCTGCCCACCGGAAGCTGGTTCGGCGTGGACGCGATCTTTCGGAATCTGTTCCGCGGCAAGAAATCCGCCCCGAAAGCGGAATCCTCGAAAACCAACGAAAAAACGCAACCGGCGAAACCGGTCGCCGCGTCGACTTAGTTTGATTTTTTAAAACCCAAGCCGACGCCTTGGCGTCGGTTCGCCGGGAAGCCGGCGGCTTGGGACCACAAACAGCACGTTTCCCGTTATCCATCTCCCTTCCGCCAGCCATCGCGCGAGGTCTTACGTTATGCAGCTCACCAAAGAAGAAAAACAAATCGGCCAGGACAACTTCAACGATGTCGTGGGGCATTCCCGGCGAGATTTTCTCATAGGGGCCGTCACCGGCGGCGTGGGATTGGGAGCCGCTTACTTCGGCTATCAGGAACTCAAAGGCGACCGGGTGAAGGTCGCGTTCATCGGCACCGGCGATGAAGGCAGCGTGCTCTTGAACGAACACCCCAAAGAGTACATGGACATCGTCGCCATCGCCGACATGCGCCCCACGAACCGCAAACGGGCGAAAGAAGGCGATCCCGGTTCAGCCGCCCGGCGGGGGCTCGGTCATAAGGACATCCTCGGCAAAGCCGCCGCCGCCAAGATCAAAGAATACGGCAGCCACAAGGCCCTGCTCGAAGCCCGCGCAAACGGCGAAGTGGAATTCGACGCCGTGGTGATGGCGGTGCCCTTAAGCCAGCATGCCCCGGTCGCGCTCGACTGCTTGGATGCGGGTCTGCATGTGCTCACCGAAAAATTGATGGCCAGGAACATCACCGACTGCAAAAAAATGATCGCCAAGGCCAAAGAAAAAACGCGTGCTTCTGACTGTCGGCCACCAGCGGCATTACAACGTGCTTTACGACAACGCCAACGATCTCGTGCAGCGAGGAATGCTGGGCACGATCAAACACATCCGCGCCCAATGGCATAGAAACAACAGCCATTACCTGAAAGACAGTTGGCAAAAGCAGACCGGCGGCACCCAAGCCGCTTACGAAGCCGACATGAAGGCGCTGCAGGCGGACTTCATCAAGCAGTTCGGCTACAAGGACTTCGAGCATCTCGCCAACTGGCGGCTCTACAAAGACACCGGCGGCGGTTTGATGGCGGAATTGGGCAGCCACCAACTCGACGCCGCGAGCATCTTTTTGGGCAAGGTGCATCCGATCGCCGTCACCGGCTTCGGCGGGAAGAACTTCTACGGCGTGAACTGGAAGGACCAACAAGGCAATCTGACAGGCATCGGCCCCCGCGACAAATGGAACGATCAGCGGGAAATCGACGACCACGTGTACGTCATCTTCGAGTTCCCCGGACCGCACTACAACGAGAACCCGGAAGACATCGTGATTGTGACGTACTCGTCCATCAGCACCAACTCTTTTGAACCCTACGGCGAACTGGTTTACGGCACCAACGGCACGCTGATTATGGAGATGGAGCAGGAAACCATGCTGTTCAAGGAAGGCAGCGGAAACTCCGCCCGGCTCACCGTGCAGGACGGCAAGAACGGCAAGTCCGTCGTCGAAACCAGCGACAGCATCGGCCCGTCCCAGCAGGTGTCGATCACCGCGAACTCCGCCGGCCAAAAGGTCAGCCGGGGCTACACGGAAGAAATGGAGCACTTCTGCTACGCCATCAAGAACCTCGACAAGTTCATCGACGGCGAAGGCAACATGGTCGCCCCCAAAGACGGCGGCCTCCGCTGTCCCGGCACCCAAGGCATGGCCGACGCGATCATGGCCCTGACCTCGAACCTGGCGATGGACAAGAAAAAGCGAGTCGAGTTCAAAAAGGAATGGTTCGACCCCGCCAACATGAAAGCCGTCCCCGAAACCGACCCGGACGTCGTGGGCTAAAACTCAGTTCAACCACCAAGGCGAGCGTGGGACGTAACTCCCATGATTCTGTGATTAAGATTCGGTTTTCGATCAGAGACATCATGGGGCTGACGCCCCACGCTCGCCTTGGCTTCTTCAGAATACTCGGTGAGTTGACATGGGACGTTGGCCGGATACTTCCCGCGCGACGTGGGCGACTTTTCTCTTGATCTTTCTTTTGTTCCCGTTGCTCTGCGCGCTCTGCTGGTGGTTCGTGTATCACTAAGTGGCGTGCGGTTCTCCGAAGGAACCGGTGGGCTAGCACCCTGCGGCTAATGAACGAACCGGGCTGCGGCTGATGAATGTTCCAGCCTAATCGCGGGATGGATCCAACAGCATGGCTTCGATCGTCAAGCCGGGACCGAAGGCCAACGCGACCGCGGGGGCGTCGGCTTTTGCGCGGAGGAGTTCTTCCAGAATGAACAGCACCGTCGGCGAAGACATGTTGCCGTAGCGGGCGAGAATCTGGCGCGACGGTTCGAGCCGCTGCGAGGACAAGTCGAGCGCTTCGCCGCAAGCCGTGAGGATGCGGGGGCCGCCGGGATGAATCGCCCACGAGCGGATGTCCGCCAGCGATCGCCCCTGGGACCGGAGCCATTCCGCAAGCCAGAGCCTCAGCGATTGACGGATCATGTCGGGGACCGCGGGGGAGAGCGTCATGTCAAAGCCATGATCGCCGATCCGCCAGCTCATCACGTCCTCCGAATCCGGCAGCACCAAGGAACCATTGGCGGCCACCTGCCACGCGGATCGCTCGACATGAGGGGCCCGCGTCTTGGCTGGACCGCCGCCGCCGACAATCGCGGCGGCCCCATCGGCGAACAGGGCATTGGCCACGATGCGGTCGGGTTGCCAACCGTATTGATGATGGAGGCTGCAGAGGCTCGACGGCGACCATGAGCACCCGCGCGCGGGGATCGCTTTCACCATAGGCCTTCGCAATCCTGAGGCCGTTGAGTGCTCCGTGACAGCCCATAAAGCCGACGTGGTTGCGGGCCGTCGATGCGGGCAGGCCCAAACAGCGAATCAATTCCAGGTCCACGCCCGGGGCTCCAAAGCCGGTGCAGGAGACCGTCACCAGGTGCGTGATGCGGCCCGGTTCGATGTCCGCGTTTTCCAAGGCATTCCGCGCGGCTTCGAGCGCGAGTTCCCCCGCGTGGCGCTGGTAGCGTTCCATCCGCTCCGCCGTCGTCGGGCCGCGGTCGTCCTCGTGAACCGCCGGCGGGAAAAACGACTGGGTGAGGAGTTCTTCCTCGTCCGTTTCCGGCATCGCTGCGGCCGTTGCCGCGGTGGAACTTTCCGAATCCGGACGCCGCGTCCCAGCGGGCTGGGCGAGCCTCTCTGGAGAACAATCATTAATGCTCGGCTCGAGGAGCACGCTGTGCCGCCGTTTGACGCCGGTTCGCCGGTAGAGCACCGGCAGCAGCCGGCGCTGGTCTTCGGTTTGGGTGGAGAATTGTTGGGCGATTTCCATCGCAGCGTGTTGCTTGATGGAATGCCGAGGCACGGCGGTGCCCAAACCGAGGATATAAAAGCTCATGCAAAATCCCATTCCGTGGCGGCGAGAGGCCGATTGAGTTGATTGACGAGAAACTGAGGAACGTCGGGCCACAGGCCCAAACAGCGAATGGTCATCGAGGCCACGCGGGGCCGGCGCAGCAGCCAGGCCAACAGCCGGCACCAATCCTGCCGCTGGTGGATCAGCCGGCGATATGCCGCCCGCCAATCCTGCTCCGCTTGGGGCGAACTTCGGCGGACGGCCTGTTCCACGAACGACGCCACGGCCATGCCGGTCGTGAGCGCCCAGGCAATGCCCTCGCCGGTAAACGGCTCGACATATCCCGCCGCGTCGCCTGCGAGAAAAATCCGATTCGACGCCGCCGAGCGGGACCGCCGCGTCAAGGGAAGCGTGCCCTGCCAGTCGGCGGAAGCCAAATCCGGCAGGGGCAAGTGGGTTTCATTTAGAATCTGCGAGACCAGCACAGCGGGCTCGTGGTTTTCGCGAAGAGCCGTCTGATCGACGGAAGCCGCCAGATGAAGTTCTCCCCCTCGCAAGCGGACGGCTCCAACGTAACCGCAGCGGCCGACGGCCATTGTCACGCGGCCGGGATCGAATCCCGAAACATCCGTCGCCAGCGTCGTTCCCAGGCCCAACCGCGATCGCCGCTCGATCAGGTCCGCAAACTCCGGGCAGCTTCGCAAACTGGGATGCCCCAAACCGTCCGCCGCCACGACCGCGGAGGTGTTGAGAAGAACCGGCGTTCCTTGCGGGCCGGCGAGTTCCACGGTGCGCGTGCCTCCGGTTTCCATGTGCGGACGGACGCAAGCGGTCGTTTGCGGGAGAAACGCCGCGCCCTCGGCGATCGCTTCCATCACCAGCATCGCATCCAAGTCCGCCCGCGAAATCGCCGCGCCCCCGGGCAGGGAAACCGTGAGCGATTGAGACTTCATCAACACATCCGCCCGCTCGAGCGGCACGCCCTTTAAGGCTTCGACCTGCCGAGACAGCCCGGCGTGCTCCAAGAGCGACAACGCCCGCCGGCTCAGGCAGGAGCCGCAAACTTTCGTCCGCGGGAAGGCTCTGCGATCGACCAGCAATGTTTTCAGTCGCCGCCGGGCCGCTTCCCGCGCTGCCAGAGCTCCGGCGGGGCCCGCACCGATCACAATCACGTCCCACCGCTCGCGGGAAGCGTCGTCGGGGTGGATTGTGGCTGGCAGCGTCACGCGGGTTTCCTCCACGACAGCAAAAACCGCTGCGGCCAATGGTGGGAAATCGTCATTCCGTTGAGGCCGGCCTCTCGTGCCAGCTCCAGGGCTTCTTCGCTGGTGAATGCAGCGCGAACCGAAAGCGGCCCGTCATAATGTACGATGGCGGAACGAGTCAGCAAACGACATGCCACGTGCGCCAGGGCGAAACCCAAGCGGGTTCGGCGGAGATCGTTGATCAGCACCAATCGCCGGGCGGCCTCGGCCATCCGCCCCAACAAGCGTCTGGCATCGTCCCGGCTCTGATGATGCAAAAACAACGAACACATCAACACATCATAGTCCCTGGGCAAGTCATCGCTTAAGACATCCAAGGCAAAAAAACGAACCGGGGCCGATTCTTTTCCATTGCCGCCCGCCGAGGAATACTCGACCGCAAAGGGGTTGATGTCGCAGCCATCGATCTGGATCGGCAGGTTCGACCGCCGGGCTCGCCGGGCGATTTCGCGGGTCACATCGCCGCCGCCGCAGGCCAAGTCGAGAACCCTCAGCGGGCGGTCTGCGGGAAGATCGCGCACCGAACGTTTGAGGGCCGGCCAGAAAATCGCCGCACTCCGGCTGAGCCGGTTCACCCGTTTCAATCCCTCGAGCGCACGGCGATGCTGTTCGGGATCGAGGTCCGGATCGTCCATAAGTTCCGGCCGGCGGTCCCGCTCGGCGAGTTGTCGGTAAGTGGCGAGAATCGATTGCATTTCTTGGTGAGGAGCAAAGGCTTGGAAATGAGGATGGAGAATAGAGGTTGGATGGTGTTTCGTTCTATCTTCCCTCCTCCATCTTCCATCCCCAACTGCGGGTGAGGGTGGCTGGGGCGCAAGGAAATGGATCAAGCGAAAAACGCGTTCCGAGACCTGGGGCCATGAAAGTTTTTTCTCTCGCGTTCATCGCCCCAGGATTTGCTTGCCTTACTTTATTCAATGAGTAATCTGCGCCCCAGCCACCCCACCGCTTATCAGTTTGAGCAGTTACGCAAGCGGCTTTTGGGCGATGAAGCCGCCGTATTGCATGGCTCCGGATTCATAGGCCTGCCGGATGGTCCGAAACCGGTCGAGAAACATCACCGTATCCTGGTCGACGAGTTTGGCGAGCCAGCGGACGCCGGTGCGGCGGACCCGGCGTTCGCAAATCTCCCAGGTGCGAGCCACGCGGCTGGTCCAGTCGTGCCAGCCCGTGATGGTTAAGCCCGCGCCCTGCATCCAGCCTTGATAATCGTCCGCGGTTCCCAGCGAGGGGCAGAAGAAGCCTTCGCAGACGTCAAAGACCTGCTGGCGCTGCTCCTCGGTTTCCAGAGGATCGCCGGCGAGCCAGGCACAAATCGCCATCCGGCCGCCGGGCCTGAGCCAGGTGGCCGCCTTTTGAAAGAACGCCGGCTTGTCGAACAGATGCTCGGTGCATTCGATGCTCCAGACAATGTCGAAGGATGCGTCGGGAAAGCCAACTTGCTCGGCATCCTGATGCAGAAATTTTGTTCGCGAACCCACGCCTCCGAACAAAGCCGACGCTCTAGCCCAGCGGCGTTGGAAGCGGCTGATGGTCACGCCGGTCGATCGGCAGTTTCGCGTTTTGGCGAGATGAATCGAAGACCCGCCCATCCCGCAGCCGACGTCTAACAATTCTTCGCCGCCTTGAATCGCCGCGAGATCCGCGAGCGTTTCCGTGAGCTGCACCTGGGCCAGCCGGCAGGATTCGCTGCCGCTCCACAGCCCGTGGTGGATGTGCTTCCCCCAGAGCAAACGATAAAACAGCGTGGACAAATCATAATGTCCGCGAATGACGTCTTTTTCCACACGGGGGCATTCGAGCATAGAGAACCTCAAAACTTCCTTGTTGCAGGGGGCGAATCCTGTTGAAACCGCTTAACAGGCGTTGCGGAAATCCTCCCGGAAATGGCGGCCAATTACCAGGGCGGAGAATAAATACTAAGCTTGTAGTAGTCAATCCGAATCGGCGGCGGATGATGCATGTTATGGATTCCATTGGAATTGCGGCTCCGCGGGCCGCGGCTTTGGAAAAAACTTGGGATTGGGCTTTTCTACTATAGATTTCGTTTTTAGAATCCCACCCCGTTGGTTGCCTTGGAGGGCAAACCGGTTTTTCAAATCTCATCAAGGAGGAGAACTCATGAAGCGAACGCAGCGATCGATTCTTGGAGGAACTTTATTGCTCGGGATCGCGGCGGCGGGTTTCGGCGCATATTCCCTGTTGTCGCCGGGCGGGATTGTCCCGCTGCCTTTGCCGGTGCAGGCGGCCGAAACGAAAACGGCCCTTTCGCCGGGTCAACTCGATCCCCAGATTAGCCGGGCCTATATCTACGTCGGCAAAACGGGCCTGGGCCACGAGCACGCGGTCGTGGGAGCCGTGCGGTCGGGATCGATCCGCATGGGGGCCGCCAAGGACGCCGGCGAAATCGTGTTCGACATGCGCACCTTCACGGCCGACACCGCCGAAGCCCGCCGGTACATCGGACTCGAGGGCGCGACCGCGGCCTCGACCCGGCAGCAGGTGAATGCCAACATGCTGGGCGCGGATGTCCTCCACGTGGCCCGCTTTCCCACGGCGACCTTTACGATTGACTCGGCTGCCAAACTCTCGAAGCCCAGCCGCAGCGGGAAACCGCAGTATCAACTCGACGGCAAATTCACGCTGCACGGGGTGACACAACCGCTCAAAGTCATCGCCGAGGTGACCGAAGTCCAAGACAAGGTGCATCTGCGCGGATCGTTCGCGATTTTTCAAACCAGCTTCGGCATCACGCCCTATTCCAAAGCCTTCGGGGCCATCGGCGTGGCGAACCAGTTGACGATTCACGGCGACATCTGGCTCGCCAAGTAATGCCGTTGAGTCAGAACCGCAATCAGCCGGAAAAGTCAAACCGGGGCTAGCGCCCTGCGGCTAATTTTTTCAACGCCACGCTTTGGGTTTGCCATGGACGATCAGAAACCTTCACGACGAGAGCGATGGGCGGGCATCGCTTTCGGACTTTCCACGCACGCCCTGTTCGGCGTCACGGTGTGGCATTTGTTCTTCTTTTTGGACGGCGGCCACCGCACGGCTCGGGCGGGGTCGTTGTGGATCGACGCTGGCCTCGCGGGGCTGTTTGCGTTCCCGCACAGTCTGCTCTTGCATCCGCGGGGCCGGCGGTTTTTCGGCCGTTGGATTCCCAAGCCATTTTACGGGTGTTTCTTTTGCCTGGCGACGTGTTTGTCGCTCTTGGCGGTGATCGCCGGCTGGCGGAGCGATGCGTTTTCGTTGTGGAATCTGGCGGGGTGGCCCGAGGTTTTGATGCAGTCTGCGTTTTTTGCGTCCTGGATTGCCATGTTGTACAGCATGAGCCTCACGGGAATCGGCTACCAAACCGGTTGGACCCCCTGGTGGCATTGGCTGCGAAATCGGCCACTTCCCAAGCGGGATTTCACGCCGCGCGGCGCCTATCACTGGATTCGGCATCCTATCTATCTCAGCTTTTTGGGGCTATTATGGTTTACGCCGGCGATGACCGCCGACCGCGCGGTGCTCACCTTCATTTGGACCGTTTACATCTTCGTGGGCAGCCATCTGAAGGATGAGCGGTTGGCGTTTTTCCTCGGCGAATCGTACCGGGACTATCAAAGACGTGTTCCCGCCTATCCCTTGTTTTCCCTCTCGCCACGAGGCCGGCGAAACGTATTGCCGATGGATCCACCTGAACTTCCATCCCAGGAATCTCCGCCGATGACGACGTCAATCCCTCAAAAGGCGGCTTGATTCCAAGCGGAGACCTCATGTCCGGCCGACCGGGAACCTACCGACTTGTCATGCTGTTCGTGGTCCTGACGCTGCCTGTCATGGGATGGGCGGCGTTTCAGGCTCTCCAGACCAACGCCAATTCCCCGCTGGATTGGGTTCCGCCCAGTTTCCCCGCCCGCGCCGATTACGAAGCCTTCCGCAAAGAGTTCGGAACCGGTGATGTCGTCGTCATCAGTTGGCCCGGCTGCACGGTCGAGGATCGGCGGCTGGACCTGGTCGCCAAATATCTGCGGGAATCGCGGAATTTTTTCAATCCGGATTACCAATGGAAGTTTGAACGCGTCGTCACCGGCCGGGAGGTGTTTCAGCAACTGGTGGACGCCCCCTTGAACTTGCCCGTTGCCGAGGCCCGGCGGCGGCTCCAGGGATCGCTGCTCGGCTCGGACGGAGAGACCACCTGCATCATCGCGGCGCTCACGCCCGAAGCGATGGCGGAGCGGCGAAACGTGGTGCTGACGATTCACGCGGTGCTCAAAGCCTGCGGGATCCCCTTGGCCGATCAGCACATCGCCGGCCCGGTGATCGACGGACTGTCCGTGGACGAAGCGGGCCGGCAGTCGATGTCCCATTTGGTGCCGCCGTCGGCCTTGGTGGTGTTTCTCGTGTGCTGTTGGAGTTTGAGGTCGTTCCGGGCGGCGTGTTTGGTGTTTCTGCTCTCGGTTTACGCCCAGGGCCTGACGCTAGCCATGCTGCATTTGGGCGGCGAGACGATGAGCGCGCTCCTGATTGTCTTGCCGCCCTTGATTCAAGTGCTGGCCGTCGCCGGGGGCATTCATCTCATCAATTATTATTGGGACGCCGCGCGAAAAGGCGGCGATCACCCGGCTGGGCGGGCGTTTCGCGTAGGTTGGCTGCCTTGCGTGCTTGCCAGCGCGACGACGGCCCTGGGATTGGGATCGCTGTTGGTCAGCGATTTGACGCCGATCCAGTTGTTCGGCACCTACGGAGCGGCCGGCGTGCTCGTGACGCTCGCTCTGCTCTTGGCCGTGCTGCCGGGCACGCTCGCGCGCTGGCCGATTCCCGCCCCGGCTTCCGACGCCGGGAATCCGCACGCAGGCGACCCGTGGCCGAAGCTGACCGAGTGGATCATACGTTATCACAAGGCGATCCTGGGGTTGATCTTTGCGGGCATGCTGACGGCGGGGTTCGGCTTGAGGCAACTGCAAACATCCGTCCGCATTGAAACGCTGTTTTCGCCCGAGAGCCGGATTCTCCGGGACTACCGTTGGCTGGAAGAGCACGTGGCCCCGCTCGTGCCGATTGAAGTCGTGGTGCGGTTCCCCGTCAACGACCGCTGGCCGCTGTCGGAGCAACTGGAGTTCGTCCGCAAGATCGAACGCCGAGTCGCGGATGTGGAACACGTCCAAGGCACGCTGTCCGCCAATACCTTTTTGCCGTCCGCAAAGGGGGCCCGGGAGGATTCCTTCTTTTCCGCCGCCCGGAGGCATCGCGTGCTGACGCGGGCTCTCCCGGCTTTGATCGAACGCCGCTACGTGGCCGAGACGGAAGGCGAATGGGAATGGATGGCCGGGCAGGGCTTGGAGAAGCCGCGGTTTCGCGACTGGCGAATCTCGGCCCACGTCTCGGCCGTGGATCCGTTGGACTACGGCCGGATTTTGGAGAGCGTTCGCGAGCAGGTGAATCCCGTCCTTCCCGCCGGCAAGATGCGGATTTCCAACCGCGTCACGGCACGTTACACCGGCATCATGCCCCTCGTGCACGCCATTCAATACCGGCTGATGGCGAATTTGTTTCAAAGTTTTCTGATGGCCTTCGGCACGATTGCCTTCGTGATGATTCTCCTCCAGGGCGGGATTCTCATGGGATTGTTGTCGATGATTCCCAACATCCTTCCCGCCGTGCTCTTGTTGGGGGGGCTGGGTTGGGCCGGGGTGCGGTTGGACATCGGCTCGGTGATGACGATCAGCGTGGGCCTGGGCATTGCCGTCGATGACACGCTGCATTTCCTCGTCTCGTACCGCCGAAACCTGGAAGCGGGCCTGACCAGCACCGCCGCGGTCCGCGAAACCTACGAGCACTGCGGGGCGGCGATGATTCAAACGTCGTTCACCTGCGGCTTGGGCTTGTTGACCTTCGCCATGAGCGATTTCCTGCCGACCCGCCGGTTCGCGTGGATGATGCTCGCGTTTCTGATGCTGGCCTTGTTGGGCGATCTCTTGTTATTGCCGGCTTTGCTCCTGAGTCCGCTGGGCCGCTGTTTTCGCTCGTCCAAGACCACCCTGGAGCCCGAGGGAATCGGCAACGGAACCAATGAGTTCACCACGGATACAGATAACACGGATGAAACCCAGATAACGCATCGCGGATTACCTTTCCTCTCCCCGGATTGATTGTTTTGAGTTTCCGCACCCAAAGCGATTGGTTTAATCCGTTCTCGCGTCTTTTTCACGTTTTCGCTCTTCCACTCCGATGAGTCCTGTTGGACAATCGAGGAGGTTTCCCTGTGTCGCAGATCGCTGAGTAAGGATGAAAACCGATGAGCTTCACCCTCGACCGAATGCTGGCCCTGTTGGTGATGCTGGTGAACGGCGTGCTAGGCGCTGTCTTGGGGCATTTTTCGGAAAGCCGGTGGCGCGAGGCGGGACTCGCGGTGCTGTTGTCGCTGCCGGGCCTGTTTGTGATTTGGCTGCGCGAATCGCTGCAGGACAGTGAACTGGCTTTCCCGCGCGGCGTGCGAAACGCGTCTCCACCCGGACTCTTGGCGTTTTTGGGCTGGCTTTGGCTGCTCGGCATTCCGATCTTGTATATCTACAAATTGAACGAGCATTTCTGAGCGGCAAAGGCGCTAGCGGCGGTCTTGACTTTGTCACTGCATCCGGAGGCTATTCCTGGGTCAAACCGAAGACTTGGGGTCGACAAATTAGCCGCAGGGCGCGAGCCCCGGTTCTTCTCTGAGCGGACGCGAGCGTGTTCCGGCCGATAGGCGTTGGCAATTTCCGTGAAAGCGTTGTAAACTTCGCCAGTCCCTCGGGGTTTCTGCCGGCTCGCTTGTCTTTTTCCCGATCTGAAATGATGATTCGCAAAATCGTGGCCTTCGGCGTGGTGGCTGCCGTTCTGATCGGGATCCTCCTCTACAGCCAACTCACGGCGGAGCCGCTCAAGGTGTCGGGGTATATCGAAGCCGATGAAATCCGCCTCGGTTCGCGGGTCGGCGGGCGGGTGCTGGCGGTGCATGTGGACGAAGGCGCCGTGGTGAAGCCCGGGCAGGTGCTGGTCGAGTTAGCTCCTTACGATTTGATGGAGAAGCGAGCGGAAGCCGAGGCCCGCTGGAAAGAGCAAACCGCGCACTATCAGCAACTCAAAGACGGTTATCGCCCGGAGGAGATCGCGGCGGCCAAAGCTCAATACGAGCAACTCAAAGCCGAGTGGGAAAAGGCCAAGAGCGGCCCGCGTCCGCAGGAGATCGAAGTCGCCCGTGCGGAACTGGATGCGGCCAAGGCCGATGTGGAACTGGAGAAGAAACAGCACGAGCGCGTGGTCTCGTTCTATGCCAAGGGGGCCGCCACGAAAAATGAACTCGATCAAGCCAACGAGGGATTGGAAGCGGCCCAGGCCCAGCGGAATGCGAGCGAAAAGAAACTCGATCTCTTGTTGGCGGGAACGCGGGCGGAAGACATCGCCGCCGCCAAAGCCCGCAGGGATCAGGCGGAAGCCGAGTGGCAGCTCCGCCAGAAGGGTTATCGGACCGAGGACATCGAACAAGCCTATTCCGCGATGCGAGCCGCCGAGCACGCCACGGAGGCCTTGGATCGGCAAGTGGAGGAACTCAAGGTAATGGCCCCCTTGGTGGGCACGGTGCAGGCGATCGATCTTCAGCCGGGCGACATGGTGAGCGCCAACGCCCCCGCCTTGTCGATGCTCGACACCCGCCATCTGTGGGTCCGGGCCTATGTGCCAGAGAACGATCTCGGGCTGTCGCTCGGCCAGCGGGTAAAAGTCACCGTCGATAGTTTCCCGGACGAAGAATTCGCCGGCAAGGTGACTTTCATCGCCCGTCAGGCCGAGTTCACACCCCGCAACGTGCAAACGCCCGAGGAGCGGTCGAAACAGGTCTATCGCATCAAAGTGCATCTCGTGACCGGCCTGGACAAGCTCAGGCCCGGCATGGGGGCCGACGTGTGGTTGGAACCATGAGCGATCTGGTCATCGATATTCGGCATCTGACCCGCCGGTTTGGCGATTTGACCGCGGTGCGGGATGTCTCCCTCGAAATCGAGCGCGGGGCGATTTACGGGCTGCTCGGCCCCAACGGCAGCGGCAAATCGACCATCATCCGCATGCTCTGCGGCGTGTTGCCCCCGAGCGACGGCGAAGTGTTCGTCCTCGGCCAGAATGTCCGCGAGGATCCCGAATCCATCAAACGCGACATCGGCTACATGTCGCAATCCTTCAGCCTGTATGCCGACCTGAGCGTCCGCGAGAACATCGAGTTTTACGGGCGGATTTACGGCCTCTCGCCGGAGCGGTTGGAAGAACGCCGGGAGGCCGTGCTCTCGCTGACAAACCTCCACGATCAGCAAAAAAAACTCGCGGGGACGCTTTCCGGCGGCTGGAAACAGCGGCTGGCGCTCGCGAGCGCTCTGGTTCACGAGCCCGACATGCTGTTTCTGGACGAGCCGACCGCAGGCATCGATCCCGTGGCCCGGCGGGACTTGTGGGATTTGCTTTACCAGCTCGCGGCTCAGGATGTGACGCTTCTGGTCACCACGCATTACATGGACGAAGCCGAGCGCTGCACGGAGATCGGTTATTTGTACCAATCGCGGCTGATCGTCTCCGGCCGGCCGGATGAACTCAAAAAGCGCGACGATGTGACGCCGCCGGGCACCAGGCGCTGGGAACTCGCCACCGCCGATCCTGCCGAGGCCCTCGAAACGCTGCGGAAGACGGAAGGCGTCGTGGATGCGACGTTCTTCGGGCAGACGATCCACGTTTTGGCCGAGGACAAACTGACCCCCGACGATTTTGCAAAAAAGGTTTCGCTGGCCCATGAAGAGGGCGTTCGCCCCGTCACGCCTTCGCTCGAGGATGTGTTCGTCACGCTCACCCGCCGGGCCGCCCAACACTCTTTGGAAGCGGGCCCTGCGGAAAACGCGAATCCAATCAACTCAAACGAACAAGCCGCCCCGCCGAAGTCGGAAGACGAACATAACGCAGCGCCGGAAACCACCGAACCCACGACGGCGCAACCGCGCAACCGCGGGTTCGATCGCGCAACGTTCGGGTTTCTGGCGATCTTTTTGAAAGAGTTCGCCCACATTCGCCGGCAGCCGATCACGCTGTTTTTTATGTTCGCCGTTCCCATGCTGCAGATGCTCGTCTTCGGGTATGCGATCGAGACCGAAATCGAGCACATCCCGGTCGTCGTTTTAGATTTTGACGGCCGGCAGGATGCGCGCGACCTCCGCGAAGCGTTCGTGAATACCCGCACCTTTGATGAGATCGAGCGGGCCACCGACTGGCAGGCGTTTCGCGATGCGCTGGCTTCGGGGCGGGCGAAAGTCGGTCTCATCATTCCGCCCGACTATACCGACCGCTTGCTTCGAGGCGAACAGGCCCACGTGCAGGTGCTGATCGACGGCAGCGATTCCCAAGTCGCCACGACCGCGCTCAGCACGACGAACCTGCTGGGCGAGTCGTTGTCGCTCGGCAAAGCCCGCGTGTTTGTGGAGACGCTGCCCGCGGTGCCTTCGCGGGACAAGTGGGGCGAACCGGCGCTCCCCATCGAAATGCGGCCCCGGCTTTTATATAACCCCAACCTGGAAAGCGAACGCTTTTTCGTCCCGGGCCTGGTGGGGATCATTTTGCAACTGGTGACGCTGTTCCTCACCTCGTTCGCCATCGTCCGCGAGCGGGAACTCGGCACATTAGAGCAACTCTTCGTCACCCCCGTGGGCCGGGCGGGACTCCTCTTGGGGAAACTCTTGCCCTATGCGGTGTTGGCGTTTGTGGAAGTGCTCGCGGTATTGGTCGTGATGGTTTACGTGTTCGGCGTCCCCATCCGCGGGCGGTTGGATGTGCTCTTGTCGCTGTCGTTATTATTTTTGCTCTGCGGGCTGGGGTTGGGGCTGTTGGTGTCCACGCTTGCGAAAACGCAATTGGCGGCAATTCAGTTCGCCTTCATCATCATGCTGCCTTCGGTGCTCCTCTCAGGCTTTATGTTCCCCCGCAGCCAAATGCCCGTGCCGATTTACCTGATCACGTTCGGGATCCCCGTGACGTATTTTCTGGAAATTTTGAGGGGCATCATTCTTCGCGGAGCGGGCTTCGGCGATTTGATCCCCCACATCGCCGGCCTCGCCATTTGCTGCGCCGTAATCCTGATCTTAAGCGTGACGCGGTTCCAAAAGCAGTTGACGTAGCGTCGCGCGACAAATAGCTGTCGCATTTATTAGCCGCAGGGCGCTAGCCTCGGTTCGCGGCGAGAACCAGAGGCTGGTGTTGCGCATGCTATAGTTTGGAATGATTTGGGCCAAAACGATTCTTCAAGGCAGACAAAGGGTTCCGGAATGACTGAAGATAGCAAGGCCGACGGGCTGTGGTGGCTTCGTTGGGCAGAGCACGGCGAGATCAGTCTTTCGAGTTCTTCGGCGGTCGAGTCAACCTTGGATTCACTGTGGGATCGGTTCAGCGACGGCAACGCGAGACTCGTCGAAATTGAGGCACCGCAGGGTAAGTGTCTCACCATTGTCGCTGGCAATGATGAAACGTACCTCAACTACGTGCCACCTGACGGCATGCCGCCATCGTATATCAGCGTGGGTGACGGAAGCAGCGGGACGTTTTCATATTACGATTGGGGTGTGTTAGCCGATGTGGATGGACGGCACGTTGTTTCCCAAGACAAAGCACGCAAAGCGGTGGATCAGTTCGTCGCCGGCGGTGGCGAGGTGCTTCCTTGGGCCGTCCAGTGGGAGGAAGTCTAGGTCTTCACTTCTTCGCAGGGAAGACCTGGCAGCCGGGGAGGGCGGTGTGGAATTCTTTGAGGCCCTTGTCGGTCACGAGCGTGTTGTGCACATGCAGCTTTTCGAGGGTTTTGATCTCGGCCAGTTTTTTCAGGCCTTCGTCCGTGATGTTCGTTTTCGTGAGGTCCAGTTCCTTCAGGCCGTCCAGGCCGGAGAGATACTTCAAACCCTCGTCGGAAACTTTCGTGCCGTAGAGCGTGAGCGATTGCAACTGGCCGAGCACGCTGAGGTTTTCGAGGTCGGCGTCGGTGATGTCTTTGTTGGTCAGGTCGATCTTTTGCACGACGAAGCCGCCCGAGGGCATGTCGGGGAGCTTTTTGATTTCCAGGGTGCGGCCTTCCAAAGTCACCGTGCCGCCGTGACCGATGGCCCAACCCACGACGCCGGCGTTTTGCACCTTCGACCCGCCGCCGCAGCCTGAAAACCACAGAAGAAAGATCGCCAAACAAGTCACGCGGATTATCATGGGTGGGCCTTACGGGGAGCCGAGGTCAGGGCGTTGCGGCGAGGCGGAATCCGTTCGCGACAAACGACTGGTTCGTGCGCTGGTTGAGCCGTTTCGCCGAGCGGGTCAAAAGTGGGGCGTTCATCCACGAGCCGCCGCGAAGCACGCGGTTTTCGCCCTGGCTGGGGCCTTCGGGATCGTCGAGCGAAGAGTCGCCATAGAACGATTTGCCGTAGCGGTCCGCGCACCATTCCCAGACGTTGCCGTGCATGTCATAGAGGCCGAAGGCGTTCGGGGCGAACGATTCGACCGGGGCGGTGAAGCTGTATCCCCCATAAGCCGCGATCGTCGGCCACGCGGGGAACTTGGCTTTGGTCGAACCGTCGGCCACATTGCCGACGTTCACCAGCAATTCGGGATCATCCCCGCACGAGTAGCGGGTTTCGGTTCCGGCCCGGCAGGCGAATTCCCACTCGGCTTCCGTGGGCAGGCGGTACGTGATTCGCTCGCGCTTGCTAAGCCATCGGCAAAAGGCGCTGGCGTCGTTCCAGGTGATGTTGACCACGGGGTGCCGGTCCGTCTGGTCAAACCCCGGATTCCGCCAGGAGAACTTCGGGTGCTGTTCGAGCTTGCCGTGTTCGTTGTTAAAGCCGAAGCCGCCCTTGGGGTCTTTCTCCGAGTCCGTGTGGTAGCCGGTGTCTTGGATAAATCTCGAAAACTCGCCGACGGTCACCGGGTGTGCGGCCAGGAAGTACGGCCGGGTGATCCGCACGGCGTGCTGTTTTTCGTCGGGACCGCGGCCTTCTTCAGTTTGCGGGGAGCCCATCGAAAACTCGCCGGCGGGAACGAGCAACATCCGCGTGCCGGCCGAGTTGACCATCTCGGCGGGAATGCCGAGAAACTCGGCCCACTCGTGCCGGCGTTCTTCCGCGGCCCGTCCGTGAAACGGGGCGACGAGCCGCGGGGGAAGGTCGTGCGGATTCGCAGCCGACAGCCGTTTGGTCAACGACAGCGATGGGGAGGACGACCTCGTCGATTTCTTGGCGGACTTTGAAGAACGGGAGCGGTCGTCGTCATCGGCATCGAAACTTTCCGCAATCTGGCTGCGGTCGAACAGGACGTCCGCATGCACGGTCTCTTCCGACTCGTCGGCGTGCAGGGGTTCCTCAACGGAAACTTTGGGCGCGGCGGTCCGCGGTGCCGGGGCGCGGCGGGCGAACTTCCCGGTCCCGGACCTCTCGCCAACTGCGGGGCGGGGTTCGCAGAGAGTCTTTTCACTCCGAGGTAGAACACGATCATCAACAGAACCAGCACAGACCCGGCTGCACCCAAGGCCAAAAAGCGTTGGGCGGAGTCAAGAAACGGCATCAGCCCGCCGCACAACGCCAAAAGCGCCGCAGCCAACAGCACCACCGTCTGCCCGGCCTCCGTTTGCAAAAACCGGCGGACCGGCGACGGCCGCGGAATGTCGGAGTTGGACCGAGCCTGAGGTCGGCCAGCATCGGGTTTGGGCGGGGGTTCCGCGATCGGCTCGTCGTCAAACAGTCCGTCAAGCAAGTTGCCCGGGGTGGGCGTCTCGACCGTCGCCGCCGGCGCGGAGTGCGAGGACTCGTCCCCCTGATCCAAAGCCGATGACGAGATTTCGGCCGCCGGCGACTGCGTTTCCACCGTCGAGAACTGGCCCGCTTTCTGGACTTTGGTGCCCGATCCTTTCCCGGTTTGCGTGTTGTCGAACTCTTCCTGAAGGCTTTCCCGGAGTTCCGGAGAAAGATACCGCGTCACGGTTTCGCGGGTCTCGGCTTCGCTCTCGGTGCGGCAGGGCTTGAGGGCTTCGACCACCTCTTTCATCGATTGGTAGCGGTGCTCCGGCTTCTTGGCGACCATCTTGCGGAACACGGCGTCCAATTCCGCGGAAACGTCGGGCCGCAGGTCCCGCAGCGAGGGAATCGGCGACTCCCGGTGCGCGATGAGCTTCACCATCGCCGTCTCGCCGTCGTAAACCGGCTTGCCCGTAAGCAGGTAATACAGCGTGCAGCCCAGGCTGTAAATGTCCGAGCGGGCATCGGCTTTGCTCGTGTCGGCCGCTTGTTCCGGCCCCATGAAATCCACCGTGCCCATGATGCTCCCGGGCATCGTCAGTCCCGGCCGCGAAGATTCCGCGTCCCCCAACGGGTTGTTGATCCGCGCGAGGCCCATGTCCAGAATCTTCACCAGCCCTTCCGCGTTGAGCAGCAAGTTCGCCGGCTTGATGTCGCGATGGATGACGTTTATCAAGTGCGCATGCGCCAGACCCTCCGCCGCCTGCAGGGCACAGTTGACCGCCTGTCCCGGCGACAGCGGGCCCTCCCGCTGCACGATCTGCTGCAAATCGTTGCCGCGGACGAATTCCATCACCAGGTAATGCACGCCCTGGGACTCGTCGGCGTCAAACGCGCGGACGATGTTGCGGTGGTCGAGCGTGGCCGCGACTTCGACTTCCTGATAGAAGCGGCGTATGGCTTCCTCATCGTGCATGGCGTGGGAGGAAAGCACCTTGAGGGCCACGGTCCGCCGCATCCGCCGATGCTTCGCGCGGAACACCATCCCCATCCCGCCGCTGCCGATGATGTCTTCGACAATATAGTTCCGCCCGATGACGAGCCGATGCGGATGCCCCTGGTAAATCGCTTCCGCCTGATAGGACGTGAGCTTGTTGTTTTTGATCAACTCGTTGGCGAGCGTCTTGGCGTCTTCAGAGCCGTCCATCGCGGAGAGCCGGTTGCTCAGCGCGCGCAGTTCTTCGTCGGAGAACAATCCGCTCTCCGAGAGATGTTGCAGAAACTGATTGACCGTTGCCATCACCACCTCAACGCGTCTCCTCTCGCTGGAAACCTCCACTATAACACATATCTCTATCGTGAAAATACGTTACGAATCCGGAATTCCTGGCAGATTTCTGGGGATTTTACCGAACGCTCTGTCATTCCTATACCCATTTCCGCAAAAACCCGGCCAGCCGCCGCGAGACTTGGCTTTTCCGCTTGGGAAAGAGCGTCGCGGGGACCTGGACAAACATCGGCAAACCGGCTTCACAACGTCACGAAGGCTTCGCGGATTTTGAAGTCCCGCCGCTCGTCGCGGTCCAGAAACGCGGCCGCATGCTCGGGATCGTGATCGAACACCGCGAGCCAATTCCGGTCGGCGATTTTCCCGAGCCAGTCCGGTTTCCGCCGGCGGGTCTCCAGGAGATCGACATCATATCCCATGCACCAGCGGGACGGAAAGTGCCGGGTCGAAGGGCAGAGATCCCCCAAATAAACCGCCGTCTGACCGCGGCTTTCCATCACGACGACCGCGTGCCCTTCGGTGTGCCCGCCCGTGACGCCGTACCGGAGACCCGGCAGAATCTCGCAGTGGCCATCCACCAGCCGCAATTGCCCCGCCTGCTCCAACGGCCACAGATTCTCCTGCGGATAGGCCCCGGCCAGTTCGGGGAAATTCGCGCGGGCGATGACCCATTCCCGCCGCTGGGCGATGTACTCGGCATGCGGAAAGGTAGGCACCAACTCGCCCGCTTCATCGAGCATCGTCCCGCCGCCCGCGTGATCGAAATGCAAATGGGAAAACACGACCGCATCGATTTCCTCCGCCGAGATACCGATCGCGGAAAGGCTTTCCAACAGCGGGTTTCCGTCTTCCGCCGAGATCAGCTTCCGCTGCTTGTCGGACAGTTTGGGACCGTAGCCCGTGTCGATCAGGATTTTTTTGGACCCCGTTTCCACGAGCACGCAGTTCGCGGCTTGGGGGATCATGTTATCGTCATCGGCGGGGAACACCCGGCTCCAAAGTCCCTTGGGCACGACGCCGAAGATCGTGCCGCCGTCGCTGCGAAACCGCCCGCCCGAAACCGTCCGCAATCGAAAATCACCAAGTTGCATCGTTGTCTCCTTTTAAAAAGCGAGCAGCCCCATGATCGCTTGCGAATCTGGGTGGAAATATTGACACGAACGATCACAGGATGGACGCGGGCACCGCCCGCAAATTGGTCTGCTCGCCTCCGATTGTCTTGTATAAGAAACCAGCGGTGCTTTATCATTGAACCTGTCCCGCCAAATGTTGCCCGCCTCTTTTCACTATAAGGCTCGCCCGCCATGAGCGAAATATGGAATGCCCTCACCCGGCGAGATCTCCTCAAACACGCCGGCATCGCGGCTTCGCTGCCGATGCTCGCCGGCCTTCCCGCGTTCGGGGCGGAGAAATCCGCGGAACCGTTGCCTCAAGGCAACGCCGAGCATTGCATTATGATCTGGCTCGGCGGCGGCGCCTGCCAGATCGATACCTGGGATCCCAAACAACCCGGCGACGCGAAAGCCAAAAAGCCCGGCTCCTATTATCCCGCCATCGACACCGCCATTTCCGGCGTCAAAGTCTGCGAGCATCTGCCCCGATGCGCCGACATTCTGGACCGCTTCAATCCCATCCGCAGCGTGCACCATGAAGTCATCGACGAGCACGCCGCCGCCACCAACCGCATGCATACCGGCCGACCGACCAGCGGGACCATCGTCTATCCCTCCGTCGGCTCCATCGTCGCCCACAAACGCGGAGCGGCGGGCGCAGGCGTGCCGGCGTATGTGGTCATCGGCTACCCCAACGTGACCCGCGGCCCCGGTTTTCTCGGAGCGAAAGCGGGCTTCATCTATCTGACCGACACGAACTCCGGCCCCAGCGGTCTCACCAAACCGGCCGACATCACCCAAAGCCGGCGTTCCCGGCGGGAACGGCTCTTGGCGGAACTCAGGTCGGGCTACCGGGCGCGAGTCGGCGACGCTCAGTCGATTGCCGACTACGATGCCAGCGTCGGCGAAGCACTCAGGCTTTCCGGGCCAGAGTTCATGTCGGTATTCCAATTGGACAAGGAGCCCGGCAGTCTCCGCGAAAATTACGGCGGCGAGTTCGGCCAACGGTGCCTCTTGGCCCGGCGGTTGATCGAACGCGGCGTCCGGTTCATCGAGGTGTCCCATAACCTCAACTTCGTCAACGGCACCGGCTGGGACACGCACAACGACGGCCAGCTCAAGCAGCACCTGCTCATCAAGGAACTCGACGCAGCACTGTCCGGGTTGGTGCTCGATTTGGAGCAAAAACGCCTGCTCGACAAAACGCTCATCGTCGTCGCCAGCGAATTCGGTCGGCCCGCGGCATTCGACGCCGGCGGCGGACGCGGGCATCATTCCCAATCCTTCACTGTGGTCCTCGCGGGCGGCGGTTTGAAGAACGGCAAGGTCATCGGCACCACAGACGACCTCGGCATGAAAATCACGGACCGCCCCGTCTCCGTCCCCGACCTCCACGCCACCATCCACGCCGCGTTGGGCATCGACCCCCGCGAAGAACTTTACGCCGGCGACCGCCCGGTCCCCATTACGGACCAGGGCGAGCCGGTGCGCGAGTTGTTTTGAGAGGGAAACAAATCGAGTAGGATGAAAGAAATTCTCGCATCGGCGAACGATCGCCGGTTCTTTGTGTCCAGATCATTATGACACTGCAATATCGAACACGTTCCATGTTTGAGGATCGACTCTGGCAACTGCGAATTCGGCTGTCGAATTGCCTGCTGCTGGATTACGTCGATTGGTGGTGCCGATCTGATTCCGATTTCCCGACCGACGAGGTTCTTGCATCTATTCGGTATCTCTTCTCACCCCGATGTTATTCCATGAACGTGAGCGAACGCTTCTCGGCGTTCTCCTCTCCTCTCGCCTTTCCTGGGAGCGGAAAACGTGAATTCCTACGACGAGATGGATTTTTCACCGGCCTCGTCGTGGAACTCCTCTGGGTCGATTATTCGCGCAGCCGCGATCTGCGATAGAATGACGAAGGCGTTTAATCGGCGTGCTCTTCGTGGTCGTGGCCGAATTCCGCTTCCAGCGTTTTTTCGCCGACTTGGACTTTGAGATGCCCGTGGATGTCCTCCAAATCCTGGATCGACGCGGGAATCTCCTGCCCCGTGGCGGCGAACCGCGAAGATTTGTCTGCCGGATCATCGTCCTCGGGCTTGGCGGAGAGCGTCACGTTTTGCGGCTTGCCTTCGCCTTCCAGTTCCAACGTCATCGCCTGGGTCTCCAAGGCGACGGCTTTGTCGGAATCGTGCTCCATAACATAGACCGTGATTGTGCGCGGCTCTTTTTTATAAGTGAGTTCCACGCGGTATTGATGCCCGGCCCCCAAATCCGTGACGTGGCCTCCGTGCGGACCGTGCTCGTGGAGTTCCTTGTGTTTGACTTTGACGCCTGTTTCTTGCGTCTTGAATTCGTCGGACTTCTGGCGCGTGCACCCGGCGAGTCCCAAGGCCACGCCGAAAACGAGCAGTCCGCCGAGAATCGGGTTCGCCAAAAACCGATACCTGATCGTCTCCATGATTGGTTCGCTCCTGTTCGATGAGGGTCTCAATGTCGGGGAGCCTCGATCTTATCGCATTCCCTTCCGCCGGTATAGCCTCCGGAAAGCGTTCCGATCTCCGGGTGTGTGTTTCACGAAAGTAGGTGGAAAATATGTGGTCGATTTTCAACGGGTTGGGTGGCACGCCCCGAGGCACGAAGGGGGGGGGTCGCAGCCATCATGCGTTTTGTGAACCATGATTCTGTCGGTTCGCCGCCGTCGAAATGCCGATCCCAAAAAAAATGTGTTGACAAGTCGTAATCTGTCGATATATTTAATGTAAGAAAGGACGAATCATGGCGGCGAAAACGAACTCCAAACCGAAAAAAGACCTGGACGCCTTCGCGGAGGCGGCGGAATGTTTGAAGACGCTGGCCCACCCCGTGCGGCTGAGGATGGTGCAGCTTTTACTGCACGGCCGATATACGGTCGGGGAACTCGCCGAGGACTGCAAAGTCCCCAGCAACGTGGCTTCGGAACATCTGAGGCTCATGCAGCGGTGCGGTTTTTTCACCAGCGAGCGCGAAGGCCGAAAGGTGTATTACCGCGTCGCGGAACCGCATCTCGAAAACATAATGAGTTGCATCGAAAGCCGGTTTCTGTGAGACGGCGCTCGCCGCCGGTTTTGGGTTCCGGACCGGCGGCGAGCGCCGTCCCGCTCAATTTCCTGTTGTGAGCCGGTTTTCTTTCCGCAAACATATCGTAACTTCTAGAAATAACGAGGTGTAGAAATGTCCCATGTCAGCACGATCAACGTCAACGAATTGGCCCGCCGAACCGAACAGGGGGCGGTGGACCTTATCGATGTCCGCACGCCCGCGGAGTACCGCGAAGTGCACCTGGCGATGGCCCGCAACGTCCCGCTGGATTCGCTCGACCCCCAGGCCTTGATGGCGTCCCGCAACGGCGCGGCCGATCAGCCGCTTTACGTCATTTGCCAAAGCGGAAACCGCTCCAGCAAAGCCTGCCAGAAGTTTTTGGAAGCTGGGATTACGAACGTCATCAGCGTCGAGGGCGGCACGCGGGCCTGGGACGCGGCGGGCTTCTCCGTCGTCCGCGGCAAAAAGACCATCTCCCTCGAACGCCAGGTGCGGATCGCGGCGGGCTTTCTGGTGCTGTTGGGCTCGGTGTTGGGCTACTTTGTCGATCCCTACTGGCTGGGGCTCTCCGCGTTTGTCGGCGGCGGGCTGATGTTCGCCGGCATCACCGACACCTGCGGCATGGCGATGCTCCTCGCCCGCATGCCCTGGAACCAGGTCAAAGACGAACCAAAACCCACCACCCCGCCGACGTGTTGTGCCCATTAAACTCGCCATCCTCCGAATGCGGTCTTGCCATTTCTTCGGCTCGCGTCGTCCGCGGGTCTTCGTCAACTGGAAACCTTCTTAGCGCATATTGAGCGGGTCCACGTCGATGGTGTATTCGATCTCGGGGGATTGGGGGAGTTCGGGCTGGACTTTTCGCCAGAGGTCTTGGATGGCGGTGAGTTCCTCCGCGGCCAATTGGAAATGGTAGCGGTAAAACTTCTTGAGCTTGGCGATCGGAGCCGGGGCGGGGCCGAGGATGTGCACGCAATCGCCTGAGGCGGCACTCGCTTCGCGGAGTTTTTCCGCCATCGTCAGGGAGAACTCCTGGACGCCGGCTTCCTTGGGACCGCGGATAATCACGCGGGCGAAGCGGTAATAAGGCGGGGCGAGCATCTCCCGGCGGTGTTTTAGCTCCTGTTGGGCGAAGCCGATGAAATCGTGCTCGGCGGCTCTTTGAATCGCCGGCTCCGCGGGGCAGCCCGTCTGCACGAGCACTCGGCCGCCGCGGTGGCTGCGTCCGGTTCGTCCCGCGACTTGGGAGATGAGTTGAAAGGTCCGCTCCGACGCCCGCATGTCCGGCTGATGCAGCACCGTGTCCGCCGAGATCACCCCCACCAAGGTCACATTGGGAAAGTCCAACCCCTTGGCGATCATCTGCGTCCCCAACAGAATTTGCACCTCGCCTTTGCGGAATCGCTCGAGGGCTTCATCGTGGCTGCCCGGCTTTCGCATGGCGTCGCTGTCCATTCGCAGGCAGCGGGCTTCGGGGAACTTCGCCCGCACCTCGGCTTCGAGCCGCTGCGTGCCGACGCCCAGAAACCGCATCCCCGCCTGTCCGCATCCGGGGCAATGCGTGGGCGGCGGGCATTCGTAATCGCAGGCATGGCAGAGGGCGACGTTGCGGTCTTTATGCCAGGTGAGCGTGATGTCGCAGTTCGGACATTTGAGCGAAGTCCCGCAGCCCCGGCACCACAGCACCGGCGAATGGCCCCGCAGGTTCAAGAACAAAATCACCTGCCCGTCGTCCTCGACCGCTTTGTGGATCGCCTGGTTGAGCGCCCGGCCGATCGCGGAACCCTGGCGGATGTTGGGATCGTTGCGGATGTCGACGATCACCACCGGCGGGAGCGGGCGGTCTTCCACCCGGGCCGGCAGCGAAACCAGAATGTCTTTTTTCTGCTGCGCCCGATACCACGATTCGAGCGTCGGCGTGGCGGAACCCAAAATCAAGGGCACGTTCTCGCGCATCGCCCGCTGCCGGGCGACTTCGCGGGCGTGGTACCGCGGCGTGAGTTCCTGCTTGAACGAAGTCTCGTGCTCCTCGTCGATCACGATCATCCCCAAATGCGGAATGGGGGCGAAGACCGCGCTTCGGGCCCCGACGACAACCTGCACCGCGCCGCGGGCGATCTGCTGCCAATGCCAATGCCGCTCCGCATCACTGAGATGGCTGTGCAACACCGCGACCGAATCGAACCGCTGCCGAAACCGGCGGATCGTTTGCGGGGTCAAACTGATCTCCGGCACCAGCACAATCGCCTGCCGGCCGTAACTGACGATTTCGCGAATGGCCTGGATGTAGATTTCCGTTTTGCCGCTGCCCGTCACGCCGTGGAGCAGCACCGTGCGATGCGTGCCCGAGCGGACGACTTCAAGAATGGTGTCCAAGCCTTGCTGTTGTGCCGGGTTCAGCTGCAAGTCTTCGATGCGCGGAATGGGGGTTTCATCGCGCGGTTGGAAATGCACCGCGTCGCTGCGCTGGCGGACGGCTTGGATCAGGCCTTTGTTCCGAAGGGTGTTGATGGGTCCCGTGCCGCACTGAGCCGCGTCCGTCAGATCTTCGATCCGCATCGGCTCGCCGGCTTTGCAGAGAATCTCCATCACCGCCCGCTGCTTGGGGGAGAGCAGGTCCGGCACGAGTTTCCGGCACACGTCCGGGGCGGGCTGATAATGCCGAACGAGCCGCGTGCCAGCTTTTTTCTTGACGCCCGCCGGCACGACCGATTGCAAGACTTGCCCCCAACCGCACAGGTACTCTTGGGCGATCCATTTTGTGAGGTCGAGCATCGAAGGTGACAGCAAAGGATCGCGGTCGATGATCTCCGCGAGTTCTTTCAGCCGATGCCGAATCTGGGGCGGCGGTCCGATGCTGACGCAATAGCCCACCGTGGGGCGGTTCCCGCGCCGAACGGAGCCCGCACGCGCTGCCCCGGTTCGATCAGCGATTGCAGCTCCTCGGGGACGAGGTAATGAAACGTGTTTTCCAGGGGCAGATCGAACACGACTTCCGCCGAAAGCCGATCGGAAACCTCTTCCCAAGGCAGCGAAAGCGGCGGAAGGTCCTCCCCGCCGAACAGATTCTTCTGCGATTCGTTTCCCATCGCCCGCCGATTTCATCATCGCTTCGGTGTCTTAAGCCGCACCATGCAATCGTAAGCGGGAACAAACCGCGAAACAACCCGGAGCTTCGCGAGACGTGT
>CAWFGE010000021.1:0-276608 GCA_963815195.1 uncultured Planctomycetaceae bacterium
GAGCCATTGCTGCCAGGCCGTGGGCCGCAGCGCGATCAAGGCGGGCTTTTCGGTGCTCTACCGTTCGATCTTCGACGTGGTCCGCGACTTCCTGCACGAGGCCGCGTTCGATGGCGATGACAAAACGTTGATGCGATACCTCAAGCCCGACCTGTTGATCATCGACGACATGGGCATGAAACAATTGCCCCTATCCATCAACACACTGCTCATGAATCGCCCCGAGTAATGATCTGCTATCGTTATCACGCTTTCTATGGCGAAGAGGTCGAGGTCGTTCGCCGATTTGATGCGGCTCATCATCTCGTACGACTGCGAGACGATGTGCAACTCGCGATTCCGTGTTGGATGCTTGATCCCATCGCCTGCGGTCATTGTCCTGATGCGGACCATCCGCGAATCGGGATCGCGGCTCTGCTTGAGCTTCGTCGACTTCTGGACCACCAACCATTGTTTCACGCGGAGGCAGACTCTACGACTGAGGGAAACTCAATTCCTCAAGGAGATCCTCATGCCGCGAAACGAAGTCCACCCTCCTCCTAAACAACAGGTGTTTGCGTTCGCGCGGCTTGATCTGTGGGACAAGCTCCCGCAAGCCGTCCGCGATGAGTGCCAACGTTTAATCACACAGCAGTTGAAACAATCCTTCCCCTCTCAATCTCAACAGGAGAACGTCGATGAACGAGAAGATTCGATCTGAACACCGAGAGCGAACCGCTTTTGTCTATGTCCGGCAATCCAGTGATCACCAAGTGCGGGAGCACCGCGAAGGTCAAAAACGGCAATATGCTCTGGCGGATTACGCCAGGCAGCTCAAGTTCCGCAAGGTTACGGTGATTGATGATGATCTCGGCCGCTCGGGCAGCGGACTTCAAGACCGCCCGGGATTCGCAAGATTGCTCACGGCGGTCTGCGAAGGCGAAGCGGGGGCCGTTCTGGCTTTGGAGGCTTCGCGTTTGGCGCGAAACAACCGGGACTGGCATCACTTGATTGATCTCTGTGCGATCACGGAGACGTTAATCATCGATGAAGACGGCGTCTACGATCCGCGCCAACTCAATGATCGATTGCTGTTGGGGCTCAAGGGCAGTTTGGCGGAATTTGAACTGGGACTATTGCGGCAACGTGCCCGAGCCGCCTATGAACAGAAAGTTCGCCGGGGTCATATCCTTTGGGAACCTGCCGTGGGTTTCGTGAAGACGGAAGATCATCGGGTGGAGATGATTGCCGATCGGCAAGTGCAAGACGCCTTGCGCGGAGTCTTTCGCAAGTTTCGCGAACTGGGCAGCGCGCGTCAGACAGCGCTCTGGTACGCTCAAGAGCAACTGCGGCTTCCTGAAGCCGTCCCCGGCACCTCGGGTCGCGAGACTCAGTAGCATATTCCAGGCCGGCACCGCATTCTGCAAATCCTAAAGAATCCGTGTTATGCGGGAGCTTTTGCCTGGGGACGGACGGTCTCACAAACAGTGGTCGAGAACGGCCGCGCGAAGAGTAACGGTCGAAAAAAGCGGCCTCGTGAGGAATGGAAAGTCTTGATTTTGGATCACCATCCCGGGTACATCACTTGGAAAGAGTATTTGCAAAATCAACAGGTTTTGGAGTCGAATCGAAACATGCCTGACGGAACCACACGAGGGGCAGCCAAAACCGGACCCGCACTTCTGGCCGGATTGCTGCGTTGCGGTCGCTGCGGCCGGATGATGTTTACCAAGTACGGCGGCGCGGACGGCAATGTGCCGCGCTATGTTTGCAGCGGCGGAAGAACGCATCGCGGTTCGGCTCCCTGCTTGGCCATCGGAGGTCTGCGTTTGGATGAAGCGGTCAGTGAGACCGTTCTGGATGCCATCCAACCCGCGGGAGTCCAAGCCGCCCTCGCCGCGATGGACCAAGTGCTGCATGAAGACGAAGACAAGCGGCGCTCCCTCGAACTGGCGTTAGAGAAAGCTCGGTATGAGGCGGGACGAGCCCAAAAACAATACGACTTGGTCGATCCTGATAACCGACTCGTGGCGGCGGAACTCGAAGCACGATGGAACGCAGCACTCAAACATGTGGCGGAGATGGAAAAACGTTTGGCCGAGTTGGATTCCCACGTCACCGTTCTTAGCGACCAGGATCGGCAACAATTGCTCAAACTGGGGGCGGACTTGAAGAAACTCTGGAGCCACTCCGCCACATCCGCGGAAACCAAGAAACGCATCTTGCGAACGGTTCTTGTCGAAATCGTCGTCAACAGCCAAGACGATCCTCCGCAACATGATTTGCATTTGCACTGGCAAGGAGGAGTGCATACCGAACTGTTCGTCCGCCGGAACCCGCGTGGCAAGCATGGACGCGTGACCGATCAAACCGTTCGCGAGTTGATCACCGAACTCTCGAAGGTTTGCGACGACCGCGCGATTGCTTCGATACTCAACCGCTTGGGCTATCGAACGGGCCAGGGAAACTCGTGGATCGCCTCGCGAATCGGTCAGGTGCGCTACCAATACCAGCTACCGAATTTTCGGAAGAGCGAAGACTGGCTGACTCTGAGCCAAGCCGCCGAAATCTCAAATGTCAGCTTCACCGCCATTCGCCGCCTGATCAAGCTCGGCCACCTCCCGGCCAAACAAGTTGTCAAGTACGCACCCTGGATCATCGAACGAAAGGATTTGGAATTACCGGCCGTCAAGCGAACCATCCAAGCCATTCATTCGGGAAAACGAAGCCCATCAACCGACCGCCGACAGAAGGAATTACCCTTAAATTAAACCCTTATTGGAGAGATGTAGCACTATGTCGAAACATACCCAAGCGAAGCGGGGAATGTTTGTTCGAGATCATCCTCCGCCGGCACGAAGTCAAAAGCACGATGATGACTTCCAACAGACCGTTACAAGATTGGGGCAAGCTTATCGGCGATGTTCCCGCCGCGACCGCAATCTTGGATCGCTTCCTGGAACACGCCGAGATCATCCAGATCACCGGCCAAAGCTACCGCCTTCGCAACAAAACCGCAGAGAAAAGCGACGCGGAGGAAACGACTCCCCAGGACACCAAAACCAACCAAGAAAAGAAGCCCAAACGGGACGCCAAAACCGGCCAAACGCAGACGGGGAATCAAAGCCCCAAAACCGGCCAAAGTGCCCACCGGGTCCAGGGCGAGAAATCCGCGGAGAAAAACTGCCCGGAAAATAAGCAAGCCAAACGCTCAAAGGACCAGAAAACCCCACCTGAGGCTTGAGCCATTGAGGTCAAGCATCCGATAGCAAAACTGCCACCGACAGAAAAACTGTGCGACAAAGTTGCGGCACTAATCATTCACACCCCTGTCGGTTTTGAAGTGCCCACCCCTGGCCGGTTTTAAAGTGCCCGGTGACATCTCGGCCTTATGGGAACGGATTGACAACTTCGATCCTGAAGTCGCCCATTGGAATGTCTTTGCCACGACGGTGATCGAACGCCAGGTGGCCACGCTCTGTGAGCAGCGGCAGGCCGACAAACGCGGATTCGTCGATCCGCCGATTTCGCTCAGCACGATGATTCCCGATTGCGATGACGAGTTGGTTCCATTGGAGGATTTGATCGAGCCAACTCATCAGCAGGCCCGGATTGGGATCTCGCGTCCGAACGAACTCGAACTCGCGGAATTGCGTTGTGAACTGGACGACGAGCTCGCCCGTCTGCCCGACGAGCTACGCGAACTCGCAGAGCAGTTGAAACACTTTTCGTTGATGGAAATCTCGCGCCGGACATCCACACCAGTTCGCGAAGCGTCAATCTTCCGGGGTCGAGTCCGAGGATGCCGACGAGTTCCCAAATGAGGCGATCAGCTTCTTCACTACGTCGTCGGGATCGACTTCCTCGATCTTCGCTTCCGCGTGATCCAGCAGTCGGTCCACCACCTGCGTCGTCTTTCCGATCACCTTCTTGATCGCCGCCCGCTGGACCGGTTCCCCGGAGCGGTTTTGTTTGATGCACAGGTAGTTCTTGGAAAATTGCTTGAGCAGGGCACGCACCGTGGCCGACCGGTCCCGGAAGACGCCATCGTTGCCCCAGGCCAACAGGACATCCTCGACGCCGACCAGAGCCTTCATGATCTCCTGGTCGTTCCGGGGACCGATCGGATCCGCAACGGTGCGGAGGACGCTTTTGTTCGTGGCCCGCCATGCAAACAGGTTGACGAGCACGATCCCACCGTACTCCCAGAAGCGGGCCAGCTTGATGCATTTGCTGACGGTCGGGTCATCGACCGTGGCATCCGCCGTGGACGGATTCAAGCAGACATCGCCGCAACGCCTCCGCGCTTCCCGGTGACTTTTGCTTTTGGTGTCTGACCACATGGCGACCACGTCTTGCCCAAAAATGCCGTTAAGGACACGTTTGCTTCGTCTTGGAAATAGAGAATCGCCCTGTATTTCTCGACAGTTTTTCGAATTTTCGGCACGTCCGTCCGCAGCCAGTCTTGTCGAGATTCCTCGTCAAGTTCGTAATACTGACGTTCTGGTTTCTGATAGGTTAGGCCCGCTTCTCGCAATCGTCGCCAAATCGTGTCGTTGGAAACACGAATCCGATATTGATCTTCGATCACAGCGTGCAGTCGGCCCACAGTCCACAAATCGGACTCGTATCCAAAATCTGAAGCTGGTTGAAGGACGATGTTTCGAAGTTCATCTTCTGTCAAATCTTCGAGGGTTCTCGGGCGACCGCTAGTAGGTCGCCGCCGCAATCCTTCTTCACCGTCTTCATGAAACCGTTTCACCCAGCGATATACCGTTGAGCGATCTGTCTCATACGCATCCGCTACATCCGACATCGACCGGCCTCGGAGAACCGCTCTTACGGCACGCACGCGCATCTCATATGTCGAATTCTTTCGCTCATCCATGATGAGCGAGTTATCTATATGTTACGCAATTCAGTCAAGACGAATTGTTGCATTACTTTTGCGGTGAGCCATACCCGAGGTGTTCGAACATGGCGGCTTTTCCCTCCCAGTCGAGAAATTTCCCCGACGCGCTGCCGAAGATCAGGAACGCGGACAAAAGCCCGCTCATCACCCAGCCGATGGTTCGTTTGGTTCGCGGTTTCATTGATTCCAGTCTCCGATCAAAATCTAAAGTTGGGGCAGTCCTTGGACTTCCATGAGGGGGCGGATCTCTGCGGTTCCTCGCCGGGCGCCCGGAATCCGCGCCGCGATCGCAATCGCCTCATCCAGGTTTTCGACATCGATCAGGAAATATCCGCCCAACAGCTCCTTCGTTTCCGCATAGGGGCCATCGTGGAGGAGGGGCTTGCCGTCGCGGACGCGAACGCAGGTCGCCGTGGACGGGGGCTGCAAGGGGGAGGCGTCCCGGTACTGCCCCTCCGCGTGGAGTTGGTGGCAGATGTCGATCGATTCCTGGAGGGCCACGCGGTGCTCATCAGGCGGCCAAGCGCCTTCTTCCGCGTAGAGCAGAATGAGATATTTCATGGGTGAACCTTTCGTAAGAATCCGGTTGTAAACGCCAAAAACTCCGGCTTTCACTCATTGGTCGAATAAGCTGCGGCCGAATCGACAGCGTCGCCGAGATTTTTTGAAAAAAAACGGATGCCACGTTGGGCGATATTCGTTGGCCCAGCCATATGGACTTGCGTCTAGACGTCTGGGCCCGTGTTCTGACGGCCCAATGCGCGGGCGATCAAATAGCCGATCGGCCTTGCTAATAACGTCGCCGCGAGGATCGCAATCAAGCTCACGCAGATCGGGCGGGTGAAGAAGGGTTCCAGGCTGCCTTGGCTGGCGATGAGGGCGGCGCGGAGTTTTTCTTCGACCAAAGGACCCAAGATCAAGCCGAGGATCATCGGAGCCAACGGGACTCGGCAGGCTTCCAAAAAGAAGCCCACGATGCCAAAGGCAATCATCACATACACATCGAACAGGCTGTTGTGGAGGGCGAACGCGCCGACGATGGAAAACACCAGGACCGAGACCAACACAATGTGCCGGGGCAGCTTGAGGATCCACGCGAAGAACTTGATGCCCGCATAGCCGCAGGGGATCAACAGGAACTGCGTGATGAGGGCGATGGCGAAGATGGCATCCAAAAGTCCGCCGGATTCCTTGAACAACATCGGCCCCGGCCGAATCCCCTGCGTCACGAGCACGCCGAGCACGATCGCCGTCACCGCGTCGCCCGGGATGCCGAACACGAGCGCGGGGATCCAGGCCCCGGCGACGGCCGCGTTGTTCGCGCTGGTGGGGGCGATCACGCCTTCGGTCGAACCGTGGCCGAATTCCTCGCCGTTTCGGGACGTCCGCTTGGCGATGCCGTAGGCGCCCCACGCCGCGATGTCGGCCCCCGCGCGGGGAGTGCGCCGATGATCGTCCCCACAATCGCAGATTTCAAAACGGTCCAGCGTTTGATCCAGATCTCGGCGAAGGTTTCACCGATCGAGTTGTTTTTCGCTTCGGAAGCAGCCGACATCGCGAGCCGCTCGGGATGCCGCACGTTCCGCAAAACTTCCGAAAGCCCAAACATGCCGATCATCACCGGAATGAAATGCAGCCCGGCCCGAGCATCCACGTTGCCGAAGGTGTACCGCGAAACGTAAGTGACCTGATCCTGCCCCACCGTCGCCACGAACATGCCCAAGGCGGCGGACAATAGGCCTTTGCTGGTCTGGCCCATACTGACGAGCGCGCTCATCGCCAGCCCCAAGACGGCGAGCCAGAAGTATTCGTAGTCGCCGAACTGGAGGGCAAACCTCGCGAGTTGCGGGGCGATGAAAATCAGCATCGTCACGCCGATGAGCCCGCCCAGGCCGCTGCAGAACAAATCGAGCAACAGGGCCAGTTGGCCTTTGCCTTTCTTGGCGAGTTCGTGGCCGTCCAAGGTCGCGGCGGCGGACGCGGGGGTGCCGGGGATCCGCAAATAGGTGGCCGGGATGTCGCCGGCGAAGATCGCGGTGAAGCTCACGCCGATAATCATCGCCAACCCCGCCGTGGGATCGAGGTGGTAACTGATGGGCACGATGAGCGCGACGGCCATCGTCGCCGTCAAGCCGGGCGTGGCTCCCACGAACGTCCCCAGCACCATGCCCAAAAACCAGGGCGTCAAAACCTGAAGTTGCAGCAAACGCCAGAGCACCGATCGTGCCTTTCTTTCCGTCCGATTGCCATGCGCGAGCGATGGCCGTTACGATGGTTTTTAAGATAAGAATTATCGGCAAGGCATGATTATGCCGCCTTTGTTCAAAAACGCCAGTTCATCCGGCTTGGATTTACAGAATAGGAAAACAGGAATCGCATGAAAAATTGTTGCGCACTGTTTTGTGCCATCGCGATCGCGGTGGGGTTGGTCGATTCCGTCCTCGCTCAAAATCTCGAAGAGCATCTGAAAACCGAATCGCCGGCGGATCTTGCGAAAGCCGCCCGGGAATCGGGCGATGCCCAGCGCGGGGCGATCGTGTTTCATCAACCGTATGTCGCCTGCACCAAATGCCATCGCGTGGACGGCTCGACCAACGGTCTCGGTCCCGATTTGACGAAGCTCGATCCCAAACCCGACGATGCCCAACTCGTCGAAGCCGTGCTCTCGCCCTCCAAAACCATTCGCAAAGGTTTTGAATCCATCACCGTGCTGACCCGCGCGGGGATCACGATCAACGGCATCCTCGTCAAAAAGGATGACAAACAAATCGTGCTGCGGGATCTCTCCCGCGACGGCCAGCCGGTGACAATTAAAGCCGACGAGATTGAAGACAGCCTGCCCGGCAAAAAGTCCGCGATGCCCGAAGGCCTCGCCAACCAGCTCACCAGCCGGCAGCAGTTTTTGGACTTGCTCAAGTACCTCATGGAAATCCGCGACGGCGGCTTGCCCCGCGCCCAGGAACTCCAACCGCCGCCGGCGCTGTTTGCACTGCGGATCCCGGAATACGAAAGCCACGTCGATCACGCCGGCCTGCTTCGCGACCTCGACGGGAAAGCCTACAAACGGGGCGAGGCGATTTATCTAAGGTTGTGCATCAACTGCCACGGCACCGTCGATCGGCCCGGCTCGCTGCCCACGTCGCTGCGGTTCGCCACGGGCAAATTCAAAAACGGCAGCGACCCTTTCACCATGTATCAAACCCTCACTCGCGGATTCGGGCTGATGGTCCCGCAAGCCTGGATGGTCCCGCAGCAAAAGTACGACGTGATCCACTACGTCCGCGAAGCCTACCTCAAGCCCCGAAACTCTTCGCAGTATTTTGAAATCACTGACAGCTACTTAAAGAGCCTGCCTAAAGGCGACACCCGCGGCCCCGCTCCGCGCGTGATCGAGCCTTGGGTCACGATGGACTACGGCAGCGGCCTCATTAACACCTACGAAATCGGCAAGGGCGGCCAGAACTTCGCGTACAAAGGCATCGCCGCCCGACTCGACCCCGGGGCCGGCGGCGTCTCGCGCGGGCGGGCCTTTATGATCTTCGATCACGACACCTTCCGCATGGCCGGGGCCTGGACGGGGCGGGGCTTCATCGATTGGAACGGGATCCACTTCAACGGCCGGCATCAAACGCATCCCAGCATCGTCGGCGATGTGATTCTCGAAAACCCCGACGGCCCCGGTTGGGCCAACCCCGAAACCGGCTCGTTCGCCGACGATCAGCGAATCCTCGGCCGCGACGGCAAACGCTATGGCCCCTTACCCAAAGATTGGGCCAACTACCGCGGTCTCTATGACCACGGCGACAAGCTCATCATCTCCTACCAAATCGGCCAGACGGACATCCTGGAAATGCCGGGAATGATCGCCGCCCCCGAGCCTTCAATAGAAGCCAAAGGAAAGCAAGGGAATGAGGAATCCAAACCCCCGGCCCCGATTTTCACGCGGACATTCAACCTCGGCTCACGGGATCGCGAAATGATTCTCCTGGTGGCCACTTCCCCCGAAGAACGTCCCCAACTCAACGAACTCGAACACATGGTGCAGTTGGGATCTTCGAAGCCCATGCCTCCAACGGCGAAGGTGCAGTTTGATGGAACAAGCTACGCCGAGGTTCCCAAGGGCGAGGCGTTCGATATGACCCATCACGACTTCACGATCGCCGCGCGGATCAAGACCAAACAAGGCGGCACGATCCTCGCGAAGACCCGGCCCGAAGGCAATTGGATTCCCAACGGCAAAACCTTCTTCGTGCGCGGCGGGCGATTGTGCTACGACATCGGTTGGGTGGGGGCCGTGCAGTCCCGGCAACAAATCCATGATGGAAAATGGCATGAGGTGGCGCTGCGCTGGTATGAGAAATCCGCGCTGGCGGAATTATTCATCGATGGCCAGCCCGCCGGCCAAAAAACGCTCCGGCCCAAAGCCGACGTCGAACAGCACGTGCTGCGGGTGGGTTACACCTCCCCCAACTTCCCCGGGCCAAACACGTTTTTCCAGGGCGAGCTCGCGGACGTGCGGTTCTATCAAACCGCTTTGGACGATGAACAACTCAAATCCCCCCGCCAGACAAAAACCAGGCCGATCGCCCATTGGGATTTTACGTCCCCCGCGAAAGCCGGGAAGATTGCCGATGCGAGTTCCGAGCACCATGACGGCACCTGGCACGCCGCGGGCAGCGGTTCTTCAAAGGGTCACATCGTTGCGGGATTGTTTGAGCCGATAAAGGACGCGAAATGGTTCGCCGACGGGCCGCGGTTGTGCTTGAAGATTCCAGCGGGAACGAAGCCGCTCAAGTTCACATTATGGATGACGACCGCGAAACCGAATCAATCGCCGGCCGACATCGCAGCCCGACTGCCGATCGATCGCGAAACTGTTGATTTGAAACAGTTCACAAAGGGCGGTCCCGCACATTGGCCGCAGAAGCTCACCACCCTTCCCCAGCTTGGCCCGGCCAACGGACCGTTCGCGGTGGATGTGCTCACGATCCCCGAAGCCAACCCCTGGCTGGCCCAGGTGCGACTCACCGGGATTGATTTTTATCCCGACGGCGACCGGGCCGCGATCACCGCCTGGGACGGCGATGTCTGGCTGTTGAGCGGTTTGAACCGCCTCGGTCAAAAGGACGCCAAACTCACCTGGCAGCGGATTGCCAGCGGGTTGTTTCAACCGCTGGGCGTGAAGATCGTCGAGGGAAAAATCCACGTCACCTGCCGGGATCAGTTGGTGATCCTCCACGATTACAACGGCGACGGCGAAACGGATTTCTACGAATGCTTCAACAACGACCACCAGGTCACCGATCACTTCCACGAATTCGCGATGGGCCTGCAAGTCGATGAAGCGGGCAATTTCTATTACGCCAAGTCCGCCCGCCACGCGCTCCCTGCCGTCGTGCCGCATCATGGGACGCTCTTAAGGATTTCCAAAGATGGCTCGAAGACGGACATCCTCGCCACCGGCTTCCGCGCCGCCAACGGCGTATGCCTGAACCCCGATGGCACCTTCGTCGTCACCGACCAGGAAGGCCATTGGAATCCCAAGAACCGCATCAACTGGGTCACCGAAGGCGGGTTTTACGGCAATATGTTCGGCTACCATGATGTGACCGATTCCTCCGACGAGGCGATGCAGCCACCGTTGTGCTGGATCACCAACAGCTTCGACCGCTCGCCCGCGGAGCTTCTGTGGGTGCCGAAGGATGCCTGGGGGCCGCTCGCCGGTTCCTTATTAAATCTGTCCTACGGCTACGGCAAAATTTTCGTCGTCCCGTTTGAAGAACTCGCCGGCCACAAGCAGGGCGGGATGTGCGAACTGCCCATCGGCTCCCTGCCCACCGGCGTGATGCGCGGGCGGTTCCATCCGAAAGATCGGCAGCTTTACACCTGCGGCATGTTCGCCTGGGCGGGAAGCGCCACCGCGCCCGGCGGTCTTTACCGCATTCGGGCCACCGGTAAGCCCATGCATCTGCCCATCGGCCTCAAAGCCAAACAAGGCGAGATCCAAATCACCTGGACCGATCCCTTGGACCGCGCCGCCGCGTCCGATCCGAAACAATTCGCCCTCAAAACCTGGGATCTCAAACGGACGGCCAACTACGGTTCCAAACATTACAACGAAAAACCCCTCGCTGTCACCGCCGCGAGTCTTTCCAAAGACGGCAAAACCCTGATCCTGAAAACCCCCGACCTGAAGCCCACCTGGGGCATGGAAATCCGCTGCCGACTCCACGACAAAAATGGCCGCGAGTTCAGCCGGGTGATCCACAACTCGATCTTCCACTTGGGCCAAAAAGAAAAACCAACGGAGGAACAATGAAATCCCACACGGAATACTTGACCTTCAACCTCCCGGCGCGGATGGCGTTCGAGAACATCACGCCGACGGTCGAAGACATCGTCCAGAAAAGCGGGGTCAAAGAAGGCTTGGTCTTATGCAATGCGATGCACATTACCGCATCGGTTTTCATCAACGATGACGAACCCGGCCTCCACGAGGACTACAAGAAATGGCTCGAAGGCCTTGCTCCGTTTGATGCCTCCCCCCGGCGATACGCCCACAACCGCACCGGCGAAGACAACGCCGACGCCCACATGAAACGCCAAATCATGGGCCGGGAAGTCGTGGTCGCGATCACGGATGGAAAACTCGACTTTGGGCCTTGGGAGCAAATCTTCTATGGCGAGTTCGACGGTAAGAGGCCCAAGCGGGTGTTGGTCAAGGTGATTGGAGAGTAGCAAAGTGACGAGAGAGTTCTCGCAACTGGAATGGGATAAGCTTGCCGCCGGGTGCCACTGGCAACTTGTTGCCAGTGCCTTCGTATCGCTGGTTGAGGTTGATCTTTTCGGGTGTCAAATCTGGTTCGGGAAAGCACTGGCAGCAAGCTGCCAGTGGCACCCGGCGTGAGCGTTACATAACCGGCCTCTTGGATTTTGGGTTCCACACGACGGATATGGGCTGGCGTTGCAAGGCAAAGCCCGAATCGGTGGGCGGGCTCTTTGCCGCGCGCGACAGTTGCCGTCAGAACGGAATTTCCAAAACCCGTGCTTCCCTCGGCGGCTGATGCGAGGTAGTTTAGAGGAGGGATTTCCCATTTGACACAGGGTGAAACAAGGAGCCGCGAGCCATGACCGATCTGGATCTTTGGATAAAACGGCACAATCGGCGGCTCGTGTTCGGGCTGTTTTTGCAGCGGGCGGGCGAGTGGCTCGCGGCGTTTTTGTTTCTGTTCGGGGCCTGTGTGCTGACCTCCAAGCTGTTTCTGCCGCAGTTCTGGCCGCATGTGTTGTGGCTGGGTTTGTGGGCGGTGCCGATTCTGCTGTTGGCCGCGCGCTCGGCGAGCCGGCGGTCTTTCTCGCACACGGATGCGGTGGCCCTGCTCGATCGGCAGCTGCGGGGCGGCGGGTTGGTGATGGCTCTTGCCGAAACCGACGATCCCGCCTGGCAGGACCGGCTGCCGCAGACTCCGGAACTCTGGAAGCGGAAGCTCCCCAAAATCCGCCCGGTGCGGTTCTTCCGGCTCGTCGGCTGGCCGATGGTGTTCTCGCTCGGGGCGCTGTTGGTGCCATTGAGGAATCCCAAACCCGCGATGGGCTTTTCGCCCGAAGTCGGACAGCAGGCGACCTCGCAGTTGGGAGACATGGTGGGCCTGTTGGAAGACTCGCACGTCCTGCCGCCCGAGGAAACCAAAGAGCTTAAAACCGTCATCGAGCAGCTTTCGAAGGAGACCGAGCATTCGCCGTTGACGAACGAGAAATGGGAAACCGTGGATCGGCTGCGGGAGGAACTCACCACGGAACTCCTCACCAACGAACGCAGCCTGTCTTTGGCCCGCGAAGCGGCCGCGAAACTGCTCGCGGGTGAAGGCGAACAGGGCGGATTGACGCCCGGCCATCAAGCGGAACTCGAAAAGAAAGTCCTAGAGGCCCTCCAGGCCATGTCCGACCGCGGAGCGCTCCCGGAACTGCCCAAAGAACTCGCCCCGCATTTTCAACAGCTCTTAAAACAAGGCCAGTTGCAACTGGCGAAAGACCCCAAACTCCGGCGGCAACTGCTCAGCCAGATGCAGCAGCTTTTCAATCGGCGATCCGGAGACTTGCAGAAAGTCCGCTCCCAGTTTGACCGCGTCTTCGCCCAGAGGCCTGAGCGGTTCGCGGACCGAAGCCGCACGCCGGGGTCGGACGAGGACGGCTTCCCGGCTCCGGGCGGAACGGGCGGCGGACGAAGCGGCGGCCAAGTGCCTTGGGGCAAGGAAACCGACGAACGGCAGGAGAAGTTCAAGCAGATCGTCTTGCCGCCGGGCTTTTGGGACAACCCGACGAACCAGGTCACAGGCGTCACGCCCGGCAAAACCTCGCCTCGCCCAGAGATCCCTTCGCAGAACGTCTCGGACGCGCTGCCCAAGGAATTTGGAGCCGCCTCCGGACGCGAAGTCCGCTCCCACGAACTCCGCCCCCGGCACCGCGATGTGGTCAAGAAGTATTTTCAACGATCGGCGGAAGACGGGGAGACGGGGAGAATTCCTGAAGAGCCGCGCACGAAGTAAGCGGATTCCGCCTCCCGCTTACTTCGTGCGCGGCTCTCGTCCTCTTTTGGTTGCGGGATGGAGATGGGCAAATCTGAGCTTGAAACGACGCAGCTTCGGATCGATCCGGTGGTGGAGAGCGCGGAGGAAATCGTCCGCCGGGTCCGCGAAGAGTTGCCGGAGCACAAAGGCTTGGACGGTGCCGCCCAAGGCGTCGCGCGGGCGGCCCGCGAGGCGCAGCAGATCTCGAAAAAGCTGAAGCGGCCCTGGGGCCTGCACCGGCTGCCCGCGATGTTCCTGGCGGTGACGCTGTTGGTGTTCGGCGCGTGGATCTATTGGCGGTTTCTGCACGTCAAGACATTGGTCATCGCCCTGCCGGAACGCGACGCGATCGAACTTCACGAGCGGGTCGTAGAAACCGGGCGGATCCACATTCGCGAACACAAGACGGTCGGTTCGCGCGAGGGGTTGGAACTGCTTAAAGAAGAGAAGGTGGATTTGGCGTTTATTCAAGGCGGCCTGGACATTCCGCCCGGCCTGCCCCGCCTGGAGATTCCCCAATCGGAAACGCTGCTGTTTTTTCTCAAAGAAGGCGTGAACGACCCGACAGAACTCCGGCGCATCTTGACGTCTTCAAAAGGCCAGGGCAGCCACACCGTCGCCCGGCAGTTCGCGGAGATTTGGCGAATCGCGGACCGCGTGGGCTATTTGCACGATTGGCGGGAGTTGACGGTGAATCCCGCGTACAAAATCCCCGGCGAGGTCGATGCGGTGTTCGTCATCAAGGATTTGGCGAACGAGAAAACCTACGCCGGCGTCCGCCGATTGCACGAAGCAGGCTTTCGCATGGCCGCCCCGAACATCGCGCGCGGGCTTTGGTTTTGGAATACTTGAAACCCACGGAGATTCCCGCGGGCTATCTGGAGACATCGCCCAAGTTGCCGCGGGAACCGATCGCGACATACACGGTCTCGACGTACCTGGTCGCGCGGAAAACCTTGACGCCCCGCTTGTTCGGCGAGGCGATCCATCTGCTCGATCAAAATACCAACACGCTCAGGCAGCTGAGCTTCGAGCCGACGCTCAGCCAGGCCAAGGAAGTGTTCGAGACGATCGAATCGTTCTTGGGGATCCTGATCTACATTGGGCTGGCGTTTTTGACGCTGTTGGGCATTGAAATCGCCACCTACCGCCGGCGGTTTAACGAGCTCAACACGTTCATCAGCCTGATCAGCATGCACCAGAGCAACAAAGATGTGCTCGGCCTCGCCGATGAGAACCAGCGCGCGAAAAACCTGTTGTACCTCAGCCTGTGCAGCGATTTGTTGGGGATCATCGGCGTAATCACGGGCTATTATTCGCAAGAGAACTCTTCGCTGCTCTACAACCGCCTGACGGAAATCATCTATCAGCGATCGAGCAGCTTAAAGCTCAACATCCAACTCAAGATCCTGCACGCGATGATCGAAACCAAAGAGCCGGACCCCCTCGCCGCCGACGTGGAATAAACGGATCCAGGAACAGCGGGTATGGGATCACTGGGAAAACGAGCATGAGCAGAACCAGCCGTTTGAGCGTCATCGGAATAGGGTTCATCGCCATCGCGATTTGCGGGGCCGTGGCGGCCTATGTCAATTGGCCCAAAGCGGAGACCCCTGCGGGCGATGCGCGGGCAATTCGAGAGCCGGAGCCGCGGAACATCGAGTTCGGAGACCATTTGACGCTGTGGTGGGAACGAATCCCCGACAAGGTCAAGGACAAGAGTTTTCAAACGGGCTCCAAAAGCAATATTCACCCGCGCGATTACGCCGGTCCCGAGGCCTGCCGGAAATGTCATTCCCAGAATTATCAAAACTGGTCACGCCACCCGCACAAGAAGATGAACGCCCTGGCGATCAAGGAAAACGTACTGGGCGATTTTTCCGGAAACGCGAAGATCAACTATCTGGGCGGGACCGGGACGTTCACGCGAAAAGGCGGCCGGTATTTCATGAACCTCGAACGGGGCGACGTCCGTCTCGAATATGCCGTCACCCAAACGATTGGATCGAGGTTTTATCAGTATTACGTCGGCAAGTTATTGCGGGCCGCGGGCGTTGAGCCTTTCAACATTTACTACGCCACGGATCACCTGTTGCCTTTCGGCTATTGGCTGGATCGCCGGGAATGGGTGCCGGTGGTGCATGTGCTGAACGAAGTCCCGGATGGCGAACGGATCGACCCTTATGATCTGACGGGGATTCCCGTGGACGGCGAGAACTACGTGGGCTATCACTTCGGCTGCAACTACTGCCATACCACGTTTCCGCTGGGCGACATGTTGATTCGCAATCCGGCTCTGATCGGGAGGCATGCGCCGGTGGGGCTGCATTGGGGCATCTCGGACTATTTATCGGAAGCCCACCCAGACCTCTGGGAATCCGATCGGGATCCGAGTGCGCTGCCGCAGCAGGAGATGTTGGACCTCATGAGTTCCATTGTGCTTTTTGAAGCACCGGAACATGCGGTGACTCTGGGAGTGAGTTGCGAGGCCTGCCATCTGGGGGCCCGCGCACGCCAAGAATCCGAAAATCCTGCCGAAGTTTTTTCCGCAAAGCCCCCATCTCTATGCGGAAGCGAAGCAGGAGGGCTTCGATTTTTCAAGGAACCACCGGAACGTCAATTGGGCGTGCGGCCGCTGCCACTCGGGAAACCGCCCGCAATTCGCGGCGGGCATGGCCACCTGGAACTCCACGGAATACACCGACGCGATGCGGGGGTCTTGCTACACGAAACTGGCTTGCATCAAGTGCCACAATCCGCACGAAGGGATTGGAAAGAAATGGACGAAGTCGCCGGCTGAGGACGATGCGACCTGCCTCGCGTGCCACGCCCAATATGAGCCGGCAGACAAGCGGCTGGCCCACACGCATCATCCCGCGGGCAGTTCCGGCAGCCGCTGCATGAACTGCCATATGCCGCGAATCAACGAGGGCATGCAGGACGTCGTGCGGACGCACATGATTTTCTCGCCGACGAATCGTGCCATGATCGAAGCGAATCATCCCAACGCGTGCAATCTCTGCCACACCAGGGAATCCATTTCCTGGACGCAGCGGCACCTCAGCGAATGGTACAAAGCGGAGTACGATTCGGGTCTGATTTCAAAAAACGACGCCGATGCCAAAGAGAGCGCCGCTTTGGGTTGGCTGGCAAGCGCCAACGAATCGGTGCGTCTTGTGGCGGGCGATGCGCTGACCCGTGCGGATTCCAAGTGGGCCTTGCCCCAATTGATCGAAGCCTTGGACGATCCGTTTCTGCTGAATCGCCAGTTCGGCGAGAAAAACCTGGAATCGCTGGCAGGCGTCCGTCTTAATGATTATGGATACCGCTTCTATATGACGCCCGAAGAGCGAAAAGGCCCGATCCAGAGAATCCGCCGGGCTTTGCTGCCCCGCGAGACGCCGCAGAAGTCCGAGTAGGCAACGCTCAGTTTGCTTTCTCGAGAACGGCTTCGACGAGAAAGTCGCAAACGTAATCGGCGACTAAGCGGTGTCCCTCGGCGTTCCAATGGCCGTCGTCGTTGCCGCGCAACAAGGTTTCAGCCGGAATCTCGTGATCGGCGAATTCTTTGTCGAGATCGAAATAGGGGATCCCCATTCGTCCCGCCAATTCGCTCTCTAAGAATCGGTTTGCCTGGGCCATAATCGGGTGGTCTTGGTATCTCGGCAGGAATTGCCCGAACTTCATCACGAGGAACCGGGCCTCGTGTTTCTGGCATTCGCGATGCATCTGCTCGATGATCGCAACGGTGATTTCGAGCGGGTTTTCCTGGACGTTCTTGGGTTCCGCGTTCGACGACGGACGGGGAACGGGCACGTTCGCCAGGTCGAGTTGGCGATTGAGAAAGATGGGCTTTTGCATGCCGTACTGCATCGACGCCGCGCTGTTGTGAATGTCGTTGACGATAAAAAATGCGAGAACGACCACGTCCGGCGAGTAGTCGAATCCTTCCTCGGTGAGGAACAAATATTCCTGGTCCGTGCCCCAGCCTGAGACGCCCGTGTTAATCACTTCATAACGGTTCGAGGCCGACTTGAGTTTTTCGTTCAGCAGCGTCTCCAAGCGGCCGGTGAAGATTTCGCCGTCGGCCACGCCGTAGCCCCAGGCAAAGGAATCTCCCAAAACGAGAATCCGCGTCACGCCCGGTGGCTTTTGGATGGGATGCTCGCGGTCGCGGAGGCCGTGGGAATTGATGGTCAACTTGCGGCCGTTGGTCGTCCCGGACCAATTGGGAATATTCCGCCAACCGAGCTTCGCGTCGTAAAGGTAGCGGTGCCCCGTCCGCTCATGTCCGGGTTCTTGCAGGTATATCGGCTCCTCGCTGAGCTGAAACCTGAGATTCCGCACACGGTCGCGCAACAGCGAATTGAAGGCGGCGACGGCGATTCCCGTTCCCAAGGCCATGGCCAGAATTCGGAAGACCCATTTCTTTCGCCGAGACATCGCCGGCGGATTTGACGCGTGGGATTCCGCCCCAGCACTTTCGGGGGAACGGTGGTCAGACCATGGATTTCGTTCTGTGTATGGGGCGGGCGATATAGATTTCACAGGCGTGGCCAAACCCAGGCCGACAGATTTGGGCCGGCGGCGCATTCGCACCGAGATACCTCCCATGCTATCCGGCGCCTGTCCCGCTGTCGACATTCAGGGTATGCAATCGATTGCGGCGGATACGGTTGTCGAATTGATCAACAGAGTGATGTCTGAACCGGCAGAATACGTGACCATAGAGCCGGTCTCTGGAATAAGCCCGAACGCGGTCTGGCGACCGCAACCGATGTCATGGCAACCGGCCGATCGATCAAACTCAAACACGGCAAAGACCGGCTTGAACGGGACGGCTCGGAAGTTGCATCGACGGAATATCGTTGGCAAGTGTCGCGATTAACGAAGGGCCGAAAGACGAGGGGCGGTCTGGGCATTCCCTTCTCGCGATAGCCGGGGCACATTCCACATTCTCGCGCGGATTGCGGTTGACGTGGCGAATTCTTTCGCTTACCATTCCAGAAATGCGAATTCTTTCGCTTATCCGGAAGCGTTCATTGGGATTCGGCATTTGGGTTTCATTGGACCATGTGGGAGACATCATGGCACGGCCTGCTTCAGCGCAACCGACGGCAGTCGAACTTCAGATCCTGAGCATTCTCTGGGACCGGGGGCCGAGCTCCTCCCGGGAGATCCACGAGCGGCTTGCCGAATTCAAAGACACCAACTACTCCACCACCGTCAAGATGCTTTCGGTGATGCTGGTGAAAGGTCTCGTGATACGCGATGAGACGGTCCGGCCTCAGATTTTTCGCCCCGCGTTCAGCCGCGCCAAAGCCCAAAAACAAATGCTGAATGATCTTATTCAGAAAGTCTACGAAGGCTCGGCGAAAAGCCTTGTGCTGCAGGCCTTGTCGTCCAAACGCGCCAGCCCGGAAGACCTGGACGAAATCCAACGGCTGATCGATCAGCTGAAAAACAAATAGCGGCAGACAGAGTTTCTCAAATCGTTTACCAAAGCGAGAAATCCCATGCAGATCATCGAACGACTCGGCTGGATGTTGTTCCATTCGGGATGGCAGATCCTGTTGATCGCCTGCAGCTACGGAATCATGTTAAGCGTCTTTCGCTTTCGCTGGACGTCAGCGCGTTACGCAATCGGATGCCTTGCACTTGTTCTCATGGCGGTTGCGCCCGTCGTGACGTTCTTGCGTCTGTCTCCTTACAGCGGAGGTTCAGAGACGAGTTCCGTCCTCGCAGACGCTTTCCCACAGCCGGTTCCCGAGCGGAAGGCATTCAACGGAGGAGGCGAGCCGGCGGACAGGGCGTCAGGCGATTTGCAGCCTGGGGAATCGGTTGTCGCTGATGAACCTGGCGCCGGATTGGTGCCGCAGAATACAAACGCCGGGCCTGCCTGGATCAGATCGATTCGCTCGGCGTTCCCCTGCGCCGTTGCGTTCTGGCTCATGGGTGTTCTGGTTTTCTCCTTCCGGTTGGTGCTGGAAAGGCTTATGACCCAAAGGGGCAATGGATCGCAAGGGACTTGCGACGCAAATAATGCGCGTCGTTGTTTCTTGACCTTTATCCGCGATCCATCCGCGATTCAGCCATTTTGGATTGCACCAAAACGGAAGCGGCCCTTCTTTGCGGAACTTTGCGTTCTTTGCCCCTTTGCGTTAAAAAAATCCCTTGACGGAACTGATCTGACGCCCAACGAATGACCGAAACGCCATGACTCAAACCTCTCCCAAAGACACCAAACCGCTGCGGCCCCTCAAAAGCGGCGGCGGTTGGAAAGCGATCAACTACAGCCTGAAGCTCGCCCGCCGGGTCGGTCTGTGGAATATGTGGAAGGCCCTCCGCTCCAAAAACGCCTGCAAGACCTGCGCGGTCGGCATGGGCGGGCAGTTGGGCGGCATGGTCAACGAAGGCGGCTATTTCCCCGAAGTCTGCAAGAAATCTTTCCAGGCGATGGCCTCCGACATGCAGCCCGCCGTCCCGCGCGAGTTCTTCGCGAAGTATTCTTTGCAGCAGCTCAAAGCCATGACGCCCCGCCAGCTCGAAGCCAGCGGCCGGCTGACCGAGCCTTTGTATCTCCCGGAAGGGGCGTCGCATTACCAGCCCATCGGTTGGGACGGAGCCTTGGGTTTGATGGTCGAGCGACTGAAAGCCGCGGGGCCAGAGCGGAGCTTTTTTTATGCGAGCGGCCGGTCTTCGAACGAAGCCGGCTTCCTCCTGCAACTCTTGGCCCGGTTGTTCGGCACGAATTATGTCAACAACTGCTCCTACTATTGCCATCAAGCCAGCGGCGTCGGCTTGGGCTCGGCCATCGGCACCGGCGCGGGGACCGTGCGGCTCGAAGACCTGGACGACACCGACCTCTATATCCTGATCGGAGCCAACCCCGCGTCCAATCACCCCCGGCTGATGCGGTCGTTCATGAACATCCGCCGGCGGGGCGGGAAGGTGATCGTCGTCAACCCCTTAAAGGAAACCGGCCTCGTCAATTTCCGCGTGCCCAGCAATGTGCGGAGCTTATTGTTCGGGAGCGAAATCGCCAGCCTTTACGTGCAGCCGCACATCGCGGGGGACCTGGCGCTGCTCGCGGGCATTGCGAAAATCATTCTGGAGCAAAACGCCCAGGACGCGGGGTTCATCGAAGAGCACACCGAAAACTTCGCCGCGTTCGCCGAGCAAGTCCAAGAGACGAGTTGGGAGGACATTCTCACCCAAAGTGGCGTGGAGCGGGACACGATCGAGAAAATCGCGAAAGAATACCTCGCGGCGAAGAATGTGGTCATTGGCTGGTGCATGGGGATTACGCATCATCTGCACGGCACGCAGAACGTGCAGATGATCGCCAACGTCGCCCTGCTCCGCGGCATGGTCGGGCGGCGGAAAGCCGGCGTGATGCCCATTCGCGGACACAGCAACGTCCAGGGCATGGGCACCGTCGGCGTCACGCCCGCCTTGAAAAAAGCCATCCTCGAGCGGTTCGAAGAACAGCTCGGCCTCGCCGTTCCTGCGTCGCCCGGCTACGACACGATGGCCTGCATCGAGGCCGCCCAGCGCGGGGAGATGGATTTCGCCCTCTGCCTTGGCGGGAATCTCTACGGCAGCAATCCCGACACCGGGCACGCCCGGGCAGTGCTCAATCGCTTAAAGACGGCGGTGTATCTCTCCACCACCTTGAACACCGGCCACGCCTGGGGCACCGGGCGCGAGACGTTAATCCTGCCGGTCTTGCCGCGCGATGAAGAACCCGAGCCCACCACGCAAGAGTCGATGTTCAGCTTCGTGCGGATGAGCGACGGCGGCCCCGCGAGATTCGCAGGCCCCAGGAGCGAAGTTTCCATCCTGTCCCACGTCGGCCGGCAGTTGTTCGCGCAAACCAATGGCAAAGTTTCGGAGCGGATCGATTGGCAAAAGCTCGAAAGCCACGCCGCCATCCGCGGGTTGATTGCGGATCTGATTCCCGATTACGCCCCAATGAAGCAGTTGGAACAATCGCGGGAGGAATTCCATGTGCCCGGCCGGGCCGTGGAAGATTACCGCTTCCCCACACCCAGCGGACGGGCGAAGTTTCATGCGATTCCCCTCCCCCAACCGCCTGCCTTAGAAGACCGGCAACTGCGGCTGATGACGGTCCGTTCGGAAGGCCAGTTCAACGCGGTGGTCTATGATGAGGAAGACATCTACCGCCGGCAGGAACGCCGGGATGTGATCTTGATGAGCGGGGCGGACATCGAGCGGTTCGGCTTCCAGCCCAACCAGCGGGTCAAGATTCAAAGCGAAGCCGGCGAGATGCGGTACATCCTCGTGCGGGAATTCGAAGTCCGCCCCGGCAATGCCGCGATGTATTTCCCCGAAGCCAACGTGCTCGTTCCGCACAGCGTCGATCCGATGTCCAAGACCCCCGGGTTCAAACACGTCGTGGTCACGCTGCAAGCGGAACAGTAAGAGTCCGAGGTTGGAAATGGGAAAGCAAAAAAGCGAGGCCCCCGAGTGGGGCCTCGCCGGTGGCGGAGAGATGATTGAAGGAGATGAGTGCATCGTTTTTTGCGGACCGGCGGCCGGCCGGTCTTCGGTGGCCGGGCTCAATCGGCTTCGATCGGGAAGGGCACGGGGCCGACGCCCGGCTTGCCCGCGGTCGCCGGGGCGAACTTTTCGGGTTTGATCTGCTCCGTGCGCTGGCCCAGCCGGGTTGAGCGGGCATTGAGCACCGCGCGGGCGGCGGCGCGGACTTCGTCTTCGCTGAGCCGGCGGAGGTTGCCGATGCTCACCAGGGGTTCCAAGATGCGAACCGCCCGGCCCACGGACGTTTCCAGAAGCGAGATTTCCATCAGGCTCCGGCGGATGTCCTGAAGCGAAGCCACCTGCCGGCTGACTTCCGTGCGGAAGTCGTTCAGAATCTCCAGCGTCTGAACCGCGGTGACGACTTCTTCGCTTTTGCCCGCCAGGTTCTTGTTCATGCCCATCAAGGTCGTGAGATTCTTCTCGGCGGTCTCCACGGTCTTCCGGTCCACGTTGAGTTGGTCGCGAATGGCGATCAGGCGGGCGGCGTTGTCGTGGGCGGCTTCGCTGTCCGCACCTTGGATCACGATCGTGTCTTTCAGGGTTAACAGTTCCGCGGCGCTGTCTTGGGCGAGCTTGACGCCTGGGGACTTCGCGTTGATCTGGTTCTTGAGCGCCACGAATCGGCCGAAGTTCGCGTCCGCGGCGTCGAAGCCTTCTTCCGCGGTCGCCAGGTCGTCGCGAATCTCCATCAGCCGGCGGGCGTTTTCGCGGGCGACTTCGGTCCGGGAGCCGCGCTCGACAATCTCGTCTTTCAGGCCGACGAGTTGATCGGCGGATTTCCAGGCGTGATCCATGTCGGCGGCCCCGGCATGGACGGAATCTTTGAGGAGCACCAGATCGTTGATCGTCTCTTGGGCGTCGAGCACGTTCTTGCCGGCTTGGATCGCCGAGTCTTTCAAGGCGATGATCGCTTTCATCAGGATTTGGGCGTCTTTCACGTCGGCGGTGTTCGCGACGGCGGTGTCCTTGAGGGCGATCAAGTCGTCCAATTTGAATTGGGCGTCGATCACGTCCACGCTGCCTTCCTGCACCTGATCTTTGAGGGCGATCATCTTGTCGAGCTGCTTTTGAGCCTGGGCCACGTCTTGGGTGTCGCGGTTGGCCGTGTTCTTGAGTGCGATGAACTCATCCAGCCGGGCTTGGGCCTGGCCGAGGTCTTCGGCTTCGCCCAGGAGTTGCAGCTTCAGGTTCCCGAGCTCCCGCACGGATTCCTCGGCCCGCGCGATGTCCCGGACCGCGGCTTGGGCCCGGTCTTTAAGGGCGACGATCCGCTGTAGCGTGACCGCGGCGCCCGAAAGGCTTTCGTCCTGGTCGATGATGTTCTGGTTCAAGGCGACGACGCCGGTGAGCACGTCTTCGGCCGCGATGGTGAGATCTTTCTGGTTCACCAGCGATTTTTGCAGGGCGGTGATCCGGTCCAGAGACGCATAGGCCCCCGGCGTTTTCGAGGCTTCGGATTGGACGTCCGAGCGGAAGCGGCTGATGGTTGGCAGGGCGGTGTTCACGTCTTCGATCTTTTGCGCCTGGTCTTTGAGGCCGGAAAGCAGGCTGTTGGTTTTCCAAGGCTGGTCGGCGACGCCCACCAGGCTGTCCACGTTTCTTTTGACTTTGACGAGTTCACGGTTGACGGTTTCCATCTTGTCGGACATGGGCCGCACCACAAGGAAGTGCATGCCCAGGAATCCGGCGACCAGTCCAGCGATTAACATGGGCCAACCCTGAATCCGGGCGTCCGAGGCGGCCGATCCGTTATTTCCGTCGTAATTTTGCAAGGCTACTCCTCCATCGGAACGAAAGGGGCGTTCTCTCTCTGAGCGCCGCAGTTTATGTAAATGGTGAAATCCGGGTAATTCGCGAGCAGTACTTATTCACCCTATGTGATCCAATATCGCCATTTCCCCGATCGCAGTTGGGGGAAATTGGAGTGTTTGGGGAAAAGCAAGCCGGTTTGGGGGAGTTGGAAAGATTTGAGCTAACCTGCGGCCGGGTTGTAACGTTTGTGTGGTATTTCAGAGGCCGAAGATCAGTCGGAGGCGGGGCTTATTCTTGGATGGGGACCCAATAAAAAAGCATCAGCAAGGGGCCTTCGCCGACCCCCGGCTGATGCGGAAAAAATCTCAAACGTCTCGCCAGGCGCTGAAAAAAAGGACGAGTGAGCACATCGGCGATTGGGAGGAAGGCTCACTCGTCCCTTTGGGCGGTCAGGAGGATGGGAAGTTATTGGATGAGCACGGGCTTACTGAAAATCGTGTCGTTGGCGATGGGAGCGCCTGAGGTGTCGTAGGTCACGTTTTCATCGATAAACGGACAGGGCTGCACAATGACGCCCTTGGGGTTCCCGACCAACTTCACATGCACAACCCGCACGCCGACAAATTTGACAATTGTGTAGACGCAATTGTTGCCGTTGCCGGCCACGTAACGGAAGATCGGGATCGCGCGCATTTGGCCTTCGATGGTTCTCAGTTCGTCCTTGAATCCCGCACTAATTCCGGTATCGCCCGTGAGGTCCAGCGCCGCATCAGAACTCGCCTTGATTTCGCTGTTTGGAAAACAGGCCATGTCCTGGGAGTTCATTCCATACAGGATTTGCCGCGCAATGTCGCTGCTGCTGTTCCCGCCCAGTCCGATATCCACGGTTCCCCGGTTTCCCGCCGGCTTGTTGGGATCGCTGGACGGGTACAAGTCCACTTCCAAAACGTTGTCCGGGCCCGACGAGACCCCGCCCGTCTCGGGATTATAACAATAATCGTCCGTGATCCCGGGGAACGTGGAATCGTTCGCACAGAGGTGGTTCCAGGTTTCCTCATCAAAGGCAAACGGCAAAATCATCGCGTGCCGGGCACTGCCGGTAGGGACGCGAAATCCATTGGCCGGAAGCATGGCGGAGACGGCTTTTGTGGTGAGCGTGGCGGTTTTCGTTCCGATGACGGGGGCGAAGAACAAGGGCAGCGGTCCATCGCCGTTGCTAACGCCGTCGCCCGACGCTGACTGGTCGCGGTGCAACGTCAGTTCGACCATGGTTGCGGGAGTCGCGCCCAGATTTTTTGCCAACTGCCGGTATTGGGATCATAGATCGCTTGACCAAACCGCAGGTCCCGGCCGGGATCGACGTAGATCGAAGACTGATCGCCGGCGCGATTCTTGCCGACCACGTATACGGCGGCCGTGGACGCCGCGTACTGCGCTTCGGCCGCGGTCATGGTCGCCCCGGTGCCAAGACCGTCCTTGAGATCGAGGACGGCGGCCCGGGCGCCCGCGTCGTTGGCGGATTCCAGTTGGGCCTTCGTCAGTGAGATATATCCCACGTCGACCGTAAAGGCCAGGAACCCGAACACCATAATCATCATGCCCGACGCGAGCAGAATGACCGCTCCCAACCGCTTTTTGGGCGAGAGCCGCTCGAATCGGCGTCTTAAAGACAAAGGTTTCAATGGACGTTTCATCATGACTTTTCACTCCTCAACGAATTTGCGAGTCTCTCATCCCATCCAACCATCCCGGCCCCATCGCCCTCACAGGAAACCAGGGACTACAAGCCGTTCCCGCCGGGAAGGGCGTCGAGGATTCTTAAGGCGCCGTCTGTTCATACACAACCCGCTGGGTCGTGTCGGTACTGATCAGCCCGCTCTGCGAATAGTAGCGAACCTGTTTGAGCACGAATTTTTTCACGCGGTTCTCGCCGAAGCCCACCTTGGAATTCTTCACCGACACGTCCGGGGAATACAGAGTGAAGGCGGTCTGCGACGTGGACACGGACGTCTTAAAGTAGCCGATGCCAAACACGCCCCACGTGTTGGGCGAGCTTCCGTTCTTGACTTCGAAGACGATGTCCCCGCCCGTGAGCGTCATGGTCATTGAGTAGGTGATGACTTCGTCCGGGGTGCGCAGCGGCCCGGTCTTCGGGTGCACCATGTAGGTCAGATTGGTGTCGCTGCTCCAAATCTGGAGGCCCATGCCGCCGGCTGTGTAATCCGGCAGCGTGGAGTGGTTCATTTCGAAGATGCAGTGCACGTCTTCCAGGCGGTCCGTGGACGACATGGCGGTGATAATTTGGGGCGATTCCCCCGCCGGGTCGGGCGTACCGATTTGGACTTCCCAATCCTCTTCAACGCGAACGATGTCCTGGGCAGACGCCTGATCGACGAAGGCCAGGCCGGCGAGCACGGCGATTCCGGCCGAGAGGTACGACAACAGATGGCGGCTAAACAATCGTGGCAACATGGAGCAGTCTCCTCGGTTCAGAGAATCATTCGGCAGCCTGGCGATCTCACGGCGAGACCCACGGCTTTGCGTCCCCGCCTCAAAGCGGGTTTGCCTTTATCGTGATCGCTCCGCGCGACGCTTCCCGCAGGAAATCCGCTTGGCGATCCGGCCCGCAAATCATTCCGCCGCCGGGGAAAACGCTCGACGGCGGGATGGAAATTCCAAAACTCGATTACGGCTTTCCAAACGAATGCCGTCACGTTCAATCTCAAATGTAGGTCGCCGTTCGGGACAATCAAAAAATCTGCCGGTCTTTTGGAAAACATTTGTTGAATGCATTTCACCGGCAACGTGGATTGTGGCAGCCAGGCAACACCCGAAACCGGGACGCTGCTCAAACGCGACCTCGCCGGCCAGATGTCGGAAAAACGGCACGGCGACTTTTCTCCCAATAGGGACTCAGTTACACTCGCTCCAATGCACAATCCCCAAACATTGTGGACTGTCTCGATGGGTTTTTAACGCAAAGGCGCAAAGGCAAAACGAAGGCCGCAAAGAAAAACAAAAATCGACATTTCGAACTCGCCTCCGCTTGGTTTCCGGGTTCCAATTCGTGTTTTCCTTTGCGCCTCTTTGCGTCTTTGCGTTAAATGCCTTTTCTGTTTTGGATTTGGCAACACGAAGGACGAACCGACATGGCCTACTTTCCCGACATTCCGAAAATCCCCTACGAAGGCCCGGAGACGAAAAATCGGCTCGCGTTCCGGCATTACAATCCCGAAGAAGTCGTCGAAGGCCAGACCATGCGGGATCGGCTGCGGTTCAGCGTGTGTTATTGGCACACCTTCCGCGGCACCGGCTCGGATCCGTTCGGCGCCGCGACGCTTCAAAGGCCTTGGGACGACGGCTCCAACTCCGTCGAAAACGCCCTGAAGCGCGTGGACGTCGCCTTTGAGTTCATCGAAAAAGTCGGCGCGCCGTTTTATTGTTTTCACGACCGCGACGTGGCTCCCGAAGGCGCCAATCTCGCGGAGACCAATCAAATCCTGGACACCGTCGCCGCCAAATTGAAAGAGGCCCAGGAGCGGACGGGCATCAAGCTCCTGTGGGGCACGGCGAATTTGTTTTCGCATCCCCGCTACCTGCACGGGGCGGCCACCAGCTGCAACGCCGACGTGTTCGCCTACGCCTCGGCCCAGGTGAAAAAGGCCATCGAAGTCACCCAGGCTTTGGGCGGTGAGAATTATGTGTTCTGGGGTGGCCGGGAAGGTTATATGAATCTTTACAACACCGACATGCGCCGCGAGATGGAGCATCTGGCGAACTTCATGCACATGGCGGTGAAACATGCCGAGTCGATTGGGTTCAAAGGCCTGTTCCTCTTCGAGCCGAAGCCCAAAGAGCCCACGAAGCACCAATACGATTTCGACGCGGCCGCGTGTTTGAACTTCATCCGGGCTTACGATCTGGAAGAGCACGTCAAGCTCAACATCGAGACCAACCACGCCACGCTCGCGGGCCATACGATGATGCACGAACTGGAATACGCCCGCATCCAGGGGGCGTTGGGCAGCATCGACGCGAACACCGGCGATCTCTTGTTGGGCTGGGACACCGACCAGTTCCCCACGGACCTCTACCTCACCACGCAGTGTATGCTCATCATCCTGAAGCAAGGCGGCCTCGCGCCCGGCGGCGTGAACTTCGACGCCAAGGTCCGCCGGGAAAGCTTCGAGCCGATCGATTTGTTCCACGCCCACATCGGCGGCATGGACGCGTTCGCGCGGGGCCTCAAAATCGCCGCCCGCATCCGCAAAGACGGCGTGCTCGACGAGATCATCGACCACCGCTACCGCAGCTACGATACCGGCATCGGGCAAAAGATCGACCAGAACGCCACGAGCTTCGCCGAGCTGGAAAGCTACATGCTCGAAAAAGGCGAAGCCGCCCCGAACGAAAGCGGCCGGCAGGAGATGCTCGAGAACATCATCAACGATTACCTCTGATCAGAGGATCGGTCGCGCCGCGAACCGGCACAGCGAAAACGCTGCCGCCGCTTCGCGGTTTTTTTATGGACTCAAACCGCAAGTTGGGGGGAGGGTGGCTGGGCGCAAAGGAATGGTTCGAACGAAAAACGCATTCCGAAATCTGGGGCCATGGGAATTGTTTCTCTCGCGTCCATCGCCCCAGGATTCGCTTGCCTAACTCGATTCATAGAGGAAGCTCCGCCCCAGCCACCCACCCGCCTACAGTTTGAGTTATGGAGAACGCGCCGTTTTTGGTGATGATCTCGGGAAACCGGCAACTTGCAAAAATCGGCGAACCTCAAAGGCCCGGCCCTCGTCTATCAAAGCAGACGCAAAACGCGACGTCGATGCCTGATGGCCGGGCGGCTGCCTGCAAAGCAGCCTCAGAGTGGGTTCGATTCCCGCCGGCGTCTCTTCCTCCTCATGGATTAGCCGGCGGGCGCTCGCCCTGGTTGTTTGGGCAACCGGACGCGAGCGACTCATCCAAGCCAATGAGGATTCAGGCAAGCCCCGATTGGTTTCGCACGTCCAGCGGCACTCTCCGCCCGCGTTTGGCGGTCGCGGGAGCGTGTTCCGAACATGGCCTCTAAACGGCGAACTCAATCTGATGTAGCTCAATGGGAGAGCACCAGACCATCAAATCTGGAAGTTGCGGGTTCGACTCCCGTCATCGGCTCCAAGATGGCTCGTAACCATCCTGACCATGCAGATGCGAAAGCATCCACCAGCGGCCCGCGGGAGGCGGGCGTTCGTTTGATCCGCCTGGTTTGGCGGGATGTCTCTGGTTTCAGGGGGACCGTGCTCGTCCGCCGGTAACGGAACAACGAGCCGAATTCGATCAACCCGCTGGCAGGCTTGCATTGGGCGGGTTGTCCTTTATACTACGGGTTTCCTCATCGGACGAAACAAGGCTTCACCATTTTTGATAAGGTCAGGCGATGAGCCAGAGATGTGATGTTTGCGGAAAGTCCGCCCGGGTCGGCAACCGGGTCGAGCAGCGTGGGAAACCCAAATACCTGGGCGGGAACGGCCGCAAAACCACCGGAATCACCAAGCGGAAATTCAGACCGAACCTGCAAAAAATCCGCGTGCAGGAAGGCGACGGCGCCGTCAGCAAAAAGGTCTGCACGCAGTGCATCCGCAGCGGCCGCGTGCAGAAAGCCGTCGTCCGCCAGCCGTTTACGTTGCCCAAGCAGTCGTAACATCCAGCCATGCCTGAAGATGCGGCTGCCAGCGGAGTTCCGCTTTCACCCGACGAGGTGCGGAAGGTCGCCAAGCTCGCCCGCCTGAAATTGGCCGCGGACGAGCAGGAACTCTTCGCCGCCCAGTTGGGGGAAATCTTGGGGTACGTCCATATTCTGGACCAACTCGACACGGCGAACGTGGAACCCTTGGCCCACGCGGTGGATGTCGCCAACGTCTTTCGCGAGGACGATCCCGCCGAGTCGCTGCCCCGCGAAGCCGCCTTGTCCAACGCCCCCAAAACCGATGGCCAATCGTTCCTGGTCCCGCCGATCTTAGACGCCGGCTGAGCTGTTTTCGGAGCGGCGGCTTCCCGCCGCCGAGTCGGTCAATCCCCAATCCTCGGCGGCAAGATGCCGCCGCTACGAGATTGTGTTCGCGGAGGTTTGAATATCGATGAGCACGGCCATCACCTCTGCCTCGGCGTCCGAACTCTTGAGCCGGCTGGAACAGCGCGAGATCTCCGCGGTGGAAGTCGCCCGCGCGTTTTTGGACCGCGTCCAGGAAACCGATGCCGGGATCGGGGCGTTTCTTTCAATCCAAGCCGATGAAGCTCTCGCCCAGGCGGAACGGATCGATCGAAAGCGAACCGCCGGCGAACCGCTCGGATCCTTAGCGGGGTTGCCTCTGGGCATCAAGGATGTGATCTGCACCAAGGGCCAGACCACGACCTGTGCCAGCCGGATGCTGGCGAATTTCGTCCCGCCCTACGATGCTCATGTGATTGAAAAGCTCAAGGCCGCCGATGCGGTGCTGTTGGGCAAATTGAACATGGACGAGTTCGCGATGGGTTCGTCCAGCGAGAATTCCGCGTTCAAGCCGGTCCGCAATCCCTGGGACGCCGCCCGCACGCCCGGCGGATCGAGCGGCGGTTCCGCGGCCGCGGTCGCTGCGCGGATGATTCCCGTCGCGCTCGGCAGCGATACGGGCGGCTCCATTCGCCAACCCGCGGCGTTCTGCGGCGTCGTGGGTCTCAAACCCACTTACGGCCGGGTCTCGCGTTACGGGCTCGTCGCCTTTGCGAGTTCGCTCGATCAAATCGGCCCCGTGGCAAGCGATGTCGCCGGGGCCGCCCTGTTGATGGAAACCATCGCCGGCCACGATCCCCGCGATTCCACCTCGATCAATCTCCCGGTCCCCCGATACCGCGCGACGTTGGAACAGCCGCTCGACGGTCTGAAAATCGGCATCGCGGCCGAGCATTTCGGGGAAGGTTTGAATCCGACGGTCGAAGAAGCCACGCGAACCGCGGTCAAGGTTTACGAATCCCTGGGAGCCGAGGTCCGCGAAATCCATCTGCCGCATTCCCGTTATGCGGTGGCGACGTATTATCTGATCGCCCCCTCCGAAGCCTCGAGCAATCTCGCCCGTTACGACGGCGTGCATTACGGCTTTCGTTCGCCGAATTTTGATCCGAAAAACATGATCGACATGTACGAGACCACTCGCGGCGAAGGCTTCGGGGCCGAGGTGAAACGCCGAATTATGATCGGCACCTACGCCCTCTCCGCGGGCTATTACGATGCGTACTACCTCAAAGCCCTCAAAGTTCGCCGGCTGATCCGGAGCGACTTCGACAAGGCGTTTGAAGCAGTCGATCTGATCGCCTCGCCCGTCACGCCCGCGCCGCCGTTTAAGATCGGCGAGTTGGTGGACGATCCGCTGGCGATGTATCTCTCGGACATCTATACCTTAAGCGCAAATCTCGCAGGGCTGCCGGGGATTTCGATTCCCTGCGGCCAGGCGACCGAAGACGGAAAGACGCTGCCTATTGGCCTGCAACTATTGGCTCCGCCGTTTGAAGAAGAACGCCTCCTCCGCGCGGCCCGCATGTACGAACGCGAAACCGATTGGCACAAACTGCAGCCCGAATTGTGAGATTGATTCGCAATCGTCGTGGAGAAGAATAATTGTCTCACTCATTAGCCGCAGGGGGGCACCGCCCGCAGGGTGGTCCGCCCCGGTTTCCTCGCAAAACCGGACGCCCGCGCGTTCCGGCTCATCGAAAAACACAACGGACCACGGACAAATGAACGCGACCCTGATTGTTGGTCTGGAAGTTCACGTTCAGCTGCTCACGCGGACGAAAATGTTTTGCGGCTGCGTGAACCGCTTCAATCCCGACCAGCCCAATACGCAGACCTGCCCGGTCTGCCTGGGTCTGCCCGGGCAGCTTGCCGGTGATGAACCGCCAGGCGTTTCGGTCTGCGCTCGAAATCGGCGCTGGCTCTCAACTGCGAAATCGCCCCGTTCACCAAGTGGGACCGCAAGCAGTATTACTACCCCGACTTGCCGAAGGCTTATCAGATCAGCCAATACGATCTGCCCTTCAGCCACGATGGCTGGATGGAGGTCGAAGTGCCCGCGGGCAAAAACAGCGAGCCGGAAGTCAAACGTGTGCGGATCATCCGAGCCCATCTCGAAGAAGACGCCGGCAAGAACATGCACGACGAGACCGGCGCGGGGGCGACAGCCGGGTCGACCTCAACCGTTGCGGCACGCCGCTGGTGGAGATCGTCTCCCAGCCCGATATCCGTTCGCCGCCAGGAGGCGAAAGCGTATCTGGAAGAACTGCGATCTGATGCTGACGTACCTGGGCGTCTCCGACTGCAACATGCAGGAAGGCAGCCTCCGCTGCGATGCCAACGTCAATCTGCACATTCCCGCCGACGATGGCGAGCACCATCGCCACGCCGATCGTGGAGGTCAAAAACCTCAACAGCTTTCGCGGCGTCGAGGCGGCCATCGAGTTCGAAGCCCAGCGGCAATGGTCGACGAATACCAAAAGACCGGCCGCAAGCTCGGCGACCCCGGCGGCGAAAAGGAGACCCGCGGCTGGGACGCCGAACCGCAGCCTGACCTTCTCCCAGCGAGGCAAGGAAGAAGCCGCCGACTACCGCTATTTCCCCGACCCCGATCTGATGCCCGTCACCGTGACGGCCGACAAAATCGAATCCGTCAAAAACCGGCCTCTGCGAGTTGCCCGCCGGCGCCGGCAGCGGATTCGCGAGACCTGGGAATTGTCCGCGTACGATGCCGCGGTCATCATCGATCAGGGCCAAGCCTTCGCGGATTATTTCGAGGCGGTCGCCAACAAGTGCGGCGACGGCAAACAGGCCGCCAACTGGGTCACGCAGGATGTCCAGCGGGAATTGAACGACCGGCAGATTTCCATCGCGGAGTTTCCCATTGTTGCGGCGATTTTGGGCACGCTTTTGCAATTTTTGGCCGAGGGAAAGATCACCGTCAAAAGCGGCCGCGAAGTGTTTGCGGACCTGTTATCCGAAGCTGACGCCGGCAACAATCTCGCCCCCGGCCGCATTGCGGAGATCATCGAGGAGAAAGGTCTCGAAGTCGTGTCCGACACGGGCGCATTGGAGGGCATTATCAATGCGGTCGTGGAGCGGAATCCAAAAGCGGTCGAGGATTTCAAGAACGGCAAACAGGCCGCGGTCGGGGCGCTGATCGGCCACGTGATGCGCGAAGTCAAAGGGGCGGATGCCAAGATCGTCCGCCAGATGCTCATCGATCGGATGAATCAGTGACGGGCGTCAGCCCCATGATCTCTTTGCGAAAGTGCACGTGTCGAGCGTTCAAAACGATCATGGAGCTTACGCCCCACGCTCGCCTTGGTCAGCGTGTTCGCCCAGGAACCTGAGGTACTCCAGCGAATAGATGCCGGTGTTGTGGCCGTCGTTAAATTCGATGCCATAGGCGTAATTTCCGACGGGCCGCATGTCGACGGGCCGGGGCGGTTGGGCCTGTTTGACGTCCAGGATGTTTAAGGGATTCTCTTCCGCGGACTCGGCTTTCTCGCGCTCGGCCCGGCAGGTGGCGCAGGGGCATTGCTCGCGGAGAAAACTCCACTTGAGCCGATGCGTCACCCCATCGTCCCAGGCAATCACCAGAGAATCCCCCTCGGACTTGAGCGAAGTCGGCAACGGCGATTTGGCGCTGGACATGATTTGATCTCGGCTTCTTCACGCGGGTTTGCAATAGGAGCGGGTTGGGGTTCATCATAGAAGCCCCAGAGAGAACGGTCCATTCTGGCACAGCAAACGGTTCGCCAAAGCGCCGACTTTCCGCGCCGCTTCCGTTATAGTTGCAGAAAGAACTCCCGTTTGCAGCCTTTGATCTGGAAGGAATCGCCCATGCGGCCCTTTGTCCTCGTGTGTTTTTTTGCCATCCTTTTTAGTCCAAGCCCGTGGCTTTACGGGCAAAGCGCGCGGCCGAATTTTTTGATCATCCTGGCGGACGATTGCACGCACAGCGAATTGCCGGTTTATGGCGGGGCCAACGCGAAAACGCCGAACATCGACCGCCTCGCGAAACAGGGGCTGGTGTTTAACCGGGCGTATGTGAGCGAAGCCATGTGCCAGCCCTGCCGCTCGGAGCTTTACACCGGGCAGCATCCGCTGCGGAACGGGTCATCCTGGAATCACTCGGCCAGCCGGCCCGATGCCACGAGCGTGGCTCAGCACCTGGGGGCGTTGGGTTATCGCGTGGGACTCGCCGGCAAGGTCCACGTCCAGCCGGCGAAGGTGTTTGCGTTTGAGCACGTCGGCGGCTACGATCCGAACTGCGTCCGCTCGCCCACGCTGCCCCATACCACGGAACAGATCACCGGGTTCATGGAGCGGGACGACAAGCAGCCGTTCTGCCTCGTGGTGGCGCTCGTGGAACCGCACGTGCCCTGGGTCATGGGCGATCCGTCGCAGTATCCGCCGAGGAAACTTAAACTGCCCCCGAACCTCGCGGATACGAAAGTCACCCGCGAAGCCTACTCCCGCTACCTCGCGGAGATCACTTACATGGACAACCAGGTCGGCGAGATTCTGGATGTGCTCAAAAACACAGGGCAAACCGACGACACGCTGGTCTTTTTCAGCTCCGAGCAAGGGGCGCAGTTCCCGGGCTGCAAGTGGACGAACTGGGACTCGGGCCTGCATACCGCACTCATCGCCCGTTGGCCGGGACATGTTCCCGAAGGAAAACGCACCGACGCCATCGTGCAATACGCCGACGTCCTGCCCACGCTGCTCGCACTGGCGGGCGGCGATGCGAAGAAGCACGCCTACGACGGCACGAGCTTTCTGGCGGCGCTCAAGGACCCGAATCAACCGCACCGCAAGTACGCGTATGCCCTGCATAACAATGTGCCCGAAGGCCCGCCCTACCCGATCCGCAGCATCAGTAACGGCGAGTACCGCTACATCCGAAACCTCACCCCCGATGAGATCTACATCGAAAAACATCTCATGGGCTTAACAGGCCAGGGCACCTTGAACAATCCCTATTGGGGCACGTGGATGTTCAATATCGACAACCCCCGCACGCTCAGCCTCGTCAAGCGCTACATGAAGCGCCCCGCCGAGCAGCTTTACCACACCAAGACCGATCGGTATGAGATGACCGACCTCGCCGGCGATCCGAAGTATTCCAAAATCCAAGCCGAGCTGAGCGGCGAACTCGACCGCTGGCTCAAAGCCCAAGGCGACCCGGGCATCCCTTTGGACACCTACGAATCCCTCGAAGCCGCCCGCAATGGGCAACATGCGTATTAGCAGCACGACACGTTTTCCGAATAGGAGTTTTCAATGGTCACGCATCTTCCCGTGGAGCGTTTGGTGAATCTGTTGGACCCGGCGGCCAATCAGATTTGGGGGATGTCCGTCCACGACGCGACGGCAATCGTGGGCAGCGGCGATGTGGAGCGGATTCGCGGGATCGACGGCCATTTTGCGCTGCTCCACAAAGACGGGCAGCGGATTCGCATGGCCCGCTCGCTCGCGCGGCCGATGCGGTATTTTCTCGCGAAACGCAGCGAAGGTCCTTGCCTTGTCGTCGCGGAGCGGATCGATGAAATTCAAGAGTTCCTGAAAGAGGAAGGCCTGGGCGGGCAGTTCCATCCGTCGTACACCCGCATGGTCCCGGCCCATCATTTGACGGAACTCCAACTCATCGGCTGCCCGGATCCCAATCCCACCGTTCACCGGTTCTTCGCGCCCGGCAAAATCGGCTGCCTGCGGATCTCGACGAGATCGGCTCAGCTTATATCGGCCGGCTTGCCGAGGAATGCGGGCATTGGCTGGACGGGCTCGACCCGCGGGAGCCGATTGGCGTCCTGTTCTCCGGCGGCATCGACAGCGGCTCGGTGCTGTTGGTGCTTTATCATTTGCTCTTGGAGCGCGGCGAGCGCCCGCCCGGCTCAAGGCATTCACGCTGTCGATCGATGGCCAAGGTGCCGACGCCCGGCAGTCGGTCGAGTTCTTGAAGGCTGTGGATCTCGGCATGCTGCTCGAGGTGATCGAAATCCCGGCCGGCTCGATCGATTACCGCGAGGCGGTGCGGATCATCGAGGACTATAAACCCCTCGACGTGCAAGCCGCCGCGATGGGAAACGCCCTGTGCAAGGGCATTCGCGCGAGGTATCCGGATTGGCGCTGCCTCGTGGACGGCGATGGCGGGGACGAGAACCTCAAGGACTATCCCATCGAAGACAATCCCGAACTCACGATCCGCAGCGTGTTCAATAATGTGATGCTGTACCAGGAAGGCTGGGGCGTAAACGCCGTCAAGCATTCGCTGACCTACACCGGCGGCCAGAGCCGGGGGCATGTTCGTTCCTGGGCCCCGGCTCGGCGGCTGGGGTTTTCGGGATTCAGCCCGTATGCCCTGCCGAACGTGATCGAAGTCGCCGAGGGCATTCCGTTTATCGAACTCACCGATTGGGACCACGAACGGCTGTATTCGCTCAAAGGCGAAATCGTCCGCCGAGGCGTCGAGGCCGTCACCGGGTTGGAGATGCCGGTGTTCGCCAAACGGCGGTTCCAGCATGGCGTCAGCAAGGAGGCGGAGTTCGCGCGACTGTTCCCGCAGGATGAAGCCTCCTACCGCCAGGCCTTCGCCGAGATCTATGCTGGATAACATTCCCTTCTATCAGGACGCGGAAATCCTCGCGGCCCGCCCGCCGCGGAACGTCTTGGGTCCCCGCCGGCCTTATGCGTTCCTCGTCGAACCGGAGCACAACGCCCGGGGCGAAGTTGTGGACGTGGCGACGCTGTTTCTCACCAATCGCGAATGCCCGTTCCGCTGCCTGATGTGCGATCTGTGGAAGAACACGTTGACGGAATCCGTCTCCCCCGGCGACATTCCCGCGCAGATTCGCTGGGCCCTCAAGCAACTCCCGCCCGCGCGGGAGATCAAGCTTTATAACAGCGGGAATTTCTTTGACAAAAAGGCGATTCCCCCGGAGGATTACGCCGCGATCGCGGAATTGGTGCGCGGGTTTGAGACGGTGATCGTGGAGAATCATCCCCAACTCGCGTGCGAGGCCTGCCGGCGATTTCGGGATCTGATCGCCCCGGCTCGGCTCGAAATCGCGATGGGCCTCGAAACCTGCCATCCCGAAATCCTGCCCCGCTTGAACAAACGCATGACGCTCGCGGACTTCGACCGGGCCGCGGGTTTTTTGCAGCAAGCGGGGATCCGCCTGCGGGTGTTTTTGCTCTTAAAGCCGCCGTTTCTCGAGGAAGCGGAAGCGGTGGAGTGGACGCTGCGGTCTTTGGACTATGCCTTCGACCGCGGGGCCGAGTGTTGCTCGATCATCGCCACCCGCGCGGGGAACGGGATCATGGATCAATTGCAGGCGCAGGGACTCTTTTTGCCGCCGCGGGGAAGTTTTTTGGAGCAGGTGCTGGAAGCAGGACTCCATCAAGAGCGCGGGCGGGTGTTTGTGGACCTCTGGGAAGTCGAGCCGTTTTTTGATTGTGTCCATTGCCGACCTGAGCGGATCGAACGGCTGCGGGAGATGAACCTTTGGCAAAAGGTGTTGCCATCGATCCCGTGCGCGGAGTGCGAAGCATGACCGCCCGCGATCGCTATGATGTCCTCGTTTTGGGTTCGGGATTCGGCGGCAGTCTGACGGCGATGATTTTAGCTCAGGCGGGGTTGTGCGTGGGAATGATCGATTCCCGCAAACATCCGCGGTTTGCGATTGGCGAATCGTCGACGCCGAGCGCGGATCTGATTCTCCACGACCTCGCGAAAAAATATCATCTCACCGAGCTATTGCCGTTGTCCCGCTTCGGCACCTGGCGGGAGACTTATCCCGAAATCCTCTGCGGCGCGTAGCGCGGGTTCACTTATGTCTGGCACGGCGAAGAAGACGGTTTCCAAGCCACTCCGGACCATCGGCACGAACTGTTTGTCGCGGCGAGCGCTTCCCGCGAGGTCGCGGATACAGAGTGGTATCGCCCGCAGGTGGATCAGTTCTTCGCGAAAGCCGCTCGAAACCGCGGGGCGGACTTGTGGGAAGAAGCGAGGATCGCCCGCATCGAGCATCCCCAACCGCACGCCTGGCGAGTTACGATTCAATCTGGCGGCAAAGAGCGCCGGCTCGATGCGGATTTTCTGATCGATGCCACCGGACCGGCGGGCGTCCTGCCCCGGCATTTGGGGATTTCCGATCAAACCGATTCCCTGCTGACAAACTCTTCCGCCGTTTACGGGCATTGGGAGGAGATCGAACCCTTGGAGAATTGGTTAAGGCGGCGAGGGGCGAAGACGGACGATTATCCTTACCCGTGCGACGACTCCGCGATCCATCACGTCTTCCCCGACGGCTGGACCTGGCAGTTGCGGTTCGAGAACGGGCTGACCAGCCTGGGCTCCGTGTTTGTTCCGGGCCGCGAAATCGATTCGATGACGGAAGCCGATTCATTGTTGACGCAAAATCGCCTCGTGCTCCGCGAGATGCTCGCCGCGGCGAAACGGGCGGCGTTTCCGGGGCGGTTGTTTTGGACGGGGCGCATGCAGCGGCTCTGGGCCCAAGCCGCGGGCGAGGATTGGGCGGCCCTTCCGCACACCGCGGGCTTCATCGATGCTCTGCATAGCACGGGCATCGCCCACACCTTGAGCGGGATGGAACGGCTCTCGGAAACTCTCTTGGAATCGTCGCCCCCACACCGGCAACAAGCGTTGGAACGGTATTCGCGTCAAATCCTGGAAGAGTTAGCGCACATCGATTTGTTGGTCTCAGGGTGTTACTTCGGTCTCTATGATTTCCGGTTATTCAGCACCTGGTGCCACGTGTATTTCGCCGCCGCGACGACGTACGAAAAAAAACGCCTCGCCGATTCTTCCAACGACGTGGGCTTTCTGTGTGCCGGCGATCGCGAGTTCGCCCGGCGGGTTCGCGAGTTGCACGCCTGGCTGCAAAGGTTTCATCAAAAATCTGAGAAACCGAACGACGCCGTGGTGCGGGAATTTGAGGAGTCCGTCAAACAACAGATCGAACCCTATAATCACGTGGGATTATTCGATCCGCCGGTCCCGAACCTGTATTGGCACACCGCCGCGGAGAAGCGTGGCGACTAAAAGCGCGGGTTTCCACGGCCGGGCGACTCGTGGACGAGTGCGTTCCCGAATCAAGGAATCAAGCGTCGCCGGGGAGTTTCTCTGGAGCGAAGCGCGGGAATGTGCTAGATTGCCCCCACGCGAGCGTGCCGGCGGATGGTGCGCGCGGAGACCCGTATTTGCAGGAGAGACGCGACGATGTTGGGAGCCCACCTCAATCCCTTGGAATACCTGAGCCGCTGCTCGGAGGAGTTCGGCAAACTCGACCTTAGCCAGTCCGAAGGCCTGGCCCTGGAGATTTTTGACACCTACGAAGACGGGCGGTTTGTGTTCATCTGCGGCAACGGCGGCAGCGGGTCGAACTCGTCCCACTTCTGCGAAGACTTGGGCAAAAGCACGCTCGACCCCCAGGATTTTACGAACGACGATGTGAAACGCCTCAAGGTGCTCAGCCTCACCGACAACACGCCCTACATCCTCGCCTGGGGCAACGATGAGGGCTTCGACCGCGTGTTCGTCGAGCAGCTCAAAAACTTCGCGTCGCCCGATGATGTGCTCGTCGCCATCAGCGGCAGCGGCAACAGCCCCAACATTCTGAACGCCGTCGAATGGGGCAACAAGCACAACCTCCGCACCTGGGGCATCACCGGCTACAGCGGCGGCAAGCTGCAATCCCTCGCCCGGCACAACCTGCACGTCCCGCTGGACGATATGGGCATGGTGGAATCCATCCACCTGTTGTTGTTCCACTGGATCCTGAATGATGTGTATGCCCGCATCAACCAGGTCGGCCGCTATGCCGACGGGAAAAAAGGCTCCAAAGTCGCCTGAGGGCGGCCCTGCTAAACCGGAGATGCGCAGATGCTGCGCGGCTCCTGGTTTCGCGGAGTTTTGGGTCGGTCAAAGTGACCGGGAGGCTGACACCTCCCGCTCGCCAAATCAGCCGAATTGCAGTTTGACATCCGTGATTTCGTAACCGTTCATGGGGACGTGGACCGCGGCGTTTTCGATGTCGAGGGTGTCCAGGGTTTGGCCTAGAAAGTCGCAGGCGGCCGCAGCGGTCGGGGTGCGGAAGCAATCGAGCTGCACGTGGCGGGAACGGCCTTCGGTCTCGGCGAGGCGGACGATGAAGCCGAACGGCTCGTCGGCTGCCGCGTCTTCGGGAAGGCCGCGAAGGCTTTGAATCTGCACATTCTTCGCGGCGAGATGGAAGAACCAGCCTTCGGGGCCGGTGCGCGGCGGGCCGGCTTCGGTGGGGATGACGAGCGCCGGCGTCATCGCATCCCGGGCCGCGACCTGCGGGTAGCTTTGATCGATGGCAATGTCGAACTTGAAGCTCCGCCGGCTTTCGCCCGCGGTGATCAATAACGTATCCAGCATCCTCAGGCCCGTCTTGCGGTGGAACGGCTGCCCGTGAAAGAGCACCGTGGTCCGCAGGTCGCCCTCGGCGATTTCCAGATAATCGGGGCTGTCGAACCGCTCGCCGCGAAAGCCGAACGCGAAATCCTGCACCGAACGGGTGAGCGCGGCCGTGCTGTCGTTCCAGGCGAAGCGGAGCGCGTAATAGTTCGTCCAAGGGTCGGCGTCGGGGACTTTTTGCAGGTCGAGTTCGATCTCGACTTCCACCACCGGCCGATGCCGCCAGACCCGCGTGGTCTGTTTGAAGAATGCCAAGGGCGATTCATCTTTTTGATCGACGATGTCCCCCGTGGTCACCACTTCGCCGAGCGTCGGGCCGGTGCAGGTGGCTTCGATGGACCCGCAGCGCATCTCGGAATAGAACGTTTTGATCGTCTCGTGCTCGTTTTGCTCGTTGGGATGGCCGAGGGGCACGCTGCGCTCGTGCGGAAAGCGGTAGCCGATCTGCTGGCTGATGCGGTTGGGGCTCCGGCCGTAGTTTTTGATCCGCCCGATCCCGCCGGTGGCATCGTTCATGTAGACTTCAAAAAAGTCGTTCCGCAGCATCAAATCTTCTACAAGCGGCGGCTCGCCTTTTTTGGCGGCGGGTTTGGGACCCTGGCCATCTTTGGGAACCCACACAAACCCGGAGCCCGGGATCTCCGCGACGACGAACCGGCGGTTGTCGTCGAATTGCACCGCCTTGATGCCCCCTCCCACCGGCGGCGGGGATTCCAACTGCGGCAGTTCCACCGAGACCGTCCGCTTGTGCGCCAACGTGTTGACGAGCAGAAAGCCGGCGTTCGATTCCGCCCCGGAAAGCACGACTTCCGCGAGCTGTTCCTCGGCTGCGGTTTGAAACTCCTGAAGCGCGAGTTCCGCGGCGGGAATCGCCTCGGCATGCTCGGCGGATTCTTCGCAATCGGGGCCGGCTTTCTCGACGATCTGTTCAATCGCATCGAGCCGGGATTGATCGACCCGTTGGCCTCGGAGAATTTGCGAAACCGCCCAGGCCCATTGGGCTCGCTCCAACTGCCTTCGGCGGAGGGCATAGTTGGCCCAGCGACTGACGGGGTTCGGCTCTTGCCGGGCCGCGGCTTGGATGAAAAACGGCGGCAGGTACTCCTGCTGATCGAACACCGACAGCCGGCCGGGGTCGTCCGTGTTTTCCATGAAGTCGCCCATTGTCACAAACCGCCCGAGCACGGGGGCGTACTTCTGCATTCTGGCGAGATCCTCGAACCAGGGGGCTTTGACTTCCGGCCAGCGGGCAAACACGACCGCGGCCACCTGGTCGCGCTCCATCGACTCCGCCATGTGCTGGGCGAATTTTAAGTAGCTCAGCGACCCTTCGGCGGTCATCGGAAACCGGCCGAGGGCATTGATGATCGTCTGGTCGGCGCCTTCCCAGCGGATCTTGCTCTCGTCCTCGTCGGGATAAAGGCCATCGTCCATGACCAGATGCAGGGCCGAGCGAAAACCGAACTTTGTCAGAACCCCCGGAAGCAGCGTCGATAACCCATACCGCCGCCGGCCCCAGCAACTCGGCGTTCGGCCGAACAGCCGCCGATACGCCCTTTGGCCTTCCGCGAACTGCCAGAGCACGGCGCCTATGGGCATCAACGGGAACGGGGCATCTTCCCATTCCCCGCCGACGACGTTCAGCCGCCCCGCGTCCCAGGCTTCGCGAAGGGCGGCGATCGTTTCGGGCGATTTGTCGTGGATTTCCTGAAGCTCCTCCGCCGTCGCCACGAGGTTGACGGGTTTCTCCGCCGCGGCCATTTTCAACAGCGGCTCGCGCTGCTCCTCGGCGATGCGGGGGATCAACAGGCACAGGTCGATCAGGTAGCATTCGACGGGATAAAACCGCTCGCGGGCTTCGAGGAGCGATTCAAACGCCCCCCGCAGGTGGTTCCGCGCGGTGTCGAGATCGCCGGCGATCGCCGCCTCCGCCGCGGCGAGGCTTTCGCGCTCGAGTTGCACTTCATCGAGGTTGCTGTAGTAGTGCATGTGCCGGGTGAGAAGTTCCATTTGCAGATAGCACGTCCCGAGCGCAAGGAAATCCGCCGCGATGTCTTCATCGACCGGGGCGGGATTCTCCAGCGGGGCCAAGGCCTTCGCGAGCATGTCCGCACGGTTTTCCAGACCGGAAACGACGACGGCTCCCTGTTTTTCGGCATAGCCCACCCAACCCCCCGGCAGCCAGTCCTCGCAGGCGGTGGGCACCACGATCAGCCGATTCTCCAAAGTAGCGGGCGGCTCGTCCGAGCGGTCCCACCTCGGCAGCGTCTTCGCCTGCTGCAACAACAGCGGATGCCACACGACGGCAAAGGCGTTCAGCAAACTCGCCGCCGGCTGCTCTTGGAGTTCGGTCGGAAAATCTTCCAGAGAATGGCTGGGAATCAAAACGACAATATCGGTGTAAGTCATTGCGGGGAAGCACTTTCTATTGGCGGCTTTTTTAGACCCAAAGGGTCGCAAGGATAACTTTGATTACCACGAAGACGCGAACAATAAAACACGTTTTCAACGGAATTCGCCAGCGTAGCCCGAAGTGCAAGCGAGGGAATACGAAGGCTTTACAAACCCTTGCTTGCGCTGCGGGCTAGTTTTCGGGTTAGGTCTTAGAGTTCGAATCCGCTTCCGTTGCACAATCTTTGCCCTCTGCGTCTTGCCATTGCGGCTTTGCGTCAAAAGTGAATGCAGGAGAAGTTTTGAATTTTCGGGAACTCTGGGGACTCAGGAAACGTCGCATATTCATGCGGGGTTGTTTTCAGTCCCGAATCCTCTCAATCCTTTCCAAAAATCACCAACATTTCGAACGAATGCCAACATCGGCTGCATATCTACCGTAGGAACATGATATAGAAAACTTGATGCGACTTCATGGGGAACACCGGGGCGGTCCCGGTCCTTTCCTGGAAGATTGGCGGCTAATTTGCCGAGGTTTCCGTTTATTATTGACTTTTGCAAAACTGCTGTGTTAGCTTAGGTTTAGGAAAAAGTTTGCATTCTGCACACTTCTTGAGTCTCACGATCCTTTCAAAACTTCCTCCCCCGTCTGGGGGGAGTTAATTCACGATTAAAGTCCATTCGTTCCCGGGTTCGCCTGGAACCTGGGAATCATGCTGGCGTTTTTCTCTGGAGAAGACAACACCATGGCGGAAAATCAAGGTGTCTGGGGCATTGAAATTGGTCAGGCGGGCCTTAAGGCGATCCGCCTGCGTTATGCGGAAGCCGCCGAGCAGGTGTTGGCGGTGGCGTTCGATTATGTTCCGCACCCCAAGATTTTGAGTCAACCCGACGCCGTGCCTTCTGAATTGATCCCCCAGGCGCTCAGCAAGTTTCTCGAGCGCAACGATCTCAAGGGGGATAAGGTCGTGATCAGCGTGCCCGGGCAGACGGCTCTTGCGCGGTTCATCCAACTCCCGCCGGTGCCGGCTCCCAAGGTTCCGGAGATCGTCAAGTTCGAGGCCCGCCAGCAGATTCCGTTCGCCCTCGAAGACGTGATCTGGGATTATCAGGTGCTCTCGGTGGGCAGCGAAGAAGCGGACTTCATGCTGGATGCCGAGGTCGGGTTGTTCGCGATGAAGCGCGACCAGGTGCTGGAGCAGCTCAACCCGTTCACGGCGTTCAAGGTGGAAGTCGATCAAATTCAGATCGCTCCCTTGGGGCTCTATAACGTCCTGTATTATGACCAGATGGGGCTCCGCCTGGACGGGGAAGAGAAAAGCCGCGACGAGCATTACATCATTCTCGACATGGGCGCGGACAACACCACCCTCGTCGTGACCAATGGGGCGAAGATCTGGATCAGAAACGTCCCCGTGGGCGGGAACCACTTCACGCGGGCGCTGACCAAGGAAATGAAGCTGACATTCGCCAAGGCCGAGCATCTCAAATGCAACGCCACCAAGTCCCCCGATCCGCGGGCGGTGTTCAAGGCGCTGCAGCCCGTGTTTAACGACTACGTCTCGGAAATCCAGCGGTCGATCGGGTATTTTTCGAGCGTGAATCGCAGCGCCAAGATCAAAAAGCTGATCGGCGTGGGCAACGGGTTCAAGCTGGCGGGCCTGCAGAAATTCCTCCAGCAAAACCTGACGCAATTCGAAGTCGAACGGCTCTCGGGCTACAAGGCGTTGGTCGGCGACAACGTGCTCAACGCGAACCTGTTCGAGGAAAACCTGCTCACCTTCGCCGTGCCTTACGGGCTGGCACTTCAGGGGCTCGACCTCACGAAGATCCACACGAGTCTGTTGCCGCCGGAGATTGCGACCGCCCGCAAGATCCGCGAGAAAAAGCCCTGGGCGGCGGCCGCGGCCGCCGCGATGCTGGTCGGCGTTTCGCTGTCGGCGGTCGGTTATGCCCGCGTGCAGGATTCGGTGAGTACGGAGCGGTTTGGAGAGGCCGAGCAAAAAGTCGCCGGCTTCAATTCCACCGTGACCAATTTCAAGACCGAGTACGAGACCCGGACGAAAAAGCACGATGAGATCGTGGCCACGGGGCGGGTGTTGATCGATCAACTCAACGCCCGCGAGAACTGGCTGGAAGTTTATAAGGCGATCAATGACTGCCTGCCTCACGAGGAGGGAAAAGACTTCGACGAGAAGAATATCGAGCTGCGAAACCTGATGAAGCTGAAAGTGATCAACGTCCAGAAGCTGCCGGATCTGGATACGATGTGGTATGCGAAGCTGCTGCCCAACCAGTACGGTTCGATGCAGAAAAATGACCTCAAGCCGCCCAAAGGTCCGGGGTATCTGTTTACGCTGCAGGGATGCCATTATCACCACGAGGAAAAAAAGGAGATCATGCAGGCGGACACCTATGTGAAACACACGCTGCTAAAGAACCTCCAACAATGGGCCACGAAGGAGCACTATGCGCCGGTGCGGAAGATCGGGATCACGCATGCCGTCATGATCTATGCGGACACCAACCCGAAGCTTTACTGGTACTCGCCGGACCTCCGCGAGCAAAGGCTGCTCATGGGTCAGCAGCCGGGGGTGGGAAACTTCGGCGGCACGGGAGACATGGGAGACGAGGCCGGGGCTCCGGCGGCCCCGATGCCCATGGGCGAGGAAGGCGAAGAAGGCGGCGTCAAGCCGGCCGACGTTTCCAATCGCCAGAAAATCCACCGCACCGAGTTCATGATCCAGTTTGTCTGGCAGCCGGTGCCCAAGGATGAGCGAGAGGTCAACAACATCATGTACGACCAGCTCATCGCCTACCAGGCCCAGAACAAGAACCTGGATTTGCCGTTCGATCAAATCCAGCAGGCCGTGAACGAGAAGAATAAAAAAATCGCGGAAAGCAACGCGAAAACCCGGGACGACAACGCCACGTTGCCCGAAGGCGACGCCAGCCGGCAACCCCTACAGGAGCCGCTGAAAGTCACGCAGGAGCAATACGACGCCTTCAAGCAGAGGTTCATGGTGCCCGGAACGCCCGAGACCTATCCGAAAGGCGCGACGGCCCCGGCGGGCGGGGACAGCGCCGGTATGGACTCCGCGGCCGCCGACGGCCATTAGTCCGCCACGTTTTGGCCCGGCGGAGCGCGAAAAGATTTTTGCGGCGGCCGGAACTTGTGAGATTTTGAATTCGTCCAACAGGTAAGAGGGATCGCGGAGCCGAAGCGTTGACTCGGTTTTTTCCGCTCCCTCGCGACTCCTCCATCAGAAAGACATCGAGGCCCGACATGGAAAAACTTCAGCCTCTCATCAAGCACAAATACTGGGTCATCGGCGGTGCGGCGCTCTTGTTGCCGTTCATCGGCTGGTGGGTGAGCACGGTCGCCGCCGCGAAACATATCGACGAACGCATTCAAACGTTGTCGGCGCTGAATGTGTCCTCGGGCAGCAACACGCCCAATAAGGACTACATCGATCACATCGAAGACGTCAACAAGGTCTTGGACGGTCGTCAGATGAAGCTGTCCACCCGGTTGTACGAGGAGCAAGAACGCCTGCACACATGGCCGGGCGTTCTGCCGAAGTACATGAAAGACAAAAAATACCGCGAGCAGGCGGACGACCAGGCGCTCCGGCTTTACGCCCGGTTTCACCTGAATGAGATCGACGAGATGCTGAAGTTCGTTCGCCAATACAATTCCTCTTATTCGACGGACGAAAAGGGCCGGCCAATCATTCAGGAAACGGGCGTGCTCGAGATCGATAAGCAAAACATCCCGCACGTCGAGCGGGCGCGATGGGAGAGAACCCGTCCCACCTCGGACGAAATGTGGGACACCCAGGAAGATGTGTGGCTGACGTGGGAGGTTTTGAAAGCCGTCAATGACGTGAATGCCGATGCCACCAAGATCAGCGATGCCCCGATTCGCCAGCTTTTGACGCTCCAACTCCGCGGCGGTTCCCGCGCCGAAGAATCGGCAGCGCCCGCGCAAGGTTCGCCGATGGGCGACGGCGACGAGAACTCCGCGCCTTCCAGCGCTCCCGCTGGCTTTACCGGCGGAGACTCCACGGTGGATGGAATGGGCGGAGGATCGGGTCTCCCGTCTCTCCAGGTCAACCCGGATTCGGTGCTGGGTTCCGACGCGTTGCAAACCGCGTCCACCGGCGGAGACAGCGATTCCGCTCCCCCGCCCGTGGTGCCCGGCGGCGGTCCGATCGGAGGCGGCATGGGCGGCATGGGCGGCAACTCGCAACCCAAGCGGCGCTACGTCGATGATTCTCCCGACTTGCCCTACAAGACCCGCGGATTCTATCTCGAAGTCACGATGGTCCATGACAAGTTGCCCGAACTGCAAGCGGCCTTGGTGAGCATGGATTGGCCCACAGAGTTGTTGCTCGTCCAGCAGGTTTCCCTGCACGAGGACGAAATCGCGCCCGTTGTGGACAGTGATTCGAGCTCGACGATGCGGCGGGGTATGCCCAGTCGAATCGGCGGAGGCGGCGGACGCAACGGCGGAGTCTTTCCACAACGAACGCAAATGCCCGGCTTTCCTCGCACGAATTCGAGATTTGGCGCTCCCGGCGGCCTTGGAGGCGGCGGACGCAACGGCGGATTCACGACGCCGCGAATGCCGATGCCGCAATTCAATCAAGGAGCCAGCTCGCGCAGCGGCGGGACATCGTTTAACCGCGGCGGGTTCAACAACCGCTTCCCCATGGCGGACCCGATGGGAGGCGGCCGAGGTTTCTCACCGATGGGCGATATGGGCGGGGACGATCAACGCGCCCCTGCGACCTCCTACGACATGGCCATGAGCGACCCGTACCTCGCGCATGTCGGAATCGTCGGTTTGATGACGATTTACCGCTCTCCGGAAGAGATGGCCGACAAAGGCGAGAACGCCGGGGCAACGGCCGATGCGGCCCCGTCCGCTCAAACCGAACCTCAGCCCGTCCAAACGCCGGGCGGGAATGCCACGCCGGAATCCGCGGAACCGGGCACGCAAACTCCACCGGCCGCCACTCCGGACGGGAACGCCACGCCGGAGAACCCCGCGAATCCCGCCACGCCCCCGGCGGCCCCGATGAATCAAACGCCCCCGGCGAATCCGATGAATCAAACGCCCCCGGCGAATCCGATGAATCAAACCCCGCCTAATGCGGGCTCGGCTCCCAACACTCCGGAGCCTCCGATGAAAAACGACAACCCCGCTCCCGCTCCAAAATCCAATCCGCAGCCCGCGAAGCCGGCGGACGAATGAGCGGTCGGTCTTTTCCCTGCAATCCCTCAAGCGCAATTCTTTAGTTCGCCTAGACGGAGTCGGTCATGAAATTATCCGCAGAACGATTGAAGAGCATCGACTGGAAACAGTTGGGCGTAAATCACGGCGAGAAAATCACGCTCGCCGTGGTTGGGCTGGTGGTGGTGTTGATTCTCTTTACAGGGACTCGCTGGAAGACCTACCAGGAGAAACAGCCCGGCGACTTGCTGTCCAACGTGCAAACCCAGGAAGAGGCGCTGACCCAGGCGACCTGGCCCAAGTCGGAGCAGGAAATCTACACCAAACGCTACGATGTGCGCACGGTGTACGACAACTCGTATTCCGTGGTCAACGCGGGAAATTTTAAATACCCGCCGGGCCATCCGATGTTCTGGCCGCTGCACCGCCAGCAGGAACCCATCGAGGAACCGCAATGGCTCACCGTGCAATATGTGCTGGCCACCGCCGGGAATTTTGTGTTGGAACTGCCTCCGCCGGGACAAGAGCCGGTGTACGATGGGGCCGAGGCCCTTGCGGAGGCCAATAACGCCGGCAAGGCCGAAACGAGGGCAGAGGCGATTCTAAAGCAGTTCGAGACTGGTGGCGGTCCCACCCAGGGTGGGCCGGAAGGCGTGGACGGCGGTTATGCCCCGGGCAATTCTCCGCCCAGGGCCAATAGGAATCCGATGCCGATGGGAGAGATGGGCGATATGGGAGACATGGGCGACATGGCGGACGGAGACATGGGCACGGGCGAAACCGGAGTCGTGGTCAATTCCCGCGGCGTGCGGTTTATTTCCGTGCGGGGCGTGTACCCTCTCCGGGAGCAGGCGAAGAAGATTCTCGAAGCCCGGCACGATCCCCGTCCGATCAATCCGCGGAGCCTGGTGCTGTTCAAGGATTTCGAGCTGCAACGGCAACAGGCCAAGCCGGGCCCGAATCCCTGGAGCGATGACGACAAGGATTGGAAAAGCGTGGACCGGACTGCCATGGAAGAGATCCTCACGAAAGCGGCGAATTATTCCGAGGATGTGGTGGACATCAACGATACGGATTGGGTCTTTACGATGCCCTTGCCCATGCGGCTCACCGGGCGGTGGATTCCCTACTTCGTGGGGCATCCCAAGATCAAGACCCTGACCGAACGAGAGATCGAGATTCGCCGAATGCTGAACGAGCAGCTCGTGCAGCTGGAGAAGGAAGCCAAGTCGACGGCGGAGGACTCGGACTTGCCCGGCGGTTTTGCCGACTTTCAGCGGAATCTGGCGGGCATTCAATCGGATGTGGCCGGCGACGAAACCCAAATGCGGCGTTTGATGTCGGGCATGCAGGAAATGTACGATCCGGAAAACCCGGGGGCATTTCAGAAGGAAGGCTACGAAGGCATGACGCAGGGCATGCTCAGCCAAACTCCGGAGTACCTGCTATTCCGCTATCTCGATTTTGACGTGGAACCCGGCCAGGCTTACCGCTATCGGGTGCGGCTGAAAGTCTACAACCCCCACCACGATGAGCCTTTGGAAAACGTGGCCTCGCCCAAAGTCGTGGACGGCAAATACCGCGAGACCCCGTGGTCCAAACCCACCACGGTCGCCGTGATGCCCGAGGACACCAAATTCTTTGTCGAGGACATCACACCCCCGCGGGGACCGAACGAACCCAAAGCCAAAGTCGATTTCTTCCAATGGCTTTCGGACGTCGGCACCACCGCCCACAAGGAACTCGAAGTGCAGAAGGGCCAGATCATCGGGCAACCGAAACCCAAGACCAAGATCGAAGCGTCCGGCGAAGAGGTGGTCGTCGACCCGAAGGATGAGAAAATGGAAGTGGAAGTGCTGCGTCCCTTTCAAAGCTTCAAGCCCGAACCCATCGAGTTGACCACCAACGACGCCGTTGTGGACTTGGTCGCCCCGCCGGCGAAATTCCAGCCTCGCGAATTCCACGCCGACTTGAAGATTTGGGACCAGCGGAAGGAATGGCAAGGCGTGGTCAAGCCGCTGAGCCAGATGCTTATCGTCAACGAGTATGGCGAGTTGGAGAACCGCAATCCGTTGGCCCAACTCCAGGACCATTCTCTCGCGACGGTGATTCTGGAACGTGAATATCGCGATTTTGAATACTTGAAGGACGCCGGCAAAGACGAAGCGATGGGCGAGGACGGCATGATGGGCGATGAGGCGACGATGGATGACATGAACCAGCAGCTCTACCAGGCCGGAGGAGCCGGCCGCGGAGGCAAAGGAGGTGGTGGCCGCAGCGGAAAGAGCGCCCCAGGTTCGGCGGGCCGCAGCAGCCGGGGTGGTTCCGCGGGACCCGGCGGCGGCGGACGCAGCGCAAATCCCCTCCGCAGAACACGCCGGCGTGCCAACAACGACGCCTGATCCGGCCCCGCTCGGTTTCTTTCCAGGCCGCCCGCTTTCACGAAAAGCGGCGGCCTGGTTTATTTTTCCTCCGCCGGAAGACTCAACGCGGGGCAGGCGACCGGCCGGGAATCGGCCGGCGAGACGCCCATCGAAACGCCCGCAATCGTTTCCCAAAGTTCCGCCGCCATAAAAAACGAGCCGGTGCCGCAAACGAGATCGTCGGCGTCCGCCAGCCGCCGGGCGAGATTCCACGCCTGGGGCGGCGTGCTCGCAGAGTGCACGAAACGCCCGCTGAGGCGCGGGCCATCCGGGCCAGCTTGTGGGCGGACATCCCGCGGGGATTGCCGGCAAATTGCGTCACCACGACCGTGTCAAATTCCGGCAAAAGGAGCCTGAGCATTCCCGCCACGTCCTTGTCCCGGCTGGCGGCGAAAATCAAGATTCGCCGGCGCGCGGAGAACTCGCGGCCGAGCGTTTCCAACAAGGCCGAGATCGACGCCCAGTTGTGGGCCACGTCCAAGACCACCGTGGGAGCGGTCTGGACGACTTCGACTCGCAGCGGGCACCGCGTCTTCGCCAGCCCCGCGCGCACGGCGTGTTCTTCGATCCGCCAACCTTGCCGGTTGAGGCATTCGATCACGCCGACCGCCAACGCGGCATTCCGCAACTGATGGCGGCCGGCGAGCGGAATCTGAAGTCCCTCGTAACGGGCCCCGTGCGTGCGGACGGAACAGACTTGGGCTGCGGGGAACCGGGCGGCCGCCGGTTCGGTTTGAAGCTCGATGTCCCGGTCCAACGATATCAGCGGGGCGTTTTGCCGGTGGCAGACGGCTTCGATGACCCGATGCGCTTCGGGGACCTGCACACCCGAGATTGCGGGCACGCCGGGTTTGATGATCCCGGCTTTCTCCCCGGCGATTTCCGCGAGCGTACTGCCCAAGAGCCCGGTGTGGTCCCGGCTGATGCTGGTAATCACGCTGGCCAGCGGCCGGCAGACATTGGTGGCATCGAGCCGGCCGCCCAATCCCACTTCCAAAACGACAATCTCGACGTTCTGCGACAGAAACCACAACCAGCCCATCGCCATCGTGATTTCAAAAAACGTCGGCGAGGATTGCCCGGGCGGCCGGTCCATACGGTCGGCTTCTTCCGCCACCCGGACCACGAGATCGACAATGTCCCCACGGCCGGGCATCCGGCCGTTGACTTGCATCCGCTCTTCAAACGCCGAGATGTGCGGCGACGTAAACAGCCCCACGCGAAGCCCCGCCGCCTCCAAGATCCCGGCCACCATCGCCGCCGTCGTGCCCTTGCCCTTGGTCCCGGCAATATGAATTGCGGGAACCGCCTCTTGCGGATCGCCCAACTGGGCCAGCAAATGCCGAACGCGATCCAACTTGAAATCCCGCGTCGAATAACTATCCGTCTGGCGCGCTCGTAGTTAATCCGCCCATACAGGTATTCGATCGCCTGTTCGTACGTCGTAATCCGGTGGTCCATCAGCAGGAGGAAATCTCCAAAAAAAGGTCGGAACGAATTCGTCCAAAGTATATCGATTCGGCGGGCAGAGGAATATGCAGGCTGCGGCTTCAGAAAACTTGCGTCGTGGTACATTTTTGGTGATTTTTCGGCTCTTCCGGCGAATCGGGGGGGCGGACGCTGATGATCTTTTTGTGTGATGATCAACCGCGGATTTTACCTCCCCTGGGGACGAATTCCGCCGCTGGCGTGGCCAAACCCGCCGGGATTGAACACAATGGCGGGGAACTCCCACTCCGCCACTTTCAACGAGGATCCGGCCATGAAACATCGGGTGATTGTGTTGATCGTCATTGCCTTTGCCGTTGCCCTGGGCTCTTCACTCAAGGCCGACGACAAACTCCTCGACACGTTCGATCGGCAGCAGCTCACCGGCGTGTATTATTCGGAAGGGGCCAACGCGGGGGATGTCAACGGCGACGGGAAGCCGGACATGGTGTACGGCCCGTATTGGTTCGAGGGGCCGGACTTCAAAACGAAGCACGAAATCTACGCCCCCGTGCCGCAGAACCGCGAAGGCTACGCGAACAACTTTTTCTCCTGGCTTTATGACTTCAACGGCGACGGCTGGAACGATGTGTTCGTCGTCGGCTTTCCCGGCACGCCGGCTTATGTTTACGAGAATCCCCAGAAAGCCGGGCTCGATCAGCATTGGCCGAAGCACCAGGTTTTCGATTGGGTCTCCAACGAATCGCCGCAACTGACGAACCTCACCGGCGACGACAAGCCCGAACTCGTTTGCACCCGCGACGGCTACTTCGGCTTTGCCACGGTCAATTGGGACAAGCCGTTCGAGGCCTGGAAGTTTCATCCCATCTCCGCCCAGATCACCGCCCGAAAATTCGGCCACGGCTTGGGCGTGGGCGATGTCAACGGCGACGGGCGGACCGATGTGATTCATCCCAAAGGCTGGTTCGAACAGCCGAAAGACAACCCCGAAACCTCCCGCTGGATTTCGCACGAGGCGTCCTTCTCCAACGCCTACGGCGGCGCGGAGATGTATGCTTACGACGTGGACGGCGACGGCGACAACGACATCATCACCAGCCAGGCCGCCCACGACTTCGGCCTGAGCTGGTACGAGCAAATCGCAGAAGGCGGCGAGGCGAAATTCAAACACCATCTCATCATGGGGTCGCATCCGGCCGAGAATCGCTACGGGGTTTTGTTTAGCGAACTGCACTCCGTCAACCTGGCCGACATCGACGGCGACGGCCTGAAGGACATCGTCACCGGCAAGACGTATTACTCGCATCACAAGCAAAGCCCGCTGTGGGATGCCGGGGCGGTCGTGTATTGGTTCCGCCTCGTCCGCGGGAAAGACGGCGGCGTGGATTGGCTGCCTTACCAAGCCGACGGCGAAGCGGGCATCGGCCGGCAGTTGTCGATTGCCGATGTCAACGGCGATGGACTGCCGGACATCGTCGTGGGCGGGATGAAAGGCGCCCATGTCCTCCGCCACCAGAAGACGAAGGTCGATCAAGCCGTCTGGGCCGAGGCTCAGCCGAAGGTGTACCAAGGCCCGCCGCCGCCGTCCACCGAAGGGGCCAAGGCTTTGCGCGGACCCAAGGCCGAGATCGACAAACAAACCGGCAAGGTCCCGGGGGCGTTGGAAGGCGAATCGCTCAAAGCCCAGGCCACCTTTGGCAAAGCCCAACCCCAAGACATGTCCAGATTCCAAAGCGACAAGTGGAGCGGCAACTCGCAACTTTGGTGGACCGGAGCCAGGCCCGGCGACACGTTGACGCTCGCGCTGCCTCAGCAATCGGGGCCGGCGGATTTGGAAGTCGTCCTCACCTGCGCCCGGGATTACGGCATCGTGCAGCTCGCGCTCGACGGTGAGCCCTTGGGCAAACCCGTCGATCTTTACAGCCCCGACGTCGTCACCACCGGCGTGTTGTCGTTCCCCAAGCTGGAACTCAAGCCGGGCCCGCATTCTCTCACCGTGCAAATCGCCGGCGCGAACCCGAAAGCCGTCAAGTCATACATGTTCGCCCTGGATTACGTGCGGCTCAAACAGATGGATTGATCGCACGCCGTGTAACGCAATCCGGGTGGCACGTCCTTGAGCGCAGCGAAGGGCGTGGCGATCGCAAAAGCACGCCAACGTTTCAAACTACTTTGAGTTCCCACGCGTCACGTAAACCGGCGAGCTCCAGGCTTTGGCGCGATCGACTTGGATCACCCGCACCCAATACGGGCAGATGCCTTCCACGGGTTCGTCATCGCGGAACTCCAGTGCTACGGAGCGGGCGGCCGTTGCGCAAGGAGCCGGTCCGATCGAGACTCGCCGGCCCACGCCGCCCGCATCGACTTCCAAAGCGGTCTCGCGAACATCGCCCAAGGAAAAATCGAAAGAGCAGGGTTCGGTTTCAAACCGCCCCCGCGCGGAGCGGTCGCCCTCCACTTCCAAGAGAAGGCCCGCATCGTTCCCCGCGGTGCACGATTGCCAGGACACGCGGCCGGGCGAATCCCGCTGCACGGCGTCGAGCGGGCTATGAAAACCAATGGGTTCCGCGCGGGTGATCGATGCCCCATCGATCAAGAGCGAGCCGTTCCAGTTTTGTTTCTGGAGCCGGGCGGTGCCGCGCTTGGCGGTGCCGCTCCACAGGACGCGAATCCGCCCCGAAGAGGCCGGCTCCAAGGGAGCCAGGTTCCAGGCGTGAATCACTTCGGTGCCCCGCAGAAAATCGACCCGCTCGATGGCGGCGGTTCCTGCGACGGCGATCCGAATCGACGGCGCGCGGGAAACCTGGACCGCGGATCCCATCGCGTGGCCTTCGACGGTCACCGAAAGGAGAATCCGCTCGCCGGTGGTCGCGTAGCATCGGCGGGCGGAGAGAGCTTCCCAGAGGGATTCGCGCGTGAGTTCTTCCGCGAGCACGGCCGTCAATCCGTTCGGAACATTTCGCATGACCCGCGAGCCCGGCCGGCAAGCACCGGGCCGGCCCATCACGCCGTCGGTGCCCGCGGTGATTCCGACCTGGTATCCGCGATTCAGACAGTCCATCACAAACCATTCGGAGGTCCCGTGGGTGGAATGGATCTCGGCCAGGCGTTCGATGGCCGGCTCGTGCCAGTCCAGGTTCGTCATCCGCCCGCCCACGTGCATGTTGATGAGCACATCCTGATCGCGAAACGCGCGGTGAAAGTCGGGGGCGGTCGGAATGTCCGGTTCGGGATCGGGGTTTGTTTCCACGAAAAACCGGGCCGACCGGCGGAGGCGGGGCTCATCCTGGCGATAGAACACGTTCCGGTCGCCGCCGTCGCGAGTGGGCGGACTCCATTCGCAGCCGAGAAACGTCACATACCGCCCCGGCTCGTAAAACGCATCGGTCTCGGTCCGCGAAAATTCCCAGTCGGCCCGCGTCACATAATGGTCGTTGGGCTGATGCGTGATGAACTCTAAGCCCGCAATGTCCCGCCCGAAGGCATAATGCTCAGCCAGCGAACCGGCTCCGCAACCGATGTCGCATTGCCCCGCATGCAGATCGCCCCAGAACACCGACCGCTCGGGAGGCTCCGTGTGGATGCGAAACGGATTACTCACGGCTTTCAATCCTGAGCCCTTAATCTCCGCGACGATCCGATCAATCCCCGGGCATCGGCCAGAATCGCCGCATGGTACGCCCGGCCGTCCGCGGTCTTCTTGATGTCTTCAATCACCGCGGCCCGATTGTCTTCTTCAAATGACAGCGCCGGCGGTTCATCGAGAACCGCAGCGTTGCCCCAACAATCCTCCGCGCGGACGATGATGCAAGATGTTTCCCCGACAACCAGATCGGATGGAGCCACGGCAATGAGCTTCACCGGTTCGCGGGGGACCGTTTTCGCGGTTTGGGATTGCGGGCCGACGAGTTCCGTCCATTGGTCGGTCCCGGCGGGATCGATGAGCAAGAGAAAGCTTATCTCGTCAGCGGCCAACGTGGGTGCGCGCCAACCGGGACTGCCCGCGCTCTGGTCGCCGCACACCAGCCGCACGCAATCGCCCGCGGCCAGCTCCCCGCGGGTGACTTTCAGTTTGAGCGCGTGGTTGTAGGGTTCAATCCCGCCATAGGCGTTGTAGTGCGCTTGAAGCTCCGCCGGCTCCGCGTTGTCTTTCGCCGACTCCACCGAGAGGCTGAGGTATCCTTGCTGCGCCGGGTCGTTCGTTTGCAAATCGGACCAGTCGTAAGCCCACCGCCACATGAGCGCGAGTTGTCCGCCCGCGGGAATCGTCTGCGCGGCGATGTGGTATTCCACAACCACGGTCGTCAAGTCGCCCGCCGGGATCCGGCTGGGCATCCGCACCACGCCAAAGCCGTGCGCCGTCTTCCGCGCGGCGTCGTCGAGTTCCCAGGCGTGCCAGATGTTTGGCCGGCCGGCCCCGTAGCCGGTCCGCAGAATGCCTCGGTCTTTCAAGTCGTTTTTGTGTGTTCTCATGGGCATGACTTCTGATTCGCTTCCAAAATCACGGTTTGGTAAGACACTTTGCACTTTGCACTTTAACACGTTTTTCGCGGCTTTTGGAACGCTCCGATGTCGGAAGCGGCCCCTTCGCTGTATAGTGGCTGAAAACGTGGGGAGGGATTTCCTCGAAGAACATCTCCAATCGCTGCGCCCATCATGAGTCGAACCGCCGACGATGTTTTCCTGCCCGATCCCGACCAGAATCGGCCGACCCGCGTGCGCTATCGCGTGCTCGCGGTCACGTTCGCGATGGCGTTCATCCTGTACCTGCACCGCTTCTGCATGTCCTATGCGCAGCGCTACGTGAAGGAAGACCTGGGGCTCTCGAACGACGAACTCAGCCTGTGCTTCTCGGCGTTTTTCTTCAGCTACGCCCTCGCGCAGGTTCCGTCCGGCTGGATGAGCGACCGCTTCGGCGCAAGATTGATGCTGACGATCTACATCGTCGTATGGTCGCTGTGCACGGCGTGGATGGGTTGGGCAATGGGGTTTGTCTCGCTCTTGATAATCCGCCTCGCGACGGGTTTGGGACAGGCGGGCGCCTACCCGACCGCGGCAGCGCTCATTCCGCATTGGGTGCCCAATTCCGTCCGCGGCTCGGCGAGCGGATTTGTCGCCTGGGGCGGCCGGCTGGGCGGCGGCCTGGCGCCCGTGTTGACGACGAGCCTGATCGCGTTCTTTGTCCCGCTCGATTCTTCGCCGCTGTTGACCCAAGCGTCCTTATTGAACGAAGCCGCGCTGCGCGAGCAAATCGACGACGCCGATAGCGAACCGCTGTCGTCCGAGGCCTCGACAGGAATCCCGGGCGATCAAGCGGCGCTTGAGCGGCTGGTCGCGCACCGGCTGGCCGCTGAGTCGGGGTCGCTGCTCCAGCGGCTCAATGCTCTGATTGAAAACGACAAGCCGCTATTGGCGGGCGATGTGCCGAACGTGCCGTTGGAGCGGGAAGCCCGCCGGCTGCTTCGGCAGGATTCGCTCGCGCCCGGGAGGTGCACCGCTTGAACCGGCTGGTTCTCGAAGCCGCGTTTCCCGAAGCCATCGGCAAACTTTACGTTCGCGGCTGGCGTCCGGTGATGTGGACGTTCGGCGGCTTGGGGCTCGTTGTGGCCGGCTTGTTCTGGTGCGTGTTCCGGAACCGGCCTTCCGAACATTCCGGGTGCAACGTCCAGGAACAGGAACTCATTCGCTCGGGGCGGGCTGTTCCCGATCGCCCCCAACCGGAAAGGCGATTGGAACGGCCGCCGATGCGGGCGATCCTCACCAGCCGGAGCCTGTGGCTGATGTGCATCGCCCAATGGGGATCGAACATCGGCTGGGTGTTTCTCGTGACCTGGCTGCCCCGGTTTCTTCTCGAGGAGCATGCGGTCCCGCTGTTGATGCGCGGCTGGATGTGCGCGGTCCCGTTGTGGGTCGGCTGGGGCGGGATGCTCTGGGGCGGCCGATTGTCCGACGTGATGGTCCAGCGGATCGGCCTGCGGTGGGGGCGGATCATGCCGCTCGCCAGCGGGCGGTTTGTGGCGATGACCGCCTACTTGTTCTGCCTGTTCCATCCGTCGGCGTGGACGTTGACAGACTCTGTTCGCCGTCGTCGCGTTCTCGAACGATTTGGGGAACGCCTCGTCCTGGGCCTACAAGCAAGACGTGGGCGGGCGGCACATCGGCTCGATCCACGGCTGGGCCAACATGTGGGGCAACCTGGGTGCGACGCTTTCCCCGCTGATCCTCAACCAACTCGTTAGCAACTGGAGCTGGGACGCGGCCTTTTTGGCCTGCGCGGGAGCCTATTTCCTCTCGGCCCTCGCGACCCTCGGCGTCGATGCGACGATTCCCATTGGCGGTGAGGATTAGGAACAATTCCATCCGCATGCCCCTCGGGCCTGGTATTAGAGCGAGGCAGTCCGATCACCCCAACGCGCATCGACCGAGGGGGCCATCAGATGATCGCGATCGTATTCCAACACGGACGCCACATAATCGTGTCCCGCGTTTTCCAAGTCGGAAATCTTCTGGTTAAAGACGGCGATCACGCGATCATAAACGTCCGCTGCGCTCAAACCGTCGGCAAAGGCGCGATCGATTTCCGAATCACATTGAAAGAAAATATCCGAGTATGGCATGTTAAACGTGAAGTTTTGGTCGTACCCGAAATAGGCCCGGCAACCGTTGGCGACGAAATCCGGTCCAAGCTTCGCCGCCGTTTGGCAGGAGAGAAAATGCACGAGCTTGCCTTGGGCCTCGTCGGGCTGATAGTTTCCCACATCGAAAATGGGGTCGTAATGATCGCCCGTGTAAGTCGAGTAACTCCCGTGCCCGACGCCCGTCATATAAACCACGTCATTTCGGCGGGCTTCGGGCGCGACATAAATTCGCCGGGCCAGGAGGCCCTGACAGCGAATCAGCTGATAGCCTTTGGATTCGAGGTAGGGATAAACGTGCTGCTCTCGATATTCGAAGGCGGCCTTGGTGACCGGTTCGTAATTCGAGTCGATCGCGAGCACGAATAAATCCACGTCCAATTCCACGCGCCGCGTTTTGGCGGAGCGTTTTTTCTTTTTTTTGCCCATTCAGGAGCCCCCTTCACTGGCGCGTTTCAGCATGCGGGAAATCATGCGCTGTTCAATTTCGATCAACGTGCGCCCGACGGCTGTGTTGGCGCGAACTTCCTGAATGGCCCGCTGCTTGTCCACGACGCCGGGCCCAATCATGGACAACTCGAATTCGGGCTGCCGTTCGATGCGCTCGGCGACGAGTTTCGCCTGTTGATCCAGAGACATCTGGCCGAACGACAGCGCAGCCGCCTTTTGCTCGACCGCCTCCTTCAAAGTCACCCACGCACCGTCGGGCGTCATGGAAACGGGAAGGTCCAATTGCGCCTTGGGGATTTCCGGTGTTTTGTTGGTTTTCTTCTTACCCATGACGATCTCCGTGATTGGGCAACCTCGACCTCGCCTCGATCAAGAAATGCGGCTGGCGACTCACCCCACCTATATCCATTTGATCGTAACACGCAAACCTTCGAGATCAAGAAGATTTTGACCGTTCACGACGTGATCGAATGCGGAAAGCAGAGCGAGGCTACAAATCGATCCCCAGTTCTTCGATCTTGCGGTACAGACTGGAAAGGCCGAGTTTCAGGCGTTTGGCGGCTTCGCGCTTGTCGGGGCATTGGCGAAGGACGCGGGTGATGTGCAATCGCTCGTAATGCCTGAGCGCGGAGCGAAGCTCGTCGTTGTTCGGCAAGGGGCCGCCTAAGCCCAGGAGTTCCGGCGGCAGGTCTTTGGGGCCGATCCGCTCGCCGTCGCACATCATCACCGCCCGTTCGATGGCGTTGTCGAGCTGGCGGACGTTGCCTTTCCACTCGGCCGACATCAACAGCCGGATCGTTTCGCTCGTGGCCCCGATGACGCGCTTGCCCATCGACATCGAATGTTTGCCGATGAAAAACTCGACCAGTTCCGGAATGTCGTCCAGGCGTTCGCGCAAGGGCGGAATATGGATCCGCATGCCGTTGAGCCGGTAAAACAGGTCTTCTTGAAATCGGCCGTCGGCGACGTCCTGCATCAAGTCGTGCGTGGTCGAGGCGATGATGCGGGCTTTGACCTGGGCCGTCTCGGAACCGCCGACGGGCATGATTTCCTGATACTCGATCGCCCGCAGCAGTTCCCCTTGAATGCCGGAAGGCAGGAGGGTGACTTCATCGAAATACACCGTGCCTTCGCCGGCGTGGCGGAAGAGGCCGGGCTGATCGCCGTTGGTGCCGGGCCGGCCTTGCGAGCCGAAGAGTCGGCTTTCCAGAAGCTCGACCGGGCGGGCGCCGCAGTTGACGGCGAGGAATTTCTCCTCGCGCTTGGGGCCGGCGGTGTGGATCGCCCGCGCGAAAAGCTCCTTCCCGGTGCCCGTCTCTCCCACGAGCAGCACGTTCGCATTCGTGGCGGCGACTTTGCGGATCGTCTCGTGCAGCTCCATCAGAGCCCGGCTGCTGCCGATGATCCGGTCCAAGCCCACGTGCCGGGCCAGTTCCCGGCGGAGGTATTGATTTTCCAAATGCAGCTCGCGGTAGCGAAACAGCCGTTCGAGCTTATTGTGGAGGTCCTGGAAGATCACCGGCTTGGTGAGGTAATCGAAGGCCCCGGCTTTGAAGGCTTCGACCGCGCTTTCCACCGTCGCATAGGCGGTGATGATGAGGACGAACGTGTCCATGTGCAGTTGCTGGAGGCGCCTGAGCACCGCGATGCCGTCGCCGTCGGGCAGTTGGATGTCGCAGATGGCGACGTCGAAATCGCGTTCGCGGGCGTGTTGGAAGGCGTCTTCGGCAGTGGCCGCAGTCGCGACAAAAAAACCGCGGTCCGTCAGAAATTCTTGCAGGCTCTGACGGATAATGTCTTCGTCTTCGACAATCAAAATGGAACGGGAAGCTCTCATGGGATTCATTTTACGCTTTGAGTGGAACGGCGCTAAAGTCGGTGTGCGCGATTTTTCGAGGTTCCAAATGACGGAAAAAGGACCGAAGGTCCGGCTCTATGTCAGCCCAGGACGCAGTCCTGGGGAACGGGAACGAACAAAATGCAAAAGCCCCAGCGGGGCGGGCCTAAATGAATTTCGCAATCCTTCAGCCATACTTTTCAAGAACGCAACGTGGATGAGGACGCTCGCGACGGATTGCGTTATTGCAAATCTCTGGTTTAGGGCCGCCCCTCTGGGGCTTTTGTATTTCATGAATCACCCGTAACCCAGGCCGGCGCTGCGCTTGGCCTGGGCTGACATAGCGCCGGGCCTTTGACCCGAAATCCTTGTGCTCTCGACGTCTCGTTTGCTCACATAGCCGGGGGTTTCGTGCTTCGGATTTACGTCGGAAAACTTGCAGAATTGCGCACGGTGATTTAGCCGCCGGTTTTGTTTGCGGAACCGGCTCGCGCCGTGCCGCTCATTTCTGACAGCCTCATAACGCTAAGTGCTTTACGTCGCAGGAACCGTTTTGGGCCGGGCGTCTTCGCTGGGAAGCGGTTCGACATTGGGATGGCTTTGGATTTCCACGCTCGTAAAGCACACGGTGATGATCGTGCCCTCCGGCGAGGAGTCGGTGAGTTCGATCCGGCCGCTGCCGGATTCCTCCAGGATGTGCCGGCACACAAACAGGCCGAGGCCCGTGCCCGCGGGCTTGGTCGTGTAGTAGGGTTGGAAAATCTGACCGCGGTCGGCTTCGGGGATGCCGCAGCCGTCGTCGGCGACGATCACGCGGATCTCGCCGTCTTTAAGACAGGTCGAGATCTCCACGCCGCCGCCTTCCTGGGTGGCGTCGAGGGCGTTTAAGATCAAATTCAAAAACACCTGCACCCATTGATCCTTGAGCCCGCACAACTTGGGCAGGCCGTTCGCATAGCGGGTCACGATTCGCCGGCCTTTTTTGCGCTTGTAATATTTGGCGATGCTGAGCGCGGCTTCGACGACGGTGTGCACCTCGCAGCGGGTGGCCTCCGTGTTTGCGGGCCGGCTGAAATCGACGAGTTCCCCCAGAATCCGCTGGATCCGCCGGAGCTGCTCGTCGACCATGTTCAAACGCGTACGGGTGTAGTCGTCGTCGTGCTTCATGTTCAAAAGCTGCACGAGCGAACTGATCGACGCCAGCGGATTGCCGACTTCGTGCGCGATCCCTGCCGCGAGCAAACCAAACGCCGCCTGCTTTTCGTGCTGGACAATCAGGGCCTGCGATTCCTGGAGTTCCTGCGTGCGTTCGAGAATCCGCTGCTCCAAGAGGGCCTGGTTTCCCTGCAGCTCCTCGTTGAGGTCGGCGAGCTTTTGCTCGGCGGTTTTGATGAGTCCCGAGAGTGCCACGCTGGCCCACGTCACCCAGCCCATGAGCACCAACAGCACGAGTTGATTGGTGAGCGAATCCCCGCTTTGGAGCGTGCCGCCGGTGACCATCAGCGTGACATAGCTCGCCGCGTGGAGGCCGTAAGTCGCATAGGTGATCTGCGGCGCGTAGCGGATCGCGCACACGAGCAGCGAGAGGAAATAATAAAAGCGGAACGGGCTGTGCGGGCCGGTGTCGAAGTAGCACAGAAGCCCGATGAACACGGCTTCCATCAGCGAGATCAACAGCGGGACATCGCTCAAAAAGATCCGGCCGCGGTAGCTGTACCACGCATCCAAAATCGCATAAACCGCCCCCAGGGTGAGGATCGCGTTCAGCTCGAGTTGATGCGTGCCGGGGCTGACGAAATTGACCAGCACGTATCCCACGCACAATCCGAACCAGCGGATGCGGACAGTGATCGCCTCGGCGGCGAGATCCCAGGGAAAGGTTTTGCGGGCAGCGGACGAAAACACAGCAGGCCACTCACGAGGAGCACTGAAGGGAGTCGGACTCTTCTATTATAGAAACCCCGCCGGGCAAAACCACTGCCAGGGCGCGAGCGAAACGCCTCCCGGTGCACGAGGGCGGCGTTCACTTAAGACGCATAAATATGCCAGTCTTTTTCGACGCGTTCTTTGCGCCGGACGGCAGGACGGTCGGATTCTCGAGAATCTTCTGCACCGCTTCGTCCAGCCCCTTTGCGGCGCCGGGTTTCTTTTCGCCCGGCCTGGTTTTCGAAAACAGGTCGCCGATCTTCTTCACCGACTCGTCCAGGTCTTTTCCGGTTGAGTGTTTGCCGTTGGATTCGAGATGAGTGATTCCGGGAGGCGGGCCGGCGAGCTTTTCCAACTGCTCCCGGCAATACGCCTGGCCGCGGATTCTCCAGATCGTCGCCAGGCTTTCCAAAAGCAGTTCGCGCGAAGGCGTGCCTTGCTCCTGGCGGATCTGTTCGATCATTTGGGGGACGGCGGGATTCTTGGCCTGTTCGCCCAAGAGGAGCGTCAGCCGGGCGAATTCATCGTCGTCCAACTGGCGGACGGCATTCCCCAGGGACCGCACCAGATCCGAGAGCAGCGATTCCGCCGGCAGCAAGTGATCCATTTCCCGGCGGAAGTCGTCTTCGCCGAGCTTCTTCAAGCCGGCCCGCGCGAACTTCTGCCCGAAGCCGCGGTTGAGAAAGCCGAACACCCGGCTCGCGTACCAGCACGTCAACGGGCCGACCTCCGGCCTCTCCGGCAAGCGGTTGAGATTCAGGCCCGCTTCCAGAAATCGCCCGCGGCACATAAGAGCCAGGTTCCACGCCACGCGGGAGGGCCCCGACTCCGGCGGCACCATGAGCGCGTGCAGTCCATAAGCGTGCCGCGCGAGTTCCTTCCCCAGCCCGAAGGGCACGACTTTCTCCAAGCCGAACAGGCTGATATCCTCGGACGACAGGGGCAGGTGAAACGGGTTCGGTTCGTCCGACCGGGCATTCCAGTCCACCCACAGGCGGTCCAAGGGCTGAATCGCGTCCAACTGCAAAAGCTTCAAGCCGACACCGATCGGCGGCGGTTCCTGGCCGGCGATTTGATAAAGACATTCCGCTTCCCCCAAGGCAAACTCCAGCATGCTGCTCACGGGCCGCTGCGGATTGAACGCGGGATGAAAGTTTTTCGTTTTCTCATCCATGTGCTTGACGAAGCGGTCAAACGCCCCGGCCTGAAAATACACCGCCCCCGTTTCCCGGTCGAGTTTGGGAACGGTCTCTTTTTTCAGTTTGGCGAGGTCCACCTTCGGGTCTTTCGGTCCGATGCTCTGGATGCGGCCGGTGTTGGCGTCCACTTTCACTTCCCCGTCCCCGGCGACAATGGAAACCACATCCCCGTCGCGACGGATCTGGTTTTTGTCATCACGGAATTGGGCGATTGCCAGCGCGGGCGTGAGGTTGAACTGCCAGGCGAAGGGCCCCTCGCTATGCCGCTTGCTGCGATAACCCGCGCCGAACATCATTCGGAAATGCCGGGTCGCCTCTTTCTTGTAACCAAAGTCCACCGATCCCACAAATTGTCCAGAGCCGCTTTGAATCCTGATTTGCCGGTGATGATGCCAGGACACGATGCGGGCCTCGTCTCCGCGAATGATCGCGGTGTACCGGAACGGCGGATGGTCGGGAATCGTCAGCTCCACATCGACGAAGACGCCTTTCCGCGGGGATGCCACCGCGAGAACGCGGATCTGCGAGGACTTGACCTTGTCCATGCGTCCCACGACGACGAGATCCTCTTCGCCGGCCTGGCTCCAGTCGATCAGCCACTCGGCCAATTTGATAAACGCGTTGTCATTCTCCGTCAATTCTTCGCCCAAGTAAGGGCCTTTGGGTTGTTCCACGACGCGGATCGCCAGGTCCGAAGGAGCGCCCGGCGCAATGGCGGGGAGCACGGCGACTTCCGCTTCCAGAAAGCAATGTGTGTCCTTGAGTTTCTGCTCCCACGTCAGCTTCTGCCGCAGGTCCATCGGCATGCCGGGTTTGATGTTCAGGAAATCCGTAATCTGCTCGGAGGTGTGATGCTCGAGGCCCTCGACCGTGATTTTGCCGATCGTGGCTTTGGGACCGAGGTCTTTAATGTGCACCAGCAAATCGGCCCGGCGGTTGTCGGTCGGTTTGAGCTCCGCATCGAACTCGGGGAAGAAATACCCCTGGGCTTCCAAGCCGGCTTTGATCGACTTCTCGTAAACCTCGGCCGGCTTCCCAAAAAAGCTCGCGATTTTGTCTTTCGTAAAATGCGCGGCCCGGGACGTGTATTTGAAGGTGCCCAGTTTGATTTGATTCTCCGAATCTTTCGTCAGCGGGGACTGTTTGCTGCGGGAATCGGTGACATACCACTTCAGCAGCTTTTTGTCGATTTCGGCAGGGCCGTCGATGTGCACTTCGCCTTTTCGGTATTGCTCGCCTTCTTCGATGACGATGCGGATTTTCTGTCCGTGGACGCGGGCGGTCACCTTCGCGTTCGGGTAGCCACAGTTGCGGTAGCCTTCGGTCAATCGGCGCAGTGAGCGTTTCGAGATAGGATTTCAGATCCGCATGGCCATCGGCGGCCAGGAGCAAATCAAAATCCTTGAGGAGCGCCCTCTGGATTTGATTTTCGGGGAACGCTTTCACTCCCTCGAACTCGAGCGCCTGGACCTGGCCCAGCTTGCCAACCAGCTTCCCATCCCCGGAACCGTCTTCGGCCACAGCCGAAGTCACGAGCAGCAATAACCCCAGGCAAAACGTGGCGGTGCGAATCATCCTTGAATCTCCCCCTCATGAACTGTTCCAACAGGCCTGACAGCAAAACCGGCGGATTGTGGAACAAACGCTCTGCCCGGTCAACCCCATTTGCCCGAACCCCACACGCTTCCCATTCACCACGTGAGCTGAAGTCGCTCTCAAAACTCTAATCCCGATCTGCGAGATAGGCTTCGAGAATCGCGCTGTTGTCGGCGTCGCCGAATCCCAATTGCTCGGCAAGTTCCAACAACTCGCGATGCACCCGGCTGAGCGGTGTGTTGATGCCGGACTGCTCCGCCAACGCCAGGATCAACCGCACATCCTTGAGGTGCTGGGACAAGCGGGCTTCCGGCTGCCAATCGCGGCAGACCATCTTCGCGCCCTTGGTTTCCATCACCGCCGACATCGCCGGGGTTTCTTTGAGAATCTCAAGCGCCGTCGCCGGCGGGAATCCCAGCGATTCCGCAAAACATAGGCCCTCCGCCAGCACCGCCCGGTGCAGTCCCAGCAGCAAATTGTGCACCAGCTTGAACCGCGAAGCCGAGCCCGCCGGCCCTAAGAAAACCCAGGCGCGGCTCAAAACGTCCAACAGCGGTTGGACGGACGCGATCGATTCCTCATCACCCCCGACAAACAGCGTGGCCGTGCCCGCGCGGAGTTGCCGGCTCGAACCCGCGACGGTGGCTTCCACATAATTGACGCCGAGGCCGCGAAGCCGCTCGGCCGCCGCGGCCATTTCGTCCGGATCGCCCGTGGTCGTATCGATCACGATCGGATTGTCTTGGAATACGGACTGACATTCCTCGAGCACCTGGGCCGCGATGCCGCTGTCGGGCAGGCTCAGGAGAATCGTTTGGCATTCGCGAAAAACATCGGATGCCGATGTCGCGACTCTTCCGTGGAGCTTTGAGAGTTGCTCGCGGCGGGAGGCGTCCCCATCGAATCCCAAGACCGCGTGGCCATGCTCCAACAGCCGTTCCGCGATGGCGGTCCCCAGAAGCCCGACGCCGATCAAACCCACGGGTGTCCGGTTTTCGCTCATTGATTCCTCAATCCGGGTTTCGAACGATGTTCGATCAGGAAACCAAATCCAACGTGGACCACACGCTGGGGTCGTGCGAGAACGGGAACTCCTCGCCCACGGTCAAAAACTGCTGCCCCAGCTCGGCATCCTGCAGATGGTAATAAAACCCCAATTGCGGGTTGGCTTCGGGCTCGTAGCCCGTCAACACCTTGGCGGGCAGCCAGGCTTCCAGGCGGTAGCCGTCGCCCGTGATTTCGGATTGGATCAGAAAATCCTCGCGGTCCGCCAACTTGCGAACGTCCCGCGCGCGGGCGATTTCGAGTTCGATCGCCGCGGGGTCCGCGGATGTTTCATCGGTCCTCGGCAGGAAGCAAAAATGATGGCAATACCGGCTGGCCCGGTGGATGGTCTGCGTGTTGCGGGTGTCCACCCAAAGCTGCAGTCCATCGCTGGTGGCCGGCCGGTCGTCCCGGCTGCTCACGGGCATCTTCTTGCCGCGGACTTCCACCGACACGCCGAACCCGTTTTCGTTCCAGGCCAGCCGCACGTCGCCAAACGCGCGGGCCTCGTCGGAAAACGTCAACCGGGGCAGCCGGCAACTCTCGGGCAGTTTCAACAACGCTCCGCGTTTTCGCGGCAAGCCGGGCTGATAAGCCACCGGAATTGCAAACCGGAAAAAAAACGCGGGCGGCAAAACTTTCGTCATCAAATCGCAATTCCTGTTCGAGGGATCAACGGGCCGGTTGGTTTCTGGTATTGTATGCAGGACAGCCGCGAAGGGAACACGGAAGAGACACACTTCCGCCAGTCGATTTCCGGACTCCGCTTTTTTATTCTGAAACTGTCTTTCACCAAAACCGTTTTTCCAGGAGATCGCCAACCATGTCGAACCGTGCCGCGACCGAGTACCGTTATGAAAAGCTGACCTGGCCGGAGATCAACGATGCCGTGGAGTTGGGCAAGGTGTGCATCGTGCCCTGCGGCGCGGTGGAACAGCATGGGCCGCATCTGCCCTTGGATGTCGATTTGGTTTGTCCGCTCGGCGTCGCCCACGGAGCCGGCCGCGCGGCCCCGGAAGACATTTTGGTTTTGCCGATCATCAGCTACGGCTACACCGGGCACGTGATGGATTTCCCCGGCACCATCAACTGCCATTACGAGCACTTCATGCACATGGTGCTCGACGTGGCGAAGTCGCTCGCATACCACGGGTTCAAAAAGATCATTCTGCTCAATGGGCACGGCTCGAACATGCCGAACCTCGACCTCGTCGCCCGGCGGGCGAACCTGGAAACCGACGCCGAGTGCGTCCGCACCGGCTGGTGGCAGTTTCTGATGGTCGACCCCGAATTTATGCCGAGCTGGCGGGAAAGCAAGTTCCCGGGCGGCATCGCCCACGCCTGCGAGTTGGAGACGTCAATGTATCTTTACCTCGACGGCGAGAATGTCCGCAAGGACAAAATCAAAAACGGCGTGATCAGCTTCAACGAAGACAACAGCCCGTTCAACTATGTCGATCTGTTCGCCCACGGACCGGGGACGGTTGTGTCCTGGACGAGCAGCTACAGCGACACGGGGGTGTTGGGCGAAGCCGAGCTCGCGACGGCCGAGAAAGGCGAGCGGGCCTGCGACGAAGCGGTGAAGCAGCTGGTCAATTACGTCAAGTATTTCAAGAACCGCCCCAAAGACCAGCGGAAAGACCGCCACGCCAAGCCGCCCACGATGCCGATCCCCTGGGGGCAGCGGGATCTGTGAGTCTTTCTTGCATTCCGCATGAGGATGGAGGTTGGAGGATAGAGGTTAGAAACTCTTCATCCACGTTCCTCTCATCTCCATTCTCTAACCTCCATCCTCTGACCCTGAGCTTTTGACGAGACTGCGAAGACCGACTCGGCCCAGTGGGGAAACAATGACAGCGCTCGATTGGTTGATCGTGCTTTTGGTCAACGGTTCGATTATTGCCTATGGGCTATACCTTGTGCGCGGGACGCACACCAGCAGCGAATGGTTTCTCGCGGGCCGGTCGCTCCCCTGGTGGGCCGTGGGGTTGTCGATGTTCGCGACGAATGTCGATAACGCGGACCTCGTCGGCGTCACCAGCAGCACCTTTAAGGAGGGGATTCATATCATCTCGGTCTATACGATCGGGAGCGCGGTCGGCGGGATCCTGGCGGCGTTTTTCGTCGTGCCGGAAATCAGCCGCCGGGGGTTTTATACGAACGCCGAGTATCTCGAAGCCCGCTACGGACCGGCCGCCCGGGTTTTAAGCGCGCTCATTCAAATCCAATACCGCACCAGCATGCTGGGCATGATGATCTGGTCCACGTATCTCGTGCTCACGCAACTGGTCGATTTGCCGCCGAGTCTCGCCTGGACGCTGATTGTCGCCTTGGTCATTCTCGCCGGGCTCTACACCGCCTGGGGCGGGCTCAAGTCGGTCGTGTGGACCGACTGGCGCAAGGCGTGGTGATGATCATCGCGGCGCTGGTGGTCTTCGGCACGGTCTGGAACGTCGTCGGCGGTTGGTCGGGCCTCGAAGAAAAACTCATCGCCCAGGACGCCCGCACCGGGAAGCACCTGGCCGACCGCATGCACGTCGGCGGATTTCGCGGCGATCATGACTCCGTCTCGCCCTACTTCATCGTGCTGGGCTGGACCATCGTCGGCAGCGGGTATTGGACGGTGAACCATACGCAAACCATGCGGCTGATGGGCGCGCGGTCCATCGCGGACATGAAGTACGCCGCGATCTTCGGCGTGCTGTTGAGCCTGCCGGTGATGATTATCTCCGCTTGCCTGGGCGTGTTCGCCCACGGCATCGAGAACCGGCCCGACATGCTGCCCGACGACATTTACCCCTGGATGGCCAATCGGTTTTTAGAGCCCGGCATGAAAGGCATCGTCGTCGCGGGCATGGTCGCCGCAGTCGTGAGCACGTTCGATTCGATGGGATCCGCCCTTTCGGCGATCTTCACCCGCGACGTTTATGCCCGGCTGATTGCTCCCAACCGCTCGGACCGGCATTACGTCATCGTCGGCCGTTTGGCGACGGCCGGCGTCTTGTTGATCGGCTTCGCGTATTTGCCGTTCATCTGGAAGCAGGAGCACATGATCAAAGCGTTTACCACGCTGATCCCGGTGTTCGTGACGCCGCTTTTTATTGTTTATATGTTGGGTGTCTTCACGCGGGTGCACCGAAAAAGCGGGATCATCGGCCTCGCTTGCGGCGCGATCTATGGCCTTGTCGCGCTTTACGATCGACAATTCAGCGATGTGTCGTGGCTGCCGACGTGGTTTACCGAGCGCTGGGTTGCCTATTCCTGGTCGATCCTGTTTACGCTCGTTCCGATGCTGTTGGTCACGGCGGTCCTGGGGGCGGAAGACGTCGCCGCGGATGAGGCGTGGACCGAAACCGGCTGGCTCGAACGCAGCCGGGAAGAATTGCCGCCCTTTGCCCCGGAAGGCAAATCCTCCTCCGCAAAAGCCAACCTGCTGGCGGTGGCCCTCTTGCTGTTCTGCGCCTGGGTCACGCTGGTGTGGTTCTGGTAAACGGCGAGGGGAGAGGAATTCCCCCGATTCCAAGCGTGCGAGTTCAAACGGCACTCCGCTTTCCTCTGATGACTGAAAATTCTCCCATTTCGCGGCGTATAGGGGGAATGCTATTCTGTCCCCACGATCACAGCCGAATTCTCTGAACTCCAAAACCAATTCCGCCGTTTTTCCAAATCATGGGGCACAGAATCATTGGAATTAGGATCCCACGAGACATAATTGTCTCATTTTATTAGCCGCAGGGCGCTAGCCCCGGTTCGAGAGGAGAACCGGCCCCGCGTGAACGCGCAGGTCGGCGGCGATGGCAAACATGATGTTGTGCCCCGTGATTTAGTTGTTCAAATTCATCCGTTTGGATCTGCAAAGTTCGATTCATGAGCAAACAAAAGAAGAAAAAAAAGACGCAGGAAGATCCCAATTCGCGGGTCGTCTGCCGGAACCGCAAAGCCAGCCACGATTACGACCTGCTCGATGAGCTGGAATGCGGCGTGGTCTTGAAGGGTAGCGAAGTCAAGAGCGTGCGGAACAACAAAATCTCCATCGACGAGGCCTATGCCCGGCTGCGCGACGGGGAGCTTTGGCTTATCGGCAGCGACATCGCCGAGTATCCGCAAGCCAACGTGATGAACCACGAACCCAAACGGCCCCGGAAACTCCTGCTCCACAAACGCGAGCTGCGAAAGTTCGCCGAGTCCGCCGACCAGCAGGGCTACACGCTGATCCCGACGGCGGTGTATTTCAAGCGGGGCATCGTCAAAGTCACAGTGGCGGTCGCGCGAGGGAAGAAGGTGTACGACAAGCGCGAGAAGCTCAAACAGCAATCCGACCGCCGGGAAATCCGCAGCGCCCTGATGAAGCGCACATGAAGCTTCATTCCCCGCCCGGGTGAGTTTTACAAAAGAAGATAGAAACTTGGGTGGCACGTCCCTGAGGAACGAAGGGCGTGGTCTTTGCGATCGCCGTTTGGATGCAACGACCGGATCACCGATCGACTCTTTGACTCGTTCTTCATCTGGAGAAGTTTTGCGGGCGAGCGTACAATTCCGGTGCGCGGTCCGAGCAGAATCCATACCCAAAACCGGGCGATTCGCGTTCGATTTGGAGAACCGCAAAAATCCCACGCCGTCCCCTTTGCAAAGCTGCCTTCGCTTGTTCTACTGAGGGCACAAAACACGGCGGTTTCGATCTCGGTTTTTCTGGAAAATGGCCAACGACGGCGATGGGGTCGCCCATCGCATTTTGGCGACTCGGAGTCGCAGTTTTCCAAACCGTGACAACATAAAATCAACCGAACTGATAGCGATACCAATATGCCCTCAGCCAAAAAGACGCAGAGGTCCCGTTCCGCAAAAACCAATCCCCCGAATCCCTTGACGATTCTGGGCTATCTCAATTTCTCCGCCGGCGAGCCGAATGCGGATTTTCGCCGCGAACTCAACCGCGCGGCGTGCGAGTTCGGAGCCGATTGGACCCCCGCCGCGGTCCGCCGCTGGCTTGAAACCGAACTGTCCAACGCGAAAGAAACCGCGGCGGGTTTTGCCGACGCCGCCCAAGCCGTCCAGGTCATAGGGCTGGTGTTTGAGGATTGCGTCCCCGCGTATCGCGCCCATCACGCGGATTTGCTGTTCCATCTCGAAGAGTGCGATTTTTACCAGGCTTTCTTTCTGGCCACGGTGTTTGAGGCGGTGCTTCAGCAGGGCGGGCCCTGGGACGAAACGCCCCGCATCGTCGCCGGGGCGCTCGATCATCTTAACGATTTCTCGGGGTATCGACCGCTGGCGGTTTTGGAGAACGGCCGGCAGATGGAGCCTTACCCGCACGAACGCTTCCGCCCGGTGCCGCTTTACTTTCACAATGCAGGCGTCGCCTGCGGGCGGTATCAAGAATTGATCGAGCGCACGATCCGGTTCTTCGAGGAAACGCCCTTGGACATTCAGCACCAGGCCTATTTCGACTGGACCCGCATGGAAGAGCTCGCCGTCGATGTCCGCGCGCACGATCATCTGCATCCCGTCAACAAGCGCACGAACTACATGTTCGGCGAATGGGATCCGGGCCTCGTGAATACCAAAGGCTACTTCACGCGGTTCATCGTCCGGCAGATTATTTTGGATGCCCTGTTGAACTGGATGGCGGAGACCCGCCGCTCGAACAAGAATCTGCCCGAAGAGGAGATCCTGTTCGACGCCTCGGCGGTGCTCTCGGGCACGATGTTGATGGCGTCGTCCATCAGCGGTTCGGGGCCGGGGATTCATGATTCCTCCATCACGTTGACGTCGCTGTTGCCGCGGGTGGCGCATCAGCGGGATGCGTTTTATGCCCGCCTCCTGGAAGAAGCCAAAGGAGCCCGGGCCCAGCGGCTGCTTAAAGAAGCCCGGCAAACGCAGCAGCCGTTCGGCCACGTCCGGCAGCGGCTGAATATCGAACTGGCGAAATACGGCGCGAAGCAGATGCAAACCCGGCATCTCGCGCAGATGTTCGCCCGCATGGGCTACCCGGAAGCCAGCCGCCGGCAAGCGAACGTGATTCCCTCCGCCGCCGCGCGATTCGAGTGTGAAATTCAGTGGCGGATCACCGACGCCCACCGCGAAATCGAGCACGGCCAACTGGACACCGCCGTGGTCCGCATTCGCGAAATTGAAGATCACTTGCATCGCGGCATCGAATGCGGGGCGTTGATCGATCCGTGGAACATTTTGGGCTTTCAGGGGCAGTTCCCGCTGTTTACGTCGCGGGAAGATGCGCTGCACGACATCCGGGCCGTGGAACTGATCGAGACGATGGAACGCATTTTCGCGGTGTATTCCCAGACGCTCAGCGAAGCCGCGGCCCAGGGCAATTCCCGCGTGCAACAGGAATTGTCCGAGCGGTTTGAATCGCTCGCCGCGTGGTGGGACAAGTTCGCCACGACCACCGTCACCGACCTGCCCGAGGTCTCGGGAGACGACAGCGTGCAATCGGCCCGGCACGTGGCGGAGACGCTCAGTGCCTGGCAAGAGGCCGGTGCCGCGGCGGGAGACATTTCGTTCTGGAAAAAGCACATCGACCGCTTCCAATCCGCCAAGGCCTATGCGGCTCGTTGTCGATGCGTTGCTCGAGCGGGGCGACCAGGTGGCTTCGATGGCGCTGTTGATGCAGTGGCTCAATCAGGCGGAGTTCGTGGGGCTCGACTCCGGGCCGTATTCCATCTTTTCGCGGCAGACCGCGTGGATGCGTCTGGCCGTCGCCGAGACGCCCGGCGGCTCCCGTCAGTCGGGCGAAGAACTCGAGCGGCTCGTGTCGCGGATGTTCGCCTATCTGGAAGCCAACGCCGGCGAGTTCTGGCACGTGCCTTCTTTGGCCAGTGCCGCGGGGCTGTCCCGGGGGCCCAAGGAAGAAGCCGCGTCCTCCGGGCTTGAGGAAGAGTTGTTCGACGAGGACTTGGATGAAGAGGAAGACGACCTGTTCGCCGCGGCGTATGACGACATGATCTTCCGCGACAGCGCCGACGACGGGCGGATGAGCGACACGGTGGACGAGGGCGGCCGGGCGGACGACACGTCGTTCGAAATCATCGCCCGCTACCTGGAACCCAGGCTCCACTTTCTGGAGACCGTCGCGGAGCTTTGGCAAATGGCCGCCGCGGGCCTCGCGCCGCATTTGGTCCCGCCATCCTGTTCCCGCACCCTGGCGCATTCCCGCCCGTCGGTGGAATTCGAAGGCCAACTCCAAACCTGGTTGGGCCAGGCCCGGCGCTGGCAGCAGGGACTCCGGCAACTCAGAAAGGCGATTTGGCAGCGGCCGATTTCCCTGCCCTCGGGCGATCACGATTCCAATGTGGAATACGACGAGCAACTGCAAACCAAATACTATCTGCTGCACGGCATCATCTCCACGGACATCAATTGCGAAACGGCCGAGCGAACGCTCCAAAGCTGCCTGCCGCAGGACGCCGTTTCGGGATACATCGAAACGTTGCCGGATGCCCAAACCCGCTTTGCGATCGTCGAGATTTACCGCGGGATCCTCACCCACAACGCGGCATTGGTCAAACGCGGTCTGCCGGAGTTGTTGGACAGCCTGATCAAGCAACCGCTGCTCTATGTGCCGCTCAACAACGACGGCGAACCGGAGCAAGTGCGGGCGGCCCAGTCGCTGCAATCGTTGATCCGGTTTCTCTTGATGCAGCTGCCCCGGCTGGGTCTCTTGCAGGAAACCTGGACTTTGCTCAAAACCGCTTACCGGATGGAGCGCAAATCCCGGCCCGGCGGGCAGGCCGTCACCGAGTTCGACCAGCTCTTCCGCACGGCCCTCCGAAATTCCCTCGACTGCGTGATCCGCTCATCCAAGCGCTGGCGCGTCAGCCGCGGGAAGCGTTCCCCTTTTCCGCGCGGCTGCTCGAGCGTGTTCCGCAACAGGCGGTCTTCGCGGGGCGTGCCCGTCAATCGGCGGCGGAGAAAACCTCAAAAACGCCGGCCTGCGGCGGCCAGCGGTCTCCGCGCGATCAACGTGTCCTCCCGGCGGAAGGCCGAACGCAATTTGCTCCTCATCAAAATGGTCAGCGAAGTCGTCAAGCGGTATTCGGGACTGTGGATCAAACACAGTCGGACGACCCGGCTCTCCACCGTGGAAAACCTCGCCGACACCGCCCTTTGGCGAGAGGTCAAAGACTTTATCGAGGAGTACGGGGCGGAATTGTTTCATGCGCGGATGCTGACGCTGGGCAACTTGCGGGCGATTTTGCACAACGGCATCGGCCGGTTCCTGGAATACCTCGCCGAGCACGACGACCCCTTGCATCCGATGCCTTTGCTCGACGACATGGAAAGCGGCGTGATCGATCCCGATCAGGTCGTGGAGTATCTGGAGCTGATTTACGGGTCCGTCGTGGACCGCATGGACCGGTTCGTGGAATACAACACGACCACGACGCAGTCGGATTACGGCGAACGGTTTTATTGCTTTTTGGATTTTCTCCGCGCGGAAGCCGCGTACGAGCGCGACGCCTGGAACCTGATGCCCTTCAACATCGCGCACGAGGAACTCGCCCTGCGGGGCCAGCACGCCGCGGCTCTTCTGTGGGAGTCGGTCTTCCGCGCCAAAAACAGCCGGCGCACGGCGGACCACATCAAGCGCCTCAATCGGCTCGAAAAAGAGCACGGCATGCATTTGCCGGCCCTCACCGACCGGATCGAGGAGCGGTTCGTCAAGCCGTTCGCCGTCAATCGCATGGTGGCGCTCGTTCCGCAAGCCGTCGCCGATGCCCGGCTCAACTTCCAGACTTCGCGGAGTTTCGAGGCCTTGGAACGCGAGATCAAAGACTATTTGCAAACGACGTCGGGATCGGGCATCGATGTCGCCCCCTGGCTGCGAACGCTGGAGAAAGAGGTCGAGGATACATCGACTCGCGAAGAATCCAATCCCACCGCCCCGACGAACGTTTCGTCTCCGATCACGGTCGCCCTCAGCCTGCGGACCATGCAGCGTCAGCTCCACATCTGGGGCCGGGATCCGGACAAAAAACGCGCCCGCAAATAGGCGCCGCCTCGTTTTTCAAAGGATGGAATGAAAAATCCGAAATCCGAATCTCAAAATCCGAAACAATTTCAAAATCCGAATGTCCCAAACAAATCCGACCATTGATAAAGCGCGCCGGACACCGGAGGGTTTGGAAATGGGGATTTCGGTCGTTCATTGGGATTTGTTTCGGATGTCGTGCTTCGGATTTGCATCATAACACTCGCTCGTTGAGATAGGATTTGTTGCACAGAGGAGACGTCTTATGGACATTGTGACGATCACCGACCGCGGGTCCGGTGCGACGGCGAAGATTGCGGCGGGCTTGGGGTTTAACTGCTTTGAGTTCATCGTTCCCGCGGACGAGCATCGCGTGGCGGTGATCGATGCCGCGGCGGACTTCGCCCAAGGAAACCAAAGCCCCAGCGGCCATGGGATTCCGATTCTGTTTCCTTATCCAAACCGCATTCGAGGCGGGCAATATCGTTGGATGGGACAGGAATATCATCTGCCGCCGGGCAAGGTGGCTTACAACAAGGACAACGCGATTCATGGATTCTGTCTCGATCGTCCCTGGCGGGTGACGGAGCGGGGCGAGAATTTCGTCACGGGCGAATTCCAACTCAGCAAAGACGCCCCGGACCGCCGGGATTTCTGGCCGGCGGACTTCCTGCTGGAGGTTCGCTACCGATTAAACGGCCGGGCGCTCGCGCGGACATTCGCGCGACCAACCCGGATATCGTGCCCTTGCCTTGGGGGTTTGGGACGCACCCGTACTTCAAGCTGCCTTTGATTCCCGAAAGCGATCCGGCCCGCTGCGTGCTCGAAGCGCCCGCCTCGGAGCAATGGGAATTGATCGACTGCCTCCCCACGGGAAAAAAACGCCCGATCCCGCCGGAGATCGACATCCGCCGGGGCGCGTATTTCGATACGCTCAAGTTGGACGATGTGTTCACGGGGCTTCCCGAAGGCCCCGAACTGATCTCCTCAACGATCTGGGACGAGCGGGCGGGATTACAGATCGAACAGTTGACCGATCCGGTGTTTCGGGAACTCGTGGTGTATATGCCGCCGGGCCGGGCCGCGGTCTGCTTCGAGCCTTACACCTGCGTGACGGATGCGATCAATCTCGAGCCGCAAGGCATCGATGCGGGCTGGAAATCGCTCGAACCCGGGCAAACGTGGGATTCCTGGATCGAAATCCACGTCAACCGGATCATCGTTTAGGCTCTTGAGGGCGTATCGGAAACTCGATCAACGGTTCCACGTCGGAAGAGAGCGACTCGACGGTGCCGTGATATGCCGCCGCCGGTCGCCGTATGGCTCGAGATTCCAGATTAAGTTGGAGTTATTCATCAAGCCTCTTTCCCATACTCACTCGTTCTTCGACGCTGTACCCGAGTGACTCGTAAAATCCAACGGCGTCAGGATGCGACGCGAGAACTTGAAGATTGACCTTCAAGCAGCCCCGTTCAACCAGGGCCTGCTCCATTTGACGGATCAGGGCACGGCTGGGCCGTTAGAAATTTGGTGTTGACGACGATTTGTCTTTGCGCAGCTTTTCGACCGTTCGTAAATCAATTTAAGAAAAAGGACCGAAGGTCCGGCCCTATGTCAGCCCAACGGGGCGGCCCGAAATCGGAAATACGCAATGCCTTGTTCCGTGGCGAGAGTTGCCACATCGGGCCGCCCCCTTGGGGCTTGCGTTTCATGGATCATCCGTAACCCAGGGCGGCGCTGCGCTGGCCCTGGGCTAAGAGAGAGCCGGGCCTTCGGCCCGAATGCTTTCCAAAAAAACGAGAACAAAGGTGGCGCAAGCCAGAAACCCGGCGGCGGAACCCGGAATGAACCGCAACGGCGTAGAGCCAACCTCGGTGGCCGTCGTAGCCGCCCATCACCGTTCCCACAATCCGCCCGTTCCCCGAGGATCATTTTTGCTTGATCGCGGGCCTCAGTTGCCGTCAGTTCTGGCCAGCTTCCCAGCTTCGTGCGGTTCTTCCTCCCGTTTGCCCACGCATCCCGATACCACACCTTTTTTTGCTTTGCGGATACCGACAACGCGAACCCCTTTAACTCATCATCGTAGAGCCAGATTGCCTTGTCCGTCGGGTTTTTTGCTTCCTGCTTCCGGGTTTCCATCATCTATCCCCCGAAAAACAGGCACAAAACAAACCATGCCAAACCGCAACAATCCGATTTTGACCGGAAACCTGGGACCAAATACTTCCGGGTTTATTTATTGGACTCCTGAATTTATCCGGCCGGAGTTTGGTCGATCCGTTTCCCTATTGTAACTCTTGCAATTCGACCCCGCGCCGAGATCTCTGTTGACCCACAGACGAATTCCAGCTAATGGACTTTTTTGATTTGCACAAATTGGCCGAAACTCCCAAAGTCGCTTTGATCCGCTGCAAATCGGTAATTCGCGGCCTCGACGATGGCGTTCTTTCGAGGTTGCGAATGGGGGATATTCCTGATGTCGCTATCGTCTCGCTCTAAACAATCCGACATCCACTCGCTGGATGCCTCGCGGTTGGTGACGCAGGGCAGCTTGTTGGATTTTCCCGAAGATCCCATCCGCTGCATGCGCGCGCTCTACGATCGCCACGGCGAACTCGCGGCGCTCCAGGACGGCACCCAGAAAATCGTGTTCGTGTTCGGGCCGAAGTGGAACCAGACCGTGCTCAACGACTCGGCCCGTTTTCATTCGCGGTTTTTCGCGCTCCGCGGCGGCAAGCGGTCGGCCCACCGCCGGCTCACGAGCGGGCTGTTGAGCATGAACGGCCCCGAACACAAAGAGCACCGCCGGATGGTGATGGGACCGTTCCAAAAACTGGCCGTGCGGAACCACCTCGCCCCGGTCGCCGAGCACACCCAGCAGATGTTGGGCGAATGGACCGTCGGTGAAACGCGGGACATCAACGTGGACATGACGCAGTTCATGCTCCGCGTGACAAGTTCGATTTTATTCGGCGTCGATCAGCCCGAACTCGCCCACCACATCGGCGAGATGATCGACGTCTGGGTGCGGATGAACCACCAGATCGGCATGGGGGCCTTGGTGTCCGATCCCTCCTTCACCCAAGGCTACGACCGGCTCTTGACGTTGGCCGAGGATCTGGAAGGGGCGCTCCGCACCATGATCCATCTCAAACGCTCGAGCGGAAAGTTGGGGCACGATGTGCTGTCGCTTTTGCTGGAGGCCCACGCGGACGGCGGAAAACTATCGGACGAGGAACTGCTCGGCCACGTGGCGCTTCTGTTTGGGGCCGCCCATCTCACCACCGCCCATACGCTGAGCTGGACGCTGTTCCTGTTGGCGCAGCATCCCGCGATTATGCGGCAGGTCTGGCAAGAACTCGAAACCAAGGTTTCAGGCCCCGCCCCGACGCTCGAGGAAGTTGCCCAACTGGAAATTCTCGACCGGGTCCTTAAGGAAAGCATGCGAATCCTGCCGGCGTCGGGCTATTTGCAGCGGATGTGTGCGGAGGATATCTGCAGCTCGGCCCGTTCCGGCTCACGCGGGGTTCGGCGATTGTGTTCAGCCAGTTCATCACGCACCACATTCCGGAACTCTATCCCGAACCGGAAGCGTTTCGCCCCGACCGCTGGCTGAGCATCTCGCCGTCACCTTATGCCTATCTCCCCTTCGGAGCCGGCCCGCGGATGTGCATTGGAGCATTATTGGCGACGATGACGCTCAAAACCGCCATTCCCACGATTTTGAAGCGCTACCGATTGACGCTGGCGGCGGATGCCGAGGTGGGCGGGGCGATCATCTCCACGATGCTCTGCCCGACGAGCGGGGTGATGATGGAGATTCACGAAGCGGACGGACAATTCGAGAGCCGGCCCGTCCGCGGGAACATTCACGATCTCGTCACTTTGCCCGACACATCGAAGTCCGGCGCCTCGTCCAGAAAAGCCGCGTAAGTTTTCAATTTGCAATGAGTTATGGTTTATGTTCATCAGCGAGCGATCCCGCACCCCTCTGGCCGCTCGTGCAGATGTTCAAAAAATTCAGAAATGGGAGCCAATCTGAATTTGTGGATTTGGGGGACGTTTTTGCGGAGGAGGTTGAATCGCGGGAGCGAAATTGACCGATACTCCCAGTGTTTCGCGAAGGGGCTCGCGATGAAAATGCGTGGGCCGTTGAGACGTTTTTTTTCAGTCTTAGTGCGGGCAACCACGTTATGAGGGGTGATGGACCTTCGATGCTAGGATGGATCAAGGAGTTGGCCGGTCCGCCCCCCGACGACTTTCCCCACACCTGCTCGCCTGGGCTGGACGGCGAACGAACGCCTCGCCACTGGTGGTTTTGGGTTGGATTGGTTTTCCTTTGCGCGCTGCCCCGCATCGTTTTGGCCTGGCTGATGCCGGCCTATTGCAACGATGCCTATTTCTACGTCTATATTGCGGATCATATCACCGAAGGCAATCTGGCTCCCATGCTCACCAGCCTGGGAATTAACATTTACCCCCTGATCCTCATTGCCGGGCATTGGCTGGGATTCACGTGGACCGGCGGGGGCGTGGTGTGGGGCATCACCGTGGGCAGTCTCACGGTTCTGCCGCTCTATGGCTGGCTGCGGCGGATCGGCAGCGACCGCCTGGCGTTGGCTGGCTGTTTGCTCTACATCTCGCAGCCGAAATTCATCGAGCTTTCGATGGAACCCATCCGCGATTCCACGTTTTGGTTCTTTTTCGTGTTGTGCCTGTACTCGACGTGGCGGGCGATGGAAGCGATGAAATTCCGCTGGTGTCTGACCGCGGGAATCGCCTTGACGCTGGCCATCCACACCCGCACGGAAGGCTGGTTTTTGCTGATTCCGCTCGCGTGGTGGCTCTTGGCCCGGCTCGTCGAAAACCCGGGCCAGCGATTTCGGACCGCGGCCGGCGGCCTGGGATTGTTCGCCATGATCCCGCTGTTTCTGGTGGCCTTCAATCTGACGCTGTTGCGGGCCGAGCCGGAATGGCGGTTTGGAAAGCTGAAACACTTTGCGACCGGCTGGGAGTGGTTTTGCGCCCATGTCCAACCGGTTTTCGGTCCCGGGAACGATCCCGAGCCGCAGACCCCTCCGCCGCGTCCCGCATCCGCGGCCGACGCGCCGCCCGTTCTTGTCGCGGCCAATCCGACTCCGTCGGCTCCCGCGCCGCCGGCCCCGGCCGCGGAAGTTTTACCCGACGAGCACCCCGCCGCCCCCGCCGTCGCGGTGACGCCGTCGGAACGGCCGATCGGAACGAAGGTCAAACGCTTCTTTCAGCAACTGCACAGCACCTTCGAACCGCTGCATTATTTTTTGATCTTGGTGGGACTGTTGGGTTGGCCGCGGCTGCTTTGGCATCGCCGATTTCTGCCGCTGTTGCTCTTGTCGGCGATGGTCTGTCTTTCCGTGTGGATTTTGCTGTCGCGGTTCGGCACCTCGAATGGGCGATATTTTCTGACGGCCTATCTCGCGCTCCTGCCGCTCGAATCGCTGGCGCTTCTGCAGTTCGTGCATTGGTTTCATGAAAAGCAAAAGGCCTGGTCGAAGACGGACGGCGGTTGGCGCTGGGCGGCGACCGCAGCGTGCGCGGTGATCCTCGTGGGATGGATCGACGTATTCATTTACCGCGAAAGCACGCGAAAAGACGAAGTGGCCTTGGCCCACTGGCTGAAATCCAAAACCGTCTCGGCTTCCCACGTCGCCGTCGATCCCGGAGCCAAACGGATCGGATACCACTTGCACGACAAGATGCCCGCCGTCATCGGCACTCCCTTTGAGTTGCCCAATCTCGATCCGAACAATCCGCCGGAAGTGGTGATCGTCTCGAAATGCTGCATTCCGCCCGAACAGCGGGCCGCCTATCGGGAACTCGCCGCGCGCTTAAAATATCACGTGATGGAACTGCCGGCGGACTTTCCCAAGTCGGGCCATCTCTGGGTTCTCGTCAAAGATACGCCGCCCGCTTCCGCCACAAATCACCTCGCCGCCAAGCCTCATTCCCCGCACGCTCCCTTCCGCAATTAGAATCACGCGGTCTCGGCTCTCCGCCTTTCTCCTCGGATTTTGATACAATCGTTTTTGTGCATAACGATTTGTATTTGTTTCGATTCCAGGAGTCTTCGGGCCGTGGCTGTTCGGGTGCATTGTCCGGCCTGCCGGGCGGGCGTGATGGTGTTGAATGCCCGGTATCGGGTGTTTCTCCACTGCCACGAGTGCGGCCGCGAGTTCATGGCAAACGGCGGAGACTCTGCGGACGAATGGGAACTCCTGGAAACCGACGAGCCGGAACAGCCGGCCTCGGAACCTGACGATTGGCTTTCGCGGGAGCCGGAACCCGGTTCGGCGGTGCTTGTGTTCTGTCCGATGTGCGGCGAGTTGGCCCCCGAATTGGCCGACGCTTGCCCCGCGTGCGGCGAGCCGCTGCCCGCGGATCCGCCCGCACCGGCGGTGGAACTCGATCCGCAGCCTGTTGAGACGCGCCGTTTTCGCCGGCGGGCGCGATGGCTGGGACTGTTGTGGATTTGGCTGGCCTACAGCGTGGCGTTCCACGACATTTGGGTGGGCGGCCAGGAACTGGCGATCCCGCGGCTGCTCCTCGCGCGAAACATCGTGATTCCCGAAATCCCGCTCTTGGCCACCGGCTTGATCTGCCTGGCGGCATTCGCCTTGGCGGGGCAATTCTGGGCCATCGCGGCGGGCGGGTTTTTGAATTATCTCGTCCTGTTCCTCGTCGTATGGACCGCGAACCCGTTGAGCGTGGGCCTGTTGGCAGCGTCTATTTTTCTGACGCATTGGACGCTCCTCTACCCGCCCGCGGCGCGAACCCAATAAAATCCGCAGCCTCCTCGGCGAAGAGTTTCCCGGGCAAAGGCGGTCGCATTAGCCGCTGGTGGTTGTGGAGCCGACTTTGGCGTTGGGCATGGGGCTCGTGGGAGCCAGTTCGGGAAGGCTGGGGACGAGTTTGTGATTGGACGGCTGATGATCTTGCAGCCATTTGGCGAGGTTCGAGATCAATTGATCGGGAATCTTCTGGTTGGCAGCCCGCGTCCCTCCTTCTTTGGGGGGATCCAGCCGTCCTGCGTGACGACGTGCGAGGCGATGGGCAGCAATTCGGTGTACGCATCTCGAACGGCATTGCCGAGCCCCTTGGCATTCAGTCCCGGCGGACGCTTGCTGCCGAAGAGCTTCATTTCCTGCTCGCTCACCGGATGAAAGGCGAAATACAAATCCGAAAAGCAGTCGAGCCAGTAGTAGGCGTCGGGGTCTTTTTGATATTGAAGGGCCATTTCGTTTTCGAGCAGCAGAATCTGAAATACGAGTTTCTCGGCGTTGATGCCGGGCGGGAGGTGGCAGCGGCCCAAAGCCCGCGCCGCGCGAGCCCTGACACACAGGTCCCGCTCTTTGTCCACGAGCACTTCGCTCAAGGCTTCGAGGATGATCGGCTTGCCGGAGTTGACATCGTTTTGAAAGTCCAATTCGCCCAGGGCGTCCAAGAGCCGTTTTTGATACCACTCGTGGGCGTTCGGGTCCTGAAGCTGAGCAATCAGCGCGTCGGCCATGGAATTCCTCGTGGCGACGTCCAGGTCGGTGAGCGGGCTGAGCATGCCGATGCGACCGAGGCCGATGGCGGCTTGAATTTTCACGGCTTGCAGCTGCTCGTCGATTCCGCCGCCGGTCTTGGTTTTGAGCACTTCCACAAGCGGAAGGGCCGCCTTGGCATAGGCGTGCTCTTCGATCTGTTTTTTGGCGTCTTCGTCGGTGAGATTCAAATTGGCGAGGATGATCGCCGCGTTCAGGCGGACGTAAAAGTTGTTCTTCAAAAGCTCGGTCGCGCGTTTGGTGACTTCTTGGCACAAATAATAGCGAAAGGCTTTGACGTCTTTTGCCGGAACATCGCGGGCAATGCCCGCATAGCTGAACTCACGCGAGAATTGGGCTCGAAGTTCGTGCAGGCTTCGGCGTTCCTTCTTCAGAGTCATTTGATACAAACGCTGCTTGGCCCACTTTTCGATGATCTTCTTGTTCGCGTCGGTCAGTTGGGCGTTGCGGAAAACGGTGTTGGGTTTGTCTGCGCGAAGCTCTCGTTCCAACTGGTTGCTTTCCGCTTCGGTGATGAGTTCTTCGCTGAATTTCATCACCGGCGGAATAGCGCGGGGCGGTTGGTAGCCGGGCGGCAAATCCGGCTTGGCGTCTTCGGGCGCTTTTTTGTCCGGGGGGGCCGGTTTCGCGGGGGCGGCTTCTTGAGCCGAGGCTCCCACAACGCCCCAACCGCACGCCAAGACACAGAGAACGCACGCGGCCCCTGTTTTCCAGGGCGCTTTTGTAGCCGATTTATGCAAAAGGGGGTCTTTTCGCGTTAACGAGGATGGGGTCGATCGTCGCACCGAAAGCCTCTACGATTTCAAAGAGATGCCAAGGGAGATCGGAGGGATGGAGACATCACCCCAACCGAGCTGATTGGCCCGTGGTTTTCAGGGTACAGTTCCCACTGGTTTTTTTCCAGGTCCATTCGCTTCGATTCCCAAACCGCCAGCGAGGTGGGGACGAATAAAAGGAATGGGATGAGGGGTCCCATCGCCCGGCCGCGGACGGGAAATCATCAAGAAAGGAGTTGAAAGGGAACCCCGCGACGTTCGGTTCACCGTATCATTCCCATTCTAGGGCTGTCAAGCTGTAAAGCGTGTTCTCGGCGGGCTTTCCAAGGTTCATTTCTTTCCGAGACGCGGGGGGACAAGCGGACGCGGGGAGCGTTATAATAGATATGCAGCCAACCGGAGACGTCGTTCGCCAAAAATCGGCGGTTTTTTCGCGGGACGACTCCGCTGTTTTTTCGGATAGGGATCTAAAACTCGCCGCGGCCATGCACCGGAGTCGATGATGGCGATTTTGTTCAAGGACGACGTGTTTCTGGAACACGAGACGGGTCCGCATCCCGAATGTGCCGACCGCTTGCGCTCCATCTCTGCCCGATTGAAACGAGACGGCATCGAGCCGCGGTTTGCCCGGGGAACAATTCGCGTCGCGACGCTCGATGAACTCCAGCGAGTGCACGCCCCGGACTACATCCACCGCGTCGAGGAATTTGCCGAACGCGGCGGCGGCCGCATCGAAGCCGACACCGTCCTCAGTCCGAAATCTTACGACGTCGCCTTGCGGGCGGCGGGCACGGCAATCGAGGCGGTCGATCAGGTTTTATCCGGACAACACGAACAGGCGGTGTGTTTGATCCGGCCGCCCGGACACCATGCGCTCCATGCCGGGGCGATGGGGTTTTGCTTGTTCAATAACGTCGCGGTTGCGGCCCGGCATGCTCAAAAAGCCCACGGACTCGACCGCGTGTTGATCGTGGATTGGGACGTGCACCACGGCAACGGCACCCAGGATGCGTTTTATCAGGACGGGCAGGTGTATTTTTTCTCGGCCCACCGCTGGCCGTTCTATCCGGGAACCGGGGCCAAATCGGAAACGGGGCAAGGCGAAGGCTTGGGCACGATTTTCAATTTGCCGCTCGCGTTCGGCATTTCCCGCAAGGATTATCACGAGGCCTTCGAGAACGTGCTCGCCGATGCCGCCGCTCGCTGCCGGCCGCAATTGGTCCTGGTGAGCGCGGGATTTGACGCCCACCGCGACGATCCCATTGGCTCCTTGGGATTGGAAAGCGAAGACTTCGGCCGGTTGACCCAACTCGTCCTGGACGTGGCCCGCCAGTATTGCGGGGGCCGATTGGTAAGCCTCTTGGAAGGCGGCTACAACCTGGACGCCCTCGCCGAGTCTGTCGGCGTTCATTTGCAAACCATCGATCGTCAGGGTTCGACGACAAATTGAGTGTTGCCGTGGAGGAAGACGTATTCCTGGGCGGGGGCGACCTCGTAGAGCAACGACACCTCCGGCGTTTTGAGAGTCCAGCCCGCGGGCCGGCTGGCTTGGAGTTTGGGAGCGGTCGCATTTCCCAAAGTCAGCGGGATTTTTTCGTAGTCGAGGCCTTTGACAAACGTGGGCGAGTCCCCGAAGGCTACGGCGAACGGGCGATAGATCGTATTCGATTCCCGGTCCGCGATCCGGTAATCCACCGGAACGAACAACGCATCCTGCTCCATGCGAAACCGCACCACCAGAAACCGCTGCCCGTCCGGGGGACTCGTGGGAGTCGCGGCGTCGATTTGTTTGGCGCTCGCCGCGATGGCGGCCCGGTCGGAAAGGAAGCCGGCGTCCGTCGGCGGGCCGATGATCTGAGCCCAGGCGACCATGCCGGGCAGTTTGTCGAGGGGCGGACGAAATTTCCCCAACGGGTTCACAGGTTCGGGAACGGCGACGGCCACCGCCGGCGAAAGCGTCAGGTCCAGATCGCCGGCCGGAGGATTCGGAAAAATCATCAGCACGCTGGTCGTTTTGCCCGGTGCGAGATCGACGCGAAAACCGCCGGAGTCCAAACCGATCAGTTCTTGGTCTTCGTAGCGTTCGCCTTCGACGATGGTGCTGCCGGCCATCTTCATAGGGGAAACGTCGTCGAAGTGAAAATAGACCGTGCCGTGGCCGCTTGTTCCCGCGCCGCCCTTAAGCGCGATGTCGCTGCGTTTGAGTTCGATCGTGATCGGTTTGGGTGCGGTCAAACCGACGGTGACGACGACCGCTTCCACGGGGCTGCCGATGATTTCCACGCGGGTGCGGGAGCTCTTAATTAACTCGGCGGAAAACTCCGACGAGGCGGCATTGGGGTTGGGATTCGTGATCGAAGTCTTTGAGGTCAGCGTGCCGCCCATCCCGGACAAGTCCGCCGCGAGGGCCTCGTAGTTGGGAGAGAGCGGGAAAGACCGATTGCCGTGCCACAGCGTGGGGCTCGCGGCTTTCGGGGCGTCGTAGACCAGAAACACAGTAGGATTCGCGAGTTCGCACTTTTGGATTTTCTGTCCATCGTGCAGGATGCGGTCGGAGGCGCCCGGAACCAGATCGACCCGCTCGCCGACGAACGACTCGGCGGAATTGTAAACGCCGCTGGGCCGGCCGAAACCGACGGCGTGCGGGGTGTATTGCTTGCCCGCGATCACGATGCGGTAATCTTTGGGGACCAGAGTCGCCGATCCGTTCACGGGAATTCGCACGAACAGGAACTGCTCGCCCTTCAAAGGCGATTGCTGTTCGCGGAGACTTTCCTCTGGGCCGATCTGCACGCGGATTTTATCGTCCGCATATCCGCTTCCCGTCGGCTGCCCGATGAGCGGGGCCTTGGGCGGGGCGGCTTGGGGGACCGGGGGCGGCTTGGGGGCGTCGGATTGGCCGGTGTCCGAAGTCGCGGGGGATTGGTCTTTTCCACACGAGCACAATCCCAAAACCAGGAGAAGGCATCCAATCCGCAGAAACATTCCAGGCATCAAATCTTTCCTCCGATTCGCCGGAGAGGGCATGGGCATTCGTTAGAGTTATCGGCAGTGCGTTCGCAGAACGACAACCGCTGCCCGCAAAGTTTTATCGTAGGCCATCGTTCGTTCCACTGCCAGAGAAACCGGGAATTGCCCCAGGACCTGCGACCACGCGGGCATGTTTTTCCACAGAAGCGGGTTGAAAACGGCCTAAACATTGTGACAGAATCACAAAATCGATTGGGGCATCTCCTTTTTGAAGAGGACGAGATTATGAAACGGACGTTACTGTTCGCTGGTCTGCTGGGATTCGCGATGGCGTTGGTTCCGCCGGTGGGTTTTTCGAATATCGGGCCGCCGCCCAATCCGCAGGTCCCGCTCAAGATCACCGCGGATAAAAAAACGACGAAGAACCGGTTGATCATTCCCCGCAAGTTCCTGGAAAAGTCGGGAGCCGTCGGTTTGCGCGGCACCGCCGATGACGGTGCCAACCTGCGGACCGTGATTGCCGGTCTCGCGATTTCGGTCAGCGTTGTCTGCTTCGTGTTTTTATTGATCCGCCGCAAACACCGCGCGGCCCAGGCGATGGCGCTGCTCGCGGCGCTCGGCGGTGCGGGAGTTGTGTGGGTCAACCGGGCGTCGGCAGACCTGCCGCCTTCGATTTCCCGGATTCCCGAACAATGGACGCGGGTCGCCAAAGGAGATCGAAGTGTGACCATCGAAATCACCGACAAGGGCGACGCGGTGGAGTTGATTCTCGGCACGAAATACCGCGGCAACGGCGGCCAGCGCGAACCTCGGCCCTTTGAGGAACCCCCCGGATCCAAACCGGAAACAAGCGCCAAGCCAAAAGCCGAACCCAAGCCGGAATAGCATCTGCAGGGGCAAAGCATGAGCACGCAACTTGCCATTGCCGAAACCCGCGCCCCGGTCGCTCGCGGAACCGTTGCGTTTGCCGGGTGCGTGCTGGGGCTGGCGGCGGCTTCCTGCACGCTCGCGGGATTTGCTCCCTTGGGATTTTCGATTGTGACAGTGTTTCTGTTCGCCGGTCCGCACAACTGGATGGAAGCCCGCTTCTTTCTCTCGCGAATGCCCGCGACCTGGACGCGGCTCAAGTGGTATTTCCTGTTGGGCATCGCCGGCGTGCTGGGGTTGTCGCTCGGGAGTTTGCTGTTTCCTTCGTTCGCCAGGAGCGGCGCCTGGCGGTGGGAGGATTGGCTGTTCGCCATCGCGTGTTGGAACACCTCGCTGGTCGCGTGGATTCTCATGATGGCGGCCTATCGGCACCGGGAAGCCCCGGCCGAGAAATGGCTGTGGATCTTTCCCGCCGGGTTTGCACTCGTCGCGGTGACTTGGATTCATCCGCTGGCGTGGAGTTTGGCACTTGTCTATTTGCATCCATTGGTGGCGCTCTGGTTTTTGGATCGGGAATTGGGCCGCCGGCGTCCGCAGTGGAGAACGGCGTATCGCCGCTGTCTGCTGCTCGTGCCGATGTTCCTGGGCGTGTTGTGGTGGCGGCTGGCCGGGGCTCCGCCGCTCCCTGGCGAGGATTTGCTGACGATGCAGATCACACACCACGCCGGGCGCGAATCTGCTTACCGGCGTTTCCAACCGATTTTTGGTGGCGGCGCATACGTTCCTGGAGATGCTGCATTACGCGGCGTGGATTGCGGCGATTCCGCTCGTGGGCTATGCCGGGACGCCTTGGACTTTGAAAAAAGTCCCGCTGGCCCAAAAGTCGCACCGCTGGAAAGCCGCGATCGCCGGGGCGCTATTGATCGGGGCGGGTGTCACGTTCCTGTTGTGGGCGGGGTTTCTCGCGAATTACCCGTTGACCCGCGACATCTACTTCAGCGTGGCGATTCTGCACGTCCTCGCCGAGATTCCTTTCTTGTTGCGATTGTTTTGAGCCATGCCGACCGCGGGGGAGCTTTGGGCGTTTCTGCCGATGGGGTATCTCGTCACCGTGTGCCTGGAAACGCCGGTGCTCTTGGTCGGCCTTTCCAGGATTCATCCGCTCCGCCGGCGGTTTCTCGCGGGACTTTGGCTGACGGCGTGCACGTATCCCATCGTGGTCCTGGTGCTGCCTTTTCTGGTTTGGGAGCCGTTCGGCCGGGCGTGGTATCTGGCCGTGGCCGAAACGTTCGCCCCCCTCGCGGAATGCGTGCTGTTTTACTTGGCGTACCTGGCTCCGATCCAGGCAACGCGGCGGGACGTCGCCCGGGACATGGCGGCGATCCTCCTCGCCAACCTCACGTCGTTTTTATCCTACGAACTCGTGCATCGCTTGCTGGTTTAACATGGCGAATCGGCATAAAACAAACGCGTCATCGTCGAAGGCGTCCGGCAATGTTGCTAGAGTCTCAATTGACTGCCAGAATTGTGTGGTCGAAGTAACGCTATTTTTTGTCACTTTTTGAAGGGTGCGTGTGATGAATGCTCGTGAGGCGATCAAGGCGGCTTCCGTGGTGCCGGATTTTGTGTGGAAGGCTTATCTCGAGGATTTGACCGACGAAGACATGCTCGTCCGCCCGGTGGACGGGGCCAATCACATCAAATGGCAGTTGGGGCACATCATCGCTTCGGAGCGCGGGCTGGTGGAGACCGTCTGCCCCGGCGCGATGCCCGCGCTGCCGGAGGGCTTTGCCGAGCGGTACGCCAAGGAAACCGCGGCAAGCGACGACCCCGCCGCGTTCGATTCCAAGGCGGATCTCATTCGCCTCGCCGAAGAGCAAAACGCCGCTGCGGCCGCGGCGCTCGAGAACCTCAGCGAGGAGGACCTGGACAAGCCGATGCCCGAAAAGTATCAGATGTTCGGCCCCACGGTGGCGCACCTGTTCGTGATGCTTCCCGCGCACTGGACGATGCACGCCGGGCAATGGGCGGTCACCCGCCGCAAGCTCGGCAAGCCGCCGCTGTTTTGATTGGGGACGGCGGTCAATTCTTCAAGCCGAATTTGCGGTTGAACTCTGCGGGATCGAAGGCGTCGGGCTGTTTGTTTTCCAAAATGGAATTGAGCAGCCTTTCCTTTTGCTGTTCGGTCCGTTCCGCCGGTTCGGTCGGCTTGGGGGCTTCGGGAGCGCCTCGAATCAACGTTTCGTCCGGTTCCAAATCCTGGTCGAGCCTGGCGTATTTGTTGAGTACGGGTTTACCCTTGGACTCGGCATTTTGCTCTTTGGCGACTTGGGCGATCCAGTCTTTCAAGGTTTCCAGGTTCTGCTCGCCGGCGCTCCCGTAGAAAATCGGCCGCCGATTTCGCCCGTGGGTTCCGGCGAGGGTTTTGAGGAGCCGGCTTTCCTCGGGGGCCGACATATCCACAAACCCGAGCACATTGTCCAGGTTCTGCATGGTTTGGCGGTTCATGCTCCGACGAACGTGCGTGATTTGAAATTCCTGCCCCGACGCGGGACCGTGGCAGGCCGCGTTCCCGCAGCGGTTGAGCAACAGCGGCTGCACGCGAATCACATACTGCCTGGCGAGTTCCGGCGACAAGCCCGCGAGCGATTCCGGTTCCGACTTTTGAAAGCCTTCCGCGGTTTTCGCCGGCGGCTGCGGCTTGGCGAACGCCACCCGCTCGGGATGCAGCAACCGATCGAGCCCGGCATACATCCGCCGGCCTTCTTCGTGATCGGGATCCGCGATCAATGCGTCGCGCAGCTCCCGGCGGGCTTCGTCAAACAGCTTCCAGGCGATGCACCAGCGGGCCAAACCGACCTGGAAATCCGGCGTGGGCGTGGGCTGCGTGGCCTTGAGTTTTTCGTAGGCGTCGTGCCGATCGTCGGCGACCACGCTGATTCGCTCGAACGGGACCAGAAAACTGCCCTTGGGCAAATCCACGACATATCCGCCCGCGTTTTGGCTCAGCCGGCCTTCCACAAGTTGGCCGGTGTTCAGCACCAACACGCCCGCGCGGGTGCCCCGGCTTGCGGTTGGGGAAACCTCGGCTTCGTCCGCGCGGATCCAACGATTCCCGCACCACAGGCACGCCCCCAAAAGCGCAACCATCAACCCGCCCCGCCAAATGAGGTTTCGCATCCGAGCACACGCAATCTGTCGAAAATGGGGATTCCATCAAGAAAGGGCCGGGAACATACAAAAGCCCCGGGCGGGAGGTCAAGATCATCCCGATTTTCCCGCCCGGCGCGAATTGCGGGCCGGCGATTCTTTCCAGAAAATCGATTCGCGACTTTCCGCGGCCTGGTGCGGCTGCTAAAATTTCCTGTTCGATTCTTCCCGTTTCCCCCCAAATATTTGCAGAATATCGGAGACAGATCATGGCGAAAACGAATCGCAAACTCAAAAAAGCCAACCACGGCCGCCGGCCCGCGAGTGCCAAGGCCCGCAAACTGAAACGGCGGAAAATCAAGGTTTGAGAAACCCGACCAAAAACCACCTGAATTGAAGGCGGGATGATGTCGCAGTCCTCCGCGAACGCCGGGGATTCCCCTTGGCTGATTGGGGTGGAAGGCGGAGGCACCAAGACCGTGGCGTGGATCGCTTCGCCTCGGCCCGATGGTGAATTTGACATCCTGGGACGCGGGGCGAGCGGGCCGTCCAATCTGCACGCGATCGGGCTCGATCTGACCTTTGCCAGCCTGCTGGAAGCCTTGGGCGGTGCCTGGAAAGACGCCGGCCGGAAAAGCACACCCGTCGCGGCCGCCTGCCTGACGATGGCCGGGGTGGACCGCATCCAAGAAGAAGCCCTCATCACCCAGTGGGCCAAATCGCAGCGCCTCGCCGGACGCATCCAAGTCACAAACGATTCCGTGGGCCTGCTCGCCGCGGGAACCTCGGAGGGCTGGGGCATCGGGCTGGTCGCCGGCACGGGATCGATCGCCTTCGGGCAAACCGCCGACGGCCGGGCCACGCGGACCGGGGGCTGGGGTTATCTGATGGGCGACGAGGGCAGCGCCTACACCGTGACGCTCGCCGGTTTGCGGGCCGCGGTCCGCGCCGCCGACGGCCGGCGGGAGATGACCCGCCTGCTTCCCGATTTTTTGGACCGCCTGGGACTAAACGAGCCGAACGACCTCTTGGAAACCATTTACCTCTCGAAGCGCGATCGAGCTTGGGTGGCTTCGCTCGCCGACGTGGTCACGACCGCAGCCTCGGCGGGCGAACCGGCGGCGGTGGAGATTATCGAAACCGCCGCCCGGGAATTGGCCCTCTTGGTCGCGACCACGGCCCGAAAGCTCGGCCTCGATCAAACGCCGACGCCCGTTTGCTTCACAGGCGGATTGCTCTTGAACACTCCGGCCTTACAGCAGCGGCTCATCGATCAGCTGCGCGCGAGAACCTTTGCGTTGCGGAATGCGTGCCCGTGACCGATCCCGTCCTCGGAGCCATCAAACTCGCCTTGCAACTGCTCGGTTCGGCGGGTTAGAACGTGTTTGAAAATCTGGGCGGTCGGCGCTAGCCTCCGGTCTCGATGAAATGGTTCTGCTCGATGCCCGATCTGAATAATCTCGCCCGCGAAGTTCATCTCTGGTTCCTGCCGACGGAACGGTTTGAGGATGCGGAACTGGCCGAGATGTCCGCAGACATCCTCTCCGCCGAGGAGCAATCGCGGGCGGAGCGATTTGCTTTCGCGAAGGACCGCCGGTCCTACATCCTCGCCCATTGGCTTATGCGAACGGTCCTTTCGGAATATGCACGGGTTCCGCCGGCGAGTTGGGAGTTCACGCGGACTCTGCTCGGCAAGCCCGCGGTCCAGGCCCCACCGGCAAACATCCACCTGGAGATCAACCTCTCCCACACCGTCGGCATGGTGGCCTGCGCGGTGACGGCCGCGGGAGAGGTGGGCGTGGATGTGGAGACCGTCACGCCCCGCGATCATCTCAAGCTCGCCCGCCGGTTTTTTGCTCCAGAAGAAGTCTCGCAAATGGAACAGCTACCGGCGGATCGGCGCGATCAGGCATTCTTCCGCTTCTGGACGCAGAAGGAAGCCTATATCAAAGCCCGCGGGCTGGGATTGTCGTTGGATCTGGCGAGCTTCTGGTTTCCGGACGTGATGGGGGAGACCATCGACATCGCCTTTGCCGCCGACATGGACGATCGCCCCGGCGATTGGCAATTCTATCGTCACGAGCCGGACGAACAGCACAAAATCGCCGTCGCCGTCCACCGGCCGCATCGGCCCAAAGCGGCACTGAAGATTTTCGCCAATGTCGTCCCCGGCGAAGCCCGTGAAGGGTTCCTATAATACTCAAACGGTGACCGTTTGGGTGGCTGGGGCGCAAATCCTCCTTTGAAAAACGCGTGAATTGCGAATGCTGGGCCTGGGGCCGGGCGAGAAAAATCTCACCCGGCCCCAGGCCTCAAATCCCCTTTTTCCTCGGAACAATCCTTTGCCCCCCAGCCACCCTGCCGCGAAGGGTTCCTATAATGGATGCGGCCGGAAATATTGGATCGAACAAGGGAGACATGATGGAACTGCGCGGGGTTCGCGTGCATAACCTCAAAGGGATCGATGTGACGATTCCCTGGGGGCACATCTCGGCGATCAGCGGGGTGAGCGGGTCGGGCAAAAGCAGCCTGGCGTTCGATACGTTGTTCGCCGAGGGCCAACGCCGGTATTTGGAGAGCCTCTCGCCCAAGGCCCGCGGGTTTTTGGAGCAAATGCCCGCGCCCGAAGCCGACCACATCGACCCGCTTCCGCCCGCGCTTGCCATCCGCCAGAACGCCCGCACGTTTCCGCCGCGTGCGACGGTGGGGACCATCACCGAGATTTCGCATTACCTCCGTCTCTTGTTTTCCAAAGCCGGGCAAATCATCTGCCCCGGGTGCGGCCAACCGGTCCAAAAACAAACGCCGCAAACGGTGCTGGAAGACATCCACGCATTCCCGGCCGGTCAAAGGTTTCAAATTGCCTTTCCCTCCCCGTTGCCGCCGGCATCGCCAAACGACAACACCACACTCGCCGAGGGGTTGATCGAGCAGGGATTTACGCGGGCGATCGTCGATCATCGCACGAGGAATCTCAAATCCGATCCGCTGCCGGCCGGTGAAGAGGAGGAACCCGTCTTGGTGATTGTCGATCGTGTGACGGCCGGAAAAACCTCGGACGAGCGATTGCTGGACAGCCTGGAACTCGCCTTCTCCGCCGGCGAAGGCCGGTGCGTGCTCTTCCGGGAGGAGACGGCCGGCGACGGCGCCTCGTTTCTCCTGGATGGCAAGACTTGGCAGGTGGACCGGTACAGCGATCAACTGCGGTGCGAAACCTGCGGCCGGGAGTTTGCGGAACCGGAGCCGCGATTGTTCAACCCCAACAGTCCCGCCGGGGCGTGTCCCCGGTGCGAAGGCGCGGGAACGATTGCGGAATTTTCCTTGCGCAACTCGTCCCCGAACCGGCTCTTCGATTGGAAGATGCAGCGATCGCCTGTTTCAAAGAATCGCCGCTGCAAAGCCGATTCGCCGAGTGGCTAAAAGAAGCACAACTCGCGGGCGTTCCGCTCGATATGCCGTTTGCCGAATTGTCGGACGCGCAAATTATTTTATTGACGGAGGGCGATCCCGATCACGAATTTCCCGGGCTTCGGCCGTTGTTTGCAGAACTCCAAGCGGACTCCCATAAGCCCGCGGTGCAAGCCTTCTTGAACCGCTGGCTCTCCTCGGTCTCGTGCCCGGAATGCCAGGGGCAACAACTAAAGCCGGAATCGCTCGCCGTGCGAATGGGCGGAGCAAATTTCGCGGAGGCCGCCCGCCGGCCTGTGAGCGAATTTCGCGCGTGGGCTAATGCGGTTTCCCAAACGTTGACGGCAACCGAACGCCGGCTGCTCAATGTGGTGCTTCAAGAATTGGAATCGCGAGCGCAGGCTTTGTTGGACTTGGATCTCGGTTACCTCTCGCTCGATCGGCCGCTTGCCACGCTCGCCGGCGGCGAGGCGCAGCGAGCCTGTTTGACGCGGATTCTGGGAAACCTCTTGGTCAACAGTTTGTACGTGCTCGATGAACCGTCCGCCGGCCTGCATCCCGCCGACTGCAAACGTGTCGTGCACGCAATTCAAAACCTCAAGCAGGCCGAGAACACGATCGTTGTCGTGGAACACGCGGAAACGTTTCTACAAACCGCCGACCATTTGATCGATCTGGGACCGGGAGCCGGCGGGGACGGCGGGCGGGTCGTGTTTGAAGGACCGCCGGGCGAAATCACCGCTCACGCGGATTCGCAAACCGGGCAGTATCTCAGCGGGTCGGCGACGGTCGGCCGGCCGTATCGACAAACCGCCGCCCGGCCGGATTCGGTCCTCACATTGCACGGGGCAAAGCGGTTTCCGCTCAAGAGGATCACCGCCACGTTCCCGCTCAATTGCCTGTGCGTCATCACGGGCGTCAGCGGCAGCGGCAAGACGGTGCTGTTGGAGCAAGTTCTCTACCCGGCCGTGCAATTCGCCCTGGGTCAGCCGATCCCCCGCGATGTGCGAATGGGTTTTGAGAACCTGGATGGCGGCGAATCGATTGAAGACGTGGTGCTCTTGGATCAAACCCCACTCACCGGCAGTTCGCGAAGCAATCCGCTCACCTATCTGGGAGCATTCGACGACATCCGCCGCGTGTTTGCCGAGTCCCCCAAAGCGCATCGGCTGGGTTTTCAAATGAAGGATTTCAGCTTCAATTCGCCGTCGGGCGGGCGGTGTCCGAATTGTGCCGGAGGGGGCACGGTGCGGGTGGAGATGCAGTTCCTGGCCGACTTGGAAATCGTCTGCCCCCTATGCCAGGGCCGCCGGTATCGGCCGGAGATTTTGAGCGTCCGCTACCGGGGCCTCCATATCGCCGAGGTCTTGGATTTGACCGTGGCCGAGGCCTTCCCGTTTTTCCGCACGCAGCCCCGGCTGCAAAAACGCCTTCAAGTGCTCAAAGATGTGGGCCTCGACTATCTGCCCCTCGGCCAGCCGACGGCCTCGCTCTCCGGCGGCGAATCGCAACGGCTCAAGCTGGCCTCGTTTTTGACCGGCAGCAACCGTTCCCGCACGCTGTTTTTATTGGATGAACCCACCAGCGGCCTGCACCCCGCGGACATTCAAACTTTACTGAACTGCTTCGACCATCTGCTCGCCGTGGGACATTCGGTAATCGTCGCGGAGCATAACTTACATTTAATCGCCCAGGCCGATTGGATCCTCGACCTCGGCCCCGGCGCAGCGGAAGCCGGCGGCCAACTCCTCGCCCAAGGCCCGCCGGAGGAGATTGCCCACACGCCCGATTCCCCCACCGCCCGCTGCCTGAAGGACTGGCAATCTCGGAAATAAATCAAGTCGCGGACCGTTGAGTTTGTTCGCAGTCGCATAAAAAAGGCTTGCAGAATCGGGCTTGCCTTGTTGCAATCTTTCTTACGGGCACGCAATGAAAATGGTCCGCACAGCGGACCGCACAGCGGACCCTACTTCGCTGAGCGAGATTCGATGAATGACCAACCCAAACGCAAAAACGCTGCAAATCTTCCTGCCCACGGGCGAACCTCGTGGGATCAGAATCGCCGAACTCACGACCCGAATCGTACAGGCCGTGTTGATTCCCCGCAGCGATCTAGCCACGGCGAAAGCCCGCCCTGAACTCGATCATTTGTCCGTGTATTTCCTCTTTGGCGACTCCGAGGAAGCAGCCAAGCCTATTGTCTACGTCGGCCAGACTGAGGATGTACGCAAACGACTTGACTACCACAACAGCACGAAGGATTTCTGGCAGACCGCCGTCCTCGTGATTTCCAAGACACACAGCTTCACCCAGGCCCACATCAGATACTTGGAATACTACTGCGTTAAAAAGGCCAAGGAGATCGGCCGCTACGCCCTCAACAACGATCAGATTCCCTCAAAGCCGTTCGTCCCTGAGCCGATGGAAGCCGATCTTCTCGACGGATTTGAGACGCTCGCAACTCTCCTCGCTACGCTGGGCTATCCCGTCTTCGAGCCGATCATCAAGAACGATGCTGCTGAACAGTTCTATTTGAAGGGCAAAGACGCCGAAGCTGTTGGCGAGTTGGTCGAAGATGGTTTCGTAGTCAGGGCCGGTGCCATTGCCCGGATTGAAGTTGTCCCTTCTGCCCAAGACACAGTTCCCTCAATGCGGAAAAAGCTCGTCGAGAGCGGCGTTCTGGTGCAGGAAGACGGGCATCTTCGGTTCACCCAGGATTATCTCTTCAATACGCCGAGCGGTGCCGCTGCTGTGGTCCTGGGGCGGACATCGAACGGCTGGGTGGATTGGAAGAACAAAGACGGCATGACACTCAACGAGGTTAAGCGGGCCGAAACGGTTGAGGAATGAGGCAAGCATCCAATTGCAGCAGGCCGACACCGCCGAGATAACAAACGAGGATAGAACCGATGGCGATCTCCAAGCAAGACAAGCACGAATTGGACCAGTGCCATAGCGACTGGTGTGAATAAAAGGTATTGGGCTCCTGCTACTGGCTCTTGCCTCGTTGTCAGACACCCCCGCCAATTATGTATAGGCCTTGGATCTTGCTTTGGATTGCGAGGCGGCAAATAGCAGACACAGCGCACCTAGGGATAGCAGCAACAGGCCGGAGGGTTCGGGGACCGTTTGAGTGATTGTGACCGTGCCCGGCGTGCTGTCGAAAGGCAATGACTCAAATGTGAAGTTGTTAAATGAACTGTCAAGAAACACTGTGTTGTCTGAGGAAATCAGGCTGATTGTGAATTGATCGCCCGCCACGGGAGGCAGAGACGTTACCGTAGTGACGTCGAGACGTGCGAGCAGTTTGGGGTCGCTGACCGACACGTCGGCACCCGACAAGGTCGCGTCGCCGCCGATGAAGGTGTCATGGGGCACAACAGGAGAGCTAACCGCTCCCACAGGCGCAGAAAAGAACGCGTCAGCGCTATCGCCGGAGAACACATAACTCGAATCGGTCAGTTGGGGGTCGGGTTGGGGGTCGACGAATTCAAGCCGTGTGGCACCCAACGTGTCGATGCGGAACTCGAAGTTGTAGGCGCTAAGATTCATGGGGCTGCCGCTGTCGCTTTGGATCATCACATCCACGAACCCGCTGCCACCTGGCTGGAGATCGAGGTCGCTGACTGAGACAATAAAGCCGGCTTGAGTCGGGACGTTGAAGCCGCAGACCAAAGTCACCATATATAGAAGGGTAGTGGACCAACGCAGTTGCATCTTCAATTCTCCAAGGCGGGTTTGTCAAAAAGCGAATAATTCCGGTAAGGCATCACGTTCAATCGTCCAGCAAGAGGGCACTGTTGATGCTGCGTCCCAAAGCGCGGAACGTATACAGCCGATCGAGAATGTTGATCAGTCCATCGCCGTTGATATCCGCATCCAACGCGGGGCCGCTTTGTCCGTAGGCGGCGTTGATATTGGTCAGGTCGATGCTGTTGACGGTCCGATCGCCGTTGGTGTCTCCGAACAGGCGATAGAAGTTGAGATTCGTGTCCGGCGTGAGGTTGCCGTCGAGGTCAAGCGTGAGGCCATAATAACCATCCCCCACGTTGGAGTTGGGGTTCCCGCCGATGCCGGCCGCGCCGAAGTCGATCTGAATCGTCTGGCCGACGATCTGGATCATGGAGGAAGTCAGCGTCCGGGCCGTGCCGTTTCCACCGTTGAGGTCGAACTGCGTCAACTGGATGCGGTCGTTGGACGCGTCGGCGTCCGTCAGGCTATCGACAATCTCTTGCAGGCCGGTTGCCGTGTTGAAGGTGATGTCCAGATAGCGGACGTAGGATCGCTGCAAGGCCCCTTTCTGCACGTCGAAACTCACGACCTCAAGCGTTTGGGGAGCGGCAAACGTGGTGCTCACGAGCACGTCGGCGGGTGCCGAGGGAGCGGCTTCCACATTCGTGTTGCCGTCAATACCCACCGTGTAGAAGCGGTAGGAATGCGAGTTTCCGTCCGCAATGGCTTGGTAGGTCAGCATGCCGGAATAATTCGCCACTCCGCCCGTGTTGACGGTGGCGACGTTCTGTGCCGCGCCCCCGTCAATCGACACGAACACATCGATAAAGGCCAGCTTGCTTCCGCCGGAATCGCTTCCGGAAAAGTTCACCGAGAAAGTCGCGGTCGCCGCGTCGACGGAGTCCACCTGTGTGAGTGGGAGGTCCAAGTCGGGCACGTAGGTACTGGCTTCGACGGCCGTGGGCTTGGTCTCGACATTGCCCGCCAAATCGCGAGCGAAACTCTGGAAGGCGTATGTGTGATTACTCTGAGCAGTAAAGAGAGAAACGGGGTTGCCGGCCGGCAGAGTAGCCCAGAGCGTATAAGCCCCGCCATCAACCGAGACGTAGACGTCGAACGCTGATAGCCCCGAAGGCGTCCCGCCGGTAAGAACCGGGTCGCTGCCGGTGACGCTCACGTCGAACGTGAGGCTGGTCGCCCGGCGAGGCAAAGCGTTGACTTGGCTGAGGGGGGCGATCGTATCCATCAACCACGAGTCCGAGGCCGACCCAAACCCGGCGTTGCCCGCCAAATCCGTGATACCCGTCCCGTCGACCGTCAACGTGTACGTCCCATTGGCCCCCGTGAGGATTTCCAAACCGCCGATGGTGACGAGGTTGGAATCACCAATCGAGGGTGTGAACGTCAGAGGCCCGGTTAAGAACTGATCGACGCCGTTCAGTGCAAGCGTGAGGTCGTCCGCGTCCAACGTGGCCACGTCGATCGGTTCGGAAAACAAAACCTCGACCGCCGAAACGCCGACATTCCGTGGATCGGGCGATATATCGAGGATGTCCAGCACCTGGGGCGGCGTGTCGTCGACAGCGACCGAGGCCGAGAACTCCGACGTATTTCCGGCGGCATCCGTGGCGGTGGCGGTGATCCATTCACCGGAACTGGTCGCGGCGGAGAGATCGATGGTGAAGTCCGAGTGACCGGCGGCATCGGTGACGATGATGGTTGAACCCAGGTACCGCTGGCCTTCCCCATCACCGCTCGGATCGGGGACGGAATTGGCATAGAATTCGATAAGGAACCCGCTATCGGGGGTGCTATCGAGGGCCCCCGCGGCATGAGTCGTCGCTCCCGGCCTGGCTGCGAGGATCACCGGGAAGTTCTGCAGATCATTCGGCCCCGCGTCGGCGTCATCGGAATCGTTCGCCGTCACGCCATCGCTATCCAGGTCGATGCCCAGTCCGCCGTTGGAGTGGATCGAATTGCCCCGGATGCTGTTGCCGGTGGTGGTGGCCCCTGTGACTGCAACGCCGGAGAGGGTGTTAAAGGCGATTGTGTTGCCTTCCGCCGCGTCGCCGACAGCATCGCCGTTCGTGCCGATGACATTGTTCGCGGCCCCGGTTCTGATGCGCACGCCGGTCCCGTTCCCCAAGGCCAGCGTGCCGGTCACGTCCGTGCCGATGAAGTTGCCGGCCACCAGGTTTTCTTCAGTGCCGCCATTCCCAAGTAGCACTCCTTCCGAAGTGTTTCCCGAGATGATGTTCCGCTCGGCTTGATCGTTTATTCCATCGCCGTTGGTGCCCACTCGGTTAAACTTGGGACCGCCTCCGCCGGCTCCCCCGACACCAATGGTCACACCGGCTCCGTTGGCGACCGCAGCCGTCCCGGTAGCGTCGGTGCCGATAAAGTTTCCGGCAATGACGTTGAAATTCGTGCCGGTCCCTTGCAAGTTCACGCTCCAAAGGACATGGCCGGAGATCACGTTGCGTTCCTCAGCGTCGGCAATCCCGTTTGCGTCCGTTCCGATTCGATTGAATTGCGCTCCCCCGCCGATGCCAATATTGATCGTGGTCGAGGGACCATTGCCAAACGCCACACTGCCGGTGACATCGGTTCCAATAAAGTTTCCTGCCACAACGTTGGAGTCGCTTCCGTTGATACCGATGCCTCCGCCTTCATTTGCGGAGATGATGTTTCGCTCGTTTTCATTGTAGAGATCGTTGCTGCCATTGGTGCCAATGAGGTTTGACTGCGCCCCGCTGCTGATTCTGACACCTACCCCGCTGTTGCTCAGTGCGAGCGTGCCTGTCACGTCCGTGCCGATGAAGTTGCCCGCCACCACATTCTCATCGGTGCCGGCTCCCGTGATCTCCACCCCATGCGAGAGATTCGCGGAAATCAAATTGCGCTCGGCGGCATCAGCCAAGCCGTCGCCGTTCGTCCCAACGCGATTGTCCTTGGCCCCGCCGCGAATCCGCACGCCGCGCACATTGCCTATGGCAATGGTTCCTGTGACATCCGTACCAAGAAAGTTCCCGGCGATCACGTTCGACGCAGCGCCATCGATTTCGACCCCCGCATTCGCATTTCCCGAGATGACGTTTCGCTCGGCAGCATCGGCAACGCCATCACCATTGGTGCCGACGAGGTTATTCGAGGCTCCCCCTGTAATCTTGACTCCGAAGTTCGCGTTCCCAAGGTCGGCCGTGCCCGTAATATCCGTGCCGATGAAGTTTCCGGCCACGATGTTGTCGTTTGCGGTCGTACCCAGGATATCGACGCCCGAATAAGCATTTCCCGAAATGACGTTTCGCTCGGCGGCATCCGCCACGCCGTCGCCGTTGGTGCCGATACGGTTAAAAGCCCCAGCGGAAATGACGACGCCAAACCCATTTCCCAGTGCCGCGCTGCCGGTCACGTCCGTGCCAATGAAGTTCCCCGCGACGATGTTGCGATCCGTGCCGGCGTTCTCAATGAGCACGCCATCTTCTCCAACGTTGGCAGCGATGATGTTCCTTTCGGCGGCATCCGCCACGCCGTCGCCGTCTGTTCCAATCACATTGAATTGCGCTCCGCCCGAGACCGCCACGCCGCTAAAGCTGTTTCCCAGGGCGAGAGTCCCGCTGGCGTCCGTGCCGATGTAGTTGCCGGCCACGACGTTGGCATCGGTGCCCGACACCCTGAATCCGCAGTCCGCTTCCCGCGTTCCCGGAAATCACATTTCGCTCTGCGGCATCGCCAAGGCCGTCGCCGTTCGTGCCGACAAGATTCGACGAGGCACCGCCGATGATATGCACGCCCAGCGACGCATTGCCCAAAGCCGCCGTGCCCGTCACGTCGGTGCCGATGAAGTTCCCGGCGATGACGTTTTGAGTTGCTCCGGCACTGGAGATTCTCACCCCTTCATTCAGGTTTCCGGAAATGACATTCCGCTCGGCGTTGTCGGCGACGCCGTCGCCGTTGGTGCCGATAAGATTGTTTGGCGCATTATTAATCAATACTCCGTAACTGGAGTTCCCTAAGGCGACCATCCCGGTCACATCGGTGCCGATATAGTTCCCGGCGACGACGTTGTTGGATCGTAGCTTGTTCTGCCAATGTCAACGCCGTGGCGATCGTTTCCTGAAATAATGTTTCGCTCGTCGGTGTCAGCGATGCCGTCGCCGTTGGTGCCGATGCGATTGCTTTGCGCTCCCTGCCAGATAAGGATGCCGTCGAATTGGTTTCCAAGATCGGCTAAGCCGGTCACGTCGGTGCCGATGAAGTTGCCGGCCACGACATTCTGGTCGCTGCCGGAACTCACGATCTCCACGCCGTGCAGTTGGTTCCCCGAAATCACGTTGCGCTCGGCGGCGTCCGCCACGCCATCGCCGTTGGTCCCGATGAGGTTGGATTGAGCCCCGGTCTGGATGAGCACGCCGTTCGCCCCGTTGCCGAGCGCGGCGGTTCCGGTCACGTCCGTGCCGATATTGTTCCCGGCAACGGTATTGTTGTCGGTGCCGCTCGCAGAAATGACGACACCATAGCTGGCGTTTCCCGAAATGATATTTCGCTCGGCGTCATCATGTGCACCGTCACCGTTGGTGCCAATGAGGTTCCTCGCAGCCCCGGCGTTGATCGACACTCCCGGTCCACCGTTGCCCAGGGCATTCCTGCCGGTAACGTCAGTTCCTGCGTAGTTGCCAGCGACAATGTTCTGTTCGGTTCCCGCACCGTATAGAGACACTCCGTCCAAAGCATTTCCGGAAATCACGTTTCGCTCGGCGGCGTCGGCCACACCGTCGCTATCCGTGCCGATCAGGTTATTCTTCGCCCCAAAGCGGACCTCGACGCCATGCACGCCGTTCGCGACGGCGATCGTCCCCAAGGCGTCAGTCCCGACAAAGTTGCCGGCGACGATATTTCCGGTCGGTGCCGGCATCAGTGATCACGATGCCTCGCGCCACATTACCGGAGACGATGTTTCGCTCCGCGGCATCGGCCAGACCGTCTCCGTTCGTGCCGATGCGATTGCCTTGTGCACCAGCCTCGATAATAACCCCCGGCGCGACAAACTGTCCCGGCGTCCCATTGCCAAGAGCATTTCCCCCAGTGACATCGACGCCGATGTAGTTCCCGGCGATGACGTTGCTGTCCGTCCCTGCGCCATTGATGTCGATCCCTGCCACCGCGTTTCCGGAGATGACGTTGCGCTCGGCGACATCACCGACACCGTCGCCATTGGTGCCGATGAAATTGTTCGTGGCCCCATTCGTTATCAATACTCCATTCTTGCTATTCCCCAATGGCGCCCGTCCCGGTCGCATCAGTGCCGATGAAATTGCCCGCGACGACATTGTTGGTGGTGCCCGCGCTGAGGATGTCCACGCCGTGGCGATTGTTTCCTGAGATAATGTTGCGTTCCTCGGCATCACCAACCCCGTCGCCGTTGGTGCCGACGCGATTGCCTTGCGCCCCTTGCCAGACGACCACGCCGTCGTATCGATTTCCAAGATCAGCCATGCCGGTGACGTCGGTGCCGATGTAATTGCCGGCCACCACATTATTGATCGTGCCTGCTCTGAGGATGTCCACGCCGTGCCGATTGTTTCCTGAGATAATGTTGCGTTCCTCGGTGTCAGCGACTCCGTCGCCGTTGGTGCCGATAAGATTGCCTTGCATCCTTGCCAGACGACCACTCCATCGTAGGTGTTTCCAAGATCGGCCGTGCCGGTGATGTCAGTGCCGATGAAGTTTCCGGCCACCACATTCGCGTCACTACCCGCGTTGACAATCTCGACGCCATGCAAGCCATTCCCGGAAATGACATTCCGTTCGACAGTATCCGCCACACCGTCGCCGTTGGTGCCGATGACATTGTTCGCGGACCCACCGGTAATTAAGACTCCGTCACCCATGTTCCCCAGTGCGACGGTGCCGGTGACGTCGGTCCCGATGAAGTTGCCCGCGATTGTGAATTGCCCCGCGGAGCCAACGATCTGTATGCCATCACGTCCGTTGCCGGAAATCAGATTTCCTTCGCTGACATCATTGATTCCGTCGCCATCGGTTCCAATAACGTTTAATACGCCCCACTGTCGGAAAGCACTCCGTCATAGACATTACCAAGGGCGGCGGTACCGGTGAGGTCGGTGCCGATGAAGTTTCCTTGCACAAGCGTTCCCGTGGCACTCGATCCAATACCGACACCGTAGGCGTTGCCCGAACTGACATTCCGGTCCGCAGCCGAGGAACCGCCGATGATGTTCCCAAGCCCATTGGTGATCGAAATCCCCGTGTCCGCATTGCCCAGCGCGAATGTACCGGTCACATCGGTTCCGACAAAGTTCCCCGCGATGACATTGTGGTCCGATCCTGTGCTTTGAATTAGTACGCCACGATATCCGTTCCCCGAAATGATGTTGCGGCTCCGCCTCGTCTCCCACGCCGTCTCCGTTGGTACCAATGAGGTTGGACTGGGCCCCGGTCTGGATGAGCACGCCGCTCTCCCCGTTGCCGAGCGCGGCGGTTCCGGTCACGTCCGTGCCGATATAGTTGCCGGCGACGATGTTATAGGAGGTGCCCGTGTCGAGGATGTCCACGCCGTTTTGATCGTTTCCGGAGATGAGATTGCGTTCCTCGGCATCACCAACCCCGTCGCCGTTGCTGCCGACCCGATTATTCTGGGCACCCATACCGATGAATACTCCATCCCCGGCATTGCCTACGCGAGTGTCCCGGTGGCGTCGGTGCCGATATAGTTTCCGGCCACGATGTTCCGATCGGTTCCCGCTCCTCCAATCGCGACTCCGATCGCCAGATTGCCGGAGATGACGTTGTGCTCGACGTCATCATGATTGCCGTCGCCGTTTGTTCCTATGCGATTGTCTGTCGCACCTGAGCCATTGGAGCCGCCAGCGTCGATCGCAACACCAGGACCGGTATTCCCCAGGGCAAACGTTCCGGTCGCATCCGTGCCAATATAGTTTCCAGCGACGACATTGTTGCTGGTTCCGAGGTTCTTTATGCCGATACCCCGGCCGAAGTTCCCCGAAATGACGTTGCGTTCCTGGATGTCGTCCACACCGTCGGCGTTGGTTCCAATCAGGTTAAAACTCGCTCCAGCTTCTACGTTGATTCCTGGGTTCACTCCGCTCCCGTTTCCCTGCCCGATGGTTCCCGTGGCGTCCAGGCCGACATAGTTGCCAGCAATCCAGTTATTGTTGCCCAGAATCTTGATGCCCACCAGGGGAAACTGGTTAATGGTCAAGCCGAAAACGGCATTGTTGTCCGACGTGATCACAAGACCATTCCCTCCGTTGCGCAGGCTTCCATCGAGAATGATTTCCGGCCCGAACGGATTCGTGTCGCCGGTGAATGCGGTTTGCGTCCGTCCGGCAATGGTGGTCCCGCCGTTGGGGTCGTTCAGCGCCGGCAGGTCGGTGAGTGGTTGGATCAAAAAGGCATCGGGAGCCGCGTCCCCGCCAGCCAGGCCGGAATCGACATCCACGAAATTTGCATCGGTGGTGGGGATGTTAAAGACGATTTCCGAATCGCCCGGGGCGGTGTTGGCATCTGTAATCGCCTGCCGCAGCGAACCGGCGCCGCTGTCGTTGGTGTTAGTGACCACGAACGAACTGGGCTCGACCGTGACTGCAAGCGGCTCGTAGTTGAGATAGGCTGGCAGCGTCAGTCCGTCGGATGCCGTGTTGATGAACGTATCGATGACGCCACCCGTCAGACCGTCGTAGCGGAGCACCTCGTTAGAACTCAAGCTGGAGACATAGAAGTTGCCGTCCGGTCCGAACACCATGTCGATCGGAGCATTCAATCCCCCGCTGCCGGAAGGCACGAACACGTCCAGGAAGTCGCCGGTCGCGCCGTCGTACCGCAGGACGGAATCGGTGGCCCGGCTGGCGACGTAGAGATTGCCGTCCGGCCCGAAGAGCAATCCCTCGGGAAAATCCAGCCCGCCGCTGCCGGGAGGAACAAAACTACCGAGAGCAGCCCCGGTATCCCCGTCGAACCGTTCCACGCTGTCGGTGACCTCGCTGCTGACGTACAAATTCCCGTCCGGGCCGAAAATGAGTCCTCGCGGATCGTTCAGCCCGTTGCCGGAGGCAAAGACGTCGATGAAGGCACCCGTCGCGCCGTCGTAGCGTAAAACGTTGTCAGTGATCGCGCTGCTGACGTACAGGTTGCGATCGGGGCCGAAGACAACGTCAAGCGAGCCATCGAGACCCCCGAGCCCGGCGGGGACGAACTCATCGATGAAGGCGCCGCTTTGGCCGTCGTAACGCAGGACGTCGTCGGCCGCATAACTGGCGACGTAGTAATTTCCGTCGGGACCGAATGCAGCGCCCACGGGATGGCGCAGCCCACCGCTCGTCGAGGGAACGAACACGTCGATCAACGCGCCGGTGTCCCCGTCGTAACGCAGCACGTTGTGCGAAGTGTAACCGGGAATGACCAGGTCGCCATCTGCGAAAAGCGCATCGAATGTGCCGGTCTCGTCTGTCGCAGCAGCGCGGATGACGTGCGTGCTGCCAGCGCCGTGGAAGGTGTGCTCTACGGAGGACGGGTTGCCGGGAACGTTTTGCAACGGCGTTCCGTCGCCCCAGTTGATGGTCCACTGGGAGATCGTGCCGGCATTCAGCGTGGAGAGTTCGAGAGTGTATGGAACCCCGTCCGTGGTAGACTCGGCACCGCTGATGGTCGCCACCGGGGCGCCCGACAGCAGTGTGCGATCCTCGAGCACTTCCGCGGCCGTTTGCGGACGATTCGAGCGGCGGGCGGCGGGGCGGCGACGGGATGGCGAGGCGAGCGATTTGAGCCAGGGGGCGAGGAGCATCGGTGAGCCCTTTTCCGTCGGAATAAATGAAATTGGAAGTCTGAGTAGAGGGACCGAGGACAAATCGGGCAATCTGAGCCGATCGTGGGTCTTTTCCCTATGCGAAATTCCGGTTCCGAACCAGCCGGGAAAAATTTCTGAAATTCGCGGATTTGGAAAATTCCTGGTTTTCGCTTGATTTGGCTTCCCGCGCCGGCATAGTAGGAGGATTCCCGGCGGCGGCTGATGGGTTTGTTCGGCCGCATCCTTTTCCCAGCGTTCTCGTCCGGCAGCTTGCGCGGACCGGGTGGAGAAGCGTTTATGGAGCACACGATTGCCGCCGCGCGTGACGGTTCCCGTGAAGCGCTGGGCCGACTGCTGGAGGACTGCCGGCAATACCTGCTGTTGATCGCCAGCCAGGAATTGCACGCGGACCTCCGGCCGAAGGTTGCCCCCTCGGACCTGGTTCAGGAGACGTTTCTCGATGCCCACCGGGATTTCCCCAAATTCGAGGGCCGGAGCGAAGACGATCTGCTAACGTGGCTGCGGCAGATTCTGCTCAATAACCTCCGCGATGCGACCCGCAAGTATCGGAAGCTCGCGAAGCGAAATGTGCACCGCGAGATCTCGCTTTCGGTGGGTGAGGGTTCGGCAGTCATTGTCGTCAATCGACTTCCCGCGCCCAACGAGTCGCCCAGCTGGTTGGCGCGGCTGCGGGAGAAAAACCGCGAATTGCGCGAAGCGCTGGATCGTCTGAGCGACGACCACCGCTCGGTCATCATCGCCAGAAATCTCGAACTGCGGTCCTTCATTCAGATCGGCCGCGAGATGCAGCGTTCGCCGGACGCCGTGCGGAAGCTCTGGCTCCGGGCTTTGGAATCCTTGCAGCGGGAACTGAGGGAGTTCGATGAGCATTGACCGGCAAAACGAGGAACTGTGGTTGGCATCGCTGTTGGCGGGATTTCATGAGGCGCTTCTGAAAGAGGGTGCCGTCTCGGATCCGGCCGAGCTGGAGCGGCTCGATGCGTTTGGCTCCCAGTGGGAAGCAGCCCGTCATTGCCTGGAGCGGCTCGAATCGCTCCGCCAAGAAGTTGTGGTCGACCCATCGGACGCAGAGGAATCGACAATCGATTACCGCCGCCAACCCCGTCCGGAACATGCCGAGGGTTCGATGGCAATCGACGCGGCGTTCGGAAAGATCGGGCGGTTCCGCTTGCTGCGGACCCTGGGCGCGGGCAGTCACGGCATCGTGTATCTGGTCAAGGACCCCGTGCTCGCGCGCGACGTGGCGCTGAAGGTTCCCCGTCCGGAAACATTGGCGTCGGCTGAACTCCGGAGCCGGTTTCTGCGCGAGGCCCAAACGGTGGCGGAGCTGGCTCACCCCAACCTGGTGCCCGTATATGAGGTGGGCGAGTTGGGGCCGGCCTGTTACATCGCCTCGCAATATTGCAGCGGTCCCACATTGGCGACCTGGCGGAAGGATCAGGAGAGCCCCGTCGCAATCCGCCTGGCCGTCACGCTGGTGAAAACGCTGGCGGAAACGGTCGATTACGTCCATCGCCGGGGAATCCTGCATCGCGACATCAAACCCGCGAACGTGCTTTTGGCGCCGTTGCCGAACTCGGAATCGAGCGAGCCGTTTCCCTTCGAACCGAAACTCACCGATTTCGGCCTGGCCAAGTTGATGGACGGTTCTCCCGCGGCCACGCGAACCGGCGCCGTTCTGGGCACTCCGGCCTACATGGCCCCCGAACAAGCCCAAGGGCGAGGCGATCGCATTGGGCCGGCGACGGACGTTTACGCGCTGGGGGCGATTCTCTACGAACTGTTGACCGGGCGGCTGCCATTCGGCGGAGACACCGACCTCGAAACTCTCCGGCAAGTGACGGAGTCGCGATTGGTTTCTCCGCGTTGGCTCCGCCGCGATGTGCCGCGCGACTTGGAGGCTGTCTGTCTGAAAGCGATGGATTTCGAACCCGACCGCCGCTACCAATCCGCCGGAGCCTTGGCCGAGGATTTGCGGCGGTTTCTGGCCGATGAGCCGGTTGCGGCTCGGCGGTCCGGCCCGTTGCGGCGGCTCACGAAATGTTTGCGGCGAAAGCCGGTGGTGTCCGCGCTGGCCATTTCACTCGCGCTGGCGCTCGTGATCGGGATTTCGGTCGTCACCTGGCTGTGGCAGCGCCTCCGAATCCAACTACAACCTGGCAGAGGAGAGTTTTCGCGATTCGCACCTGGCCATTCAAGAGATCCATTCGGTCTTATATGAGGGGGGCAAATATGATGATCCCCAATTCCAACCGCTGCGCATGGAAGTTCTGGAGACTGGGCTGAAGTATTACCGCCGGCTGCTGCAACATCACGGCGACGACGAGGCCGTGCAGGCCGACGCCGCCGACACCCTTTACCAAATGGGCTTCATCTTGCAAACGACGGGTTCCAAAACGAAAGCGCTGGAAACCTACCGCGAATCCCTCGCCATCTGGGCACGTTTGGTGAAGCGGAATCCCTCGGAACCAAAGCACCAATACTACCTGGCAAAGACGCTGAATCACATGGGGCTTCTGCAACTGGAAATGGGAAAATCCGAGGAGGCGATCACCTCCTGGCAGCAGTCTCGCGAAGTTTGGAACACTCTCTGCGCCGACAACCCCGACAACGCCGGCTATCAGCGCGAACTGGGTTACGCCTATCACGCGCTCGCCGGATACGATCGCTCCACGAAACACTGGGAGTCGATGCGGGCGAATTCCGAAGCGGCGGGAACGATGTTTGAGAAACTTTCCCAGCGGGATTCGAACAATGGCGAACTCGCGCGAATGCTCGCGGCAAGCTATGCCAACATCGCCTATTCCCATGCCCAACAAGGTGATCCCCAACAGGCGACGGAATATCTCGAATTATCCCGGGACCTTTGCGAGGATCTCGTCCGCCGGAAGCTCGACATGCCCGACTCCGCCAAAACTCTCGCCCAAACCCTGCTCGCTATGGGACGCGTCGCGGGGTCCATGAAGAATCAGGACGTGGCGCGGCAATCGTACCAACGCGCCAATGAAATTCTGAGTGAGCTTCACCGACAACATCCCGCCACGACGACTTATCAACGCGACCTCGCCACATCCCATTGGCAAATGGCGCATCTCTTGCGAAACGAAACGAATGATCTGGAACGGCGACGGCATCTTCATCAGTCACTGTTGCTGCGGCGGGAACTGGTTAAAAAAAATCCCGAGGACCTCGGCCGCCGGATTGAATTGGGACGTTCCCTGATCGACATGGCGGCAATCTTTCGAAAAGACGGCGACTCGAACAACAGCCTGAGCCTGATTCACGAAGCCGAGGAGGTGCTTGCGAAATGCCCGCCGGACCGAAGGCTTTGGACGAATGAGATCGAACGTTTTAAGCGCGGGCTGGAGGAGGAATCCCCGACTGTGTCGGCGCGGGACGGTTCTTGAAATCGCCAACTTGGCACCTTCGTCTATCTCGGAGCGTGCATGCTCACGGCATTGCATGAGCAGCCGTGTCTTCGACGGCGAGAAATCAGGTTTGGGGATTCTTTCACCCCGCGAAGTTCGGGGATTCTTGATCGACATTTTCGGCAGGCCTCGCATTCGGTAGAAACGCGTGCCGGTGCGGTTGGATCAGGTGGTTTTGCACTTCCCGGCGACTCGGGGAATTAAATCTCCATTTGATAAAACACGACCGTTATGAGTGCAGCAATTGCAAAATGCGCAAATGTCGGCAGAATGAGCTTCCTAAAAACCTCGCCAGAGGGCATGTCTCTCTTTGCCAACAGGGCACTGGCGGTTTGATTCGTTTGAATCAGCACAAACAAGCAGAGACTCAACATCGAAGCAACGAGCATAAGAATGCCGAGCAGCGTGAAGGGCTTGCTCGTCAACCCCCAAAGCCATGAGGAAATCCAGGCCGCTTGGCTCAATATCCAGATACTACAATACAGGATCTTGCCACGACGATTTAATTGGTCCGGCATAAGAAATATTCTGCGGCCATTCGCGGCTCAAAAAGAGGCGGCCAAGAGGTCAATCTCAAATTCGGCGATTTCCTTCACATCACCCGCCGACAATCTGACGCCAGCCCCGCCGATGGTGGTTACGGAGATGACGAGTGAATTCTAACGAAAAGCATAAGTCCGTGGAACCCTTTGGGGAAACCAGGCCCAAGAAGAGTGGCTGGGCAGTTTGCCTGTTGCTAATTGCTTTGCCGGCAGTTTGGATGTGGTTTCAGTATTTGACCGCTTCACTTTTCCCGCTGGATCACGCGTATTCGGCTGCCTGGGAGGCGGTTGGATGGCTTTTCTGTAGCATTGGTGTCATTGCTGTAACGTGGTGTTTCGTTGAATCCAATTCCAAGGCTGTTCGGTACTGCGCACTTCTCTTTATATTCGTTCCATATGTAGTGGCTGTCTATCTCTACGTAAAACTGGCTTTTCTGTAGGTTCCTTGCGGGAGCAGCCAGCTTATGCTGGCCGCTCGCCTGTGTTGCGGGTTCGAGTGTGTTGGGTCTTGATGAGACCAGCCAACTGGCGCTGGCCGCTCGCCTGTGCGGGTTGGGGCGTGTTGGTTCTTCCTGAGATCAGCCCGCTGGCGCTGGCCGCTCGCCTTGCATTTTTTTCAACGCGATAGATTTTCCCGAAATATTCTCAAGTTTCCATTTTGACTTCTCTCATTCCTGACCTACGTTTGAATTGAACGCGGAGAACGCTTATCGCCGGGACTGAAACCTGGAGCAGGGCTTCTTCGCGACTCCTCCCGCTGTGGTTTGCCGGCTTTTCCGCAGGGCGTCGGCAGACTGTTCTCCGGGAGTTCAAAATGCGGGCGGTGGGCAGCAACCTGCGGGTGCTGTCAACGACATTGAGTTCAACTTCGCTGTGAGGTTGAGTTTTTTGGGGAAAGACGCCTCTTGGGGTGACAACCAACAAACGGGCGGCGGGCTTTCTCACATCGTTCCTGTGGAACACGTTTTAATGAGAGGACAACCAATGAAAAACTTCGCACAGAGCATCAAGCGTTTCTTGGCTTCCGAAGACGGCCCGACCGCGGTCGAATACGCCGTGATGCTGGCCTTGATCGTCGTCGTGTGTCTGACCGCCATCCAAGCCGTCGGCACCAACGCGAACACCAAGTTTGAAGCCGTTCGCGACGCCTTGACGTAATCGGGGCGGCCGCCCGCGTCCGGTTGATGCCGTAACGCGGGATGTGCCGAACGAACAACCGGGGCGGGCTGTCCAGACGCGGGATCACCGAGTTTGGAACAGCCCGGCCCGTTTTTCATGTGCCAAGGTTTTTTTTCGGCTTTCGTTTCCAGGTGGCACAGACCTTCTTGTCTGTGAGAACGCGGCTCCGGACAGACAGGTACGTCCATGCCACCCATTTTCTGTTTGCAAGCTAGGGTGATTTCATGTTTCCATTCTGGATTGATTATTCGTCCCTGTCGTTCTGGGAGCTCGCGCCGTGGCTCGTGGGCATGGTGACGTGGTTTTCCTTCGTGCATGGTGGGCGATAAGGCCGGGTCCAGCGCACCGGCACGACCCGCTCGACCGGCAGTTTCGCGCGGGATCGTCCGGGGGCGCCGAGTTTGATTTGTAATTTTTTCGCGGCCGGCACCGCCGTAACCTAGATTCCAACGTGTGTTCCAGACAAGTCGATTAAAAATGCGTGCCACTGGATTTGCCAGCTGGCCGAGCGCACTGGCGGAGCCGGTGGCACACAGTGGGCAAGGGAAAAAACAACGTCTCGGCGCGGTTCGCGATTTTTTAGAAAGGCTTCGGAAAAATGGATTGGGAAACGCTTCTCCTCACAAACTGGCACGTCAAGTTCGTCTGCCTGGTTCTGATCGTCGCCGCGTACATCGACGGCAAGGAACTCCGCGTTCCGAATTGGATCACCTATCCGATGGTGTTCAGCGGATTGATTTACAACGTCTGGGCCGCTGATGGCGCCGGGTTGGGGATGGCCTTGGTGGGCATGTTCGTCGGCCTGTTGTGCCTGCTCCCCTTGTATGCGGTGGGCGGGATGGGCGCGGGCGATGTCAAACTGATGGCGGGCATCGGGGCCTGGCTGGGCTGGCAGATCACCTTGTATTCTTTCGCGACGACCACGATCGTGGGGGCGGTGATGGCCGTCGTCATGGTCTGGTATACGAAAAACTTCACCAAGCACTATGGCAATTTTCTCACCATCGTGAGCGAATGGCTTACGATCCGCAATCCGCGGGAACTCTCAAGGATTGCCGCCGATCGCAAGCCCACCATGTTCCTTTTGCCCTATGGGATTCCGATCTGTGTCGGTTCCATTGGCTACTTTTTCTTCGCCGGTCTGATGTAAGCCGGCGGATTGTCGAATGGAAGCCGGGCCGAACGTTTAATTTGCCGGACGAGAGGGTCAAAAGCCCTCGATCGTCCCTCTCCTTCCGGGGAGAGCCCACCCGAACACTTCACGAGCATGCCAGGACCGTTCGGTTGTCTTGCCTCTCGAATAGCGATTCCAGGAGATTCCTCCCATGAAGATGAAGTCCATGGTTTTATTTACCGTGGCGATCGGCCTAGGGCTGTTTGCCATGTACAGCGTGCAGAAGGTCATGTCCCAAAACCGGGGCACGGAAACAGAGTACGGCCAGGTGCTGGTTGCGATTTCGGACATCCCGCCGGGCGTTCCGCTCGACGATTCCAATGTGTCCTTCCGCAAATGGCCCAAGGACGCCATTCCCGAAGGCGCCGTCGTCAGCGAGGAGCAATACGTCGAACGGGCGCTCAAAGGCGCGGCCGTGTCGGGGGAAATGCTCATGGTGGCGAAGCTGGGCGAGAAAGGCGTGTTCGGAGCCTCCAGCGAAATTCCCGACGGGATGCGGGCGGTGACGGTTTCGGTCGATCCCACAAAAACGCACAGCGGCCAGATCCAGCCGGACGACCGCGTGGACGTGCTGGTGACCTACAAATCCCGCACGAAGAAGGGCATGATCACCCGCACGAAGGCCGTCTTGGAATTCATTCAAGTTTTCTCGGTCGACAACCGCCGCGCGGGGCTTCCCGGCGAAAATGAAGAAGTCAGCGCCAAGAACATCTCTCTTCTCGTCACGCCGGATCAGGCGAACCTGTTGATGCTTGCGGAAAGCAAAGGCACGCTGCATTTGGCGCTTCGGCACAAAACGGACGACGATCCCGCGAAGCCGGCGATGGTGGACGATTCCTTCTTCGACGATGTCGAGACGCAACTCGGCGAGCGGACCGGCGAGTTCGACGAGGGCGCGAAGGAGCGGCGGGTCATGGCCGCACCGGATCCCAAAAACATCGCCGAAGCATTAAAGCGGGAACTTGCGGGGCAGGGAACTCCCCCAGCCGAGCCCTCGGGACCGGAAATTCCAGCGGAGCCTGCGCCGGAAATGTGGAAAATCCAAATCTACACAGGGAAAGAAGTAAGGATCGAGGAAGTCGAATTACCGCCCGAGAAACCCGAAACAAAGGAAGAGCCAACCAAAGTCTCCCACCTCTGGAAGACGATACAAGAAATGGTATCCGAACAAGTCCACTAATGCGAACAGGCGTTACCATCGGACTCAACAGCTCGGTCAAGGGTTTTCCAGCCTCGCAAAGCTTTAGGCTTGAAGCTGGGAACCTTGGGCCGAGTGAGTCCGTTTGGCACCACCTGCGGATTTGAGCGGAGCCGGGTGCGCGGGAAGCACAAGGGCTCATCGCTTCCCGCGATCCAAGAAGTGGTTCGGGCTTTGCTTTGGTTTCAGATTGGGAGACCAAAGCGTTAAGCCAAACTGGGGGGCCGGCCACATGGGTCCGGTCGCGTAAAGATTCACAGTGGTGTTTTGATTCGCGTCCTTTTGCGGGAATTGCCGCTGGCAGGCGCGAGTCCGTACCAGACCCTGAGGTGCATGGATGCAATTAAAAACTTGGGACCGCTTGCAGGCGGTGAGGCGTCTGTTTTCGATTGGGGCGGTTTGCCTGGGCCTGGCGGGGCTCGGCAGTACGGCGTTTGCGCTCGACGAGCCTCAACCGTCCTTGAATGACCCCGTCGTCGTGGTGAACAGAGAAAAATCCACGATGCAAATCGTGGAGCGCTTCACGAAAATTGTCAAACTCCCCGGCCGGGTTGTCCGCGTGGATGGATTCGACCCCGCCGTGGTCAACGTGGCCGCGGCCTCTCCGACCGAGTTTCGGATCATGGCCGTCGCTCCGGGCGTGACCACCATCGTCTTCGCCGATGAGAACGGCGCGATCTACACGGTCGAAACCTTCGTGGCGGGCGATGTCCGCCATCTGCAAGCCTACATCGACCGGCTGTTTCCGGGTTCCGCGGTCAAGGCCGTCGCCGTCAAAGACAGCGTCGTCCTGCGCGGCTGGGTGACCCGCCCGGAAAACATCACCGCCATCGTCGAAATCGCCGAGCAGTTTTATCCCCGCGTGCTCAACCAGATGCAGGTCGGCGGTGCGCAGCAGGTGATTTTGAAAGTCAAAGTGATGGAAGTCCAACGCTCCAAGATCCGGCAGTTGGGCCTCAACTTCTTGTTCCTCGACAATAACCAGTTTCTGTCCAACACCGTGGGCCAGTTGACGCAGTTGAGCAACTTGCCGGGCGGATTCGGTTCGAGCGGAGGCAACGTCTTCTCGCAACAGTCGTTGTCGGCCGCCCAAGTCGCGGCGGGGCTAGTGCATAACAGCTCCCTGTTCCAAGGCTTCATCGAAGCGCTTAAGCAGGAGAACTTGTTGAAGATTCTCGCCGAACCCACGTTGAACACATCCAACGGCCGGCCCTCGAACCTTCTGGCGGGCGGCGAATTTCCGGTGGTCGTTCCGCAAGGCTTGGGCCGAAACTCGGTCAAGTACAAACAGTTCGGCGTGCAATTGGAAGCCGTGCCCACCATCCTCGGAAACGGCCGCGTGCGGCTGGAACTCGCTCCGGAAGTCAGCGAGCGGGACTTCACCAACTCGGTGACGATCGGCGGGATCACCGCTCCCGGCTTGACGACCCGCCGGGTCAACACGCAGGTCGAAATGGAATTCGGTCAAACCTACATGCTGGCCGGGCTGTTGTCGCTCCGGCGGCTCGCCAACACGAACAAGGTTCCGCTGTTCGGCGAAATCCCCGGAATCGGGGCCCTGTTCCGCCGGGTCCGGTACGAAGAAGCGGAAACGGAACTCGTGATTATGGTCACTCCGGAACTCGCCGGTCCCATGGAACGCTGCCAGGTTCCGCCCAATCCTCCCGGCACGTTCACTTCGGTGCCCACCGCGACAGAGCTGTTTTGCGACGGGATGATCGAAGTGCCGAATTACGGCGGCCGCTGCAACGGCGTGTGCGAGATGGGCGGGCTTCCCAGCAGCCGCTTGCATTATGCCACCGTGTGCGAGGGCGGATGCCCGCCCAACTCGCCGATGATGGACTTCCCGGCGGATTCGAACATGATGGGACCGGGCCAAATGCCGCTTCCCGAAACGGCCCCCATGCCAGGGGCGCCGATTCCCTCGGCTCCGCCCGCGGCTCCCGCCGAAGAACGACTCCCGCTCCTTCCGCAAGTCGCCGCTGCCTGCTCAGGATGCGGAAGGCTCCTCGGAGATCAAGCCCATCTCCTATAACGGTTGGTATCAGTACAAACCGAAATCCCGGGTCGAAGGGGCCCAGGCGACATCCCCCGCCGAGCGGCCGGGACTCATCGCGCCCTAATCATCGGCCCGATCGACAGAACTTCTCTTAAACGACAACCCGAAGCGCCGGCAAAAACGCCGCCGGCGCTTCGGGTCTTTTTTTTGGCTCTTCCGGCGAATCGGGGGGCGGACGCTGATGATCTTTTTGGGTGATGCTCAACCACGGATTTCACCTCCCTGCGGGGAGGTGAAAGATCGCGGACAAGAGATTCTTTAACACCGTCGCCGTTCCCCCTGATGATCCGGAAGACCCCTTTTTTTTGATCCGCCGGAGTGCGCTCGCGTCCGGTTATTTTGGGAACCGGGGCGAGCGCCCTGCGGCGAATGAATGGATCGAGAAATATCCACCGCAGTGCGCTCGCATTCGGTTATTCCAATAAACCGGGGCGAGCGCCCTGCGGCGGATAAATGTGTTATGTATCCCTCAAATGACCTAACCGATAGAGCCCCGACAATCCGCCCCCGGGCAAGGGAAATCCCGGCGGCGAAAAACAAAATCCCCAGACGGCGGAACATCGGAAACTAAACTTCACGCAGAGATTAGGATTGATGGGGCGACCGGTGGGCCTCCCGGCGGCGTTCCTCATTTCTGACTTTGTGTTGAGGCCGGAGACATCCAGGCACCGGCTTTTCGCCGGGCCGGGGTTCCTTGTGTCAAGGAGTTTGCTTTGAGCCAAGGCACGCGTCCACGTATTTCTGATCTGTCCTAGGCCTCGCCATACCGGCTTTCTCCTCAAAAGCCGCGGGCTTAGTCACACGGAAGCGGGCAAGTGATCCTATGAAAAACGTCGTTCGAGTCGCCATCGTTGATCCCAATGATGCCACGCGCGGTCAGCTCAAGGACATGCTCCTGGGCATCGACCAGGTGTGGCTGGATGCGGATTGCTCGCGGTACGAATTCTTCACGGACGTGGTCTCGCAGTCGCATCCCGAAATCGCGCTGGTCTCGCTGGACGCCGACGCCCAAAAAGCCTTGATGCTGGTCGCCAAGCTCTCCCAGGAAATGCCGAGCACCAGCGTGCTCGTCCTCAGCAGTTCCCAGGAAGGCAGCCTGATCCTGCAAGCCATGCGGAATGGGGCCAAGGAATTCCTGAACTTCCCCTTAAACATCGAAGACTTCCTCGCGGCCCTCGATCGGATGCAACAAGCCGGCGGCGGACCGGGCGGCGACGGACGCGTGCGGTCGAGCCAGGTCATCACGGTCGCCGGCGTGGGCGGAGGCGTGGGCTGCACGTCCCTGGCGATCAACCTCGCCTGCATTCTGGCCCAGAACGATCGCAACAGCGTCGCGATGATCGACCTGGACCTCGCCCTCGGCGATGCGGACATCTGGCTCGACATCATTCCCGATTACACGATCCACGACGTGGCGGAGAACATCACTCGCCTGGATTACTCGCTGCTCAAACGCTCGCTGACCAAGCACGACTGCGGGGCCTTCCTGCTGCCGCGCCCCGTGCAAATGGACAACACCACCGCGATCACGCCCGACGAACTCCGCCGGGTGCTCACGCTGCTCAAAGCCACGTTCACGCACCTGGTGATCGACGTGAGCAAATCGTTTGGGGCGCTCGATCTGGCGGCGATGGAAAACTCGGACGCGGTGCTGCTCGTGACGCAGCTCGACTTGTCCTGCCTGCGGAACGTCGTGCGGATGATGCAGTTTTTCGATCTGAACGAGGAGCTCGCGGAAAAAATTCAAATCGTCGTCAACCGCCTCGGGCTCGAAGATTCCCAGATCAGTCTGAACAAAGCCCTCGAAACCATCGGCCGCGACATCACCTGGCAGATCCCCAACGACTACGCCACGATGGTCGATTCCCGCAACAACGGCGTCCCGCTGATCACCCGCGCCCCGAAGGCCAAGGTCACCAAGGCCCTGGAAAAAATGGCCCGCAGCTTCGACAGCGCCGCGGCCCGCGACGGCGATGCCGACGACGAGAAAAAAACCCGCAAAGGGTTGTTCGGCTTTCTCTCGAGCAAATAGCCACTCCGCCCATGATCGCTACAAAATCATGGGCTTGAGCCTGCGCACGAAGTAAGCGGTCTTGCGTTTTGTGAATCCCTGAAAAACGCTTACTTCGTGCGCGGCTCTTGAAACATGAAAAACGCTTACTTCGTGCGCGGCTCTTGAACATTCATCCGGCAATGTTACTCGGCGGATTTCCATGCGGGATCGCCCGCATCTTTGGGCAAGGCCTTGTTCCACTCGGTGACGAGCCCGTGCAAACGGTCGGCGATGTCCGGGTGCTTCGCCACAACGTTCTTAGTTTCCGAAACGTCGGCCTCGAGGTTGTATAGCTGCCGATCGCTGCCGTCGTAGTTGACGTAATACTTCCACGGGCCCTGGCGGACGGCGAGGTCGGGGTTGTCCTCCTGTTTTGTTCCCGGACGGTCGGGCGGGCGTCGCCAGAAAATCGGGGCGGTGCGGCTGTCCTGTTTCTTGCCGAGCAGCGTGGCCGACAGATCTTCGCCGTCGAGATTGGCTCCCGGCTCCGGTTCGATTCCGGCGAGGGTGTATAGCGACCGGTTCACATCGAGAGCGCACAGGACGGACGTTTTGTTCGTCGTCCCGGCCGCGCCGTCGGCGAGAAAGCCCGGCCCCCACACGATCAACGGCGAACGCACGCCGCCTTCATAAAGCCAGGTCTTCGAGCCGCGGAGCGGAGCCGCCGAACCTGCGCCCGCTTCGGGGCCGTTGTCCGACATCACCAGGATCAGCGTGTTTCGCGCGAGCGACTTGTCCCCGCGAATGCGGTCAAACAGCGTGCCCAACTGCTCGTCCATTGCATCGAGCACGGCATAGTACAGGGCTTTTTTCGACTCGTCGGTTTTGTCGCGGAGCACCTTGGGCGGAAAGAACGGCGAATGCACATCGTCGGGCCAGATGTTGACGAAAAACGGCTTCCCGTCCGCTTGGGCTTCGTCGATGAACGCGCCCGCGTCCTTCACAAACGCCGCCGTCACCACCGAGCGGTCCTCCCAGCGGATCGGTCCGTGGCCGAGCTTCGCGGAGCCCAGGTCGTGTTTCCGCGGCGGCTTTCCGTCGTAGGCGTCTTTGAGCGGCAGCACCCGGGGGCCGAGGCCTTCAAAATTCGTGAGGCTGCGATCGAACCCGTACTTGGAAATGAGCGGAGCCTCCCCCACATCCCGCTGGCCGCCCATGTGCCATTTGCCGAAGTGCCCCGTCCTATAGCCGGCCTTGTGGAGTTGCCGGGCCAGCATGGGGGCCTGGGGATCGAGCCATTGCGCGATGCCGCGATCGCGGTTGAGCTGCCGGGCTGCGAGATACGAGCTGATCCGCCAGCGCTGCGGATATTGCCCGGTGGAAAGCGCGACCCGCGACGGCGAGCAGATCGGCGAGTTGACGTAGAAGTTCGTAAACCGCAGCCCGTCCTCGGCGAGCGCATCGATATTCTCGGTCCGCGCGCGGTCTCCCGCGAAGCACGACAGGTCCGACCAGCCCATGTCGTCGATGAACACCGTGACGATGTTCGGACGCGTGGCGTTGGGACGATCGTCCGCCCAGACCCGGCCCGGCCAAAGCAGCATCAGACCGAGAAAGAGCACGTTCCAAATTCGACGCGGATCGTTCATCATGTTTTCGCTCCGAGGAGGCTTAAGAAATCTGAATCCGGCCCGTCTCACGGTGGTATTCAGGAACGATGTGGAACCGGTTGCGTTTCGCGGCCCAACGGATGTCCGCCTCATATCCCAGGGCCAGCAAATTGCGGCCGCCGGCGCTTTCGCGGAGGGCCTCCAAGAACGCGGGTTCGCTTTGCGAATGGACCGCGTACGACTCGAACGCCAGGCGGTTGGCATCGTTCTCGGTGAGGATTCGCCGCCCGCGCAACATTTGCAGATCGGAGATGAGCCCGCCCGCGCACAGCACATCCTCCGCCGACACCCGCCCGTCCGTGCCCGCGCACACGAGATGCACGGGGCGAAACGTTTTGCCGACCTCTTTGGCGACGGCATCCAAGTTCGCGAAACTGCCGATGACGATTCGCTCGGCGTGATGGCATTGCCCGAGGGCGTTGGTGCCGTTGGTCGTCGTGAACAGAATCGTCCGCCCGGCCACCGTTTCGGCGGTGTATTCCGCCGGCGAATTGCCGAGGTCGAAGCCCTCGATCTTCACGCCGCCGCGCTCGCCCCCCATTAAAAACGAACCGGCTGGCAGACTCAATGCGCGTTCTCTCGCTTCAGACACGTGGCCGAAAGGAACCACCGCGTCCGCCCCCGCGGCGAGAGCCTGGGAGATCGTGGTGGAGGCCCGTAACACGTCGATCACCACCGCAACCCCGCCCCGCAAATCTTCGGGTGAGAACATCGTGGGCAGCCAATGAACGAAAACCGATTGGGTCATGCCGCGATAATAGAACCGCCCCCGGCGTCGGGCAAGCGTTGCGCGAAGGTCGTCCCCGTTTCAGACCGCCCTGGCGGGGGATTATTACGAAGCTCCTAGTAACTTCTAAGTCGTTTCAAGGCAATGGGTTAAAGGTCTGTCGCGTGCCAGGCCGGTGATTTTCCTCCATTTCCTCTGATGCGGAAAATCCGCACAACCGATTTCTTCATTAGAAGCGTCAAGGTTTGAGGCGGGAATCTCCGTGGGATGGAAATGGTTCGCACCATGAGCGAGATGGCCCTGTTCACTCGAGGATTAAGATTTCTGTTTTCCGGAGTGCTGCTCCTGGCGGGGCTCTCGGGGTGTTACCTTCTCCCCAAGCCGCCGTCGCCGCGGCCGTCGGTCAATGCAGACCTCGTGTCCCGGACGGATTTCACCTTGGCCCCTGAGGCCGAACCCGGCCAGGTGCTGTTGCCGGACTGCGTTTTCCTGGACGATGGCGTGACCGCCGACGATGCCGTGATGGTCGCGCTGTGGAACAACGCGGCCTTTCAGGAACTCTTGGCCGGCTTGGGGCTTTCGCGCGCCGAGTTGTACAACGCCGGATTAATCCCCGATCCCATCTTGCAGAGCTTCTGGCCCATCGGGGTGAAGCAATTGGAAAATACTTTATACCAAAGCTTCACCATGATTTGGCTTCAGCCCACTCAGAAGAAGGCGGCCCAGGCCGACCTGGACCAACTCGCCCACCAACTCGTCCAGAACGGACTGGACGTGATCCGCGACACCCGGCTCGCGCATGCGGATTGGCTGATGGCCCAGCAGCAACTGAAAGTCGCCGAAGAAATGCGGGACTTGCGGCAGGAACTGAGGCGCCTGGCCCTGCGGCGAAACGAAGCGGGGGCCATCAGCGAATTGGAAGCCGTCGCCCCGCTGCTCGACCAACTCAACGCCGAGTCGGATATCGCCCGTCTCCAGGGAGACGTGCAGGCGGCCCGCGCTCGGCTGTTGTTTCTAATGGGCCTTCCCGAGGATGGCCGGCCTCTCGTCGCGGTGGCGGACGAATATCACCCGGTCGAAGTTCCGCCGGCGGAGGCGGTGCTGGCCGAGGCGTTCGAGGTGCGGCCCGATTTGCTCGCCGCGCGGTATGCGATGGAGGCGGCCCGCCAACGGGTCAAGCTGCAAAAACGGCAGAGCGTCACGATCGACGGCATTGCGGACTCCAACAGCCGAGGCATCAAAGGATTTGAAATCGGTCCGGGGAACAGGTTTAGCATTCCGATCTTTAACGCGAACCACGGGAACATCGCCATCGCCGAGGCCCAGTACGAAATCGCGAAGCGGCGATACGTCACGGTCCGCAATCAAGTGCAACAGGACGTGCTCGTGGCCCGCGCCCGCCTCGCGCAGGCCTCGAACAACTTGACCCTCGTGGAAAATAAAATCCTCCCCGCGACCCGGAACGCGTCGGAACTCGCGAAGAAAAACTTCGAAGGCGGCGGGGCGTCTTATGTGCTGACCTTGCAAACCGTCGGGCAGAACCTGACAGCTCAAACGACCAAAGCGACCTTGATGGCCGATCTCGCCCGGCGCTGGCCGAGATGGAGCGCAGCATCGGCCATCAAATCGAACTGCCGCCCGCGCCGGAGCCGATGCAAAGCGATTTGCCGCCCGCTCCAACCGAGGAAAACGCGCCGGGCACTCCGCAATCGGCCGCGCCCAACCTGCCGCCGTGCCGCCCGGTGTCGCACCGCACCGCCGGATTGTGATAAAACAGGTCAAAGCGGGAATTCCAGTTTTCGGCCGAAGGCGTTTTTCGTCGCGGCGGCTTCCAATCGCCGCGACGACTTAGCTTAGGACCATTCGAGAAAAAGCTGTCGAATTATCAGTCGGAACGCGCTAGCGTCCGGTTCTTACCGTGAACCGGGGCTAGCGCCCTGCGGCTAATAAATGCGACAATTATCGACCGAGCGATCCTGCGCGAATTGATCCTTCGTCCCAAACGACCCGACGGTTACAGGTCTTAGATGGGAAGGACAGCCATGAAACGTATGCAGTTAATGATCGCCCTGGCGCTCGCCGTTTTCGCGGCGGGATGCGGGGCGGGACGTTCCAAGGCCAAGCCGGAGAAGACCGCCCCGGCGAAGGTCGAAGTTCATCCCAACGAGCGGGACATCTACCGCATCACGCTCACGCCCAAGGCCGAGTCCCGCTTGGGGATCCAGACGGTGCCGTTAGCCGTCAAACCGCTGCCCCGGCACCGCACGGTGGGCGGGGTGTTGATGCTTCCCGACGGGGCCTCGCTGATGGTCACCGCGCCCGTTTCGGGAACGGTGCAGATGCCGCAGTCCAGCGACACGCCGCTGCCCGGCTCCAAGCTGACTCTGGGCGAGAAAGTCTTAACGATCAACCCTCTGCTCTCGCCGGAGCGCTACGTGCCTTCGCCCGCCGAGCGCGTGCAGATGGCGAACGCCCAGGTGTCTTTGGTGACGGCTCAAGTGCAGGCGTCGGGGGACGTCAATCGCTCCGAAGAGGAGACAAAAGCCGCCCAGATCGCTTTGGCCCGGGCCGAGCGGCTCTTGAAAGACCGCGCGGGACCGGCCCAGGATGTGGACACGGCCAAGGCGCAGTTGGCGATCGCCCAGGAAGCCCTCAAAGCCGCGAACCAGCGATTGAAGGCCCTCGAAAACATCCGCCTGGACGTCGATCCCTCGCCCTCGACCGGAGCCACCAAAGACGCGAAGCCGCTGCCGATCACCGCGCCGCAATCGGGCGTGTTGCAGAACGTCTCGGTCGCGGACGGGCAATATGTCACGGCCGGGGCCGCTCTCTTTCAGATCATCAAGTTGGATACCTTATGGGTCCGCGTGCCGGTGTATGTGGGGCTGCTCGATCAGATTCAATCGTCTTCGATGGTGCAGGTGCGAATGCTCGATCAGCCGCAAACGAAATCCGTCACCGCCCAACAGATCACCGCACCGCCCACGGCCGATCCGCTCGCGGCGACGGCGGATTTGTATTTCGCGATCGCCAATCCCCACGCCGAATTTCGTCCCGGCGAACGCGTCGATGTGACCTTGCCGCTCAATACCGACGAACCGCGAAAAGTCATTCCCCGCGACGCGGTGCTCTGGGACATCCAGGGCACGAGTTGGGTCTACGTGCATTCGGGGCCGAACGAATACCGCCGGGAACGCATCTGGATTGATTTCACCACCGAGACCGAAGCCGCGCTCAAATACGGCCCCGATGCGGGGACCGAAGTCGTCACCGCCGGCGCGGCCGAATTGTTTGGCACCGAATTTGGAGCGAAAAAATGACCTGGCTGGTTTCCACTTCTCTCCGGTTTCGCGTGCTGGTGTTGGCGGCGGCGATTGTGTTGATGGTCGTCGGCATTCGCACCGCGGATGACTTGCCGCTCGATGTGTTTCCCGAGTTCGCTCCGCCTCTGGTCGAAATCCAGACCGAAGCCCCCGGCTTATCGACGACCGAAGTCGAAAGCCTGGTCACCGTGCCCATCGAAAACTCCTTGAATGGCATTCCCTACGTGCAAACCGTGCGGTCCAATTCGGTGGAAGGGCTGTCTTCGGTGCGGCTGATTTTCAAGCAGGGGATGGATTTGCTCACCGCCCGGCAGCTCGTGCAGGAGCGGTTGTCGTTGAGCGCGTCGCAATTGCCCGCCGCGTCCCGGCAGCCGGTGATCCTGCCGCCCTTGTCTTCCCTGAGCCGAGCCATGAAGATCGGCCTGTCGTCGAAAACGGTTTCGCAGATGGATATGACGGTCCTCTCCAAGTGGACGATCCGCCCGCGTTTGATGGCGATTGAAGGCGTCGCCAACGTCGCGATCTGGGGGGATTACGACCGGCAGTTTCAGGTGCTGGTCAATCCCGACCGCCTGCGGGCCAGCAACATCACGTTGAACACCGTCGTGCAATCCGTCCGGCAATCGACGGTGGTCGGCTCCGGCGGATTTCTCGACACGCCTAACCAGCGGATCGCGATCCGGCACGTCAGCCCCATTTATAATGAATCCGACCTCGAGTCCACGGTCGTCGCGCATCGCAACAACACGCCGCTCTTGTTGGGAGACGTGGCGGACGTGCGGATCGGCTCGCCCCCGCCGATCGGCGATGCGATCATCAACGACGGCCCGGGCATTATGCTGATCGTCGAAAAGCAGCCCTGGGCGAACACGCTGGAAGTCACCCGCAACGTGGAAGCCGCGATGGAGGCCTTAAAACCGGCCCTCGGCGGCGTGGAAGTGGATACGACCATCTTCCGACCGGCCACATTCATCGAGCGGGCCCTCGACAACCTCTCGCGGTCGCTGCTCATCGGCTGTTTATTGGTGATCGTCGTCTTGTCGCTGTTTTTGTTTGATTGGCGGGCGGCGTTGATTAGCTGCCTCGCAATTCCGCTGTCCTTGACCGCCGCGGCGATGCTGCTCTTTTATCGCGGCGGCACGATCAACACCATGGTGCTCGCCGGGCTGATTATCGCCTTGGGCGAAGTCGTGGACGATGCCATCATCGACGTGGAAAATATTCTTCGTCGATTAAAGCTCAACCGCGAATCCGCGAATCCGCAGTCGGCGTTTCGCGTGGTGTTCGAGCGCATCGCTCGAAGTCCGCAGCGCCGTGGTGTATGCCACGCTGATTGTCGTGTTGACGCTGCTCCCCGTGTTCTTTCTCGAAGGTCTCGCGGGCTCGTTCTTCCGGCCGCTCGCGGGGGCTTATGTGTTGGCGATCATGGCTTCGCTCGCCGTGGCGCTCACCGTGACGCCGGCGTTGTCGTTGATGCTCCTCCCCAAAGCGGCGATGCGAAGGCAAGACGCCCCGCTGACGCGGCTGCTCAAAGGCGGATATCGGCGGGTGCTGCCTTTACTCATGTCGCAGCCCGTCATCGTCGGCGGATTGACGCTCGCGGTGTTCGTCGCGGCGTGTTTTTCGGTGCCCATGTTGGGTGAAGAGCTGATGCCCAAGTTCAAGGAGACCGACTTTCTGATGCACTGGGTCGAGAAGCCGGGCATCGGGATCGATGCGATGGACCGCGTCACCATCCGGGCCAGCAAGGAGTTGCGGGGGATCGACGGGGTGCGGAATTTCGGCTCGCACATCGGCCGAGCCGCCGCCGCCGATGAAGTCGTCGGCCCGAACTTCACCGAGCTGTGGATCAGCATCGACAACAACGAAAACTACGATGAGACGGTCGCGAAGGTCCAAGAAACCGTGGACGGCTATCCGGGGCTGTACCGCGACCTTTTGACCTATCTCACGGAGCGGATCAAAGAGGTGCTCAGCGGAGCGAGCGGTGCGGTGGTGATTCGCATCTTCGGTCCCGAACTCGACGAACTCCGGGCTAAAGCCGACGAGGTCGCCGCCGCGATCGAAGATGTCGAGGGCGTCTCAAATCTCAAGGTCGAGCAGCAAGTCCTGGTGCCGCAGGTCGTCGTGCGGTTTCGGCCGCAGGCCGCGGCGATCTTCGGCTTGACGCCGGGCGATGTGCTAAGCGCGACTTCGACCTGGATCAACGGCACCCGCGTCGGGGAGATCTATGAAGAGCAAAAAATCTTCGGCGTGGTCGTGTGGGGCGAAAAATCCGTCCGCCGGGACATCGACGCTCTGCGAAATTTGTTGATCGACACGCCTTCCGGCGCGCAAGTGCCCCTGAAGGATGTCGCCGACATTTCCGTCGAGCCGGCTCCCAATTCCATCAAGCGCGAAGGCGCTTCCCGGCGGATCGATGTGATCTTGAACGCCAGCGGCCGGGACTTGGGCAGCGTGGCCCGCGACGTCGAAAAAACCGTGCTGGAGAAAGTCTCTTTCGACCGCGGTTACCATCCCGAATTCCTGGGCGAATACGCCGAGGCCCAAGCCTCCCGGAAACGGCTGTTGTATTTGTCGATCGGCTCGATCGTCGGGATTCTGCTACTCCTTTACGTCGATTTTCAATCGTGGAGACTCGTGCTGTTGATCTTTCTTGCGCTGCCGTTCGCCTTGATCGGCGGCGTAGCCGGGGCGTTTGTTTCCGGCGGCGTGATTTCGCTGGGTTCCTTGATCGGGTTTGTCACCGTCCTCGGCGTCGCGGCCCGGAATGGGATCATGCTGATCGAGCACTACCGCCATCTCCACGGCGAAGAACGCGTGCCCTTCGGGAAAGAACTCGTGCTTCGCGGCGCGGAAGAACGCTTGGCTCCGATCCTGATGACCGCCCTTACCACGGGTCTCGCGTTGGTGCCGCTCATTGTCGGCGGCAACCTGCCCGGCCACGAAATCGAATACCCGATGGCCTTCGTCATCCTGGGCGGCTTGACGACTTCCACGCTTTTAAACCTCTTGGTCATCCCCCCGCTGTTCCTCCGCTTCGGCGAATCCGCTTTGCGAACCTCGCACGCCGCCGAGTCCCAAATGAGCTAATCCGCCACGCCCCTCCGCAAGGGAGTGTGTCTCACAAGAGTCGGTAGATTCGGGTGGCACGTCCCTGAGCCTCAGCGAAGGGCGTGGCCATCGCAAAGACCACGCCCTTCGTGCCTCAGGGCGGAAGAACCGAAAAATCGGCCGCACGCGTTTCTTGATGGAACGGCTTTGCAATGGACGAGGCCGGGGCGGCGGTTTATGATTTTGGTGATTGATCCTGTCCTGGATTGCCGCTCTTTTCCGCATGATAATGTCCAAACAAAACCTTCAACCCATCCAAGATGAAGTCGCGGAGCTGCGGGCTTTGATTCGCGGGGCCGGTTTGCGTTCCACCTCCGCCCGGCTGGCGGTGCTCAAGCATCTCCGCCAGGCCGATTCGCCGATCACCCATGCCGACCTCGCGGACGAGTTGGTGCCGCTGGGTTTTGATAAAGCCACGATATTCCGCAATCTGTCCGACCTGACCGAGGCGAATCTGGTCACGCGGACGGAGTTGGGCGACCACGTCTGGCGGTTTGAAATTCGCGATCCCGCAGATCCCAACGACGGCAAGCACCCGCACTTTGTCTGCGTGGATTGCGGCAAGGTGACCTGTTTTTCCGACATCACGTTCGGCAAAGCCACGCAGAAACGCACCGAACAAATCGGCCGCGTGACGGAGATTCTCCTCAAAGGCCATTGCCGTGAATGCGATGCCGTGTAAATCCTCGAAACTCTCGCGGGTTGGCGGGGTTTAATCTCAAATGGCAATTACGGTTCCACTTGTGTGATTTGAAAAAGGACAGGGGATTCTCATGAAACGGCATTGGACGATTGGCATTTGTGCCCTCGGTTTGGCGGGGCTGGTTTGCAGTTCGGTAATGGGGCAGGAAGAAAAACCAGGCGACAACTCGCCGGCGGCATTGTTCGAGAAACTCGACGCCAACAAAGACGGCAAACTGACCAAAGACGAAGTCGGCGAAGAGCGGCGCGGTTTTTTAACCGGCTTATCCGCGTGGCCGACAAAAACGAAGACGGCGCGTTGACCAAGGAAGAATTCGTCGCCGGCAACCAACCGGCCGAGCGGCCCGCTCAGCCGCAAAACAACGGCGGCCGGTTCCAACGCGGCAGATTTCCCGGATTTCCCGGCGGTCCCAACATGTTTTCCGAAGAAGCCTTCAAGTGCCTGGACGCCAACAACGACGGCAAAGTCACGCTGTCGGAAGTCTCCTCCGACCGCGAAAAGAACTTCGTGCGAATCATGCTCCGGCGGGCCGGCAAAGGCGAAGACGGGTCGCTGACCAAGGAAGATTTTCAACGTCCGGCCGGCCAACCAGGACAGGGATTTGGCGGTGGCGGTCCGCCGCTGTTGCGAATCCTGGATGCCGACCGCGATGGGAAAATCTCCAAAGAGGAACTCGCGAAAGCCGGCGAGAAGTTCAGCGAACTCGACCGCGACAAAGATGGCAGCCTCGATGCGCGGGAACTGTTCGGCCCGCGTCCCGACGGCAATCGGCCGGGACAGGCGAATCGCCCGGGCTTCGCCGCCGCCGTGACGGAACGCTTTATGGAGCAATACGACGCGAACAAGGACGGCAAACTCAGCGGCGACGAAATCCCCGAACGCGGCAAAGAGCGATTCACCGCTTGGGACGCGAACAAAGATGGGGAAGTCACCAAGGAAGAAATCACGGAGGGGATCCAAGGGTCGGCGGACCGCAGTCGCGGCGAGAACAACCGTCCGCGCCGCCCGTCGCGGCCCCAGCCCGAGAAGTCCGACAATTAATCCCGCAATCCGCGAAGCCGTTCGACGACCTCGGCGAGATAGCCGATGGCGAACTCGATTTCCTCGCCGGTGGTGAATCGGCCGAGGCCGAACCGCAGACTGGACCGGGCCAGGTGTTCGCCGCGACCGATCGCGCGGAGCACGTGGCTCGGTTCGGGGTCGGCGGAGGTGCAGGCCGATCCCGAACTCACCGCGATGTCCTTGAGGTGCGTCAACAGCACATCGCCGTCCACGCCTTCGATGCTGATGTTGAGATTCCCCGCGAGCCGACGTTCGGGATCGCCGTTTTGATGAATCCCCGAAATCTTCTGCGACAGGCCTTCCCACAAGTGGTCGCGGAGGGATTGGACGCGGACGGATTCTTCTGCCATGAGCTCGCCCGCCAATTCCAACGCGGCTCCGAAGCCGACGATCAAAGGCACGGGCAGGGTGCCGCTCCTGAGGCCGCGTTCCTGGCCGCCGCCTTCCAAGAGCGGTTCGAGCCGTAGCCCCCGGCGTTTGCGGTTGATGGATAACGCCCCGATGCCTTTGGGGCCGTAGATCTTGTGGGCGGTGAAGCTCATCAGATCGATCGGCCGTTCCGCGAGGTTCATCGGCAGCTTGCCGGCCGCTTGGGCGGCATCGGTATGAAACAACACGCCCCGCTCCCGGCAGAGATTGCCGATCGCCTCGATGTTTTGGAGCGTGCCGATTTCGTTGTTCGCCCAACCGACCGAGACCAGCCGGGTTTCCGGGGTCAAACTTTCCGAAAGCTGATCGAGGTCCACTTCGCCGAACGGGTTCACCGGCAGAACGGTGACGCGGTAACCGGATCGCTCCAACCGCCGGGCCGGGTCGAGCACGGCCCGATGCTCGATCGCGGAAACGATGAGATGGCTGCCCGGTGGACAGCGGAGCATCACGCCCTTGAGCGCGAGGTTGTTGGCTTCGGTCGCTCCGCTGGTGAACACAATCGACCGCTCGTCGGTGCCGATCGCGCGGGCCATCTGCGAGCGGGCGTTCTCGACCGCATCGGCGGCGTCCCAGCCGAAGGCGTGGCTGATGCTCGAAGGGTTCCCGTACCGTTCCGAAAAAAACGGCAGCATCCGCTCGAGCACGCGCGGATCGACCCGCGTCGTCGCATGATTGTCGAGATAAACCGGACGCTCCACAGCCATCACCCACCCGTCAAGAACAATTCGCCTTTCCTCCAATCGTAACGGCCGCGGGGCCACAGCCATAGGGTTTTGTTCGGGAAAAAAACGCGCGGGTTTCCCTGAACCCTGCTCGCGCAAATTCCTCTCCTTGACAGTTGAAATTTGGTTCGCGTAACATGCCAGGAGGCTTGTGATTCTACCGCGACAACCCGTCGTTGGGTCGGGATTCTTGTCGCGATTCGAGTATTTTCAATGCTTTCCCTCGCCGATCGAGGGAGCCACCTGAAGGATGAAAACGCATGCGGATTGCCTTGGATGCGATGGGCGGCGATGACGCTCCCCAGCCGAATATCGATGGGTGCTTGACCGCGCTCAGGGCCGATCCGGACCTGGAGGTGTTTCTCGTCGGCGACCAGCCGGTGCTGGATTCCTTGATCGAAGCCTCCGGCTATTCGGGCGAACGGCTGAAAATCATCCCGTCCGAAGGCGTGGTGGGCATGGAAGAAAAACCCACCGACGCCCTCCGGAAAAAACCCAACTCCTCGATCGTCGTCTGCTGGAAATTGATGGCGGGGAAGGAAGTCGATGCGGTGGTCAGTGCGGGAAACACCGGGGCCGTGGTGGCGGCCGGTTTGCGGACCCGGCTGTTCCTCAGAAACGTGAAACGTCCGGGAATCGCGGTCGCCCTGCCCACGGCGAAGGGGCGATCGATCTTGGTCGATGTGGGAGCCAACCCCGCCGCCCGGCCGGAGCATCTTTATCAATACGGCGTGATGGGTTCCATCTACGCCCGCGATGTGCTGGGCATTGACAATCCCCGCATCGGCCTGATGAACATCGGCAGCGAGGAAGGCAAAGGCAACGATCTCTACCGCGAGACGCACAAAGTTCTCTGTGAAAGCCGACTGAAAGACCGCTACATCGGCAATGTCGAGGGGCGGGGCCTGTATCAGGGCGAAGCGGATGTCCTCGTCTGCGAAGGGTTTGTGGGGAACGTGGTTCTCAAAGTCAGCGAAGGCATGGCCGAGTTCATGATGCGGAGCGTCTCGGCGGAGGTGCTTTCCAAGCTCGGCAGCGAACGAGAAGCGGCGGGCCGGGCCTTCGAGGAAATCGGCCGCCGGTATCAATACAGCGAAACCGGCGGCGCGCCGCTGTTGGGGATCGACGGCGTATGCACGATCTGCCACGGTTCCTCGAACGCGGTGACGATCACCAACGCCCTCAAAGGCACCAAAACCTTCAAAGACCGCCACATCAACGCCCAAATCGTCGCGGAGTTGGAAGTGGGTTTCGAACTGAAAGGGCGAGCGGACCAACCTTCGGTCGGTGCCCGCGTAAGTCCCCTGGTTTCGTGGATCGCTTAAAGCCGCGTCAATCCGTAATGAATCAGTCAGCGATGCAATTGCCATTTCTGAAATCGCAGATTTCTAAACAGTTCGTGAGTGACCAGGGGGCTTACGCGGGCACCGACCGAAGGTTGGTCCGCCCGCCTGAAGGAGTTGTCGGTGAGTAAAATAGCATTCCTCTTCCCCGGCCAGGGGGCTCAGCATGTGGGCATGGGGAAGGACATTGCGGAGAAATATCCCGCGGCCCGCGAGCTTTATAACCAGGCGGCCGAGATCTTGGGCTACGACCTGGCGAAGCTCTGCTTTCTTGGCCCGGCGGAGGAGTTGGATTCCACGGTCATCAGCCAGCCGGCGATTTTCGTGACGAGTTTGGCTGCGCTCGAAATGCTCCGGGCGGAATCTCCCGATGCCGTGCTCGCGTGCGAAATGGTGGCGGGGCTGAGCCTGGGCGAATACACGGCCCTCGTGTTTTCCGGGGCGATGAGCTTTGAAGATGGCCTCAACGTCGTCAAGCGCCGGGGCGAAGCCATGCAAGCCGCCGCCGACGCCACGCCTTCGGGCATGGTCAGCGCGCTTCTGTTGGAACGCGATCAGGTGGGGCTGATCTGCAAAGAAGCCAACGCCGCGGGCCCGCTGCATATCGCGAACTATCTCTGCCCGAAAAACATCGTGCTCTCCGGCGTGAAGGCCGCGTGCGACAAGGCGGTCGCGTTGATCGAAGCCGCCGGCGGCAAAGCGGTGCCCTTGGCGGTCGCGGGGGCGTTTCACACAGACATCATGAAACCCGCCGACGCCAGGCTCGCGGAAGCCCTGGCGGACGTGGCGATCAAGGAACCGGAAATCCCATTGGTGTCGAACGTGGATGCGTCCGTACACCGCTCGCCGGACGAAATCCGCGAGCTCCTGGTCCGGCAGGTTGTCAGCCCGGTGTTGTGGGAGGATTCCATGCGGGCGATGCTCGCCGCGGGCATCGATCAGTTTTACGAAATCGGCCCCGGCCGCGTGCTCGCGGGCTTGCTGAAACGCATCGATCGCAAGATTCCGTGTGAGACAGTGAATTAGATTAGACGGGGCGAGCGTGGGGCGTGAGTCCCATGATTACGCTGCAAAAGTGAACGTGTCGATCGTTGAACGAGAACATGGGGCTCGCGCCCCACGCTCGCCGAGACGCCAAAAGGACAAAACACGCCCTGAGAGTTGATTCGTGAGAATCGGTTGTGGTAAAAGAATTTTTCGCGTAGGTTTGATCGATAATCCACGCCCAACTTTTAGAAAACCCGCGGGACTTGGGACCGAAAGTGACCAAGTTCCTTTTTATCTTGGATTTCGGCACCTGAGTTGCTGATTGCCGTTTACACACAATCCGAAACGGGGTATATCTGCGGTTGTCCGGGAGTTCTGTCGCAAGGGAGGTTCTCGATGAGATTTTCCTCCATGTGCAGGGGTCCCGGTGGCCAGAATCCCCGCGGATTCATTCTGTCCGGAGGAAACACACGTGTCTGTCGAAGAGAAAGTGGTCGGAATCGTCAGCGAGCAGCTCTCCGTCCCGAAGGAAGAGATCACCCGGGAAAGTTCGTTCGTAGATGACCTGAAAGCAGATTCGCTCGATGTCGTCGAATTGGTGATGGAATTCGAAGATGAATTCGAGATTACCATTCCCGATGACGATTATGAAAAGATCCGCACAGTGGGCGATGCTATCGACTATATTGAAGAGAAGAGCTAACGGATGAACAGACGTGTCGTCGTGACCGGCGCTGCGGTCGTGACTGCGCTCGGATGTGAATCGAGCGAGTTCTGGGATCGACTTTGTGCCGGGAAAAGCGGCGTGGGCGAGATCCAACGCTTCGATTGCCGAGATTTCAAAGTCAAATTCGCCGGTGAGATCTCGAAGTTCGAGGCCGTCGACCATTTGGATATCGACTCCAAAGAAGTCAAACGGCAGGACCGCTTCGTGCAGTTCGCGGTCGTGGCGTCGCATAAGGCGATTGCCCAATCCGGAATCGATTTTTCCCAAGGCGAGCCTTACCGCTACGGCGTGATGATCGGCAGCGGCATCGGGGGCCTGGGCGAAATCGAGGAGCAGCACGCCAAGCTGTTCCACCGCGGCCCTTCGCGGGTGTCGCCGTTCATGATCCCCAAACTGATGGTCAACGCCGCGAGCGGAAACGTCTCAGTGCGGTGGGGTCTCAAAGGTCCCAACAGCGCCGTGGCCACCGCGTGCGCCTCGGCGACCAATGCGATGGGCGACGCCTTCCGCTGGATTCAGCACGGCATCGCCGATGCGATGATCACCGGGGGCAGCGAAGCCGCCGTCACGCCGATGGGCCTCTCGGGTTTCGCCCGCATGAACGCCCTCTCCACGCGAAACGACGCCCCCGAACAAGCCAGCCGGCCGTTCGACCGCGACCGCGACGGCTTCGTCCTGGCCGAGGGCGCGGGAGTCGTGGTGATGGAGGAATACGAGCACGCCAAGCGCCGCGGGCGCCGATCCTCTGCGAGGTCCTGGGCTACGGCATGTCCGCCGACGCCTCGCATATGACCGCTCCCGACCCGCACGGCCGGGGCGCAAGTTGGGCGATGCTGGGCGCGATCCGCGATGCGGGGATCAATCTCGACGATGTGGATTACATCAACGCCCACGGCACGAGCACGCCCTTAGGCGACGTGGCCGAGACGACCGCGATCAAAAACGTCTTTGGAGCCCATGCGAAAAACCTCGTGGTCTCGAGCACCAAGAGCCAACTCGGCCACCTTTTGGGAGCCTCGGGCGGCGTGGAATTTGTGGCCTTGCGCTCGCCCTCCAGAACCAGGTCGTGCCCCCCACGATCAACCTGGACGACCCCGATCCCCAATGCGATCTCGATTACGTGCCCCACGAAGCCCGCGAGCGGAAACTTCGCTGCGTCCTAAAAAACAGCTTCGGCTTCGGCGGCCACAACGCCTGCCTCGTATTGGGCCGAGCCGCGTAGAAAACCGCGAACGGATTCCACCGACCGGGTGAACCCTCGCGCAATAAAAACCGCACCGGGCGCGCAAAAAAGCTGCGCAGCGGTGCGGCACCGTTCGGATTTTGGGACGCCTGAACTCTTTCAAGAAGCCAAAAGGCGTCTCGCCGGGTTTCGTTCCTCTTGGAAAGGCGGCCGAAGTCCCCGGCCCGGATATCCGGTCGAGACACCCTTCGTTGGGGTGAGGACAGTTCTCGATTCCGGGCGACGCCAAAGATTCGCGAATCGTCACTTTGCTGCCCAAACTGCCGCAGCAAAGCGGCCGGCGTCCCGGAATCCCACGTGAACGTGGAATCCCAAAGTCGAGTGTCTCTATTATACAGGACTTAATTGCGCCACAAGGCTGCGGGATCGCGCAACATCCGCATCCGCTTGAAGATAAAGCCTCAAGCAACGTTTCTTTTTTGGCCTGTTCCCGGTCGCCGAATGACCAACCAGATTCATCAAAAAATGGGTTCTTCCGGATAATCGGTGGCAACGACGGCGGTGTGAAAGAATATCTTGTCCGTGCTCTTTCACCTCTTCTTGGGGAGGTCGGACGCGGCAGCGGCCGGGTGGGGCTTCGGCTTCACTTTTGCTGAAATCCGGAGGTAAAGTTCAAACAGAAGTCTTCCAGGTCTCGCTCGACGATTTGCCCGCATCCCGGCGGGAGCAAATTGCCTGTGCGTCATCCGCCGGGTATTTTGTTGTCTGTCACCAAAATTCGCAGCGGCCGAAAAACACGTGAGAGCATGGATTTCCCCGATTTGAGGTTCACCAGCGAACTGCGCCCTTCGCAGCGGGAGATTGTGGAGATTGCCCGCCGGCAACTGGGAAACGGGCAACGGCGGTTGCACGTGGTCGCTCCGCCGGGTTCGGGAAAGACGATTGTCGGCCTCTATTTGTGGTCGCAGTTCATAAAGAAGCCCGCACTCGTGCTCTCGCCGAACTCCGCCATTCAGTCTCAGTGGGCGGACCGTGTGGAACTGTTTCAGCCGGACGGTTCCGCAAAGGCGACGCTCGCGACCACCGATTCCGAGACGCCGGGGCTGTTGACTTCGCTCACTTATCAGGCGGTGACGCTTCCTCGAAGTGGAGGCGACGATCTGGAATCCGCAGCCGTCGCGTTTTGGATCGACCGGCTGATCGAATCCGGACAGGCCGAGGATCCCGGCGAGGCCGCGGTTTGGATTTCCGATCTGCAAAAACACAATCCCGATTACCATGCCGCGCGTTTGGCCGTCTATTCCAAGCAGGTCCGCGATCAGGCGGCGCTGGACGGGAAGGCGATGGCGGTGCTGCATCAAAGCGCGCTTCTCGCGCTGGAGCGATTGCGGGACCTGGGCGTCGGCGTGATCATTCTGGATGAATGCCACCATCTCCTCGGACACTGGGGCCGCGTGCTTGCGGATGCGCACGAGTTTCTCGAACAGCCGGTCGTGATCGGGCTGACCGCGACGCCGCCGGACCGCACCGGCAAAGCGGCCGCGGACATTGAACGGTATGACGCGTTTTTCGGCCCGATCGACTATGAGGTGCCTGTCCCCGCCGTCGTCAAAGACGGCTTTCTGGCGCCGTATCAGGATTTGGCTTACTTCGTCCGGCCGCAGGCCGCCGAGTTGACGTTCGTTGCCAACACCGACGAGGCATTTCGGCAGATCGTGGAGGACTTGTGCCGCGAACGCCCGCGAGAGCCGGAGGACGAGGAATTCAATGGATCCGACGCGGCTCCCGGTCAAGCGCTCGAACAAATCCCGGAACCGGCTCCGCCTTTGGTCGATTGGCTCCAAACGGTTTTGCGCGAACGGCGGTTGCCAATGGGAACCGTGGCAACCTGGCTCGATTTTGAAAAGCGCGATCCGGCGTTCGCCCAGGCCGGCCGCTGGTTTCTGATCGGACAGGAAATCGAATTGCCCGACGGCGTGCCCGAACCGGACGAACCGGCGGACGTTTCCGAAATTCCCGAGATCGAAATCCTGGTCCCCGTCCTGGACCGCTATGTTCGCCACTGTCTCAGGCGGTCGGCTCATCGGGCGGATCAGGAGCTGGCGAAACAGGCGGTCCGGCGTCTCAGGGTGCTCGGCGTGCAAATCACCGAAACGGGCTGCCGGGCCTGCGCTTCACCCGTGGGCCGAGTCTTGGCCTATTCCAAAGCCAAGGCCGAGGCTCTTCTGGCGATTCTTCGCGAGGAACAGCGGGTGCTGGGCGAACATCTCCGCGCTGTGGTCGTGACAGACTACGAAAGAACCTCGGCGGTCACGGCGGAGATCGATCACCTGCTCGATGCCGAGGCCGGCGGAGCGGTCGCCGCCTTCAAGATGTTGCTCAGCGCTCCCGAGACCGACGCCCTCAATCCGGTGCTGGTGACCGGTTCCAGCGTATTGGTCGATGACGATTTGGCACCCCGGTTGTTTGCGAGAGCCGAAGCGTGGTTGTCCGCGCGGAATGACGATGTGGAGCTGCGTTACGAAATCGAAGAGGGCTTTCATGTGCTCAACGGTCGCGGCAGGGACTGGTGCCCCCGGGTCTACGTCGGGCTTCTGACCGACCTGTTTCAAGAGGGCGTGACGCGGTGCCTGGTGGGAACCCGCGGGTTGTTGGGCGAAGGTTGGGACGCCAGCAGAATCAACTGCTTGATCGACTTGACGACCGTCACGACGTCCATGTCGGTCAACCAGTTGCGCGGCCGGTCCATTCGGCTGGATCCGGACCGGCCCCAGAAATTGGCGAACAACTGGGACGTGGTCTGCATCGCTCCCGAATTCGCAAAAGGTCTCGACGACTACGACCGCTTTCGCCGGAAGCACGAAACGATCTTCGGGGTCACGGATGATGGAGCCATCGAGAAAGGCGTCGGCCATGTCCACGCCGCCTTCACATCGATGAAGCCGGAGGGTTTGGAGCATTCCGTCGCCGCCTTGAACACGGAAATGCTCGAAAGATGCGCCGAGCGCGACAACGCCCGGCGGCTGTGGCGAATCGGCGAACCGTACCACGCCGAGCCGATTTCGACTTTGGAGGTTCGCCTGGCCGGAATGACCGGGGGCTTCCCGCCCTTTGGCCGCTTCAAGGAGCCTTGGACGGATCGCTCGCTGACAATGGCCGTGGGAACGGCGGTCCTGAAGGCACTTGACGAAGCCGGGTTGTTGAAGACGCAGCCGCCGCTGCAAATTCGCGAGCGGGCCGGCGGCTACATGCGGGTGTTCTTACAACAGGCGAACCCAGCGGAAAGCGCCCTCTTCACGAAAGCCTTGCACGAAGCCTTGGGCCCGTTTCGGCAGCCGCGCTACGTCATTCCCCGGCACGTCGATCAACGCGAAGCGACGTGGCTCTCGAAGCTGCTTCCGAATATCTTAGGCCGGTATCTCGAGCGCCGCCGGCAGGAGATGGTGATGTTGCACGCCGTCCCTTCCGTGCTCGCCAAAAATCGGACGCGCGCGGAGATCTTCCAAAAACATTGGAATCGCCACGTCAGCCCCGGAGAGGTGCTGTTTGCCCGCCGCGGCCCGGGCGAAGAACTCGTCCGGAAAGCCCGGCGACAAAACCTCATGCCCGCCGCGCTGGGCCACGAGAAGGAAGTCTTTCTCACAATCGAGCCAACAGATCGCACGGTCTCCGGAGAATAGTTGCGCGTCGATGGCCGGAAGGCGATCCGATTTGCCGTTTCAGCGTTTTGAACTCGCCACGCGTGGGATGGGGACGATTTCCGGCGGTTGGCTTCCCGGCACCCTTTGGAGATCGCGGAGCCAAACTTCGGCGCTTTTCATGCCGGGGTCGAGCTCCAGAGCTTTTTGGAAATGCGACCGGCTTTCCTCCAAGGCGTTTTCGTAGATGATCACGCCCAGGTTGTAATGCGCCGCCGCCTCGCCGCCGGCCATCCGCAATTCGGAAAAGGACGCGTCGAGCTGCCCCGATCGGCCGAGCGCCACTCCCAGATGAAACCGGCGCTTCGCGTCCGTCCCGTTCAGTTCGACGGCCTGTTTCAGCACCTGGGCGGATTTCGTCCATTCCCCGCGCCTCCGAATACGTCTCGGACAGCGCGTCGAGGAACTCCGGATCACCCAAGTCCTGCGTCAAGGCTTTGGCTCTCCCCGCGGGTCTTGTTGCGAGTGGCCGGATGTGAAAGGCCGGCTCCAACCGATCGCAGGATTGCCAGTCGGACCGGCTTCCGGACAAGGGCGCGATCGCCGCGGATTTCTCCGAGGGATCGGTTTGCGGAAGCGGTTTCGCCTTCGGCGCGATCGCCGGATCGTTGGGGATCTCGAGCGGCGTTTGAGCCGCGGCGGGTTGGCCGGAAATTTGCCGTGGTGACGCTGCATCGCTCGACGTGGAAGGATCGCGATAGATGACCTTGCAATCCGGGTGTTGTTTCTTGAAGGCTGCGACGGCCGCGGGCGTGACGGCTGTTTCGAGCAGGCTCACCCCGCGCAGCGAGCCGGACTCCCCCAGCACGATCAGACTTTCATCCGTCGCCTGGGTGCCGTTGATGACGAGGTATTTGAGGCCGGGCATCGAAGCCAGCGACTTGATCGCCGCGTCCCCGACCGGCGCGTACGAAATGTTGAGAAACTCCAATTGCTGCATCGAAGTCAAACGGCGAACGCCCTGATCGCTGATGCGGGATCGAGAGAGATCGAGCTGCTTCACGCCGGGAATCTGAACGAGCCAAGCGAGCAATTCGTCGTCGGCTTTGACGAGCGCCAAATCGACGGCGAGCGCATTGCCTTCGATCTCCCGAGTGATGCGGGCTCCCGCGTCCTTCAACTTGTGGATGGCCAGTTCTTCGGCCGGCGAGTCCACAGCTTCGCCCGGCGATGGCGCTTTGGGCAAAGTCAGGTCTTGGGGATAGGGGGCGGCGTTCGGATCCTCGCCTGCCGGGGCTTTCGATTTGTCCGGCTGTGTGGAACCGAGACGCGAATGTTTGGCGATCGAATCGCCCGACGCTTGGGAGCCCGCGGGCTGTTCCACGGATGCTCCAATCATATTCGGCGGCGGCGGGGCTTGATTGACTTGAGACGAAGGACATCCGGTCAAAATCATCAGAACCGGAACGATCCCCAACACCCGCACCTTATTCACTGAAGCTTTCATCCTGATTCCTTCTGGGACACTGACAAGTCGCATTGGCGAAATCACCAATACAATCGTCACTCCCGTGTTTTTGGATCCAATTCGTACATCCCGATTTGCCCCCAATTCACGCGGGCGCGCCTCTTGTAACAGTGCTGGCAGTCGGGGAAATTGGGCGGTTTGGGAGGCTGCGCGAGCCTGGTCCGCCGGCGGTCTTGTGCCGTTTTTCCCAGATTTCGGGAACAGGCCCGGATGTGGGTGAATTTCTGATCCTATATTTTCACAGATTGTCTCTGCTCCCCCTCAACTCAAGCGGATGCGCCATGTCGATTTGGAATCGAGATTCAAAATCTCCCTCTGCAGGCATTTCCTGGACCTCTCCTGGTTTGGGCGTTTTGGTTTTGCTTCTGGCACCGGTTTTCGCCTTGGCCGGCGGTCGCCCGGAGATTGCATTGAAGGCGGAAATCGAGCCAAACCCGCAGGCCGGCGATTTGCTTCCTATTCCCGAAGGAGACTATCCGCCTCCGACACACGACGGCTGGTTTGCCATTCGTCACGGCAATGAAGCGGGCGTGTTTTCCATCGATGAACGCACCGGCGCCATCCGGTTCGCCCATCCGGAGCGCTGGGACGCCCAAGCCCGGGGCCCGATCGATTTGCTCATCGAACACGGCAGGCCCGACGAGGCCCAACGGCCAAAATACGCCAAGGAACGGCGGTTTTTGTTGGGGGCCGGGTTGACCGAACAGGAAATCTGCCGGGAACTGGGTTTGGTGACCCGCTATTCGATTCAGGTCGCACCAATTCCTCCAACGGAAGCTCCTCAGGAACCCGCCATCGCCGCCACCCGGCCGAAGCCCGCAAAGAGTTTCCCTTTCCTGCCGACGCGGAGGCAAATGGAGCAAGCCGCGAATGCGTCGACCGATCGGCTTCAAGACGTTTTCGCAACGGTCGGCTCCTGGAAACCGGAACCCCAACCGCCGATCCAAATCCTGGCCGAAACGAAGCCGGACTCGTCGACCCAGCCCGCACCGCCCACTTCCATCCCGGCCGCGAAACCTTCCGCCGCTATTCCGCCGCCACCGGCCGTGAAAACCTCTCCCAACGCGACCACGCCGCAACGGGCGAAGCACGCGGAATCGGCCCATTCGACCGCGCACGGACCGTGGCTGTTTTATGCCTTCATGATCGTCGCCATTCAATTGTTTTATTTGTTTTACTTTAACGACAAGACCCGCCGGGAGCTGCAGGTTCAAAATGCGGTCATGCAGCGGGAAAACCAGGATCTCAAGGCGGAATTGCAGAAACTCCATCGCCGGGAACCGACCCCAAACGCAGCAAAAGCCGCGTCGGCCGCCGAGCCATCCGATTCCGGAACGGTTCCAAACCCGCAGCCTACAACACCCGCGGAGTGGTCCGTGTCGGCGATGCCTCCCGGCGAATCTCCTGCATCCCGGCTGGAAAATCGGCACCTGCGGCAGGAAAGCCACGAGGCCCGGCATCCCGCGTCTCCGATCACTCGCGACGACCACGTGCAGAAAATCGGCGATGCGCCCCGGCATCCTCCGCTTCCGCTCCAAAAGAGCATGTGCACGAACTCCTCGAGAATCTCTCAGAGCAGTTTGGCGTCGAGGCGCCCTCCACAATGGAACCCGAGCATTCGAGCATTCCGCACGAAGTCATCCGCGAAGCGGAGCCCGCGCAGCCCGACACCGGCGGGAACGGTTCAATCTCCGACTACATGGACTATTTGCTGAAAACCTACTCGACAAAGCCGGGACCGAAAGGCCCTCCGGAAGACGCGTTCCCGAGTTCGCAATCCAATCGGGCGGGGCAAGGCTCCGTTCGCCATCCGAGCCGCACATCCGAGCCCGTTGCCGCGTACGATCTGGATGACACGCGGTCGCAGATCGAAGCGCTCAGGGAAACGTCGAACCTCAACGTGGCGAGCGCCCTCCGCAAAGCCTCGTCCCGCCGCCGACGCAAACGCTTGGGCTTGTGGATTAAATTCAGCGTCCTGTTAGCCGGAGTTTACGCCGCGGTGGTATTTCTGTTGGGATAAAAGGGCGTTCCGACTCGCCGGACAAAGTCGTCGCCTCCCCTTTGATCCTTTGCGGCCTATGTGGCCTTTGCCCCTTTTGGAAAATCACAACTGCCCGCGATACCGCACAAAGCCTTCGAGGGCATAATACTCCGGCAGGCCGAGTTCGTTGTAGATGCGGGCGGTGCGTTTCGTGCGGTGCTCGGCGCGTTCCCAAAACTCGCGCTCATCGTGGCCGGGATAGCGGGCCCGGTCTTTCTGCGATTCGTGCTTGAAGATCGCGTGCTTTTTCTGCGTGGTCACTTCGGGACTCAAAGGCACGGCCCGCTCGATTTCGTCCGGTTCATATTCCTGCCAGGCCCCGCGGTACAGCCAAACTTCCGGTTCCAAACCGTCGGCTCGGGTGAGCTCGAGCGCCGGAAAATCGCCTCCGCACACAACCGGTGCGTGCCGTGCGGATCGGTGAGATCGCCCGCGACATACACCTGATGAGGATGTAACTCGCGAAGCACGGCCGCCACGATCCTCACGTCTTCTTCGCCGATGGGTTTCTTCGTGATGTCGCCGGTGTGGTAGAACGGCAAGTCGAGGAAGTGGCATTTCTCGGCGGGAACACCCGCGGTCTGGGCGGCGGCGACGGCTTCGGTCTTGCGGATCAGCGATTTCACGTCCAGCACGTTTTGCGTATCCGGATCGCCCGGCCCCTTCCGCCCGATGTCCTGCCGGAGCTGCCCGTAAAACGCTCGCCCCTTTTCCGAATCCAACCCGAACGTCTGCTGCAGACTCTTCGACATAATTGATGTGCCGGAGCGCATCGTGATCGAACACGGCGATGTTCCCGCTGGTCATGTAGGCGATGTGCACGTCGTGCTGCTGTTTGGCAAGCGTGATCAATGTGCCGCCCATCGAGATCACATCATCGTCGGGATGCGGGCTGAACACCAGGACCCGCCCGGGTTCGTCGCCGCCGGGCTTTTCGCAGATCCCGGAAAGCAAATCCTGAAACACGCGCTGGCGGAGGACTTCGACTGGGCCGCGTTCCCGCACGAGTTGATGGAGATGATTCAAATGAAAGTCGCGGGCTTCGAGCTTCAACAGGGCTTTGCCGGTCCGCTGGGCGAGCCAGATCACGGCTTGCTTTTCGGTTCGGTCATTCCAGCGGATTTCAGAAATCAGCCAGGGCGTGGCGATGGCCGTGAGCTTCGCCGCCGCCGCCCGATCGACCGCGATGATTGCGTTCTTGTGCGACTGCAAAAAGCTCGCGGGCACGCTCGCCGTCATGTCCTCCTCGACGGCCCGGCGGACGGTGTCGGCTTTGTGCTCGCCCAAGGCCATCACGATAATTTTGCGGGCGGCCAGGATCGTCCCCAGGCCCATGGTGAGCGCCTGCATGGGGACGTTCTCTTCGCCGAAAAAATCGCCCGCCGCATCCTGGCGGGTCACGGGATCGAGCGTGACCAGCCGCGTGCGGGTGTTCCGGCCGGAGCCGGGCTCGTTAAAGCCGATGTGCCCGTTTCGCCCGAGGCCCAACAGCATCAAATCGATCCCGCCGACGCGCTCGATCTCGCGCTCGTATTCTTCGCAGAAGTCTTCGAGTTCCTCGGCGGCAAGATCGCCGCGCGGGATGTGAATGTTCTCCGGCGGGATGTTGACGTGATCGAAAAACGTCTCCCGCATGAAGCGGTGGTAGCTGTGGATGGAATCCGCGGGCATCGGCCAGTATTCGTCCAGGTTGAACGTAATGACCCGCGAGAAATCGAGGCCCTCGTCCCGGTAGAGCCCAACGAGCGCCCGGTAAACGCCGGTGGGCGTCGAGCCGGTCGGAAGTCCCAGCACGGTGGGCATGCCGGCGGAGTTGTTTTCGCGGATCAAACTGGCAATCACGAGCGCGACGTGCTGCCCGACATCCGCCGAGTCGTGAAACGCCAGCGTGGGGACGGCGGTGTGTTTGAGGATGCGGGGCGAACTGGATTTCACGGCGAACTTCGGCATGGATCGGGGACTGAAAAATGGGCGAACTCTTCGAGCGCGGGATTTGACGCTTTCATTCTAACGCAAACCGCCGGCCCCGTGCCGCCTGACGCGGAAGGAGTTTCCTGAAATCGCCTGCTTCGGCCTTGAGATCTTGGTTGACGCCCTTCAATCCGGCTCCGAGATTCGCCATACTTCGTCGGACAAATAAGCTGACTTCAGCCGATGCCTTCGGAGTCCGGCAAATTCGAGGAATTTGAATCAACACTATGGAACCGGCTCTGACCCTCAGCCTGGGAATTCTGTTCATCGCCGGTCTGGCCGCCGCCCTCGTGGCGAGCCGGCTGGGAATCCCGCGCGTGACGTTTTACATCGTGATCGGCCTGTTGGTCGGTCCGTCGCTGTTTGACCTCATCCCCGAACGCCATCTCGAGGAACTCGATCCCGTCCTCAAACTGGCGCTGGCGATGGTGCTTTTGGAGATTGGCAGCCGCTTCACCCTGGATTCGTTCCGCCGCGTCATTCGAACGGCGCTCCCCTTGGCGCTCGGCGAGTTGGGGTGCACGTTCCTGTTGGTGGTGGCGGGCGTGTGGATCGCGGGCGAAGAGGCCAAAGCCGCGGTTTTGCTGGGGGCCTTGGCCTTGGCGACGGCCCCGGCGACGACCATCGTCGTCCTGCAGGACTGCGATTCGGAAGGCCCGATCACCTCCTTGACCTACGTGCTTGTCGCCATGAACAATCTCGCGGCGATCCTCGCTTTCGAGCTATTGTTCGTGCTGGCCTCCTTGTCTACGAATCCCGCCGGCGGTCTGGCTTTCGAGCTCGGCCGGCTGGCGGTCGATCTCGTGGGATCGACCGCGACCGGTTTGATTGGAGGCCTCGTGGTCAGCGTGCTCGCGGCTCGGCTGAGCGATCGCCAGCGATCTCTCGCCGTGTTCGCCGTGACCACGCTCGTCTTGGGAATCTGCGAAGGGTTTCGCATTCCCTACCTGCTGACGTTCTTGACGATGGGCGTCACGCTGGCGAACACGTCCTCGCTGGCGCGGCCGCTGCTCAAGTCGCTCGACCCGGTGACCGGCCTGTTGTACGTCGTGTTCTTCGTCGCGGCGGGGGCTGAGCTCAACCTTCGCAGTTTGAAGGCCGCGGGAGTCGTCGGCATCGTGTATATCGTCGCCCGCTGCGCTGGGAAATATCTGGGCATCCGCGGGGCGGCCCGGATCCGCGGCGAATCCCCGGCGGTCCAGCGTTGGCTGGGACTCACCCTGATCGCCCAGGCCGGGGCCGCCATCGGTCTCGTGCAGATTGTGGTGGAGCGGGATCGCGAGCTTGGCGCACACCTGCAATCCGTGATCGTCGGCACGGTGATTTTCTTTGAAGTGCTCGGACCGATCCTCGCACGCACCGCCGTCGTCCGCGCGGGCGAAGTGCCGATCGCCCAACTCGTCCGGCCGGATCGACCGGGTTGGCTCGAGATCGGTTGGAGCGTGCTCGGGCGGATTCGCCAGGCCTTCGGCGGCGACCCCTGGGCGGGCCGGTCCATCGAGACGCTGACGGTCCGCGATTTGATGCGGCAGAACGTTCCCGCGCTCCGGCCGTCCGATGGCTTCCTCACAGTGCTCGACTTCATCGAACACAGCCGCCAGCACGTGTATCCCGTCGTGGGCGAGGCCGGCGAACTCGCCGGCGTGATTTATTATCACGAAATCCGCTCGGAACTCTTCGATCCCGAACTGGCCGCCCTGGTGCGGGCCGAGGACCTTTGCCGCCCGGCCCGGTGGACGCTGTTTTCCGGCCAATTGCTCGACGAGGCGCTTGCGGTTGTGGAGAAGACGTCCGACGATGCGATCCCCGTCGTCGCCGGGGAAGACGACCTCACGCTGGTGGGCATCATCGAACGCCGGGACATCGTCCGCTTCGTCAAACGCCGCCACCTCCCGCCCGGCTGAGCGCGGAACGAAAACCACTTCTTGTGAATCGCAAAAGTCTGGTACAATAAAACTGAGGGACAATTCGGAAACACCGGGAACGAATAGCGGAGGTTATGCCATGAACAGGTCGCTCAAAAACGCGGACCGGCGAATCCTCAAACAATCGGCCGGGTTCACGCTAATCGAGGTGTTGGCCGTTTTGGCGGTCATTGCGATTCTGATTGTGCTACTTCTTCCCGCCCGGCGGGATTCGCGAGGGGCGTCCCGCCGGGTGGCGTGCAAGAACAACCTCAAGCAGATCGGTATTGCGCTCTACAATTACAGGGAGGATCACGGCACGCTGCCGCCCGCTTATACTATGGATGCCAACGGCAAGCCGCTCCACAGTTGGCGAACGCTGATCCTGCCGTACTTGGACGAACAGGCGTTGTACGACCGGATCGATCTCACCAAGCCTTGGAACGATCCGGCCAACGCCGCGGTGTATCAGGTGAATCTCCCATTCTATCAATGCCCCACGCCCGATCTGCCCGCGAACCACACGACCTATTTGGGCCTGGTGGGGGTGAACTGTTACTTTCATCCCCATCGCGGCCGGCAGCTTTCCGAACTGAAGGATGGGCCTTCAGAAACCGCCGCCGTCATCGAAGCGGCTCCAAAGCATGCGGTGCATTGGATGGCTCCCCAGGATGCGGACGGGCGCTATTTATTGGAACTGCCGGAAGAGCCGCCGCTGCCCCATCAGGGCGGAACGCATCTGCTCCTGGCCGACGGCAGCGTGCGCTACATCAGCCCGGAAGTCTCGCCCGGCAGCCGCTTGGCGCTTTCCACGATTGCCGGGCAGGACAAGGTCTCGGAGTGAGCTGCGTTTTCGTTTCAGCCCGGCGAGGTTGTGGGAACGCGGACCGGTGATTCCCGTTTCGGCTTCCTGAACCCGCGGTGCATCGCTTCAAACACAGCGACCGGCACAAGCCAACTGCCCCACGCGGCCAGGTAGTACGTCCATTCCTCATCGACTCCGCAGACGAGGAACACTCCGCCCATCAGCCGGGTAACGATCGCCGAGCATAAAAGCACATAGCATCGCCACATCCAAACGCGGTGCGTCTGGAACCGCCGCTTGACCGCCGACCTCCAGCCGCAGAAGGCACACAAACCCGTGGCGGCGGCCAACAGGGCGAAGCCGATCTTCACGCCCGCCCCCGCCTGGGCATAAAACGCCATCCACAATCCGCTGGGAAACACGAGCAGTAAAACGCCCGCAACTTGCAGCTTACCGAGCCGAACATGCCAGCGGGGAAACCGCGCGAAACCGGTCGCTCAACAAAACCATGCCCACCACCAGCGAAACCGGCCCCGCGAGAAGATGCGGATAAAACGCCCAGCGGTAACTGCCGAAGAAATACGCCTTCCGCCCCCGCAAAAACTCCGCCGTAAAATCGGGCGGCAGATAGCCGGGATAGTTCTGCACGATGCTGAAGGTGACCTTGAGAATCAACAGGCCCACCAGCAGCTTGAAGCCCAACATCAATCGCGGTCTGGAGTGGAACATCATTTCCAGAATTATAATTCGTCAATCCGCTTGTTAACAGGCGGGCGGTGATTCAGGGCAAGAATGAGTGCGTCTCGCGAAAGCAGGTGGAAAATGACTGGACGTATTTTTCAAGCGGATTTGGGTGGCACGCCCTGAGGGACGATGGGCGTGGTCCTTGCGATGGCCACGCCCTTCGCTGAGGCGCTGAGGCTCAGGGACGTGCCACCCAAATTTACCCATTACCTGCTTTCGCGATACGCACACGGCAAGAGTTGCATAAATAGGGACGGCTTCAGGAACCGCTCCGGCGGTCTGGGCATGTCATTGTGTGACGCCATAGAGGCTCAGTTGCCCGTCCGTGCAAAAGACGGCGAAATGATTGCGGGCGAAGGGCATCACGGAAAGCGGATCGCCCGGGCTCTCGAGCGACGCGGCCAACGACAACCTGTTGAGGCTCGTGTCGTAGATCTCGATCTTGGATTCATCGGCGGCGATGAGTTTGCCCGTGACGGTAAACGCCGTGCGGGGGCAGTTGAGACCGTAGCCGAACTGCCGCATTTGCTGCGTGTCCTTCCAAAACACCACGCCGCCTTCTTCGAAGCTCGCCGCAACGCGAATCCGCGAGTGCGGGGCCGATCCGCTCAGCCCCACGATTCGCCCGGCCAGGGGAATCTCCGCGTCCCGCTGGTTCGCATCGATGGAAAGCAAACAGTCGCCCAATCCCAGGTAACATCCTTCCGGGCGCGCGTGAATGGGAATCTCCCGACCGAAATCGGCTTCCCACGGCGAAGGGGACAACTGCCGCGTGACGATCGGCACATGGTCGGCCGAGTACACGCTGAGATCGAGCAGATCGCCGCCGGCGACGGTCCAAGACGCGCCGTGGGCCGTTTGAGCCAGGGCGATCGTATCGCGGGTGGTCCAAGGCGGTGTTAGCGCTCGCCGCGGCTCGGCCGAACTGTCACCCGCCGGCGAAATGGTCACCGTGTCGCTCGTGAACCAGTGGGACGTGGCTGCCTCTCGTGGTCCGGATTCCGCAAACAGCCGCGGAGGCAGCGGTGGGCCGCCCAGCGGGTGCACCCACACGTCGTGGGTGTCGTTGGGCGATGGAGCGAGCAGCACGCCACTCTCGTGCATCGCGGGCGAACTCCACCGGATCAGGTCGAAAGGCTGATTGGAATTCCATTGCGCCCGCACCCGCATGAGCACCAATTGCCCGTCGCAGTAACCGGCCGCGAAGAAATATCGATTGGACGACGCGGCGCGATGCCACGCGATGTCCGGGGGAAGCTTCACAACGCCCAAGAGTTCCGGCTTGGCCGGCGACTTGGAGATGGAATACGCTCCCGCGGAGCGCTTTGGCTCGATGCCCTTGAGATACCGCTCGCAATCGCGGTTCAGCAAACGATCTTCCGGAGCGAGTTTTTCGATTGTCCGCAGCAGCCGGCGGTCTTCGGAATAGATGCCCCGGCTCCGCGAAGCGACGAGCTTTCGCGAGACAATGACCTGCGTCCCATCGGCCGCGACGGCCCGCACCGATTCGTCGGGATAATCGCCCGCGGCTTCCGCGAGAACTTCGGCCAACGGCAGAATGTGGCGAGGCTTCAATGAATTCCCGATGAGTTCCTGAACCCGCTTTCCCGCATCCGCATGCCGGCCCCCGCGGCCCAGCAATCGCAGCTCCGCGCGGAGGCAATCTTGCGATTGGCTCCGGTCCGGCCAGCCGGATCGCAAGACTGTCAGGGCCCGTTCCGGATCGCGGCATTCTTCCTCGTACAGCTTCGCCCCGCGCAGCAAATCGCCCCGATCGCAGCACGCCTCCGCAGCTTTCCGATAGGCCATGTCCGCCTTGTCGTGTTGTTCGAGCCGGCGGCAAATCGCGCCGCATTTCTCGAACTCCCCGAGTGGCTCGTAGCGATTTATGGCTTCGTCCCAGAGGCCGCCTTCTTCCAGACACGCCGCGGCATCGTGGGGGCGGTGGAGCCGCTCTTCGTAAACGACCGCCGCCTCGCGGTAATAGCCACCCGACTTGAGAGCCGCCGCCGCCGATTCCATTTCGCCCAAAAGCTCCGCGTAGATATACGCGGCCCGCCGGTGTCGTCGCAGCCGGATTTCGCGTTCGGCGAGTTCGCGATAGCGGGCCGTCAACTGGTGCAGCGTTGCCGGCGGAATGTTCCAATAATCCGTCAGACCGCCGCCCGACGAAAAGCGGAAATCCACATCATGCGTCGTAAGCGTCGTCGAAGGCGGCGCGATGCCCCGGCCGGCGTCATTGCCCATCGGAATCGCGTATTTCAATCCCTTGTCCGGGTCGTTGTTGAGCAGATTCATCAACCGCGCGAGTTCCCGCTCGCGGGCCGACTGTTGCTCCGGCGACAACACGCGGTTGGCCCAGTTCGTCAACCGATCGATCCACGTCTCATGCGAAGCGGTGGCCGAGGCTTTGGAAGCGATCCATTGGACAAGCCAGGCCACGGGCACCAGCGGAGCCATGAGCATGGGTCCCCACGAACCTCGCGGCGGTTTTTCCCCGGGCGAAGGCGGCAGCTCATCGAGCGAATCCGACTCGGTGCCGATGTCGTCCTGCCCGCTTTGCAGGATCATTTCGACCGAAAGCGAATGGATGGCATCGATCGAAACCAAGCGGCGGGCATACGCGATTCCCGGATGGGCCGTCCCCCACCGGCCGACAATTGGCGATGGAGCAGCCAGCAAATCCTCGACCGCCAAAACGTCACCCGCATCGAACCCGACGAGTCCCGCTGCCGGATGCCAAACGTAGAGCCGGTCTTCGGCAAACTGCTGCCGGAGTTCCGTCTCGCTGACCGCCGGTTCGAGCCTCGCTTCGACCGGAAGATATAACCGCCCGGCCAACAGGCCGTAGGCGTGCGAGCGCGATTTCGGAACGATCGGCCGATCGCCCGAAACCACGACCAAGAGGCCAATGGGGCTTGGATCCTGTGCGGAGTGCGGAACGATCAACAACTGCAGGGCGGAGTGCGGAATGTCCCAACCGCAGAGTTCCATGAGCCACTGTTCCGCGCGGTCCCCCGGCAGGAACCAGCCCCGCGGTTCGCGGAGCGGCGATGTCGTAAATCGGAGATGCAAAGTCTTGGTGATCATCGCAATCGAGACCCAAACTCGCTCAAGAGATTCTTAAGATCGATCGACAAATTCTTCGAAGATTTCTGCCCCGTATAAAACTCGTCGCCCCACAACTCGCCGTTCGCGCACCAGCCGCTGACGGCCCCAGCGGTGAGGACAAACGAAACTTCGGGGACGTTCGGGTCGGAACTCTTCAGGTGGAGCAGCCCCCGCGAATCGAGAAACGCCCGGCTGCCGTCGGTCCACTCGGCCATCTGCAACTTGTATTCGACTCCCGGCGGACCCGGAATCGGCTCGAACTGCCGCAGAGGCGTCACTTGATTTCGGTTGATGGCGATCGGCGCCATGCGGAATCGGCTAAGCTCGTCATCGAAACTTAACGACAAGAATTCGTGCGCAGAAGTTTGAAGCAACAGTCCCTGCCCGTGCCGGGCGATCCCGCGGATCCGGTTTCGATAATTTCGCGGATGGACCCATTTCCAAATCTCCGGATCGAGGGCAGAATAAGGGTCGCCATAAACCGGCATGACGGTTCGATTGAGCACATCAATCACCGCGGTCTCTTGAAAGGCGTTCTTATTCCACTGATGCTTCACCACAACCCGCGTGCCGGTGGACGAAACGGCGACGACGCTGATGGGGGCCACCAGTTCCCGCAATGCGTGAAACGGAACAAGGGGCAAATAGAGTACCTCCCCTTCCTGATTCGAAAGTCCGACGCGATGCCCATCATGCGTCACCAGTCCGACGGGGCCTTGGATGCCTTCGGCGTCGAAGACCATCAGGGGACGATGGGCGCCCGTCGGCACTTCTTCGAATTGCGGTTCGATGCCGTCGTAGGACAGGGCTTTGTATCGACTAACCCCCGTGAAAAAGATCTCTGCGAAATATCTCCCGTGGATCCAATTAACGCCTGGGGGCGTGATCACGCTGTGGATCCGCCGGCCGGTGGTCATGTCGCAAATGTCGATTTCATTGCGGTGGATGACGAACAAGAACCCGGCATGATCGCAGACCGCGACGACGTGGGAATCGGACGTTTCGAGGGGATGGAATTCACAACGCCGCATTTCGAGGTCCGCGACGCCGAGCCACAGCCGGGGCTTGGAGTTGTTCCCCACGACAAAACTTGCGAAGCCCTGCTCGGCGCGAGTTTGGCTCCACAGCAACTTGCGGGACGGAAGCCGATCGGCGATCTGCTGGCCGCCCCGTTTCGGATCGTCCCAGTGCATCAGCCTGCGGTCGTTGGTGATCGACAGCACGCCGTGGTGCTGCACTCTCCAGGTCTGCTGCGGAATAAAATTGTGCGACAGCCGGAGCGGAAACGGCCGGAGCGCCAGGATCGCCGGCAGATCGGCCGGCACGTGCGGATCGATCAAGGGGACCGCGGGGTGTTCCGTCTTGGCGAATAACTTCTCGATGTCGAACTCCGCCTCGCGAAGCACGCGGGTCCCGTGCGGCGTTCGCTCGAGCAACTGAAACGTCCCTGTTCGCGAAACGGTGGCGATAAACCCGATCGCTTCGCCGAACTCACGCATCGATTCCTGAAACTCGCGGTCGGCCAGCACACTTTCCGAGGTGACGAGAATCACGTCGGTCTCGCGATCTTCCTTTTCCATCCACGGGGACAGGTCGGCGAGAGCCGCGCCGGGATGGGCGTGCGGATCCAAGGCTTTCAAATGTTCGACAAGCCCCGCGCAGGTCGAAGAATCCGTGGGCAGAAACCGTTCGCCCTCGCTTCGGAGCACGCGGAGATCGACCGGGCCGTCGTTCATCGCGGCGAAAGACATCGCCGCCGAGGTCGCCATCACCCGCGGAACGCCCCACATCCGAAGGCCCGCGTCCAACAGCAGCAGCCGCGTGCGGGGCGGGCTTTGGGGCGGCGTTTCCCGGCGGAGATACATGGCTTCGTTCATCGCCACGCGCATCATCAGCATCTCATCGTCCTGGGCGAGTTCGGTTAGCAGCAACCGATCGAGGCTGCCGCGGTTCGCAATGTCCGACACGCCGCCCACGGGGATTTCGTCCGGCTGAACCAGCGGCCGCGGCAAATGCACCATCGCCAACAGATTCCGCGCGAGCCGGACCATCCCCGCGAACTCCTCATCGCTTTCGAGCCGGCGGAAGAGTTTGCGAATCCGCGTGGCGAGCGGCTCATCGACCTCCGCGGGGGCGACGATTTGCTCGAGGCCCGTTTCCAGCCGGAGCTTGAAAGCCTCCAAATTGAACCGCTTTAGGCCCTCCCGCAGCGGTCTTAGATCGTCCAATCTCCGATGAAGCCTGTCTTCGCGGCGGACGGCTTCGATCGCCATCCCATTGGCGAGCGCCTCGACCACGGCTTCGGCGACTTCCGGCGAAGTTCTCCGGGAAGTCGTCTCAAAAATCATCGCAGAGAGCTCCACCTTGGCGGAGATTCCGCTGCGAAGTTCCCACGGGATGTTGTGAATCCGGTCGAGGAGCCGAATCTCTTCACTCGCCAAAACCGTGAAGGTGGATTTTGTCTTTAGCAGCGTCGGAACATTGCTCCACGAATCCCGGCACGCGGCGATCAGAAGCAGCACCGAACCCAACGGCGGCAGGCCTTTCGAGAGGTGCCGCCTTAGAACGGCTTCCAACTCCGAGCGGAAAGCGATGGTTTGGTCATCGTGGAACCACACAATCGCTTCGCCGTCTTCGGACCAGTTCCAGGTCCCGGCGCCCGGCGGTGTAAGATACTGGCTGACTTCGAAGCTCAAATCAGACATGGCCCGCCGCCTCTGCCGAGATCCGAATGGCCGAGCGCGTGGCCCGGACGAAATCCTCTGCCGCGATCTGTTCGATGCGTCCCTCCTCGCGCCACAACATCAGAGTTCCTTCAGCCGGTGAAAACGCGCGGGCCAGGACTTCCGCATCGATGTCCGGGGACCAATGCCAACCGCTGGGCACCGCGATCCCGCGTTCTTCCACAAACCGCTTTCCCGGAATCGGAGGCAAAGGCAATCCGCGAATGAGAACTTCGCGATCCGCCGAGACCGCGAACCGCCAGCGGTCGAGGCGAACTTGCGGAGCCGAGCTTCCGTAAGCCAGCCAATCCACCATCGATGCCAGGAGCAGGTTCGCTTCGCGGGGTTGGTGATGTCGAATCAACCGCAGCGGGACGCCGTTCGAAAGTCGCCCCGGAAGCGAAGCCCGGGGAAGCTCCACCGCCATCCACTTCGGCAAACTCTCCCACGGCCCTTCCGGAAGGAAGCCCTGCGGAACGCGGCGGTCCAGCCGGCAAAGCTGGCCGTCGCCCAACACGCGATAAGCCGTCGCCGCGGGAAGCTTCGTCAATGCCGATTCGATCGCTTCGGAGGATGCCGTGACTCGCACCCAAATATCGCCGGCTTGGTTATCTTCGTGGATTTCGAGTCCGCCGAGCGTCCGCAGCGGTTCGAGCTGCGACAGCCTCTGCCGGGGAATGTGCACTGCCTGAATTTCCGTCACGCCGGCCTCCCCAGTTTTTCCCAAAGCGCCTCCAACTGCTGTTCGAGATGCGCGTGCTGTTGTTCGTCGGCCACCCAGTGACATCGGCTGTCGAGCACGCCGAGCTGGTCGCGGAGATACGCCCGGCTCGTCGCGTCGAGATTTTCTTTGTCCGCCCGCGCCGCGAGCCGATCCAGATCGCGCGCGAGTTCCTCGGCATCGGGAGCAGCCCTCTGATGCGAGCGGGCGTGCCGAGCGTGATCGGTCTTTCCGCCCGCATCGACGGCTTCCTGCACGATCGCCGCGATGACTTCCTGCTGCTCCTGCGTGTCCCAGATGTAGCGGAGGATCCACAGGTCCGTCTCCTCCACCAGCGTGCGCCCGCACAAAAAAGCGCTCGCTGCCAAGAGCCGCTGGAGCTTCACGGCCCGGCGGTCGGAAATGGCGGTCCCCGCGTGACGCAGGCGGTGGATCAACTCCAAATACGCCGGGCGAACCCGCGTGAAGTCCGCGAGAGGCAGCATGGATTGGAGCGCCAATACGTCCTCGACCGTCATTGCGGGCGGCTGCCGGCGGGCCTCGATGTCGAGAATCCAACCGGCCGCGAGCACTTCGTGCAATTGCTCCTGGGCCACGTTATCGCACTCGACGCGGAGCAAAAACCGATCGAACAGCGCCCCGAGGGCCTCATCTTCGGGCAAACGGTTGCTGGCTCCGACGACCATCAGCGTCGGCAGCTTCCGCATCTCCCGGCCGCGGCGAAACACCCGCTCGTTGAGCACCATCAACAGGCTGTTGAGGATCGCGCTGTTGGCGTTGAGCAGCTCGTCGAGAAACACAAACGACGCCTCCGGGAGCATGCCCTCCGTATTGGTGACGAGTTCCCCGTCCCGCAATCTGCGGATGTCGAACGGGCCGAAGATCTCGTTCGGCTCGGTAAACCGCGTGAGCAGATAATCGAACACCCGCCCGTCGATTCGCCGGGACAAGTCCTGCACCAGGGCGCTTTTCGCGGTCCCCGGCGGGCCGAGAATGAACAGGTTCTCTCCGCCGGCGAGGCACACGCCCAACAGGTCAATCACCTCGTCCTTGCCGACGAAGGCGTCTTTCATCGGTTGGAGGACTTCCTCATTCAGCCGGCGGGCCGATGCAAAGTTCACTGCTTCGGTCGTATTTGTCATTCGGGGTTTGCCTCTTGATTTCTCGACGTAACGGCCTTGTGGATTTCCGGAGCCAGGTGGTGATGCATCCCATAAGCGGCCCCGGCGGCGTCTTGCACTTCGGGAGGATCGAGCCGCGAGACATCCTGTTTTGCAATGATGCGATCGATGTAAATGCTTCGGAGACTGTCGTGGTCCAGAATCTCGTCCAGGGATTCCGGAACGATGCCGGGAATCCCGACCGAGGACAACGGCCATTCTTTGGCCCATTGTTCGAGGTGTTTTAGCAAGGGGTCGGACCCTGACGCCGACTTTGCGCGAAGGTGCAACTCCGGCAGCAGGCGAAATGTCAGATCGACCGAATAATGGGCACTCGTGTTCCGCGGTCCGGGAAACGGGCGCGAGAGAATTTCATCGACGCCCGCTTCGTCAATTTCGCGAAAGGTCAACGCCACAACCGCTCCATAAAACATCTCCGCCGCCCAAACCGCGGCCGCCATTCGAAGTTCGGGCGGTTGTCCGGGGCAGTCCAGCCGGTATCGCTGCTCGAACTCCGCAAGAACCGATTCCGCGGCCCGCCGATCTTCGTCATCAGGACACTCCGGTCCGCGCAGCTGCATCCGCCCCTCATTCAGCAATGAGTGCAAAACGCTTGCAAATTCCATGAGGTCTCTTTCGCTGTTTTCGCGTCGGCGGATTCGCTGAATTATTATGGAATGACACCGGGCGGACGGAAACCGTTCGCGCCGCTTCGCGGGATCACTCGGTTTCCATGATAATCTCCCGAAAATCTTCGATCACTTTTTTTCCACCGCGAAATGGGAGATACTGAAATCTCGCCGCTGGATTTTAGATTCGATCCGTTTCGTAAAATATCGCAAAAGAGAAATCGGCATGTTGAAAGCCCTGCTCACTTCGTTCCTGATCGTCAGCCTCTCGGCCTCAGCCGTTGCCGATCCGGTCCCCGAATTCCGCTGGCGGGAGGTCAAGATCGATGCGATCGAGATCGGTTACGGCCTGCAGATGGCCGACGTCAACGGCGATGGAAAAACCGACATCGTGCTCGCCGACAAGAACACCATTCAATGGTACGAAAACCCCGGCTGGACGAAACACATCATCGCCAAAAACCTCACCGAGCGGGACAACGTCTGTGTCGCCGCGCGGGACATCGACGGGGATGGGAAATGCGAAATCGCGGTCGGCGGCCAGTGGAATTATCTGGAAAGCGTGAAAGACGGGGCCGTGTTCTACTTGATCCCGCCCGCGGACCGCACGAAGCTCTGGACTCCCGTCAGGCTTTATCACGAGCCCAGCACCCACCGCATGCACTGGGTCAAAGGCCCGGACAATCAGTTTCGGCTGGTCGTCAAACCATTGCGGGGAAAGGGCAGCATGCACGGGGAAGGCCCGGGTTTGCGCGTGCTGGAATACTTCGTGCCCAAGAACCCCCAGGACGAATGGAAGTTCGGCGTCGTCTGCGACTTCCTGCACCTCTCGCACAATTTTCAGCCGGTGAATTGGGACGACGACCCGGAAGAAGAACTTATCGTGGCGGCGAAGGAAGGCGTTTGGCACTTCGATAGGGTCAAAGACGATTGGAAGGCCACTCAGTTGACCAAAGACTTCGCCGGCGAGATCCGCGACGGCAAACTGCCGAACGGCAAGCGATTCATCGTCACGATCGAACCCATGCACGGATCGAAATCCGCCGTCTATGTCGAGCCCAAAAAACCGGGCGATCTGTGGGAGCGCGTGGCGGTGCTCGACGAGTCGCTCAAAGACGGCCACGCTCTCGCGTGCGCGGATTTTCTCGGAACCGGGTCCGATCAGATTGTCGTCGGCTGGCGGGCCATGAACGATCCGGGCGTCCCGGGTATCAAACTGTTTGCGCCCCTCGACAAAGATGGGACCAAGTGGCGCGAGACCAAAATCTCCTCCGGCAAAGTGGCCGTGGAAGACATCAAAGTGGCCGACCTCGACGGGGACGGCAAAACGGACATCGTCGCGGCCGCCCGGCAAACGAAAAACCTCGTGATTTTCTTCAACGAGAGTGAATAGATGGAGCAGGCCGCGAGCTCGTTGACAAGGTTTTCGCTCAGCACACCCGATAGGAATCCCAGATGAAACTGAAATCCGCTCTGATCGTCGCCTTCTTGTTTTGCCTGTTCGGTCAGGTTTTGAAAGCCGAGGCTCCGTTCAACTGGCCGCGGTGGCGCGGGCCTCAAGACAGCGGTAGCATCGACAAGGGTAGCTATCCCGTCGAATGGAAGGCGGACCAGGTGCTTTGGAAGGCCGAACTCACCGGCAAAGGCTGCTCGACGCCCATTGTCTGGAACCAGCGAATCTATGTCACCACGCCTATCCAAGGGGAGGATGCCTTGGTCGCATTGGATGCTTCGGGAAAACAGATCTGGCAGGTCCAGTTCGGCAAGGAGAACCCGGGCAAACACCGCAACGGCTCGGGCTGCAATGCGTCGCCTGTCACCGATGGCGAGGCAGTCTTCGTCTATTTCAAAAGCGGAGCCTTTGCGGCCGTCAACTTGGATGGAACGATCCGCTGGCAGACGAATCTCGTGGAGCGGTTCGGACCCGACACGCTGTTTTGGGATCACGGGACGTCGCCCGTCTTGACGGAGCAGTTTGTCGTGATGGCGAGAATGCATCACGGAGAATCCTGGCTGGCCGCCTTCGACAAAGCCACCGGCGAGATGAAATGGAAGGTGCCCCGGAACTACAAGACGCCCACGGAAGGCGATCACGGCTATTCCACGCCTCTGGTGCTCAAGCACAAAGGGAAGGAAGGCCTCTTGGTTTGGGGCGCTCAGCACCTGACATTTCATGATGCGGCCGACGGCAACGTCTTATGGACCTGCGGCGGGTTCAATCCGGAGTCGAACGCGCTTTGGCCTTCGATTGCCACGCCGGTCGTGTGCGGAGACATCGCCGTCATCGCCTTCGGGCGCAACGACCGCGGGATTCCCCGGCTGCACGGGATTCGGCTCGGCGGCGAGGGCGATGTGACGGAGACGCACCGCATTTGGAAGCGCACCGACATCGGGACGTTTGTGCCGACACCCGTCGCCTACAAAGGGAAAGTTTATTTGCTCGGAGACAAGGGGGACATTCACTGCCTGGACCCGGCCACCGGAAAAACCGTGTGGAGCGATGCCTTCCCCAAACACCGCGCGAAGTTCTATAGCTCGCCGCTTATTGCGGGCGGCCGGCTTTACGCGCCCCGCGAAGACGGCGTCGTGTTGGTGGCGGATGTGGAAAACGGCTTTCAGCTCCTCGCGGAAAATCCGATGGGAGAATCGATCATCGCTTCACCCGTCGCCGATGCGGATCGGCTCCTGTTCCGCGGAATCCACCATCTCTATTGCGTCTCGGACAAATAACCCGTCCGCAATGAGGCGGCGGGTCACTCCGCGGGCGGGGTCCAGTCGGCGGAGTTCTTCTTGCGCCGCGAGGGCCAGAGCCCGCCGACGAGGAACACGCCGGCTGCGAACGCGCAGCAGCCGGCGAACCAGTCGCCGAACTTCACATACAGGCTTTCGCGGTTGTCCAGCGGAATGTCGTGGACCAGCACCGCGTTGAGTTGCTTGTGATACTGTCCCGTCTTGGGATCACGCATCGAATCCCGGTCCTGGTCGTCGCTGTCGTAATACAGGGTCGGCTCGACGACCACGCCGTCGCCGTCCACAAACGCCGAGATGCCCGTGTTCGCTGCCCGCGCCAAAGGCGTCCTGCACTCCACCGCGCGGAATTGGGCGGTGATGAGATGCTGGTCGAGCTCGCTCGATCCGTGAAACCAGCCGTCGTTCGTCAAAACCACGAGACAATCCACCGGCCGATCTTTGCTCGCGGCCGATTTGACAACCCCCCGCACCAGATGCGGCACCGTGTCTTCGTAACAGATCAGCGGGGCGATTCGATACTGCCCCAAGGGGAAGATCGACGCCGAGGTTCCCGCGGCAATGCCGAAGCCTTCGGTGAACGGCGTCAGCGACCGCAGCCAGGGCAGCTCCTCGCGGAAGGGAATGTACTCACCGAACACGACGCGGTGCATTTTGTCGTATCGACCGGTGAGTCCCAGCCCTTGCTCGACGAAGGCCGCGGAGTTGTAGGCCTCGACGCCGGTTTGATCCGCGACGACGGCATCCACGCCGATCAAAAGCGACGCCCCCGCCTGATTGCTCAATCGCGCGAGCAACGCTTGCGACTGTCCCGACCGCCAATGCTTCGGTTCGACGCCGGGCGCCATCCGCAAAAGGTCGGTCTCCGACAGGTTCTTGTCCGCGACGAACAGCGGATTGCGGTACATGGTCTCGGGCCAGACGATCAAGTCGGGCCGATGTCCCAGTTTGACGGCCTTGCCCGTCAAGCGGTAATGGGTCTCGACAATCTGCCCGGCTTCTCGCGGGTCGTGCTTGAGGCTGGCGGTGAAGTTGCCTTGAATCAAAGCGATCCGCGGACCGGCTTGGAAGTCCGCCTGGCTCCGCCGGACAAATCCGTACACGACCACCGCCCCGAAGAATAGCAGCGCCACGAGCACCGGCACAAAGGGCCGGCGGCTGGTTTGCACATGGGCGTTGTCCCCGGCATCGGGCGGCAAGAGTCGCAGGCGGGCGAACACGGCGAGCGGAACCAGACCCGCAAGCGCCGCCGCGGACATCGCCATCAGGAAGCTCACGCCATAGGCCCCGGTGATGTCGCTGATTTGGATCAGTTCCACAAAGCGGTATTGGGAATGCCCCAGGTAATACCAGGCAAACCCCGTCGAGAGGTGGGCTTTCAGATATTCCCCCGCCACCCACGCCGCGGGAAACGCGAGCGTCATCGGCACGTGATACCGATGCACCGCCACCCGCGACAGCCAGACGCACGCTGGCATATACATCGCCAAATGCGCGGAGAGGGCCAGCCAGGCCAGATACATCGCCGGGTCGCCCAGCCGCATCCACTGGATCGCGGGCACATAAAACGCGAGGCCCCCGACGTAAAGCGCGAAATACATCCCGCGGGTCCGCTCTTGGATGCGGACCAGGAGCAAAATTGGCACGACGGCCACCCACGCCAACGGTCCCAAATCCAAAGGCGGATAACTCGCCCACAACATCCCCGCCGTCAACAGAGACAACGCCCAAGCCCCCCGCGCAGGCGCCCGCAACGGCGTGGACCGGGCCGCCTCGATGATTTGCTCCACCGTCAAATCCCCGGATTTCGGTTTGGAAGGCGAGGCGGCAGCGGTGGAGGAAACCGAGGTCGGCGACGAGGCAGGCATAAGATCAGTTGGCATGGGTCGGTCCATCCGTGGACGAAGGGAAGTGAGGTTCGCTGGCTCCGCGATGACCGACCTGGATTCATTCGCCCCAGGGCGCTCGCCCCGGTTCAGCGGATTCTCCGGGCCGGTTCAGTGAATTGTCGGTTTACCACGGAATTACGTCAATCCAAGTTCCGGCGGGATAAGTGGTTTCGCCCGCGGGAAACACGGCCATCGCGCCCGCGTCCACCGTGGCCCGCAAATCCGCGGAACCCATCCAGGGGATCAATTTGACCCTCGTCCCCTCTTCCGACCACGACAGTTGGGCGGGATGATACACCGGCCGGTCCCCGCGGTTGGCGAAATTCTCTTTCAGAACCGCTTTGACAGATTGGGGTTGCGGCGATTGATCGCCCAGCAGTTTTCGTAAGACCGGCCGAGCAAACAGCTCGAAACAGACCATGCTGCTCACCGGATTGCCGGGCAGCCCGAAGACCAGGCAGGGGGAATCGCCGGCTTCGCGGACGCCGAACCACACTGGCTTTCCCGGCTTGACGTTGACTTTGTGAAAGATTTCCTTCACGCCCGCGCTTGCCAGTTCGGAAGGCACCAAGTCCAGCGTGCCCGCCGAGACTCCGCCGGAGAGGATCAGCACATCGCATCCGAGCCCGGCTTGGATTTTCCCAGCGAGATGGGACCGCTCGTCTTTCGCGATGCCGAGTTTTTCCGCAACTCCTCCCGCCCGCGCGATTTGCGCCGCGAGCATGGTTTCGTTGGAATTGCGAATCTGCCCCGACCTCGGCGTTTCCGAGACGGGAACCAGTTCATCTCCCGTCGCCAACACCGCCACCCGCGGCCGCCGGCGGACCGCGATTTCCGCCCGGCCCAGTTCCGCCAGGACGCCCAGTTCCTGCGGCCGAAGCTCGCGACCGGCTTTGAGGATGGTTTCCCCCTTCCGCATTGCCGCCCCTTTTCGCAGGATGCTCTCGCCGGGCGAGATTTGAGAAATCGCAAACCGCACTTTTTTGCCTTCCGCATCCATCTCGGCATCTTCGATACGGACCACGGCATCGGCCCCGGCGGGAATCGGAGCCCCCGTCATAATCCTTGTCGTAGTCCAGGTTTGCAGCGATTGCGTCGGCACTTGGCCGGCGGTGATGACCTCCAAAATCCGAAATTCCGCCCCGGCGGTGACATCGGCACTCCGCACCGCGAAGCCGTCCATCAAGGCCTTATCGAACGGCGGCGAGTCGATGTCGCTCAAAACATCCTCCGCCAGCACCAGCCCGAGCGTTTCATCGAGCGCCATCCGCACCGGCGAAAACGGCACCGCCCGCGCCAAACACAACTCCAACGCTTCGCTCACGCTAATCATCAATCGCCTCGTTGCTTCAAAATCTCTTGATACACCTCGCGGATGCGGCGGGTCATGGTTTGATGGCGGAACTGGTCGGTGAATCGCTCCCGGCCGGTTTGGCCCAGGCGTTGGCGAAGCCCGGCGTCGTCGGCGAGCTCGCGGAAGGCTTCGATCATCGCCTCGACATCGCGGGGCGGGAGGAGATAGCCCGTCTCGCCCGGAATCGCCACCTCGCGGGCCCCGTCCACATCATACGTGACGATCGGCTTTCCCGAAATGAGAGCCTGCGGCAACACGCGGGCCAGGCCTTCCCGCAGACTCGCATGGACCACAATATCCATCGCCCCCAAGAGCTCGGGAACCTCTCCGGGCGGCACCAGCCCCGTGAACACGAACCGTTCGCTTAACCCGGCCGCGGCAATCTCTTTTTCATAAGCCTGCCGCAAAATCCCGTCGCCCACGAACAGGAACTTGATCCGCGGGTGCTCCGCACAGACGGTTCTGGCGGCGGCGATCACATCATCATGTCCCTTCAGATGAAACAGCCGGGCGATCTTGCCGATGACGATGTCCTCGGCCTTAAATCCCAACTCTCGCCGGACCGTTTCGCGATCTTTGGGTGGATCGAGAAAGGACTCGACCTCCATGCCGCTGTAGATGGTGATGTATTGCTCCGGCCGGCCGACGCCAGCGGCGAGGTAATGGGCGGTCATGGCATCGGCGACGCTGATGAGCCGTTCGCACCGCCGGGCCGCCCAGCGCTCGGCCGCGATGTAAATCCGGTTCACGAAAGCGTTTTGGTACGGATGAAATGAGGCCCCGTGGATGGTGTGCACCGCGGGGATGCCGAGCTTCGCCGCCGCCGCCCGGCCGAGGATGCCCGCTTTGGAGCTGTGGGTATGCACGATGTCGGGTTTTATGTCTTTGAGCAGCCGGATCAAGCCGCGATAGCTGGCGCAATCTTTTAGCGGGGCGATGTTCCGCCGGAGTTCGGGCAGAACCCGCATGTCCAAGCCGCCGGCTCGGGCCCGGTCTTCCAAGCTGCCCTCCGGTCCCAAGCCCGGCCCGGTGATCAGCGTGACCTCGTCCTGATAGTCCCGCACCTCATCTTCCACCGTCAAGAGCGTATTCTCCTGGGCTCCGCCGATGATCAGTCTCGTAATGAAATGCACAACACGCATGGCGAGCGTGGGGCGTCAGCCCCATGATAACTCCATGTTAAAATGTCTCCCTGGCACAAAAATCGAATCGATTTCAACAGAATCTATTCGACGAAGATCAATCGATGGCGGCGAAGATCAGTCTCTATTCCACGACGATCGATCTCTATTCCACGAAATCATGGGGCTGACGCCCGGGCTGACGCCCCACGCTCGCCTTATCGTAATCTCTGACGTAGGAAAAATCTCTTAAACAAATTTCAAAAATCGGCGGGTCTTTAGGGTAGCGGGAGATTTGGGTGGCTCAATCACCGAACCGAAATAAAACCGAAAATGGACGAAACCCCGTCGGGATTTTTTCAGAAATATCTGCCTGACAGCAAACCGAACGACCCCGAACGCGTGCCGCAGGTCGTGGAGGCGATTCTCACGGCCGCGCGGGATGCGGGCACGAGCGATGTCCATCTCCGGCCCACCGCCGACAAGCTGGAAATGGTCTGGCGATTGGATGGGGTTTTGCAGCCGGTGGCGGTGTTTCCGCGGGAGTTGGGGCCTCAGATCGTGGCCCGGCTGAAAGTGCTGGCGGAGCTTTTGACCTACCGCTGCGATATGCCGCAGGAAGGGCGGATCCGCTCCGCGAGCACAGTCTCCCCCCACACGATCCCCGGCGAGCAAGATGTCGAAACCCGCCTGAGCACGTTTCCCACGCTGTTCGGCGAGAAAGCCGTGCTGCGGTTGTTCGTCGGCTCCGGCAAATACCGCCGGCTTGGGGAGCTGGGTCTCCATGAGGATGTGCTGCCCAAGCTTCGCGCGTTGTTGGAAGAGACCAGCGGCGTGATTTTGCTCACCGGACCGGCCGGCAGCGGAAAGACGACGACGATTTACGCCTCTCTGCGGGAGATCGACCAGCAATCGGGTGGCGGGCGGAGCCTGGTTTCGCTTGAAGATCCGATCGAAGTCGTCGTGCCGGGCGTCGATCAGTCGCAGGTGCATCCGTCGTCGGGATTTGACATGGCGATCGGTCTCAAATCGCTCTTACGGCAGGATCCGGATGTGCTGATGGTCGGCGAAATCCGCGATGCGGAGACCGCGGAGACCGTGTTCCAGGCGTCGCTCACCGGGCATCTCGTGTTGACGACGTTCCACGCCGGCAGCAGCGCCCAAGCCGTCAGCCGGCTGGGCGACATGGGCATCGAACCTTATTTGCTGCACAGCGGGCTCTTGGCCATTGTCTGCCAGCGGCTCTTGCGGCGGTTGTGCGAATGTGCCCGCGAATCGCAAGAGCCCCGCGACCTGTTGGGCCTGCCTTTGGAGAGCGTGCGTGTTCCCGTGGGCTGCCCGAACTGCCGGGGCACGGGCTACCGGGGCCGATTTGTGATCGCCGAGTTGCTGTTGCCTCAATTGGGCGAAATCGGCGAAGGGATTTTGGTGAACAGTAACGCCCGCAGGCTGGAGGAACTCGCCATTGAAGCCGGGATGGTCAGCCAATGGGACCGCGGACTGAAAGCCGCCCGAACCGGCCAAACCAGCCCGCACGAACTCCGCCGGGTCCTGGGCGTCGGGAAAGGCGAGCGGGGGGCGTAAGCCCCCTGGTGATGTGGAACCAAAAATTCGTCATGAAGAGAGACAAAAAATGTCTCGCCTGAAAAACGGAAACTGATTCAAACAATCGGGAGTAACCAGGGGGCTGACGCCCGGGCTGACGCCCCCCGCTCGCCTTGATTTTAATTCAAGCAACATCATGCCCACGAAGCCAAATCATCAAACATCCAAAATCACGCTTGAGGAACTCGTGGCCCTCAATGACGAGATTGTTGCGCTCGTGCGGGCGGGGGTGCCTTTGGAGTTGGGGCTGGCGGAATTGGGCGAGGACCGGGCGGGGACGCTGGGCCGGCTCAGTTCGCGGTTGGCGGCCCGTTTGAGCCGGGGCGAAACGCTGCCCGAAGCGATGGCCCAGGAAGACGTGGGCTTGCCGTTTTCCTACCGGGTCGTCGTGGAAGCGGGCCTCAAGGCGGGCCGGCTGACGGTGGCGCTCGAAGGCGTTTCGGAGATGGCCGGGAAAATGGCCGATCTCCGCCGGCGAATCGGGCTGGCGATGGTCTACCCGCTGATCGTGCTGATGCTGGCTTATGGACTCTTTTTGCTGTTCTGCATGTATCTGGCGCCGAAGTTGAAAGACGTGTTCGACACCTTCGGCCTCGATGCGAGTTTCGTGCTGGATTGGCTGACCATGTGCGGCCGGACCGTCACCTGGTGGGGCTGGATCCTGCCCGTGACGGTGGCCGGGTTGATCTTGTGGTGGAAGAAGACCGGCGGTCGCAAGTTTCTGACCGGCGGCATCCCGGCAAACCTCGCTTTCTGGTGCCCGGGCGTCAGGCGGATTGCGAAGTTCTATCGCTACGCCCAGTTCGCCGACTTGTTGGCGTTGTTGATCGAACACGACGTGCCGTTCTCGGATGCGATCGTGCTCGCAGCGGATACCACGAGCGACCGCGCCATGGAAGATGCGGCCCGCGCGATCGCCGAGCTCGGTGCGCGGGGACACATCCGCTCGGGCAGCTTGCCGGGCCACGGGGGCTTTCCGCCGTTTTTGCACTGGCTCATCACCCGCCGGGAAGAGCAGACGGGCATCGTCTCGGCCCTCCGCGCGGCGGCCGACATGTACCGCCGCCGGGCCGTGCTCCGAGCCGAGTGGATTCAAGTCGTGTTTCCGGTGCTGGCCGCGGTCCTCATCGGCGGCGGCGCCACGCTAATTTACACCGTCACCGTGTTTTACCCCGTGACGGAGCTGTTACGAAAGCTCGCGGGGCCGGCGATCTGAAGAAATCCGAATGACCGAAACGGAAAACGATCCTCACCCAAACTGACAACTGACAACTGCCATGTCGGACTTTTTTTACGAAGGCGCGATGAAACCGGCCGATCCATTTCGGGCCGCATCCGGGCGATGGACGTGAAAGACGCCATTCGCCAATTGGAGGCGAACCATTGGGAAGTGGTCTCGGTCCGCACGGTTCCGCGGGCGGCTTTGGAAGCCGACATCGATGCGGGCGACGAAGGCTCGGAGCAAAGTTCGAACGAAAAGGGCATGCCGCCGATGTCCCGGCAGGAGTCGCTGGAGCTTTTGGGGCACGTGGGCGAAGCGATGCAGTCCGGCTTGCCGCTGGTGCCGGGCCTGGCGGCTCTCGCGAAAGAACTGCCCGACGGCAAAGTCCGCCGGGGCCTGAAGGTGATGGTCGCGCAGCTCGAAGCGGGGCGGAGCCTGGAAGCGGTTTTGGAGAACCGGCACATCCCGCTCGATTTGCGCGGCCTGGTACGGGTGGGGGTCAGGAGCGGGCACACGGGCGAAGTCCTCAGCCAATACGTCCGCCACACGCAGCACATGCACGACCTCCGCCGGCGGATGGCCTTGGCCTGGGGCTATCCGCTGGTGCTGATCCTGTCGTCGGCTGCGATCCTGTTCTTTTTCCTGTGGTATCTCGTTCCGCAGTTCGCCAAGATCTTCGAAGACTTCGGCACCGAATTGCCTGCGATGACCCAATCGCTGATCTGGATGTCGCGAGTGCTCCACGAGAATTGGGCCGTGATCGTCCTGGGGTTGTCTCTGTTGGCGTTCGTCCTGCGGTTTTTCTGGCGGCGCGTCCTGAGCGCGGCGGAGCGGCGGCGGTTTTTGTGGTGCGTGCCTCTGGCGGGGAACATGGTCCGCTCGGCGGCGATGGCGCGGTTCGCGCGGCTGTTGGCCTTGTTGATCGAAAACGATGTCCCGCTGCCCGAGGCCTTGCGGTTGGCCGGGCAAGGCAGCGCCGATGCCCAGTTGGGCGAAGCGGCGCTCGATTTGGCGGACGTGGTGGAATCGGGCCGGCCGCTCAGCCGGAAGGAGCCCGCGTGCCAGCAGTTTCCTTCGACCTTCGTGCAACTCTTGTCGCAGATGGAAGACCCTAAGCCGCGGGCGGCCGCGCTCCACACCCTGGCCGATGCCTGTTTCGCGAGCGCGCGAATGTTCGAAAGCCAGGCCCGCGTCGCCGCCGCCCGCATTACCGCGTTATGCCAGCCGTTGATCGTGATCTTCACCGGTTGCACCGTGGGCTACCTGGTGATCGCGCTGTTTATGCCGTTGGTTAAGTTGTTGAACGATCTGTCGTAAAGACAGCGGAGAGCCAAGAGCGGAGAGCCGGAACAAGACATTGAGGAATGGGTGCCAATCGTGCTACTTCTTGCGAATGGGAATGAGATGAAGAACTTCCTCCGGGAACCTTTGTTATGAGTCCTTGGGAAAACTCGCCCCTTTTGAGCTTCGTGACAGCGGTGTTGGACGGCCGGCGCGTGATGCGGCAGAACTCGCTGCTGTGGGTGCTGGCGGTCTCCGCCGAGCAACAGCGCCCGCTGGGACCGATGCTTGCGGCGCTTGCGCGGGACGAGAGCAGCTACCATTGGAGCAACAAACTCGAAGCGCTCGTCCGGCGATTGAACGCGGGCGTGCCGCTGCCCGATGCGTTGCAGCAGGTGCCCGGCCTGTTGCCGCCGAACGTGGTGCTCGCCATCCGCGTCGGGGCGGAGACCGGCACGCTGGCGGAGACGCTCAAACAAGCCGCCAAGGAGTTCAGTGAAAAACAAGAGCAGGCGAACTTCACCTGGCAGGGCACGTTTTTGTATCTGGCGGCGGTGATGTTTGCGCTGTTTTCGGTCGCCGGCTTTGTGATGTATTACATCATTCCCAAATTCAAAAAGATCTTTGAAGACTTCGGCGTGGAACTGCCCGAACTGACGATGTGGGTCGTCAGCGTCTCCGACGCCTTCGCCAAATACTATTGGCTGATCGTGCTCGCTTGCGGCGCGATCCTGGTCTGGCTGGCGTGGCGGTCCCGATATGGAGCGTCCGCGGGCCCGATGCGGCGGCTGTTGTTTTCGTCCGCGCGCGGCGAGGCCCCGGTCGTCCTGAGGATTCTGGCCGTGGTCGTCGACGCCGGTCGGCCCGTCGCCGGGGCGCTGTCCACAATGGCCCGGCATCATGACAGCGCGAGTGTGCGGAACCGCCTGCTCTACGTCCGCAACGAAGTCGAGCGCGGCGGCGACGTGTGGTGCGAACTCGCCGAGGTCGGACTGCTCAGAACCTCCGAAGGCCGCATCCTCGACGCCGCCCAAAGAGCCGGCAACCTCCCCTGGGCTCTCCAGGAGGTGGCCACGAGCATCGAACGCGACATCGATTACCGCGTCATGCTGGTTTTGGAAATCCTCCGCCCCGTGTTCCTGTTGATGATGGCGGCCGTCGTCGGGATTTTCGTCATCGGCCTCTTCATGCCGCTTTTGAAACTGATCAACGACCTCTCCTGAGCGATTTTTGAACGATGATGAAACGATTGCGTGCGAATGCGATTCCAAGTTTCCCGCCTCCAGCCCCGGGCCGGTCGGGGTTGTTGATCGTGGAGATGATCGTCTCCCTAATTCTCCTGGGGGCGGTCGTGGCAATTGTGGTTCCCACGTTGGGTTGGATGAGCCGGCAGAATCGGCTGTCGGTTCAACGACAGGAAGCCGTCCAGGGCCTCCAGAATCTGATGGAGGATCTGACGGCCCGGCCCTATGCGGAACTCACGCCGGCATCGGCCAAAAAAATCGAACTCCCGGCCGCGCTCCGCGAGCAACTGCCCGGCGCGGAATTGCAGGTGGAGATTACAAATGCCCCGCCGAACGCGAAGCGGATTCGACTCCGGCTGTCGTGGAATCAGCAAAACGGCTCGCGTTTGGCACCATTAAGGCTCTCGGCCTGGGCTTACGCGCGGGAGGGCGAACGATGAGGCGGATCCTTTCCCAACCATTGAAGAGACACCGCAACGGATCGTCGCTGGTCGAAGTCGTGATCGGCATGTCCCTGGCGAGCATCGTGTTGTCGCTCGGCGTCGGCATGCTGCATTTGCTGATGCGGTCGGAATCGGCGCTGTCCGATTCGCTCAACCGCTTCCAAGCCGGGTCCCAGCTTTCGCGGCAGTTTCGCAGCGACATCCACGCCGCGCGCTCGGCGGCCATCGAAGCCCCGGCCAGAGACGATCCCCAATCCCAGCCCGTGTTGAAGTTGCAGCTAGGCCCCGATCGCGAGGTGCGCTACGCCGCGGCAGACCACGCCGTAGAGCGCACCGAGACCCAAGGTGACAAGGTGTTGCAAAGCGTGCGGTTTCGATTTTCCAAAGGCACCGTGATCGAGTTTTCGCAAGCTGACCAAACTCCGCCGCGGGTGGCGATCGTCGTCAAAAGTCCCAGCCTGAAAACCGCCCGTCTCCGGACGAGCGAACCGGTCGGCCGATTGCGGGAACTGAAGATCGAAGCCCGCTTGGGCCGCGATCATCGTTTTGAATCGAAAACCCCACCCCAGTGAGTTCGCGGAACATGAAACGACTGATTCCCTCTAACGAAATCCGCCGATCCGGAGTGATCCTGGTGGTGGCGATGATTTGTTTGTTCCTGGCAAGCGCGCTGGTGGCGACGTTGCTCAAGATGACCGCGGCCCAGCGGCGGTTTGGGGAAATGGACGCCGCCGCACTCCAGGCGGACTGGCTGGCGGACTCGGCCCTCGACCGGGCCGCGGCTATGTTGGCTGAAAACTCAGATTACCCCGGCGAGACCTGGAGCGTTCCGGCGGAGGACTTGGACGGCAGGCATCCCGGCCGGGTGACAATCGAAGTCGTTCCCGTCAAAGCCGGCAGCCGGCACGAGCTGAAAGTCATCGCCCAATACCCCGCGGAAGGACGGCTGACCGCCCAGCGGACGAAGCGGATTTTCATTGCGGTTTCCTCTTCGGTCAATAGATCCGCGAACGAAGCTCCGGCCAAAGCGGAAAAGCCCGATCGTTGAACCAACCCGGAAACCACACATGGAAACAACAAAATCATGCGGCACAAAATCATGTGGGCAATCGGAGTCGGTTCCATGAGGCTTCAGATGATTCTGTGACGATGATTTTGGAATGGATGTTTTGACAAATCCCCCGAATTAAGCCTTTGAGTACAACAGAAATCTCTCTGAGAAGGAGTCAACCCGTGCTTGCAACGACCGACACTCGGCCCGCCCCCCGGCGGGGTTTTACACTGATCGAATTGCTCGTGGTGATTGCGATCATCGCGATCTTGATCGCCCTCTTGTTGCCGGCGGTGCAACAGGCCCGCGAAGCCGCCCGCCGCACCCAGTGCAAGAACAATCTCGCCCAGGTGGGCCTCGCGCTTCTCAATTATTATTATTCGTATGAAACGCTGCCGCCGGGCACGGTCAATTCCGAAGGCCCGGTTCGCTGGGACGAGCAAGGCTACGACTTCAGTTGGACGGTGGCGATTTTGCCGTTCGTCGATCAATACCCGTTGTTTGAGCATTACAATTTGAAGAAAGGCGTGTACGCTCCCGAGAACGCCGACGTCCGCAAGTCGCGGATCCCGGTTTACGAATGCCCGTCCTCGCCCAATACGGATGCCCAAACGCCCGGCGGAATGCCGGTCGCGCCATCGAGCTACGCCGGCTGTTATAACGACGCGGAGGCTCCGATCAACGTGGACCAAAGCGGGGTGTTGTTCTTAAACAGCAGCGTGCGGTTCGAGCAGATCCGCGATGGGAGCACGAACACCATTTTCGTCGGGGAAAAGCTCGATCAAAGGGTTTCCTTGGGCTGGGTCTCGGGCACGCACGAAACCCTGCGGAACACCGGTTCGTTCGAGTCGCCTTCCCGGAACTGGAACGCCCGCGAGGAGAATCCGCCCGCGGCCAATGAAGTCGGCGGGTTCGGCAGCTATCACGTCGGCGGGGCGCAATTCGCGTTGGGCGACGGCTCGGTCAGGTTTTTGAGCGTGAACATCGACCCAGAAGTCTTCAAACACCTCGGCAACCGGGCCGACGGCGAATTGTTGGGAGACTTTTAAGCAGCCGGTGCGGCTGATGAATCGTTTCCAACACACACGTTTATTTGTCTGTCGCTTTGATGCGGTTATCCAGGCTTTCAATCAGGCGAATCAGATTCGTAATTTCCTGATCCACGGCGGTCCGGGCTTGTTCGGCAAGGTCGGCGTTGATGTTGGGATTCAAGAACATTTCCGCGATCAAGCCCAGCACGTAAGCCACGTTGCCCAGGTCGTGCTTGAACTGCCGCAAGTCGAACTCGGGGGATACCGGCGGCTGGGCGACATTGGCGGCGGGCGGTTCGGGTGTCGCCGGTTGGGTCCGGGAAACGGGCGCGGTCCGGGGCCGGACGGTGTTCAATTTGGGATGAGCCAGCACGCTTTGCACCTGGTCGATCGACGGGGGCTTCACCAGATGCTCGTCGATTCCCGCTTCCTTCGATTTCCGGCGATCTTCCCGTTGGCCGTACCCCGTGAGAGCGACGAGCAGCACATCATCGTAGGCGGCGTCTTTCCGAACTTCCTTGGCGACTTCGTAGCCATCCAGCCCGGGCAGCCCGATATCCAGAAGCACCAGGTCCGGATGCATCTCCCGGATGATGGTCAAAGCCGCGTGGCCGTCGTGGGCGATCTCGACGTCGTGATCGCCGAGCTTCATCACCAGCTTGGACAGCATCCGCGCGGCTCCGACGTTGTCATCGACCACGACCACCCGGCGGGGGACGGTGGCCAAAGGCGGCTCGTCTTTCGTTTCGGGATTGGCGGTCCTTTTCGTCAAAGGCAACTCGACGCGGAAGAGGCTGCCCCGGCCCGTGCCTTCGCTCTCGGCCGTGATGCTTCCGCCGTGAAATTCGACCAGGCTTTTCACGAGCGTCAACCCGATGCCCAGCCCGCCTTGGGCCCGGTCGAGCGAGCGGGACGACTGCGTGAACAGGTCGAACACGTGGGGCAATAGCTCCGGCTCGATGCCCACGCCCGTGTCCCGCACGCACACCTGAACCTGCCCGTTTTGCGGCAGGGCGGTCAGTTCGATCCGGCCCTTGCTCTCCGTGTATTTCGACGCATTGTTCAAAAGGTTTTCAAAGACCTGCACGATCCGCACCGGATCGGCATTGAGCCACAACGGTTCCTCCGGCAGGGAGACCACCAGTTCCTGGTTCAGCCCTTCGATCATCGGCTGCACCGTGGCCACCGAACGATGGACGAGCGTGGCGAGGTCGACCGGCTCTTTTTTGAGTTCGATCCGCCCCCGCATGATGCGGGACATGTCCAACAGGTCGTCCACCAGGCGAACGACGTGCTCGACCTGCTCCTGCATGAGCTCGATCGTGTCTGGATGCCCGGCCGACTCGTCCATCGCCAGGATGTCCAGGCCGCTGCGAATCGGCGCGAGCGGATTGCGAAGCTCGTGGGCCAGCATGGCCAGGAACTCGTCCTTGCGGCGGTCGGCGTCTTTGAGTTCCTGATACAACCGGGCGTTCTCGATCGCGATCACCGCCCGGCGGGCGAGATCTTCCGCCAAGGACAAATCGTCGGTGTCGTACCGCCGGCCCGAATCGGAAAATACGAACGACAGCACGCCCAGAACCCGGTCCTTGCCGGCGAGCGGAACGCAGAGAAAGGATTGCAAATTGAGCTGCTGAAAGAGCCGGCGATGTGCCTCGTCGCGGGCCGTCTGTTTCAAGAGATCGGGATCGATATGTTCCGCCAGTTCCGGCTCGCCGGTGCGGAGGACCTTCATCACTCCCATCGGCGCATCGGGGCGGGGCGGATAGCGGCGGAACAGTTCCTCGGCCAGGTGGACCTCTTCGGGGTTTTCGTGGGCCACGGCCAACCGCTCCAAGGTGCCCTCGGCATTCAACATATCCACGGCGCACCAGTCGGCAAAATCCGGCACGGCCAGATGGGCCACCGTTTGCAGCGTGCTTTTGTAATCCACCAGCGTCGAAAGCGACTTGCTGGCTTCGGCCAGAAACCGGAGCGAGTCTTCCATCCGTTTCCGCTTGGTGATGTCCCGGATGAAGCTGCGGGAATGGACAAACCGCCCTTCCTCCCAGAGGCCGTTCGAGTCGAGCAGAACGTGCTTGAAGGTCCCGTCTTTGCACCGCAGCCGGACTTCGCAATTGGACACGGGCTCGCCCGCGGTCAGGCGATCCAGGAGGTCTTGCATCCGGTCTTGATCGACGTGAAACTCCGCGATGGAATGCCCGACGTATTCGTCCCGCGCATAGCCCAGCATGTCGAGTTCCGCCTGGTTCACCCGCAGGATGGTTCCGTCCGGCCCCAACCAATGCAGGCCCACCGCCGCGTTGTCGAAAAAGTCGTTGAGCTCTTGCTCGCTGCGGCGGTGCTTTTGCTCGGTCTGCCGCCGTTCGATGAATTGCCCGATCTGAGCGCCCAATGTGGCCATCATCTCCAGCAGGTCTTCGTCGGGCTCTTGGATTTCGTGGCTGAAGAACTCAATCACTCCCAAGAACGCGTTGTCGATGGCGACGGGACACGCGAAGCCTCCGTGGAGGCCGCTCGCCTCGGCTTCGGCGGCGCGAAGAAACTTCGGATCGCACACGACGTCCGAGATCCAGTTCGGCGCATTGCTGCTCCAGACCCGGCCCGGCAGGCTCATGCCCCGCGGGAAGACCGCGTGGAACGTGACCTCGCGAAACGCCTCCACCCGTTGCGCAGGGTTGTGCCAGAATTCCTCGCAACGGAGCGTGTTTTCCTCGTCGATCACGCGCCAAAAGCAGCCCACGTCCCATTCGAGCGCCGAGCACACCGCGGTCAAGATCTCGGCGAGCGCCGTTTCGATGCTGCGTTCCTGGGCCAGGATTTGCGTCACGGCCAGCCGCGCGTTCCGCCGCCGCTCGGTCGCCCACTGCGGCGAGACGTCGCGGTCGATGGCGGAGGCGCCACCACGTCCCCTTCGGCGTCGAGAATCGGGGAAATGTGGATCGACACCGGGATCCGCCGGCCGTCTTTGTGTTGCCGGAGGGTTTCGTAATCCTGGCCCATCCGCCCGTCTTCGATCCGAGCTAAAACGTCTTTGAGTTCCTGGTGGCGGTCGGGCGGCACGATGAGCGAAAAGATTGATTGGCCCACGGCGTGTTCCGTGGAGTATCCGAACAGCCGCTCGGCGCCGGCGTTCCAATCGGTGATGAGGCCCTCCAACGTCAGCCCGAGAATCGCGTCCTCGGACGAATTCACCAATGCCGCGAGCCGGCCGCTTTCCAGGTGCGCGGCCCGCTTGAGCGTCACGTCCCGGAACACGAGCACCACGCCGATGACGCGTCTGTTTTGATCACGGAGGGGCGCGGCGCTGTCGTCGATGGCCCGCTCGGTCCCGTCCCGGGCGATCAAAACCGTCTGGTTGGCCAGACCGACGATCTCTCCGTCCCGGATCGCTCGCAACGCCGGGTTCTCGACCGGTTGCCGGGTCTTCTCGTTGACAATCTGAAACACCGTTTCCAGCGGCTTTTTGTGAGCCTCCGCCAACGTCCATCCTGTGAGGGCTTCCGCCACCGGGTTCAAAAACATCACCCGCCCCTCTTGATCGGCGACAATCACGCCGTCGCCGACGCTGGAAAGCGTGACCGAATATCGCTCCCATTCCCGCTGGATCTGCTCCGATTTTCGCCGGACAACCTTGCTGAAAAACGCCACTCCGACACCGAAAAACGTGAACAGCCCCAGAGCCATCCAGTCGGACGATTGCTGCGGAAAAAACGATCTCGACGGAGGCATGATGAAGAACATCGCGATCAGCGCGCACAACACGACCGTCAACAGCGTCGGACGAAAGCCGGCCAAAAGCGCGGTGATAAACACCGCCGGGAAATACGTGACGAAAGGCACCTGACCGCCCACATAGGGTTCGAGCAGCCAGCGAACTCCCGTGGCCACCAATGTGACGACGACGGCCAGGCCATACCGATAGGCCGCGGCATTCAATTGACGATTCACCAAACGACGCTCCGGGCAACCTGCAAGAAGAGGACAGCCAGAAACCGGGCGGGATGAAATGCGTCCCGCCCCGTCACCACAAGACGCGAGACTTCCTCGAACCGCCGGATCAGCCCGCCCGGAGCTGTCCGCCGAACCGGAACCCACCACTCCTCCCCCACGCGATCATCCCGACCGTCCCGAATCCAGACCATCATGCCTGGATAACGATTCCGATTTTTGATTGTAGCGAAATTCTAGGAGAGAGATGCGAACTTGCGAAGCGGAAGCCAACGATTTCCGGCATTTCTCCACCGAATTTCGGCCGCCCGCCTGAACGACGCGGAAAATCTCTGACCGCACACATTGCCAGTACGAAATTGCGCACGCCAAGACGCAAAAACCCAAGCCGACGCGGTGATGCAGCACAAAGCAGAGACCCCCACCGGAAAACAACGCTCCCTCGCCGTGAACGCGTTGCGACACGAGCACGAGGCGCGGAACAGGCGGGAGACGGTCCGGGAAATCTACAAACGTCTTGAAGCCCAGAGGCCAGACAACGCAAAGGCGATGGAACGACATGGCCTGGAAGCGGACAATCTTTCCCGACCCGCACGTTCGGAAAGCAAAGCTCGCGGCGGCACGCGCCGAAAGGGTCTAGGGTTCATTGGACGCCGGCTTGGGAAGGGCGAGCGGCGGGGGAGGCGTTTTTCCCTCAATGAATGCCAGAGCCGTGGCCATCTGATGGTCGTACAATTTTTCCGTCTGGGTGGGTCCCTTCGGTCTGCGTCCCAATGCGGCCCCGCCTCCTTCGAGAATGGCTTTCAAATTGCCGACCGCCGAGTACATTTGAAATTTCGGCCCCTCGCTTGAGGCGGCGGAATCCTTCAATTCGGCTTCCAAGGCGTCCAATTGCGGCATGACTTGTCTCTTGAAGCTGTCCACTTGCGAGGGGCCCGGGTTTTTGGCCTGAAGCTCTTTATAGGCACTGCCGATTTGGGAGATCTCGTCGAAATACGCCTGGCTCCCTTTGCCGAACGGCCAGGGCACATATTTGACGATCAGCACCAGCAGCAGCACCACCATGACGCCCATCACCTTGGGGTTTTCCTTGAACTTTTCTCCAAGTCCGGAAAACCTTTCGCCCATCGACGGGCCTTGCACCTTGGCTTGGGCGGCGGGCTTCCTGTTGGCGGCCTGCTGCCGGGCGAGTTCCGCCATGCGGGCTTGATACGCGGCAGCCGGGTTCGGTTGCTCCACCGGCGTCGGAGCCGGTTCTTCCTCGGCTGCGGGCTTGGCCTCGACCGGTTTTTCCGGCTCCGAAGGAACTTCATCCGAGAGCCATTTTTGAAGAACCTGCGGCTCGGACTCGGCCTTCGGCTTGGAAGCCGATCGCGATCTGGCGGACGGCCGAGATTCCGCGACGGCTTTGCCGGCGGGAACCGGCCTGGCCCGTCGGCTCGGCCGCGAGGGGGACGTTTTTCCCGCAGACTTTTGCGGACTGATGAGTGTCGCCTTTGACAACTCGAAATCGTCTTCGTTCGCGAAGGACTCGTCGGCCGGCGTGTATTCGAATCCCGGAAACAACCCGTCAATGGCGCGGGCGGGCCGCCACGGGGTTTCATTGACTCGGCGGACGTCATCGTCCAAACCGACTTCGCCGTTCCGGGCCATCACGCGAAGTTCTGCCAAGGACATCGGGCCGAGTTGGTGACCCAACGTCTGACAGATCCACTGGTCCTCGTCTTCCGCTTCCGAAATCGGCGAGCCATAGGCGTCCGTGGGCCCCGACGATTTCGCGGCCGGAGCGTCGGCGATTTGAATGTCCAAATCATCCAAGCTGCCCAGCCGCGTTTCCGCTTCCTCGACAATCAGCGAGCCGTAGGCATCCACGCGGCCGGACGCTCTGGCGGCCGCCGTGGGAGCATCGGACACCTGAATGTCCAAGTCGTCCAGACTGCTCAGTTCGCGTTCCGCATCGCCGTCGGCCAGTTCGATATTGTGAAACTCCGAGTCGTCGATTTCCTCGACGGCTTCGCCATCCGCCGCGACCCGATGTTTGGGAAACAACTGCGGCACGGTGCGGGCCGCGACCCACTCCTTCCACTCCGCAGACCGCACCCGATCCTGCGGCGAAAGCTGGTTCTTCAGGGCCATTTCCTGCAATCGCTCAAACGAAACGGGCCCATGTTCCTCGCCAAACGCTTTGTAAAACCATTCATCCATAAGACCAAATCGCAAATCGAGAACTGTGATTACGCGGCCGCCGACCCGGTGGCGGCCGAAGGTGGATCTGCCTCGCCGAAGACCAAAAAACGATTCGCCTGCGAGAACTCGGCGCACGCCGGTCTGGCAAGCATCTTCATTCAAATTCCGCCGGCCTTTGCGAGGAAGGATCACTGGGATTGTGTGGGTGTTAGATTAGGGCTGAAAATGTAACTGTTATGAAGAAGTTGTGAATAAATGAAGAATTCAATGGGCTGACGAGTGTGTGGGGCGTGATGACTTTTCGGAGTTGGGCTTGAACATGATGACCCCGGGGATCGATTTCAATGCCCTGCGATCGGCTGGGGTGAGCGAGCGGAGATGCCACAATGCAACGAAACCGGGCCATCGATGGATGACCCGGTTTCGCGGGGTTGAGGTCGAAGTTGTCAGCGCGAATCAATGGACGTTCGCTGGAGTCTCCGCATTTTGAATGGTGGCGACATTCCGGTAGATGGCGAGGCTGATGTTGTCGGACACGAAGACCACCGAGCCGTCGCACATGCAGAATTGCGCTCCGCCGACGTGCATGCTCATAAAGGAGTAGTTGTTGTTCCAGTCGCCAATGCACGCGCGGAGTCCCTGGTCTTTGGTCAAGCCGCTGGCGGCCCCGCAGCGGGGCGGTGCATTGAGGGGAATGCCGCAGGTGGCCGTGGACCCATTGGACCACCACCACCAGTTCCACCTCGAATAGGCGGGAACGGCCTCTCCAATGGCGAACGTGTTGGACGCTCCGTCGGTTATGTCGCGGAGACGGGTCGAGTAGGGGAAATTCCAGCCGCGGAAAATCAAACCGTTGCCGCGATCGAGGCCGTGGCCTCGGTTATGATTCCAGCGATCGCGCGCCGAGATGCCTGATCGATTCTGCCATGTGCCCCACTCCCAATTGGCTCCGGCGCAGGCTTTGTAGCTGGTGACCGCCCTTGTCCCGCCTCCGTCGGACCGGCCGCCCATTGGATCGGGGGCGCTGGTGTCGGACGGACAGCGATAGACTGGAAGGGGCTGCCGGGAGACCCACGAATTGCTGGGTTGTTTCGGCGAGTTGACGTTGCCGTTGCGCGGATCGTTCCCGTAGCCGTATTTGAAATTGATCATTTTAAATAGCGGGGCCTGATCAACATTCGGAAGAATGCACACCAGCCAGCTTGTACTTTTTCCGTTTCTGCCATTGGTTGGCTTGGCATAATTGATGGGAAAATGGCTGAAGCTGTCGTGATAGTTGTGGATGGCGAGCCCCAACTGCTTGAGATTGTTTTTGCAGGTGCTGCGACGCGCCGCCTCCCGCGCCTGCTGAACCGCAGGCAGCAATAGAGCAATTAAAATGGCAATGATGGCAATGACCACCAAGAGTTCAATCAGCGTGAATCCCCGTCTACGGCGCTGGGTCATTTCGTCCCTCCTTCTGAGACTATGAAATGATGAAAAAAGCGGCCCGTCCCATAGAGAGATATGGGCTCAGGATTTTGATGGGAGATTGATTTGGGTGAGACGTTTGAACTGAAGGATTACCAGACGGGTGTAGCCTGATTAGAACAAATGAGCCTGATATGTCAACTCTCTGGCGTAAGATTTTCTTCGATCGGCGGGCAGGGCGAATAAAGATTGATCCCCAAAAAAAGAAACCGGGGCATCCGAAGATGCCCCGGTTCGCGTGTCGGTCTTTGGCGAAATTGCCGCGGGCTATTCTACTCCACGACGAAGACGACTTTTTCGTCTTGCTCGGGTTTGACCGTGACCGTCAGGCCTGACGTGTCCGGCGAGGCAAATCGGCCGTCCACTTCAGACTTGGCTCGCTCCTTTTCCAGAGCCGCGAGGGCTTCAGGCGATGTGTCCTCGGAGCTGGCCGAGCCGTTCGCAACGACGGCGACCTTGCACTCGCCGACCGGAACGGTCGCGGTAAACTTTCCCGCGGCGTCCGTGTTGGCGACGGCGGAAGGTCCGGTTTCGGGGTAAAACACAACGGTCACATCCCCAATCGGTTTCCCGTTCATCCGCTTGACTTCGCCGGTCAACGACGCCGTGGGAACTTCCTTTGCGCCGCTGGAACAGCCAGAGATCATCCCCGCGAAGACGAGCAGCAATATCAGCGTGGTTCGGGTCGGCATGAAATACACTCCCATCGTAAGTTCAAGTTCTGTTCTACTGATTAAAATCACGACGGAATCATTCAATTGTCGCCGGCGTTTCCGCGTTCTGGATCGTCGCGACATTCCGGTAGACTCCGAGATTAATGTTGTCCGAGACGAATTTCACGGAACCGTCGCACAAGCCGAACTGTGCTCCGCCGACGTGCATGCTCATAAAGGAATAATTGTTGTTCCAATCCCCTCGGCAGGCGCGGAGGCCTTGATCTTTTGTCAATCCGTTGGCGGATCCGCATCGAGGCGGCGCATTGAGGGGAATACCGCACGTCGCAGTGGAACCATTCGAGTACCACCACCAGTTCCAGTTTGAATATGCGCCAATCGCCTCGCCGGTGGCAAACGTGTTGGAGGCTCCGTCGGTAATGTCGCGGATTCTCGTTGAATAGGGGAAATTCCATCCCCGGAAAATCAAACCGTTGCCGCGATCGAGGCCGTGGCCTTGGTTGTGGTTCCAGCGGTCGCGGGAGGAAACTCCGGTCCGATTCTGCCACGTGCCCCACTCCCAGTTGGCCCCGGCACAGCCTTTGTAGCTCGTGAGAGCCCGCGTTCCGCCCCCGTCGGAACGCCCACTCATCGGGTCGGGCGCGCTGGTGTCGGACGGGCAACGATAGACGGAAAGCGGCTGCATCGAGATCCATGAGTTGCTCGGTTGGTTCGGCGAGTTGACGTTGCCGTTGCGCGGATCATTGGCGAAGCCGTAGCGGAAGTCGATCAACTTAAACAGCGGCGCCTGATCGACATACGGCAAAATCCCCACGAGCCAGCTTGAGCTGCGTCCGTTGTTCCCGTTGGCAGGGGACGCGTAATTTAAGGGGAAGTGAATATAGGTGTCGTGATAGTTGTGCAACGCGATTCCCAGCTGCTTGAGATTGTTCTTGCAAGTGCTGCGACTGCGCCGCTTCCCGGGCCTGTTGGACCGCCGGCAACAGCAGGGCGATCAGAATGGCGATGATGGCGATCACCACCAACAGTTCGATGAGCGTGAATCCTCGATGACGTGAATGACGTGACATCATGAGCTTCCTCCGACAGAAAAGGGATGAAACACCCCCTGCCCGAATTAAGGAAATGAGGGCGGGGGAAAAACTCGGAAGAGAAAGTGAAGATAAGTTAATGTTGATTAGACCATAGTCGCATAAGAAGTCAATTCACTGAGGAAAGAACCTCATAAACTTTTGAATCCTGTTTGGAGGCGGAACGGACTTCTTTCGCCCTTCGAAACGCAACGAAACCGGGCCATCGATGGATGACCCGGTTTCGCGGGGCTTGTCGGTCTGCGACGACCGGCGTTTCGAGGTGGGACTCTCGTTTCGAGAATCGTCCCCTCGGGCTACTCGCCGTAGAAGTTCGTCAACTCTTCGACGAGCAACGGCTCCTGGATAGAATCGCTGGCGAGGCGGGCGCGGAAGCGGTGGTAGCCCGCGGTCTTGCCTCGCACAAGAATCCGGTAGACGGCGGCGTTCTCGGCTTCGAGCGCCGGGAGGGCTTGAAACACGAGCACCCGGCCCTCGAGGTTATGGGCCGCCGGGGCCTTCACATCGGCCAGCTCGACGCCTTCGGGAAGTTCGCAAGCCACCTGAACGTTCTGGGCGTGCTTTGTCCCTTGGTTTTTGACGTGGATTTCGTAAGCCGTTTCGGTCCCGACTTCCACGGGGTCGTTGAAGTCTTTGATTTCGAGCGTAAGCGCCGCGATGCCTTCGATCTTGGTAAGGATGTGGTCTTCGCTACGCGTGCCCTGATCGGTGATCGCGGAAACGACGTGCTCGAACTCGCCGAGCTTGACGGCTTCGAGCGCGAGTTCCATCGTTGCGGATTGGCCGGGCTCGAGTCGGCCCACGAACCAGCCGGCGGTCTTGGACAGCGCGTCGAACTTGCCGCCTTCGGTCGCCGAGAGAAAGCGGAAGCCTTCGGGGACCTTGTGCATTACGCGGACGTTGTTTGAGACCGTCGTGCCGTCGTTGGTGACGGTCAGCTTGTAGATGGCGTTTCGGTTCTTATAGCGCAGTCCCGGCCCATCGACTTCCATTTTCACGCTGGGGGAAATGATGCGGATTTCGGTTTCGGTCAGCTTGCGGAGGTAGGGCGCGGAGTCCGCCGCGAGCTTGGCCTCGGCGAGGACTTTCACGCGATGCGTTCCGCCCGCCGCGGCGGCCAGAGCCAGCCGGACCATGCGCGTCTCGCCGGGATTCAGCGAGCCGATGGACATGCTAAGCTGCTTGCCTTGGGGATGTTCCAAGCCTTCGGGAATGAGGGCTTTGATTTCGACGTTGCGGGCGGTGCCGGTGCCGGGGTTGGAAACCTGGACGATTTGCGAAGCGGGATCGCCGAGTTGAACTTCGGTCGGGCCTTTGAGGACGACTTCCAACAGCGGTTCCTGCACGTGGAACACGGTCGCGGCGGCGGTGGTAAAGTGCACAAGAGCCGACGCATTCAGGTCGCCTCGGCCGGTGGGGATCATGTGGATTTGAATGACCTTCGTTTGATTGGGAGCGAGTTCGCCCAGGGACCATTGGAGCCGATCGCCCACGGGCTGGGGAGCGGGCGTGATCGCGGGCAGCAACCGGGCGGTGGCGGGGACCGCGGCTTCGACGGTCACGTCCCGTGCGGACAGGCCGCCGGTGTTTTTCACGACGAGATCACATTGGCATTCCTGGCCCACGTTGATTTCCGTGCGTTTGATCCATTCCAACGTCACCGTGGCCGTTTGCGGTCCGGTGGTCGGAGCCACGTCGATTGCCGACTTGGTTTGGGCCACCGGCCAGGACGAGATCGGTTGTTCGCCGGGGGTTTCCAACGCCTCGGCGGGAGCCTTCTCGACGTCCAGAATCGTCACGCGACCGCCGGCGGGCTGCGGCGTGCCGGGGGAAACAGCGGCGGGTCGGTGGCAGTCGGGGCCGGTTCAGCGGACGGCGGGGCGATATCCACCACACTGATCGAGCCACCGGTTGCGGGGGCTGCGGCCAGCGGATCGCCGGGAGGAATCGCGGGCTCGCCGGTTTCGGACAGCGAGGGCAGCGCGGAGAATTCATCGCGTCCCGGTGCCAAAGGCGGCTCGGCGGGCGAGGCGGCGGGATTTCCCGCCAGGTGCTCTTCGTCCGCGAAAGCCGATTCGCGATGTCTCGAATACCGCGAGATCCCCGGCGTCACGGCCGGTTCGGTTTGGGCCGGCGGCGCTTCGGGGACGGGTTTTTCTCCGGCCCAAGCGATGAGACCCATCAATACACAGGCACACAGGCCGGTCAGGCCCACAAAGAGGATGCCCTTCCTCATGAGTTCACTCCTTGAACAGTTCGAAACGCCATGTGTCGCAGAATCGCCGCGGCATTCCAAGCCCCGGAATGCCCCGGCTGCCGATGTTTTGAGACCGGCATGTCTCATTGCTATCGGCAGCGGGGCGGCGTCAGGTTGAGAAGATTTGGCAAACTTTTCCGATTTCGGCGAATTTTCGGGCGAGCTTTCCTTTCCTCAAGAAATGTCCCCGTGGATTTGAATTCCCGCGGAATTTGCGCGAGACTGCACAGATTAACGAGCGTGCGCAATTCTGCGCCTGATCTGATGTAAATCCGAAGCACGAAATCCGAAATCCGAAACAAATCCGAAATGCCAAATCCGCATGTCCCAAACGAATGCCTCCACCCATAAAGCCCACCTGACGATGCGAGGTTTGGACATTCGGGCGTTGGGATGTGTTTCGGATTTCGAGATTCGGATTTTCGGACGCGGGGCCTCGATCACAACGCGGCGACTTCATCACGAAGGCGGTGGACGATGAACAACCTTTTGGCACATCTGGGTTTAATAGCCTTTCTGTTGGGGAGTTGGGGAATGGGGGAATCGCTGACGGCGGGCGAATACGATCGGCCCGCGGGCTGGCCGCAGCAAAGCCGATCGGCCGTGCTCGCCAAAAACGGGATGGTCGCCACGAGCCATCCGCTGGCGGCCCAGGTCGGTTTGAACATTTTGCAATCCGGAGGCAACGCCGCGGATGCCGCGATCGCCGTGGATGCGATGCTCGGACTGGTCGAGCCGATGAGCTGTGGCATCGGCGGGGACCTGTTCGTCATTTATTGGGACGCGAAAACCCAAAAGCTCTACGGCCTCAACGCCAGCGGCCGCAGCCCGTACAAACTCACGCGGGAGGTGTTTCGCGAAAAACAGCTTTCGCAAATCCCGGACGAGGGGCCGTTGTCCTGGTCGGTGCCGGGTTGCGTGGACGGTTGGGCGGAACTCCAAAACCGCTTCGGCGATACCGATCTCAAAACCGTCTTGGCCCCGGCGATTGAATATGGCAAACAAGGCGTCCCCGTGCCGGAGGTGATCGCGTCCTATTGGAAAGGCGGCGAGAAGGCCTTCAAGAAATGGCCGGACTCGGCGGCGACCTATCTGCCCGGCGGCCACGCTCCGGCGTTCGGCGAGGTCTTCAAGAATCCCCGGTTGGCGGCGAGCTATCAAGCCATCGCCGACGGCGGCCGCGATGCGTTTTACAAAGGAGCCATCGCCGAGAAGATCGTGAACTTCAGCCACGCCCGCGGCGGGTATTTTGAACTCAAAGATTTCCACGACCACACCTCCACCTGGGTCGAGCCGGTGAGCACGAACTACCGCGGCTACGACGTCTGGGAGCTGCCGCCCAACGGCCAGGGGATCGCGGCGCTCGAGATGCTCAACATTCTGGAAGGTTACGACCTCAAAAAAATGGGCCGGTTGAGCGCGGACTATCTGCATCTGTTCGTGGAAGCCAAGAAGCTCGCGTTTGCGGACCGGGCGAAGTTTTACGCGGACCCCGATTTCGACAAGCTGCCGATCACGGAGTTGATCTCCAAAAAATACGCCGACCGGCAAAGGCAGCGGATCGACATGCAGAAAGCCGCCGTGGATGTGCCCGCCGGCGATCCGCAACTCGCCCAGGGCGACACGGTGTATCTGACGGTCGTCGATAAAGACCGCAATTGCTGCTCGTTCATCCAGAGCAATTATTTCGGGTTCGGCTCGAAAGTCGTGCCGGGCGATGTGGGGTTTGTTCTGCAAAACCGCGGAGCATTGTTCGCCTTGGACGACACGCACCATAACCGCCTGGAGCCTCACAAGCGGCCGTTTCATACGATCATCCCCGCGATGGTCACCAAAGACGGCAAGCCTTGGTTTTGCTTCGGCGTGATGGGCGGCGACATGCAGCCGCAGGGCCACGTGCAAGTTTTGGTGAACCTGATTGATTTTGGATTGAACGTCCAACAGGCGGGAGACGCGGCCCGCGTTCGGCACATCGGTTCGCAGACGCCCACGGGATTGCCGATGGCCAAAAAGGGCGGCTCGGTCGCGGTGGAGTCGAGCATTCCGCGGCCCGTGCTCAGGGACCTCCGCAACCGCGGGCATCAAATCGTCAAAGCCCCCGGCGGGTTCGGCGGCTATCAGAGCATTCTGATCGACTGGACCAACGGCAGCCTGCAAGGCGCCACCGAACCCCGCAAAGACGGCGCGGTGCTTGGCTATTGATTCAAGAAAATAACCAATGACCAAGCCCCAATGACCAAAGGGGAACATGAAACGTTAGGCTGTGTCCCGTGAATTCCACTGGCCCGAAGCGCGAGCGAGGGAAGCTAAGGAAACGGGGTCCAAAACACTCGAAAGCCCCGAAGCGGCGGCAGCACATTTTGCTCCGTCGCTTGCTGTCGCCCCTTCGCGGCTTCATATGTCTTCTCGAATAATCCTGCGGGCTGATGCCCGCAGCTATATGCTGTCGCCGCTTCGCGGCTAAAATGCGCAACTTCAAAACTGGCACTTCGGGCTGTTTATCGATTGATGTGTTAGAGATTCATTCCAATGCCGATTTCCGTTCATTGTCCCTGCGGGGCGCAGTTCCGCGTTCGCGATGAGTACGCGGGCAAGAAAGCCCAATGCCCGACCTGCGGCGAGCCGGTCGTCATTCCCACGGCCGACCAATCGCCCGCCTACATGGCCGCTCCCGGCGCCGCCATGCACGAACCCGGCGGCGAATTCGCGCAGTTTCCGGCTCCGAGTTCCGCTGCGGCCGCTGGTCGTCGCGGAGCGGGATCCAAGTGGCTTGCCGGTCTGGATTCGGGATTGTTCGGATTGGGCCGGCTCAGCGGGCTGGCGTGTTTGCTGATCGGGTTGATCTTCGTGCTGATGGCCCGCGGATGCGATTCGCTCGCCAGCCGCTCCGCCGCGTCTTATACCGCCGAGTACGAATTGGCCCAGAACGAGTTCTCGCAGGAGTGGGAAGACAAGCGCGTCGATCTGCAAAACCGCATCGACAATCTCCAGGAGAACATCGACGACCTCAACCAAAAAATGTTGGAGGCCGAGACGCCCAGCGCCCGCGACGGGTTTCGGCAAGACATCGACGACTACCGCAAACAGATGGCCGACGAGCGCGAAAAACTCGACGAGTTGGCGAAAGATGAGCAAAAATCCCGCCGGGAAAAAGAACGCGGCGAATGGCGGAGCCTCCGCACCAACGCCCAGAACGCCGCGGCCAACAACACCAGGGGCCGGTACTGGCGGGAACTCTTGTTCGTATTCGGCACGGTCGTGCTCAGCATCGGACTGTTGACGGTCGGTTTCACCGGCGAAAAGCACGAACGCCTGATCTGTCTGATTATGATCACCATCATCACCTTCAGCATCTACATCGGCGGCATGGCCTGGGTGCCCTCGGCGATCCCTTCGCCCCCATCGGCCGCCCGCGGATTGCGCTAATCCCTCCCGCCGATGGGCTGATTGGCTCGACACGGGCGTTCGAGTTTGAGACAGTCCGTGGAACAATCCCAAGCCGACGCCGCCGACGCCTTGGCGTCGGTTCCGACCGCAAACGGTCGGGTTGGGTGACGTTGTATCGACGACTCAACGAAAACCACTGACGGGAGACGCTTGTGGATTACACCTACGAAGACGTGGCCAAGATGATCGACCACTCGCTCTTAAATCCCACCTTGACCACGGCGGAATTGGACGCGGGGATCGATTTGGCGCTCGCGTACAATGTCGCCAGCGTGTGCATCATGCCTTACGACTTGAAGACCTGTGCCGAGCGTCTGGCCGGCAGCAGCGTGCAGGCTTCGACGACCATCGGCTTTCCCCACGGCGGCCACACCACCGCCATCAAGCGGGCCGAAGCCGAGCGCCGGTCGCCGATGGCTGCCAAGAGCTGGATATGGTCGTCAACATCTCCCAGGTGCTCAGCGGCGATTGGGATTACGTCCGGCAGGACATCGCGGCCGTCATCGAAGTCGCCCACGCCGCGGGCCAAAAGGTCAAGGTGATTTTTGAGAACTGCTATCTGAACGACGACCAGAAAATTCGCCTGTGCCGGATTTGCGGGGAGCTAAACGCCGACTGGGTCAAAACCTCCACAGGCTATGGCACCGGCGGAGCGACGACCGAAGACCTCAAACTCATGCGGGCCAACTCGCCCGAGCACGTCCAGGTCAAAGCGGCCGGCGGCGTCCGCGATTTGGACCGCCTGCTCGAAGTCCGCAGCCTCGGCGTCAGCCGCGTGGGAGCCAGCCGGACGAAAGACATTCTGGACGAATGCCGTACCCGCTTGGGCTTAACCGCGATCGAAGTGAAGGATGCCAACGGCGGCGGGTATTGATGCGGCAAACGAGTTCGCCGCAAAGAGAGCCGCGCACGCAGTAAGCGGTCGGGGGATTAAGAACCGCTTACTGCGTGCGCGGCTCTTTGTCGTGCTGCGGCTACGAGTCGATGGGCCGCTACAATCCGCATAGTTTGTTGATCGGATCGTTGTCATCCGAATCCTCAGCGCGAATGGGCTTCGCGTGGCTTTTTAGCAACGTGCATCGCTGGAATTCGTGTCTCCCATGCTACGCTTGAGGCGAAGTTTCGCTATTTGCGTGGAGGGAGAAACGATGATTGGTTTCCACCGGTTTTGCCGATTCCAAAGTTTTTCCGTGACGGTGCGGATGATGATCGCGGCTGCGGTTTTGTCGGCCGCGGGCTGTATGCAGATTCCCCGCGCGCCGTTGATGCCGCCGCATTGGTCCGGGTCGGGATATGCTCCGTACGCGAGTCCGCTGCCCGGTTCCACGGTGCCTGTGCCGGAAGATGTTCCCGCGCCCGTGAAGGATGAGCCTCCCGAGCCGACGTTCGGGGAAGATTACTCGGCTCCGATGCCGGTGCAATCCAACCGTTCCGCCCCCGTCGATGTGCTCCCGGCTTCGCCCAATTCCGCGAACAATTCCGCGAATCCGAACGTGCAACCGCCGCGGTTGGAGGCGCCGACCATCGTGCCGGAAGACATCACCGTGCCGCTGATGCTCGATCTCAAAGTCGCGGCTCCCGAAACGAATCTCGTGGGCGAGGTCAGCGTGTTCGAGATCACACTCCAAAACCCGAGCGACCACGATGCCCAGGATGTGGTCGTCGAATCGCGGTTTGAGGAAGGCCTGATCTTCCCCGGCAGCACCGACCAGCAGGTGAATCAAACCATCGGCACGTTGGCGGCCGGCGAAACCCGGCAGGCGAAGTTGTCCCTCAAAAGCCTCCGCGCGGGTTATCACTGCGTCGAGTTTCGGCTGCTCGCGAAAGGGGCCGAGCCCGTGTCGAAGAAGGTCTGCGTGAAGTATCAGGACTCGGCGGTTTCGCTCCAAGTCGAAGGGCCGGCCAAACGCATGGTCGGCGGGAACGCCGAGTGGAACCTGACGGTCCTCTCGCGGGAATACCTGCCGGTGTCCGACGCGGTGGTCACGCTGGATTACGATTCCACGTACCTCAAACCGGTGGGCGGCTCGGAGGGAGCCAAACAAGAATTGGGCAAAATCACCTGGCCTTTGGGAACGCTGCAATCGTCCGAACGCGTGGAACTGCAAGTCGAGTTCGAGTGCCTGATGCCGGTGGACTCGACGTGCCTGTCCCTCAAAGTCACCGCCGACGGCGATCACGAACAGACCGCCCAATCTTGTCTGGCCATCGACCGCCGGGTCGGAGCTTTGGAGATCGATTTGGCCGATTCGCCCGACCCCGTGAAAGCGGGCGGGGACATCGAATACGTCGTCACCATCGCCAACCGCGGCCTGGAGTCGGTGCACGATCTCCAAGTGACGGCGTCGCTGCCGGAACTGCTCCGTGCCGGCACCACCCTCGTCCGCGAAGCCCGCCGGCCGCTGTCCGGCATCCGTGCCCGCGTGGACGATTCGCTGGTGCGGTTCGACTCGGTCGATGTCTTGGCCCCCGATGCCCAATTGACCTTCACCATTAAAGCCAAAGCTCTGCACCCGGGCACCGGGCGATTGCTGCTCAGCGTGTCGTCCGACGACCGAAGCGCCGGCAAGCTTCGCCTCGAAGAAGTGACCACCGTTGTTCAATAAACTCAGCGACCGGCGAAGGCGAGCAATCCTTGCGTGCCGATGTTCGGCGTGCGAGAATACTTGCGTCTTTTGCAATTCGCCCTTGATGAGGCTCGGTCACCAGCGGAAAGGCAGACGCATATGATGACAGACTCGATGATCCGCAGGGATTTTCTAAAAACTAGCACAGCGGGGTTGGCGGCGATGGCGATGGGCGTGTCCACCAGCAATCAGTTATTGGCTCAAGAAGACAATGACCTCACCAAGGGTTGGATCGATGCCCATTCGCATATCTGGACGCGGGACATAGAGCATTACCCGCTTCGGGAAGGCAAGACGCTCAAGGATCTCGACCCGCCGAGCTTTACAACGGAAGAGTTGATCGAGGTGTCATCGAAAGAGGGCGTGTCGCGCGTGGTGTTGATTGCCCATAACATTTACTACCGTTACGACAACTCCTATATGATCGATGCGGCCAAGCAGCACCCCGGCAAGTTTCGCATCGTGGGCATGGTCGATGAGAGCAAGCCGCATCCGGATGTGGAAATGCGAAATCTTTTGAAGCAAGGGGTGACGGGCTTTCGCATCACGCCGCGGGTGCGCGGCCGCGAGGTTTGGCTGAAAAGTCCCGGCATGGAGGTGATGTGGAAGACGGCCGCCGCGACGCGTCAGTCCATGTGCTGCCTGATCGATCCCGCAGATTTGCCCGATGTCGAAGCAATGTGCCGCAAGTATCCCGAAACGCCTGTGGTCATCGATCACTTTGCCCGCGTCGGAGCCGACGGGACGATCCGCGAAAAAGACGTCAAACAGCTTTGCGATTTGCACCGGCATCAACAAGTCCGAGTCAAGGTCTCGGCATTCTATGCCCTCGGAAAAAAACAGCCGCCTTACTTGGATCTCCTCCCGGTGATTACGCGGTTGCTCGACGCTTATGGCCCGGAGCGGCTGATGTGGGCCAGCGATTCGCCCTATCAACTTGCGGGCGAGAATACCTATAAAGCCTCGATTGAACTCATCCGCGACCGCGCGGATTTCTTGTCGGATTCGGATCGCCAGTGGCTGTTGCGCAAAACGGCGGAGAAAACGTATTTCTTTAAGATCTAGTTTTCTTCGAGCTTCCGCAGGACTTGAGGATGAGGATTCGTCACATGGCCGGGCGGCCGTTGATTGCGGCCGGTCCGATTCGTGTCGCCGAGATCCCGCCGGGCCTCCTCTGCCAGGTCGAGTAGTTCCTTGACGATCCGCGGATGCTTCGCGGCCATGTTTTTCGTTGAGCCTCTGTCTTCCACCACGTTATAGAGAAGCGGTTCGCTGCTTTGGCCCTTGCGAAAGTGCGGGTGCCGTTGAAAGGTCTTTAGCGGCACGAACAGTTTCCAGGGACCTCGGCGGACCGCCTGGAGTTGGTCGGTCTGGTAATAGTAGAACGCCTTATAGGGAGTTGTCGCTCCCTCTTCGCCGAATAAGAGCGGGCGGATGTCGTGTCCATCGATAATGCGGTCCCGGGGTTCCATGGTCCCGGCGAGCCGGGCGAACGTGGGGAGCATGTCCATGGTCGTGGCGAGCTCATGACAATCCGTGCCCGCGGAGATGCGGCCCGGCCACCAGGCGATCATCGGCACGCGAAAGGCCCCTTCCGCCGTGGTGTAACCCCGGCCAAACAGCGGCTGATTGCTGCCTCGCCGGGGACTGTTCACATCCTGGGCGAGCGGCGCGCCGTTGTCGGAAGTCCAGATCACGAGGGTTTTCCGGTCGAGTTTCAGCTCGGCGAGCTTGTCGAGGATCCGCCCGGCGGACCAGTCGAGCTCTTCCACCGCATCGCCCCAGGGACCGTTTTGGCTTTTGCCCCGAAAGGCGGGGCTGGAAAACGGGGCGGTTGTGCTGCCGGGCATGGCTTGCGGCAGATAGAGAAAAAACGGTCGCGCGCGGTTTCGCTCGATAAACTGAATCGCCTGCTCGGTGTAGCGCTCGGTTAACAGGTTTCGATCCACGGGAGCTTCGACGACGGTTTCGTTTTGCATCAAGGGCAGCGGCGGCCATTTCGAGCCATCCAAACGGCTGCCTAAACGTTCTCCAGTTTGCTGCGTCATATCATCGCTATAGGGAATCCCAAAGAACGCATCGAAACCTTGCCGGGTCGGCAAGAACTCCGGCTGATCGCCCAGGTGCCATTTCCCGATAATGGCCGTTTGATAGCCGGCCGATTTCAAGACGTCGGCGATCGTGATTTCTTCGGGGTTTAATCCATAGGGCGAAATGGGACGGAGCACCTGCCCGTCGCGGGGGTTCTGATGCATGCCCACGCGTTGGGCATAGCAGCCCGTCATCAGGCTGGCCCGGGAGGGCGTGCACACTCCGGAGGTCGCATAGAAGTGCGTAAACTTTCTCCCCTCGCGGGCCATGCGATTGAGCCGAGGCGTGCGGTTCACCTGCGACCCAAAAGGTTCAATGTCTCCGTAGCCCAGATTGTCGCAGAAGATGAGAACGAAGTTCGGCTTTGCCGGCGGAGAATCGGCGAACAGCGGAGAAATTCCAGCCGCGTAGAAGGCAACGAGCAGCAATCCGAGCCGTGGAATGTGTTTCATAAAAACGCCCAAAACTTGAGTCGAAGAACCGTCTATCGAAGTCTTAACATGTCTGCGGTAAGATTGCCATTCTTTTGGAATTTGAGGGAAACGGGCGACAGAGGTGTGGTTGTCGAAATCTGGAACCGAACAGTGCATATGAATCGATGGCTGGTGTTGTTACAAGGTCGTTACGCACCGCCGGAAAGTTTTATGGAACAATGCGTCGTGTTGCCGCGTCTCAGATGGTGTGCAAACTGACTGGCATTTTGTTCTGGAGGAAGTGTGATGTTGAACAACGGAAAAAACCAGGGATGTGGTTTGGGCACTCTTGGCCTGCTCATCGCAGTATTGGCGGTGGCGCAGGATCACGGCCTTGAAGCGGGGGTGATTTTTATTCCCGGAAAGCTGGTGGACGGTCAATTTGTTCCGCCAAAAGCGAACGAACCGGTTCCCCATCGAGACGCCAATCCTCAATCCTCCGAATTTGGTTACACGATTCGCTACAGCCGCGTGACCGCCGACGTGACCGAAGGCAAGACCACCATCCAGGCGGCGGAAACGGTCTCGGGTCCGAAATCCGAAACCGAAACCGTGTGCGTGGTTCCGTTGCCGGTCGGCACAAGGGCTTCGGATGCGAGCCTGTTCGCCGGGAAGGATGCGAACACGCTCGCTCCGGTCGCGGGGGCCAAATACCTCAGTGCGGACAAAGCTCAGGCGTTCTACGAACATCTCGTCAAACACACGAACCAAGTGGGGTTCGCGGCGTTTTCGGGTCAGCCGGCTTTGTGGGTTCCCAGCTTTCCTCTGCAAGGACGGATGGAGTTTGTGCTGGAACTTTCCGGGTCAGTCGGTGAATACCAAGGGGTGAAGAACTTGAGGATTCCGCTGCCCTTTACATCCTGGAGCAACGGGACCGTGGATCGGCTTTCGGTTTCCGCAACAATCCGCGCTCAACAACCCGTGCGGGCCGTTTTCAGCCCCACGCACCAAACCAACATCCAACGCGGAAGTCTGACCAGCGCGGTTGTCGAGGTCCACAAGGAACACGCGGCCTGTCACGAGGATTTTCGGCTGTGTTGGGTGGAAGATGAGGACGATCTCGGTTTGCGGATGCTGACCTACCGCGTTGAAGGCGAAGACGAGGGCTACTTCTTGCTGTTGGGCAATCCCACCGGACGGGCCGACGGTACGGATGTTGTGGAAAAAGATGTGACCTTCGTGCTGGACACCAGCGGTTCCATGCGAGGCGAAAAAATCGAGCAATGCCGGGCCGCGATCGAGTACTGTCTGAACCACCTCAATCCCCAGGACCGGTTTAACATCGTGACGTTTGGCACAAAGGTGACGTCGTTCCGGGAAACGCTGGTGCCCCACTCCGCGGAAACGGTGGCCGCCGCCCAGGATTTTGTGGAAGAGATCGTGGCCCACGGTCGCACGAACATCAACGAGGCCCTCGTGCAATCTCTCAAAGGGGAACCGCAAACGGGGCGGCCGCGGATTACGATTTTTCTCACCGATGGAACCCCCACCGAGGGCGAACTGTTGCCGGAAAGAATTCTGAAAGCCGCAACGGAAGCCAACACCTCGCAGTCGCGGATTTTCGTGATGGGCGTGGGGCATGATGTGAATGTGCATCTCTTGGAGAAACTGGCCGAAGCCACCGAAGGCGACAGCGAGTTCGTGGATCTCGAAGAAGAAATCGACGGAAAAATCGCGAGCTTGTACGACCGGCTGGCATATCCGGTGCTACAAAACGCCAAGCTCGATTTCGGCAAGCTCTCCGCGGATTCGCTCTTTCCGCGAAAAGTCCCGGCCCTGTTTCGCAATAACCCCGTGATGCTGTTTGGCCGTTACCGCGAGGGAGGCAAGTATCGCGTTAAAATCCAAGGCACGCTGGCGGGAACGCCCCGCGAGTTTGTCTGCCAGGTCGATGCAGACACGGCTCCCCAAGGGCTCGCCAACGAGTTCATCGCCCCGCTTTGGGCCACGCGGAAGGTCGGGTTTCTGCTTCAGGAAATCCGCCTGCACGGGAGCGATCCGGAATTGCTCAAAGAAATTGTGCGGCTCAGCCAGAAATATGGAATCATCACGGAATACACCGAGTTCGTGGCCCAATCCGGTTTTGGTGGAGGAGCGGTTGGCGGCGCTTTCGCCGCGATGGATGCTTTCCGCGAAGCCGACCGCCGCTTGGCAACGGCCCGCGATTTTAATTCCGGGCGATGGGCCTTCAATCAGGCGAAAAACGACAAAGCCTTGCAATCCCGCCTGGCCGTGAATGAAGAAACCAATTCCTTTATCGATCGCGCGGGCCGCACGGTGGCCTCTGAATCCATTCGCCAGGTGGGCGGCAAAGCCTATTACATGCGGCAAGGCCAGTGGGTCGATTCCACCGACAACGCCAACCTGAAAGAACACGTCGTCAAACTCTACAGCGACGAGTACTTCAAACTTCTGCGGACGAACAATGACTTTGCCCGCGCCCAACGGTTGGGCTGGGCCGTCTCCGTCAACGTGGGAGACGAGCGGATCGTCGTCGAAAAAGACGGCAAACGCGTCGATGAGGAACTGCTCAAGAAAAGCCAGCAGTTGCCGCAGATGCCTGCCCAGAATGGTCCGCAAAACGGTTTTCGCGGTTTGCAGAACTTCCAAAAAAACCAATTTCAAGATGTGAATCAGCAACAATTCAACCAGTTGCCGGTGCAACACGAATTCAATCGCCGACAGCAGATTCCGGGTCGGCGAATCGACGGCAATGACAAAGCCCCCGCACCCGAGCAACGGGAGGAGCGATGATGAGCGTGCGTGGATTTTTATCGGGCATCCTCCTGGTCGCCCTGGCGAGTACGGCGAACGCTCAAACGTTGCATCAACCTTTCCGGCCGCCGATCACCGCCCGCAAAATTCGAATCGCCATTGACGATGCCGTGTTGCATCTGCGAAGCCAGCAGCAAGAGAACGGGGCGATCATCGATTACGACAACCCGGGCGGCGGCACATCGCTGGCCGCGCTGGCGATGTTGGCCGCGGGCGTGGATCCGGTGTCGGACAAACAACTGCAAAAGGCGCTCGATTACCTGGGCCAACTCGAACCGAACAACACCTATATTCGCGGAATACGGGCGAATGTCTGGGAGTACGCCCTGCGAAAAGCCCCGCACGAGAAAAAGTATCGCGATCTGCTCAAGAAGGATTTCGATTGGCTGATAGAGGCCATCGGAGACCGGGAGGGCTGGCGGTACAATATGCAGTCGCGGGATTGGGATAACTCCTGCACGCAATACGGTGTCCTCGGCGTGTGGGCCGCGACGCGCGGGGGAATCGATCCCGGGGACAAATTTTGGAAAACGATGTCCACGCACTTTCGCAAATGCCAAAATGCCGACGGCGGTTGGGGATACACTCACAGTGGGGCGTCGACGCCCAACATGGCGACCGCGGGGCTGGCGAGCATGTTTCTCGTGTTCGACACGTTTCACGGCAAAAATTTTTACTCCGCCAAAAACCCGCGGACTTTTGAAGGCGGCGATGCCGCCGCGGTGCTCAAATCCATTGAGCGCGGCATGAAGTGGCTCGGGCCGTCCCAAGGCGACAAATCGGACGGCTATTACCTTTATGGAATCGAGCGCACCGGCGTGGCCAGCGGCCGAAAATACATCGGCGGCGAAGACTGGTTTGCCAAGGGCGCGACGACGGTGCTGGCCGCTCAACGAAACGATGGTTCCATCCCGCTGTGCCGATGGGGAGCCCAGTATGGAACGCCGCTCTGCACGTTGTTCCTCGTCTACGGCGGCGCGCCGGTGGCGTTCAACAAACTCCAATACGGGACTGGACATGACTGGAACCTGAACCCCCGCGACCTGGCGAATCTCTCCAAAGAGTTGTGGTCGGCCTACGAACGGCCCATTAACTGGCAAACCGTTTCGATTGATGCCCCCCATGCGGAACTCGAAGCCCCGGTTCTGTTCATCAGCGGAACCAAAGCCGCCGAGTTCGATGAGAGTCAGATGGTCAAACTTCGGGAATATATTCAGCGGGGAGGGACCATTCTCGCGGAACCGAGCGATCACAGCCCGGCCTTTGCAAATTCGATGAAGAAACTCTTGAGGGATATGTTCGACGAGCGGGAGTATCCCGCCATCCAACTCCAGCCGATTCCAGCCGAGCACCCAATCTATACCGTCATCAAACAGGATTGGAAAAACCGTCCCAAACTGCAAGGGGCTTCCGACGGTTCGCGTGTGTTCTTTGTTCTCTCCGAAGAATATCTCTCGGCCGACTGGCAAATGAACCACACGGACAGCGATGCCTTCAAACTGGCGATGAACCTTCTGTTTTATGTGACGGACCTGGGCGCGCTGCCCGGCAAATTCACGTCCATCTTGCCGGACACCGAACCGGCGCCCGCCACGAAGAAGACCGTCACGCTTGCTCGCGGGCGGTTTCATAGCGAATCCCCCTCGACCCGCGATTGGGATGCCGCCGAAATGACATGGTTGACGATGGCGGAGTACGTGCGGCATGTCACAGGTTATGAACTGAAAGAGAGTTCCCCCGTTCACCTGAACGCCGAAGCCCTCAAAACAATCCAATTGTTGCATCTGAGCGGACGGCACAAGTTCCACCTCCGTGAGGAAGAACGCCTGGCTCTCAAGGGGTATGTGGAAAACGGGGGAACGATTTTGGTCGATGCGTTCGCGGGATCGAATGAATTCGCCGAATCGGCCAGGAACGAATTGGAAGCGGTGTTTGGCGAACTCCAACCCTTGGACAAAGAGGATCCACTTTCCGCGGGTCAGTTTGCCGGTGGGGCCGATCTCTCTCAAGACGTCCGTTACAAGTTGCCTGCGCGATTGGTGCTTCGCAAACGCCAACAAGCAACGCGCGGGCAGCACCTTTTGGTCGCCGAGCACCAGAACCGGCCCGCGGTGATTTTTTCGGAGTTCGATCTTTCCGCCGCCATCGCGGGACAGACACCCTACCGGGCCCTTGGCTACAAACCGGACTCGGCCCGAAAAATCGTCGCCAACCTCGTTGCCTACATCATGGCCGACTAAAAATGGAAATTCCCATCCGCTCAGTCCGGGTGAACTCCGATCACCCGGATGCCATGCAGTCCGCAATTTCCAAAAACCTGACCGCCAAGGTTCTGGTCGAAGCAGAGAAACAGTGCAGGGAAAACGATGCCGGGTCCGAATATTTTGTGGATTTGCACCGATCAGCAGCGGTTTGACACGATCGCGGCCCTGGGCAATTCTTTGATCCGCACGCCGAATGTCGATCGGCTCGTGGCCGAGGGCGTGGCGTTCACCCAGGCCTACGCCCAAAGTCCCGTCTGCACGCCGAGCCGGGCGGCGATGCTCACCGGCCGCTATCCCCGCACAACCCGCTGCCGGCAAAACGGGCAGCAGATTCCCTCCGACGAACGCCTGCTTCCGCGGATCCTGGCCGATCACGGTTACTTTTGCGGACTCGCGGGCAAACTGCACTTGAGTTCCTGCGCAGGCGGCCGCGTGGAGCAGCGGATCGACGATGGCTACCAGGTCTTCCATTGGAGCCATCACCCCCAGCCCGATTGGCCGGAAAACGCTTACACCCAATGGCTCGCCGAGAAAGGCAAGACCTGGAAAGCGCTTTACACCGGCGAGTCCACGCGGTTTACCAAGCGAGGCGTTCCCGCGGAGTACCACCAAACCACGTGGTGCGCCGAGAAAGCCTGCGAGTTCATCGAGGACCGGGCGGACGCGGAATCGCCTTGGTTGTTCAGCGTGAATTTTTACGCGCCGCATCATCCGTTCGATCCGCCGGGCGAGTATCTCGACCGCTATAATCCCGCCGACATGCCGCTGCCCAAATTCCGCGAAGGCGAACTCGCGAACAAACCCAGGTTTCAACAACTCGACCACGTCTGGCGCACAACACGCCGGGCTATTATCCCACCGGCGAGATGTCGCCCGACGAAGCCCGGCAAGTCGTCGCGGCTTATTATGCGATGATCGAGCACATCGATCACGAAGTCGGCCGGATGCTGAAAGCCTTAGACGACACCGGGCAGCGGGAGAACACGATCGTGATTTTTATGTCCGACCACGGCGAGATGCTGGGCGATCACGGATTGCTTTTGAAGGGGCCGCACTTTTACGATGAGGCCGTCCGCGTGCCCTTGGTCGTGCGCTGGCCGGGAAAGTTTCGAGAAGGCCTCTTGGCGGAGGGTTTGATCGAACTCGTGGATCTGGCCCCGACGCTGCTCGAGTGCGCGGAGCTTCCGGCTGAACCCCAGATACAGGGACGGTCATTCCGTTCGATCTTAACCGGCGAAGCCGACCCGTCTCGGTTTCGGGATTATGTGTATAGCGAATATCTCAACGCGTGGACGCATCCGGGTGCCTACGCCACGATGCTCCGCACGGCCGAGGAAAAGATCGTTGTGTATCACGGCAGCGAGCCCGGGGAACTTTACGACCTGGCGGCCGATCCGGACGAGTTTGACAACCTCTGGGACCGTCCCGATCAGGCGGCGAGAAAAGTTCGGCTCCTGAAAGCCGCCTGCGATCGGATCGCATTCACGGCCGACCCCTGCCCCCCGCGATTGGGGCCGTTTTAACGCGATTTGTGCAACGCCCGGCGTAAAAATTACAATCGGTCCGAGAAATTCGCACTCCGGCCGGATGATGAATTCCCAAAAACGGCCTGGAATTCCGGCGTTTTTTCTTCGGATTCCCAATGACCCGGCGTTTGGCCCGCATCTTGCTTTGGAAGACAGTTCGGAAGACTTCTTTTGATGACGGACAAACACCGCGAAGGGATCTGGAGGCGGAATCATGGCGAAATTGCGATATTTGTTGTGGCTGGCGGCGGCGGTTTTGGGAATCGCTGCCCCGCGTTTGCTGGCGGGAACCGTGGACCTGGCGACACAGTGCGAGTTCTCGGGCCAAGTGGCCGATATGTCCCAGACCACGCAAAAGCTCGGCGTGGCGATCCGCGTGGACATGCGCGGCGTGAGCTACTCCGGCAAGCTCACGCGGACGCTGCTCGAACAATCCCAACCGGGCAAAGTCACGTTATGGTTCGGACTGCGGAACGTGCGGCTCAACGTGAAACGCATCGACATCGCCGGCGGTCCCGGCGGGGCCGCGTGCGGTCCGATGGACGTGGTCCTCGGCCATCAAAAAGAACTCTGGCTGGCGTTCGACATCGAAGCCGACAGCAAGGCGGGCTCCTCGCAGATGGTCGTCCGCAAGGTGCGGTTTCAGTTGCCTGCCGACAACTGGGCCATCGGCCGGCCGGCTTGGGTGCGAACGCAGGGGCTCGGATTCACGCAGCAAAACGTCGTGGAAGGCCTCCGCGAAGGCATCGCCCAGGACCGGTTGAGACTCGAGCAAAAGCTGCTCAAGGATGCCCCGCAAATCCTCACGCAGGTGGTCAAGCAAACCACGCCTCAAAACGCGGAAAGCCCGATGGTGCGGGCCATCCGCAGCCGGCTGACGGGCAGCCGCCAAGACAGCCAGGCCATTTCGTCATCCTCGCCGTGACCCGAGAACCTAGATGTTTATTTCGTAAGTTTCTCGGCAGCTTTATGAGCCCGAAGCGCAAGCGAGGGTCGCCGCACGGCGCTAGCCCCGGTTTTCGTGGGCGAAGTGGAAGTTACCTGTCGGGCGACTCGGATTTTGGGATGATCTGCACCGGCCCGAAGCGCCGTTTTGAAGTTGCGCTTTTGCGGAGTCGCGAAGCGACGGAAGCAGATAGCTTGGGCGTAAACCGGCGTAAGCCCAAGACCTCAGGCTCAAAGAAACGATGATCGTGACGATCAACGAAGGTCCCGTGCCCACTCCTTCGTGTGCACGTCGCTGCGGATGCGCCATTCCCTGAGCACGTCCAACAGTTCGCGTTTTTTCTCCTGATGGGCCGGGTCGTTCCAGAGGTTTTTGACCTCGTCGGGGTCGGTTTTCAAGTCGAAGAGTTGCCCGGTGGGTTCATCCAGGAAATGGACCAGCTTCCAATTCCGGCTTCTGACCATCGTCATAAAATCGGTGTCGGTGAGGATGTTGTCCCGGCCATGCTCGGCGAAGACGTAATCCCGGCCCTGCCAGTCTTCGCCTTTAAGAGCCGGGAGCAGCGATCGGGCTTCCATCGTCGGCGAAGGTTCGAGGCCCGCCAGTTCCAAGAGGGCCGGGCCTAAATCCATCTGCTGGCAGAGGCCGTCCAATTTCCGGCCGCCTTCAAAACGTCCCGGTGCCCAGACGATCGTGGGCATCCGCGTGATGAGATCGTACATCGTCCATTTCTGGCTGTGGCCGTGGTCGGTCAGGCAATCGCCATGATCGGACGTAAACACGATCACCGCGTTCTCCAGATAGCCTTTCTCGTCGAGAGCCTCCAGAATCTCGCCGATCTTCTTGTCGATCATCGTCACGTTCGCCAGGTAATACGCCCGCTGCCGATGCCGTTGCGCTTCGGTCGGATTCAACATGTGCACGACGGAATCGTGATCGACCTGGGTGTTATGGATGCGGAGTTCCTTGAACGGGGCCGGCTGGTTGTCGAGTTCCTCCTCGGTCACCGGCAAGAGCGGCAGGTCCTTCTTCATGTAAGGCTCGGCGTATTCGGGCGTGGGATCATAAGGCGGATGCGGACCCGGAAAGCCGATCTCCAAAAACAACGGCTGCTCGGATTTGGGTTTCGTGCGAATCCACCACGCCGCCATCTCGCCCACGAACATGTCCGGGTGCATGTCCTCCGGCAGTTCCCACTCGAACGCCCCCAGGCACTCGTTGTAATCGGTCCGCTGGCGGTAAAGCTCGCGCTGCTGCTTGACCAGCCCCCGCGCCCGCAGGGCTTTGTCCCATTCATCGAAGTACCACCGCTCTTCGAGGTAGCGGTCTTTGTTCTCGACGACGTACCGTTCGTCAAAGCCGAGCTGCGTGTGATAAGGGTAGCTGTGCATCTTGCCGATGTTGACGGTGCGGTAGCCGCTCTCGGCGAGCTTTTCAATCCACGAATGCCGCCAGAGGTCCGCGTTTTTTAAGATGCCGGTGGTGTGCGGATAATAGCCCGTGAACAGACTCGCCCGCGACGGCGCACACGAAGCCGCGGTCACATGGCAGTTGGTGAAAGTCACGCCCTCGCTCACCAGCCGGTCGAGGTTGGGCGTGTCCATGTAGTCGAAACCCAGGGCGCGGATCGTATCGAACCGCTGCTGGTCGGTGATGATAAAAACGAGATGCGGACGCTCGTCGGGCATGGTTTCGATGCTTTCTTTTGTGTACGGTGGAGTGCCGATAGTTGAGAGCCGCCGGCGGCAAATGTCAAGCGTGTTGGTCCGCTGTGCGGTTGACCAACGAAGCAGGATGTGTTTGGACGGAAGAGGTTCGACGACCGCACCGAGATGGCCGTCTGTAGAGAAAAAAGTCTCCGCCATTCTCCGGGGTTCGTTGAATTTCATTTTAATTCTTTATCAGTGAGGACCCCCTTTCGTGCCGTACGCTCAGTTTGATCGTTACGCGGTTCGCATGCAGCCGCTCTCGGCCCGTACGAATAAAAAGCGGATCGACCAGGACCACATCTCGCCGGACAGCCCCGCGCCGAGTTGCCGGCGGCGTCCCGGGAGCTTTTGGAAGACGCCGCCGACCGGATTCGCCGGGCCCGCGGCCAGGATCGGCCGGTGGTCGTGGCGTTTGGGGCGCACGCCATCAAGAACGGTTTGGGGCCGGTGTTTCTGCGTCTGGTGGAACGGGGCTGGTTCACGCATCTCGCCACGAATGGGGCGGGGATCATCCACGACTGGGAGTTCAGTTTCCAGGGGCAAAGCTCGGAAGATGTCCAGGCGATGGTCCACGAAGGCCGCTTCGGGAACTGGGAAGAGACGGGCCTTTATATCAATCTGGCTCTCAACATCGGAGCCTTCGAAGGCAAAGGCTACGGCGAATCGATCGGGGCCATGATCGAGACCGAAGGCCTCACGATTCCAGAGCCCGATGATCTGGCGGCCGCGATTGAGGAATGGCCGATGTCGCCGGAACGGGCCGCCGCCGCCGCGGATTTGACGCAGATCTTAAAGCGATGGTCCTGCGAGATGGGCCGGCTGAAGCTTGAACCGGGCCGATTGGCGATTCCGCATCCGTGGAAAGGATACAGCATCCAAGCCGGGGCGTATCGCTTGGGCGTGCCGTTCACGGGGCATCCGATGATCGGGCACGACATCATCTACAATCATCCCATGAACCATGGCGCGGCCTTGGGCCGCGCGGCCCAGCGGGATTTTCTCGCCTATGCCGAAGCCATCAGCCGCATCGACGGCGGGGTGTATCTCTCCATCGGGTCGGCGGTGATGAGTCCGATGGTGTTCGAGAAGTCGCTATCCATCTCGCAAAACATCGCGATCCAGCGCGGCGAGCACATCGACGACCATTACATCCTGGTCTGCGATCTCGCGAAATCGACCTGGGATTGGCGAAAGGGCGAACCGCCGGAGGACAACCCGGCGTATTACTTAAGGTACAATAAGTCCTTCAGCCGGATGGGCGGGACGATGCGGTATCTCGAAATCGACAACCGGGATTTGCTGTTGTCCCTGGTGCATTTGCTGGGGGCCTCGTGATGAACACCGCCTCGCTCAGCCCGGGCCGTCTCGCGGAAATTGTCGCCAGGTTCTCCGAAAGCCGGATCGCCGTGGTCGGGGATTTCTTTCTGGATAAGTACCTGGAAATCGATCCGGCCCTCAACGAGCCAAGCCTCGAAACCGGCAAGACGGCCTACCAGGTGACATCGATGCGCTGTAACCCGGGCGCTGCGGGCACGGTGGTTTGCAATCTCGCGGCCTTGGGGGCCGGGGAACTTCACGCAGTGGGTCTCACCGGCCACGACGGCGAAGGCTTCGAACTCCGGCGGGCTTTGGAGCAATTGGGCTGCACAACGCGGCATCTGCACGCCTCTCCAGAGCGGTTCACGCCGACCTATTTAAAACCTCGCGACCGGACCCGGCCGGGTTTGGAAGGCGAGCATTCGCGGTACGACACCAAAAACCGTACGCCCACGCCACGGCCAATTCAAAACGCGGTGCGGGCTTCGCTCGAATCATTGTTCCCCTGTGCGGACGCCGTCGTGGTGATGGATCAAGTGGAGTTGGAGAACTGCGGCGTAGTGACGACGGGGATTCGAGACGCGATCTCGCAGTTCGCCCGCGAGAATCCGCAGGTCGTGTTCTGGGCCGACAGCCGCCGGCATATTCGGCAGTTTCGGAACGTGATTACCAAGCCGAACCAGTTCGAAGCGCTTAAAGTTGTGCCCGCTCATCCGGACGCCGCCGTGCCGTTGGAGGAGTTGATCGAGCAAGGCCAACAGCTTCGGCAACAGACCGCCGCGCCGGTGTTTGTCACGCGGGGCGTCGAGGGGATGCTCATCTGCGACGAGGATTGCACGCTGGTTCCGGGAATGCCGATCGAAGGCCCGATTGATCCCACGGGAGCGGGCGACAGCGCGACCGCGGGCTGCGTGCTGGCTCTCTGCACGGGGCCACGCCGGCCGAAGCGGGCGTGATCGGCAACCTCGTGGCGTCCCTCACAGTCCAACAGCTCGCCACCACCGGCACCGCCCGGCCGGATCAACTTCCGCTGCGACTCGAAGAATGGCGAAACAGCCAGAAAGCCCGCTGACGGATTATTCGTCTTCCTGAAGCTGTATGCGCTCGGTTTCGTATCGTTTGCGGGCGGATTTGTAGTCCTGGGCTTTTTGATAATTGCGGATCGACATCACCGCGCCGCTGATCACGAACAGCACCCCAAACGCGGGAAAGGCAAACCGGGCAATCGCGAAGGGGCCAAAATTCGGCGCGCTGGACGTGATGCCCGTCGCCATGATTGTCCAAAAGATGCCGAATACGACGATGACGATTCCTCCAACGACCGAACTGGTTTCATCGGGCAATCGCGATCGGCCGTGTTTGTCGGTCGTCATATAGGATTCCCGCTGCTGTTCCCACATCCGGTCGAGCGCGGCCAGCTTGTTCTGGCGGGTGAGTTCCTCGACTTGCTCAGAAAGCGCCTCGGTGGTTTCCGTGAGCTGCTCGACGGCTTCCGTGAACACAGCCGACTCGGTCCGGCGGACCGCCAACTGCTGGCCGCAGTGTGTGCACTTCACATAGTTTGTGCCTTCAGGAACATTCAGCGGAGCACCGCACGAATTGCAGCAGAGCGTTTCCATCATCGGTCTCAGCGATTGGAGGAATCGTAGATTGGGGACGGGACTTACGTTGCCAACGTGTATGATGGGCAATCGGATGAAGAACTCAACCAGAATTTTGCGAATCTCCGCAAGATGGCATTGATGCGGACGCCATCGCAGGCCGCATTGGAAAGCCACAATGGAACGGATTTGCCGGGAAAATCCCGGTATCCTGTTCATTATGCCGATCCTACCATCCGCTGGCGGAAAGCCATCCCTAAAGACCCCAGGATTCTCAAGTCCCCCCGTTTGTCTTTCCGATTTGGTTTAGCAATGGGGCAATTCGTCTGGGCATTTTCCTGAGGGAGTTTTTGCATGTCGCAATCGTCGCCGGAGTCGGTCTGCGGGCGCTCCAACACCTGCGCGAACGGCTGGAGAAGTTGAAGAACTCATGGACGGTATTACAAGGAAGGGAGGAGGACTCCGATTTCTCGTTTCACAAAGAATGGCAAAGCAGGTGGTTGCGGATTGTTTCCGGCTTGCGGGATCTCGACGAGGCGCTGAATTGCCGGTGGGGTCGGAAAAACTGGAGGGGGCATCCCGAGATTTTGCGATTTCCACCCGCGGAGGATGGCGTCCTCTCAATTGAGCCGTCTTAATCCTCCCGCTGAGGATGACAAAGCGAAAGGATGGCCGTCCCTGGCCGAAAACGGCTTCCCTTGCCGTTGAGGGGATCGCATCACAGCGGATTCGAGATGTGTAAATGCAAAAAGCCCTCAAGAAAGGAGGGGTTCAAGACAACCAACATCACCTTGAGCGATGGGGAACTGATTTGCAGAGTGGGTCAGGCTGCTAATCAGGGGACCTTCCACAGACTGGTTGTTGAACACCAAACCCTTTCCTGAGGGCTAGGCTGGGTAAAGGAGTGGGTGGCTTTCCCACAATGACATAGGCAAGCAGGTCCCATGCCATTAAGGGGATCAATTGAAGATTTACACGAAACAAACGCCGTAATATCTTTTTTAACAGTCAGTTATGTAAAATAGCTTTGCCAAAAAAATCTTAGGGTTCGATGGATTTTCGGCGCCGAAACTTGCTTTTTCGGCGCCGATTCTGTTTGATGGGAGAGATCGGCGCTCGGCGCCGAATTTTCGTCGCCCCCTTTTGTTGGGTTCATCGATGCTCTTCCATCGAAAATGGACATTGATCGTCATCGGATCCGCCGTGCTGGTGTATTCGATTATTGTCCTCTGTTTCATCGTCACCACGCCCGATGTCGGCTTGCGGGTTTTGCTTTCGGAGGCGGACTCTTCTCAACAAGCCCCGGTCCAGGGGATCCGCATTCACGCGACCCCGCATTTGATGGCCAGCGTCCCCAAGGGACAGAAATTGACACCGCAAGTCGGCGACCGTCTATTGCAGTTGGGCGGTTTGCCCACCCACAGTTTTTTGGATTTCGCCTGGAAGATGGATCGGCTGCGGAATGCGAAACCTAAAGATGCTCCTCTGGCGCAGGGAGAAGATTTATGGCGGGCCGTGGAGAAATTTGTGGGCCCCTCCGAGCCTCGTGGAGTATTCGGGCGGGGAACGCTGGATCAGAGCCGAGTTTTCGCGGCCCGCCTCCGGGGGGAAGCCGGGGCCACCCTTCACCGCCTATCTTCAGGTGCAGTCGCTGCCTTTGAGCGAAGTGTTTTTGAGCTTTATCTGGTTCGCGCTGCAGCTCGGGTTTTTCATGCTGAGCGCTTTGTTGTGCTGGAACCGGCCGTTTGACCGGGCCGCGCGGGTGCTGTTTGGTTTGGGGATCGTTGGATTGGGGGCCTTCATCGCGGGGAATCATTGGTGGGTGATGGCTGCGAACCGCTGGCTGATCGTGCCTTGCGCGACGTGCGGGATTCTGCTGCCGGCGGTCTTGTTGCATTTCTTTTTGGTGTTTCCTCGCCCCAGGCTGTTTCTGCAAACGCACCGCGTGCTCTCGATGTTTGGCGTGTACCTGGTGCCGACGCTGGCGGTCGCGGCCACGATGATGGTCGTGTGGCTCACCGGCCAAACACACGATCCCGGGGATCCGGCCGACGTCGCCGAGCTGGTTCCTCTCCTGGATGGATTGCGATACGGCATCTACGGCTACTTCTGCGTGGCGGCGGTCTACTTCTTGCTTTCGCTGTTCGTGCTCTGGCAGAGCCTCGGGCAGTCTCAACAGGCCAAAGAGCGTCAGCAGCTTCGCTGGATTTGGCACGGGGCGACGCTGGCTTCCCTCTTTATCGCCATCACCTTGGTGCTCGCCTTCAAGAACCGCGGGGACTTTGCCTTGGGCAGCGGACGGGTTCCGATGTTCCTCGCGGCGGTGTCCTTCATCGTCGCGTTTTCCGTCGCGATGGTTCGGCATCAGTTAATGCAGGTCGATCAGATCATCAGCCGGAATATGCTGTATTACGTCGCGAGCCTGGGGCTCACCGCTGTCATCAGCCTGATGATCGCGCTCAGCATTCTCGTGCCGCAGTGGTTCAACCTCACCTTGTCGACGCAGCAAGCCCTCACGGTCGCGGCGGTGCTCACCCTTTCCGTGATTTTGCTGCTCTGGCTCCGGGATTTGTTCCAGCAGATGATCGACCGGCAGTTTTTCCGCGACCGCTACCGCCTCGACAAGGCGCTCGAGCGGATTCAGCATTCCGTGGCAAAGCTCAGCGATCCCGAGGCGATCGCCCAACTGTTTCTCGGCTCCTGCCGGGATGTGTTGGGTGTGGAGCGGGGGGCGCTTTATCTTCGCCCGGCCACTGATGAGCCGTTCCGGTTAATGGCTCTCGCGGGCGACGGCCCGGCTTCGCTGCCTCTGGAGGGGCCGTTTTTGTCCACTCTCAAAATGCGGTCCGTCGACGGCTGGCTTTTGCCGTCCCTGCTTCCCTTGGATCCGCCGTTTTTGTCGACGCTCAAAGACCAGGGCAGCCTGCAGCGGATCACGCCGGGTTCCAGGAGCGAGCTTTCCGCCGAGCAGGCCTTGCTCTGGGAACTCGACGTCGATTTGGTGCACGGTTTGGAATCCTCCGAGGGCGTGGCGGGGCTGGTGCTCTTGGGGCCGAAGCGGCACGCGATTTCGTTCACGTCCGAAGACCTCACCTTCTTAAACGCCCTGGGGCAGATTGCCAACGTAGCGATGTACAGCGCCCAGGTGGTCGATCAAAACATTTCCCGCTTGAACGAGGAGTTGGAGCTCAAGCTGGAAAAAATCGCCGAGCAGCAACGGCAGATTCTCGCTCCTTCAAGCCCAGTTGACGCAAATCAGCGATGAGCCCGCGCGGACGCCCGCGGCCCGGCAAGCGTTTCGTCGGGAGGATTGCAAAGGCAGCAGCCCGGCGATGAAGAAAGTCCTCGACACCGCGCGAAAGGTCGCCGCCAGCGAGACGTCGGTGCTGCTCCGGGGGGAAAGCGGGACCGGCAAAGAGGTGATCGCCCAGGTGCTCCACAACAACAGCTCGCGGGCGGGCCAACCGATGATCCGCGTGCACTGCGCTTCGCTGTCGCCGAGCCTTTTGGAAAGCGAATTGTTCGGCCACGTCAGAGGCGCGTTCACCGGGGCGCACCAGGACCGGGTCGGGCGGTTTCAAGCCGCGAACGGCGGCACGCTGTTTCTCGACGAAATCGGCGACATTTCCCTGGAAACGCAAATCAAGCTGCTGCGGGTGCTGCAGGAACGGTGCTTCGAGCCGGTCGGCAGCGTCGAAACGGTGCGCGTCGACGTGCGGCTCATCACGGCGACGCATCAGAATCTCGAAGAACTCATCCGGGCCGGCAGGTTTCGCGACGATCTGTTTTACCGGCTGAACGTGATCAGCATGGAACTCCCCCCGCTCCGAGAACGGCGGGAAGACATCTTGGAACTGGCGTTGCACTTTTTGGGGCGGGCGGCCAAGCGGCTCGGGAAAACGCTGACGCACATCGACGAGGAGGCTTTGGAGCTTTTGGAACGCTATCCGTGGCCGGGCAACATCCGCGAGTTGGAGAACATCATCGAGCGGGCGGTCGTCCTGGCCGAGGGCACGGTGCTGACTCCCACGGAATTGCCCGCGGAATTGATCTCCGCCAAAGGCCGGAAACGGCCGGACTCCGCGCCGGCGACGCCCTTCGTGATTCAACAAACCGCCGCCCTGAGACGCGACGATGCGGTCACGAAATCCGCCCGAAGCGATGCGGAGAATCACTCCGCCCGCGAGGCGGCGTTCGCCAAGTCTTCAACAAAACCGGCGGTTGCAAAAGCCTGCCTGCGAAGCGTCGAGGTCGAACGGGAAGAACTCCTCGCCGCGCTCGATGAATCGGGCGGCAACAAATCCCAGGCCGCCAAGAGACTCGGCCTGCCCCGCAGCACGTTCTTCAGCAAACTCAAACGCCACGGGATCGCATGAGGTTTTCGGGCGTTTGTCCGTAGCGGCGGCTTCCCGCGACCGAAGAGACACGGCGGCAAGATCCCGCCGCTTGGAGAATCATCGGTCCTCCTCACGCGCGGTCGAAGGGGAAAGCTTGGACCTGATCGATGGACGAGAGATCCAAGGCGAGCATGACGAGCCGATCCACGCCCAACGCGACGCCCGCGCAATCCGGCAAGCCGGCTTGCATCGCGGGGAGCAAGCGGTTCGTTTCCGGCAGCCGGCGGGCGTGTTCTTTTTGGCGGAGTTCGTTCTGCTTTTGTATGCGGATTTGAAGCTCCGCCGGGTCGGTCAGTTCGTGGTAGCCGTTGCAGACTTCGACGCCCTCGATGTACAACTCGAACCGCTCGGCGACCGGGGGATGGTCGCCCCGCACCTTCGCGAGGGCGGCTTGCGAAGCGGGATAATCATAAAGAAACACGGGGTGATCGATTCCCAACTCCGGCTCCACGAGGCTCGCCAACAGGAAGTTGAGCCATCCGTCCCGGTCTTTTAAGGAAAGACCCTCCGGCGGAGGGGCATCGTGCATCAGGGCCAGTTGGGCAAACTCGGCGGTCTCCAGATCGAGCACCTCGCAACCCGCATAGCGTTCGAAGGCCTGGTTATAGGTGAGGCGTTCAAACGGCACTTCCGAGAATCCCGCGTCCGGCCGGAAGCGGGCCGCCTCCGCGAACGCCCGGCGAACGAGCCCTTCCGTAAAATCCATCTGGGCGTGGTGGTCGTCGCCCGCGCGATACCACTCGGCCATCGTAAATTCCGGGTTGTGCCGGCCGCCGCGCTCGCCGTTTCGCATGACGGGCGAGATTTGATAAATGGCCTCCGCCCCCGCCGCGAGCAATCGCTTCATGGCGAACTCCGGCGACGTTTGCAGGTAGAGAATCTCTCCGCCGCCGTCTTCCGCGGGCAATCGGCCGCGGTGGTAATGCGCGATGAAGGGATCCAGGTGGGCGTCGACCACGATGTCGTGCGACAAGATCGGCGTTTCCACCTCCCAATAGCCGGCCTCGTCGAACACCCGCCGAAGCGCGGCCAACAGCGCCGCCCGCTGTTTGAGGACCTCCAGCGAAGCCGCCGGCCGCCAATCGGATACGGGATCGTCGGATTCGGACACCAAAAACCTCCGTGATTTCAAAGTAAAAAAACGCGCTGTTTTGGGAGTCTTTTCGGCGGAGAATGGAACCGTGGGCTAACGCCCAGCGGCTGATTCGATCGGCCAAATGCCCTCGAAGACTTCCACGGCCGGGCCGGTGAGATAGACCTGGTTGTCGTCGGTGTTCCAATCTACGTCGAGCACTCCGCCGGGGAGTCGGCAGCGGACTTTTGGTTCCGTGTGATTCAAAAGTTTGCAGGCGACGACGGCGGCGCAGGCTCCCGTGCCGCAGGCGAGAGTTTCGCCGGCACCGCGCTCCCAAACGCGGAGGGCGATCTCCTCGCGGGAGAGGACTGTGACGAACTCCACGTTCGTGCGATTGGGGAATCTTGGATGCCGTTCGATCCGCGGGCCGATCTTCAACACCCAATCGTCGCAGAGTTCTTCCACAATCACGACCACATGCGGGTTGCCCATCGAAACACAGGACGCCCACACCTGCCGGCCGCCGATGTCGAGCGAAACGTTGAGCGGCGGATTGCCAGTGAGTTTTGTGGGAATGCTCGCGGAATCGAGGACGGGCGATCCCATGGAAACCCGCACGCGGCGGGCGAAGCCGGCTTCGGCTTCCACTTGTACGGCTTTCACCCCGGCGTCGGTTTCCACGGCGAACTCCGGCCCCGCGACCATCCGCCGATCGAACAGATATTTCGCGACGCACCTGAGACCGTTGCCGCACATCTCGGCGGGCGTCCCGTCGGCGTTCCAGATTCGCATGCGGGCTTCGGCGACACGGGAGGGGCCGATGACGATCACGCCGTCCGCCCCCGCACCGGTGTGGCGATCGCTCATCGCCGCCGCCAACCGCGAGAAGTCTTCAGGCACGGTTTCCGTGAATGCGTCCAGGTAGATGTAGTCGTTCCCGGCCCCGTGCATCTTGGTGAACCGCATGCCGCCTTCCATTTCGAGAAATCCTGAAAAATGTCGCCCGCCGGCTTTCGCGAGGGGCGGAACCATCATCGGATCTCAAGCATACCAAACCAAGCGCGGAAAGGCGCGCCGGGCCAACCCGCCCGGAACGAAGCCAAGCGAGGCCGAGGCGGTTATTCCGGAGTGGCGGTATTCAGAACGCCGATGCAACCACTGGAAAGACGCGTGGGCGGGAAATTGTCGTTGAAACCAGGGGTGCAGAAATCGGTCTGGTCCTGAAACACCGATCCGCTGATCGTGCCCACGTTCGACTTCGTCACGCCGCAAAAGCTGTAGCTTTGGTTGAGGTCGCCGACCGCCGTGGCGACATCCGCCAATTCATACATCACGGATGTGCGCAGCGTGCTGAGTCCGGCGATGCTGCCGATGACGACAATCACCGCCACCAAAATCAGCTCGGAGCTCACAACAAACCCGGATTCATCCCGCAGAAGTTTGGCGAACAGGGAAATTGGCATGGCGTCTCGCATGAACAGGATTCTGGGTGAGTGGAATCAAAACGTGCTGCCTGGAATTAGCGCTAACCGTTTCAGGCCGTAACCTGCGGCGACAAAAGTTTTTTGCGGAAAAAGACGGCTGCCGCGGTCAAACCCGCCAGCAACAAGATAATCGACGACGGTTCCGGAACCGTAGGCGTTTCCGGTCCCGCGGAAACTACCAAATTGTCAAAACCAAACCGGTCTTCCAAACTGGTGGCGTTGCTCGCATCGACACCAATCAAGCGGACTTGCGAAATGGGCATATCACTCGTGAATCCAAAGAAAAGCAGGGAGGCGTTCAATTCGTTCGTCGGCGAGGAGATCGGCACAAAGGGATGCGGCATGTTGAACTGCGTCGTCATGCCGTTGGAATCCGTGACCGCGACCATCACCTGTCCGTTGAAGTCACCAAAATCCGTGCCAAAAAAGCCCAAAGCGTTGACGGGCGTCTGATCAAAGTCGATTAAGAAGTCGAGATTGACCGTATTGGTGTCCAAATACTGCGTTCCGCCAATGGGTATTTGCACGGGGAACCGGCCGGCGGCATTGTCAACGGGACCCGGATTGGCCAGGGTGATGTCGGACAGAATCGCAGGGTTGGCCGTCAAGCTGGCTGAGATGGGAAGAGACCCCGAACCCGGAGGCAACCGCTGAAAATCCAAATTGAGCGAGATATTCGAAGGCACACTTTGAGGGCCGACGCCGACGAAGGAGGAGCGATTCCGAAATTCAAAATCTTCGATACCGAAATCCGCCCCGTTCAACGCGGCGATAAAACTGTCGTATCCGGCTTGAGAATTCGTGTTTGCGGGCAAGCCGACCCCGGGCATTTGCGGCGTCGCCAACAGGTCGTCGACGATGAGTCCTGAGTTGTCTGCACTGTTAATGCCGGTGGCGTAGAACGTCAGCATCCCCGCCGCGGCCGTGTGAGTCAAAAAGAGGACGGCGGATACCATTCCCAAAAGTCTTCTCGCAATAAACATTTCAGTCGCTTTCAAGCGGACGGCCCATCCCGCTACCAAAAAAAGAAGGAAAAGTCAGACCCCGCGTTGCGATAAAGCAAACACCATTCCTGACCTTGGCAAATCGCCCTAAAAATCGGCGATTCCGCGCGGTTGGGAGCGTCTGCGCGGCAGAAACGGCACCCTCGCGCCAACGGTTTCAGCCGGGATGCGCCGATAGTTCATGGAACCCTTTGCCGGACAGAGAGCGATCGCGAGAGGCGATTCGGTGCGCAGAGAAGCGCGGAAGCAACGGGCAGGCCATTCTTGTGGTTGTTTGTCGATCGTCTGGCCCGCGATGGAACGATTATAACACCGCACGCAGCCTGCCAACAGTGAAAATTGATGTGGTTTTGGGAGTTTTGCGAACCGAGCGGTTTTGCGGTTCGTCAGAGAATGTTGGCGAAGTCCGCTTCCGCGCGGCCGAGGTCGAGGCGGTTCAGAAAGTTGGAATAGCACATCCAAGCCGTCAATGCGTTCAAATCGGCCACCTGCGGCGGCAAATACTTGGGGGGTGCGAGCACGCCCTCCTCCGCCAGATGCGACAGCGTCCGCATGTCCTCGAGCGTCGTCTTGCCGCAGAAGAGCAGCGGAATCCGGTCGATCAGGCCTTTGCGAGTCGCGAGGCGGATGTAGTTATAAATCAGAATAAAGCCTTTGCTGTAGCTGATATCCTTGGTAAACGGCCCGCCTTCGGGCGTGCTGCCGCGGTACACGCGCATCGTGTTGGAAAAACTCTCCTCGTCGCCCAATCCCTGGCTGCGGAAGAACTCGAACACATCGCGGAACGTCGCCCCATCCTCGGCGAGGCTCACCGCGCGGATGCGATTGGTCACCCGCCGCAGCCGGGCGGGATGCGACGCGAACGCGAAGATTTCCATCACGATCGCCAGGCCTTCCTGCGTGATCGTCGCGGACGGGGGGCCTTTGCTGAGGAATGTGCACACCGGCTGGCTCATCCCGTTGAGCGTCGTCCCCACGTGCACCCAGCCCTCGTGGACTTCCAAAAGTCTGAGGTCCTGCATGTTGAAACGGGCTTCTTTGCGAATCTTGAGGTAATCCGTGCCCGCCGCGGCGTCGGAGACGATGCCGTCGCTCAACATCACGCGAATCGGCCGGTCCGGGTCGGAAAACGCCTGGTTCAGCCGCTCTTGCAGAATGGCGACCGCATCTTCGCCGGTGATGGTCTTTTCCTGCGTGGGCAGGCTGCCTTTCTGATCGATCTTGCCGAGGGCTTCGGACATCATCATGCCCAGATCCGCGAGCGTGGGGTCGCCCGCGTGGAACACGTCGCTCGCGCTCCCGTAAAGCTGTTGCGAATAGCTGGCGAACTCCGGAAGTCCGCGGGCTTCGAGCATCCGCACGACGATGCGGTATTCGTGGCACATCCGCCGGAGAATCACGCCCACCGGGCTGAACTGCCCCAGCCGCCGGCTGACTTGCCGCTCGAGTTCGTGAAACTCCAGCCGCTTCGCGACCGGATCGAACCCCAGCGGGCGGTTCTCATAATACGCCCGGTCCACCGCCGGCTGCTCTTTAAAGCCCTTTTCGAAAAACTTCTTTTGAACGTCGGCGTCCCATTTGATCGCGTCCAGAATCCGGATTGGCCGCTGGGCTTCGACGATCTGGTCGGACAACTCGCGAATGGCTTTTCGGTAGGCTTCTTTGTTGACTTCGGACGGCATTGGGGTGGAGCTTTCGGAAATCGGCGCAAGGGAAACCGACAATGCCGAATTATATCGTCTTTTGGAAAATCCCCTATGGAGAAAATCCGCCGGCCCTCGCTTCGCGATGCCAATTGGATCCAACTCACAAATTCCGCAGCTTCCCTCCAAGCCGTCAAACCGCTCAAACCCGAAACCGGGAGAAGCAATGTCCGTCGGCGGATCAAGCGCGGATCGAGTCGATCGCCCGGGGTTTTCGGTTTTTCGGGCCGAGGCGGATTGTGGAGCCGAAGGCCTCGAGCATGGTATTGTAAACGTCAAGGCCTTCGGCACCGACATCCATGATCTGGCCGGTCTTGAAGCGGCCGTTCGCACTGGAAATGCAGTGGAACACGCCGGACAGTTCGCGCTTGACGTCGTTATGCCGGCCATCTCCCGATTCGGTCGAGATGGTGATCAGCGAGTTTTCGAGGATGGTGCGGCCGTTGGGTTCCTTGCACTCGACCGTGTCCAAAGCCTTCAGGAAATAGGCGATCTCGCGCATTTTCATGTGAGCGTGCGCCCGCAGCGCCTCGTTCTTTTGCTTCTCGTTGAACTTGTGCCACCACTCGTGGCTGCAACCTTTGTCGCCGCTGGCGTTGTGCTGTTTGGCATCGTCGAATCGCCAGCGTTTTTCGCCGTGATAACTGTAATCACCGGTCAAGCGGATGCGTTCGCCGGCCGCCAGGAAGGTCAGCGACCCAAAACGCACGCGGTCCATTTGGACCGCGAGCGCATAGATGTCGGTGAGCAACCGCCACTCGGTCGAGAGTTCTTCCAGCGTGATGTCGATGCCTTGGCCGCCCGGATCGGCCGGACCGCCGTGCGGGATGGCCGAGCGCGGCGGCAGCTTCGGCCCCTCGGTATTCTTGTGCTTCATCGCCAAAGCGCGCTGTTCGAACTCACGGATGCGGTCGAGGTGATCGGCCACGCGGGCTTTGGACGCGCTGCCCAGCGGCGAGTTGGGACCGGTGTAGAAGCGGTAGTCCTCGACCACCGTATCCAAGACGCTATGCCGCAGCCGCTGGTTCAGATCTCCCTTGGCGACGGCGACGCCTCCGAAGACGCGCTCGAACAGATCGCGCGGCTTCTCCTGAATCGTGGCGGCCACCGTGCCGTCCAAGTTGTAGCTGTGCACGTACCGTCCCACCCGGCTGCGGCGAAAGAATGTCCCGCCGATCAAAGTCGGCACCATGCCTTGGGGCAGTCCCTGAGGATAACAGGTCTTGCGGATGACCTGATCGATCGACGGCCCGCCGGATTTGGCTTCGCCGTCGGGCGGTTCCGCGGTGAAGGCCCCGGACGCCCCGTCATAGTGCGCGTTGATGCCTTTTTCGTCGCAGCGGACCTGATCGACGTTCCGCATGATGAGCAGCTTCTTGCTCAGCGGTTCGAGCGGTTCCAACACGCCTTTAAAGCCTTCCTTTTGCAAGGGGGCGGGAATTCCCAGCCCGAAGAAGACGTTAAACGCCCGCACGGGACTCTCCGGCTGAGGAGCCGCAAGTAGGCGGGATGAAAGCATCTCTTCGAGCAGCGGCAATCCGATGGTGGCGGTTCCCAGGCTCTTGAGCATTGTCCGGCGGCTAATGGGTGTGTGAGGCATCATGATTCTCCATTGGTGTTTGGCAAGGGGCAATGGAACAAAAGCCGGCGAACCGGCTGCGATTTACAACGGGTTTGAAAACGGACCGTCGCAAACGTGAGGGGTACGGGGCTAGCCGCCGGGCTTGACGTTGACAACACCACGTCATCGACGCCGGAGGCTAGCGCGTACCGCTCACATTTTCAAGCCGGAGGCTAGCGCCTACCGCTCACTTTTTCAAGCCGGAGGCTAGCGCCTACCGCTCACTTTTTCAAGCCGGAGGCTAGCGCCTACCGCTCACATTTTCAAGTTCTTAGACTTACAAGCGTCAGTTCTGTGTTCGCGCCTTCTGCACGAGATCGCTCATCACGATCGCCGTGATTAAGGCGGGATAGCTTCCCCGCTGTTCGAGGGCCGTTTTATGGATCCGCTCGACCTCCGCGGCGTCGGCGGCGCCCAGCGGTCGTCCGAGGGCAAATTGCGTGAGCTTCCAGGTGAGCGTCTCTTGGACCCGATCGCTTTTCGCCAACAGGTCCATCAACTCGGAGCATGTCTTGTACTTTATGGTCTTGGCGGTTCCCGGGAACAGAATTTCCCCATCGGCCCGCAGCCGATTCCCGAACTCGTCCTTCGCATGAAATGCTCCGAGTCCATCGAACTGCTCCAAACCGAAGGCGAGCGGTTCGAACTTCTGATGGCAGCTGCCGCACGCCATGTTGGCGATGCGTTGCTCGGCGATGTCCCGCAGCGTCATGCCCGGCTTGGCGGGGACGGGCGTCGTATCGACTCCCGGCGGCGGGGCCCCGATCACGCCCCGCAGAACATCTTTCAGCACAAACAGCCCGCGCGTGACCATCGACGCATCGTCGCCGCCAATCGTCAGCACGCTCCCCTGGGTCAAGAGACCGCCGCGGGAAGCGACTTTCGAGAGGTCGTACCGCTGGAGTCCGTCGCCCTTGGGCTTTAGGCCGTAATGCCGGGCCAATCGCGGCGTGGCGTAGGTGAACTGGGCGTTGAACAAATCGCGGAGCGGCCGGTTTTCCTTCCAGGCCACCTCCTCGAAAAAGGCCAGCGTCTCGTCGCGCATGTCGCGCCCCAACGCCTGTTCCCAATTCGGATAGCGTTTCGCGTTCGGCTGCATATTGCCCAGCCGGTCGAGATTGAGCCAATCCGAGACGAACTGTTTTGAACGCAACACCGCCCGCGGATCCTTGAGCATCCGCTGGATCTCCGCGCGGCATTGGTCGCGGTTGGAAAGCCGGCCTTCGCGCGCCGCTTGGAACAGTTCCACATCCGGCGGGCCGCCCCAGAGAATATAACTCATCCGCGAGGCGAGTTCATAGTCGCCCACGCGCCGTTCGCCGCCGGGGCCGCGCTGCCGTTCGATGCGGTAGATAAATCGCGGCGATTGGAGCATCGCTTCCACCATCAGCGAAACGCCTTGCTCATAACTCCCGCCGGCACTCGCGACCGCTGTGAGGATGCCGCTGAAGTTGGTGACTTCGCGGTCGTCGAGCGGCCCGCGGAGCAGCCATTCGCCCGCAGCGGCGACGAATTTTCGCGCGGTGGCATCGGTATTCAGGCTCCGCGACTTCGAGAACCGGCCGGCGAACTTCAGCACATCCATCCGCGCGGCGATTAACTGAGCCAACTGCGAATAGGCTTCGACATGCTTCAGATCGACGTTCAAATTGTAGGCGGTGTTGCTGAATCCATCGGCTCTGAGGTCCGGAGGCAACAACTCGCGGGCCTCGTTGGCAATGTTGACGCCAACGGCGCTCCGGACCGTTTCGATGTACTCATCCACGGTCAGCCGCTGCACCCAAGCCTCACTCGCGCCGGGACTGCTTCTGTAAACCGCCGGGTCGATAAGTTCGACGGACCAAACCGCCCCTTCGTCGATCCACTGTTTCAGCAGTCCCTTTTCGGCTGAAGACAGTGACGGGCCCTTGGGCGGCATTTCGCCGGAGGCCACGCGTTCCCAGAGCAGGCTGCCCTCCGATTTGCCGGGGACGATCACCTTGCCGCTCTCGCCGCCGGCGAACGCGGCTTCTTTTTGCGACAAATCGAGACCGCCTTTTTTGAGGGTCGGGTCGTGGCATTCGAGGCAATTGCGGGCGATCACCGGGGCCACTTGGGTGGCAAACGTTCGCGCGGCTTGCGCGTGGGCGAGTCTCTCGGCGGCGTGCGGATCCATTCCGGCCCGCGGCCCCGCGCGAAAGTTCTGGATCACTTCCTCCGAATCGAGCGCTCGGTGATAAATCGCGACGAGATGAATTTCCCCCAGCCAGGGCCGATCCGATGTTCTCTCGTTGGCCAGCACCAGCGGAAAGCCGCCGTCCCAGTTGGAAAGGTTTCCCGCAACCTTCTTGGCGGCGCGCTGTTTTCCGTCCAGGTACACCCGCGCGTCGCCGGCTTTGTCCCGCGTGTAAACGATGTGGGTCAGCCGGGAAGCTGCGGTGCGGGCTCCGCTGTCGGTTTCGGGAATCCCGTTTTCACTGGTGGCCGTGGTGCGGAAGCGAATGTGATAGTGATCGCGTTCCTGCCCCAACGTGAAGTTGCGGAAACCGGAATCGTTCGAAAGCGAAACGATGCGGGCGGGGCCGTTCTGCGAATCGTTCGCCGGCGTGACCCAGGCTTCGATCGTCGCCGCCCCCGATTGCTTGAGAGCATCGACAATCTTCCGGGCCGCTGCGACCGATTGAATCTTCGTCGCCGACCGCACCACCAGAGAACGGTCGCCCCACTGGATGGCCGAAGGCTTTTCGATCTTCAAGTCGAGCGGTTCGCCTTGTCCCGAACGATCTTTGACGAGGTCCCCGCGGCCGGCTTCAAATGTGTAGAAGGCGGAGAGGCCCTGACTGACGCGCGGCGAAGTTGTGGGAGCATTCCGAACAAGCATCGGCGTCTCAGCGGGGCCGTCACGACCTGCGGCGAAGTTCCGCGTGACTTCGTTCGCCGAGAGAGCCCGGTCGTAAATCGCAACCAGATGCAATTCCCCAAGCCAGGGGCGATCGCCGGTGACTTCGTTGGCCAGCGACAGCCGGAAGTTCTTGTCCCATCCCGAAAGCCCGCCGGCGACCTTCTTGGATGTTTTGGGCTTGCCATCGATGAAAATCCGAACGCTGCCGTCGGGGCTGCGTGTGAAGACGACATGCGTCAGCGATGTGGCCGCCGATTGGTCCGGGGCGCTCGTGGAGGGGATTCCATTCGTGCTGGTCGAGGTCGTCCGCAGCCGCACATCGTACCGCCGGCCGTCTTGCCCCAGCGTGAAATTGCGTTGGTTGGGGTCGGCGGAAAGGGAAACAATCCGCGCGGGACCGTCCTGCGTTTCCCGCTCCGGCTTGATCCAGGCTTCGATGGTGAGCGCATTCGTCCGCCGGATGGCATCGATGATCTTCCGGGCCGGTCCCGTGGAATGGATAAGCGTCGACGAGCGAACTCTCAACCCCGCTTTCCGCCACTCGACGGCCGAAGTGTTTTCGATCTTCAAATCGAGCGCGCTGCCGACCCCCGACCGATCGCGGATGAGGTCGCCTTGGCCCTCGTCAAATGTGTAGAGCACTTGCAAACCGTCCGTGACCCGCCCCGCATCCGCCGCGCGTATTCCGGGAATGGAGGACATTGACAGGAGCATCAAGACCGAAAGGGACAGGCTTCGTCCGACCGTCCTCATTTTCCGATTCGAACTGCTCAAGGTGTGGAGTCGATCGATCATGTTTCGTTTCCCTGTCTTGGTTTCAATCACACAAACGGCGGCCGGCGGATCTTGAGGAAGCTTTACACATCAGTCCAGAACCGCCGCAACCCGCGCTCGAGATGCTCACTCGCGAGACTCGCGGCCCGCGCCCCGTCGCCCGCGACCAACGCCTCCAGAATCGCCTGATGTTCGTCGCACGACTCCGCCATCCGCTCGGGCGTTTTTTGCGAAATCTGATAGATCACCCGCCGGATCCTGTCGCTAAGACGCTGAAGCACCCGGGTGATTTCCTCGTTTCCGAAGAAGTCGAACAACATCCGATGAAACTCGGCATCGCATTCCACCACATCGTCCACCTGCTGTTTTCGCGTTGCCTCGCGATACCGCGTTTGGTTCTCGCGCAGTTGGCGAATTTGATCCTTCGATAACCGGCCGGCCAGGCGATTGAGGACAAATGGCTCGAGCGCCTGCCGGATTTGGTAATGATTGACGACGTCCTGGAGGGACATCTCCCGCACGATCACCCCGTGCTGCGGGGCGAGCGAGACCAGCCCATCGGCCTCCAGGCGTTCGATCGCGGCGTGCACGGGCGTCCGGCTCATCTTGAGTTGCACCGCCAGTTGCCGGACAGAAAGCACCGCGCCCGCGGTGAGTTCACCGGCCAGAATCAGCCGTTTCAGCTTCAGATACGCTTGTTGCTTCAAAGACGCATTGCTTGCCGGGACAAGCTTTGAAGTGGTTTGGGGCATTACCATGGGAAAGGTCCATTGGTCGTCATCGGGACAACGCGGCTTTGATTTAGGCAGCATAACTGGCATGCCAGCGGCGTGTCAACCGAGTGTCCGTGAATCGCAAACATGAACGAAAGCGCAACTGACAACAGAAATTGAAAGCGGCAAAGCGACCTCTTTTGCAAAACGAATGCGCGAATCGCCCGTGAGGATCAATGACCGGATCGGATCGGATCGGATCGGATCAAAAACATCCCACGGGCGTCGGCAAGCAGAAGGTCGGGGCCTGACCTATCGTCAGACGTGGCTTTCGACGTCTTTGAGTTTGGGGGTGAGGTAATCGACGGTGCTGCTCATGCTGGCGAGATGGACGTAGTCTTCTTCGGGGATCTGGACGCGGTATTGTTTGCGCAACTCCATCACGATGTCCAGAAAATCCATGCTGTCCAGTTCCATTTGCTCGCGGAACGGCTCTTGGTCTTCCAGGTTCGTCAGGTCTTCATCGGGGGCGATGCGCTCTAAGATGTCGAGGATAACCTGCCTGATTTGTCCCGAATTCATTCAGTGGCTCCAGCGGATGGTTGCGTTGTGTCTCGGATCGGGTGGGTTTTAGGAGCCCGAAGCGCAAGCGAGGGATTTTCGTTTTTCCCTCGCTTGCGCCTCGGGCTGGTGTGTTTAGGTTTCGGATTGAGAATCAATCCCCTTCGTATTTTTTGAGGATCACCACGGAGTTGATCCCTAGCATTCCGAACGAGTTGTTCAGAATGTAGCGGACCGGCCCGACTTCGCGGGGTTCGTTGGCGACGATGTTTCGGAGCGGACACTTGGGATCCAAGTGATTCAGATTGATTGTAGCGTGTGCGATCCCATCGTCAAACGAAGGCAGATTTCCCAAAAGCTCCAAAGCCCCGGCGGCGCCCATCGCGTGGCCGATGAAACTCTTGGTGTTGTTGACCACGGCTTTCGTGTCGTCGCCGAAGACTTCGTGGAGAGCCAAGGCCTCTTCCAAATCGCCCTGCTCGGTGGCGGTGGCGTGGCTGCTGACGATGTCGATTTCGCCCGGCTTCAAATTCGCCCGCCCGAGAGCCAGGCGGATGCACTCCGCCTGTCGGCCGTGGTGAGGCAGGACGAAATCGTGGGCGTCGGAATTCATCGCATAACCCACGATCTCTCCGTAAATCGTCGCGCCGCGGGCCAAGGCGTCGGGCAGGCGTTCCAGGGTGCACAGGGCGCCGCCCTCGGCCACGACGATGCCGTTGCGGTCCCGATCGAAAGGCCGGCAGGCTTGGGCGGGATCTTCGTGGCGGGCCAGGGCCCCCTGGCTTTGAAAGCTCGCAAAAATCCCGAAGGTGTGAATGCTCTCCGAAACACCCCCGGCGATCGCCAGATCGACCTCGCCCAAACGCAGCATTTGCGCGGCTTGAATGTAACCCGCATTCCCCGCGGCACACGCGGCCCCGATCGTCAAATGGGGGCCGGTGATTTTGAGGCTCAGCGTGATCTCGCCCGCCGGGTTGTTGGCGACGGTACGGGGGTTGTGGTGATGCGACCAGACTTTGGTGTCGTAGTCGAATTTCGAGATTTCGTAGATTTCGTTTTCGGTCTCGACGTTGCCGTGCTCGGTGATGCCCACATACACGCCCACGCGGTTTCGCGGGACGGTTTCCCAATCCAGCCCGGCGTGGCGGATGGCTTCGTTCGCGCAGTATACGCCGATGGACCCGGCCCGCGTGCCCCGGCGGACTTCCTTCCGCTTCTGATAACGAAGTTCATCGAAGTGGCAGACCCCGGCGAGCACCGGCCCCATGATAGCGGGTTTCGTACGGGATCACGCCGGACCGCCCCGAGAGCAAAGCCGCCCGGAACTCCGCGAGGTTATTCCCGTTGGGAGCCGTCAGACCGATGCCCGTGAGGACGATCCGGTCCCGATCAGATGGAGAAGTCTGCATCCGTTCTACCGCACGCTCGCCGGACCGCAATGCCGCCCGGCGCGAAAAACGAGGAACTGCTTATGAGGGTTGGACTTACGAAAAATGGTTCGGAATGAAGCCGGGAGCGCGAAACTGTGTATTTTAGGAGATTAACCTGTTCCCCACCGGCTCGCAAGCGGGGGCAAATTCCAATTTCCGGGTTTTCTCTGAAGTTCCGGTCCGAAAGGCTTCCCTTGCCCCGCGGTTTCCGGGGATGAATCCTCGAAAAATCCGGTCTTGCATTAAAGTTTGGGTTTCGCATAATCCCCGCGTGCCTGGTCAGATTCTCCGCGGCGAAACCGCCGCGGCCCCATTGAAGCACGGAATGAGTCCGCATGTGGTGCACGAAGTGTCAAGCGGAGGTGGCGGCGGAAATGGCTCCGGACAACCGCCGGCTGTTATGTGCGAGCTGCGGTTCGCCGGTTCGCACTGTGCCGCTTTCGCCCACGGAGGACAAAACCCGCCAGGCGCGGGAACTTCTGGAGCGCTGGTCCAAAACCCGCTGGTCCGAACCCGCCGCGGATCCGGCGGATTCCCTGCGGCTGAATTTCGCGCCCTCGCCGCAAATGTCGAATGAAGGCCCGGCGGCCCGGGTGCCGCCCGGCTCCACATTCCGCGTGGACGATCCCCACCCCGACCGCGGCACCGCGACCGACGCCGACACGCGGAAGGAAACTCGCCAGGCCGCGGAAGCACCAAAGCCGGCGGCTGCTCGGCAGGAATCTTACAGTCCGCCCCCGTCGCGGACGCACCATCCGCACGGCGTCTCGGCTCCGCCACCGCATTTTCCTGCCGAGCCTCCGCCCGCGATAGATTTTTCCGACGACATCCCCCGCAGCACGTCGTCCAAGCTGCAAGCGTTTTGGGGGCAGATGCTGGCCTACGCGGGCGTGTTGGCCCTCACCATCGGGGCGGTGTTCGTGCTCTTGGGATACTTCGGCGGCGCCCAATGGCAGTCCTACACGCCCACCGGCTGGCTGGTAACGACCATCGGCCAGATGCTGCTGTTTCTGGGCGTCGTGACGCTGGTTTCCGGGGGAATGGAGCAAACCACCGAAGAAGTCGCCCGGCGGATTGATCGGCTTGGCCAACGCATCATCCGCATCGAATGGGCCGCGGGAAACCATGTCCTCAAAGGCCCCAATTTGCCCGCCGAGCAATTCCAGGCAAACGCCGACGGGCAAACCAGCGGCCAAACCGCCGGGCAGAGCGAAACTCAGAAAACGTCTTAAGCAGAACCAGGGAAGCCGTCGGGGAAGTTTCTGGGGTTTTTGTGAGTGATCAGCCAGCTTGCGCTGGCCGTTCGCCTTGCTGGTTTTTCACGTCACGGGGCGATGAAGGCCAGGTAATAAAACAACAGGCCGGTGATCGAGGTCAGCGTGAGGTCGATCGTGGAAATCCAGCCCAGCGTCTTGTGAAGCCCGCTGTGCACTCCGGGAGCGGGCGGCTTGGGGAACCGCCGGAGGGCCAGAGCGATCGTGACCGCCCACAGAATCGGCGTCGTCACCGCAAAGCACAAATGCACGTAAAGCATGCTGCGGATGCGGGCCATCTCCTCGGCCGATCGGCGCGGGGCGTCGGGGTTCTTGTTGACCACGTTTTCCCAGCCGCCGTGGACAAGTTGCACGTCCACCTCAAACGCCGCGACCGCAAACAACAACACGCCGGCGAGAGTCAATTGCAGAAATTTATGCCGGGGGTAGTTCTGCCGCTTTTTGACGAGAAATATGCTATAGATCAGGGCGGGCACGACCAGCACCAGCGCGCACACCACCACGTCCAGCATAAACGTCGTCTGATAGCCCAAAAATCCCTCGGCCATGGTCGCTCCTTGTCAGAAATTCACCTGGAGAGACATTAGCAAAAGCGCCCGCGTTGTCCAGCGGCAAAGATCCCGCGGTGGGAAATCCGAAATCCGAAGCACGAAATCCGAAAAAAAATCCCAATCACTGAAATCCAAAGATCCAAACTTTGCGCGTCGGGTGTGGTAATGAATGGAGGGATTTGTTGGGATATTCGGATTTGGGATTTGTTTCGGATTTCGGATTTCGTCCTTCGGGTTTGAGGTCTCGAAAGAAATCGCCAAGCGGGGTGGGGAATTGCCCCCGGTCTGATTGCTCCCCTGGGCCGGGTTTTGTAACCTGCAACTTCGCGTATAGAATTGATCTGACCTCCTCTCGCTGGAGAGAGTGACCGCTAACGGAGTACAAAAGCCCGATATGTCCGCCCCGCCTCCGGAGAAACCCGCCCCGCCGCCCGGCAAACGCCCGCCTTCCCGCCGCGACAGCGGAGACGAAGCCCCGCGTCCCGGCTTTTCCAGCGGCTGGCTGATTGTGATCGTCCTTTTGGGTTTTCTGATGATCTATTTGTATCAGCAGAATCCCGAAAACTCGGGACGCACGGTGGCGTATTCGCTGTTCCTCGAACAGGTCGAAAAGAAAAACGTCAGCGAGGTTACGTTTCACGGCGAGGTCCTCACCGGGAAATGGAAAAAACCGCCCCAGGATCCCGATGACACCAAGGAGCCCCTGCCGGACGACTTCAACACGGTCGTCCCCCCGCCGGCTCTGCAGGACTCCAAACTCAACACGAAACTCGAGGATGCGGGCGTCCAAATCGTCGCGAAGGCCACCGGCACGGGCATGGGGACGCAACTTGTGTTCTGGATGCTCGGGCCGATCTTGCTGATCGGGTTTTTCTGGTTCATGATGCGCCGCTCGAGCGATCCGATGGGCGGCGGCATGATGGGCAATTTCATCCGCAGCCAGGCCAAGCGGTTCCAAGCCTCCGACCAGCGGACCACCTTCGACGACGTGGCCGCGATGGAACAGGCCAAGATGGAGATGCAGGAACTGGTCGAATACCTCAAAAGCCCCGCCAAGTTCCAACGCCTGGGGGCGACGATTCCCAAAGGCGTGCTCTTGATGGGGGCACCCGGCACCGGCAAAACTCTGATCGCGCGGGCCACGGCGGGCGAAGCCGGCGTGCCGTTTTATTCGATCAACGGTTCCGAGTTCATCCAGATGTTCGTCGGCGTGGGGGCGAGCCGGGTCCGCGATCTGTTCCGCACCGCCAAGGACAACGCGCCCTGCATCATCTTTATTGATGAGATCGACGCCGTCGGCCGGGTTCGCGGAGCGGGCGTCGGCGGCGGGCACGATGAACGCGAGCAAACGCTGAACCAGATCCTCAGCGAGATGGACGGTTTTACGCCCACGGAAGCTCTGATCGTGATGGCCGCCACCAACCGCCCCGACGTGCTCGATCCCGCGCTTTTGCGGCCGGGCCGGTTCGATCGGCACATCACCATCGACCGCCCCACCAAAGCGGGCCGGCTCGGCATCTTGAAAGTCCACTGCCGCAAAGTCCCGCTGGGCGAAGATGTGAACCTCGAAGAAATCGCCGCCGCCACGATCGGGTTCTCGGGGGCGGAACTTAAAAACCTCGTGAACGAGGCGGCCCTAAACGCCGCCCGCAGTTCGCAAAGCGTGGTCAAGCGGGACGATTTCGATTATGCCCGCGACCGCGTGCTGATGGGGCCGCGCCGCGAGGAAATCCTCAACGCCCACGAACGCGAGATGACGGCTTACCACGAAGCCGGCCACGCTTTGTTGGGCTGGATCCTTCCCGAAGCCGATCCTGTGCACAAAGTCACGATCATTCCCCGCGGCCGGGCGCTGGGCGTCACGCAGTTCTTGCCGGACGACGACCGCTACAGCATCGGCGAACGCCGCTTGCAAACGCAGCTCATCGTTGCCCTGGGCGGCCGGGCCGCCGAGAAATTGGTGTTCGACGAATACACCGCCGGCGGCGAAGGCGACCTCAAACAAGTCACCCAAATCGCGCGCCGCATGGTCGCCAACTGGGGCATGAGCGACGTGATCGGACCCGTCGCATTCACGCAGTCGGAAGAGCATCCGTTCCTCGGCAAGGAAATCCACGAGCAGCGGACCTACAGCGATGAAACCGCCCGCATCATCGATCAGGAAGTGCAGCGGTTTCTCGTCGGGGCGTCCAACAAAGCCCAGCAAATCCTCAAAGAGCACCGCGACCAACTCGACGCCCTGGCCCACGCCCTCCAAGAACACGAAAGCGTGGATGCGAAAATGCTCCTGGACCTCATCGGCAAAGCCGGCCAATACAAACTCGAAGAAACCAACGGCAAACCCGCCTGAGGGTTATTCGTCAGCGGTTTGGGAACGCACTCGTCGCCAGGGCTCTGGCTCCCGGCGATGCGCGCACTGCGAGTTTCCCGCGATCTTGGTGCGGCCCGTTTGCCGATGCGCTGGCCGGCGGTGGCGTTTGCCGGGGGTTTCTCCGGTCTGTCTATCCGCCGTCCCCCCGATTTCTCCAGGCACTTCGCTTTGCCATACTGATTTTAGAACGTGTTTGAAAATCTCAGCGGTAGGCGCTAGCCTCCGGCTTCGATGAAACTTTGCCATACTGATTTTAGAACGTGTTTGAAAATCTCAGCGGTAGGCGCTAGCCTCCGGCTTCGATGAAACGAGATTCACAAAATCAAATCGCAATAGGGAAGGGAGTGCGTCATGGGTCAGCAAGTTTGGAATGGGTGCGCGGTTTTATTGAGCGTTGTCGGACTGGCCGTCGGCGTTGCGGAAACGGAGCAAGCCCGTCAAGAAGTGCAAAAAGCCCAGGGAGCCCAGCCCAAAGCCGCGGTGGCGGTGCTCGCTCCCACGCAGGGGTCTTCAGCCGAGGGTTCGATCCTGCTCACCCAAGAGCAGGACGGCGTCCGGCTCCAAGGCAGCGTGCGGCATCTGGCCCCCGGCGAGCACGGGTTCCACATCCACGAGTTCGGCGATCTCCGCGACCGGGCCGGCCAATCCGCGGGCGGGCACTACAGCCCCCAAGGCCATAAGCACGGCGGTCCCGAATCCGCCGAACATCACGCCGGCGACTTGGGCAACATCACCGCGAACAAGCAAGGCGTGGCCGAAGTGGACAAGCTTGCCAAAGGACTAAAGCTCCAGCGGATCGTCGGCCGCGCGATTGTCGTTCATGCCGGCCAGGACGACATGACGAGCCAGCCGTCCGGCAACGCGGGAGCGCGCGTGGCCGTCGGCGTGATCGGCATTGCGCAGCCGAAAGCCAAAACCGCCTCGCAGTCGCCCACGGCGAAGCCATAACCATCATGGGGAACGAACCGCCGCGCGCACCATTTTTTGGGACTCTTTTTGAGGATGAAGAGACCGACCGATGGAGTACCAACCAGAATCCGTCAGCAGTACCGGGTTGGAATTTCGCTGTCCCCATTGCAAGCGCATTGTGGAGGTGAACGAGCATCTTTTGGGGACGACGATCGATTGCCCCAACCCGGATTGCCGGCAGCCCTTTGTGGCGAAGGCTCCACTCGCGGAGCCCGTGCCGTCTTCCGAAAACTCCGCCGAGCCCCAGGCGGACTTTCACGTCGATGAGCTTTCGAAAGACGACGAGGAAGTCTTGAAGTCCGTTCATCCGTCGATGTGGCGGCCGCACCCCCTGCGCTTCGCCGGCGTCTCGCTGCTGCTCGTCGCGGGGATTTCGTTTTCGATCATGGCGTACCTGCTGGAGGATTCGGCGTTCGGCCTCGACCTCGGCGTCCAAGGCATTCTGGGATTGATTTTCCTTGTTGGCAGCGGCGTGATGCTGTTGACCTGGTGGTTGTCCGCCCGGTGCACCACGCTGATCATCACCAACAAGCGCACCACCTACCGCGTGGGAATCCTCTCCCGTGAGGTCAGCGAGATTCGCCACCAGGACGTGCGAAATCTGCAAATCGATCAAAACGCCTTTCAGCGGATTATGGCCGTCGGGGACATCGGCATTTCGAGTGCCGGCCAGGAAGACATCGAGATCGAAGCCAAGAACATCCCGCATCCCAACAGCATTGCCGACACCATCCGCCAGTTGCAGTGAAGGAATGAAAACCATGACAAACGTAGCGCTCCAAGGCCGCGAAATGCAGCTCCGCGCAATGCGCGACCGATTGCGTGCGGAAATCCAGGACCGCGTCGAGACGGTGCCCGAATATCTCCACGCCACGGGCGATGTGACGGATTTGCCCACCCATCGGGCCGATCACGATGCCGAGGGCATCGACCAGGAAATCGGCACGGGACGGGTGCAAACCCAGACGCTCGCGGACGTGGACGCGGCGCTCAAACGCATCGAAAACGGGACCTACGGCGAGTGCATCTCCTGCGGCGTTCCGATCGCCGAGGAACGGCTCGACGCGCTGCCCTTCACGGCCCTGTGCATCGACTGCGAACACGAGCGGGAAACGTCCGAAACGTAAACACCGCTATGGAAGATCCACGCACCATTTCGCCACGCGCCCGCTTCATGCGTCATCCAATAACCGCTCGATCAACTCTGCGACCCCGGCTCCCCGCTCGCCTCGGGTGACTCGGTCGGCCTTGGCTTTCAGCGCGGGGAGGGCATTGCCGACGGCGACTTTGTATCCGCACATCGCCAGCAACGCCTCATCGTTCTCCGCGTCCCCGACCGCCACGGTGTTACGCGCGGACAAACCGAGTTCCCGGAGGGCCGCCTCCAGACCGCTCGCTTTATCGATCCCCGCCGGCAAAACCATCACCGCACCTTTGTTGTAGATCATCGTCAGATCCAACCGCTGCTCGCGAAGCACCTCTTGAACTTTCGCGGCATAGGGCGTCCAGGTGGCGACAATCACGCGGCCCGTTTCAAACGGAACCCCGCGGTCGCGAAGGGTTTTCACGAATTCCGGCGGAGGCGGGCCGGCAAGCATCTGTTCCTGCCCGCTGCCCGGCCGATACAGCAAACCCCCGTTCTCCGCCACCACGAGATGAAATACGTCGATCTGCGGGAAAACCTCCAACAAGGGATCCAATCGCCGGCCCGTCGCCAGGATCAAATGCCAGCCCGGAGAAGTCCGCAACCGCACGAGGCTTTCGACCGTGGCCTCATCGACTTGCCCGTCCGTTGCGAGCGTCCCATCATAATCCACCGCCAAAACCTGATACCGCATCGCCCCACCTTTCGGAAGTTCCGTTCGTTCCTGGATGAAGAAATCTCTCAGACATTCCCTGATGTCATGGGATCATAAAACATCCGTGCGTGGTTTTCTCCGTCTTTCTCCGTGATCTCCGTTCCCCCGCGGTAAAACGTCTTCAGGAATAACCGCCCCTCATTGTGTGTGTTTTACAAAAGTCGTTAGGAACTTGGGTGGCACGCCCTGAGGAACGAAGGGCGCGGCCGAAGGGTCGCCACGCCCTTCGCTACGCTCAGGGACGTGCCACCCGATCCACTTGAAACTAGGGCGAAAGATGATCCACCGACTTTTGTGACGTACACGGCGCATGATCTTCCGCGGCGGATTGCGCTTCCCTTCCAGGCGGAGTCGTGGAAGAATGGACGGAATAACCGTTTTCCCGGATTCGTCGGCGATCGCTGGGGAAGCCCGGCACCGGCGGATGGGACGCGGCGATTTTTGATTAGACCTTAAGGACCTTCGATGGCGGACTCTCCTTCTTCTTCGGATCTGTCTTTCGGGGATGCGACTCCGAATAAGTCTGAGGGGACGTTATATTGTGCCGGCTGCAACGAACGGTTTTACGCCGTCCGCAAACCCGGGGTCTGTCCGCGGTGCGGGGCGGCGGTCACGTCGGTCTCCAGCACCTCGCTCGCCGAAACGCTGGTGCTCGCCGATTCCACCACCGGCGGCGAGTCCGCGCCCGTCCACGTCACCCAGCCGTCCACCCGGAAGTCGGCCCTGGAAGCCGCCCACGAAGATCCCCTCGTCGGCACGCGGCTGCACGTGTATCACTGCGAATCGCTGTTGGGCTGCGGCGGGATGGGCCGGGTGTATCTGGCCCGGCACACCGATCTTGGCCGCAAGTGCGCCCTCAAGGTGCTCGCCCCGCGCGTGTCCTCGACCGATCAGGATTTCATCAACCGCTTCATGCAGGAAGGCCGGGCGACCGCGGCCCTCGTGCATCCCAACATCGTCACCATCCACGCCATCGGCGAAGCGGGCGGGCATCATTTCCTGGAGATGGAATTTATCCGCGGCAAAACCCTCCAGCAGCTTGTGGACAGCGAAGGCCGGTTGACGCCGCTCCGGGCCACGTCCCTCGCCACGCAGGTCGCCCAAGGTCTCGCCGCCGCCCATCGGGAAGGCATCATCCACCGCGATTTGAAGCTCGACAACGTGCTGCTCACCGAGCAAGGCGTCCCCAAGCTCGCGGACTTCGGCCTCGCCAAACGCGTGAGAAAAAGCGGCACCAAAGGCCGGGAGGAACTCGCCGGCACGCCCAACTACATGGCCCCGGAACTCTTCCACGGCCAGCCGGCGACCACGGCCAGCGACGTGTACGCGCTGGGCGTCTCTTACTTCGTGATGCTCACCGGCCGCTTGCCCTTCGTGGGCAACTCGCTCAATGACTTGATGAAAATCGTCACCGAGGATCCGCCCCCGAACATTCGCGGCGAGTTCCCCGACATCCCCTTGGAAATGGCCGAGTGCCTGGGAATCCTGCTCGCAAAAAGTCCCGCCAATCGCCCGCAGTCCGGCATCGAAGCCGCCCAACTTCTCCACGCGATCTGGGGACAAGTGCAGGACATCGAAACCCTCCTCAAAGAGGCCTTCCTCGATTATGGCGGCATTACCTGGACCCGCGAAGCCGGCCGCTATCAAATCCAGCTCGAGTTCCCCGACGGCCGCCGTCAGTCGGTGTTCGTGGAAAACAGCGAGCACTCCACCACAGAGCGGCTGCTCCTCATTTACAGCCTCTGCTGCGAGGCCCAGTCGGAATATTACGAAGACGCCCTCCGCTTAAACGCGGTGATGGCCCACGGCGGCCTCGCCCTCCGCAACTTCGAGGGCCGGGACATGTTCTGCGTCATCGACACCTTCCCCCGCGCCTCCGTCGACGCCCTCGACGTCCGCCGCAGCGTCCTGGAAGTCGGCTACCGCGCGGACAGCGTCGAAAAACTCCTCACAGGCAAGGATGAGCACTAGAGCAGACCGGGGCATCCCCGTGTCTTATTCGCGCGCAAAAAGCAAGGGCGTGTACCGCCCAACCATACGTTCCTCATTCGATGATAGCAGCCAAGCCAAGTCCAAAATGGCAGACAACTGATGTCTTTTCAAGAGCCTTCCTCAATTCCCCCAATGAACCGAGTCCAAAATGGCAGGCAGGAGCCTGCCCTACACGAACTCAATTCCCCCAATGAACCGAGTCCAAAATGGCAGGCAGGAGCCTGCCCTACACGAACTGATGTCTTTTCGAGAGCCTTCCTCAATTCCCCCAATGAACCGAGTCCAAAATGGCAGGCAGGAGCCTGCCCTACACGAACTAGGAATTTGCTATTGAGCGTAGCTGCGATTGGATTTGACGGGGCATCAATTTATGAGGCAGTCAGCAAGTATTTTTACGTGACAGTAAATCCGCCTATGCGGATAAACTTGCCGAATTGGATTCCTCAGCCACCACAATGAAAGTAGTATGAAACGGGGACAGGGCGAAATAATATGCTGCGCGAATTAAACTTCGTTGGCAAGCTCGTCTACGGAACCACCTGGATCTTATGCTCCAGTATCTGGTTTGCATCGTTATTCACCAATACTGCGAGCAAGCCATTTACTTTATTAGGGATTTTCATGCTAATTGCAGCGCTGATTAGCCTTGTTTTTTTTCTTATGATCTTTCTAAACAAAACGGCGAGAGACATCTTTGTTCGAGAGGAAGTGCTGCCAAACACCATTTTTGTTAAGATGCTTTTGCCTACATCGGCACATCTCGCGATCGCCCTCCTTATTACATTTATCTTTCTTCAAACCGACCTATAGTAAGATAGCCGAGTAGGGTCCGCTGTGCGGACCGTTCGGATTGATTGCCGTATGACAGCGGCTGGGTGGCACTGTCAGCCCGGGTTATTGTTGAGAGTCTTTCGGCGGGTGGCTGGGGTCAGTTTGGCGGGAATTGCCTGGAATCAAAAGAACGTTGAATCGACAAACTGCCCCCAGCGATGCGCGTATTGGCTCGTCTGGGGGCAGGCTGCCGATACCGTTGCCTTCTGATTCAATACCCGTTCCGGCAGCCTGACCCCAGCCACCCCGGCGGGGTGGCACTGTCAGCGGGGGTTGTTGCTAACAGTCTTTCGGGTGCCACTGGCAACTTGTTGCCAGTGCTTTCCAGCAGCATGGAATCGGGGGGCGTTTCAAAACTCGATTGGTTCATCCGATTCACACTGGCAGGCAAGCTGCCAGTGGCACCCGGCGTGCACCGCCCAACCATACGTTCCTCATTCGATGATAGCAGCCAAGCCAAGTCCAAAATGGCAGGCAGGAGCCTGCCCTACTACTGAGGTCTTTTCAAGAGCCTTCCTCAATTCCCCCAATGAACCGAGTCCAAAATGGCAGGCAGGAGCCTGCCCTAGACGAACTCCAAAAATCTGGCCGGTTGCAAGATGGCGATCCCCTGATAGGGATACACGGCCAAGAGGTGCTGATTGCATCCGCTTGGGTAGGGCACTTCAGCCAACCCGGAACGGACGATTTGGAACTTTTCCTAAGAAAAAGGACTTTTCTGCGTAGAATCGCCGACCGGATGGGGACTATAGGGTAGGAAAGTCCAAGAGACCCCATGGCCAACCGCTGCCTCACTGCCGGAAGTTTTGTCGTTGCAGGGTTTTATAGCCAAGCAGGATCTCGCAACTTTGCCAAATCCGAAAAGTCCTGTTCTGGGAGAGTGCCCGTGAACTCTGTGCAGTCCAACATCGACAGCCTAATTGTGCGAGCCCGGTGTGGCGACGCCGAGGCCCTGGGTGAACTGCTGGAGCGGCACCGGGGATACCTCAAGGTACTCGCGCAGCGGATGCTGGATGGCCGGATGCGGGCCCGGCTGGATGCCTCCGACTTGGTGCAGCGAACCTGCCTCTCAGTTCATCGAGCGATCAGCGAGTTTCGCGGTGAGACGACCGCCGAGTTCCTCACCTGGTTGCAACAGGTTCACGCGGGAAACGTCCAGAACGCTCTGCGGGAGCATTTGGCCCAGCGACGCGACGTCGCCCGCGAGCAATTTACCACCCCGGAGCAAATCGCCGCGCTCGTTGCCGACGTGACGCAGTCCACACCGAGCCAGCGCATTCTTCGCGATGAGCGGGCCGTCGAACTGACCGCCGCCTTCGAGGAACTTCCCGACGACCAGCGGGAGGCCGTGCGACTGAGGTATTTGGAGGGGTGGTCCCTTCAGGAAGTCGGGCAGGCAATGCAGCGTTCGGATAAGGCTGCTGCGGCCCTGATCCTCCGCGGACTGAATGCCCTCCGTCGAATCCTTCGAGAACAACCCTAAGTGGGAGTGCCCCCATGGCCAAGACTGGAACAAACAAAGTGAACCATCAGGATCTCTTAGAGGAAGCGTTCTGCGAGTACCTGCGACGGGTGGATGCCGGGGAGGATGTCGATCGGCAGGCGTTCGTTTCGCGCTACCCGGACGTGGCCAATGTTCTGGCAGAACACCTCGACGCTGACTCCGTCGTGCGGCGGATGGCCGGACCGACCTACGCGGAGGCGACCGCTCATGGCGAGATCGATGCGACGATCACGGGAGATGTCCCGATCGGCGAGGGGGACATGGAAGATGCCGACTCCGGTTCGGACTTCATTCCCGCCGGGCGGTCTGTTGCGGAGCAGGACACCGTCATTGCCTCTCAGTCCAACGACACCCATCCCGGCGGGGAAGCTCGGCAGAGCGACATCCCCGCCCAGTTCGGGCGCTATCGGGTCGAGAAGCTACTTGGGCAGGGGGCGATGGGCTCGGTCTATCTGGCCCACGACACGCAGCTCGACCGCCGCGTGGCACTGAAGATCCCCAAGTTCGACCAAGCCTCCGATGCTGACATGCTCGAACGCTTCTACCGCGAAGCGCGGGCGGTCGCGACACTGCACCACCCGAACATTTGCCCGGTCTATGACGTGGGCGAGATCGACGGGCAAACCTTCTTGAGCATGGCCTACCTCGAGGGGCGCCCGCTCTCGGACTACACAAAGTCGCAGAAGAAACAGGGCGAGCGGTCCGTGGCCAAGCTGGTGATGAAGCTGGCCCGTGCACTCCAAGAGGCCCATGAAATCGGCGTGGTTCATCGGGACCTCAAGCCGGCGAACATCATGGTCGGCAAAAAGGGCGAACCGGTGGTCATGGACTTCGGCTTGGCCCGGCGGTTGGACTCGAATGACACCCGCGTGACCAAGAGCGGCACGATCGTCGGTACGCCGGCTTACATGTCCCCCGAGCAGGTCGAGGGCGATCCCGATGCGGTGGGCCCCGGCAGCGACCAGTTCAGTCTCGGTGTGATTCTCTACGAAATGCTCGCCGGGCAGTTGCCGTTCCAGGGCACCATGCTTTCGGTGATCGGCCAGATCGCTCACAAGGCTCCGCGGGGTATTGAGGAACTCCGACCGGATGTCGACCCCCGCCTCGCGGCCATCTGCGGACGGATGATGAGCAAGAACCCGGCCGACCGATTTCAAAACATGGCGGCCGCTGCCGATGCGCTCCATCAATACCTCACCGAATCGAAAACGGGGGTCTCGGCGGAGGTCTCGCAGTGGGATGTGGTTCCCGCCGACCAACCACTGCCACCAAAGCCACGCCGCCGGACGGCAACTGCCTCCACAGTCTCATTCGCCAAGCAGTCCGCGAAGCGAAGCCAACGCCGCAAGAGACATCATCCGCCTCCGTGGCAGATTTGGACGGCGGTGGGCGTGTTGTCGCTTGTCGCGATCTTCGCTGCCGTGGTGCTGTTTCTGCAAACACCCGAGGGCACCGTCCGCATCGAGATCACCGACCCGGACACCCACGTCGAGTTTGCCGGCCAAACCTTCACGTTCGACGACAACGGCGCGGAAGTCGAAGTCACTCCGGGTAAGCACGCTTTGCACGTCAAACGCGGCTCGCTGTCTTTCACCACCCAGGAGTTCACCGTCGAGAAGGACAGCGATGTCGCGATCAAAGTAACTTGGCAGGACAGCGAGCTGCTTGCAAAGCGCGGCGATGAGACAATCGGCCGCAAGCGAAAACCGGCTGCGATGGCAGCCAACGTCACCAAGTCAAATGAAACAACTCCGAACCTGGGGCAAATCACGCGGGCAGCGACCCTGAAGGGACTGGCCGGCGGGGTTGAAGACGTGGCCTATGCAGACGATGGGAAATCGGTCGTCGCCGTTGCTGGGAAGGAAGTCCGTCGTTGGAGTACCGAGGATGGCAAGCCGTTGCAGGTGTACCATCTGGACAAGGCAGGGGCTGGCATCAACAGCCTGCTCCCGCTGCGGGACGGCAGACGCATGGTGACGGGCACAGCTCCCGGTGGCCGGGGGCTTCAGCTCTTGGGATCTCCAGACCCTCAAGGTCTCGCGGGAGTTTCCAGGTCACGACACCGGCAGTCACATCCTGGCCCGCGCCCTCTCTCCCGATGAGGAGTTGCTGCTCTCCAGCGGGGGGGACAATACTGTGAAGTTGTGGAACCTAGAGACCGGCAAACAACTGCACCAGATCGACGGCAATTATGCCAGTGCCGCCGCTTTCAATGCGGATGGCACGCGGTGGGCCAGCGCGAACTGGAACGTCGTGACCATCCTTGATGTCCAGACCGCTGAAGTCGTGCGGCGAATCAGCCCCGTGGGCCGCGGGGCCATTTTGGACATGGCTTTTTCGCCCGATGGCCGGCTTCTGCTGACCGCGGGCAATAATCCGGGTGGCCTTTCGCTCCACGAAGTTGCCACCGGGCGAAAGCTGCTCGACATCGGCTTGCCCGAGGAAGTTCGGAGCTGCGCGTTCCTGCCGGACGGACGGCACTTCGTCGCCGGGTGTCGCGACAAGACGATTCGCGTCTGGCAAACGCAATCTGGCGAGGAGGTCCTCCGCGTCGCGACGGAAAGTTACGCCACGAATTACGTGGCCGTCGCCCCGGATGGCCGCTCGCTCGCCAGCGGGGGCGGAAAGTACTGGGCAGAGCCCGGAAAAGGAGCTTTCGACGGCGACGCGAACATCTATCTTTGGCGGCTACCCAAGAGTGTCTGGCCGCAACAACAAACAAACGATCCAGGAGTGGGCACCGTTGGCCAGTGACAAACCCATGGATAACAACGCCGTATTGATCCTTCACACATGAAAAAGTCCGCGGGTACATGATGGAAAACGTGAACGCGACTCGCCGTCAGCCCCCGTACAGTTTCGTTGCAAGAGCTAAGAAAAAGTCCCCCGCCGCCCGGCCACAGGGGCCGGGCAACAGGAGCACATTTCATAGGCAGCGGTTATCGCCGACGACGGCGTGTTCGATGATTTTGGGGATTACCACGTCGAGTTTGGGATAAGTGTTGTAAGCCGGCCTGGTGCCCGGCATAGCCTGCCGCGGCAAGCAAGGCGATTCCGAAAATCATTTCCATAAAACGCCTCCTCTCAGAGTCTGGGACGAATGGCACTGTCTAGTTCGGATTGCTGATGAAATTGCGGATGTTGCCTTGCACCGGAGCGGTTTGATCCTTTATTTTGCCGGCGGGGTGGCACTGTCAGCGGGGGTTGTTGCTAACAGTCTTTTGGGTGCCACTGGCAACTTGTTGCCAGTGCTTTCCAGCAGCATGGAATCGGGGGGCGTTTCAAAACTCGGCAGGGTGGCATGCTCATGGCTTTGCATGAGCATGGTTTCCGAACGTGATGTGGCATGGCCCCTGTGTTTTTCGATTCCAAGAAATCAAAGTTTCATCCAAGTGCATGCTCATGCCAAGCCATGAGCATGCCACCCCGCCGAACACCCGCGCTGGGGGCAGGTTGTCGATCATGCGCGAGACACGATTGACATCGTCTCCGACCACCTGACCCCAGCCACCCCTCCGAACTGAAGATTGACGCGGTCTCCGACAACCTGACCCCGGGCACTCCTCCGACAACTTGCCCCCCAGCGGGCATCGACACCCTCCCCAAAAGGCTCCGCCCATGAGGAATCGACATCGGCGATCTTTCGGGCAAAGAGAAAATCCCGCTCGTCCCGATTTTTTGCTTGCATAATCGGCGAGTTTCGGGAACGATGATCAGGGGTTGCTTTCCCACCGGAACCAACCCCCTTTTCAAAAGCGTTTCCTGGGCACGTAGGGCTTTGCTCACGACATCTTTGTTTTTGCTTTGGGAGAGTTTCCGTGAAGACGGTCGTTTTACTTACGCTGGCGGGAATGGGTTTGTTTCTGGGGAATTCCAAGGCCTGGGCGGTCGATTTGACCAAGACCCTGGTCGTCGAGGCCGACACCGACAAAACGTCCAAGGACATCGACGTCAAATTCGAGCTGCAGCGCACGACTTGGGCGGGGGAAAACCTGCAGATTTTCGCCAAGCTCAAGAACGAAACGGATAAAGACTACCGCTACGTGGAGGCGATCATCACCGTTTACGACAAGGAAGGCAACTTCATCACCCGCTCCACGTCGAGCACCTATCCGGAACTCCTCGGCAAGAAGAAAGTCGGTTATTTGGACGCCAATTACGTCGAGACCGGAGACCAAATCCCGGCCCGCGTGACGATCAAGCTGACCGGCGAGGAAGACGACGGCAATAACTTTTGATGTTCAGCCGCAATTGAAGCCTGGGCGAAAGCGATTCCGCGCCGGAAAATCCGAAATCCGAATATCCCAACCCTGAGTGTCCGGTGGGTTGTGTAGAAGGGACAGATTGGTTTGGAGCATTTGGATTTGGGATTCGTTTCGGATTTCGTGCTTCGGATTTGGGCTAGAAAACGCGCAGACTGATTTCATCATGGGGGCGTGGCCATTGGGGTGTCGGTCATGGACGGTGCGGTGCGTTCGGCGACGCTGTAGGTGTCGCTGTCGCGGCCGGTGTTCGAGACGATCAACTCGGCCAATAACCCCAGCGAAATCGCCTGGGCCCCCAACAGCGTGGAGGCAATGGAGTAGGCCAACAGCGGGCGGGTGCCGATGGGATCGAAATCCATCCCGCCCACGTTGGTTAAGAGCCAAATCCCCGTGAGGGCGGCCAGTCCTAAAAAGCCCAGGGCGAACAAGAGGACGCCGAAGGCTCCGAGCATGTGCTGCGGGCGCTGGCCGAATCCGGTGAGGAATTTCACCGTGAGCAAATCCAGAAAGCCCCTTAGGAATCGGCGGATGCCGTATTTGGAATGCCCGAACTGCCGCTCGCGGTGATGCACGGTTTGCTCGGTGACGCGAAAGCCGCGCGCGTGGGCGAGCACGGCGATGAAGCGGTGCAATTCGCCGTAGATACGGATTTCCTTGGCCACGTCCGAGCGGAACAGTTTGAGGCCGCAGTTGTGATCGTGCAACTTCAGCCCGGTCAGCCGGCTGACCATCCAGTTGAAGACCCGGCTGGGATACACCTTATGCCAGGGATCGAGCCGACGTTCTTTCCAGCCGTTGACCACGTCGAAACCTTGGTTCGCTTTGGCGAGGAATTTGGGGATCTCGGCGGGGTCGTCCTGGAGGTCGGCGTCCATCATCATGATCCAATTTCCCCGCGCCGCGCGCATGCCGGCGGTGAGCGCGGCCGCCTTGCCGAAGTTCCGGCGGAACCGAATCCCCGACACGCCCTCATCCTGGGCGGACAGCTCGGAAATCACCTGCCACGATTCATCCGTGGAGCCGTCGTCGATGAACACGACTTCCACATCGATATTTTCCGCATCGCAGGTGGAGCGGATTTCTCGATGCAGCTGGCCGAGGCTGGGGGCTTCGTTCAAAACGGGGACGATAATCGAAAGCATGAGCGGCGTCTCTCGGGCGGATTCTCTGACAATTTGGATCGTAATCTTAAATTATCGGCGGGGGTTGGGAGGTGGATTGCAGTTCGCGGTCTGTTTTGAGGGCCTTGGGCCGGACACAGTAGTATAACACACTCGCCATGCAGATTTCACTCGCAAACCACACCGCCCGGAGCAACAACGGCACAACGACCGCTTGGCCGGGCGTGACATCCGGCTGCATCCGCAAAACTTCCAGAAGCAACCCTTCCCGCACGCCCAACCCGCCCGGCGCGAACAGGGCCGCAAAGCCGACGACCGTTGCCCCGGCGACGGCGCCCGACCAAACCGGCCAGGCGGTCCAATCGACGGATTCGCTCACGGCCCGTAGCGTGAAGCCCAGGGAGAGGCCGTGGAGCGTCCAACTGCCGGCGAACGCGGCGAGGCCTTGAATGACCAGCTTGGGCGTGATCCGCACGCGGTTTTCGCCTTCCATCATGCCTTGCGGGGTGAACTTGACGGCGAACCAGGTCAGCGTCTTGGCGATGAACGGGGCGAGCGAGCAACTGGCGGCGACGACGGTCAAAGCCGGCAGCCAGCGGACGCCGACCATCCACCGTCCCCAAACCGGCCAGCCGGCGGTGTGCTCGGGGCGGAGCAGCCAAGGCGAGAGGGCGACGGCCATCGCGGCTCCGGTGGCCATCATCATCAACGTTTCGCAGGTCGCGGTGAGGACGGACACCGTCACCGGCGCCCCGCGGTCTTTGAGCAAGGCCGAGCGGATCACCAGCACGGTCGCCTTGCCGGGGACGTACTTTCCCAAATGCCCGCAGTAATAGGCGCGGGCGGCATCGTCGAACCGCACATCCCCGCCGACGCGGTGGATCATCCGCCGCCAGAACCACACCGAAGGCAGCCAGCCGGCCGAATAGGCCAAACCCGCGAGCACAAGCCAGCCCCACTCGAAGGGAATGCTGCTCCAATCTTCCCGCTGCCAAAGCTGCCAACCCCGGCGTCCGACAAACGCCAGCACCAACAGGCACAAGCCCCACTTCACCGCGCCACGCCCAGCGCTTGGCGGACGACGAAGAAACGGGTTCGCTTCCCATTGCGTTTGAATTGGAAACAGTCATGAAAAACCACGGACCGCGCGAGGCAAATTGCAGAAGTGCCCAGTTTATCGAATGGAAGAAAACGCCTCTAGAGAGTTCTCGGCGTTGCGTTGGGGCGGAAAGCGAGGCCGGGGTGCACGTCAGCTTTTGCGGGCTTGCGACGGGTTGAAAAATCGTCAATAGGAGAAATTGGGGATTTGCGTTAAGCTGCGGGGAGTGGCTTAAAGGAAAGTCCGTCAGCCAAAAACGCCGGCTTCTCGTACCGACTCGCAACAGGGCGGGCGCAGAATGACTTGGGTCAGCGGCCGAATCGGGGCTTGCCGAATGACAGAGTTTTGAGGGATTATTGGATTCCTTTCGCCGCTTAAACCACCGGGCGGGTGGAACCGTTAAAGTCAAACGCCAGGGGTCTATTGACTTATTTGCCTTTGCCCTGTCGATTGGCGAATTGTAGAAACAGTTTCCAGTCTTCGGGCCGAGCGCGATGACCTTGTGAGTGATAATGGAAGGCTAAATCACCTGACGTGACGGGATGGTCCAACTGAGGCAGTTGATCGGTTCGCAGGCCTGTCGCGCCGAGCAGGCGGTACACGGGGCCGGCGGCAACCAAAGCGAGAAACTCGCCCTTGGGATCGCTCCACTGGTCGGTAACACCGCCGTTCACATACACCCGCCGCGGCGCGATCAACGAAATCAACATGTGCTGGTCAATGGGGAGTTCATTCCATTTCCCAACCCAGTGTTGAAGATTGCCGGCGAACTGCCACGGAAAGTTTTGCGACATGTCGTCCAGCGTTTCTCCCCAATCGCGACGGATTAACGATGCCCCCATTTCTCCCGGAACGACGCTGAACACGCTGCTGATGCGTTCGTCCTTTGCGGCGGCCCACAAGACCGTCTTGCCGAGGCGAGAGGCCCCGGTGATCGCAATCCGTTCGCTGTCGATCGCCTTGTCGGTCTCCAAATAGTCGATCACTCGGCTCGCTCCCCAAGCCCACGCACTGATCGTGCCCCATTCATCGGGAGCCGGTTTTGTTTGGCCCGGTTTGAGTGTCATGCCGATCACGCCCCGCTGCCACTGGTTGGCCCGGTCCGGCTGTATATCGCCGTAGCCGATTTGTGCATAAGCCCAGCCCTTGGAGAGAACTTCTGCGATCGGATCAAACGGTGCCGCAGCGTTTCCCTCGAGACGCCGCCGAACGTCTGCACTGAAGAACGAAAGGTGCAAGAGCACCGGCACGCGTCCCCCGGCATTTTTCGGCACGTGCAAGGTCACACGCAGTTTCGGCGAGGTTTCGTCGTTGATCGCCCGAGAGCCCATCCGGCCTTCGATCTTCCTGGTAATCGCCGTCCCGCTCCGCGAGTTGGCATCGGTTTCCATGACTTTCCATTGAACCGGCGGCGCATTTTCCGGCACGCGTCCGTAGATTTGCTCTTCGTAAAACCGAAGGATCTCGGCTCGACGAACCTTCCATTCCTCGGCCGTCGCGACGCGCCGACCGCTCGACATGATTAACGGGTCGGGGAGCGAATAGTCTGGCACCTTGGCCTCATCGTAGTTCGAAACGTGTCCCGTTCGTTTTGCCAGTCGAACCGGATTTCCCCGTTGATCCCGGCCGCCGATAAATAAAACATTGTCGGCATTGCCGGCGGCTCCGGGCGGCGGCGCGGCGGCTTGAAAGAGCTTGGGGGCAAGCGTTGCGAAATACCGGCGCCAAACCGCATAGTTATGGACTCCCGCGGTGATGTGGAGTTCATGGTCGATGCCTTTTTGCTTCAATGTCTTGGAAACTGCTTTGTTCCGCTCCAACGGAAAATCGTCCTGACCGCAACCGATCCAGAAGAGATCCAGGGCGTCGTTCACCGTTTTCGCATCGTTAAGAATCTGCCCGAGCCGCTCGACGCCCGCTTGCGGCACACCCCCGCTAAACGAGCCGATCGCGCTAAACTTGTCGAGATTCTTTAGGCCGATCGTGACCGCTTGCCCTGCGCCCATCGACAAACCGGCGATCGCGCGGTCCTTATTCGTTTTGAGCACACGATATTTTTTTTCGACCAGCGGAATCACATCGCCAAGCAAATAGGATTCAAACTTTTCGGTGTTCGTCTGCTGCACGTCGCGCGGTGAACCGTGGGGCACCGCATGGCCGAACGGCATAACGACGATCATCTCTTTCGCCGACCCATCGGCGATCAGATTGTCCATGATGAAGTTCGCCGCACCAATCATCACCCAGCCGATCGCCGTGTCGTTCGAGCCGTGCAGCAAATAGAGCACGGGATAGAATTTATCCGTGTTCCCGTGGTACGACGGCGGTGTGTAAACCGAAAACCAACGTGTATCTCCCAGCGTTTTGGAATGATGAAAGTTGATTTCCACGTTGCCATGAGGCACATCCGCAGGCTCCCAAAGGGCTTCGCCGGGTATGTGGAAAAACGAACCGGCTCGGGATGCTCGCAGCTTGACCGATGAGTTTTCCGGATCGGGGACTTGAACACCATCAATCTCGAAGCCGTAAATGTGATTTCCGGGAGGAAACGGGCCGGCCGTCGCGGTCCAAACGCCGTCGTCCCCCTTCGTCATGGCGAGTTCCTCACCCTGCTTCAACCAGTCGCCTAATAACAGCACTTTGTCGGACTTCGGCGCGGAAACGCGAAACGTGACGCGGGCATCCTCGTGGACTTCTGGGGAATTGCCCGCCGTGCAGACGTTGGCCGATGAGAAGACGAGGTGCAGAACGAACAGAGAAATCAGCAAATCTCGATTCATGGCAGGCTCCCAACAGAGATGGACGGTCGCACCAACTCCACAGTGTATCCAAATAGTCGAACGGCGATGAAGTGAGAGACATCATAAATCCAAATAGGGTTCCCATAAACGCGCTTTCGCACTCCACTCGGTGACGGAAATCCCGCAAGTCATTAAAAACGGCGGATACGCAGACGACGTCCGGTGGCGTGGGAGGACGGCGGGGGCGACCCCGCCTCTCGGCCCGATTCCCGAAATCCGCCGGCAGGCAACGGCTCACGAGGTGACCGCCGGTTCCATCGGCTCCTCCGCGGTGGATTTCTCGGCCTCACGTTGTTGGGCCAGTTCCTCCGCCAGGCGGTCGAGCTGGGATTTGAGAGTGGATTCCAATTCCTGCATCAAGGGATCGGCTTTCGCTCCCTTGGGACGTTTCGGGCTGACTTCGATCGCTTCGCCGATGTCGATGATCAGCTTCATCGGACCGTGCACGCGGGCCGCATCGGTCAGGTCCTCCTCGAACCGCTCCACCGTTTCCAAGAGGCGCTCGGGCGGGCTGTCGGGCATCACGTAGTTCCGGGGATAAAGCGAGAGCGCCTGGGCGAGATACACATCCTCCAACTGCCGCCAGCGCCGTCGCGCTCGGCTTCGGGAAGCTCGGACTTGATCATGTCCGGCAGGATCGCGATCCGCAGCGCCTTGACCCGCGCCACCACGTCGCCCTCGCGGTTTCCGCCCAGCCATTCCTCTTCGAGCGGCACCAATAGCCCATCGATCAAATGGTCCAGCCGTTTGTAAAGGGAACCCGTTTGCGGCCGGCCGAGGTATTCGACTTCCTTGAGCGTCAGAAGTGCCGTGCCCAGTTTGCGGATGCGTTGGATCAGAGTCAACTGCCGCTGCGGCCGCCAGGAGAGGCGGGTTTCGATGTCGGTCAGCACCGACGTGATGGTCGCCTCCAGGTCGCCTAAAAATTGATACCGCATGGCGACGGGATGAATGACCACCTGACCCGGCGGATCGAGTTTTTCCCGGCGTTTGGCGGCCGTGCGGGCGATGAAGGCCGTGCCTTCCATCAAGACGCCCAAGCGGTCGTTCGCGCGGGTGATCACACCTTCGGGATAAATCACCAGCGGGCGGTCGGCTTGCTCGAGGACCTCGATCGCACAGTTGAGGGCCTGCCGATCCATGCCTTCCCGATACACCGAAAACGCCCCCAGCCGCCTGGTGACGAAGCCCGTCAGCCAGTCGGCTTTGAACACGTGCCAGCTCGCCATCGTAAACAGGTGGATCTTCATGGTCCGGTTGATGAGGCCGACCGCCATCGGGTCGGAGGGCCGGCAGTGATTGGGCGCGAGCACGATGCCATGCCCGGCGTCCAGGGATTCCCGCAGCCGCTCGGTGCCCCGGCATTCGCTTTCGACGATGGCGTAGCTCCGCCGGAGATACCAAGGCAGCACATACCGAAACGCCGACGACCAAAACGTCCCCCGGTACGGCGGAATGAACGTGTAAGCCTCTTCAAATACGACCGGTTGCATATTCTTCCTTTGCCCGTTGTGCTTTTCCCTTTGAAATCGGTCCGCCCCCGGAACGTACGCGAGCGGCTGGGCGCTAGCCGCCGGTCTTGACGTTGGGATCATCGCTTCATCGAAACCGAAGGCGAGCGCCTACCGCTCAGATTTTCAAACACGTTCTCAGATTCTCGATGGAACGCCAATCAACTGTTTTGTACAACACGTATTATATACTGGAAAACAGCATCCGAAGCGCCCCTGTTTCGGTCCGCAATGTGCAAAACGAAATCCTAACGATAAGAAATTGAAGGAGCCGACATGACGGAAACCCACGACAAGCAACAATTCTCGTTTCAAACCGAAATTAAGCAACTGCTGCATTTGTTGTCGCATTCGCTGTATCAAAACAAAGAGATCACGATCCGCGAACTGGTCTCCAACGCCTCGGATGCCCTGGACAAGATGCGGTATTTGCAATTGACCGACGAAAAATACCGCGATGACGCCCCGCTGGAAATCACCCTCGTCCCCAACAAAGACGAGCGCGTTCTCTCCATCAAAGATACCGGCATCGGCCTGACCCACGATGAGTTGATCGAAAACCTGGGCACGATCGCCCATAGCGGGTCGCTCGAGTTTCTGCAAAAATTCTCCGGCGACAAAAAAGCCGACCTGTCGCTGATCGGGCAGTTCGGCGTCGGGTTTTACTCGGCGTTCATGCTGGCCGACCGCGTGGAAGTCCTCACCAGAAGCTATCAGGAAACCGCCGGCTGGCGGTGGGAGTCCGAAGGCACGGGCGAGTTCACCATCGAACCGGCCGAGGGTTTGGATCGAGGCACCGAAATCCGCCTGCATCTCAAAAAAGATCTCGACGAGTTCACAGAACGCCCACCGGCTGAAGCACATCATCCGCAAGTATTCCACCTTCATTCCGCATCCGATCAAGATCGACGGCGAGCAACTCAACGATCAGCGCCCGATCTGGGTCGAGCCCAAAAGCCAGCTCGAAGAAGAGCAGTACGTCCAATTCTATCAGCACCTCTCGCACCACACCGAGGAAAAACCGCTGTGGCATCTGCATCTCTCGGCCGACTCCCCGATCCAGTTCCACGCGATTCTGTACTGCCCGCAAACCAGCTTCGAACTGATGGGCTTCGGCCGCAGCGAGCATGGGCTGCATCTGTGTGCCAAGCGGATTCTCGTCCAGGACAACAACCGCGATCTGTTGCCGGAGTATCTGCGGTTTCTGTATGGCCTCGTGGATTCGGCCGACTTGCCGCTGAACGTCTCCCGCGAGTCGCTGCAGGACAACACGATCTTCCGCAAGATTCGCAAAGTCCTCGTCAAGCGCGTCCTGGAGCATCTCGCGAAACTCGCCGAGGACGAACCCGAGCGCTACGGGCAGTTCTTCCAACAGTTCGGCCCCATTTTACGGGAAGGCGTGGCGACCGATTTCGAAAACCGCGAAGCCGTCGCCCGGCTGCTCCGGTTTCAAAGTTCCCAGAGCGATGAGCCGACCGTCCTCGATGCCTACATCGAACGGGCCGGCGAGAAGCAAAAACCGATTTACTACCTGGGCGGCCCGGACCTGGCTTCGATCAAGAAAAGCCCGAACCTGGAACTCTTCCAGAAGCGAGGCGTGGAAGTATTGTTTCTGACCGATCCGCTGGACGAGGTCGTTCTGTCAAACCTGGGCCAGTATGCCGAGCACCCGCTGGTGTCGATCGACGCCGCCGATGTGGAACTCCCCGAAGCCGAGGAACAGGAAGAGAAGGCCGAGGAAGATAAGGACAAAGCCGAGGAGAAGGAGGAAGTCCCGACCGGTTTCGAGCGGGTGTTGACGTTGTTCCGCGATGCGTTGGGCGATGAAGTCGAAGAAGTCAAACGTTCGCGTCGCTTGATCGAGAGCCCGTGCTGCCTGGTCAATCCGAGCGGCGCGGTCAGCACGCAAATGCAAAAGGTGATGCACCTCGCCCACAAAGATTTCGCGATGCCGAAGCGGATCTTCGAGATCAATCCGCAAGCCCCGTTGATCCGCCGACTGGCCGAGCTGACCGCGAACGCCGACCACGACAATTTCGTGAGGGACTGCGGCCGGCAGCTTTTCGCGAACGCCCTCTTAATGGAAGGCCTCGCCCCCGACACCGAAGGCACCGTGCAGCGCGTGCACCAATTCATGACCGAACTCGCCACGAAACGCTCGCCGATCGTGACGTGATGGCGGCAAGTTCGGGAGAAGGGGAGATCGGGAGAAGGGGAAATGCATTTGATCGGGCAGCTAGGAAGGTTCTTGTTCGGCGGTGAGTTCATTTCGTAGAATCGGTGTTACCTGCTGCAATCTGTGGAAGGTTCGTAGACAAACGCAGGGGTCTCCGGTTACGCTATGTAGTGAGAGTTTTCAGGGGCAGGATATTACAAAGCGAGTGACCGCTCATACGTTTCGGCACAGCTTCGCGACGCACCTGATCGAAGCGGGCTACGACATTCGCACTGTGCAGGAACTCCTGGGACACAAGGATGTTAGAACGACGATGATTTACACGCACGTTTTGAACAAGGGTGGCCGAGGCGTAAAAAGTCCGGCCGATTTTTTGCCGCCCATGCACGATAACGCGCCGCGCGTTATCGTGCACGAGGCGCATGATAAACACTATATCGTCGAGGTATGGGCGCGACTGTAACGCTGAGGCGGCCATCGCCTAACCAGTCGCTGCAGTTGACCCGCGGGTTCGTCTCGCATTTGGCTCGTTCACTTCAGTCACGCTACAATGACCTTCAACCCTGCTCACCGCGGGGGGCAACGAGGTTATGCATTAAAGGCAGCCGCTCTGTCGTGTCGAAATCAGACCGAAAAACACCGACAGCCCTCATTCTTTACTTCACGCCAGAGCGATGGGGTGAACTCGATCGCTTTCGCAATTTCTATTCCACGACGCATCGCTTCGACCGACGCACAACTGATCGTGTTCGTGGCATCTCAAGCCACTTCCACAAAGCACACACTCTACACTCACTCGCCGTCCGCCTGCGCCCTTCACTTGCACAAGACAATGAGCGGCTAGAAGCCGAAGGATATAGTCCGGCAACAAACGCCCGCGAGCTCAACGCAGTCATCGAGACGATTCTGTGCGAACTTTACGCGTCGCTCGACTGCACCGCTCAACTTTTGCGTGCTCTCTATGGCAATTTGCCGGGCGTTCCAAGCAAATCAACTCGCAAATTGTTCGCCAACGCCGTGGATGGAAAAATCGACGGCCGGTTTCCAGAAACACTCTTAGACGCGATCGTGACCGCCGCACCGTGGGTTGCCGATCTCCGGCACCTTCGCGACACCATCGCCCATTCTGACACAGGATCTTGTCACCTTGACAGCGAATCAGATGTTGTTCGCTATATGAATTCCGCAATGGGTCCATCAAACCGGGCACACGTCATTGATGACATCTTCTCCGACGTTGAACAATACTTTTCGTCGGTGAATCAATTGCTCGGCGTCATCTTCCGCTTCCTCAACTCCCAACTCAACGATTCCGAGACCCAACAGTTTTGCGGGGTCTTCTTTGGTAGAATGTACACGCGGCTTGTACGGCCGTCCGAAGCAATCGATTTTCATGCCGGGCGTTGCCAATCGCATCGCTGGTTCGACAAGGAAGAGAATTCGACTTGCCCATTCGTCGATAAGTGCGGTGCCTACCAACGCAAGGTTCCGCCAGAGGAAAATGCATAACCAAGCGTTGCACGCGAGCGGGCGGCAGCGTCGGTTCTGAAAATCAACTTCGCACGCGCCCGCCGCGTGAACTTTGTCGTTAGCCCCGTTGTCGCGGACTGTTCGATGATCCTGGCTTGCCGATCCTGCATCGACGCGCGATGGTACCCATATGCTGGGACTCGTCACGTACCGCCCGCTGTGCTGAGCGGGATTGCACGATAGGCGATTTGGCAAGGACGTCACCCTCATCAACACCGCATTGATCTGTGCAACGCTGCTTTGGAATCTGTTCGTTTACGCATTCCCGAGGACTTCTATCGCGACGTTTACGATTACATCAACCGCCACAATGAATGGGGACTCGGTCTCGAAATCCTGATTGACCAGATCATTGAATACGAGATCAAGATCGCCCCAGACCACTTTGCCAAGATTCACGAAGCAATGAGTTCAATGGGCTTGGCTGAGACCGAGCGTGTCAAAAGCCTTCGAGAAGAAGTGGTCGCCTAACCACCGTCTGCAGTTGACCGGCGACGCCCGCGATGGATAATGAGTTGTCGGTTGTGAGTCTGCTCCCGCGGGCGGCCGGCAACTGAGCCTTTTACGTTGGGCCGCAGATGGGATCGACATGGTCGCTCGGAAGACTTGCCCAGCCTGCCAGAAGCGCCTCTCGGCGGCGGCGTTCAATGACTCGGGACGAACCGCCGACGGCCTGGCGCGGACGTGCCGGGCTTGCACGAATGCTCGTCGGCGGGAGCGGGGTCGTTCGCGCAAAGAGTGTCGCGAGCCCGCCAGCAATCTGGCGTCAGTGCTGCGGGAAGGCGATATTCAGGCGGCGCGGAAACGAATGCGCTCCGGCGAGTTGCCCCAATGGGACTGGATCTGCGAGACCATGCGCGAAGGGCATCTCGCAATGGCTGAGATGCTGGTGGAATCCGGTGTCGAGCGAAACATCTTCACGATGGCTGCGATGGGCGACCTAGCGGGATTGCGACGCAGGCTCCGTCGAAAGCCCGCCGACGCCCGGCTGGCCGTCGACATGGAACCGGGCAGCCGCGACGTCACACCGTTTCACGTGGCGTGTGCTTCCGATTGGAAGTCTCACGGACACGACCGGATGGGAGCCCAGGTCGAAGCCGCCAGACTGTTGAAGGAGTCCGGCGCTGATGTGAATGCCCACGCCCACTATCGGGGGATCGACGATGCGACGCCTCTTTTTTGCGCTTGCTGGACCTCGGGAAACGTCGCGCTGGTCCGGTGGCTGCTGGACCACGGAGCGATCGCCACAGATCACGATCTGATGGCCGGTCTCGGCCACTTCCAGCGTCACGGCCGAGCGGCCTACGACATCGCGGAAGCGCTTCTGGACTGGGGATTGCCGGTCGACGGCCGCGTGGCCGGGGATCGCACACCATTACAAGCGTTCGCTCATCAGGCGGCGCACAAGACGGTTTCGTGGCTGATCGCCCACGGCGCGGACATCGGCGCACGCGGCCCGGGTGGCCGGACAGCAGCCCATCTGGCCGCCGAGAGAAACACGCGCCCGACCACCCTGGCAATCCTCGTTGACGCCGGAGCCGATCTTGCAATCCACGATGACGACGGCCACACACCACTGGACATTGCCAGCCTGAGCGAGAAGGCTCGCGTTGTTGAGTGGATCGAGAAGATTCGCCCGAACGTCCGATGACTGCCCAACCAAACGCTCAACCTGACCCGGTGCTGCCGGGCGGGTTTTGTGGTAGAATCCGTGTCGAGTGGCCCGGCAGCACCGGGCAGGTTAGCTTCAACGTTAGGGAGCAAGCAATGCATCACCGAGTCGTGACCGCCGTGACGTGTTTGTCACTGCTGATCTTCGTCGCTGGCTGTCAAAAGTCCGCACCTGCACCAGAACTACCAATATCGGCTGGTGGACTCTTGCCTCTATCGTGGTCGCCAACTGACGCGAATCCGATGCCCGGAATTGATCAGGCCTATATCAGCACTTTTTGGATTCCGCAGTTCACAAAGAGCCGTCATCCCGTGCTCTTGCTTTGGTTCGATACCTATGGTGCTAAAGCGGCGTGGCACGAAAGGACGGATGGCTTTGACGGCAAACTTGGCGATATCGCGATCGAATTCCATCTCGCTTCTGAGACCTCGGATGATGGAACGGTCACGATCGCTGGCACGGATTACGATACAAAGAAAGGTTCGCTGTTCTTGATCTCCACCGAACGGGAAGATCCTGTTGTTAAACAATTGGATCGCAGTGTTGCAGACCTTGATATTCTGACTGTTGGTGAATCCAGCACTGACAAAGACAAGCTGAAGGCACTCGCAAGAAGCGATTCGGACATCTCAACGTTCTTTCGTGACGCAGCGCACAAACCAGAAGCTCCCTAACAAATCGGTGAACGGGAGGGCTCGGCGCAGTCGGTCCTGAAATCAAGCTCCTCTCCTCGCCCCCCGTTACCTCGGTCGTTATCAGAAAGAAGTCACATGTTCGCAGGCGTTGACTTTAGCGCATTCTGGACTCTGGGAGAGTACCCAGAAAGTCTTATCGAGCCTTCGCCAACGGATGCAATGATTTCCGAGATCGAAGCGGAAATGGGATATCGACTGCCCAAATCATACATCGCGCTGTCGCGTATTCAGAACGGCGGCTTGCCCCAATATCGGTTCCATTCCTCGCCGTCACCGACATCATATGGAGCAGACGATCACATCGAGATTGCAGAAATCTATGCGATTGGCCATTCGGCTCCCTGGGCTTTGGGTCGAACTGGGTGCAACAACGCGTTTTGGATCAACGAATGCAACTATCCAGCGATCGGCGTATATTTCGGGAACTGTCCCGATAGTGGCCATCAGATGCTCGCCTTGGATTACCGAACCTGCGGTAACACTGGGGAGCCCTCCGTAGTGCTTGTCGATGAAATTGAGGATTACAACATTGTACCGTTAGCAAAAGACTTCGAGACGTTCATCCGAGGTCTACGAACCGAATGGACTGCATAAATCATTGAATCTGATCCCGGATTATTCATCAGGTTCGTGCGTGGTGAGTATTTCCGTGGCGGAAAGTGCACCGGGTGGTTGGGGAGCGGAGGATGGGCGGACCGCCCCCTTTCCCCCTGGGGCCTGGCGATCGTTGGGTGAGTGAAGGAAAGAAACAGAAAGGCGGATGCCACGATGGCGAACTGCTCAGTCCCGAAGAACCAGTTGCTCATGGGCGTGACGTGGGAGAGGTGTGTAGGGCCGCGGGCGAGCTCCACGCGGACGTGGCCAGAGGTTGGCCAGACGCAGCGATCGGATGCGGGAAGACATCGCGGCCCAAAACGCGCTCACGCTTTCCTCAATGTAAATCACGAGGCGGCGGGAGTGCTTCACGACCCGCGCTCCTGTCCGCAGCACCGACTGCTGGAAACGATGCAAGTCCCAGCAACCGCCCAACTCGTCCTCGAACTCGATCCGCAGCATCGACGCCAGGTTGAACGCCAGCAGGCCCAACAGCAACGTCACTTCGTTCTCCGCAAACACCGATGACGAAAGACGGCAGCCAATCACCGCGTTGAATTCGCCCAGCCGGTCCTCGAACGTGCCGCGCTTGCGGTAGTGCGACAACACCTCATCCGCCGAGCGTTGCTCCTCGGTCCAGTTTGTGATCAGGAAGAAGTAACGCGGAAACAGAGCCAGTTGGCCCGTCTTCGCCTCCGGCTTGTCGACGATGACCAGAATCACCCGCTGCGGATGACGCCAGCCCTCGGCTTGGTACTTTCCGAGTTCGATCACGTCCTCATATCCGCCTTTGGGCGGCCGGCCTACGGGACGTGTCAGATAGGGCGCGGCCATCTCTTCCAGCACGTTGTTCTTCTTGATTCTCCCGCAAAAACGGATGTTTTCGTCGGTCAACTCATCCAACACCGGGCCGGCGATGAAACCCGCATCGATCCGGAGGTCGAAGCTCCACGCCAGTTGCCGGGCCTTGCCGACCACGTTGCGAATAAACCGCCGGATGCCATTGGCCGTATGCACGCTGCCTTGCCGCAGGATGGCATGAATGAAGCCGTTGCCCAGCCGCTGGCCTTCCCGCGCGCTATCGTAGTCGCCGCCGACCGAGAAACTAGCGACCAGCGGATGATAGACGGTCTCCTTGTAGTAACCGTTGTAGCGGGCCCCCGGCTGCTGGCCATAAACCTGCATTGGGAAACTGTCAATGTCGATGGTGGCGTAGCGGACGCGGCGGTCGCTGTCGCCGGTGCTTTTGATGTGCCGATGGATCCAGTCGAACAAGGCGCTCCGCACGGCCTCGAGATTCGTCTTGCAGTCGGCCAGCCAATCGATGAGCCGGGATTGAGTGGGTTGGCTGGCCAGGCGTTGGTTGAGCACTTCTTCGCCGGGCCGGTCCCACGCGGCCATCTTCATAGCGGGATCATGGGCGAGCCGGTCGAGATCATCCTGATCGGACTCTCCCAGGGCCATGGCGTAGATTCTTTCCCGCAGCAGTTCGACGCCTTGATAGCGGACGCGGTCTTGCCGGCGAGGATCGATCAGTCGATCGGCAAGGGATTCGGTGAGTCCGAGCCGATGATCGAAGTCCCGCAGCAGAACGGCACCGGCGTGTGACGTGAGCCGCCCATCGACGGCCTTGACCTTGATGGAACGATTGAAATCGGGCTCGAAAATGTTAGGCTGAACTTCACCCATCGCGTGTTTCCTCCGTAGGGTTTCGGGATTAGATATAACCCTTAAACGCACAGGGTCACGCGATGGTTCCTTCTTTTTTCAGCTTTTTTGGTGAATAATCCGGGATGACTGGTCGAAGTAAACCGAATTGAATCGCTTTTCCGTAAGATCAATAATGTATTTCATGACTTAATTAGTAACACCTTGACTATATATTCAGGAACCGAAGAAAGAAAAACGAACTCAAATGCTTGGCGATCACTCATATTGATATAATGTATGCTCTTCCTAGAACCCAAACAAGTATTTTTTCTTGTATTCAATCTGTCGGGCATTTTTCATTGAAAACGTAGGATGAGCAGGGTTTAGTACAATTGTAAACGAACCTTCCATACTCTTGAATCGTTCCTCAGCCTCAATTGAGAGTCCATGCACTCCCTTACCGCTTGGTTTGGTTGGCACAACTTTTGTAAATCCCAAACTATCGATCACGTCTTCTCCATCGCCGACCGCCCAAATGAGGGATTTTGCTGTCTTCAGGCCAACCAAAATAAGCCGCCCACCAGATTTTAAAACCGGAGCCGCAGTCTCAAAAATCCAAGAGTTCGTGTAGGGCAGGCTCCTGCCTGCCATTTTGGACTCGGTTCATTGGGGGAATTGAGGAAGGCTCTTGAAAAGACCTCAGTAGCCTGCCATTTTGGACTTGGCTTGGCTGCTTTCATCGAATGAGGAACGTATGGTTGGGCGTGTAACGGCTCAGTTCGAACTGGAATTTCTGGCTGGTTGGGTTAGTCTATTCTTATGAGAGGACCGACCCATGAGCAACAGCAAACGACGTCATTTTACGCCCGAGCAGAAAGCCGAGGTTGTCAGGCGGCATCTGTCGGGGAAGGAACCCGTCTCCAAACTCGCTGAGGAGCTTGGGGTGCAGCCGAGCCAGATTCATGCGTGGGTGAACCTGGTTCTGGCGCAGGCGGAGCGGGCATTCGAGAAGTCTCAGCAGAATGGACGCGCGCGGACGGACAAGGTCAAGGACCGCCGCATCGAACAGCTCGAAGGTAAGATCGCCGACAAGAACGAAGTGATCGCCGAGTTAATGGAGGCGAACGTTCGCGCAAAAAAAGAGCTTGGGGAACTCTAAAAGGAGGCTGGGTTCCCCACGACACGCGCGACGAAATCGTGGATTACATCACGTATTGGACGGACCGCGCCGAGATTCCCGCCAAAACCCTTTTGGGTTGGTTGGAACTGGGCACGAGCAAGTACCACTCGTGGAAAGACCGCTACGGAAAAGCCAACGAGCACAACGGGAAGATTCCCCGGGATCATTGGCTGGAGGATTGGGAGAAGGCGGCGATCGTCGACTATTTTGACCAGCATCCCTTGGAAGGCTATCGCCGGCTGACGTTCATGATGCTCGATGATGACATCGTCGCCACAAGCCCGGCGACGGTGTATCGCGTGCTCAAAGCGAACCGGCGATTGGACCGCAGGAAGTTCTCGCCGTCCAAGAAAGGCACAGGCTTCGTGCAGCCCTTAAAACCCCACGAACACTGGCACATCGACGTGTCTTACATCAACGTGGAAGGCACGTTTTACTACCTGACCAGCGTCTTGGATGGCTGCAGCCGGGCCATTTTGCACTGGGACCTCAAGGAGTCGATGACCGAACAGGACGTGGAAGTTATTCTGCAAAAAGCGATCGAGACCTACCCCGGCGAATCGCCGCGGATCATCTCGGACAACGGGCCGCAGTTCATCGCGCGGGACTTCAAAGAGTTCATCCGCCTCGTGGGCGCCACACACGTGCGGACCAGTCCGTACTATCCCCAATCGAACGGCAAGATCGAACGTTGGCACGGAAGTTTGAAGTCCGAATGTATCCGGCCGAGTTGTCCGGCCAACGTCGAGGAAGCCCGGCGAAAGATTCAAAGCTATGTGGATCATTACAATAATGTGCGGCTGCATTCGGCCATCGGCTATGTGACGCCCGCCGATAAACTGGCGGGCATCGAACAGGAGATCTTCACCGAACGCGACCGCAAGTTGGAAACCGCCCGAACGCGCCGTCAGGCCGCCCGGCAATTCGCGCGACAGGAGGTTGCTTGATGACAAGCCGCATGGCACAATCGAATGCGACCTGGGCGGAGGATACGGCTCTGCTGAGGAGCACCCGGAGCGCCGCCCCAGGGGCCAAGACCGGAGGCGGGATCAAGCCCCTTCCCTTGATCCCGCCCGTTTCGAAAACCCTCCGGGATTGGCACCAAAGCGAAAAACCTTCGCGGCAGGATGCCGCGAAATCCGCGACAGGAGGTCACCTTCCACTGACTAACACCAACACGCCCAAATTCCACTTACCGCTGAACCAGGACAGGCGGTGCACGCCGGGTGCCACTGGCAGCTTGCCTGCCAGTGTGAATCGGATGAACCAATCGAGTTTTGAAACGCCCCCCGATTCCATGCTGCTGGAAAGCACTGGCAACAAGTTGCCAGTGGCACCCGAAAGACTGTTAGCAACAACCCCCGCTGACAGTGCCACCCCGCCGTTGAATTCGCCCAGCCGGTCCTCGAACGTGCCGCGCTTGCGGTAGTGCGACAACACCTCATCCGCCGAGCGTTGCTCCTCGGTCCAGTTTGTGATCAGGAAGAAGTAACGCGGAAACAGAGCCAGTTGGCCCGTCTTCGCCTCCGGCTTGTCGACGATGACCAGAATCACCCGCTGCGGATGACGCCAGCCCTCGGCTTGGTACTTTCCGAGTTCGATCACGTCCTCATATCCCCCTTTGGGCGGCCGGCCCGCGGGACGTGTCAGGTAGGGCGCGGCCATCTCTTCCAGCACGTTGTTCTTCTTGATTCTCCCGCAAAAACGGATGTTTTCGTCGGTCAACTCATCCAACACCGGCCCGGCGATGAAACCCGCATCGATCCGCAGGTCGAAGCTCCACGCCAGTTGCCGGGCCTTGCCGACCACGTTGCGAATAAACCGCCGGATGCCATTGGCCGTATGCACGCTGCCTTGCCGCAGGATGGCATGAATGAAGCCGTTGCCCAGCCGCTGGCCTTCCCGCGCGTATCGTAGCCGCCGCCCACCGAGAAACTCGCGACCAGCGGATGATAGACCGTCTCTTTATAGTAACCGTTATAGCGGGCCCCCGGTTGCTTGCCGTAAACCTGCATCGGGAAACTGTCGATGTCGATGGTCGCATAGCGAATGCGGCGGTCGCTGTCACCGGTGCTTTTGATGTGCCGATGGTTCCAGTCGAACAAGGCGCTCCGCACGGCCTCGAGATTCGTCTTGCAGTCGGCCAGCCAATCGATGAGCCGGGATTGGGTGGGCTGGCTGGCCAGGCGTTGGTTGAGCACTTCTTCGCCGGGCCGGCGGGTGGCATGCTCATGGCTTGGCATGAGCATGCACTTGGATGAAACTTTGATTTCTTGGAATCGAAAAACACAGGGGCCATGCCACATCACGTTCGGAAACCATGCTCATGCAAAGCCACGAGCATGCCACCCTGCCGAGTTTTGAAACGCCCCCCGATTCCATGCTGCTGGAAAGCACTGGCAACAAGTTGCCAGTAGCACCCAAAAGACTGTTAGCAACAACCCCCGCTGACAGTGCCACCCCGCCGCACGCCGCCGCTGAAATTGGTGTAGGCGAGGAACTGACCTAAGAGCGTGCCGCCCGAGGGATCGGCGCCGTCATAGCCCTTGACGTGAGGCGAACCGCCCTCATCCGCCCCGGTCACCAGAAGCTTGGTGGGCAATGCCCACCCACCCCTTTCAACATGTCACTTACCCCTGGATTTGGCCAGAGTTCGCGCGGTGGAGATATGGTGATTCCGTTTGCCGCTCTTTTTTCGAGGCTGTGGTTTTTTCGGCCCGCGTTTCTTTTTGGGGTAACGCGTCAGGTCGATGCGTTTCGCGAGTCGCACCAACTCGATCGCGAGTTTTCGAGGTGGCATGATTTGATAGCCCTCCCAGATTTCCGCGTCCACGGCAATGTTCATGCCCACCGTCGTGGCTGTCACGTCCTGCGTCAGATGATAGTCCGACAGTTGTTCGTCGATCGTTTCTTCACCGTGAACGGACCGCAGGGCCGCTTTCACGACGGCATAAGTGTTATAGGCCAATACCGCCGTGGCGAAGGCGAACAGCGCAGCCTTGGGGTAGCCCAGCGTCTCCACTTCGCAACGCAACACCTCGGTCAGAGTTTGGAAGGCTTCTTCAATCGTCCAGCGCTTGCGATACAGAAAAGCCACTTTTGCGCATTGGCGACTTTGACAGGCAAGTTGGTCAGGATGTGAATCTCAGTGTCACCATTCTCTGTGGGCGTATCCAATTGGATGGTGATCCGCCGGACTCGCAACGTCTCTTCACCCTGGGACAGCTCGGCCGACTGCTCGAAAACAACACCCGTTTCGATGCGTCCGATGCGTTTCCGGCGACCGACGAGTTTCCAGGTGAGTGTCGAAGCGTGTTGGCGAATGACAAAGTAGGCCGACTGCTTGACAATTCCAAACAGAAACTTGGTCGTGCAGAAGTTCCGGTCGGCGATTGTCACCGTCTCGGCCCGGATCCATTCCAGAAGCTCCGGCAGAAGCGAACGTTCCTGAGCATGCCCGTCTTCACACGGGAGCAGTTCCGAAATCAGATCCCGCTGCGCGTCCAGAAGCGCCAAGGTCTGGCCGGGCAAAGGGCCTTCCCGCGTGACGCGCAATTCCGCCAGCCGATGCTCAGTCGCCGCCAAATGATTCCCGTCCAAATACTGCACGTGATAGCCCGGCAAAAGTTCGCGGCATGCTCCCGGCATGGCATCGATGACTTGAGCCGCGTCCTGGCTCGTTTCCCGGATCATCGTCGCCGAAAGGCCGGGTTCCAGACGGTTCAACTTGCCATAAAGTGCGGCCGGCGAAACCGCCAGTTGCTCCTTGGCCGCCAAGTACCCGGCATGGACCGACTTGTGCGTCCGCGTCGCCACGCCCATCATCAGGGCCACCACTTGCGAAAACAGCAATTCTTTCTCGTATTGTCTCTGCGAAGCGTCGGCGAAAATCTCATCCAGTCGATCCGGCGACACAAGATTCTCGAGCGTCGCTCGAACCATCACTGCCGCTGGACATTCTTCCACAAAACGATCAAGCACAGCGTCGGGCCACATCCTTGCCGCCTCCATAAGGTTTGATACAACAATCCCTGTAGAAGCGACTTATAGCAAAAAACTAACATGTTGAAAGGGGTGGGTTCTGGGGGGCCATCGTCATCAATCGCCGCCGCTGTTCGATCTCGTCGCGAAACGATTGCTCGGCTTCGCTGGTCCGACCGGCCGTCTTCAATAGGTTCGCATAGGTTCGCCGGCCCACCGCCAACGCCAAGGTGAGATCTTCCCGCTCCGGATCTTCTTGAGCCAATTCTTCCTGGTGCGTCAGAAACTCCATGAAGGGGTCCTCGAAATTCTCTTTCTGAATGTCGCCCCCTTTGAGAACGGCGAGAAGGTTGAGGGCATGCGCCAAATCCTCCCGGTAACTCGTAATCTCGGGCTCGGCATCCACCAAGACCTTCAAGTCCTCAATCGCGAGTTTATAGAGTTTCTCCGCCTCGTCCGTTTGTCCGGACAGCGAACGGATCAGACCCAACTCGTGCCGGCAAACGGCCAGTTGCCGACGCAATTCCGACCGGTCCGCAACAGGCTTGTCCAGCAGTTTTTCCATAGCATCCTTCGCACGGAGCAGTTCCGGTTCCGCATCTTTGTTTCGGCCGTCTTGCAACAGGGATCGGCCCAATTCCATCCGCGTGGAAACCCTTTGGACTTGCCAGTCCAGGTTATCGGGCACCAAGGCCGAAAGTTCCGACCAGATTTCCACAGCCCGCCGCATCGATTCGATGGCCAGAGCATGCTGATTCAATTGACGTTGAATCAAGCCCACACGGGCGGCGGCGTTCGCCAGCGCGATGCGTGTCTCTACGTCCGTTCCCTTTTGATTGGAGAACGACTCATAAAACGGCAACGCATTGAGTAAGAACTGACGATCCGCCGCATCCAGTTCGGACTTCGTCGCCAGACTCTCCCGAGCGAATTGGAGGTAGACTTCATCCAAAGCCTCGATCCCAAGTTTGACCATGGCCGCCAATTCCCGGCTTTGAGTTTCCGCCTGCTCCTTGGCTTGTTCCGCGTTGGTTTGTGCCTGTTTGGCCTTTGTCTCGGAAGTTTGGGCGTTCTGTTTGTCCTTCACGGATTGATTCGCCAACTCCCGAAACGAGTTCGCTACAATCGCCGAACCCACCGCCGCCACGACCAGTAGCACTGCGATCGTCGATGTCAAGCCGGCGATCGCCGGGTTTCGTTTGCACCAGCGACCGAAGCGGACCGCGAGCGAAGTTCGCCGGGCCTGGATCGGTTCATCATGCAGGAAACGCTCAAGATCCTCGGCAAGTTCTCTGGCCGTTTGGTAGCGGTGGCCAGGATCGGGATCGATTGCTTTGTGGATGATCGTGACGAGATCCCTAGGAATCGACGGATCCACAGTCCGCAGACGTTCAGGAGTTTGGGTCGTCACTTGTTTTATTAGTTTATTCCGATCACGCTCATCGAAGGCCGGTTTCAGCGCCAACATTTCGTAGAGCGTCAATCCCAACGAATACAGATCACTTCGCTTATCCGTCTGACCTTCAAACTGTTCCGGGGCCATGTAACGCAGCGTGCCCAGCAGGTCGCCGGTTTTGGTGAGGTCCTGCTGATCCGTGGATTTGGCCAAACCGAAGTCCGTAATCCAAAGAGTTCCGCCTGTGTCTAAGAGCAAGTTTCCTGGCTTGATGTCTCGATGAATGATTCCCTGATCGTGGGCATATTGCAGAGCCTCGCCCGCTTGCATCCCCATCCGTGCCACGCTCTCCCAATAGACTCGAAGGGGATTTTTATGCGAGTCAACATTCTTTTGTCCCGGAAAAACAAATGACCCAACCTCGCCCGTCTCCGACAACTGGCCCACCGCGGTATCGCGCATCAAATCTTCCGACGCATTCGATTCCTGATCCGCACCAGGTGGCGGATCAATGACTGTGGTTCCGCAGGCGGGCTGTCCGGCAGAATCGTGGGGATGGATCCAACTGGAATCGGAGCCGGGCAAGACTTGGTTGATAAACTGACCGCTCAACAAAGACTGTGCGACCGCGATCGCGGAGACCTCGCCGCCCCGTTTGGCTCGTGGACCGACCAAGACAGACCCCGGTTCGGCTTGCAGCGGATTCTCTTGCCGAGATTTCGCGGAGGCGTTTGACTTCCAAGAGCACCTGATCCAGGCCCAAGCCCTGGATGAATTGCATGACGTAATAGTGCACGCCTTCCTGCTCGCCCACACCGAACACCGGAACGATATTTGTATGGTGCAACCGTGCGGCGGCTTTTGCTTCCCGGACGAATCGTTTCTTGTATTGGGAGTCGAGCAGCGTCTGCTTGGGAAGAACCTTCAGAGCCACCCTCCGGCCCAGCGAGACCTGCTCCGCTTCATAGACGATTCCCATGCCGCCCCGGCCAACTTCCCGGATAATGCGAAAGTCTCCCAACTGTTTGAACGCGGGGACATCGTCCGTTTCGTCGCTTGGCAAATCGTTCTGTTGAATTGCATGGTCGACTTGTTCCATCATCACAAGTGCGGGAAACAGATCGCGAATTTCGTCTGCCAAGTCCGGGTAATCGGCCACATATTCCGAAATGGACGGCCGTTTGCCCTCACGAATCTGGGCAGCAAACTCTTCGGCCAGTAGATCCAGCCGGGATTGAGGTGATTGTGAATCGCTCATCAGCGCGTCCTGGGGTCTCGAAATCGATTGGTTCTTTTGAAGTCGGCTAAAGAATTATGAAACGTAAAGACAACTCATTCCAGTACGTCAAAGCATCCATTATTCCAGCTGGGGATGGGATTAGTGGTTCGCAACGAGAAGGAGCTGGTCGAACAATTCGTCTTCCAGATTCGCGAAAAGTGAATCTCGAGGGTTTCCGTCCTCGTTTTCGAACACAACAAATTCTAGCATCTTCTCCTCGGGGATCTCATCTCCCAGTTCATCGGGCGGAGAGGTGGCTGCCAAACTCAGTCGCTCGATTTGGGGGCTGATTGGAATGCGGACAAGTTCCTCTCGATTTGCAGACTCACTTGGTACAACGGTCGAGTCGCCGACCAACACAACGAAGGTCTCAGATGGAACATCCAACTTCGAGGTCAGCATTTCCTCCTCGCTCGCCGCAGAGACTTCCGATAAGTTGTCGGCTGCGTTTGTCGCAGTGGCAACGATTTCACCAGCTTGGGCATCCACAACTTGAGTGTTGAAGCCCGGGGTCCCGAAGTTATCTGAGGGGCCATAGGAAAAGTGAAGGCGATCAAATTCCAAGGCGAGCCAGTCACTTTGCGAATCGGCGGTCTGGAAGGAGGCCACGCGCACTTGGTCGAGTGAAATTTGGAAAACCTCCAGTGGCATAGAATCGCGGATAGCGACGAGATCCACGACTGAAAACACGAGTCCCTGAGCAACCGCTGCAAACAGTTGGGGCGATGCTTGGCTGGCGTCCGTTTGAAAGGTCAGGAGCGAACCCACGGGATCGGTACTGTTTGCAGGATGGGCAAATTGGAAGGCAAACGAGTCGAGCTCGATCCAATCGGCATATCCCTTTCGCGTCGAGTCGCCCGTCACACCCGGCAGATGCACGAGCAATGTCACATCCGATGGCAGAAGGAGTTCGGGCAATAGTGGCGGCCCCACATCGATCAGCTCGGTATCCGTCGATTCCAGATTCCAGGCCACCGTTATTGGTGGCAGTGGCCCTCCTTTGATTAACTCGGGAGTCCAGGTAAATGCCAGTTCATTGAAGGCGATGGAAAACCCATCAGTCCACCCCGAATCGGTGCTATAGGAAGTGATGGTGGCTCCGTTCAAGACCCAAGTGGCCACCTCGTGGGGGCCGGCTTTGTCGATGTGGACGGTCGCAATTCGAATCGGATCCCCCTCCGAGAAGACTCGTCCATCCAGCACGGCTTCGAGCAGTTGCGGCGAAGCGATGTCGGTGTCCGTCAAGAATTGAAATGCCGTGGCGTATGAGTTGCTGAGTGTCCCTTGGCGAGTGCGGAGCGCTGAAAAGCGGGCCATATCGACTTCGATCCACCCGGCGTAGCCGACCAGTTGCGAAGATCCCACAATGCCCGGAATCTGCACCAAGACGCGGAAATTTTCGGGGATCTCCGGCACCGGAGGCGTTAGTTCGTCGGTAACAAAAATCGCTTCTTGGAGAGATCGATCCCATCGGGCTGACACGGGAATCAATACACCGCTCTTGGCCGCCCGCCGATAGTAGGTATATTCCAGCGAGGCAAACGTCAGCGAAAACGCATCGCCCAGGCCGCTTTCGGTCGCGAAGCCCGCGATCTGCCCATCGCTGAACGACCAACGGCTAAGCACCGTCACCTTCGATCCACCTGTTTGCTTCACCGCGACGAGTTGAACGCCTTTGATCAATTCCCCGGTCGTCAGTCGCCTGAGGATTTCCGGTGATGCGTTGCTCGAATGGGCGTTAAACCGGAAGGGGTAAGGCGTGGGCGGGGAATCCAGCGCGAACGAACGGGACAACTCGAATTGGAAGGAGTCCACGGGAATCCAACCGCTGTATCCGACCCAGTTGGACGAACCTGTGATTCCCGGAATGTTGACCAACAGCACGACCCCGTCCGCAAGCGTCGGTTCCTCGGGAAGATCGAGCGGAGCATCGTTCACCGCGCCCCCGTTCCCCAAATTCAATTCCCCCGTGATCGGGGGAAGCGTGGTTTTTCCATCAGGTGGAAGGAACTGTGATTGAACCGACTCGAATCCCAGCGTGAAGCTGTCCAGCACGGCACTCGCGGTGGCGAAGTGTCCGAGCATCGCGCCATTGAGCGACCAGCGGGCGAATTCGTTCAGCGTGCCTTTCAGTGGGCTTGTGAGTGCCAACTCAACCGGTTCATTCAAAGTTTCGCCGGTCACGAGCAATTCAAAAAGTTTGGGAGACGCGATGTCGGTGGACGTCGTGAATCGAAAGCTCGACGCCTCGAGCCCCGACGGCGATTGATCCTCGGGAGAACGTTCGACCGCAAAGCGGAATTCATCAATCGGAATCCAGCCAGCGTAGTCCGTGGTCTGTGAAGGACCTTCCACGCCGGGAATGTAAAGGAACGTCTCCACCGCGGGCAAATTCTCTGTCGCCTGATCGAGATCAATCGGTGTGATCGCGAACTTCGTGCCGCTATCGGCCAGGTTCCAGTCCGCCGTCACTTTGTCCATCGTACCATCATCCCTGAAATCGACTGCCGTGTAGTGCACGGCATCGAATGCGAGAGAAAAACCATCCACGAGTCCGCTGACGGTTTGATAGGCCACGATTCGACCGTAATCCAGGTTCCAGCTTGCCACTTCCACCGGACCGATTTTGGAATCACGGGTCGCGACAATCTCGATGGGCGACGTGAAGATGTCGCCATCGGCAAGTGACTGCAGCAAAAGAGACGAAGCACTTCCGGACTGAGCGATAAAATTGAAAGTGGACGCCCGGGCTGTTGTTGCTGAACTGATCTCGGGGCCACGCACTCCGAACTCAAAGGAGCTCGCCTCAATCCAATCCGCGTAGTTTTTCTGAGTCGCATCGCCGGGAATGCCGGGGATATTCACATAGTAATGGAATGTATCGACCGGTGATGGCAACTCGCTGAGGTTGGGAAATGTCTGTGCGACAACGCCACCACTGGCGGTGACATCCCACGTTCCCACAACGGGCGTGCCCGGAAAGCCCCGCGCGTCCAGGGGAGTAAATGAGTATTGCACGGCATCATACAAGAGCGTGAATTGGTCCTGCTGTGCTCCCAGCTCGGCAAAAGAACCCAAAATGGCATCATCCAACGACCAGCGGGCAAACTCAAAAGGCACTCCGTTAATCGTGCTGGAGCCCACGAGTTCAATGTGTCCCAACTGTTGGCCTTGAGCGGCTGCCATCAACAACAGTGGGGAGAGGGCACTCGCCTCCGCCGAGAGTTTGAAGGGGAGGCCAATGGGCGGACCACCGCTCTCGGGATGTTGGATTGCCGCCAAAAAGGTCTCGACATCAATTTCGGTGCCCGCCAGTTCCGAACTCGCCACACTGACAAGTTGGACGTCGAGGTTCACAGTCTCGCCGAGTGTCCCTCCGTCGAGTGTTGGAATCTGCAACACAAAAGTATCGGGGCCGCGGTTCCCTTTTCCCGATTTGATTTGATAAGCGGCCGAGAACTCCGAGGTGTCGGCGAAGACCAATGGCGTCGCGGGATCGCCATCGTTATCGATGAGTCGCGTGGCGGTCGCGGTGATCCATTCGCCGCCGTAAGTAGTCGCCGGCAGAGAGAGTTTGAAATGGGCCACGCCTTCGTCATTGGGGATGACATCCACAATGCCCTGCGTCGAGCCCAGCCAACGCTTACCCTCGCCGTAGCCCATGGGGTCGGCTGTCGCGTTGGCATAAAAGTCAATCACAAAACTCGCACCCGGCGTGCTGCGAAGAATACCCGTCACTTGCGTCTCCAACCCCGGCTGCACGTTGGAAATCTCGGGGAAGTTCTGCAGGGTGTTGGCACCCGTGTCTTCATCCGGAAAGATGCCCGCGGCGAGATCGCCTTTGTCGTTCGGCGTGACACCATCGCCGCCGAGATCGATGCCCAAGCCGCCATTGGCGTAGATGGAATTTCCACGGATGGTATTCCCGACCGCGTTCCCCGTGACCGAGATCCCGTTCCCCAAGTTGCCTGAGATCAGATTCGCTGCAGGCTCTTCCGTTCCGCCGATCTGCACACCGTTGGCATCTTGGATCAAAATGCCGGAAGCACCGTTCCCGATGGCACCGTCGCCGTCAATATCGGTGCCGATCAAGTTACCCTGGATTCGAATCTCGGATGCACCTTCGCCGCGAACGAGAATTCCCTGCGTTGCATTCCCGGAAATCAGGTTGCCGGCTCCGGGAGCGAGACCGCCGATCGTGGCGTCAACGACTTGGCAGCCGGCGCTACCGGTCACTTGAATACCAATGTTGTTCCCCAACGCCTCTCGGCCGTCCGCATTCGTGCCGATGCGGTTCCCCTCCACCCGCGTCGAACGAGTGGCGATCGTCGCGCCCATCGCGATTCCAACGCCGTTCCCCGAGATGAGGTTGCCCGCTTCGGGATGTGTACCGCCGATGACAGTATCGGTCGTCGCCAGCAGAATAACACCGACCGAACGGTTGGCGACAGCCAGCGTTCCGGTCGCGTCGGTGCCGATGTAGTTCCCCTGAATCCATGTCGATTCGGTCCCGGTGACGAAAAGCCCGGCCCTGGTGTTACCGGAAATCACATTTCGTTCGCCTACGGACATTCCACCGATGAGATTCTCCGCGGCATCACCGGAAACGACAACTCCGTCGAGGTTTTCCACCCTAGTCACGCCGTCGCTTCCCACACCGATGTAATTTGCAGAAACGTGGTTCTCCCTGGCCAACGGTCCCTCGATCGCGACGCCGGCCGAATTTCCGGAAATTACATTCCGCGACTCGTCTCCCACGCCGCCAATGAGAAGTTCGCTAGCATTCTCGACTTGCACACCCGAGCCGCCGTTCCCCAACGCTGACGTGCCATCGGCTATAGTGCCAATGTAGTTACCTTCTACGACGTCGCCCGTGGCTCCATTGAAGAAATAGACGCCGTGAAGGCCGTTGCCCGAGATGATGTTTCGATCGGCGTCGGTCAATCCGCCAATCGTTCGACCCGTCCCGCTATCGATGGAGATTCCATAGCCCAGGTTGGCCACGGCCGCATTGCCTGAAGCATTTGTGCCCACAAAGTTGCCCTGGATCACCGTACCTGAAGTGTCGCCAGTGGCCGGATTGCCGCCATAGATGGCGATGCCCGCAAAGCCCAGATTGCCAGAAACGACGTTGTCCAGAATATGCGTATTGGTCGGACCGGGAACAAAGATCCCACTCAAGCGATTCCCGATGGCGTCCGTTCCGCTGGCATTCACACCGATGAAGTTGCCTTGAATGATGTTGGCATCCGAGAGGCTGCCAAAGATCTCGATCCCTTCACCGAGGTTTCCCGAGATGACGTTGCGGGCCTCGGCAGTCGAGCCGCCGATGAGGCTGCCCACCGTATCGTTGATGGAGATCCCCTCACCCAAGTTGGGAACCGCTTGGTCTCCAACGGCGTTGGTTCCAACATAATTCCCCTGGATCACAGTACCGGTCGCATCGCCTGTGGCAGGATTGCCGCCATAAATGGCGATTCCTGCAAAGCCGAGATTGCCAGAGACGACGTTGTCCAGAATGTCTGTGTTGGTCGCACCTGGAATAAAGATGCCGCTCAATCGATTCCCGATGGCGTCCGTCCCGCTGGCGTTCAAACCGATGTAGTTGCCTTGGATCACATTCTCGTCGGCAAATTCACCAATCACCTTAATGCCTTCCCCATCATTGCCGGAGATCACATTGCGGTCGAAATCGCCGGGACCACCGATAAGGTTGCCGCTGGAATCGACAATGCGGATGCCGTCGCCGACGTTCGCCAAAGCCGACATACCATCGGACGTTGTGCCGATGTAGTTGCCTTGAACGACGTTGGGCAGCGGAATGAACAGAACATCCTCTGGGAGACCAGGCGGTAAAACGGGCACGTAATCACCAAGAATCTGGATGCCGTTTCCACCGTTCCCGGAAATCACATTGCGAGAACTCTCGGTGGTGCCGCCAATCATGTTGCCGATGGAACTCACGATCCGCACGCCGTCGCCGCCGTTGCCACCGTCGTTGATGACATACTCCCAGCCGGCGTTGCTAGTGGGGTCTGCGAAACCGTACTGCAGGTGGTCAATTTCGAGCGTGCTGTTTCCACCGGGATTCCGCAGCACGATTTTCGAAATCCCCCGTGGGTCAATGACGCCGAAGAAGCGATCCTCACTGGTTGTGCCCGAGACGGATGCATCGCTGATCTTCACCGGCCCAACGATTCCCAGCGGTTCTCCTGACGGGCCGAACGCCTCGAACAGCGTCGTGCTGTTCACGTTTCCGTCAGTCCACACGATGCCGACATGCGTGGGAAGGCCACCGAGGACGCTCGCATCGAATTCATACTTGTGGCCGTAGCTGTCTCCGCCGTCATTCGCGAGGGCCGCGAAACTATGCCCGCTCAGTCCGGAACCATCGATGACACCGTCGTCCGCGTCCACGGAATCGACGTAGCCCCGCTCGGGACCGAACACTCCCAGCAGACTTCCGCCCGGCTTGTTGTTCGTGGCAATCACGCCCGGTACGTTCAGGGCGCCATCTTCAAAGTCCTCCAGATAGAATTGCGAAAAATCGAAGTCCCGGAATGGGCTGTCGTCAAAACTGAGGTAGGGGGTCGGTCCCAGAAGCCGGGGAGCGATCGTCCTCCTGTCGTTTGTGCCGATGGAGTTGCCGGTCAGCGTGTTGTAATTTCCGCCAACGAAGATGCCATCACCGCTGAATTGCTGGATGTTCAACCCATGGACGAGATTGTTTGACGATGACAGCACCAGGCCGTTGGCCAGCATGGCGAGCGACTCGATTTCGGCCGCCGAGAGCGCCTGGTTGTAGATGCCAACTTCGTCAATCACACCATTCCAGGTCCTCGCGTAGTTGACGGCTCGGAATGGATACGCGCTCGACCCGATTGTCCAAGGCACAAAGGGACTATAGTCGATCGTTTTGGTGAGAGCCAATTCTCCTTCGAGTTGACCGTTCACATAGAGCTTGAAGGTCGTTCCATCGTATGTGCCGGCGACGTGATGATACTGACCGGGGGCAAATGTATTGGACGAAACAATTCGACCGCTCTCAGTAAAGACATTCCCGAACCCGAACAGGAACCGGTTCGTTTGCGAGCTATACGACAGTTGCACGGAGACGGTCGTGTTGCCCAATGACGGCGGAAGGTTCTTGCCTATGATGACGCTGCCGTGGAAGTCGCCGTTGGGGCCCGGACCCTCGGGGCGGACCCAGGCACTCAAAGTGAAGATCTGCTGATCAAGTTCTTCGGAATCGGGAATCTCGATATAGCCGCCGGGGTCGAATGTCACACCCTGACCGATTTGACCCTCCACAAAGTGTATACCCGACGTGGCCGAGGGTTCGTTGTCGCCTGCGTCGTCTTCCACTGTCCCGTTGAATCGGTAATGGCTGACCAACCCTGGGAGTTCCGACTGTCCAACTGCGGAACTGCCTTCCAGAACAATCTCCGGACCGAAGGGATTCGTATCGCCGGTGAGGTTCTGTTGGGATTGGCCGTTGATGACGATGTCCCCCCGGGTGAGGGCCGGGAGTTGTGTCAGTGGGCTGATAACGAATACGTCGGGTGTCAATGTCGCTTGAACAAGGTTATCGTTGCCGGCGGGATCGGCATCGTGCGTTCCATACAACACGCTCGAACCATCCGGACTCATTCTGACAGAGATGCCGGTGTAAGTTCGATTGATTCGAGTGTCGCCGTGCGTCAATTGCTCAAATGTTCCGGACAGAGTGTCGTAGACAAAGGCCTGATTGATACGCTCTGGGTTTTCACCCGCGAGATCATGACGGGATCCGAACGAGATGTACCGGCCTACATCGTCCATCGAATTCGAAATTTCGGCACCCAACCCGGTCGTGTCGGTCACTTGATGCACGCCTGCGCCGACGTCGAGATAGAAGAGTTCGATATTGCCATCGGCATTGCCGACCGATGGGTCAAGATCATCCACTGATTGAAACGAAACCCGAGTGGCGTCCGCGTTCATGGCGATGTACTCGCCAGAGATATTGAGAGATGTTGTCTGCTGGGTTGTCAGGTCGTAAACGTAGAGACCATAGCCGAGATCGTCCGTCGTTGGGGTCAGGTCGGCCGAGTCGGTGAAGACCAATTTGGTGCCAGCCGCGTCGAGGAGAACTAGATCGCATTCGCCGTCGGCGCTATCAGTCACCTGCCGGATCGTATCGGTTTTCGCATCGTACAAAAACGCCTCGAGCAACCCATCTGCATTGCCAACGCTCGGATCAAGATTCTGGTCTGACGTAAAGGCGACAAGCGTCCCATCGCTGCTGATCGACGGCTCAACGTACTTGGATAAGTTTGAACCGTGGTCTGCGGTGGTTTGCGCGATCTGCGTCACCAATCCAGTCGCCGTGTCCGCCAGGAACAGGACCCAGGCACCTCTTGCGTTTTCAGACAAAAAGGTCACGTGCGACCCGTCGCGGCTGATGATCGGAACCCACGAATACATTGCGGGATCGCTCAGTTGTGTGATCTGGCCGGTCTCTACGTTGAACAAAAAGATCTGCAAGTTGCCGTTCGGATTTTCCCCGGTCAAGTCAGCGGCGGAGACGAATGCGATCCGGGATCCATCCACGCTCATTGAGGGCTGATCAATGAAGCTCCCAGGAGCCAGATCAAGGAGAGGTAACTCATCATGCGACCCGTCAAGATCGATGGCCCCAGGATCCGTTTCCGGAATGGCAAACGTGATCACGGCGAGGCCGTCTTCTGTCCAAGCGTTGGCGGCTTCGATGGCCGCCCGAAGTGATCCTTCACCGGAATCCAACGTGTTGGTGACCACGAAACTCTTGTACTGTTGTGCGGTGGGATCAATGCCCGTTCCAATGAACTCAGGCGCGGTGAAGATCACGTTGCCCTCGGTGTGAAGTCGGGTCTCGCCCCCAGGGTTCTGCAGCTGGAGATACACTTCATCCCCAACCGCATCGTCATTGTTCACGATGTCGAGCTCCACGGACGCTTGCTGCGTCTGGTAGTCGATATTCAAGGCCCCTTCGACGTTCGTCTTGGTCACCATCACATCCGCATGGCCGGACTCGCCGCCGAGGATCCGCAGCGTCGCATCCTGCTCAAAAGTGGAATCTTGAAAGATAAAATTGGATATTTCTTGCGCAGCCTCCCGTTCGTGGTTTACGGTGAGATTGAAATCCCCAGCGAACGCCACACCGTCGATAACATAATTTCCCTCGCTGCCGTGGTAGCTGTAGTTGAGCGAAAGGTCTCGCGTAAGAGTGTCAGATAGCATGTCATCCCGGCCCACAGTGAGATCCACCCGGGACGCATCGACAAAACTTGTCGTCAAGTCATTATCGTGCCTCACCAGTAGGTTTCCGGTCCGAAACTCGCCGTAGCTCGGTGTGAGCAACTCCCGGACGGGTTCCAGCAATCCGATCAGAATCGCCGCGGGATCGGGGGCCAGATCGATCCTTTCAACGCTCTGCGAGTCAATCACCAGACTGCGGAAATCGGGTTCTGGATACTCAACAGCCAGCATGTCATCGCCTCCGCCGCCGTCGGTGAGGAGGGTCGTCAAATACTGGTCGGCAGAGATGACAAGGTCGCGTCCAATGTCGTCCCGGTTGACCGAATCGATCTGCAAACCACCGTCCGAGAAGGTAGTCACCAAGAGCAGCTTCGGGGTCGCTGGATCCAATGACGTCCAGCAGTTCGATATTCCTCAAGCTGACGGGCAGAGGCATCAGCATACCCTGATCCAGTGAGACAGGACGTGTGATGCTCGCATGATTCTCGACGGTGGGATCACCAACAAATCCCTCTGCGGGAGAGGCCCCCATGGGGCCCGTCATGATGTCGTAACCCAGTCGCGCCAAAAGGCCACCCGTATAAACCACAAGCAACTCGATCTTGTCGTACCCATCGTCGAAGCTCAGGTTGAAATCGGTTGGTAACGGAGTGCCATCGATGCCTGTCGCGCCGGCAAAGGAAATTCGATCTTCGGGCCCGAAACCCGAGATTTCGACGGGACTCAACGGCGGCTCGGGTTGCGGACCCGCCAGGAAGGGAGCGAGCACAATGTTGTTGGGACCCAACGGCGGTTCGGGTTGCGGGCCGGCGGATACCCTGGGAGCCCGTGTGAACGCGGCCCCCCCCAACTCAAGTCGGGTGTTTCCGGAAACGACGAAATTGAGAGCACTCTCGAGTTGATCGACCTCCATGTCAACGGATGCCCGATTCGGGGCGACGAAAGTCTGGCGGGTACCGACGGCATCCGTACGAAGTGTTGTATCCGCGGTCACCAGATTCACATTCTTTTGCGGATCGACGATGGTCAGCGATTCGATGCCCCGGGAATTGACCAAGCCGTTGTCGAAGGTCAACAGGGTGTCGAATTCGTCGAGGAGTTCGATATTCAGCATGTCGGACGAGTTGCCGATCATGCGCACGTGGTCGGTTCCCTCCCCGCCGCGGATAATGACCTGACGGACACCGGCTTCAAAGATCGCGCCGTCGATTGTGATCTCATCGTCCCCGCCGCCGAGGCTGACCATGTAAGTTTTCGGAATCGGAGTGCGGATCGTTCGACCGTTGTATGTCGTCTCGATTTGGCCGTAAGCGACACCAATCGTGGCAATATCGGAGCCGTGCGTTAACGTCTGTCGAGTCAAATAGTAGCCGAGATAGGTCAGACCGCAGCCAATATTTCCGAAATCGATGCCATCGATCGTGTCGCCACTGGATAACGACACGAGATGAAATCCATTGTCCGGCGTGGTCTGGACCCAACAGGAGAATGGATCGTCGGGAATGACTTCACGCACCTGGTACTCACCCGGACGGAGCCCTGTAAATTGATAATTGCCATTGCTGTCCGTTACATCGGTTGGTTCGAGCAGGTCAAATTCGATGGACCAGGAATTGAGAACGCCGCGCGGCAACGGACTGCCGTCGGACATCTCGGCCTCCCAATACCAGATCTCGTTCGGGTCGTCGCCGACCAAGGCTTCGAGCGTGACTTCCGGTGCGATTTCCAAAGGAATCGGCTCGAATTCTCCGTAACGCAGATAGATGCGGAACTCCGGAGGGAGAATTCCAATATCGTCGAGACTGAAGTCTTGGCTGACTCGGATTCGCTCAATCGTTCCTTGCAATCCGCGGACGAGAACGGGGAATCGGACTCGGTCGATCAACGGCTCGCCGTCAGCCTGTTCCTCCGGCGAAATTTGCAGCGGCTTGGGAACATCCACCGACGAAAAGCGAGGAGAGGGATTGCTATCCAAAACGCCGTTCTCGTTGAGGTCCAGGTAGATCTGCCATCCCTCCAAACCTAGTTCGGTGTCGGGGTCGCGTACGCCGTCCTGATCGCTGTCGAGGAACTTGACGCCTTGAATACTCGCTGCCTGCGCATTGGCAAAATCCTCGTCCGAGATTTGGTCGCCGCTCATGACCGTCACATCGCGAATTCCGGAGAAGGGGTTGACTGGGACCACTCCAAATGCCATCAAGTCGGAGGTTGCCTCGGTAATGGAATGGGTCCCTGGGGGCAGGCCCCCAAATCGATAGGCTCCCTGGCTATCGGTGCGGGTAAACTGTTCGCCGGTGTTGATATCGAGCGTCCAGGAGGCAATGTTGATATCAAACAGAGAGGTGTAGTCTCTGACCTGCAACTGCCAGACGCCGTTCGCATCCTGCCCGTCCAGAGTTCCCAGCACCGTTTGTGGTTGATACCTCCCCAAAAAGGGTCCATCATCGAAATAGGAAATGGTCCGCGTCGCTTCATCATCAAACATGGTGTTGGCGTAGTCATCGACGTCGGTAAAGGAGAAACCGCGCGGGCTCGCAAGTGTGACAACAGTCCCGGAAGGACTAACCAGTTGCACGTCGAGTCTGACAAATCTCGGGTGCTGAATGTGGACCGTCACATTCACGTCCGTGATCGGTCCTTCGATGCCGGTGACCTCCAATTGGGAGACCACTACGGATCCTGTTCCTTGGTCAGCAATTGGCGTGTCCGTGGAATTCCATCGCGTGGGCTTTGCATCGAGGACGCCATCGTGGTTCGTATCGATGAAGAAGAGCCAATCTTGATAATTGACTTCACCGGCATCCTGCACGCCGTTGCCGTTGATGTCTTCAAATTTCGTCCCCTGGATGCTGGCGGGAAGCGAGTTTGCGAAGTCGAGGACTTCCACCCCGCCCCCGGAAAACGAGCTAAAGACCACTTCGCCGACTCCACCCTGGGGCGAGACAGTCAACCAATCGCCGGGTGAGGGAAGGTCCTGTTGACGCACCGAATAGCGCCCCGGCGGAAGATTCGGGAACTCGTACGTCCCGTCCATCCCGGTTGCGATCGAAGGCTCCTCGCTATCGAGCATATTGTTGTGATTGAGGTCGAGGAAAATGGTCACATCCTGAGTCTGGTCCACCCCGGCGTCAAACTTGCGGTCACCGTTCATGTCCTGAAAAGCTGTGCCTCGAATCGTGCTCGGCTCCACTGTGATGGAGGCGAGTAACGGCTTCACCCACACACCTCGTCCAAACGTGGCGGCGGTGAGTGTATCGGTCTGCGGTTCGTAGTGCAGATCGGTCACGAGTACGCTGGGAAGCCTCTCACGTCGGAACTCATTCAGTTCCTGATCCCTTACGTCACCGTAGGGATGCCAAATCGGCCATTCGCCATTTAATTCGCTGGGCTTATTCGTCTCCGGGTTGACGACGGCAAACACGCCGCCGGATTGGGGATCTTTTGGCAGTCCCCCGACCCACACGATGTCGGCCCCACTCCGATTCGACATCGTGATGGTCCGGAAGTCCTTCAACTGCAGACTCAACGTCCCCGTGATTTTGTCCCACGATTCTCCCGCATCCTCAGTCATGAAAACGTTGTTCTCATCAACGACGTAGGCGATCCGCCAGTTATCCGGGTGGACGACGATATCCCGGATCGTGCTGTTATCCGCTGTGCCGTCTCCGTCCGCATCGATCATCTTCAGATTGAACCCGCCGGCGACAGTTTCGCGCACGAAGACTTGCCCGCTGTTGTCCGTGACATAGGCCACCTCCGGCTTGGCGACGCCGTCTTCCATGCCTCCATAGGCCATCGCGACCGGGCTGGTCATCGTGGGCGGGATGATGTTCGTCACATAATTGCCGCGGGTGGTACTTTCATAGAGGCCATCGATCCCGCCCAACAACAGACGCTCGGAATCAACGCTATTCAAGACAAAGGGAAAGATTCGAAAATCGTCATAGTCCCGGTCGGCCTCCGTGAGCCCCGAATAATCCCCTTGTCCAGGGTATTCCTCACTTGTCAGCCGAATTCTTTCCGAGCCGACAAATTCATTATTCGAGTTGTAGGTGCGACGGTAGAAGTAGCGCAGGTTGTTCGCCATTACGTAACGAATGGAGTTCTCTCCGCTATTGTCCACTGCAACCGTGTTGCCATCTCCGCCCAAAACAGATTCCCACTGAGCGGGAGTGAGCCCCCTTTCCCTTTGAACGACCCCGTTGTCCTGGGTACCGCCGATCCATTCTTCCACCGTTGAGCCGAGAAGGTCTTGGGCCACGCTGTAGAATTCCGTGATCCGCAGGCCGTTATTGAGTGACTCCCATCCGCCCTCTTGCAGATTTCTTGCATAGACTCCGCCGTCGTCAGCCTCGAGCAAAACAAGCGGATCGTCAGGTGAGGTGCGTGAGAGGAAGACAAGATCGCGCGTATCCGGATGCGGCTGGGGGCTGCCCATAATGCTCACCCATTGATCGTTCTGACCCGGGCCGGGGTCGAACTGGACTTTATACCCGCCGGTCGTGCCTCGCAGGTACACGGTGTAAGGATCAATCGGATCCGCGACCATCGCGAAGTGGATCGATCCCTGCTCCGACTCGCCGGGATTGGTTTGAACCAGATTGGTTGCTTGACGCCAGTGAGCGCCCTGGTCGGAGGATCGGAACAATGCCCGCAGACGGACGCCATCGGTGATTGGATCGCCGTTCTCATCGTTTCCCAATTTCGCGGTGCTCAGCAGGGCCGCGTAGAGGACTCCGCCCTGGCTGCTGCTGTGATAGGCAAGCTCGATCCGATCGGCTTTGGTCACGTCCTCGTCAGATTCGTCCACGTTGATGTCAGCAAAAGTGACTTGGCCATCGCCGTTCAGGTCACCCACGATGGCCAGGTCCTTGGAGTCCAGAACCCCATCATTGTTAATATCGATGCCGTCGTTGTCGTTGTCGAATCCATCGTTGCTGAGTGTGAGTTCACCCGAAGTCGGAAACCACGTCACGCCAGCGTTCGATGATCGGTAAACGCCTTGGCCAACGATCGCCACGAAGAGTTTGCTGGTATCGAGCGGGTCCACGATCAAATGGCTGGCACCTCCTGAGGGTAAACCAGCGGACACCCACGTCTTGCCGCCATTATCGCTTCGGAAGACGCCCCCAGAGCCACTATTGACGCCATCCCAGGTCGCGGCCAAAACGACCTGATTGTTTGGCAATGCCCCCTCGGAGAGTGGATTTCCATCAGCGTCGATACCCGTTGGGATGATGTTCTGAATCGTTTGGCCATTAAAGAATCCAACGTCGATGGTCTCCCAGGATTCGCCGCCATTGACACTGCGAAGAATTCCTCGCCCCTCACCGCCTCGATACCCAGAGGCTGAAGGTCCCAGCGTCCCCTGTCCCGGCAAAAATGACATTCCCATTCACAGGGCTGATCGCCAGAGCGCTAATGGAAAGGGAGGTCTCATAGTCGGTCAACGGTTCCCAGCGGCCAATGGTTTCAATCTGAGACACATGCTCGGTCTTCCAGACCCCACCGTTCACCGCCCCCACATAAACCCTCTCGGCGTTGTTCGGGTCCACCGCAATCGCTTGGACCGCTCCGACGGCATTTCCAAATGACGAGTCGTTCGTGATGGAATTGGGACCGATTTCGAGCCATGTGGTCGCCAATGTAAACAGCAGCGTGCGGTCCTCTAAGATTTCCGGTTCACGGGGGAAGGCCGTATCCACTTGATGCCCCCTTACGGAACAGACCCGCCGGGTTCGACGAATTCGTTTTCGCGAACCAAACAGGCTTTGTTTCAATCCGGAAAGCCAATGGAAAAGCAGCATGGTGGTATCTCGCTTGGGTTAGAGCGGTCCGCGAGATCGTGTGAAGACATACCAATCCGAGGGCGCGAACCAATTCCTCGGAGCAGGACGTGAACGAGTTCCAGAGCGTTCCGCGTTGGTTGATGCGATCCGGTGACCCGCCGATTTTTGACAAGCCGACGTTACTGATTCGGAATCATGATGAAACCACGAGTCACGCCGTCGAACTTGCCGTGGCCGGTGATGACTCCAGCGTTTGTAATTCGATACGCGATCCAGAGTACGTCCCAATTGTTGTCGTTGTGTAATTGATTTAGGTCGATGGCTCCGGTGTCGACATGCCATAGGATTGGATATTCTTTATCCACTAGGTTTGCCCCCTTCTTGTAATTAATATGGACATAGCCCACGATGTATCCCGAGTCGTTGATGTCGAAGGCGTATCCGTCGGAGGTGTTACGCGGCACGGGCAACGCTTGCATATTGCCGCCGGCAGGCAAGAGAAAAGGCATCAGGTCAGACCGTCCGCAGACGTCTCCGTAACCGTTGATGCCGTATCCGTCCGAGTACGACTGAAAATATCCCAGGCCTGTTGGCGGTCCGGCTTGGAGTTCCCCTGGCCCGTTGACGCTCACAGACCAAACGACGGCTTCCTCGTTCGGACCGCCTGGACTTGTTCTCCAGGAGTCACCCAGAACAATTGTCGGCCCCTCCACCGGATCGTTCACTCGGACGGCCACGGATGTGGCATCGCCATTAAGCGGCGACAATACCACGGGTCCCTGGATCGTGATGGCCCCTTGCCCATTAACAATGGCCCGCCACGCAACCGCTGTGTTCCCGCCGGGTGTGCCCGCAACTCGTGAGTAGCCAACGATGATTCGATCATCATTGATATCCACGGCAATGCTGACATCATCTCCCGCGAGGGGCAGCAGGGAAATCGGATCGGCCCCCAGACCCGGGATGAAGTAGGCGGTTCCATTGGAGGTGGTGACGATTTCTCCCTCGTTGTTGATCGCATTCCCGCCTAAAGGCAGTTGCGTGTATGTTCCCGTAGTCAGATTGAGGTGCCAGTTTGTGTATGCGTTATCACTCGATTCGGCAAAGCCGATGACTTCGCCCACATTATTCACGTCCGTGACGCCTGTCCGTTGTGAACCCGTACCGAGGGGAGCAAGCGGCATAATCGTGTAGATGGGACCGCCCCCACCACCACCTCCCCCGGTGGGTTTCTTAGCCAGGACGATTGAGGTGCAGGCAAGTCCGATTGCCAACGACATAGACAACACGACATGTTTGGCAGTAGTTCTTGTGAACATGAGATTGCTCCTGATGGATGTTGCTGAACTGGGAATCAATACCGGGGATACAAGACACGCGAAACTAGGGGGCAATCAACTTATAGCCGTCGGGGGGCGCTTGGTTGACCAGGCACTCCATCTGCGCCCACGCGGCTTCTTCCTCGATCGTCTGGTTGGCGTCCTTGCTCTTGTCATGTGGCACCACGACGGCGCAGCAATCGACGGATTCTCCTCCCTCTCCATCCCGTGTCACCGCGACGACCAGATACACGCGTCCGAACCCGTTGCCGCTCCGATCGGCTCGCAACAGCAAGCCTCCGTTCGCATTGAGGGCGGCGTCGGCCGAATTTTCCGACGGTTCGTTACTGAAAACGAGCAGTTCCTGCGTTGGGGCGACACTCAGGCCGACGCTGACCATCTGTTGATCGGGGGGCCACAAATAAGTGCAAGCCGCGGCCTCGACAGGATTAGGCGTGGCAGGCGTGCCGAGAGTGTTCACACGGACGTGCGAGACCGACCCGTGATCGACCGTCAGCATGAGTTGCCAGTCGGCGTGGTCGGCGGGCGACCCGTCCGCGGCATAGAATGCGGGTCCGACGATCCGGTAGTCAATGTAGCCGGCGAGAGCGTTTTCCGGTGTCAGGAAGTAGCCATTCGCCGAGATGGCAAGCGTGTAGGTGCCTGCCTCTTCGAAGGTGTAGTTAAAGTTGCCGTCGTAGAAGCCGATGCCCGGTCCCCGGGCGTGTCGTCAATTTGGGCCAGAACATCTTGATTCGAGTCGAACAGCACCATGCCCCCGTCCGCGCGGGTGATTTCCCCGTCGCCGTTGAGGTCGCCGCCGGCGTAAATGCTCTCGTAAATCAGAGCATCGAAGTTGACCGTCGTGCGGGCGGCAACGTCGAACGTGATCCAGTCGATCGAGGCTTCATCCACCAAACCGTCACCATCAAGGTCGGCAAGAATAAATTCACCGCTGGTGATGATCGGGGGCTGCGGTGGAGCGGCGAAAAGGGATTGCGCAGGCGGGAGTGCGGCTGCCGCGAGTACGAGTGCCGTACAAAACCATTGGTCGAATGCGGAGCGGTTCATGTTTGTCCTTTCGAGGCGAGAAGGGTCTGCGGTACAATAAAAAACGCCGTCCGCTCGGGGCGCAGACCGTGTCCCCGGCGGTTGGCTTCCTGCGCCCGGTGAGAACTTTCCGTGGCGGTAACAGCTCGCCGGGCGATTCTTCTGGCGGTTCGTTTTTTCCTGCCTGAGAATCAGTCCGTCATTTTCAATTCTTGAATCATTTAAACCGAGGGCTCAGGGCAGGTCTCTGAACTGTGGCTTTTTCGTCAGTAACTCCCTTTCCGGACGTCGACGGAAATGTCGAGAATCTCGCTCTCTTTGACCGTCAGCTTTTTGCCGCTCTGGGCCCGCACGAGGCTCTGGAAGGCGGTGAGAAACATGTCGCGGACTTCGAAGTCGCCGTAGGATTCGGCCTCGGCTGCGTCCTGCAGTTTGACGAGGAGCGCATTTCCAGGCCCGCGTGGGTCTTTAAGCTCATCGTCAAATCGGCGAGATTCTCGTAAGA
>CAWFGE010000022.1:0-403430 GCA_963815195.1 uncultured Planctomycetaceae bacterium
GGGCGGATGAGGAAACCGGTTGGGCCTAGAGAGCGGTGGAAAAATGAAACACGCCGAAGAAGTAAAACAGTTCCGTCCCCATCGAGGCGACGAGCATCAGCCACCACGCAGGCGGCTGTTTGCGGTGCGGTTCCAACCGCGACATGACCCGCAAAAACACGTCCGACATGGAAATGCCCACGCCGGCGAACACGATCAGATTCACCACGAGCACAAACCCCGCGTTGGGGACGGCGGCGGAGAGAAACCAGTTGACCGGGATCGAGGCCATCATCGCCAGCCCGCCCCAACTCACCGTGACCAAAGCCGCAAGCAGCGTGCTGCTGGCTTTCAATCGCGACCCCGAGAGGCTGTTCAGGATGTAAAGCGCGGGAAGCGGAATCGCCCAGGCCACGCCCGCGGCCAGCGTCAAGCGGAAGCCTTTTTGCAACACGTCCTCGGTGCCCCCGAGAAGTCCCATCGTCATCCCGTAGGTGCTCGTGCCCAGAATGGCGGTCAAAGTCAAAGCCGCCCAGACCCACCAGCGGTAATTCGCCTCGCCGGCATTCCACCGCTCGGCGAAAAGTTCGGGATCGCGAAGCGCCTGCCCCACGTGCTCGATCCCCGCCCGCATGTCATGTCGAACTGCCATCGCTCTCTCCCGTTCGAGTGAAGAATCGAAGTTCCCGTCACACGGAACGAACCGGAAACGCAGCGGCGGTTTAACGGAGTTTTTCTTCAACCACGAATGGACGACCGCACGTCGATCCGCCGCGGAGCAAGGGACGAACGACGAATAAGAACCAACTCCCACGGTTAGCGGTTGGGTGGTCGGGCGCAAATCCCCCGTGGAATAAGGCTTGAACTGCGAATGCTGGGGCTGTGGCCGGGCGAGAAAAATCTCACGCGGCCCCAGGCCTCAAATCTGCTTTTTCCTTGGAATATTCCTTTGCGGCCCAGCCACCCTGCCGCGGACCGAATCACGGAGGGGAAGGCAGCGCAGCTTCGCCGCGGAACGTGGACGCACCTCGGATAACGCGGTTCAAGCTTTTCGATTGCGGCTCGCGATGTTCGGGCTGGCAAAATGGGGGAATTGGAATCATCCGGCGGGGCCGGTTTTGCCGATGATAGGGGACACTGCGCCTTCGAATTCCCGAAGCGGCGACGGCGTGGAACGGCCGATCATCAAAGGACGGACTCGATGCCCGACGCGGAAATGACGACTGCCATCCAACAAGCCCTGCACGAGTTTTTGATGTGGGTGGGATTCGGCACGCTCGTGGGGTTGTTTGCCAAGGCGATTATGCCCGGCCGCGATCCTGGCGGGGCGGTGGGAACGCTGCTCATGGGCATTGCCGGCAGCGTGATCGGCTGCGGCTGTGTGATGTATTTCTGGGACGGCCACCGCGTGAGCCCGCTGAGCTTTGTGGGATTCTTCGCCGCGGTCGGCGGGGCGTTTGTGCTCCTTTTGTTTTACCGCATCCTCGCAGGCTGCTTCTTTGTGGAAGCCGAGGCGAGCGACCAGGTCTTGCAACGCACGTACCGCCGACGTCGCCGACGCGTGCTGCGCGACGGATAGCAGTTCAACACCCGCGAGAACACGTCCGCGAGCGGTCGCCATCGGGAATTCTCCTGATTTTTTTTCGCATTTTGCCTGCGATTCTTCCGATTCCCCGAAACCCAAACCTCTCCGCCCTCAATATCAAGTGCGCAGGATCGGGCGGATTTTCTGATGGTGCGTCAATTACCAGCATACGAAACTTTTGTTTAGTTTCCAGGGCTAGAGGGCCGCGTCATCATCATGGTCAGGCAGGTTGACAGCGGGAACGAGCATTCCCTCGCTCCGCGGTTTTGGGTCATGCAAATCGCCAATTTGCAAAGGAGAGGGATTCGATGTGGGGCCGGCCGAAGATATTTCCGTATGAACAGGAAGGCGACATCGCGATAGTGAAGCCCACCGGCGATTCGCTCGCCGTGCAGGAAAGGCAGCTCAAAAAGGAAATCGACGCCATCCACGCGGTGATCGACGCCGACGACTGCCGGCACCTCGTGGTCGATTTGAGCGGTGCCCCGTATTTCGGCTCGATCGTGATTGGGGCCGTGATGGCGTTTTGCGGAAAGATCCACAACAAAGAGGGCCGGGCCGCGTTGTGCAATGCCAGCGAAGGCGTGTACGATTCGATTCAGATCATGAAGCTGGACGCCGCCGTTCCCTATTTCCCGACCCGCGAAGCCGCCCTGTCCTTCGTGAAAGGCGAACCCGCCGCGCCATAGCCGTGCAAGCGGCGGCGACATTCGCGTCGCTGCCGGCCTCCGCAACACCCCCGCGCCGATGACGCCCGCGACATGGGGAACCCTCGTGTAGACCCCGCTGGGCCTTGTGGTCGATCGCGGTCTTTGCCAAGATGGGTCGGCACATCTCTCGCCCCGGCATCGGCGGCGAATTTCGGCAATTCGGCCGGGAAGATCAAGAATCGCGAAACCTCGCCGCATCCCGGGGGTTCAATGATCTTATACCTGTCTGTTTTCCTTTCTGGAGGCGAAATGATGCGATCCGGTCGGCGATGGTCGTGCATTTTGGCGTTGGTGTTTGCGGGCTTCTTCACTCAAACGGCCGTCCAGGCAGCCGATTGGCCGCGGTTTCGGGGACCGAACGGGTCCGGAATCAGCACCGAGAACAAGTCCCTGCCCACGAAGTGGAGCGACACCAAGAACCTGAAATGGAAGGCCGAACTGCCGGGACCCGGGAATTCCAACCCGATTGTCGCCGGCGACCGGGTGTTCGTTACCTGCTGGACGGGTTATGCCGATGATAGTGGCCGCGACGGGTCGCTCGAGCAGCTCAAGCGGCATCTTGTGTGCATTGACCGGAACACCGGCAAAACGCTTTGGGACGAATCTGTCGATGCGGTGCTGCCGGAAGACGACTTTCGCGGCATGTTCGCCGAGAACGGCTATGCCACGCACACGCCCGTTTGCGACGGGGAGCGCGTGTATGCATTCTTCGGGAAGTCGGGCGTGCACGCCTACGACATGGAAGGCAAGCACCTATGGAAAGCGGACGTGGGAACCGACCTCGACCGGCGGGGTTGGGGATCGGCCTCCAGTCCGGTGTTATACAAGGATTATGTGATCGTCACCGCCGCGGTCGAAAGCCACGCGATCATCGCCTTGGACAAAAAGACCGGCAAACAGGTTTGGAAGCAGGAAGCGGACGGTTTCGGCAGCACCTGGGGCACACCCATTCTTGTGGATTCCGGCGACCGCACCGAACTCGTCATCGGCGTGCCTTATGAAATCTGGTCGCTGAACCCGGACAACGGCAAACTGCTCTGGTACTGCGAATCGATCAACACCAACTCCATGTGCTCCAGCCTCATCGCCCACGACGGGGTGGTTTACGGGATTGAATCGGGGCCAGGCGGCGGCGGGGGCGTGGCGGTCAAAGTCGGCGGCAAAGGCGACGTGACCCGCACCCACAAAGTCTGGTCCAATCGCAGCAACTCGCGGATTTCCACCCCGGTGATCCATGACGGATTGTTGTACTACATGAACTCCGGCGTCGCCCATGTCCTGGACCTCGAGAAAGGTCGGTCCGAGGGCCAAGCCCGTCTGAAAGGCAGTTCGCGACCGGCTGATAACCCGCCTGACAATCGGGACGACAACCGCGGCGAACGCCCTGGCGGCCGAGGCTTCGGAGGGAGATCCTTTGGCGGGTTCGGAGGCGGACGATTTGGTGGCGGCGGCGGACAGGACTATTCCTCGCCGATTATCGCCGACGGGAAAATCTATTATGCCCGCCGCAACGGAGACGTCTTCGTCCTGAAACTCGGCCCCAAGTTGGAACAACTTGCCGTCAATCGCTTGGAATCCGCCGACGGCGATTTCAATGCGACTCCCGCGGTCTCGAACGGGGAACTCTTCCTCCGCTCCTCCCGCACGCTATTTTGCGTCGCCAACGACGCCAAAACCCCGCCGAGCGTCCAAGTCAAATCGTCGAAATAACGACGACATTGCAAACCAACAAAACCGCGCGGCAAATCACCCTTCGCCGCGCGGTTTTGTTTTGGGTTCGGAGGTTGATGGTTCCATTGGGGTTGGCTCGGCCGCGGGGGCGTTTTCGGTTTCGCTTTCTGCCGGAGGCTCCCGCGACGCATCGCTGCCCTGGACGTGGACCGTGAAATGGCCGGGAAACAGTGTCGCGCCGTCCGGTAACGTTCGGCCGCGAAGCACGAAGGTCTTTGTCTTTTTGGGCAAGAGGAAATACAAGTCGCCGCTCGCATCTTGATGCACGCAGCGATAACCCCGCGGCCCCACCTTGGCCTCCACGCAAAACCCCAACGACCCGCCGAGCACGTTAAAGCCCACGGAATTGCGGTAGGCTTCGGTGTCGAACGGGGCCTCGGTTTTGCGGAACGTCTCCCAGTCCTTGAAGAATTTCTTGAGAGCCGGCTGAAACTCCGCCTGCTGCGTTTTGAGGATCTCCGTCTTGTGCTGGTTATAGAACTCGCGAATCGCGGGGTTCGTTCCCGTGTTCACGCGAAACACTTCGGTGACTGAGGTCTTTTGAATGACGACCTTGAGGCCGCTGGCTTCCGGCCGAAACTGCATCTCGAACCAGTCGGGAATCCGCACGCCGTTGGGCGGGTTGCTTTGCATTTCGTCGAGATCTTTGGCGACGTCCGCGGGGGGCAGATCGACGATGGTTTTGTCGATCACCGCCGGCGGAATCGTAAACTCTTCCAATTCGACGCCCGGAAGTTGGCCTTCCAAATTAAGGCCCGGATTCCACATCGCGAACACCAAGACCGCCACCACGACGCCGAACAGGGCTATGGGGATGAGCGGATTCATGCCCTTGCGTTTGGCCCGCTGCCGAACGGACCGGGACATGACCGGGGCGGAGTGTGCTCTTTGAATTTCGGGAAACGCGGGAAGGACTTCCAGCGGAGGAGACGGCGCGTCGAATTCCGGCTGCTTTGCTGGAGGCGGTGGGGGCGGCGATTTCGCGACGGGCTTCGGAGCGTCCTGCGGCGGGGCGACTTTGGGCACGATCAACTTCGTCGCACATTTGGGGCAAGACCCCTGCTTCCCCGCCGCGGAATCCGGCACCCGAATCGTCGCGGTACAATAAGGACAATTAAACTGGATCGCCATGAATCATTCTGAAGAAAACGAAACGCGGCGAGCGTGGGGCGTTAGCCCCATGATCGTGAGATTGGCCAAAGATCACCGAAATCATGGAGCTCACCACGCTCGCCCAGAGGACTACTTATCATCGAGCGCATTGACCGCGGCGAACTCTTTGCCTTCGAGCATCGCCAGGCTTGCCCCGCCGCCGGTGCTGACGTGGCTGACTTTGTCCGCGAAGCCGAGCTGCTCGATCGCGGCCGCGCTGTCCCCGCCGCCGATGATGCTCAGGGCATCGCTCTCCGCAATCGCCTGGGCGACGGCTTTGGTGCCCTCATCGAAGGGAGGCATCTCGAACACGCCCATCGGTCCGTTCCAGACGATCGTCTTGGCGTTCTTGACTTCGCGGGCGTAGAGCTTCGCCGTTTGGGGGCCGATGTCCAGACCTTCAAAATTGTCCGGAATCTCGCCGGCGGGCAGGATCTTTTTGTTGCATTCCGATTTGAAATCGTCGCCGCAATGCGTATCCACCGGCAGCATCAACTTATCGCCGCCATTTTGAATGAGTTCCTTTGCCAGGCCGATTTGATCTTTTTCGACGAGGCTCTTGCCGACGTTTCCGCCCAGCGCGAGCGAGAAGGTATAGGCCATCGCCCCGCCGATGAGCACCTTGTCGCATTTGTCCAAAAGATTTTTGATGACCTGGATCTTGTCCGAGACTTTCGCCCCACCCAAAATCGCCACGAACGGCCGCTTGGGGTTGCGGATGGCTTCGGACAGATATTCGATTTCCTTGGACACCAGAAAGCCCACGACCTTGGGTTTTCCATTCATCGCCTGCGGGACGGCGAGCATGGAGGCATCGGTGCGGTGGCAGGTGCCGAAGGCATCGTTGCAGTACACGTCGGCAAAGTCCGCCAACTGTTTTGCGAAAGCCTCTTTGTCCGCTTTTTGATCGGCGGTCGCCTCCTTGTCTTTGATTTCTTCCTCGGCATTAAACCTTAGGTTTTCGAGAACCAGCACGTCGCCGGCTTTGAGGGCCGCCGCTTTTTGCCGGGCATCGCCGCCCACGGTGTCCGCCGCAAACGCGACGTCTTTCCCCAAGAGCTCCGCGAGCCGGTCGGCGGCGGGTTTGAGGCTCATCTCCGCCACGGGTTTGCCCTTGGGCCGGCCGAGGTGGCTCATCAAAATCAGCTTCCCGCCCCGCTCCAGGACCGACTGGATCGAAGGCAGCGCCATGCGAATCCGGCGGTCGTCGGTAATCTGCTGCTTGTCGTCCAGCGGAACATTGAAATCCACCCGCATCAACACGGTCTTGCCGGCCACGTCCACGTCGGCAATGGTTTTCTTCGCCATGATGTCTGTCGTCCTTCGGAGAATCCCAGGAAATCAAATCGTCTCGCCCAACGGACGGGGACCGATAGGCTCCCCATCCCAAGGTATAGAAGCATGATAACGAACTTGTCAACGCCCTGGCGAGATGGCCGGCAAAACGGGGGAATGCATACCTTTATCACAGAATCATGGTTTACAGAATCATGATTTTTTGAACCACGATTATGTTGAATCGCCAACCTAGTGCATTTTCAATGCTACGAATTCGGATCAGCCGGAACGCGTTAGCGTCCGGTTCACTCGGCGAAAACCGGGGCTAGCGCTGGGCTGTTAAAAAATTGGTATTGAAGTCTAAAAACGCGGGTTCTGGCTTGCGCCACCTGTGTTCTCGTTTTTTTTGGAAAGCATTAGGGCCGAAGGCCCGGCTCTCTGTCAGCCCAGGGCCAGCGCAGCGCCGCCCTGGGTTACGGATGATCGCCACGGAACAAGGCAATTGCGTATTTCCGATTTCGGGCCGCCCCGTTGGGGCTTCGGCATTTTGTTCGTTCCCGTTCCCTGGGCTGACATAGGGCCGGACCTTCGGTCCTTTTTCTCAAATTTGAAACAGTTGAATTTACGAACGGTCGAAAAGCTGCGCAAAGACAAATCGTCGTCAACACCAATTTTTTAACGGCCCAGGCGAACGCCCTGCGGCTAATTTTTTCAACCCGAAATTCATGCTTTGACAGGACACTAGCCGGAGTGGATTCAATCCATTAGGATCCGGTTGTCGTAACGTGAGATCGAAGAAGACGAGACCGATCCTTCCCACCGTTGGCCCCACTCGATAAAGGAACTGCGATGGCGCAATCCAGCGCGAGTTTTCATGAACCGATCGAGAAGTTGACGCCCGCCACGCTCGAACATCACCGGGCCTTGGTTTCCGTGATGGAGGAACTGGAAGCCATCGATTGGTATCAGCAGCGGATCGATGCCAGCGAAGACGAGGAACTCCGGTCGATTCTCGCCCACAACCGGGAAGAGGAGAAAGAGCACGCGGCGATGGCGCTCGAATGGCTCAGGCGGCGGGATCCGGGCCTCGATGCCCAGCTTAGGTTGTACTTGTTCACGGAGGGGCCGATCGCGGAGATCGAGGCGGAAAGCGAGGCGAACTCTCAAGAGTCCCGGCCGGGCGACGGTTCGCTGGGCATCGGCAGCTTGCGTTAAAACCCCAACCCCTTACGGTTAATCTCCATGAATGACTTGAAGCGCGAATTGGCCCCGATCGACGAGCGGGGCTGGAAGGAAATCGAAGAGGAAGTCACCCGCACGCTCAAGCGGTTTCTGGCGGGGCGGCGGCTTGTGGATTTCGACGGGCCGCACGGTTGGCAGCACTCGAACGCGAACGTGGGCCGGGTCCGCGAACTCGAAACGCCGCCCTTGGCTAATACCGAAGCCCGGCTGCGGGAGGTGCAGCCGCTGGTCGAATTCCGCGTGCCGTTTGAGTTGTCTCGCGGCGAGTTGGACGCGATCAGCCGCGGGGCCGACGATGCCGACTTGAACCCCGCGATCGGCGCCGGACGGAAGTTGGCCCTCGCGGAAAACCAGTCGATCTTTCACGGGTATGCCGCGGCGGGGATTCGCGGGTTGTCCGAGTGCTCAAGCCACGCCCCCATCTCGCCGGACGCGAACATCCGCAACTTCCCCCAGGCGGTGTCGGAAGCCATCGAACGCCTCCGCGAAGCCGGCATTCACGGCCCCTATGCTTTGGCCGTCGAGCCGAAAACGTTCGCCGAGCTTTCCAAGACCGAGGGGCCGGGCGGCTATCCGGTCCTCCGGCATGTGGAACGGCTCGTGGATGAACCGGTCGTCTGGGCCCCGGGCCTCGACGGAGCGGTCGTGCTGAGCCTCCGCGGGGACGATTTTCGACTGACGGTGGGCCGCGATATTTCCATCGGCTATTTGGATCACGACCCGTCCGCCGTGCGGCTGTATCTCGAAGAAAGCCTGACATTCCGCGTGTTCACCCCCGAAGCCGTCACCATCATTCGCCCGCGGGGCTGATGGGGACCATTTGGGGGGGGGGATTTTCCGGTGGTTCGAACTCGCTTATCGTCCGATAGCCGTCCGCAGGTCCGGCTGCGAAGATCGAGGACGCGGCACCGATCACGAAAAAGCGAACCTCAAGGAAAGGATCAGCTCATGCAAGTTCCCCCCGATATTCGCTTTCGCAACATGGAGCCGTCGGCCGCGGTCGAGGCGGACGTTCAAGATCAGATTGCGAAGTTGGAAGAGGTTTACGATCGGATCACGTCCTGCCAGGTCGTGATCACGGCCCCGCATCAGCAAGCGCCGACCGGGGAGCCGTACCACGTGCGGATCTACCTGGCCGTGCCTCAGCACGACATCGTGGTCGATCGCGATCCCGGCGACCGGCTGGCCCATCAGAAGGACGTGGACAGCGCGATTCACGACGCCTTCCAAGCCGCCCGCCGCCAACTGGTGGAAGTGCGGGACAAGCTCCGCGGCCGAATGTAGATCGCCGATGAAGAGATCGGGGATTGCCGAGCGCGCCTCGATGGCAAGAGCGATCGCATCCGGGTCATGGACCGCGGCGCGCCGCCCTGCTGGAACAACCCCGCGGTCTTTGTTTCCGGGTTGGCCGGTTCTTTGGCGACATCCAATTGGGATGCGGCCGGACGTACGCTAAGATGATGCAAACCACGAGACCCGCGCATGAACGGTCTCAGGGTTCTGTGTTGTTTATTCAATTGCGATTTTGAGCCGTTCGAGAATCAGGACGACAGACCATGCCCACAAAATTCCCCGGCCGGCGTGCGGTGCTCAAAACTTTGGCGGCGGGCACGGCGGGGCTGGTCGGGCCCATGTTGCGAGGCGAGGAATCCGCAAAACCTCCGAAATCGAGCCTGGGCCTCGTGCTGTACTGCTGCGGGATCGAGCGGAGCCATTTGCAGAAGGAGAACCCGCAGTTCGATCTGTTCGAGCCGGCGAATTTTCTCAAGCATTGCGAGACGTTGGGAGCCGGCGGGGCCCAACTGCGGTTGGGGCCGCTGATCCAGGCCGACGCGTGGAAACTCCGCAAACAGGCCGACGCCGCGGGGCTTTATCTCGAAGCGATCGTCACCGCTCCCAAACAAAAAGCCGACCTGGAACGCTTTCAGGCGGAGATGTATGCCGCGGGCGAAGCCGGGGCGCGGGCGGCCCGCACGACCCTCATTCCGGGCCGGCGGTATGAATTCTTTAGCTCGCTGAAGATGTTTCAGGAGTACGACGCCCTCGCCCGGAAGTCGCTGGAACTCGCGGCCCCCGTGGCGGAGCGGTTTCACGTTCCCCTGGCTGTCGAGAACCATAAGGACCACCGCAATGCGGAGCGGGTGGCGCTCTTTAAGCACATCAGCAGCGAATATGTCGGAGCCTGCGTGGACACCGGCAACAGCCTCGCCCTCCTGGAAGACCCGATCGACACCGTGGAAAGCCTGGCTCCCTGGGCCCACTCGGTGCATCTCAAGGACCAGGCGCTAAAGCCTTACGAAGACGGGTTTCTGCTCGCGGACATACCGCTCGGCCAAGGCGGGCTGGATTTGAAGCGGATGGGGGAGATTCTTCAAAAGACCAAGCCCGGCATCCGCTTCACTCTGGAACTCATCACCCGCGATCCGCTCAAAGTCCCCTGCCTCACGGACAAGTATTGGGCGACCTTCCCCGACCTGCCCGCCAAAACGCTGGCCCGCGCCCTCCGCTATGTCCGCGATCACTCCACGGCCAATTTGCAATTGATCAGCCGCATGTCCCCGGCGGAGCAACTCGCCCGCGAAAAAACCAACGTCCGCGAAAGCCTCTCCTATGCACGCGACAGGCTGGGGTTGAAAGCGTAATTGTGCCCGGAACCGTCATTTTTGGCGTTTTGGATAAGTTGACAATCCGATCAGGGCACAACTACACTCAGCAAAAATTTTGAGATCCCCGTCAATTTTCCCCAAACTCCTAGCCTGTCCTGAGTTGCTCTCAGGACCTATTTAACCCGAAACGAGTTTAAGGATGAGATTTCTCAGGCGCACGACCCTCACGACGATTCCCCGCTTTGCTGCAAGGATTTCCTGGCCCAGCCTTATCCTTGCGTTCAGTGTTCTATTCGGAATGGCGAGCCCCGTTTGGGCGGCCAAAGAGGACGGCACGGCCGACCGGTCGCTGTCGTCCTCCGTGGAAGAAGCCGCGGAAAGCGCGGGCGTGGCGGAATGGCCGATCGTCCTCGGTTGGGGGATCAGTCTCGCCGGGTCGATCGTGGCGTTGTTTTTCGCCTGGAAGTTCTTTAACTGGATGAAAGCGCAAAACCCCGGCGACGAGGAGATGGTCAAAATCGCCGAGCACGTCCGCCAAGGGGCCCGGGCCTATCTCAATCAGCAATATAAGGTCGTGTTCCTGTTCTTCGTATTGGTCTCCGGATTGCTCGCCGTCGTGGCGTTTGTGTTCCACGCCCAGTCCCGCTGGGTCCCGTTCGCGTTTTTGACGGGCGGGTTTTTCTCGGGCCTCGCGGGATGGTTCGGGATGAAGACCGCCACGCTTGCCAGTTCCCGCACCGCTCAGGGCTGCAAAAACTCGCTCAACGAAGGCCTGCAAGTCGCCTTCCGCAGCGGAGCGGTGATGGGCCTGACCGTCGTGGGTCTTGGGCTCTTGGACATTTGTCTGTGGTTCGGCGTGCTCCACTGGGGCGTGCATATGGAACTCACCGAGATCACGGTGACGATGCTCTGCTTCGGCATGGGGGCCAGCTCGCAAGCGCTGTTTGCCCGCGTGGGAGGCGGGATTTTCACCAAGGCCGCGGACGTGGGGGCGGACCTCGTCGGCAAAGTCGAAGCCGGCATCCCCGAAGACGACCCGCGAAACCCCGCCACCATCGCGGACAACGTCGGCGACAACGTGGGCGACGTGGCCGGGATGGGGGCCGACCTTTACGAATCCTACTGCGGGTCGATTCTCGCCTCGGCCGCGCTCGGCGTGGCCGCGTTTCACGGCGTCTCCGTCAAAATGCAGTTCATGCTGCTGCTCTTGCCCATGCTGCTCGCGGGCTTGGGGATTCTGCTGTCCATTGGCGGGATCTTTCTCGTCAAGACCGAAGAAGGAGCCACGCAGCGGAACCTGCTCAAAGCCCTTGCCCGCGGGATCAACGGCAGCAGCCTGGGCGTGTTCGTCGTTTCGTTCATCCTGGTGTATCTGGTGCTCGTCTTGCCCTCCGGCAATACGACCTATGCGATGAATGAAGGCATCCTCCCGCAGGGTTGGGGATTGATGGGCGTGTTCGGCTCGATCGTCAGCGGCTTGATCGCCGGGATCGTCATCGGGCAATGGACCGAGTTTTCCACCAGCGAAGAATACGGGCCGACAAAACGCATTGCCGACCAGGGCGTGACCGGCCCGGCCACCGTGATTATCGCCGGCGTCGCCGAAGGGTTTTACAGCGTGTGGGTGCCGATTGTGACCATCAGCATTGCGATCTTGTTGTCCTTCGGATTTGCCACGGGGTTTGAGTTTCAAAACCCGCAGGTGTTCGCCTTGGGGCTTTACGGGGTGGCGATCGCCGCGGTGGGCATGCTCGAGCACGCTCGGCATCACGCTGGCGACCGATGCTTACGGACCCATCGCCGACAATGCAGGCGGCAATGCCGAGATGAGCCATCAAGAACCGACCGTTCGCGAACGCACCGACGCCTTGGACAGCCTGGGGAACACCACCGCCGCGACCGGAAAAGGCTTCGCCATCGGCTCGGCCGCGCTCACCGCGCTGGCGCTTTTGGCCGCTTATGTCGAAGAGGTCCGCGTCGGCTTTGAGCGCTGGGTCGCGGCCGCGGAAGTCGAAGCCAGCGAAGGCGAAAATCTGGAACAAGCCAAGGTGTATCGCGTAAAGGGCACCGTCCTGGCCATTGCCAAAAAACCCCAAAAGGGAGAAAAAGTTCTCGAAGGGAAAGAACTGGTCAATCACGGATATCTCGGTCTTTCCTGATGGCATCACGCTGACCAAGCGGGACGAAAAAGAACTGGGCAGCGATCACCTCAAAGCCGTCCATGCGGACCTGACCAAAATCGCGGCCGCCTCCAACGACAGCGAAGTCGAAGGCACGGTGAACTTGGAACGCTTGAAGGACGCCGGCCTCGTGGTGGAGGTGGCGAAGGCCACCATGCCCGATTTCGTGCGGTACTATAACGTCACCCTGATGAACCCCAGCGTCCTCGTGGGAATTTTCATGGGGGTCATGCTGGCGTTCGTGTTCTGCGCGTTGACGATGAAAGCCGTGGGCCGATCCGCCGGCGACATGGTCGAAGAAGTCCGCCGGCAGTTCCGCGATTATGGGATTATGGAAGGCAAAGGCGAACCCGATTACGCAGCCTGTGTCGCGATTAGTACCGCGGCCGCTCAGCGCGAAATGATCGTGCCCGCCCTGTTGGGACTCGTCGTGCCGATTGCGGTCGGGCTCGTCCTCGGCGTGAGCGGCGTGATGGGCATGCTCGCCGGCGGTTTAACGTCCGGGTTCGCCGTGGCGATCATGATGGCCAACGCCGGCGGCGCCTGGGACAACGCCAAGAAATACATCGAAGCCGGCGCCCACGGCGGCAAAGGCACCGACGCCCACAAAGCCACCGTCGTCGGCGACACCGTGGGCGATCCGTTCAAAGACACCAGCGGCCCGAGCCTCAACATCCTCATCAAATTGATGAGCATGGTCTCCGTGGTCTTCGCGGGCCTGATTGTGCAATACGCGTTGAACTGGTTCTAACGGACACGGAAAAAGTGTCACGACCGTAGCGGCGGCTTCCAGCCGCCGTTGCCTTTTTCGGCGGTAAGATGCCGCCGCTACGAACAAGATCGGGACCCAGGCAGGTTTCCCAGGTTGATCCGGCGCGCGTTCGGTTTATAATTTGTTGCTGTAGCACTTTGTTTTTCTTTTCCACTCCCTGGGGGAGGCCGGCCATCATTAATACCGAGTCCGAGAAAACCAGCACAACCGAAGTTTCGACCGTTTCGGGACTGACCTCGCCGAACCGGGATCGAACGGCGGCCATCCGGGAAAGCCTGTTGGAGGCCTGCCGATGTGCCAAAATTGCGGATGGGTTTAAGGGCGATAACACCTTGGTGCTCGATCTGACGGCCATCACCCCGATTTTTGATTTCTTCGTGCTGACCACCGGCACCAGCCGCCGGCAGATGCTCGCCATCGCCGAGGAAATCAACAAGCAGCAAAAAGAAACCGGCGCCAGACGCCAAGGCGTGGAAGGCAACGATCAAAGCCAATGGATCGTGCAGGATTACGGCGACGTGGTTGTGCACGTTTTCTCGCCGGAACTGCGTGAGCTTTACGACCTGGAACGCCTCTGGGGCGATGCCCCTCGCGTCGATTGGCAAGCGGTGCTCGAAGAAGACTCCGGCGAGCGTGGGGCGTGAGCCCCATGATTTCGCTAAAATAGATTACGCGTCGACAGTCCGCGCGAACGAACGCTTGCCCCGGGAAGTCACGCCCACCGGTTATCCCGCCTCATCACCCAACATCGTGTTCGAGGTGCGTTCGCCCCATGACCGTTGGAGTGAAATCTACGAAAAGAGCGCGGAGTATCTGAACGCCGGCGTGGAACTGGTGTGTGTGCTCGTTCCCGAGTCCCAACAGGCCCATGTCTTCTATCCCGACCGGCCCGGAGGGATCCTGGAAGGCGACGAGGAACTCAGCTTGCCCGCCCCGCTGAACGATTCCCGCACGCCCGTGTCCGCGTCCTTCGCCGGTTCGTGATGGGAACAGTTGGCGGACGGTGCTCGAAGACAATTCCAGCGATCGCGCGCGGAAGCGGGCCGGTTCCTTGCAATCCCTCTGTTGATGGGATTTTTGAAACACTCAACCGAACTGGTCCAAAAGCAAGGTGTGGCCATTCGCCGGTTTGGGCGCGACGTGGAGCATTCGGCCGTCGTTTGTGGCCCGGAATCACTTCCCCCGCTTCGCTTTCCGCGCGGCGACTTTCTTTTCGTAGGCCGCGATGATGCCGGCGGGGTCGTCATCGAAGGCTTGTTTGCAGCCGCTGCAGCAAACGTAATAGGTCTTGCCCTGGTAGGTGACGGGGATCGTGCCTTTGCCGCCGGTGACGATGCACTCGATTTCGCCCGCCCCTTCCACGGCGAGGCTCGTGCCCGCACGGGTGTAGCCGACTTCAGCGACGCGGCGGAAAAGGCCCTGGCCGGTGCGCTTCTCGTGGAGCACGAGCGTGCGTTTCTCGTTGAGCGGCGTCACCGTGATCCGGTAGCTGTCGCCCGCAGCGTCGGCGGCGGATTCTAAAACGAGTTTCCCGGCTTCGTTCATGGTGCCGGCGTAGTCGCGGGTCGTCTCATCGGGCAATGTGGCTTTAACGTGGAACTGCTTGTCGTCGGCGTTCCACGTCAGCCGGGCTTTGTCCAAAAGTTTTCCCTGCTTGACTTCGTACCGGAGGGACGGCGTTTTCTTTTCGAAATCCCAGACCCACTCGGCATTCTCAAACCAGGCTCCCGCCCGCGAACCTCGCCGAGGCATCCCCACGCCCCGCCATTCGCCGATCAAGCCGTTGAACCGCTCAAGGGCTTCCTGGGCATCGGCCGGTCCGCTGGTTTTGGCCGCTTCCTCGGAATTCGGCTCCGGCGGTGCGGAGAGAATCCATTGGCCGGCCAGAAGCAAGGTGGCGACTGCGACAACTCCTGCACGCAGGGATCGGAAACATTTCGAGGCCATGGGGGATCTCCTCGCGATTATCGAAACAGGGATCAAGTCAATTCGTCTTCCCCATCAGTATCCCCGATCCAACGCCGATAAACAACACCCAAACCGCATTCGGAACATGGTGAGATGCGAGTTAGACAGCAGGCGGGGGCGTCGGCAGGTCGCAGCAACAACTCGGCATCACCCAAATAAATCCATCGAGTTTGTGAACGAGGCCGAGGACTGGGCCGCGCGGACCGGAGCAACCCGCCACGCCGCCGCCAAAGCCAAAAAACCGTCGAACCAATCGCAACTCTTCGATTTGAGGGCAATCCTTGGCGAATCCCAAACCCGATAGGCGAGGATTGCGATTTTCAAGCCGCGTTGGACGCGGTGTCGCGGCTTTGTGATCGCTCGCGGGAATTTTGGCGGAGGGCGGCTTCGCGCTCGGCCCAGGTCTGGCGCTCCAGATGCCTAAGCAGGCGTTCCTCGGCGGTGGTGAGTGCCACGCCTCGGCGGGCCATTGCGGTGCGGGCGGTGTCCAGGCTGCGGTTGAGATCCCAACCCTCGCGCAGTTCGCCGTGCCAGATCCGCGTGAAGGAGGGCACGTGTTTGGGCAATAGCTCGCCGCCGGGCAGGATCATGCACATCACGCCGATCGAAGACCCCGTATTGAACAAACTGCCGATGGCGGTTTTCGTATGGTCCCCGATGAAGCAGCCCACCTTCGTGTGCCCGGTCTCCAAAACATCGCCGGTCATGGGAACCCGCACCGGAGAGTAGTCGCTTTTGAGATCGCTGTTGGTCGTCAATGCCCCCAGGTTCGTCCACGGGCAGACATAGCTGTGCCCCAAGAAGCCTTCGTGGTATTTGTTGGCGTAGCCGTGGAGGATGGAGGCTTCGATTTCGCCCCCCACCCGGCAGACGGGGCCGATCGTGCTGCCGTCTTTGACGTGGGCCCGGAACAGCTGCGCTTCGCGGCCGATGTGGCAGGGGCCTTCGATCCGCGTGAACGGTTGGACGACGGCTCCCGCTTCAATCGAAATCGGCCCGCCTCGCGCATCCAGAACGATGAAGGGATGCAGTTCCGCGGCCGGGTCCACAAACAGATTTTCCACCGGCCCCATGATCGCAACCTGCGGCCCGAGGTTCGGAAGCTCTCCGCCCAAACGCCGCAAGCGAAAATCCGCCGCGATTTGCCGGGGGTTCTGATGCGCCAGGTCCCAGGGATAATTCAAGAGCACGCCAGGCAACTCCACCCGCCTGCGGATGCGGGCCAGTTGGGCCAGCGACTCGTCCCAGTTTTCCTCCGTCAACAAAGGCGTTTCCAGCGGATCCAAATGCAGCGCGACAACGGTCTCCCCGACGACGGCGACGTCATCGACCGTCAAGGTTTCGAGATCCTGCGGATTCCCCAACCAGCGGCCGTTGATGAGCAGCGTGGAATCGCTATAGAGCCAACTCAGATCGTTGACGGCGAACTCCGGCCGGCTTTCGCGGTAGGTCTCCGCCAATTCCGGGCGGACAAACGCCCCCCACGCGTCGGCTTCGTTTTCTACGAAACCCCGCGCCCATTGCCAGCGCTCGCGCAGGCTGAAATGTCCGCAAACGAGCTCGAAGACGGGCCGCATCAAAGCGATTGGAGAAAACTGCCGGGCCCCGGCATCTTCAAAAAACGCGATTTGCATAACCCCTCCTTGGGACGTGCAAAGTTGCCTGTCGGAACCGGGGCTAGCGCCCTGCGGCTAATGGGACGTGCAAAGTGAATGAATCCTTTTCGTGTCGTCCATGTTTTGGTGGTCGGGTCTTCTACCAGTTTTTCGCGATTGCGGAAAGGCGGACTTTGGGGGGACGAGGAGATTCCCAAAGCCTACGAGGGCAGCGGAAGATCGAGCACAACACTCGCCCGCTGGATTTCCCGGGGCAATAGCAGCCCTTGCAGGTTGCCGAGACACTCCGGCGAGGGATGCCAGCGGCCTAGGACCTCGAACATGACTTCGAGCCGATCTTCTTCCATGCCGAACTGGGCTTTGAGCGGGCGGGCCTCATCGGGCGGGATGTCCTCGAACTGGCTGATCATCAAAAAATCGCCGGCGTTCGAGAGATTCAAATGCAGCCCCTGGAGTTCGCGGGCCAGTTGATGGTCGATCCGCAAATCCACATCCATGGGGCCGCCCCGCAAGAACCCGCGGACGGCGTTCGGCTGGTGCTCCGCGAGTTGGGAAGCCGTCTCGCAGATCGCATAGATCACGCTTTCATCGAGCAGCGTGGCTTCTTCGGGCGCATCGGAACGATGCTTGGCCCAGGTTTCCGCGAGCAAATCCAACTGGACCCGCGGAGGCACGGCGCCCAGAAAAGGCACTTCCGTCAGAAACCCAAACCCCTCGATGCGGCCGCCGACCTGCCGGGCGAGCGTGATGCGCTCCAGCGTTTCGCAAAACGCGATCCGGAAGGCGACGTAACTGAGCGAGGTCTGCGGGAGAATGTCGGAAGCGATGGCGAGCATAGGTGCGAGTTCTAGGTGTCGGTGCGCCGGCGGGAGAATCCAGGTGGTCAATTTGCATCGAACGTTTTCTCCATGCTCACCCGGGGCCCGACAAAACACAAGCCTCTGTTGCGGATTCTCCCGGTCCTTAGTGAAGATTCCCCGCGCACTGTCGCCGAAAACACAAACCTGTTCTCAAACCCCAACTCACCGGAGCCGCCCGCGTTTCGCGATTTCAGCCGACCGGTAAAACCGATACGCACCTTATCCCTGCGATGTCCGCTCGGACAACATCCTCCTCCTCGCCCCAAATAAAACCGGGCCTCCGAGCTTTGTTCATTTCTGCACTTGACAATCGCATCTCTTGGCTTAGGGTGAATAACTGCACAAGACGTTCTGCCTCAAAAAATCGTCCGTCAGGAGGTTCTCATGCGACGGAACCGATCGATCATGTTGCAACTCGCGGCGACATTTCTTCTCCTTTGCTGGAATGGTGGCGAGCAGAGCCCGGGAGGAACAAAAGAAGGAACGGCGCCTGCCGTTGCGGAGAGGCCCCTGCGGATTCGATTCCCGAAACTGGCCTGTCCGCCGGCTCATCCGGCCACGATGCCAAAGCTGACTCTGCCAGTGAGCGAGTGTGTGATGTTCGAAGGAACCCTTACACTCAACGAGGCCTTCGACAACGGGGGTGGAGGGTTTGCTCTAGTGAAACTCATCCACGAGCGACCGGGACACGGGCCTGTCATCTGCCAAACAGGCGGCATGATACTAAGACAAGCGAAGGACGGCAGTTTCCCGATCAATGTGGGATTTAAAAGAATACCAAAACCCAATCGCGGACGAAGCCCCATGTACTTGCAGGTTCTCCATGTCCATAGTTCCCACAGAGAGAATCCTCTTCGAATGTCCCGTTTCGGTCGAGTAGTGAAAATCTCCCGCGCTGACATTCCATCCCCAACTCGCCGAAGCCGCCCGCGTTTCGCGATTTCAGCCGACCGGTAAAACCGGCATCGCCGGCTCAGGCCAGAATGTCTTTGACGATTTCCCCGTGCACGTTGGTGAGACGCCGTTCGATGCCGTTGTGGTAATACGTCAGCCGCGTGTGGTCGATCCCCAAGAGATGGAGCACCGTGGCGTGGAAGTCGTGCCAGTGCACGCGGTTCAGGGCGGCTTTCCAGCCGATGTCGTCGCTGGCTCCGTAAGCCAGGCCGTGCTTGAGACCCGCCCCCGCCATCCACACGCAGAACCCATATTGATTGTGATCGCGTCCGATTCCCAAAACGTCGGACGCGGATTGCGTGAATGGCGTGCGGCCGAACTCGCTGGTAAACAGCACCAGCGTATCGTCGAGCATTCCCCGCTGCCGGAGGTCGCGAAGCAGCCCCGCGAGGGGTTTGTCGATCCGACCGGCTTCGCGGCCGTGATTGCGGACCATGTCTTCGTGGCCGTCCCAGTTGATCCTCGGCGAACCAAAGGCCCCGCCTGAAAACAGCTGCACGAACCGCACGCCCTTTTCCAAAAGCCGGCGCGCCAAGAGACAACTGCGTCCGAAATCGACGGTGGCGTTTTCCGTCGTGCCGTAGAGGTTGTGAGTCGCTTCGGTTTCCCCGTCGAGGTTGGTGACGTCCGGGACGGCCAACTGCATCCGCGCGGCCAGCTCGTAGCTTTGAATCCGCGCGGAGAGCGCATCTTCTTCGCCGCGGCGCTCGAGATGCTCGGCGTTCAACTTTTTCAGAAGCGCTCGGCTCGCCGTTTCGGTGTCGGCGGAGATCGGCCGTTCGGGAAACAGGTCGTCGATTGGCGTGCCCTGGCTGCGAATCACCACGCCTTGATGCGTCGCGGGCAAAAAGCCGTTGCTCCAATTGATCGATCCGCCCGCCGGCAGGCCGCGCTGGTCGGGGATGACGACATACGCGGGCAGCGAATCGGTCTCGGCCCCCATGCCGTAGGACATCCAAGCTCCCGCGACCGGAAACCCATTCAGGCGAAAGCCGGTGTTCTCCTGAAACGTCGCCGGGGTGTGGTTCGAGGTTTCGGCGAACATGGATTTGATGATCGTCAACTCGTCCGCGACCTCGGCCAGGTTGGGAAACAGATCGGAAATCCACAGCCCCGCTTCCCCGCGCTGCCGAAACGCCCAATCGCTTTTCCGCAGCAAACCGATCTTGCCGAAGAACACGTCGGCGGCATCGATGCCCCCGTATTTCTTGCCGTGGTATTTCTCCAAGGCGGGTTTGTAGTCGAACGAATCGACCTGGCTGACGCCGCCGCACGCGCAGATGTGAATGATCCGCTTCGCCGGGGCTTGGAAATGCGGCCAAGGATCGCGTGCCTGGGGCTTCGTGATTCCCGCCCTGGCCGAACCGTCGGCGAGCATCAACGAAGCCAACGCCGCCGATCCCAGCCCGTGGCCGGTCCAGGAAAGAAACTCGCGCCGGTTCGGTTGGGAATTTGTCATCACGGCCATTCCTTCGTGCGATCATTCGGCAAACAAAAATTCGTTGGTGTTGAACAGCACGCGCACCAGGGCGGGAAGTCCATGCGGCATTGCGAAGGCCGTGGTCTCCGCCAACTCTTCGGGAGTCGGTTTCCTTTGGAAGAGGAGGCGGTACGCCATTTTGACTTTCGATTCCATATCGCCGGGAGCAGCGGCCTCGATGCGGTTCGCGAGTCCATCGGCCGTCCGCAAGACGAACGAGTTGTTGAGCAGCGACAACGACTGCGTCGGCGTGGTGGTGACGGCTCGATTGGGCGTTGTCACCGACGGGTCGGGACAATCCAAAGCGTCTAATAACCGATTGCGGCCCGATCGCACCCACATGCGGTAGATCGTCCGGCGATGGTATTCCGGGCCGGTGCGGTCCTGCATGATGTAAAACTGCGAGTTGCGGTTGAAGGTTTCGAAGTTCCGGTACGAGGGGCCGCCGAGTTTTGTGTTGAGCCTGCCGCTGACTTTCAAAAGCGAATCCCGGATCACCTCCGCTTCGAGGCGCTGGGGAGCATACCGCCACAGCCAGCGGTTTCCTGCATCGATGGTCATGGCTTTTGGATCGGGTTTGGACGACTGCCGATAAGTTTCCGACGTGACGATCAGCCGGTGCACCGCTTTTAAGCTCCAGCGGTTTTCGATGAGAGACGCCGCCAGAAAATCGAGCAGGGCCGGGTGCGTGGGGCGGGAACCGTTGAAGCCAAAATCGTTCGGCGACGCGACAATCCCCTGCCCGAAGTGATCATGCCACAATCGATTGACGATCACGCGGGCAAACAGCGGGTTCTTAGGCGAGGTGATCCACTCGGCCAATCGTTTTCGCCGCTGGCCTTCCGGGGCATCGGGAGCGAGTTCAAAATCCGCCGAGATCCCCGCGAGGGATTCGATGCCCCCGGCCGCCACGACTTCCGCGGGCGAAGCGGGATTGCCTCGCAGCAGCACCCGCGTCGCCTCCGGTGGTTTGGGGGCGACCGCATACACCTGGCGATGGCCGAGCGACGCGATCCGATCGGCCGACTGAGCCGCTTTTGTTTCCCATGCGGCGAGTTGCCTCTTTTGATCGGCGGTCAATTGGGCCAGGATTCCCTCCCGCGCGAGAACGCCGAACCGCTTCGCCGTCAGGGCGATTTCCTCGGACGACAGAGCCTTGTCGTAAAGTTGAGCTTGTTCGATGCGGCCCGCGAGCAAGCGGTTTCCCCCGGCACTCGTTCCATGCCTGAGACCGAAAAGGACCTGGGATTTCCCGGCCTCAAACGTGACCGGGCCGCTCGATTGATAGGGTTTTCCATAAGGCTGGCCGTTGCGGAAAGCCTGGATCGTGCCGTCCTTGTGATAAACGATCGCCACGTGCACGAGGGTTTTGCCGGCTTGTTGTTCGGGATCGCCGCCGAAAGATTTTGTCCGCGCAAAAAAGTTGCTGCCGGCCATCCAGTGCGCGGGCTCTTGTTCGCCGAAGACAAGGGCGTCGAACACGCCGCCGTCGGCGGCTTGCACGGAAATGACCCCGCCGCCCCGTTGCGAGAGGTCCTCCAATTGCACCCAGGCTTCCAACGTCTTCACGGTCAGCGTCGTCGTCAACGCGGCGGTGGAAACGTAGGCGTCTTTTCCGTTGAGAATCAGTCGGCCGTCTTCAATTTTCGCCCCGCCGTGCGCGGTGCCGTGGAGTTGGCCGATGTCATCTTTCAAGCCCTCCTCAAAGGTCCACCGCGCGATTGGTTGCGGAATCGCTTTCAATTGCGGATCTTGTTTTCGCTCGGCGAGGATCTGCCGGCGAACGGGGCCCAATAGATTTTTGATTTCTTGTTTCGCCTGCGCTTGCTCTTGCCGGGCGGCTTGGAGTTGACGTTCCGTCTCGCGGGTTTGATACGGCCGATCTCCCGCATGGACGCCCGCCAGGGCCGCGGAGATCTGATAGTATTCGCTCTGACGAATCGGGTCGAATTTGTGGTCGTGGCAGCGGGCGCAGTTCACGGTCAGGCCGAGAAACGTCTGGCCGACGGTCCCGATGTAGTCTTCCATCTCATCCTGGCGAACGACGGCCCGCATCGCGGCGGACTGCTGATTCTGTCCGACTTCATCATAAGGCCCCGCGACCAGAAATCCGGTCGCGGCAATCGCGTCGGCACTGCCGGGCTCGAAGACGTCGCCTCCGATCTGCAGCCGGACGAAACGGTCGTAGGCCATGTCCTCGTTGAGCGCCTGGATGACCCAATCGCGGTACGGCCAGGCATTGTCGCGCAATTTGTCTCGCTCGAAGCCCTGGCTTTCCCCAAACCGCGCGAGATCGAGCCAATGCCTCGCCCAGCGCTCCCCATAATGCGGCGAGGCCAACAGGCGATCGACCAGCTTCGTGTAGGCCTCGCTGGAAGAGTCCGCAACGAAGGCCTCGACCTCTGCGGGCGAGGGCGGCAGACCGAGCAAATCGAACGACAGCCGGCGGATCAAAGTCCGCCGGTCCGCCCGCGGCGACGGCTTAAGGTTTTGCGCGGAAAGCTTTTCGCGGACAAACGCATCGATCGGATGCGGTCCGCTCGATGGCTCGGGGAAGGCGGGTTTAATGAGCGGTTTAAGAGCCCACCAGTCGTAGCCGGCCCGCTTGGCCGTTGTGTAGGCGAAGGGATCGATCCGCTCCCGATTCCAGACCGCCCCCTCTTCGATCCATTGCTTCAGGATTTGCTTTTGCTCGGCGGTCAACGGATGCTTGGGAGGCATCTCGTTGCCGGAGACGCGGTCCCAGAGATAACTCTCGCCGACCTTCCCGGGCACAAGCACCACGCCCGAATCCCCGCCCGCGAAGGCCGACTTCCTGGAGGAGAGATCCAGCTTCCCTTTCCTCTCGCGGGGGTTGTGGCAGTCGAGACATTTCTCGGCGAGCAAGGGGGCGACCTGTTTTTCGAAATCGACCTCCGCGGCGAGAGCACGCCCCGCGAAAGACAGCACCATCGTCAATGCGAGCGTCGATTTCATCATTCCCCCGGTAACGATTGTTCCGAAAACATGAGCGGTAGGCGCTAGCCTCCGGTTTCGACAAAAAAGAGATTCTCGAAGTCAAGACCGGCGGCTACGCCGTACCGCTCACTCTATGTCTCTTGAAACACGCACCGCGGGCGGTCACGGGGCGGTCTTGGTGTTTAGGGCCTTGCGGATGTGCTGGACGACCTGTTTCGCGAGCAGCTTCGAGCCTTCCGGCGTGAAGTGCACGTTGACCGGCCGCTGGATGTCTTTGAGCCTCGGCTGGGCGAAGGCGTAAAGATCGTCGATCGCGACGCCGTTTTCTTCCATGATCTTTTTGGCGATCGCGTTGTATTTCTCCGGGCCATTCACATCGCGATGCGGCTTGACGCCGCCTTCGGGGACCGGCGTGGTCGTCGCGAAAATCAGCACTGCCCCGGTCGCTTTCAGCTTCTTCACGATTTCTTTCAGTTGCTTTTCGTAAACCTCCGGCGGGGCCTGGTTAAGGTCGTCCGGGTTGTTGGAGTTCTTGCCGGTCTTGGCGTCCACGCGTTTCAGATCATGCAGGCCGAAGTTGAAGTGAATCACATCCCAGTTTCCGCCGTCTTGTTTGAGCCAGCGGTCGATGTTTTTGACGCCGTTGTTCGTGCCCGCGCAATTCTCGGCCCGGTTGTTTTTCCCCATCGGCCGGGTGACGAAGGCCTCGTCCTTCAGCATGTCTTTGACGGAGGGCGTGTAGCCCATCGAGATCGAATCCCCCAACAAGAGGACCCGGGGCTTCGCAGGCGCGTCTTTTTCTTGCGGCGGCTCCGCCCGCGCCGAAACCGCCGACACAGCAAAAACGAAGCCAGCCAAAAATGAATAAAACCGCATGGCAAAATCTCCCCCGGAAAAGTTGAAGTTGAGTTTTGGAACCCTGCTGGACGCGAATCCAATCAAGATGCGTTCATCTGGCGTTCCGGCGATGGCAAGATACGTGTTCTGGGTGTTTACGATACCCGGACGACCCGCCGAGAGCAAAGCGCTCGGCGCAGGTGTTTGCGATTGTCACGCCCCCCAATCCCCGCGCACTGCGGCCGCGAACGGCTCAAACTTGAGAAAAAAAAGTTGCTCTTGTGCAGAATTTTGAAATTCGTATCCTACCGCTCCCTTCAATCTCCCTCTCTCCAGCGAGGAATTTTCGATGAAACGATTTCTGGCCGCGTGTTTCGCCCTGGCTTTGGCGTTTTCCGCGTCGGGCTGCTGTTGCTCCCACCTGTTTGGCGGGGGATATCCGCCCGCCAATCCCTGTGGACCCTGCGGATATGGGGCCTATCCCACCTATTCTTATGCTCAACCCGGCTATGCCACCGCGAGCCTCCCCGCCGTCGCCGCTCCCGCCTGCGATTGCGCCCCGGCCGTCGCCCCCTACTAAACCGAACGCAAAACTCAATTCCAGCGACGCATTCATCACGGTTCTCCGCGGTGAATGCGTCTTTTTTTATGTGAGCGGCCGGGCGCTGGCCGCCGGTTTTTGGGAATCGCACGAAAACGACCGGCGGCTAGCGCCGTTCTGCTCAAAAAATTAGAAAATCATTGCGATTTGCCGGATTTTTTGGAAAATCGACAACCGACGGAGCGTAATCAGAGAATGACCAGGGCTTGAACATTCATTCCCTCTTTCATTCGGACCCATTCAGGGAAGGCCACTTGTGGAACTTGCACCTTTGATTCCCGAAACCCGGGTGGAACCGCGGCCCTATCAGCAGCGGATTATCAATAAAGCCGTCGCGATGTTTCAGGGGCAGCACCTGAGCGCGGCGGGCCAACTGGAACCCGCGGCCCGTTCGGTGATGATCGAATCCCCCACCGGCAGCGGCAAAACGGTTATGGGGCTTTTGACCGCGAAGCTCATGCAGCGACGGCATGGACTCCAGGTGGGCTGGATCGCCATGCGGCGGAACCTGCTCACGCAGACCGCCCTCGAAAACCACCGCATGGGCATCGGCGTGGAGCCGGTCCATTTCATCTCAATGTTCGAGAAAAACCCGCCCGCGGATCTCGATCTCTTGGTGGTGGATGAAGCTCAACACGATGCCGCGTCCTCGATGGCCCATCTACACAACCTTATCCGCCCGAAATGGATTCTGGGCCTGACCGCGACGCCCTTTCGCACCGACCGCATCAAGCTCTGCTTCGACAAAGTCATCAAAGATGCGGGGATTCATCAACTGATCCAGGACGGCTACTTGAGCCAATACGACCATTACACAATCCCCTGTTGGAACGTGCGCACGGTCGCGGAGTTTTATCTCCGCGAACCCGCGCGATGGGGCAAGTCGATCTTCTTTTTCCGCACGCTCGAAGAATGTTTTGAGATTCACCAGTTGCTCGTTTCACAAGGCGTCGTTTGCGAAGTCGTCACCGGTTCGTCCAACCGCGAGGAGCAAATCAAACGGTTTTTGAGCGGCCGAGTGCCGGTGCTGATTAACTGCATGGTTTTGACGGAGGGGTTCGATTGCCCGGACCTCCAGACCGTGTTCTGCCGGGATTCCGCCAAAGGGCCGACCATGCAGATGTGCGGGCGGGCGTTCCGCAAGCACCCCGAGGTGCCGGTGAAGAACATCGTGCAGAGCAAGCTCACCAAGTGGCCTTTCACGAAGGTGGCGCTCGCCCGGCAGCAGTATCTCTGGCAGGAGGATGAATGGCGATCGCTGGCGGTGAACCCGATGATCAACACCGTCAACTCGCGGGCCAGGCTCGCGATCGCCAACATCTCCGTGGACCTGCCGGGGTTCGTCAAACGCAACCGCCCCCGGCACCCGGATTTTCGGTCCGAGCATTGATCGGATCGGGTGGCACGACCCTAAAGTGCAGCGAGCGGCGTGGCGACCCTCCAGAGCATGCCCTTCGTTCCTCACGGCGTGGCACCCGGAACACTCAAAAATGATTCAGTCCCGTTTTACTCAGGAATTCTGTTTTCTCAAAAGGAGTCTCTTCCATGTCCAAAACGTTCGAGTACGGCGTCACCACCATTGGCGAATTGCAAGTGGAAACCAAAGTCGCCGAGGACAAACGCCGGCGCCGGCGTCCCGTGACCGAGGTGCTGATCGATGAGGAATCCTTCAAGCCCAGCGAGCGGTTTTGGACGAGCCTTTACATTCGCTACGGGTTCAGCAAATCGTTCTTCAATTACTTTTCGCACGAGGAAGTCTTCTCCCGGATTTCCGAAGTCTCGCCCAACGACCGCATGCGCTACTGCATCGAGCGGGATTGGAAGACCGGCGAGGGCCGGCTGCTCGCGGTCTCGAACCCCGCCAAGTCCGTCGTCCGCCACGACGATTTGATGGAGCTTTTGGAACTCTACCAGGGCGACCGCATCGCGTATCACGACGGCGTCGTCGAATCCCACCACATCCCGCGGATGGGGGCCACGCGGTTCCAAATCGCCGGCGACGAGTTCGCGAACCGGTTCGTTTTGCAGACGCCGATTGACGGGTTCGGGCTGCCGAACATTTATCTGTCGCTGCTGCGGGAAATCTGCTCGAACGGCATGGTCGGCATGGGCAAGACCTTCCGCAGCCAGATTTCCGTCGGCAAAGGGCAGGACGCGACGAGCTTCTCACTGATGCGGGCCCTCGATGGCTTCGGCAACGATGAAGGCTACGCAGCGCTCCGGCAGCGGTTCGAAAGCGCGACGACTTCCTGGGCCAGCGTGCACGAGGCCCTCGGCCTGTATAACCTCACCGCGAAACTCCTAGGTCGAAAGCAAGTCGGCTCAGACGGCGCACAAACGCGGCCCGACGATGCGGGCGGCAATCACATTCCCGCGGGCAGTCCGCTTTTGAAATCGTTCCACAAGATGACCGGCGATATTTCGAGTCTGTATGGCCTCGCGAACCTGGATGCCCTGTCGGTCAAACGCCAGCGGACGCTGCCCGTGAGCTGCAAGGTGTATGACCTTTTGAACTTCGCCACCGAAGTCGCCACGCATCATGCAAAGCCCGAAGGCGCCCGCCGGATGCAGGCTTGGGTGGGGACGCTGTTGAGCAACGAATACGACATGGAAGGCACGGCCGACAACTTCGGCGACTTCCGCGACTTCTTCGTCCAAGGCAGCACCGCCCGCAGTACGCTCGACGACCGCTCGCAAAAGAATTGAATATGTTGCTCTGAAGAGTGAGCGGCCGGGCGTAGCCGCCGGCCTTGCCTGAAGCGCAAGTTGCGCCTCGGCAGCCGCGAAGCGGCGACAGCAAGCGGTGGAGTGGAGTAAAATGTGCTGCCGCCGCTTCGCGACTTCGGAAATGCGCAACTTCAAAACTCACGCTTCGGGCTAATAGAACTGCCGACGAACTTACGAAATAGTCATCGAGCTAGCCACCCAAAGGGTACCCGGCCGCTCAAGAAAAAGAGAAGGAGGCATGTGGATATGGGATTATCATTTGCGGGAAATGGGGTTCAGGCAACGGAGCGACCGGTATTGGCGGTGCGATGCGGGTTTGGGGCTTGGTGAGGGCGATCATGTTTCGCTGTATCTGTGGACTCGGCAGCCTCTATCCCCGTCGCAGACCCTTTACCAATTGACCGAGTTCCACGTGACGTTTCTGCTCGAACGCGATCACGCGCACTTCTATTACCACGAAATGCACGACAACCGCTGGCAGCCCGGCGGGCACACGTCTTCCCTCCAACTTCGCGGGTTGGGTTTTGATCCCGGGGAACTCATCGCGGAGGCCGATGCGATCGCGGAGGAATTCATCGCCCGCTTCAATGGGCAATGGATTCCCCGCGAGGACGCCGATTGAAGGCCGGTCGCGGCCAAGCGTTATGCCGAAATCCACGATGCGAAGATCGTGGCGAGGCCCAGGAAGGCGGCGAAGCCGACGATGTCGGTCACCGTGGTCAAAAAGATCGAAGCGGATTGCGCGGGGTCCCGGCCGAGGGCTTTGAGGATCAACGGAATCGCGGCTCCCGAGAGGGCCGCCATCACCATGTTGAGCACCATCGCGATTCCGATGACGCCGGCGAGCGCGGCGCTGGCGCTCGCCGGGTCCCCTTTGGAAAGCCTCCAGGCCAGGACGAGGCTCGCCGTCACCACGGCCACGGCCAGGCCGTTTATGAAACCCGCGAGAAGCTCTTTAAAAAGCACCCGCTTCCGCGCGGACGGAATGATCTCCCGCAAAGCCAAACCTCGCATCACGACGACCAGCGATTGCGAACCGGTGTTGCCTCCTTGCCCGGCGACGATCGGCAACAGCACCGCGAGCGCGGCCACGCGGGAAATCATGTCTTCAAACATCCCCACCACCGAAGCCGCCAGAAACGCCGTCGCCAGGTTGACGAACAACCAAGGCAATCGGCTTTTGATGACGGTGCGCACGGGCGACAACGCCCGCTCGTCGGCACCGGCCCCGACGATTTTTTGCAGATCTTCAAACGCCTCGAGTTGCCCCGCTTCGACGGCTTCGTGATGTTTGACCACGCCCACGAGCCGGCCGTCGTAATCGACGACGGGAAGCGCGACGAACTGATGTTCCCGCATCAGGTTCACGACTTCCTCGCGGTCCATCGTGTCGGTCACGCTGAGCAGGTTCCGGTGGACCATCGGCTTGATGGGATCTTGGGGCGAGGCCAACAGCAGGTCCCGCATCGTGAGGACGCCGATGAGCTTGTTGCCCCGGCTGGTGACATACAGGTAATGCAGCGCCTCCCGCGGCGTCTCGCGGATCTTGGCGATGACCTGGCCCACGGTCATGTCGATCGACAGCGACGCCACGCGCGGCTCCATGATCTCGCCCGCCGTGCCCGCGGGATACATCGCCAACTCGCGGAGCGGTTTGGCGATTTCGGGGTCGAGGCCGTTCAAGACCGTTTCGCGCTTCGCTTCGTCCAAGAGCTGCAAGAGGCTCGAGCCTTCGCGCGGAGACATGGCGACGAGCAGCTCGCGGATGCGGTCGTCTTCCATTCCCGAAAGCAGCGGAGCCACCGCCACGGGGCTCAATTCCTCCACCAAGGGCACCGCGACCCGCGTCGGCAGCGAGCCAAACAGCCGCAGCCCGTCGGCGGCATCGAGCGATTCAAACGCCCGCGCCGCCTCTTCGGGATGCAGCTCGATAAAGATTTCCAATAAGGATTCCAAAGGGTCCATAAGATTGGGCTTCTTTCCAGAATTTTCACGCGGGCCGCTTGTCGAACCGGTTCGGGCTTTGCATTATCATGGGGACGTTCCCGCTCAACAACCATCGTGGCTTCTGCGTCTTATTCAATGGAAATCCGGAACCCGAATCTCGAAATCCGAAACAAATCCGAATGATCCAAATTCCAATCTCCAAACGACAGAATTGGATGAAGGCGACCGGCTCGCCCTTGGTTTTGTTGGGAACATTTGGATTTTGAATTTGTTTCGGATTTGGAGTTTCGTGCTTCGAGTTTCCATCCGTGATGGTTGAGGGATGAATCCTCAACATGCCTTCCTATAGTCCTGTCCGCGTGCCTAATCGACGATCCAAGCCCCAATCCAAATCGAAAACTTATCCTCCCATCGGTTGGCGGGAGTGGGTGGCGCTGCCGGATTTAGGAATTTCGCTGATCAAGGTCAAGGTGGACACCGGGGCCCGGTCGTCCGCGCTTCATGCCTTCAAGATTAAAGAGATTCCCGAAGCGGGCGGGACCAAGGTAAAATTCCAGGTGCATCCGTTTCAGCGCAACGCCAAAACCACCTTGGAATGCCAGGCGGACTTGCTGGAGTACCGGGAAGTCCGCAGCAGCGGGGGGCACGTGACGCTCCGCCCGGTGGTGGTCACGACGATCCGGTTTATGGATCAGGAGTGGCCCATCGAGCTCACGCTTGTGAGCCGGGACAGCATGGGCTTTCGCATGCTGCTCGGCCGCGAGGCGGTGCGGGGACGGTTCTTCGTGGATGCGGGCCAGTCGTATTACGGCGGCCAACCTGTGCTCCCCAAAAAAACCAAGACGACAAAAAAAAGCAAATCCAATCGGAGTGATTCATGAAGATCGCCATCCTGTCGCGGAACCGCGACTGTTACAGCACCCGCCGGCTCAGGGAAGCTGCGCTCGAGCGGGGGCATAAAGCCAAAGTGCTCAACACGCTCCTCTTCGGGATTTTTATGGAAGAGGAAAGCCCGCAGCTCACGTTTGCCGGCAAAGACATCAGCCCGTACGACGTCATCATTCCGCGGATCGGGGCTTCGATCACGGCGTTCGGCACCGCGGTGGTCCGGCACTTCGAGCAGATGGGCGTGTATTCGCTCAATCCCTCGCACGCCATCAGCGTCTCGCGGGATAAGCTCCGGGCGCTTCAGGCGCTCAGCCGGCACGACATCGGGATGCCCGAAACCGCGTTCGTCAAACGCAAGCAAGACGTGCTCCCCGCAATCGAGCGCGTGGGCGGCGACCCGGTGATTATCAAGCTGTTGGAAGGCACGCAGGGCGTGGGGGTGATCCTCGCGGACAGCGTGCCGGTGGCCGCGGCGATCATCGAAACCTTGAGCAGCACGCAGCACAACGTCCTCATCCAAAAGTTCGTCAAGGAAAGCAAAGGCAAGGACATTCGGGCGTTCGTCATCGGCGACCGCGTGGTGGCGGCGATGCGGCGGCAGGCCGTCGGGCAGGAGTTTCGCAGCAACGTGCACCGCGGCGGCAAAGCCATCAAGGTCGATCTGCCGCCCGAATACGAACGCACCGCCGTGCACGCCGCCCGCATCATGGGCCTGCGGGTCGCGGGTGTGGATATGCTCGAAGGCAACGAAGGCCCGCAGATTATGGAAGTCAACTCCTCGCCTGGCCTCGAGGGCATCGAAAAAGCGACGGGCGTGGACATTGCCGGCAAGATCATCGGGTACCTGGAAGAGCAGGTCACGTTTGAGGACGTGGACATTCGGCATCGGCTGTCGCTCGCGCGGGGCTACACGGTCGCCGAGTTTCAGGTGGGGCCCGATTCGGAACTCGCCAACAAGAAGATCGGCGAGACCGGTCTTCGCAGCAATGATGTGATGGTCTTGAGCATCAACCGCAACGGCCTCGTAACGCCCGCTCCGCACGGGGACGATGTGCTGCTGCCGGGCGATGTGCTTCTCTGTTATGGAAAGCAAATCACGCTGCGGTCGATGGTGCCTTCGGTGGATGCCAAGCGGAAAGCGAAGGAGAAGAAGAAAAAGACCAGGCGAACCGTGCAGCCTCCGAATGCGGTCACCGAGGCCGAACCCATCGCCGAACTGCCGCACGCCAACGCGGATCGGCCGACGAACGTGGTCTCGGCCCACGATCCCTTGCCGGACGATCCGCCGCAGGAAGACCCGATCTCCCTTGATCCAATCGAGGACGGGGAGCTCGTCGAAGTCGAAGTCCCGGACGACGCCTTGAGAATCAACGATGAAGAAGACACGTGAATTCCGCATCGGCGGCGTGAGGATCCGCCGCGGCGAAACCCGCGACGTGCGGCTGAAGATCTCCGAGACCTACACCGGGGACGAGGTCGCGATCCCGATTCGCGTGATCCGGGCCGCCAAGCCGGGCCCCAGGGTGTTCCTCAGTGCCGCGGTCCACGGTGATGAACTCAACGGCACGGGCATTATCCACGATTTGATCTACGGCAGCCCGCTGGAACTCTTGTGCGGGACGCTGCTGTTGATGCCCGTCGTCAACGTCCTCGGCTTCGAGCAGCAGCAGCGGTATCTCCCGGACCGGCGGGATTTGAACCGCTGTTTTCCGGGCTCGCCCACGGGAAGTCTCACCAGCCGGGTGGCCGATACCTTTATGAGGGAGATTATTCAGAACTGCGACTCCGGCATCGACCTGCACACCGCGGCCGCGTATCGCACGAACTTCCCCAACATTCGCGGCGAATTGTCGATTCCCGCCGTCAAACACCTCGCCGACTCCTTCGGTTGCGAATTGATCGTGGACGGCAAAGGCCCCGTGGGATCGCTCCGGCGGGCCGCGTGCAAAGCCGGCTGCCCCACGATCATTCTCGAAGCCGGCGAGCCTTATAAACTGGAGCCTTCCATTTTAGAAACCGGCGTGCGGGGCATTCGCAATGTGCTCATCAATCTGGGAATGCTCGCAGGCCAGGTCATCCGTCCGCCTTACCAGGCCCACGTCCGCAAAACGACCTGGCTGCGGGCGGAAGTCGGCGGGATCATCCGCTTTCACGTCCGCCTGGGCGAATTGGTCGAAGAGGGGCAGCCCATCGCCTCGAACTTCAGCATCTTAGGCGAGCAGCAAAGCACGATCCACAGCACGGACGACGGCGTCGTGTTGGGTTTGGCCACGATGCCTGCCATCAAGCCCGGCGAACCGATTTGCCACCTGGCGATCATCAGCCAGCGGTTCAAAAGCATCCGCCAGGCGATCGAAGACATGAGCCCCAAACATCTGCACCAGCGCGTCCGCGACGACCTGGCGACGAACATCTCCGGCGTCGAAACCCAGGGCAACGGCTCCGCCGATTGAACGCCCCCCGCCGCCGACCGTCAAATGGGCGGCAGCGTGCGATCGTTGGCAATGGTCGGCAGATGGATGTCCTCGATCGGGAGAAACTGCTGCATCTCCGGATCGAAGGCAAACACGTCGCCGGTTTCGAACTTATAGACCCAGCCGTGCAGCTTGAGTTCCCCCCGGCTCGTCGCGGCCGCGACCGACGGATGCGTGCGCAGGTTCTCCAGTTGGACGAGAACGTTCTCTTCGACCGTCAGCGTCAAGCGCTTGTCCTCTTGGGTCAGATGCTGGTAATTCTCTTCCACGATTCGGCGGGTGGCTTCGGCGTGTTGCAGATAGGCCCGCACCGCCGGCATTTTCTCAACGCTGGCGGGGTGCAACAGGCCCGACATCGCCCCGCAGTGGGAATGCCCGCACACGATCACATCCTTGACTTTGAGCGCAGCGACCGCGTACTCGATCGTGGCGGCTTCCCCGCCGTGAATTACCCCGTAAGGCGGAACGATATTCCCCGCCGTTCGCAAAATGAACAACTCGCCCGGCTTCGTCTGGGTGAGCCGATTGGGATCGATTCTCGAATCGGAACACGTAATGAACAAGGCCATAGGTTGCTGCCCTTCCACGAGGGTTTCGAAAAGCTTCCGATTCGTGCTGAAGTATTCCTTTTGAAAATGATGGATTCCGTCAACGAGTCTCTGCATCCGAGTGTTCCTGGTCTTGAGGTTGAGCTGATACCTGCAATTTTTTGCATGCCGTGCAGGTTTTTGCAGGTTGATTATAGGAAGAGCCGTCCAGCATCGCCAGACGGGATTATCGTGACTGCGTAAAATATTCCGAAAATCCGGAGGATTCTCCGCCCGGTGTTCGCGGAGGTTCTCGACTTTCTTTGTGGATGATCAATCCACGCTATTTTGCGGGAAAGTCAGCGAGTCGGGGACGCAGCATGTCATTCACACAACAAGAAACGGTCGAGTTCAGCCAGCGGGCGGTTTTCGCCGGGCTGGCGGTGTTTGTGGCGGACGCGTTTCTACTCGCCGGAGCCATCGCCGGAGCTTTGTATTTCAGGCATCCGGCGCTTCAGGCCGGGTGCGCGGCGGCGGCGGGGATTGTGATTGCGCTGTTGTTCGTGGTGGGTCATGATGCGGGGCACCAGTCTTTGACCCCTTATCGCTGGCTGAACAACGTGGTGGGCCGGTTGGCGATTCTTCCCGCGCTCCATCCTTATAGTCTGTGGATCCTTGTGCACAACCACACTCATCACCGGTGGACGAACCTGAGCCCCAAAGACTATGTGTGGACGCCGCTCACGCTGGAAGAATATCAAGCGTTGCCCAGAGGCCGGCAGTTGTTGTACCGGGCCTACCGCAGTTGGGCCGGCATCTTCATTTATTACTTTTTGGAGTTTTGGGTCAAGCGGATCATGTTCCCGTCCCGCAAAGAAGTCCGCGGGACGTACAAGCCCGCGTACATTCTGGACATTCTGTTCGTCCTGGCGTGTGCCGCGGGTTTTGTGGCGTTTTTGGTCGTGGGGGCCCGGGAAGGCTGGTTCCACGGTCCGCGGCCGGTGTGGAACTCGCTGCTGTTTGGGGCGGTGATCCCGTTTGCCGTGTGGAACACGATCATGTCGTTCGTGATTTTTCTGCATCACACGCATCCCGACTTGACGTGGTATCACGATGAAGCGGAATGGAAGCGGCTCGCGTCGCAGGCTCATTCCGCCGTGCACGTCATCTTTCCCGGCCCGGTGAATCTGATGTTCCATTGGATCATGGAGCACAACGCCCACCATGCCCGGCCTTCGATTCCCTTGTATCGCTTGCGGCAGGCGCAAAAGGTCCTCGAGAAAAATGACGACGGCAACATCATCGTGTTTCACTGGACGCCCTGGGCCCATTTGGACGTCGCCCGCCGCTGCAAACTTTACGACTATGAAGCCAAACGCTGGCAGGACTTCGACGGCCATTACACGTCCGGCGGCGTTTCCTCAACGGAAACCGCAGAGAACGCTCGGGCCCTGAGTGCCGCCGGGCGTCCCCAATGACGCCGAGCCGCCAAAGTAAGCGGGAGACCCCGCGTCAAACCCATAAACTTGGGGTTAGAAGAATTAGCCGCAGGGCGCTAGCCCCGGTTCTTCCACGAAGGTTTTATCACGAACCGGGGCTAGCGCCCTGAGGCTAATAGGAACCGGCGGCTATCGCCGAGCCGCTCAGTCAAGCCGCGTCGCGTTTTCGGCCGGCCGCCGGCTGTTTCGGTTGGGGGAACGGGAGAATGTGCGGCGCTTCGTCTTCCGCGGGCTTGGGCAGGATCCGGCGGGCGTAAACGAGTTCCAAAAACTCGGGAAACACGGCCCAGCTTCGCGGCTGGCGGTTCCACAAGAGCGCCAATTGATGGAAAAACTCCATCTCGAATTTTGCCACCGCAAGCGCGGGCAGCAATTCCAGCGAGTCAAAATCCTCCGGCTCCCAACTTCGCGGGCACAACTCATAAGCCGGATGCGGGTTCGGCTGCCGGCCCCGCGGCGGCACATCGTAAATCACCGCCAACTCGTTGGTTTCGTTGAACTTGGCCGGGAAGACCTGGCACGCGGACGGCCGGTCCTCATAAATCCCGCAGTGAGCCGTGCCCAAAGGCGATTCCGCGGTGGGCGGTTCTTCCACCAAGAATCGGCAGCGCGAGGTTTCCGGAAACAAGGAACTCGCCGCGTGCATCAGACACAACACGAACGGCGTTTGCGGGTCGTCCGGAAAATAAAAATGCGGAGCGTAATTCCGCGCGATGTTGCCTTCGGGATCTTCCCATCGGCACATAAAATCCCAAAAGCTCAGGTTGTAAGCCCGCTGAATCCGCAGGATGTCGGCCCCCGTCACCGGAACGGCGAACGAGCGGCAACAACCCGCGTGGCAGCCTTCGCATGGACTCATGGAATCGCGCATTCATCCGGAGAATATCTTGAAACAAAAACACCTCAGAGGGCGCGGGGCGTTTTCTGTTTATCGGATTTTTCCGCACAATCGCTTCAATCCAACTCTGGAAAGACGGGCATTTTGGGGAGTGCCCCTACAAAGCGATTTGGCGGCATTGCACAAGAATCGCGCTTGGGACCCTTTTCAAAGGGGAAATGAGCAGGCAAAATAATAGTAGTTGTTTATGGAATGTTCTGATCCTTGTGGGAGGGAAGTCGTCGACTCGCAAATGGAACATTTCGTGGCGAAGTTGAGCGGTGCGCCGTTCCCGTTTCCTCGTCCTTTTTAGGAGCTGATCGCAATGCACGACCCCAACAAATCCTCCTGTCCCGATTGCCAAGGCGATTTTACCCGCCGAGAGTTTGTGCAAGTTTTGGGAGGCACCGCGCTCGCCGCCGGCGCGTTGCCCCGGCTCGTCTCCGCCGCCCCCAAATCCGACAGCCCGGCCGAGACCTCGGTCGGCAAGTTGTTCAAAACCTTGAGCGATGACCAGAAGAAAGAAATCTGCTTCCCCTTCGATCACCAGCGGCGGCGGACGATCAACGCGAACTGGCATGTGACCAAGCCGGGCATCGGCACGAACTTCTACACCAAAGACCAACAAGCGTTGATCCACGAGATCGTCAAAGGCGTGACGACCGAAGACGGCTACGAACGCTTCCTCAAGCAAATGGAAGCGGACAACGGCGGGATTCGCAACTACAGCGTGGGCATCTTCGGCGAGCCGGGCAGCGGCAACTTCGAGTTCATGCTCACGGGCCGGCACCTCACGCTCCGCTCCGACGGCGACTGCGTGGAAAACGCCGCGTTCGGCGGCGGCATCGTCTATGGCCACGGCGAAAGCGATCCCAAGAAAAACCTGTTCCACTATCAAACCAAAAAAGCGAACGAGGTCTTCCACGCGCTCGACGAAGCCCAGCGCAAACAAGCCCTCCTCGAAAAGAAACCCAAGAACGAAGCCGACGTGCAACTCCAAGGCGAAAGAGGCCACTTCAAGGGCCTTGCCGTGGGCGAGTTGTCGTCCGATCAGAAAGAACTTGTGGAAAGCGTCATCAAGATCATCCTCGCGCCTTACCGCAAGGACGACGTGGAAGAATCCATGGCCCTGCTCAAAGCCGGCGGCGGTCTCGACGCTTTGCACTTGTCCTTCTATCAAGAAGGCGACTTGGACAACGACCAGGTTTGGGACATCTGGCGGGTCGAAGGCCCGACGTTCGTCTCGTACTTCCGCGGCGCGCCGCATGTGCACGCCTACGTCAATATCGGAAAAAAAGCCTGATCGCGCTTCGTCGCAAAATCTGAGTTGGCCCTGCTCCTCTCGGGAAAAAGGTGGCCAAAGGCCGGATGAGGGGGCTCGATCGAAGTCGCGCCCCCTCACCCCAGCCTCTCCCCCACGGGAGAGGGGACAAATCACACCACGAATTTGAACTCCAGCCGTCGCTCTCACCCGCTGGCCTGGAGAATCACGCCCGACTTCCCGCACGCCCCTTGGGTGTTGCCGAAAACACGCCAATTCATACAACCCGCACATACCCTGGCAAAAGGCGCATGGGGAGGCGATTCGCCTTTGCCTGAGGGGAAGGGTTAGTCCATCCTAACTTGCATTCCCCACCGTTTCCTACGCCAACATAGAGGGCCAAGATGAAAGCGATTCTCACCTTGCTCGCCGTGGCTTCATCGCTCGGCTTGGGATTGGGGGTCTACAGCTATTCGACCGAACTGGCCGACAAGGCTGTGCCTCCCGTGACCCGGCAGCCCGTCTCGGTGGAAGTCATGGTCTCGGATCAGAGGCCGATTGAAGACCGCGCGAAGTTGGTGGGCAGCTTGACCGCCGGGGCGGAAGTGCAGGTGCTCGCGCCCCGCAACGGGTACATTATGAAACTGCCGTTCGACGTGGGCGATCCGATCGGGCGGGGCGACGTGATCGTCGAGTTGGACGACCGCGAGCAGCAGGAACTGGTCGCCGGGGCGAGAGCGGCCTTGTCCGTCGCGGAGGCCCAGAAGAAGGCCTCGCTTGCCCAGGAGCAAATGGCCCTCAAGGAATTGGACCGCCAACGCCGCCTGGCCGAGCGCGAGGCCGCGACCCGGCAGAATCTTGAACAGGCGGAGTCCCAATGGAACATCGCGGTCGCCCAGCGGGAATTGGAAGAAGCCCGCGTCAAGCAGGCCCAAACGGAAGTGGACCGAAATCTTCTGACTTTGAACGACAGCAAAATCGTGGCTCCGATTTCGGGATTCGTCGGCGCGCGGTTTGTCGACGTGGGCGATCTGGCCAAACCCGACGTGCCGCTTTTGCAGATCGTGACCTTCGACATGGTTCGCACGGTGGTCCATGTCGTGGAGAAGGATTACCCCCGCGTGAAAGTCGGCCAGCATGCGACGATCGAAGTCGATGCCTTCCCGCGGACCGAGTTTCTGGGGACCGTCATCCGCAAAGCTCCGGTGCTCAATCCCAACACGCGGACCTCGGCGGTGCAGATCGAGATCCCCAACAAAGACAGGCTCCTCAAGCCGGGCATGCACGCCCGCGTGCTCTTGGTGTTCGAGCGGAAAGAAGCGATCGTGCTCCCCGTCGCGGCTTTGGTCGAGCAAAGTGATGACCCCTCCGTTTATGTCGTCGAAAACGATCCCCCCACGATCCGCCTGCAGAAAGTCAAAACGGGCATCAACGACGGAGAATTCGTGGAGATCCTGTCGGGAATCTCGCCGACCGATCACGTCGTCACCTTGGGAAACCGCCTGGTCAAAGCGGGGCAGGTCGTCAAGACCGTCGAAATCCCCTGGGCCAAGCCGATCCCCGGCGACATTCAAACCGCCCAAAAAGATCCCGCACCCAAAATCGACCCGGCGGCCACGGGAGAATAGTTTCAACTAAAAAACAGGTTTCGCGTTTCAAGTTATGGCGAGCCAAGCCGCGTAAACGGCCAGATAAAAACAATTGGTCATGGGTGCTTGGTCATTGGGATTTCTCTTAAATGTTTCTCACGCGATTGGCTGTTCATCGCCCGGTGACGACATTGATGGCTTGCCTGATCGTGGCCATCCTGGGCACCGATGCGCTCACGAAGCTCTCCATCGATTTGATGCCCGACGTGACGCTCCCCGTGGTCAGCATCACCACGGTCTATGAAGGCGCGTCTCCCCAAGAAGTCGAGACCGTTTTGACCCGGCCGCTCGAGCAAGCCTTGGGCGCGGTGCAAGGCGTGGAACGCCTCACCAGCACGAGCCTCGAGGGAAGCAGTGTCATCCGGGCCCAGTTCGCCTGGGGCACGAACCTGGATTCCGCGATGGCCGACATGCGGGCCCGCATCGAACGCATCCGCGAGTTCCTGCCGGACCAGATCGAATCGCCTTACATCGAACGCTACGACGTGGCGGATTTTCCGTTTATCTACCTGGCACTCGAAAGCGAGTTGGAGCCCGTCAAACTCACGCAATACGCCGAGCAGACGATCATCCCCCGGCTCGAGCGCGTCGACGGAGTCGCGGCGGTGCGGCTTCGCGGCGGGGTCCGGCGGGAAATCCAGGTCGCCTTGGACCGGGGCAAGCTGGAGACGCTCAACCTCGGCGTGAACGAGGTCGTCACCGTGCTCCAGCAGGAAAACGTCAACCAGCCGGCGGGGTATTTCCGCTCCGGCCATCTCAATCTCTTGATCCGCAGCCAAGGCCAGTTTGAAGACTTGAACCAAATCGCAGGCACCGTCATCCGCCAGGAAAACGGAGCCCTGGTCCGGCTCAGGGACGTGGCCGACATCGTGGACGGACACGAAGAGATCACCGAACTCACCCGCATCAACGGCAAAGCGGGCACGATGATCTACATCAACAAGCAGTCCGGGGCGAACATGGTCGGCGTGAGCGACCGCGTGCGGGAAACCATCGACGAACTCAACGGCCAACTCACCCGGGGCCAGCTCAGCGTCCGCATCGACAACGCCGACTTCATTCGCCAGGTGATGTCCAACCTCAAGACGTCGAGCTTCTACGGCATGGGGCTGGCGGTGCTCGTGCTGATTGTGTTTCTGCAGAGCTTTCGCAGCACGCTGGTCATTTCGATCACGATGCCGCTGTCGATCCTGGCGACCTTTATTCTGATTTTCTTCCAAGGCTTTACGCTGAACATCGTCTCGTTCGGCGGGTTGGCTTTGGGGATCGGAATGCTCGTCGACAACTCGATCGTGGTTCTGGAAAGCATCTTCCGCAAACGCGACGAAGGCCTCGCTCCCAAGGAAGCGGCGATCGAAGGCACCCGCGAAGTGTCCTCGGCGATTATCGCCAGCACTTTGACGACGCTGATCGTGTTTTTGCCGCTGTTGTTCATTGTGGGCATGACGGGGATCATGCTGAACCAGTTGGCCTGGGTGGTGTCGTTCTCGCTGTTGTGCTCGTTGTTTGCAAGCCTGACGTTGACGCCGATGCTGAGCGCCTATTGGCTGGGCGAAACCGAGCAGGAAACGCTCACGTCGTCCAAAAGCTGGGGCTGGGTAAGGCGGATGCACCGGCTGACCTACGCGGTGTTTTCGGGATTCGAGCGGGCGTATGTGCGGGTGCTCAGGGGTTGCCTCCGCTGGCCGGGGTTTGTGGGTTTCCTGTTGCTGGCGGGCTTTTGTGCGGCGATGGGGCTGTATCCTCTCGTCGGCACCGAGCTGATGCCCAAGACCGACGAAGGCAGCCTGCGGATCGACACGCAGATGGCGGCGGGCATTCAACTCCATGAACTCAGCCAGAAAGCCGCCGTCGTGGAGCAAGCCTTGAAGGACAATGTGCCCGAAGCGAGCACGTGGGTGTCGTTCATCGGCGACGGCAAAAGCGAAGCCGACGATTGGAACGAGGCCCGCTTCCGGATCCGGCTGAAACCCAAATCGGAACGCCAGCGCGAAGCGGCCGAGATCAGCAAACAGCTCGCCAAGAAAATCGGAGCGCTGGCCGGGATGAAAGTCCGCGTGCAGGCTTCGAACGAAATGCGGGTGTTCCGCATGATGTCCTACCGCACGGGAACGCAAAGCGACATCGAAGTCGAAGTCCGCGGGCACGATCTGGAGACCGGCGAGCAACTGGCCCGCGCGGTGAGCGAGGTCATGAAAGAAGTCCCGGGCCTCTCCAACGTCGAAGTCCAACTCGAGCAGCGCCGGCCGGAATTGGTCACCACCGTGGACCGCTCGAAGGCCAGCATGCTCGGCGTGAACGTCGCCAGCATCACCCAGGCCTTGGAAACCAACGTCCGCGGCACCGAGGCCACCGTGTTCCGCGAAGCGGGCGATGAATTCAACATCCGCGTCTGGCTCCGCGAAGACGACCGCAACCGCATGAGCGACGTCGAGTACGTCGGCGTGCCCACGGGAATCGGGCAGGTGGTGGCGCTCAAAAACCTGGTCAAGTTCAAACAGGCGGACACGCCCGTGAGCATCGACCGCCGGGACCAGCAGCGGTTCATCGGCGTCTCGGCGGACATCGTGGACCGCGACCTGGGCAGCACGGTGCGCGACCTGCAACAACGCCTCAAATCGCTGCCGATGCCCGAGGGCTTTTCGCTCAACGTCGCCGGCGACTGGGAGCAGCAGCAGGACAGCTTTGAAGCCCTGAAAATGGGGTTCTTGATGGCGATCATCCTCATGTATATGGTGATGGCTTCGCAGTTCGAGTCGCTGCTCCATCCGCTGTTGATTTTGTTTTCCGTCCCCTTGGGAGCCATCGGCGTGATGCTGATGCTGGTGCTCAGCGGGACCACGCTCAACGTGCAATCCTTCATCGGCGTGGTCATGCTCGCGGGGATCGTGGTCAACAACGCCATCGTGTTGATCGATTACGCAAACCAATTGCGGGAACACGAGCCGGACGCCGACTTGAAGGAGATCATCCTCAAAGCCGCCAGCCGGCGGTTCCGGCCAATTCTGATGACGACGCTGACCACGGTGCTGGCCATGCTGCCTCTGGCGCTCGGTTTGGGGGAAGGCAGCGAACTGCAGGCCCCGATGGCCCGCGTGGTGATCGGCGGATTGACCTCGGGCACGCTGATTACCCTGGTGGCGATCCCTCTGCTATACCACGCCTGCGAAAGCCGCCGCCGAAAGCCCACGGCTGCCAGGTCGTGACAGGCTATTGATGAAAGACCGCAAACGACGCCGGAGTACGCCGCGGACTCTGCCAGTGTGACTGAAGTCCGAAAGGGGAACGCTTTCCACCGCCCTCACCTCAAAGCATTGCCACACGGGCGGCTTTCTCACGTGTGGTTCTCAATGATTGAAAACCGCAAACGCGGCGATCGCGGCGGCGAGGAACACGGCGAGAGCGATCCAGCGTCCGGTTTTGGCGGCACTCGGCTTTGATAGTGCGGGAGCCGGCCGGTTTGAGGGAAGAGCGGGTTCGCGTGGACGGGACGCAGCGGGCGGGGCGACGGCTTCGCCACTCACCAGTTTTTTCAAATCGCCAATCAGCGCGTCCCAAGTCTCATAACCGGGCACACCGGCCGTTCGCAACATCCGATCTTTGATCACATTGGCCGATTGCGGCATCGTTCCCGTGGCTTCCGGCGAAGAGGGATCATCCGCCGGCGCGCTTGCATCTTCTGACCCGGCCGCGGAATCCCAAGTCCGCCCGGTTTGCAAAAAGTGATACAGTTTCCCCAGGGACTCGCAGGTCCGCTCCAAAGCGGGCGGTTCGTCTTCGCAGCCGCAGGGGTCGGCAGTCACGATCCAACTCGGATCCCGGCCCGAGAGATGAATGTTCCCGTTTTCATCGAGGTACAACTCGTCGGCAGAGATTCGTTCGGGAGTCAGCCCCGCATCGGAGAATCGTTTGAGGGATTGAACCGTCTCCAGCAGGCATTCGCCGGCGAGTTCCAAAGGCAGCGGGCCGTTTTGGGAAACCACGTCGGCCAGGGTGTCGGCTTCCAGGCTCTCGCAGCACACGCAGATCATTTCCCCATGCCGGCCCACCTGGACGATCCCCGACGGTCCGCCGCGAACGGCCAGGCCGTTGGTTGGGCGGATTTCGGCGGCGATTTGTGTGGGATGGGAATTGGGCAGGCGGGCGGGGCCCAGAATGTGCATCCACACGGGGGAATCGTCTTGGAGGCGCCGGGCCGCGAAGATCAGCCGGTCTTTTTCCTCGTGGAGTTTTTCGTGAATCAGGCAATCGCAGAGGATCAGCGGGAGCGGAGAGGCTTCCGCGGCGGTTTGCGTTGCGGAGCGGGATTCTCCCGCTAAGCCCGATTCCTCTCGGGACTGACCCTGAGCGTTTTCGGCGAGTTGGCGGCGAAAGGTCCGCGCATCCTCTCCCGAAAGCAACCGTCTCTCGGTCAAGTCGCGGAGGAATTGGTCAACAGTGATGGCCATAACCGACGCCGGTTTTCTCTACGTGTCGAATGGGCTTCACAAATATAACCCCCACATTCGCCTTGAGGCATCCAGGAATTTTCGGGTGCAGTCAAATTATGTCCCGGCGGACCACTTCCTGCAAGACGGTCCGGCAGAATTCAGCGCCATCGGCGAACAGAGAAACTTGCCGGGCAGGCGGATTTCCCTAGGAGCCCGTGGCCAATTCCCCGATTTGTCCGTGCCTCGTGAACCTGCCCGGTTGATCGGATTTGCCTGTTTCCCTCTCTCATCGGCAGATCCGGCCTTTTCAATGCGACTGTTTTCCGCGTATCTTGGATGGGCTGGGCAATTTTCACGGACCAGGATGCGAGAAACGTGATGAGTGCACATATTCCTGCCGCGACCCGCGATCCGCTCGGAGGCGGCACGGGGACTCTGGAAGTCAACGTCGCCAAGACGTTCCTGGCCTCCACAAAGGACCTCGCCACCGCCGACCGCGGGCGGGTGTTCGACTTCTTGGCGAAGTTTATGGACAACCCCGCGCACCCGGGCATCAGTCTGGAGCGCGTGCAGAATGCCGGCGATGCGGAGATGTGGTCCGCCCGCATCACGCAGAGCCTCAGGGCGATTTTGCACCGCTCCGGTTCCCGGAACACGCTGCTTTACGCCGGGCAGCACGATGAGGCCTACCACTGGGCCCTGCGCCGGCGGTTGGAGCATCATCCCGTCACAGGCAGCCTCCAGATTGTGGAAACGGCCGAGACCGCCGAGGAACTGCTCGCGAAATCGACGTCCCCCGCGAACGGTTTCGCTCCAGAGAACGCCGGCCTGTTTGCCGATTTTGACGATGAGTACCTTGTGAGCCTGGGCCTCCCCCGCGATTGGCTGCCGACGATTCGCCGGGTCCGGTTTGAAGACCAGGTGCTCGTCGTCGTGGAACGGTTGCCGGAGGAAGTCGGCGAGCGGTTGTTGGCTTTGGCCAGCGGGGAGTTTGTCACGCCGCCGACACCGGTCGCTCCCGAACGGCCGCTTGCGGAAAACCCCGACAACCGCCGGCGGTTTTGGGTGGTGAAAGACGCCGAGGAACTTCACGACATCCTCAGCCGGCCTTTGACGGATTGGGTCAAGTTTTTGCATCCGTCGCAAGAGCGGCTGGTGACGGGCAAGTTTGGCGGAGCGGTCAAAGTCACCGGAGCGGCGGGCACGGGCAAAACCATCGTCGCCCTGCACCGCGCCCGCCACCTGGCGACGGAAGGTAATACGGTGTTTCTGACAAGCTACGTCAGCACGCTCTGTCGAAACCTCCGGCGGAATTTGCAAATCCTCTGTTCCGAGGATGTGCTTTCAAAGATCACGGTGGGAACCATTCATCACCGCGCCCTCTCTCTCGCCCGGCAAATCCTGCCGAAACTTCGGCCTTTGGAATCCAAAGAGTTCCGCGATCTTGTCGGCCGGTTGCAAGCGTTCGGGCATCCGGATATTTCGACGGAGTTTTTGATCGCCGAGTGGCAGGGCGTCGTGGAACCTTTGGGCATCAGCAGTTGGGAGGAATACCAGGGTGCTCCGCGAATCGGCCGGGGGCGGCCACTCAAGCAAAGCGAACGCGAAGGCTGTTGGCGGGTGTTCGAGGCGCTGCGGGCGGAGATGGAACAAGGGTCCGCCTACCCCTGGGAGCAAATCTGCGAGATGGCCCGCGTGGGCTTGGAGAGCGGGCATCTGCAAAGCCCCTTCGACGCCGTGATCGTCGATGAAGTGCAGGACCTCCAGCCCTCTGCCCTGCGGTTGATTGCGGAACTCGCCAAAAACGCCGAGCACAACTTGCTGCTCGCGGGCGACGCCGGGCAGCGGATTTATCCCGGCGGATTCAGCCTCCGGCGGCTGGGGATCGATGTCCGCGGCCGGTCGCATGTGCTGCGGATCAATTATCGCACCACCGAGCAAATCCGCCGCTTCGCGGATCGCCTGCTTCCCGATGCGGTCGACGATCTCGACAGCGAAGTCTACCACCGCCGATCGCATTGTCTCCTGCATGGCCCGAAGCCTCGGCTCCAAGGTTTTGAAACCGCGGCCGAGGAAGACGAGTTCATCGCCCGGCGGATTGAAGAGTTGTTGAGCGAAGGCCTCGCCACCGATGAAATCGCGATCTTCGCCCGCACGGGGAAACGCTTGGAATCGCTGAGGAGTTGTCTCGAAGACAGGGGCATTGTGCCGCATCTGCTCAGCCGGGATGATGAGGCGGACCCCGAAACCGCCATCCGCGTCGGCACGATGCACCGCGCGAAAGGCTTGGAGTTCAAAGTCGTCTTTGCGATCGATTGCAGCGACGGCGTCCTGCCCCATCCCAAAGCCCTCGCTCAAGCCGAGGAGATAGAGGACAATGACCAGGCCCTCGCCCGCGAACGGCAACTGCTCTATGTCACCCTGACCCGCGCCCGGGATGAAACCTGCATCACCTGGACCAAGACCCCGTCCTCGTTTTTGGCCGGGCTGGAGGGTTAGAACATTGAAGAGATTTGCAAAAGAGAGCGGCGGGTGGCACGCCCTGAGGAACGAAGGGCGTGGTCCTTGCGATCGCCACGCCCTTCGCTGCATTCAGGGTCGTGCCACCCGTGACCTGAATCCTACTTCAAAAAACACCACCGAAAGCGATGATCGATGCCCACGCGTGCCCAGTTGGAAGAGTTGTTGAAGTCCGATCCCGAAGACACGTTTTTGCTTTACGCGCACGCCAAGGCGTGCGTGAACGAAGGCGATGTCGCGAAGGGACTCAGCCAGTTCGAGGAAGTCTTGAAACGCGACCCCAAGCACGTGGCGGCGTATTTCCAAAAAGCGCAGGTCCTCGCCGAGCATAGCGAGACCAACGAGGCCCGGCAGGTCGTCACCCAAGGGATTGAGGTCGCCCACGAAGTCGGCGACGCCCACGCCGAGGAAGAAATGCGCGGCTTTCTCGCCTCGTTGGAGTGAAAATGTGAGCGGTAGGCGCTAGCCTCCGGCCTCGAGGAAGGGAAATTCCTCGAAACGAAAGCCGGCGGCTAGTCGAGTAGCCCGTTGCGAAGGGCGTGGCAAACCGCCTCGATCATCCTCACCGACCACGCCCTTCGTTCCTCAGGGCGTGCCACCCAATTCACGGATTTCTCGCCTCGTTGGATTGAGCCACGCAACCCGCAACCATTGCAATTCGCGGGCCGCGCGAGAATCATGGTAGTCATCGGCTTCATTGAAAAACCCCTCCGTGAATACCTTCCGAGGATGACGCCATGCGGATGATCTTCTTTCTGGCAATTGTCGGCTTACTGCAAAATCCCTTGTTCGCTCAAACCGAGGGCTACTTGGTGGGGGCGGCGGTGGAGGACATCACGCCGGGCTTTCCCATCCGCCTTACCGGCTACGGCAGCCGGCAGTTTGAATCTGCGGGCGTCGAGCAAAAACTGCACGCGCGGGCGTTGGCGGTGAAGGAGAACGGCTCCGCCGAGCCCGCCGTCATCTGCACGGTGGAAGTCTTGGGGATCACGCCCGAACTTCGCCAGGCGATTCTTGCCGAGGTCAACAAAACCCAAAAACTGGCGAACGAGCGGTTTGAGATTTGCGCGACGCATACGCACACGGGGCCTTCTATCAACGGCGTCTGCCCACTGATCTTAGGCGACACGATCCGCCCCGCGGAGCAAAAGCATATCGATCAATACTCCAAGGAACTCGTTCCCAAGGTCGCGAGCGCCGTCACCAAAGCCATCGCCAACCTCAAGCCGGGCGGTTTGTTTTTCGGCCGCGGCAAGGCGGGCTTCGCGGTGAACCGCCGGGTTTTGAAAGACGGCATCTGGTCGGGCTTCGGCGTCAATCCCGACGGGCCGGTGGATCATCAGCTTCCGATCCTCGTCGTCAAGGACAAAAGCGGAAAAGTCGCCTTCGTGCTCGCGAATTATGCCTGCCATTGCACCACGTTCGGCGGGCGGTTCAACAAGATCAGCGGCGACTGGGCGGGATATGCGTCCGAAGCTTTGGAGCAAGAATATCCCGGCTCCGTCGCACTTGTGTCCATCGGCTGCGGAGCCGACGCCAATCCCGAACCCCGCGACGGCGACGAGGCTCTGAAATCCGCGAAGCAGCACGGCGAGGAGTTGGCCAAAGAAGTCGGCCGCTTGATCGCCGGCGAACTCAGACCGCTTTCCGGCCCCATCGCCGGGAAGATCACCACGATCAAGTTGCCCTTCGATCGTCCGCGGACGAAAGAGGAATGGGAAAAGCTCGCGAAGGAGCGAAACCAGACCGGAACCTATGGCCGATATTTTCTGGACCTCTTCAACAAGAAGGCCGTGCCAAAGGAATTGGACTACACCGTGTCCACGCTGACCTTCGGGGATGACCTGGCGATGGTGTTTCTCGCGGGTGAGGTCGTGGTGGATTATGGCATTCGGCTGTCGGGCGAACTCGACGCCAACCGCCTGTGGGTGTCGAGTTATTCGAACGATGTGCCCTGCTACATCCCGTCGCGGCGGATTCTGCGGGAGCGCGGCTACGAAGCCGACCGCTCGATGGAATTCTACCGCCGGCCCAACCGCTTCAGCCCGGCGATCGAGGATCTGATCGTCGATGCCGTGCAGAGGCTGTTGCCTCCCGAGTTTTATTCCAAGGAAAAAAGGGCCGAGTTCCCGCCGCCCAAATCGCCCGCAGAGGCGATTGGGTCCTTCAAACTCCCCGCAGGTTTGAAGCTGGAACTCGCCGCGGCCGAGCCTTTGATCGCCGACCCCGTGGCGTTCGATTGGGGGATGGACGGTTCGTTGTGGGTCGTGGAGATGGGCGATTATCCCAACGGCGTCGATGGACAAGGGAAACCGGGCGGCCGCGTAAAACATTTGATCGACACCGACGCCGACGGCCGGTTTGATCAGATGACCGTGTTCCTCAAAGACCTGCCCTTTCCGACGGGCGTGAAGGTTTGGCGGAAAGGCGTGCTCATCACCGCAGCCCCGAAAATTCTGTACGCGGAAGACGAGAACGGCGACGGGACCGCGGATTCGGTCAAAACCCTTTACGAAGGCTTTGGCGAAGGCAACCAGCAGCACCGCGTGAACGGCCTTCGCTGGGGCTTGGACAACTGGCTTTACGTCGGAAACGGCGACAGCCACGGCGAGATTCGCTCCGCCAAAACCAACGCCCACGTCAGCGTGCGGAAACGCGATCTTCGCATCCGGCCCGATGAGGGGCTGCTCGAAGCCATGTCCGGCAACACGCAGTTCGGCATCAATCGCGACGATTGGGGCAACTGGTTCGGCGGCAACAACAGCAACCCCATGTGGCAGTACGTCCTCAATCAGCGGTATCTCGACCGCAACCCCCACGTCGTCCCGCCGGAAGCCAAAGTCATGGTCTCGAACCAACCGGGAGCCGCCCCGGTGTTTCCCCGCAGCCGGACTTTGCACCGCTTCAATGATTTTTATGCCGCCAACCGTTTTACGTCCGCTTGCAGTCCGATGATCTACCGCGACCATCTGCTGGGCGAATCCTACGCCGGGAATGCCTTCGTCTGCGAACCCGTGCACAACCTGGTGCACCGGGAAGTCGTAAGCCAGGCAGGCGTGCGGTTCGCGAGCCGGCGGGCGGACTCCGAACAAGCCTCGGAGTTTTTCGCGTCCGACGACAACTGGTCTCGGCCGGTGATGATCCGCACGGGACCCGATGGGGCATTGTGGGTCGCGGACTTTTATCGGTTTGTGATCGAGCACCCCAAATGGATCCCGGAACATCAGCAGCGGAAAGTCGACGTCCGCGCGGGCAGCGACCGCGGGCGGATTTATCGGATCGTTCCAGAACGTGGAGCGCGGCCGATGCCGAATTTGGAGAAACTTTCGATCGAGGAATTAGTGAAGGTCGTGGAATCGCCCAATGGCACCTTGCGGGACATGGCGCATCAACTCTTATTGTGGAAGCACGATCCCAAATCGATTCCGCTTTTGGAGAAAATGGCCGTCGATGATCCAAAACCGCTCGCGCGGCTGCATGCGTTGTGCGTGCTGGATGGACTCGATGCCGTCAATGAAGAACTGTTGTTGCAGGTGCTTTCCGATGCGGATCTCCGCGTGGCTCGGCATGCGGTGCGGATCAGCGAAGCCTTCGTGAATGAGTCCTCGCAAATCGGTGAGCGCTGGGTCGCCTTCGCGGCCACAAAAGATCCGCTCCTCAAAATGCAAGTCGCGTATTCGCTCGGCGAATGGAAATCTCCCGCAGCCGGCAACGCCTTGGCGAAGATTCTCATGAGCGCCAAAGACGATCCCTACCTCACCGCGGCCGCCGTGAGTTCACTCACTCAAAACAATCTGGAAGCCGCGATCGAGACGTGTTTGAAACAACTTAACGCAAAGTCGATTCCCGCGTATCTGACGCCGGTCTTGCAAACCGCTTTGGGGCAAAAGCGCGGCGACTTGGCGGCTCGGCTTTTGCTTGCGATCTTGCCGGATGCCCAGCCCATCACCATGAAGGACCTTCAAACCGCCCGGCAACCGTTGGCGGCGATCGGCTCGAAACGCGGGACATTGAACTCGCTGCTGAAAACCCAAATCGAGTTGCGAAATCGTCTGCAAAAATACCACGCCGCCGCTTTGCAAACGGCTCTCGATCCGAACGCCCTTGTCAACGATCGCGTTTTGGCGATTGGGTTTCTGGGCGAAGGCGTTGGCGGAAGCTCGCACGCTGTGCAGAAATTGGAAAAGCTCATCAGCCTGACAACGCCAACGGCGATCCAGGTCCGCGTGGTCGAAGCGATCAATGCCCAAAGCGATGATGCGGCGTTTGGCCGGCTGTTGAAAACGTTTCGCCAACTGACGCCCCCGGTGAAGTCCGCCGTGCTCGCCGGGGCGGAGCGAAGTTCCGCCCGGCAGAAGCTTCTGTTGGAAGCCGTCGAACGCGGCGACGTTCCGGCGACGGAGTTGAGCGTTTCGCTCAGGCAGCGGTTGCTCGATCATCGGGATTCCAGCATTCGCCGACTGGCCCAAAAGACGCTGGGCGTTTCCGAATCGCGGAAAGAGATCCTCGCGTTGCGCGCATCGTGTTTGAAGCTTATCGGCGACTTGGAACGGGGGCAACAAGTTTTCAAAAAGCAGTGCAGCCAGTGTCATAAGGTGGGCGAGACCGGGCACGCGGTGGGGCCGGATTTGGCTTCGCTGACGAACCGCTCCCCGCAGGCGATGTTCGTGGCGATCCTCGACCCCAATGCCGCGATGGAAGACAAGTTCGCCCAGTACCTCGCGATCACCTCGGCGGGTATCACGCACAACGGGCAACTTATCAATGAGACGGCGAACTCGATCACGTTCGAAGGCCCGGAGAGCAAGCGCGTGGAACTGTTGCGGTCCGACCTGGAAGAGTTTCGCTCCACGGGCAAATCGCTGATGCCCGAGGGCCTCGAGAAAGTGCTCTCCGACCAGGACCTGGCGGACGTGATGGCCTATGTCGGCGAGATCGGCCCCGATCCGAAATCATTCCCCGGCTTAAATCCGCGGAAGATCGTCCAGGACCAGGGCCCCATCCGCCTGCCGGCGTCGTCGGCGTTTCTTTATGGAGACCTCATCCGCTTTGAGCGGAAGTACGAAAACCTGGGCACCTGGGGCCGGCCCACGGACCGGGCCATGTGGAAGCTGCAGGTCACGGAACCGGGCAACTACCAAATCGAGTTGGATTATTCCTGCGATCCGCTGCACGCGGGCAACCGGTTTCGCTTGAGCCTCGGCAACCAGACAGTCGACGGGACGGCCCTAAGCACCGGGTCCTGGGATCAATTCGCGTCGCATCCGCTCGGCACGGTCCACCTGGAGCCCGGCCCCACGCGGATCGTCCTCCAAAGCATCGGCCCCATCCGCCGCGAATCGCTGATGAAGCTCCGCACGGTGCAGTTGTCGCCGAAATAAGCCGATACCTGCGGGAAGCCCAGCCTGCGTTCGGCGGGCTCGTGAAGATAATCCCAAAATCATTCACCGCACACGGCCTACTCCTCGTAGGGGATGCCTTTTTCCTTGTAGATCCGCTTCTTCTCGGCTTTGTCTTCGAGAACGACAATATCTCCCGTTTGAGTATCGTAGCCGTAATAGCGATAGGCGGGCTGATTCTGGAATTGAATCCGGCACTGCTTGGCGAGATCTTTAAATTGCTGAAAACTGACGGGGCGGTCTTCGTTGGCGGCTTTCATGATGTCCAAATTGTGCTTAAAGTTCGTGACTTCCGCCCGGGAAGCGAGCGTCACATACGCCGAGGCCGCAAAGCTGAGCGGATCGCCGCCTTGGGCTTTGTTGTCCACGACCTCCAAGCCTGGCGTTTCCTGCTTGGCTTTGGGCCATTCGACCAACCGAGCTTCGACATCGGGAATCGTCTTGTTATTGGCCGGGGCGGGTTGTGCCTGGTTTCCGCCGCCGACCGGGGCGTCGTCCTGGTCCGGGAGCACCATTCCCGGGAGGCCGCCGGGGGATCGGCCCTTCGGCTTCGCGGCGTTTTGATTGGAAGCGTCTTCCTTCACGCCGCAGCCGAGCATCGCCGTCGCGAGCAGGCTGAAAACGAACATCCGCATGGGTGTCTCCTTGGTGAATCAATCGAGGGGATCAAAACGAGCATCAAACACAAGGTTCGATTATACAAAACCCCGGCGCGGCTTCCCATGAGACGTCACTCTTGAACGATTCCGTTAACCGGAGTAAGCTAGTTTTCGTCCAATTCAAGAACCCGAGAATTCGCCCTCAGCCCTTCTCTGTTTCTCCCGGGGACTTGCCATGACGATTTTCCGCACGTCGCCATCCACGGTTGGTTCGAGGATCGCCGTTCTCGCTTTGTGTGCCGTCCCTGCCCTCCTTCGAGGATTGGCCAGTCCAAGCAAAGCCCGAGGCGAGGTCGATTATTATTCGCTGCTCGAAGTCCTGGATTCTCGCGAGAAGACGCTGCAATCGCTTTGCATTTCCGGGCGGTATCAAATCACGACCAAGCTGAGCCAAGCTCAAAAACAGCATCCGTACGCATGGGATAACGACACTTATCGCGTCGATTTTGATTGCGACTTTCCAAACCGCCGCTGGCGATATGACGAACGAAAGTCTTGGCTGTTTTCCAAGTTTTCGCAAGAACCTTTTGAAATCCGCCATGTAAGTTCGCATGACGGCAAATCGACGTATCGTCTGGCATACACATTCAAAACGGAACCGACCGGCGTCGGTTTCCCCCCGGAACGCGTCTGCGGACTTGACATTCAGAATGCGGAATATCAGAAACCTGCCCCGCCGCTTCCCCGGCAATTGACACGGACCATCGAGTTCAACGGGAATAAGGAGGCGACGTTAGGCGATCTGTTTCGGAACGCACCAAGCACCTGGATGGGGTTGAATCGAATTGGGGGCGATGAATGTTATCGCGTTACGGTTCGTCCGCTGGACGGTCGATCGCGAATTGACGTTTGGGTCGATGCCGACCACGGGTTTCTGCTTCGCCGCTGGAAATCCGTCCGGCTGGATGATTCGGGGCAACCGAAACTTGCTCCCGACATCATCGAAAACCTGGCGTTTCGCGAGTTTCCCCTAGCCGGTGGCGGGCATATTTGGTTTCCGACGCGCGCGGTTCACCACACTCTAAGTGGTTCTGAAAAAACGTTGGAGATTAAGGAACTCAAGATTTCCGAATCATTGCCATTGGAGCGGTTTCAAGTCGATCTTGAAAATCTTCCGCCGGGGGTCTATGTCACGGACCGTTGCGCGGACAAGAGTTACTACACCGGAGGAGACGAGGGGCAGAGACTCTATGAAGAATGGCAGCGATTAAATAATGCTCAGCATGAGGTTCTCAAAAAACGCCTCGGTGTTCCCGCAAGCTCCGTCCCCCTCAAGCGACCTCCATTTGTCCCCCCCAAAAAAGCCGATCAAGACGATGGCCACAGCGTTTGGTTCATGACCAACGTCTGCCTGCTAGCACTGTTGGCAGGGGGATGGGTGCTGTATCAGTTCCGCCGAAGGTGGGCTTGAATTGTTTTCAATTCCCGAACGGTTCGAATCAAACCGCTGAAGCCCAAAACCCCGGCTGCCTCTTGGGAAGCGGCCGGGGTTTGGGATTTATGGTAAACCGGCAAAAGCGGGTTAGTAGAGGTCGGCGTCGCCGCCGCCTTTGTGGTGGTCGTCTTTCTTCGGTTTTTCGGCGATCAAGGCATCGCTGGTGAGGAGCAGGGTCGAAACGCTGGCCGCGTTCTGAAGCGCGGTGCGGGTGACCTTGGTGGGATCGATAATCCCGGACTTCACCAGGTCCTCAAAATGGTCGGTCGCGGCGTTGTAGCCGTAGTTCGGGTTGTCGGATTTTTCCAAAACCTTTTCGCAAATCACGCTGCCGTCTTTGCCGGCGTTGTTGGAGATTTGCGTCACCGGGGCCCGGCAAGCGCGGATGATGATGTCGTAGCCGGTCTTTTCATCATGCGAGAGGCCTTTGGGCTTGAGCGAGGCCGACGCCCGCAGAAGCGCCACGCCGCCGCCGGGCAGGATGCCTTCTTCCGTCGCGGCGCGGACGGCGTGCAAGGCATCTTCCACGCGGGCTTTCTTTTCTTTCATTTCGCTTTCGGTGGCGGCCCCGACGTTGAGTTGGGCCACCCCGCCGGAGAGTTTCGCGATCCGCTCTTCGAGTTTTTCGCGGTCGTAATCGCTGGTCGAGTTTTCCAGTTCGCGGCGGATTTGCTCGATGCGGGATTTGATGTCTTTCGTGTCGCCCGCGCCTTCGATGACCGTCGTGTTGTCTTTGTCGATCACGACTTTCTTGGCCCGGCCGAGGTCGGAGAGCTGGATGTTTTCCAGCTTCACGCCCAGGTCTTCAAAGATCGCCGTGCCGCCGACCATGATCGCGAGGTCCTGGAGCATGGCTTTGCGGCGGTCGCCGTAGCCGGGGGCTTTGACGGCGACGCTCTTGAAGGTCCCGCGGAGCTTGTTGATGACCAAGGTCGCGAGGGCTTCGCCTTCGACGTCTTCCGCGATAATGAGCAGCGGCTTGCCGGAGTTGGCGACTTTTTCCAGCACCGGGACGAGGTCGCGGATGTTGGAGACTTTCTTTTCGTGGACGAGCACGTAGCAGTCGTCGTACTCGCAGGTCATGCTCTGCGGGTCGGTCACGAAGTAAGGCGAGAGATAGCCGCGGTCGAACTGCATGCCTTCTTTTTGCTCGACGGTCGTTTCGAGGCCTTTGCCTTCTTCGACGGTGATCACGCCGTCTTTGCCGACCTGCTCCATCGCGTCGGCGAGCTTGCTGCCGATTTCCGTGTCGCCGTTGGCCGCGACCGTGCCGACCTGGGCGATGGCTTTTTTATCCCGGCATTCGATCGCCATGTCTTTGAGTTTTTTGGTGATGTCTTCGACGGCCTTATCCATGCCCCGCTTCATTTCGATGGGGCTGACCCCGGCGACGACGGCCTTGAGGCCTTCCACATAAATGGCCTCGGCCATGATGGTCGCGGTGGTCGTGCCGTCGCCGGCCACGTCGGACGTTTTGCTGGCGACTTCGCGGACCATGCGGGCCCCCATGTCCTCGAACTTGTCGGGGAGTTCGATTTCGCGGGCCACGGTCACGCCGTCTTTGGTGACGGTCGGCGAGCCGAAGCTCTTTTCGAGAATCACGTTCCGCCCCCGCGGGCCGAGCGTGACGCGGACGGCTCTGGCGAGTTTGCTCACGCCCCGCCGCATCGCTTCTTGGGCTTCTTGATCGAAGGCAATCATTTTTGCCATGTCAGATGAACTCCTCTAAAGGTTGGATTATTTTTTTACCAGGGGTCCGCGGTGGGAACTCACCCTCTGCTGAGTTTAGAACGCTTGGCGAGCGGGGGGCGTCAGCCCCATGATTTTTCACCGCCACCAGAACGTTCTCTTTATCAATACGATCATGGGACTGACGCCCCCCGCTCGCCGGGATTAAAACGTGGCGAGGATGTCGCTTTCGCGGAGCAGCAGCAGTTTTTCGTCGCCGACTTCGATTTCTTCGCCGCCGTAGGGGGAGAAGATCACCCGGTCGCCTTGTTTGACGGACAGCGGAACCTTGGTGCCGTCGTTTTTGACGTGACCGTCGCCGACGGCGATCACTTCGCCGCGCTGGGGTTTATCCTGGGCGGAATCCGGCAGGACGATGCCGCCCGCGGTGGTGCTCTCGGCCTCGGCCCGTTTCACAACCACGCGTTCCCCCAAGGGAACCACTTTGGTAGCCGTTGCGCTTTTCGCCATTCAAATCTCCTCGCTGAAATCTGTCACTCGATATGTTTTTCGAAGCATGTCAAATCGACGCACCCTGTGCCTGAACTGCGGGCGCAAAAGGGATAAGCAAGAATTGCGCCAAACGAGGAAAACGCCGCAAGCCCTGTTGAGCAAATGAGTTAAAAGCATTCATTCAGCGCGGTCACTTCTGCCAAATCCTTCGGAACCCAAATCGGATCACGGTAAAGTCTGCCAAAATGACAGACGCTCAGCCGATAATGAAATCCTGTGGCGAGAAAAAGCGAAACCCAAAGCGGAGAGAGGGGTTAAATACGAAAAGGTGCGGACCGGCGAGTCCTGACTCGCCAAGCGAAAACCTCGCCGGTCCCTCTCAACTTCCACGCTCGTCGTCCACAGATTGTCGAGTTGTTTTATGGTCATCCTATAATCCCGCGCCTTCAACCTGCATCTTCAGCGGAGAGGAAGAGGCATGCCGATCGGATTTCGAAAATCCCCTGTCATTCTGGGCGCGACGATGCTCAGTATGATGTTCATCGGCATGATTCTGCGAGATTTGTTCGGTTGGATTTCTTCTCCGCCCGCGGATCCCCCCGCTGCGGCGGTTGCTGTTTCCCACGGTGAATCGGCTCTCTATCAGGAACTCAACGCCTTAAAGACCGATGCCAATCTCGCGTTCGGATTTCGCTCGGGACATCCGCGAGTCGACATGGGGCCGTGCGGTTCGTTTGCCCGCGAGCTTTACGAGTCGTGGAACAGGCGCTTTCCGAAGTCCGACGCCGTCAAAATTGCGTTTGTCAAAATCCTCGACAATCGGTATTGCCGGCACGTGTTGATCCAGTTGCCCAACGGAATGTACTTCGATGGCGGCCGGGGCGTGATGACCGCAGAAGAACTGGAGCAACTCTACCGCGAGGTGGACGGGAAAGACGACTTGACGATGTTCATCGAAGTCATGCAGGTCTATGACGAAGCCACGCTCGCACAGAACTCGGTCCCCGGGCCTTATCCGGATTGTCCGGCCTATTCACCCGCCAAAGCCCGCGAGTTGATCGACGCGCACCTCGACAAATTGGCAACTCGCCCCGGCGTTTTCTAACGTCCGATCCCGCATCTTTCTGCGTTTCTTCCTCCGTCCATCGCCGGAGCCTTCGCCGCATTCAAGATAATTTTCCGAGATTCTTCAAAGCCGCCGTCAGATTGACCAAAACTATCTTTTCGGATTGGGTTTTGATTAAGGTGAAAACTGAGACTTCCGACAAATCGGCGGCTCACTTTTCCCGCCAGGCGAATATCCGGTGAAACAAGTCCGTGTCTTCGCCGATGCGGTGCGCGAGCGACGGATCTCAACCACGGGAAGGCTCACAGGCCCTCGGCACAAAAACGCAACGGATGTGATCTCGACCGGAACGGCGTTGGTTTCAAAAAGCCACATGCCGCGCCTCGTTCCTGCCCAACTTGATCCGCGATCTCTCTTTCATTTGGGCTAGCAGCGTGCGAGCGATTCAGCGACGGTGTCATGCCGCGCTGCGCGCCGCCTTAATATCGAACCAATGCCGTCCGACGAGACGCATTGGGATGCTCCGGTTCGTTTTTAGGAAAACCTCACATGAAGAAGCGCGGCTTTACGTTGATCGAACTGCTGGTCGTGATTGCCATCATCGCCATTTTGATCGCCCTGTTGTTGCCGGCGGTGCAGCAAGCCCGCGAGGCGGCCCGGCGGTCCAGTTGCAAGAACATATTGAAGCAGTGGGGCCTCGCCCTGCATAACTACCACGACAACTACAACACCCTGCCGCCCGGCGCGTTTTCCTCGGGGAACCGCTTCGGGTTCCATGTGCTCGTCCTGCCTTATATCGATCAGGCGCCGTTGTACGCCCAGTTCAACTTCAACCTGCTCTATGACGACACCACGGGGACGCCTTCCAACAAGCTCCTCAAACAGGTTTCCACCCCGCTGCATTTCTGCCCCAGCACCAAGTCGCCGATAACCTGTCAACAACCGCGGGCGAGTGGACCGTGCATTACTACGGAGTCGCCGGCGCGAAAGGACCCAATCCCTACCTGACCGGCACGCCCAACTATGCCCACGTCGGCAATACCACGACCGCCCACGGGGGAAACGCGCAAAACGGCATGCTCTGCGTGAATCGGAACTTCGGCTTCCGCGATGCGACCGACGGCACGTCCAACACCTTTATGGTCGGGGAAATCTCCAACCGCACCGATCCCCTCGAAACGATCAGTTGGCGGCCTTGGACCCAGGGCGCCAGCGGCTACAGCGGCGGCACCGCCTCTTATGCCTGCAAGAACATTTTGAATCCCATCGGCTATTCCGGCTACAACACGAACGTGCTGTTTAACGACGTCAGGTTCGGCAGCCAGCACGTCGGCGGAACGCACTTTCTCTTCGGAGACGGAGCCGTGCGATTCGTCTCGGGCAACATCGACTTCGCCACGTATAAAGCCGTCGCCAGCCGCGACGGACAAGAGCCCGTCACTATCGACTAACAATCCTTGGTGAAAAACAGATTCATGGCTCTTCCAGTGAATCGGGGGGAGGTAGACGTGGATGATCTTTTTGTGTGATGATCAATGAATGAATGGAATGATGGATTTCACCTCCCCTTTGGGGAGGTGAAAGAGCACACAAGATATTCTTTAACACCGTCGTCGTTGCCCCGTCATTCGCCGGAAAAAACAGATTTATCGAAGTTCAAGTCCAGTTGAGAACGCGGAAGACCAATTCCATGAAATGTATTGTTCCTTTTCAATGGGCGTGCTCCTTGCTCATCCTGGCCGCGGCGGGCTGCGGCGGCGACGGCGTCGAGCGAACGGAACTCTCGGGAAACGTCATGTTTGACGGGAAGCCCGTGCCCTACGGACTGATCCGATTTACGCCCGACAAATCCAAGCAACACTCCGGCCCGCAAGGGTACGCCGAGATCGTCAACGGGCGATACGATACGGCCCAGTCCGGTCAAGGCATCCTGCCGGGGCCGCATCACGTGCACGTCACCGCCTACGACGAGAAGCCGCGGCGCGTGGAAGACGAAACCTCTCCGGAATCGCTCAAGAGCAAGCCTCCGCTGTTTGCCGACTTTCCGCTGGAGCAGGAGCTGAAAAACAAGACTCAGGATTTCTCGATTCCACCCAACGCCAAAGGCTACAGCCCGGAAAAGAAAACGGCGCGCCGCCGAGGCGTTATCGAACCGTAACAAAGGCGCGATGCAACGCTTTAACCACCGTTAGCCGAGCAACTCCTGCATCTCTTCCGGCGTGAACCGCCGCTGGAGCCTGGCTCCCAATTGGCTGACGATTCTCGCGGCGGCGTGGCTGCCTAAGTGGCCGGCTTGTTTCCAGGTCAGGCCGTTGGTGATGCCGTACAAAACGCCGGCCGCGTACATGTCGCCCGCGCCGGTCGTGTCGATGGCTTTCACGCTCACGCCTTCAATGGGGATCACCTCGCCTGCGTGCATCAGCATCGAGCCTTGGCCGCCCAAGGTCAGCGCGACATTCTCGGCATGCTTGTGGATCTCGCGGGCGCATTCGATGGGATCGTCGAACGTCGTCAGCGCGGGCTTCTTCGAGGTTGCAGAACAACAGATCGACCGGGCCTTCGATCAGTTGCCAAAACTCGTTGCGGTAGTGCTGGATCAAAAATGGATCGGAGACGGTAAACGCGACTTTGACGCCGTGGGCCTTGGCGAGTTCGATGGCTTTGAGGGCGGCGTTCTTCGTGGTGGTGCCGGTGAAGAGGTAGCCTTCCACGTAAACGTACTGGGCCTGTTTGATCTCGCTTTCCTCGACGTCGTCCGGGCCGATGGTGGACGAGACGCCGAGGTGGGTGAGCATCGTTCGCTGGGCGTCGGGGGTGATGAGGATCACGCAGGTCCCGCTGCCGCCGTCCGATGGTTCGACCTCGATGGTCACGCCCATTTGCCTCATGTCTTTGAGGAAGAACTCGCCGATTTCATCGAAGCCGACTTTGCCCGCATACGCGGCTTTTCCGCCGAAGTCGGCGATGCCCATGATCGTGTTTGCCGCCGACCCGCCGGCACAGCGGGTGACTTCCACGCCGTCCAATGCCTGGAGGACTTTGACCTGCGTCTCCTCGTCGACCAAGGTCATAATCCCCTTGGCAAAGCCGAGCTCGCCGAGCACCTCGTCCGAGATCCGCGCTTGAATATCCGTCAAGGCGTTTCCCACGCCGTAAACATCATAAGCCATCCGCCGGGTTCCTTTCGGTTGATTTTGAGTAAACCAGCCCGATTGTGGCGGCAAGCTCCGGATGTTGCAAGCGGGTGTGATCGAAGCGGACAATGGCTTTCTTTTTGCGGCCATGACTTGGAGCGTATGACGTCCTATGGACGAACCGTCGGGACGGGGGAACCCGCGGAGGATTGTTTCCGAAGCTTCGCCACCTCGTCGCGGAGGCGCCCGAGTTCTCGGCGCACTTCGCGAAGTTCCTCGGCGAGTTGGCGAACCATCTCCCCGGTTTCCGCTTCGTGCCGGTGGTTGAGTTGCCTTTCTGAATCCTCGGCGTGATGCCGAACGTCCCGCGCCATTTCATGGAGTCCCGCTTCGTCCAGATGCCCCGCCGCCGCGTGCAGGTGCTCGATCTTCCGCGCGATCTCGTCCCGCTCGCGCTCCTCAGGACGATTCCGAGCGGCGAACTCCCGCAGAGCCGCTTCCGTCTCGGCGATTTGCTGCGTGATTTCCCGAACGCGCGGATGCTCCTCGCCAACGTGTTTTCGCACTTCATTTTGCAGCCGTTCCAAAGCCGCGATTTTTTCGCGAGCCGCTGCGATTCGCGGCTCATTCGCGTGTCGATGGCTGGGCTCGGCCTTTTCGCGTTCGATGTGCGCTGCTTGATGTTCCAGCTCCGCCGCCTCGCGTTCTAGGCGTTCGGCCTCCTGGACTTTCTCCGCTTGCCGAGCTTCCTCGCGCAACCGGGCCGCCCGCTCGCGGAGTTCGTCCGACTCCGACGCCCACACGAACCCCACCGCCAACACGACCAGTCCCACAACCAAAACGCCGAACAAATTCTTCATCGGAAACTCCCCAGGTTTGCGTGCCATTAACATCCGATGCGAGGGCGCCGAACCCGTCGCTTGCTTCGGCTCTCTCGCATCGTACCAAAATGACGGCCAGATTCGAGCGCGAAAATCGACGGTGATAACATAGCCTGTATCCAGGTGCGCCGGCCGAGCATCATTGAAAATGACATTTGGTCGTGACGGTACATTGATAAACGAGGGAATCTATGGTGAGATAATGAATAGGTGGCTTTTAATTCCGTTTAAAGGAGAGCGCAATGGATTTGATCGACCGACTTCGCGAAATCGCCAGCCGGGTTCCCCTGCATCGCGATCACCTTCTAACCGAGGAGGCGACGAAGAATGCTTTGGTCATGCCCTTCATCAATGCCCTCGGTTACAACGTCTTCGATCCGACCGAGGTTGTTCCGGAATTCCACGCGGACGTCGGGATCAAAAAGGGTGAGAAGGTCGATTACGCCATCATGCTCGACGGCGTCCCGATCATTTTGATCGAGTGCAAACCGATCAATCGCGATCTTGACAAGGAGACGCCAACGCAACTCTACCGGTATTTTTCTGTCACGCCGTCTCGGTTTAGCATTCTCACCAATGGGATCCGTTACCAATTCTATTCGGATTTCGAAGCCCCCAACAAAATGGACGAGAAACCGTTTTTCGAGTTTTCCATCTTGGACCTCAACGAAAGAGTCATCAATGAGCTGAAGAAGTTCGCCAAAGGAAGTTTCGATCTGGAGAACATTCTTTCGACGGCCAGCGATCTCAAGTACACGAAGGCGATCAAACGCAGTTTGCGCGATGAATGGATCAACCCCAGTGAGGAGTTCGTCCGCTTGTTTGCTTCTCGCGTTTACTCCGGCATACTCACAAAGACGGTTCGCGATCAATTCTCGGACATCACCAAAAAAGCTTTCCACGAATTCGTGGCCGAGAGAATCAATGATCGTCTCAAATCCGCGTTGGAAACGGAGAATCTGGAGGTTGCTGCGGAACGAGACGCCAAGTTCACTGATGGATCGGATGGCGAGGCCCGTTCAGAAATCCTCACAACGGAAGAAGAAATCGAGGCTTACCACATTGTGAAATCGATCGTCCGCGAAGTGGTTGACCCAAAGCGCGTCTTCATGCGAGATACGAAGAGCTACTGCGGTGTTTTGCTCGACAACAACAACCGAAAGCCGATCTGTCGTCTTCATTTTAATACTTCGCAAAAATACATCGGAACATTCGACATAGACAAACAAGAGAATAAGAACCCAATCAGCAACCTCGATGACATCTATAACTTCTCGGTCGAATTGCGCAAAACTGCACAACTCTACGGCCAATCGATTCCCCAGTCAGATTCGGACGACTCGACGCCCCCGTCACTCGATGCAACCGAGACTTCGCCCGGTCAGTCCCCATCGCACTAAGAATCCGCAAGGCATTGGGGTAGAAGAAGTTAGGTGAGAGCCCCTCCGCCGGGCGGAGGGTTTTTTTCTTGGCCGGCAGGGATTTGATGATCCGCGTTCGTCCAAACCTCGTTCTTTATGGTAAAGGTGAAACGGACAATCAAGTCAAACGCAACGAAAGGAAAGAAGCAAGATTCGCCAAAACGAGAACAAAACCGGCCGATCTAGGCTCGAAGGTTTCTCGCGGGAGATGCCGGGGCGGTTTCAGGGGAAGCCGGTCGGCGTTTCGAGGAGGAAGAGGATTATGGTCAAACGCATTCTTGACAATCACTGGTGCCGACTGTTGGCGGGCAACTTGAGCCTGGCCTTGTTGGTGGTGTGCATTCCGATGGCGGTTCTGCTGACGATCACGCAAAGCCTGGCTGCGATGACGGCGGCCCTCGTGATCCTGGCCACCGTGCATCTGGCGCTTGTGGGGCTTCAAGTCTCCCAGCGGGGGACGTGGATTCCCGAAAGCTGGCTGGCCGTGGGCTTCGTGTTCCTGCCGGTGATCGATGTCTCCCAAACCGTGTCCCTGTTCAACAAGGGACTCTGGCTCGAAGGCTTCTGGGCGTTCGTGATGGCCGTCGCCGCGGCGTTTGTCACCGTGCACATCGTGAAGAACCAATGGCAGAAATGGCGGCACCCCAAAATCCACACCGTGACGAAAACCCAATCCTCACACGGAGACCAAACCATCCATCCGCCCATGGACGACACGACGATGGTTTATTGACAAAGGCTTTTACAATGTGAGCGGTCGGCGCTAGCTAGCCTCCGATTTCGATGAAGCGACGTTCCCAACGTCAAGACCGGCGGCTAGCGCCGTACCGCTCACGATCAACTCGACAAGTCAAGACCGGCGGCTAGCGCCGTACCGCTCACGATCGGCTCGACAAGTCAAGACCGGCGGCTAGCGCCGTACCGCTCACGATCAACTCGACAAGTCAAGACCGGCGGCTAGCGCCGTACCGCTCACGATCAACTCGACAAGCTCGCGGCGCCGTCGAGGCTGCTCCAGGCTTTTTTGAGTTGGGCGTGCGACTGCGAACCGGGGGGCCGCGTGGAGAACGCCGCCCGCAGGTACAAAAGCGCCACCGGCCGCACGCTGCTTGCCAGGCCCGAATCGTGCCGGGCCAGTTCCTGCACGTATTCGGTCGGCGTCTGGTCGGGGCGTTTGGGGCAGCCGTGCTCGGCTCCCCAGGCTTGGAGCGCATCGTAGGTGTACTCGATCAGCTCGATCGTGCCCATGTCCCGCTCCATGCCGTTGCGGAACGGGTTGGGATACTCCGCAAACGGTTTGATCGGCCGCTGTTTGAGCCGCTCTTCCAACACGGCCTCGGCGGGTTTTCGCTCTTTGGGCTTTCGCCCGAACAAACCTGCCAACAAGTCGCGAAGATCGCTGAGAAACCGCGACAACCCTGCTGCGACCATCTCCCAATTCCGCAGGACGTAAATCACCACGAACACCGCAAAGGCGATATAAATCAGCCATTTGACGATCCTGGCGACCGAACTCCCCACGGAACTCGAAGGCGACGACTGGGATTGCTGCTTCGACGAACCTTGCTGATCGCTTTGTTTCTCCGATTGGAGTTGTCCGCCGCCGGGTTCTTTTTTGTTGGCCTGTTGGTCTTTGTTTTCGCCCTTTTGATTTTTTTGCTCGCCTTGGCCTTTTTGCTGATCGGAGGTTTTCGATTGGCCTTCGTTGTCGCCTTTTTTGCCTTGGCTTGGTTTCTTGCCGCCTTTGCTGGACGAGGAGCCTTCTTTTTTGCCTTGGCCTCCGGAGGCGGGTTGATCGGACTTTGAAGTCTGGCCCGGCTGCTCGCCGTGGTTGCCTTTTTGGCCTTCGCCGTTTTTCTGAGATTCCTCTTCCTTGGCTTCGCGGCCGACCCGGCGGCCTTCGCCTTTGCCGGCGTCGTCGCTGCCCATCGCATAGTCCGACGCCTCGCCGATTTTCTCGCTGATGGTATCCACCAGGTTCGTCACCGAATAGCTTGCATTCGGCCGCGGCAAGAGCAGGCACAGGATCAAGATCCCGAGCGCAACCATCGCCCCCAGCCCGATCCAACGGCCGGTCATCTTGGCGGGCATCGACAACTTCCGCTGCCTGAGATAACGCCGGAGCCCCAAAAAACTCGTGGTGAGCAGCAGCCCCAAACCGGCCGCCACATAAAACCACAAATACCGAAACGCCGACGACCGCCGGTCTGCATCGCTCGCGGGAATAAACACCTGCCCCAGCCCGAACAAAGGCAACGCCGCGAGCGAAAAATACACGACCCACAACCCCGGCGCATGCGGCCGGCGGCTGGGCGGTTCCTCAGGTTGGGCTTCATCGTTCGCGGCCGGCTTCGAGAGAGATTCCTCATCGTCCGCGTGGGCGTTCTGCACCGCCTCGGGAGCCTCCTCGCCGTCATCGAGTCCCGTGATCTGGAGCAAACCCTGCCCGGAGGCATCCTGCGAATCGTCGATCAGCGTGCAATCCCACGTCAGCTTTTTCGCGCACCACCAGACCACGCCCAACAGCAAAAACCCGATGATCGGCCGATCCACAAAGCGGAACACGACCAGCGTGACCGCCCCCCAGAACGCCAGCGTATAAACCGCCGCGTATTGGCTGCCCTCTTCAATCGCAATCCGGGCAATCAAGACCGCCGCGAACACGAACCAAAACAAAACCCACTTCAGCCGCCCCGGAAACTCGCCCGAATATCCCAGCTCCTCCAGAAAAAACACCAGGCTCCCGACCAGCACCATAATCAGCACCGGACTGATGGCAATCGCCACGTAATCGGCGAGCGTTTTTTGAGGGCGGGCTTGGGCCATCTTGGTTTGTCCGCGGTCCTTGGTCCGTTGTTCGTTGTGGAGTGGAAGATGTGAAGTGTGGAAAGGCCGGACAGTTTCTCCTGGTCCCATTTTGACCGATCGCCGAGTGGAGATCCACTGGAAAGCCGCATCGTGATACGTGGACCTTGACATGTCCCTTAAGACGAGTACATTAAGCTCAAAATGTGGATAACTTTATCCCAATTTCACGAGTTTGAGTTTTAGCAGTTTCTTACGATACGGAAGATTCGCAATGAAACGCCTTTGGTTGTCGTTTATTGCCGTGCTGGTCGTGTCTTTCGCGGTGTTGGGTTGGATCGGCACTCGAATCTATCAGGCCCAGCCGCCGATTCCCGACCGCGTGGTGACGAGGGCGGGCGATGTCGTGATCGACGCGGGCGAAGTCCAGGCCGGGCAAAACGTCTGGCAATCGCTGGGAGGCATGGAAGTCGGATCGGTGTGGGGCCACGGCAGCTATGTCGCCCCGGATTGGACCGCCGACTGGCTGCACCGGGAAGCGACGTTTATTCTCGACCGCTGGGCCGACGATGACTTCGGCAAGGAGTATGCGGACTTAAACTCCGAGCAGAAAGCACAACTCCAGGGCCGGCTGGCGGAGGTCATGCGCCGCAAACACGTATGACCCCGAAACGAAAACGATCACCATCGACCCCGTCCGGGCCGAAGCATTCCAGGCCAATCGGGAGCATTACTCCGATGTGTTTGCCAACGGGCGAGCCGATTACGCCATTCCCGCGGGAGCCGTCACCGACGCGGACCGCTTGCAGAAGCTCTCGGCGTTTTTCTTTTGGACTTCCTGGGCGGCGACGACAAACCGCCCCGACGACACGATCACCTACACGCACAACTGGCCCTACGAACCGCTCGTCGGCAATCGGCCCACGGGCGAGACGGTCGTCTGGACCGGCGTGAGCATCATCATGCTGCTCGCGGGCATCGCCGCCCTGGTCTGGTGGCACGCCTCCCGGACCGAGGAAAAGCCATCGCCCGACTTCCCCGAAACGGATCCGCTGGGCACGTGGGTCTCCACGCCGTCGCAGAAGGCGACCGTCAAATACTTTTGGGTCGTCTCCGCCCTGATTCTCGTGCAGATGTTGTTGGGCGTGGTCACGGCGCATTACGGCGTCGAAGGAGATGGGTTTTACGGCATCCCACTCTCCGAGTGGCTGCCCTACAGCGTGACTCGGACCTGGCATGTCCAAATGGGCTTGTTCTGGATCGCGACGGCCTGGCTGGCCGCGGGCTTGTTCATCGGCCCCTTGGTCAGCGAACACGAGCCGCGCGGACAGCGGTTGGGCGTGAACGTTCTGTTTCTCGCTTTGCTGCTGGTTGTCGTCGGCTCCCTAACCGGAGAACTCTTGAGCATCCACGGCAAAATGCCCTCGGATACCGCTTCGTTTTACTTCGGCCATCAGGGATATGAATATGTCGATCTGGGCCGAGTCTGGCAGATCGCGCTGTTCGTGGGACTTTTATTGTGGCTGATGTTGATGATCCGCGTGCTGCTCCCGGCCCTCAAACAGACCGGTGACCAGAAACAGTTGGTGATGCTCTTGGCTGTCGCGAGCACCGCCATCGCGTTATTTTACGGGGCCGGTTTGACGTGGGGACAGCATTCGCATCTGTCGATGGTCGAATACTGGCGGTGGTGGGTCGTGCATTTGTGGGTCGAGGGTTTCTTCGAGGTCTTCGCCACGACCGTCATCGCTTTCTTCTTCATGCGGCTCAAACTCATCCGCCCCGGCGTCGCGGCCGCGGCGGCGCTCCTGTCGGCCACGATTTTTCTTTCCGGCGGCATCATCGGGACTTGCCACCACTTGTACTTCTCGGGAACCCCGACCGTCGCGCTCGCTTGGGGATCGGTGTTCAGCGCCCTGGAGGTCGTGCCCTTGATGCTGGTCGGCTTCGAGGCGATGGAAGACCTCAGGCGGTCCCGCACGACGCAATGGGTCAAACGCTACAAATGGCCGATCTACTTTTTCGTCTCGGTCGCCTTCTGGAACATGATCGGGGCGGGGCTGTTCGGGTTTATGATCAATCCGCCGATCGCCCTCTATTACATGCAGGGCCTCAACACGACGCCCGTCCACGGACATGCCGCCCTGTTCGGGGTCTACGGCATGTTGGGCATCGGCCTGATGCTCGTGTGTCTGCGGGCGTTGATCCCCGGCGTCGAGTGGCGGGACGGGCTCCTCAAGTTTTCGTTCTGGGCCCTGAACGGCGGGTTGATGGCGATGTGCGTCTTGAGCCTCTTGCCCGTGGGCCTCATGCAAACCTGGGCCTCGGTGGATCAAGGATACTGGTATGCCCGAAGCGCCGAGTTCCTGCAGACGCCCGTTATGCAAAACCTGCGGTGGATGCGCGTCCTCGGCGATACGATCTTCTTCCTGGGAGCCGTGGCCCTGGTCGTGTTTGTCGCGGGCTTAAAAACCGGCCACTCGTTCCAACACGCCGCCGATTCCAGTAACGGTGCGGGGACTTGATCGCCCGACGTGTGCCCGCTGGCAAAAAGGCGTGCGCGACGATCGGCGGGGTGGCTGGGGTCAGCCAAGTTCAAAATGGCAGGCAGGAGCCTGCCCTACACAAACTGTTTGTTGGTCAATATCGTTCCTGTATTTATCGGAAATAGGTATTATCCGAATGCTATAGCTATGGAGGCTATTTCAGAGCGAGGTCTTCCGCCGATCGAAATGTGGATTCCTCAACATCCGTAAATCCGCAAATGGTGGCGCAGATGCCACAAAGAACTTCTGAAGAGTTGATTGCTGAAATGAAGCAATTTGTACTACCGGACCCAGAGATTGTGCGTCCGAAAGGTGATCATCTCAATTCAGAGCTGGGGCCACCGATTCGATTGCCTTCAGACTATCTGTTATTCATGCGCGACTATGGACCTGGGGGATTCACAATTGGAGGAAAAGGATTTCATTTTGCGTTCATGCAAATCCTTGACCTCATTAGCGATGAAGGACTCTATTACGCAAAGTCTGGATTTTCATTAGTCAACTTCAATCACAACTTAGAACCGGACTTATTTCCAGTTGCGTACCCTCAAATACCTGGATTGCTGCCATGGGGACTCGACGATCAGGGATGCAGTTATCACTGGTGGGCGGAAGGCGAGCCTGAGACATGGGGTGTCGCTATTGATGCCCGTTCTTACCTGATCCGCTACGACTTCGGCATGCTCGAATTCCTTTGGATCAATATCTTTACAGAACAGGAGGACCGGTTCCTCACCGAAAGTCCGGCGACCGTCAGCGAAGTTGGGTATGCCGGGTGGCCTGAACCACCGACAGCGAAGTAGGGTCCGCTGTGCGGACCATTGGGATTACCCGAAGGCAGCGGGGAGACTTTCGAGTATGATGGTTACGGCTGGCAGACCCTGCACGTTTCCTTTTTCCTTTGAAGGCGTTGTGACCGCGACGGTCTATGATGATTCGCTCGGGACTGGCGGCGGGATGAGCGATTGGTAACTCAGGGCCATTTGGAGCCGAGTAGGGCCGGCTGTGCCGGCCTTTTGTTTTTGACACAACGATTTTTCTCGCACCAAATGGCCGGCATACCCAGCCGCCAATTGGGCATAAGTATGATTCCCTTCGTCGAAAAGGCCGGCACAGCCGGCCCTACTTGACTTGAACATTTCATTTCACACATCCTACAATAACTGTAGGCCCTATTGACCATTAGCTATCCCAACGAGGGGTGTCGAAACGTTCAACGAATGTGACACACGAACAAGATTCAACGGAGGCATACAATGCGACGGCGTTTCCTTGATCGGTGGTGCGGCATTGGTGCCGTGTTCTTCGCTCTTTTTGGGGGTAAGGCGGTCGCTTCCAAAGTGACGATCACCGTCGAAGGTGTTCGTTCGGCGGATGTATCCGGGTTGAATGTCACGACGCTACGATGGGACCAAGACCAACGACGGTTTGAAGCGACCGACAACGCCTGGAAAGCGGATAAGCCTGGAACTTGGAAAGCGGACCTCTCGCCCGGCCGTTATCAATTGGAATTGACGGGCACCGTTGGCGAGGTCGTCGTGTTTTGTCGTTCGCCCCAGATGCTTATCAACCACAACCCGACAACGTGGCCCGTTACGCTTCAAAACATCCGTCTGCTCTTCGTGCATCATGGCGAACCGTTGGGGTTGCGACACCTCGCGATTCGATCGTTCGGGTTGAAAGGCGAAACCATCGTTCACGATGGCGAGCCGATTCGATCGGCCAAGCTGCTGACGACGACCGAAACTCGGCTGGACGTCACGCTGATTGGGGAGGATGCTGACACGTTGGCTTTGGGACATGCGTTGATCATGCCGACGCACCCGCGGCTCGACGAGGAAGATGGGGACGGCTTGGAGTTGGTCGCGACCGTGACCGCCGCCGGTCGTCATTGGTACCAGCGACCGGTTTTGTTGTCGCGGGATAATCCGCCGATCAAAGCCGCGACGTTGACCCTCGTTCATTCGCGTGGTGAATTGGTGGTGCCGTATCGTGAAGGCGTCGAAGTGGTCACGAACCGACCGCTCTTCCATCTTGGCTATCGACTGGAAGCCGAATCGGGCCGCGTGTTGGTCTCGCGGAAGTGTTTCGTGTTGGTGGACCGCATCAAACGTTTCGTCTTGGGTGGAAAGTTGCAACCGTCCGCGTTTGCCAAGATTCTCACTCGGCTGCCCTCGACGAAAGAACACCGTGTCGAAGGTTTATTAAATGATCCGTCGGGCATTGAGATTGATGTTCGCAGTTCCAAGATTGATTGGAGTGAAACGTTCACGCTGCGAGGTGGCGGATCCTTACCAAAGAATCCGCTCGACGCTGTCGAGTTGGGGGTGTTGGCCGATCCTCTTGATACGGTGCGGGTGGGCGTGAAGTGGGAATGGGCGAGCAAGCGTGAACAGGAATTGACGCCCGACGAATTCATCCCGTTTCGTTCGCCACACTTTCACTCCATGCACCGCCCGCATGGCGTGACCGTGCCGAAATCTACCTGGCACAATTGGAGCATTGCTTCGCCATATTGAAGCGAACCACGGGAAGACGGGGGCCACAACGCATCAACGTTCGCTGGCGATTGAACACCCACAACGCCCAGGCCCGCGTGGGAGGCAAAACATCTTGGATGAGCATGCCACTCAACGGGCTCTACGGTGCGACCGACCCGTTCAAGCGGCCGTGGTTCATGGTGCATGAGATGCTTCACACGTTCAATTATAACCACGGCAAACCGATGAGCGAGCAGGTTAAAATTGGCAACTACGAACTAGGCTTGACCCGTTGGGAGATCCCGTCGCGTCTCTATAACGCCAAGGACGTTAAGGTGACGCTCGAACCGCTCACCAGGAAGTAGATCAAGACACTCATTCGACTGTTTTCGACTTGTCTTTTGTTGATGTTCAATGGGGCCAATTGGTGATGTTGTCTCCACTGGTCGAAGCGCGTGAGTTCGTTTCTCTTCAGCCACGTCGAGTGCGTGCAGCCACCCCTTTCAACATGTTGGTTTTTTGCTATAAGTTTTTGTAGGGCAGGCTCCCGCCTGCCTTTTTCTGTTACTTGGCAATCGTCAATCAATAGAAAATGAAGAAGGCAGGCAGGAGCCTGCCCTACTCGACTGCTATCGATCGGTGGGCGATGCCCACGCTACACATTTTCCGTCAGAGCCGCTTCTTGCGTTGGCGCGCTCTCCTGCAACTGCACCAAAGCCGGGGCCGCCGTTTGGGTGTGGTCTTTGTTCTGATAGACGCCGAAGTCGCTGAACCAGTAGCGCTTGGCGAGGCGGTAGAAGATGTTCTTTTCGGGGATCTCGTGGCCGGGGTTGTATTGCGAGGTGCGGATTGTCATCGCGTCCAGTTCCGCGAGGGCGGTTTTGCGGACGGTGGCGTCTTTGGCGGCGTGGCGTTCGACGAGTTCTTTCAGAAGCTCCGGGCGTTCCAAAACGATGCAGCCCCGCGTGGTGTCCTGGGCGAGTTGGCGGAAATCGTTCAGGTACGGGCTGTTGAATTTCTCGAACAGGGTTTTCGATTCGTCGCGGATGTTGTCGGTGGCGAATTGCACGATCGGGCAAGGCTCGATGTCGCCCCAGGGGTTGATGTGGTTCGTGATGCCCGTGGCCGCGGGACATAACGCCTGGCCTTCGCCGTCGAAGTAGGCGTCGATGATCACGATCGGCTTTTTGGCCCGCATCTCGACCACGAACTGGCGGGCCTGGAGTTGCTGCTCCGGCGACAGGCACAGCTGCGGGTTCGCGTCCGGCCCCATCGGGCGGTAGATGTGAAACCACGTATACATGACGCCCATCTCGATCAGCCGATCCACCCATTTCTCGGTGAGCAGGTCGTCGAAGTTGGTCTGGCAGAGGCTGGTGCACACGCCGGTCATGACTTTGTTGTTGAGGCAATTCTGGATGCCCTGCATCGTCTTGTTGAACACGTCCGGCCGGCCCCGGCGTTCGTCGCTGACGATCTCCGAGCCTTCCACACTGATCAACGGCGTGACGTTCCCCAGCTTGCGGAGCCGCTTGGCTTTTTCGTCCGTGATGAACTGGCCGTTGGTGAAGATTTGGAAATAGCAATCGGGGTGGGCTTCCAGGATCTCGAACAGCTCGCGGGTGCATAAACGGCTCGCCGCCGACGATCCCGAAGAATACGTTCCCCATCGCCTTGGCTTCATTGATGAGCTTGTTCATGGTTGTCGAGGTCGAGGGTTTCCTGCTTGGCGGCCACATCGACCCAGCAGCCCTGGCAGCGGAGGTTGCAGCTATTGATGATCGACACGTACAAAAACGGCGGGAAGTATTCGCCCCGCTTCAGCCGGCGTTTGTGCTTCTGCACAGAGCGCATGCCCTTCCAGCCCATGTTCCACGCCAGCTTCCATAAGAGGCGTTTGTCGGTTTCCCAAATCACGCGCTTGGCCATCTTCAGCAAATACATCAATAAACCTCGTCGATCCCGACTTTTGGGGGAGGGGTTGGGTTTTACCCGTTGGATTTTGTGGGAAGAATCAATTTCCTCTCAGTCTAAACCAACAAGTGCCGAGAACCAACTCTGAGGCGATCGAAGAATCCCGCCGGGATGACTCGGGATTTCCACGATCACCTTGACATTTTCCCAGCGAAATGAGATTCTGGAATAGATCGGTAGATTTTTATGTTGGGGAGAGTCCCGGCGTTTCCCACCCATTTCGCTCGATTTGGCATTTCGCGAATCGCGCAGTTAACTTAAGGGGCTTTTCGGATGAAATTCCGCCAAAGCGCTTCTCCGTTTCTCGTTTCCACGGTCGTCCACAGCGCGATTTTGCTGGGACTGTGGTTTATTGTGCAGACCACGCCGATTCACGAGACGCCTTTCGATCTCGAAACGGTGATGATGGATGAAGAGCGGCCGGTGGACGAGGTGGTTCAGGAATTGGACCAGCAAATGGAAGCCGCGACGAGCGTGAACTTCGTCGCGGGGAGCGTTTCGACGTCGGTGGGGGGATCGAATGCTCCGCTCGCGAACATCAAAAAAATCGAAGTCCAAGAGAAAATCGAGAACCCGAAGGTCAAAGTGCAAATCGCGGCGCAGGCGCTGCCGGGGGCGGATTTGCTCAACCAGGAACTCGGCGAAGCCGAGGTCACCGGGGAAGTGGGCGACGTGGTGGAGGGCTACGGGGCGGCTCTCGACCGGCTGACGCAGGAACTGATCCGGCTGTTGCGGAACGACAAACTGCTCGTCGTGTGGATGTTCGACGAGTCGGAAAGCATGAAGGACGACCAGCAAGAAATCCGCGGCCGATTGAAGCGGGTTTATGAAGAGCTGAAGCTGGTGGAAACCGACGAAGCGGCCGGCGGCGACGGAAAGGAAAAAGCTGAAGGACGTGCTGCTCACGGCGATCACCAGTTTCGGCGCGGGACCGCACCAACAGACGCCCCGCCCGACGAGCAACCCCGACGACCTGATGGCCGCGATCGACAAGATTCCGGTCGATAAATCCGGCACCGAGAACACGTGCTCGGCGATTGTGCAAGTGGTGAAGGAATATCACCAGATGGCCGCGCGGAACAAACGCAAACTCGTGCTGGTGATTGTCAGCGACGAATCGGGCGACGATGGGCAGTTCGTTGAAGACGCCCTGCAGGAAGCGCGAAATGCGAAGGCTCCGATTTACATCCTGGGCCGGGAATCGGTGTTCGGTTCGCTGTATGCGCACGTCCGCTGGCGGCAGCCGCAGACCGGGCGGCTGTTTTATCTGCCGATCCGCCGCGGCCCCGAAACCCCGTTTGCCGAGCAACTCCAATACAACGGTTTTCGCCGGCGGCGCGACTCCCACATGAGCGGGTTTGGCCCTTACGAGCAAGTTCGCTTGTGCCGGAACACCGGCGGGATTTTCTTCCAACTGCCGGGCGAGCAAGAGAACCTGAACGACCTGGACGACCGCGAAAACCAGATGCTCAATCTGCGGGAGTATCTTCCCGATTTGAGTTCCCGGCGGATCTATCAGGATCACCGCGACAACAGCGTATTCCGCAAGGCGATTTGGGACGTGATCGCGATGCTCAATCCGTACAACCCCCGCGCCCAAGGCCTGGAACTTCCCGACCCGGAGGAGACCGGCGAGCGGTTTAACACCCTCCCCCAAAGCTACGGCCCCAAAGTGCAAGAGCGGCTGCAGCAGATCAAGGCGATCTTGGGCGTGATGCAGCAAGCCCGCCGGCATCTGGCGAACGTCCGCGAGCTTCGCGATTCCGAACCGTCGAGGCGTTGGCGGGCCAACTACGATCTGATCTCCGCCCAGTTGTTGTGGTATCAGGTGCGGCTGTTCGAGTATGCGATCGGCTTGGAGCAGTTCGCCCGCAAAGGCGTGCCGGCCGTCCTCCAAAAGAATCCGAAGCACAACCGCTGGTACATTCGCGAAGACCCGTCGGACTTCGTGATGCCCGATGACGTTCAGCAAAGATTCCTGGGCGTGACGCCGGAGGAACTCCAGGCGGTTTACGATCAAGCCGTCGCGGGTCTCCAGGCGGTGCAGCGGGAGCACGCGGGATCTCCGTGGGCCCGCCGGGCGGAGTGGGAGCTCAAACGCAAATCGGGCGTGCAGTTTAAGACATATTTCCAGCCGCCGCCCCCGCCGAGCAAACCCTCCAAACCCACACCAAAACCCCCGCCCCCGCCGAAACTGTAGTTAGCCACATTCGGCACAAAACAACGAGCGGTTTGGGTGGCACGCCCCTGAGCGCAGCGAAGGGCGTGGTTTGGCGATCACCACGCCCCAAAATCATCTGCCCATTCCGTCATATGGAAAACGGTCCGCTTGTGCGGTTGCCGCCGGAAAACGTATTCTTACGCCATGATGACGAACAATCCACGAATTCCCCTGCGGGCGTTGTCCGTTTTGGGCGTATTGCTCTTCGGCCAGACTTTCGCTTCAGCCCGTGCGGGCGAACTGGTTTCACTCGCCGGAAAAACGATGGGCACGACCTACTCGGTCAAGGTCTCTTCGCTGCCGGCGGAGTTGACGGCGGAATCCCTGCAAGCGGAGATCGACCGCAATCTGGCCGAGGTCAACCGGCAGATGTCCACCTGGCAAAAGGACTCGGAGTCTGTCGCAGTTCAACCGCTACGAGAAAACCGATTGGTTCCCCGTCTCGCCGGAGTTCGCCCGCGTTGTCAAAACCGCGCTGGATGTCAGCCGGCAAACGGGCGGGGCGTTTGATGTGACCGTGGGGCCGCTGGTCAATCTGTGGAGCTTCGGCCCGGAGAAACAGGAACACAAGCTGCCCGCCGAGGCCGCCATCGCAAAAACGAAATCTCGCGTCGGCTATCGGCTTTTGCGCGTCCGCGAGGATCCACCCGCTTTGAAAAAATCCCGCCCGGACGTGTACGTCGATCTGTCGGCCATTGCCAAGGGGTTCGGCGTCGACCAGGTCGCGGAGCTGTTGGAGCAACATTTTATTGCTGATTACATGGTCGAGATCGGCGGCGAAGTCCGCACGAAGGGCAAGAAGCCGGACGGAACGGTGTGGCGGATCGGCATCGAAACCCCGACGCCGTTCTCGCGCGGCGTGCAGCGTGCGATCGAACTGTCGGGCAAATCTCTGGCGAGTTCGGGCGATTACCGCAATTTTGTGGTGATCGGCGGAAAGCAATACAGCCACACGATCGACCCCCGCGAAGGCCGGCCGGTCGATCATCGGCTCACCGCGGCTTCGGTCGTTGCGGAGAACTGCATGCTGGCCGACGCCTATGCGACCTCGCTCATGGTCTTGGGGCCGGACGAGGGATATAATTGGGCGGCAAAACACAACGTCGCGGCGCTGTTGATCGTCCGCGACGGCGCGGGTTCGTGGAAAAACCCACGCCCGCCTTTGAAGCTCTTTTCCCTACCAAGACGGAATCCAACATGACGACCACCTGGCTCCTCGCAGCCGGCGTCTTTTTGCTCGCGGTGCTGTTCATGTCCGTGGGCGTGATTCTGAGCAACCGCCGCATCACCGGATCGTGCGGAGGCCTCGCAGGCCTGCAGGACGAAACCGGCCGCACCCTCTGCGACGCCTGCACCAACCCCGCCCCGGAATGCCAAGGCAAAGAAGACGCCCAATCCTGCGCCGCGGACGCCGGCGACGATGAACACGAAGACGCCTCCGCCCGCGAAGCTTCGCATTCTTCCTGAGTGAAATTGCGGTGGCGTGTGCCATCTGGCTTTGCATGATTTTGTGAACCATGATTCTGTGATACACGGGGCGACGGGTTCATTTTCCGCTTTGTGGCTCACCCGCGACACGCTGCGTTCTGGCGGAACTTTCGTGTAAAGTACTGACGAGCTTTGCATCAACGTGCGCCCTGCACATGCTTTGTCGTTTCATAGCCCTAACCAGTCTGAGGAGAATATGCCCGAACATCGTGCGGATGTGGCCATCGTCGGCGGCGGAATCGTCGGCCTGGCGACCGCCTGGCAGCTCACGCGGCGATACCCCGGCAAGCGGGTCATCGTCCTCGAAAAAGAAGCCGAGGTCGCCCACCACCAGACCGGGCACAATTCGGGCGTGCTGCATTCGGGCATCTATTATAAGCCCGGTTCGCTGCGGGCGATCAACTGCCGCGAGGGCAAGCTCGCCATGCAGGAGTTCTGCGAACAAGAAGGCCTGCCTTACGATGTCTGCGGCAAGGTGATCGTCGCGGTCGAAGAAGCCGAGCTCCCGGCCCTCGAGCGGATTTACGAGCGCGGCCAGGCCAACGGCGTCAAATGCGAGATGATCGACGCCGGCCGGTTGAAGGAATTGGAGCCGCACGCGGCGGGCGTCCGCGCGATCCACGTCCCGGAAGCGGGCATCGTCGATTACAAAGAAGTCTGCCGCCGACTCGCGGAGAAGCTCAAAGAAGCGGGCGGCGAGATTCTGCTCCACTCCAAAGTCCGCGGCATGCCGCAGCACAACGGCCGCGTGGTTTTAGAAACCACGCAAGGAGACTGCGAAGCGGATTACGTCGTCAACTGCACCGGCCTCTACAGCGACCGCGTGACCAAACTTAGCGGCCAAAAGGTGAACGCCAAGATCGTGCCCTTCCGCGGCGAATATTACGAGCTTCTGCCGGAAGCCGAGCACCTCTGCCGGAATCTGATTTATCCCGTCCCCGATCCGAGCTTCCCGTTTTTGGGCGTGCACTTCACGCGGATGATCCACGGCGGCGTGGAATGCGGCCCGAACGCAGTGCTCGCGTTCGCCCGCGAAGGCTACAAAAAAACCGACATCAACCTGCGGGACCTGTTCGAGTCGCTGACCTATCCCGGCTTTCTCCGGCTGGCGAAGAAGCATTGGCGGATGGGCCTCTACGAGCAATGGCGGTCGTTCAGCAAGGGGGCGTTCGTCAAAGCCCTCCAGCGGCTGATCCCGGAAATCCGCGGCGAGCATCTAAAGCCAGCCCCCGCCGGCGTCCGCGCCCAGAGCGCTCAACCGCGAAGGCTCGCTCGTCGATGATTTTTTGATCGTCGAATCCGACCGGATCATCAACGTCTGCAATGCCCCCTCGCCGGCGGCCACGGCGTCCCTCAACATCGGCCGCCTGATCGTGGAAAAACTCGCCCCGCGGTTTTGATCCGCGCCACCGTCATCGCTTCTGGTCGTGATGCATCAGCTCGTCGTTGGACAGCTTCGACATTTCCTTCGGGTCAGGCACCGTCAGCTTCCCATCCTTCACTGTCATGAAAAACTGCATCGTGCCGTCCGCGGGAAATGCCGCCGGGTTGTTCCACTCGGACCGTGCGACCCGGTACTGCTTGTCGTCCGCGGTTGTGAAGTAGTGAAAGTCGGCATCGCTTCCCACGTAGTTGAAGAAGAGGAGGTGATCCGTCTCCTTGCCGAGTTCGGCGATACTGACGGTCTTCATGGCCGATCCGGTCTCCTGCCGCTCACATCCGCCCAGAATCGCGGGGACCACGAGCGACAAACCGGCGAGCAGGGTGATGAGTCGAGGTGGCATAACGTGTTCCTCTCGGCAACCTTTTTTGAGGATACCTCGTGCCGGCTTGTTGGTCAATTTCGATGGCGGCTGAGACCGCCGCTGTGTGAAAGCGTTTCTGCGTCAAGGATTCGACACTTCAAACCCCAGAGCTTCGAGCCGTTGCCCAATCGCCGGGTCTTTCAGCAAGGCTTGGAATTCTTGAACCGCGGGGCGGTGCTGGCGGGATTTGGGGACGACGAAATCGTAATGCTCCGCCTTGAAGGGCAAATAGGCGAGGCCGTAGTTCTTCGCCACGGTTTCGATGGCGACGCCCCAGTCGGCTCGGCCCTGCACTATCGCCGCCGCGACGGCGTTGTGCGATTTGGGCTGGAGGGCATACCCCGGAGGTCGGCGGTCGCCCAGGTGCGAGTCGATCAACATCCGCGTGCCGCTGCCCGCGTTGCGGTTGACCATGTTGCAGTTCTCCGCCTGCGTGGCGATCTCTAAAAACTTTTCGATCGATGTCGCGCCGGCAAACCGCGCATCATCCGGGCGATACACCAAGCACTGCATCCGCCGGTAGCCGGGGATCAGGTCCAGGCCCTCGGTGAGAAACGGCGTGTTGTATTCGCCGGTGTTTGGATCGAAGAGATGCACGCCCGCGAGGTCGCATTCGCCGCGCTTGGCGGCGGTCAGTCCGCCCGTGCTACCCACGAACAGCGATTTGGCCCGATAGCCGCGTTCGTTTATCACGCCGAGCAGCAAATCCAAACCGATGCAATGGCTGCCGATGACGACGAGGTCGGCAATCTCCAGCGACCGCCCCAGAAGCTGCACTTCGACTTTGGTGCCGGCTTCGAGGATTTCCGTTTGCTGGCCGATGGTCAGAAAGCCGTCGGCACAACTGAAGGTCGTCACCGAGCCGCTGCCTTTGCCCATCGGATAGGCCGCGAGTCCGCCTTCGCCGTGGACGAGGCTGACGAGCATGTATTCGGTGCGTCCGCGATCGGAATTGATGCGAAGCGGCAATGTCGCCCGACGGGTTTCGCGCTCGGCCTCGGCCCGTCCCGCCAATCGGCGAATCACCGGAGCGACAAATTCGTGAAACGTAAAGATCGCAGACGTGGGAAATCCGGGCAGAATCACGACGGCCTTCCCGGCGGTGACGGCAAGGCAAATCGGCTTGCCGGGTTTTAACGCGACACCGTGCGCGACGATGCCGGGGTCCGTCACCTGCCGGCTGACCACGCGGTACGAGAGATCCCCGGCCCCTTTCGACGTTCCGCCGGAAAGGATCACGGCATCGTACTTCAAGGCTTCGTCCAGGATTCGCGAGAGGGCGGCTTCATCGTCGTTGACGACGCCCAGCGGCACCGGTTCCCCGCCTTGCTCGGTGACGGCGGCGGAGAGGATCGCCAGGTTCGAATCATAAACCGCCCCCGCGGGCAAGGGTTCGCCGGGCGGGACGATTTCGTTTCCCGTCGAGATAATCGCGATCCGCGGCCGGCGAAAGACCTCGGCTTCCGCCAAACCCACCGCTGCCAAGACGCCCACTTCGCGGGACGAGAGATGCTGTCCCCGCCTGAGCACCGTTTCGCCGCGGGCCATGTCGGTCCCGGCGAAGGTCAGGTTTTGGCCGGCGGTCACCGCGCGGGTGATTTCCAGCCGGGGGCCTTCGTGGGTCTCCACCACGTCGGTGTCTTCCACCATGACGACGGCGTCCGCTCCGCGGGGCAGCATGCCGCCGGTGGCGATCGTGGTGGCCGTTCCGGGATCGACCATCATCTGCGGAGCCACGCCGGGCGAGAGCACTTCGGAATTGAACCGCACCCGCCGGGGGTTTTCCTCCGTTGCTCCAAAGGTGTCGCTGGCCCGCACCGCGAAGCCGTCCACGTTGGACCGATCGAACGCCGGCACATCGACGGGCGAAGCCACGTCCAGAGCCAACACGCGATCCAAGAGTTGAGCCAACGGCAAACGCTCGGTCCCCAAGGGCTCGAGCTTAAGCGCGCTATGAAACCGAGCGGCCGCCTCATCGCGGGAGATGACGTTCAAGAACTGCTGCTGCCGGGCGGCATCGGGAATGGGGGTTGTCATGACAATCACTTCAGTCGTAAAGATACACCGCCACCGTATCGCCGGGGGCGTAGCCTTCGCTGTCTTCGGGAATCAGCACGAAGCCGTTGGCCCGCGTCGTGGAAGATAAAATCGAGGCTCCGCTGAGAGCGATCGGCTCGATGGTTTGATCGTTTTCGCCCACGACGACCCGGCAGTAATCCAGCCGGCCCACCGCGGACACGATCTTGCGGGAGAGCGTGGCCTGTTTCGTGCGATGCGGCCAATCGGAACTGCGGCCGCCTTGCTTGCGAATCGCCCGTCCCGCGAAAAAATCATAAGCGCACAAACATGACACGGGATTGCCGGGCAGCAGAAACACGAGCGTGGAACCGATCCGCCCCATGCCGGCGGGGCTGGACGGCCGCATGGCGAGGCCGTGGAGATCGAGCGAGCCTTCCTCGGCGAGAATCAGCGGAGCATGATCCTCCGCCCCCACGCTCGACCCGCCCGACACCAAGATCACATCCGCCCCCGGATCGGTCATTGCTTCGCGAATGGCGTCTTTCTGATCGGGAAGATTGCGTTGCGATTCCAACACGCCGCCGTCGCGGTCGATCAGGCCCCTGAGCATGCTCGAATTGGCTTCGTAGATCTGAAACGTTCCGCGAGGCTCGCCGGGCGGGACGAGTTCGTTGCCGGTCACGAGAATCCGCACCTGGGACCGGCGAAACACCGGCACCTGGGCAAGTCCCAGAGACGCGAGCAATCCCACATCCTGCGGACGCAATCGCCGACCCGCCGAGAACACGCCGCGGCCCGCGGCGATGTCTTCTCCGACGCGGCCCACGTGTTTCCCCGGCGACACCGCCGCCGTCAGTTCCACTTGCCGGTCCGTCTCGGCGGCATACTCGGCCGGGACGACGGCGTCGGCTCCCGCGGGCATGGGAGCCCCGGTCATAATTCGCACCGCGGTTCCCGAAGTCACGGCCCCATCGAACGCCGAGCCGGGCAGCGACTGGCCGACGACTTGAAACGTCAAGGGATTATAGTCGCTGGCCCCATCGGTTTCCGCCGCCCTGACCGCAAAGCCGTCCATCGCGGAGCGGTCGAACGCCGGCACATTGAGCGGCGCGAGCACATCCTCCGCCAACACGCGTCCGCAGGCTTGGGTGAATGAAACGGTTTCCGACTCCAGCACGCGGGCGGTTTGCTCGATCCAATTCCAAGCCGCCGCCACGCGCTGCCGTTCCGCAAACCCCCGCATCCGGACATCGCGAGTTGATTTCCCTGCCGTCATCGTTCCTACCGTTTTTAACTTTCGTCTGTCGGAAAGCCCGCGTCTTTGAGGGCCTGTTCGTAGTCTTCGGGACGATTCGTGTTCCGCAGCGAAGCCAACGGCGGAATCCGCCGAACGCAAGTCCTCCACATCGACGATCTTCGCCCGGCAGTTTTCGATCAAGAAAAACGGCCGCAGCCGGTCTTCCGCGAGCAGCCGGCGAATGGCGGGTTCGAGCGAAGTCCGATACGCCGCCGCCAACGGGTGATAATAGGCCGCCTCCTTGGGAATTGCCAGATCGTGATCGCCCAGTTGATCGAGCACCGCTTCGACAAACGCCGGCTCTAAAAACGGCGCATCGCAGGACGACACGAACGCGGCTTCGCGGTGGGCCCTCATCAATGATAACCCCACCGCCAATCCCGCCAGCGGGCCTTTGCCCTCCACATCATCCCGCCCGATGAGCACATCCGCAGGCAGCGGCGGCAGTTCCTGTCCCGGAGCCGCCACGACGACAAGCGGCGACACGACTTCCCGCATCCGCCGGACCACGCGCTGGAGCAGCGTTTCGGGGCCGAAGGGCAGGAGATGTTTCGGGCGGCCCATTCGCGAACTCTTTCCGCCGCACAATATCATCCCGCCGAAGGAAAGGGCCTCTCTCATCAAAACGATCTCCCGTCTTTACGCCGTCAAACAACAAGGCTCGGCCATCTCCCGCGAGAAACCGAGCCTGTGTTGATTGTAGCAAACGCGAGCCGCGAAACTATCCCCGTTTGACGGCGACTTTTCGCATCGCGGAGTCTCGGCTCTTGGGCAGCGTCAGTTTGAGGACGCCCTGCGTGACGACCGCTTCGATGGCGTCGCGGTCGATCTCGTCGGAAATGATGAAGGACCGTTCGTAGTCGCCGACCTGGTATTCCCGCGAGAAGGGTTTCACGCCTTCAAACGCGGGCGGTTCGACCTTGGCTTTGATCGTCAGGGTGTTTTTTTCGAGGGTGACATCGACCGACGATTCATCCGCGCCGGGCAGGTCCGCCCACAGCGTGATGACGTCTCCCGAATCGACCAGATCGACGTGCGGGCGAAAGACGAGCCGGCTTCCATTGCCGTTGTGGTTTTTGACTTCCTGCGGTTCGGGGGTGACTGCTTCGGTGGTGCAACGGGTTTGATCGGACATGGGAAAAACCTCCTCTCGGGAAGGAATGATCGAATGGGGTCAAATTATGGGGGTCGCCGACTCTTGACTACTGGGCTTTGACGACGACCTTTTTGGGCCAGTGTTCGCTGGGGCGGGCGAGGCGGAGCGTCAACACGCCTTTTTCATAATTGGCCTCGGCGGAATCGGGATCGATCTCGACGGGCAGTTCCAACGTCCGGGAAAACTCGCCGCCTTGCCGTTCCCGGCGATAATACGATTCGCCTTCCTGCGGCTGGCCGACCTCGCGGGTGCCGCTGATGACGATCGTGTTGCGGTTCAGCGTGATGTCGAGCTTTTCGGGATCGATGCCGGGAATCTCGGCCGTCAGCACGAGCGTCGACTCATCGCCCCACAGATTCACGGCGGGAAACACCCGCGCGGGCGACACATTCCCCGCCCGCCGGCCAAACAAGCGGTTCATTTCCTGCTGAATCTGATCCAACTCCTGCCAGGGATTCCAAGGGTTCAACAACGTTCTCATGGCAAACTCCTCCAAAATGAAACAATGGATGTTTATTGGTTTCGGGTTCGGAATCGATCTCGGCGCGCACCTTCTTCGCAGCAGACAAACGGGGTTTTCTTCTCCTGCCCCTCCGGGCGGGAAGGTCGACTCAAGAACGGCCGAGAAACGTTTGCCAAGGGAAAAGCAATCTGTGTGCCAAATACGATTTCTCAAGCAAGTCATCGTTGATCTTCTGCATTAAGTATTTGATGCGAAACAACTTGAGATGCAAGACCATTTCTGGAAGCGGCCAAGGAATCCGCCGGGAATCTCGTGATCCTCCCAAAAACCTGTCAAAATGGCGTGGTGTTACATTGTGTCAAAATGGCAGCATATTCGGCCCTGCCAAAATGACATTGCCGTTTCTCGAAGGTTTTTGCGTTCGCTGCACATGAAAACCTGGGGGTTTGACCGATGAGTGGGAGTATGCTCTTGCGCGGAACGTGCGCTTGAGACCCGGATGAGGCCTGCGAGGGAGAACCTGAAACGATGACCGCTCGGTTTGCCGGTTCGCGAACGCTCGACGAACGCCGACGCCGACGGCTGGCAAGCAACGAGTCGGAACGTTCGCCGGGGTCCGCTTCGGGGAAATCTTCGCCGTCCGAGCCGGATGAACCGGCGGAAGCCGAAGTCAAGATCACGCATTTCCCGCTCCGCAAAGTCATCTCGCCGAAGGGCTGGAAGATTTCGCTCGTGGGGGCGTTGGTGTTCCTGGCGGGGGCGGGGATTCTCGCCGCGTCCTTGAGCACGGCCGATTCCCGCACGCTCGGTCCCGGCTGGACGCGGCTGGTGCATCCCCACGGCGGGGCATTGGCCCGGATGTTTCACGCGGCCGTGCTCCTCTTCAGCGGGCAGACAGCCCTATTGATCTGGTGGGCGCGCTCGCAAAGCCTGCGGGACTTCGGCGGGCGGTATCACCTCTGGCTGTGGTCGGCGGTCGGGTCGATGCTCGCCGCCGGCAGTTTGGCGGGCGATTGGCATTGGGCCTGGAGCGACACGATCTGCTGGCTGTGGTCGGCCCGGTTTCCCCAGCGGGACGTGCTGTGCTGGATGGTTCCCGGCTTGATTCTCGCCGGTATCTTGTGGCGGAAGCTCCGCGCGGACATGCGGGACTCGACGGCGAGTTCGCTGCTGCTTTGGCTTTCCGCGGCCGCGTGCCTGGGGGCGTGCCTGTTTCGCCTGGGAATCGACCGCACGGGCTGGGACGATCCCGCCCGGCAATTCAGCGGAGCCTGCCTCCAAATGCTGACCTGCACCGCGCTGTTCGTGAGCTTTTTGGTTCACGCGCGATTTGTGATCCACATTTCCGCCGAGCCGCCGATCTATCGGCCTTCGCTTTGGGCCCGATGTTTCCAAGGCATCAAAACCCTCATCGGCCGACTTCCCAGGCCCAAACTGAAAACGCCGGTGCTGTGGAAACGGAAAACGGACCCAACCTCAAACGCCGCCAGCGGTCAAGCAAAACAAAACGGGGGCAACCAGCCCGCGAAAAAACGTTCCGAAAAATCACCAGCGAATCCGAAGGCAAAACCCGCTGCCGCGCCGGCCACCAATGAGGCCAAAGTGCAAACTCCGAAAACGGCGGCCGAACCTCAAGAGCCAGCCAAAGAATCCGAGACGGCGAAACAGCCCGCCAAACCCCAGGCCTCAAAATCCGCGCCTCCGCCGGCGGAAACAAAACCGGCCAGCCGACCCGAACCCACATCCGCCCAGCCCACCACAGCAGAGGAAAACCCCGCGACCGCTCCCGGCGGCAAGACGCCAGAACTCCGCGTGGACCAACCGCTCGATCCCGACGTACTCAAAGGTCTGAGCAAAAAGGAACGCCGCCGGCTCCGCAAACAGCATCGCGACGCCCAACGCAGCGTCTAGCGGACGTCCTTTTACTACTTCATTTGTTCCACCAACCAAAGCACGATCGTTTTGGCCCGGTCCGCGTCCCCGGCTTTCAGGCGAAACTGATCCGAGGCATTCGCCGTCGCGAACCGCTGTTGGGTCTTGGCGTAGGTTTCTTCCGCCCGGTTCTCCGAAACCTGCCGGTTTTGCCCGTCCACCAGGCCGCTGATCCACAGGGGCTTGGGAGCGAGCGCGGCTGCGATGTCCGCGGTATCGCTCACGGCGAGCGCGCCGGGAATCACCGCATCGTGCGGGACATACAAAAACTCGCTGTCGAGCAGCGACCGCCAACTGACCAGCCCGCCGCGGGCCAGCACCACGCCCGCCAAGTCGTCCTCGAACAACCCCGCGAATAATGCCAACAGCGGGCCGCCGGGCTCCGCCTGATCGGGAGAATTGTCGATGCCCCGCGGCACCCGCAGGTTGCGTCCGGGCGGATTGACCTTCGCCAACGAGTCTCCCCACACCGCAAGCCGCCGGGGATCGAACTCGCTCCGCGTCCGCAGATACGCCAACAGGGACCTCAAATCTTTGAGCCGAGATCCCAGCAGGGTCTGGCCGAGCATCAACTCCGTCGCGGACAGCGAAGTCGCCCAGCTTTGGCGTGCGCGTCCATTTCCGGGCCGGGTTTCGCCGATTCCCCGCAAATCCGGCAGGCACACCGCCACGCCGTTTTCCAATAAAGCGGAAACCGTCTCCGGCTGCTCTTTTAAGAAGTCGGCTTTGCCCGATTGAGTGACGATCACGGCCACCGCTTGTTTGCGGTCGGTGGGGTTTTGCGGAGTCAACAACAACACCGGCACGCGAATCTCCCGCTCGCCGGTCAGCACAAACCGCTCGATTCGCATGCCCGCTTGGGTTTCCGTTTTCGTGTTCGTGATTTTGACGGGATAGGGCGCGACATCGCCGAGTTTGTCCTCCCAGAGTTTTTTGAGTTGCTCCCGGCGTTTTGAAGCCGGCAGCTTTTCGACTTGCTTTCGGACTTTGGCCAGACGCTCCTCGCTCAACTGGTCGGCGAGTTTGTGGACGGGCGTTAAAGAGATATTCGCCGCTGCGTTTCCTTCGAGGCAGAGCAGTTCGGACGCGGGGCGGCGGTCGCGGGATTCCTCGTCGGGGATTTCCATCCCAAACCATTTTTGGAATGCCGCGTGAATTCCCTTGCGGTGCGCCGGGCCGATGTTGTTGCAATGCGAGGCTTTGTCGGAACTCAAGGTGACCGCTCCGTAGCCGTGGACCGAAGAGATCCGATCGCCCGCCTTGTAGAAATCAAAAATGGCATTCAGCCGCATCCACACGGGGTCGTGTTCGCGGTCCCAAGTAAATTCGTGCGCATAGATGAGTCCCCGTGGAGCGGTCGCCCCCACGATGACCCAGGGCAGAAAGCCGTCCCGCGCGGAGAGCCTGAGGTTTCGCGTGGATTCCCAACTCCCGCTGCCGGCGTAATTGAAAGCGTCCTCGGCATCTTCACCGAGCCGACCTGTCTCGGGTTGCGGTCCGCCGAAGTTAAACGGGACGACTCCGGCAAGGCGGGTCTCCAACGCCCCCGTAACGCCCGTGGGATCTCCGCCGCCGGCGACGGCCCCCAACAGAAGAATCCGTTTGGGATCGACGCCCGGCCGGGACAGCAGCAGATCGACGCCCCGCATCAGATCCCACGCCATCCAGCCGATCAAACTTTCGCCCACGAGATGCAACTGCAAAGCGACGTTATAGCGGAAGTAATAATCCTGCCGGCTCACGCGGAACGATCCATTGAAATCTTCGGCGGAGCGAAACGGGTGCTGCCGGCGTTCACCGTGGCCGAGTTGATCCATCACCAGCACCAGGCAGCCGGTGCGGGCCCACATCACGCCCATGTCCTGGAGTTCGTTTTGCGTTTTGGGGTTGTGATGGCTGTGGCAAATCAGAATCCCGGGCATCGAGGCCTTGGGCGATTCCGGCCGATACAAATTCGCGGTGACCCACAAACCGGGCCGGCTCTCGAAGACGAGCTTTTCGATTTTGTACCCGTCGCCTTCGATCTCGCCCGTGACTTTGATGGGCAAAGGATTGGGCACCGCCGGCGTTTGCCCCAAGGATTTTCGCAGGGCTGCGATCCGCTTGTCGCGATACGCCTCCCACGCGGTGCGGGAATCGATCCCCCGCCACAAACGCGTTTCCCGCCGATTGGCCTCCCGCAACCGGGCGCGGGCATCGTCGGACAGCATCCGCTCCCGCTGCGAAGAACCCTCTTCGCCCAGCACGTTGGCATTCAGATCTTTCAAAGCCGAGGCGGAAAGTGGCGAGTTTTCCTCGGCCAAGGTGAACCGGGGCATCAGCAAAAGGCCGCACAGCAAGGTCAGTCCGATTCGTTGCGCTTTGTCGATTGGCCTCAGCATGATCTCGGCTCCGCAATGAGAGAAAACGAATTTGCCAAGGGCGGGATTTACTCGCCCGATGTAAGCTAAAGTAAAAAACATTCGGCACGGACACAAACGTGGAGACGGAGGGCCATAAGAATCCACGGAAATTCCGCGTGACATCTCCCCGCAGGATCCGCCTGAAGCAGCAGTTGGTATTATCACGATTCCTGTTCCTGTTTTATGAGGTGTTTCCGTGGGAAAGCGTGTTTCGCACAGCGTTTTGGATCCGTATTTGTCGAATCCGATCAAGGCCCGGTACGACTGGTTTCCAATTCCAAAACGGCTGCCGCCGGAGGCGATCGTGGTCGCGGGGCATCTCCTCGCCGCGGCGGGTGCGGTGGGGTTTGCGTTTTCCACGAGATTCTGGTGGGGCGGACTTTTGGCCGCGTGCGGCGTGGCTTTGAGCCACATCGCCGACCTCTTGGACGGCACGCACGCCCGCCGGACCGGCCAATGCCGAAACGGCGGCGAGCTGCTCGACCACTTCTTGGACCCGCTTTCGTTCTCGTACCTTTTGATCGGGCTATGCGTGTCCTGCGGGCGATGGGACCTCGCCGTGGCCGCGGTTCTGTGTCTGTATGCCACGGCCGTGTTGACCAACATCAAAGCCAAAATGATCGGCGAATTCACGCTGGCGAGCTTCGGGCCGACGGAGTTCAAAACCCTGCTCGTCGTTTACGGACTGTTGCAATCGATTTGGCAAAGCCTGGCCGAGCCGGCGGTGTCTTCGACGACCATCGCGGTTTGGTTCGTCGGCCTTTTGCTGAGCGTGGGGGTGATCCAGTTGGCGTATCAGTTGGTCCGGTCCGTAATCGAGGTCAACCGCGACGGCGCGCCCCCGGACACCACGGAATGGATTTCCCGCGGCCAAACTCCGCAGCGTTAATGCCAGGGCCCCGCTAAAGAACTGTAAACGCGGCGAAACACCGTTTCCGAATGGAAACCCGCCCGCCCCCGCTCCTTTTCGCAAAAATTCCGGATCGCGGGCCGGAACGCCACCACCGAATCGGCACGCGGTATGCACACGAACCAACGGATTGACACCTCTCCCAAACTTTGCGAGTCATACCTCATGCCTTCCCGACGTTCGCGGCTCTTCCTTCTGTTCCTCGCCCTCGCGTCTTCCTCGTTTCTTGGTTGCGGATTGGCTCGGCCGTCCAAGCTGTTGGGACGCTGGTACAACGGCGACGTTTCCATCCGGTTCCGCGAAAATGGATCGGTGCTCTACAATTCCCAAAATACGGGATTGGTGGAAGGCATCTATCGCTACGATTCTTCCGCGCTGCCGATTGCCAGCACCAAGCCGGTGAAAAATCTCACCCTGTGGCTGCCCCAGCCGGGGACGACCCTGGTGCTGGATTTCGAGCTGCGGTATCTTGGCGATCAGCGCATCCAAATCCGGCCGATCTTTGAAAAGTCCGACGCGCCCCAAGACCCCGCCGCCCTCGCCGCCTTGGGGGTCATCTTGAAAAAAGCCGCTTCGGACGCTCCCAACACGGATGGATTGGACACGGCCCCCCCGATCGCCTCGGCAAACCCAGCCCGCTAACCGCCGCCAATCCGTCGATTTCCAGACAACTCTCCAAGCCCGTTTTTGCGCCCGTTGCGGCAGCAAAGCGGGCATTTTGCATGGAATGGCGCAATTTAGGCGATCTTGGAATGCCCATTTCTTCGGCACAATCGTTAAAACCGGCACAAATCCGAAAATCGTTTTGAGATTTGAGCGGGTTTGTCCGATGTTTGAGGACAGCCAATGGTCTCCCTCGCCAGGAGGAGGTCTCGGGTGGTTGAGGCTTCGGGTGGCGGGGGTGGGATTTTTTCTTTGGGGAGCCGTCGTCGTGCCTGCGATTCGGAATCTTTTTGCGAAATCGGTGTTGGGATTGGCGATGGCCGGTCTGGGATCGGTGGCTTCCGGGCAGACGCCCCCATCGGCGCAGCAGACGCCGCGCGGGTGCGCCGCGGGTGACGCCGCCTGTCACGCAAATGCCGCGGTCCGCGCAACTGCCGCCCGTCGGGCAACCGCAGTTTCCTGCAGCGTACGATGCGGGACAGACGCCCCGGTCCGCGCAGGTGCCTGCGTTTCCGGCGGACACCGTGTTCACCGCTCAGCCCCATCCGACAGCTTCGGCCGCGTTAAAGGCTAAGGTCAACAACCTCGTCGAAGAGGTCCTGACCACCGAGGTCGAAATCGAAGTCACCAAACGCCGGGCCAAGATCCTGAGGATGAAGCAGCCCGTGTTCCGCACCGCGATCGCCGACCCCACGCTCGTCGAGATCGTGCCCTTCGGCACCCGCGAGATCGAACTCATCGGCCGCGAGACCGGCAGCACGACCGTCACGGTCTGGACCGGCACGGAAGCCAACCCGCAGCTGCTCACCGTGCTCGTCACCGTCACCAAGGACGACGCCGTCGATGCCATGCGCCGCTTGGAATACAGCGAACTGCAGGACATGATCAACGAGTTTTTCCCCAACAGCCGGGTGCAGTTGATCCCGATCGCGAACAAAGTCATCATCCGCGGCCAGGCCCGCGACGAGGAAGAAGCCACGCAGATTCTATCCATCCTGCGGGCGAACTCCGGCGGCCAGAACTCGGCCCTCGGCGGCGGCGGACAGACGGTCGCCGACGGAGCGGTCGCCGACGCCTTCCCCGAAGCCTCCGAACTGCCCGCGAGCAACATGATCAACATGCTCGAAGTCCCCGGCGAGAAACAGGTGCTGCTCAAGGTGCGGATCGCCGAACTCAAACGCTCCGCCGTGCGGACCTTGGGAGCCGACTTCAACATCAACGTCGGCGACTTCGCCTTCAATTCGATCCTCGGAGCGGGCGGCAACGTGCTGTTGACCGGCACGTTCGATGAAGACAGCTTCAACCTCCTCCTCAGGGCTTTGGAGACCAACGGCTCCGCGAAGATTCTCGCCGAGCCGAACCTGGTCGTCCTCAGCGGGCGGACGGCGAACTTTCTTTCAGGCGGCCAGTTCGCGGTCCCGACGGTCGTCGGCGTGGGCGGAGCGCAAGCGGCGACGACGACCTTCAAAGGCTTCGGCACGCAGGTCTCGTTCTCGCCGACAGTGCTCGACAAGGACCGCATCCGCCTGCAAGTCGCCCCGACCTTCAGCACGATCAACCGCAACAACTCGGTCAACGGCATCTTCGGTCTGGACACCCGCACGGCGGCGACCACCGTCGATCTGCGGGAAGGCCAGGTGCTGGCCATCGCCGGCTTGATCCAGTCGCAGCAGCGCGGCGACATCGCCCGCCTGCCCTTGGTGGGGAACATTCCGTTCTTGAACTTCCTCACCGCGAACCGCACGATCTCCAAGGACGAGACGGAACTGATCATTCTGGTCAGCCCGGAACTGGTGCACCCCTTGGAACCGGAGCAAGCCCCGCCGATCCTGCCGGGCATGCAAGTCACCGAACCCAACGACTTGGACTTCTATATCTACGGCGACATCGAAGGCCGGCCCGACTTCTATCACCGCAGCACGGTCTGGCCGCTGTACCGCAGCCGCCTGAAGCGCGCCGGCGGCGTGGAAGTCCTGCGTTCGACCGACTGCTACTACGTCGAAGGCGACCACGGCTTCAGTAACTAGGCGAGCGTGGGGCGTAAGCCCCATGATCCACTCAAATAAGTAATAGACCTAGAGCTATATATATAGACAGAAATAATGAAATCGACCTAGAGCTATCTATAGATCCAGAAATAGACTCACAACTCAATCTAGCATATATGTGGTGTCCGATTTGCATTTGCGAAGAACCGGGGCTAGCGCCCTGCGGCTAATGTTTGCGAAGAACCGGGGCTAGCGCCCTGCGGCTAATGTTTTCAAACCTTAAACTTCTAACTTCTAACCCCCGGCCACTGACCCTTTCACAAAAAAGGTTTGTTCCATGAAACATTTCGTGCATGCCAAGTGGGCGGCCTGGTCCGCGGCGGCTTTGTTGGCGGGCACCTCGCTGGGGTGTTCGCGGTCCGTGACCATGCTGGGCATGGGCGACTTCCATCCAAAACCGATGGGGACCTATGTGGACCCGGCGTTTCAGGACATGGAAATGAACGCCGAAGCCTCGGACTTCGTGATCTATCAGCACGAATGGAACGGCGAGACCACGTCGATGAACGACCGGGGCCTCGAGCACCTCAAGCGGATTCTGGAGCGGCTGCCCCAGGTGCCGTTCCCCGTGCTCGTCGAGCCGTCGAACATGGCCGTCGATCCCAACACCAAATACCGTTACCCGGTCAACGGCAATCACGCCCTCGACATAGAGCGCCGGCAAGCGATCGTGGACGCTCTCGCGGGCATGGGCTATAAAGAAGCCCAGGAGCGGGTGTTCGTCGCCCCGGCCCTCGCCGCCGGCTTCGAAGGCTTCGAGGCCGAGCACGCCTACAACCGCGGCTTCAGCCAGTTCGGCAACGGCCTGGGCGGCTTCGGAGGCTTCGGCGGCTTCGGCGGCCTAGGCGGCGGCTTCGGCGAAGGCTTTTAGCACCAAGTCCGCCGCAGCGAAGTTGGCTTAACGATCGATCCCTTTCCACCTGATCTCTTCACGGATGAAACTCGCTATGCATGGCCGATCATCTCAAACCGGCGGGGCTTGTCTGGCATTCTTGTGTCTGATACTGGCCGGTTGCGCGGGCGGTCCGCAACCGGTGGCCGGCACGCCGGAGGAATTCGTCGTGCCCAAGTCCAAAGTGGAAGCTGGGCTCAATGTGGGCCGCATTCAGGAACGGCAGGGCGGTCTCGTCAAAGCCTTGGAGCTTTATGAAAGCTTGCTGCGGTCGGATCCCGACAACCCGGAGGTCTGCCATCGCTTGATGGTCGTGCATTCGCGGTTAGGCCAAGCGGAACAGGCCGACGCTTTTTTTCAGAAGGCCGACCGTCTCAAGCCGAACAATGCGGATCTGTATGCGGACTATGGGTATGCCTGCTATTTGCAGGGCGATCTGACGAAGTCGGAAGCCTGGCTGCGAAAAGCGAACTCGCTCCGGCCGAAGGATAAGCGAATCACCAACAACCTCGCGCTGGTGCTGGGGACCGAGGGCGCGGGGAGGAAAGCTTGACCTACTTTCGGCAGTGCCTGGACGATGCGGAGGCCAACGCAAACGTGGGCTATGCTTTGATACAACACGGCGACTTCGCCGGGGCCCGCGACTACTATGCCAAAGCCTTAAGCATCAACCCCAAGCTCAAGTCGGCTCAGCATGCCCTCTTGCAGATTGCGGAATGGGAGCAAGCCAAGCAGAAAAAATTGGCGCAGGCCGCCCAGCCCTCTGCAACACAGGCCGCCTATCACCAGGAACATTTGGAGCCGGAACCTCAACCGGTCCGGAACGTTCCGCCCCGGCCCATCGTTCAACCGGCCCGGAAGGCTCCACCTCAGCCTGTTGTCCAACCCCGCTTCAATCAAGGGGCCTGGCAACCGGTCGGCGCGTCGACCATCCAATAATCCATCGGCACCCTCAAACATCGAACAATCCCCGAAGGATCATTTCGCCTTCGGGGATTGTTTTGTTGTCGTCTTGTTCGCTCACGAACCGCCATGCCGGCTGTTTAGTCCAACTCTTTGATAAACAGGTTGCGGAATCTCAATTCGTGGCCGTGGCCTAGGAATCCGATGTACCCGGTCGTGTTGAACAGGCCTGGATGTTTTCGGTGGTCGGCGGTCTCGGGTTTGCCGGCTTTTTCGATGTCGGCATCGACGATGACCGTGCCGTTGAGCTTGACCTGGATGTGCGAGCCGTTGGCGGTGATCTCTTCCGTGTTCCATTCGCCGGCAGGTTTCAGGAAGCCCCGCTTCGCGGGGACGACGCCGTAGATCGAACCGTGGTACTGGTAGGGCTTCAGGTTCTTGTATTGCGGAGCCGAGTCGTCGAGGATTTGGATTTCCATGCCATGGTAGGCGGCGTCTTTGCCTTTTTCGCAGCGAATGCCGACGCCGTTGTTCCCGCCGGGCTGGAGTTCGAAATCAAACCGGAACACAAAATTGTCGTATTGTTTTTCGGTATAAAGATTCCCGCCGCCGTTTTTGGGGCTGACCAGCACGCCGTCCTCCACGTTATAGCCCTTCGTCGCTCCGGTCCAGCCGTCGAGGTTCTTCCCGTTAAACAGGGCTCTAAATCCTTCCGGGGGGACGTTCAATTTGTCTTCTGCTTGGGCGCGGGTTTGCGAAACCGCAGCGCAAAGCACGAAAACAGAGGCGGTTATTTCGAGGAAAGAAAGACAGCGTCGCATGGGGGAACCTTTCGGCGAAGAGGACTGAAGGGGCACCAAACTCGTAAAGAGTTCCGGCATCTCGGTTTAGCAATTCGATTGGATCGGAAACCAGCATAACCGCACCGTCCCCCGCCCGGCAAGCGAGAGATTGGGGGAGAGTCAAACGCTTATTTCAAACATTGACTTCAAACGGGTGTTTGATACAATTGTTTGAATTGCTGGTCCCTCTTGTCGATTTTTGCCGAGCCAAACCTTGTGACGACGCAACAATTTCCACAACCCGTTACTACAGATGAAGATACGAGGACTCGCCTCTTGAATGCGGCGGGGCCCGTGTTTGCCGACAAAGGATTTCACGGCGCGACGGTTCGTGAAATCTGCGAAGCGGCCGAAGTGAATATCGCCAGCGTGAACTACCACTTCGGCGACAAACAGCGGCTGTATATCGAGACCGTGAAGCGGGCTCATCAACTTCGCACAGAGCGGGCTCCGTTGCCGCGTTGGCCCGCCGGGACGCCGGCGGATTTGAAGCTGCGGGATTTTATCCGCACGCTGCTGACGCGGATGATCGCCACGGACGAGGCCCCCTGGCAGCACCGGCTGATGATGCAGGAGACGCTCAATCCCACGCAGGCCTGCCGGGAAATGGTGGAGGACTACATTCGCCCCGAGTTCGACCGGCTGCTCGCCATCCTCGAGGAACTCTTGCCGCCGGAGGTCCCGCTCGTGCGACGGCATCAAATGGCGTTCAGCATTGTGGGGCAATGTTTGTTCTACAAGATCGGCGGTGGGGTTGCCCGGATTCTGGTCAGCGAAGACGAGTTTTCCGAGCAATTCACCGCGGAGAATCTGGCCAACCACATTGCCGACGTGTCCCTGGCCGCGCTCGGTGTGTTGCCGTCTTTCGCGGAGACGGCTCCGGACACCCGCGAAGAACAATAGACCAGGTTTTTGACGCGTGCTTCCGTCCCTTTTGTTTCCTTTTTCCCGTCAGGATATTTCGATGAAGACCCAGGCGCAGGCTTTGGGAACGACTCGCGCCTTTGATTGTGATCGCGGCGGGGATCGGCGTGTTCGCGGCCCTGGGGAGCCGCCCCGCCATGAAACCGAAGGCCCAAGACAAAACCGCCATGCCCCTGGTGGAAGTCGTCGCCGCCAAAAGGCACGAGCAAGGTTTGGATTTCGAGGTGGACGGCGTCGCCGTCCCCCATCGGGAACTTCTCTTGACCGCAAAAGTCGCCGGTTCGATCGAGTTCAAGGCCGACAACTGCAAAGCGGGGCGGTTCGTCAAAGCGGGGACGCGGCTCATGGAAATCGATCCCCAGGACTACTCTTTGGAAGTCAAACGTCTCGGGCGGGAACTCAAACAGGCCGAGGGCAACATCCGCGAACTCGATGTGGAACGCGACAACACCCGGGAATTGCTCAAATTGGCCGCGAAAGAAATGGAACTTCGCCAGAAAGAACTGGACCGCGTGGTGCGGTTGTTCGACCGCAGCGTCGGCACCGACTCGGAAGTCGATACGGCGAAGCGGAACGAACTTTCGGCCCGCAACAACTGGACGACTTTGGCCAACCAGGAAAAGCTGCTCGCCGCCAAGCGAGACCGGCTCGAAGATGCCAAAGCCCTCGTGCAAACCCAGTTGGAGAAAGCGCAACTGGATTTGCGGCGCACCGGCATCACGGCTCCGGCGGACGGGGTGATTGTGATGGATCATGTGGAAGCGGGGACTTACGTCCAACCGGGAACGACGCTGGTCACGCTCGAAGACACCTCGGCCGTGGAAGTGCGGTGCAACCTCCGCATGGAAGAGTTGAACTGGCTCTGGCGTCAGCAGGATGCGATGCACGTCGCCGCGGACGCGGACCCGGTGCAGGCCGATTACCAGTTTCCCGAAACCGAGGCCACGGTGATTTATGAACTGGGCGGCCGGCGGTTTACGTGGAAGGGCCGGCTTTCGCGGTACGACGGCGTGGGCCTGGACGAGCGAACGCGGACGGTTCCCTGCCGGGTGTTTGTCAAGGAGCCGCGCGCAGTGGGATTGGAAGGCTCGGAGGGTCTGGCGGCCGAGTCTCCGACGATCGCCGGTCCGCCGGCGCTTGTTCGCGGGATGTTCGTCACGGTGCAGATTCACGCCCGTCCGCACGCGGAGCTGTTGGAGTTGCCGGAACGCGCGATTCGTCCGGGCAACGAAGTCTGGCGGGTCGTCAATGGGAAGTTGAACCGCTGCCGGGTTCACGTGGCCCGGGTATTGCCGGAGGGCGTGGTGATCGATGCGGCCCGCTCGGATTTGTCGGCGGGAGATCAAGTGGTGGTGACGCCCCTTTCCGACACGCCCCGAGCCGACGGTTTAGGGTACATCGAAGAAGGCAGGCCCGTCCGCCTCAAAACCAAAGCGAAGCCGAAAACCCAGTTATGATTCCATCGCGATGCGGCTAAGAAGTGTGAGCGGTAGGCGCGAGCCTCCGGTTTCGATGAAACGACAATCAAGGCCGGCGGCTAGCGCCGAACCGCTCATATTTGAAGGCCGGCGGCTAGCGCCGAACCGCTCATATTTGAAGGCCGGCGGCTAGCGCCGAACCGCTCATACTTTTCTGTTTAAGGTCTCCCCGTTATGAAATCGGTCATCCGTTGGGCCGTGCAGAATACGCCCGCCATGAATACGCTGATGGTCAGCGTGCTCTTGGTGGGGGCGTTCAGCCTGTGGACGATGCGGCGGGAGGTGTTCCCGGAGTTCGAGCTGGAAATCATCATGGTTTCCGTGCCCTATCCCGGGGCCAGCCCCTCCGAAGTCGAAGAAGGCATCTGCCAGAAGATCGAGGAAGCCGTGCGGACCATCGACGGCATCAAGAAGCAAACCGCCATCGCGGCGGAGGGCGTCGGCTCGATGGTCCTGGAGCTCAACTCCGACGTGAAGGACGTGCAGAAAGTCCTGGGCGAAGTCCGCTCGGAAATCGACCGCATCTCCACGTTCCCCGAACGCGCGGAGGATCCCGAAGTCAAACAGATCACGATGCGGGAAGCGGTGATCCACGTGGGCGTCGTGGGACCGGACGTGGAAAGTCCGCAGGCCGAGCGGTATCTCCGCGAACTGGCCGAGCGCGTCCGCGAGGAATTGATCGGCCTCCAGCCTGAAAATCAAAACGAGAATCAAGAACAGTCAAAGCTTCAAAGAGTCCTGGCGAAAATCCGCAGCCAATTCGTCGCTCCGACGAACATTTCGCAGGCGGAGGTCAAGGCGGCGAAGAATTACCAGATCGACGTGGAGATCAGCGAGGACACGCTCCGCGAGCACGGCTTGACCTTGGCCCAGGTTTCGCAACTCATCCGCCGGAACAACGTCGAGCTTCCCGCCGGCACGATCAAAACCGATTCGCAGGATGTGCTCGTCAAGGGCAAGGACAAATCGCTGACCGGCGAGGGGATTGCGGACCTTCCCGTGCTCACGCAGCCCGGCGGGACCGTGCTCACCGTCGGCGACCTGGCCACGGTGCGGGACCAGTTCGACGACACGACCGCGATGACCCGCGTCAACGGCCAGCCGGCGATGGTGATCGCCGTCGAGCGGACTTCCAAGGAAGACCTGCTCGCGATGACTGCGGCCGTCCGGGATTACGTCAAACAGAAAGCCATGCCCGCGGGCTATCATTTGATGTACTGGGGCGACCGCTCGGTGGAAGTCCGCGACCGCCTGAATCTGCTCCAGAGAAACGGCCTGCAGGGGCTGATTCTCGTATTCATCACGCTCGCGATCTTCCTCGAATTGCGGCTGGCGTTCTGGGTGGCGCTCGGGATTCCCGTGTCGATGCTCGGGGCGTGCATTCTCCTGTTGATGACCGGCCAGACCCTCAACATGCTCTCGAGCTTCGCGTTCTTGATGGCGCTCGGGATCATCGTGGACGATGCCATCGTCATCGGCGAAAACATTTATTCCCACCGCCAAATGGGCAAAGGCTTCCTGCGGGCGGCGATCGAGGGCACGACCGAGGTGCTGCCTTCGGTGGGGGCGTCGGTGGCGACGACGATCATCGCCTTTCTGCCGTTGATGTACGTCTCCGGCGTGATGGGAAAATTCATCGCGGTGATGCCCGTGGCGATCATCGCCATGCTGCTCATCTCGCTGTTTGAAAGCTCGTTCATTCTACCCTGCCATCTGGCGCACGGGCATCACGAGGAAAACCGCGAGCCGTTCCGCTTCATCGAGTCGGCCCGGCGGTTTCGCCGAAACCTCTCGCCCGGATTGCGGTGGACGCTGGGGTTGTTTGCGCTGGCCGGCGCGGCTTTGTTGACGCTGCTGACCGATCCGTTCCGCTATCTCTACCGCGGTTCCCGAAAAGTCAACGAAATGGCGACCCGGCGGTTGGAAGGATTTATCGAGCGGTCTTATTTGCCGATGCTCGGCTGGGGTCTGAAGAATCCGCTCACAATCGTGGCGGGGGCGGGCGTGATTTTTCTGCTGGCGATCGGCATCGTGCGGTCCGGACTGACGCCGTTTATCGTGTTCCCCAAGCTCGACGGCAACCGCGTGCAAGCCGCGGTGAGTTATCCCGACGGCACGCCGAGCCGCATCACCCAAGCCGCGGTCCGGCAATTGGAAACCGCGGCGCTCGAATTGGAGAAAGACTACGTCAAAGACGGCGGCTCGCCGTTTTTGGAGCTCCGGCGGTGGACCGTGGGCGAAGTCGAAGCCCGTTCGGGTCCGGGACGAACGAGTGCGACCCGAGGCGGACACGTGGGCGGCGTGACGCTCGAGTTGGCCGAAGCGGGCCAGCGGGACATCACCAGTTCCGAAATCGTCGCCCGCTGGCGAAAGAAAGTCGGCGATCTTCCAGGCGTGGAAAGCCTGACCTTCGGGAACGTCAACATGGGACCCGCCGGCACGCCGATCGAGTTCAAACTTCTGGCCAGAAGCGGCCGCGTGGACGAGCTCGAAGCGGCCGTCGAAAAATGCAAAGCCCGCCTCGCCAAATATCCGGGCGTGTTCGACGTGAGCGACGACTCGCAGCCCGGCAAGTGGGAGTTTCAAATCCGCCTCAAAGAACGCGCCAAGTCCCTGGGCGTCACCTTAGGCGACGTCGCGGAGACCGTGCGGGCTTCGTACTACGGCGACGAGGTCATGCGGCTGCAGCGCGGCCGGCATGAAGTCAAACTCATGGTCCGCTATCCCCTCGAAGACCGGCATTCGCTGGCGGACTTCGATCAAGTCCGCGTGCGAACTTCGGGCGGCACCGAACTCCCGCTCACCGAACTTGCGGACGTGCACGTCGAGCGGGGTTATTCGGAAATCAACCGCGTGGACCAGATGCGATCGGTGACCATCTCCGCCGACATCAACGAATCCCAGGGCAACGCACAGAACGTCGTCCGCGAACTGCAATCGAGCTTCATGCCGAAGCTGTTCGAGGAATACCCCGACGTTCGCGTCCGCTGGGAAGGCCAGCAGGAACAAACCGTCGAGTCGGTGAAAAGCCTGTTGATCGGCTCGGTGGTGGCGCTCGTGGCGATGTTCGTGCTGTTGACGCTGCAGTTTCGCTCGTACTTCCAGCCGCTGTTGATCATGGCCGTGATCCCCTTCGGCATCGTGGGGGCCATCGGCGGTCACTTCGTGATGGGGCTGCCTTTGACGCTGTTCAGCTTCTTCGGCATCGTGGCTTTGACGGGCGTGGTCGTGAACGATTCGATCGTGCTGATCGACTTCATCAACCACCGCGTGCGCGAGGGCATCCCCTTGGAAGAAGCCCTGCTCGATGCGGGCCGGCGGCGGTTCCGCCCGGTGATGCTCACCTCGATCACCACGATCGCGGGGCTGTTGCCGATTCTGTTGGAGACGTCGCTGCAGGCGCAGCTCTTAATCCCGATGGCGACGAGCCTGTGTTTCGGCCTGATGCTCACCACGGTTTTGGTGCTGATTCTGGTGCCGACGTTTTATCTGATCTACTTCAAAATCACCGGCCGATCTTTCGTGAGCGACGACGAGGACGAGAATGAATCGCGGCCACGAGAGGTTGAAACAACGCCGCAGAAACCGGAACTGGTGATGTCGTAACAGGCGAGCGGGGGGCGTCAGCCCCCTGGTTACTCCGAATGTTTCGAGAACCAAACAATCCTTCAAATGATCGTTTGAGTCAAATTATTTTTGAAGCACTCCACGTAACCAGGGGGCTGACGCCCCCCGCTCGCCTTTTTCGATTCGACGATTGCCGATCTGCTTCTGCGGCTTCCAAGTCGGCAGGTCTTCTCGCAATAATGAACCCGGTGAATCCAAACCTCATTGCGCGGGGAGCCCTCTCATGCCTGTGGAACAAGCGACGGAAAAACGCGGCGGCAATCCGAACGAGCGGCTGCATTCGCTCGATGCCTACCGCGGCCTGATTATGGTCACGCTGGCCTTTGTGGGCTTCGGACTCGCGGACACGGCGGGGAATTTTCTAAAAGAGAATCCCGACTCCGAACTCTGGCAGAACGTCCGCTATCAGTTCTCGCACACCGAATGGACCGGCTGCTCGTATTGGGATTTGATCCAGCCTTCGTTCATGTTCATGGTCGGCGTGTCGATGGCCTATTCCTATTCCAAACGCCAACGGCTCGGGCATTCCTATATTCGAATGTTCGGCCACGCCTTCAGACGCTCCATTTTATTGATTGCGCTCAGCATCTTTTTGATGTCGCAGTACGATCACTACACGGAATGGACTTTCATGAACGTGCTGGCCCAGATCGGCTTGGGTTATACGTTTCTGTTTTTGTTGTGGAACCGGCCCGCGTGGGTGCAGGCGATGGCCGCGGTGCTGATCCTCGCCGGGACCTGGATCGCCTATGAGACGTACCCCGATGCCGGGATCAATCTGGAAACCGGGAACGAGAAAGTCGGGGTCTCCGCGGAATGGGCCCAGGAGCATCTCACCGGCATTCCGAAACCTTGGCACAAAAACGCCAACATCGGGCATAAGATCGACCTCGTCGTCTTGAACAAATTCCCCCGGCCGGAACCCTTCGAGTACAACCGCGGCGGATACCAGACGATCAACTTCATCCCGTCCCTCGCCACGATGATCTTCGGCTTGATGTGCGGCGGATTGCTCAGGTCCGAACGCTCCCACGGCCGGAAGCTCTTGATTTTGATCGTCTCCGGCCTCGTCGCGTTGGGCGTGGGACAGTTGCTCAACCAAACCGGCGTCTGCCCTTCCATCAAACGCATCTGGACGCCGAGCTGGGCGATCTTCTCCACCGGCTGGTGCCTGCTCATCCTCGCGGGGCTGTTTCTGTTTATCGACATGTTCCGCCTGAAATGGCTGGCGTTCCCGCTAATCGTCGTGGGCATGAACTCCATCGTGATGTACTGCCTGAGCATGTCTCTCAAGGGTTGGACCGCCCGGCAACTCACAACGCACTTCGGCAAAGAAGTCTTCACCCTCTACGGCAAGATCGATCCCAACTTCGCCCCCACGGTCCAAGCAACAATGGTCGGCCTGGTGTTCTGGCTGGTCTGCTATTACCTGTACCGCAAACGAATGTTTGTGGCCCTTTAAGGGGGATCGCTTGACAGCCTGCCCGTTTCGCGAGAGGGTTATACAGTGACTCAAACTTTAAGTGGTTGGGTGGCTGGGGCGCAGATTCCTCTATGAAAAAAGTGGGGCAAGCGAATACTTGGGCGACGGACCCGAGCAACAGAACTCCCGTCGCCCCAGCTTTCGGAACGCGTTTTTCGCTTGATCCATTCCTTTGCGCCCCAGCCCTCACCCACAGTTTGAGTGCAGTGGCTTCCTGATTTCGCTTCTCTTGATCGCGAGGTTTCCATGCGCTGGCTGGTTTTGGTTTTGATGTTCGCCGTTTCCACGGCGGGGTTGGCTCAGGAGAAGCCCGCGAACTCCGGACGGGACGCGAAGCGCTGGAGCTATCCGCCCGAGCTCACCGGGGCGGATGAGGTCATCAAACATCGGCTCGGCGATGTGGACTTGCCGATGTATGTCTATCTGCCCAAGGGCCATAAGCCGGCAGACAAGCGGCCGGCGATTGTGTTCTTCTTCGGCGGCGGTTGGAAAGCCGGCAGCCCCGGACAGTTTTCGCCGCAATGCGAGTATTTCGCTTCGCGGGGCATGGTCGCGATCACCGCGGATTACCGCGTCGCGTCCCGGCAGGGCGTCAAGGCGATTGACTGCGTGAAAGACGCCAAATCCACCATCCGCTGGGTCCGGCAGCACGCGAAGCAGTTGGGCGTCGATCCGAACAAAATCGTCGCTTCGGGCGGCTCCGCGGGCGGGCACACCGCGGCCTGCACGGGCGTCATTCCGGGCGTCGAAGCCGATGCCGAAGACCTCTCGGTCAGCTCCGTCCCCAATGCGATGGCCCTTTTCAACCCGGCCGTCTTATTGGCGGAGTTTGAGGGCAAGCCATATCTCGATCCGCAAAAACTCGAGGGCATGAAAGACCGCGTGGGCGACGATCCGAAGTTGATTTCCCCGGTGCATCACGTCCGGGGGGATCTGCCGCCGACGATTATCTTCCACGGCACCGCCGACACCGCGGTGCCTTATCCCACCGTCGAACTCTTTACGAAGCAAATGAAAGCCGCCGGCAACCGTTGCGAACTCGTGGGCTTTGAAGGCCAGCCGCACGGGTTTTTCAACACCGGCCGTGGCGGCAACGCCAAGCGGCTCGCCAACGACGACCGCATGTACCGCGAGACGACTTATCGGCTGGATCGGTTCTTGAATTCGCTGGGCTACCTCGAGGGCGAACCCACGATTGCCTTGCCGAAGGAGCGCCCCGCCGTCCGCACTTCGGAAGATCGAGAGGGCAAGACCGCTCAGACCCAAAGGCCGCCGAACGTGGTGATCATCTTCGCCGACGACCAGGGTTATCAGGATGTGGGCTGTTTTGGTTCGCCGGACATCGAGACGCCCAACCTCGACCGCATGGCCCAAGAAGGGCGGAAGTTCAAAAGTTTTTACGTCGCCCAAGCTGTGTGCGGCGCTTCGCGGGCGGCTCTTTTGACCGGCTGCTATTCCAACCGCATCGGCATGCTGGGAGCACCCGGCCCATCGGCTACGCATGGGATTGACGACGGGGAAACGATCATCGCCGAGGTCCTGAAGAGCCGGGGCTATAAAACGGCGATGCTGGGCAAATGGCATCTCGGCCATCGCCCGCGGTTCTTGCCGACGCATCACGGGTTCGATCAATACTTCGGGCTGCCGTATTCCAATGACATGTGGCCGTACCATCCCACGATCAAAACCTTCCCGGATTTGCCTTTGATCGAAAACGATAAAGTCATCAACCCCCGCGTGACGCCGGAGGATCAAAAGCACTTGACGACCTGGTATACCGAGCGGGCGGTGAAGTTCATCGAAGAAAATCACGAGTCGCCTTTCTTCTTGTACGTCGCCCATGCGATGCCCCACGTGCCGCTGTTTGTGAGCGACAAACACAAAGGCGTTTCCAAGCGGGGCCTGTATGGGGATGTGATCGCGGAAGTCGATTGGTGCGTGGGCGAGATTCTCTCGGCCCTCAAAAAGCACGGCGTCGATGAGAACACGCTCGTGATCTATACATCGGACAACGGGCCTTGGTTGTCGTACGGCGATCACGCGGGCTCGGCGCTTCCGCTGCGGGAAGGAAAAGGCACGACGTGGGAAGGCGGCGTGCGCGAGCCTTGCATCATGCGCTGGCCGGGGAAAATTCCCGCGGGCACCGAGACAAACGAACTCGCGGCGACGATTGATTTGCTGCCGACGCTCGCCCATCTTTCCGGAGCCGACCTGCCGGCCCGCAGGATCGACGGCCTCAACATCTGGCCGTTGATGGCGGGTGAACCCGGAGCCAAAACGCCGCACGAATCGTATTACTATTATTGGGGCCGGGAGCTGCAGGCGATTCGCAGCGGCCCGTGGAAGTTGCACTTCCCGCACAGCTACCGCAGCCTGAAAGGCGAACCGGGCCACGGCGGAATTCCGGGGCCTTACGTCCAGAAAAAGACGGGGTTGGAACTTTACAACCTGGAATCGGACGTGGGAGAAACCACCAACGTCGCCGACGCCCATCCGGAAGTCGTCAAACGTCTTCAAGAGCTCGCGGAACTGGCCCGCAAGGATTTGGGTGATTCGGCGACCGGGCAGCGGGGAGAGAACGTCCGCCAGCCCGCCCGGTGGACGCCACCCGCCAAAGACCGCTGATTTCCTCAAAATCCGCCCAACCCGGACTTGGCAAACCGCCGCCGGCCACTATCCTAACGGAGTCGGCCGGAGTTTTGAGTTCCGTGGTGAAAACAGATAAAGGCGAGCGGGGGGCGTAAGCCCCCTGGTTTGCCGCGAACGCTTGAGTTGTTTCGCGTTGACTGTTTCCGGTTTCTGTTATTTCAGCTGGCTCTTAACTCCACGTAACCGGGGGGCTTACGCCCCCCGCTCGCCTAGTCTTTGGGATTTTACCTCGGTTGGAGTGGCGGCGATGAGCTATCGCGTGATGGTGACGGACAATCTTTCGCAAGTGGGCGTGGACCTGTTGAAGGACCAGGGCGGCCTGGAGGTGGACGTTCGCGAAACGCCGCCAGCCGACGAGCTTCGCAAGATCCTCGCCGATTACGACGGGCTCATCATCCGCAGCGCGACCAAGCTCACGCCGGAAATCCTCGAAGGCCAGAAGCGGTTGAAAGTCGTGGTGCGGGCCGGGGTGGGCGTGGATAACATCGACCGCGCCGCCGCGACGCGGGAAGGCATCGTCGTGATGAACACGCCCGCGGGCAACACGACGAGCACCGCGGAGCATACGATCGCGATGATGCTCGCCCTCTCGCGGAACATCGGCCCCGCGTCGGCCGGGATGCGCGAAGGCAAATGGGACCGCAAGAAGTACACCGGCACGCAGCTCTCCGGCAAGACGCTCGCGGTCGTCGGCTTGGGGCGGATCGGTTTGGCCGTCGCCCGGCGGGCGCAAGGGCTGGAAATGAAGGTCATCGGCTACGATCCGTTCCTTTCCGCTGACCGCGCCGCCGAGCAGGGCGTCGAGCTTTCGCGGGAAGTCGACGACATCGTCAGCCGCTGCGATTTTCTCACCGTGCACACGCCGCTTACCGACGAGACCCGCGGCCTCATCAACGCCGAGCGGATGGAACGGATGAAAAAGGGGGCCCGAATCATCAACTGCGCCCGCGGCGGGATTGTCGACGAGGACGCCCTCGCCAATGCGATCGAAGCGGGCCACATCGCCGGGGCCGCGCTCGATGTGTTCGTTGAGGAACCGCCCGGCGACTCGCGTCTGACGAAACTCCCGCAGGTGCTCTCTACCCCGCATCTGGGAGCCTCGACCGAAGAAGCCCAGGAACTCGTGGCGGCCGAGGCGGCGGAAATCATCAGCGGGTTTTTGCTGCGAAACGAAATCCGCCACGCCGTCAATATGGTCCCCATCTCCGGCGCGGAAATGGCCGACATGAAGCAGTACCTCAACCTGGGGCATCGGCTGGGCATGCTCTTGGCTCAGTTGAACAAAGCCGGCAGCGTCAAGTCGGCCCAACTCCAGTACCGTGGCGACGTGGCGTGCAAAAAAACGGATCTGATAACCTCCGCCTTCGCCGCGGGGTTGTTGGAGTCGGCCCTCGATGAGAGCGTCAACATCGTCAACGCCCCGCTGCTCGCCCAGGAGCGGGGCATCGAAATCGATGAGTCGAAATCCAGCGACCAAGGCAACTTTTCCACCATGGTCACCGCGACACTCAAGACCGAGCACGGCGAAATCAGCGCGGCGGGGACGCTGTTCGGCACCGAGTTCCTCCGGCTCGTGCGGCTCGATCAATTCCATCTCGATGCTTACCTGGACGGGCTGTTGTTGATCTATCGGCACCGCGACCGGCCGGGGCAGATCGGCTTCATCGGCACCGTCTTCGGCAAGCATGGCGTGAATATCGCCCACATGGCCTTGGGCCGGGAGTCCGACAAACCGGGCGGCCCATCGATCGCGGTCCTCAACCTGGACAACGAACCGTCGGCCGATGCCCTCAAAGAAGTCGCCGCCCACCACGATGTCTCCAGCGTCGAACTGGTGCGCCTGCCGCCCGCCGGTGCCCCGCTGCCTTGGCTCGTCGGGTCGTGATTTTTACAAAACGCGTTCCGAGTTTCGGCTGGCGGCTGGCGGCCGGCGGCTGATGAATGAATGATCCAATTCTTCCCGGAGTCAAGGTTCCGCTCGTTCTCCCGATTCTTGTTTGAAGCCCCCGTTCGCGTTGATCGGCAAATAGACGTGAAACACAGAGCCTCGGCCGGGCGTGCTTTTCACGTCCACGCGGCCGCCGAGCGAGGAGACAATGCTGTGGACGATGCTTAACCCCAGCCCCGCGCCGCCTGCATCGAGTTCGCTGCTCTTGTTCACCCGGTAGAACCGATCGAAGATGCGCGGCAGATGGGCGGCGTCGATGCCGACCCCCGTATCCGCCACGCGGACCACGGCTTCCGTATCCGTGCGGGCGAGACTGACCGTGATCCGGCCTTCCTCCGGCGTGTATTTGACCGCGTTGTCGATCAGGTTATGAAACACCTGCCGCAACCGCGCAGCGTCGGCGAGAACTTCCGCGTTACACTTCATATCCGCCTCCAGGTTTTGCCGTTTGGCATTCGCGAGCGGGGCGAGCGATGCGATCGTTTCCGATAAGAGCGGCTCGAGCGACACCGCCTCGCGAACGAGTGGGTGCATGCCCGCGTCCTCGCGGGACAGCGCCAGAAGCTGGCCCGTCGCGGACGCCAACCGGACGCACTCTTCCACAATGCTCCGAAACCGGCCGCGGGCGTCTTCGAGATTCTTGGAGGCGTCCGCGCCCATCTCGGCTTCGCTGCGGATGACGGCGATCGGCGTTCGCAGTTCGTGCGACGCATCCGCCGTGAACCGCCGAACTTCCTCAAACGACCGCTCCAAACGGGCGATCATGGAATTGATGGTCCGGGCCAGATACCCCAATTCGTCGGCCGGGTTGGAAATCGGCAAGCGGCGGTCGAGATGCTCGGCCGTGATCTCGTCCGCCAACTGGCGAAGCTGCTCCACCGGAGAGAGGGCTTTATACGCCAGCCAATACGCGAGCGCCGCCGCGATTCCCAGCGTGATGGGAATCGTCATCAGCAAAGCTTGAACGACCTGCCCCAATTCCTCGTCGACATGCTCGAGTTCCGCGAACAGCATGAGCGTGTAGGAACCTTGCCCGGTGCGCACGGTCGCGGACAAACGGCGCACATGCCCCAGGTTGGGAAGCGTGAGATTGTCAAACTGGGCTTCGGAAGAAACGCCCGGCGGCACGCTCAGTTCGTGATCGTCTTTCAGTTGGTCGGCCTGGGCGACGGGATCGCCGTGGGCGTTCAAAACGACGCCGAACATCTCGATGTGCTTGCCGAACTTGCGGACCCAAAACCGGAATCGCTCGTCCGGATCGGCCGCAAGGTTCTCATCGCGCAACCTGCCGGTAGCGGGATTCGAGGATGCGGTCGACCTGGTCGTAATGCGTCTCCCGCAAGAGGCTGTAAACCAGAACGCCGAAACCCAACAGCACGACCGCAAACGCGGCCGTGTTCCAAAGCGCGATCCGCCAGCGAATGCTGAGCCGGGTCATGGCTCCTCCCGCACGGCGTAACCGACGCCCCGCACCGTCTCGATCAACGGCCGTGTTCCGGGGACTTCGACTTTTTTCCGCAGGCTGTTGACGCAGACATCGATGACGTTGGTGAGCAATCCCTGCGGCTCCTTCCACACATCGCGGGTGAGCATTTCGCGGGAGACGTTGGTGTTTTTGTGACGGAGCAGATACTCCAACAGCTCAAACTCCCGCTGGCTCAGTTCAATCTCCACGCCTTTCCTCGCGACCTTTCGGGTGAAGAGATCCATCTCCAGATCCGCACAATAGAGCAGCCGTTCCTGCCCCGGCCGGCCCCGGCGAAGGAGCGCCCGCAATCGGGCCAGGAGCTCCGCATGGGCAAACGGTTTGACGAGATAATCATCCGCCCCGGCATCCAGGCCCGCCACGCGGTCGTCGATGGAATCGCGGGCGGTCAGAATCAGCACCGGCTTTTGAAAACCGCTCTTCCGGAGATCGCCGAGAACCTGCAAACCGTCCCGGCCCGGCAGCGTCAAATCGAGCACGATGGCGTCAAACGCCTGCGCCGTCGCCTGCCGAAAACCTTCTTCCCCGGTCGCGGCGGCAGCGACTTCGTAGCCTTCCTGCTCCAGCATTTGCTGCAAATTCCGCCGAAGCTTTTGCTGGTCTTCGATGACAAGAATCTGAGGCATAACCATGAGCCTGCGTTTCGATTATCAGCCGGAACGCGCTCGCGTCCGGTTTCCCGAGTGAACCGGGGCGGTGCCCCCCTGCGGGCTCAGCCCCCCTGCGGCTAATCAACCCCACAATGATTCATCGCGCGATCCTGAATACTCACAAGGAAAGCGTGTGGGTGGCTGGGGTGCAAATCCTCCTTTGAATGACGCTTGAATTACGAATGCTGGGGCTGTGGCCTGGCGAGAAAAATCTCACACGGCCCCAGGTCTCAAATCCCCTTTTTCTTCGGAACAATCCTTTGCGCCCCAGCCACCCCCTCCGCATTCGACTTACAGTTTGAGTAAATACAATACGCACCCCGGAATCGCCACGAAGAAGATCAGAGCACGGCCCGTCCATGCAAAGATTTTTTTCGTGCGTTTCGTGGTCCCTGAAATCTTCATCAAGCCGTTGCCGGTTGTGGTTCGTCGCGTTTGACGAGGATGTAAACGCAGGGCACGAGGAACAGTGTGAGGAAGGTCGAGACGACCATGCCGCCGATCAGGGCGCGGGCCAAGGGGATCATGGCTTCGCCGCCGGGGGCCAGATGAAAGGCCAAGGGCAGCATGGAGGCGACCAAGGTCAGCGAGGTCATCAAGATCGGCCGCAGGCGGATTTGGGCGGAGGCGAAAGCCGCGTCCCGAACGCTATAGCCCCGCTCGCGGAGTTGGTTGGCGAACTCGACGAGCAAAATGCTGTTGTTGACGGCGACGCCGATCATCATCAGCGTGCCCATCAGCGATTGGATGTTGATCGTCGTCCCCGTGGCCCACAGCACGGTGAGCACCCCGGTCAATCCCAAAGGCACGGCGAGCATGATGATGAGCGGATCGACAAAGGAACGGAACTGGGCGAGCATCACGAGATACACGAGCACCGTCGCCACGATGAGCCCGAGCCCGAGCATCTGCACGCCGGACCGCATGGTCGCCACGGGGCCGCGGACGGTCATGTTGATGCCCGGGATCGGTTTGAGCTTCGCGAGCGCCCGATCGACATCCGCGGCGACGGAACCGACATCGCGGCCGTCCGCGTTGACGAGGACATCGTAAACCCGCGAGATGTTGTAATGGGCCACCTCGCCGGGAATGTTCACCCGCCGGACCCTGGCGATATTCGAAAGCGGCACCGTCTTCGGGCCGTCGGGCGTGTTGAGCGAAAGCGGGATGTTCTGGATCTCTTCGAGCGAATCGACTTCGTTCGTCGCGTACTGCACGCCCATGAAAAAGTCGGTCCCGCTGGCCGGGTCGATCCAGATTGTCGGGGCATAGCCCACGCTGGAGCCGAGCGCGGTCAGAATCGTCCGGGCGACGTCTTCCTGATCGACGCCCAGATACTTCGCGGCCGTGCGGTCCACCTCGACATCGAGCTGCGGATAGTCGAGGGCCTGGGCGATCTGTACGTCGGCGGTGCCGGGAATCTTTTGGACGGCGGCCACGACTTCATCCGCCCGTTCGCGAGCCTGGTCCAAGCTGCCGGCGGAAATCTGAATGCTGATCGGCGTGGGCACGCCTTCGTTGAGGGCCGCGTTCACGATCCCGCCGCTGACGAACAGGAACTGCTCCTGCGGATAATCTTTCGCGAGCCGTTTCCGCAGCGTGCGGACATAGCCCTCTGTGCTCGTGCTGCGGCCTTGCTGTTTTAGATTGACGATGAGATACGCGGAATCGGGGCCGGAGTTGGAACTGAGCACCGTCGAGAACCCCGCCCCCTTGCCGACGGGGAGACCAATGTTCGAGATGATCGTTTCGATCTCGTTTGCGGGGATCACGTCCTTGATCGTATTTTCGAGTTGGATCACGAGTTCTTCTGTGTTCTCCAAGCGGGTGCCGGGCGCGGTTTTGACGCGCAGTTCAAAGGTGCCGGCATCGACGTTGGGAAAGAGTTCGCTGCCGATGTTCGGCAACAAAAACAGCGAGGCCGCGACCAACACCGCCATCACGCCCACCACCAGCCAACGCGCGGTGATCGCCGCGTCGAGCAGATGCCCGTAAAGCCCTTTGGGGCGGGCGATGTCTTCGCGTGTTGCTTCCGCTTCCGTCGTGGGGGAGACTTTCTCGCGAATGAAGCGGGCACAGAACGCGGGGATGACGGTCATGGCGATGAAGTACGAGGCCCCGATCGTCATCGTCGCCGCCACAGACAGCGGCTCGAACAGATACTTGATCATCCCGGTCAAAAAAATCGCCGGGACGAACACCGCGAGCGTCGTGATCGTGCCCGCGAGCACCGGCATCGCGACTTCGGCGGCCCCGTCGCGGGCGGCGTCGCCGGGCGACTTGCCCATCTTGAGATGGCGAATGACGTTCTCCACCACGACGATCCCCGCATCGACGACGGTGCCGATCGCGAGAGCGATCCCGCCCAGAGTCATCACGTTGATCGTGTTCCCGGTGAAGTAAAACCCCAAGCCGCCGATGAGCATGGAGAGCACAATCACCGAGAGAATCGCCAACGTCGGCAGCACGCCGCCTCAAAAACACGGCGACGACAATCGCCACCAGCAGCGCCCCCAGGCCGACTTCGTAAACCAGGTTTCGCATCGCGTTTCGGATGTAGGACGATTGGTCGCTGACGAGCGTAACTTCGGTGGCTTCCGGGATTTCGCCGCGGGCCTTCATGGCGGGGATTTCTCTGGCGAGCCCTTCGTAGATGCGGTCCACGACGGCAATCGTGTTTTCGCCCGGCTCGCGGAGCAGCGGGCAATACACGCTCCGGCTGCCGTTGACGCGGACGATGTTGTACTGGATCGCCGCATCGTCCTTGACGTAGCCCACGTCGCGAATGAAGATCGGCTTGCCGTCGCGGACGGTGATCGGCACGGCTTCGATGTCTGCAGGCGTCGGCAGCGTGTTCGTGGGATGCACCTGGTATTCGTAGTCGCCCAGCTTCGCGGTGCCGGCGGCGAGGACGAGGTTCGCCTTGCGCACGGCTTCCACGACGTCGGTGGGACTCAGATGGACGGCCCGCAGCCGGGCGGGATCGACATAGACCATCATCTGCCGGAACTTGCCGCCGAACGGATGCGGAATCTGCACGCCTTTGAGTCCGCCCATTTTATTGCGGACGGCGTAATATCCGATCTTGTAGAGTTCCGTCTCGCTCAGGCCCTCGCCCGAAATCGCCGCCAGAATCACCGGCAGGTTCGCCGGTTCGCTGCGGAGCGTGAAGGGATGCTCGATGCCCGGCGGCAAGTGGAAGAAATCGTTATTTTGCAGGTTGACGACGTCGTTCATCGCCGTCCCCGGATTGGCCCCCGGCTGGAAGTACATCTTGATCACTGCCGCACCGGGGATCGTCCGTGATTCCTGGTGCTCCAGACTGCCGGCGAGTGTCAGGATCCGCTCGACCCGCTCCGTGACGCTTTTCTCCATTTCCCCCGGCGGCAAACCGGGATAAGAGAAAAAGCTGACAACAACGGGCTTCTCGAAGTCCGGCAGAATGTCCACCGACATCGAAGGCGTGACCGCCAGGCCCAACAAACAAAGCCCCACGCTGATCGCCAGGACCGCATAGGGATTCCGCAAAGCAAAACGAATCAAACCCATTGAGTTCACTTCAAGCAAAAAAAACGATAAGGACAGAACCGAGGAGGAGATCGTTGAAGGTTTGTTTAGAGCCGCGCACAAAGTAAGCGGTCGGTTTTTTCATCTTGTTCCGCTTACTTCGTGCGCGGCTCTTTTCCCTTCGCGTTTATTCGACACGCACTTTCTGCCCCGGCTTGAGGCGGCCGATGGTGGCAGTGACGATTTGCTCGTTGCCGGTGAGGCCGGTGGTGATTTCAATGTGCCGGCCGTCGTCGAGGCCGGTGCCGACCTCCACGCGGGAGACCGTGTTATCCGCACTCACCGCGTAAACATAGCTGTTGCCTTTGCCGTCGTACCGCACCACGCCCGCGGGCAGCACCAGGGCGTCGCGCTCCGCGAGGGTGACGGTAACCTCTCCGTACATACCCGGCAGCAGCGTGATCTGGCGATCCTGGTTTTTGAGTTCGATCTCCGCGGTCATCGTGCGGGTGCTGGGATCGAGCCGGCCGGAGACGCGGGTGAGTTTCGATTCGATCGCAGGACCGCGAACAGGCGCAAGTGGATCGATACCGCATCGCCCGCATTCGCCCAGGGGGCATCGTTCTCCGGGATCTGAACCCGAACGCGGACGGTATCCACTTGAGCGACGCTGAAGAGCGGTTCGCGATTCTCAGCGGAAGAGGTCTGCGTGTTGCGGACCAGATCGCCGAGATCGACGTTGCGGGCCGTGACGATCCCCGCAAACGGGGCCTTCAGCGTGGCGTAATCGATCATCGTTTGCAGTTCTTCGAGTTGCTTGCGGGCCACATCGGTTTGCGCTTGGGCGGAGTCGCGCTCCGCCTCGGCGGCGGCGATTTTCGATTTGGCGACCGTCAGCCGGGCTTCCGCCGAGGACACCGCGGCCTCGGCGGCTTTTTGGGCCGCTTCGGACGACTCGAACCGCTTCTGCGATTCATCCAAGAGCCGATCCGCCACCGACTGCCGTTGCACGAGGTCCCGCGTGCGGACCAATTCCCGCCGGTCGGCCGATACCAGGGCCTCCGATTTCCCCACCTCCGCCTGGGCCTGCTTCCATTCCGAATCCGCTGCGGTCTGCATCGACTTGGCGACCTGCACTTCGGCCTCGGCCCGCTTCTCATCCGCTTCCAACTTGCGGACTTCCGCTTGCTGGCGTTCCTTTTGTTTGTCGAGTTCCGGGACGCTCATAATCCCCAACACGTCCCCGGCTTTGACCTCATCGCCGATGTCGTGCTTGAGTTCCGTCAAATAGCCGGCGACTTTCGCATAAATCTCGGCTTCATAATAGGCCGAAACCGTCGCCGGCTGGGTCGCGGTGCGGCGGAGCGTTTTCCGCTCCGGCTTGACGACCGAAACCGTGATGGGGCCGCCGGTCGAGGCGTCATTTTGAGAAGCGGCCGCCGATTCGGTCTCAGCGTCCGCGGTCATCAAGGGCGAGTTCCCGCACCCCGCTAAACCCAGCGGGACCAGAAAGCCCATCAAAACACCTGAATAAATATGGATTCTGTTCATCATCACCTTGTCCACAAAAAATACCTGCCGCATTTTCCTATCCTGTCTCACACGGGCGGATTATTCAATTACCGCAACATTAGAAGTCGCTAATTATCCGCGAGGTCCATCGGGAAAGGCCAGTTTCTTTTGAGGGAGGAGTCCGATCGCAACAAACGCAATCGTCGAGAGTTACGCAAAACGGCGTCGGCCGGCTGCTGGTCGATGGGTCCGAGGGCAAAGCGATGCAGGCGATACATCCCGCAAATTCGGTGAATCCCGCAAAGTCAAACCGCCGATTTTGTAGAAGACCTTTGATGTCAGGCGATCGTGATTGGACGATGCCGGCAAACGACGGATACCGGAAAATTCAGCGGGGGAACGGGCATGCGAGGTTCGCGCGCGAACTATCAGCGGAAACTGGCGGCGTGGGCGATGTCCTTGTGCTTAGGCGGCTGTGCGGCGGACAGCTTCCGTGCGAACTCCACGACGCCCCCCGCGCGCGAAGTCCTGCCGGCCGCGCTCGCGCGAAAATTCCCCGCCGACGAACTCGCCGACCGCCCGGAGCATTGGAACGCCGAACTGCCGCTGGTCGCCGGCGATCAACACACGCGGACCGGTTTGGAAGAACCACCCCGTTCGGCGGCTCCCGCAGTTTCCAGGCCGGCTTTCGATACGCCGATTCAATTGACAGCCTCGTCCCAGTTGGAACAAAAACCTCCGATCAACGCGCCCAAACCGCTCGACATTCCCCAAGAAGCCCAGCCGGCGAACGACGCGGTGCCCCCGGTTCCCGAATCTCAAGCGGCAAGCGAAGGCACGCCTTTGGATCTGTCGTCGGTCCTGGTCATGGCCGCGGGCCGGAATCCGCAGGTCGCGTATGCCCAGGAGCGAATTCCGGGAAGCCTGGGCCCGGCAGGAGGCGGCGGCGGTCTTGTGGCTGCCTTCGCTCCAGGCCGGGGTCAATTATTACAAGCACGAAGGGGCTTTGCAGGCGGTCGAGGGGCCGGTCTCGAACATCAGCCGGGGCGGACTCTACACCGGCTTCGGAGCCCGCGCGATCGGGGCGGCGAACCCTGCGATTCCCGGTTTGTTCGCCCGGTTCGCTTTGAACGATGCGATACATCAACCCGAAATCACTGCCTGGCAAACGAACGCCCGCTGCCACGCTTCGGCCGCGACTCGCAATCAGGTCTTGTTGGACACCGCCGTCGCTTATCTCAGGCTCTTGGAGGCCCACCAGGCCAAAGCGATCGCGCGAGAGACGCTGGCGAATGCGGAAAATTTGGCGAAACTCACCAAGTCCTTCGCCGATGCGGGCCAAGGCTCCCGGGCCGACGCCGACCGCGCCGCGACCGAGTTGACGCTCCGACAAAACGCCGTCGAGCAAACCGAGGAAAGGGTTCAAGTCGCATCCGCCCAGTTGGCGCAGCAGTTGAGTATCGATCCGACCTTGGCCATCTTCCCCACGGAGCCGGCGCTCATTCCGCTGGATTTGATTTCCGGAGAGCGGACGCCGCGGGAACTCGTCTCGCTAGGCCTCAAAAACCGGCCCGAGTTGGCGGAGAGCACCGCGCTCGTCCAGGCCGCGACCAAGGAACTCGAGCGGGTCCGGCAGGCTCCGCTTTTGCCCAGCCTGCTGTTGGGCATGAGTTACGGCGGATTCGGCGGCGGCGTGGGCGGGACGATCGCCAACTATGCCGACCGTTTCGACTTTGAAGCCGCCGCTTATTGGCAAGTCCGCAACCTGGGCTTCGGGGAAAAATCCGCCCGCGACGAGGCCCAATCCCAACACCATCAGGCGCAAATCCAACAGGTCCGCCGGCTCGATCAAGTGGCCCGCGAAGTCGCCCAAGCCCAATCGCAGGTCCAAGCCAGGCAGCGGCAAATTGCCATCGCCCAGCGAGGCATCGAAACCGCCCGCGACTCCTACCGGCGAAATCTCGAACGCATCCAGGACGGCCAGGGATTGCCGATCGAAGTTTTGCAGTCGATCCAGGCCCTCGACGGCGCCCGCCGCGAATACCTGCGAACGGTTGTCGATTACAACGAAGCCCAATTCCGCTTGCAGTGGGCGATCGGCTGGCCGGTGCAATAACTTGCGCCGCCCCGTCTCAAACCTCGCCGAACCAGAAAGGGCCAGATCGGGCATGTGTTGACGCCAACCTTGATGATCGGCAGCGGTAACACATCCGGCCCGAGCCGTCGACTCCAACTCGCCCAAACCCCCACTCTCAATCCAGCTTGACAAAAACCGCCATCTTCCAATCTTGGCAAATTCCCACCCATCAAACCCAAAGCAAACTCGGTCCCGCACCCTCGCCGTCAATGGCTTGGGAAATGCTCTTCATCCATTTTCCAAAATCGACTAACCTCCGCCCGAATTCCCCTAGATCACCATTTGTTGGAATTGGGCTTTGAATGCTCGGCGGACTGCCTACGCCCTCGCAAGACGGGATGATTCACGCGATCGGACGATTGACCGTTGCCGCAGTGACGGCGGTGGGCGATTTGTCGCTGTTTTCGCTACGGATGATGGGGTGGACGTTCGCCCGCCGCCAGCGGTCGTCGGTGCTCGTTGCCAACATGCACGAAATCGGCGTGCGGAGCCTGCCTGTGGTGTTGATCACGGGGCTGTTCATCGGGATGGTGTTGGCGGTTCAGACTTACGATCAATTCAAAGCCCTGCGGATGGAAAGCCGATTGGGAGCCGTCATCAACATTTCCCTGGTGCGGGAACTGGGGCCGGTGCTCGCGGCGACGATGCTCGCCGGGCGGGTGGGAAGTGCGATGGCCGCCGAGTTGGGCACGATGCGGGTCACCGAGCAAATCGACGCCCTCCGCGCCTTGGGAGCCAATCCGATTCATTACCTCGTGGTGCCCCGGTTCCTCGCGTGTTTTCTGTTGATTCCCATGCTCACGGCCCTGGCGGATGCGATCGGAATCTTCGGCGGCTGGTTCTTGAGCGTGGAAGTCTTGGGGATCAACAATTTCCATTATTGGCATCACGCGACGAGCTATGTGGCTGCTTATGATGTGCTCTGCGGGCTATTGAAAAGCGTGTTCTTCGGGGCGGCGATCGCCTTGATCGGTTGTCATCGAGGCTTCCACTGCGGAGCCGGGGCCGAGGGTGTGGGCCGGGCCGCGACCGAAGCGTTCGTGTTGTCGTTTGTGATCATCCTGGCCCTCGATTTCTTCACCAATGTGTTCTTCAACACCTTGTATTACCTCATCTGGCCGGGCACGGTCACGCTGACGTGATTTCTTGCATGGAGGATAGACCGCCTGCCGATGTCCAGCGACGTTTCTTCTCCGGAACCGCCGACGATCGAACTCCGGCACGTTTCGCGCGATTTCGGCGCGCAGAAGGTGCTGCGCGATGTGTCGCTGAAGGTGCACCGGGGCGAGACGCTGGTGATCATCGGGGAAAGCGGCTGCGGAAAGAGCGTGACCATGAAACTCATGATGGCGTTGATCGAACCCTCCCGCGGCGAAGTCCTCTGGAGCGGCCGGCCGGTGAACGACCGCAGCGAGCACGAACTCACGCACGACCGGCTGAAATTCGGGTATCTGTTTCAAGGAGCAGCCCTGTTTGACAGCATGAGCATCTACGAGAACGTCGCCTTCGGGCTCCGGCAGAACACCAACCTCGCCGAAAGGCAGACTCATGAGATTGTCTGCGAACGGCTTCGCGAGGTGGGCCTGCCGGAAAGCGTGGCCCGCAAGAAGCCGGCGGAGCTTTCCGGCGGGATGAAAAAACGCGTGGGCCTCGCGCGGCGCTGGCAATGACGCCGGATGTGATGTTGTACGACGAGCCGACGACGGGCCTCGATCCCATTATGAGCGATGTGATCAACGAACTGATTTTACGAGTTCGCGCCCAGCGGCCCGTGACGAGCATCGTGGTCACGCACGACATGCGGACGGTGCAAAAAGTCGCCGACCGGATTGTGATGCTGTATCCCGTCTCCCGGCTGCCCTTGGACGCTCCGCAGATCGTCTTTCAAGGCACGGCCGAGGAAGCGTTTTCGACGGCCGATCCCAAAGTCGCCCAATTCGTCCGCGGCGAAGCCGGCGAACGCTTGGAAGAACTCGCGATTGGATGAACCTTTCCTATCGAGGACAAAAATCATGACGGAACGACAAATGCAGTTTCGTGTGGGGTTGTTCGTGATCGTGGCGGTGGTGGCGACCGGGGTGATGGTGTTTCACTTCGGCCAGCTCCAGACGCTTTGGCAGCCGCAGTATCCGCTCCTGCTGCATTTCGATTCCGCCCCCGGCGTCTATCCCGGCACGCCCGTCCGCCGGAACGGCGTCGCCATCGGCAAGGTGGAGGACGTGGTGTTCGACAAGTACGAAGGCGGCGTGATCGTGATGGCGCGCATCAACAGCGATGTCAAGCTCCGCCAGGATGCCGAGCCGGGCCTGGTGCAATCGCTCCTGGGGGATGCGACCATCGAATTCACGCCGGGCAAAAGCCCGCGATTCTTGGCTTCGGGAGCCAAGGTCGAGGGCAAAACGCCCAAGGATCCGGTGCAGATCGTCGAGGATTTGGAAAAGAACGTCAGCATCACCCTGGCGACGTTCAACAGCACGGGAGCCGAGTGGAACAAGGTCGCCCGGAACCTCAACAGCCTGATGGATACGAATCGCGGCAACCTCGACAAGGTGATCGAGCAAACGGTCGTCTCGCTCGACGAGTTCACCAAAACCATGACCATCGCCCAAAAGACGCTGAACTATGCCGACACGGTTCTCGGCGATCCGACGGCTCAGGCGAACCTGAAAAAATCGCTCGAATCGCTGCCGGGGATGATTGACGAAACCCGGCAGGTGATCCAAACCGTGCGGCTGGCGGTCGTCAAGGCGGACGAGAACCTGGCGAACCTCAATGGCGTCACGGCCCCCTTGGCCGAGCGGAGCACGTCCATCGTCACCCGGTTGGACAGCACGGTCGCGAACCTCGACGCGGTGTCCAGCCAACTCCGCGACTTCGTGGAACTGGCGGTGAAAAAGGACGGCTCCATCCAGCAATTCACCGCAAATCCCGATCTGTACAACAACTTGAACAACTCGGCCGCGTCTTTGGCGGTGTTACTCAAAAACCTCGATCCTGTGCTTCGCGACGTGAGAATCTTCAGCGACAAAATCGCCCGCCATCCCGAAATCATCGGGGTCAGCGGGGCGCTGACTCCCAGCAGCGGTGTCAAGGAGCCGGTGATGGAATATCCACAAACCGCCCGCCCGAATCCAATATTTCCGAGAAACTGAAGCGCTTTTTGCTAAAATATCCGTTAGGAACAGATGGGCCTGCCCATCTTTTCCAATTTGCGGCAGGGACGAGATGCCTTAGGGGGTCCGCCCCGGTTCATTTGAACAAGCAAGAAAATCAGCCGCAGGGCGTAGCTCCGGTTCATTCCAACAACCGGACCCGGTGGCCGCGTGAAAGACAGGAATCTCAATCTCCAGGTGAGAACCGATGACGGAAGCCACTCTTTCCATAAATTCGGCCGCCCTGGCCTCTTCCGTTCCCAAGCGGAGTTCGCGGGCGCTGTTGTTGGGGATGATCTTGGTGTTGGGCGTGGGTCTCGACCAGGCCACCAAATGGTGGGCCGAAACGACGCTCGACCGCACCCGTACGATTTCGATGGCCGCGGATACGTTCCGCATCCAATACGCCGAGAACCCCGGGGCGTTTCTGGGCCTGGGCGGCAATCTCTCGCCCGAATCCCGGTTCTGGCTGCTGACCGCGGTGAATGCCATGTTTCTGGCGGTGATTTGCGGAATCCTTCTTGCCCGCTGGCACATGCACTCCCCCCAATTTGTCGCGTTGGGGCTGCTACTCACGGGAGGCGTCGGGAATCTCGTCGACCGCATCACGCAAAACGGTCTCGTCACGGACTTTTTGAACGTCGGCCTCGGACCGGTCCGCACGGGGATCTTCAATGTGGCCGACATGGCGATCATGGCCGGGGCCGGCTTGTTGTTCTGGATGTCCTTTCACCACGAGTCCCATGCGGAACATGCCGAGTAGGCCGAAAGGCAAAAGCGGCTCCGCCTGTTCCAGAAGCAACGGGACGACCTTCCACCAAAACCCTGCCGGGCAAGCGAAGCTCAGGGCAGGAGAGCGGCTATTGTGCCAATTGCCTTTGCGGCTTCCGGCGGTCTGCGCAGCAAAGTCTTTGCCGACGCCCAACGTCCGCAACTCTTTGAACCAGCGCTGGCCGGTCTTCCACTGCTTCCAGACATAACTTCGGCTGGAACGGTTCCGCCGAACAGGGCCCGCCGGTGAGGAGTCTTAACACCAGAACCAGAACGCTCCACGATGGGTCTCCTCAAGCGTCTCCGCTAATGGCTTGGCTTAGCCGCGATGGCGGGCTTCGGTATTTCAGGCGTTTGGGTGTGTCTCGGAGAATTTCTGATAAGTTCGGTCAGGGGGAACTGGCAACTTTTTCCGGCAAATCCCTGGACAATATCCAACGTCCTCTGTAAACAAAAACGTATTAGGTAAAAAACGCCGGCAGAGAATCCTGGCCCGAGGCGCGGGAATAGGGGAGATGGAACGTCTTCCACCGGAGATCCCGAGCGAGCCTCGGCCTCGGCCGGGCGAAGACACAACCCGGCTGCAAACGCGGCTCGGCGTGCCCTGGGTGAAGAGAAATCCAGAAAGAGTACATTCCAATGACGAACGAAAAAACCGGCGAAAAGCCGATGATCGTGGCGGAAGGCCTGAGCAAGTTCTACGGCCCGTTCGTGGCGGTGCGGGATATTTCATTCTCGGTGCCCAAGGGCCAGGTCGCCGCGTTTTTGGGGCCGAACGGCGCGGGCAAATCGACGACGATGAAACTGCTCACCGGGTTCCTGGCCCCTTCGGAAGGGCGGGCGGTCATCGGCGGGTTTGACGTGTCCACCGACCGGGAAGACGCCAGCCGCCTGATCGGCTATCTGCCCGAAAATGGCCCACTGTACAACGAAATGACCCCCAAGTCCCTGTTGAAATACATGGGCCACGCCCACGGCATGTCCTCGTCTGAACTCAAGCACCGCCTGGACTACGTCGCCGACAAGTGCGCTTTGACCTCCGTCTGGTCCAAAACAATCTCCAAGCTGTCGCGCGGGTTTCGCCAGCGGGTGGGCATGGCGCATGCCCTCTTGCATAATCCCGAAGTCTTGATCCTCGACGAACCGACCAGCGGCCTCGATCCCAACCAGGTGCACGACGTCCGCAACCTGATCCGCAGCCTGGGCAAGACCAAAACGATCCTGCTCTCCACGCACATTTTGACCGAGGTCAAGGCCGTCTGCAGCCGGGTGCTGTTGGTCAACCAGGGCCGAATGGTTTTCGACGGCCCCGTGGAAAAAATGCAAGGCACGACCGAAGAGATGGAAAACAAATTCCGCGAGCTCACCGCGGCCCGGTGAGCTGGTGGACGCCAAACTCAAATGATTTCTTAAGCCAATTCGAACTCAGCGAGAATCTGACCGGAAGAGAGCGCTATGTCCCTATTCTCCAATCTGCTGCTCTATGCCGCGATCCTGATCCCGATCGCCTATGTGGTTTATCGCACGGCGACCAGCCACGTCGTCCGGGCCGTGTTCGCGCGGAACGTGATGAGCTACTTTTCGGGGATCCTCGGCTATCTGTTTATCGTGGTGTTCGTGGTGGTCGCCGCGATTTTGGCCTTCAACGACCAGTTCTTCACCGCGAACCTGGCGAACCTCGACCAGCTCACCAAGGCGTTTCCGCTCTTGTTGTTGTTCATCGTGCCCGCCATCACGATGACGGCCTGGTCCGAGGAGCGAAAGCAGGGCACGGACGAGTCTGTTGTTCACGCTGCCCGCGAACGACGTGGAAATCCTGATTGGCAAGTATCTCGCCGTGGTCGCGGTGTATTCGGTGGCCTTGGCGTTTTCGATGACCTTGTGGGGCGTCTTGGCCATGTTCTCCGAACCGGGCTTTCGCATGTTTGTCAGCACGTACCTGGGCTATTGGCTGGCGGGGGCAAGTTTGCTCGCCGTGGGCATGTTCGCCTCGGCTTTGACCCGCAGCGCGACGGTGGCATTCGTGTTGGGGGCCATCATCTGCGCCGTGCCGGTGTTTCTTTCGACGTCTTCGATGGGCCGGATCATGGAGATTCTCACAGAGAGCATCCCCGTCGCTCTCAGCCCGTGGTTGAATAAGGTGCTCACCACCGGGGCCGAGCATCTTACCGCATTCAGCATCGGCGAGCATCTGCACGAGTTCAGCCTGGGCGTCGTGCGGCTGTCGAGCGTGTTGTATTTTGAATCCCTCGCCGCCCTGTTTCTGTATTTGAACCTGATCGTCATCAGCGAACGCCATTGGAGCCGCAGCCAGAAATGGAGCATGGGCCTGCAATACGCCGTGCGCTCGGTGTGCGTGCTGGCGATTTTGACCAGCCTGTACGTCGTCGCGACCCAATCGTCGGGCCGGGCCGATGTCGATCTCACGCCGCAAAAGTATTTCACGCTCAGCGATGCGACGACGCAGGTGATCGACGGCATCGAGCAGGACCGCCCGGTAACCGTCCAGGCGTTTATTTCGCCCGAGGTGCCGGGGGATTTCGTGCGGACCAAACGCCGGCTGGAAGGCCTGCTGCGGCAGATCGACCAGCGGGGCGGCAGCCGGGTCACCTTGCGAATCAAACCGACGACCAAATACAGCCCGGCCGCCGACGAGGCCAAGAGCTTAGGCATCGAACCGCAAACCGTGGAAGCCGAAGAGGAAGGAAAACAGGTCACCGAAGAGGTGTTTATGGGAATCGTCGTCAGCAGCAGCTACGACGAGGTCGTGGTGCCGTTCGTCGGCGTGGGCACGCCCATCGAATACGAGCTCACGCGGTCGCTGCGGACGGTCTCCAACGCCCACCGCCTCACCGTGGGCATCCTGGAAACCGAAGCCCACGTGATGAGCGACTCCATGCGGTTTGGGGAAATCGTCGAGGAACTTCGCCGGCAGTACAACGTGGAATCCGTGTTGGCGGACAGCCCGATCGAGCGGGAAAAAGAACTCTTTGCCATCGAGAAGGACAACCTCATCAAGTCCCTGAAGAACGCGAAGGAAGACAAATTCCCGGACGACCTGCAAAAACTGTTCGCCGAACAGAAAACCAAGCTGTCGGACGATTTTACGTTCAAAATCAAGAAACCGGGCGAAACCTGGACGCTTTCTGACAACCGCATCAACCGCAAGTACACGATCAACCGCACGGAGGAAAAAGCCGACGAAGACGAGGCGAAGAACGACGAGAAACCGATCGAGGCCGAAAAGAAGGCGGAGGGCAAGAAGCCTGCGAAGCCGAAGTACGCCGTTTACACCGACCGCTACGACGTGGTGCTCGCGGTACTGCCTTCGACGCTCAACCCGATGCAGATGGACCATTTCGTGAAGTACGTCAAAGGCGGCGGCCCGACGTTGATCTTCGACGATCCGCTGCCGTTGGTCTTTCTGGGCGCGGGAACGTGATCTCCATGGCACCGCGGGTGAATCCGCAAAACAATCCCCATCAGCAGCAAATGGGCATGCCGCCGGCCCAGCGGGCCGACAACGGCCAAGCCACCTCGCTGATGAACGCCCTCAACTTGCTTTGGAACAACGGCGAAGTCGCGTGGGATCTGTATAACCCCTATCCCGAATACGAAGACCAGCCGTGGTGGCGGCGGGGCTTGTTCACGGTCATCGGCGAGCGGGTCATCGGGAAAGACGACGACGAAACGATCCATGCGCTCAACCAGGACAGCGAAGTCACCCAGGGGCTCAATCGGCTGATGTTGTTGTACACGGGCACGATCCGCGAGAAGCGGATCGGCGACATGGAGTTTACGCCGCTGGTCCGCACCGGAAAGACGTCGGGCGTTTTCAAATGGGACGAGATCACGGGCTCGCAGTTCGGCCAGACCGTGCTCGAACCCGTGGATGACTCGCTCCCGCCTTTGGATCTCTCCGGCATGTCGGAAGAGGAAAAGAAACAGGCCCTTGAGGGCTCGGGGTTCCGGCCCGATTCGTTCTCCCACATCATCGCGGCCCGCATTCGCGGAAAGAAGGACAATAACGTCAACGCGATCTATGTTGCCGACTGCGATTTGATCAGCAACGTGTTCTTCGATCTCCGCCGGAATCAATGGCTGAATCTCGATTTGGACAACGTCTCGTTCGTCTTGAACGCGGTGGATTCGCTGGCGGGCGAGAAGTCGTTTTTGGAACTCCGCCGCCGCAAGCCTCCGCATCCCTCGCTGACGGGGATCGAAAAAGAGAAAGAAGTCTTGAGCAAAAAGCAGCGGGAAGCGGTCAACGAAGCCAAGGCGAAATACGCGAAGCAAGTCGAGAAATTCCGCAAGGTGCTCGAAGATCTCCAGAAGGATCTCAACAGCAACAGCGAGTTGTCGATGTACGAAAAACGGCGGCAAGTGGGCATGACGCTCGAAAGCGAAAGCCGCCGGCTCAAAGGCGAAATGGACAAGATGAAAGACGACCTCAACAAGAAAGTCGAAGAGGCAAAGTCCAACTACGAGCGCGAGGTCAACAAGACGGAGAACAAAATCCGCCTGATGGCCACGCTGCTTCCGGCGCTCCCGGCGATTGCGCTCGGGCTGTTGTTTCTCTGCGTTCGCGTCGCCAACGAACGCCGCGAAATCGCCCCCGACCGCCGCCGCTGATTTTGTTAATTAAATGCGAGCAGACCAACCTAGGGTCGGTGCCCGCGTCAGCCCCATGATCGATTGAGTCTTCGAAAACGCCGCACACCGGCCGCTCGCCCGTTGGTTTTTCATTGGTCATTGATGCCTGGTCATTGGAATTTTGAGATATGAGTGAATCCATTCGCACATTAACGTTTGTCGGCGTGGCCGTGGCTTCGATCGCGGTCGCATGGATCGTCCACGCCAGTTTGCAGCCGGACGAACCGGAAGCTTTCGCGAAGGTCGGAATCGAGTTCTATCCCGATTTCACCGATCCCACCAAGGCCGGGTCGCTCAAGATCGCCGACTTCGACGAGAAGTCCGCCAAGGTCCACGAGTTCACGGTGGAGTTCAAAAACGGGCGATGGCGGATTCCCTCGCATTACGGCTACCCCGCCGATGCCAAAGACCGCCTGGAAAAAGCCGCAGCCTCCCTGATCGGCATCACCCGCAAATCGCTCGCGGGCCGCCGGGCCAATTCGCACGAGCGATTCGGCGTCATGGATCCGCTCGGCAAAGACGCCACGAAAGGCGACGGCCTGGGGCAGCGGATCCTCATCAAAGACAGGAAAGGCAATGTGCTCGCCGACTACATCCTGGGCAAACGCGTCGCCGGCCAGGACAACCTGTACTTCGTGCGAAAGCCCGACGAAGACGAGACCTACCGCGCCGAGATCGACCTCAACGTCTCCACGAAGTTCGCCGACTGGGTCGAGCAGGACCTGCTGAAACTGGATCGGAACGACCTCCTCAGCATGGAAGTCAAAACGCCGAGGTTCGAAACGGAGCAAACGCTCTTCGGCGTCAACAAGGTCCTGACCGGGGAAGATTCCATCAAGGTCTCTCGCGACGAAACCGGTCCCGGCACGAAATGGAAATTTGACGGGCTGAATCCCGAGACCGAAGAGATCAACACCTCCGGAATCAGCAGCATCGAGACCGCTCTCGACGGGCTGGAACTCAAAGGCGTCCGCCAAAAACCGCAGGGCTTGACCCCCGATTTGACACTGGACCTGGACGCATTTCCCAAAGACCAGAACCCGCAGCAGCACTTCAACACCGTGCAGTTGGATTTGAGTTCGCGGGGCTTCATGTTGGGCGGCGTCAAAAGCCCGGACTCGGAAGAACAGCGGTTCCTCCTCTTCGGCGAGGGCGGCGAAATGGTCGCCCAAAGCGATGAAGGGCTGGTTTATCACCTGCACTTCGGCAAGGCCTTCAGCGGCACGGATGCAGAGATCGAAGTCGGCAAGACCGGGGTCGCCGACGAGGAAGGCAAAGCCGTCGCGGAAACGCCCAAGGACGCCGAGGCCGACAAATCCAAGTCGAGTCTCAACCGGTATTTGTTCATCCGCGTGGGCTTCGACGAAAGCCTGCTCGGCAAACCGCCCGTCAAGCCCGAAGAGCCGAAAAGGCCCGAGGGCCTCGGCGAAGAATCCGGCGCCGCGAAGACCGCCGGCAATCAGGACGAGAAATCCAAAGAAGACGGGGAACAGGCCAAGCTGCAGGCGGAATATAAAACGAAGATGGCGATCTACCGGGCCGACCTCAGCCGCTATGAAAAGGACCAGGAAGAATACGACAAGAAAGTCAAAGAGGGGAAAGCCAAGGAAGCGGAACTCAACGACCGCTTCGGCGACTGGTATTACGTCGTCACAAACTCCAGCTACGACAACCTGATGTTCAAGCGGGAGGACGTGGTGAAGGAGAAATCCAAAGACGGCGGCACAACATCACCGGAAGCCCCGCCGTTCGGCAATTTGCCCGGAGGCAACCCCTTCATCCCCGGTCCGCCGATGAGCAAAGAACCAAACGGGGAAGAACCGAAACCGGCCGTCGCCGACAAACCCGCCGCCCCCGCGAAAGCCGCCAAACCGGAGACGGCCCCGGAGCCGAAATAGATCGGCGTTGAGCTTACGGCAAGAGCCGCGAACGAAGTAAGCGGGCCGTGTTGGGTTCGCTGTTCCGCTTACTGCGTGCGCGGCTCTCTTCACCCTCGTGTTCCGCTTACTGCGTGCGCGGCTCTCTTCACCCTCGTGTTCCGCTTACTGCGTCGCGGCTCTCTTCACCCTCGTGTTCCGCTTACTGCGTGCGCGGCTCTCTTCACCCTCGGTTGTTCGCGGCTCACCCCTCTTTGGACTCGGCCGCGTGTTGGCGGATCATCACCGAAGCCCGGTGCAGGTAAATCCCGCCGCTGTAAACGGTGATGGCGACCGCAGCCCAGAACAGGCCGTCCCGCACGCCGACCACCCAGGCGAATGCCTCGCGAAACTCCAAGCTGAGCGACAGCAGACTCGCGACGACGGCCGCGCACTGGAGCACCATCTTGAGCTTGCCGCTCATCGTGGCGGAGAAATCCATCCCGTGCTGCTCCAAGAACCCGCGGAGGCTGGTGACGAACATCTCCCGCCCGATGACGATAATCACCATCCAGGCGTTGACGCCGGAATCCGCTTTGCCGAGCAAAAACACGAACGACCCGCAAATGATGATCTTGTCGGCAAACGGATCGATAATCCGGCCGAGCGTGGTGACGAGGCCGTATTTGCGGGCGATGTAGCCGTCGAGAAAATCCGTCCCCGCCGCGACCAAAAACACGGCCGCCGCGGTCCGCCAATAGCCGTCGTAATCGATCAGCCAAAACAGCAAGACCGCCAAAACCAGCCGGCTGATGGTGATCAAATTCGGGACGTTGAGCGCGCCACGCGTCAGCGGAGCCAGGCGTTTCGCGGTCTTTTGGGGGTTCCGTTCCGCGTCGGTGATCGACATGACTGTGCTCCTTTACGTTTCCTCATCGATCACGGCTTCGCCGATCCAATCGTAGCCGTCCCGCGCCACGATCTCGACCGGCACAAACTGGCCGAGTTCCAAGCCCTCGCCGGAGACCACGATGTTCCCATCGATCTCCGGGGCATCCGCATATGTCCGCCCCAGCCATAATCCCTCGTCCAACTCTTCGTCCAGGAGGGCGTCGAGTTCGTAACCCACGAGCGAATCGCCGAACTCGAAGGCAATCTCCTGCTGGATCGCCATCAGCTCGTCCCGCCGCGTCGTTTTTGACCTCCTCGGGCAAGTGGCCGTCGAGTTTGACCGCCGGCGTACCGGGTTCCAGGGAATAGGTAAATACGCCCATCCGCTCGAAGCTGCGCTTCCTGGACGAAGCCTTTGAGCTCGGCGAATTGCTCCTCGGTCTCGCCGGGGAAGCCGACGATGAAGGTCGTCCGCATCACGAGGTTCGGAATCCGTTCGCGCAGCTTGCCCACAAGCTTTACCGTCTGGGCCCGATTGACCCGCCGCTGCATGCGTTTGAGCATCTGGTCGTTGATGTGCTGCAGCGGCATGTCGAGGTAGGGGATGATTTTTGAGGAGCCGGCGATGGTGTCGATGAGCGCGTCGGTGAAGTGGATCGGATAGAGATACATCAGCCGAATCCAATCGAGGCCTTCGACCTCTTCCAGTTCTTGGAGCAGTTCCGCGAGCCGGACTTCGCCGTACAGATCGAGGCCGTAGTAGGTGGTGTCCTGGGCGACGAGGTTAAGTTCCCTGACGCCGTCTGCGGCGAGTTCGCGGGCCTCGGCGATCACCATTTCCATCGGCTTGGTGACGTGCTTGCCGCGCATTTTGGGGATCGCGCAGAACGTGCAAGTGCGGTCGCAACCTTCGGAGATTTTGAGGTACGCGAAATGCCGGGGCGTGATCCGGAGGCGGGCGGTGTCGTCCAGGGCTTTGATCGGGGCGGGGCGGAACAGTTCCCGTTGCTCTCTTGCGCCGCCGATGAGGTGGTCCGCCACGCGGTTGATCTCATCCCGCCCGAACACGCCGACGATGTGGTCGATTTCCGGCAGTTCATCCAAGAGCCCGCTGCCGAGCCGCTCCGGCAGACAGCCCGCCACGATCACGCCTTTGGTCTTCCCGGCTCTCTTCAAGTCGAGCATCTCGCGGATCACGGCTTTGGATTCCTGCCGGGAGCTTTCGATAAACCCGCAGGTGTTCACAATCACAAAATCCGCCCCCTCGGGCTCGGAAACCAGCGTATAGCCATCGAGCGCGAGCGTCCCTAGCATTTTTTCGCTGTCCACGAGATTCTTGGGACAGCCTAGGCTTATAAAGGCATAAGACCCCCGTGCTAATTCAGAACTGGGTTCGTCTTGCCCCATTGGTTGCGAAGCGGGCGGTTCGATAATTGGGAGTTGGTTCATGAAATGATTCAATTCAGGTTTAGCTTTGCTTGTGTGCCGAATCCGACGGCTCAATCGATTCAACAAGAATTAAGGATAATTCCTGTTCGCGCTCTTTTGATTCCTCATCATCATCGCTCATCCAGGTGAAGACTGTGAAGGTCTTGCGTCCAACCTGGATCATTTCGGGGTGTCGGATGTCATAAGATTTCCCGCTGGCCATGTTGATTCGAAAAGGACGAAATGGTTCTGCACTGACGTAGTTCACAATTCTCTTCATGGTCATCATTGCGAGATTCTCCTGCTGAGAATGCTAGAGCGAAACTACGTGACAAAATAGCGAAGTTTGAGCCGAACAAGTAGATCAGACTGCTCCATGTGACATCCTCCTGGCGACTTCTTTCCGGATTTGTTCTTCCGACCAGGAGGGATGTTGATTCTTCACCGATCGGCTCACCAATTGATATCCGAATCGCCACATGCGGTGCGCTATCGCCAGCCGCTCGGCTCCCGACTTTTGACGAAGCATGTCGGCCATTTCGTCTGTCATCGACTCCCACCTCGGGCGGCGGGGCGTATTGTTTTGTGTTGATTGCATTCTCGGAAGTTCCCGAAATCTCATTATCCATTCACCAAGCCAGTGACGACCTGCTTCACTCCTCAATTGTAGCGAGCCGGCAGCGGGGCGGCAAAGTCCTGGGAAATCCGGCATCAAAGCGAATGTCAAAAACCGCATCAGGCGGATTGATTTTGCTCGCTCTTGCGACGGTCGCCTTTGAAAAGAGCGATCGTCGGAGTTTGCAGCTCGCTTTCCCGGATGCGGCGCTGAAAAACCGATAGGATGTCGCTCCGAGTAATAATGCCCACGAGTCGATGCGGATGCTCTCGGCTGACGACGGGAAGCCTCCCAATCGAGTGGTTCACCATGTGGTCGGCGGCTTGGCGAACGGTGGAATCGTCGTACACATAACGCACCGGGCCCCGGAGTGCATCCGAAATGGTCTGGTCGCTCGAGAGAGCCGAATCACTGAGGTCGCGGCGTGTGACCAGCCCGACCAGCGTTCCATTCGGATCAAGCACCGGAAATCCTTGGTGGGTCGTGGAGGCGTTCTCCGTCAGCCAGTCTCGAACTTGCCCGATGGGATCGTCCCGTTGAACCGTGACGACGTTTGATGAGGCGGCTTCTCGGACCAAGACTTGATCGAGCGAATCGGCAAAATACTCTTCCGGGGTTCTCACACCTCGCCTGGCAATTTTCTCCGTCATGATTGAGGTGCGCATCACGATGGACGAAACCAGATAGGCCGCGGCACATCCGCCGAGTAAAGGCAACAGGCCAAATGGCTGCAGCGTCGTCTCAAAAGCGAAAACCGCAGACGCCAACATCGCGCGCAACGCGCCCGAAAAGAGGGCGGCCATTCCGACCAGTCCGGCGATTCGCGCGTCAACGCCCAAGCCGGGCGCGATTTGAGAAACGGCCAAGCCCATCGCGGCCCCCAAACCGCCGCCGATGGTAAACAGCGGCGCGAGAGTTCCCCCGGATGTCCCGCTTCCCAGCGAAACCGACCACGAAATAAACTTCATCGAACACAAGAACAAAATGGCTGAGATGGTGAGCCGATTGGACAATATGTTGCTGATGTTGTAGTAACCGACGCCCAAGGTGTCCGGGGCCAGGTATCCGACGACGCCGACGACCACGGCCCCCAATGCCGGCCACCACATCCAATGGATCGGAAGTTTTTCAAAGCCGTCTTCAATGGCATAGACGACCTTCGTGACGACGACCGAAATCAATCCCATCACTCCGCCAAGGCAAATATAAGTGGCCAAGGCGGTCCCCGTTGGCTGCTGAAGATTCGTCATGGCGAAGACGGGTTCCATGCCTTCAAACATCATCCGAATTCCGGTCGCGGTCGAGGCGGCGAGCGCGACGGGAATAATGGAACGCGGGCGGAACTCGAACAGCAACAACTCAATCGCCAGAAGGACGGCCGAAACCGGGCTTCCGAATGTCGCCGCCATCCCGGCAGCCGCCCCGGCCGCCAGCAGAGTTCGCCGCTCGCCAACGGTCGTCCGAATCGACTGGCCGAACACCGACCCCAAAGCCCCGCCCGTCGCAATGATGGGCCCTTCCGCGCCAAACGGTCCGCCCGTTCCGATGGAAAGCGCCGATGAAACGGGCTTCAAGAAGGTCACCCGGGCCGGGATCCGGCTCTCGTTCGTCAGGATTTGCTCCATCGCTTCGGGAATCCCGTGTCCGCGGATGGCGCTGGAACCGAACCGAGCCATCAGACCGACCACAATCGCGCCCAGGATGGGAATCGGGATCGACCACAACCCCAGGCGTGGAATCGCGTCGGCCGGCACCGAACCGCCAATGACAGTTCACCGAAATAAGCGAGATTCGTGATGACGGCAATCAATGCCAACAGGACTTGAGCCACAAAAGCCGCGGCGACTCCCAAAAAGATCGTCAAAACGCAAATCAGCAAGACGCGCCGATCGATGAGGGAATAATGGGGCGGAACCTGGGCTGCCTCGGCCACCAAATCCAGCGAAGGTGATACCGTCAATCCATCCGATGTGGCGGACTTCGCGGGTTCCCGCTCCGTCATCTCGACTCCGATAAAAAAATTGTGTCGGCGGGGCAATTGGGAACCACCGTTTTCCTCACCCGGTCAATTGTAGCGAGCCCGCACCGGGGCGGCAAAGTGCTTGGAATCGGGGTTCAGGCGGGAATGTCAAAAAGCCCGCCGGGGAAGAAGCGAATCTTCCCACGCGGGCGTCGGACGGTGATTGGTTTTAGAGACTGCTCGAATTAGAACTCCCCCAAGACTTCGCCGCCCGCGCGGCTGCCCAGGGCGTGCCAGGTGGGGAGGTTGATGTTCTCGCCGACGAAGCGGACGCTGCCGTCGCATAGCAGCACCTGAACGCCGCCCGTGTGTTGGCTGCGGGCGGCGGTGAGGGCGTAGTTGTGGTAGGCGTTTCCGCAATCGGGAAGGCGGGAATTGGGGCTGTAGTAATGGTTGTAAAGCGCATCGCCGTAGTGCCCGTTGATCCATTTCGCCCCGCGCACGCCCGGTCCAATTTCCTCCGCCGGAGGCCGCCGCCGCACAGGCGCTGGGCGTCGTGGCCGAGCCGCCGCTGAGTTCGTAAACCTCTTTTTGGGGATCGATTCCGATCGCCGGGTTGGCTCCGCTGCCGAGCAAAGTTTCGCTGAAGCAGACGGTGTTCGAGGTGCCGTCGGTGATGTCGCGGAAACGGATCGACGAGGCGGAAAAGAAAATCCCGTCCGCATCGACCATCGTGCCGTTGTTGACCTGGCCGCTTCCCGTGGACGCCACATAGTTCGTGGGGCCGTAGGTGTTTCCCGGGATTTGATCCGAGTCGCTGGGGCAGAGGTAAATCTTCAAGGACAATTTCGCGGCGGCCTGATCGGTTCCCGATCCGAACGCCAAGGGCGGCACGCTGAAGTTGATGAGCTTCTGAAGGGCCGCCTGATCCATGTACGGAAGCAGATGAGCCTGGGGCGAGAAGACCATCGGAAAGTTGAGCCGGGCCGGGGGAACACGCGCAGGCTGGATTCGTAATTGTGCATGGCCAGCCCGATTTGTTTGAGGTTGTTTTTGCACTGGAGCCGGCGGGCGGCTTCGCGGGCTTGCTGGACGGCGGGCAATAACAGGGCGATCAAAATCGCGATGATGGCGATGACCACCAAGAGTTCAATCAATGTGAAACCGCGCGCACGCCCAGCGCACGTGAATGCAAACATCATGGGGGAAACTCCAAGGCTTGTGATTCCGAATAAGCGCAGGGCCGCTCGGAGCGGAACGCGTCCGCCGGCCGCGCATCAAGAGGCACTTACGCGGCGGGCGTTTTTGGAGGAGGAGTTTCCGGGAGGCGGGACGGATTGGAAAACCGCCGGCCGGTTTCGCTGAGCGATGTCGGCCAAACGTGCCCGCTTCGCAGTTGAGCCGTCTCGGCGATCAAACGCGGATCGGCATTTAAGGCCGTTTGGCTTTGCGGCCCGCCGTCACATCCGCACGCCTTCACGCGGAGCAGGACGGAACGAGAGCGTTCGTGGGAGTTCGAAAGACTTCCGGCAACAAGAGCCGCCCGCCTTGCATGCGGACGGCACGCAGTTCGTGCGGACGATGGCGTCGGATGGCTGGGTCCGTTGGGTCACGCAGCAGCTTTTGACGTGGCTTTTCTTCGAGCAGCACGAGGACGGGGAACCCTTCTTGCAGCCGCTTTTCGGAGCGTCTTCTTCCCCAAGAGCAAGCTCCCGATGGCAGCAACACTGGCCGGCGGCTTTTCGCTCTTCGCTGCATCGGCAACCGGCGGGGGTCGGGTTTCCTCCCATCGGCAAGCCGACCGTGGCGCAGAGATAGGCCGCCAACGTTGCCAGGCTGCACAGGCAACGCCTGGAGGGAAACCAGGAAGACCATCGGGAAGAAAACACGGTTCGCCGCTCAACGATTGGAACAGGGCTTTCCCTCATGCTATCGCAAGATGGGAAGGCAAACAAACCAGCGGCGGCTTTTGACGGTTTTGCCGGTAAAAAAGATTACGAAGGCACCGCGAGCCTGCTGCTCATCAGAAACAGCAGATAAGCCACGCCGGCAATCGCTGCCCAGGAACGCGTCACCGGACGGTAGCGTTCCTGCTCGGCTTCGGCGGGAGGTTCGACGGTCGGAATGTCATCGATCAAGTACGCGCCGTCGGCGGCCAGATATTGCACGCGGGATTTCCACAACAAGCAGCCCAACAACACGACGCACACCGCGGCCGCGACCGCCATCAGCGGGGGAACCCGGCTCGCCAAATCCTCGGGCGTTCCCTGGTCTTTGAGCGCGGCCAGATGTTTGAGGACCAAGACCGGCAAGGCGTTGTGCAAAAAGTGCAATAGCATCGGGGCCAGAATCGTCCGCGTGGCCAGGTACGAGACGTGGCACATCACGCCCACAAAAAACACGCCCACGGCCTGCACGGGATTCCCATGCACCGCCGAGAACAACAGCGACGTCCACAACACGCCCGCGACAAGCCCTTGCCGGGCGATGAGGCCTCGCCCGATCACGCCGCGAAACACCAACTCCTCGCCGAGCGCGGGCGCCAGGGCCAGAATGACCAATAACATCACCGTGGAGGTCTCGTCGGTCACGCCGCCGAGCACCGTCGGCAGATCGCCTTGCCAAGGCGACGTTCCAAACAGCGTTTTCCAGACGTCGATCAACATTTGGACCAAAAAACTGTCCATCACCGTCAAGGGCAGGATGAGCAACGTAATCAGTCCCACATGGCGAAACGTCGGGACTCGGAACGGAATCACCCGCGTCAACCGTTTCCGGAACACGAGCCAGGCGATCGTGAAAACCGCGAGCAGAAACACGCCCTGGTCAAAGGCGAGCAGCTGAAACATCTCGCCCGATTGGAGTTGCTCAAGCACCGAAACGCCGGCTTTTGGGCCTTTTCCCGCGAACAACTCGCGGTGAGAGAACATCAGGTACGCGAAGTAAATCGACGAGGAAATCAGGTGAATCAGCACCACGCCCAGGACAATCAGCACGGCCATGCCCAAGCCCGGTCCGGGCAAGCGAGGCCCAGCGTCCGCTGGCGGGTTTTCCACGGGCACAGGCGGGCCGGACGAATCCCGCGGCTCGCTGGAATCTGCGGAAAGGGTTTCAGCGGAAAAATCGGACATGGCAGCCGCCATTGCAAAGAATCAATCGATCGTTCGGCCGCGTCGAGTTCGCCATCAAAGCGATAACCTGCCGAATAATGAACTTTATGGCGGTGAATCGGGTTCGTCAAATCCTTCCGCCCTTTTGGACGGCCTGCGTCGTCTTACATTTTTTGTTGATCTTTCATTAGCCCAAAGCGCGAGCGAGGGATTTTTTTCAAATCTTTTACCTCCCCTTGGGGAGGTCGGACGCGGTAGCGGCCGGGTGGGGGAAGTGTCTGATGCAAGGCGATTTTCAACTTGGCAAATGAACCGACCGGTGCGAGCGAAGTCGGCGGGTTGCACAGTCAAATCGTTGTCAATGAAATCGACAGAGTGTGCCACTTGTGCCGCTGGCTCTGCCTGTTCAGCCGATCGCAAAGCCCCACCCGGCCCGGATCCGCCAATGAGCATAATTCCACCCGGAGGTCCCGATGCGGCAGCGGCCCTTAGCCATAGACCGCGTGGCGATGGGTGTCGCGGGCCTCGTCGCCGGCCACCAATTCATCGATCACCCGCAGCACGCCCGCCACGCGCCGGCAGCAATCGGTGCACAAGGAGCGATCTCGCCGGGAAGGCACCCGGCCCCGCAAAGTGACGATGCCTCCCACCACCTCGGCTTGGACATCTTCCATGCCGCGGAGTTCCTTCAAGTGAAGAAATCGCCGAACCCGGTCTTTTAGATCCTCTTCGTAAGCGGTCCTGTCCGGAGTCCATTGGGAAGGGGTCGAATACATGAGTTGTCTTTCCTTATGTTGAGCGCTTGAAGGTTTCGAGAGAGGGATTCCCCGCCGGCTGCAATTTTGACCGTCGCCGGCGAATCGGGAAAGTTCCAAAACGGAAAAAAGGCGAGCGAGCCGGCGGGCGGAGTGAAGGAAAGCGGTTTTTCCCTCCCGACTGTTCCATTTTCCATGTCTTCTCGAGGAACACGGTTTGAAACAAGAACAAGAATTGGGAGCATCCGCAGAAAAAGCGGACGCGGCGGACGAGGGAGTTACCTCTGGACTTCCAACCGATTGGCGATGGCCGCGACTCCGTCGGCTTTGCGGGCCATCTCCTGGGCGACCTGCTTGAGATAGAACGAAGACACCCGGCCTTGGAGCACGAGGACTCCATTGTCCGTCGCGCAGGAAACCTGCTGGAGTTCCCGGTACGGGGATTCCGCCAGGTGCTGCCAGGCCCGCTCGGCGGTTTCATCCATCAATTCCGAGCCCTCCGTGAGGTTCGGTCGCTGGGGCGGGCGGTGGGGGACTGTGATGTGGGGAACCCGATCAATCATAAAACTTCCTCCTGTCGTCGTCTCAATGGGTGTGATTGGTATTGGATTTGATTCGCCAGGTTCGGCGGGAGTGATCAAAATCGCTGCTCGATGCGCTGCCGCAAGGCGTTGACGCCGATCTCGTCCGGCAGTTCGCGGAGCAGATGAAAGAGTTCGCCGGCCGGCAGGGTGTAAGTCGCGTGGGCGGTTTCCAATTGGATGCGGTGACCGGCCGCATCGCCGCCGTCGGTTCGGGCATCGATGTCCGTCACCGAGACCGCCTTCCCGCCCACAATCCGTTCGACCTCGCGTTGTATTTCCGATTGCATGTCTCGCGTCCTGGGGTCGCCTCTTTTTTTATGTCCCGCCGGATTCGCTCACCGAGCGACGAATCGTATGGACTATCCCGCTTCAAACTTTTTAACCGACCGCCGGCTAGGGCAACATCCGAGTAAACCCGAAATTCGACACAGGGAGATCCCGCATTTTGCTCATTCTGGCCTTGCCGTTCGCTGAGCGGCCAGATTGCGGGAACGGCAAACAGACTCTGAGGCCATGCGAACACAGTTTTCTCATTTCGCGGGTCCGGCGCGGAAGTTGCGGATTCTGGGGATCAACGTCGCGCATGTTGTCGAAACGTCCCGGCAACGCAAAATAGCCGACGCGGTTGATGAGTTGATTTTACGACCCCATTGTGTGGCATCGGCGTACGATAGATGAAAGACTGGTGAAGAAATGCGAACGTTGGATTTTGGACCCCGCGGGCCCGGTCCGGGCCCGCGGTTGATCTCCGGCCATCCGCCGCGGACTCCGTCGGCAAATCGAATGAGGGAACGTCCCACAGGCGGGCACGCCGAGCGGCGGACGTATGCCGACTTGCTCTCCGCCGCCCACGCAGCGCATTTCCCCGAAATCCGGCTGCTGATTCACCGCTTGCACCTGGAGCGGATTCACCGCGTGCTCGACGCCCCGTGCGGGGACGGGTTTTATTCCGAGCTTCTCGCCGAGGATCTGGAACCGGGCGGGGAAGTCGTAGCGGTCGATGTGGATGATAAAGCGCTCGCGGAGGTCGAGCAGCGGGCGCGAAACATGTCCCGCGGCGCAACCGTCACGAGCCTGCATGCGGACGTGTTTCAGATGCCCTTGGCGGACGAGAGTTTTGATTTTGCCTGGTGCGCGCAGAGTTTGATCAGCCTGTCGAATCCGGGAGAGACATCGCCCGGACCGGGCACGCTGGACGTGCTTCAGGAATTTCATCGCGTCCTGCGGCCCGGCGGCCGAATCGCGGTCTTGGAGGAGGATGCCATGCACTACATGATCCTCCCCTGGCCGGCGGAATTGGAACTCGCCATCCACCACGCGGAACGCCAAGGCTTCGCCCGCTTGTACGGCCGGCCCGAGCAGTTGGACGCGGGCCGGCAACTCGGCAAGGTTCTGGCGAAATCCGGCTTCGAGCCGCTCAGGAAGATTTCGCTCTCCGCGGATCGGCAAGGAATCCCGCATCACGATGAGCGGGCCTTTCTGCTGGCCTACTTTGCGGAACTGCGAAAACGGATCGAGCAAGACATCAGCCCGGACAACCTGTGGGAGTTCGATGCGCTGACCGATGCCCGCTCGCGGCGGTCGTTTTTCCAGGATCCCGAGTTTGAAATGACCTGGCTGGAGTTTGTGATCCTCGGCTCCAAAGCCTGACGCGCCAAAGCCGGAAACAACGTAACTCGGCCGCGATTTTCTCCCGACTCGTCTGTTATGCGAAATCTTTGGCACTAAAATGAAAGAAGGACGGTCGGGATTTTATCGATGACCGAATGGCTCCGCTTTTGCCGCGAATGAATTTCCGTTGGTGACATGAAACGCTCCCCATTCCAGAACGAGCCGCAAAACGGGTTGGACAGCCAAAGCCTCCCGTTTGTGGAGACGGTCTATGCACAGTATCTCAAGGATCCTGCGTCCGTCGGAGCGGACTGGCGGCAGTATTTTGAAAACCTGAATGCGGGCCAGAACGGCCAGCCTTTGATTCCCGCCTGGCCGAGGGAATCTCCGCATTTCAAACGGACGAGTCTGTTTCACCGCGCCGCGGCCTCCGCCGACGGCGGGCCCGGGGCCGGCAAAGAGCTCGCCGTGCTCCAGGAACGCGTGGACCAGTTGATCCGCAACTACCGCGTTCGCGGGCACATCATCGCCGACCTCGACCCGCTCGGCCAGCCCCGCCCGCATCCTCCGGAACTCGACCCGGCCTATTACGGTTTTCGCGAAAGCGATTACGACCGCACGTTTGCAATGGCCACCGCCGGCGGCCAGGAGATCCTCCCATTCCGCGAGATCCTTGATCGTCTGCAAAACACCTACTGCCGGCGGATTGGCGTGCAGTTCATGCACATCGACGATCTGGAAGTCCGCCAATGGCTGCAATACCGCATGGAGCGGTCGCAGAACCGCCTGGAACTCAGCCGGGACGAGCAGTTCCACATCCTGACCATGCTCACCGATGCCGTGGTCTTCGAGCAATACATCTTGAAAAAATACGTGGGCACGAAAACGTTTTCGCTCGAAGGGGCCGAGAGTTTAATGCCGCTGCTCGGCCTGGCGATCGAACGCGCGGGCGAAGAGGGCATCGACGAGATTGTGATGGGCATGGCGCACCGCGGCCGGCTGAACGTGCTGACGAACATCATGGGCAAGTCGGCCCGGCAGATTTTCCGCGAGTTCGAAGACCGCGACCCCGAACTGCACTTGGGCCGCGGAGATGTCAAATATCACCTGGGCTACAGCACCGATTGGACCACCCGAGCCGGCCGGGAAATGCACATCTCGCTGTGCTTTAACCCGAGCCATCTGGAGTTCGTCAACCCCGTGGCGATGGGCCGGCTCAGGGCCAAGCAGGACCGCTATGGCGACCGTGAACGCAAACGGGGATTGCTTTTGCTTATTCACGGCGATGCCGCGTTCGCCGGCGAAGGCGTGGTGCAGGAAACCTTGAACCTCAGCGAGCTCACAGGCTACCACATCGGCGGCGCGATTCACGTCGTCGTCAACAACCAGATCGGCTTTACCACCGGCCCCGCCGAAGGCCGATCCAGCGTGTACGCGACCGACGTCGCCAAGCTGCTGCAGATCCCGATCTTTCACGTCAACGGCGAAGACCCGGAAGCCGTCGCCCAGGTCGTGCGGCTGGCGATGGACTTCCGCCGCGAGTACGCGCGGGACGTGGTGATCGACATGTATTGCTACCGGCTCCACGGGCACAACGAAAGCGACGAGCCGGCCTTCACGCAGCCGATCATGTCCCGCGCGATCGAGCAGCGAGAATCGGTGCAGGAGTACTACTGCAATCATTTGATCGCCCTCGGAGAGATCTCCCGCGAGGAAGTGGACCGGATCGCCCAAGAACGCCAGGCCCACTTCGACAAGGAACTCACCGTCGCCCGCAGCGAGGATTACACCTACCAACCGACGACTTTGGGCGGAATCTGGGAAGGCTATCAAGGCGGCTTAGAAAAAGACGTCGCCGAAGAGGACACGGGCGTCGAGACGGACCGCCTCTCCCGGCTCTTGGAACTCCAGACGCAGTTCCCCGAAGATTTCCATCCGCACCGCAAAATTGCCCGCGGCCTCGAGCGCCGGCTGAAAATGGCCCAAGGCGAGGAACCGCTCGACTGGTCGGCGGGCGAAACACTGGCGTATGCGACGCTCGCGACCGAAGGCGTTCGCGTCAGGCTCAGCGGCCAGGATGCCGAGCGCGGCACCTTCAGCCATCGCCACGCCGTGCTGCACGATGTCCAAGACGGCCACATTTATATTCCGCTTCAGCATCTTTCCGCAGACCAGGCTCCGGTGGAAGTCTACAACAGCCCGTTGTCCGAAGCGGGCGTATTGGGGTTTGAATACGGCTACAGCCTCGATTGCCCGGACGGGCTGGTGCTCTGGGAAGCCCAGTTCGGGGATTTTGTGAACGCGGCCCAAATCATCATCGATCAGTTCATCAGCAGTGCCGAGGACAAATGGAACCGCTTGAGCGGTTTGGTGCTGCTCTTGCCGCACGGCTTCGAAGGCCAGGGACCGGAGCATTCGAGCGCGCGGCTGGAGCGCAAGCTGATGCTCGCCGCCGAGGACAACGTCCAAATCGCCCAGCCCACGACGCCGGCGCAGTTTTTTCATCTGCTCCGCCGGCAGGTTTTAAGGCCTTGGCGAAAGCCGTTGTTCGTGCTCACGCCGAAGAGCCTGCTCCGGCATCCCCGCGCGGTATCTTCTCTCGAGGAACTTTCCGCCGGCCGGTTTCGCCGCGTGCTTCCCGATGAACGCCCCGCGGAAAAAGCCAAGTCCGCCAAGACGGACCGCGTGCTGTTGTGCAGCGGGAAGGTGTATTACGACCTCGTGGACCAGCGGGAAGAACTCGGCCGCGACGATGTGGCCATTGTCCGCATCGAGCAATTCTATCCGCTACCGTTCGATGAATTGCGGGAAGCGCTCGCGGGCGTTCCCGACGGCACGCCGGCGTTTTGGGTTCAAGAAGAACCCGCCAACATGGGCGCATGGTGGTTTTTCCGGCTTTGGTTCGGGGAGCGACTCTTCGACCGCTTACCGTTCGCCCGCATCAGCCGCCCCGAGTCCGCCAGCCCCGCGACCGGCTCGAAGACCAGCCACAAACTCGAACAACACCGCCTGCTCGACCGAGCCTTCGGCGGATGATTTCCACCTTCAATTAGAATGCCCACGCTTATGAGCATCGAACTCAAAGTACCGGAAGTCGGCGAATCGGTCACGGAAGTGTATCTCGGCGATTGGTTGAAATCCGAAGGCGACTTCGTGGAGGAAGGCGAGCCGTTGATCGAACTGGAAAGCGAAAAGGCGACGTTTGAGCTCCCCGCCCCCACCGCGGGCGTGCTCTCGGTAATTCTCAAACAAGCCGGCGAACAGGCCAGCGTCGGCGAGGTCATCGGCCGCTTCGAGGAAGGCGACGGAAAAGAACCCTCGAAATCCAATCGGCAAAACAAGGAACTGGAAGAGACAAAAGCCGAGAAACAAAAACCTGCGAAAGAGCAAAAATCAGAGAAAACCCCCGCCGCCGAGAGACGCTCCGAACGAGAGACGATTCCCCCCATCGAAACGGAGACCCGCGTGATGCCCGCGGCGGCGCGGCTGCTTGAGGAACATGGACTTGAGGCCCAGGACATCGAAGCCAGCGGTCCGGGCGGGAGGTTGCTCAAAGAAGATGTGCTGCATCACTTGGAAACCGCCGAAGCTGAACCGGAGCTTCAAAAAGCTCGCCCCCGCCGCACCGAGCCGGCTCCGTCGGAAGACCGCGAGGAAGAGCGCGTGCCGCTGAGTCCCATCCGCCGCCGCATCGCCGCCCGCCTCGTCGAAGCGCAACAGACCGCGGCCCTGCTCACCACGTTCAACGAGATCGACCTGACCGCCGTCAAGGAGCTTCGCCAGGAATACCGCGAGACGTTTCTCAAGGAATACGGCGTGAAGCTGGGCTTCATGTCCTTCTTCGTCAAAGCCGCCGTCGATGCGCTCCAGCGGATGCCCGGGCTCAATGCCGAGATCCGCGAGGACGCGATCATCTTCCGCAACTACTATGACATCGGCATCGCCATCGGCAGCGAAAAGGGTTTGATCGTGCCGGTGCTCAAGGACGCCCACCTCAAAAGTTTCGCCGAGATCGAGCAGGCCATCGACGATTTCTCCCAACGGGCCCGGCGGAATGAACTCAAAGTCAACGAACTCAGCGGCGGCACGTTCACGATCAGCAACGGCGGCATTTATGGATCGCTGTTGTCCACGCCGATCGTCAACCCGCCCCAATCGGGCGTCCTGGGCATGCACGCCATCCAAGACCGCCCCGTGGTGCGCAGCGGCGAAATCGTCATTCGCCCGATGATGTATGTCGCGTTGACCTACGATCACCGCATCGTCGACGGCCGCGAAGCCGTGACGTTCTTGAAGCGAATCAAAGACGTCCTCGAACAACCCGCGCGGCTGCTGATCGAAATCTAACGCCACAAAATCATCGGGCGCAAAATCATAATTTTGTGCGCCATGATTTTGTGATCGATAAACGGATCGACCATGAAAGAATTCGACCTGATCGTGATCGGAGCCGGGCCGGGGGGTTATGTCGCGGCGATTCGCGCGGCTCAACTCGGGATGCGGGTCGCTTGCGTCGACAAGAACCCACAACTCGGCGGCACGTGCTTGCGCGTGGGCTGCATTCCCAGCAAGGCACTGCTGGAATCCAGCGAACTCTATGTCCAAACGCAAAACTCGCTGAAAGAGCACGGCATCGAAGCGGGCGACGTGCGGCTCGATCTGGCCAAGATGCTCAAACGCAAAGACCGCGTCGTCGAGGCCCTCACCAAAGGCGTCGCCGGCCTGTTTCGGCAGCACAAGATCGAGCACGTTTTAGGCGTCGGCCGATTGCAACCTCAGCAACGGGTGCGGGTCGAATCGGAGGAAGGCAAGAATATCGAGCTTCAGGCGAAGCACATCCTCATCGCCACCGGCAGCCGCCCCGCCATGCTCAAAGGCGTAGAACCGGACGGCCAGCTCATCGGCACCAGCACCGAAGCCCTGGCTTATGACGATGTGCCCAAGCATCTCGCGGTGATTGGGGCGGGTTACATCGGGCTGGAAATGGGCGCGGTGTGGAGCCGGCTGGGAGCGAAGGTCACGATCCTGGAGTATCTCGACCGGATCCTGCCCGGCACCGATGCCGAGGTTGCCGCCCAGGCCCAGAAGATTTTCAAAAAGCAGGGATTGGAGTTTCGCTTACAGAGCCGGGTGACGGGCGTCCGCGCAAAGAAACAAAAATGCCGGGTCGAATGCGAGAACGCGGAGCCGATCGAATGCGATCGCGTCCTCGTGGCCGCCGGCCGTGCACCGAACACGGAAGGCTTGGATCTCGAAGCGATCGGCTTGGAGACGGACCAAAAGGGTTTCATTCCCGTGGATGAGTCCTTTCAAACCACAGTGGAAAACGTGTACGCCATCGGGGATGTCATCGGCGGAGCGATGCTCGCGCACAAAGCCGAGGATGAGGGCGTGGCCTGTGTGGAAACGATCGCGGGCGGGTATGGGCGCGTCCATTATCAAGCGATTCCGAGCATCGTTTACACCCATCCCGAAATCGCCGCCGTCGGCCGCACGGAAGAAGCCCTTCAACAAGCCGGCATTGATTACCTTAGCGGAAAATTTCCCTTCCGCGCGAACGGCCGAGCGCGGGCCCTTGCGGAGACGGACGGCTTCGTCAAAATCCTCGCCGACGCCAAGACGGACCGCATTTTAGGCGTGCACATCTTGGGGCCGCGGGCGGGCGACCTGATTGCCGAGGCCGCGGTCGCGATCGAATTCGGCGCGAGCAGCGAAGACATCGCCCGCAGCTCGCACGCGCATCCAACGCTGTCCGAAGTGCTCCGCGAAGCCGCCCTGGACGTGGACGGCCGCGCGATTCACAAGTGAGGCTCAATGATCCGCCGGCCCGGCGACGCCTCCGACGTACTCCGCGTCGTTCGCCTCATGCCCGGTGAGCACCTCGGCCTCGTAACCGCCTTTGGATTTGAAGTACAGGAACAACCCGATGTAGCAGACCAGCATGAACATCGGGAAGAACGCCATTTTGGCGAGAGCATCGAACTGCCCGGCCTGGTCGGCGGCGGCCAACGCGGACTTGGCGTCTTTGTCTTTTTCTTCCACCTCTTTTTTGATGTCCGGGTCAATCGCGTGATAGGCGAGGCCCATGTATTTCTTTTCCTTCAGGACTTCCTTCGCGACCGGTTCGGATGTCGCTTGGAGTTCCGTGCTGGCCGTGCGTTCTTGCAGGAAGCCGATGTAGGGAAAGCCCAACACGCCCACGGCGATCATCCCGATTCCGGAAATCGCATTTAAAGTGAGGGCCCCGCCTTTGGGACATTGCTCGGCGGTGATGCCCAGCATCGTGGGCCAGAAAAACGTCTTGCCGAAACCGTACAGCGTCGCCGCCCCAAAGATCACCGCCAACCCCGCACCACCCGTCTTCGACAATGCCAAAAGCCCGGCGATCGCCAAAGCGGAACTCACGGTCAATAACCCGATCGGCGAGAGCTTGTGCACGATCGGCCCCGCGAAAAACCTGAGGACCATCATAATCGCCGAGGTATAAACCAGCACCCAGCCCGGGTTGTAGTCGGCTTCCTTCATCGGGCCTTCCATCAACCCGTTGATCCAGCCGTCGGTGCCGATTTCGGTTGTGGCGAGCGGCATCATAATGATGATCAAAAATGCCAAAATTCCCCGGCCCAAGCTTCGCGTATAAACGCCAAAGCCTCCCGCAACGAGGAGGGTCAGAACTCCCACGACGATATTTCGTACGGTGTCGAGATTCCACTCCTGCTCGGCCACGAAGTTCTTGACGCCGTCTTGGCTGAAGACGACTTCGCCCAACTGGAGAAAAATCAAACCGAACCCGATCAAGGCCCCGAACGCGCCGAACTCGGCGAGCATTTCGCGGTAGCTGACGCCGGCTTGCTCGCGTTCGCTCTTCGGGAAAGTCGCCCCGATCAGCATCACCAGGTAAATCACGGCCGGGACGGCGATGATGCCCAGCACGAGCCGCCAGTCGCCCTCGGCCGCGGTGTCGGACATGGCGATCGTGATCACGCCGCCGATCACGAGGCCGCCCGGCCAGCCCGCGTGCAGGATGTTGAGCCATTTGGTTTTTTCCCGGCTGAACATCGTGGCCACGACGGGGTTGATGAAGGCTTCCACCGTCCCGTTGCCGAGGGCGAGAATGATGCTGCCCCAATACAGATAATTGAAGCCCGTGGCTTGGGCGGCTTTCAATGCCTCGCCGGTGGGGTGGCCCTGAATGGCCGCATAAGCCATGCAGGCCAGGATGAGATACACCGCGTAGCACACGAACGAGATCAGCATCGCCACGCGGTAGCCGATTTTGTCAATCACGAGGCTGAACAGAATGATGGAGATGGCGAACGGCCACACGCCCGCCCCTTTGAGCGCCCCGATGTCGACCTTGTCGATCCCGAAATCCGTGCCAAACCGCACGTCGCACAGATACATCCGGCTGAAAAATGCAAAGGATGTCGTCACCAACGCCACGAAACAGCCCCAGAAGAGCATCTTGTTCGGTGCTGCGTTTTGGCCGCCGTTGGAGGCTGGGTTATTCATGTTGTCTCTCTCCGATGTCGCATCAAAGGGAAGATTGAGTGTGAGAAGAACCGCCGGTCGGCTGGAAAGACGCGGGCCGGCAGGGGAATGAACTTTGAAGATCGTTCCGATGGAACTTCGCATCCTACACGGAACGCCGGCGAAATGCCATCACGCCCGCGCGATGGAGTTCGGCTTCACCAATTCCAATTCCCGTAGAACGAAATCACGGACAAAGGGCCGAAGGTCCGGCTCTATGTCAGCCCTGGGGAACCGGAACGAACAAAATGCAAAAGCCCCAACGTGGAGCCGGGATGCCTTTTAAGGGAATCAAGTCCGTTTGCGGGCGGTGAATTGGTGGTGTTTCTCGGTGGCTTTTTCCACGATGTACCCCGAGTGTTTTCCAAACTCCTCGGCGATCTTGTCGGCTCGGGTTTTGTCGATCGGGCCGGCGTGGATGTGGAGCAGGTATCTGAGCACCAGCGGTTTTTGGCGGGTGGTGGTGAGCGGCGTTTTCATGCACGGGGCCGCGCCCATCCAGCCGTCTTCGCGGACGTGCCAGTGGGTCGGGTGGCCTGGGTTTTGGGGGTGATCGAAATAGGTGATGCCCTCCCAAAGGTGTCTGCCGATCGCGGGTTCCTTGGCGGGGACGGGGCCGCTGTAGTCCATCCAGCGGGCTTTCTTGCCGAAGATCGCCGGCTCTCCCTTTTGGCCTTCGCTATTGGTGAGGCTGCCGCCGCCGAAGTATTCGGAGAGATTCTTCGCGACCCGCACCGCGAGGAAGCCGAAGTTCGTCTGCCCGAACTCGAGCGATTCGGCCTTGGGCGTGAAGGTCGATTGCAGCTCCAGGGCCCATTCGCCTTTTTCCAGCGGGCGGACGGCGGCGACGACATCCTGCTCGAGGAGATGCGCGGGATCGTGGCCGTCGTACCAGCGGAGCCGAGTGGCGAGCAGGGCTTCGTCGTCGCCGTCTTCATAGGCGAGCCAGTGCAGTTGGCGGATGCGGGCGGCGGTATTGTCGCTCCAGAAATCGATGCCCAGGACTTTATTATGGGCGAACCACACCGAGCGGTGATGATCGTGGTTCGGCGCCCCGGGATGGCCCATCCGCGTGAGCGAACTCCCCGTGGGTCCGGTGATCGGATAGAAAAACGGCCGCGGATAATCGGCCCCGTAATGCCAGCGCAGAAGCTCGCGCCCATCGATCAAAACCGCCGTCTGATGATCCGCCAACGGCAACACCCGGCATCGGGGGAAATCGCTCATCCCGTTTTCCTCAAACCATGCATCGGAAACCAGCCGCAAGCAATCGGCTGATAAATTCATTAGCCGCAGGACGCTCGCCCCGGTTCAGTGGGACAACCGGCCGCGAACGCATGCCCGCTGAACGATACCAGGGTATCTCACACCGCAGCTGTTTCCAATGGTGGTTTAGAAGCCGTTGATGACCTCGCCGCCGCGGCTGGGTGGCTGGGGCGCAGATTCCTCGATGAAACAAGTGAGGCAAACGAATACTGGGGCGACGGACGCGCGAGAAGCACGCGCACGGCCCCAGCTTTCGAAACGCGTTTTTCGTTTGATCCATTGCTTTGCACCCAGCCACCCCCACTGAATCTCAAAATGCCGGATTCATTTTAACTCAAACAGTAAGCGGTTGGGTGGCTGGGGCGCAGATTCCTCGATGAATCAATTGAGGCAAACGAATACTGGGGCGACGGACGCGCGAGAAGCACGCGCACGGCCCCAGCTTTCGAAACGCGTTTTTCGCTTGATCCATTGCTTTGCGCCCCAGCCACCCCCACTGAATCGCTGACTGCCGCTTCGCGGCTGAGGACTCCTCAAAAGCCGTTGATGACTTCTCCGCCGCGGATGGTGATGAGTCCTTCCATCGTGTTGGGGTCGATGGCTTGCGAAATGAACTTCACGGAACCGTCGCCCATCAGCATGTGGCAGCCGCCGGGGAACGGGCCGCCGATGCCGTCGGGGCCGTTGATGTAGGGCTTTTTGGTGAGCGAGCGGATGGTGGCGTTGCCGCCGGCGGACCAGCCGCCGAAGTCTTTCGACGCTTCGCTGATCATCACCGTGTTGGACGTGCCGTCGGTGATGTCTCGGAAGCGGGTCTTGCGGTTGTAGCCGAACACGCCGGCCCGGTTGCTGGTTATGGGCAAAAGCGCGGCGTCCTTGCCGATGCCCGCCATGCCCACGTAATGTGTGGCGCCGAATTTGACTTCCGTTGTCTTCGGAGGCTGCGGTTTCATGCCCGGGTTCTCGAACACCGCGATCTTCGTTTCGACAACCTGGCGGTTGGCTTTGTCTTTCCAGCCGCCTTCTTTGTCGACTTTCTGATAGAGCGCAGCCTGTTCGACGAAGGGCAAAAGCTCGACGAAGAAGCTCAGGCGTTCGTCGGGTTTGAGTTTTTCGTTGGGGATCGTGCCCGCCGGGAAGGATTGATGCACATCGTGATAGTTGTGCATCGCCAATCCCAATTGTTTGAGGTTGTTCTTGGATTGGCTGCGGAGCGCGGCAACGCGCGCTTGTTGAATGGCCGGCAAAAGAAACGCCGGCACGATTGTGACCAGAGGCCCATTCCCGCCGCCCGGTCCGCCCAGGATCGGCAGCGAAGGCAGCGAAGACCGCGAAGTCCAACGATAGCCGTCCTCGTCCATCGTCATCGTCCGCACGTTGGGGAACAGCGGCCCCGCGATCAGTTCCGCGGGCGGCAAGTCGGAAAGCATCCAAGGCAGATTGGCGTTCCGCGGCAGCGTTTGTTGGCCTTTGAGGGATGCGACCAGAGTGGCCATCGCAAACGGGGCCGCCTTCAAGAGGCTCTGATAAATCACACGCGGATTCGAGACGCCGATGGACGTGAACTTTTCGGGAATCACCGGAACCCCGGCCTCTTTGAGTTGGTCTTTCGACCACCGGGGCAGCTTGCCGTCGAGCCTGAGGAAAAAAGCTTCCACGGGCTGGGGCATGAGGGCGATGACCATCCATTCTTCATCGATGCCGATGCCCAACCCTTGCACGACCTTTCCGAATTCCAGATGCCAAATCTCTCGGCCCTGTTTTGTCGCCCGGTGAATTTTGGCGACTTCCTCTTCCGGGGCGAGGCTGTTGAGCTTATCGACGATCTTCTCGAACGACGCTCGGAGTTTTTTCGCGTCTTTGACTTGGACGATCAGCGTGCCGCCGGTGCCCACGAAGCCCTGCTCGGGATCATCGCAGACCACGACGACGGGGCCCATGGCCTCGAGGAAGTCGGCTTTGGGGTCGAAGCCCAGGAAGTTGGGGATCGTGTCGATGACCCGCTCGACTTCCTTCGCGGCCTCTTCGGGACCGTAGGCCATGCTTTCGCGAATCGCTTCGCGGATCGTTTCATAAGCGGCCGCGGGCTTCATCGACGCGGCAAGAAAGCTGTTGGTGTTTTTCGGCAAAGGCGGCAGGTCGTCGAACGAAATCTCCTCGCCTTCCAGCACCTTGAGGAGGCCTCTTCGCTCGCCCGTCGTCTTGAGCCGGGTTTCCGACCAGAGGGCTTTGCCTTCGTAGCCGGCTTTCATCACGAACTCTTCGATGGCGTCCAGCCCCAGGACTTCCAAGGCGTCCTTGACCAACAACGGCCGGCCTTCGGGAACGGGGATGGGAAACCCGCCCAGCTTTTGACGGAGAGCCTGGGCGTCGAGCCAGGCGACCGAGGTGAGCGTGCGGTTTTCCTTCGCAGAGCCCTTCGACCAGAGCCGATGTTTGGTGATGTTGGGCTGTTGGCCGGTCGCGACGCGGACGGTGTTCTGCACGGGATCGACGCCTGCGGCGATCACCAGGTGCCCGCCCTCGGCCCACCACGCCAAATCCATCGCCGGCGTCTTCGACAGATGCGCGAGATGCACCGCGCGGTTCTCGATGTCGCGGATTTCGGATTCGATCCCCTGCTCCGCTAAGAGCGTGGAGCCTTCGGACACGAGGTCTTCATACTTCGCCGCGTGATGCAATACCAACGTCACCCGCGGCAGCGGCGGCCCCGGCGGAATGGAAACCGCGAGCGAGCCGCCGTATTCGGACAGATGCTTCGCCAAGGCTTCGACCTGCGGGTTGAACGTCCCCGGCGCTTGCTGCTTCAAAAACTCGACGAGCTTTTGAAGTAGCTCGTCCACACGCGCTGCCGCGAGGGCTTCGTGAGCCGCGGTTTGCTCCCAGGCGGCGGCGTGTTGTTTCGTGCCGTCGTGCCGGGCGTAGAACACCGTATCGGCCGGGAGCAGCGTCTCCACCGCGATGTCCGGTTTGGCTTTCTCCACCGAGTCCTCCGTGCGGTCGGCCCAGATCTCCCAAGCCGCGACCAAACTGACGCCCAGCACAATCAAACCCCATCCCCAGTTCGCCCAACGCGCGGACATGATGTTTTCTCCTTGATCTGTAAATGCTCGGATCGCTCGATGTGATTAGCCGCAGGGGGGCACCGCCCGTAGGGTGGTCCGCCCCGGTTCGTGTGATGTTCCTGCTGTCGTTGAACCGGAAGCTAGCGCGTGCCGGCTGATGGTGATGAGCCGCAGGGCGCTCGCCCCGGTTCGTGTGATCTCTCCACTCTCGCTGCGGCCAACGGTCTCGTTGTTCGTCAGCTTTTTAACTAATCCACATAACCAGGGGGCTGACGCCCCCCGCTCGCCTTAATTTGAAAACCTTGCGGCTTCTCTGGGGTCGATGAGGTTGTCTTGGTCTTGATCCAGCCGACGGAAGAGTTCGGGTTTGCCCAGAAACTCGCGGATGGAAACGTCGCCGTCGCTGTTCTTGTCCATCGCCTGGAACCACTTGGGGCCTTTGACGAGCTGCTGCATCGTCGGGTTTTGCGTGTTGCCGTTTTGCGGGGACAACAATCCCGGCAGGTCGGGGAGGCCGGGGCCAAAGGACACGCGGTACACGTGCGGGATTTCGCCCGAGTCCAGGCTGCCGCTGCCGTTTTTGTCCCAGACCGTCAGCCGGTCGGCGGCGGTCAGCCATTCCCGCGGGCTAATCCGCAGGTTGCGATCGGCATCGAGCACCGCAAACAAGTCCTGCCCCGCATCCTGCACCGTCATTCGCGTATGCGAGCGGGCAAACTGAATTGCATCGGTCACCGGCGGCTGCCATTCTTCGGGATAGAGCTTCCCGTCGCTGTCGGTGTCGTACGTTTTGAAATGGTTGCGAAAGAACACATCCCGATTGGATTCGTTCTGCTCGAGATAGCCGTTGTTGTCGCCGTCGGCCTGTTTGAATCGCTCTTCCAGCGATTCCATCACCATCTCGGGCCGGAGTCCGCCGGCGTCGATCTCGATTTGAATGTCGCCCGCCATCAGGCTCAACGTGCCCGCCGCGGTTTTCTTCACGGTGACGGGAGATTTCTCGGCCGTCACGGTTCCCGAAAACGTTGGTTCCTCTTTCGCATCGGTTGGCAATTGCACGCGGACCTTGACCATCGGCTGCGGCGTTTCCAGGTACGCCCTCAGTTCAAACTCGTCCAAGGTCCCGTTGCCGTCGCGGTCGAACCGATCCTCGATCCCTTTCGGCATCTTTAAGACTTCCGGCGGGACGCCTCGGACTTTGACCGTTTTCTCGTCTTCGGGTTGATCCTCCTTGACGATCCGCGTGATCAACCGCCGGGAGATTTCCGGCCGGGCGTAACGCGTCATCAACTTCCGGACGATGCGGGTTTTGGATCGGTCCGAAGGCACCGCGAAAAACGGGGTTTCGGTGGTCTGGTTGGACTGGCTGGCCCGAAAGAACGGATTCTCCACGCCCTGGAGTTCGTTGAGGCTGATGGTTTCGTCCGCGTCGAGATCGTATTTCCTCAAGGTGCGGGGCGCGGTGCGGAGTTCCTCGGCGGAGAGTTGGCGGTTGCCGTCTTGATCCAGCCAGGACAAGAGCCGCTCGCCCGAGTTGTTCGTGTTCGTCGGCTGCGGGCTGAGCAGGGCGTCAGTTTTGTTGGACGCTTCGGTCTGGAACGCGCCCCGGCCTTGCCGGCCTAGAAACGCTGCGATCTCATCCGGAGTCAGCTTTCCGTCGCGAGGCTCGGCGTCGGCTTCCCAGAGGCTCGGCGTCTGGAGCAGCGGCGCGGGGATCGGCTTTCGCGGCTTCTTGTCGGTGGCCTTTTGAGCCACCGCCGGCTGGTTCGGGTCGGCTGGTGGTTCTTTGTTGGGCTGATCGGTCTCGTTTCGCGTCAAGACGCCGTTCTTGTCTTTGTCCAATTGGCGGATGATCGCGTTCAATCCGTTTCGCCAGGCGGCTGTGAAGGCTTGGTCGCCGATGGTGATTTGGAGTTCGATGAGGAGCGGTTCTTTGTTGCCACAGAAGATGACGGTTTGCGCCCGGGTGTTGTCGTCGGCATTTGCGGGTTGGGTCGCGGTGATTGCTGTCAGGATCACCGCTAAGCGAGCGAATAGACGCAGCCCCCTCACCCTAACCCTCTCCCCCGAGGGGAGAGGGGACAAAGCCTTTGCGACCGCGCCGGCATGTTTTTCTAAGTGGCGGCTCATGCGAGGATCTCTTGGATGGGTTTGGCTTCGGGGTCGGCGATGCGGATCGGCCGGCCGATGTTGGACATGTTTTGTTTCATGGGATCGATGCCCAGAGATTTGCAGACGGTCGCCAAGAGATCGGGCACGTTCACCGGGCGGTCTTCGACGGACATGCCGCTCGCATTGGTTTTGCCCACGACCTGGCCGCCTTGGATGCCGCCGCCCGAAAGCACGGTCGTCCACGCGGCGGGGAAGTGGTCCCGGCCTTTGGAGCCATTGATGTTCGGGGTGCGGCCGAACTCGCCCATCCACACGATCAACGTGGAGTCGAGCAGTCCGCGGTCCTTGAGGTCTTTGATCAAAGTCCCCCAAGCCGGGTCCAACACGCCGGAGAGGGCTTTGACCTGCTCGAAGTTGTTGGAGTGGGTGTCCCAGCCAAACCCTTGCCGGCCGTCCACGCTGTTGAGGGACACCTCGATAAACGGCACGCCGCGCTCGACCAGCCGGCGGGCGAGCAAACACGATTGCCCGAACAGGTTCTTGCCGTATTCCTCGCGGAGTTTGGCGGGTTCCTCATCGAGCTCGAAGGCTTTGACAGCTTCGGATCGCATCATCCGCACGGCTTGCTGGTAGGCGGTTTGATGACTTTGCGTGATCAAACCGGGCCGGGCCTCCCCGAAGCCGGCTTCCATTTCGGCAAGCATCTGCAGCCGCGCATCGGCTTGGGCGGATTGGACGCCTTCGGGCCGCTGCATGTTTTCGACCTGGAGGTTCTTGTCGTAATCCTTCCCCGCCTGCTGGCCGAAGCGGTATTCGCCAATGACCAAAGGCGCAAACTGCGGACCCAAAAAGCCCGGCCCATATGCCGCGGGGCTGAAGACCCGAAACGGCGAGATGCTCACAAAGTTGGGGAGTTCCGACGTCGTTTCGCCGAGTTCGTGGCTGATGAGCGAACCGATCGACGGGTAATGCACCGGCCCCTGCGGGCGGTAGCCGGTGCGGAGGTAAAACGTGGCCCGCTCGTGGTCGCCTTCCTTCGATGTCATCGAGCGGATCGGCACGATGTGCTCCATCTGTTTCGCGAGCGTCGGCAGGTGCTCGCTGATCTCGATCCCAGGCACCGATGTCTGGATGGGTTTGAACTCCCCGCCGTTGGCGTGGTCGGGCTTCATGTCGAAGGTGTCGGTCTGCGTCGGCCCGCCGGTCATCCACAGCAAAATACACGACCGCTTGCGATCTTTATTCTTCGCCACATCGGCCGCGAGCGTTTCCAACCACCCGGACATCGATCCCAGCGTCACCCCGGCCGCCGACATCTTGAGCCACTCCCGCCGACTTAATCGATTCTCATAAAACCGGGACATGATGTTCTCCTTGAAAAAAGGCGAGCGGGGGGTGTCAGCCCCCTGGTAACTAGCAAATTTGAACACGTGAGATTGACGAGTTTATCTATCAACACGTTTGTGTAGCCTGTGAAACATTCAACGTAACCGGGGGGCTGACACCCCCCGCTCGCCTGCTGTCAATGATTAAACAAAAACTCGCTCGTATTCAGCAGGACCCAGAACACGTCCGCCAACGCTTTTTTGGAATCGTGCTGCGGGCCGCCGGTTTTGATGTGGTTCGCGAAGCGGCTCTGTTCCTCGGGCGTGGGCTTGCGGGTTAAGGCGGCGAGGAACAATGTTTCCACCTGGTCCTCCGCGGTGAGGCCCGGGAACTCGGCGACCGCGGCTAAGGTGTTGCTGCCCTCCAGCTTCGTCGCGTCGGCGACCGTTTCGCCGTTCATGAGTGCGAGGGCCTGGAGCACCGTGGTTTGGCGTTCGATCTGGTTGGGGTTCTCGTCCGAGAATCGTTCGAGGAACTTGCCCTTGTCAGAGTTCTGTTGAAAACTGATGTCATAGGCTTCGCGGGGATTGAACTCCTGCTGCATGCCCACGGCTTGGGCGAGGTTGTCGAAAATCTGCTCGGCGGAAAGGCCTTTGACCTGCATGCGGGCGAAGTGGTAAGGCTCGGACGGCGAACCGCCCCGGCTGGCCCTTTGGTAGGCATCGCTCGCGGCGATGGCTTTGATGAAGAACTTCAAATCGAAGTTGTGGGCTTGCATCTCGCGGGCGAGCTGGTCCAACAGTTCGGGATGCGACGGCGGGTTATTTTCGCTGAAATCATCCACCGGTGAAACGAAGCCGCGCCCGAAGAAATGATCCCACAGCCGATTGACGGCCATGCGGGCGAAGTAGGGGTTGTCTTGGTCGGTGACCCAGCGGGCCAACGCTTCGCGGGAGCTGTCGCCCAGCCGCATGCGCGGTTTCGTGCCGTCCAAAAACGAGGGAGAGACGACTTCCTTGGTGTCGGGGATCGTCAGAGTTCGGCGGGTGAAGAACTCCGCGATCGCCCCGGTCGCTCCGCCCCGGTTGGGCCGGCGTTCGAGGCCCGCAAAGAACGTCGCGAACTGCCAGAATTCCTTCTGCTGCCAATGGTCGAACGGGTGATTGTGGCATTGGGCGCATTCGAGCCGAACGCCCAAGAACATCCGCGACGTGCTGGCTCCGAGGTTTTCGGGCTTGATTTGTTTGGACTGATAAAAGGCAGTCGGGCTGACCGATTGGCCGTCAATCGGGGCCGTGAGCAGTTGATAAACCAACCGGTCGTAAGGCGTGTTGTCGCCGAGCTTTTCGCGGAGCCAGGCTTCAAAACCCGGGACTTGGAATCGGGTTCCAAAGTCGGTCGCGGCTTCGGGCATCAGCACGCTCCGCCAATACCTCGCGAAGTGCGTGACATAGCCCGCATCGTTCAACAGCCGCTGGACGAGCCGGCGGCGTTTGTCGGGCGAGTCGTCGTTCAGAAACGTCCGCGCCTCGGCGACCGTGGGAATCCGCCCCGCAATGTCCAAGAACGCCCGCCGCAGGAATTCCGCATCATCCGCCAAGGGCGCGGGGGCGATGTTCTCTTCGTCCAGGCGAAGGTTGATGGAGTGATCGATCAACGCCGCCACGCGGGCCACCGGATCCTGAGGCTTCTCCGCGACGGCGGCTTCGTCCGCGGCGAGTGGCGCGGCGGTCAACAAACCCAAAACCAAAAGGAGGGTGGGCACCGCCCACCACCCAGCAAGAGACACGGGCGGATTGGTGGGCGATGCCCACCCGACGGAGTTTCGAGGGGAAATGATCACGGCGTCTCCTTGGGTGGTTTTTCGGCCGAAGCGGGATGATTGAGCCAGGCTTCTACGGTGTGGGCGAGAGAATTTTCGCCCGCGGATAATTTCCAGATTTCGACGAACTCGTTGCCGTCGGCGGCGAACAGCAAACTTCCATCGCGGCTGAAGGCGACGGCGAACACGTCATCGGTGCCTCCCAGTCGGCGTTCGATTTCCCGCCGATCCAAGTTCCAAATGTTGACGTTCCCGGTCTGAAGCCCGGCCGCGAGAAGATTGCCGTCGGCGGAACACGCCACCGGCCGCGCGGCGAGGCCGTTGCGGAGGGTGAGCGATTCCCGGAGGCCGTTGACGTCGTACATTTGCAGAATGCCATCTTGCGACAGAGAACACAACCGCGAGCCGCCGGGCGTGAACGTCAGCGAGCGCACCGCGTGGGTGTGGTTGTCGAACTGGGCCAGCTTCGTGCCGTCGGCGGCATCGTGAATCACCACCCGCCCCGGTGTGCGTTCGGTCCATTCGCCGCTGCACGAAGCGAGCTTGGTGCCGTCGGGCGAGAAGATCACATCGTACACCGGCAACCCATGCTCGCTAAGTTTGCGGACGGGTTTGCCGTCGGGCAATGAGAACACATCGAGGGCCGGATGCCTCGAGTAGCCCACGGCCAACTGTTTGCCGTCGGGCGAGATCGCCAGGCAGCGGAGATTATCCGCCAATTCCAGCGTCGAGGAGACTTTGCCGGTGTCGGCGTTCCAGATCGTGATGTTTTTGCTGCGCCAACTCGCGACGGCGAGGAGTTTGCCGTCCGGCGAATATTCCAGGCAATCCGCGGTGGAATCGAAGCCTTCCAGAACCCGGCTCTGTTGCCCGGTCGAGAGATCCCAAAGTTCCACAAACCCACCCTGCCCGCCGACGGCGAGCGTGCGGCCGACCGGCGACAGCGACAGCGACCAGACTTTGCCCGCCGGGATCGGGAGCCTGGCAAACAGCGGTTCCAATGGCAATCGCGCGGTCCAGGCTTGAATGCTGCCATCGAGGCCGGCGGTGTAGAGCGTTTTGTCGTCGGCCGAGACCGCGAGGCCCATCAGCATGTCTTCGTGCCCGTTGAGATTTTGCAGCCGTTTCCCGTCAGCAACCGACCAGGTCTTGACCCGGCCGCCCCGCGTGCCCGCCAGCACCGACAAGCCGTCCGGCGAGAACGTCGCCGTTTGCGGCCGGGTTTCCGGTTCGTCCGGGCCGACGATGGTGAAAGACTGCTCGGCCTTCTGGGTCTTCCGATCCCAGATTTGAACTTTGCCTTCTTCGGGAACGGTCAGGAGTTTTTTCCCGTCCGGCGAGAAGGCCACCGCTTGGATGCGATCTGTTTGCGCGGGCAGAAGTTCCTGATGCTCGCCGGTCTTCACGTTCCAGGACCTCACCGTGCCATCGTCGCCCGAAGACGCGAGCGTTTCGCCGTCCGGCGAGAACGCGAGCGTCCGCACGGTCCCGGCGTGGCCTTCCCAGCGGGCTTTTTGCACGCCCGTTTTCGCGTCCCAGAGGCGGATCGTGCAATCGTAACCCGCGGAAGCGAGCGAGGAGCCCGCGGGCGAAAACGCGAGCGAGGTGATCCAGTTCGTATGCCCGCTGAGCGTGAATTGCAGCCGACCCGAAGGCAGATGCCACAACCGAACTTGGCCGTCGAACCCGGCACTCGCGAGAAAGTCGCCCGACGGGGCAAACGTCACGGCGGACACATTTCCGTCATGTCCGGACAAGACCTGCTCGATTTTTTGGGTGATGGTGTTTCGCAGGAGAACCCGCCCGTCATCCGTGCCCGCGGCGAGGAGTTTTCCGTTCGGGGACACCGCCAGCGACCACAAGCCCGGCCCCGACCGCGCGAGGGCCTTGGGAGCGGGTTCGTATTCCACCGGGCTCGCGTCGTCGGCCAACACGCGAGCCGCCCCGCTCAAACAACACACCCACCCCAACAAGAGAAAACCAGTGGCGGCGGCAAACCGGGCCATTCCGAAGTTTCCTTAAAGCAGTGGTGTCGAACGACGGGAAGGGAACTCTGATAGAGTGATTCGCCCGAGACGCGAATTTGTTTACGAAAAAACCAAATCTTGCGGAATTTGCTCTCAGTCGGTTACCGTTTCCAGGGAATCCGGCGAGCCGGGGATCCCGCGTCTTGCGTTCCCTGGTCTCTGACCTCCGAAAGGTTATACTCGAACATCAAGGGATTGGTTTTAGACAAATTGTCTTTCTTCCCCCTATCTCACCCGGAATACGGCGAGAATTCAAGAACGGATCTCCCGCTTTTTTGGAATTGGGGCAATTTGTGGTTTTGACCCAATGGCGGGCAGTGGGCGGGGATGCCAACAGGAATCCATTTGGCGGAAAGAGTGTGAGGCAGGACCGAGTTCCGAAACAGGAGGCGGATCTCAGGCGGGAGGCCGAAAGGAAATCAGCGGGATTCGCCGCTCAAAGATGCGGCTCGCGAGTCGCCATGTAAAAGAACATCGCCCCGCTGAAAAGGGACAACGAATAAATGGTGAGCATTTCCGGATCGAAGAAATGAGACAACATATTAACTCTTCCTCCCTGAATCTGAATGAATGACAACTGGCCATTCGGATATACGACGGCTGGCCGGCGGGTTTTCATCCGATTCAAAAAAATTTCGCCCCGAGCAGCGAACGCAATTCGGATGCCAAACCTGAGTGAACAACCTTAAGTATCTTAGATATAGTGACTTACGAAGATTCCCATAAAGAAACGCCCTGCCAAATTCCTTGAAATCGGCAGCGGATTGATTGATGAACCTCCAAACTGGCAGAACAATGCGCAACTTCTTGAGATTCACTCCGACTGGAATGATTTGCCTGACCGTACTATGTTTTGCGACCGTGGCTTCCGCGGGCGAAGGCACAGAGAAAACCGAATGGGGCACGCTCACCGGGCGGTTTGTGTACGACGGCGTTCCGCCGAAGCGTGAACCGGTGGAACTCAACAAGGACCTGGAGTTCTGCGGGCCGCTTAAGCCTTTGGACGAGGAATTGATCGTGGACCCCAAATCGCGGGGCGTTAAAAACGTCGTGCTCTGGCTGGAGCCGAAATCCGATCAGAAGCCGCCGGTGCATCCGGATTATCAAAAGTCGGCGGATGACAAGGTCCGGCTGGACAATGCCGAGTGCCGATTCGATCCGCACATCTGCGTGCTGCGGACTTCGCAGACGCTCATCATCGGCAACAAGGACAAGATCAACCACCAGGCGGCGGTGTTCTTCTTTGGCAACGATCCCTTCAACGAAAGCATCCCGCCCGGACAGACGGTGGAAAAGAAACTCACCAAGTCCGAAAGCCTGCCCGCCAAAGTCGCCTGCCCGATTCACGCCTGGATGTCGGGGTACATCATCGTCAAGGATCAACCCTACGTGGCCGTCACCGATCAGGAAGGGAAATTCGAACTCAAAAACTTGCCGGTGGGAGAATGGACAATCCGCGTCTGGCACGAAAAACCGGGCTACATCAAACAGGCCACGGTCTCGGGCGAACAAAAAACCTGGACCGCCGGCCGCGTCAGTGTTTCCATACAGCCTGGCATCAACGCCTGGGGCGACATCCAATTGTCCCCGGCGCTGTTCAAGAAATAAATTGGCGCGTGTGTGCGTGAACTTGTTTTGCCCCGTTGGGGCAAGAGGATATAAATGAGCCCATCCGGTTCGGGAAGATCCTTCCGAAAATCCGATTCACCGGACAGAGCCGCGTAAAGTTTAGCGAGTCGCACTCCCCTCTTCGACAACGTTGTTCTTGTTTTTCGATTCTATTACCGAGAAAGATTGACACCATGAGAATGACTGCCAGTTTGTTGTTTATTGCAACCTCTTTCTTCGCGGGCGAGGTTCAGGGGGCGGTGGATGAATCGCCGCTGCCGTTTAAGACCGTGGGCGCGTTTCCCGAGTTGCGGTTCGATCGGCCGATCGTCGTCACCGCGCCCCAAGACGGCACGAACCGCCTGTTCGTCGCCGGCCAGAAGGGCCACATCCACGTGTTTCCCAACGATCAATCGGTCGAAGAAGCCCCCCTGTTTCTCGATATCACCTCCAAGGTGGTTTACAAGGACAAAGAAAACGAAGAGGGGCTGTTGGGCTTTGCGTTTCATCCGGACTACAAACAAAACGGCGAGTTCTATATCTATTACACCACGACCGATGCACCGCACACTTCGGTGATTTCGCGGTTCCGCGTGTCGAAGGACGATCCCAACAAAGCCGACGCCGACTTCGAAGAAGAGGTGATGCGGATCAAGCAGCCCTTCTGGAACCACAACGGCGGCACGATCGAGTTCGGTCCCGACGGCTATCTCTATGTGGGCTTAGGCGACGGCGGCAAGGCGAACGATCCCTTCAAGAACGGCCAGAACCTGGAAACGTTGTTGGGGTCCATCCTGCGGATCGACGTGGATCACAAAGATCCCGGCAAAGGCTACGCCATCCCCAAAGACAACCCGTTCGTGGGCAAGAAAAACGCCCGCCCGGAAATCTGGGCCTATGGTCTTCGCAACGTGTGGCGGCTGTCGTTCGACCGCAAGACCGGCACGCTCTGGGCCGGCGATGTCGGACAGGATCTCTGGGAAGAAATCGACATCATCAAAAAAGGCGGCAACTACGGCTGGAACGTCCGCGAAGCTTTGCATCCCTTCCCGCCCGGCAGCCGATCCTCCAAGGACGGGTTTATCGATCCCATCTGGGAATACCACCACACCATCGGCAAATCGATCACGGGCGGCCTGGTCTATCGCGGCAAGAAGTATCCGAAGCTCCAGGGCTACTACATCTACGGCGATTACGTCAGCGGCAAGATCTGGGGCCTCAAGTATGACGAGAAGACCAAAGCCGTGACCGCCAACCGCCCCATCGCCAGCAATAAACTGCCGGTGATGTCCTTCGGCGAAGACGCGAACGGGGAAATCTACCTCACCAACCAGTTCGGCGTCCTGTTCACCCTCGCCCCGGCGGATGAGTAATGGCGGGTGGTTAACGTTGGCATCCGGGTTCGCGGGGTGGTACAACGGTGTTGGTTTCTTGGGAAGCCGACGCCGTTTTTCTTTTTGCACTTCGGAGGGTTTTCGCATGCTCAATCGACGACATTTTCTCAAGACTTCGACCACCGCGCTTGCGGCCGCGACCTTCGCGGCCCCGGCGTTTGTGCGGGGGCAGAACCTCAACTCCAAGCTGCAAATGGCCGGCATCGGCTGCGACGGCAAAGGCTGGTCGGACATCAGCGAGATGGCGAGCCACCGGGGCGTGCAGCACGTCGCGTTTTGCGACATCGACACCGCCCGGATGGAGAAGGTGCAAAAGCTCGCCCCCGATGCGCCCAGGTTTCAGGATTACCGCGAGATGCTCGCGAAGTTGGGCGACAAGATCGACGCCGTCACCGTCTCCACGCCCGACCACATGCACGCTTTCATCACGCTCGACGCCCTCCGCGCCGGCAAGCACGTTTATTGCCAAAAACCGCTGACCCACAACGTCGTCGAAGCGCGGCAAGTCCGGCTGCAAGCCGGCAAGTCGGGCCGCATCACCCGGCTCGGGAATCAAATCCATTCGCACACCTTCTACCGCACGGCGGTGCGGGAAATCCAGAACGGGACCATCGGCAAAGTGAAGCAGGTGCATTCCTGGTGTGCCGCGACCGGCCACGGAAAATCCTTCCACATCTCCCGCCCCACGCATCCGCCCGCCGTCCCGAGTTCCGTCGATTGGAACCTGTGGATCGGCGTCGCGCCCATGCGGCCTTACGGCGGCGATAAGGTGTACCATCCCTGGGGCTGGCGGGATTGGCAGGACTTCGGCAACGGCGCTTTGGGCGACTTCGGCTGCCATATTCTCGATCCCGTATTCACCGCGCTCGAAATCACCGAAGCCCCGACCGAGTTCACCGCCGACCACACCGGCATGAACGATGAAGTCTGGCCCGCCCAGACCACGGTGAAGTACCAGTTCCCCGGCACGAAGTACACGACGGGCAAAGCGCTTCCGATCACCTGGTACGACGGCGGATTGCTCCCGAGCGTCGGCGGCTCGCACGTCCCGGCGACGACGGCCCTCCCGCGGAGCGGTTCGCTGTTCATCGGCGACGAAGGCAGCCTCGTCCTGCCCCACATCGGATCGCCCAGGCTTTATCCCGAAAAGAAATTCGCCGATTACGAAGTCAAACCCGCCGAGAATCTGAACCATTACCACGGCTGGGTGGATGGCTGCCTCAGCGGCAAGCAGCCCAGCGACGGTTTCGAATACGGCGGCAAGCTGACCGAAGCGGTGCTGTTAGGGAACATCGCCGTCCGCTACCGCACGCAAAAGCTCACCTGGAACGCCGAGGACATGCAGATCACCAACCTCCCCGAAGCCAACCACTGGCTCACCCGAAACTATCGCGAAGGCTGGGAAATCGCCCCGGTGGCGTGATGGGCCTTTGCGATCCTTTTCGTTGTGTTGAGTTCCAAGCCCAAAGGCCGCAAAGCACCGCTCAGCGGAGGGCCGGGTCCGAAGAGCCGGAAACGGCTTGGCTCGGCTTGCCGTCCCGATTGGTGTTTTGTGGCCTTTCCAATTCCGGCGCGCGGCCGGCGACCATCGGTCGAACAATTCTTGGAACAGGTCTCGTGTGCCTCGGTCCTCCTCCGGCCTGTTGCCCCGGGCGGGAGTAAAGACCGTGCGCGCGATGTGCCAACCCAAGGCGCGATAACTTTCGAACTGGGATTCGCTGAACCATTGGTTGGTTGTCGATTGGTGCGGGAAGAGCGGGTTCGCCGCCCGGTAGTTAAGAACGTCCTGCGGCTCGTCGCCGGTGAGGCTCGGTTTGATATAGATCAAGATCCCTTCATTGCATTCCGGCCGGAAACGCGACGGCTCGGATTCCGACTCGGCGGACGGCGGTTCTGGACGGCACGCGGCGGCACAATCGACCTCGCCGTAACAGATTCGCCCAATCGCCACGTGGCAGGCGCAGGATCCGGAAGCGGCTTCCGGCGTGATTTTTTGCGTGTTGATTTCGATTTGGATTCCAAAATCCACCCGGACTTTGCGGATCACGCTCGCGAGGTCGGCGAACGTGAAATCGGGATCGGCGCCGGAATCGCAGGCCACGATATACCGGCAGCGGCGGCGGATCAATTCATAGAGCCCCAGGTTGTCGAAGTGTCCGCCGTCCGACAGGTACACAAAGTTCTGATCGGCATTGGTGAGCCCCAGCAGCTCGTTTTTGAGGTATTTCAGCAGGTTCTGTGGTCCGACGTTTTTCCAAGCGCGAAATCTGGGGTTTCCCAGCCACGCCCCCAGCCGCAGGTTGAAGATCGTCAATAGCGCCGAGACGGGGCGGTAAGAATGATAGCCCATGTTGGGGCTGACCGCGGCACCGGAGATGGAGACGGCCTGCGCGACGGTAATCCCGCCGGCGTAGGCTTGCGTGGGCGCATAGCCCGTGGTAAGGCTGCCGCAATAAAAGGGAGTGAACGTGAACGACTCGGCCATGCGTTCCCGCCACGCCAGTTCGCCGCCTTCCACGAGATTCAAGGCCGTCGAAAGAACGGGGATGGGGCCGACGTAGTCGTTCTCATAGGGAATCGCTCCAAGCCGGTTCTGAAGGCATTTGAGCCGCCACCAATTCTGCAGACGGCAAAACCAGCGAGCATACCACGCGACGTTCCCCAAGCCATTTTGGCGGGATTTCACTTCCTCGATGACCTGCTTAAGCGTTTCGCGCCTTGCGTCCGCCCGTTGATGGCTGTCGAAGCGCAATTCGGACAAGGGGAAATCATCGCGGGGATCGAACCCCGTGATCGGGTTGGGCGACCGCGGGGTCGAGTGCACGGCATTGGTCGGGGCGCCGCGATTGAGTTGGCTTCCGTCCGACGCCCAGGCTTTGGGCGCGATGCCCCCAGATAACACCGCGCCAGCCGATTGCGGTAGAGCGCATTCAAGCTGAAGGTGTTGATGTTGATTCGCCGCGATGCGAAAACCGTCAACGCGCACAAGACGGCGATCGTCAGGCACATCGCCTCAAGCAACCGGAGCTTGGCGGCGACGGGATCCGCTTCTCGAACCGTCTGGCCGGTCGGCGATGTCGCCTGAAGCTGAACCTGTTCGACGGAAGCCAGATACTCTTCGGGCGTCTCGGAAAAGCCCCAAACCGGCACGAAATAATCCGTAATGAAGGAGGTGATAATGATCAGCCCGATCAGAAACACGATCGGCACGATGCGAACGGCGTATTTGCCGAACCGCCCCGTCTGGCCCTGTGAGACGTTTCGGCCCGCCATCATCCCGCTCGCGACGGCGGAGACCCAACCCGCTCCGAGCACGGCTCCGATTCCTGCGAGTTTCCGCTCCAAAGCCAGAATCAGCCACGGTCCCCAGATGGACAACCCGACGATCGCGAGCCACGCAAAAACATAAATCATGGCGGTGCCCGTCAGGCTCGCCCACCATTCGCGAATCGCCTCGCTCCAAAGCCTCGAAATAAGTCCGACTTGAATATAGGCGATCAAGATCAATGCCGACAGAAATAAAGGCGGACCGAGCGTGAGCGCGAGCACCGAACCGTCCCGGCCGACGACGCTGAGGGAATGCAGCAGCGTGAAAACTTGATAAAGCAGCATCCCGCCCACAAATCCCGTCAAGAGTCCCAAACCGACGCGGGCCAGTTGCAGCATCACGCTCTTGCTCAGATGCATGTCCTCCAAATGTTGAGGCTGATCCAGGCCCACCAGCAAATGAAACGTTCCGACCAAGACCGCCATGGCCAAACCGGATAACAGCCTCGCAAACCAGATGGGGTCCAGCGGAATCCCACGTTCGACTTCCGGATAAATCACGCGGCCGATCAAATCGACCGGGCCCGTTTGCCCTTCGAAACGCGCATGGCACAACCACGCGACCAGCACGCCCAAAATGAGCAACGGAATCATGATGTGACGATGAAGATACATCCGCTCGCGGCGAAAGCTCGCCGGCTGTTTCTTTTCCCGGTAACTGCCGCGGATCTGCTGCATCGACCGGTGGATCCAGCGAAAAACCAGCACCAGCATCACCACGACGAGCGTTTGACCGGCGACCCAAACCACGTTTTCCCAGTTTCCCGAATTTTGATTGTCGGAGGTCATATTGAAGACCATGATCAACAGCCGCTCCGACATAATCATCCCCAGCAGCAAGGGGATGAGCACCAGCAGGTTCAATAACAAATTGCGAAGATAAATCGAAAACAGCCCCCAAGTGTCCGCGGAAAAGAACCCGAGCCGCGGCGTGAGATAGTTGCTATACGCGCGAAGATGGTGGATCGGTTCGGGTTCCGCATCGAAGACTTCGCCGGCTTTTAGGCCGTCCCGCGTGGCGGCGGCTTGGTTGACTCGGCTGGATTGCAACTGCAATTCGACGTTTTCGGTGCTGCCTTCGCGTTTGATCCAGGCTGCAAGCCAACTCCCCACAAATCCGCCGCCGGAAACCGTGGAGAGGTAATCGAAATACTTCAAGAGCCGGTGGTCCGCGAGGCCTTGCAGGATGCCGAGATTGAATGTCGCGCTGCGGATGCCGCCCCCGGAAAACGCCAAACCCACCACGTCCTCGTCGAGCGCTTCTTGGCGGATTTGTTCGAGGGCTTCGCGCAAGCCGGATTCCGCGGATTTCGCGGGCCGATTTTCTTCACGGGCTTCGTCCGCGCCGAGTTGATTCGCTCGCCGGCGCTCGCGGATGGCCGCCAGCTCCTCCGCGAGAACCGCCGAAAAGGGAATCGGGAATTGACCGTCGGCCACCGGGCTTGTTCCTCAAGTTGAATCTTGCTGACGATCCTTGATTAAAGAGTCCTATCCTTTCCAACGTACCGGCCAAAACGAGGCGCAAGCAACAAAATTCTCCCGCGAGTGGCCTGGGACGCTTCACTCCGCGCGGTGCTCTTTTTGTGGCGGCGGGGGATCCTGGTGGACTTTCAGGTATTCCACAAGGGCCCAGCGGTCCTCGTCGGCCCAATCCGCGCCGTATTCATGCCCGGCGTTCCTGTTGCCTTCGATGGACGTATCAAATTCAAAGAGCTTCTTGCCGGTCGCGGCGCCGGCGGTGTCCGGCTTCCAGACAAATCCCACGGATTTGGGATCGAACTCTTGCGATCCGACCAGAAAAGTTTTCGGACGTTCGGAGGCAGGCAACAGCAAATGATAAAGCGTCGGCACCGATCCGTTGTGCAGATAAGGAGCCGTCGCCCAGACGCCCTCGAGCATGCGGCCGGGATAAACCGGGCCGCCGGTGACGGTCATCGTGTCGCGCCAGACGACGGGCAGCCGATCCGCTTCCAGGTGGTCCATCAATTCCTGCCGGTCGGCGGACATTTTGGACCTGGCTCGTTGTTGAAGGGCCTCGAGCATGGTGCTGATGGACTCGGCAAATCCGACGGTCGAGCCGTCCGCTTTATACACGGGCCGATCGAAGTTCGTCGCCACCACCGGATCGGTCTTGACCTCGTCGAGCGAGTAGAGGTTGACGACGATCAGCCCCTGTTTGTTGACGCCCTCGGGCGTATGACACTTGGCGCAATGCTCTTGATAGAGTGCCTTTCCTCGCTCGACCCGCTTCTCATCAGGAGCGCCAAACACATCGCCGGGCCACTTGGGGGGCGTGATCTTTTGGATTTGTTGCTCCATCAGCATTTGATTGACGATGTTGACCGACGTGTCGAACGACTCGGAATCGAAGGTCGCTCCCACGCCGATCGCTTCGCCGATGCTTCGCTGGATCACCGAGTTGGTATTGGCGTTCCAGTGGAGCCATTCGTATTTGTGGATATTCCAAAGCGGCGGCACACTGACCGGGGCGTTGACCGGCAGCATGTTTTTTTCGTTCCAACCGGCGAACAACTCGACGCGGGCGGTGCCGAAGTCGTCGGCCCGCCCGTAGCCCGCTTCCAGCCGATGTCCCGGCTGCGACAGCCAATTTCGCACTTTGAGAAACGCCAGCCGGTATTTGAGATCCCGCATGTTCCCGTCAAATTCGCCGAGCAGCCTCTCGATCACTTTCTTCCGCTCTTCAACCGTTTCGGATTTCAACGGGCTGTTCGGTCCGAAGGACTTATCCGCCAGGTCGGCGGCAAGGGCTTTGACGTCGGCGAGCTTTGCATCCGTGGATTTTTCGATCCCCTCCGATCGGATGGCACCAATCTCGTGGCGCAACTGGCCGAGCCGGGCTTTGAGATGATCTGCGATTCTGCGTCCGACGTCGCCGTCTTTTTCCAGGTCTTTGAGCTTCGCAAATTTGCCGATCAACTCTCCGGCGATTTTGCTTTCCTTGGTCAGCCGCTTCAGGAACGCCCAGAACTCTTCCGGATCTTTGAGCGTCGCGTTGACCGATTCGCCGACCGCGTCGCCCAGCCGATCGACATAAAACAGCCCCGACCCGCCCTCGACGCGGACGACTTTTCCCTGGTAGTGCAAGTCCGAAGTATGGCATGCGGCACACGTAAAACCGAACATCTCGATTTCCCGGTCGCCGGACTTGATTGTGTTGGTCACGATGCCGACGGGAAACCCTTCGGGATTGCGGGGCGATTTCTTGCCGGGCACCAGGCCGAATCGCTCGAGGTTTTCGAGAAACGGCCGGCCCGTTTCGCTGTCATTGAGCGCCCGCACGACGGCCATGGGAAAAAAACCGCTGCCTTGCTCCGAGTAGTGCACGAGGTCCGCATCGTATCCCGCCTGCGTATTGATTCCCATCGGAACCGCCGCGACCGATGGACCCCCAGGCGTCTCACCACCTGTTCCATTTGACGGGGAGTTCGATTTCTCGCCGGGCGGCGTCTTCTTTTCGCTCGTGCACCCAAGACACATTCCCACGCCTAAGACCACACACCACGCGACGCGAGGAAGGGACATCGTTTTCTCCAGCTTGAGGGAAGGCCATTTGAATGGTTGGCACGAGACGGGCACAGGATTCTGCGAAGTGTTCACCATCCTAAGCGAGTGAACCGAAAAATCCCAGGCAGAATGTCATACTGTTCAAATGCGGGAAGAGCGTCTCTGTTCGTGGCCTGCCGTTTCGCCTATTCTCTAGACGGAAGCGAGTTGACCCGAACGCGACCTCGAGCCGAAATGGTGGGCCAAATGCACGATGACTTCAAATCGGGCACATTGAAAGCGAATGGAATCGAGTTTGGTTTTCTGGAAGCCGGGGAAGGCCCGCTCGTCTTGCTGCTGCATGGGTTCCCCGATAATGCTTACACATTCCGTCATCAACTGCCTGTCCTGGCGGATGCGGGTTATCGGGCGGTCGCGCCGTTTCTGAGGGGCTATGCCCCCACGACGGTGGCGGCGGGTTCTTATCAAACCGCGGTGCTGTGCCGGGATGTCTTGGCGCTGATCGATGCGCTGGGCTACGACGAGGCCGCGGTGTTCGGCCACGACTGGGGGGCCGTGTTGGCGATGGGGGCCGCGGAAATCGCGCCGGAAAAAATCCATCGGCTCGCCGCGGCGTCCGTCCCACACGTGGCACCGCTGTTTGCCTCGTTGGTGAACAACGCCGACCAGCAAAGGCGAAGCTGGTACATTTATTTCTTCCAACTTCCCATCGCGGAGACAGCGGTTTCCGCGGACGACTTTGCATTTCTCGATCGCCTCTGGCAGGACTGGTCGCCGGGTTGGAACTATCCCGCGGAGGTGATGGCGAACGTGAAAGACACGCTGGGAAATCCCGGCGTCTTAGGGGCCGCGCTGTCGTACTACCGTTGCCTGTTCGATTCTTCCGGCTTCGACCCGGCGGTTGAGGAGATTCAAGCGACGCTGTTCAGCACGCCGATTCAAGTTCCGACGCTCTACTTTCACGGCGAAAAGGACGGCTGCATCGGCGTGGAATTGGTGGAGGAAATGGATCCCTTCTTCGCTCACGGATTGGAGAAGGTCATCCTTCCCGCGGGGCATTTCGTCCAACAGGAGGCCCCCGACGAAGTGAACCGGCATTTGCTGGCGTTTCTGAAATCGTGACGCCATCCCGGAGGATCAATCGGCTTCGTCGAGCAGACGCCTGGCATCGACAAGATCGGGCGTTGCAAAGCCTTCGCAAAACCAGCCGAAAACCTCCGCCAACAAAGCCTGGCCTTCCGCGGATCGGCCTTGCGTTTTCCGCAGCCTTGCCAGCGACATGGCCGCGCGCAATTCCCACGACTTGGCCCGCTGCACCTGGCCGATTTCCAGCGACTTTTCCAAGCAGGCTTCCACAGCGGGCAGATCGGCGGATTGCTCCAGGAGCAGTTCGCCTTTCCGCCGGAAGAGTTCCGCTTCGTAGTAGCGATCCTGGTGGAGCGCGGCGATCTCCAGTGAATGGTCGAGCGTTCCGAGGGCTTCGTCCAACCGGCCGGTCCGCTGCTGGGCTTCGGCGAGAAAACTGTAATAGTAAGGCAGCGACAGCGCCGCTCCCGTGGCTTTGATCGTTTCAAGCCCTTCTTGCACCAGGTCCAGCACTTCGTCCACGCGGTCCAAAAGCAACAGCGCGGACGAGCGGTACAGCCGGCTCGTCGCCGACCAGAACGCGAAGCCGTGCTTGTCCGCGAGCCGTTGCTCGGCCTCGGCATATTCCAGCGTCTTTTCGCCCAGCCGGGCATATTGATGCACCCAGGCGCTAAAGTGCAGGGAATAGCATTGGCTGAAAGGGTGCTTCAAATGGTGGGCCAGGTCGATGGCGGATTCGATTCGCTCGAGCGCCTGGTCGGGATACCCCAGATGCCAATTCGCGAGAGCCCAATAACTCTGGAGCGTCACGCCCGAGTTCTGGCCGCTGCGGTGACAGTGCATCCGGCAGCGGTCTTCGTCGTAGAGTGCGAAGCCGTCCTCGCAGTGCTTCCGAGCGGCCTCGAAGTCGCCAAGGTAATACAGAGAATTGGCCGGGACGTGATGGGCTTCCATCATCATGCCGGGATCGCCGAGCAGTTCGGCGAGCGACATGATTTCCTCGGAGAGCTTGAGGCTGAGCACCAACTCGTCGCGGACGAGCCGCCACGCCCAAATCCCGAACAGCACCACGAACGAATTCCACTTGTCGCCCACGCGTTCGCAAAGTTCGCGGGCCCGGTCGTAAACCGGCCCCACCTCCGGGGCGGCATACCCGCGGGTCGAGACGAGCGCGGCGCCCAAGGGAACTTTGAGAACCAATTCCAACTCATCGCGATGCGGCGATTCCTCCAATCGCTCCACAAGGGCCAGACCGCGATGGACGCAACTGATCGTCTCGGCGTGAGCCGACTTTTCCGCCGCCAACGTCGCGGCCTGACACCAATACTTGACACCTTGTTCCAACTCGCCGGCTTCCGCGAAATGCCAGGCCAAGAGCGCCGGATCGGTCCCGGGCATCTCCTCGAGCACCTTGGCGACGCGGAGGTGAAATTGCCGGCGTTTGTCCTTTAGCAGCGTTTGGTAAGCGGCATCCTGGATCAGCGCGTGCTTGAAGATGTAGACGCACCTGGGCGGCCGGCCTTTCTGATAGATCAATTCCGCGAGGATCAGTTTGTCGAGTTCGATCTGCAGGTCCGCCTCGTCGAGTTCGGTGACCGCGCGAATCAGCTCATGGCCGAATTCCCTCCCCACCACGGACGCCAATTGGACGATGTCCATGTCGCTCGCCATGCGGTCCAACCGGGCCAACAGCAGGTCCTGCAGCGTCGCGGGAATTTCCTTGACGGGAAACGTCGCGGACATCTCCGTTTCGCCGTCGATTTCCCGGAGCGTGCCGGTCTGCATGACCATTGTGGTAAACTCTTCCACAAACAAAGGCACGCCGTCGGTGCGGTCGATCACCGATTGAACAATCTGGGCGGGAATCTGATTCAAGCCCGATTTGCGCTGCATCATTTCCGCGATTTGGCGTTTCGTCAGCCGGTTGAGCGCGACCTGTGTCTGATGCGCGAGGCTGCTCCAGGGAGTTTGGAATTCCGGGCGAAACGTCAGAATCGTGAGCACGCTGTCGTTGAGTCCCTCCGCGACATGGTACTCGAGAAACTCGAGCGTCGAGGGATCGACCCAGTGGAGATCCTCCACGATGAACAGAACCGGCCGGTCCCGCGACATCTCGCGGAGCCAATCCTGCAAGACTTCGATGGTCCGCTGCCGCCTGCGATCCGGACTCATTTCCAAAGGCGGGCACCGGCCGTCGAGCGGCAACGACAACAGCGACGCCAAGAGCGCGAACTCCTCATCGCCGTGGAGCGCAATGTCTTCGAGGTGCCCAGCCAGACGGTCCAAGCGGTCGGCGGGGGCATCCTCGGGCTGGAAATTGAGCAACCGCTCGAAATACTCCCGCGCCGCAAACAGGCTGCTGTTCGCGTGCAAAGGCGAACAGAACCATTCGACGATCTGTTGTGCCGGCTCTTCCGGCTCTTCCGGCTCTTGATCGGCGAGCACGTAGTCTTTGATCGTGTAAACCAGCCGCGATTTTCCCAGCCCGGCCTCCCCGATCAAAAGCACGATCTGGCCCATGCCTTCCACGGCCTGATCCCAGCGGTCCACGAGCAGGCCGACTTCGCGGTCGCGTCCCGTGAGCGGCGTCAACTCGCCCAGATTCGCCGCCCGGTCGATCCGGCTGAGAATCGGCCGCTCGCCGGTGACCTCGAAGAATTCCAGTTTTTGCGAGACGCCCTTGAAGCGAAACTGGCCGAGGCTTTCAAAGTCGAAATAACCCGCGGTCAGACGTTTTGTCGCTTCGCTGACGATGACCATTCCCGGTTCCGCGACCTGATCCAGCCGGGTGACGATGCTCCGCGGTTCGCCGACGATCGAGAGCGAATCGTGACCGATGCTTCCGCGCCCGGCTTCTCCAATCACAACGTGCCCCGTATGCAGCCCGATCCAGGGCGCGAGGTCGAGCTTTTGTCTTTGGAGATCGGCATTCAGCATTTTGACGCGCTCTTGCAGCTTGAGCGCCGCCTGCACGCTCCGCCGGGTCGAATCCTCATGCGCCAGCGGATACCCGAAGCAGACCAAAACGCCTTCATTGCCGGATTGAACCAGTGTGGCGTCGAACTCTTCGATGATTTCGTCGCAGAGCGACTGATACTCCCGCAGGATGCGATGCTGGTCCTGGGGATCGACTTCCTCCAGAAATTCCGACGTCTCGAAAAGATCGCAGACGCAGAACATCATCGTGACCTGCCGGCGTTCGGCCTCCCGCGCCCGCCGAATCGAGGAGGCCGTTCGATCGCTTTTGGAGGATGACTCCTTCAAAAAGTCCTCGGAGGGCGGGGGCTCTCGCTCGAACGACGAAGATCGGTCGATTTGAGAGACCGTCGGATCCAGGAGGACGGAGGGTCCCGCCTGGTCGCCTGAATCAAAGGGCGGTTGCAAAATGACGGGAGACGTGTGTGCCTTGAGGACCCGGCGGAGATCATCGGCGAAGTCGCTCGCCGTCGTGTCGGCGCATTCAACGATTTCGACATGGCTTTGAGGCAGATCGCCTCGACCGCGGCCGGTACATGCGGGGCGATCTGGCGGGGCGGCTGCGGCTCGTCTTCGCAGACCTGCCGCAAGATCTCCGCCGCGGTCGATCCGTGGAACGGGACCCGGCCGCAGAGCATGCGATAAAGCACGACCGCCAGCGAATAGATGTCCGTCCGGCCGTCGATACGGTGCCCTCGGCCCGCGGCTTGTTCCGGCGACATATAGGTCACCGTGCCCGCGACCAGTCCGACTTCCGCGCCGGGATCGCCGGCGTCCGTATCGCTGACCGCCAATCCAAAATCCACAAGCACCGGCTTTTGATCGCTCGTCAACAGAATGTTTCCCGGTTTGAGATCCCGGTGCACAATCCGGCGAGCATGCGCGTGGGCGAGCGCATCGGCGACTTCGGCGACAATCGCGACGGCCTCTTGCCAGGTCGGCCGGTATTGCTTGAGCCATCGTTCCAGATCCGTGCCGGCGATGTAATCGGAGACGATGTAGCATTGCCCGTCGTCCACGCCCAAATCGAACACGGTCACAATGGCCGGATGCCTCAACTGCGCCAGATCGCGCGCCTCTTTCAGGAACCGGTCCACTTCCTCGGGGGAGTGGAGCACGTGACGATGCGGGGCCTTGATCGCCACATCACGATTGAGCTGCCTGTCGTACGCGCGGTAAACCGTGCCGAACCCTCCCCGGCCGAGCACGTCTTGAATCTCGAAGCGGCCGATCGTTTTCGGCATGGCCGCGGCGGTCTCCCGATCCGCCGGGACAACCGGTTTGATCGTGTCCGCAAACGCGTCCGATCGATGCGAGTTTGTATCGGGATGCGAACCGTCAGGCTTCGCCGGGTTGGGGGCGGCATTGTCCGGCGTGCCGACCGGTTCTTTGTCTTGAGAACTCATCAAACTCGTTGCTCGCGGTTCTGAACCTCTCCTGAAAAACGCCCCGTCATCATACCGCGAAGCAAACGCTTCCCACAACATGAGAAACGGCCTGGGCGACGCCGTTGACGGGAAGATAGATCCGTTAGGACTTTGCGGGGTTAGCGTCCTGGGCGGATTTGGGGATGCAGCGCCCCGCCCTCCACAACGTGTTCGATGCCGAGTGCCGCGAGCATCGCGAGACCGCCGACCCACGCGAGCGTTGTTTCGCCGCTCATTCCGAGAAACGAGCCGCCGGCTTTGCCCAACCGGTTGAAATACAGCCAGCAAAAGCCGCCGAGCGTTTCATAAAACGTGATCAGCCCCGTCTTCGCCTGCCAGAAGTAAAACCCCCAAGGCTTTTGCTGCATGATGTGCAGCTCGTAGCTGTGCTGAAGTTGCTCGCCGACGAACAGAATCGCCACCGCGGCGAGGATCCCCGCGATCTGGAATTGGAGGGTCCCGTCGCCCGGCTTGGTGCCAAAACGGTCGAAGATCCACACGAACAGCATCCACACGATAATTTCACTGAGCGTGATCAGCAGCAGATTCGCAAACCGCTTCCAGGCCGGAATCTGGGCGGCCGTTACGCCGATGCCTGAGCCGAAATTTGTTTTGGCCCACCAGACGACGGTCAGGCGTTCGATCATAAAACCGGTCCACAAAGCGATTGTGGAGAACACGTATTTGTTGAGGAAGTCCGTCTGGTCGAAAAAGTACAGCCAGCCCATCAAGGCGAACCATTCGCCGAAGGTCGCGATAAAGAAGGGGAGTTTCTTCTTTCGAAAATCGTCGAACGTCATATGGTTCGCTTTCCAAGGTGGAATGTCGGCGGATGAGCCTCTTGAAAGGTTCGTCCCCATCGAGTGGTGGATGCGTCACTCTACCCATGAACACATCGACAAGTCAACGAGATAGCCCGTATAATCCTCACCAGCCCGGGAGACCCATTTCGGGGTTGAAGGAACGCACACGATCAGAACCCGATGATTGGAATTCCCATGACGCCGCGTCCACCCTTTGAAAGCCATCGGCGGTTTACGTGGTTCAAGCCGGAAAAGGCCTTTCCCACCGAATACGAGTCGCTCACGGTCGGGCAGCAATCCCGCCCGGAGGAATGGATGCACGTCGATTGGCCCGTCCGGTTCGACGACGGCCGCGCTCCCTTTGTGGAAGACTCCACCGCCCTCCGGTCCGTGGATTGGAAAGGCTTTCGCGACCCGGCGGGATTATTGCAACGAACTCACGTGGCGACGACCAATCGTCAGGAACAGAGCTTGGCGTCGTTCCTTGAAGAGTCCCACCGCCAAAACCTGTTGAGCCGGCTCAATCCCGCGTGGCGCGACAGCGTGATCGGGAAATATTACGCGGCGTGGCCGTTCGTGGAATACGGCCAGTTTCTTGCCTTGAGCTATGCGGTGCGGGAAGCCCCGGCGGCGGCTTTGACGTTTGGCCTGGCGTACCAGATCTCCGATAAACTCCGGCACGGCCAGGACATCGTGCATTACCTTGCCCTCTTGGAGAACGCAGTGCCCGGGTTCTCGGATGAAAGAGCCCGCGACGCCTGGATGAACGATGCCGCCTTCGTGCCCCTCCGCGAGCATCTGGAGCGGATTATCCAGACTCGCGACTGGGGCGAGATCATGATTGCCATCCACCTGGTCCTCGAACCGCTCGCGGGCAAGCTTTTGAAATCGGAACTGGTGGCGAGGCATGCTGCGGTTCACGGCGATCCGATCTCGCCGGTCATCCTGGCCAACGCGGGAGCCGACGTGCAAAGGCATCAGCAATTCGCGGTTCAGTTCGCAAAGTTTCTGACCGCGGATCCCCAATTCGGCGAAAGCAACCGCCACGTAATTCGCGGCTGGATGGAGAAGTGGGTTCCAGAAGGCGAACAGGCCGCCGCCGCGCTCAAGCCGATTTTTGAGTTGGAGGGTGTATCGCTCGAACGGTTCGAGGACTGCTACGACCGGATTCGCGCCGGGCATCGACGGATCATCGCCGGCGCGACCGGATCACCGAAAGGATCCCCATGAGCGACTTCGAGGTTTTGAAACGAGATCGAATCGGCGTTTCGCTGATGAACAGCGCGGAAACGGAAGCGGCCGTCGCGTGGCTGCGCGACCAGTGTCCCGACGCCAGCGTCTCGTTCCGCGATTGCTATTTCAAAATCGAGCGGGATCACGAACTTCGATTCGATTTGTCGGCGATCTCGAATTATCTGGGAAGCGAACTCGACGTGGAGACGTTCCTCATCAACCTGAGTTCGTATTACGGGCGCATCGTGGTCGAAGAGAACTCGATCCGCGTTGTGTCGGAGATTTCTTCAATTTGACGATGGGTCGAACAATCGATTCTCCGAGGAGCAAAATGAAGCCGAGGAAAAACCCCCTCCTGTTCGATAAGATCGCGTCCTACGACTGGCAGTTCACGACGTCCGAGCGGCAGCCTCCTTTTAAGACGAAGTACGCGATTCCGCACAAAGGCCCCGATGCGTTTCGGCTTTTGATTCGGGACTATATGCGCATGGAAGCGCAAAAGGACGATCGAACCTACGGGTTTCTGGACGGGGCCTTGCGGATGCGGATGGCCGAACAGGTGGAACCGCGGTTCAACGAATGCCTCAAAATCACCTTGCCCGACACGACCAACGCCGAGTATCAGGCCGTGCTGCGCCTGCGGCGGGATTATCGCGTCTTTTGAAAACCAGGAGCTGCGGCAAGGCTATTACCACCAGATGCTGGACGAAATCCGGCATACGCAGATCCAGATGAAGCTGAGGGAATACTACGTGAAGCACGCTCCCGACCCGGCGGGTTGGGACATCAATCAGAAGGCGCTCTACCAGCACCCGGCCGGTCTGGTCTCGCTCGGGGAAATGTACCATTTCCATACGGGCGACCCGATCGACTGCATTATCGACCTCAACGTGATCGTCGAAACGGCTTTCACGAACGTGCTGCTGGTCGCCGTCCCTCAAGTCGCGGTGGCGAACGGCGATCATGCGCTGGCCACGTCGTTCCTCTCCATTCAGTCCGACGAATCGCGGCACATGGCAAACGGTTACGGGTCCCTGTTGTGCGTGCTCCGCGACGAACAGAACATCCCGCTGGTCAACGACGCCATCGAACGGCATTTCTGGCGGTGCTCACAAATCGCTCGACGCCATTACCGGTTGGCAGTGCGAGTACGGGGCACGCGTCAGGCCTTGGGCCTACAAAGACCAATGGAAAGAGTGGATCGTCGACGATTTCGTCGGAAGTTACATCGCCCGGCTGGAACCCTTCGGCGTCCAGACCCCGCGGTACTTAGGTCGCGCCTTGGACGACGTCCAATGGATGCACCACACGATCGCCCAGTTCCTGGCATCGATCTGGATGCTGAATTGCTGGCGCACGGACTGCTTGGACGCCGCGGATTACGATTGGTTCGAAAAACACTATCCCGGTTGGACAAATTATTATGGCAAGTTCTGGGATGGGCATCGGCAGATGACGGATCCGGCGGATGGGATGATCATGTTGAAGCAACTGGGCTCGGTGCCCGCCTTTTGCCAGGTTTGCAACGTGCCTTGCGTTGTGCCGCGCCCGGATATCAACGAAGGCCGGATCACCGAAATCGACGGAAAGCGGTACGCGGTGTGTTGCGAGCCGTGCGAGTGGATCCTGCGGAAATGGCCGGCGGTCTACACGGGCCGCCGTCAATGGACCGAGCGATACCACGGCTGGGATCTGGCCGACGTCATTCTTGATTTGGGCTACATTCGACCGGATGGAAAGACTCTGATCGGCCAGCCGTCGCTGGATCTCGACCGCCTGTGGACGATTGAGGACATCCGCAACTTGAATTACGAAGTCCGCAATCCCTTGGCGAAATAAATAGAAAACGTCTCGGGGCCCATCCGGGGCCGCCCATCGGCACACGCCCACTGCCGGGCAGGATGTTCAATTCTTTCGGCCCCGGCAAATCCAGCAGGGTCGGCGGTCGCGAATCCTGCCGCCACCGGTTAATCGCGGGCGGCCGTTTTTCCTCCGCACCATTGTTATCAGAATGATTGACGCGCAGTCAATATGATGACGATTTATGTAGGATCCTGGAGCGGATCTCGTTGTCGTCACTGTTCTTAACTCATTTTGTAATAATTGGTTATAACATTTAATCCAACCGTGTCACGGTTTGGCATTAAAAATGCTTCGTATGCTAAGTATCCACTGTTGATGGATTTCTGAGTTTCAATGGCATTCCGACAAGGAGATTGAGATGAAAAAGGGTCTTGCAATCGCAGCGTTGGGTTTGGCGGCCGCGTTTTTTGCCTTTGGGCCTAGCACCGCCCAGGCCGGGCATCACGGACATTGCCGGAGCGGGTATGGCTACGGCGGATCCCGCGGCGGACTTGGGCTGGGGCTTGGGCTGGGAAACTTGCTCGGCGGCCGGGGCTATGGATACGGCAACTACGGCCGGTCTTATTCCGGTTACAACCGCAATCCCTATTACTACGGCAATCGCGGCGTGCCCTACGGCAATTACGGTTACGGCCGAGGCTACGGCTACGGCGGCTACGGCAACGGGGTCCAAGTCCGAACCCCGGGCTTCAGCTTAGGCCTCTGGTAATCGCCGACGCCGCCGGTCTTCGCGACTTCGCGGGAATGAAAGACCGGTTTCACAAATTTCATTTGCCCGCCGACAGGCTCCTGATGGGTCTTGGCACACGGTGTGTCAGCTCGTCAGGAGTCTTTTTTGAACTCCTCGCCGACGCGGCACAAACAGAATCTTGGTTTTGTGAACCATGCAAGATACGTTTTGGCGTGGGCCTCACTCCGCTTCGTCGGCTTCGTCCATGCCGAGTTGCGCATCTTGCGGTACAGATTCGACCGGTGCAGCCCCAACAGTTCGGCGGCCTGGCTTATGTTGCGTTGCGCGCGGTGGATCGCCGCGCGGATGTAGGTTTGCTGGAAATCCCGCGTGGCGTCCTTCAGGGTCTGGTCGCCAGCGGGCATCTGGTGCTCGGCGCCTTGGTCGGGGCTGAGAATGAATGCCAAATCGTCGGCTTCCACGCGCTCGCCCGGACTTAAAAACGCGACCCGCTCCATCAGGTTGCGCAGTTCGCGGACATTCCCCGGCCAGGCGTGTCCCTGCAACCGGCGGCGGGCCTCGGCGGAAAGCTGCAACGACGGGCGGCGGGCCTGAACGCAAAATTGCTTGAGGAAAAACTCGGCCAGCAGCAGAATATCTTCCGGCCGGTCCCGGAGCGGCGGAAGAACCTGCGTGACGACGCTCAATCGATAGTACAAATCCTCGCGGAACTTCTTGTGGCGCACGGCCTCGGCGAGGTTGGTGTTCGTGGCCGCAACGATTCGCACATCGATCGGGATCGGCTGGGAGCCGCCGACGCGGGTGATGACTTTTTGCTCCAGCACGCGGAGCAGCTTCGCCTGCCCGCCCAGGCTCATGTCGCCGATCTCGTCCAGAAACAGCGTGCCGGCCTCGGCCAGTTCGAACTTGCCCTGCCGGGTTTCGCGGGCATCGGTGAAGGAGCCTTTTTCGTGCCCGAACAGCTCGCTTTCCAAGAGCGTCTCCGCGAGTGCGGCACAGTTGACGGCGACGAAAGGATTCTTTCCGCGCGGCCCCTGATAGTGCAGCGCCTGGGCGACGACTTCTTTCCCCGTCCCGCTTTCGCCCAAAATCAAGACCGGCAGATCCGTGAGCGCCAGGCGTTCGACGGTGCTGCGGAGAGCGACAATCACCGGGCTTTGGCCAATGAGCTTCACGCCTTCGCGGATTTGCTCGGTGAGCTGCTCGCGGGTGCGGATGAGCTGCTCCCACTCCCGGGTGTTGCGGATGGCGGTCGCCGCGTGCGTGCCGAGCTGCTTGAGGCTTTCGACATCGTCCTCGGAAAAGTTGCCGCGATTTTTGTTGATGCACTCGAACGCCCCGATCAGTTCGCCCTCGGGATCGTGCACGGGAACGCAGAGAAGGTTACGGGTTTTGTAGCCGCTCTGCTTGTCCACGTCGGAATGGAAACGGGGATCCTTGTAGGCGTCGTCGACCTTGATCGTTTCGTTCTTTGCGACGACTTCGCCCACGATGCCCGCGCCTTCCGGGATGCGGAGCGTCTCGCCTTCCACGCCGAGCGCGGGGCAGGCGACCAGTTCGCGGTGTTCGCGGTCCCAGACGAAAATGCTCGAGCGGTCGCAATCCAGGAGCCGGGTGGCTTCGGTGGCGATCACCTCCAGAAGCCGCCCCGATTTTCGCTCCTTGGCGAACGACGAGGTGATCTGCAGCGTGCTCCGCAGCCGCTCGGCACGCCGGGCCGTGAGTTCGCGGTTCTCCATGATGCGAACCGCCAAACCAAACGACCGCCCCACGACCACCGCCATCGGCAGCCAGTCCGCCGTCAGCGACCGCCCGCACAACACAAACACATCGCGGACCCCGTCGCTGAATGCCAAAGGCACGCCGACGATTCCCCAGCCGGCGGGAGATTCCAAAGTCTGGAATCCCGCCGCTTGCTGCTTGACGACTTGCTCGAAAAACCCGGCCGGCAGCTCGTCCAAGGGAAATCGCCCGCATTGTTCGCGGATCGACCATTCCGCGGCGTTTTCGAGCACGCCGGCCCATTGCACCGCAAATTCGGTGGCCAGTTCCGGGAGCATTTCGTGAAGGAAGGTCTTGGAATCCTCGAGTTCGAGCGCCGCTCCCAACAGCCGTTCCGACAAATGAATCGCCGCCCCGCCCGTTTCCGATTGCGAAAACCAAGGCAGATCCCGCCAGGTCATCCAGGTGATATTGGACTCGGAAGTCATCCGTCGCTTGCTCCCCCGGCTGTTGTCAGATTGACGACCGGCCGGGACGGTTTCTGGTAAAATCGACTCACCAGCGCATCATAACAGACACACCCTGTGGAGCAAGACAGGCCAACAACGGCGGGCGTTTTCAAAGACCGTCCACGCGCTGCCAGAGGCCGCGGTAAATGGACCAGCCGTCTTTGCGTTTTTTGCGCTCGAAGCTGGTTTGATAGTCCATGTCGTGTTCCGGTTCTCGCTCGGCGGGCGGGTCGAGCGTGATGAACCGGGGATGACGGTCCATCAGTCCCGAGATGACGCCAAAGTATTCTTCGACATCGGTCCACGAATGCAGTAACCCGCCCGGTTTGAGAACCTCGGCCGCGAGGTCGGCGAACTCATCGGTGAACACCCGCCGCCGCCGGTGTCTTCGCTTCCACCACGGGTCGGGGAAATAGACGTGCACCGCATCGACCGAGGCGGGCGGGACGTGCATGATGAAGGCGGTCCGCACGTCGCCGCCGATGACGCGGACGTTATGGAGTCGGCGTTTTTTCAGTCGCCGAGCCGCGCGGCGGGCTTCGCGGTAATCGAGTTCGATGCCCAGGTAATTGATGCAGGGGTTCGCTTCGCCGGAGGTGACGAGGAACAAACCCCGGCCGCTGCCCACGTCGATTTCGACGGGATGATCGTTGCCGAAGAACTCGGGCCAATCGATCATCCCTTGGGTATTGTGGAGCGTCTGAAACCAGGGACGGAGATCCGGAGGAGCAATGCGCGGCATGAGTCAGTCAGGGGTCAATCGATTTTGCGGTCGCGTTCGATGGGCACGCCGATCATGCTGCCGCTGAAAACCATCCGCTCCCCGACGAAGCCTTGAAAGTCGTACTCCGCCCGACGGCCTTTGCGGATCTTGGTGACCTTGGCGGCGAGCACGAGCCGGCAGCCGGGGAACACCGGATAGCGGAAACGCACGTTGTCCATCCCGCCGAAGCCCAGGTAGTCTCCGCCCAGCAGGTTGTATTTGCGGGCATAAAACCCGGCGAGCTGGGCCGCGCATTCGCAGAGGATCACGCCTGGCATCAGCGGAAAGCCCGGCATATGCCCAGTCGTCCAAAACTCCTCGTGGGTCACATCCTTATAGCCCACGATCACGTTGTGTTCCTGATCGATCAGCAGAATCCCGCTGAGCTGCTCCATCTCGTGCCGCTGAGGATTCACCCGGCGGATCTCCTGGAGATCGAACATCGGCTTGTCAAAATTCAGCTTGGACAAATCAACAAATGGTGGAGGAGGCATTTGCGCTCAACCTCGATTTTGGAACAACGGCTTGTGTGGGAACGGATTCTATTATCGATTCGATGCGAGGATCGAGGATGGAAGATCGAGGTTAGATATTCAACCTCTCGGCTAACCTCGATCCTCCATCTTCGATCCTCACTCCCTTTGTGGGAGGATGATAACACCGCGGCCGACAGATTAAACGACGGGGCACCCGAGTAGTTCACCAATTTGGGAGAGTTCCGTCAAGAGCCGATCGGGGCGAAGTTTTTGATCCGCGACTTCCTCTTTGGTGGCCTCCATGCTGAGCTTGTCCCCCGCATAGAGGGCAGTCCGCATTCCCAGGGATTTCGCCACCGCCAAATCGTTCGACAAGCGGGAACTGACATACAAAATCTGGTTCGGCTCGATGCCCTCTTCCCGGCAACGGTCGATGAATGTTTGATACAAAAACTTCGACGGCTTTCGCACCTCCTGCTGATAGGACAACACGAATAGCGAAGTGTTAAAAAGTTCCCCCAACGGCGGCAGCGGCCCCTGGGCTTTGAGACACCTTAGCAACTGCACGAGCGTAAACGGCTGGGCATCCGCCAAAAGTGCTTGCTGAAAATCTCCCCGAGCCACGGTTTCTAAAGCCGCGAGGGCCTGGGGGGCGGCTTCGAGACCTTGCAGGCTTCGGTGGTAGAAATAGGCGACCTTCTCGCTGAGCTCGTCCAGGTCGCCGTAGAACTCGGCATCGTATTCATAATCTTTCTCCTGGAGCTGGTCCAGAATCTGCCGCCAGGCTTGGGAACATTTCACCTCCGGCACGTCGCCTTTCTGTTTGGTGGAGGCCATTCGCTGGCGTTCCAAAAACTTCCCGAGTTGCTCGTGGAGATATTTCCAGGGCGCGACCGGTTTGCGATACATGGAGTTCCACATTTTGAACTCGGCGTCCACCTTCTCGAGCGCGATCTGCATCCGCAACTCCTCGGGGACCTCGAACAGCAAATCGCCGTCGGCAATCCGGAGGAGCGTGCCATACACGTTCCACGCGACCGCGCGGACCTCCGGCAACGGTTTTAGGTACGCGGTCGCTTTGGGGACTTCCAGTTTCGGAGGCAGCGGCCAGCGAAGATCCTCGCGGTCATCGAGCCAGTCGGCATACTCTTGCAGCGTCTTTGCCATGAATGCTTCGGAAGATCATCTAGAAACCAAGAAGGTGCTCAATTCAAAGTGACTCGAATCGATTAGTCGCAGGGGGGCACCGCCCGCAGGGTGGTCCGCCCCGGTTTATTAATCCTGACCTCGAACCAAAACGAGCGTATGGGTAACGGTGTGAGCGTTCAAGCTTTCATCATAATGGCAAACCCCGCGGGTGGGGAGTCGCAATCCCATCCAATCGAGAATCCGGCCGCTGGCATCCGGTCTGGTTTCGCGATAGGATGGAAGAAGCGGGCGGACGGCGGTTTTGACGAGGTTTCCCATTGCGCAGGCGTTTCCCCATCCAAGAGCGGCGATCCCGGCGGCGCGGGGTCTCCACGTTGGATTACGCGTTGGTCCTGGGCGTGGTGCTGCCTCTGGCGGCGATCGTCGTGCCCACGAGCATCCGCATGGTGCGGGCCGTGTATGAAATGGTGGTGGTGATGATCGCGTGGCCGTTCCAATAGTTCCAACGTCCCGAACCGGGAGCAAGTTCATGTCGCTTCGAGAAGTTTTCAAAAAGTTGCACCGGGATGAGCGGGGCGTGGTCAGCTTGGAAACGGTGCTCATCATCGCCGCCGTCGCTTTGCCCGTGCTGATCATCATCATCAAATTCGGCTGGCCGAGGATCAAATCCTATTTCGACACGGGCATGAACCAGCTCGAACGCGAATCCAACGACGCCATCCAGGGCAACTGACGGGGAAAATGGCCAATGCCTTTGGGCGAGCGTGGGGCGTAAGCCCCATGATGTCTGGGAACGACCAATCCCTCCGAAAACATTTCAAAGAATATCCAGCGGGAATTCCATGTCGGAATGGTTGTTGGCGGGGTTGTTGATTGTCGCCAGCATCACCGACGTCGGTTGGCAGAAGATTTATAACTGGACGACTTACCCCGGTTTGCTGTTGGGACTCGTGCTGGGCGGACTGCAATTCGGCTGGCCGGGCTTGGAAGACCGGCTGCTCGCGGTGCTGTTGTGCGGAGGATTGATGTTGTTGGCGTTTTTGCTGATGGGCATCGGCGGCGGCGATGTGAAGCTCATCACCATGATGGCCGCGTTTTTGGGGATCGAGCGCGGCGTGGAAGCGATGCTGTGGACGTTCGTTTTGGGAGCGATCGCCGCCGGGGCGGTTTTGATCTGGCAGCTCGGAGCCTGGCGGATCCTCAAAAAAACCGCCGAGCAACTCCGGGTCGTCCTCAAAGCCAAAACCTGGGTGCCCTTGACGGAAGCAGAACGCCAACCGTTAACGCGAGGCTTGTTCCTCGCCCCGTCCGCGCTCGCCGCGGTGTGTTTGTTGTGGGCTAACGATTCGTACCATTGGTTTTGATCGGCGTTCGCAATATTGCGAGTTTTCTGGTGCAAATCCGCAGCGCGAAATCCGAAATTCGAAATAAATCCAAAATCCCAATGTCCCAAAACGATTCATATAACGTTACCGGCTCGTAGGGTTTGGATATTGGAGTTTCGGTCATTCGAATTTGTTTCGGATTTCGAGATTCGGATTTCGGATTTTCCGGCGCGGCGTCTCGCACGGTGACTTAAGAGGAGGAGAATTTTCGTGCATCGGGCGATTCTGGAAGCTTGCTTGCCCTCGTTGGCCGCGCTTGTGGTCTCGCTGGGATTGCTCGCGGCGATCGTTCGAGTGTGCGGCCGGGGGATTTCCAGCCGGCAGGTTTGGGAGCGGCTGAAGACGTTGCACCATTGCCAGCAGGGGGCGGTGCAGAGTCTGTCGTTTGTCCTTACGGTGCCGTTTTTTATTGTGATTTGCATGTTCATCGTGCAGGTCAGCCAGTTGATGATCGGCGTGATGGTCGTGCATTATGCGGCGTATGCGTCCGCGCGGGCCGCGGTGGTGTGGATTCCCGCCCAAGTGGACGACCTCCCGCAAAACAAGCTCGGACCGCCGATCACCACGAGTTCGCCGGTTGTGCTGCGAGGCGACGGGGCCCTCGTGCGGGAGAATTTCAAGCACCGCAAGATTTTCGAGGCCGCCGCTTTGGCGTGTGCTCCGATTTCGCCTTCGCGGAACGTCGGCTACGTCCCGAACGATCTCAGCCGGGGCCCCGCGGTGGTGATGAAGGAGCTTTATCAAACGCTCTGGCCGGAGTCGGCGGAAAATCCCCGCATTCCCAATCGGATCGACAATAAGCTGGCTTACAGTTTTCAGAACACGGCCGTGCGGGTGGAGTTTCGCGACAAGAACACGCGGACCGGTCCGACGTACAATCCCCGCGTGCCGGTGCGGAACCCGCAAACCGGGGGCGTGCTCCGGGACCAGTCCGGGCAGGTGGTCCGGTCTTGGGACCCGCACGAAGTCGGCTGGGAGGATCCGGTGCGGGTCGTGGTCACGCACGAGTTCGCGCTGTTGCCGGGGCCGGGCCGGGTGCTGGCGAAGCATCTCGTCCGCAGCGACCATCAGCCCGACCGCGTGGCCGAGCGGATCGACCGCCGCCGCACGCCCGGCCGCGAGAAGATTTACACGACTTCGATCGTCGCCTCCGCCACGCTGACCAATGAAGGTTTCGAGTCGGTGATGCCCTATGTGCAAGATTCATATTGACGTTCAACAAGATTCCCAAGCCGACCGCTTGCGGTCGGAGTCCGACGCCAAGGCGTCGGCTTGGGGCGTTGCGCGATTTGCATCCTCCTTGCGAAACTTCGCGAGCCGGGTGCATCGGTGCGAGCGGGGCGTGCTGTCGATCACCTCGGTGTTTGCGCTGTTTGTGTTTACGATTTTGCTGATCATGATCGTCAACGTCGCGACGCATCTGGACGACAAGATCAACCGCCAGAACGCGGCCGACGCCTCGGCGTACTCCGGCGGCGTGGTCCTCGCGCGGGGCATGAACACGATCAGCTACACGAACCATCTGCTGACGGACGTGTTCGCGGTCACGGCATTTTTGCGCGAGGGCCGAAATCGCCAATCCGAACAGATCGCCCCGGAGATCCTCGACGAATGGGAACGCACCGGGCAGCGGTTCACCGCAGTCTGAGTTTCAAAAGTTCCAATTGCTCGGCCAGGCGATCCTCAAAAAGTCCGCCCGAAAGCCTTTGGGCAAAGATCGGCGGCTGGTGAAGGCGTTCGGCAACCTGACGGCGGCGGCGTCCGATTTTGCGCTGCCGGTGTTCGAGTACATCCTGCGAGGCGATTCGCCGATGGGTCAAAATCAGCCGGGCGCCAAACCCGCGGCCAATCCAGAGGGCGGGTTGATCCCGCAGTTTCAGCGGCAGGTGATCCGCATGATTCCCGCACTCGCGCAGCAGGTGACGAACGACATCGCCTGGCGGCACGGGCTCGCGAACCGCGACCTCAAAAACCTGCCCGCACCGCCCCGCGCGGAGCAGAACGGCCGCGGCCCTCAAGCGGGGATGCTCTGGCGAATGTCCGCGCGGCCGGCGGGCTTTCCCGACGAACAAGACCCGCTCGCGCGGACGCTGCCGATCGTCGATCCCAGCCCGATGGCCGCCGACTTCCACGGCGTTCCCAACGCTGCCGAGTATTTTAAAATGGCGACGCTCCAGCGGGAGGAGTTGGCCCGGCATTATTTGGAGATTTGGACCGGGGACAAATTGCAGCTTTTCGACCGCACGGCGCAGATGTCGCGGTTCAGCCATCTCTGGCGAATCTTCACCTGTGCGGAGTTGGAGCATTTGCTCAACGAGGAATATCCGCAAACGAACCTGCCGATGATGATCCGCTTCACCGACGCGGGCGGCGATTGGGACACGCTTCGCCAAAAAGGCCGCCCGCGGGACATCAACCGCAACCTGGAGCGGGATTTTCAGTTTTTGGGCGTGGTGTATCGCGATCATCAAAAAGAAAACGGGCCGGGGCTGTTTAAGAACCCGCTGAAAAAGCGATCCGACGCCCAGACATTCGCGCAGATCTCGCTGTTTCTGCCCCGGCCGAGGCGGGTGCTGTCGAACGGGCAGCAGAGTCCACAACAGAGCCTGGGCGGGACGTTCGGGTTTTCGAGCAACATCGCGTTGCCTCCGCCGCCGGCTCCGGGCAGCATCCGCCCCGAGGAGGAGCGTTGGCCGAGGGAGAATTGGCCTTGGCATTGGGATCTGCTCAACCAGAACTGGACGGTGAAGATCGTCCCCGCCACCGCGGCCGCCGTTCCCAGAATCCTGCAAACCCCGCCGCCCGGCGGCAGCCTGCGCCCGCCCAACCTGGGAGCCGCGGGCATTCAGCAGCTCAACCGCGTGAACACGCATTGAGCGGTGTGCCTGTCAGCCAGTACTTCAATTGCCCCAACGGGGCAAAACAAAGCCAGCCTGGGGCGAAGCAACGCGGCGACAGCCGTAAGCGGAGCCCCAGGTTCGTGACGGGAAACCAATCTAGGCCCTGAAGGGGCCAGACAAATCCTAGGGTTGATTTTGAGGCTGGATTGCCGTCGATTCTGTCGAATCGATGTTTCCCTCATCGACGAACATATCGATTTTCAAATAAGGTTCCCCGGATTCAGGATCGCAGGGCAATTTTGTCGAGGCAAGCTGGAGCAAGTTCAATTGATTGAAGAGAACTTCATTAAACGTTTTGACGACGCCCCGCGCAATCGATTCATCATTTTCCGCCAATTCCGCCATGCGGCAAAGTTCGCGATGAATCGCAAAGGCGTGAGACTTGATGCGATCCAAACCGGTGAGACCTCGATTCGAAAATCCCACGTGCAAGTCCCGATCCATCGCCCGCGCGTAGGCTTCCAATTCGCTGATTCGCAGCTCGCCGTCCTCGCCGTTCTCGATCTTGGACACTCGGCTCTGCGAACAATCGAGTTGTTCCGCGATCTCCGCTTGGGAAATCCCCTTCGCCGCGCGCAACGCATGCAAAGCCTTCACCAGCCGCGCTTCGAAATTTGTTCTTCGAGTGCCCGGTTGAAAGCCTCATCGTCCGAGATGTCGCGAATCATCTCCCGAACCGAGTTGTACTGCGGATTTTCAGAAATTGAGTTGTCGGCCGCGGTAATCTGACCGCGGAAACGTTGAGCCATTGCGATTCTCCTGTGACCCGGAGCGGGTGCTTCAATGGGGCCGCGGTCATTCAACCGCGGAAAGTTGCAGTCGTTAAGGCCCTGCACAGCCTTTGTCTTGAGATCCAACCGTCAACCACCAATCCAACACTTGGTGGTTGGTCGTTATGAGCTTCAACCGGCCGTGGTCATTCAACCGCGGAAACAATTTTGTGGATGCCGAAGCTCTTCATGGCATCCTGTTCAATGGGGCCGCGGTTTTTGGATAAGAAAAGTGCGTTCAGCCGCCATTATTCTTCCAACGACTCATCCGATTTTTCCTGCACTTCGGAAGCTTTCTCCGCTAACAAGGAATCGACAAAGTGTTTACAGAATCGGATGTCGTCGGATTGGCTGTTTTTGTCGCCCAACGTGATCAAATGCAAAGTTTCTGATTCCTCGTCCGGATAAATGTAGAGCCGGAATTCTTTAAGGTGGGATCCTTTTCCCTTTTGGTCGATCGCCAAAACCCCAGACGGTTCGGGATGAATAAATCCTCGGTGGATTTGCCCGGAGGACGCGCCGGCCTCGAGGCATTTGAAAAATGTGTCCAAGTTGTCAAAAACATTCTGCAACTCGCGAGAATGTTTCTTCTGGTGCTTTTTCACCCGTTTTTCAATATCGGGCGTGGGCGACAACTTCCACATGGGATTATATCATAGAGGAATAGTTTCGGCAATAAAAACACCGAAATCTCCAAAGATTATTCTTTTTTGGAATATGTTGTCAATGACTGATGGATTGTAATAATCCCCGAAGAACCCATCTCAGCAGGAATATCTGCCATGTCCAAGCCAACCTTCCCGCGGCGTTTTTCAACCGTAGCGGATTTTGAACTGCTGACAGGCGGCCGGTCCTTCGATGTGGTCCAGGTTGCCCCTGAAATTCATAATCCTTAAAACTCCCCAAGAGATTGCCCCCGGCGATGCGGAACTCATCATCCGTGTTGAAGATGAGGTGATTCATCGGCAGATTGCTCTGCCAAATGGATCAACCCCAACAATGCGCCGAGTCCCCATCCAACGTTATTAATTGGAAAAATCGGCAAAACGCGACATAACCATAGATCAGTTGCGAGGCAGTGTCAATTTCCTAGGCCGGCACCTGTTGGGTCAGGCAATGAAAGGCTCCCAGGCCCCAGATGAGGTCGCAGCAGTCGATGCCGATGACCCGGCGGCCGGGGAAAAGGTTGATGAGGATTTCGTGGGCCTCGTGATCCCGCGGGCCTCCATAAAACGGAAGCAGCACAACCGTGTTCGCAATGTAGAAATTCGCGTAGCTCGCGGGCAGGCGTTCGCCTTCGTATTCCACCGGGAGGGGCATCGGGAGTTCCACAATCTCTAAAGGTCGGTCGCCTGCCAGCCGAAACGTCTTCAGGCGGGCGAGGTTTTTCTGGAGCGGCTCGTAGTTTTCATCATTCGGATTTCCTTCGACGGCCGTGACCACGGTGGTCGGATTCACGAATCGCGTGATGTCGTCGATGTGCCCGTCGGTGTCGTCGCCGACGATGCCATCGCCCAGCCAGAGAATTTGCTCGACTCCCAAATGATCTTTGAGAAGCTGTTCGATCTGTGCCTTCGAGAGTTCGGGGTTGCGGTTGGGGTTGAGCAGGCAGGACTCGGTGGTGAGGAGCGTGCCCTCGCCGTTGGTGTCGATCGATCCGCCTTCCAAAACCCAAGGGATTTCGATCCGCGGCACGTTGAGGAAATCCGCCATGCCCGCGGGCACGCGGTTGTCCAGATCGTAAGGCGGATATTTGTCGCCCCAGGCGTTGTACTTCCAATCGAGGGCACAGAGTTTTGGGGATTCGCTGCGCTTCACGAAGATCGCCCCGTGGTCCCGGCACCAGGCATCGTTGGTGGGCAGGCGATGAAACACGACCTGCCCCAACTTACCCTGTTCGGCCAGAAGCCGGCGGGCCTCGGCTTCCATCCTGTCATCGTTTACGTTGACGTGCACCGTTTCCGACCGCGACAACTCGGCGACCATGCAGGCGAAGACCGGTTTGATCGTCTCGATCTTCCCCGGCCAAGAGGTTTCCTTATGCGGCCACGAGACCCACGTCGCCTGGTGCGGCTCCCACTCCGCGGGCATGCGGTAGCCTTGTTCCCGCGGCGTGGTTTTGACTTCAGTTTGGGTCGTCATGGTTACGAGCCTTCGTCGAGATACCGCCGGGTCAACTCGCCGTAGGCATCGATCCGCCGATCCCGCAGGAACGGCCAATGGGTTCGGCTGACATCGAGCTGCCGGAGGTCCAATTCCTGAATCAGCACCTCTTCGTTCTGGGCGCCGGCTCTGGCTAAGATCTCTCCCGTCGGACTCGCGTGAAAACTCTGGCCCCAAAACTCGATCCCGCCGCCGGGTTCGCCTTCGTGTCCAGAGCGGTTGGCCGCGCACACATAGCAGCCGTTGGCGATGGCGTGCGAGCGCTGGATGAGTTCCCAACTCTCGTGCTGGGCCTCGCCGTGGCCGGCCTTTTCGGAAGGATGCCAGCCGATGGCCGTGGGATAAAACAGCACGTCCGCCCCGCGCATGGCGGTGAGCCGGGCGGCTTCGGGGAACCATTGATCCCAGCAAATCAAGACCCCCACGCGGGCGTACCGCGTGTCGAACACCTTGAATCCCAGATCGCCCGGCGTGAAGTAGAACTTCTCGTAAAACAGCGGATCGTCGGGGATGTGCATCTTGCGGTACTTGCCGAGGTAGGTCCCGTCCGCATCCAACACCGCGGCGGTGTTGTGATAGAGGCCTTCCGCCCGCTTCTCGAACAGGCTGGCGACGAGCACGATTTCCAACTCCGCCGCGAGCTTTGACAACCGCTGGGTGCTCGGGCCGGGAATCGGCTCGGCCCATTGAAAGTTTGCGTGATCTTCCGTCTGGCAGAAATACTGCGTGCGGAACAATTCCGGCAGGCAGACGATCTTCGCCCCCTCCGCCGCCGCCTGGCGAACGAGCGAAACTGCCTTTTCAAAATTCTGCCCCGCGTCGGTGCCCATTTCCATCTGCACCAACCCCACGGCGACCGTCTTACGTTCCGGCATTGTTTTGGTTGTTCCTCAATAATCTGTTTCCAAAGAGCCGCGCACGAAGTAAGCGGTTTTTGATTTCCCGACCGCTTACTGCGTGCGCGGCTCTTTGATGCGTGCGCGGCTCTTTTGCGTCTCGAAAATCCGCCGGTCCGCTTGTGATCTAAGGGCGATTTCGGTTCAATCATCTGAGTGAACCATCAAAAGTCAATATGTCCCAATCAAATTTGAGGTGACTTCATGAAAATCAACATGCATCATTTCCTGGCCTGTGGCTGTTTGGCCCTTCTTTGCGGTTTGGCAGGCGCGGCGAGCGCGGCGGACGGGGTTTGGACCGATCCCAAGGACTCCACGCTGCCGGCGGATTTCCAGATTCAAGGCGAATACGTCGGGCAGACGCAAAAGGGCGACAAACTTGCGGCGCAGGTGATCGCCTTGGGGAACGGGGCGTTTCAAGCAGTGTTTCTTCCCGGCGGACTTCCCGGCGCCGGTTGGGACGGCGAACACAAATCCTTGCTGGCCGGGGAACTAAAAGATGACGGCTCCGCCACGTTCACCACCGCCACCGGCAACCGGAAATATCTCGCCAAGGATCCCAAAGAGTTTTCCGCCACGTCCAAGTTTCCGCCCGCCGGCCAAAAGGAAGGCCAAGCCGTGATCCGCGATGGCAAGCTCTCCGGCCAATTCGGGGATGAGGCGGAGTTCACCCTGCGGAAGACCACTCGCAAAAGCGACACGATGGGCAAAAAGCCGCCCGAAGGAGGGATCGTCCTCTTCGGCGGCAAGAACACCGACCACTGGACCGGCGGGCGGCTGGATGAGAAGACCGGCTACTTGAACACCGACGGCCACGACATTCTCACCAAGCAGAAGTTCAACGACTACACCATGCACCTGGAGTTCCTCTTGCCGTACCGCCCCGACGCCCGCGGGCAGGGCCGGGGGAACAGCGGGTTCTATCAGGTCGATCATTACGAAGTGCAGATTCTGGATTCCTTCGGACTCGAAGGCAAAAACAACGAGTGCGGCGGCGTCTATCAGTTGGCCGACCCCAAGGTCAATATGTGCCTGCCGCCTTTGGTTTGGCAAACCTATGATGTGGAGTTCACGAACGCCAAGACCGGCGAGAACGGCCAAGTCACCGCGCCCGCGAAAATGACGCTCAAACACAACGGCGTGATCGTCCACAAGGACCTGGAGCTCAAACAAAAAACCGGCGGCTCCCGCGGCGAACCCATCGGCACGCCCGGCCCGATCAAACTCCAAGGCCACGGCAACCCGCTCCAGTTCCGCAACATCTGGATCGTCGAGAAGTAGCGCCGATCAAAATCCGAAGCACGAAATCCGAAACAAATCCAAAACCCGAATGGAATTTGTTTCGGATTTCGAAATTCGGATTTTCAGCCCAGGTGGTCTTTGACCCACTGGAAGGCATAGTGCTTCAGTTCGTGCGCGGAGCCGATGCCGAGCTTTTGGCGGATGCGGTCGCGGTAGGTTTCGACGGTCTTGGGGCTGAGCCGCATGTCCTCGGCGATGGTTTTGATGCTGTGCCCGGACCCGATGCGTTCGAGCACATCGAGTTCGCGGTCGGTTAAGAGTTCGATGGGAGACAGCAAATTCGCGTGGCCTTCGCGGACGCCGATGGAGCGGTTGAGCATCCGCTGGATGACCGATTCGGAGGCGAAAATCCGGCCGTCGGCGACTTCGTGAAGCGCTTCGAGCAGGGTGGCCGCCGCGTTCTGCTTATGAACGTATCCCATCGCCCCGATGTGGAGCGCCCGCTCGGCATAGATCGATTCCTCGTGCATGGAGGACACGATCACCCGCAGGTCCGGCTCTCGGGCCAGCATCCGCTTGACCAAGTCCAGCCCGTTTCCTTCTTTGAGCGAAATATCGACGATGGCAATATCGGGCGAGAACTGGTTGAGTTGATTCATTGCTTCCGCGACATCGTCGGCCTCTCCGCAGACCACGAAATTCCTCATCCCCTTGGATTCGCAATCGAATCCCGTCGCGCACGAGCGGATGGTCGTCCACGATGAGGACGCACGCCGGCCGGGCCAGGCGTTGCTTTTCGGTTGTCATCTTGGAGTGCTCCTCAGACTCTGGAACGCTTTCGTCTCACTCATTGGCCGTTTCCAAAAGAAGCATGCCAATGTGGATCTCCCGGCAAGCGTTCTTTGCAAAGCCCATGCCATTGGCGAATTGACTTCAAAATCGAATCTCCCTGTCGTCTCTGCTTTTAAGTCGAATGCCCAGTATTTGCGCGCCGGGTGCGGGTGCGTCCATATTATCGAGAACGGCCGCGGATGGACAGAACAGGCGTTTTCCCCATCGCGGGAGGAGGATCACCGAAGTTTTCCGAACCGCCGATGCGGAGTTTCTCGGAGCCGCGCCAGTCGGCGCGGGAATTGCGGAAAGACGAATTGGAATCAAAAGCGCCGGGCCGGGCCGGGGCGCGAAGGGAACGCATTGATGATCCGCCTATTTGGGATATCCGATGAGAAAGTCGAACGGTTTGGTCGAGCGGTTTGGGTTCTGGTCGCTCGTGGCCGTCGTGGTCGCGTTGGGGATTCTGTTCTATCACATTGTTGAGCCGTTTCTGATTTCGCTGTTGTTTGCGGCCATGCTGTCGGTGCTGTTCCGGCCGCTGTTTCATCGGGCCGTGAAATGGCTCGGCGGACGGCACAAGGCCGCGGCCGGACTGACCGCGCTCATCTTGCTGATGATGCTCTTGCCGCTTGCGGGGGCGATGTTTTTAGCCGGGCGCGAGTTGGCGGCGATCGGCCAGGATGTGGTGGAATGGAACCCCAACGAGCATCCCCTGGTGAAAGACGTGAAATGGTATTGGAAAAACCATCTCACCGAGGACGAATGGCAGCAGATTCAAGATTCCGTGCAAAAAGGCGTCGGCGAGATCACGGCGAACATTTTCGACCGCACGCAGGCCTTTCTCTCCAACGTCATCCGCTTTGTCGTCGGGCTGACGATCATGTTTTTGGCCCTGTATTACTTCTTTGCCGACGGTCCGTTGATCGTCAATACGCTGCGGTCGGTCTCGCCCTTGGAGCCGCACGATGAAGAGGTCGCATTCGAGCAGTTCGTCTCCGTGTGCCGGGGCGTGATCATCGGCAGCCTGTTGTGCGCGGTCGTGCAGGCCGTGCTTTTGGGCATCGGCCTGGCGATCGCCGGCGTCAGCGGGTTGTGGCTGCTCTCGGCCTTGACGTTTTTGTTTTCGATGGTTCCCTTTGTCGGGGCCGCGGGCGTGTGGCTGCCGGTGACGCTCTGGCTGTTGTCGGCGGGCGAATATCCATCGGCGACGTTTCTCGGTCTCTACGGAGCCGGAATTGTTTCCACGTCGGACAACCTGGTCCGCGCTTATGTTCTTAAAGGCTCGTCGAACATGCACCCGCTCGTGGGATTGATCAGCGTGATCGGAGCGATCCAGACTCGTGGGGCTGTGGGGCGTCTTTCTGGGGCCGATTGCCGCCGCCCTGTTTTATTCACTGCTCAAACTCCTCAACATGCGGCTGGCCCGTCCGGACCCCGCGATGGAGGCTGTCCACCAAATCGAAGAGCAATCCCAGCCCGAGTGCTCCCCAACCGATTCGGATTGAAGTCGCAGCCCGGAAAATCCGAAATCCGAATCTCGAAATCCGAAACAAATGCCAATGACCGAAATTCCAATATCCAAACCCTGCGAGTCGGTTGTGCTTTACAAATCGAGGGATGGGTTTGGAACATTCGGATTTTGGATTTGTTTCGGATTTGGGATTTCGTGCTGCGGATTTGCACCAGAACCTGCGCCGAATTGCGAGGGTGATTTAACCCTCGGATTCGACGTGCACTTTTTGGCTCGGCACGCAGCGATCGCAAATAACCTGGATAAACTCGGCCCCCAAAAACAGCAAATGGCTCGCATAATACAGCCACAACAGAATCGCCAGGAACGACCCCAAGGTGCCGTAGGCGTTCGTGTAGCGGGTTCCGATCAAGATGTTGGATAAGACATGCCGGCCCGCTTCCCATCCCACCGCGACGAGCACCGCCCCGGCCAGGGCTTCCCGCCAGCGGATTTTCACCTTCGGCAGCAACCGGTACAGCAATGTGAAAGCCAGCGTATTCAGCACCAGGCTCGCCGTCCAATCCGTGATCCGGGCCAGAACGTCGGGGATCGGCAGCCACCGCGACGCGAACTGTTCGAGCGCCGTGACGGTCATCCCGGCGATGAAAATCGCCAGGATCAAGAGGCCCACCGAACACAGCATAACAAACGCGCGAAACCTCTCCAGCACCAGGTGGCGGAGCGATTGCACGACGCCCATTTCCTCAGGCTCGGGCACGTTCCAAATCACGTCGAAGGCCCGTTCGAACTGGGCGAAAATCGCGACCGCTCCGAACAGCATGCCCGCGATCCCCAGGACCCCGTTCAGCGAGGCGTCTTGCTGAACCTGGCTCAAAACGGATTCGAGTTGCTCCCGCAACTCGGGCGAACCTTCTTGTTCGACCGCGGACAGCACTTCGTGCCGGGCGTCCTGGCCCAATGTCGTCGTCTTCAGAAAAAACCCCACGCCCGAAACCAGAACAATCAATAAGGGGAGCAGCGAAACGCCCGCGTAATAGGACACCGCGGCGGCCATCAAGCTGCCGTCGTCCCGCTGAAAGCGGCTCCAGGTCTCGCTGGCGGGATTCCAAATCGAGTTGACGACCCAATTCCAGAACGTGTTTTTTATCATCGTGACTCAGGCGGATTTTGCAGTTGAGAATTGGCCCTCGGCTCGCCGGGCGGATGTATCATACTGCGTCGAAAACGCGGGAAACAGCGAGGGCCGTTTTCTTCCATGGCCTGGAAATGGTAGCCGGCAAACGGGAACCGCTCGAGGACGAAACCGCGGGCGTCAGTCGCTGCCGATGAACCGGGCGAGCGGCTTCGATTGTTCCAGATGCTGGAAAATGATTTTGAGGATCCCCAACAGCGGCACCGCGATCAGAATTCCCCCAATTCCCCAGACCCAGCCCCAAAACACGATAAATAAGAACACAACGGGAGGGTTCAGCTTCATGGACTGCCCCAAGATCATCGGCGTGATCACGTTGCCTTCGAGCATATTGATCAAGAGATAAAGGCCGGGGCCCGCCAAGGCCATGACCGGCGCATCGACATAAACGACTCCGATCAAAAACGTGACGGTCGTCCCCGCCAGGCAGCCGAGAAACGGAATGTAATTCAACATCATCGCCATGATTCCCAGCAGGATCGGGTCGGGGAATCCCAGCAAACCGAGCACGGTGCCGATCACCGTTCCGAGTCCAAAATTGATCGCGGTAATCGTGAGCAGAATATCGCGATATGCCCCGTTCCACGTTCCGAAGCATCAGCACGAAGGCCCGCTTGTTGTGAATCGTGGGCAACAATTCCACGACCGCGTTGGAGGTGCGGTGCCCCATCGCGAGCAGCAAGTACGTCAACACGACGGTGATCGTCGTTCCCGCCAGAAAACTCGCGGTGACGTTGAGAACGTCGTTGGTGATCGGCGGCTCCTCCACGGACACTTTGACCGCCTCGCTGCTGGGGCTTTTGGCGATCTCCGTCACTTCGCTGCTGGCGCGGTTCAGTTTGTGGATCGGCTCCGCAACGAACTCGAGCTTTTCCTTCGCCTTGTGCAACGTCTGCGGGGCGTTGGCGATCCAATTCGCGCCGGGCGTGAGGAACACCAGGCACACGGAACCCAAAAAGAGGCTCGTGGTTCCCACAGCGACCGCCGCGGCGACCGATTCGGGAATCCGCATTCGCATCAAATATCGCACGAACGGCGACAGGAGAAAGAACAGCACGAGCGCCAAGGTGATCGGAAACAAAATCGCCCGCGCAAAATAGCACAAATAAATCGCCGCGATGCTGGCCAACAAACCCAGCGAAAACCGGCCGCGATCCTTCGCCGGCGTTTTCGCATCGTCAGCCGGCGGGGGGACCGTATTCTCTTCGGATTCCGGCCCCGGTTCCGATTCGGAAGCGGCGTCCGCGGCCAACGCCGCCTCCAATTCCACCCCATCCGCGCCCACGCCTTCGCCGAGAGGTTGCTGTTCCGCCTGGGGGATAAATTGCGAGGTGGACATCAATAGTTTTCCTCAGTTTTCCTCAAAGGGGCTTCGAACGTTATGACCCATCGCGACAGCCCTGGGCCGTTGCCGGGACGGGTTTGTTCGTTCGTCTCTTCCATAACGGCGGCTTCCAGCCACCGAGATCGATTGGCAGCGGCAAGATGCCCCCGCCGATTTGATAAATGCTTTGCGGCGTACGGTGAAAATGTTGTGCCGAAGCCGTAAGCGAATTTTCACTCACCACTGGGGTCGGAAAAAAGCGGATCCGTGCGGTCGTTTATCGCGCAACTTGGTTTCCGATCGATCAGGAACTCCACCGGCGGGAACAGGCGTGTTGCTCTCTGGCGGGACGGAATTCGGGGAAACTCCCAAAAGGGCCTCTGAAAAAGGTGAATGCCGCGCCCCGGCACCGGTTTTGCATTGCCAGGGCCGCATCACGCATGTGTTACCATCCCGCGATCACTGACAGCTGAGGAGAAACAGCCCGATGATTTCAAGCGTAAGCGAACGACGAAGTGTGGAAGATCACCGGCCGGAAACCGCCGACGAGGAATACGATTGGGCGTCCCCCGCTTCGGAGCAGGCGGACAATCAGCCCTACCTGCCTTCGCCCTGGGAAATCGAACAGGTCTGCCGGGAAATCCGCCGCGGCTGGTCCGAAGCCGAGCATCGTCGGCGGGCAGGCCACACTTCGGCCCCCTTGCGACTCGCCGTTCGTCCCTGCCGAATTTCGCTGTGCGACGCGGGCTGATCCCCTGTCGAGGTGGCTGCCATCGGCTCGTCGTTGCCGAGCCGGTTTTCTTGGTCAAACTGCGGAATTTGGGAAATTCGCTTCAGGCGCGAACCTTTAATAGCCGAAAAATTTGATTGAAGGAGTAAACCATTTCCTTCTGGGAGCGGTTTTTCTCAGGCGTCAAATTTACAGCGGGCCATTCCAAAGGGAGACGCGATGTTCCGTTTCGTTCCCCCCTCCGATTCCTCGACTCTTCCCGGCACTGGGCCGTACGGTTCCACCGCCGCCAATCCTGCTGAAACAGCCGAGGAGCCGACGCCCGAACCGTCCAACGCAGCGGCCGTCGACATCGTGGACAACGTGATGCGGGCGGCCCATCGCTTGCGGGGACTGCTCAATTCGCATTTGGGGCAGTTCGAGTTGACGGACATCCGCTATGCCGTGCTCCAGGCGATTCGCGAAACGGCTTCCAACGGCTGCTCGCAAAAAGATTTGTCAAACCGGCTCAATCAAACGGAATCCAGCATCAGCACGCTGATCGAACGCATGCGGCAAAGCGGTTTGCTTTACCGCCTGCCTTCGACGGTGGACCGCCGGCGGAAAGTGTTGTTGCTTTCGGAACTCGGCCGCGAAACCTTGGCGAAAGCTGAGGAATTTCACAGCCGACGGGTGGCCGCTTTGCTCACGTGCTTCAATACCACCGACAAAAACACGCTGGCCCGGTTGCTCAAGATTTGGGTCGAGGAACTCAGCCAACTGCCCGCCGACGCCGCTCGCGCCGCGATGCCCGCGGACGAAGGCGATCTGGACGACTCGCCGTTGAGCTTTTCCTTCGGCAGCCAACAAAAACCCGCCGCGTAATCCTGTGAGCGGAAGGGCGCTAGCCCCCGGCCTTTTCAACGGAAGTTTGGATATTACAAGGCCGGCGGCTAGCGCCGTGCCGCTCACAAACACCGGCGGCTAGCGCCGTGCCGCTCACAAACACCGGCGGCTAGCGCCGTGCCGCTCACAAACACCGGCGGCTAGCGCCGTGCCGCTCTTTAAAACTTGCGCTTCGGGCGAGTGTCTTTCAGCTCGCAAACTTTTCGCATCGGTTGCAATCCCCCGCCGGGCGGGACATGATCTTTCAATCGCCGCGGGAACAGCGCGTTTTGTTCCCCCAAGCGGCGCCCTTCATGTCCTGAGTCACGGGGGTCATCCAATGCGCCGATCAACACGCTTTCCACGCCGCCGGTTTGTTTCGCTGTCCGTTTGGGTTGGAATCGTCTTCTTTTCGCTCGCGGTCGCCTCCGCCGATTGGGCCGAAGACCAAATCCCCAAACTCCCCGCGGCTGAAAAAGCCCAGCACCTCTTCAACGGCAAAGACTTCACCGGCTGGGAAGGGCAGATCGGCAAATACTTCAGCATCGAAGACGCCGAAATCGTCGCCAAGAACTCCGCCGAGAACGCCCCCAAAGCCAGCACCTATCTCGTCACGAAAAAGCCCTACCGCAACTTCCGCTTGATCTTTGAAGCCAAATTGGTCCAAAGCGAGATGCATTCCGGCATTGCGCTGTGGGGGAAGACCGTCGAGAAAGAAGGCGACCCCTTCAGCTATATGGGCCACCTGGTGATGTTTCCCTCCGGCTATGGGTATTACGATCTCTACCGCCGGAACAGCATCTACCCCGACAAAGACGGCGTCGCCAAAAAAGCCGGCAAACAGCACGACTGGAACCGCATGGAGATCCTCGCCATCGGCAACCGGATCCGGCACGTCATCAACGGAAAACTCGTCGCCGACTGGTCCGATCCCAAGCCCGAACTCTGCCAAAGCGGCCCCATCGGTTTGCAGTTGCATTCCAACAAGGTCGCGCAGGAGGTCCGCTTCCGCGGCCTGGTGCTTACGGAAAACCCCACGGAAGATCTCGTCACGGTAACCGCCGATGCCAAGGAAAAGACCTCTGCGACATCCAATGACAAAGCCGACGCCATCGACCAACGGATGCAAGAATACGTGGAAAAAGGCCGGGCCGCGGGCGTGGTGACTCTGGTCGCCAAAGACGGCAAGATCGCCCACCTGGGGGCGGTGGGGCAAGCGGACATTGCGGACAAGAAGCCCATGCGGACCGACACGCTGTTCGCCATCGCCTCGATGACCAAACCCATCACCGCGACCGCCGTGATGATTTTGCAGGATGAAGGCAAGCTCTTGGTGAGCGATCCCGTCTCGAAATACATTCCCGAGTTCCGCGATGTCGCCCTCAAAGACGGCGGCAGCGTGCGGCCGATCACGATCAAGGATCTAATGACGCACACCTCCGGCGTCGTCGGCAACCAGCAAAACGAAGGCAGCCTCCAAGAGACCGCCATTCAAATGGCCAAACGCCCGCTCGGTTTCGAGCCGGGCTCGAAATGGGAATACAGCCCCGGCATGTCGATCTGCGGCCGGGTGATCGAAGTCGCCTCGGGAAAGCCTTACGACAAGTTTTTAGAGGAGCGAATCTTCCAGCCGCTGAAGATGACGGACACCACGTTCCATCCCTCTCCCAAGCAGCAACAAAGGATCGCGAAACTCTATCAGCCCGGACAGAACGGCCAACCCTTCGCCGAGGCTTCGCATTGGCTCGTGGATTTCTCCGAACCGCATTCGCCGAACCCCTCCGGCGGATTGTTCTCCACCGCCAAAGACTTGTTCCGCTTCTATCAAATGGTCTTAAACGGCGGAGAACTCGACGGCCAGCGGATCCTTTCTAAAGCAGCCGTCCAACAGATGACCCGCGTGCAGACCGGCGAGATCAAAACCGGCTTCACGCCGGGCAACGGCTGGGGCCTGGGTTGGTGCGTGGTCCGCGAACCTCAGGGCATCACCGCGAACGTGTCGCCGGGCACGTTCGGCCACGGCGGAGCCTTCGGCACCCAAGGCTGGGTCGATCCCGAGCGCAACATGATCTTCGTGCTGTTGATCCAGCGCACAAAGTTCGGCAACAGCGACGGCTCCAACATCCGCGCCGCCTTCCAAGAAACCGCCGTGCAAACCCTGGCGAAGTAGGTTCAGTCATTCCAAAAAGGCGAGAGCCGCGCACGAAGTCAGCGGTTGTGCGATCGCCGAATGCAAGAAACCGCTTACTTCGTGCGCGGCTCTCAAGAAAGCAAATCATTTTCCGAATTCTCTGCACCCGCTGAGTTTGGGAACTAATGCCGTGAAGATCACCCACATCGAAACCTACCCCGTGCGGATTCCGCTCAAACCGGAACGCCGGATGGTCTCCGCGCTCGGTTCGCACGAGGTTTCCGAGTACCTGTTGGTGCGGTTGGAAACCGACGCGGGGATCGAAGGTGCGGGCGAAGCCACCGTCATGCCGCGGTGGAGCGGCGAAACGGTCTGGACTGCGAAGACCCTCATCGACAACATCTTCACGCCCCGGTTGATCGGCATCGATCCGTTCGATGTGCCCCGCATCGATCAACTAATGGATCAATCCGCCCAGTGCAATTGGTTCGCCAAGTCCGCGATCGAAATGGCCTGCTGGGACATCCGCGGCAAAGCGGAGAAGAAACCCATTTACGAACTCTTGGGCGGAGCGAAACGGCCGCTGCCGATCCGCTGCCGATTTTCGATGGGAGCCTATCCGCCGGAACGGGCGAGGTCGCGAACGAAGGAACTTGTGGAAGCCGGCTTCACGACGATCAAAGTCAAAGTCGGCACCGTTTTGGAAGAGGACGTGGAGCGGGTGCGGATCGTCCGCGAAACGATGGGGCCGGATTTGGATTTGGTGATCGACGCCAACTGCGGCTACGATGTGCCCACCGCCATCCGGGCTTGCGAGCTGATGGAAGATTTAAACGTTGGCCTGTTCGAGCAACCGACGCCGCGGGGGGATTTTCACGGCCTCGCGGAAGTCCGCCGGTCGATCAAACCCCAAGTGATGGCCGACGATATTTGCTTCGATTTCTACGATGCCGTGGAATGCATTCGCCACTCGGCCTGCGATGTGATCAGTATCTATCCCGGCAAGAACGGCGGCATTCGCAAGTCCCAACAGATCGCAAACTACGCCGCCGAGCACGGCATCGCGTGCAGCATCGGCTCCAACCTCGAACTCGACGTGGCCTCCGCCGCGATGTGCCATCTGGTCGTGGGCTGCGAGAACCTCCAAGTGGAACATTACCCCGGCGACATCTTAGGCCCCGAGTACCACGAGTTCTCCATCGTCGAGAACCCCTTAAAAATCGCAGGCCCGATCATCACCTTAAACGATGCCCCCGGCCTGGGCATCACCGTCAACTGGGACCGCGTCCGCGCCAACCCGTGCCCGCAGTAAGACGATCGAAAGAAAGTCGCCCATTGCTCCGCGATGGTCGCGTTTTTTCCGGACGGGGTTTTCTTCGAGTGGTTTTGAACGGCCAACGCCGGTTCTTTATCGCGCGATCTTCGCGGAGCGAAGGGCGACTTTAGATCTCCAGCACGGACTGGCCCTTCGGCAGATCGAAACAGACGATGATCCCGTTGTTCCCTTTGAGCCAAGTGCCCGATTTTAGATCCAGCGGTTTGGTGACTTCTTCGAACGTCAACATCTTCTCGCCGGTGCGCAGCCGCGGCGGCTTTGAACCGGATTGCGGGAGCTTCAACGTAAACTGCCGCGCGGCAAAGGGGGCGTTGATCGAAAAGCCCTCAGCGGTTTTTTGAATCTTCGTGAGTTCCTTCGCGGCCCAATAGCGGGCGATTTCGCTGAGCTTCATCCACTGGGTCTGTTCGCGGAACCGTCCGTGGAGCGCGAGGACGACTTTCTGGAACGCGTGGAATCCCGTCTTCTCGCCGCTCGAATACATCCCCGGCCAATGGCAGAGCATCAACGCCGGCTCGCCGCGCTCGATGAGTTCCACCATCCGGCCGCTGGTGGCGTCGGCATTGGCATAACGATCGGGTTCCGGCGTGCGGTCGCCCTGCCAGCCGCCGAACCAGTCGCCCGTGCCCGCCGGGATGTTCACGGTCAGGTCGACTTCGCCGTTTGATGTCCGCTGGAGATGCTCGATCTTGGGGGCGGTGCTTTCTTTTCCCGTGTTGACGTATTTGAAGTAATGCGGGATCTCGGCGGAGAACACGTCCCGCACCGCCTGCCCGACGGCGAGCGAAAGCTCCGACTTCACCCGGCCCCCGAACCCGCCCGGCGTGGTGATGCCCTCGCAGGGGAGGCCGCAGTTCTTCAAGATTTGCAATGCATACGCCAAATACGCCGCAAGTTCGTCCGCGGACTTTTGCTCCTGCGGGTAGGAATTCTCCATCGTGGCCGGATTGACCTCCGCCATCGGGCGGCCGGTTTTGAGATCGATGACCCGCGTGTGCGTGATCATTTCGGGATGAATGTCCCAATTCGGCAGCATCAGGTCCCGCACCAGCTTCAGGCTGTTTTCGAGTTCCTTTCGCGGCCAGCCCGGCAGCTCGCGGTCGAGCCAGCCCACGCACGCGGGATAAGGCACGATGCTGTATTTGCCCTTCACGCCTTGTTCGCCGCACCATTCGCCGAACTCGCGGACGAAGGCGTCCGGAATCTCGCGAGGCCATTTCCGCCAGTCTTTGTTGTACTCCGCCCGGTCGGGATAGCAGCTTTGAAACTGGGGCGTGCAGAAATGCCCCATGTTCACGAGGCAGGTGGAATCGTCGATGATGAACGACAACGGCACCCGCATCCGCGGATGCAACACCTCCGCACCGCCGGCCGGTTTGCCGCTGGTCGGCTCCGCGGACCAACCAGAAGTCCAGGGATAAGCCAAGCCCGCTCCCGCAATGGCGGAAGACGCCTTCAAAAACTCGCGCCGCGAACCGGTCCAGTTCATCGATCTGCTCCATAATGCCAAAGTACGGGGCATCACACCATTGTATCTCTCTGTGGATCTCCTATGGTATCATAGACACAGTGAGATAAAAGCAAGACAGGCCCCGCCGCTCGTGCAATGACGATGTCTTGCAAGAAAACTGGGGCATCGGGTGCCACTGGCAACTTGTTGCCAGTGTTTTGCGCTTGCAGGCTGAGTCAATGCAGAATGCACGGGCAGCAAGCTGCCAGTGGCACCCAGCAAGGACACGATTCTTCCGAATTGGAATTGACAACGCGAGTAACAACCCGAAGGCTGGATTCATGGCTCAGACATCCGTTTCGACACCAAAAGACAAGCCGGCGGCAAACGCCGTTTCGTATGACGTCTCCCTGCTGACGAAAGACGATCTGTATCTGTTTAACGAAGGGACGCATCTCGATTTGCACCGGAAGCTCGGGGCGCATCTGATCGACCAGAACGGTCGCCGGGGCGTGTTTTTTGCGGTGTGGGCGCCGGATGCGCAGCAGGTTTCGGTGGTCGGGACGTTCAACGGCTGGAACCCCAAGAGCCATCCGCTCCGCCCGCGCGAGCAGTCCGGGATTTGGGAAGGCTTCGTGCCAGAGATAGCCGAAGGCACCCTTTATAAATATCACATCCAATCCCGGATGAGCCAATACAATGTCAACAAGTCCGACCCGCTCGGCGTGTTTCACGAGGTCGCCCCCAAGACGGCGTCCATCGTATGGAGCCTGGACTACGAATGGCGTGACCAGAACTGGATGGCGGAACGCAAAAAGTATAACTCCCTCAACTCCCCGATGTCCGTGTATGAGGTGCATCTCGGTTCCTGGCGGAGAATGCCCAGCGAGGGCTATCGTTCGCTAAGCTACCGCGAACTCGCCCCGCAACTGGCGGAGCATGTGAAGCAACTAGGACATACGCACGTCGAGTTTCTGCCGGTGATGGAGCATCCGTTCTTCGGTTCCTGGGGCTATCAGGTCACGGGATACTATGCGCCGACGAGCCGCTATGGAACGCCGCAGGACTTTAAATATCTGATCGACTATCTGCACCAGGAAGGCATCGGCGTCATTCTCGACTGGGTGCCTTCGCATTTCCCGCAGGATGAGCACGGTCTAGGCTATTTCGACGGGACGCATCTCTATGAGCACGCAGACCCCCGGCAGGGCTATCATCCCGATTGGCATAGTTTCATCTTTAACTATGGCCGCAACGAAGTCCGCGGGTTTCTATTAAGCAACGCCCTGTTCTGGCTGGAGGAATATCACGCGGACGGATTGCGCGTCGATGCGGTGGCCTCGATGCTCTACTTGGACTATTCCCGCCGGGAAGGAGAATGGGTTCCCAACGATCACGGCGGACGCGAGAACCTGAACGCGATTTCCTTTTTGCGAAAGATGAACGAAGAGGTCTACCGCCGGTTTCCGGATGTGCAAACGATCGCCGAGGAATCCACTTCCTGGCCGATGGTCTCCAGGCCCACGCACATCGGCGGGCTGGGCTTCGGGCTCAAGTGGGACATGGGCTGGATGCATGATACGCTTCGCTACTTTTCCCACGAGCCGATCTACCGCAAGTATCATCAGAACGAACTCACGTTCCGCATGGTCTATGCTTTTAACGAGAACTTCATGATGCCGCTCTCGCATGATGAAGTCGTCCACGGCAAAGGCTCGCTCATCAATAAGATGCCCGGCGACGATTGGCAGAAGTTCGCCAACCTGCGACTACTCTATGCGTATTTATTCGGCCAACCGGGAAAGAAGCTGTTGTTTATGGGGTCCGAATTCGGCCAATGGTCGGAATGGCATCACGACGCCAGCCTGGATTGGGATCTCTTGGAAAGCATCTATCACATCACCCTATTAAGGCTGGTGCAATCCCTTAACCGGGCCTATACCCGCGAGCCGGCGCTCTATGAATACGACTGCGATCCGCGGGGCTTTGAATGGCTGGATGCGAGCGATTTTGAATCGAGCGTGATTAGCTTTCTTAGAAAGGGAAAAGGGCAGGACGAGCGCGTCGCCGTGTGCTGTAACTTTACGCCCGTTCCCAGACTGGAATATCGCATCGGCGTTCCGCACCCCGGGTATTGGCGGGAGATCATCAACACCGACGCCATCGAGCACGGCGGCAGCGGCCTGGGAAACTTGGGCGGCGTCTATGCCGACAACACCCCCTGCCACGGCCGCAAACATTCGGTCTGCCTCACCCTGCCGCCTTTAGGCGCGGTGTATCTCAAGTGGGAACCCAACGGCCCTGCTGATATCAAATAAGAATTGCCATAGGTTGAAAGCTAGCAGGATTGGATTCATTCAAACAGTCGCAACTGCTCGTGTTTTTCGAGCACGGTTTCGCTGTAAGAGGCTTCAAAGTTGGTGATTAAAGCTTCCATCATCGGGTTGCGGTTTTTCTCTTTGGCCCCCACATGATAAAAATGCTCCCGCGTGAGACAGCCATATTCCGACCAGATCGTCTTCAGGAACATGTTCTCGCGGTAATCATTGCTGTGCCAGGTGGAGAGGATAAACCTCGCTTGCGAGCCATCCAGAAGCGTTTTTAGCGCCCGCTCATCCTCTTCGTCCCATCCGTTAAAGTAATCCACATGGCGGCCAATATACGGAGGATCGCAGTAGATGACGTCCGAAGCCTCGGCAAGAGCCACCGAATCGCGAAAGTCCTGGCAAACAAATTGATAGTTGCCGAATGCGCAAACATCCGCAATCACCTGAATCTGATTGCAGATTTTGGTAATGTAGGCCGGTGCGAAACGGTTGGGCTTTCGGCAAAACGGGACGTTGAATTGCCCTTTCCTGTTAAACCGAATCATCCCATTGAAGCAGGCCCGGCTCAAAAATAAAAAATCCAGCGGAGAATGGGATTCATTAAACCTAAAGCGCACCTCATAAAAATGCGCGTCCCCCAACCGTTCTAGCAATGCTCCTTCCTCTTGCAGAAACCGGCGCGCGATCGCAGCGGTGATTTCTTTGTTTTGGACGGCGGTGTAGAACCGAATCAAATGGGGATTCGCATCGGCCAGAATTGCTTCGGAGGGTTGGGCGTTGAAGGCCACGACACCCGACCCCATGAACGGCTCCACCCAACGCCCCGAAAAATCCTTCGGGATGATCGCCTTGATCCAAGGAACCAGCTTCGATTTAATGCCTTGGCACTTGATTGGAGGAATCATCGTGCGATGCGTGGTCATGGTAGATTATTCCGGGACACGATCAAAGACATGTCGCCATTGCGAAACTGCACAAAATCGTCCAAACGCGTAATCTTCTTCGGTTTTCCGTCAGCATCTTTGACGACGATTTTTCCGAAGTTCATCCAGTAATCATCGAACCATTCCTCACCCAGCTTACTAAACATTCCTGTGCCGTCCAAGATGTCTTGAATCCGTCTAATGCTGCCGATGTTTTCGGTATTCCCTGAGCCACCTTTGTCCCCTGCGATTTGCCATTTCTCAGCCACAAAAAACTGAATGTTGGAAATCACCGAAGTGATCGAATGCAAATGATCCAGGGAATAAGCCTTCGTTTCATCGATTGTCGCGTTTTCCGCGCGATCATAGATAATTCCCAGGCAAAAATGACCGGCATAAGAACCGTAGGGGAATTGGATGTTTTTCGTGCTGGTCCGATCCTGAAAATACTTGCCATGAGAACCCAGCGTGAATCCATTACACAGCCAAGGCTTGGAGGGAAGACGATAGGTGGTTTTGAAATCCACGGCGAACTTGACCGATTCATCGTTGGCCAAAACGAAAGAGATATCGGGATAATAGTTTTGGTGATCCGCCAAAACCAGCCGATAGCCATGCTGTTCCGCGAATTGGCGAATTCGCGGAAAAAGATGAATCTCTAATATCTTTGAGACGATCTTCGTGTCGGAAGAGATTGTGTAAACGTTGCGGCAGGTGTCGATAAACCCCTTCACGGTCCATTGCCCATCATCGGTGCTGACATGCTCATTCAGGTTTGCCGCCAATTCGGTCAGAGCAATCATAAAATCCTGTTTGTCGGGCATGGACGAAGACTTTCTATTCCAAATGATACGACTTTCCCGAAATCGTTGGACCCCCAAGTCAGTTCTCCAACAGCGGCCTGAGGGCTTTTTCGAACGCCTCGGCTTGGCGCATGAAGCCCAAGTCTGTCGGGTGGGAGCTGTCCACAGTGGCTTCGCCGTCGTCGCCTAGGAGTTGGTCGCCGGGGAGGTACGAGAGTTGTTTGACGCCGGCTTTTTGCAGACGTTCGTAGGCGGCCTTAAAGGCGGCGCGGCTGGTGTCGTTGCGGTCTTGCTTCGCGGGGATCAAAAATGAATTGGCGTAGGTGCGGTCTTCCACGAATAGGATCGGCGTGTCGGGGCGAGCTTTGCGGAGGGTTTTCACCAAGGGTTCGGTGCGGGCGGCGACAACGTCCGCCGTCACGTTGGGCAGGCAGTCGATGACAAATACGGCCGGGTCGAGTTCCGCCATCAGGTCGGCGACTTCCTGCTCCAGCCGGCCGTTGCCGGAGAAGCCCAGGTTGATGACCGGGCGATCGAGCCGGCGGCCGAGGATCGCGGTGTGCACCATGCCCGGCCGGGATGCGCAGCCGCCCTGCGTGATCGAGGTGCCGTAAAACACGACCGGCTTTCGCCGGCTTTCGGGGCGGGGTTCTGACTTCTCCAGGTGAGCCTCCTTGGGCAGGCCGATTTCCACGGAAGCCACGCCGTTATAGAGCGGCAGATAGAGCAGATAGTCGCGCTTTGCCGCGGGAATGCCCGCGACCAGAGTCGCCGTGTTGGTTTGGGCGGTGGGTTGGCCGACGCCGAGCCACCGCCAGCCGTTGCCGGTTTTGACGTAGAGATCGAGCCCGCTCACGCCGGTGGCGGGCATGTGCGGCATGGCGAGGCGATCCGAAGTCAACGTCCAGCGGGCTTTGATCTCCGAGGCGTCCGTGGTGAACCGCACCATCAAACCCGCGGAATGCCGGCTGAGGCTCCACACCGCCGAGCGCACGGTCTTCTCGGCTTTGGCGGGCAGGCGGTCGAACGGGGCTTTGAGGTCCGTCCAACCTTGGCCTTCCACATCCGCCACTCGGACATCGTACCAGCGCCACATTTTGCTTTTCGTCCCAGGTGCCCTGGGCGGGATCGATCTTTTCGCCTGCGAAGGAAAACGTGGAGATGAGTCCCACACAAACGGCAGACCAACAACAAGCACGATTGTAACTCCACATGCTTTTGCCTTTCACTCTACGGTAGGTTGGCTCGGCTTCTGAGCTTTTGAATATCCGGAGAATCATCGGGCTCACGCGGGCGGCGACCGAAGGTTGGTCTGCTCGCCTTTAGCGAGTCAGATCTTTCCACAGCTTGGGAGCGTAACCGGCGATCATGCCGACGCACAAGCCCGCCGCGTGCGCTGTGTTGGCGATTCCTCCGATGAAGCCCACCGTGCACGCGGCCATATACAGCAGCATCAGCATCACCAGGCTACGCGGCATGTAGAAACCCGATTCGGGCGCATATAGGCTTTGCATCCAGACATAGCCGAACAGCCCGAACACGACGCCCGACATCCCCCCGAAAGCCGGCCCGGACATCATCGCCTGGGCCGTGTTGGAAATCCCCGAAATCGCCAGCACCAAGGCGAGGTATTTCCATTTTCCCCGCCGGGCTTCGACCGAGCCCCCCAAATCCCAGAGCCACATCATATTGAACAGCAGATGGAGCGGCGTGAAGTGCAAAAACATCGGCGTGAACAACCGCCAGACTTGCCCATGCAAAATCGCAGCGTATTTTCGGGCATTCACTTCGGCGACCAAGTCGCCAGGATGATAGGGAGCAAAAGACAGCCAGACGAGAGCCGGGTCATACTTGCTGCCAAAATTGAATGGGTCGCTGGGAGAGGTCGTGGCGATCACGGCGGCGATGGAAATCACGACCAGCGTGATCGTCACGGGGCAGCGCTGGAGATTCGACTGATTCCAGGTCTCGTTCGCCCGCACGACTTTCTTTTTGACCTCGCGGTGCTTTTTGATTTCCCGCGCACGAAGGGCGTCCGCCGCGGCTTTGGCATTGACATATTTGTCGGCGTTGGGATTCTCGCGAAACTGTTCGAGTTCCGTCTTGGCCTGCGTGACCTGATCTTCTTCGAGCACCCACACGACCCAAGCCGAATCGTCGGCTTCGATGTTCGTGCGAATGTCCCGCGTCAGCACGTAGTCCGCAAACTTCCGCGCCTCGGTCTCGCTGGGCAAGGTTCCAATCTGTCGCATAGGTGTTCTTGCTTTCCGATTGATTCGTTATGAACTCCGACGACAAGTCGTCGGCTTGGGCGATCCTGACTTAACTGTGCAGTTCGACCAGGTCGCGGTCGGCAAGGACATGGCCTGAGCCGACGCTTTGGCCGTCGCGGGCGCTCTCGCCCCAGACCTTCGCGTATTTTAGCGAATCGACCAGATCGCGGTGAACTTTATACGCCAGGTCCTCCACCGTGCCGCCGCGGGGGATGGTAAACGGATCTTTGTAGTCGGCCGGCTTGCCGGGGGCTTTGGTGTAAACGCGAATCACGTCGAGCGCGTTATAAAAACAATTCCGCAGGGCTTCGCGGGAGTCTTCGCGGCCGAACTCCACCTGCTGGATGGGGAAGGGAATCTCCAAGAGTTCGCGAAACAGATCCAGGCGGATCTCAGAGCCCGGATCATCCGCCCGCGTGACGACGAGGATCGTTTTGACCTTGACGACGGAAAAATCGTCTTCGGCGAAACCGCTCTCGGCGGCGAGTTGCGTTTTGCGGTTGGCGAGTTCCGTGAGGACCTCGGCAGTTTCTTCCGGGGCATCGTCCGAACTGCCGTTGAAGCACAACGCGACCACATCCGCCGAGCGCACCATGTTGAGCACATAAGGTTCCAAATGCGCGGCCGACAGCGGCGGCGTGTCGATCAGCTGCACGCTGGCATCTTCCCAGGGCATCATGCCCGGCATCGGCTCGTGCGTGGTGAAGGGATAATCCGCGACCTGGGGCTCGGCGTTGGTGAGTTCGGCGAGCACCCGGCTCTTGCCGGAGTTCGGGGCGCCAATTAACACAATCGTGCCCGCCCCCTGCCGGGGAATCCGAAAGCTTCGTCCGGTTTTGGGGGCCGACTTTTCGGTGAGCGCTTCCTGCTTGGCTTCCTTCAGGCGGGTCTTAAGGTCGGCTTGCAGATGGTCGGTCCCCTTGTGCTTGGGGATCAGTTTGAGCATCTCCTGCAAGCACGCCACTTGCTCGTCCGCCGTCTGAGCGCGGCGGTACTCCGCTTCGGCTTTCAAATATTGAGGCGTCAAATTCGCCGGCATACCGTCCTCCGCGTATCAAATCGTGACCCAGGTTCCCGCCCGCGGGGGAATGCGTCCTCCTGCTATTCGGCATGATAGAAGGTGTTTCCCCGCCTTGGCCAGTGCATCGGCGGGAAGCGACCGATCCGTTCCCGGGCGGAGAATGAAGGCCGTTGTTTGCAAATGCCACAATCACTGCCCAGGGGATAGGCACGACCCCGCCGGGGAAGAATAGTTTCCAGAACGGAATCCCCGACTCTTCCGATCAAGATAAATCGCGTAACCTTCTTGTGTTTATAGACTTGCGCTAAAAACCTCCTTAAAAACCTCTCCTGGAAAACCATTGGCATAGATTGTGCCATGCTTGGAATTTCGTCGGAATAAATCAAAATAAATCGATATTTCCCTTGAAAACCGTCCTTCAAAAGGGGACAGTGCCATTTATGGGTATTCTCCCTTAGTTCTGATCGCATTTCATCCTACGAGCCGGGCTTACACCTTTTTGCATCGCCACCAAAAATTGGAGACGATCGATGCGCCGGAATTCACTCGTGCGCCCAACGCGTGCCAATTCCCGTCACGGTTTCACTCTGATCGAGCTGCTGGTGGTGATCGCCATCATCGCGATTCTGATTGCCCTGCTGCTTCCCGCCGTGCAGCAAGCGCGGGAAGCGGCCCGGCGGTCGAGTTGCCGGAACAATCTCAAGCAAATCGGCTTGGCTCTGCAGAATCATCACGACGTTTATGGCTTTTTTCCGTCGGCCCACCAAATTGGAAAAACCTGGGACAGTTCCTATCAGCGGCAGGATCCGCCCCGCGGATACGCCTCCAACGGCTATCCGCAAGATGGGGCTTATTTCAGTTGGATGTTTCGCATCGCTCCGTATTTGGATCAGGGCGTCATCTTCAAGCAAGCGAAAGTCTGTGCCAATAGCTCCTGCTGGCCTTGGTGGCAATACACGTCCGGCGGCCAGTGTCTGAACGGCATCCCGGTGAAAGTCTTTCAATGCCCCTCCGATGTCCGCGGGGATTTAATCCTCGACTACGGCAGCAACCAACGAGCGGCGATGACGTCCTACCTCGGCGTCAACGGGCTGAACCAGTTCCAGGAAGCCGGCGGCCAGAACGGCATGTTGTTCGTCAACTCGGGCGTTAAGTTTCGCGATGTCACCGACGGCAGCACGAATACCATTATGGTCGGCGAACGGCCCCCGACGCAGGACCTCGTCTACGGCTGGTGGTTCGCCGGGGCGGGAACGGCTCCGCGATTCGGCACTTCCGACGTCGTTCTCGGCATTGCGGAGCGGCAGCCCAGCCCCGCCTCCGCCGCGGAATATTACCGCCCCGGCGACATTCAAAATGCCAGCCACCAGTATCACTTCTGGAGTCTGCACGCGGGCGGAACGTTTTTCCTCCTGGCCGACGGCTCGGTGCATTTTATTTCCTATAACGTGGGCCGAAACGTCATCCAGGCCCTCGCCACCCGCAACGGAAACGAAGCCGTCCAGTCGCCTTTCTGATTTCGATCCTCAAAAAAGACTCTGCCGATGATCCGCAATCTGCTCTTGGCCTTCGTTATGACGTGTGCCGCGTTGTCCCTCATCGGCTGCGGCGACAAGCAAACGGTAAAGAGCGCCAGCGAAAAACCCACCGCCGACAGAGTCCCCCCACCCCCGCCGGGGGAGTAGGCGTTAAAAGTTCCACTTGTCCGACCATTTCTTCCGGTGTGAGGCAATCGTGGATGAGACAAAGATGTTGGATCAAACCGCCAATCGAACGCGAATCGGTTGGGCAAAAGACAATGCCAGAATGTGCGGTTCCTCCGGCGTCTAAAACCAACAGGTCGGAATCGTAAGTCACCAAGACGCGGGTATGCTGATTGGCGAAAGCGAGCTGATCTTCGTCCGTTGCACCAATTAGATTTGCATCGGTCGATGTGGTGACATCGATTCCCCGCAGCCGCAACCCCCGCGCAACGGCATGATCCACATTCTCATCCAGGTGGAAACGAATCGCCATTTCTTCGTTGCTTCTTTGCAAGAGGTCCCGGTTCACATCTTTGGCGAAGGTTCGCTATGCGCTCGGCGTCAGCCGCAAGTTCGGCGCGGATTTCCTCCAGGTGATCGAAACAATAGGCCAATGCGGCGAAGACTTGCGAAACCGTGAGATGTGGAAATGCGGCGACAATTTGTTCGGCGGATTCCCCACGCAGAACGTGATGCACGTAAATGTCCGAGATGCCGATTCGGGTCCCGGCAATGTAGGGTTTGTTCGCGCCGTGGCGAGTCGGACGAAGCTCAATATAATGGTCGAGTAGAGTGGTCATCTTTTCATTCTACCACGTTTGTTGAAGGGATCTACTAGAATTTGCGGCCTCCGATTCACTCCCACTCGATTGTGCTGGGTGGTTTGGAGCTGATGTCGTACACCACGCGGTTGATGCCTCGCACCGTGTTGATGATCCGGGTCGAGATGCGGCCGAGGACTTCATAGGGCAGCGGATACCAGTCGGCGGTCATAAAGTCGTCCGTCTGCACGGCCCGGACGGCGAGGGTGTCTTCGTACGTCCTGGCATCGCCCATCACGCCCACGGTTTGCACGGGTAAGAGCACCGCGAAGGCTTGCTGCACGGCCCGGTACAGATTGGCTCGGCGGAGTTCTTCGATGACGATGGCGTCGGCTTCGCGGAGCGTGGCCAGCCGCTCTTCGGTGATTTCGCCGAGACACCGCACCGCCAAACCGGGGCCGGGAAACGGATGCCGCCAGACAAGTTTTTCGGGCAATCCAAGTTCCACCCCCATCCGGCGGACTTCATCTTTGAACAAATCCCGCAGAGGCTCGATGAGTTCAAACCCCAACTCCGCCGGCAGGCCTCCGACGTTGTGATGGGACTTGATCGTCGCCGCCGGCCCATCGGGGTTGGCTCCGCTTTCGATGACGTCGGGATACAGTGTCCCCTGGGCGAGGAAGCGGGCGTCGGGGATGGACTCGGCTTCTTTGCGGAAGACTTCGATAAACACCCGCCCGATGATCTGCCGTTTTTGCTGCGGATCGGTCACGCCTTCGAGCGCGTCCAAAAACCGGGACTTCGCATCGACGACATGCAGGTCGGTCTTGAAATGCTCGCCGAACTCCCGGCGGACTTCCTCGGCTTCGTTTTTTCGCAGAAGGCCGTTATCGACGAAGATGCAAGACAGCCGGGGGCCGATGGCTTTGAACAACAATGCCGCGGTGACGGAGGAATCCACGCCGCCGGACAGTCCGCAGATCACCCGGTCGCCTGCCACACGTTCGCGGATGAGTTCCGTTTCGCGGGCGATGAGGGAGCTGATCCGCCACGTGCCTTGGCAGCCGCAGACGTGGGTCACGAAGTTCGAGAGAATCCGCCCGCCGTGCTCGGTGTGGGTGACTTCGGGATGGAATTGCAATCCATAAATCGGCCGGTCCCGGTGTTTGACCGCGGCGAACGGGCAGGTGTCGGTCTCCGCGAGGGAGAGGAAGGTGCCCGCCAGGTCTTCGACCTGATCGCCGTGGCTCATCCACACGGTGAGGTCGAGCGGGATGCCCTGGAACAAAACGTCGGAGTCGTGGGACCGGAGCGACGTCCGTCCGAACTCGCGGGAGCGGCCGGGCGTGACTTTGCTGCCCTGCGACAAGCACGCGAGCTGCATCCCGTAGCAGATGCCGAGGATCGGCACGTCCAGATCGAAAATCGCCGGGTCGGGATGCGGGGCGTTCTCGCCGTAGACGCTGGCCGGTCCGCCGGAGAGAATCAGCCCTTTGGGGTGGAGTTCGCGAATGCGGTCCACGGACAAATCGTGCCGAACCAACTGGCAAAACACATTCTGCTCGCGAATCCGCCGGGCGATCAACTGGGCGGTTTGCGAACCGAAGTCTAAGACGAGAATCCGCTCTTCTTCGCGGGGAGTAACGGAGGAAGTCTCCGCGGCGTGTGTATTTGGGTCTGCCAAAACCGGTATCCTCATAAGCAAGACCCCCGCCCGAAGCGCCGGGCGGGAAAGAAACCAAACCGCCAGTTTACCGCCATCGCGCGCGAAGCAAAAGCGGCTTTCTGACAGAGGCCAAGGCGAGGGTTTTGCCGACCGAAACGCGAATCCGTCGGTCGAACTTGACCAGGCCTTTTTGATATACTTTGGCTGTACGCCCACTTCGAGGGGAAATGGTCGTGTGAAAAAAGGGAATGCATCCTATCCGAGGGAAATTGATGTTGCGGTTTAAGGCGGGATATAAATTCCTGGAAGATGGCGTTCATGCCCAAGTGCTGGATTTTCCGGCCGTCATCACCTGCGGCGCCGATGTCAGCGAGGCGCGGTGGTTGTTGGCGATGGCTTTGGTGGATGTGGCCGAATCGTACTTGGAACTCGGACAATCCTTGCCGACTCCCGATCCGCAAATCTCCGATTCCGAAATGGACCTTGAGGAACCGATTTATCTCCATCTCACCGCCAGCACGGATATCGACCAGAAACCCGCCGGAGTCATTGCCCCATAGGAGCAACTCAGCAATCGGCCGTCGACGGGCGGTTCCTGTACTCTTGGGTCAGCCCCGCGATGAGGCGGCGGGTGAGGACGGTCTGGTCTTCGCTCATCCCGGCGAGCAATGCCAATTCGCAGAGGCGATTGATTTCCCGCGGCACGCCGTCCGTGAGCCGTTGCAGTTGATCGATGGCCCCGGGCTCGAACTCGGCTTTCTTGTTGCCCGAGGCTTGCAGGCGGGTTTGGACGTAGGATTCCGTCTCCACACGTCCGAGCGGGCCGACTTCAATGCACAAATCGGCCAGCTCCAACAACTCTCCGACGGCTGGCGAACGTTTTGTCGAATCCAACGCCGCAACGATGGCCACATTCGCCGACGATTGCTCGTGCCGATGAATCAGCCGCCGGATGGCCGTGACGGTGGAGTTCCCGGCCGCTTCCAGATTGTCGAAGAGCAACACGGTCTGGAGGCCCGAATCGGCGGTGGTTTCCAGGAAGTCGCACACCCGTCGCCAGCGGATCCCGAGCGAGTCGGTCTCGGTTCCGCCGAGCCGGAGTTGGATTTCCAGTTGCCGGAGAAATTGGTCGTCGGAGAGGCCCAGAAGATCGGCAACGGCGCAAAACCGCTGGGAGCGGCGGACGTGCCCGGCCAGAATCTCTAAGAGCTGCGACTTCCCGCAGCCGGCGGGTCCATAGAGCACGGCGAGGGCTTTGTCCTGCTCGATGCAGTACAGCAGCCGGGCCAGGGCTTCCTCGTGGACGGGACTTTCGTAGAATGTGCGCTCGCTCAACCGATTGGAAAACGGTGGAGAGGTAAAACCCCAATAGTGCTGGTCCATTCGCTGCCCCCAATGCCGCGCACGCGCCAACCCGTCGGCCTGGCCTGTGGTGTTATCATCGGCAAGGCGTTATATGATCCATGAAGGAACCCGCGAACTTTCCGGCGAATAAAAGCCAAATCCTCATGTCCGATCGATTTTACTGTGCTCCACTGCCGGTGGGAGAGACCGCCCGCTTGGAAGGAGCCGAAGCCCGGCATTTGTCGCGCGTGCTGCGGAAATCCGCGGGGGACGTGATCGAACTGTTCGACGGCCAGGGAACGTCGGCGACGGCCGAGATTTTGGCGGCCCACAAAAACGACGTGGAGTTAAAACTCCTCCAAACAAGCAGCACGGCTCCGCCGGAAAACCAGGTGATTCTGGCGACGGCGGTGCCCAAGGGCGATCGCTTTCGCTGGCTGGTGGAGAAAGCCGTCGAGCTGGATGTGGACCGTTTGATCCCGCTCCTCACCAAGCGAAGCGTTGTCAAACCGGGCCGAGGCAAACAGGACAAAATGGAGCAGGCCGTCATCGAAGCCTGCAAACAATGCCGGCGGAATTGGCTGATGACGATCGAAGACCCCAAGCCCTGGACGGCGTTTTTGGAAGATGATCTAAAGACCGCGGACGCGGCGCTGCTGGCTCATCCCCGAGGAAAACTTTTGCGGGACGCGTTTCCGGCGCCGGCATTCTCCAAGCTGTTACTGATCGTCGGTCCGGAAGGCGGTTGGACGGCGGAGGAAGTCGCGGAAGCCGAAGACGCCGGGGCGGTCCGCGTCAGCTTGGGAACGAACATTCTGCGGATCGAAACCGCCGCGATTGCACTTGCCTCATACGCGCAGTTTCAACGGGGAACATCACCGTTCTGATGGGGCCGGCTTTACGATTGAGCCCGGGCCTGGCGAAGAATGCGGTTGCCCAAGTCTTCCGCAAAAGGCAGCCGCGGCGGGGCGATGTTGACGCCGGCAGCCAGGCGTTCAAACTGCGTGAGGATAATTCGCCGGCGTTCGATCCGCAGTTGGCCTTCCTGCTGGAGTTCCCCCAACAGCACGGTGACCGTTTCGCGGGTGCTGCCGATGATGCTCGCCAGATCCTGATGCGACAATTTGATCGCGAGCGACACGCCTTCCACGGTGGGCCGGCCGTATTTCTCGGCGAGTTCCAAGAGCAAATGCACCAACCGGTCGCGGTTCGAGCGAAACAGCAGCGACTTGAGCCGGCGCTCGATCCGCTTTCGTCTCAGCCCGATCAGCTTCGTCACGCCCAGCGAAACTTCGGGGTGAACTTCCATTAACCAGTGCATGTCCTCGCGGGGAATCAAGACCACTCGGCTGGCTTCCATCGCTTCGGCGAATTCCTCGCGCGGCGTGCCTCGCGGCTCGAACAGCCCTAACTCCCCGAACAATTCGCCCGGATCGATCAGCGTCAAAACGGCCTGCTTGCCCTCCCCCGTGATGTGGTAAATCTTCACCCGCCCCGCGCTCAACAGCAGCACCGAGTCGGACTGGTCGGAAGGCAAATAAATCATGCTGCCGCGCTTGAATTCCCGAACTTTCGCCCGGGATTCCAGGCGTTGTGTTTGTTCCGGCGTGAGCCGTTCAAACAGATCGCAGCTTTTCAGATACCAAAATCTGTCATCCATTCCTGCAACTCCGCGATTGATGAGGCCCCTCGAAAGGCAGCGCCCGCTCCGTCGTCGGCGTATGTTTTCATCTCAATCAGGCTCTTCGTCGTCCTCTTTGGCCGGACGCCGCTATCGAGAATATCTCACCTATTCCCCCAGGACAAGCGGAACGGCCGGCTCGGGCTTCCGTCGGCTGGCATGCCGGGCGTTCTCCGCGTATGGTAGAAGGACAATCGCGATTTTCACAAATAATCAAAGGAGCCAACATGAGCAAACTTGGACACTGCGGATTGGGGAGCTTTCTGGTGATATTGGCCTTCGCAGGAATACTAAACGCCGAGGAAAACTGGGTTCGCTACGAAGGCCAGGCCGGCCCGGGCCGGGGCAAGCACATCGTCCTGGTCGCGGGCGACGAAGAATATCGCTCGGAAGAGGCCCTGCCGCAGTTGGGAAAAATCCTGGCGAAGCACCACGGATTCACCTGCACGGTGCTGTTTCCCATCGACAAAAAAGACGGCACGATCAACCCCAACCAGAACGACAACATCCCCGGCCTCGAAGCCCTCAAGGACGCGGACCTGCTGATCCTGTTCACCCGCTTCCGCAACCTGCCGCCGGACCAGATGAAATACCTGGTGGATTATATCGAATCGGGCCGGCCGATCATCGGGCTCCGCACGGCGACGCACGCCTTCAACATCCCCGCGGGCGAACCCTACGACGAATACAGTTGGCGGAGCAAGGAAGAGGATTGGGACGGCGGTTTCGGCCGGAAGGTGCTGGGCGAGACCTGGCGGACCCACCACGGGCAGCACGGCCGCCAAAGCACGCGCGGCCTGATCGCCCCCGGCGAAGCGGCGCATCCGATTTTGAAAGGCATCAAAGACGGCGACATCTGGGGGCCCACGGATGTCTATGGCGTGCGACTGCCGCTCCCGGGCGACAGCAAGCCCCTCGTCTTAGGCCAGGTCCTCAGCGGAATGAAGCCCGCCGACGCCCCCGTGGAGGGTCCGCAGAACAAACCCATGATGCCCGTGGCCTGGGTCAAAAGCTATAAGACCGAATCGGGCAAAACCGCCCGCGTGTTCGCCACCACGATGGGGGCCTCGCAGGACCTTCTCAGCCCGGGACTCCGCCGGCTGTTGGTGAATGCCGTCTCTTGGTGCCTGGGCATGGAAGACCAGATCACCCCGAACTTGAACGTGGACGTGGTCGGCGATTACAAGCCCACGCCCTTCGGCTTCAACAAATACCAAAAAGGCCTGAAGCCCTCCGTTCACGCGTGGAAGGCGGAGTAATCGCCTTGACGGTTCCTGAGGATGGAGGTTAGAGGATGGAGGTTAGGTTAGACTTTTAGAACCTATCCGCGAAAACCTAATTCATTCTCCCTATTAGCCCGAAGCGCAAGTTTTGAAGTTGCGCCTCGGCAGCCGCGAAGCGGCGACAGCATATAGCTGCGGGCGTCAGCCCGCAGATCCCCGTGGCGGTCACAGAACTAGCCGCCGAAGTCGTCGAAGGCGATGTTTTCGGGTTCCACGCCCAAGTCGTCCAGCATCTTTAACACCGCTTGCAACATCAAAGGCGGGCCGCAGATGTAGTATTCGATGTCTTCCGGCGCGGGGTGCTCCTTCAAATAGTTCTCCAAGAGCACCTGATGAATAAACCCTTGATAGCCGGTCCAATTGTCTTCCGGCAGCGGTTCGGAAAGGGCGATGTTGAACTTAAAGTTCGGGAAGTCTTTTTCGATGGCCCGGAACTCATCGACATAGAACAATTCCCGCGAAGACCGGCCGCCGTACCAGTAGGACACTTTGCGGTTCGTCTTCTTTTCCTTGAAGAGTTCAAAGATATGCGATCGGAGCGGAGCCATGCCGGCCCCGCCGCCGATGTAAACCATCTCGGCGTCGGTCTCTTTAATAAAGAACTCCCCGTAAGGGCCGGAGATGGTGCACTTGTCGCCGGGCTTTAGGTCGAAGATATAGGACGAGACTTTTCCCGGCGGCGTGCCTTCGGGAGCGCGGGGCGGCGGCGTGGCGACCCGCACGTTGAGCATGATGATGCCTTGCTCGCCGGGATAGTTCGCCATCGAATACGCCCGGAACACGGGTTCTTTGACGATCGACTTGAACCGCCAAAGGTTGTACTTGTCCCAGTCCTCGTGGAAGCGTTCTTCGATGTCGAAGTTCTTATACTCCAGTTCGTGGGGCGGGACTTCGATTTGAATAAAACCGCCCGGCTTGAAGTTCACACCATCACCTTCAGGCAGTTCCAAAACGAGTTCCTTGATGAACGTCGCCACGTTGCCGTTGGAGCGGACGGTGCAGTTCCAACGCTTGGTTTCCAAGGCTTCTTCGGGGACTTCGATCTTCATGTCCTGCTTGACGGCGACCTGGCAGGAGAGGCGGTAGCCTTCGCGGGCATCGCGCTTGTTGATGTGGGTCCGCTCGGTGGGCAGGATGTCCCCGCCGCCTTCAAACACCTGGACTTTACACTGTGCGCAGGTCCCGCCGCCGCCACAGGCGGAGGACACGAAGATCTGATGATCCGCCAAGGCACCGAGCAATTTCCCACCCGCGGGCACGGACAACGTCTTTTGCTCATTGATGACAAGCTGCACGTTCCCCGACGCGACGAGTTTCGATTTCGCGGCCAGAATCACGGCTACGAGAATCAATACCACGGCAGTAAACATGCCGACGCCTAAACCGATTTCCGTCAATGCTTCCATAGGGGCTTAATGCCTCTTATTGCGAATTTGAGAATAGTCGACAGGGAGAGTCATTTGGAATCGCTCGAGAAAAAATCGTCTCGAATTCCTACTAACCGGCCAGTGAAGTTTTCGGCCCTGCCTTAGCCGCGTAGCGGCGACAGCATATAGCTGCCGGCGTAAGCCGGCAGATTCGGGGTCCAAAATCCGAAAAGCCGCGAAGCGGCGACAGCAATTGCATCAACCCAGCGATGGGTAAAGTCGCGCCGACTTACTCATCCGTTGCTAGTGCCGCTTCGCGGCTTCCGATCTTTTCTTATTCTGACTCTGCGGGCTGACGCCCGCAGCTATATGCTGCTGCCGCCTCGCGGCGAACGCATATCCGCTAACTGCTAACGGTTTACAATTTAATGCCCGAAAAGGCCATAAAGGCCATGGCCATCAGGCCGACGGTAATAAAGGTGATGCCCAGCCCGCGGAGACCGGGTGGGACATCGCTGTATTTGAGTTTTTCGCGAACGCCCGCCAGGGCCGCGATCGCCAAGGCCCAGCCCAAGCCGGAGCCGAACCCGAACACCACGCTTTCCGGGAAGTTATAATCCCGCTCGACCATAAACAACGTGCCGCCCAAAATGGCGCAATTCACGGTGATCAAAGGCAGAAAGATGCCCAGGGCCGAGTGCAGCGCGGGGACGAACCGGTCCAGGGCCATTTCCAAAATCTGCACCATGGCCGCGATCACGCCGATGTAGGAAATGAGGCCGAGAAACCGCAGGTCCACGCCTTGGACGATGGAGCCTTGCTTTAAGACGTGCTGAAACAGCAGATTATTCACGGGCACGGTGATGGCTTGGATGACGACCACGGCCGCCCCCAGGCCCAGTGCGGTTTTGACGTTTTTGGAGACCGCCAGAAAGGTGCACATCCCCAGGAAAAACGCGAGCGCCAGGTTTTCGACGAACACGGATTTGACGAACAGGCTGAGATAATGTTCCATGAGACTAGGTCTCCTCAATTTGCTCGGGCCGCAAGGTGCGGATGAGCCAAATGGTCAGGCCGATGATAAAAAACGCGCTCGGCGGCAAGAGCATCAATCCGTTGGGGACGTACCAGCCGCCGTCGGTCTCGGCTTGTAGGATCGACACGCCAAACAGCGACCCGGATCCGAAGAACTCGCGGAGCGTTCCCACGAGCACCAGGATGAAGGTGTAGCCCAGGCCGTTGCCGATGCCGTCCAGAAAGCTGAGCTTGGGGCCATTCTTCATCGCGAAGCCTTCCGCCCGGCCCATTACAATGCAGTTGGTGATAATCAACCCCACGAACACCGAGAGCTTCTGACTGACGCCGAAGGCGAACGCCTGCAGGATCTGATCGACGACGATCACCAAGGACGCGATGATCGTCATCTGCACGATGATGCGGATGCTGGTGGGAATTTCTTTGCGGATGAACGAGACCGACGCGCTCGAGAATGCCGTCACCAACGTCACCGCCACGGCCATCACAAGGGTCGGAACGAGCTGCGTGGTCACCGCGAGCGCCGAGCAAATCCCCAGCACCTGCAGCGCAATAGGATTGTTGGCGAAGATGGGGTTCAGTAAGACTTCTTGGGCTTTGGATTTTGCCATTTCGACCTCCCTTCGGGGGAAGTTGTTGGACGAATGATTGTCGCTCGAACGGCCCGCACAGCGGACCCTACTCTTGGCTGTAGTTTTTGAGGAACGGGCGGAAGCCTTTTTCGCCGAACCAGAACTGCATCATGTTGGTGACGCCGTTGCTGGTGATCGTCGCTCCCGACAGGGCATCGACATCGTATTCGCCGTGCGCTCCGCCTTTGGTGACTTCAATCTGTACGTTCCAGTTGGAATCGTAAACGTGTTTCCCGGGCCATTTGGCGCGCCAGTTGGGGTTGTCCACTTCGCCGCCGAGGCCCGGGGTTTCTTTTTGCTCGTAGTATTTGAGTCCCTTGATGGTGAGGTACTGCGGGCCTTTTTTCAGGCTCTGGGCGTCGATCGCGACAAAGCCCCACAGCGTGGACCACAGGCCATACCCGCGAATGGGCAGAACCATCTGCGTCACCGTATCGCCGTCTTTCACCAGATAGACGTAGGAGTAGTTTTCCCGCCGTTTGATGCTGGCGACGTCTTCGGATTGGGCGACTTCATAGCTGATGTCCGGAGCGTTGGACGCCTGCGCCTGATCGTAATCCGTGATCTTTTTGATGTTCAGGATTTTCTGGGCTTCCTCTTCGGTGAGAAATGTGCCCTTGTCCAAATCGACGATCTTCGGGGTCACGCGCTCGAACAGCTGGTCCACATCGGCGGCGGTGTTTTTATTGGGATCGTAAAGTCCCGCGGCGATGAGGATGTTTTTCTGGCGGTCCCGGCGTTTGTTTTTTTCCTGAAACGAGCGCAACCCCACCGCCGAGGCCGAGACGAGCAGCGAACACACCAGGCACAACAGCACCGCTACTAAGAATGTATGCTTTACCGAGTCACGCGGCATTTCGGGCCAACCTTCGTTTGATATTTGCCTGAACCACGAAATAGTCGATCAACGGGGCGAACACGTTCCCGAACAAGATGGCGAGCATCACGCCTTCAGGGAACGCGGGGTTTACGACGCGGACGAGGATCGTCATCACCCCGATCAACCCGCCGAACCACCACTTGCCGGTCTCGGTCATCGATGCCGAGACGGGATCGGTCGCCATGAACACCAGCCCGAACGCGAAGCTGCCGATGACGAGGTGATACCAGGGCGGCACGAGGAACATGGGATTCGTGGGGCTGCCGACCAAAAAGTAGAACAGCGACGAGAGGCCGACCGCTCCGATCAGCATGCCCGCCATGATCCGCCAGGACGCGATGCCCGTGGCGATGAGCAGCACCGCCCCCAGAATGCACGCGAGTTCGGAGGTCTCGCCCATCGAGCCCGGCGTGTAACCGAGAAACGCTTGCATCCAGGACACGTTGAGGGCCTGAATGCCCTCGTTGACGTTGGCGGTGGCCATCACGCCCAGGGAAGTCGCTCCGCTGAAACCGTCGACGTGGACCGCGGTCCAAATCCCTTCGCCGGTGCTCTGGGCCGGGTACGCGAAGTACAAAAACGCACGGGCGGTGAGGGCGGGGTTTAAAAAGTTTCGCCCGGTTCCGCCGAAGATTTCCTTGCCGATGACCACGCCGAAACTGATCCCGAGCGCCACCTGCCACAGCGGAATCGTCGGAGGCAGCGTGAGCGGGAACAAGAGGCCCGTCACCAGAAAGCCTTCGTTGATTTCATGTCCGCGAACGACGGCGAACACGGTTTCCCACAAGCCGCCCACGATCATGCACACCAGATACGCGGGCAGAAAGAACAAGCCCCCGAAGACCACGTTGGACCAGAAGCGATTTGGATCAAAATCCAGGCCCAGCCCTTCCACAACCTCGCCCCGCCAACCGGGATGATAACCGATGGCGGAAAGCTCGACGCCGGTGGCATCGCTGGCTTTGGAAAGCCCGGATTTCACGGACTTTTCGATGTCCGGAGCGAGTTGCTTTTTGTATTTTTGAAAGAGGTCCTGCTCGATTTCCGCCTGGGTTTCGTTGCCGGCTTGTAAGCGGTTTTTGATGGTCGTCTGGGCCGCGTTGGAGGCCATCTCCGCCCGGGCCCGCTTTTTGACGAGGGCGCTCACAATATCGGCGGCGCTGTCATCCAGGGGCCGGCCGATCGACGACTGCAACACTGTGCCGATCTCCGCGGACTGAATCACGCCTTCGCCGACCAGCCGCTCGGCGACTTTGCGGTTGTGGATCGTGATGTTGGCCTGATAGCCAGTGTTCCAAAACGCCATGTACACGCAGGGGATCAAGGCGATGCACACGGTGATCATGATCCGCTTCATGTCCATGCCGTCGCGGACGTGCGACGCGTTCGCCGTCACCGTGCCGGGGGTATAGAGGAACGTGTCCATCGCTTCGTAAAGCGGATAGAAGCGTTCGTATTTCCCGCCTTTGGCGAAGGCGGGATGAATGCGATCGAGAAGTCGGCGTAAGGGGTTCATTCTGTGTTCGTTTTTCTGTTTGCCCAAGGCGGACCCTGCTCAAATCCGAAATCCGAATCTCGAAATCCGAAACAAATTCCAATGCTCGAAATTCCAATCTTCAAACCCTGGGGATTAAAGACATTTCTATGATTTGAGACGGCATTCGTTTGGGACATTTTGGATTTGATTATTTGAATTTGTTTCGGATTTCGGATTTCCACCCAGGTCGCACGGTCGGTTAGCCTTCGATTTCGATTGTTTTCAATGTCTTGCGGAGCAACGGGGCGTATTCGTATTTGCCGGGGCAAACATAGGTGCACAGGGCCACGTCTTCTTCGTCGAGTTCCAGGCAGCCCAGGGCCTGGGCGAGTTCTGTGTCTTCGACGATCAAGGCCCTGAGGAGTTGTGTGGGCAGGATGTCCAGGGGCATGACCTGCTCGTAACTGCCCACCGGGACCATCGCCCGCTCGCTTCCGCCCAGCGAAGTCGTGAGCGCGAATTTCCGCCCCCGCCCGAAAAACGCCGACGCAAACAGCCGCGTCGTGGAATACGTTTCAAACCCCGGTTTCTGCCAACCCAGAAATTCCCGCTGCCGGCCTTCTTCCAGAGCCGAGACCTGCAAGTGATATCGGCCCAAAAAGTGGAACGGCTGCGTGACTTTCCGGCCGGACAAGACCGAACCGGAGATCAAACGGGTGTCGCCCGCGGAGAGTTCGCCTCCCGTCAATTCCAGAAGATTCGCCCCCAACCGCGTGCGGAGCAACCGCGGCCGCTGGACGACCGGGCCGGCGAGCGAAATCACCCGCTCTTCCGAGAGCTTGCCCGTGACAAACAGCTTGCCGATGGCGATCAGGTCTTGATAATTCAGCCACCACACCGTTTTATTCAGGCTGACCGGATCGAGAAAATGAATGTGCGTGCCCGCCAGTCCCGCGGGATGCGGCCCCGCGAACTCCGCCGTCTCGACGAAACCCATCTCCGATCCGGGAATGTTCGCTCCCGGAGCCTTGCTCAAAAACACCTTGCCGTCCGTCAAGTGCCTTATGACCTGGAGCCCGTAAATAAAAGGCAATTCGTTCTCGGCGATGATGACTTCGGGATCGGCCGCGAGCGGGTTGGTGTCGATCGCGGTGACGAAAATTGAATGCGGCACCGCGCCGGGTGCCGGCACCTGACTGAACGGGCGAGTGCGGATCGCGGTCCACAGCCCGGATTTTACCAGATTGTCCCGCACCTGTTCGCGCGAAAGCCCCGTCAGATCCGAATCGTAAAAGGATTGAAACTCCTCTTCCTCGTCGCCTGCCAATTCAATGACGACGGACTGAAAGGTCCGCTTGGCTCCGCGGTTGATCGCAGCCACTTTGCCCGCGCCGGGGGCGGTGTACTGGACGCCCGGCGTCTTTTTGTCCAAAAACAGCGCCTGCCCCTTTTTGACACGGTCGCCTTCCGAAACCGCCATCGTGGGCTTCATGCCAATGTAATCGGGAGCCAGGACCGCGACGGTCCCGACCGGGCGGGCCTCATCGATGGATTGCTTCGGTTCCCCTTCGAGGGGCAGATCCAAACCGCGGGTAATTTTAATCATCGGGCAGAACGAGTTCTGAAAATCGGTTGGCAACCCGAAGGTTGTATCAGGTAGGGATTTATGGTCTCCGCTCGCTCAGCGAACGGTGCAGGCGGGGCGGCACGCCCCGAGCCACGGAGGGCGTGGTCTTCGCACGTTCCTGAGAACTCGGGCCGATCACGGACGTTAAGGCGGAATCCGAGCGGCGAATTTCTCTGTCTCCCGGTATCTTATAGATTTGGGCGGGTTTTTGAAGGGATGAAAGCCTGCGAAATTTCGCAGGTATCGGTTCGGCTTGTGCAAGTTTTTGCATACCCGGATTTTTCTGAAGATCCCCGGAGCGGCGACATCTGGCCGCCAAAGCGAGCGTTCAGGTTCGTTCCCGAACCCCCATCATCTCACAGACATGTTTTGGATTGGATTGGACTGGCAATAAATGCCTGTATGATCTTTACGCCCTGTTTCGCCAGGCGTGAAACCTCTCGCAAAGATTCCGCCGTTCCATCATAAACGCAGTGGTCCATCGGATGGCCTTCCAAGGAAGACGCGCGCACGACAAATCGTGGTTTGGGCCCTCAGACTTTCTTTTTGGGCGGGCGGTACATGTGGGTCGCCTGTCCGAACGCGGCTTCCGCGGATTCCATAATCGTCTCCGACAGCGTGGGGTGCGCGTGGATCGTCTCGGCCACGTCGCGGGCCACCGCCGCCATCTCCACGGCCAGAACGCCCTCGGCAATCAGTTCCCCCGCGCCCGGGCCGACGATGCCCATGCCCAGCACCCGCTCGGTGTCGGGATCGACGATCAGCTTGGTCAGTCCTTCAGGCCGGTCGATCGTTTGAGCCCGGCCGGAGGCGCCCCAGGGAAACCGCGTGACTTGCACACTTCGCCCCTGCTCCTTGGCTTCGTTTTCCGTCAATCCGCACCAGGCCACTTCCGGGTCGGTGAACACCACTGCCGGGATCGCCACGTTGTCGAACTCCGCCGGCTCGCCCGCGAGCGCTTCCACCGCGACTCGGCCTTCCCGCGTGGCTTTATGGGCCAGCATCGGCTCACCCGCCACGTCGCCGACGGCGAGCAAATTCGGATCGGTCGTCTGCCGTTTGCGGTTGACCTTGATAAACCCTTTCTCATCCACCTCCACCTGCGTATTTTCCAGCCCAAACCCTTTCGAATTGGGCCGGCGGCCGATGGCGATCAACACCCGGTCGAAGGTTTGCTCCGCCGGGGCTTCTTCGCCTTTCATCTTGGCGACGATCCCCTTTTCCGTCGCTTCGAGCGATTGGATTTTCGTCTTGAGATAGATCGCCTCGAACTGGTCTTTCAATCTTTGATGCAGCGGCCGGACCAGATCGCGATCCGCACCGGGCAAGAGGCCCGAGAGCATTTCCACGACGGTGACTTTCGATCCGAGGGCCGCGTACACGCTGCCCATTTCCAGCCCGATGTATCCGCCGCCCACGACCAACAGCGTTTTGGGGATCTCCGGCAGGTTCAAGGCTCCGGTGGAGTCCATCACCCGTTCGTCGCCGATGTCAAACACCTGAGGCATCGCGGGCGAAGAGCCGGTGGCGATGATCGCTTTGTCAAACTTGAGTTCCTGAGTGCCGCCGTCGTGGAGTTTCACGCTCAAGGTGTTGGAGTCGACGAAGCTGCCCCGGCCGCGGAGCATGGTCACGCCCCGCATTTTGCCGAGCTGCTCGATGCCGCCGGTGAGCTTTTCCACGACGCCGGATTTGAAGGAGCGGAGCTTGTCGAGATCGATCCGCGGTTCGCCGTAGGAAATCCCCCACGCGGAGGCTTCGCGGGCTTCGTGAATCAGCTTGGCCACATGGAGCAAGGCTTTGGACGGAATGCAGCCGCGGTGCAAACACACGCCGCCGGGTTTGATTTCGGCATCGACGAGCGTGACGTCCATGCCGTGGTCCGCCGCCTCGAACGCCGCCGGGTAACCGCCCGGTCCGCCGCCCAAGACCACCAACTTCAGCGGCTTGCCGTTGGAAGGTTTTCCTCCCGCAGGCTTGGCCGGCTGGGTTTCCTGTTGTTTAGCGGGCTGCGGTTTCGGTTTTTCCTCGGCTTGTTGTTTCTCCTTGGCCTGGGGCGGATTTTGTTGTTGGTGCGGTTTTTCTTCGCCAGCTTCGGAGGTCTCGGTGATCGTCAACAGCACCTGGCCGATCTCCACCGTATCGCCGGGCGAGACGTGAATCTTCTCCACGCGGCCGGCGTGCGGGCAGGGCAATTCCACGACGGCCTTTTCCGTCTCCAATTCCATCACGTTCTGGCCCTTCGTGATGGTATCGCCCTCGGAAACCAGGACCTCCGCCACATCCGCGGATTCCACGCCTTCGGAAACTTCCGGCAGTTTGAACTCGATAGACATCAATTAGAAACTCTGATCTGAAGTAGAATCATGACGAAACCAGTCCCACCGTTCCGCTTTCCCGGGAAAGGGCCATCTCGGAAACACGTAAAAAAAAAGAGGCCGTTTCCTTCAACAACTTTATTTGTACAGATTCTTACGCCGAAGGCGTTGTACAATTCTGTCTAACGCCTTCGGCGTATTGTCTTGGTAAACCTCATTCACCCAGAGTGCGCTACGCGACTCTGGGCTTTGGAATGTAACCGCTTCGCGGTAAAAACCAAAGCGATTCGCGTTTCCGGCTTTCGTGTGAGCCTTAAGGCGACCGGCGGGGTGGCTGGGGCGCAAAGAAATGTTCCAAGGAAATAGGAAATTGCGAGGCCTGGGGCCGTGTGAGATTTTTTTCGCCCGGCCACAGCCCCAGCATATGTAATTCAAGCCTTATTCAAAGGGGGATTTGCGCCCCAGCCACCCAAACGCTTACAGTTTGAGAACTTTATTAACTGTTACGGCTCTGGAATGCCGAGATCACGGCAGATCTTTCGTGCGAGGGGATCGGGAATCTCGGTGTGCCGGGGAACAGCGGAGCGGCGGTTATTGTCCGGATTGCCCCACCATGAATGCCGTCGGCCTTCCCGGACCAAGAGGCAGCCATGCTGCCAAGGCGTCACGGAGGTTCTCCACGTGCCAATTCCTCCGCTCCGGGCAGTTCTGGCCTTGAGAGTTGACGCCGGGGACTTCTTCGACCCAACCGATCCACCATTCGCCGTGCTGCTGCACAACAGCCGTATAAGTCGCCGCCATGAAAACACTCCAAAAGAATTGAACGTTCTTACCTTAGCAAACGCTTTAGCACTCCACCAACAGGGCCATGAAGTCCGACAGGGCGTGCGACAGGCGGACGATGAACCGGGCGGCGTCGGCACCGTTGATCACGCGGTGATCGTACGACAGCGACAACGGCAACTTCAGCCGTTCCACGGGCTGGCCGTCTTTGAGTTCCAATTGCTTGATGCTCCGCGACATGCCGAGGATGGCGACTTCGGGGTGGTTGATGATCGGCGTGAACGCCGTGCCCCCGATGCCGCCTAAGTTCGTGATCGTAAACGTCCCGCCTTGCATGTCGTTCATGCTGAGCTTGCGGTCGCGGGCCGACTGGGCGATCGCGGTGATTTCGTCGGCGATTTCCAGAATGCTCTTCTGATCGCAATCGCGAATCACGGGAACGACCAGCCCGTATTCCGTGTCCACCGCGACGCCGATGTGGTAATACTTTTTCAAAATCAATTCGCTCGTGCCGGCGTCGAAGCTCGCATTGACGTGCGGGAACATCTTCAAGGGGGCGATCAAAGCTTTAACGAGGATCGCGGTCATCGTGATCTTGGGGCCGTTCTTGCCGACGCCCTGCATGTAGGCTTTGCGGGCGGCCTCGATTTCCGTCACATCCGCCAGGTCGTGCTGGGTGACGTGCGGGATCGTCCGCCAGGCAAGGCTCAACTGGTTGGCGGCGGTGCGGGCGAGCTTATTCAGCGGCTGCCTTTGGATCGGGCCGAACTTCTCGAAGCTCGGCAGGCTGGGCAGTTCCGCCATCGGAGGCGCTCACGTCCTGTGTCTTGGGGACCGAGCTTTTCGAGCGAACGTAGGCTTTGACATCGTCCTGCGTGATCCGCCCGCCGGCTCCGCTGCCTTGGACGCGGGTCAGATCGACGTTGAGTTCCCGCGCCAACCGCCTCGTCGAAGGAGCCGCCGGGGGCGGCGGTACGATTTGCTCTTCCCGCCAAACCAGAGCCCTCGTGGCCTCGGTGGCGACGGCCGGGTCGTGATCGCCGTGCTCTTCCAGCCCCTTCGCCATGTCCGGCCAACCGGCTCGCTCCATCGCCGGCTCTCGCTCGGCCTGGGAAGTCGCTTCGGCCTTTTCCGGTTCCTTGTCCGTTTTACGAGGTTGTTCTCGTTTCTCTCCGCCGTCTTGCTTTGGTGACGGCGATTCTTTTTTCTCGGCCGGTTCGCTGGCTTCGATGCTGAGCAGCACCGCCCCCACATCGACGGAGTCCCCTTCCGAAACGTGGATCTTGGTGATCTTGCCCGCGTGCGGGCAGGGCAGTTCCACGACGGCTTTCTCGGTTTCGACCTCCATGACGATTTGATCCGCCTCGATCACGTCGCCTTCGGACACCAGAATCTCCGCAATGTCCGCCGACTCGACGCCTTCAGAGACTTCCGGAAGTTTGAACTCGATCGCCATTCGTGCTTTCCAATCGGTCAATAACGAGTGCCAGAATAGGTCAAGGGGTCTTATTGGGACTGGCGTCTTTTCAAACCAGGTCGAGCAGTTCAACGCCGTTTTTCAGGACGCGGACTTTTCCATCTCCGGGCCAAATCGAAATCACCGGATTCCCACCTTCCAACTCGCCGACTTCGATCGTCACCGGTGTTGTTTCAAACGAATCACACACCGTGACCTCGTCGCCGGACGCCAATTCAAATTCGACAGCTTCCGGTTCAATATTGAGGACCAATGAGGTCCGCATTTCATTTTTCAACAATACGCGGCTTTCGTTTGGCATCGGTCTTCCCATCTCAATCAAAAAACTTGGCGGCCAACTCCCGCAACTGCTTCGCGCGTCCAGCGGCACTGGGATTACTTGGCGTAATTCTCTTTATCTCATCATACGCTTCGGCAACATCCAACAGCGAGTCCTTCGTCCATCCCTGCGCGATAAGCTCGTCCTTAGTAAAATCGTCCGTGCCTTTCGTCACGTGTCTTGGCTTCCACCCGAAGAACTCGCCCGTTTCTTTGAGATTGGAATTCCCCGTCGCCTTCTTGATGCGTCCCTGCAAATCAACGTCCTTAATTGTTTTCGGGATCATTGTCTTGAGGCGAATGTCCTTCCTATTTCGGAAAAACGGGTTTTCAGGGCGGACGAATCTTTTGACCTTTGTCTTCTCAAGCGGTCGCCGGGTCCACTTGGTCGGGGTCGATGTCCAATTCGTTAAGGACCTCCGGCAGGCGGGATTTGTCGAATTGGCCTTGCCGGGCGAGGGCTTCGAGCGCGGCATAGGTGACGTGGGACGCATCGATCTCGAAATGCCGCCGGAGCGCTTCGCGAGTGTCGCTGCGGCCGAAGCCGTCCGTGCCCAGCGTCGTATACGGGCCGGGCAAAAATGGCCGGATTTGATCGGCCACCAGCCGGACGTTGTCGCTGGATGCGACAAACGGGCCCTCTTGCCCCGCGAAGAGTTCCTCGAGGTACGACTTCTTCGGCTCTTCGCCGGGATGCAACCGGTTCCAGCGGGCCGCGGCCTGGGCGCCCGGCAGAGTTCGGTGTAGCTGGTCACGCTCCACAAATCGCTGGAGATGCCGTATTTGTCCGCGAGGATCGTTTGGGCCTTTTCGACCTCGCGGAGAATCGTCCCGCTGCCAAAAAGCTGCGGCCGAAGCTTTTGCTCGCCGTTGCCGCTATCGCTGCTTTTGAGCTTGTACATGCCTTGGAGAATGCCTCGCTGCACGTCGCCGTTTTCCGGGATCTTGGGCTGGGGATAGGTTTCGTTATAGACCGTGATGTAATAAAAGATCTCCTCGCCCTCGGCGTACATCCGCCGCAGGCCGTCCTGGATAATCACCGCCAGCTCGTAAGCGTAAGCGGGATCGTAAGACGCGAGGTTGGGCACCGTGGTGGCGATGAGATGGCTGTGCCCGTCTTCGTGCTGGAGACCTTCGCCGTTGAGCGTCGTCCGCCCCGCGGTCCCGCCGATGAGGAAGCCTTTCGTGCGCGAGTCGGCGGCGAGCCAGATCAAATCGCCCACCCGCTGAAAGCCGAACATCGAATAGTAGATGTAAAACGGCACCATGTTGATGCCCAGGTTGGAATACGCCGTGCCCGCCGCGATGAACGACGAAATCGCCCCGGCTTCGTTAATGCCCTCTTCCAGCACCTGGCCGTCTTTGGCTTCTTTGTAATACATCAAGGTCCCGGCATCGACGGGTTCGTAAAGCTGCCCCTTGCTGGCATAGATGCCGGCCATCGAGAACAGGCCCTCCATCCCGAACGTGCGGGCTTCGTCGGGGATGATCGGCACAATCCGCTTGCCGATGTTCTTGTCCTTCAAAAGCCCCATAATCAAGCTGCTGAATGCCTGCGTGGTCGCGGCTTCCTTGTCGCCGCTGCCTTCGAGCTGCCTTTTGAACTTCTCGATCGGCGGCACGTCCAGGCGTTCGTCCGTCGGCTTCCGCGCGGGAAGAGAGCCGCCTAAGACTTCCCGGCGGGCGTTGAGATACTTCATCTCGTCGCTGTCTTCCGGCGGGCGGTAAAACGGGGCTTTTCCCACCTGGTCGTCGCCGATGGGAATCGCAAACCGCGAGCGGAAGTTCCGCAGCTCATCGTCGGCGAGCTTCTTTTCGTTGTGCGTCGTATTCCGGCCTTCGCCGGCTTCGCCCAGGCCGTAGCCTTTGATGGTCTTCGCGAGAATCACCGTCGGCCCGCCGTGATGATCGACCGCCGCCTTGAACGCCGCGTAAACTTTTTCGGGATCGTGCCCGCCGCGGCGCAGCTTGTTGAGCTTTTCGTCCGAGAGATGGGCGACCATTTCCTGGAGGTCTTCCGAGACGCCGAAGAAATGCTTGCGGATATAATCGCCGGATTCCACGGAGTATTTTTGATACTGCCCGTCCACGATCTCGCCCATGCGTTTGACGAGATGGCCTTCGTGATCTTCCGCCAGAAGCTGATCCCAGTCGTTGCCCCAGATGACCTTGATGCAGTTCCAGCCGGCCCCGCGGAACGCGGCTTCGAGTTCCTGGATGATTTTTCCGTTCCCGCGGACCGGGCCGTCGAGCCGCTGGAGGTTGCAGTTGATGACGAAGATCAAATTGTCCAGCCGTTCCCGCGAAGCGAGCGTAATCGCCCCCAACGTTTCCGGCTCGTCGCATTCGCCGTCGCCGACGAAGCACCACACGTGCGATTGGCTCGTGTCGAGCAGGCCGCGGTGCTCGAGATACCTTAAAAACCGGGCGTGATAAATCGCCGTGATCGGCCCCAAGCCCATCGACACGGTGGGAAACTGCCAGAAGTGGGGCATCAGCCAGGGATGCGGATAGGACGACAGCCCGGTGCCGCGGGGAATCTCCCGGCGGAATTTTTCGAGATGGCTTTCATCCAATCGGCCTTCCAAGAACGCGCGGGCGTACATTCCCGGAGCGGCGTGGCCTTGGAAATACACCATGTCTCCCGTGTGCTCTTTCGTCCGCGACCGGAAGAAATGATTGAAGCCCACTTCGTAAAGCGTCGCCGAGGACGCGAACGTCGAAATGTGCCCGCCCAGGCCCGAAAAATGTTTGTTGGCCCGGTGCACCATCGCCATCGCGTTCCAGCGGATCAGGCTTTTGATCCGGCGTTCGATTTCCAAGTCGCCCGGGTAGCGCGGCTGCTTATCGAGGGGAATCGTATTGATATAAGGCGTATTGGCCGTGAACGGCGTCGTCACTCCGCGGTGATAAGCCCGCTCCTGCAGGACCACCAACAGCTCCTGGAGCTGCTTGGGGCCGTAGCGGTGCAGCACATCGTCCAGGGAATCGAACCACTCTTCCATCTCGTCGGGGTCGATCCCCGTCACGGCCAGGTCTTTGATTTGGTCAAGCATCGTTCTTCGCTCGCAATCCATGATACAAACGACGAAAATTCGTAGTTCCTGCGTTACTTACGATTTTGTTCCTGCGTTACTTATGATTTTGAATGTGAAATGCCTTCAGTCATTGTCTCAGCCCTTGTTAATGTCTTTACGCCGAAGGCGTTACATCCCAAAGCCCAGGGTCAGCGGCGCAGCCGCGCCACCCTGGGTTTCGATCCGAAAAACATTCCGTTACGCCGAAGGCGTTATACAAAACCTTCGCGGTAAAAACCGTATTTCCTGAGTTCTCCAGCGGAAGGATGGCAGAAGCGCCCAGGCGTTGCAAGGCTCGCCGAGCGCTTGTCGGCGGTTTCAACGGCAGCAGAGGCTCCTCCGGAAACGTTCATCAGATTTTCACGGAGGCTAGCTGCAAAATTCATTAGCCGCAGGCGGCTAGCCCCGGTTCCAAGTGACAATCGGACGCGATCGCGTTGCGGCTGATGATCCGACAGATTCTTTTCGAATGGTGCTCACATCACATCAGCTCGGCCAAAGCCTCAAGCAAGCGGTCCACTTCCTCTTCGGAATTGTAGTGCAAAAGGCCGATTCGCAAAGTGCCGGCGGGTTCCAGGCCCATCGCTTCGGTAAACGGCAGGGCGTAATGATTGCCCGCCCAGCAAAACAGGCCCCGCTCGCCGAGCTTTTCCGCCAACTCCAGCGGGGTCTTGGTCTTATGAGTGACGGACACCGTCGGCACCCGCTCCGCCAGCCGATTTGGATCGGAAATCCCCCAGATTCGCAGTTGCGGCAAGGCTTTTAGCCCCGCCAACAGTTTTTCGCACAAAACGTCCTCATGTGCGCGGATTTGCTGATAACATTCAATCAACGCGTCCCGCCGAGCTATTTTTGTTTTGCCACGGTCTCCCGGCAAATCAGCGAGATATTCGATCGCCTCCCGCAGTCCCGCAATGCCTTCGTGGTTTTGGGTGCCGGTCATCCATTTGCCCGGCAGCGAATCGGGAGCTGGCCGAAGCTTATAGGCGGGGAGATTCTCCAAACGGTCTCGCTTGCCGTACATTAAGCCCACGTGCGGGCCGAAGAATTTATATGCCGACGCCGCCAAAAAATCGCAATCCAACCGCGACACGTCGATCAAGCGATGCGGCGCAAAATGCACGGCGTCCACGAACACCTCCGCCCCCGCGGCATGGGCTTCGGAAATCATCTCCGCAATGGGGTTGACCGTTCCGGTGGCGTTGGAAGCATAACCCACGGCCACTAAACGGGTTCGGCTCGACAACTTCGAGCGGAAATCCTCCCAATCCAGCGTGCAGTCTTCCGGGCGCACTCGCACGTGCCGAACCAAAGCCCCGGCATCTTTTGCGGCCAAAACCCAGGGCGTGACATTGGCATCGTGATCCAATTGGGTGACGATGACCTCGTCGCCCGGTTTCCAAGTCCGCCCCAAAGCCCGGCTGAGGGCGAAGGTCAATGTCGTCATATTGGGGCCGAAACTGACGCAACCGGGATCGTCCGTTCCCACGAAATCGGCCCCGGCTTGGTGGGCTTCCTCAAGCAGGGCATCGCTTTCCCGGCTCGTGGCGAACGGGCCCTCGTGGTTCGCATTTGTGGTGAGCAAATACCGCGAAACGGCCTCGGCGACTCGGGCCGGCACCTGGCTTCCCGCCGGCCCATCGAAATATGCCACCCGCTCGCCGTTTTGTTTTCGCTGAAACGCCGGGAATTGTGAGCGAATCGACTCGAGATCCCAATCCGCCATCCTTTGGGTCCTTTCAACAAAAAACACCGCAGGGAAGTCCCGCGGTGCTTGAAGAGCCGCGCACGAAGTAAGCGGTTCCGCTTGACCGCTTACTTCGTGCGCGGCTCATAATTGAACCCGGCCGCTTACGCGGCTCGGCTCGCCGATAACTTAGGATTCCGCTTGTTCGCTGCCGGTTTCCGCGGCGGGGGCCTGTGTTTCCTCGGGTTTGGATTCCGGTTCTTGCTGTTCCACGATTTCCAAGCCGGGGACGCTGATGTCTTCGATCTGGACCGCGGTATATTTCTGGCGGTGGCCGGTGTGCCGGCGGGAGTTTTTGCGTCGGCGGAGTTTTTGGACTTCGAGCTTCGGCCCTTTTTCCTCCGCGTAAATCACCTTGGCTTGGACGGTGGCCCCGCTGATCGTCGGCTGACCGATCACGCTGCCCGCGCCGCCATTGGCTAACAACACCGCATCAAACGTGATCGCATCGCCCACGTTGGCGTCGCTGCGCAAATCCACGGAAAGACGGTCCCCGGGGCTGACCCGGTACTGGCGGCCCCCATCGGCAATGATGGCAAACATCTTCAAAATCTTTCGTTTTAACCAAGGCTTAAATAGTGTGTTCGTAGCGGCTGCTTGCGTTTTGAGCGGCAAGGCGCTAGCCGCCGGCCTTGTAATTTCCAAGTTTCCGTTGAAAAGGCCGGGGGCTAGCGCCCTTCCGCTCACGTTGATTACGCGTGGGTCCCGCTTTGGGGAAAGGAAAAGTGTATCGCCTGCGGGAGGGAATTACGAGTCAATCAGGGCCAGATTTTTGACTTCGTTTCCGATTTCGTCGGTTCCCTGAATGATGACGTGCTCCGGTCCCACGTCTGTGCGGATGATGACGTTGATCGTCACGCTCGCTGCGTTCTTCCAGGGACGTGATTTCCCGGCGTTTGCGGTTGTTGAGGTAATTCGCCACCCGCTCGTGGATTTCCACATTGACCCGTTTGACGCCTTTGTGATTCGCGGCGGTCATCAACAGCCGCATCACGTCGATGGCCACGCTCTCCGCGGTCTTCACCTGGCCGGTGCCGTTGCAGCAGGGGCAGTTTTCGTAGGTGTTCCGGCGCAACGAGGGGCGAATCCGCTGGCGGGTCATTTCCACGAGGCCGAACGGACTGATCCGCAGGATCTTCGTGCGGGCCCGGTCGCGTTTGACGGCTTCCCGCAGCGTGCGTTCGACGGACCGGCGGTGCTTTTCCTCCCGCATGTCGATGAAGTCGTTCACGATCACGCCCCCCAAATCCCGGAGGCGAATTTGACGGCTGATTTCTTCCGCGGCTCGCAGGTTCACCTGGTAGGCCGTTTTCTCGGCGTCGTCGTCCGCGCGGAAGTTGCCGCTGTTGACGTCGATCGCCACCAAAGCTTCGGTCTGGTCGATCACAATCGACCCGCCGCCTTTGAGGGGCACGTGCCGGTTTTGGATGCGGGTGATTTCCTCTTCGATGTCGTATTTGTGGAACAACGGCTCTTTGCCGTCGTAAAGCTGGACCCGATCGACGTGCTTGGGCATGACGATTTTCATGAATTCGGAGGCCCGTTCGTAGGCTTCTTCCTGGTCGATCAGCACGCTGTCGATTTCGGCGTTATAAATGTCGCGGATCGTGCGGATGATCATGTCGCTGTCTTCATAGACGTCGAAGGGGGCGGGGGATTTTTTGATCCGCCGCACGATCACCCGCCACAGCCGAAGCAGATAGTTCATATCGCGCTGGAGGTCTTTTTGCGTGCGGTCGATCCCGGCGGTGCGGATGATGAAGCCCAGGCCTTCGGGCGGATCGAGTTCGTTGAGCGCGGCCCGCAGTTGCCGGCGGACATCGTCGTCGGCGATTTTCCGGCTGACGCCCACCCGCTGGAGGCCGGGCATCAGCACCAGATACCGGCCGGGAATGCTGATGTAGGTCGAGAGCGTCGGGCCTTTGGTGCCCAGGCCTTCCTTGATGACCTGCACGAGCACTTCGTCGCCGCGCTTGAAGATGTCTTGGATCGGGGGCTTGTTGCGGGGGCTGCGGTCGTTGTGGCGGATTTTTCGGCCGCGGGAATCCTTTTCTTCGGACCGCCGGCCGTTTTGCGGCTGGAGGGCTTTGTAGTATTGGTATTCCACGTCGCTGACGTGCAGAAACCCGTTCCGCCCGACGCCGAAGTCCACAAACGCCGCCTGAATGGACGGCTCGATGTTGACGATCCGGCCCTTGTAGATGTTGCCGACGAAGTTCTCGGCGCTGTTGCGTTCGACGTAAAGTTCTTCGAGGACGCCGTCTTCAACGATGGCAATCCGGCTCTCTTCGGGCTGAAGAACGTTGATGAGCATTTCTTTTTTCATGTTCGGAAAACACCTTTCGCCGCGAATCGAATCGCGAAAAACGACCGGTGCGCCGAACCCCGACAAACGGGCCGCTGCTCCGCATCAATGCCAGTTCCTGACGCTGCCAAAGCGTTGTGTTCCGGGACGATTGATCGATCAAATCACTCCGGTGAAGCTTCGTTGGGCAGGGGGAGATGGGGTGGTACGAAGATTTGCCTTGGAGGGGTTCGAGATTCGTTTGTCCGTCCGTTTCGATTGGGGCTGGCTTGGCGGCTTCACTCGGAACCCGGCGGGACATCGGCCCAGGCAACTCGTCTGCCTGCCGGCCGATTTGTGCCAGCGGTTCCTGCAAAGACCCAAGGGCCGAGGGAAGGCTGGAGACGCCGCAAGTGGAGCGCAAAGCGGAGGATAACGGCTGGCCGCCGGTCCGGCTTGTCTTGCGAACGGTCGTTGCCTGGGGGCTCATGTCGAAGATGCGCCCCCGCCCTGAGATGGCCAATTCATTCCAAAACGATCCGACAATGACGAAAAACGAATACGCACCAAAATCTAAACCAAATGTTTGCTTGTAAGAATCATCAGAGTTTCCGCAGATCCTAACTGGATTTATTAGCCCGAAGCGCAAGCGAGGGTTGAATTTAGGAAAACCCTCGCTTGCGCTTCGGGCTGGTGAGGTTTTATGATTGCGGGCTAATGAGGTTGTATCACGAATGTAAGGACTTACGAAATCGACATCAAGGTTCTCCCCGCCCACTCCACATGCTGAACCAGAGGCTCACACGTAGGAGTCCGGGGAGATTTTTTTCAGTTCGCTTTGCAGATAATTCTCCACGTCCCGCGCGACTTCCAAGGTCTGGGCCCGGGCCGCGATTTCTTCCACTTGGGGGATGGTGATTTTTCGAATGATTTCTTTCAATTCCGGAATCGCATGCGGCGTGACGCTGAGTTGCCGGAGGCCCATTCCGATCAACAACGGAACATACATCGGACTGGAACTCATTTGGCCGCACACGGTGACGGGGATATGCTCTTTGTGGCCGGCTTCCACGACGCGGCGGATCAGCCGCAAAATCGCCGGATCGCCGGAACTGTATAATGACGCCACGGCCGGGTCGGCCCGGTCCACCGCCAGAGTGTACTGTATTAGATCATTTGTGCCGATGGAGAAAAAGTCCGCTTCGCGGGCGAAGTCCTCGGCGAGCATCACGGCGGCGGGGACTTCGACCATCATGCCCACGGGCACTTCCCGCTTAAAGGGGATGCCGTGCTCCTCCAGGTCTTCCATCACGTCGCCCATGACCATCTTGGCCTGCCGAAATTCGAGCAGCGACGAGACCAGGGGAAACATCATCCGCACGTCCCCATGCACGGCTGCCCGCAGAATCGCCCGCAGTTGGGTCTTAAACAGCGGCAGGTTTTGCAGGCTCAGCCGAATGCTCCGCAGCCCCAGCACCGGGTTTCCGCCGTGGAACCGGTCCGGGAACCCGCCGGGCACTTTGTCGGCCCCCAAGTCCAGGGTGCGGATCACCACCGGTTGCGTGGGAAAGGCCTCGATCACCTTGCAATAGGCTTTGTAATGGTCTTCTTCCGTCGGTTCGCGGTCGTTTTTCAGGTAGAGGAATTCCGTCCGATACAGGCCGACGCCGTCGGCTCCCCGCTCCACGCAATGCTGGGCTTCTTCCGGAAACTCAATGTTCCCCAGGACTTGGATGCGAACGCCGTCGTGGGTTTCCGACTTGAGCGTTCTCAGCCCTTCCAGCCGCTGGTGGACCGTGACGTATCGGGCGTGGGAATCGAGGTATTTCGCATGGGCGGATTCGTCGGGGTCGATGATGACCTCGCCGTGATTGCCGTCGAGAATCACCGTCTCCCCGCCGGAGACATCCGACAAAAACGCCCCGACCCCGACCACGGCGGGGATTTCGAGCGCCCCGGCCAGAATGGCGGTGTGGCTGGTGTGGCCGCCGACTTCGGTCGCGAACCCGAGCACGTATTTTTTGTTGAGCCGGGCGGTTTCGCTGGGGGTCAGATTGTGCGCGAGCACGATCACAGGCGTGGTCAGGTGGGCCAGCGACTGCCGACGTTCGCCCAAAAGATGGCTCAGCATCCGCTTTTTGAGGTCGATGACGTCCGCGGCGCGTTCGGCGAGGTACGTGTTCCCTAAGTTCTGGAGCACCTTGGCGTTGCGCCGGAGAACGAAGCTGGCAGCGAACTCGGGCGAGTAGCATTTGTCGCGGATGAGGGATTCGATTTCCTCGATGAATTGCGGATCGCGGGCCATTTGGAGATGGGCCGCGAAGATTTGCCCGTATTGTTTGCCCAACTGGGCCGCCGCGAGCTGCTCGTTCTCGTGGATCTCTTCACAGACGGCATCGAGCGCGGCCCGGAAGCGGGCGATTTCCGATTCCACCGCCGTCACCCGGACGAACCGGTGCGGAATGCGGAAATCCTCGGCCCCCAGCACAAAGGCCGGTCCGCTGATCACGCCGGGTGAGACCGCAATTCCGCGTTTGATGAGCATGTTCGCTTACCGAAGGCACCTCGCGAATGCGGGATTCGGCGAGGCATGGAAAATATCCGAAAGCCGGTGAATCGGCCCAGGCTGGATTGTAGACGATGAAGACAGGAATCGGCGGGAGTCCCAGGTATCTAACCCGGCCTGGTCATTCAGGTTCCGCAGTTTGCCGGCAGGGGCCGAGCAGCTCGGAGGCGGACGGAGGCTCCTCGTCCTCGGCAAACTCGTCTTCCGAGGAGTCCGAAGAATCCCATTCGAAATTGGCGTCAAACAAAGCCACCAACTGGTCGAGCAATTCGCCTCCCCCTTCGCCCCGGGCCCTTAGCACGAGCTCCATCCCGCTCTCGGCCCGCAAGGTGAGCAAATCGAAGATGCTCTTGGCATTCACGGGGGGCCCGTCCGCCCGCTGAATTGTCACTTCGCCGTCGAAACCTCCCGTCGCATGGGCAATTTGTGACATGGGACGCATGTGCAATCCATCTTCCAGCGTCACAACAACTTTCCGCTGATGCAAGGGTTGATTTTCCATGACGGGCTTTGACTCCTCTGGGAACATGGGTCTCCGCGGACGCGGCGTGAGGGAAAAGGGGATTCTCGCGCAGCCGATGTGGGGTTCCTTTGATGCGGTTGGGAAAGAAATCCAGCGGGGCATCCGCCGGTGTCAATCGAGTTGGTTGTCGTCCGCCTCTTGCAATAGGTCCATGACTTCCTTGTTGGATTTTGATTGCTTCAAAAAGTTGCAGAAATTCTGATTTCTGAGGTGGCGGGAGATGTTTTCGAGGCCGCGGAGATGGTCTCCGGGGCGTTCCGGCGGGGAGACCAGCAGGAACAGAATATAGACGGCTTCGCCGTCCAGGCTGGCAAAGTCGACGCCCTCGGGGGCGATGGCCACCGTGGCCACCAGGTGATCCACGGACGGGTGTTTGGTGTGCGGGACCGCGACGCCGTTGCCGATGCCGGTGGAACCCAATTCTTCCCGTTTCAAGATGGCGGCGACTATGCTTTCTTCATCTTGGGCGGGGATTTTGCCGCTGTTCTTCAGGCTCCCGACCATCGCCCGAATGGCCGCCTCTTTCGACTCCACCTGCAAATTGGGAAGAATCGCGTCGGGAACCACGAAGTCCGATAACTTCATGCATCACTCCTCATCGTACGAACATTTTATGTCTAAACCGCTGCCCCAAATGCAGGGCGGAGAAATTCGGAGGATTTTCAAAATCCCCTCGTGAGATAACCATTTTTCGTCGCGAACGCTCCGCCAATAGGGGCGAATGCCGAACCGCTACGATTCTTCCCCTTCGGCTTCCGCCTCGACGGCGGGCGAGGCGAGTTCGCCGAGCGCCACGTCCCGGCGGTGGTCTTGAATCTTGCTTTTGTATTTTCGGATCTGCTGCTCCATTTTGTGCAGCACGCTGTCAAAGGTGCCCGGCACGTCCTCTCCCATATCGTGGGCCACGAAATTGTGCTTGTGTTCGCTATCGACCAGCATTTCCACCCGAATGTGGTCCTTGTTGAAGTCCACGGTGACCTCAATCGCAGTCAGCCGTTCAAAGTAGGTTAACAGTTTTTGAGATTTCTCATTGATGTACTCCCGCATTTCATCGCGGATGTTTCCATGACGGCACGTAATCGCAATTTGCACGGATGCAAACTCCTTCCCAAGCCAATAGTTCCAGCAAAATGGATCAAACAGGATTCAGGTGGAAATGATCGATCGCGGTCACCAGACGGTTTTTCGAGGGGTTGGGGATCGGGGGATGAAAACGCAACCCTCTCTAAGTGATTGTGATAGGTCGCCCGTTGTCCGTCAATTCCGATTCGTAATCCTCAAAATCCGCATCATCGCCAGCATCTTCCCAAGTGTATCGGGTCTGACGGACGAATGCTACTCTTTCCCCGGACGCCGCCGCAAGCCTGCCCGTCCCCTCCCGGCGGACCGCCTCCGATTTCCGGGCACAACGGGATCGCTGCGTCCGCCTCAAAAAAACTCGGCGAAATCGCGATGGGCCAAGGGCTCCACCCCAAAGCCCATGAGCTCGATCCCTTTTGACCTTGGCAATGAAAACATGTACTGTGAGGGGAAGGAAGGAGATGAAAACCATGCAAATTCAATTGCCCGATGACCCGAAGTTGGAGTCCCGCGCTTTCGCCGCCGGGTTGGCCAGCGTTGAAGCGTACGTTCGGCACTTGATCGAACAGGCAGATCGTCAAGTTCCGGAGAGCGTTCCCAAAGGAGACGAAGTTGCGGCACCAATTCGCCCTGATGGCCTTTCTTACGAAGAATGGCAGCAGCGTTTGAGGGGTTTCGTGAGTAAACAACCTTCAACCAATCCCCATTTTGACGACAGCCGCGAAAATATGTATCAGGATCGGTCATCGTGATCCTGGTGGACTCCAACATCTTGCTGCGTTCCCCTCTCGTTCTTCGTGCCTTTGTGGTCGATGCCTCTTCGTAGTCCCCGGGTGATGCCGAAAGTCCCATGTGAGAGCATTGCCACGCGGGATCCGGGTTGCTACCATCCAGGCGTTTTGGGCCGGATGGCTTGTGATTTGCCTGTCCGAACGTTGAGGAGCGGCCGACTCGCCAGTGGGAAGTAGATCGAGGACTTGAGGCATTATGTATCGAAGAATCGGCGCACACCCAGACAAAGTCGACGGCGTGGACGGGGTGCGGTTCGCCGTCTGGGCCCCTAATGCCAAGGAAATCTCCGTACTCTGCGACGCCGATCACTGGCAGCCGGGCGAAGGCTATTATCTCTGGGGTTCCGACAGCGGCGTGTGGTCGGGGTTTGTGCCGGGCCTGAAGCACGGGGACGCCTACAAATTCGGCGTGCGGACCCAGGAAGGCCGCCTCTTGGAAAAAGCGGACCCCTTCGCCTTCCATGCCGAGCAGCCGCCCAAGACGGCGTCGATCGTCTATGATTTGAGCGGTTACGAATGGCACGATGCCGACTGGATGGAGGCCCGCAAGACCACCAATTGGCACGAAAAACCGATCTCGATTTACGAAGTGCACCTCGGCTCGTGGAAGCGGCCCAAGGACGGCCGACAGTTTTATACCTACCACGAACTCGCGGACATGCTCATCAACTACGTCCACGAGATGGGCTACACGCACCTGCAGTTGATGCCGATTGCGGAATTTCCCTTCGACGGCTCCTGGGGCTATCAGGCGACGGGCTATTATGCCCCGACGAGCCGATATGGGACGCCCCACGATTTCATGTACTTCATGGACCTCTGCCATCAGGCGGGGATCGGCGTGTTGATCGATTGGGTCCCCGCGCACTTTCCCACCGACGGCCACGCCCTGGGCCGATTCGACGGCACCGCCCTCTACGAGCACTCCGACGACCGCAAAGGTTTTCATCCCGATTGGGGAACCTACATCTATAACTACGGCCGGTTCGAGGTCAAGGACTTCCTGCTCAATCGCGCCCGGTTTTGGCTGGACACGTATCACGTGGACGGCATTCGCGTGGATGCGGTCGCCTCCATGCTTTATCTGGATTACTCCCGCAACGAAGGCGAATGGATCCCCAACGAGCACGGCGGCCGGGAAAACAACGAGGCGATCGGGTTCCTCAAGGACACCAATACGGTGCTCCACGGCGAGTTTCCGGGCATTTTGACCATCGCGGAGGAGTCCACCGCCTGGGGCGGCGTTTCGCATCCGGTTTATACCGGGGGCCTGGGCTTCAACATGAAGTGGGACATGGGCTGGATGAACGACACCCTCCGCTACATGCACCGCGACCCGATCCACCGGTCGTTCCATCAGAACGATTTGTCGTTCCGCATGATTTACGCCTTCACCGAAAACTTCGTGCTGCCGCTCTCGCACGACGAAGTCGTCCACGGCAAGCGGGCTTTGATCTCGCAGATGCCGGGCGATTATTGGCAGCAGTTCGCCAACCTGCGGCTGCTCTACGGCTATCAATACGCGATGCCCGGCAAGAAGCTGCTGTTCATGGGCGGCGAGTTCGCCCAGTGGACCGAATGGAACCACGACGGCGAACTCGATTGGGCCCTGTTCGGGCACGAAAACCACGATGGCATCCGGCGGTTCGTTGGGGATTTGAACCACAAGTTCCGCACGGAACCGGCCCTTTATGAAGTGGACTTCAAAGGGGAGGGCTTCGAGTGGGTCCAATGCGACGACCACAAAAACAGCGTGTTCGCCTTCATCCGCTACGCCAAGGACCGCAGCGATTTCCTGGTGATCGTGGGGAACTTCACGCCCTCGGTCCATGAAAACTACCGCATCGGCGTCCCCGCCGCCGGGTTCTATAAGGAAGTCGTCAACAGCGACGCCAAGATCTACGGCGGCTCGAACGTGGGCAACATCGGCGGCATCTACAGCGAGAAAGTCGCATCCCACGGCAAGAAACAAAGCATCAACCTCACGTTGCCCCCTTTGGGCCTGCTGATCCTCAAACCGGTGTCTTGAGGCTGGTTTGAAGCTTTCAGGCAAACGAAGCGACTTCAGCGGAAGTCGCGGCTTTTGATTTCGAGGGCGGCGAGGCGGTCGGCGAGATCCTCCACGCGGTGCACGACGACGTGGATCACCGTGTCTTTGGTTTCGAGTTTTCCGCGAACGATCCACGCCGGGGAATGGCGAGTGATCTGGCGGTAGTGCTCCCACACGGCTTGATGCAGCACGAGATTGGCGGTTCCCGTTTCATCTTCGATCGTCACGAACGTAATGCCCTTGGCGGTGCTGGGACGCTGCCGAAGCAGCACGATTCCCGCGACTTTGACCGAGGCATTGTTCGGCAACTTGGAAAGCTCGCCGTTGGGCCGGATCCCGATCAGGTTCAATCGCTCGCGCTGAAAACTCATGGGGTGCGGGCGAAGCGACAACCCCGTGGTGTGATAGTCGGCATAGACTTCTTCTTCGAGTTCCATCTCCGGCAGGTTCGACACCGAACCGTCCAAGCCGATCTGCTCGAATAACAAGAGTTGCCGTGGTTTCGCATCGGCGGCCAGGGCTTTCCAGAGCGATTCCCGCCGGCTGTCTTTGAGGCCCCGAAATGCATCCGCTTCCGCAAGGATCGTGACCTGCCCCAACGGCAAACGGGTCCGCAATAAAAGATCCTTCATTGAGGTGAATCGCTTCTCTCGCCGGGCCTTGACCAATCGCTCCGCCCAGGCGGATTGAAAGCCTTTGACGAGACGAAAACCGAGCCGGAGGATGTTTCCATTCTCGATCGTGCAGTCCCAATCGCTGGCATTGACATCCACCGGCTGGACTTCGACGTTGTGCTTGCGGGCATCGCCAACGAGTTGGGCCGGGGCGTAAAATCCCATGGGCTGGCTGTTGATGATCGCGGCCGCGAACTCGGCGGGGTAATAACACTTCAGCCAGGCGGAGACATAGACCAGAAGCGCAAAACTGGCCGCGTGCGATTCGGGGAAGCCGTATTCGCCGAAGCCCCGAATCTGCTGAAACACCCGCTCGGCGAACTCGCCCGTCAAGCCGTTTTGCCGCATGCCGTCGAGCAGCTTCCGCCGAAATTGATCGATCAACCCCGGCCGGCGCCAGGCCCCCATCGCCCGCCGGAGCTGGTCGGCTTCGCCCGGAGTAAACCCCGCCGCCACCATCGCCAACTGCATGCATTGCTCCTGAAACAACGGCACGCCCAGCGTTTTTTTGAGGACTTCGCGAATGGCCGCGCTCGGATACTCTTCCCGTTCCTCGCCGCTTCGCCGGCGCAAGTAGGGATGCACCATGTTGCCTTGAATCGGGCCGGGCCGCACGATGGCGACTTCAATCACCAGATCGTAATAGCAGCGAGGCTTGAGCCGGGGCAGCATGCTCATCTGGGCCCGGCTTTCGATCTGAAACACGCCCACCGTGTCGGCCCGGCAAATCATGTCGTACACCCGCGAGTCGCCTTCGGGCACGTCCGCCAGTCCCAGCACGCGGCCCGTCTTGGGCTTCAAAAGCTCAAAGCATTTGCGAATGGCGGTCAGCATGCCCAGCCCCAGGCAGTCCACTTTAAGAATGCCCAAATCGTCGAGATCGTCCTTGTTCCACTGGACCACGGTGCGGTCTTCCATCGCGGCGTTCTCGATGGGGACGAACTCGTCCAATCGGCCGCGGGCAATCACCATCCCGCCCACGTGTTGCGAGAGATGCCTGGGAAAACCTTGCAGCTCGTTGACGAAGTAAACGAGCCGCTGCCCCGCGTCCGATTGCGGATCGAGACCGGCTTCCCGAGAGCGCTTGGGGAAATCGTCCACCGTGCGGTAATGGTCGGCATTCTTCGCCAGGCGGTCCACAAGATCGAGCGACAGCCCCAACGCCTTCCCCACATCGCGGATCGCGGAGCGCGGCCGATAGGTGATGGTCACCGCCGCCAGCCCCGCCCGCTCGCGTCCGTACTTGTTATAGATGTATTGAAGCACTTCTTCGCGGCGTTCGTGCTCAAAATCCACATCGATGTCCGGGGCTTCGTCGCGCTCCCGGCTGATGAACCGCTCGAACAACAGCCCAATCCGCTCGGGATCGACCGCAGTGATGCCCAGGCAATAACACACGGCCGAGTTGGCCGCGGAACCCCGCCCCTGACAGAGAATGTTTTGCGAGCGGGCAAACCGCACCAGATCCCAGACCGTCAGGAAGTAAGCTTCATAATGCAGTTCCTCGATGAGCTGCAATTCGTGCTCGAGCAAGTTCCGAACATGCACCGGCACGCCGGCGGGATACCGCGTTTTCGCTCCCTGCCGGGTGAGTTCTTTTAAGTAGTCGATCGGCGTCAGCCCGGCGGGGGCGAGTTCTTCGGGATATTCATAGCGAAGCTCCTCCAATGAAAATCGGCATTCTTTGGCGATGCGGATTGTTCGGGCGAGAGCTTGAGGAAGATCGGCATACAGCGATTGAATGGCCTCCAACTTTCGCAGATGCCGTTCCGTGTTGGGCAATAGATATTGTCCCGCCAAGCCCACGCTGGTTTTATGGCGGATCGCGGTGAGCACATCATGCAGAAGTTTTCTCGCGGGAATATGAAACAGCACGCCCCCCGCCGCCAACAGCGGCAGCCGCGTTTCACGGGAATAGCTTTTGAGCCATTCCCCCCGGCGATGATCGTGCGGCCCTCTGTGCAGTTCCGCCAAGAGATAACAGTCGGTGCCAAACATGTCTTTATAGCGCCGGCCTTCTGAAAGAGGAAATTCTTCGCAATGCGCCGGCGGCAGCACGCCCGCCAACAAACCCCCGGCGTGATCGGCGATGTCTTCTAATTCCAAATGGCAGTTTCCTTTCTCCGCCCGCCGGCGGCCCAAGGTAATCAGCCGGCACAAGTGGGCATAACCCGCGCGGTCTTTGACCCAGAGCACCACCGGAGCCGCATCCGCCGGGGTGATTTCCGCTCCCACAATGAGCTTGAGCGGTTGAGACAAGTTCTTAATCGCGGTAAATGCCCGCACGATCCCCGCCAGCGAGTTGCGGTCGGTGATCGCCAGGGCGGAATATCCCAACGCCGCCGCCCGCATCACCAATTCATCGGGATGCGAAGCCGCTTCCAGAAACGAAAAATTCGTCAGGCAATGCAGCTCGGCATATTGCATCGGCCAACCTGTCGCATTTATTAGCCGCAGGGCGGCTAGCCCCGGTTTACGGGCAACTTAACGCGGCAAAGTGAAATCAACGTAGCGGCGGCATCTTGCCGCCGTAGATCGATCTCGGCGGCTGGAAGCCACCGCTACGGAAGACACACGCACTGTGCGCAGAAACAACAATCCAAAACACTAAAACGTCTTGCCGTGCAGGAACCAGGTTTGTTCGGGGATTTGCCGGAAGATCCAATAGCGCCCGCCCTCTTGGGTTTCAATGCGGTAATAATCCCGGCGAATGGATGGCCCTCGCCACCAGCCCGATTCGATGCGCTCCGGCCCCCAACATTGCGTAATCACCTTTCGCGAACCTTCCAAAAACACAGCCGACGGCGGGCCGTCGGGGACCACGGCCATCACATCGATCGGCTGCGGTTCCGGCAATAAGCACAACGGGCGGTCCAAAGGCAACAAGGATTGACAGGCTTTGGAGGGAAGGAATTCGGATGCGTTGGAGACCGGCCGGAATTCCACGGCGCGTTCGGGAATGGGATCGGACCCCGGCACGGCATAGACCACGGCGTCCGGTCCCAGGCGGTGGCTCAAGCGATCCAAGAGCCGCAGCAACTGGCGGACCTGTTGCCGGGATTCCTCGGCGAACAACAACAGCTCCTGCCACTTGAGCGGGGCGACGGTCTCGGCCTTGAGATAAATCCCCACCACCGGCGAGTTCAATTTCAACCGCTCCCATTTCAACCGCAAGAGTTCCCCCAGATGCCGAGCGTCGGCTGTGGCTTCCCGCAGGCGAAGAGCGAGTTCCTGAGCGGTCCGGTCCTCCATGAGCAGCCGATAACAAAGTTCACAAATCCCCAAATGCCGGGTTTGCAATCGTTCCAACAATTCCCGCAGCAGAGCCAGGGAAAGTTGTTCGATGCTTTGAAAATGCGCCGTGCCGATTTCCAAGTCCCGGCGGATTTCCCAAGCGGGCGCGGGCCGGCAGGGCGTGATGAGTTCCTCCCGCTCGCCCGTCAGTTGCTCGATGCGGATGAGCAGGTCCTTTCCAAAGCGGGCTTTGAGGGCCGAGCGCTCCAACTGCAAAACCTGTCCAATGCTGCGAAGGCCCAACTTGTAGAGCTTGCTGATGAGCGGTGGGCCGAGCCTCAATCCCTCCACGGGCAAAGCCCGGATTGGATCAAATTGCCCGGCGGGAAGGATCGCGGGCCGCTGATCGGTCGCTAAAAAACGCGCGGCAGCCCAAGCCGCGGCGATGGTGTCCCCGATCGCGACCCGCACGGAGAATTTCTGCTCGGCCAACTCGCGAACGATTTGCTCGACCAGCGGCTCTTCGCCCGCAAACAGCGCCGCCACGCCGGTGACGTTCAGCAACAAGCTTTGAGGATGCTCGGAATCTTCCAAGCCGACCGCGGGGCTGAAGCGTTCGCACCAGATCGCCAATTGCTCGAGGGCCTGGCGGTCTGCTGGCCGATCGAGGGGCTTAAGGAAAACGCTCGCTTTTGAGCCCAGCCGGGATTGGGCTTCGGAAAGCATCATCCCCGGCCGAATCCCGAGCTTCTGGGCGTTTCCGCAGCAGAACCGCACCAACTCCCGGCCCCCGGCGGTTTCGGTGAGCAAAATCAAATCCTTCCCCAGCTCCGGCCCGCCGGCGATGAGCCGCTGGATCGGCCAGTCAGGAAACCAGAGACACAACAGGCGTTTGTTCATCGGTGTTTTTGACTCCGCAGATCAATCCGCTGGTCCCATCAATTTGCACATTCACGCTGGATTGGGTGGCCTCGCCCCGGCTGTAAAGCGTTCGCACGCAAAAAGAGGGCGACTCGCCCCAGGCCGGCCGCGGCTCCACCGCCAGGCGGACATCGGCCCAAGAAGATTGCCTAAGAGCCGGGGCCGAGCGGAGCAAAAACCCCACGCTCCCCGACCGCTCCGCCGCGAGTTTCAATCGGCGATAAGCTACCGGCGAAAGCTGGGGAACCACGCCCCACACGATCGAGACGGCTTCACAACAGAGGGCCTGCTCGATGGCCCACAGGCTTTCGCCAGCACTATTGGGCCTGACCAAAATCAGGGAAGCGGGATCGCTCCCCGCAGGCAGGAGTGCCAGCGGATAGATCTCTTTTGCCGAGTCGACCACAACCGCCGGGCGGTGCTTCTCGAAGAGTTGCCGGGCCACCAGGAGCGACAGCGTGCCCGCGCCGCTGGCTTCGCCCAAGCCGATCCACTCCACCAGGCTGCCCCGCCTTAGCCCTGCGCCGGGAAACAGCCGGTTCAAGACGGGACTCCCGGTGGAAATCGCCTCCAAATCCTGCGGAAAATGGTGTTCGTGAGTGCGGATCTTCCTCCGCAACTCGGCAAGCGTGTGTTGCCTGTCGGTGTTCATAGTTACCCCCAATCACTCACTGACAAAACTATACTCAAGTATATGTTTTGTCAAGCACGCTTTTCTGCGATTTGAAGGTGTAAAACCCCTGCGGACTTGCAGCGGCGATGGGGGGCGGTACGATCGAAGGTTGGCGGCGAGTCGCAATGATCGAACGTTTCCTCTTTCCGAAGGGCTATCGCATGCGCGGATTCACTGCTTTCCCGTGCCTGGTTTTTTTGTGGATGGCTGGCCGCGTTTTCGCCCAAAGTCCGGAGCAAAATCTCGTCCCCATTTCCCCACGGAATGCCGACAAGCTTCGCGTTGTCTCCGAGGTGAAACCCGGCGGCGAGCGAAGCCCTTACAAAATCACTCTCGGGCCGGGACGCCGCGAGCTGGCGGTACTCTATTGGCGGAAGTCGATCGAGATTGTGGAGGACGAGACGTTTCGCCTCGTTCGCAAAGTCACCACGAATCAACCGGACCATTTGGCCGTGAGCCGGGACGGGACTTTGATCGCCTGGAGCGAACTGAACTCCTCGAAAATCTGGATGCAGAGCGCGAAGAGCCGCGAACTTCTCGAGTTTGAAAGCGGAGGGCATCCCACGCACGTCGCCTTCAGTCCGGACGCCAAATTGATCGCCGTCGGCGAAACGGTGACCATCGATCCGAACATCGAGGGCAGCGGTTTTTCCCAGGTCCGGCTGTTCGACCCCGCGGGGAAGCTCGTCCGCACGGTCGAAGTGACCCGCGAAGGATGGGGAGCCGTCTCTCCCGTGTTCAGCCCCGACGGCAAACTCCTGGCGGTGGGCAACCGGAATTTCGGGACCCCCGTGTTTGAGGTTTCCACCGGCAAACGCCTGCAAACCTTTCCCCGGCGAATGACCCACGAAGTGGCCTTCAGTCCCGACGGCAAAACGATCGCGGCAGCCTACGTCGATGGGGCGGTCGCCTTGTGGGACGTGGCGACGGGAAAAATGCTCCATCTCCAACCCGGCGCGGCGAAGGAGCTTTACACGCTGGATTGGAGCCCCCGAGGCGACCTGCTTGCAACGGCGGGCCACGAGGGCAAAATCGTTCTGTGGAACCCGGGCGAACTTGTCAAAGTCAAAGAGCTAAAGGCCCCGTCCTGGGTGATCCAGGTGCGGTTTGACCGCGCGGGTACCCGGCTGTTTTGTTCGGGCGGCGACCGCTTTGGAATTGAGGCCCCGAAAGTTCTTGTGTGGGGGATTCCCGAGCCGCCGGGGAAATAAAGGCCCCGATTTCCAACCGGAAACCACACGCTCACAAAGGCCTCGCTCGGCGAGGATCCGCCGGATTATTTCCCCGGCAAAAGACTCATCAGCGCATCTTTCAACCGCTCGCCGTAGGTGGCCGAGAGCGAGAACGGACTGGGCTGGCGGAGCACGTGAAGTTTGCCCTCCTTCTTTTCGACTTTGTAGGAAGAGGATCCGTCCTTCTTGCGGAAGAACCGCAGCGTCGCCACCGCGCCGGCCACGCGAAAGTCGTGGAGCGTGATCTCCGGCAGCCATTCCGGAAGCTGCGGATCCAAGAGCAGCATGTTAAGGGGTGCATAAGGATAGAGACCGAGCATCGCCTGGACCATTGCGATTGTTCCCGAAGACGACCAGCCTTGCGGCCAACTCGCGTGCGGATACACCGCGGGAAACGGATGGGCGGAGTCGCGGGGATGGCCGCTGATCGCCTCCGGCAGCCGGCAGGATTCGAAAAGGTCTGCCAGCGTGAACTGAGCGCGGCAGATCTGTTCGAGCCGATTGAGGATCCCGTGCCGGACGAACCCCAAGGAAAACGCCGCCTGCTCCGCGGGCCAGACCGTCCCGCGATGATAGCTGTAGGGATCGTAAGCCGGGTGCTCGGACGAGAGCGTCCGCACGCCCCAGCCGGAGAACAGGTCGTCCTCAAACAAGCGATCGACGACGCGGCCCACCAGCGAGGACTCGACAATGCCCGCGGCCACGCAGTGTCCCGGATTCGATCCGATGGAGCGAATCGGGTTGCACTTTGCATCCAGCCCCATCGCCAGAAAGCCCGTGCCTTCCACCCAGAACGAATCGTTGAAGCGGGCCTTCAATTCCCGCGCCGCATGAAACAGCGCGCGGGCTTCGTCGCCGCGCTCGAACCACAACAGCGTCTCGGAAAGGGCCAGCATCGCCGCGTAAGCAAACGCCTGCTCTTCGCAGGTGGCAATCGGATCGGGGACCTGGCTTCCGTCTTCGTAAACGATCGCATCGCTCGAGTCCTTCCATCCCTGATTTTTCACGCCGTCCTCGGAGCGGGACTTGTAGATGTGAAAGCCGATGTTGCTCCGCGCGATGTTTCGCTGGACCCACTGCACGGCCCGAATGGCCGGCTCGATGAGCGGAGCCACCAGGGATTTGTCGCCCGTCCAATGCCAAAGCTCCGCCACGACGAAGGGATAAAACGCCGCCGTCGTCGTGGACCCGTAATACTTCGCCAAGGGCGTAAAATTCAATTCCGCGAGCGGCCCGGCATCGACTTGATGAATCATTTCCCCCGGCTGCTCGTCCCGCCAGTCGTTGACCTCGCTTCCCTGAATCTCCGCCAGAACCGGGAGAATGCCTTCCATCATCTCGGTGGAGAGCATGGCCGATTCCCAACCGACGGTCAGCGCGTCGCGGCCGAACAGCGTGGGATACATCGGCACGCCCGCGGCCGGCACCCATTGCCGGTCCGACCGGTCGTAGTCGAACATCCGCAGCGAGGCGAGATCGCTTTTGGCCTGGTCCAACGTCCGCACAACCACCCGAGCGAGCGTGCCGGTCGTCGGGCACGAGACGCGGGCCGATTCGTCCATAAACCGTTTTCGCAAGCGGTCGTAACGCGTCGAACCGGCTTCGGACCTGTCACATGTCCCGGTGCGGTCGAGAACGTCTGAGTTGATTTCCGGGACCATGCGGACGCAGCAATGCCAGCGGCCGTGCGGCGGCAGCTTGATGTCGAAGAACAGCCCCTCTTCGCTCCGCTCTGGCGGCGAGTCCGCATCGAGGACTTGCAGCTTGAGGCCGCGATCGATCGCCGCCGTGCCCTGTTCCCCCTGGTGGTCGAACGCATTTTCGGCATGGTAGGTAAAGTGAAGCTCGGCTTCCCGCTCGCCCTTCGGCTTCCACTCGCACCCGCGCTCGCCGTGCTGCCGGCGTTCTTGGCCGATCTCGCGGACATCGCGGAAGTCGGCGTCGATTTCCAAGTCCAGACGGAAGGCAATCGCTTGTTGCGTATAATTCGTCAGGTCCACGTCTTCGTGCACGCCGTCCTCCACCCGGCGGCGAAGCTGAAGCTCCAGCGTATGTTGGGCCATGGGACCGCCCGGCCCCACGCCTTTCTTCTCGCGGGGAACCCCCGGCGCGTGCATCGCATAATAGCCCAACGAAGCGTGCTGGCTGATGTTGGAGATCGTGACCGGACAAAACAGGCGCCCGTTGACGGACCAGCGATACCGCGACAATAACCGCGTCTGCCGAACGAGCAGTCCCTGTTGTTCGAGATCATCGGTGATCCATCCCGCCTGATCTGTCACGAGGGCCGTCCGATTGCAGTAGAGAATCTGTGTTTCCGCGCGGGGCCGCACGTTGATCGATAACGACGGATGCTGATCTGCCATCAATGCCTTTCGTAAATCAAAACCGGGTTCGGCGGTTCCACTCGGCCGCCGAGAATGGCCGAATCGCAACGGGCCGCACCCTCCGCGGAGATCGTCTTCGGCCGAGCATTGCCGAACGATAAAAACGATAAAGAAGAACCCTCAGTGAATTCTCTCGCAGCGGAATCCGCCCGCAATCGGAATTGCTCCGACGCGCTGGGGGGAGATTCTCCCAAGGTGAATTTTGGGCGCGCGTCCGGCACTTCAGAGAATTTCTGCTTCCGATTGATCCCTTCGGCGGTTCGTCCCATAATCGATTGGAGAGTTCGCCCGTCGCTCTCCTCGAGCCCGCTCAGAACAGGTTTATTGTGAATCGCCGTCACCGCCGCCCCGCTTTCTCCGCCGGCTCCGCGGCTCGCCGGGGAAGGACCAAAGCCCGCTGGCTCTGCCTCGTCGGATTCACCGCGGCCGGCGTCGCGGCGTTCGCGTGGAGCCTGTCAAACCGCTCTGCTCCCAAGGACTCCGGCTCCGCGCCCCCGCCCGCCAAGCCCGCGGCCTATCAGCCTCCGTCCACGGCGGGATATGTGGGAACCGCCGCGTGTGCGGAATGTCATCGCGATTTGGTCCAATCCTTCCGGACCCATCCCATGTCCCGGTCGATTGAACGCATCACCGCGGAAACGCCAAGCCATGTTCCGACCGGCGACGTCCCCCAAGTCCCCGGCAAGCACCGCCATTATGAAATTCAAGCGGATGAATCCGGGATGCATCATCACGAAAAGATGCTCGACGCCGACGGCGGCGTGATTTTCGATCAGGCGGTGACGATGGATTACGTCGTCGGCTCCGGCCGGCGGGCCAAGGCTTATATTTACCAGCGCGGCAGCCTGCTGTTTATGTCGCCTCTCAATTGGTATTCCCGGTCGGGGAAATGGGATTTGGCTCCCGGCTATCTCCCCGACGACCCGCGGCGGTTCGACCGCCGGGTCACCGACGATTGTTTAAGCTGCCACGCGGGCCGGGTCGCCTCGGAAGGTCGCGGACAGAACCGCTACGAGCGGCCTCCGTTCTTCCAGGCGTCGATCGGATGTGAAAACTGCCACGGCCCCGGTGCCGAGCATGTGGCGTTTCACAAAGACGAGCCGTGCGCCGAGGCGAAGGATCCCATCGTCAATCCGTCCCGCCTGGCCGAGGCGGAACGCGAGAGCGTTTGCTATCAATGCCATCTTTTGGCGGCGGCCCGAATTCCGCGCTACGGCCGCAGCGAGTTCGATTTTCGGCCCGGCATGCGGATCGAAGACGTCTGGACGGTGCTGGTCAACGGCCCCGCCGAGAGCGAACACGACCAGGCCCGCGCGGTGAGCCACGTGCAACAGATGCGCGCGAGCCGCTGCTATGCGGAGAGCAACGGAACGTTCGGCTGCATTTCCTGCCACGATCCGCACCGCGTGCCCTCGGAGCCGGAAAAGACGGCCTTCTATCGAAACAAATGCCTCGCGTGCCACGACCAGCATCCCTGCGGCTTGCCCCCCGCGGAACGGTCGCGGAAGAACAACGACTGCGTTTCCTGCCACATGCCGGCCCGCGACCCGAACAACATCTCGCACGTCAGCCAAACCGACCATCGCATCTTGCGGAAGCCATCCAAGCAATCGCCGGCAAACCCAAAACCCGGGGACGAATCGCTCCATTTTTTCGATGACATGCATCGCCGGCTCTCCCAAGGGGAAGAAGACCGCGCGCTCGGATTGGGGGCGTATGTGTATCTTTCCAAAACGGGCCGGCCGATGCCGATGTCCCTCATTCGAACATTGGACGGTCTCCTGGAGCATGAGCCCGACGATGGGAGGATTCTCGCCACGCTGGGGGCGATTGCGCTCGATCACAACGAGCTGGAACTGGCCCGCCGGTATTTCGAGCGGGCGCGGACGATTCCCGAATCCCAAGAGGCGGCTTACGAGGGCTTGATGAAGATTCACTACCTGTCGGCGAATTGGGAAGACGCTTTGAAGTGCGCGGATTGGCTGGTGCCACTCGATCCCGGCGATTATCGCGCCAACGCGCTCCGGGCGGATGCGCTGGTTCATCTGGGCCGGCTCCGCGAGGGAATCGCCGCCGCGGAAAAATCGCTTGCCTACAACCCCACGCTGCTCGAGGTTCGGCGATTGCTTGTGGAATGGTACCGTCAGTCTGGCGAGGCCCAACGTGGCCGGGACCAAGAGACGACGCTGAACCGCATGGAAAACATCATCCACCCGTAACGATGCCAAGTTTTCTCGCGCAACTCTCAGCGCATGAATACTATACTAGGGAAAATACCCATTGCAAAACCTGGGTAAAACCCCACAAGTAACCCCAAGATTTCAGAAAAGTTTCGCCCATAAGCTGGAAAAGCAAAATATTTTGAAAAAAAGTCGCTTTACGCTATTGAAATCGGCCAGCGAGTCGGGTAACTCATAGCGTATTATTTGTTTTTATCGGTTAACGTCATCCTTCACAGGCATACTGTTGGTATTTGCACTGAAAGTGTTTTTACCAACCCCGTCTCACCCCTGCAGATTATTCCTTTCTCAGAAATCTCGCTGTTCAACTCTTCGTGACCCCAATGGTTTTTGGGCTGAACAGCATCGCTCATACCGACATCGAGAATTCACCCGTCAATGCATTCGTTTTTGTTTGTACTTGATTGGGAGGGAAAAGCATGCGTCTCTGGAAGCGATCTGCGTTTACGTTAATTGAGTTGTTGGTCGTCATTGCGATCATCGCGATTTTGATTGCACTTCTATTGCCGGCGGTGCAGCAAGCCCGGGAGGCCGCCCGGCGAAGTACCTGCAAGAACAATCTCAAGCAGCTCGGTCTGGCGCTTCACAACTATCACGACAACTTTGGGATGTTCGTCTATGGGGCGACGCACGCGAACGTCAATCCCCGGCGGAGAAGCGGGCATGTGGGGCTTCTCCCCTACATGGACCAGGGACCGCTTTACAAGCAATTCGCAGGAAACATCACCCGGGTTCCTTGGGATCAAAACTTTGCCCCAAACAGAATCAAGTTGCCGGCCCTGTTGTGTCCCTCGGATACCGAAACTCTGGCCGGAGGTACGATCGGCAAAACCAACTACTGTTTCAGCCGCGGCGACACCACCTGGGATTTCAATCAATGGGCGGGGAATGGAGGGCGCGGCTTGCGCGGGCCCTTCCCGTCCCTGGGCGACAACCGGGACGGCAGCAACGGCCGGTGCACGCGGCTGCGGGACATCATCGACGGTCCCAGCAACACGATCTTGATGGCCGAGCACACCCAAGCTCAAAATGGCAGCAAATTGGTGTCGGACGGTGTGGTTCACAAGGGCCTCGGCAGCCGAACCAGTCCGATCACTTGCTTGAGCACCATCAGTAATGGAGCCTACTCGGGCAGCGTGGGGGCCTGGTCCGGCACCCGCTGGACAGACGGGGCACCTGGCTTTACGGGCATCACCACCGTTCTCGGTCCCAACAAAGGCGGCTGCATGAACAGCAGCTGGGACGGCGCGGATGGAGTGTTCGAACCCTGCAGCCGTCACATCGGCGGCGTGCATTGCCTGATGGGCGACGGAGCGGTGCGGTTCGTCAGCAACAGTATCTACGTGGGGAATTCCGCGGCCGCCCCGTCCGGCGGACAAGGCCAGGGACGCACACCCAGCCCCTATGGAATTTGGGGAGCCTTGGGTTCGATTGCGGGCAGCGACATCGTGAAAAACTTCTAATCGCCGATTGCCCCGTTTCGATCCCAGTCTCTTAAGGGGTTACTGTCCCGGTAGCCCCTTTTTTTATAATGTTGTTTCCTGTTTTTTTCTGCGGGGATTTTGAGAATGATTCGATGCCATCATGGGCTTGTTTTTTGCCTGGGGATTTTGTTGCCCTGTGTGATTGCGGGGTGCGCCGGTGCCGAAGGCGACGAAGAACGCGTTCCGGTTTATCCGGTCAAGGGGAAAGTCACGTTTGCCGGGGCTCCGCTCCCGAACGCCTACGTCACCTTCTCTCCGGTCAATGTGAAACCGAACGAGAATCGGCCCGCGGCCACGGGAAAAACCAATGCCCAAGGCGAATATGCGTTGCGAACTTATGATGACGGAGACGGCGCAGCGGCGGGTGACTATGTTGTGCTGGTGACTACGGGCTCGTCGTCCGGAGGCCAGACGGAGGAGTCCGCACATGCCGAGTTTATGAAAGGCGGAGGGGCGCCCGCGGGTCATGGCGGCGGAGATTCCGGCTCCAAGTCTTCGCTGCCGGAGAAATACGCCAATCCCGAATCGTCCGACCTCAAGGCCACGGTCACTCCGGACAGCGAAGACAAGCCGTTTGACTTCAAGCTCACGCCGTAGACGATGTGGTGGACATGGCAAGCTCTCGCATACGTCCGCGGCGGCTGCTCTGGCTCCTCGCCGGAGCGGCCGGGTTGGGAGCGGCGGGCTTTTGGTGGCGGCCGTGGAGCAGCGAACCGGCCGCCCCGCGCGGTTTACCGCCAGGCCCGAATGGCCCTCGCAGACGGACGTTATGCGGAAGCACGCCGGCTGGCGGGGCGAATCCCCGAATCCCATTCGCTGTGGGGGAACGCTCAGGTCGTCGCCGGCGAAGCCTACATGCGCGAGGAAAAGTTTGCCAGCGCCATTCCCTATTTTCAAAGCGTGCCCCGCGATGGCTCCTCCACCGCGATCGAAGCGGCCCTCGGTTTGGGAGAAATCTACCGTTCCATCGGCCGGCTGTCGCGGTCCGAAGCGGAGTTTCGATACATCATCAAGCATCGGCCCGCGCACGCGGCGGTCCACGAACGGTTGGCCTATCTCTTGGCCATGACGGGCCGGCCTTGGGAATCCCGCCCGCATTTTTTCTACCTGGTCAAAAGCGGGCGGAGCTCCCTCGAGTTGCTCGCGATCTTTGGCGACTTGGAACGCCCGATGGAGCAGCGCGCATATCTGTCCCGGTCTGCAGAGCAGCACCCGGAGGATTTGAACGTGCAAGCGGGATTGGCCGCCTATGCGTTCTACGTCGATGGCGACGCGGCGACCGCCCGGCCGCTGCTCGAGAGAATCGTCGCGCGGGATCCGCATTTTCTGGCGGCCCAGGCGATGCTCGGGGAATTGCTTGTCGAAGGCGAGGCGTCGCCGTTTGAGCACTGGGCCGCCCGGTTGCCCCCGAATGCGGAAACCCATCCCAACATCTGGTATGTCCGCGGATTGTGGGCTCGCAGGCACCGTCGATTGGCTTCGGCGGCGCGCTGCTTTTGGGAGACCGTTCGCCGGGCTCCCACCCATCGGAGGGCGACCTACCAGTTGGGGCAGGTCTTAAACCTGATGGGCGAATTGCCGGGAGCGGATTTTACGCGGCGGGCGGGCCAACTGTTCGATCTCACCCAGGCTTTGGATCGAGCCCTCCGCTCGCAGGGACATAGCGAAACGGCTTTCAAGCGAATTGTCGAGTTAATGGAGCAAACCGGCCGGATTTGGGAAGCCTGCGCCTGGGCCCGCACGGCGAGCGGGTATTTCCCCGACGCCGACTGGCCGCACACCGTGCTCTCCCGGCTCTCGTTCCAGCTTGCAGACGACCCGCCCCGAACCGTTTCCGCCTGCGACCTGGCTTTGAAACACGACTTGTCGCATTTCCCGGCGTGTGATCTTCGCCTCACGCCCGTGCCAGCCCATGACTCGCGACCCACGAACCAGCCAACGCCGGCGTCGATCCGCTTTGAAGAAGCGTCCGCCGCCGGGATCGAGTTCGTCTACCGGAACGGTGACGATCCCTCCACTCCGGGGACGCGGATGTTCGAGCAGACCGGGGGCGGCGTGGCGGTGCTCGATCTCGACGGCGATGGCTGGCCGGATTTGTACTTCACCCAGGGCGGGAAGTGGTTGCACGGCGAGGCGGAGCCGACCGCTTCGGAAGAGTCGGCTGATCGCGTGTTTCGGAACTTGGAGGGACGACGATTTGCCGATGTCACCGAGCAGGCGGGGTTGGGAAACCGTGGATTTGGGCAAGGCGTGGCCGCGGGTGATTTTGACGGCGACGGGTTTGCGGATGTCTACGTCGCGAACGTCGGGCGGAATCGCCTGTATCACAACAACGGCGACGGCACATTTACGGACGTGACGGAGCAGGCGGGTCTGGCCCTCGAAGACTGGACCACGAGTCTGCGTGATGGTGGACTTGAACGCCGACGGGCTTCCCGACCTGTTCGACGTGAATTATGTCACGGCGCCCGACGTGTATTGGGCGATCTGCAACGGCAAGGGTTGTTCCCCCTCCAACTTCGACGGCGTGCCCGACCGCGTGCTCATCAACCGCGGGGACGGCGCGTTCGGATGGCAGAAAGCGGCGGTCTCGTCGGCTCCGGTCAAAGACGCGAAAGGCCTGGGCGTCGTCGCCTTCGATTTGCACGAACGCGGCCGGCCTTGCCTGTTTGTGGCCAACGACCAGGTCCCGAACTTCCTGCTGCGAAGCGCCCGAACCGCGGGCTCCGCCGAGATCCGGTTTGAGAACGAGGGCTTTCTCAGCGGCCTGGGCTTCAACATGAACGGCCTGGCGATGGCCTGCATGGGCATCGCGGCGGACGATGCCAACGGCGACGGCCGATTGGATTTTTTCGTCACGAACTTCAAAGATGAATCGAACACGCTTTACATCCAGGACGTGGAAGGCCTGTTCCTCGACGGAACCAACACGGCCGGACTCGCCGCGCCGAGTTTGCCTTACGTGGGCTGGGGGACTCAGTTTCTCGATGCGGACCTGGATGGCGATCCCGATCTGGTCGTCGCCAACGGTCACGTCGATGACTTTCGGGACCGAGGCGAGGCGTATCGCATGCCCGCGCAGTTTTTCCGGAACGACGGACACGCGCGGTTTACCGAAATCCCCGCGCGGGAACTGGGCGAATTTTTTGAAAAGAAGCATCTGGGACGAGGTCTGGCCCGCCTGGATTGGAACCGGGACGGACGGATGGATTTTGTCGTTTCCCAAATCAACGAGCCGGCCGCGTTGCTCACCAATGCCTCGACTGGGACAGGGCATTTTCTGGGGGTGTGGCTGCACGCGACCAGAACCGCCCGCGACGCCGTCGGCAGCATTGTCCGCGTGGAAGCGAACGGGAAGCAATGGACCAAGCAACTCACCGCGGGCGATGGTTTTCAGGCCACGAACGAACGTTGGCTTCAGTTCGGCTTAGGCGCGGCGGATCGCGTCTTATCGTTGAAGATCGAATGGCCGTCGGGGAAGACGGCCATCGTTCGCGATCTCCCCGCCGACGGGACGCTGGACGTCGTCGAAGGCGGCACCGCGCGCTACACGCGGGGAAACGATTCGCGTCTCGTGCCGATGAAAGAATGAATCCGAAAACGACGCTGAACCCTATGTGTGTGTTTTACCAAAGAATGTTAAAGGGCGTGCCGCCCCAACTATGCCAAGCCCTCTGTCCCCATCATAAAAACCTATGACATGACGATGCCGGTGGACGCGAAAAGGCCCCCCCCGAAATGCCGGCGGGTTCTGCTGGGAATTGCGGTTCTCGTTGTCTGCGCCGCCGGGTTTGTCGGGTGGGCGACGCGGGAAACGGGCGCGGAGCGAGCGCGGCGGCTGTTGGCGGAAGCTCGGATCACGCACCTTGCGGGAAAGAACGCCGAGGCCGAAGACCTCGCCCGCTCCGCCTTGGAATCTGATCCCTCGCTCAGCGAGGCGGCGTTGATCGCGGCCCGTTGCGCCGTCGCCCGAAAAGACTTTGCGAGAGCCATCGAGTATGCGAATAAAGCCGAGTCCGGTCCATCGGACACCCGCGTTTCGGCGCTCTTGTTGACGGCCGATCTCAACCATCATCGCCTCGGCCGGTTGTCTCAGGCGGAAGAAGACTACCGGGCGGCCTTGGCGATCGATCGGGACAACCTCCTCGCCAACCGCGGGCTGGCGGACTTGCTCGGACTGTGCGGCCGCGGCCGGGAGGCGGTGCCCTTTGTGCTCCGCACGGTGAAGCTCGACCAGCCGACGAATCAACTTCTGCTGATCGCCCGGCCGAGCGGAGCGGTCAACGACCCGCGCACGCTGGAAAAGGCCGCCGCGATGTCGCCGCACGATGTCAATGCGCTCGTGGGTTTGGCGTGGCACGCGGCCTCCAACGAGCAGAACGAAAAAGCGGTCCCGCTGTTGCAAAAGGCGTTGGACATCGCACCCGATCACGCCGGGGCCTATGTCGCGTTGGGGCGGCAGTATTTGACCTTGGCCCGGTTCGATGCGCTGGCGGCCTGGGCGGAAAACACGGTTCCGGGTGCGGAAAAGTTCGGAGAGACGTGGCTGATCCGCGGCCGGCTCGCGGAGCACCGCGGGAACTTGGAAGGCGCGGTGCGTTGTTATTGGGAAGCGGTCCGGCTCGCTCCCGAATCCAAAGCGGCGAATTTTCATTTGTCCAAACTGCTGGCGGCGACAAACCAACCGGTCCGGGCCGAGCCGTTCCTCCGGCGGATCCGTCAACTCGAGCGCCTTCGCGCGGTTCAGGATCGCGTGTTTTCCCGCGGCCCGACGCCGGGGCTGTTGCTCGAACTGGCCAAAGCCTACGAAGACGCGGGCCGAATTTGGGAGGCTTATGGTTGGTCGCTGCTGGCTCGGCAGCAGAACGCCGGCTTTCCTGAACTTGCCAATTACGTGGAAGCCATTCGGAGCAAAACCCGGCATCTTCCGCTGCGACTCACGGCGGATGCCGCGAACCCGGCGATCGCGGTCGATCTGTCGTCTTATCCCGTGCCGACGTTTCAACCGCCGCCCCAGTCCCCGGCCGCTGAGCCTCTTGGGAACGTGCCGGCTGTGACGTTTCGCGACGACGCGGCGTCGGCCGGTTTGAGATTTGAGTATCACAACGGCAGCCCCGAAACACCCCGCCGCCGGATGTTTGAATTGACGGGCGGCGGCATCGGGGTTCTGGATTTTGATCGGGACGGTTTTCCGGATGTCTGTTTTTCGCAAGGTGGCCGGTGGCCCCCGGGCTTGGACAACGGCGGCGATCACGATCGCCTGTTTCAGAATCTATCGGGCGACCGGTTTCGCGATGCGACGATTTCCGCCGGTCTCGCCGAAACCAGCTTCGGGCAGGGCATCGCGGTCGGGGATTATGACTCCGACGGATTCCCGGACCTCTACGTGGCGAACATTGGAGCGAATCGGCTGTGGATCAACAACGGCGACGGCACCTTCGCCGACGGCACCAGCGCGGCGGGCCTCGCCGGAAACGAATGGACCACAAGCTGCCTCATGGCGGATCTCAACGCCGACGGCTTTCCCGACATCTATGATGTGAACTACCTCAAAGGGGACGACCTGTTCGACCGCGTCTGCCAACATGCCGACCGCAGCCCGGCGCTTTGCATGCCGTTCGATTTCGAAGGGGAAGCGGACCGGCTGTGGCTGAGCATCGGCGACGGGCGGTTTTCGGATGCGACCTCGGAATGTCTCTCCGTGCGCCCCAACGGCAAAGGTCTGGGCGTCGTGGCCTGGGATGTCCAAGGGGCGGGGCGTTTGAGCCTGCTCATCGCGAACGACACGACGCCCAATTTTTTCTTTGCTCCCAAGCCGGAAAACGAGAAAAACTTTTTGTTGGAAGAGCGGGGAATCCTCTCCGGCCTCGCATTTAACGGCAACGGCAAAGCGGAAGGCTGCATGGGGATCGCTGTGGGCGATGTTGACGGAGACGGCCGCTTGGATGTGCACATCACCAATTTCCTTGCGGAATCGAACACGCTCTGGCTCCAGAGATCCCCGGGGCTTTTTGAAGATGCGACTCAAACCGCCGGGCTGCGAACGCCCACGCTGGGCGCGCTGGGATTCGGGACGCAGTTCCTCGATGCCGACCGCGACGGCCGGCTGGATTTGTTTGTCGCCAACGGGCACATCGACGACCTCCGCGCCTTCGGCCGGCCCTATGAGATGGCCCCGCAGTTCTTTCAGTGGAACGGGGCAAGTTTCACCGAAGCGAACCCCGAAACGCTGGGACCCTATTTCCAAAAGACGTGGCTGGGCCGGGCTGCCGCGCGGCTCGATTGGAACCGGGACGGCCGGGCCGACTTGTTCGTCGGTCATCTTGGCCGACCGTCGGCTCTGTTGACCAACACGACGCGCGCGGGCGGTCGATTTTTGTCATTAAAGCTCGTGGGCGTGGGCAGCAACCGCGACGCCGTCGGCACAACCGCCCGAGCCCGCATCGGCCAAAAGCGGTTCGTGCATCAACTCGTCGGCGGAGGCGGTTATCAAGCGAGCAATCAACAAGAGCTGCTCCTGGGCACGGGCGAAGCGCGGCAAGTGGATGAACTCAAAATTCGCTGGCCGTCCGGCCGCGAGCAGACCTTCGAGCACATCCCCGCAGACCAGCACCTGCTGCTCATCGAGGGCGCGGATCGCCTCTTGCCGATCGAGTGATGCGATCCTGCCGGCTGATCGATTCGCCGCAGGGCGCTCGCCCCGGTTCTTGAGGAAGTCTCGCGACGGTTTCGAAATCCAACAGTCGTCTCATGCGACAAAGCCGGAGTTCCCCGTCGGCAGAACTCCGGCTTTGAAGTTTGATGCGAGCGTCCGGTTAGACTTCCTTGTCCTTGTCTTTGCTTTCGTTGAAGGCGGCCTTGCGGGTTGTGCCGGGTTCGGATTTGGGTTCGGCGTGCGTGGCGCCGTTGTGGGACTCGCCGTTTTCCGGGGTGAGTTTGGCGAGGTATTCGGGAACTTCGATGCCCCCGATGTCCCGCATGACTTGCAGCATGGGCGGCAGGCTGCGGGACATGCCTTGCAGGAAGTTGGAGGTCGCGGTCTGGCCGTTGCCGTTCCCGCCGTTTTCCCAGACGATGACCTTGTCGAACTTGATGTTGGCGATCGCCTCGGCGGATTTGCTGGCGAGCATATCCAGGTGTTCGAGCATCAAGAGTTGGAAGGCGTCCTGGGCGGTGCCGCAAGCGCTGATGATCTCGCGGAGCCCTTCCCCCTTGCGGGCCAGGATTTCATATTGCCCGCGGGCCTCGGCTTCCAGCTTGGCGTAAATCATGGCGGCTTCGGCCTCGGCGTCCAACTTCTTTTTGGCGGCGGCGGCTTCGGCTTCCACGATCGTCTTCGCTTTCTGGGCTTTCGCCGGCGCTTTCGAGCTCCGCCCGCCGCTCGGCTTCCACGCGCTCGGCTTCCGCGAGCGCCGCCTTCGCCATCGCCCGGTTCTGGGCTTCTTCCACCGCGGCTTGGGCTTCGCGTTTTTTCGTTTCCCCAATCTGATACGCTTCCGCCTGCGCGACTTGCAACCGCGACTTCGCCTCGGCAACTTTGGCTTCGGCCTGGGCTTCCCCCTCGAACGCGGTCGCATTCGCCCCGGCCACGGACACCCGCTTCTCCCGCTCCGCATCGGCGACTTCCGTCTCCTGGGCATAAACCGCCCGCTGCTCGGCGACTTGCTGCTCGCGGTTCAAATCCGCAATCCGCACCGCCTGTTCCCGCTCCGCTTCCCGAATCCCGATCTGCTTCGCCTTGTTCGCGTTGGCAACTTGGATCATCTTGTCGCGGTCGGCACCGGTCACGCGGATTTCGCCGAGCTTCTCTTGATCGGCCACGTCCGCCCGCGCGTTTTGCACGGCTTCGGCGGCGGCCCGTTTGCCGATCGCCTCGATATAGCCCGACTCGTCCGTGATGTCGGTGATGTTCACATTGATCAGCACGAGCCCGATCTTTTGCAGTTCCGGTTCGAGCGAATGCTGGATGCTGTGCAAAAACGTGTCGCGGTCGCGGTTGATGTCTTCAATCCCCATCGAAGCGATCACCTGCCGGAGCTGCCCGAAGATGATGTCCTCCGCCTGCTTTTTGACCTGGGCCGTGTTCAATCCCAACAGCCGGATCGCGGCGTTCTGCATGATCTCGGGCTGCGTGCCGATGGCGACCGTGAACACACTGGGCACGTTGACGCGGATATTCTCGCTGGAGAGGGCGTCTTTCAGCGGGACCTCGATTTGCATCGGTTCGAGGCTCAGGTAATCGAAGTCCTGAATGATCGGCCACACGAACTTCCCGCCGCCGTGCACGGTCGTGGCCGACCGGCCTTTGCCCACGCTCCCGTAGATGACGAGGATTTTGTTGCTCGGGCAGCGTTTGTAGCGCTGCGAGACGAAGATGAGCAAGCTCACGAGAATCGCCAGCGCTCCGATCAACACGGGCAGAAACCCCGTAAGCATATCGAGAAAGCCGGGATCCGCGGCGGGGACAAACAGGAGATCAAGCATTTTCGGTTCCTTGAGATTTGGTTTGTGGAGAACGGGATTCCTCGGCGCGCACGACTTCCAGCACATTGAGGGCGGGGGCGTCCACGACCCGAATCGGCGTGCCGGTGGCGAGGCTTTCACCCTCGGTCAACGCGTCATATTCCATCGTGCGGTCTTGCACCACGACGGTGATTTTGCCCTTGCCTTTGCGGCGTGCGGGGATCGATAAATACACCGTCCCCGTGCAACCGATCGCGTCGTAGTCGTGCACGGTTCCATCGTTGGCGAAGTTGTAAAGGCCCTGGAGCAGATAGGCCACGCCGAACAGCACCGCCACGCCGCAGACCGAGGCAATCAAAAACACCTTGGATGGTCCGTACATCCGCTGCGCACATCCCTGCAATGCCGAACATCATCACCGCCGAGGCAATCGCGCGGAAACTCAAAACCGCCAAGAACGTATTGCCGGCGTGATCGCCGTCGGCATGATCCAAGTCGTGGCCGGCGGACACATCGGCGTCGGGATGATCCAAATGGAGATCCACCGAGCCGTCGTGGATGTCGGCATCGTGCCCGACGCCAAAAAGGCCGGCCAGGATTTGCAGACCGAGCAAAGCCCCGGCCCCCACCGCGCAATAGAAATAGACCGATGCCATGATCCGACCTCCACGGGACGAGGGAAGGATGCCCAGTTTGTCGGGAAGAAAAATTCGAGGGATTGGTGTGAATGTATCGTCCCACTAAAATCCCCGAACGTCAAAACATTTCTTCACCAAAATCGCGAAAAGCGAAATCGGGCGGGCTCGCTCATCACCCCCTAAACGGCGATTTTGGAAAAACGGATCACTGTGCACGAAATTTTCTCAAGAATCTTCTGGGGAAAGTTTCAGGTTCCTCTGGGAACGCACTTTCGCGAAGCTCCGCTTCAGAACGCGTCCATGATCCAATGATCCCTGCCTTTTCGGGGGCGAGAGCGTGCGCTACAATCGGTGAGGCGGTTTTTGTTTTCATTGAAAAGGGAGTGCACCTTGGCTGGTGAACCACGCGACTTCGACGAGTTCTTGTCCAAGTTCAAAAAACACCACGACTTGATGGTCGAGGAACTGCACAAGGTCATCATCGGGCAAGAGGCCGTCATCGAGCAGATCCTGGCGGCGATTTTCACCGGCGGGCATTGCCTCTTGGTCGGAGTGCCCGGGTTGGCGAAAACGCTGATCGTGAGCACCATCGCCCAGATTCTGGATGTCTCGTTTCGGCGGATTCAATTCACGCCGGACCTTATGCCCTCGGACATCACCGGCACGAACGTCTTGGACGAAACCGACGAAGGCCGGCGGGAGTTTCGCTTCGTGCAGGGGCCGGTGTTTACGAACATTTTGCTCGCCGACGAAATCAACCGCACGCCGCCCAAAACGCAGGCGGCACTTCTGCAGGCCATGCAGGAGCGGGAAGTCACGGCGGGCCAGACGACCTATCCGCTCCCGGAGCCGTTCTTCGTCATCGCCACGCAAAACCCGATCGAGCAGGAGGGGACCTATCCGCTCCCCGAGGCCCAACTCGACCGGTTTATGTTCAACGTGAAGGTGGATTACCCCAATCTGAACGAGGAAGAAGCCATCCTCGCCGCGACGACCCGCGGTGAGAAGCCGGAAGTCCGCAAGGTGCTCTCGGCGAAGTCCATCACCTATCTGCAGCGGCAAATCAGCCAGATCGAAGCCACGCCTTTGACGATCAACTACGTGGCCCGACTGGTCAGGGCCACGCGGCCAGCGGACGGGACGGCCCCCAAGTTCGTCAAGGACATGGTCGATTGGGGAGCCGGCCCGCGGGCGGGACAATACCTGATCGCCGGCGGCAAAGCCGTCGCCGCGATGGACGGCCGGCCCAGCGTGGCCCTCGAGGACGTCCGCCGGGTCGCGATTCCGGTGCTCAGGCATCGGATCTCGACGAACTTCCAGGCCCAAGCCGAAGGCCTCGGCACCGAGGACATCGTCAACCGCCTCATCCAGGAAGTGCCCGAACCCAATATCCCCAAATATCAGAAATAACATGGCTCCAAGCGCAAAAACGCCAGTCATCCCCGGCTGACCGGGCAAATCTTTAAGTTTTCTGAACATTTCCCGAAAAAAATCACGGATTGGGCGATTCTCCCCAAAAAATGCGAAACCCCTGAAATCTCCAGGGGTTTACTTAACCTATGGCTTGGCTTTTTGGTTCGGCCCGGCCTCATGTCCCGAAAACTCGCCCGGCATGTCTCATGGGCGAACAGTCTCCCCAATTCATTTAGGAGAAAAGAGATGCGTTTAGTGTTGGCAGGTCTAGTAGCGGTGGCGTTGATGGTTTCTCTCGATGCGTTCGCCCAACAGCAACCCGGCGGGCAGCGCGGACAAGGTCAAGGCCAAGGACAGCGTGGTCCCGGCGGACGGGGCGGATTTGGCGGCGGATTTGGCGGTGGCAGCCTGGTCGTCCAGGCGATCGACAAAAACAACGATGGCGAACTGTCGGCCGAAGAAATCAGCAATGCCGTCGCCGCTCTCAAAGCCCTCGACAAAAACAAAGACGGCAAAATCGATCGCGACGAGCAACGGCCCGATTTCGCCGGCCAAATGATCACCCGCATGATGGAGAACGACAAAAACAAAGACGGCAAACTCAGCAAGGACGAAGTGTCCGAACGGATGCAGGGCCGCTTCGCCGACATCGACACCAACAAAGACGGGAAGCTCGATGAAAAAGAACTCCGCGCCTCCTTCGCCAATTTCGGTCGCGGTCGCGGACCCGGCGGACAAAACGGCCAGGGTGGCCGTGGGGGTCGTCCGGGCGGAAATAACGACAACAACAACGGCGGCACGCGTCGGCCCCAAAGCGACGGCGTCGACCTTTAAGAGATCACCTACATTCTCCTAAAGAAATCCTCGTGAGACTACGGGGACGCAACGGCCTGACAGCGCTGTGGTCAATCGGGTTGTCCGCAGTTTGCCTCCTTCGTCCGGCTGGATGCGTCCCCGTATTTTTTTGAGCATCAACGTCACGATCACCCGAGTCGCCCGTCCACGTCAAGTCAGACCCCGAACACGACGCGAAACTCAAAATCCCGAAGGACGGTTGGGCCGGCGGACAAAGTAATAAATCAACGCCCCCACCCAATTCAAGAGCACAATAATCAGGATCCACACGATCTTGTCGTTGCCTTCGGCGGGTTCGTTCTGGGCGCAATCAATCAGCATCCATATCCAAAACGCCGTCAATGCGAGCCCCACAATCCCGAAGCACGCAAATGCCATCAATCCGGGAAGAATATCCATGCCATGATTCATGGTTTGGCTTTCTGTCGTTCGATCATCTAACGCTGAAAAATCCAAGAAGGACGCCGGACGATTGGCGGGTTCATTCACCGCAAAAAAATCATCGCCAAGAGAATCCCCACCACAACCAAGGCCACAAGCGTATTGAGCAGAAACGCCGTGCGATCTGGCTTCGGTTCCAGGCGTCCCGCCCTCTTTGACCGCACGCGCGGTGGGGACCCCGCCGACTTCGCGGCTTGGGCTTCCTCGAACAGCCCGTCGCAACTTTTGCAATAGTACCGCTCGTTTTCCGCCGGCACAATCTGCCCCGACCCGCACGACGGGCAGCGAATCGATTGATGATTCATGTCGTTTCCTCCGCAGAAACGGGGACGCGCGACAGAAGCGATTTCCAATTCTCACCAAACGATTGTATCACCTCATCACCGCCGCTCAACAATACCGGAAAGTTGGGATTTCGCGGAACGCTTACGGTTCCCCAAGCAGTGAAATGTGCCGCGGCCGATCAGTGCGCGGGGCGTTTGGATCTCGATGAGCTTGCCCCGACCGGGCGGACTGTGTTGGGCGGAATCCAACAGCAGATTTCCCTCCACTTGCACGCGAATGGGGGATGGGAATGTGTGAATGGGTGTCAGCCGCGAAAGCACGAACCAGTTCGCTTCCCTCCGCCCCGCGATATTTCAAACCGAACAGGTGCGCCGCCGGCTGCCAAATTGTGGAGAGACGCTCGGGTTCCAAAATCTCCTGCTCGAGCCATTCCTTCCGAAGTTTGAGGAGCGACCGATACCAGCCGCGCATCGTGGGGTCGTCGCTGCCGGCGAGCTTGGATTCCTGAAAGGCCCGCTCGTCCGTCGGCGAGATCGCCCCGGACCATTCGTGGTGCGGATATTCGTTGGCCCGGCCTTGATCCACGGCCCGGCGGAGATGCTCATCTTCAAAGTCCGCAAAAAACCGAAACGGCGAAGCCTCGGCGTGCTCCTCGCCCATGAACAACAGCGGAATCGCGGGGTAGAGCAAAATCAAAGCGGCCGCCGCTTTCTGGTGCGCGGGCGAAGTCAATTGATGCACCCGCAAACCATGCGGATGGTTGCCGACGTTGTCATGATTTTGAAGCGCAATCACAAAGTCGGAGCGAAAGGCATTCACCGGGTCGGACGGCCTGTTTGATCGCAGCTCATCATTCATCCGCCGCTCGGGCGGGCCTTCGTAGAGAAAGCCGTGCCGGAGCGACTCCGCCAGATCCCCAGGACCGGTGTAGTCGCGGTGCGTGACGTGGACTCCCGGCGCGATCGCCGCGTAAATCGAATGCATAATATCATCGCACCAGAGGGCATCGTACGCCGGCCTGTTCTGTTCCGGCGGGAGCAGGACGGGATCGTAAATATTGGCCTCGGCGATCAGATGCATCTGCCGGCGGGTGTCCTTTTTGAATTCGGCGACGGCCGCGCGAATGTCTTCCAGCACATGGACCGGGCTGTCGTCGGCCATCGAGTGCACCGCATCGAGCCGGAGCCCGTCCAGATGATATTCCCGCAGCCAGTAGAGGGCGTTCTCGACAACGAACCGCCGCACGTGGGCCGCTTCGGAGCCATCAAAATCGAAGGCTTCGCCCCAGGGCGTGTGATGTTTGGGGGAATAATACGGAGCAAACTTCGCCCAGTAATTGCCCTCCGGCCCGACGTGGTTGTAAACGACATCCAGAATTACCGCGAGGCCTCTTGCGTGGCAGGCGTCGATGAAGGCTTTGAAGTCGTCCGGGTTGCCGTAGGTGTTTCGCACCGCGAACAAATCCACGCCGTCGTAGCCCCAATTCCACCGGCCCGGCGTCTGCACGACCGGCATGACCTCGACCGCCGTGATGCCCAGTTCCGTGAGTTCGTCCAACTTTTCAATCGCCGCGAGAAAAGTTCCCTCGGGCGTGAATGCGCCGATGTGAAGTTCATAAATCACCAAGTCCCGTTTGCGGACGCCTTCCCAATGTTGATCGGTCCAGGGAAAGCTGCGGGGATCGATGACCTGCGACTCGCCGTGCACGCCGTGCGGCTGAAACCGGGACACGGGATCGGGCAGCAGCATTCCGCCGTCGAGCCGATAGCGATACAAATCGCCGGGACTGACATCATCGATGATCCCGGCGAAATAGCCGTCCGCTTCGCGGGCGAGTGCATAAGACCGCGTGCCGATGTCGTTCTGGATCTCGACTTCAAGCGATTCATGCTGCGGCGCCCAGACGCGAAAATGGGTGCGGTGGAAATCCAGAGGATTCGCGCCCACGGGCAGCGGCAGGTTTTCGAGCATTTCCATTCGGGCGTCCCGAAATAAGCGGAACCGCAAACAGCCTTCCAACAGCCCGCTGGTCGCCGGGGCGCCCGCGACGACCAGCCGGTTCTCCCAGCCGCGTTCTTTGTGATGATGATACGCTTCGAGCGCGACGTTTCGATCCGCGTTGGCGACGACGATCGCGCGGAACCCCGCCGTGAGCGCGGCCGTGTCGTTTCCGGAATCCCCCGCAAAGACGATCGACCGCCGTTCGTACTTCGCGAACTCGCACCACCACTTGAGCGCGTAGGCTTTGGAAACCTGCCGGGGCAAAAAGTCGATCAGCCCGTCGCCGTCGTAAGGATCGATGCTGGCGATCAGCGAATAGGGCGCATCGTGTGTTTCGAGACGATGTTCGAGTTCCGCCACCAATGGTTTCAGCCGCCCGGCGTCGGCGTAATAACTCAATTTGAACCGGCCCTGCTTTTCCTCTTCTTGGAGCCGGAGTTCCGGCAGATCGCGGAGGCTCTCTCGCAAGTCGGCGATCGGAAACGCGGCGATCAATGTCTCCAGATGTTCGCCATACGCGGCGACTTCTTGCGGTTGGCCTTGTTGGTCCAGTTGATAAATCGTCGTGCCCACGTCGCAGATGATCCAATCGGGCCGGGGCAAATCGTGCTCGCTCCGCGCATGTTGAACCGAGGCCAAATGCCGGCCCGTGACGTAGGTCAAGGTCACCCTATGGCTGCGGACGAGTTCCGCCAGCCGCTGGAGATCGGTGCGGTTCTGCGGATGCTCCGCGAGGGGGATCAAGGTGCCGTCGAGATCGGTGGCCAGGACGAGATCTGAAAAATTGGGTCGAAGATTGCGGCTCATGTTGTTATGGTGGTCTATACATACGGGTTTGTCATTGAACAAACGTTGCAGTTGGCCGGTGGAGACCGGCCAACTTTCCCAGACGTTCGCCCATGACCCGGGCATTCGTCAAGACCGATCGAGGTGGGAATTTCTGCAAAAGTCGTCTGCGAACGCAAAAGAACGGACGATTTTTGACCGAAAACGAAAGGGCAGCATCCGCCGGCGAGCGATCCAGGGACGGAAACATCCTCGCATCGAGAGCTAATGCGAAATCATCACCCGCTCCATCGAGATTTTTCCTCCGCCCGCCTGGTTTTGCTTCTGCCAGTGCCCGGGAACTTTGGCCCTGTGGATCTTACGTCCCACGCTCGCCCGCGTTCCCCAAAAATCATGGGGCTGACGCCCGGGCTGACGCCCCACGCTCGCCTTGATCCCCCTGTTCTTGAAAACATCCCCAAGCCTTCGTTCCCTGGAGGGAATTCATGAAAGCCGATGATTTGAAAATCACGTTGATCAGTCTGCACGGGTTGATTCGGGCGGGCGAACCGGAACTGGGCCGCGATGCCGACACCGGCGGGCAGGTGAAATATGTGCTGGAACTCGCGGCGGAACTCAGCCGGCATCCGCAGGTGTCGCAGGTGGAATTGTTGACCCGCCAGATTTTCGACGACCGCGTGGGGCCGGATTACGCCCAACTCGAAGAACCCATCACCGAGAACGCCCGGATCGTGCGGATCCCCTTCGGGCCGAAACGCTATCTCCGCAAAGAAGCCCTGTGGCCTTACATCGAAGTGTTTATCGATCAGACGCTCAGCTACTTCAAACGCCACGGCCTGCCGGACATCATTCACGGGCATTATGCCGATGCGGGCCTTGCTGGGGCACAGCTGGCTCGGCTGCTCCATGTACCTTACATTTTCACCGGGCATTCGCTGGGGCGGGTCAAGCGGGAACGCCTGTCGCACGGCAAAAAGAGCGAAGCCGAGTTGGAAAAGCATTACCGCTTCAGCCGGCGGATCGAAGCCGAGGAAATCGCCCTCGAAACCGCCGCGATGGTCGTCACCAGCACGAATCAGGAAGTGGAAAAGCAGTATGCGATCTACGAGCATTATGTGCCGGACCGGATGGAGGTCATTCCGCCGGGGGTCGATCTGTCGGCGTTTCGTCCGCCGGAAAGCGAGGAGAAGCCGCCCATCTATAAGGAGTTGAAGCGGTTTTTGAACGAGCCGGACAAGCCGATGATTCTCACGATGGCCCGGCCGGACGAACGCAAGAACCTGGAAATGCTGGTTCGCGTGTTCGGCGAAAGCGAAGAGCTGCAGGGAGCGGGCCAACCTGGTGATGCTCATGGGCTGCCGGGATGATCTCCGCGAGATGGCCGCCAGCCAGCGGCGGGTGCTCAAGCACGTGTTGACCTTGATCGACCTGTATGATCTCTACGGAAAAATCGCGTATCCCAAGCATCACCAAACCGATGACGTTCCCGACCTGTATCGCCTGGCCCATACCACGCGCGGCGTGTTCATCAACCCGGCACTTACGGAGCCGTTTGGATTGACGCTGTTGGAAGCGGCCGGCAGCGGGGTGCCGATCGTCGCCACCAACGACGGCGGCCCCCGAGACATCATCGCCAACTGCCAGAACGGTTTGCTCGTGGATCCGCTCGATCCGGAGGAAATCGAGCAGGCGCTCTTACGGGTGTTGACCGAGCCGGAGCAGTGGGAAGCCTGGTCGGAATGCGGACTGGCCGGCACGCACGAGCATTATTCCTGGAAGCGGCATGCCGACCGCTACCTGCGGGATGTGACCGACATCCTCGAACACTCCGCCACGCCCGTGCTCGCCGCCACCGGCAAACCCCGCCGGTTGCCCGAGTTCGATCGGCTGATCATCACCGACCTCGACAACACGCTCACCGGCGACGAGCGGGCCCTCGCGGAGTTCTGCGAAATCATTCGCGGCTCCGAGCAGGTCGGCTTCGGCATCGCCACCGGGCGAAGCCTCGAAAACGCGCTCGAGCTAATCCACGAACTCAATCTGCCCATGCCCGACCTCTTGGAAACCGCCGTGCGGCACCGAACTGTATTACGGCGAGAAGCTCACGCCGGACCGCAGTTGGCGGAAGCAGATCGACTATCATTGGAAGCCGGCGGAGATGCGGGAACTGCTCGACACGCAGGAGGGCTTTTATCCGCAAGCCGAGAACGAGCAGTCGGAGTTCAAGATCAGTTACGAGTTGGATATGTCGGTCACGCCGAACATCCAGCAAATCCGCCGCATGCTGCGCGAAGCGGGGATTCGGGCGAATGTCGTGTTTTCGTTGGGGATGTATCTGGATATTATTCCCGTGCGGGCGGGAAGCGACCTGTCGATGCGGCACTTGTTGTACAAGTGGGGGTTTGCGCCGGAGCAGGTTCTCGTCGCCGGGGATTCCGGAAATGATGAAGGGATGCTCAAGGGCCGCACGCTGGGCGTGGTGGTCGGCAATTACAGCGAGGAACTGGAGAAACTCCGCTCGTGGCCCCGCATTTATTTTGCCGAGGCTCCGCACGCCAAGGGCATCATGGAAGGCATCGAATACTATCACTTTCTGGACCACATCCTAATTCCCAATGATCGGACCGAATAGACCCAGCCGCAATGGCCCGCCGTCGGATCTCCGATTTTGAAGCCGAGCTGTCTCTCTCCCGCCTGTGCCCGCGGCTGGACGCGTCTGGGCGGAGACGGCCGCGACGCGCGACGTCATCCACCGCTTCGAGCACCGCCTCGGGCACCAGTGGCCCAGCTGTTTCGGCTGTTGTTTCAGCTTTACGGATCGCGGTACGACTTCTTCTATCACCTCGAGCAAATCCTTTTGACCGCGGCCCGGAGTTGGGCGCAGCGGCCCGAACCGACTCAAAACGCTCGACGAGCACCGCGTCAACGAGCCGACGTGGTTCGAGTCGGAGAAACTGGTCGGCGGGGCGCTCTATGTCGATCTGTTCAGCGAGAACCTCGGCCGACTGCGGGAGCACGATCCCCTACTTCCAGAACCTGGGGCTGACGTATCTGCACCTGATGCCCCTGTTCGCCGTCCGGCCGGGCGACAACGACGGCGGCTATGCCATCAGCAACTATCGCTCGGTCGATCCCCGCCTGGGCACGATCGACGACCTGCGGCTGCTCGCCGAGCGAACTGCACGAAGCCGGCATCAGTTTGGTGCTCGACTTCGTGTTCAACCACACCTCCGACGATCACGAATGGGCCCAAAAAGCCCAAGCCGGCAACCGCGAATACCAGCAGTATCTATTACATCTTCCCCGACCGCACGCTCCCCGACCAGTACGAGCGGACGCTGCGGGAGATCTTTCCCACCGTTCGCCGGGGCAACTTCACGTGGCACGACGGGATGCAGCGGTGGGTCTGGACGACCTTCAACAGCTTTCAGTGGGATTTGAACTACCACAACCCGGCCGTCTTCCGCGCCATGCTGGAGGAGATGCTGTTTCTGGCGAACACGGGTGTCGACATTCTCCGGCTCGATGCGGTCGCCTTCATCTGGAAACAGATGGGCACCGGCTGCGAGAACCTCCCCGAAGCGCACACATGGATCAAGGCGTTCAACACGCTCGGAAGCATCGCGGCTCCGGGACTGGTGTTCAAGTCCGAAGCGATCGTCCATCCGGACGAAGTCGTCAGATACATCAGCCGAGGACGAATGCCAGATCTCCTACAATCCGACACTGATGGCCTTGCTGTGGGAGTCGCTCGCGACGCGGGAAGTCCGGCTGCTCACCAAATCGCTCAGCCATCGGCACAAGCTGCCCCAAGAACACGACTTGGGTGAATTACCTCCGCTGCCACGATGATATCGGCTGGACCTTCGACGATCAGGACGCGGCGGCAATCGGCATCAACGCCTACGATCATCGGCAGTTTCTCAATGCGTTTTACACCGGGCAGTTTCCCGGTTCGTTCGCGCGGGGCGTCCCGTTTCAGCACAATCCGCAAACCGGCGACATGCGGATCTCCGGGACGATGGCGTCGCTCGCCGGGCTGGAGCAGGCGATCGAAGAGGATGACCCCGAATTTGTCGAAATGGCCATCCGCCGGATTCTGCTGCTCCACGGGGTGACGCTGAGCATCGGCGGGATTCCGCTGCTGTACCTCGGCGAAGAATGGGGCATGCTTAACGATTACGACTTTGTGAAAGACCCCGCCAAAGCCGGCGACACCCGCTGGATTCACCGCCCCAAAATGAAATGGGAATACCTGGAGGAATTGAAAACGCAGACGGCGACCGCGACCGGCAGCATCCACGCGCGGATTTTTCAGTCCATCCGTGACCTGATTTTGCTCAGAGAAAGCCTGCCCGCCCTCGCCGGCCAGGACATGCAGCTGATCTCCTTGGGCAACACGCACGTGCTGGGGTTCCTCCGCGCGTCGGAAGGCAACCGCCTCGTGGTGCTGGCGAACTTTTCCGACGCCCCGCAATCGATCCAAGGCAACACGATCCGCACCGCCGGCTTGGGCCGATTCTTCCAGGATGTGCAGACCGAAAAAACCTACGCCACCTCGGAGAGCATCGACTTGGAGCCTTATCAACTCCTCTGGCTCCAACGGGTGTGAGCTTTCAGAGTTGCGCCATTGTCGCAAGTATTAGCCGCAGGGCGCTAGCCCCGGTTTGCGGAAACGGACAGATATTCTTTGCGCGACGCGTGCGGCTCGACAAAACTTGAAACATTAAACCTGAAACTACTGAGATCGTTGCACCAGAAAACTGCGGTCGCCGCGGGTGACGTAGATGGCGTCTTCTTGAATCCGGCCGCAGGTTTCGACGAGGAATTGGATCAGCCGCTCGAAGTCGGGTTCGTTTTCAAAAGAGACCTCGAACCGCTCCATCACATCGTGCACGAGCTGTCCGGCGGGATCCATCCAGCAGCCCTTCACGGGCGTGGGCGTTTGCGTGTAAGCCCGGAAATGCAGGATCAAGAACTCATGAATCGCCGCCCGCGCGGTCTGGGCCAGGCTCGTCCCCGGACCGCCGGCCGCGTTCTGGGGTTCGTCGTTGCGAAAATACTTGGGGTCGTCGAGCTTGTGGGACGGGATATAAAACACCGTCATCTTGCCCAGCTCATAAACGTGGGAATGAGGTTCATTCATGGTGCTCGCCTTCGATTGCCTCGCGGTCCCGCTCAAGGAACGATAGCTGCCCGGAATGGATTTTACCACCAAGGCACGAAGGGTCGCGGATCTGCGAGCGGGGAACCTCGCCCTGCGGCTAATCAATGCGAGAACCAACTCGATCATCGGGCGGAAGGCGCTCGCGTCCGCTTCGCCCTGGATTTCCTTCGTGTCTTCGTGGTTTCCATGTTTCGGGCGCATAAAAAAACCGCCCGGGCGATCTTGCGGGGCGGTTTTGTCGTGTTGCGTGTTGTCGAGGAAGACTGTCCCGAGTGCTTTAAGTCAGGCCAGGGCGTCAGGCTTGCTCGCGGTCTTTTTTGACCATCTCGTCGAGGATGATCGGGTGCCAATCGCGGGAGCGTTTGGAGGCGGGGGCGTAATTCTTGCGGGCCCAGGTGCGGAGCCGCATTTCGTCGATGGGGTCAATGTCGCTCATTTCTTCGGCAGGGTTGGCGGTGGCCACAGCGGTGTTCATACCCGGTACCTCTCTCCTCGTTTTTTCAACAAGACATCAAATTGACAAAGATCCGACCGTCGTTTCAATACGAGTTGATAGACGATCATCGCCCTCAACGAATGAGGTTGGAAGAAACATAACAACGTATCGGCCATTTCCGCAAGGGAATTGGCGAGAATTTTAGCAATTTTTCCCGGGAAAGCGGCCTCCCGCTTGGAAAGTTGGTCGGAATCATTTCAAACAGCCGGGCCGAATGGGAATTTTCGGGTTTTTGGCTCAAGTTTTCCGGTTGGGAAAAGTCTTTGGAAATCTCGGGGAATTCGCCTATCAAGACTCCGGGGATTTTGATATTTTTTTCTTCACATCGTGGCGTTGGCCCGCCAAGGCCGCGAGCAAACATTTCACCAATCCCCTCTCAATAACGGTTCATCATTTGGAAGGAACGCGCTCGGGGTGCGTGCCGCATTTCAAATCACGTGGGGCGATCGATCGCGGGGAACAAGACCCTCGCCCTGGAAACGAGCAACCGGCAAGGAGGCCACTGTGACGTTCGGGAATACACAACAGCAAGATCTCAAAGTTCAAATTCGCTGGCTCATCCGGCGGGACATGCCCGAAGTCTTGGACATCGAACGCTCCAGCTTCGAATTCGCCTGGACCGAAGAAGATTTCCTCTGCTGTCTTCGGCAGCGAAACTGCATCGGCATGGTCGCCGAGGCCGCCGGCGAAATCGTCGGCTTCATGATCTATGAACTCCACAAGGACAAACTCCGGATTCTGAATTTTGCCGTGGGGACGCACGTCCGCCGGCAGGGCGTCGGGGCCCAGATGGTCCGGCGGCTGATCGACAAGCTTTCGCAGCAGCGCCGCAAGGAAATCGTCCTGGACGTGCGGGAAAGCAACCTCGCGGCCCAATTGTTCTACCGCAACCAGGGCTTCCGGGCCGTCGGTGTTTTGCGGAATTACTACGAAGACACCGCCGAGGACGCCTACAGCATGCAGTACGTGCTGAATCCGCAGGACGACATCTACTCGCCGTTCTCGCCCAAAAACCGCATCTCGGAATACGATGCCGCCTGAACAAAAAGCCGTCCCCCTGTCCGCAACACGTTTTCTTTCAAAACCCGGCTCTTCGCCGTTGCGAGGAACTGGGTTTTTTTGTGTCACCAAGGGGAGCGGCCGGCGTTAGCCGGCTGATCACTCACGTACGCTCGATCTCGATTCTTATCGCGACCTTATTGCAACCGGCGCTTGAATGACGTTCGATGCAATCATGGGGCTTACGCCCGGGCTTACGCCCCACGCTCGCCTTTCACGCACGCTCGCCGGTCACGCATAAGGCAGTTCGTCGAGGATCTGCGTTTCGGGAAGGGGCGATCGGGTGCGGCCCAGGAACTTGCCGCCGCTGTGGTAGATGCCGGACCGCGTGAATCGGCACCAGCTCAATTTCAGGATCACGGCGTCCCGCAAGTTTTCCTCGAACGCGAAGGTCACGATCGCCCGCCGGCAGGCCAGCGGATCGAGATGGGTGAAAGAAAACCCGGCGGGCGAGATGTCCCGGCCCGAAATGATTTTGTGCTGGCCCAATGGTTCGCCGGTGTGGTCGTCTAAAGGTGTGAGCACGGCCGGGCGGTCGTATGTGGTCCGCTGGCAGCGGCGCTGCTCGGCGACGGCGGAGGGAGCATGCCACGAAGCCACCAGGCGGTCCACGAGTCGCGAGATTTCCGCAAGTCCCGGCGGGGAAGTCTGGTCCGGTGCTTGCATTCTGGCCGACGCGACGTCGGCGGGCGGAGTCGCGCTTAACAGACCGGCAGCGGCGGATGGGTGCATGTCGTGAAGTCCCCTCGAAGAATAGCCCGAAAAACCGCCGAGGGCTCCGGCGGTATAGAATCTCATCGTGAGAGGGGCGCACGATTTACTGACAAAAACCTAGCCCACACTTGGCTGGGGGTCAAACTGATTTTGTCCCTGGGTTTTTTGTCCGTAGATGTCTGTACCGGAGGGAACCCTTGAAATTTGTCGCCGTCGCGGAGAATCTAAACCCCTAAAGACCCATCATTTCCATTCGTGATCCAAGGAGAACGACTTTATGACTGGCTACACGGTCAACACGGGATCCAGCGAAGAATTCGCCGCCGGCTGGGACCGGATCTTCGGCGAAAAAAAGAAAGACAAGAAGCCCAAGAAGAAATCCGAAAAGGCGAAGGCCAAGAAATCCAAAAAGAAGTGACAAATTTTGTCACACGCGGCGGCAGACGATCGCGCGGGTTTTGCCGGCGATGCGGGCGAACACCAGCGCGGCTTTGCCCGTGCCTTCGAGCGGGAGTTTCCGGCGGACGGCTTCCGCCTGGATCGGAACGTGCCGGCATTTGATCTCCACCTCCCCCGCCGGGTGATCGCGGAAGTAGCGGCGAATCGTGCGGTCGTTGTTGGGCATTTCCGCGAGGACTTCAAACCCCCGCACGAACGGTGACTCGCACCATTTGTCCGCGGTGAGGTATTCTTCCGCGTCGTCCAAGCGGATGAGCGAAGCCTGCTCCGCGAGCAAGTTCACGAGCCCCGACCGCACCACGGAGGGATCGGGATCGTACAAAAACCGGGCCAAGGGGCCGAATTCGCACAGGGCCTCCAGGGGATGCCCGGCGAGCGTCTCGTTCGCGGGCAGCACCGTCGCTCGCCATTGGCCCGTCGCGGCCAGTTCGCCGAACCACACCGCGGCTTCTTTGCATTCGCCGTGGAGGCTGATGAGTTCGATTTCCGCCTCGGGAAATTTTCCCAGAAAATTCGCGGCGGGGCTGAGCTTGATCGCTCCGCCGGGGACCGTGTCCATCAGTTTTTGCAGAAACGGCAGGCCGGGCTGGGCGTCTTCGATCCGCAGCGAGCGGCCGCGGCCCTTCGCCCGGCGGTCGGGATCGATATGCACGCGGTCGGGCCAACGGTCGGGGCTTTGAAAAAGCTGTTCCACATCGGCACATTCGATTTGCACGCGGTCTCTGACGCCATAAACTTCCGCGTTCCACCGGGTTCTGAGGCAGGCTGCGGGATTGCGGTCGATCGCCATGACCTCGCCCCGCTCTGCGAGCGCGATCGCATCTCCGCCAATGCCCGAGCACAAATCCCACACCGGCCCGGCAAACCTCAGGGCTTTGTGGCGGGCGACGAGTTCCGATGTGGCCTGCTCGAGGCCTTGCCGATCGAACCACATCCGGCCCGCCCGCGAGAATTTGTCTTTCGCCCGCTCGCGGAGTTCCTCGAGCGCAAACGCGGCCCGCACGAGGTCGTCGGGAAACTCGTCCCGCAACTGCCGCTGTTTTTGAAGCTCGGAGCCTTCGATTTGGCGGAGCCGGTCAAAAATTCCCTCGGCGTCCCGCAGCCGCCGGAGCCGTTGGACTTCTTCATTGGCGGAGGGTTCGCTCATGGGCCGGAAACGGGTTGGCATTTGTGGGAAAATCTGACTGTAGGTCAAGTCAAGACGGAATTGCAAACCAACCGGGGCGTCTATAGAGTGAGAGAACAAAATGTAGGAACGACCAAGCCTTAATGACCAATGCCCAAAACAGTTTGGGTGGCACGCCCTGAGGAACGCGGGGCGTGGTCTTTGCGATTGCCACGCCCTGCGCTGCGCTCCGGGGCGTGCCACCCGGCCGCGAAAACTTGAAACCTGAAACGAAGCGATGCATATCCCCGATGGAGTTTTGAGTCCCGAAGTTTGTGCGGGCACCGGTGCGTTGGCGGCGGGCGCGGTGCGGTACAGCTTGCACCGTTTGCGGCAATCGCCTTCCGACCGCACCGTGCCTTTGACGGGAATGATGGCGGCGGTGATCTTCGCGGGGCAAATGGTGAATTTTCCCGTCTCGCTGTTCGGCATCCCGGCGGTGTCGGGGCATTTGATGGGCGGCGTGCTGGCGGCGGCCGTCTTGGGACCGTGGGCCGGCTGCCTGGCGGTGTTTCTGGTGCTGCTCGTGCAAGGCGTGCTGTTCGCCGACGGCGGCTTGTTATCGCTGGGGGCGAACACCTTGAACATGGCCGTCGTCGGAGCCTGGGGCGGCTACGGCGTTTTGAGCTTCGTCAAAAACCGCTTCGCCAACGACGCCCGCGGGGTGATCGTCGGGATCGTCGTCGCGTCCTGGCTGAGCGTGCTTGCGGCCGCGGCCCTGTTCTGCGGCGAAGTGTGGCTCTCCTGGAACGTGCCGGAGTTCGACTTCGGCAGCTTGTTCACGTTGATGGTCACCGTGCACTCGGCCATCGGCATCGGGGAGGCATTGATTACCGGCAGCATCGTGAGTTTTCTGCTTTTGCACAGGCGGGAACTGATTTCGCGAATGCAGCGGGCGGAAACCGGCCGCCGATCCTGGGCGCCGGTGATGATCACGGGCTTCGTCCTGGCCTTGGCGATCGCTGCGTTTTTGGCTCCGTTTGCTTCGGGGCATCCCGACGGCTTGGAAAGCGTGGCCGAGAAAACGACTCTCGATGCGCGGGTCGGGGAACCGACCGTGATGCTCCTGTCCGATTATGCGATTCCGCTGCCTTTCGCCGATTGGGAAGCCGTTCCCGCGTGGCGGATGATTTCGGTGAGCCTGGCGGGGATCCTGGGAACGTTGGCGGTGATTGCAATGGGCTTTTTGATGGGCCGGGCCCTGCCGGTTTCGCCGGTGTCCGCGGGAGTCAACGATGCCCGCTGAAACGTCTAAGGCGAGTCCCGCACCGCTGTCGATTTGTCATCGGTTGCCGGCGGGGGCGAGGTTGGGGTTGGCGTTTGGCGTCGTGCTGATCGCGGTGCTGACGCCGGCGGAGTTTTGGCCGCTCTCCGGCGTGTTGGGCTGTGTGATCTTCGTGGGGCAGACGTTGGCGAACATCCCGTTCGCGTACATTGGCCGGCGGTTGTTGATCTTCGTTCCGCCGGTGACCCTGGTGGCTCTGTCCTTTCCCATGTCTCAGGGGTTTCAAACGGGCTGGTCGGTGAGCGTGGCGATTTTGTTGCGGAGCACTTTGGCGCTCATGGCAGGGATTTGGATGGTGCATGTGCTGCCGTTCGAGGAAATGCTGCAAACGCTCCGGCGTTACAAAGTCCCGATGGTGCTGGTTGCCACGCTGGCGTTTGCGTACCGGTATGCGTTCGTGCTTTGGGATGAACTCGACAAAATGCGCACCGCCCGCCGGGCCCGCACGTTCGGCCATCCGGGTCTGTGGAGCCGCTGGAAAACCTCGGCTCAACTGTTGGGCATGCTGCTTTTGCGGGCGTTGTCCCGGGCCGAGCGCGTGCACGGAGCGATGTCGCCCGCGGCTGGGACGGCGAAATTCGCACGCTCGATGAAACCACGGACGAGCGATAAACGGCAAAGAGGGAATATGCAAAAGTGCCTGTTTCACAGAAGACCGTATTCAAAGGGTGCCACTGGCAACTTGTTGCCAGTGTTTGCCTGGATTTTGATGACGCTCCTGGCAGAAGCACTGGCAGGCAAGCTGCCAGTGGCACCCCGCGACCGAAGCCGCCCGTTCTCCCGTTCTCCCCTTCTCAGATCTCCCCCTCTTCTCAAACGGCCGCATGAACGACACCCCGCCCCGGTTCGCGCTTCGCGTCCATCACTTGAGCTATCTATACCCGGACGGCTTCCGGGCGCTCGACGACGTCTCATTCGATCTGGCTCCCGGCGAACGGGTGGGGCTGGTGGGTCCGAGCGGTGCGGGCAAATCGACGCTGCTCATGCACTTGAACGGCTTGTTGCCCCACCCGCTGCCGGCCCATGCGGGGAACGGATCGGCCACCGTCACCGTCAACGGCGTTCCCCTGTCGCCCGCGAGTCTGGCGGGCGTTCGGCGGGACGTGGCATTTTTGTTTCAGGACCCGGACGACCAACTGTTCTGCCCCACGGTGTTTGAGGATGTCGCCTTCGGCCCGTTGAACCTGGGACTCTCCGCCGCCGAAATCCGCCGGCGGATCGCGGAGAGCCTGGACGCCGTGGGCCTTTCGGGGTTCGAACAGCGGAGCACGATGCGCTTGAGCGTGGGCGAACGCAAGCGGGTGTGCCTTGCGGGGCTGCTCGCGTGCCGGCCTCAGGTCCTCGCCCTCGACGAACCGTCGAGCAACCTCGACCCGCGAGCCCGCCGGCGGTTGTTGTCGTATCTGGCCGACTTCCCCGGCAGCCAGATCATCGCCACGCACGATCTGGATTTCGTGGTCGAGCATTGCCAGCGTGTCTTGGTCTTGGACGGCGGCCGCATTCACGCCGACGGCCCGCCGCACAGCATCCTCGCCAAGCCGCTGCTCATGGAGCAGCACGGTCTCGAAGTCCCGCTGCTCTTGCAAGTCCGCCAACACCGCGTCCGCGAATAGAGAGCCAATTCTTATGACAACCGAAACCGGCACCTTAAAACAAGCCCTCAAACGCTGGACGTTGATCCTGGGCGTCTTGCAGATTACGGTGGGCTGCGCGGTGGGATTCATTCCGCCGTCCGCCGTCGCCTGGTTTCGCGGGATCGTGATGGCCCATATCGAGTTCACGGCCAACGGAGTGTTGATGGTCGTCTTTGCGTTTGTGGTGAGCGAACTCAACCTGGGGCCGACCGCGCTTTGGCTCTGGTTTGTGTTGCTCCAGATCGGAACCTGGACCAACGGAGCGGCGGGCGTGGCGGCGGGTTTCATCGGGGCTTCATCGAAACTCATGCCGACGATCAATGAAAAATTCCCGCCGCCTAAGGGCACCGATCATCCGCTCGTTTCCGGCAGCCTTTTGGTCTGCGGCGTGACGGTCATGCTGGCCTTGCTGCTCACGTTGTATGGTCTGCTGCGTTCCAAACCCTCGGTGCAGGATGCAATCAGCTAAGGACAAACCCCCGGAACATCTGATGAAACTTGAGAACGTCACCCACATCAAAGCTCCGCCAGACGTTGTCTGGAGCGTCACGGAAGATGTCGAACGCTGGCCGGAGTGGTCGCCGACGATGGAGACGATCGAGCGGCTTGACGCAGGGCCGTTTGACGTCGGGAGCACGGCCCGCATCAAACAACCGGGCCTTCCTCCGGCGGAATGGCGCGTGACCGAACTCGTGCGCGGCGAGCGGTTCAGCTGGGAAACCCGCGTCCGCGGAATGCGAATGATCGGCACGCACGAGGTGCTGCCCATCGAAGACGGCACCCGCAGCCTGCTTCGCATCGAAATCACCGGCTTCCCAGTCGTGCTCTTCTGGCCGCTGATTTTCTTTTCTGTTAAAAAATCCCTCGAACGGGAAAACGCCGGCCTCAAAACCCGGTGCGAAAAGTTGCACGCCTGACGGCATCGCCGGGGACGATCAATATGCAGCATCCTGAACATCATCGACTTCAGCGCTCCGGTTGGCTCAGGGCGGCAGTGCTCGGGGCCAATGATGGGATTGTCTCCACGGCGAGCCTGATCGTGGGCGTCGCGGCGGCGGATGCGGTCAAGGGGAACATTATCCTCGCCGGGACCGCGGGCCTCGTCGCGGGGGCGATGTCGATGGCGGCCGGCGAGTATGTTTCCGTGAAGTCGCAAGAGGACACGGAACGGGCCGACCTGAAAATGGAATCCGAAGCCCTCAAAAACAACCCGGTCGGGGAAGAAGCGGAGCTTGCCGACATTTACCGGGAGCGGGGTTTGGATGAAAACCTGTCGAAAGAAGTCGCCCGGCAGTTGATGCAGCACGATGCGCTGGCGGCTCATGCGCGGGATGAGATCGGGATCACGGCGGAACTCAGCGCCCGCCCGCTGCAAGCCGCGCTCTCGTCCGCCGCGGCGTTTTCCCTCGGGGCGGCGGTGCCGTTGACCACAGCCGCCGTGGTTCCCTTGTCGCTGTTATTGTGGCTCGTCCCGGGGCTGGTGATCATTTTGTTGGGCGTCTTGGGAGCAATCGCCGCGAAGACGGGCGGTGCCCCGCCTCTTCCGGGAGCGGTGCGGGTTTGCTTTTGGGGATCGCTCGCGATGGCCCTCACCGCCGCCGTCGGCAAAATCTTCGGCATCGCTGCGTGACCGCTCGTCTTTGAGCGGCAAGGCGCTAGCCGCCGGCTTTTCCTGTTGCTCAACCGGTGGCTAGCGCCATTCCGCTCAGTGACTTCTCGATCGATGCTAAGCGGTGAGTTCCGCCCCGGTCCGGTTCCGTGTTATCATGGCAAGCCTTGCTCCGCTCGGTTTTTGATGACAACGAAAGTGCTCCCATGATTTCATCTCTGCGGTTTTCTGTTGCCCTGTTGTGTTTGATCGTTCTTTCGGGGAAAGAGTTATCGGCAGCGGACGAGCGGCCGAATGTGATTTTGATTATGACCGACGACCAAGGCTACGGCGATCTCGCGTGTCTTGGAAACCCACAAATCAAAACGCCGAATATGGATAAACTCTACGGCGAAAGCGTGCGGCTGACGAATTATCATGTCGATCCCACCTGCTCGCCCACGCGGTCGGCCTTGATGACGGGCCGCTATTCCAGCCGAACCGGGGTTTGGCACACGATCATGGGCCGTTCGATTATGCACCCCGATGAAATCACCGTGGCCGAGGTGTTTTCGGGCGCCGGCTACAAGACGGCCATCTTCGGGAAATGGCATCTGGGCGACAACTCTCCCTGCCGGCCGCAGGACCAGGGCTTTGAGGAAGTGCTCGTCAACGGCGGCGGGGGCGTCACGCAGACGCCCGACTACTGGGGCAACGATTACTTCGCCGACACCTACTTCCACAACGGGAAGCCCGAAAAATTCGACAAGTATTGCACCGACGTGTGGTTCGACGCGGCGATGAAGTTCATCGAGCAAAACAAGGACCGCCCCTTCTTCGCCTACATGCCCACCAACGCCGCCCACGGTCCGTTTCTCGTGGCGGAGAAGTATTCGAAGCCTTACAAGGACATGGGCATCCCGTCGCCTCGGGCGGAGTTTTATGGGATGATCACCAACATCGACGAGAACCTGGGCCGATTGGAAAAGAAGCTCGCGGAACTCGATCTTATCGACAACACGATTTTGATCTTCACCACCGACAACGGCACCGCGGCCGGGGCACAGCGGGGCGGATTCAACGCCGGGATGCGGGGCCAGAAAGGTTCCGAGTACGAGGGCGGGCACCGGGTGCCGTTTTTCATCCGCTGGCCGAAGGGAAACATCGTCGGCGGCCGGGATGTCAAGCATCTGACGGCCCATATCGACGTGCTGCCCACGCTTGCGGACCTTTGCGGCGTCCAGGTTCCTCAAGCGGCCAAAGTGGACGGCCAAAGTTTGCTGCCGTTGCTCAAGGATTCCAAAGCGAATTGGCCGGAGCGAACGCTCGCGGTGCATTCACAGCGGTTGGAGTTCCCCAAGAAGTGGCGGAAAGCCGCGGTAATGACGGACCGCTGGCGGTTCGTGACGGACGGCGACCGCCGGGAACTGTTCGACATGGACAAAGACCCCGGCCAGAAAACCAACGTCGCCCAGGATCATCCCGACGTGTTTCGCCGGTTAAGCGGCGACTATGAAAAATGGTACGAGAGCATCTCCACGCGGTTTGACGATTACGTGCGGATCGGTTTGGGCGATGACGCGGAAAACCCCGCGCACCTTACCTGCCACGATTGGCACACCGACAACGGCCCCGTGCCCTGGAATCAACCCAGCGTGGCCCGGCATCCCAAAGCCAACGGGTTTTGGGCCGTCGATGTGAAGCAGCCGGGCCAATACAAAATCACGCTCCGGCTCCGGCCGTATTACATCGAAGAACCTGTTCCCCTGGAAGCCGCCACCGCCCGCATTCAAGTCGGCAAAGTGGAAGCCGAAACTACGATCCCACGCAACTCAACATCGGTGTCGTTCGACGTCTCATTACCCGCCGGTCCCGCGAAACTTCAAACCTGGCTCGAAGGCGAACCCAAGGGTTCCCACGGGGCGTATTTCATCGATGTGGAGCGGGTTGGGAACCGGTAACAAAGTCGCCCTTCGCGGAGCGAACGGCGACGGACAGATGTTCGACGCTAAGGGGCTCGCATCTGACTTCGCGTGAGGCGGGTTCTTTGGAAGATAATGCCCGCAATCGCCAGGCCGGCGAGGATCGCCAGGCGGATTTGGTGCTCGACCGGGATTTCCGCGGCGATCATCGTGGCCCCGGCGAGCGAGGACAGGATGATGATCGCCCAATCGACCAGGAGCAACGCAATCACCGCCCCGATCACCCCGCCGATGATGATCCAGGCGGTGTTGTTATTGCCCGCAAGTTCGTATTGCGTCAGCGCGATTTGGACGAGATAGCAGCCGGAAAGAAAACCGACCAGCCCGAATGCGAGCCATTGAAACGCCACGGCCAAGAGTGCGGCGACGATTCCGACGCCGACGGCAATCAGGCCTTGGATCAATTGGGAGTCGGAGATGCCCAGGTTGCCGGCGAATTCGAAACCGATCACAAACCCCAACAAGGCCACCAGCGCCCAATACAGCGGCCGGCCGAACAACAGAATCAGCGCCGGCGATAAAGTGGAAGATTTGCATAATCGACTCCGCATGGCTCGTTTGATAGTTCGTAGGATTCAAACCTGAGAACCACTTTAGCAACAAAAATGAGAGCAGGAATCCGTCGGGATCCATGCTCTCTTCTCAGGAGAACCATTTCGCGGAGGTGGGTTTAATACCGGTAGTAGTCCGGCTTAAAGGGGCCGGCGACCGGGATGCCCAGGTACTTGGCTTGTTTATCGTTGAGCTTGGTCAGCTTGACGCCGAGCTTGTCCAGATGCAGCCGGGCGACTTCCTCGTCCAACTCTTTGGGCAGGACGTGCACGCCGACGCTGAAGTTTTCGGTCTCCGTCCAAAGGGCGATCTGGCCGAGCACCTGGTTGGTAAAGCTGTTGGACATCACAAACGAGGGATGCCCGGTCGCGCAGCCCAGGTTGACCAGCCGGCCTTCGGCGAGCACCAGAATTGCTTTGCCGTCGGGGTAAACCCATTTGTCGACCGGGCCGCCCACGTCGCTGTCGGCTTTGATTTTGACGCGCTCGATGTCGCCCCGGTTCTTGAGGTAGGCGATGTCGATTTCGGAATCGAAGTGGCCGATGTTGCACACGATGACTTCGTTTTTCATCGCGTCCAAGTGCGGGCCGGTGATCACGTCGCAGCAGCCGGTCGCGGTGACGAAGATGTCGCCCATCGCGGCGGCTTCTTCCATCGTGGTGACCTGGTAGCCTTCCATCGCGGCTTGCAGGGCGCAGATCGGATCGATTTCCGTGATCACCACGCGGGCCCCGAGGCCGCGCATGGCATCCGCGCAGCCTTTGCCCACGTCGCCGTAACCGCAGATGACAACGACCTTGCCCGCGACCATGATGTCGGTGGCCCGCTTGATGCCGTCGGCCAGCGACTCCCGGCAGCCATAGAGGTTGTCGAACTTGCTCTTGGTGACGGAGTCGTTCACGTTGATGGCCGGGCAGCCGAGCTTGCCTTCTTTGTGCATCTGGTGCAGGCGGTGGATGCCGGTCGTGGTCTCTTCGGTCAGGCCTTTGATGTGGTCGAGGAGTTCGGGGAATTTCTCGTGGACCATCAGCGTCAAGTCGCCGCCGTCGTCGAGGATCATATTGAGGGATTCGCCGTCGGGCCAGAACAGGGTCTGCTCGATGCACCAGTCGAATTCCTCTTCCGACATGCCTTTCCAGGCGAAGACCGCCACGCCGGTCTTGGCGATGGCGGCGGCGGCGTGGTCCTGCGTCGAGAAGATGTTGCAGCTCGACCAGCGGACTTCCGCCCCCAAGGCCGTGAGGGTTTCGATCAACACGGCGGTCTGGATCGTCATGTGCAGGCAGCCGGCGATCCGCGCGCCTTTGAGCGGCTGCGACGGGCCGTATTTTTCCCTGAGGGCCATCAGGCCCGGCATCTGGTTCTCGGCCAGTTCGATTTCCATCCGGCCCCAGTTGGCGAGCCGCTCGAATTCTTCGGGGCTGCAATTTTTGACTTTGTACGGGAGCGGTGCGATTTTGGTCATTGGAATCTCCAATCAGACAAACGACGAGCCGGACGCGAAGACACTTCCCCATCCGGATTCGATGCGATTTCACGAATTGCCCGCTAACATAGGAGATTACTCCCCCAGCGGCAACCATTTCCGCGGGAAAAAGCCAATCTTCGCACCGGCACCAAAACAAAAAGTCCCGGTTCCGGCCGCTTTGCAGGAGGGCCGGAACCAGGACTGGGGAGAGCCGTATCGAAAAGATAACGCACGATCCGCTATTTTTGCGGACGATTGCGGTGGGACGAATCGTCCCGATGGAACGCCGAGTCGTCGGCGTCGCCATCGAAGTTGAATTGGGCAAAATCGTCGACTGGAGCGGACTGCCGATCTCCAAAATCGTTCGGCCCGCCGCCATGTCGAACTCCCGCGCCCAACCCGTGCAGGAATTCATCCAAGTTCGGCTCGATGAAATCGCCGTCCGCATCGGTTGGATTGTCGGCGAACATTTCCACGATTTCCGCAAGTTCATGGCATCCTTCGTGGCGGAAGCAGTCGCTTAGGTCCCGCCAGGCCAACTGGTTCCAAGGCGCGGGGATCGAGCGGGCGGCGGCGTGCAGCGGATTGATGGCCTCTTCATAGCGCTCCAAACGCCTGAGGGCCTGGCCGCGAAGGAAGCTCGCGTAAGGATCCAACACGCCCGCCTCTTCGACGCGGTCCAATTCCTGGATCGCCCGTTCGGGCAGTTCCAGCTCCAGATAGCCTTCCGCCGCGAACAATCGCCGGACGGTTTTTTTGGTGGGTAAATATCGCATGGTTGAATCCCCTTCGGCCCCGCAGCCGTCAAAGTTGTCGTGGGTGAATGACTCAACCCAATGCAAGCGGCATGCCAAACCGGGGAGGATTCGCCGGCGGCGGCAAGATTGTGTCGTAACCGCTGCTTCAGAAAGAACTTATTGAATGCCCCGTTTTTTCAAGAAGGGTGGAAGATAAGGCAATCGTTGAATTTTCCGGGGCCAACATGGTGAATCTGACAATTGACGGGCCGCGTAAGAACCAGTGCGGAGGACTGCCCGCATTGTCCGATCGGCAAGTATTCATGACAAAACATTTCACCGAATCGGCGATTTCTCCCGCGATTGCCCCGCACCAGTTTGGTAAATCCGGTAAAATGCTCGCGAGAGGGGGGTTTTTAGGATCCGAGCATCGGAGCGTTCAAAACCATTTGAACCGATCGGGCATGGATTCCGTTATCCACTCCACATATCCGAACAAGCATTTCGAAACAGTGCGGGAGAGACGACATGGATTATTCCAAATATCGCCACCGCCACCGGGATCCGCGGGACTTGGTGATTCCGGTCCTGATCATCATGGCTGTGATCGCGGTTGGGTTCTTGGCGCTGAGCAGCGTTTACACGGTCGCTCCCAACGAGCAGGCGGTGGTGCTCAGGTTCGGCAAGGAATACGCCACCTCGCCGCCGGGCCTGCATTTTTGCATTCCGCTCGTGGACCGGGTTTACACCGTGAGCGTGGAAGAGCACACCATCCGGCTGCCGTTCGGCCGCGGCGAGTCCAACAATGCCCGCCAGGTTAAGGAAGAAGACACGCTGATGCTCACGGGGGATCTCAACGCGGCTTCCGTCGAATGGACCATCCAATGGAAGATTCAAGATCCGCGGAATTACCTGTTCAGTTTCTCGCAGCCCAACAAGGAGGACTACATCGAATCCGTGATTCACACCGCCGCCCAGACGGTGATGAATCGGCTCGTCGGCGATTATTCCATCGATGAGGTCCTCACCGAAAAGCGCGGCGAGATCGCAGGCAAGGCTCGTGACGCGACGCAGGAGATTCTCGATCAATACCAATGTGGCGTGGCGATTATCGACTTGCAGCTGCAGCGGGTCACGCCGCCCGCCAAGGTGAAGCCGGCGTTTGATGAAGTCAACTCGGCGATCCAGACGCGGGACAAACTCATCAGTGAAGCGAAAAAGGAAAGCGAACAACTTCTGCCCGCGGCCGAGGCCCAGAAGGACTCGATGATCCAAGCGGCCAAGGGCTACGCCAAGTCCCGCCGGGCTTCCGTCGATGGGGAACTCGAGGCGCTGCGGGCGAAGTACGCAGCCTACCGGCTGGCTCCCGATGTGACCCGCCGGCGGATGTATTTGGAAGCGATGGAAGAAGTGCTCAAGGGCGTGGATTCCAAAGTCATCATCGATGCGGAACTCAACAAAGTGCTGCCCTTGCTGCGGCTCGATGAAGGAGGTGCGAAATGAGCCAGTTTCCCAAATGGATCTGGTGGGGCCTTGCCGGGACGATTTTGCTGTTGATCCTGGTGTTCGGTTCGATCTACACCGTGAGCGAACGCGAAGTGGCCGTGGTGCTCGAGTTCGGCAAGCCCGTCGCCAGCCGGACCGAGCCGGGGTTGTATTTCAAAGCCCCCTTGATGCAGAACGTGGAGCGCTATCCCAAGACGCTCCAGTTCTGGCGGAGCAGCGAGGGGGAAACGCTCGTCGATCTGCCCACCGCCGACAAAAAGAAAATCGAAGTCGCCGCGTGGGCGATCTGGCGGATCAAGGATCCCCAAAAGTTCCGCGAGGTTCTGGTGACGGTCGAGAACGCCGAGTCCAACGTCAAGGACCGCGTGCGGGCGGCGATTCGCGATGAGATCACGAGCCATAATCTTTCCGAAGTCATCCGCAGCACCGACCGCGAATTGACGTACTCGCTGCAGTTCGCGCAGCCGGATGTGATCGAAGAGGAACAAGACGCCAACGGCAACCCGGCCAACCAGAAGGAAGAGAACCTGATCCGAGGGGATGTGCCGCGATCGATCCAGCTCGGCCGCCGGGAAATCCTCGACCGCATTCGCGAGAACGTGCAAATGCGGCTTCAAGGCAAAGACGAGAAGGGCGGGACGGGCACGGATCGGGGCATCGAACTCGTGGATGTGGGGATTTACAACATCAGCTTTGTGCCCGCCGTCCGCGAGGCGGCGTTCGACCGCCTGAAAACCGCAATGGAAGCCATCGCCGCCAAGCACTACAACGAAGGCGTCAAGAAGAAGCAGGTGATTTTGAACGAAACCCACGCCGAGGTCGAGCGGATCACCGGCGAAGGCGAAGGCGAAAGCAGTTCGATCCGCGGCAAGATCGACGCGGAGATCATCACCGATTACGCAAAAGCCATCGAGGAGACGGGCGACTTTTTCAATTTCGACCGCACCTTGAAACTCTACAAGGAATCCTTGAGCGGAAAGTCGAACCGATTGATCTTGACGACGGACAGCGAACTTTTCCACCTCTTAAAAGAGCTTGACAAGGCGGCCAAACCGCCCACAATACCCGCCTCCAAAACCGCGACCACGGAAACTCCGAAAACCGGAACCAGGGACGCTCCAAAAACCGGTGGCGAGTCACCGTGATCGATTTGAGACCACGAAAGACACGAAACCCACGAAAAAATCGAAGGCGGAAGGTTCTCGTGCATTGTCAACGCCAAAAACCGGGATCAGCCGGAACGCGCTCGCGCCCGGTTCGATCTGGAAAAAACCTGGGCTAGCGCCGCGGCGAATTCGTTCAACCGTTTGACGCAGCACTCGGCGAATCTTCTGCAACGCGAGACGCTCTGTCATTTCGTGTCTTCCGCGGTCCCCGTCTTTTTTCACCTCGTAAAACTGGATGCAGGATGCACTATTTTTTGCGAAGAGCGTTCGATTGGCCGGTGCGCCGGCACACCCCGTCCGAGGTTTATGCGCAGCGGAAAACGCATCGCCGGGAGTTCCTCCGGTGGATGAGCCTCGGTGCGGCGTCTCCGTTTTTGTTCGGCTTGACGGGATGCAGCGAGCCGAGCGATCAGGAGATTTTCGATGCCGGGGCCGTGGACCGGCCGAGCGAAATTGAACGGTCCGCGTATCCCGCGAAGCGAAATCCCAAATACGAATACGGCCGGCCGGAAACGCCCCGCCGGGCTGTCGCCGAGTTCGCGAACTTTTACGAGTTCACGTCCGACAAGGATGTGTGGAGACACATGCCACACTTTCATCCGTCAGACGATTGGAAAGTCCGGATCGACGGCGCCTGCCGAACCCCGATGACCTGGGACATGGACGATCTGCACAATCGCATGAAAAGCAAGTTCGAGGAGCGGGCGTATCGGCACCGCTGCGTGGAAGCGTGGGCGATGTGCATTCCCTGGACGGGATTCCCGCTCGCGGAACTTCTGAAACTCGCCGATCCCAAGCCGTCGGCGAAATTCGTGGTATTCGAGACCTTCGGCCCGCGGGACGATGCCCCCAACATGACCGACAGCTCGTATCCCTGGCCTTACCGGGAAGGTCTATCGATCGAGGAAGCCAGGAACGAATTGGCGTTCATCGCCACCGGGGTTTACGGAGAGCCTCTGCCCAAGCAGCACGGCACCCCGCTGCGTCTGGTCGTGCCTTGGAAGTACGGATTCAAGAGCATCAAGTCGCTCGTGAAAATCACGCTGACCGAAGCCAGGCCCGAGACCTTCTGGCACAGCGTCTGGCCGGAGGCGTACAGTTTCGACGCCAACGTCAACCCCGAAAAGCCGCACCCCAGTTGGAGCCAGCGCACCGAAACCATGCTCGGCCCAAACCGCGAACGTTTTGACACAGAGCTTTACAACGGCTACGGAGAATATGTGGCCAAGCTCTATGGCGCGGTATAGAATCGCAATTAGATCAACGGCAGCAGGAGGCTCCCGCGATTTGGGTTGGATCACTTTGATCAATAAATCGGGAGGGAATCATGCCCGTCGCTCAATCCATTCGCTGCGACAGTTGCGGGCGCCTCTGCAAATTCCGCCGACCGCGCGGTTCGTGACCTGCCGGCATTGCTCCGCCGAGCTGGAAGTGCAGCGGAACGCGGATGTCGTGTTTACGCAGATTCTGCAGAACGTGTCCGAGCAAATTCTCGAAACGCAATCGCAGTTGGATCAGTTCAAAAGGCAACAAGAACTGGACCGGTTGGACGCCGAGTGGCAGAGGAAACGCCGCGACGACTACGGCAGCCTCTGCCCGGAAGATCCCACCGAGATGCCGGATTTTTGGAAGTCAGGAGGATGGCTGCTGTTGGCGATGATCCTGGTCACCATGACCGTGATCGTCGGGATCGTTCAAGGCAGTGCCGAGTTAACGGTTCCCATGCTATCGGTTTTACTGGTTTTTGGGATTCTATTCGGGATCGAATGTTCCAAATATCATCTTTATCAGCAGGATTTGATCATCTACCGGAGACGGCGGATCAAACTTCAAAGCCCCGAACCAGTGGAAGCCGAGTACGAAGAAGAGGATGATTCATAGCGGCAGCGTTGAAGCGCCGAGAGAGCCGAAAAAACTTCTTCCGCTGACTTCGTGCGCGGCTCTTTGGAACACTTTGTACCGCTGACTTCGTGCGCGGCTCTTTGTTTCGGTCATCGCTTATTGCGGCGCGCTCATTTTCATTTGGTTTTCCCACTGCTCCCGTTGCGCGGGCGTGATGGGCGGGGTGAGCACGGAGCCGGTGGGCGTGGTCGCGGGCGGGGCTTGGGCTTCCGAAGCTTCGGGTTCGAAAAAGCCTCCGTCCGGTTCCTTCGCCGGCTGGCTGGCTTTCCAACCTTGTTGCGGAGCGGCGGGGACGGCGGCCGGTTCGGCTGGGGCAATGACAGGCTCAGTCGCCGGCGCGTCCGGGATGGCTTCGGTCGGCGGATCCACGGGAGACATCTCCGGCGGCGTAGCCGAGAATTTGATCGGCGCGGCCGCGGGGCGGCTCACCGGGGAAGTCACAGGCTGAGGCGCCTCGGCAACTTCCGCGTGGATCAGATTCCGATAGGCCGGTACCTGAGCCGTCGGCTGAGCGGACGGTTTGATTGCCGCCCAGGGGGCGGGCTTCTCGGAGTGGGCGAGGCGGATGTGCGAAGTCCCCCGGTCCCCCGAAACCGTCGCGACTGGCCGGAGCGGACTCGCCTCGCGGGGCGGGAACGGTCTGGGGGCTTGGGCGAGGCCGGTGCTCCGGGGCCCCCGGAGTTTCCCATCGATCTCCGCTAGCAGGTTTTGCGCTTGTTGGAGTTGGGGATTGATCGCCAGGGCTTTCTCGAACCGGGCTTTGGCCATCTCGGTTTGCCCTTGCTCGTAGAGCAGATAGCCGATGTTGTAGTGGGCTTCCGCTTCGCCGAGCACGTGGCGAAACTGCGGAAAGGCCGCGGCCATGTCGCCCGACTGCGCCAACCCGATCGCGTAATGATAGCGAAACGTGGGTTCGTTGGGTTCGGCCTCGGCGGCTTGCTCCAGCAAAGGCAAGGCTTTGGTCCAATTCTTCTGCGACGCGTAGAACTGTCCGAGCGCGTTCGAGCGCGATGGGATCGTGCGGACGCGAGGCGAGGGCCTTTTGAAATCCGGCTTCGGCCTCGGCGTTCATGCCCGTCAATTGGTCCAATCTCGCCAGGCCCAACTTGGCTTCCAGGGATTTGGGATTCTCCTTCAAGGCGAACTGGTAGGACTTGCGGGCATCGGCCAGGTCGCCCACGTCCTCGCGCCATTGGGCGTATCGCAGGTGCAGGTTGCCGGGATTCTGCAGTTTGTTGGTGGCGTCGTTTCGTTCCTGGCGCGCCTGCTCGTGCATTGTGGCGGGCTGACGTCCAAACCAGGAGAACAGGCGGCTGGGCTGATGCGGTCCCCCGGCACAACCCGTCAAAGCCACACTCGAACACGAAAGTCCGAGAACCCAGCCACGAATCGCTTGACCTTTCAACACGCCGCACCTCCCTGCCCACGGGCTGATTGAGCCAGCGTCCGCTGACGCAGCCGAAGGGCAGATGATTGAATTTACACCTGGCAGAAGAACCGCGTGGCGGTTTCTGCCAATAATTCCGGATTTAACGAAACGTCCTGTTTCTTGAATCGACAGATCGCCATCGCAATCTCCAATAAATCTCGCGGGTCGCTTGATCTGGGGGATTTCCCCTGGTCGTAGTAGTTGGCGAAGAGATAATCGACCGCGCGGGCGTCGTAGGGAATTTTTCTTTGATCGCAGCAAAGCTGGAAGATTTCGTTGTAGATTTCGCGCGTCGGCGGCCCGATGTGGATTTTGTGTCGAATCCGCCGCATGAAGGCTTCGTCCACCAATTCGTTCGGGTCGAGGTTTGTCGAGAACACGATGAGTTGCTCGAACGGGACGGCGAGTTTCTTGCCCGTGGCCAGCGTGAGAAAATCCACGTGCTCTTCCAGCGGCAGAATCCAGCGGTTGAGCAAATCGCGGGGGCTGACGATCTGCCGCCCGAAATCGTCGATCAAAAACACGCCGCTGTTCGCCTTGATGTGCAGCGGAGCGTTGTAAAAATTGCCTTCCGTGTGATAGCGGAGGTCGAGCATGTCCAACGTGAGTTCCCCGCCGGTGATGACGACCGGCCGCCGGACCCGCCGCCAGCGGAGGTCGGCGTGCGGCGATTCGCCTCCGAGGTCCGCCGACAGCACCACGGACGTCCCGGGCCCATCCGCGAAGTCTTCCTGGTCTACGGGGACGTGCAGCGTGGGATCGAACACCGTGATAATGCTGCCGCCGGCATCGATGGCATAGGGCACGTAGACTTCGCCGCCGTGATCGTTGAGAAACCGCCCGAGGCCTTTGGCGATCATGGTTTTCCCATTGCCGGGCGGCCCGTAAACAAAGATCGATTTGCCGCTGCACACCGCGGGCCCGAGTTCTTCCAGGAGACCGGAGCGAATCACCAGGTCTTCAAAGGCTTGCTCCAAAGCCCCGGTTTCGCAGGGCACCGTCGAAACCCGCTGCTTTTTGCATTGGGCCACGTAATCTTCCAATGTCACCGGAGCGGGGCCCACATACCGGCAATGCTGAAAACATTCCTGCGCCCGCCGCGCCCGAGTTCCGTCAGATTGAAGCGGTAAGACGCCGGGCCGATCAAATCGCCGGAAATCACCTCCAGGCATTTTTCGGACTTCAAAAACCTGAGGGCCTCTTCGACCAGTTGAAACGGCAGCCGCACGTTGCGGGCCAACTGGACGCCGAGCGTATTGCCCTGCAAATACAGGTGCTTGAGCAGCAAATCCGCCAGGGGCATCAGTCCAATGCCCGCTTCCTCGAATGTCGCCGGACACGTGGGGGCGGCGATGGCCGGGGCGGCCGGATGCGGATGGGGAGCGGGCGGGTTCTGGGAGCAAGGCGGTTCGTCCGCCGATTCTCCCAAACCCGGCAGCACCGGTTGCCGCGGCGAGGCAAACAGATCCGTGTAGAGATCCTTTCCCGTCGCGGAGAGTTCCGGACACCTTGCGGGTTGGCCCGGTTCGCCGGCGGACGGGCCGGACGGCGAGTCGAAATCGTTGCGATCGATCATGGCATTTTCTGGCTCCGAATCGACGAAGAACACAAAGACTCAACCCCAGGGTGCCGCAGGAAAAACGAAACCCGGCTTCCTGCGGAAACCGGGTTTCGGCGACTTCGTCTCCATCACAACGTCAAGACCAAGGCGATTTCCAACCTGCGGAAATCGGCGGATTAGTTGCTCGCTCTGCTGCGCGGAGATTCGTACAAGATCCGCGGCTCAGGCAACGTGGTGACGAACTTGCGATATTGCGAATCGATGTGCTGCGCAGGCAGGCCGAAAGGCGAGTCCGCGCAGAGCGCGACCTGCGGCACCTGGTCCGCTCCGATCATTTCCGCCGCCGCCGTTTGCACCGCCGCGATCCGCGACTGGCTGACCGCGGGCGACGAACCGGTTTGGACCCAGCACGTGCGGTATTCTTCCGGGGCGTTCTGGAGAATCCACTGCAAATGCGCTGAAGCCGGCCTGGTTGAGCTCGCAGGTCTCGTCGTCGAAGTGGTATTCGTACAAAGTGGTTTGCAGAATCCAGCCGTTGTCCACATGCGTTTGAATGTAGGTTCGAACGCTTTCCCGGTCCTGGCACATGTAGGGATAGGGCCAATAGTGGGCCGCGTGATACCGCTGCTTGCGCGGCAGTTGGGGCCCGGTCGGCCGCGGAAACGGAGGCCAGAGCTTGCCATAGCGGTAAACCTGCCGGGCTCCCACCGGCGAGCCGCCGTGGTAATCATAATAATCCTTACTGAAGATGCTCGGCGCATTGGGATCCCGGTCTTCCCAGTTCCACATGGAGCATCCCGACAAAACCAGCGTCGCCATCACGCCGGCGGCACCGGCGAGGCGTAAAACAAACGTCATCTCCATACCCCCCATTTAAGAGACCGAATTCGCGGCCCGTCCTCGACCGGCCTGCCTATCGCCATAGGCGGACCGGGAGCCCGCTGGTCCAATCCTTGCGGGCCTTGGGACGCGGAAACGCTCCTTCGGCTGAAACTCCATTTCCAGCGGGCGCTCGGCTCTCGGCGAGCTAAACTCGAAAAGCCTCGGCAACTTGCAAAATTGCCTACCCTTCCGAGACGACGCACCCGTGGTCGTTCTATCGGCATTCGCGCGGCGGAGGCATCATGCGAATCGTTGTGATGGTTCGGGGAATTTCAACGAATCAAGGAAGGAAAACGAAAATGTCGTCCCCCTCGACCCGCACGGGAAACGTGGCGTGCTGAAGGTTGGCATTCAAACAATGCCGGCCGCTGGTGACGTCAAACTGCCACCCATGCCAGGGACAAGTCACGACCGAGCCGGCTAACGCTCCTTGGCCCAATGGACCGCCCGCGTGCGGACACACCCCGTCCATCGCATAATACACGCCCTCCACGTTAAACAGCGCCACCACCCGCCCGGCCGCGGCCAGTTCCTTCCCCGTGCCCGCGGGAATCTCGTCCACCTTCCCCACTCGAACCCATTCACTCACGAACACACCTCGCCAGAAATGCGGAACCAAAACCCGATTGTCCAACGCCTCGAGGAAAAGCACAAGCCGACCGGCTTTGCCCCGCTTCGTCCCCTCTCCCCTTGGGGGAGAGGGTTAGGGTGAGGGGGCCGGACGGTTTAATCCGTCCGATTCTTGACCGATTCTCCTCGCTTCCAGTCCAACGCTTTCACCTCGCGAGCAATCGCAACGTCCTCCAACACGTCTTCGTTTGCAAATCGGACCACACGATAGCCTTCCGCTTCGAGGTATTGTTGGCGATTTCTATCTGCATCGAAGATGTCGTCGTGATAACCCCCATCAATTTCAATAATGAGTTTCAAATCCTGGCAGACAAAATCCACGATGAATGGGTCAATGGATTGCTGACGCCGAAATTTGAGGCCTTCCAAGCGACGATTTCTGACGACCGCCCAAACGAGTTGCTCCGGTTTCGTACTCGCACGTCGAAGCTGACGGCGGTGAGTCTTCGACTTATCTGTCTTGTGAGGCTTTTGATTCATTTGAGAACCCTTGGTTTCCCCTCACCCTAACCCTCTCCCCCAAGGGGAGAGGGGACAAGACACGACTTTCCACAATCACATCTGCTCGCAGGTTTCGATGCCTAATAGGTCCAGGCCCGTGGCCAGGACGCGGCCCGTGAGATCACACAGGAGCAGCCGGCTTACGCGGAGGTCGCCTTCGGATTTCAGCACCGGGCAGTTCTCGAAGAACGTGCTAAACAGGTTCGCCGTGTCGAACAGATACTGCGTGAGCAGGTTCGGCCGATAGTCGGCGGCGGCGTCTTCCAAGGCTTCGCCGAACCGCAACAGTTGCAGAGCCAGCGCCCGCTCGGCGGGGTGAAGGATCGCAAACGTCCCGCCGGCGCGCCGCACTTCCTCCCGCGTGACGCCGCCTTTGCGGAAGATGCTCGCAACCCGGGCGTAGGAATACTGCATATAAGTGGCTGTGTCGCCTCGCGTGGCGAGCATTTTGTCCCAATCGAACACATAATCGCTGTCCCGGTTGTGTTTGAGGTCGGCATACTTGATCCCCCCTAAACCCACCTTCTCCGCGACATCGGCCCGCGCCGCTTCGTCCAACTCCGCCCCGCTGGGCTTGGCGTCATCGTTTTCATCCACGATGTTTCTCGCCCGCGCGATGGATTCATCGAGCAATCCTTCCAAACCCACCGTGCCGCCGGAGCGGGTTTTGTAGGGCCGGCCGTCATGGCCCAAAATCGTGCCGAAGCTCACGTGGCAAAACTCTGTCTGTTTGTAGCCCCATTTTTTCGCCGTCTTAAAGAGCATCTCGAAATGCTCGCTTTGGCGTTTGTCGACGACATAGAGCATGGCGTCGGCGTGGAACTTTTCGTGCCGATATTGGATCGTCGCCAAATCCGTCGTCGCATAGTTATAAGCCCCGTCCGACTTTCGCACGATAAACGGCGCCTCGTGCCCCTCCAGAAACACGCACTCGGCCCCGTCGCTTTCCTGCGCGAGGCCTTTGGCTTTGAGATCCTGCACCACATCCGCGAGCATCGGATCGTAAAAACTCTCACCGAGCGTGCAGTCAAAACGAATGTCCAAGCGGTCGTATATTTCATTGAGAGTCGCCAGGCAATAGGGCAGAAACTCGTCCCAGAGCGCTTTGTTCTCCGCATCCCCCGCGTGAAGTTTGGCCGTCTCTTCCCGCGAGAGCCGGATGATGTCCGGATGCTGTTTCGCATAGCCGCTAAGCTGCGGCGACTCGTCCACCTCGGCGATCCTCTGTTTTGTGCTTTTGATCTCGTCTTCCAAGTCGGCGAGCGATTTTCGCTGCTGTTTGAGCTGCTTTTTCGCCTTGCCGTCCTTGGGGTCGGCCGCGTCTTCGAGTTCTTTGAGTGCCGCCGATTTCTCTTCGTGCAGCGCTTGCAGTTTGGGCAGCGATTCCTTCGCTTCAAAATAATCGCAAAGCTGATTGACGAGTTTATACAGCCGGGCAAGTTCTTCCACGGGATGTTTTTGGTACGACGCCTCGTCCCGGAAATGCTTGTAGCCGTAGATGATCATCCCGAACTGCGTGCCCCAATCGCCGATGTGGTTGTCGCCGATCACGCGGTGGCCCAAATAGCCCAAGAGCTTATAGAGCGCCGCCCCGATCACGGTGCTCCGCAGATGGCCCACGTGCATCGGCTTGGCCACATTGGGCGACGAATAATCGATGACGATGGTTTTGGGATACTCCGCCGCCGGCACGCCCAGCCGATCGTCCGCGAGCATGCGGTTGGTCTGTCGCTCCAGCCAATCGTCCTTCAGCTTGAGATTGATGAACCCCGGCCCCGCGATTTCCGGTTCCTCGCAGAGGTCCGAAACATCGAGCCGCTCCACGATCTCCGCGGCGACACCCTGAGGCTTGGCGTCTCGCTCTTTGGCGAGGGACATCGCGCAGTTCGCCTGAAAATCGCCGAATTTGGGATTCTGCGACGGTCGGACCATCGCCACGTAAGGCTCCGCATCCAGGGTCAAAGGTTCGAGAGCCGCCCGAAACCGCGATTGAAGCTCAGCCAGGATATTCATAACACTTCGATGGGTGATGAAAAAAGAGATCGGCAAAACCGCGTCAAGTATAGAGACCGGACCAAACGCCGTTAACCGTGCCGACCCGAAATCTGCACCGGCCGAGTTTGGACCTCTGTCTCGACCCGCAAAAATGGCCGCGGGTTCACGAAGTTCCGGCGAGTGGGATTCCCAAACGCCGACGGAGATTTCGGCCCGGAAAGAATCTCCTAAAATTTTTGACATTCCTCACTTAGACGCTCCTGGCCCGCCGAAAACGGGCTTGTGGCGCAAATGACTCGGGTATGGTAGAGAGTCTTGGCACGCCCCTGAGCCTCAGCGAAGGGCGTGGCCGTTGCAAAGATCACGCCCTTCGTGCCTCAGGGCGTGCCACCCAGCGCCAACGTCCTTGAAGCACACTTTCTCAGCGAACCGGCAACCGATGATGGACGGTTCCCGGTCCTGGTGTTACTCTGAGAAGTACACAAACACCGCGAACCAACGACTGTGTGTTTCGAAAAGTCAGCCTGCGCACCCGAACTCGTGAACCGCACTGGCGGAGCCAGTGGCACAGGGAAAGAAACGCGGGACACCAGCGACATTCGGTATGGAAAAAACTCACCAATTTTCGTGAAACGGGAACCGAGGAGTTTTCATTATGAAGCCCCCTTTGACTTTTCGCCGCCGATTGTTTCCCGTCGTGATGGCGGTGTGTTGCACTTTGGGGTTGGGCTTGGTGGGGATGATTCCGTCCGCGGCGGCTCAGGAGAAATTGCCCAAGCCGAAGGAATCCGCCAAGCCGAAGCGGGAATGGCCTTGGAAGACCGGGGACGAGGTGTTTCAGCTCGTCACGGTCGAGAAGAATTCCAAGTTCCTGGTGCAAGGGCTGGCTTTTGAAACGAAGAATCGGTTCAAGCTGCTTTCCCATCTGACGATGCGGGTCAGTCCTTTCGATCACAGCCTGACGATCACGCAGAAAGTGGACACCACCCGCTACGAAACCGCGGACGACCTCTCCAAGGCGATGTTCGAAAAGCTGCTCAAAGACCTGACGGGCAAGACGATCACGATCCGCGTGGGCGCGGACGGCGAAGTCGCCCGCATCGAAGGCGTCCCCGAACCGCAGGCGGCGACTGTGAACGGCTTGGACGTTCGCGGGGTGATGCTCAATTCGCTGATCGATGAGGACGGCTGGAAGGAACTCACAAAGGCGACCCTCTTCGCGCCGCCGATGATGCTCGCAAAAGATGCGACCTGGAAAGAACCGCTGACCCATAGCTGGGGACCCTTGGGGTCTTGGAAAGGCGAATCGATCTTCCGCTTCGACGGGGAACGCGAAAACCTCCAATCCGTTCCGTACAAACTCATTCTCAAGTACCAACCCCCGGCCGCCGCGGCTCCGAATCAAAACACGCTGCCGTTCAAAATCTTCGCGCCCAGGTTCCGCACGAAAACGGCCGAAGGCTTGCTCACGTACGATCCCGCCAAACACCGGCTGTCGAAAATGGCGGAGACGTTTCACGTCGTCGGGCAAATGCAAATGCAAATCGCCGGGCAAAAAATCCCGCTCCAACTCGAAGAGAGCCAGGAGTTCGAATTGGAACTCTTCGACGAACGGCCGCCGCCGGAGAAACGCTGAGTTACCGTTGCCGATTTTGCGCGATCCCGCGCGGGGAAATTCGAAATCCGAATCTCGAAATCCGAAATAAATGGCAATGACCAAAATGCCAATGTCCGAACTCTGGTGGCCCGCTGTCTTTGAAGGGATCTGTTTAGAACATTCGGATTTGGGATTTTGGGTTTGTTTCGGATTTCGAATTTCGTGCTTCGGATTTTCATCCCAAACTCGCAGGATTGCACTAAACCACAGTCATGTTTGGATTATTGAATATCAACAAACCCGAGGGCCTCACGTCGCGGAAGGTCGTGGATCACGTCCAACGGCTCGTCCGGCCCGCCAAAGCGGGGCATGCGGGGACGCTCGATCCCTTGGCGACCGGCGTGCTCGTCGTGTGCATCGGGCCGGCGACGCGGTTGATTTCGCTGGTGCAAGAACGGCCGAAAACATACCGAGCAACATTTCGCCTCGGCTGCCAAAGCGATACCGATGACATCACCGGGATTGTGGAAACGGTGCCGAACGCGGCCCAGGTGTCGCGCGGAGAAATCGAAGCGGCCTTGCCGGAGTTCACCGGCCAGATCGAGCAGGTCCCGCCGCAGTTCTCGGCCGTGCACGTCCAAGGCAAGCGGGCTTACGAATTGGCCCGCCAAGGCCAGGCGGTGGACATCGCCCCCAAAACGGTGGAGGTTTATCGCATCGATTTGTTGGCTTACGACTGGCCGGAGTTGGAGTTGGAAATCGAATGCGGATCGGGAACTTATATCCGCTCCATCGGCCGCGATTTGGGACAAAAACTCGGCTGCGGGGCGGTAATGACCGCATTGGTCCGCACGCGAATTGGCCCCTTCAATCTGGCCGAGGCTGTTTCGCTCGATGATCTCGATAAGGACAGCTTGCCGGCGTCGTTGATCTCTCCGCGAAAGGCCGTGGAGCATCTGCCGCGTTATCAAGCCGACGAAAACGAATGCCGGCGTCTCAAACAAGGCCAGCGCATTCCGGTGCAACAACCCTTCAACGTTTCACCGGCGGAACAAGTCGCCATCGTCACAGAGTCCGACGAACTGGCCGCGTTGGCGGAATTCGATCCCGAAACAAATGAATTGCGACCGCGGCAGGTCTTTCTGAAATGATCGGCTTGTAGAAATCACCGCTGACTTCGTGCGCGGCTCTTTGGCGGGACAGAGCCGCGCACGAAGTCAGCGGTCCGCGTCTCGCTTGCGAACGCCGGCTTGCGCTGTACCATGATTTCAGACGTTTCTCCCTGTGATTTGACATCTCAAGCCGATTTGGAGTTTCCCATGAGACGCTCGCTGTTGTTGTTGGCCGGTGTGTTGGCGATGCTTTCGGGCCAGGCGGTCAGCCCGGCCCAGGAGACCTTGGGCAAAATCGTCCGCATGGATCCCGCGTTCGACAAGCTGATCCCCAAGAATGCCAAGATGGAAATCCTCGCCAAGGGCTTCGCCTGGAGCGAAGGTCCCGTGTGGGTGAAAGACGACGCCGGCGGGCATTTGCTGTTCTCCGACATTCCCCGCAACTCGGTCTTCCAATGGAAAGAAGGCCAGGGCATCAGCTTATTCCTCCGCCCCTCCGGCTACACCGGGGCCGAGTTTTATGGCCTCGAACCGGGCTGCAACGGGTTGCTCTTGGATTCCAAAGGGCAACTCGTCTCCTGCGAGCATGGCGATCGGCGGGTGTCGGTGTTGACCAAAGGCGGCGGCAAACGCACGCTCGTCGACAACTACCAGGGCAAACGCCTCAACAGCCCCAACGACGGCTGCTTCAAATCCAACGGCGACTTGTATTTCACCGATCCGATCTACGGCCTGCCCAACCGCTGGGACGATCCCCGGCGGGAACTCGATTTCTGCGGCGTATATCGGCTCTCCCAAGACGGCAAGCTCACGCTGCTCACTGATGAGATGACCCGCCCCAATGGGATCGCGTTTTCGCCCGATGAGAAAACCTTGTACGTGGCCCAATCCGATCCCGAAGCCGCGATCTGGAAGGCGTTCCCCGTCAAAGCCGACGGCACGCTGGGCAAGAGCAAGCCGTTTTATGACGCGACGCAAAACGTCGACAAGCTGCCGGGCCTGCCGGACGGAATGAAAGTCGACAAAGCCGGCAACCTATTTGCCACCGGGCCGGGCGGCGTCTATGTGTTCTCCCCGGACGCGAAACTCCTCGGCCGATTGGACACCGGCGAACGCACCGCGAACGTCGGCTGGGGCAACGACGGCACCGTGCTTTACATCTGTGCCGACAGCTACCTCTGCCGCATCCAGACGATCACCAAAGGGGCCGGCTGGTAGTCACCGGCGGCTAGCGCCAGCCGCTCACTTTCGGAGGCATGGTTTGAAGGCCTGCGCTGCGGTAAGATTCGGTTTGACAACAGACGCCAATCGAATCCGCAGCGCGGGAACAGAGCATGCACCAGCCGTGGGAGTTTTGGATTGATGTGGGGGGCACCTTTACCGACTGCATTGCCCGCTCGCCGGACGATCAACTTCATACGTTTAAGACGCTGAGTTCCGGCGTCGCCAAGGGCCGCATCGGCCCGCTGCATTCCACCGGCTTTACGGATGAATCGACGCGGAACGCGCCGCCCGATTTCTGGAAAGGTTTTGTCTGCCGAGTTCTCAGCGAGAGCGGGGAGATCATTTATCGAAGCTCCGTGGCCGCGTTCGATTCCTCGACCGGCCGCTTTGATTTCGGCGATCCGCTGCCGGATGCCAGCGAAACCGGAATGGCCTACGAGCTTCAATCCGAGGCCTCCGCTCCCGTGCTCGCGATGCGGTGGATTTTGGGGCTGACGCTGGACGATCCCATACCGCCCTTGATTGTCAAGCTCGGCACGACGCGCGGCACCAATGCCCTATTGGAACGCCGGGGCGCGAGAACCGCGTTTATCACGACCCGCGGGTTTCGCGATGTGCTGCTCATCGGCAATCAAGATCGGCCGCGGCTGTTCGATCTCGCGATCCAAAAACCCGCGCCTTTGTTCGAGCAGGTGATCGAAATCGAGGAACGTCTTAGCGTCGAAGGTGGTGTTCTGCGATCGCCCGAGGAATCCCTGATTCGCAAACAAATGGAGGAACTGAAAGCGACGGGCGTGCAATCGGTCGCCATCTGTTTGCTGCATTCCTTCAAGAATCCTGCGCACGAAGAACTCGTGGAACGGCTCGCGCGGGAGGCGGGGTTTGAGGAAATCAGCCGCTCCAGTCGCTTGTCGCCATTGATCAAGATCGTCTCCCGCGGCGACACGACGGTGATGGATGCGTATCTGAATCCGATCCTCCGCAGCTACGTCGCGGGCATTCGGGAATCGCTGCACGGCGAGAGCCATCTCAAGATGATGACCTCCGCGGGCGGGCTGGTCGATGCGGATTTTTTTGTAGGCAAAGACAGCATTCTCTCCGGGCCGGCGGGCGGCGTGATCGGCTTTTCCCGCGTGGCGGAGCGGGCGGGCTTTCTGAAATCCATCGGCTTCGACATGGGCGGCACGAGCACCGATGTCTCACGGTACGACGGCGTTTACGAGCGGGAGTTCGAAACCCAAAAAGCTGGCGTGCGCGTGGTCGCTCCGATGCTCGCGATCGAAACCGTGGCCGCGGGCGGCGGGAGCATCTGCCGCTTCGACGGCGTCAAACTCGCCGTGGGTCCGGAAAGCGCGGGAGCCGATCCGGGGCCCGCATGTTACGGCCGCGGCGGCCCTTTGACGGTGACCGACGTGAACCTGTTTCTCGGAAAGATTCTGCCCCGCCGGTTTCCGTTTCCGCTGGATCAGGGCATCGTCCGCCAGCGGCTGGAAACTCTCTGCGAAGAGATCGCCCATTCGCCGATGGGCAAACGGTATACGCCCGCGGAATTGGCGGAAGGCTTTGTGAGCATCGCCAACGCCAACATGGTGCGGGCGATCCGCAAAATCTCCGTCGCCAAGGGTTACGATCCGGCGGATTATGCGCTGGTCACCTTCGGCGGCGCGGGCGGGCAACATGCCTGCGCGCTCGCGCGGGAGTTGGGCATTCGTTCGATTCTTTTGCATCCGTTCGCGGGGATTTTGAGCGCTTATGGAATCGGCCTCGCCGATGTCCGCCGGTTCAAAGAGCAAGGCGTGCTCAAAGCATTAACTCCACAAACGCTGGAAGAACTCGGATCCGTCTTCGCGGAACTTGAATCCATCGCCCTCCATGAAGTTCGCGAGGAAGGCATTCCGGCGGAGCGGATCGCGCGGCCCCAGCGGTCTTGCGATCTCCGCTACCTCGGCATCGAAGCCGCGATCAACGTGCCGCTCCCTCGCGATCGAACATCGAGCGAACAAACCACAAAAGAGTTGATCGCCCGCTACGAAGCCCAGCATCAGCAACTCTACGGCTATTTACACAAACAGCGCGCCATCGAAATCACCGCGGTTCGCGTGGAAGTTGTGGGCCGCATGACCGAACCGCCGTTGGCTTTAGAAGCCATCAAACGCCGCCGGCCCGAACCCAGCGAGATCTGCCCGGTCGTCTTCCAAGGCCAAGAGCTTCCGACGCCGGTCTTTCTGCGATCGGATCTGCACGCCGGCGATGAACTCCCCGGCCCCGCGATCGTGTGCGAACCGACTTCGACGATCGTCATCGACCCCGGCTTTGCGGCAGCGATTACCGAGCACGGCGACGTCCTCATTCAGCGGTCCGAGGAGTTTGAACAGGGGGAGATCGGGAGAGGGGGAGATCGGGAGAGTTCGCATCAACGGACCGCGGACAAAGAGGCCGACCCGGTGATGCTGGAGATCTTCAACAATCTCTTCGCTTCGATTGCGGAGCAGATGGGGGCGGCCCTTCAGCGGACTTCGTTTTCCACGAACGTCAAAGAGCGGCTCGATTTTAGTTGTGCGATTTTCGATCCGGCGGGCAATCTCGTGGTGAATGCTCCGCATATCCCCGTGCACTTGGGGGCGATGAGCGAAACGGTCAAACGCATCCTCCAGGACTCCGGGCCGGCAATGGTCCCGGGCGATGTGTTTATCACGAACGACCCTTACCGCGGGGGCTCGCATCTGCCGGATGTGACCGTGGTCACGCCGGTTTATGAGGAAGATCAACTGGTGTTCTTCACGGCGAGCCGGCGCATCATGCGGAGATCGGCGGCATCGTGCCGGGCAGCATGCCGCCTTTCTCGAAGAACCTCGCGGAAGAAGGCGTGTTGATTCGGAACTTTAAGCTTTTGGAAGCCGGCGAGTCGCGGGAAGATCAACTCAAAGAGCTCTTGCTCTCCGGGCCTTATCCCACACGCTCGGTGCAGGATAACCTCGCGGATGTCTCCGCCCAAGTCGCGGCGAACAACAGCGGCGTTCGGCAACTCAAAAACCTGGTGTCGCGGTATTCGCTGCCCGTCGTGCAGGCTTACATGGGACACATCCAGCGGGCCGCTGCCGAGAAAATGCGGCTGGCCCTCCGCGAGATTCCCGATGGAACCTATTCGCTCACCGACCATCTCGACAACGGCTCGCCGATCGCGGTGAGCATCAACATCACCGGCGACCGGGCCACGGTGGATTTCACGGGGACCGGGCCGGTGTTGTTCCCGCGGGGCGAATCGCAAAACTCGGACCTTCAAAGTTATAACCTGAACGCCAACCGGGCGATTGTGACCGCGGCGGTGCTGTATGTGTTTCGCTGTTTGATTGCAGAAGACATCCCGCTCAACAGCGGCGTGTTGGAGCCGGTGGAGATCATGCTCCCGGAGTGTCTGCTCAACCCGCCGGAGCATGATGACCCCGCGAAATGCGCAGCCGTGGTCGGCGGGAACGTGGAGACTTCGCAGCGCGTGGTCGATGTGCTGTTGGGGGCGCTTCAGGTCGCAGCGGCGAGTCAGGGCACGATGAACAACCTCACCTTTGGCAACGAGACCTTCGGGTATTACGAAACGATCTGCGGCGGCAGCGGCGCGACGCCGAACGCCGACGGCGCGGACGGCGTGCACACGCACATGACGAACACCCGCCTCACCGATGCCGAGGTGATGGAACGCCGGTATCCGGTGCGCGTGCTGGAGTTTTCTTTAAGGCCGAACTCCGGCGGGCAAGGTGTGCACCCTGGCGGAGCGGGGATCGTCCGCCGGTTGGAATTTTTGCGGCCGCTCCAGGTCTCGATGCTTTCCGAACGCCGGGGCCCCGACCCGCCGTTCGGTTTGAAAGGCGGCGGCTCTGGCGAATTGGGACGAAATCAACTCCTGCGGAAAGGAGCCCGCGAACCTGTCGACTTGGGCGGAAAGTTCGCGATTGATGTTGAGCCCGGCGATGTCCTGATCATTGAAACTCCCGGCGGCGGCGGGTTTGGGGAATGTTCCGATTAGACTGGCGCGATTCGGCATTCCTGGGCAATCTCATCCAAAATGAATTGGCGATTTCGAGCGAAATGGTGTTAAATGTCGAGTAGCCTCTGAACGAAAACGCAAGAATCCGAACATCCATGCAGAACAGGAGTCCTTCATGCGAAACTCCGTCGCCGCCCTTGCTTTGATTCATCGGGAAGTCGATGGGCAAAAGCAATGGTTGGCGCGCTGGAAGAAGAACTGGAAGTCTTTTTCGTTTTCGTTCATCGGTGGAACCAGGCAGGACGGGGAATCGTTTCGAGAATGTTTGACCCGGCGTGTGGCGGAGGAATTGGGATTGGTCCCGGAGGCGGATTTTCAGGTCGCGGAAAAACCGCACGCGCATCTGGAATACTCGGCTCTCGCAGAAGGCAGCCGGGCGAAAACGGCGAACACGATCGAGTTGTATTCGCTGACGCTCCAAGGCGACTTTTGCCACGAGAAGATCGACGGCGACGCGGACAACCGCTGGTTGCTGCCTGCGGAGATTAAGAACTCGTCCACAAACGACGGCCGCGCGATCAGTGGGACCATGGCCCTGCTTCTGGAAATGGCGGGGTTGCTTTCCGAGTCGTAAGGGCGGCATCTTGCCGCGTCGGTCGAACTCGACGGCTGGAAGCCGCCGCGACGAGAGTTCGGAGATTCCAATTGAAACGGTTGTGAGGATCTTGCGGATCGCCCGGCGGGTTTTGGACCTTAGAACCGCTGCGGGTTGAACAACCGGACCACTCCGCCGATTCGCGGCGAGTTCCTCTGGTTTGGATGAGCGGGCGGGGCCGGCGGGTCCGATTGTAATTGCTGAATCGCCTTCACCCGTTTCAACAATCGCCGGTCTTCGCCCGATTCTCTCTCCTGTGCCGTGATTGCACGGAATGGCGCGGGGACCAATTCAAAGGAATGGACCGCATGCTGGCTCAGAAACGATGGATCGTCCCCACGGTTTTGGTGTTGTCGGCCGGACTCGCGGGATGCCAAACCGGCGGGAAGTTGCCTTGCCGTCAAACGAAGTGTGGCGCGGCGCCCTGTGCTTCGCAGTCCTGCGGGCGGACGGCTGCCCCCAAAGGCGGCTGTCTTGCCGGGATCTTTGGAAAGAGGTCCTGCATAAACCAGGGCTGCCGGTCAAAAAGCTCAACGCCTTGCGCGACGGGATACAGGACGGGATGCGCTGCGGTTTCCCAGCCGGCGATGATGCCGGGGCATCCGGTCGCGCCGCGCCAGCCGACCGTTCCGCATCCGCAGGCAGCGAATCCTTATTACGCCCCGCAAGTCGCGCCGAGGCCAACGGCCCCGGCCATCAATGTCCAGCCGCCCATGCCGCCGATCGAAACAGAGCCAATGCCCGCGCCGGCGATTGCGCCGCCTTTGCCGAAAGCTTCGCTTGACGAGCAATTTCTCGCGCCGCCGGCCCCGCCGGAAGAAATCGACGCCACGGCCCAAAGGGCGAATCCGTTGATGACGGTCTCCCAAAGCCGGCGCATCGGCGAACCGAGCCGCGTGGTCTCCGCGAACCGCCAGGGCGCGGCGAGAACCGCCGAGCGGCAGGCTCCGCAATCCTCAAATCCGCAGTCCTATTCCCGGGCCTGGGCCGATGCCTTGGGTCTGCCGGCGAAGAATTCGTATCAACCGGACGACTATCAGCGGTAAACGTGAGCGGCCGGGCACGCTCTGGTTGGCTGGCCGCCGGTCTTGACTTTGGCGGTCTCCGTTCGTCAAAACCCGAGGCTAGGGCCTACGGCTCACTTTTTCATCGTCAAAAAAACCAACCAGCCGCAAAGCGCGAACGCCGCGTTCTCTCCACGAGGACGCGGCGTTCTGGCTTATCGCGCGATTGGGTGTGCGTATCACGAAAGTAGGTAATGGGCAAATTTGGGTGGCTTGTCCCTGAGCCTCAGCGAAGGGCGTGGCCATTGCAAACACCACGCCCTTCGTGCCTCAGGGCGTGCCACCCAGATCCACTTGAAAAATACGTCCAGTCATTTTCCACCGACTTTCGCGAGACACACTCTGCGATTGGAAAAAATCTCCGCAGGGAGGATGCGGGCGCGGTGTTTTGGTTATACTGCATCTTCACGGACGCAAAAAAAGGAAACAGCCGGGAGAATTGTGTTGGTGGGGCAGGAACCGTCACAATCCAACATCCGGCTGTTCAAGTTTAATTTTACCGGCCCGGATTGGGCGATGCAAACAAATTTTCCCCCGGGCAATCGCTTCGCGGGATTTCCGTTTTGCGGAAATTCGAGAACGATCGGCCCGGTCCTCCAACTCTTTCCACAGGCTCTGGCACCATGAAGAAGAACCCCGTAAAGGCCGCCTTGAAAGTCGGCAAACCGCAAGTGGGAACCTGGCTTTCGCTCGGCAGCGTGTACGCGGCCCGGCTGATGTCCCGCGTGGGCTTTCCCTGGCTGACGGTCGATATGGAACACTCGCCGATCGCGTGGGACGAAGCGGCGTTATTGTTCGGGGCGATTGCCGACGCCGGCTGCGTCCCGTTGGCCCGCGTGCCCTTCGGGGAATATCAACTCATCAAGCGCGTGCTCGATGCGGGGGCGATGGGGATTGTGGTGCCGATGGTGAATACCGTCGAAGAGGCCCGCAATGCGATTGCCGCGGCGAAGTATCCGCCCGTCGGCACGCGGTCGGTCGGCGGCGGTTTGCATGCCCTCAACTTCGGGGCGACGGCGGGCGATTACTTCCGGTACGCGAACGACGAGATTCTCGTCGTCCTGCAAACCGAATCCCCCGAAGGCGTGGAGAACGCGGAGGAAATCTACAGCCTGCCCGGCTGCGATGCGATCTTCATCGGACCCAACGATCTTCGCTTCCAGATGCGCGGCCCCGACGGGAAAGACCCGTCGCCCGAAGAGCACGAAGCCATGATGCAGCGGGTCCTGGAAGTCGGCAAACGCGTGGGCACGCCGGTGGGCCTCCACGTGCAGACCGTCGAAGACGTGGACCGGCGGATCAAAGAAGGCTTCCAGTTCATCGCGTTGGGCAGCGAACTGAAATTCATGGTCAACGAAGCCACCCGCCTGTTGAGCGGCCTCGACATGCAGGAAACCAGCGCGGATCTGGCGCGGTATTGAGATCGTCCGTTCCTGAAATCACCCGGCGAGCGTGGGGCGTAAGCCCCATGATCTCGTGGAATGTCCCAAACCAAACGCCTTCCGATTCGTATGAAGAAATTCACGATTCATTGTTTCATCGTCTTCGCAAGTTCCCTGTTGTGGACCGGGTGCGGGAACGATGCGCCGGCCCCGAGGGCCGATAAATCAAAACAAACGGCGAGTTCGCCCGCTCCTGCTAAGAAGCCCAAGCCGTCACAAAGCACGGTGTCCGCTTCGCCGCCCACGCCGAAAGTGCCGCCGATTAAGCCGTTGACTTTGGGAGCCTTGGGCGGCGGGGATGCTTCGACCGGCGGCCAGGATCAAAACAAATCCGCGGCCGGCCAAGACACGATGAACAGCGTGCTCGAAGCGATGAAGCCGCTGCAGATTTTCCTCGGCGACTGGAACACCACGACCCGCAACATGGGCGCGGATCCGCGAAATGGATTTGGGATTTTCGCACCGACAGAAAGCAGCCCGCCCTCGTGATGAGCACGAAGGACCATCCGTACTTTGAAACAGTGCGGTTGACGTTCCTCACCGATCGGCAAAAGTTCGAGCTGACCGCAAAGGATAACGAGGGCAAGCAAAGAACCTACGAGGGCGAGTTCACCGAAAAGCCGCATTTCGAAGAAGGCGAAGGCGGCAAGTTGGAGCCGCGGTTTGAAATGACGCTCGCCGAAGTCGGCAACGACGAGGCCCGCAAGCTCGTGGGCGTCAAGCTCACCCAGCGAAACCGCAACCGGATGTGGTTGGAAGTCTATCAGCGCCTCCGGCAAAAAACTTCGCCTGCAGGACAACGTCGCCAGCCAGCGCGAAGGCACGTCCTTCGCCCTCGCCGAAACCAACTACGGCGACCGCGAGTGCATCGTCTCCCAGGGCCTGGGCACGATGACCGTCAGCTACATGGGCAAGACCTATTACGTCTGCTGCTCCGGCTGCCAGGGCGCGTTTAACGATGATCCCACGTTCTGGATCAAGAAAGCCCTCGAACGCAAAAAGTCCAAAAAATAGGATGGAGTTTTACAAGCGGGAGGCCCACGTCTCGCCGTTCTAAAAATCTTCGTCCTCATCGAAATCTTCGCCGCCGACTTTGACGATCCGGTCATCGGGTGCAAAGTCGAGATCGCCGAACGACTCCATAGGCATCAGATAGTGATAGCCGTCCGGTCCGCCGCAGTGGGCATCGAGGACCGCCATGATCCGCCGGCATTCGGAGGGTGACTGGGAGGGGCCGGAGATGAAGAACGGCTTGCCGTCTTTGCCCATCGGAAAGGTTTCGCGGGCCAGGTCCGGATCGATGCCATCGAGAATCGGCCGCAGTTTGCGGAAATCGGCATAGGGGGAAAGGCCGACGGAGGCGGCAAATGCCACCGCATCGTCGATCAACTTCCGGGCCGACGGCGGGTCGATCGGCCGGACGCCTTGTTTTTTGAATCGCTCAAGTTGTTTTCCGTAATTGGCCGCCGGAACCTCGCCGAAGCAATCCTTGACGCCCAGGCAATAGGTATCGACCAGGAAGATGGCAAATGCCAATTCTCCGGACGAAGACCTGCGGCCGATGAACAGGCTGGCCAGGCCCCGCTCTTCAAATTCCGCATTGACGAGGCAATCCACCACGGGGGCCGACGCGAACCGGCCGAGCCGTTCCGCCGTGCTCATGTTTTTTGCCCGGTGGATTTCCCGGTGTTTCTCGGTGCGTTTCGCTTTTTGTTTTGCCAGCCGCTTTTGACGTTTTGCTTCCGAACGGGCCATGACTCACTCCTTGAAATCGAAACCTTATTCTCCAGGACAACGGCCGGCGACGACCGGCCTCCGGGTGGTCGATTATAGCGTTTCATAAACGTTCCGCGAGGGTCCTGCTTTTGTAAAACACACACGGAGCCGCGAAAGAAAAATGCCGCGTTTGCTCAAATCGCATCGTGGTGATAGGCTGTTTTCCATTCCATTGCCCCCATTCAAGGAACCGAAAACATGCCCGACCTGGTTTACTGCTTGAACTCTAGTACGATCAAGCCCGCGCCGATTCTCGATAAGATTCGCATCGCGGCGGAAACGGGATACCGGGCGATCGAGCTCTGGCACGATGACATCGATCTGTACCTGAGCGGCGGCGGAACGTTGGCGGACATCAAGCAGGCGGTGGATGACCGCGGGCTGTTGGTGCCGACGACGATCTTTCTCAAAGGCTGGTGGGACAACACCGGCGAGGCGTATGTCAAAGCGATGGACGAGATCAAACGCCGGCTGAACCAGGCGGCCGCGGTTGGGGCGCCGCATGCGATCGCCGGGCCGCCGCTGGAGGGAGCGGGCGATTTCGATTACGGAGCGGAGCAATACCGCAAGCTTCTGGAAGTCGGCCGGGAGTTCGGCGTGAAGCCGGTGATGGAGTATCTGGGCTTCGCGAAGGAAGTCAACACGATCGCCATCGCCGTGGAGATCATGGAGAAGTCCGGCGACCCCGATGCGACCACGGTGATCGACCCGTTCCACTGCCACCGGGGCGGCGGCGGGATTGAAGACATCGCCCGGCTGAGGGCCGAGCAAATCGCGGTCTCGCACTTCAACGACGCCCCCGCCGACCCGCCCCGCGAAACTCAGCGCGATCCGGACCGCGTGATGCCCGGCGACGGCGTGATCGACCTCAAACGCTACGTCAGCCTGTTGAAAGGCGCCGGGTACGACCGCTGCATTTCTTTGGAACTCTTTCGCGAAGACCTCTGGCGACAAGACCCGCGGGAAGTCGCCAGGCTCGGTCTGGAAAAAATGCGGGCCGTCGTGGAAGGCTAACGTTCGGCGGGTGCGGTTTGGAGGGCGGCGCGAAAGGTCAAGCACACCCGGCAGCCGTGAGGCTCGCGGGATTCCAAGCGGATGCTCCCGCCGAGGTGGGTCACCACCGACTGGCACAGAGGCAGGCCCAGGCCGTCGTTTTCGGGAATTGTGCTGAAAAACGGATCGAACAGCCGGTCGCGAATTTCCGCGGCAATGCCGTCGCCGTTGTCCTCGACGGTCGCTTCGAGAAAACCGGGAGGGGCATCGTGGATTTGGATCCAGACGTTCCGCTCGGCCGTCCGCGTGCGGACGGTGGCTTCGACGGCGTTGAGGATCAGATTGTACATGACGTGGGTCAGCGAGGCCGAGTCGCCCCAAACCGCCGGCAGGGCTTCGGGGAATTGCAGCGCATAGTCGACGCCGTGCTGCTCCAAGGCGGGCCGGGCCAACTCGATCGCGTTTTGGAACACATCGACGAGCCGGCACGTTGACGGTTCGGGTTTGCGATCCCGCACGAAGTCCCGCACCTGCCGGACAATTCGGCTGGCGGAATCGCAGAGTTCCAGGATTTCGGCAAACGCATGGTCGGTGTCTTCGGGAGAGAGGCGTTTCCGCTCGAGCCCCATTCTGGCGCCCTGGGCATAATTGGCAATGGCGGCCAAGGGCTGATGCACCTCGTGGGCAAACGCGGCCGCCATCTGCGCCATCACCGCGCGGCGCATCGTGAGACGCAGTTCGCCGAAAAGGTCTTGAAGGCGGCGGTGAACCTCGGCCTGATTCTTCAAGAGGCCCACAATCAGGCTGGAGTGCGTCACGATGCCGGCAAATTCCCCGGCCGCATCCACGACCGAGACGGCGTCGACGGCGTTCCAGTCGAGGTTCTGTAGTTCGGAAACGGGCGTGTCGTCGCGAACGGCCTCGCCCGCGGAAGCCGTCAGCATGTCGGCAAAAATCCGCGTCGGCAGGTGATGGGACGCGTTCCGCAAGCTCACGAGACCTAAAAACCGGCCTGCTTCAAACACGGCCACGTGCGAAGCGCGTTTTCCCGAAACGAGTGCGGGCAAATCGTGGAATTGCTGTTCCGCCTCCGCGTACAGAACCCCCTCGCTCAACAGATCCCGCGCCTTCTGTTCGTTCATCGTTTGATTTCAACTTCAAGCTCCGCATCGATGTCGATCATCATCACCTCGTGCGGACTCATCAGGTTTTTGACGGATTCCAGGATCAAGACTTTCAATTCATCGATGGGAAGCCGCTTGAGAATATCCCGGCGGACGATAATCGCAGCGACCGTGGCATCGTTGACATCGATCCGCTCGAAAGGCCGCCCGTTCATCAAACCCAGCGCGCGATTCATGGCTTCGGGGCCAATGGGGGACCCCGCTCCCACCACGACGATGTCTCGCACGATGGGGATTTTGAAATCGCGAATCCGCATTTGAATGTGCTTTTTCGCCTGGTTGGTAAAACCGGATTTTTCCAGGGATTCTTCGGCCTTGCTTTTTTTCTGTTTTGCCACGGTTTTTGATCTTGAAAAGAGTCGTCGCACCGGATGGAGTCGTGCGCGTAAGAATAGCAATCCGCGCCCTGGAACGCCATCTCATTCCGTTGGATCTCCCCGCCGACGACGCGCGGGATCAAACGCCGGCAAGTCCGCTGAGGGCGTCGAAGCGGGGCAGGATCAATAGGCGCTCTTCGACTTCGAAACAGCCGAGGATGTACGGCCCCCAGCTTTTGCGGGGCAGCGGGCAAGGCCGGTGTTCGGCGGGCAGCCGCAACGATTGAATCCGCCCCATCGCAGGCAGCGCCGCCAAACCGAGGTGCCGGGGATCGCGGACGATCAGCAAATGGTTGACTGCGTCCTGCGGGATGTCGAAATGCAGCGAGGCTTGCATATCGATCACCGGGACGGGGCAGTTTCGCCAATGCACGAATCCCAAAATCGCCTCATGAGTCCCGGGCACAGGGACCAGCGGGAGCGGCTCGGAGATTTCCACGACTTGCGAAATGCTCAAGCCAACCAAGAGTTGCCAATCGTTGATCACGCCCGCGGGGAACGTCACCATCTGTTGATTGGCCCGCTGGTTCGCCGGCGGCGCGGCCAATGCATGCCGGCGGCGGAGCCGGTCCAAGGGAACGCCCGGCACGTTCGCCTGTTGGGCCTCGGGCCATAAGCTGTTCGGGTTCAAAAGCAGGTGCATTTGATGCGCCGCCCGGCGGCGATTTTGGGGCAGCTCCGCAGGTTCGCTCACGCCGGGCATATGCCGGGAAACGAACGCCTCCTTGGAAACTTTTCGTTCGCGGGTAAAGTCCACAATTCCCCGGAAGTGGCCGCCGGCGTGCTCCAAGGCTTTGGGCAGCGGGAGCAGGTTGTCTTCGGAGATTCGAATCACGCGGGACACGCTCTCCACCAAAAGCCCGTACATGGTTTGGGGATGATCGATCAGGATCGTGTAATGCCGGCTTTCCGCGGAATCCTGCGGGAGCGAAAGCAAATCGGCAAGATCAAACACGGGGACGTTCCGGCCGCGATGGGAAATCGATCCCACCGAACCGGCGGGCGCGTTCGCCGGGGCCGGCACGAGATCGCGCGACGGTTTCACCCCCGCGACCGCGGACATCTCCAAGCAATAAATGTCGTCGCCCGAGCTGCAGCGGATCACATCCACATTCGCCTGCTGGGCGGTTTGACGACGCTTTGACGACAACACGGCGCTCATGGTTCAACCGGGTCGAGTGGGACAACTTGTGGGAAGCAATCATGGGGCTCACGCCCCACGCTTGCCGGAATATTGCAATGGACAAAACTCAAACCAGCAGCCGGGCCGGCGAACCGGGTTTGGGTTGGTGAACGAGTTCGCGAACCAGGCTGAGCAGGGCATCGTCCTGATAAGGTTTCACCATATAACCTGTGGCTCCCAGGTCGAGGGCTTTGGTGCGGTGTTTCTCGCCGGCCCGCGAGGTGACCATAATCACCGGGGTATGCCGATACGCCGGCTGCGATCGCAAAAAGCCCAAGAGTTCGTAGCCGTCCATGCGGGGCATTTCGATGTCCAACAGGAACACGTCGGGCGGTCCGTTCAGACCGTGCAGCACTTCCAGGGCGTCGCGGCCGTCTTTGGCACCGATGGGAATCCAGCCCACGGACTTGATCAGGTTCGTCGTCACCCGGCGGACGCTCACCGAGTCGTCGGCAATAAACACCGTGAGCGGGCGATTCTGCGTCGGCCGCTCGGCGGCCGGTCGCAGATTGGGCACCGCGGACATGTTTTCTTCCTTCTCGCCGACGAGCACGACGGGATCGAGAATCGGCACGACCGTTCCGTCGCCTAAAAGAGTCGCTCCCAAAAGCCCTTTGACGCGGACGAGGTGCGTCCCCAACGTTTTGACCACGATGTCCCGGGCCCCGATGATGGCGTCGATCTGAAAGCCGACTTTGCTTTTGCCGGAACCGAGAATCACCACCGGCAGCATGCTGGAAAGCTCGGTCGCCCCCCACTCCGCCGCCGAGGGAATGCCCAGGCGGTTCGCCATGCGGTGCAGCGGATGCGTTTCGCCGGCGACCTGAATCACCGGTTCACCCGCAAGACGTTCCACGGCGTGCGGATCGACCCGCAGGATTTGCACGACGGACGGCATGGGCACGGCGAAGATTTGCTTTTCCACGCGCACCAAAAGCGCCCGCGTGATGGCTTGCGTCATCGGCAGGCGAATTGTGAACACCGTCCCCTCCCCGACGACCGAGGCAATCGAAATCGTCCCTTTCAGCGTGCGGATTTTTTCCCGCACGATGTCCATGCCCACGCCCCGCCCCGAAACCTCCGTCAACTCGCTCGCCGTCGAAAAGCCCGGCTCGAACAGAAGCTGATGGCAGGTGTCCTCATCGAGGGTTTCGGCTTCTTCCGCGGCGAGCATTCCCAGCTCGATGGCTTTCGCGCGAATCTTCGCCGCGTCGATGCCCCGGCCGTCGTCCGCGACTTCCAGAATCACCTGCATCCCTTGCGGGAACGCGCGGATCGAAATGTTCGCTTCTTCGGGTTTGCCAAGTTCCACGCGCTCTTCGGGCGATTCGATCCCATGATCGGCCGCGTTTCGCAAGAGATGCATCAAGGGTTCGGCGAGTTCTTCAATCGCATTTTTATCCAGCTCGACGTGCTCGCCTTGCAGGGTGAGTTGGATGTTTTTTCCGGTTTGATCGGCCACCGTCCGGACCGTGCGCTTCACGCGATCGGCGATCGTTGCCAGCGGAACCATCCGCACGCGGGTCAGGCGGTCCTGGGCTTCCCGCGCGAGCCGGCTTTGCCGGGTGAGCAGCGCATCGAACTCGCCGGTCAAGTTGTTGAGTTCGCCGCCCACCGTGCCCACGTCGTTCGTGACTTCCGAAAGCGAACGGGCCAAAAGGTGAAACTCGGTGTAGCGGTCGAATTCCAGTTCGTCGAATTCATCCAGGCGGTTCTTGGACACCCGCAGTGAAGGAGCGGCCGGCAAGACCGGTTTCCAGCGGTCGGCTTTCGTGAGTTTCCCAATGTCGTTCGCGGGCTTGCCGCGGTCCCAGCGTCCGCCCAGGGCTTCGACTTCGTAATGCGTTTCGAGTTCCTGGGCGATCCGGCGGAGACGTTCCAAAGAGATCTCCAACTCTTCCACGAAACTGTGAAAGGCGTTCATGCGCTGCTCGAGCGACGAACGATTGATAATCATCTCGCCCACGAGCCGGCTGACTTCATCGATGCGCTCCAAAGGCACCCGCAAAGCCGGCCCATGATGCACCGTTTCCGGCGGAGCGGCGGGAGCGGCCCGCGGCGGTTCCGGCGGTTTGAACGCGGGTTTTGCTTTCTCCGCGGCGGCGGGCTGGGCTTTGGGCTCGGCCGGTGTTTCGGCGGCCTCTTTCGCTTCCGGCTGTTCCTCGAGGGGCTGGAGCTGTTGATCGTATTGCACATACAGCCCGGCGACGGATTGCCGAATCTTGTCGCGGTCAAACGTCCCCTTCGCCAGGTCCTGCAGCGCGTCGGTGGTTTGGTAGATCAGCTTGATCTGTGCGGGGCTGGGTTGGATTTCCTCATCGTACAGCCGGTCCAACAGGTCCTCCATGCGGTGCGCGATCTGGGTGATCGTCCGCAGCCCCACCGCGCCCGCGGCCCCTTTCAACGTGTGCGCCGCCCGGCGAAGTTCCTGCACCAACTCCCGGCTGGCGTGGTCCTTTTCGATCTCTTCCAAGGAACGGTATAAACTCCTCAGATGATCGTCGGCTTCTTCGTTGAACACCTCCAGGAGTTCGGGCGGCACGTTGTCCCGGTCCTTCAAATCCCGGTCGATGCCTTCGATGATGGCCGGGTCGATGTCCTCATCTGATCCGTTTTCCTCGGCCGGGGATTCCGCTTCCGCTGCGGCATTTTTTTTCGAGGACTTGGACGTCTTCGATTTGGCGGACTTCCCGGCGGGTTCTTCGAGCAGCAACTGCAAACTCGCCGAGTTGATGGCGGAATCCAGCGACTCCTGGAGCCCGGCCATTTGCTCTTCGTCCAACTCCGGGAAGTGATTGCAGTAAGCCCCGACCGCGTCGGAGAGCAGCGTTTCTTCCTTCAGATTTCTTCCCTCGATGCCTTCGACATACCCGCACAGCGCGCTCCACAGCGCGAACGAAGTCGCCAGGATGTTTTCGTGGGGGGCGTTGTCGTTGGTGAGGCCTTCTTCGAGCACCTCTTCCAGCAGCCGGGCGACGAGTTCCACGGCGGGGAACTGGACCATCAACGCCGCCCCTTTGACCGAGTGCGCCAGGCGATGGGCTTCTTCGAGCGCGGCGGGATCCCATTCCCCGTGGTCGAGCGATTGCAGCAGATCGCCCGCCGTGCGGACTGAGTCCTGCACTTCGACGAGAAACCCATCGAGCAATTCTCGTGTGATCTTGCGGGACATGTCTCTTCCTTCCAGGGGCAGGCGAGCGTGGGGCATGAGCCCCATGATCATTTCCAAGCAAATAGCAACAGAGAATGCCGGGTGGACCAGAGAGAACGAAAAGCCATCCGATGGCTTTCGGTCTCCCGATCTCCCCTTCTCCCGATCTCAGTTACCGGGCGGACCCGGCGGGAGTGCGGCTGTCGCGCTGAGGCAACCCCATCAACTCTTCCGCGCGGAGGTCCTGCAGGCTTTGCGTCATGCGCCCGTCGTCTTCGGGAAGCTTGAACGCACTCACGGAGCCGCGGAGTTCCTCGGCGAGGGCGGCCAATCCGCCGATGGCCTTCGCCGCCTGCTTGGTCCCGTCGGCCGTCTGTTTCGTCACGCCGGAGATTTCGTTCATCGACTTCGACAAGGCTTCGGCACCCCGGGCCTGCTGTTTCGTGGCAAGCGAAATGCTGTGAATCGAGCTCGTCGAGCCGCGAGGAGACTTCGTCGATTTCTTCGAGAGCTTCGCCGGCTTGCACCGCCAGCGTCGAACCCGCCACCACTTCCCGCGTGCTTTCTTCCATCGCGGAGATGGCTTCCGAGGTTTCGCCCTGGATCGCTTTAATCAAGGCGGCGATCTGCTTGGTCGCTTCGTTCGAGCGTTCGGCGAGGCGTTCGACTTCCTCGGCCACGACCGCGAACCCTTGCCCGGCATCGCCCGCCATCGCCGCCTGAATCGAGGCGTTCAAGGCGAGAATACTCGTGCGGTCGGCGATGTCGCTGATCAACTGCACGATTTCGCCGATCTCCTGCGAGCTTTCGCCCAGACGCTTGATGCGCTTGGCACTGTCCTGCACCTGGTCGCGAATACGGTTCATGCCTTGGATCGTGTCCTGCACCGCGAGCGTTCCCTTGTGGGCGCTTTCGCGGGCCTGGCGGGCGACGACGGCCGACTCGTCGGTGTTGTCGGCCACCTGGCCGATGGACAACGACATTTCATCAATCGCCGAGGACGTGTCCAGAATCTGGGCCGCCTGGGCTTCGGTCCCGCGGGACAGATGCTCGGTCGTGGAGCGGATGTCGTGGGTCGAATGGCTCACCTGATCGGTCGCCCGCTTCACCCGGCGGACCACATCGCGAAGCTGCGAGATCATAAAGTTGATGGCATCGGCAATCCCGCCGGTGATTTCACGGTTCACGTTGGATTCGATCCGCAAATCGCCCGCCGCGATTTCCGAGACTTCCTGCATCAGGATTTGAATGTCCTGCTGGATGGCGTCGCGTTCTTCGCGGGACTGGATCAGCGTGAGCGTGTTGTCGCACATCGAGTTCAGCGACTCGGCCACCGTGCCCAATTCATCGCGGCTGACGACTTCCGCCCGCGCGCTGAAATCGCCGATGCCGATCGAGGAAAGCATCTCCATGATCGCATCCGTCTGCCGGGTCAGGCTGCCGGATAACATCAGCGAGATAATCAGAATCAATACGCTCGCGCCCAAAGCGACGATGAGGAACACGTTCCACATTGTCACCTTGACCGGTTCGAGCAGGTCAGGCGATTGGACCTGGATGATGCTCACCGACGCCTGGTAGAGAGCCAGCCCCAACACGAACAGCGGAACGAGGCCCACGGCCAACATGCCGAGCGCCAGCTTGTTGCGAATGCGGTTCGCCACCACGTCGCCCAGCGGCGAATCGGTAATCGCCTTGAAAATCTGTCGAGTTTTGCCCATGTCTCCAATCCCATCAACGAAGTCTGAGTGAATAATTAGCCGCAGGGCGCTAGCCCCGGTTCATTCGGCAACCGGACGGGAGCCCGGTTCATTAGCCGCAGGGCGCTAACCCGGTTCGTTCGGCAACCGGACGCCAGCGCGCTTTGGATGATTTTTCTCGAACGGCCCTAAAATCAGCCGGTCCGCCGCGAATGCCAAAGGTTCAGCACATCCGCAGCGTCGGGGAGTTTAGAGTCGCTTCCAGGTCCAAGACGCAGATCACCGCGCCATCGGTTTCGTAGGTTCCCTTGATGTAATCGCTGATCGGACCTTCCATCTGTCCGGACGGCCGGCGGATTGCGCGGGTTCCATCTCGGCGATCCGCACGATTTCGTCGACGATCAGGCCCGCCGTCAAATCCTGGTTGTCGGTCCGCACCACGACCAGCCGGGTGCGAGGTCCCAAGGCCGTGACTTCAAATCCCAAGAGCTGCTTGATGTCCACAATCGAGACGATGTTCCCCCGCAGGTTGCACACGCCGGGAATCCAGGCGGGCAGGTTGGGCAGGTACGTCACCGGCGGAAGCTGCTGGATTTCCAGGATGTTTTTCATCGGCAGGGCGAAGCAGGATTCGCCGAACGACACCAGCACGTGCTTGTCTTCGATCGATCGGCGCGGCGCTTTTGCGGATTCCCGCCCAGTTCTTTATGAACGGTTTCCAGGATCTCGCGGTCCAAGCGGCCGACGAGGTCTTCCAGCGAGGACTCTCCGCCGAGATCCTCCGGGGAGAAATCCTCCGCGGATTCCGCCTCCAAATCGTCCATCAATGACGCGGAGTCGGTGCCGAACGCCTCTTCGATGGCCGAGAGGACATCATCATCAAATGTCATGATCCAAAGTCGCTCCGCGAGAAAATAATGATATGCTCCCTTGCTGCGGGCTCGTCTTGGATTCTAAGTCGCCGCCAAGCGGCGTTCGCAGATCCGGAATCCGCCAAAACGTCAGAAGCCGCGAACGGCGCGAGCAGTTTCCCAAGGGAAGTTGTGAACTGATACCAGATTCTCGATTGAGGTCATCGTTTGCTGCCGCCGCTTCGCGGCTGGTTTTTTCTTAGCCGGGATTGAGCTGCGTGAGTTGTTGGCCTTTGAGGAGCGCTTGAATGGCCGCGATGAGTTCTTCGTCTTCAAAGGGTTTGGTGATGTAGGCGTCGGCTCCCTGTTTTTGGCCCCAGAAGCGGTCGCTGGCCTGGTTCTTGCTGCTGAGCATCAGAATCTTGATGTCCTTTGTGGCCGACTCCGTCTTGAGTTGCCGGCAGACCTGAAAGCCGTTTTTCTTGGGCAGGATAATGTCGAGCACAATCAAGTCCGGCAAGAGCCGCGAGGCGATCTCCAAGGCCTCTTCGCCGTCCGAGGCCGCGAGCACGCGAAAGCCCTGTTCGCTCAGCGTGTCGGACGTGATCTTGAGAGCCGTGGGACTGTCATCGACAACAAGAATGGTTTTCGGGGGCATCGAGAGGACTCCTCAAAATTCCGGAATGTGCGCCCTCGTTCGGAGCGAGGGATGGGATTATTCGGACGAACGGCCGTCGCTGAGGGTGTTCCACCGCCGCACGAGGTCGTCGAGAAACACTTCCGCGCTGGCTTGCCAGTCGGCCACAGCTTCCCCGGAGAGAAACCGCGACCCGAGCAGTTGAAAGTACCCGCCGACGATTTCCACGAGATCGACGCCAAGCTGCTGGTAGATGGCTTTGACTTCGTCGGAGTACGACAGCTTGATCCCGATGAGCGAAGCGAAGCCGTTCCAGGACTGGCCGCCCAGCATGCGTTCGAATCGCTTGGTGTTTTCGTGGTAGTCGCAGACCTGGCCGATCAAGGCGTCGGTCTGAGGCTTGTCGAACCGCTCCTCGGCGAACTCGACGAGTTCTACGAGGATCTCTTTGGAGATTTCCATCGCGCCGGGAAGGCGCTTGGCTCCGCTGAACCCGTCCAGCCGGGCCAGGATTTGTTCCAAGCGGCCCATCAGTTGAAACATCAGCCGGGCGTGCTCGGCGTCTTGCGACCGCTCCGCTCCCGCGGACCGATTGGAAACGGAACCAACATTAGAGACAGTCATGTTTGCCTCTCCTATCTGCGACTCGCTGTGGGTCGCTTTCAAATCGTGGAGGGAAGAACTTGGATTTGAAACGAGGTAAAATCATTCAAAAGGATGCCGGGATTCACAACTAAGACTGAGTCGCAGCCACTCCGTAATGCTCGGTGAGTTGAGCGGAGACTTTCTCGATCAGCAAATCGGGATCGAACGGCTTGGTAATATAGTCGTCGCAGCCCACAAACTTGCCGCGCACCTTGTCGAACATGCCGTCTTTGCCCGAGAGCATGATGACGGGGATGTGTTTCGTGGATTCGTGCTTCTTGATGAGCTTGCAAAGTTGATAGCCGCCGAGCCGGGGCATGGTGATGTCGAGCAGGATCAGCTGCGGCTTGAGTTCCGCAATGCTCTTGAGGGCGACAACGCCGTCGGCGGCGGCGGCGACCGTGTAGCCGTTCTTTTCCAACGTCATCGACACCAGCTTCCGGACCGTGGGGCTGTCATCGACCACCAGCACCGAGACGCCGCTTTCCGAAGCTTGAATCGGAGCCGCCGGTGACTCCGCAATCGTTTCCTCCGGCGGGGATTCCTCTTCGAAGATCTCCGTTTGGGCTTCAACCGCCGGCTCAATTTCCGATTCCGCTTCGGCGTCCGCAGCATCTCGCATCGGGACCGTGTCCGCCAAGTCTTCCTCGGCACCCGGCCGATTCCAAAAGCCCTCCGCCGAGTCGTCTCCGTTTGCTGCGTCCTCGGAAACGGCGGCGTCCGAGTTTTCGAAGCGCGATTCGTCCTGATGAGTTTCCTCAACCGGTTCGCCCCAGGCCGAGGCCGAATCTTCCTCTTCGTCCCGGCCGTCTTCGAAGGCGTTGTGTTCTTCCCAGCGGGATCGCTCCTCGTTCGTTTCGGCGACTTCCGCGTCCCATGGGCTTTCATCCGATTCGCCGAACTCGGCCGTGGAATTCTCCGCGAATGCGGACGGTTCTTCTTGTCCGTCGGCTTCCGCGGTCTCGGCGTCTTCTTCGTCGTTTGCGAACCATTCCGCCATCTTGCGTTCGGCGGGTTCCGAGCTGATTTCCAATTCTTCGTCGCCGGCGGTGAGTTCTGGGTTGGCGGGATCCTCTTTTTCGTCCGCAAACGGCTCGCCGTCATCGTCCGTCCCGGCTTCTTCCGCCAGCGGGATTGAGGATTCGCTCTCGCCCCAGGCAATTGGCTCATCGTCTTCCGCATCGCGGGGTTCGCCTTCTGCCCCGCGGTCGGCATAACCTTCCAGGGCGGAGAAACCCTCGGCGTCTTCAGCGGGCGAGGGTTCGCCTTCGGCGATGTCTTCTTGAAATTCGGAGGATGCTTGATAGTCAAAATCCGCCATCGCTTTGGCCCACTGCATTCCCAGTTGGGCCAATTCATGGTCCGGGTCAACATCGAGAACCCTCTGAAGGGAATGGATGGCGCTGGCGGGCGATTCCGCGACCCAGGCCAGCCACAGCCAACAGTTGGGATCGTTGGGAGCCAGTTCGACCGCCTGAAGCAGATGCAGGCGGGCCAGCAATTTGTTGCCCGATTTTGCTGTCTCAATCCCGCGTTTCAGGCTATCGATGGCGCGTGTATCACCCATGATTCGTAGATCCTCAGGCAGAAACGAGTGTTGTCGAAGGGAAGAGGCGGCTAGATGTTCCGCCGCTCAATTCACCGGTTTTTCAACCCGTCCACCGCTCGCCCGGACCTCTGCCCAAAGGCACGGGGACGAAACGGCTTCAAATAGGCCGCCGGCTGATGAGGAATTGAAGCGAGAGACATCCAGGCATCGTCCGTGAAGGGGAACGAGTTCCTTCCTCAGAAAGTTAGGTCGGAAACCGCGAGACACAAATGAAAAACGTGGCGAGTTTGGGAGTTTTGTGGAAAACGTAACGGTCTGTTGCATTTTTGCGACTCCGGCGTGGTTCGCTCGGGGATCCCCCGGGCACTCAAATCCCGCACGATCCGCACGTTCGCTGGAAAGCAAAAAACGGGCGCGGGAAAATAATTCCCGCGCCTGTTTGAAGACCCGCCGGCTGGATTGAGACAAGCATTACTTCTTCATGAATTTGTCGATGCCTTCTTCTCGCCAGACTTTGAGGGTCCGGCTGTTTTTGCTGTCGATCTTCACGCCGATGGCGTTGACGGGATGTTCGTATTTCCGTTGGACGTCGATCCAATTTTTCTTGACGTGTTCGGGCACGCTCATGAGTCACCTCTCGAATAGGCTTAAGGAATGGACAGTGGGTTTCAGTCAGGCGGAGCTAAACGGCCGAGAGCTGGAATTGATCCACCAGCTCGCGGACGGCAACTTCCGCATCAACAGGCAGAGCCGCCGGCCCGATGATGGCGGCTCCCACGTGGGACAGCGCGGGAAGGAGATGGGTTTCCGCGTAATCCCTCAAACGATGAAAATCGATCCGATCGATCGCATCCAGAATCGTGTGGTCCGCAATCCGCTCGCCGAAGTAGAACTCCTGCGTCAGAATCCGGCTCATGCGGGTGTGGAGGCATTCGGAGGCCAACAAGTGCTGGCCGCGAATTTGCATCTTGGCTTTCCAGAGTTCTTCGGCGTCCACCGGCTGATCGAACGAAACCAGCCGATAGATTTCCCAAAGAATCAGGCTTAACACGTCGAGCAGTTGTTCGGGCGTGGTGCTGCCTTCGACCACGAGCAAGCCCGCATCGCGGTAGGCGTGGACTTCGGATTGAATGTGGTACACCAGGCCCCGCTCTTCGCGGAGGCTATAAAATAACCGCGAACTCATGCCGCCGCCGAGCAGGCAGTTCAACAGGTGCAACAGGTAGCGGTTTTCGTCGGTGTAGTTTCCGGTGGGAATCCCCAAGGCGAAATAGGCTTGCGACACCGGGGCCTGATCGATCACCACGCCGCTGTGAGCTTCGCAGGGCTCGGGCGACGAAGGAATCGAGGTGCCCAGCATCCGCCAGAAGGCGTCCTGCGTCTGGGCGGCGAAATGGTCGTGGTCGATCTTTCCCGACGCCGCAATGATGATCCGGTCGGGAAGGTAATGGTTATGCGTAAAGTAAATCACGTCTTCCCGCGTGAAGCCTTGCACGGACTCCCGCGTGCCCAGGATCGATCGGCCGAGCGAAGCGTGCGGCCAGATTTGTTGTTTGAGGAGCGCGTGCGTCCGGTCGTAGGGATTGTCGCAGGTGTTGTCGATCTCGTGGAGAATCGCGTGCTTTTCCCGTTCGAGGTTGTGTTCCGGGAACGTGGAGTTGAGCAGAATGTCGCCCAACAGGTCCAAAGCATACGGGCAATAGTCGGCGAGGACGTTCGCATAAAAGCAGGTGTAGTCCCGCCCGGTGAAGGCGCCCATTTGCCCGCCCGCCACGTCCATCAGCCGCGAGATCGCGACCGCATCCCGGCTGCTCGTGCCTTGGAACAACGCATGTTCGGTGAAGTGCGCCAGTCCCCGCTTCTCCCGCGGATCGTCCCGCGGGCCGGCATCGATGAGAACCCCGATCGACACCGACTCCGACGCGGGCACGGTTTCCGTGGCGAGGCGTATTCCGTTGTTGAGTTCGATGCGATTGAACAACATGGGACCCCATCCGTTTGCGGGAAAAACACAGTGGCGCATCAAAATACTAGGTCACGGACCGGAGCGGATCTCAGGAAAACCCCAATCCGCATCCATTGAAACGGAAAAGCTGGCGGGGTCGTAGCGGTTATATCGGGACCAGATCCACAACGCCCGATGCGAAAGGATGCCTCAGAAAAGTCGAAAAAATGTGCCAGGTGTGCCCCTGGCTTGGCCAGTGCCTTTTGAAGGCGGGAATCAGAAATCGAAAAAAGCATTCGGACGCCAACCGATTAGACGGCACGGGCCGAGCCGGTTGAGCCAGTGGCACACGCGCGGGGTTGCAAGAGGACCGAACCCGCAATGCACTGCGCGAAACGAGGCGGCGCCTTGCGTTGATTCGCCGCGGGTTGAGGGTACAATCGAAAGCTTGTTTCTTTCTCCTTCCGGTTGAACGGTATGAACGACTCGACAGCATCCCCCGCGGAATCTGAAGACGAACGCGAATTTGCCACCTACCGCCACGCCCGCCGGGAGGCGTTTTTGATCTTTTGCGCCTGGGCTGCTGCGCTTCTCTGGGCGGTTCCCTGTTGCTACCTCACGGGGTTTACGACGGCGGGGTCCGTGGAGCCGGCGGAAATTCCGCTGGTGATGGGGATTCCGAGCTGGGTGTTTTGGGGCATCGGCGCGCCCTGGCTGGTCGCCGACGTGTTCACCGTCTGGCTGTGTTTTTTCTATATGACAGATGACGACCTCGGCGAGACCCACGAAGGCGCGGACCTGGCCGAAGAGATCGCCGAGATGCACGCACAGGAGAATCCATCGTGACGTGGGACTTTTGCCCCGGCGTTTTCGCGGCGACGGGATCGAACATGGCGCTCGTCACGTTCCTGGTTTACACGGCGGCGGTGTTCGGCGTGGCCGTGCTCTCGAACCGCCTCTTGCAGAAGAAAGCGTTCTTGAGCGAATACTTCCTCGGCAGCCGCAGCCTGGGCGTATGGGCGTTCGCTTTGACCTTCGCCGCGACCAGCGCTTCGGGCGGCAGCTTTACCGGGTTCCCGTCCAAGATCTACACCCACGGCTGGGTCCTCGCGCTTTGGATCGGTTCTTACATGGTCGTGCCGATCTGCACGATGGGTCTCTTGGGCAAACGCCTGAACCAGGTGGCCCGCATCTCCGGTTCGATCACCGTGCCCGACGTGATCCGCGACCGCTTTCACAACCGGCTGATCGGATTGATCGCGGTGTCGCTGATCGTGTTCTTCATGTCCTTCAACCTCGTGGCCCAATTCAAGGCCGGCAGCCTGATCCTGCAAACCCTTCTGGATGATGTGGGGGTGTTTAAACAGTCGGCCCTCTGGCTGGGCAGCGTCAAAAAGGACGTGGCGTTTTTGAGTCTCAACGATGTGAACTCGCAATACCTTCTGTGCCTGTTAGGGTTCGGCATCTCGGTTGTGGTCTACACCACCTACGGCGGATTTCACGCGGTGGTCTGGACCGACGTGATGCAGGGGATCGTGATGCTGATCGGCGTTTTGATTCTTTTGCCGCTCGCGCTCACCCAAGTGGGGGGCCTGGAACACGCCACCCGCGAGATGGCCAAAATGACGCCGCCCATTTCCCGCAAGATGTCGGTCGACATGACGACGGTTTCCGAAGAGCCGCGGGTGCTCGCCCGCGAAGACTGGCTGCGGCTCGACGATGCCAAGACAGGCAAAACCCGGTTGTTCCGCGTCGCCGATCGCGTGCGGATTCCCCAAGGCGCGACCGCCCCGGATGAGCCGATTGAAGTCCTGGAAATCACCACGCCCTCGGAGATCACACGCTTTTTGGAGAACGAAGAGCATTCCGCGAAAATCCGCGAGGACGTGCGGATCCTCCACGTCCCGAGCGGGACTCCAAAGGAAGGCTACGGCTGGAACCAGCCGGGCGTTTATTTGACCGGTCCCGGTCCCGAACCGAAAAAAACCAGCGGGTTTCTGCCCTTGAGCCTCGCGATTTCGTTCTTCTTCATGTGGGCGATTTCCGGGGCGGGCCAGCCGAGCAACATGGTCCGGCTGATGGCCTTCAACAGCTCGCGCACACTCCGGCGGTCGATTTTTACCGTGGCGATTTACTATTCGCTGATCTACTTTCCGCTGGTGATCATCTTTTGCTGCTCGCGCGTGCTCCTCCCGGGCATGGAAGTCGAATCGGACCGCATCATGCCGGCGATGGCGGTGTTTTTGACGCACCACGCGGGCGTCGCCTGGCTCGCGGGGCTGTTGATTGCCGCCCCGTTTGCCGCGGTGATGTCCACGGTCGACAGCTTTTTGCTGATGATCTCCTCCGCCCTGGTGCGGGACATCTACCAGCGAAATCTCAACCCCGAAGCCGAAGAGCGGACCATCAAACGCCTGAGCTATCTCTTCACGTTGCTCGTGGGGACGGCGGCCCTCCTCGGCGCGATCAATCCTCCGCAGTTCCTGCAGGACATCATCGTTTACACGGGCAGCGGCCTGGCGGCGTGTTTTCTGGCTCCGATGGTTTATGCACTCTACTGGCCGAGGATCAACACTTTCGGAGCGACCGCCGCGATGCTTGCGGGCTTTGCGGCCCATCTTTCCATGTATATTCTGGGCTGGTCCCTCCACCACGACTTCTTCCGGCCGTACCAATTGTTCAACATGGATCCGATTCTCGTCGGCCTGTTTACTTCGTTCGTGACCGGTTACATCGTCACCAAACTCACGCCCCCGCCGCCGGAGGCTTTGGTCCGAAAATACTTCGGCCGCGCCGCTTGAGGAACGATTATCAATGGGGCTGAATTCTTCATTAGCCGCAGGGCGCTAGCCCCGGTTTCGTCTTTGGTTGTCGAAAAGGAGAACTCAACCGGACGCTAGCGCATCACCGCTCGCTCTGGACCTGGGGAGGTTTGAAGAGAATAATTACCATTCATTGAAGCAACGATCGTTCGAAATGCGCTGGCGTGCGGTTGCCTCCAGAAACCGGGGCTAGCGCCCTGCGGCTAATGAATTGAATGTGATGCCCCTGACGAGGCTCGGCTCGCCAGAGAGCTTTAACATCAAACATTAAACTTGAAACGCGAAACTTCATGCCCGCCGATTGGTCAAAAACGATCCCTTTCAAAGTCGATATTGCGGGGATCATTGAAATCATGGGGGCCTCGCTTTACAGCCGGCCCGATACGCCCATCCGCGAACTCGTGCAGAACGCGCACGACGGCATCATGCGCCGCCGGCAAGCGGATTTGCAGTACACGGGCCGGATCGACATCCGCCAGAACGCGGACGAGAAATCGATCAGCTTCACCGACGACGGCGTGGGTTTGAACGCGGAAGAAGCCGAGACGTATTTGGGCACGCTGGGCATCGGGATTACGGGGCTCATCAAGAAAAAATCGCCGGTGATCTCCGACCGCTCGGCCGATGCGGGGATGTTGATCGGGCAGTTCGGGATCGGTCTGTTTAGCGCGTTCATGCTCGCCGACCGCATGGTTGTGGAGACCCGGCGGGTCCATACCCCGGAGGATGCGGGCGTCCGCTGGGAAGCCGGTCCGGGCACCGACATTCATCTGGCCGGCTGCGTCCGCCCGCAGCCCGGCACCACGGTGACCTTGTTCCTCAAAGAGGACTATGCCGCGTTCGCCACGAACGAAAGCCTCCTGGAAGAAGCCGTCCGCGAGTATGCGGATTTCCTGCCAGTGCCGATTTTTTTGAACGATGCCCACCCGGAAGAACCCGAGACCGAAGGCCGCAGCAAGCCGCGGGTGAACGTGATCAACGTCGCCTGGTTCGATCCCACGCCGGACGATGAAGCGGTGGAGATGGCGCTCGAGGAATACTTCGAAGAGGCCCCGCTGGATGTGATCCCGGTGCGGATGGAGCATCCCGTCTCGATCGCCGGGGCGCTTTATATCACGCCCCGCCGGGTGCCGGGCTTTTCGGACGAGGCGACCGTCGCGGTCACGGTCCGGCGGATGGTGATCTCGCGGAAGATCCAAGGCCTGCTTCCCGAATGGGCGTCGTTCCTGCGGGGGGTCTTGGAACTCAACGACAATTCGCCGACCGCCAGCCGGGAGGATCTGGTGCGGGACGAGAAGTTTCATCTCGTCCGGCACGTTCTGGAAAACCTGCTGTTCGAGCATCTGGAGCAGCTCGCCGAATCGGACATGCCCCGGCTCCAGGCGATGATCACCTGGCACCGCTACACGTTGGCGGGGGCGGCGCTCACCGTGCCGCGGTTGCGGGAGTTATTGAGGGAAACCTATCGCTTTCCCACGTCGCAGGGGCAGTTGACGTTCGAGGAAATCCTCGCCCAAAGCCCGGCCGATCCGTTGTTCGAGACCGAAGCCGAGTACGTCATCTGGTACAACACCGACCGCCGGCAGGAGCATTGGGCGAACACGCTGTTCGCCGGCCACGAAAACCCCTGCGTGCATACGCTGATGAGCTTCGAGGAATCTCTGCTGACTGCGATGGCTTCGGATTTGAATGCCGAGGGCGCTGCGATCGATCTTAGGATCGCCAGTCCCGGGGTGCCGGGCTTTGCCGAGTGCATTTTGGGCATCCACGACATCGAGCCGGCCCCGGACGATTGGCAGAGCTTCTTCGAGTCCACCGGGGCCAAGGTGTTTTGCGCGACGTTCCAGACCGATCAGCCGGTGATGGCCTTTTTGAACGAACGCCGGGAGTTGCTCCGCACGTTCGAGGCGCTCAAAAAGGAAGGCACGATCCCCGCGGGTTTTCAACGGATGATCGACGCCCACCTCTCCAGCGACGCCCCGGATGCGAACGAAGTGCTCCTGAATCGAAACCACCGCCTGGTCTCGCGGGCGCTGTCCAAATCGACTTCGCATCCCCTGGCCAGCGTGCTCCGGCTGTTGGTTCTGGGCGCGCTCAATTCGGCCGGGGCCACCGTGGACCGTCCGGCTCATCAGCAACAGGCCGACGACCTCGACTGGATTGCCGAAGCCCTGTGGGGCCGCGACTGACACTCGGCCGCGCTTTCCGCGGATGGGGGGATGTAGAGTTGTGATTTCACGGGGGCCTGACTAAACTGTGGCCTTTCCCGCCTCTTTGCGATCAGGGTTCGCGCCGAGGGCGTGGATTTTCGTGACATGGTTTCCTTGAGACGATTGAGATGACGACCCCGATGCGACATGTGCTGTCCGCGCTGGTGATGAACCAGCCGGGCGTCTTGGCCCACATTTCCGGAATGCTCGCGTCCCGGGCCTTCAACATCGACAGCCTTGCCGTCGGCGAGACGGAAATCCCGGCGTTTTCCCGGATGACGTTCGTCGTCCGCGGCGACGACCGCGTGCTCGACCAGGTCCGCAAACAACTCGAAAAAATCGTCACGGTCGTCAAAGTGCTTGACTATTCCGGCGAGGATTTCGTCGAGCGCGATCTCATGCTCATCAAAGTCAGCACGAAAAACCACAAACGCAGCGAAATCAAGGAACTGGTCGATATATTCCGCGGCCGGATTGTGGATGTCAGCCCGGAGCACGTGATGATCGAAATCTCCGGCCCGGAAAAGAAGATCGAGGCGTTTATCGATTTGATGCGGCCGTTTGGGATCCTGGAAATGGTCCGCACCGGCCGGATTGCCATGCTCAGGGGCGAATCGATGAGCCGGGATCTACCGGAGCATCCCGAGAACCGCACCGAACCCGCGGAAGCCGGCAGCTAAACGAAGCTTACCGATTGAAACTTAACCGCAAACCCTTTTTCAAAAGACGAAACCATGGCCGCGAAGATTTATTACGACGACGACGCCGATCTGTCACTTCTGAAAAACAAGACCATTGCCATCATCGGCTACGGAAGCCAAGGGCATGCCCAGGCCCAGAACCTGCGGGACAGCGGGTGTAAGGTGATCGTCGGCCAGCGGAAAGGCAGTGCGAATTACGACCTGGCGGTGAGCCACGGCTTCGATCCCCTGCCCGCCGCCGAAGCCGCCGCCACCGGGGACATGGTGAACGTCCTGCTGCCGGACGAAGTCCAGGGCGATGTTTACCGCAATGATATTCGCGATCAATTGAAGCCCGGCAACTTGCTCATGTGCTCGCACGGGTTCAACATCCATTTCGGCCAGGTGATCCCGCCCAAAGGCGTCGATGCAGCGCTCGTCGCTCCCAAGGGACCGGGGCATCTCGTCCGCAGCGAATACGTCAAAGGCGGCGGCGTGCCTTCCTTGATCGCGATGGGCGAAGGGGCCTCCGACGAAAGCCGGCAGTTGGCGCTCGCGTATGCCAAGGGCATCGGCGGCACGCGGGGCGGCGTGATCGAAACCAGCTTCGCCGAGGAAACCGAGACCGACCTGTTCGGCGAGCAGGTCGTGCTCTGCGGCGGCGTGAGCGCCCTCGTCAAAGCCGCGTTCGAAACGCTCGTCGAAGCCGGCTACCAGCCGGAGATGGCCTACTTCGAGTGCATGCACGAACTCAAGCTGATCGTGGACTTGTTCTATCAAGGCGGCCTCAACTACATGCGGTACAGCGTGTCCAACACCGCCGAGTTCGGCGATTACACCCGCGGGCCGCGGATCATCACCGAGGAAACCAAGCAGGAAATGCGGAAAATCCTCGACGAAATCCAGCGCGGCGAGTTCGCCAAGGAATGGATTCTGGAAAACAAAGCCAACCAGCCCACCTTCCAGGCCACCCGCCGCCGGGACCGCAATCATCTCATCGAGAAAGTCGGCCGCGAACTCCGCAGCATGATGACCTGGATCGACGCGAAAGAGGTGTAGACCACGCTTGCCCCATGGAAAGGCCGGCGTCGCCGGCCTTTTTTCATTCACGAACGGCGCGATCCGCCGCCGGGACAACGCCGTGCAGGTCGAGACACAGATGTGACACGGGAATCGGTCAGGAATTCGAACGGCGGCCGTGGTTAGAGAAGTTCCGAGATCACTTTCACCGGCTTGCTGGTATCGACAAGGGCAATCGGCCGATCGACGCCGGGGGCGCGGTTTTGGCGAGTGGAATCGATCCCCAAAACCGTGCAGAGGCTGCCCAGGAAATCGACGACACTGACGGGCCGCTCCAGAACCTCCTCGGCGTTCTGGTCGGTGCGGCCGATGACCTGGCCGCTTTGAATCCCGCCGCCGATGAGCACGCTGCTCCAAGCGCGGGCCCAGTGATTGCGTCCGCCGCCGCTGGTGATCTGCGGACTGCGGCCGAACTCGCCCATCCAGATGATCAGAGTGGAATCCAATCGTCCGCGCTCTTTGAGATCCTCGATGAGAGCCGCCATGCCGACGTCGGCTTCGCTCGACAAGGCGCGGGTGCGGGGGAAGTTGTCGCGGTGCGTGTCCCAGCCGACGCCGTCGCCCATCATGACTTCGACGAACCGGACACCCGTCTCGACGAGTCGCCGGGCCATGAGACAGCCTTGCCCGAAACTTCCCCGTCCGTACCGATCGCGGACCGCACCCGGTTCCCGCGAAAGATCAAAGGCCACTTTTTGCTGCGAGTTCATCAGCCGGACCGCCCGATCCAGCGTGGCACGGTGCGCTTGAGCCGGCGCCACAGGATGGCTTTCCTGAAACGCATCGTCGAACCGGCGAAGCAATGCGTATTGCCGCTCGAACTCTTTCTGGCTGGCCAACGGGTCGAGGAAGTCGGTTCCGCGATCGGGACTGGTGACATCCAGAGGCTGATGATCCGGCCCGAAGAATCCCGAGCCCATCGCGTGACGGGGACCGCCGCCGATGCAAACGAAATTCGGCAGCGGAAAATCCCGCTGGCCCAACTCGCGGGAGACGATCGCGCCCAGGCTGGGATACGCCACGCCGCCGGCTCGCTTCTGGTAACCGGTGTGAACGTGGTACGTGGCGAGTTGGTGGTCCGATTCGACGGTGCTCATGCCGCGTAGCAGGGCGGCATGCTTCATCAGCCTGGCGAATTTCGGGAAGTGCTCGCTGATTTGAATGCCGGCGACGGCCGTGTCAATCGGCTGAAACTCTCCGCGGATGCGATCCGAGGCGTCCGGTTTGAGATCGAAGGTGTCGAGATGGCTCGGTCCACCCGCCATCCACAGCAGGATGCAGGACTTCGCCGTCGATTGCTCCGCGGCATGGGCTGCGAGCCTCCCGAACCAGCCGCCGAGCGCACTGCCCGCTCCGAGTGATAAAATCTGCCGGCGTGTGAGACTTTCAAGCATTGCCTTTCTCCTCAATGGTTCAACAGGAACTCGCTGCTCATCAACAAGGCCCAGGCCAGTTCTCGGTAGGCGGTTTCGGACGATCCCGCATCCTGCAGATGCTCCTGGGCCAGTTGCTGCTCTTTGGGCGTAGGTCGCCGGGCGAAGATCGTCAGAAACAACGCTTCGACTGTCTTATCGGCCGTGGGTGTCGAGCCGGCAATCCGCGAAACCATCGCTTGAAGATTGCGTCCCGCGAATTGCGGCGAGTTCATCAACCGCAACGCGTGAGGAATGCCGCGCTCATAGCGGGTGGGATCGGCGTCGCCGTCGCTCGCAAAAAATTGGCAGAACTCATGCCGGACCCCGAGCCGAGTGTTGATCCCTCGCGTCTTTCCCGGCGGCCCCAAAATCGTCTCCAGCGAATCGTACAATTGCTCGGGTGTGAGGACCTTGACCTGCATCCTCGCGAACAACTTTGCTTCTTCATCAGGCTTTTCTCCAGGCCGGCTCGCTTGCTGATAGCTGCGGCTGTTGAGGATCGCCCGGCAGAGGAGTTTCAGATCGAAGCGGGACTCCGCGAACCGCTGGCTCAACAGCTCGAGCAGTTCCGGATGGGACGGGGGATTGCCTGTGTGCATGTCGTCCACCGGGTTGACGATGCCCCGGCCGAAGAAGTGCCACCACATGCGGTTGACCATCGCCCGGGCAAAATAGGGATTCTCCGGCGAGGTCGCCCAGCGGGCCAAGGCGGTTCGTCGCGGTGTGCCCGCCTGGTCTTCCCACGCTTTGCCGCCCAGAAACGTCGGCGGCTGGGATTGAAAGCCTTCCAGCATGTCGGTCTCATTGAGCGCGGCCAGGGAAATGTTCGGATCGTCCTTCACTCCGAACCGGTAAACCGTCTTCGGCCGGCCTGGCGTTTGGATTTCGGTAAAGAACGCCGCCATGCCCCAATAGTCCCGCTGCTTCCATTCCACAAACGGATGGTCGTGGCATTGGGTGCAATTCAGCCGGATTCCCAGAAAGTAACGCGAACTGAGATCGGTCAAGTCCGTGATGCTCAGCGGGTAGCGACCTTCAATCAAGTACGTCACTTCCGGATTTTCGTCCAGCTTTCCAGCGGCCGTCATCAGATCAAACACGGTCCGGTCCCAACCGTCGTTTTTGTTGAAGCGCTCGGACAGCCAGCCGGCGAAGCGTTCCGTCTGCATCCGCTGCTCATTGGCCAGCGGAGAAATCAGATAACCCTGCCAGATGTCGCCGAAATGCTCGCCAAACCGCGGACTCGCCAAGAGTTCCTCGATCAATTGGCTGCGCTTGTCGGGATCGCGGCTCTCGAGAAAGCGAACGGTGCGCTCCGCCGACGGGACAACGCCGTGCAGATCGAGACAAACCCGCCGCAAGAACGTCGCCTCGTCCGCCGCGGGAAGCCGCTGCACTTTCTCGCGGTCAAGACGCGTTTGGATCTGGCGGTCGATCAACTCCGAGAGCGGCTCGGGAGGATCCGCCAAAAGGGAATTCATGGATAAGCAATTCAGCAGGACCGCGGCGACCAGTGTCCGAGACATTTTTGCTCCTCCAAGAATCGTATCAAAGCGCACTGATTCTACACGGCCCGGGAACTTTGCAACAGCCAAGCCCATGCCGGCTGTCCGCTTCTCAAAGGCCGGCGGCTAGCGCCCAGCCGCTCATTCAAAGATGGGCGGTTAGCGCGGTGCGGCGCGCTTTTGCAAAGGCTGTCACGCGGCTGGACCGGCATCGGCGGCGAGGAGTGGTTTGAGCGACTTCTTGCTGTGCCATTCGTGCTCGATGCCCAGCATCAACAGGGCGCAGTCAAATTCCACCGAGCCTTGGGGAAACAGGTTGGGGTTCTCAAAGAAGCTCGACTCGACCCGCTCAATTTCCAGCGGGTGAACCTTCCAGCCGAACGAGCGAAGCTCCAGGCCGTCGTACTCGTCCCGTTGGGCCGTGTCCGAATAGCCCAGAGAGCCGGCTTCAAAAAAATCCGAAGCCTCTTCGAGGCACCGAAACACAGAGCCGGCCGGCAGTTCCGGAGCCATCGACCCCGCGACCGCCAGGTGCGTTTCGCCGTCGTCGCTGTCGAGAATCACGCGGTAATGCCCTTCCCGCTCCTCGACTTGGAACCGGGCGTGATGATGCACGCCGGGAAACAACCGCCCGCCCGCGAGCGCGTTCCAGCGCGACGAGGTATCCCGCCGGGGAATGTAAACCCCCTGGTGCACCTCGCCGTCCTCGTCCCATTCGACCGCCATGCGATGGGCGGCGTTTTCGGATGCGAGGCCCAGTAACCCCGGCAGAAACCGGGGCCGGATGCTTTTCAGGCGAATCAGGCAAATGCCCGCCATGCCCGCGCCGTGAATTACGTGGGGCCGAAACGGCGGCGGCAGCACCTTGGCCAACACGTCGGCGTCGACGCGATAGTTGACCAGAATCCGCCGGTCGATAATGCCTCGAATAATCGGAATTCGCATGGTTCTTTCTCCAGTGCCGGGAGAGAACCGCAGACGCTGTGGAGGATTAACCTGAACGGGACAGGTTTGAGAAATCGCGCGGCATCAAACTCCACAATAAAAAACTATCCATTGTGTTCCCGCATTGCAACAGCTTGGATTCAAGACGAGCGGCTTCGTGCCCCAGGCTTTTTTTGCAACCCGACACGGCTTTGCAGGTATCGTGAATTCCCCCTAAAACGCTTGAAATGATGGGGGATTTCCGCAACCCCGAACCGAACCTAAAGTTTCGACAAATTTTAAAAAAAACCAAAATCCGGCTTGAAGGGCTGTTGATGGATGGTCATACTGACCTTCAGAGATGGATGTGAATCATCACCCCAAGGGAATGGCGATTCACGATCTCACCCTTTCTCAACTCGGTTCTCATGCTGGCGGATCCCAAAGTGGTGGTTCGCCCGATCGCTTTTCAAATCACACCTCGATGTGTTTGGTCCGTCCACTTTGCCGGATGTTTTGACCAGCGAGTTTGATTCCGGTGTGGGAAGGCGCTCCGGCGTATTCCTCCCGCCTTCAAACACATCCCCTGAATCTCTTTTTCCATGTCACATAAATGGAGGCACCGGATGTTTTCGAAACATCGTCATCGTGGATTTACGCTCATTGAACTTTTGGTGGTGATCGCGATTATTGCGATCTTAATTGCCCTGTTGTTGCCGGCGGTGCAGCAAGCCCGGGAGGCCGCCCGCCGCTCCACCTGCAAAAACAACCTCAAGCAGTTGGGGTTGGCCATGCACAACTACCACGAAACCTACAAAATGTTTCCGCCGGACAACACCTTCACCCGCGGGAAGATCGGGACGAGCAGCATCGAAGCCTGGGGCTGGGGAACGTATTTGCTGCCGTTCCTGGACCAGGCGCCGCTGTTTAAGAATATGGGGGTCAGCAGTCGCACGCTCGATAAAATGCTCGGCACCTCGGCCAAGACCTACGCCCAGACCAGCCTGCCCGTCTTCCTCTGCCCGTCCGACGATTCCCAGGTTCTCAATCTCAAGCGCGCGTTCAATAACAATTTCCATGTCGCGACTTCCAACTACGTCGCCAATCACGGTTGCCGCTGGAGCCAGCCCGACCAGCGAAATCGCGATCCGATGGGAATATTCAATGTGACGCCCAACCCCATCCGCCTCCGGGACATCACCGACGGCCCGAGCAATACGATTGCCATCGGCGAGCGGGCTTATAATCCCTGCAAGGCGGCGGTCTGGGTGGGCACGCGAAACTACAACGGGAACGGCGACATCGGAAACCGCCACCACCTGGCGGTTGTCCAGGGCAGCAATACGCGGATCAACAGCCCCAACGCCGGCGGCTGCCGCGAATCGTTCAACAGCAAACACGTGGGCGGGGCCCAGTTCCTGTTCTGCGACGGCCGGGTCCAGTTCCTCAGCGAGAACATCAATTTCCGCAACCAAAACCGCTGCGCGACCAATGCCAACGCGGCCAACATGGGCATTTACCAGCGGCTGATCCACCGCAAGGAAGGCCAGGTGGTCGGGCAGTACTGATCCGGCTTGCGCTGCCTGCCGGCAAGTTAATAACACGGAAACCCCGCTTCACTTCAGCGGGGTTTCCGTTGCTTGAGCATTTCTTCAGTTTCGCTTTTAAGGATTCATCATGCGTAGCATACTTGATTCGCACTCGTCGTCCGTGTGTGCCGTGGCCTGGTTGTTTTTGGCGTTTTTTTTGAGCGGATGCGGAAGCAGCGGACCGCAGTTCAGCTCCGTGGAGGGCACGGTCACGCTCGATGGAAAACCCCTTCCCCACGCCCAAGTCGTGTTTCAGCCCACCGGCGAAACGAAAGAAAAAGGCGGCCCCTCGCAAGCCACTACGGACGAAAACGGCTATTACGACCTGCAATACACGCTCAACCAATCCGGGGCCCTCGTGGGCAAGCACATCGTGAGCATCAAGACCGGCGGAATCACCTATGACGAAAACGACAACGAAGTCAAAAACCCCGAAAAGGTGCCCGCCCGCTACAATGTCTACGCCGACGGCACAAAGGAGATGAACGTGGAGGTGGAATCTGGAGGCAACACGCTGGATTTCGAACTGACCTCCGACGGCGACATCGTGGAACTCAAAGACGGCGAAGTCGACCCGAACAGCGGTGCGGGGGACGGCGGTTGCGTCTATTGACGACCGCTTCCCGTGCACCGGCGGAGTGGACACGGCCGGTTTTTTCCGGTTATCGTTGAGGAGTCCTTCATTTCCTGTTGAAAGGCTCCGAGATGTCAGAATTCAGCCGCCGTCGTTTTTTGGGAATGTCCCTCGCCGGGATGGGAGCCGCCAACTTCGGTTGGCCGCTGTCCGCTGGAAGAGTTTCCGCCGAAGATACAAACGCCCCCGACCGCGGAAAGTCGTTCGATTCTCTGTTCCTCACCTGGCGAGAGGATCCGACGACGACCATTATGATTCAATGGGTCGCGGGCGGGTCCCAAACAGTCCCGGCGGTCAGTTACCGCCCGAAGCAAGGCCAGGTCTGGCAGACCGCGAAAGTGGTCCAAAAACCTTTTCCGGGAACCGACCTTAAGGTTTATCGCAGCGAACTCACGGGACTGGCGCCCGGAACGGAGTATGCGTTTCAAATTGGATCCGCTTCGCCGGAATTCCGCTTCCGCACGATGCCCGCCAAGGCGACGGACGAGTTTACGTTTGTGACGGGAGGCGACGCCGGGACCGGGAGCGCCGCGGTCAATTCCAATCGTCTCGCCGCCCGGCAGGATCCGTCGTTCGTCGTCATCGCGGGCGACGTGGCTTATGACAACGGCCGCTCGCCGGCGACGTTTTTGAAATTCCTCAAAAACTATCACGAGACGATGACGGATTCGAAAGGCCGGCTGATTCCGCTCGTGACCTGCCTGGGAAACCACGAAGTCGACGGCGGCTACAACGGCACCCGCGACAAGGCGGCGAGTTTTCTGTCCGTGTTCGACGGCTTCTATCACGAAACGAGCTACGGCGTTTTGGACTTCGGCGATTATTTGAGCCTGGTGCTGCTCGATTCGGGGCATCTCTCGCCCATCGCCGGGGCCCAAACGGATTGGCTCAAGAAAACGCTCGCCGAGCGCGAGGATCATCCGCACGTGTTCGCGCTCAACCACGTGCCCTGTTATCCCTCCTACCGGAACCCCTGGGGCAAAGATGGAAAAGGCGGCACCGGTGCGGACCAGCGGAAATACTGGTGCCCGCTGTTTGAACGCCACAAGGTGAACGTCGTCCTCGAGCACCACGACCACACCTTCAAACGCTCGCATCCGCTGACGGACGGGCGGATCGACGAGAAAAACGGCGTCCTGTATTTGGGCGACGGCTCGTGGGGCAAGATCCGTCCGCCCAAATCGCCGGAAGAAAGGCCTTATCTCGCCAAAGTCAGCGAGAGCTATCACGTCTCGATGCACCGCCTGGAAGGCGACCGCCGGTTTCACGTCGCGCTGACGGACTCCGGCAAAGTCGCCGACGTCGCGACCACCGTCAGCAAGCGGGCGGCGAGTTAAGCGTCCGGTTTTCCCATAAACCGACGCTAGCGCCCTTGCGGCTAATGAAACGCCGTCACGGTTCAATGAATTGAATGATCGTTAACGATCCTCGGGAAAGGCGGCACGTTCGGGATAATCGAACATCCGCCGATCGCGCGACGGCATGCTTCCCGACGCCGGGCGAATGGGGTTGCCCTCATCGTCCGCGCGGAATGGACGGGCGTTCGGAAACGGGTTTCTTTCAGAACCGGGAGCGGGCAGGAACATTGCGGGGGCTTCGTCCGGATCGAACCACTCCGGCGGCCGAGATAGCGCCCTCACCGGGATGGGAAACGCTTGAGCCGGCGCGTTGACCTGGTGCTCGCGGCCGGGCGGTTTGATTGCGGGCAGGTTCAGCGTGACGCAGTGCACCGCGCCGCCGAGTTGGATGAGCTTCGTGCAATCGATGCCTTTGACTTCCCAACCGGGCAGCAGCCGGCGGTAGGTGTCCGCGGCGAGGGTTTCCATCCGCGGATCGACGCCCCCATAGCGGGGCATCATCACGAGGCCGTTGATGTAGAGCACGTTGGTATAAGACCGCCAGAGTTCTTCGTCGCGGGCGGGCATGGGAATCCTTTCGACCCGCAATCGTCCCCGGGGCGTCGTCAGCCCGGCGAGCGTTTTCGCGTTGCGGTCCAACACCGCGGCATTGACCGGATCGTCCTTGGGGTCGATACTGGCGACGATGACGGTGTCGGGAGATGTGAACGTCGCGAACATATCCACATGCCCGGTCGGCTCGCCGATCAAAGGCTCTAAGACCGCGATCTCCCGGCATTGGAACAGCCGTTTCATCAGGGGCTCGATCTGCTCCTGTTGATAGCCGCGGAGCACGTTGTCCGCGAGGCTTTTGCTGGTCGTCACGCATAACCCGGCCCCGTTGGAGAGCAGGTTCCCGCCTTCGATCGTCAATAGCGAGCGGATGCATCTCGCCCCCATCGCGCCGGCGAGCAGCGGGGGGATGTTGTCGTCCTGCGGACGGCCGCCGGTGTCGTAATCGCTGTCGACAAAATGGGCGGACCCGTCGGAGTTCCGCACCACGACCGGGCCGAAGTCCCGAGCCCAGATCGTATCCGCCGGGGCTTCCAAAAACCGCATCTGCCCGCGGGCGACCTTGGCAGCGGCAAAGGCCACCTCCGCATGCTGGCGTTCCTGGGGCGAACCGACCAACACCACGACCGGGGCTTTTTTGGCGGCATGGGCGCCGATTTCCAAGAGCGTCCCCAGGATGGGCAATTCCTCGGACTTCCAACTCAAGACGAGCGCCGCCTGCCGCTCAAACTCGCCGGGAATCCCGACGGCTTTGGAGCCGTCCGCTGGTTTTTCCGGGGCTCCGCCGCTTCGCGACCAATCCCCGGCTTGGGCCGTCGAACCAATCTCTCCCGCGATCAGACATCCCAGCGCCAACACCACACATCGGCAAAAACCGATGGACGCCAACACCTTCGCCATACAAAACCAAGCCCCAAACAGGGTGGGAAAAAAGAACACCGGCCCAAACCAGTTACTATTTTAACTCGACTGAGCAAAAACAGTTCCTGGGATTTTCCCAATTTTGCTCCGCCGGGCTTCTGCAGCGAAACATCGGCCGAAACCTGGACGGGGATTCGGCATTACGCGGCGTGCTTCCCCAAACTGCCTGTTTTCCGGGCAGCATGGCTCGCGCACGGGCGGCGCCGGTGTTATCCCAAAAGCGGCCGGGGGGTCAATTGCGGGTCTGGAGATCGGATTTTCTGACGTTGAACACAATCGGGCGGGAGGCCTGGTTGCCGGCCCCTTTGGCGACGGCGTCGATCAGGCGCGTGGTTTCCGGGACCCAGTCGGCGGCGGTGAGAAAAATCTGCCGCTCGGTTTCGCCTTCGCGGATCAACACCCCGCTAAGGCCGATGTTGTCCACGATCACGCCGTGGGGCAGGTTGTCCACGTCGAACTTGAGTTCCCCATCGAAGCCGTTCCGCTCGATGGTGAGCATCGCCGTCATGGTTTCGCCGGGGGCCAGGGTCAATTCGCCGGAGGGGCCTTTCGGCGGGGCTTTGGGGTCCGGCGCGAGGAAGACCAGCACCTTGGGTTTGGGGCCGAGCTTGATGTGCCCGAGGCTCCCGACGTTTTGGGTGACGGTTTTGCCGCCGATGTTCGCGGTCGCCGTGATCTGGACCCGATCCCACGCCGACTTGTCGAGCTTCTTTGCATCCGGGGCTGCGTGAATCACGCCCTCGGCTTCCAGGTGACCGGCTTCCACCACAATCGGCGACGAGACGACGTAACCATCCGGCACGTTTTCGATCTCGACCTTCACGGGGCCTCTGAAATTGTCGATCCGGGTGAGATTGACCTTCAATTGTTGGCCGCTGCCCGCGGGGATCGTGGCATTCGTGCCGCCGAGCGCCACGCGGAAACCCGGCCGCGGCGGGCGGATCGTCAGCGAATACCGGAAGTTCTCGCCCCCGAAGCCCCTGACATCCGTGACCCGCACCACGTACCGGCTGGTGTTCGGCGCGGTGAAGGTCAGCCGCGAGTCGGTGCCCAGCTTGCGCTCGGCGTCATCGTCGTTCGCATACTCTACCGCAAATACCGGCAGGCCGTTGTCGATCAACTTCGTGCCCGGGGCGTAGGGTTCCACAATATACACCGGCTCGCCCAGGGCGTGGATCGTCGCACTTGTGTCGAAATACAGCCGCCGTTTGCCCGCGGTTTTGTAGAACAGGAACGCGGAATCCGGTCCCTGCGGCATGCGGAACAACTTGGTGACTTCACCCGCCAGGTACATGTATTGGTTGAGTTGCATTTCCTCCCAGTTCGTGACCCGCACCTGATCCTGCGTGGAATCGATCGGCCGGAACGTGATCGAAGAATCCCGCACCGCCCGTAAGAGCACCCGCTCGACGGGCTGGCCGTCCTCGTGCAGCACGACAATTTCGGTGTCGGCCGGGGAACCGCTTTGGCAGGCGTTGGTTTCGATGATCCAGGTCTCGCCCTGTTTCGCTTCAAACTGATAAAAGTCCGCATCCTGCGATTGCCCTTTCGCCGGCTTTAGCACGCCCGCCGCTGTCCCCGGCACCGAAAGCGGCACCGCTTGCTTGGGCGTATCGTTGGGCTCGGTTTCCCGAATCTCCGCCACCGCGGGCCAATGCCCGTCCAGAGCGGCAACATGCCCCGGTTCCCGCGTCAGCGGTTTCGCCGTCTGGGCACCTGATGTCTTTGTCTGGAGCGGGACGTTCGTTAGCGAACCGTCCAGCCGGCCGATGAAGAACTCGGAATTGTCCGCCGCCACCGCGAGGGCCGCGGGCCAGTCGGATTGGTTCTTCAACGTTTTTTGCAGGGTGAAGGTTTTCGTGTCCCAGAGCTTGATCGTGCGGTCTTCGCTCGATGAAATCAGCCGGCCGTCGTCCGGCGAAAACACCAGCCGAAGGATCGGAGCTTCGTGGGCGAAGCGGGTGTAAAGCAGGCGGTTGGTCCCGGCTTTTGCGGTCTTGCTGATCCGCCAAATGCGAATCCGGTGATCGACGCCCCCCGCCGCGAGCAGCCGGCCGTCCCCGCGGAAGGCGACGGTGTATTGGTCTTTCTCCGGCTCGCTGAAGGTTTCCAGGCGTTCTCCGGTTTGGACGTTCCAGAGTTTGACCGTGCGGTCGCCGCTGGCACTCGCGAGGATGGTTCCCTGGGGATGAAACGCCAGATCGAACACCGGTCCGTTGTGCCCCGTGAGTTCCCGCAGCGTTTTTCCGGATGCCAGATTCCAGATGAGAATTTTTTGATCGTAACTTCCCGTGGCGAGGGTTTTGCCGTCGGGGCTGATGGCGACCGCGAATAAGTTGTCACCATGTCCGCGGAGCGTGGCTGTTCGTTTCCAAGCATCCGTTTCCCACAGCGTGACTTCGCCGAACAGCCCGGCTTCGCCCGCAGCGACCGCCAGGAGTTTCCCGTCCGCGGAGAACGCCAAATCGTTGATGTGCCCGGTGTGGCCGGTCAATGTCCGCAGAAGTTTTTGAGAATCGCCCGCGTGGATTTCGACCTGTCCATACCGCCCGACCGCGAGCCAGCGGCCGTCCGGCGAAGCCGCGAGGGAGTTCACAGGCTTTCGAACCAACGCGGTGGGTTTGATGTGGGGCGTCACCAGAACGGAAGCGATTTCCTCGCCGTTCTTGGGACCCGGAGCCCCGGCTTTGAACCAGGCGGTCACGAGTGCGAGTTCTTTTTCCGTGGGGCCTTCGTTGCCTTCGGGCGGCATTGCGGGCTTGGATTTTCCGGTGAGAACGCCCAGCAGCCGACTGCCTTCCGGCTTGCCGAGTTCCAGGACTTTTCCGTTTTCGCCGCCGCGCAACAGCCCCGCATAGGAGTTGAGTGTCAAGCCGCCTTCGCGGTCCGTGGGATTATGGCAGCCCACGCAATACTTCTGAAAGATCGGAGCGACCTGGGCAAAGCCGGGGTCCTGGGCTTCCTCCCCCAAAGCGGAACCGCAAAACGCGAGCACCAAACCAAACGTGAAACAACGTGCGGACATCAGCCAACTCCGAAGAACGGGACCACGGCAGTGGGGTTTTGCCGGTAAGATTCTCCTTCAGTATTCCGTGAGAACCCTTCGCTTTCAAGCGCGGCGAAAAACGGGTCGCCGCACGACGAAAGAAGATGGGGTCACGAAACACACGACCTGTGCTATGAGCAACTGGATGTGAGCGACGGTGCTTCACACGTTGCCTGTGCGTTAGGTGAACAACCGCCGCCTACACGTGAAAGACGAAACTTCCTATAAAGCGACACTGTAAACAATAGCCCACTCCACGGATGAGTCTCCGTGCGTCGATTCTTGATTGACTATGCCCTGATCCTTCTTGCTGGCATCTTGTACGCCATCGCTCTGAAGTACTTTGTGCTTCCATCCAAAGTCATCCTGACAGGAACGGAAGGCATTGCCACGGCACTCTCGTATTATTTCGAGAGTTACTGGCTCTTCATCGGGCTCTATCTGCTGTTTCAGTCGGCGTTGCTGGCCTTCGCGTTCGCACGGGTGGGCCGAGTGTTTGCGCAGCGCTCCCTTCTGGTCGTTGGCACCGTCGTTGTGGGACTCGCCGTGCTGCCTGAGTTACAATTCGCGCAGCCAGAACCTCAAAACGAGCGAATCATATTAGTTCTGTTTGGCGGCCTCCTTGCGGGTGTTGCCAAGGCACTCGCTTTCACAAACCGTGGCTCCACCGGCGACGAGGACATCCTTGGGGCGTATCTTGCCGTCAAATACCTGAAGCCCGTCGGCTCAATCGCCATTTTTGCCGCCATCGGGTCAACGGCCTTCGGGCTTGTGATGGATCTCATAAAAAACGGGCAATTTGAATCGGTCGTCAACACACTGATGTATACGTGCATTTACATATTCGCGTCTGCCGAGACGCTCAATAACCTATATCGCAAATTCAAGATCACGATGCTCGTGATTATCACGCGCCGCGAAAAAGAAGTCGGCGCTGCAATTACAACAACATCCGCACATCGTACATACACAACGCATCAAGGCACCGGCGGCCGCAGCGGCGAGACATTTCTCGTTGTCCGGACGATCATCACGCACGAAGAGCTACCTCAAGTGATTGCCGCAATACAATCCGCCGATTCCGACTGTTTTTATTACTATCACGACGTCGAGGGCATATCTGGCCGTTACTACATCGCACCGATTGGATGAGTCTCTGGCGCACGGCGATTTTTTTCGTATCGGTGGCTTCCAGCCGCCGACTGGCACAACCTCCCGTAGATTTTCGGCGGCTATAAGCCACCGCTACGAACGCACCACACGTTGCCAGGCAGAGCCTGGTGAAAAGCTGCGGGCCCTTGAATGCCGGGGGGGAAGTTGTTATGAAAACGCCTGTGCTCAGGTTCCCGTGCGGTCGGCTTGCGCCCGGGACGAGAATCTTCGCTCAAATCACGCCATTTCAAAAACTTGCCCTTTTTACCGGATATTGGACTCGATCATGCCTGTTGCCACGCCTCGTCAGTATGCCGCGATGTTGGATGCCGCCCAAGCGGGGAGTTACGCTTATCCGGCGATGAACGTAACGTCCCTGGTCACCATCAACGGGGCCCTCAAAGCGTTCGCCGACCAGAAATCGGACGGGATTATTCAGATTTCGACGGGCGGCGGGCAATTCGCGTCGGGGCTGTCCAACAACGATGCGGTGTTGGGGGCGATCGTCTTGGCGGACGCCGTGCACCGGTTGGCGGAGCGATACGATGTGTTGGTCGGCCTGCACACGGACCATTGTCAGCCCGGCAAGGTGGATGGGTTTTTGAAGCCTTTGATCGCAGAGACCGCCCGCCGCCGGGAAGCCGGCCAGCCGAACTTGTTCCAATCGCACATGCTGGACGCTTCGGAACTCCCGTTGGCGGAGAACATCGCCCTCTCCAAGGACGTCCTCAAGCTGTGTGCGCAGAACGAAATTATTCTGGAAGTGGAAGCCGGCGTCGTCGGCGGCGAGGAAGACGGCGTCGATCATTCCGACCAGCCCGCCGAAAAACTTTACACCTCGCCCGAAGACATGCTCGCGGTGTACGAAGCGCTCGAAGGCCTTGGCCGGTACATGTTCGCGGCGACGTTCGGCAACGTGCACGGCCACTACAAACCCGGAGCCGTCAAACTCCGGCCGGACATTTTGAAGAAAGGCCAGGAAGCCGTCATCGCCAAGTACGGGGAGAAAGCGGAATTCGATCTGGTGTTCCACGGCGGTTCCGGGACGCCGGTGGAGGAAATCCGCGAAACGCTGGACTACGGCGTGGTGAAGATGAACATCGACACGGACACGCAGTACGCCTTCACCCGCCCGATCGTCGATCACATTTTCACGAATTACGACGGGGTGCTGAAAATCGACGGCGAAATCGGCAACAAAAAAGCCTACGACCCGCGGAGCTACCTGAAAAAAGCCGAGGACGGCGTGGCCGTTCGGATGGCCCAAGCCTGCGACGACCTCCGTTCGAGCGGAAAAACGATCTTCGGCAAGGTTTAGTGTTAAAAGGGATTTGGGATCCATCGTTTCTTTTGAAGGATCTCACTGATGGAAAAACGCGAACGACGAGTTGCGATTCGTATCTTGATGATATGCTTGTTCGCAGGGGGTCTCCTTTGGCTGCTGTTGCCTAGGCTACCTCGCACTTGCGAAATCCGGATTGATACAGGGGATCGTCGGTATCTCGTTCACGGGTTTCCGGTCGAGTATTACACAATGTCGGAGCATGCACGTTCCGCACTGATTTCCGCATCGGAACATTCACCGATTCTCAAGCCGAAGTGGGTCGAAATTCCCCTCTACTCGGCAAGCAACTCTGTCCCCTCCATGTGTGCGGGATTTTATTTGCGCGCCGCAGCCTGGTCAGGTGTTGATGAGCAGATTTTCAAAGCAGCCACGGAGAATGTAGCGCAATACATCGTCAAAACACGCGGCGACTTCGACCTCCCCGAAAGCTATTTGCTACTCAGTGTTACGCATTGGGAAAACGGGAAGTATGTCGTAAACGAAGACTGGAACCAAGACGAAGCAGTTCGGTGCTACTTGAAACAAAAAGGTATTGATGTTGATTGAGTGGAGACGGTTTGAGATTTAAGGCTGAAAAGTGAGAAAAAACAGAATTACACGGCGCCCAGCCTGCGGGGACATTGCATATTTCCGCAGCCTTGCTAGAGTATTTTCCAAATTCAGTCCGAATTCACGACAAATCAGATCCAATTGGCAGCCGGCTTGGGAACGGGCGTTCCTGGGCGAAGTCTCACGGAGTCCGAACCAAAGTATGTCCATCACCCAAGAACGCAAGCACGAGTTGATCGAAGAGTACCGGCAGAAAGACGGGGACACCGGGTCCTCGGAAGTGCAGATCGCGGTGCTCTCGGAGAGGATCAACAACCTCACCGAGCACCTCAAAGTCCACAGCAAAGACCACGCCAGCACGCGGGGCCTGTTGATGCTCGTCAGCCGGCGGCGGCGGTTGCTGAATTACCTCAACCGCACCACCCCGGAGCGCTACCGGGACATCATCCAGAAATTGAACATCCGCCGGTAGGTTGTGTCGGATGGGATTTGATAACAGGAACGGGCTGGAATCTCTTCGGCATGGGAAGCGACCGCCGGGGAGAGTTTGTTGTTTGCGCCAAGCGAATGGGGCCGCAAGATGTTTTTGTCAAGTCAGAATGTATCAAAGAGAGTAGGAACTAACGGTGAAAGTCAATGTCGAGAAGGAAATTGGGGGCCGGAAATTTAGTTTGACAACGGGAGAATGGGCCAAACAAGCCAGCGGAGCCGTCGTCGTCCAATATGACGACACGGTGCTGTTCGTGGCGGCCCAAAGCGGACCGGCCCGGCCGGGAATTGATTTCTTTCCGCTCCAGGTGGATTACCGGGAGCGGCTCGCGGCGGCGGGGAAATTTGCGGGGGGCTTCCTGAAACGGGAAGGCCGGCCCACCACCAAGGAGATTCTCACCGCCCGCCTCACCGACCGCCCGTTGAGGCCCTTGTTTCCCAAGGCCTATAAAGACGAGCTTCAAATCCAGGCGAACGTCCTCGCCGTGGACGGCCAGAACGATCCGGACGTGCTGACGATGACCGGAGCGAGTGCCGCGCTGATGATCGCCCCCGTGCCGTTTCAAGGCCCGATTGCGGGCGTGCGGGTCGGGTTGATCGACGGCGAGCTGGTGTTGATGCCCACCATCGAGCAGGCTCAAGAACAGCGAGCTCGATTTGGTCGTCGCCGGCAGCCGGGATTCGGTGCTGATGATCGAGGGCTTCGGGAAGCAAATCCCCGAACCGCAGATGGTCGAGGCGATCATGTTCGGCCACAAAGCGATCGTCGCGCTCTGCCAGTTGCAGCTGGAGTTCCGCGAAAAAGTCGCCCCCGCGCCCTACCAGTTCGAAGCCCCGCCGGAAAACCCGTTTTTGGAAATGCTCCGCCGGGACGCCTACTCCCGGCTTCGCCAGGCGAAACAGAACGACAAGAAGCAGGACCGCCACCAGGCGGCCGACGATTTGCGGGCCGAGTTCATCGGACGCCTGTTTCCCGAAGGCGCCGAAACGAACGCCCAGGGCCAGACCCTCGCGGACTTGAAGGAAGCCTTCTATCAGGTCGAGCACCAAGTCATCCGGGATTTGATTATCGAAGGCAAACGGCTCGACGGCCGAACCCCGCAGGATTTGCGGGATGTGACCTGCGAAGCGAGCATCCTCCCGCGCGTGCACGGTTCGGCGGTGTTCACCCGCGGGGAAACGCAATCGCTCGCCACCGTCACCCTGGGCACCGCCCGCGATCAGCAGCGGATCGACGGGCTGTTTGACGAAGTCTCCGAGCGGTTCATGCTGCACTATTACTTCCCCTCGTTCTCGGTGGGCGAAGTCCGGCCGATCCGCGGTCCGGGCCGGCGGGAAATCGGGCACGGCATGCTCGCCCAGCGCTCGGTCGAGCCCGTGCTGCCTTCCGACAAGAAATTCCCCTACACCATGCGGGTGATTTCGGACATTCTCGAATCCAACGGCTCAAGCTCGATGGCCAGCGTCTGTAGCGCCACTTTGTCGCTGATGGATGCGGGCGTCCCCATCTCCCAGCCGGTCGCGGGGATTTCCATCGGGATCGTGAAAGAGTCCGACGACAAATACATCCTCCTCACCGACATCATGGGGGATGAGGACCATCACGGCGACATGGATTTCAAAGTCGCCGGCACGCAAAAAGGCATCACCGGCATCCAACTCGATCTGAAGATCGACGGCATCAGCGAAAAGATCGTCCGCGAAACGCTGACCCAGGCCCGCGACGCCCGGATTGCCCTCTTAAAGCGAATGCTCACCAGCATCCGCCGGCCGCGGGCGGAAATCTCCCCCTTCGCGCCCCGGCTTCAGCAGATCAAGATCGATCCCGAAAAGATCGGCCTGATCATCGGTCCCGGCGGCAAAACCATTCGGGCTCTCCAGGAATCCTCCGGGGCGAACATCGACATCGACGACGACGGCACCGTGACCATCTCCGGCGCGAACGCCGAGTCCGTCAAAGCCGCCGTCGCGACCATCGAAGCCATGACCGAGGAAATCAAAGTCGGCCGGGTTTACATGGGCACGGTCAGCTCGGTCAAGGATTTCGGGGCCTTCATCGAAATCGCCCCCGGCAAAGACGGGCTCTGCCACATCAGCGAACTCTCCGAAGGCTTCGTGAAGTCCGTAACCGACATCTGTAAGCCCGGCGACAAACTGGAAGTCAAAGTCATCGCCGTGGACGAGCAAAACCGCGTGAAGCTCTCCCGCAAAGCCGTGCTCGCCGAGCAAGGCGGCGGCGATGGCGAGGAGGACGCGGACTTCGACGACGAGGAGGATTGATTCGCGGAGTTATTGAATCGTCGAATCCCCACTCTGAGAACGGATCGTCGGAGGAGGTGTCGTGAAACCACACACGCTATCCAACCAAAGGTTTTCCTTGGCCCTCCGATGGCAGATTCTTGTTGCCGTGGGCTTGCTATTTACCTTCGCGGGATGTTGGACGACGCGGAAAGACGTTTCTCAACAAAAGACCTATAAAGATCTCGTCGGGACCACTTGGCGGTTGAAACAAGGGCTATACATCGTCGAATATGTTGATGGAAGCGGCAAGCCCGGACAATTGGCCACCGCTTCGCACGCGACGCAAGGTAAGGAGACCGTGGTTGATGAGGATAATGTCGGCAAAACGTTTCTCGATACGATTATCAAGGGGGTTCTTCCGAACGGCACGGAAATCCGTGTCCTGAGCGTCATCGAAATAGACTCGTTCGAAGGTTATGATTCGTTCGATATCATGGTGCGTCCCACGGGCGAACTGGGTGACAAATGGCTCAAATTGGAAGGGGGCGATATCGAGGAGACAGGCTGGATTAATGCCGTTGAGACAGGGAAGAAGGAATTTCAGGTGAAGATGAACACCGAACTTGTCGAGCAAGACAAGTAAATTCAGTAGTTCCAAAAGGCTCGGAAAAGGAATGAGTTCCCCAAGAGCCGCGCACGAAGTAAGCGGTTTTTCTAGGTTTACAGATCGCAATACCGCTTACTTCGTGCGCGGCTCTGGCGTTTTTTGGAACGACTGAAATTGGCAATTATGGCTCCGAATCTCTGACGCGGTGAATGTTGGGTCGCGGATTGATGGCTGATGATGCTCCGCTCGGCAATGAGGAACGGCAGCGGCTCAAAGCTCAGACCGCTGAAATCGCCGCCCTCGCCGGCGGCTTGGCCCATGAGATCAAAAACCCGCTCTCGACCATCAGCCTGAACCTGGAACTGATGGCGGAAGAGTTGGACCACTCTCCCGAAAACTCCCCCCGCGACCGGAGATTTCTGCAGAAGATCAACACACTCCAGCGGGAATGCCGGCAGCTCAATCAGATTCTCGAAGCCTTCTTGCAGTTCGCCCGCCCCGGCGAATTGAAATTGGCCCAGCGGGACTTGAACCAGTTGGTGCGGGATTTTATCACATTCTATCAGCCGCAGGCCGACGACCACGGCATCGAGATCAGCCCGCATCTGGCCACGGACTTGCCGATGGTGGAATTCGACGAGTCCCTGATGCGGCAGGTGCTCTTGAATCTGGCTCTGAACGCGCAGCAGGCGATGCCCGAGGGCGGCCTGTTGGAACTCCAAACCTACGCCGGCCCGAAGGGGGTTTGCCTGGAGTTGATCGACAACGGCTCTGGCATGGACGAGCGGACCCGCTCCCGGATGTTCCAGGCGTTTTTTTCGACCCGCACGACGGGCAGCGGCCTGGGACTTCCCACGGTGAAAAAAATCGTCGAAGCCCACCGCGGCACGATCACCTGCGAAAGCGAAGTCGGCCGCGGCACCCGCTTTACAATCACGCTGCCCCCCGCCGCCGAGCAAACCGGCATTGAATAATAATTAACGCAAACAAAGTCGTTCCAATAAACGCCGGAGCCGCGCGCGAAGTCAGCGGTATTGCGATCTGTAAATCTAGAAAAACCGCTTACTTCGCGCACGGCTCTTGGGGAACCAATTCGTTTTCCGAGCCTTTTGGAACGACTGAAACTGTAAGCGGTTGGGTGGCTGGGGCGCAAATCCTCTCAAAAAAGGCTTGAATTGCGAATGCTGGGGCTGTGGCCGGGCGAGAAAAATCTCACACGGCCCCAGGCCTCAAATCCCCTTTTTCCGTGGAACATTTCTTTGCACCCGGCCACCCCCCGAGCCAACCGGGATTGGACAACAATTCGCCATCGCGAAGAAATAGGGATGGATGGGAAACCGCCGCAAATCTTATTCAAGGCGGTTCTTTGCGTGCATCGCGGCTTTGCGTTAAAACTGCGTTATGGTATCTGGTGCATCTCTCACTAGCCCAAAGCGCCAGCGAGGGAAGCCACGTTTTCGAGTGAAATCCCCGCTGGCGCTTCGGGCCAGCGAGACTTTTTCGATCATCTTGCATCCTGCGGACAACGGATGGCAGCCAAGAAAAATGACAAGGGCGATCTCTCGTCCATTCCGATTCGCATTCTCATCATCGACGATGATGAAGCCCACGCGGAGGCGGTCGCGGACTGCCTGGAGCGCGTCGGCAGCGATTGCACCGTCGCCACGTCCGGCGAAAGCGGCGCCAAGCTGATCGAAAGCGAAAACTACGATGTCGTCATCACCGACTTGAAAATGGACGACCTCGACGGCCTGCAAATCCTGGCCCGCACCCGCGAGGAGCTGCCGGATGCCGAGGTCATCGTGCTCACCGGGCATGGCTCGATCCATTCGGCCGTCACCGCGATGCAGCACGGTGCCAATACCTATCTGACGAAGCCTCTGGACATCAACGAACTCCGCACCGCGGTGGAGAAAGCCTCGGATCGGCTGCGGTTGATTCGGCGGAACGCGGAGCTTCGCCGGCAGCTCGACGAGAAGTTCGGGTTCGAAGGCGTCATCGGCACCAGCCCGCAAATGAAGAAGGTCATCGATGTCTTAAAGATGGTCGCCCCCACGGAGGCTTCGGTGCTCATCACCGGCGAAAACGGGACCGGGAAGGAACTGGTGGCCCGGGCCCTCCATCAAAACAGCCCCCGCAAGAATAAGCCCTTCGTGCCGATCAACATTTCCGCGATCCCCGAAAGCATTCTGGAAAGCGAACTCTTCGGCCACGAAGCCGGGGCCTTCACCGGCGGCCAGACCCGGCGGATCGGCAAATTCGAGCACGCCAACGGCGGCACGCTGTTTCTCGATGAAGTCGGCGAAATGCCGATCGATACCCAAATCAAATTGCTCCGCGTGCTGGAAGAACGCAAAATCACCCGGCTGGGATCGAATGATGAAATCCCCGTCAACGTCCGGCTCGTCGCGGCCACGAATGCGGACCTGCAGGAACTCGTCGCCGAGAAGCGGTTTCGCATCGACCTGTATCATCGGCTGAAAGTCGTGACAATCCACTTGCCGCCGCTCCGCGAACGCCGGGGCGATATTGCGCTGCTCTTGGATCATTTTATGAAGGACCTGTCCGAGCGGAACGGCAAGGAAGTTTTGGGCGTATCCAAGGCGGCCCGGCAGGCGATGACGCTTTACGACTGGCCGGGCAACATCCGCGAGCTGCGAAACAGCGTGGAAGCGATGCTGGTGCTGGATGCCGACGGCCTCTTGGACGTGGACGATTTGCCGCCGGAGATCGCGAAGTTCGCGTCGAGCGCCTCGAACGGCCAGCCCCCGGAAGTTCCCGCGGGAGCGGATGCGCTCGTGGGCCGGCCGCTTTCGGAAGTCGAGCGGTATTACATCGAGCGGGCCTTGGAACTGACCGAAGGCAAACGCGAGGAAGCCGCCAACCTCCTGGGCATCGGCGAGCGGACGTTGTACCGCAAGATCAAAGATTACGAGCTAAAAAGCTGAGAGACCCGTCGGCAGTTAGAAGCCGCCGCTACGATTGCGAGTCGGCACTTTTTCATTTCTTCGCGGGAGCAGCGGGATGGCGAAGCAAAAGCAGAAAGCGGGCAAACGCTCCACGCGGGATTGGATCGTCCGCATGGCGATTTTCGGAACGCTTGCGGTCGTGTTGGTGCTCGCGGTGTTGGACTATCGCATGAAGAGCCAGGCCAGCGAAACCGGCGTGGTCTGGCGGGACCTCTTGAACAAGTCGAACGCACAAGACATTCCCAGGCTGCCGGAGGGCCAACTCACGGAAAGTCTCATCGGATCGCCCGACGTGGAAAAACGCGAAGACCCCGACCAAAATATTTACACCTGGAAAGGGCCGTTTCGGAAATACGAAATTACGGTCACCTTCGAAGCCGGCGGCAGCCGGGTGGTCGAAAGCATCCGAGGCCCCGGCGACGACGAGGAGTGAAAGCGTCTTCACTCGAAACGCCGATGATTCATCCGCCGCTCGGCCCTTGCCCGCGGTTTCATCTTTCGCAGCGGAAAAACATGCAGGAAACCATCACCGACAATCTCTACAACTACCCCAAGTATTACGATTTGGTGTTCGGCTCGGACTGGGCGGCGGAGTTCCATTTTTTCCAGGCCTGCTTCGAAACGCTGGCGAAGCGGAAGGTCACACGCATCCTGGAGCCGGCGTGCGGGACGGGGCGGCTCTTGGTGCGGATGGCCGAGGCGGGATACGAAACCGCCGGCCTCGATTTGAACCCCGCCGCGGTCGCGTTCTGCAATCAGCGGTTTGAGCGAAAGGGCCGAGCGCCGGTCGCGATCGTGGGCGACATGGCGGATTTTTCGCTCCCAGGTTTCGGGAGTGCGCGGAAGTTCGACGCGGCGTTCAATCCGATCAACAGCTTTCGGCATCTGCCCACCGAAGCCGCCGCGGAAAGCCATCTGAAATGCATGGCGGACGCGATCGCCAAGGGCGGAATCTATCTCCTCGGCCTGCATCTCACGCCGACGAAAGGCGAGCGGATCGAGGAGGAAGCCTGGTCCGCGAGCCGGGGGCATCTCACGGTCAATTCCTCCATGTGGTCGGAATCGCTGGACCTCAAGAAGCGAAACGAAAAAGTCGGCATGACCTTCGACGTTTACACGCCGACCCGGCAGTTTCGCATCGTGGACGAAATGGACTACCGCACTTACACCGCCCCGCAAATGGCGAAGCTCGTCAGCCGCGTCCCCGCTTGGGAAATCGCGGGGACTTATGATTTCACCTACGACATCGAAGCCCCCATCGACATCGATGCGTCCACCGAAGATGTGGTGTATGTCCTGCGAAAACGGTAGTTTTGTTCGCCTGGACTTTTGCAAAAAGCGCTCAAGCCACTCGGAATCAATAGTCTCTCACGGCACCGTCGGGCAACGTCGGCTTGGGCCATTTGAACTGGCGGCGGGGGTCGGCGTTGACTTTGGCGAACTGGGATTCATCGATCTCGACGCCCAAACCGGGTCCCTCGGGCAAGGTGGCATAGCCTTTGTCGTCGATCTCAAAACTCTTCTTCGCGACGCCCGCGGGCATGATGTGGCCGTCGAGGTACATTTCGTGAATCAGCAAAAACGGTACGCTGAACGCGCAATGCAAACTCGCCGAGACGCCCAACTCCGAGCAGGTGCAATGCGGGGCGAGCGGCACGAAATAGGCCTCGGCCAGGGTCGCGATTTTTTTCATCTGGCTGATGCCGCCGGTGTGCCCGCAGTCGGGCTGCAGAATGTCGATGCAGCGTTCCTGCAGATAAGGCAGCATGCCCCAGATCGTGCGGTCCCGCTCGCCGGTCGCCATCGGGATTTGGATGTGCTGCTTGAGCCGCTTGAAGACTTCGATGTTCCCTGGAACCGCGACCTCCTCCAGAAACAGAATGTCATAAGGCTTGATCGCCGCGGCGAGTTGAATCAGCATGGCGGGCGGGACGGCACAGTGGGCATCGAACATCACACAGCCGTCGGGACCGACCCGCTCGCGGGTGTTCTTGACGTTCTTGACGAGGTGTTCGATGTCCGGCGGATCGCCGCTGTAGGGATGCGGGCCGCCCGTGCCGGTCTTTTGCGCTTTGGGCGTGGGATAGACGCGGACCTTGTCCCGCGTGGGACCGCCCAACAACCGGTACACCGGCACGCGCCAGGCTTGGCCGGTGATGTCCCACAACGCCATGTCGATCGCCGAGATGACATGCGTCATAAACGGCCCGCCCCGCATATCGCGGTGCGCGCGATACAACTTTTGCCAGAGATATTCGATCCGCGTGGGGTTCTCGCCGTCCAGAAGTTCGAACAAAGAATGTGCCAGGGACACGGCGACTGTGGGCTCGAGTCCCGTGACTTCACCCCAACCGGTGAGGCCGGCGTTGGTTTTTACTTTGATATAGGCTTTGGTCCCCACGCGAAAGCCGCGCAGCGATTGAATCTTCAAATTCGCCCCCCGGTCCGCGACCTGAGCGGCCGGGTTGTCGTCAGCGGGCAACGCCTCCCGCAGGAACGCCAAACCCGCCGCGGCCGCGGCTCCCGCACCCAACAATCCGCGGCGAGTGCACAGCGATTCTTTCATCGCCGGCGTCTCCAAGCGTTCCCCGTGTTTGTCCATTGCGCGTCTCCAAGTTCTGATAACAATCGGCCGCCGAACGCTTGACCTGTGACGAACGTTAAACTCAACGATACGACAACTAATCTGAGCGAGAAGCGAAGCATGGACCCCCCTCTTTGGGGTCGCAGAGCAAATTCACGGTTACGATTTGCGGGGCCTTTCACGGATTCTAGCGCGAATCGGCGAATGGTTCAAATAAAAAGGCGAGCGGGGGGCGTCAGCCCCCTGGTTACTCCCGATTGTTTGTAATGGTCTGTTCCAAAACGCACTTTGGAAAAGCTGATTGGACAAGAGAATCAAAACAACCAGGGGGGCTTACGCCCGGGGCTTACGCCCCCCGCTCGCCTATGTCAGCAGATACGCGTTGGCGATCGAGATGCCGGAGAGCATGGCCCCGATGATGCCCAGAAAGCCCTGGTCGGTGCCGCAGAGATAGAGGTTTTCCACGGGCGTCCGGCCGTCGATGCGTTTTTCGGGGGCGCCGTAAACCGCGCCGTTGAGGTGCCCGGTGAACTTTTCGATCGTCCGCGGCGTGAAGGCGTCGGTGTCGATCACGTGATCTCGAAAATCGGGCATGATCCGCACCGCGGATTCCACGATTTTCTCCGTCCAATACCGTTTCTGCTCCTGATATTCGTCCTCCGGCCAATTCATCCAGGGCGTCGGGTCGGCGAGGGCGGTGATGCGAATGATGCCTTCCGTGCGCGGCGTCTCGTATTGAAAATTGTTGGGCGAGCAGATAATCCCGCTTCGCACATCCACGGGCGCATCGGGGCGGACGTAATGAAAATCGGCCGACTCGTTGTAAAACACGATCGTCTGATGATGCCCCAGTTCGCTGGGGAGGCAATCCAGTGAGAAGATGGTCTCCACGAAGGAAATCTCGCCGGGCCGTTCGCGTTCGGCGACCCTTTCGTCGCCTGCGACCAATCGCAGCGTCTCCACGAGGCCGGCGGACGAGAGCACGTTGTCCGCTTCGAGAATCTGCCCGTCCTCCAGTTCGACGCCGACGGCTTTGTTTTGGCGGGTGAGGATTTTTCGGACGCCGCTCCGCAGTTTCAGTTCGCCGCCCTGCTCGCGAAACTTGCGGACGAGGGCTTTCAAAATCGGTCGCACTCCTTGTTCGGGCCGGGCGAAGCCTTCGCGGAAAATGCTTTTGAACAGAATCGCGAACTGGTTGAAGTCCATATCGTGGGGCGTGGCGCTCCCATAAAACAGCAGCGGGCAAAACAGCATATCGATCAGCATCGGATCGGTGAGGTATTCGCCCACGACCTCTCGGCCCGACATCGGTTTGCGGTCGAGGTTGGTGCCGTCGTGCTGTTCGATCCGCTCGGCCAACTTACGAAAGCGGTCTTTCTGGTCGGGAAACTCCTCGGCGACCTGTTGGGCGAGGTGTTCAAAGTCATTGGTGAACGTTAGCCGGCGGCTGAAAAAATCCACCGCCGACTCGTTCTGTGGGCAGAGCGCGAAATCGTCCCACGACAATCGGAGTTGCCGGAGCAGTTTCGGCAAAGGCCCTTTGCGGGTGCCTGGAGCGGCGTAGTTGGTCATCGCGTGCAGGCCGACATCGTAGTTCCGCCCGCGGAGGCGATAGAACGAATTCAGCCCGCCGATGGTGGTATGGCGTTCGAGAACTGCGACGGTCTTGTCGAAGTAGGCCAGCCGAATTCCGGCCGCCAACCCCGACAACCCGGCCCCGATGATAAGCGTGTCGTATTTCACACAAGTTCAGACGATCGTAAAAGCGCAATGGAAACGCCGACGCTTTTCGGCCGACGGCGAGGACTGTTGATACTGTAGTCCGGCTATTCGATAATGCAACTAAGGCGAGCGTGGGGCGTCAGCCCCATGATGATTCCCGATCACGTGCGTCAGTCATATTTATGGCGGGCTCTGCGGTTCGGCGCTCAACTCTTGATGGACGCAATCATGGGGCTGACGCCCCCCGCTCGCCTGTTTTTTCGTTACTTCTTTTGGAATCAGCATGAGCCAACTTCCCGAAAGCTTCGCGTGTTATCTCGTTCGCAAGGCGGGCAAGGATCAGATTGAAGCCGGCGTCGAGCGGCGGCCGTTGGTGGAACTGCCCGCGGGGGAGGTGCTGATTCGCGTGGAATATTCCTCCTTGAATTATAAGGATGCCCTGGCGAGCACGGGGCATCCGGGCGTCGTCAAGAGTTTCCCGCACGTGCCGGGGATCGATGCGGCGGGGACGGTGGCCGCCAGCGATTCGGAACAATTCACCGCGGGCCAGAAGGTGCTTGTGACGAGCTACGAGTTGGGTTCCGGGCGGTGGGGAGGCTGGGCCGAGTACGTTCGCGTTCCCGCCGATTGGGTGATTCCCCTGCCCGCAGGATTGACGGCCAAAAACGCCATGACCTATGGCACCGCGGGGTTCACGGCGGCCCAGTGCGTGCTTGCGACTAAAGGATCACGAGATCACGCCTGAAAAAGGAGAAGTCGTCGTCACCGGAGCCACCGGCGGCGTGGGCGTGTTCGCGGTGCAGTTTTTGGCCCACTTGGGATACCAGGTTACGGCCGTCACCGGCAAGGCCGACCGCCGGGATTGGCTGAAATCGCTGGGTGCCGCGACTGTGATTGATCGAAGCGAAGTGGACGACCAAAGCGGCAAGCCGTTGCTTAAGGCCCGCTGGGCGGGAGCGGTCGATACCGTCGGCGGCAATACATTGGGCACACTGCTTCGCAGCCTGGACCGCTCCGGGTGCGCGGCGGCGTGCGGCCTGGTGGGAGGCGCCGATTTGCCGATCAGCGTGTACCCGTTCATCCTCCGCGGCGTGACGTTGGCGGGCATCGATTCCGGCTTTTGCCCCATGCCCCGCAGGCAAGAGATCTGGAACCACCTCGCCACCGATTGGAAGCTCAAGAACCTGGACGATCTCGCCACGGACGTTCCGCTCAAAGATCTCGAACCGCACATCCAAGCAATGCTCCAAGACCTTCACGCCGGACGCACGGTGGTTGCGCTTTGAAAGGGCTCAATAAATAACTTGATCGACGAAATCATGGGGCTGACGCCCCACGCTCGCGGCGCATCGACTTTGTAACATCTGGCCGTTTTTAGGGATCGGCTATTGACCCTGTCATATTGGCACCACAAAATATGGATGGGATATGTTCATACCATTCCCGTCTAATCGTTTGGCTCATCGGCAAGGAAAGGAATGCGAGGATGACGTTCCCGAACACATCATGGCAAAACCGCGTGCTCTGTTGGACGGGCTTTGCCATCTGCGGAGTCCTCCAGCCCGCCCTCGCCGGCGAACCGGCTTCTTCCAAAAAGCCGCTCGATCTTCAGATTGAAACCCCGTGGGCGGACGCCGCTCCCGAAGCGTTGCCGATCGATCCGATTACCGGCCCCGGCCATCGGCATGTGCCCATCGATGTGGACGCCCGGCCCATCGTGCGGCGGTTCAAGCTGAACCTCAACCGCCCCCGCCGGGTGATTCAAGATCCCAGCGGGGCGATCATCATCGCCGACTGGGCCGACGGCACCATCGTCAAAGTGGACGACAACGGCGACTCCACGCTGCTTGCGACCGAACTCAACGAACCGGCGGGGTTGGCTTACGACCCGTCGGGCAACCTCTATGTCGCCAACCACGGCGGCGGCATGATGCAGCAGGGCAATATCGTCAAAATTTCCCCCGGCGGGGAAGTCCTGCTGTTCGCGGAAGATTTGAACGGTCCCACCGCCCTCGCGTTCGACGCCCAGGGCGATTTGTACGTCAGCGAGTTTCACGGCAACCGCATTCTGCGGATCACGCCCGGCGGCATCGTGAATTTGTTCCTCGACAATATCCCCACGCCCGCGGCGCTCGCGTTCGACGTGGGCGGCTATCTCTACACCGCCAGTTCCACTGAGGGCACGGTGTACCGCATCAGCCCGATGGGAAATATGGAAATCGTGGCGCGAGGTCTCGTCGTCCCGTCCGATCTGGCGTTCGATCCCCAGCGGCATTTGATCGTCACCAACTTCGGCGGCACCGAATTGACCTATGTGGACCTGATGGGCACGACGAAAACCTTCGCCATCGTTCCCAAAGGCACCATCGGCATCCAGTTCGACCCCGAGGGCAACCTGATCTTCGTGAATTGGGACTACCAAACCCTGATGAAGGTCACCACCAACCTCCGCATCCCCTGCCCGCACTGCCAGAAATCGATCCCGCTCCGATTTAGGCAGCGCCCCAAACCCAAACGGCCCGCCAATTCCGATGCCGATCCGGGCGGCCCGATCATCTGAAACCGCCCGCAAAGGTTTGACCACGCTCCCGTCCCGCCGGTTCGCCGACCGTTTCATCTCTGCAGGCGAACCTCGACAAACCGCGGCATCGGCGATAGGCTAACTTTCAACCTTGGACGATGACCGCCGACCTCCTTTCCATGACGGGTTCGATGCTCAGTTTTCGCTTTTCTCGCCGATGTGGTTTCTGGATTCAAGGCGCGGGCCGTTCCGCGTTTTGGCTTGTGCTGTTGTTGGGCTTGGTTTCGCTGACGGGCTGCGGATCGAAGCCGACGGTGACGATCGTGTGCCCGTGGGCTCCGGGCGGCGGGACCGATCAGCTTTCGCGGTTGGTCGCCGATCAGCTTCAACAGCGGATGGAAACGCCGGTGATCGTCGTCAACCGGGACGGCGGCAGCGGGGCGATCGGGCACACGGCCGTCGCCAAGGCCGATCCGGATGGCCGCACCATCGGCATGCTTACCGCTGAACTTAGCACGATGCACCAGATGGGCATCTGCGAATTGACCTACCGCGATTACGACTGCCTGATGCAGCTCAACGGCGACCCGGCCGCGATCCTCGTGAAGAAAGACGCGCCCTGGAAGAACCTGACTGAGTTTTTGGAGCACATCCGCGAGCATCCGGGCGACGTTAAAATGTCCGGGACGGCCACGGGGGGGCTCTGGGACCTGGCCCGCGTGGGCATGCAGCACAAAGCGGGAATCCCGATCGAGTCGGTGATCTGGGTGCCCACGAAAGGTGCGGCCCCGTCGCTCGTGCAGTTAATGGGGGGCCACATCGATGGCGTGTGCTGCAGCGTGCCGGAGGCCGCTTCCCAATTGGAAGCCGGCGAGCTTCGCGTCTTGGCGGTGTTCTCCGAAGACCGCTTGCCCGAATTCCCCGACGATCCCACGGCGAAAGAGCAGGGCCTCGATTGGGTGGCCGTCGGTTGGCGGGGCCTGGCCTTGCCCAAGGGGACGCCGGAACCCGTCCGCCAAGACCTCTTAAAACACTTGAACGAGATCGCCAAGTCGAAAGAGTTCTTGGAGTTCATGAAACAGAGCGGCTACCGGGTGACCATCAAAGGCCCAGACGAGTTCACGAAGTTCCTCCAAGAGCAGGAAACGCAATGGAAGCCGATCGTCGAAGCCGCCGGTTATGCCAAGTGATTTTTATGGATCACAGAATCGTGGACGACAGAATCATATAAAATTGAGACGATCAACGTTTTGCTTGGTTCACCCGCATTTCGAGTCTGCCCAAGTTTCTGTGAAAACATGACAGACCCCCAAACCTCTCCCGAGCCGGGACAACTCAGCCGCCCCGCGGGCACGATGGCCTTCGGCGGGTTTTTGATCGTGGCGGCGGCTTTGATTCTCTTCTTCGCAAGGGACATCGATTCCGTGGACCGCGGCAACCACGATCCCGGCCCCCGCGCACTGCCCGTGACTCTGGGCGCGGTGTTATTGGCGGGCGGGTTTTATCAATTGAGCCTCGGCTGGTTCACCCGCAAGCGAACTTCGCTCGATCAAGTCGCCGAACCAGATGAAGAAACCGCGGACGTTCCCGAGCCGCACAACATCAACGTGGTCATCACCATCCTCGCGATCATTGGTTATTTGGCGTTCCTGCCTGTGTTGGGGTTTTCGCTCGTAACCGTGATCTTTGCCGCGTTTTTGATCTGGTGGTTCGGCAGTCCGCTCTGGACGAGCTTGCTCGCAGCGTTGTTGTTAACAGTCTCGGTGCGCGTGCTGTTCGTGACTTTTTTTCATGTCCAACTGCTCGAAGGCAAACTCGGCCTGCCGTTTTGAGGAAGAGCCGCGCACGCAGTAAGCGGGAGTCGCTCGATCCGCATACTTCGTGCGCGGCTCTTTTTTTAGCCGCGTTAATTAGCTCTTCTGGCTCTGGGCTTTTTGGGGGGCGAACTTCGCGAGGGCGGTTTCTTTGATGCCTCTTAAATCCAGCTTGCCCGTCCCCAGGATGGGGACGGACTCCACTTGCACGAAACAATCCCGCCGGCCGCCAGAGGTTCGGCAGGTTTTGCTCGTCGAACTTTTTGAGGATCTCGTCCACCGACCGCGGCAGCGGCTTGTGCAGCACGACCAGCTTCTCGCCTTTCTTCTCGTCGGGCACCGAGGTGACGGCGAGCGCGGCTTCCAGATTCTCGTCTTCCGGAAAGTCCCCTTTGACGATCTCCCGGAGTTGCTCTTCGATCTTGACGTGCGGCACCATCTCGCCGCCAATCTTGGAGAAGCGGTTCAAACGCCCGGTGAGCGTGATGAATCCCGCCTCATCGATCGTGCCGATGTCGCCCGTGTGATACCAGCCGTCCTTGATGACCTCGGCGGTTTTCTGCGGCTGGTTGAGGTAGCCCAGCATCACGTTGGGGCCGGAAAACTGCAGAATGCCCGGCGCGCTTGGGCCGAGTTCCTCGCCCGTGTCGGGATCGACCACGCGGACGCTGGTGCCGGGAATCGCCCGCCCCACGGTGCCGAATTTGAGGCCGTCCTCTTTGTCGGCGCCCGTTCGCGACTTGGGCACATTCGCGGCGGCGAGCGGGGACAGTTCCGTCGCTCCGTAGCCTTCGGTGGGCAGGACGCCGAACTTTTTCTGGAACTCGTCCGCCAATTCGCGGGGCAGTTTTTCCGCTCCGACCACGGCCAGTTCCAGGTGCGCCATTTGCTCCGGCGTGCAGCGTTTGAGGTACGCCCGCAGAAACGTCGGCGTGCCCATGAGGATCGAGACCTTGTGCGCTTCGCAGAGCTTGCCGACGGTGCGGGCGTCGATCGGATTGAAATGAAACACCGCCCGGATTTCGGTGGTCAACGTCATCCACAACGACAGCGTAAACCCGAACGAATGAAAGAACGGCATGATGCCCATGATCGAGTCGGTCGATTTCCAATGGAACAAGGCATCGGTGGATTCGATGTTCGACATGACATTGTTTTGCGAGAGCATCACCCCCTTGGGTTCGCCAGTGGAGCCGGAGGTGAAGATAATCCCCAGCACATCGTCGGGCCGGATTTTTGTGAGCCCGTGCAATCGCTCCAGCAGGAACGTGGGCATCCCATAGGCTTGGGCCGCGGCGACGGCTTGATCCGTTTTGGTGACTTTCTCTTTGAGGTCCTCGGCATAGATCGGCTCGGCCTCCAGCTTGAACGACAGCCTCTCCATGAACTTCCGGCTGGTAATGATGTGCTTGATCCCCGCCGCGCGGATGCAGTGGTTGATGTCTTTTTCGGAGAGCGTGTAGTTCAGATTCACCGCGACCTTCCGCGAGAGGGCGATCGCGGCATTGATGACCGCGCCCGCGACCGTGGGCGGCAGCAGAACGCCGACCATCTGTTCCCCCGGCGAAAACACGTGCCGATGGAGCAGCCGTTTCATCACCAGGCTGCCCGCGAGCAGTTTGCCGCCGGTGAGCTCGGCCCCCGACGAATCCGCGATCTTCACGCGGGACAGGTTCCGCCGGCAGCGGCGAAGAAACCGCCGGGGCGGCACGAGTTGTTTGAGCGGTTGATTCTCCACGGTTTCGACTCCCAAATGCTCGACGGCTTGCCGAATTTCATAAACGCTCTCCGGCCCGGTGAGCGGTTTTCCGAACCGCACCGTCACGGGGTAAGGCCACGTCGTCGGTCTTTTCCAAAACAGCTTCCCCTCGGAATAGCTGAAGATGCTGCCCCACAATCCGCCCAGGTTGACCGGAATCACCGGAATCGTGCTGCCTTCGATGATCCGCATCATCCCGCGCTGGAACTCGCCGAGCTGCCCGGTCTTGGTGAGTTCGCCTTCGGGAAATATGCACACGAGTTCGCCATTCTCGGCGGCTTCGCGGGCGGTCTTTAGGGCTCTCACGATCTCCTTGGGTCCCATTGCGGCGTGTAAGTTAATCACATTGTAAACTTTCGCCATCCACTTCAGAATCCGGCCTTTGAAGAAATCGACATCGGCAATAATCCGAACCGCCCTCGGGCAGGCCAACAAGAGCAGCGGCCCGTCGAGCCGGGACACGTGGTTGCACACCAACAGCGCCCCGCCCTGTTCGGGAATGTTCTCCCGCCCCACAACCTTGAGCCGATAAAACACGAGGCTCACCAGCCACACCGCAAACCGCACCGTGGCATAAGGCAACAGCCACACGACATAAAGCAACACGGGAACCGACAGCAGCCCGGCCATCAAAAAGATCTGGCTCGAGGACAACTTCATCACCTCCCGCATCAGATAGAACAAGCACGAGGAGACGATCATCATCGAGAAGGCAAGAAAGTTCGCCGCCGCGAGCACGGTCCCGCGGGTCTGCGATTCGCTCTTGTGCTGCAGAAACGATTCGAGCGGCACGTTGAAAAATCCCGCCCCCATTCCCAACGTAAATAGGAACGCGCAGCACCACCAGAAGGCGGCGGAATCGGCCACGTCGCGGATGTCGAGGAGCGCCGCCTCCGCCAATTCCGGCGTGGGCACATGCGTTCCCACAAGGCACAGCAAGACCGAACTGCCGATGATCACCCCCACGCCCAGCGGCACGAGTCCCAACTCGACCCGCCCGCGGGACAAGAGGCCGGCCGAAACGCTGCCCGCCGCCATGCCGACGACGAGCACCACGAGCATCACCCCCACGCCGGTCTGCCCCAATCCAAACACATATTTGCCGAACAATGTGATGTTGCTCTGGGCAAGCGACGCCAGCATCCAGAAAAACGCAATCCCCAATGCCGCCCGCAGCAAGGCGGTCTTCGAGACGAGGAATCTCAAGTCGCGGTAGGTTTCCCGCACCGGATTCTTGGAGAGCCTTCGGGACGGGTCGGCGGCGGCGAGCGGGCGAATCAACAGGCTCGCCGCCCAGCCGACGGCGGCCGTCCCCACATACGCCGCTAACAGCGGCCATAGCTTTCCCAGTCCTTCCCATCCCGAAACGCCGGTTCCTTTGAGGCATTCGATAATCGCCGCGCGGTTGCCTTCATAAAGAGCCAGCCCCGCAAACGTCCCCAGCGCCGCCGAGGTCACGGTGATGAGTCCCATCACCCCGTTGGCGGCGGAGATGCGGTCGGCGCGGACCATTTCCGGAATGCTGCCGAACTTCGCCGGCCCGAACAGCGCGCTTTGGCTGCCCATCAGCATCACGACCACGAACAAGAACCACACGCTGCCCGTGGCAATGCCCACGATGCCCAAGACCATCAACACAATCTCGGCAACTTTGCACCACACAATGACCCGCCGCTTGTCGAAGCGGTCGGCCAGAAACCCCGCAAAGTTCGCGAGCACCAGATAAGGAGCCGTGAACAGCACGGTCCCGAGCATCAGGGCCCGGGCTTCCCCGAACGCCAGCATCCCGATGGGAATCACCAGCCAGCGAAACATGTTGTCGTTGAGCGCCCCCAGGAACTGGGTGACCAGCAGTCCGCCGAAGCTCCACGACAACACGCCGTCGCGGGCGGAGTCGGGATGGGTTTTCGTAGCCGTGTCGCCGGGTGTGGTCATCAGCGGAAGATTCCAGGAAGGAGAATGCGTCGAACGGGAACTTTTCGCCGGCGCGTTCAAGTGGCCGGCGGGAGTCTCAGGACGCAGATGGAAACAGAATATCACGCCGGAACCGGAGCGAAAGCCAAAAACGCCGAAATCCGCGGGCGAGGGTTCAAAGACAAGGGAGCGTGGCCTAAACTGATATTGGCCGTTAAACACGTTTCGATTCTCCGCCCCACACTTCAATCCGGGAGAAACCGCATGGTCCCCCACCGCGCGATTTGGATTCTTTTTGTTCTGAGCCTCGCCGTCGGCCGTCATGGAATCGCGGAAGACCAGCCCTCAAAATCGGACGCGAAAGACACGCCGCGTTACACCGTCAACAAACAGAACCACGATCCCAACGGAATCGGGAAGTTTTACATGGGCCGGGAAATCGCCCATGTCATGGGCTACCGCGCGGCGGACTGGCTGGAGCGGCCGGAGCGCGAGAAAGAAGAAAGCCTGTCCAAGCTCATCGAGTCTCTGGATCTCAAAGAAGGCATGGCCATCGCCGACATCGGCGCGGGCAGCGGGCGGATTTCCGCGATGATCAGCCCCAAAGTCGGCCCGACGGGCAAAGTCTTCGCCGTGGACATCCAAAACGAAATGCTCAGCCTCGTCCGTGCCAAAGCCAAACAGCGCGGCCTGACGAACATCGAGCCCGTGCTCAGCACGGAAAAATCCCCCAAGCTCAAACCCAACAGCATCGACCTCGCCTTCATGGTCGATGTCTACCACGAGTTCAACTTTCCCTACGAGATGACGTTGGAGCTTTCCAAAGCCCTGAAGCCGGGCGGCCGATTGGTGTGGGTGGAATACCGCAAAGAAGATCCCAAAGTCCGCCGGATGATCAAGCTCGTCCACACCATGACGGAAGCCCAAGTCAAAAAAGAAGCCGAGCAAAAAGAATTCGGCCTCAAATGGAAAAAGACCATCGACGTCCTCCCGGTGCAACATGTGATTGTGTTTGAGAAGCAAAAGCCTGATTCATCAGCCAACAAATGATTGAATCCCGGCGAGCGGGAGACGTAAGCCTCCTGTTTACTCCGACCAACCGGAACCTCGACGGAACCAGGAGGCTTACGCCTCCCGCTCGCCTTTTGTCTTCACAAACGCAAATCGCCGTTACCGTTCTGAGGGGGGAGAACGATAACGGCGATTGCAAATTCTGGCTGCGTTGTGATATGGAGTTGAGTGGACTTTCCCTCAACATCTTTCGGTATCGGCACGCCGGGGCCGCGGATTGAGATTTTGTGCTCGACATCCGCTTGAGCGCGTTGAACCGGTCGCATCAATTTCACCCAGGATCCCGGCCGTCGGGTTCGTGCGGTCAAACGGGCTTGAGACGTTCCAAAACGGCGTCCTTCAGGGCCCGGTTGACGGAGATCCCGTTGCCGCCGTGGATCGTGGCTTCGCCGTTCCAATCCACAAAATGCCCGCCGGCTTCTTCGAGGATGGGCACAAGCGCGGCTGCGTCCCAGGGGCTCATCAGCGGATCGACGATAAAATCCGCCCGCCCCGTCGCGACCATCGCGTGGCCGTAGCAATCCCCCCAACCGCGCGTGATCCGCACCTCCCGGCTCAACCGGGCAAATGCATCGAACCGGCCGATCGTGTTCCAGCCCTCGATCTCGGTAAAGCAGAAGAGAGCCTTTGAAATCTCCGCCGTTTCGGTGACCTGCGTTCTCCGCGGGTTGTCGCCGCCGGTCTGCCACCAGCAGCCGCCGCCTTTCGCGGCATACACGACTTCATCGAGCGCCGGGAATCGGCAGACGCCCATCACCATCCGCCCGTCCTGCTCCAGGCCGATCAGCGTGCCGAACAGCGGCACCCCATGCACGAAAGACTTGGTGCCGTCGATTGGATCGAGAATCCAGCGGCAGCCATTTTGCGAAGGCGTTTCGCCGAACTCCTCCCCCAGGATTCCATCTTCGGGAAAGCTTTCGTGGATGCGGTTTCGCAAAAGCTCTTCCGCACCGCGGTCCGCCGCGGTCACCGGCGTCTGGTCGGATTTGAGATCCACGGCCAAATCGGCGTTCTGGTAATACTTCAAAATCAACCCGCCCGCAGCGCGGGCTTCCTGGAGGGCAAATTGCAACCGCCGTCCAATATCTTCTGTGGGAGCCATGTGTCGTCTTTCCTGGGGATCGCCTCGCGGGGTTTGGATTCCAATCCGCATGATAGGCGATCGGCTTTTTCCGTCCTAGTCGCGCTGCAGGCGGTCAGTGTTTCAGGACCTTATACAGCACCCACACCCCCGCGACGGCTAACAGGGCGTTGCCGGTCCACATCCCGAGCGCGGGGTTGATCTGGCCTTTTTTGCCGAGGCTGATCATCAACAGCGCGATCGGATAATAGATCAGCAGGATCGGCAGAAAGCACAGAAAGAAGCTCGTCAAGAACTGCCGCCGGCCTTGCAGGATCGAAAACGGCCCGCCGATCAACACGAAGAAAAAACAGCCTCGTGGACATGGCGAACCGGCCGAAGATCTCCGTCCGCAGCCGATTCAGGTCTTCCTGGGCGAACTTCCGCATCTGCGAATAGACGACGTAATCCTCTTCGCACATCCGCTCAAAGTCGCCCAGGAGCAGGGTCATCGCCATCTCGGCGTCTTGCTTTTCATCCAGTTCCCGGATGCGGTGCTCGATGCCGTTCATGCGGACGTGCAGCTTTTCGATGGTCGTGTTCCGCGGGCTGGGCTGGCTGACCTCCTGGGGCATGGGGAAGTGTTGGTCTTCTTTCTCGAACCAACCCCGCCGATGGCCGGGGATGTCGATATGCCCCTTCACGAGGTGCAAGATGACTTGATGCTTTTCCAGGTCGAACTCCAAGGTGGAGCGGGCCGCCTGCACGGTGATTGTGCTGTGCCCCCGCGGCGCATATTGGAAGGTGGGTTTGATGAGCGTTCTGTCCTCGACGTCGATCACGGTGATCGAGTAGCCCTGCCGATCGTCCGTCACCTGATGATTGGTGCGGAGCATATCCAGAAAGATGTCTTCCATCGCGAGCGCCACCGTCCGCTGGATGTTGCCCACGGCCCAGGGGATCACCTGATCCGTCAGCACCAAGGAGACGATGCTCATCACGATCGACAGCAAAAATGCGGGCCACAACAGCGAGAACACGTTGATGCCCGCCGCCTTGGCCGCCGTGACTTCCTGATCGCCCGCGATCCGCCCGTAAACCACGCACACCGCCAGCAGCAGCGTCGCGGGGATCGTGAACGGCATCAGGCTCGGCACGACGAAGGGCAGAATCTGCAGGATCTGGAACGGCCCCAACCCGCTGGCGGCCACTTCCCGAAACACCCCCACGAACACCAGCAACACCGTGAGCACGCTCAAGAGGAATAAAAACACCTTGAGCAACTCGCACAGAATGTATCGCTGCAGCAAACGCATGGAGTGTGTTGCGATCGGGCCGGAATATCGGATCGCACCCGCAATCCGGGCGCAGTGGGGGCAATGGTTCAGTCGGCGTGGGGTAATAGGCGATTCCGCGAATCGGGTCAATCCCAAGTCGAATATGGCAATGCGTGTTTCACAGGAAAACTTCCGCAGCGACGACGGGTGGCACGTCCCTGAGCACAGCGAAGGGCGTGGCGACCCTCAAGACCACGCCCTTCGCTCCTCAGGGCGTGCCACCTGGCCGGTCCCACGGCGGCAAGATGCCGCCGCTACGTTAACGCATCGCCTTGGGGCGGACGAACACCAAAAAACGGCCCCGGGCGTAATCGCTTTTGTTGAACGTGATGGGATTCAATCCCATCCGCAAGGCGGCGGCCTCGATGAAACGGTCGTTCTCCACCGGCGTCGTCGCGCGGGAGAGGATCAACAAATCGTACGGCCGATCGAACTGCTTTTCGATCGTGCCCCAATGAAACAGGATCGCGGGAATGTCGTCCTGCGCGTGGTAGCCCGCGCGGGTGCCTTGCAGATCCGTGACCACGAACTGAAACGGCCCATACTGCCTGGCCAACCGAACGCCCAACTCCGCCTCGCATTCCCGCCCGGCGTGATAGGTCGTGAAGGCGTCGATCCAACCGACGCTGACGAACAGCAGAACGATGCAGCCCGACGTGAATGCCGGCGTAATCCACACCCGCTTCGAGCGCTCCGCCCAATCTCCCCAGGCTTCGAGCAGCGACAAAAACCCGATGGCGGAATAAGGAATCAACGCGAGATACACCGGATAAAAATACCGGCCGTTGATCAGGCCGGACTTCTCGTACAAAATCCAGATCCCGCCGGCGAGAGCCAATGCAACGGCCCACAGCGCGCTTCGGTCCCAATTCCACAAACCTCGGCCCGACCAGTACAGGCCAAAAATCAAGAGTCCCAAGTTGACCTGCTCAAACGCCGAGGCGAATTGCTTCAAATACCGCCGCAGCGTGACGGGTTTCGGCTGGTCCGGCGGCGCGGGTGTGGCGAGCATCCCCTTTTTGGGAGTTTTCCTTTGGCTCCGGGCGAGGGCATCGGTCGAGACCGGGCGGGGAAAAATGAAGCTTCTCGTTCATCCAACTCCAGCCGATGACGAAATGCCCCAGCCGGCCCCATTGCCATTCGGGTTCCTCCGAGAGCACCGTCAGGTTGATGAGCACGATCAAAGCCGGCGTGATCGCCAGCCACGCCGCCGCCCCGCCCACAAGGCGTTTGCGGACCTCGGTTCGCCTTAGTCCCTGACGGATTCCCCAAATCGCCAGAGGCAGGATCAACAGCCAGCCTTCGCTGCGCGTATGGACGGCGAGGGCCATTGCCAACCCGCCTGCGAGAAACCAGCGGAGCCTGGCCTCCGAAACCGTGCGCCGCGTCGAATACAGGCACAAGTGGAACAGAAACCAAAACGTCGGATCGCGGACCGGCTCGATGCTAAACTCTATAAATTCCGGGTGCACCGCATACAAAAAGCACGCCGCCCAGGCCACGCGGTCGGAAAACAGCCGCCGGATCCAGCCGAACATCGGCAACACCGCCAGGCTGGAAATCAACACGCTCCACAACTTGCCCGCGGCGATCCACGTCAGCCCCAGCGACTTCAGGCTCACCAGAATCAGCGGGAAGATGTTGAGGTTCAGGTAGTTAAACGCATAGACCCATTCGCCGTCCCGGCAAGCCGCCGCCGCCGAGATGTAATAATACCCATCGTGGCAAACCGACCGCACCAGCCCCGCCATCCAAACCCGCGGCAAGAAGCACAAAAGGAACATCCCGAACAGGCACGCTCCCAGGGGAACCCGCTGCCCGCCGCGCGGAGGCCCGTCGGCGGGCGATGCGTCCGAGGCCCGTCGCCAAAACGCAGGCAGACTCTGCTTGAGCCACGTCATAAATCGGGACTTTGCCGAGATGTGAGATGTGAGAGGCGGATCCTCCACGCAATCCCGCACACGGGGCCGCGAGACAAAGACCGGCACGGATTGTCAAGGGGGATCGAATGGAGGATGGGATTGTGCCCGATTCTCCAAATTCCAGCAAGACGGATTTTCACGAGTCCGCGGGCAAAATCCGGGCGTGGTCTCTGCGACCGCTTTGGCCTCGCTCAATTCTCCGCCGGTTCGGTTTCGACGTAGCCTTTGTCGGTCTTGCTGGCGATTTGCTTTTCGGCGAAGGTTTCGGCCGCCCCGGCGTCTGGGAAGGACTTCACCGTTTCCCGGCCGTCGGAACCGATTCGCCCATACCGCGTCGTGACATCGGTGCCCTCGATCCGGATTTCCCAGAACTTCGAGGATTTGCCTTCCACAAGCTCGAAGTATCGCGGAGCGGTCTCTGAGGTTTCGGCCTTCTTCGGCGCGGATTTTTTGGCGGTGGTCTTTTTCGTTTTCTTGGCCATTTTGCTGGACTCCGATTGAGAGCTTGATGCAGGTTGGACGGCGGCCAAGGGGGCCGCGTCATTTCGCTGCCGGACGAAAGACGGAAACCGCGGCACGCCGCCGTCGGACAGTTCCTGATAACGAAACGTGATCGTGCTGCCCACGGCCGGCGGGGATTCCCGCTGCTTGTCCGTGAATCCCGTGCCGACGGAAAACTCGGTCCCGTCGGCCAGCCGGACGACGACGGCGCCCATGCGGCCTTTGTGCCGGCCTTTGCCTTTGACGTAATCCACAACGACCGCGTCCTCGTCGTGGAAGGTTTTGACTTTGAGGAGCGTCGTCGAGCGGCCGGCTTCGTACCGGGAACCCGGCTCGCGGAGCATCAAACCCTCGCCGCCCAAGGCTTCGATCCGCGCGAGTTCCTCGCCAAGGTGCTTCAAACTTTTGCACCGCTGGTGCTCCAGGGAGGACACGAATTCGGAGCCCAGTTCCTTCACGCAATCGGCCACGTACTCCAGCCGGGCTTCGAAGGCGTCCTCCAACGCGGGGGCATCGAAGATCACGTATTGGATTTGCTTCCAATGATCGCTTTTGTCCTGCCGGCGGACGATGCTCACCGTCCGCTGGAAGGCCTTGCGGTCCAACCAGAGTTCGCCATCCAAAGGCGTTTGGGGCAGGCCGAGGGTAAACCAATCGGGCGCGTGGAACCTGTTGCCCTGCCGGGACTGAAACTTCTCGCCGTCCCAATAAGCCCGCACCCCGTCGAGTTTTTCGCTCATCCACCAATCGGTGAGGTCCACATCGTTTTCCCAGCGGTGGGCCAGGAGCAAGGGCGGACCTTCGGACTTTTCCTTGCCGGCTTTCTTGGCGGGGAGGGCCGAGCCGACGCGTTCCTCTTCCGCGTCGTCGCCGCGGAGTTTGCGGATATGCTTGCAGGTCCGCTGTTCGATGGCCAGCGACTGGTTCCGCCACGCCGGACACGTGCAGGAATACACGCCGCCCGTGTTCTTGATCACATAAGGCTTCTTTCCGGAGCCTTGCATCTCGACCGATTCGCCATCTTCCAAATCCGGCATCTCAGATCTCCTCGCGCACATCAAAACGTCAACGACCGCACCAAAACCAATTCAAACTATAAACCCCGCCCGCGCGCACTTCGAGTATTTTTTTCGCCAAACGCCAAAGTTTTCCGCGGCCCATCCATGACAGAATCGTCGTTCACGGAATCATGATTTTGTGAACCATGATTCTGTCATGAATCAATGCGGTCGGGATCGTTGGCAAATCGGCTCAGTCAAAACGGGCCAAGCGGACAATGCAGCCTGCGACTCGACCGGCCCGACCGCGAAACTGCGAAACTGCGAAACTGCGAAACTGCGATTGACGGAATGTTCGGAACGCAATATACATCCCGCGCCAAATCGGGAGGTTGGAAAAATCTTGAACAACAAAGCCGATTACAGCTTGATTCTTGAGAATAAATTGGTTCTATTTTTGACAGCTTTGCTCTTCGAGGATGCCGGGAGCGAAGCAGCATCCCATCTCGGCGTCCCAGCAAACATGTGAAGGAGTCTGAATGATGGCGACGAAGTCCACCCCCTCGACCCCGGCCAAGAAGACGGCCTCGAAAAAGGCCACGGCCAAAAAGTCCCCGAAGAAAGCCGCCGGCAAAAAGTCGGCCGCCAAAAAGTCCCCGAAGAAAGCCGCCGGCAAAAAGTCGGCCGCCAAAAAGTCCCCGAAGAAAGCCGCCGGCAAAAAGGCGGCCAAGAAAACCGCTGCCAAGAAATCATCCAAGAAAGCCGCCGGCAAATAGACCAGCCGAGCACTTTCATCGCCAGTTGAGCAAAACGAACCGGGCCGAGCAGACGAGACTGCTCGGCCCCTTCGCATTGGCGGGAACAGAAGAGAGAGGGCGGAAGACGTGCTATCGCACGAACTGCTCAACGAAATCCGCGCCCAGGCCGACCTCGGCAAAGTGCCGGCGGCACATTTCGATTTTGACGTGCACATCGTCGAAGCCGCGGGTGTTCCCGTCTTCATCCAAATAGATGAGCGCCCCAGAGACGTGGAACAGCGTAACCATTTCCTCCACACCCTCATCGACAACGAGCGTGTGCACATCGCCGGGCGGCTCGAACACGTACATTCCCTCGCGGGCGATCCAGTCGTGCTCCAGATACCGCCAGGAGCCTTTAATGACATAGCCGTGCACCGGGGCGGGATGCCGATGCCGGCTCAAAACTCCCGACCGCCGCACCCGCAGCAAATTCACCCACTCGCCGTTGACGCGGTTGAGCAACAGCGGCCGAAACCAGACATTCTCCGCCTGGGGCACCCACAGCCGTTCATCGTCCGGCAGCGCCCGCACGGCCAAGTCGCCCACGGCATAGGGCAGGTGCGTTTCGGTCGCTTTCGTCATCGGATGCCGTCTTCCTTTCCAAGAGCCAATAGCCGCCGAGGTTTTCAGTGACCCGTATGGGAATTGAACCCATCTTTCCAGCGTGAGAGGCTGGTGTCCTGAACCGATAGACGAACGGGCCTTTGGAAGTGGGCGAGGACCCGGCGGAACTGATTTCATTTTAGACAATGGGAAGCAAGAATCCTTCGCGGATTCGGTCGGAAGTTGTAAAAAATCTCCAAAAACGGTGTTCGACCGGCCAATTTTCGTTCTGCGCAAACCGGCCCTGGCAAGCCCGAGGGAGGCAAAATGAACGGCACTTTTGTTTCCGGCCGAACGCACTGGGGAAGAGATTCCCGTTTTGCCAATTACTCCTGATGGGGCAATGCACACCGGGATTGCCGGAGCGGTCACGAGGTGGTACAGGTCAAATGAGAGCCGGTTCCCAACTTGTCACAGTGACTGATCTGCACGGCTGTTTTGGTCATTTCAAGCACAACTACCGGTTCGGTGATGGCGCAATTTCCCGGTCCCCCCAGGCCCCCCGCGCGCCGCGTCCGACGTTGAGCCCGTATCGGAACCTGCTCCAACCCCCACAACACGCCGGCGTTCAATTACTTCAACGATGTGACGGAACCCGCGCGAGCCGCGGGTTGACTCCAAACGCCGGTGCCCGAGGGCCCGGCTTTTTTCATGCGCTTCCCCTGCGCGGCAAGCCCGAACCGCGGCGGCGGTTGGATCTCGCGAGCGATCCCCGTATATCATGGGGAAGCAAAACGTCGATCGGCGAATATTTTCGATTGGAACCCAGGGAGCATCCCACCTCGCTTATGAAAACCTTGGCCTCCTCAAACATCTGTTGCGTCTGGATTCTTGGGTTATTGATCGGGGCCCAAGGGACGGCTCAGGCCCAGGGCGATGCCGCGCGGGACCTGGAATACCGCTCCGCCGTTCGGCCGCTCGTCAAGAAATACTGCCAGGACTGCCACGCCGGGAAATCCGCGGAGGCCGAGGTCGATCTGTCGGCTTTCGAGAACTCGGCGGACGTGCGCAAGCAGGTCAAAACTTGGATCAAGGTCCGCCGCATGCTCGACAGCCGGCAAATGCCGCCCAAGGATGCTCCCGAGCCGAGTGAAACCGAAGCGTCGCAAATGCGGAAATGGGTTCGCGGTTTTCTTGCGGAGGAAGCCAAGACCAGGGCCGGCGATCCGGGACCGATTCGGCTCCGCCGGCTGAGCAACGCCGAGTACACGTACTCAATCCGCGATTTGACGGGCGTGGAATCGCTCGATCCCACCCGGGAGTTTCCTGTGGACGGGGCGGCGGGAGAGGGCTTTACCAACACCGGCAGCGGTCAGGGCATGTCGCCGGCCCTCCTGCAGAAATATCTCGATGCCGGCAAAGCGATTTCCCAGCACGTCGTGTTCCTGCCGGACGGGATTCGCTTCTCGCCCCACACGACCCGGCGGGATCAGACGGATGAATTGCTGGCCCGCATCCAGGCGTTTTATCGGCGGTTCACCGAAGATGGGGCCGGCCAGGCGGTCGACTTGCAGGGTATCAAGTTCAACACAAACCAGGGCGGGCGGTTGCCTTTGAAAAAATATCTCGCGGCAACGCTCGCCGAGCGCGAGCGACTCAGCCGGGGTCCGTCGGCAATTGGGGAAGTCGCCCGCGAACGGTCCTTGAATGCGAAGTATCTCGCCACGCTGTGGAATGTCCTCGCCGACGAATCGGCCGGTTTGTCATCGTTCTATCTCCAATCGCTCCGGTCCCAATGGAAAAACGCCAAGCCGGAGGACTCGGCACACCTCGCGGACGAAGTCGCTACGGTTCAGAAGCAGCTTTGGAAGTTCAATTCCATCGGTCACATCGGCCGCGTGGGCGGACCCAAATCCTGGATGGAGCCTGTTTCACCCGCCGCCGCGAAAGGCGAATTGCGAGTGCCGCTCAAAACGCCGCAGGCAAGCTCGGACGTGACGATTTATGTTTTTGTCGGCGACTTGGGCGACGGCAATGCGGGCGATGATGTGGTTCTCGAGCGGCCGCGCATCGAGTTTCCCGCCGGCCCATCGGGGAAAAAGCATCCGCCGATTTGGCTCCGCGACGCCCGGCGGTTGATTTCTCAAGCGACGCTGCTTCAAGCCGAGGAGTTGCCGCGGACGGGGCAATATCTCGCCGCCGCTCTGGAGCTTCGCGATCCCGCGAAATCGGTCGAAACAGTTGCGAAACAGAAAAAGCTCAACGCAGACCTGCTCGGCAACTGGGCGAAGTGGGCGGGCATTCGCGGGCAACTTCCGCCAGAGATCGCCGGACTCTTCGACAAAAAACTGACGAAGGTCCAAGGCTACGAAGCCGTCAATGGCTGGGGGGGCAACGAGGGCACGAGTCTCTTAACCAACCGCTCGGACCAGCCGATTTCGTTTCTCACGCTGACGGTGCCCCCGCGAGGCGTCACCGTTCACCCGTGGCCCAAACAGGAAGCCGCCGTCGTCTGGCGAAGCCCGGTGAAGACCGCCGTGCAACTGGAAGGCTTCGTGGCGGACACGGACAACAAGTGCGGCAACGGAGCCGCGTGGCGATTGGAGCTTTTTACGAAAGCGGGACAAAGTGTGTTGGCGAGCGGCAGCATCGACAACGGCGGTCGCGGCGAGTTCCGCCCGAAAAGCCCGCTTGAAGTTGAACCCGGCGACGCGGTGTTCCTGGTGGTGAATGCCCGCGATGGGAACCACGTCTGCGACACGACGCACGTCTCGCTGACCATCCGCGAAACCGCGGGTGCGAAACGCGTCTGGGATCTTGCGAAGGACATCGTGGACAAGGTGCAGGCGGGCAATCCGCTGCCGGATTCCCTCGGGCACAAAGACGTCTGGCATTTCGTAAACCCGGCGAAGCGGGACGACCAAGGCCCCGCCGTCCCCGCGGACTCGGCCCTGGCAAGCTGGCGGGCGGCCGTGATTCAAGGTGCGTCCGAGGAGGTGCAAAGCCGGCACGCCGACCGCGTGCAATCCGTGATCCTCACCGACGACGAAAAGTCATTGAGCCAACCAGATCGGCAACTGAAGCAGCAGGCTCTCGATTGGAAAGGCCCGTTGGATTGGCTGCGAATTGAATCCGAAAGCGCAACCGCGAGTTTGGATTACGCGCTGGAACCGGGCCGATTCGGGAAGCGTGCCGACGGCTCTTCGCTTCCCGAAACGGACTTCTCGATCAAAGCCCCCAACATGCTGGCCATCCGCTTGCCGATGGCTTTGGCGGAGGGCGGGGAGTTTGTCGCCTCGGCGCGGCTGGATGAAAAGGCCGCCCAATCGGGCAGCGTGCAAATCCAGGCCCAGCTGGAAAAACCCGCCGGCACCCGTCTGCCGCTTGCGGCGCCGATTCTTATCGGCATGAGTCCTGAAGTGCGCCACGCGTGGAACGGGTGAGGCAGGAATTCCGCGAGCTGTTTCCCCCGGCCTTGTGCTATGCGCGGATCGTGCCCGTGGACGAGGTCGTCACGCTGACATTGTTTTACCGCGAAGACGATCTTTTGAAGCGGTTGATGCTCACCGGCGATGAAGCCGCGGAACTGGATCGGCTCTGGGAGGAATTGTTCTATGTCAGCCGGGAGCCGTTGAAGCTTGTCGTGGCGTTCGAGCAGATTTCGGAATTTGCCACGCAGGATCGCCCCGATCTTGTCAAAGACTTCGCCCCGATGAAACAGCCGATCGAGGCGCGGGCCGAGCGATTTCGGCGCCGGCTGGCCGACTCGGAGCCCGCGCATGTCGCGGGCGTCCTGGACCTCGCGGACCGGGCCTGGAGGCGGCCGCTGGAAGAATCCGAAAAGCAACGCCTGCGGGATTTTTATCACTCCCTGAGAGAAAACGAGATGGCCCACGAGCCTGCGATTCGGCTGATGCTCGCCCGCGTGCTCACATCGCCGGGCTTCCTCTACAAGTTGGAGCAGCCGCCCGCGGGCGAACACGCCGCTCCGGTTTCCGATGCCGAGCTGGCGACGCGGTTGAGTTATTTCCTCTGGTCGTCGCTTCCCGATCAAAGGCTTCGCAAGCTGGCTGAAGAAGGCCGGTTGAAAGACCACCGGGTTCTCCGCGGCGAGGCCAGGCGGATGTTAAAGGACTCGCGGACCCGGCGGTTGGCGGTCGAGTTCGCCTGCCAATGGCTGCATGTGCGCGACTTCGACAAGACCGCGGAAAAAAACGAAGCGCTGTATCCCGAGTTTGCATCCATTCGAGGAGCGATGTACGAAGAGTCGATCCGCTTCTTCGAGGAGATGTTTCGCGGCAACGGTCCGATCTTGGGCCTCTTGGATGCGGATTTTACGTTTCTCAACGAGCGGCTGGCCGAGCATTACGGCATCCCCAATGTCCAGGGCGGCGAATGGCGGCGAGTCAGCGGCATGCAGTCCAAAGGGCGGGGCGGGGTGTTGGGCATGGCGAGCGTTTTGGCCAGCCAATCCGGAGCCTCGCGGACCAGCCCCATCTTGCGGGGCAACTGGATTTACGAAACCCTGCTCGGCGAGCGGCTGCCCCGGCCGCCCGCCAATGTGCCCATTCTGCCCGAAAAAGTCCCGGCGGGTTTGACGGCCCGGCAGTTGATCGAGCATCATAGCTCCCAGCCGGCGTGCGCGAAATGTCATTCTCGAATCGATCCTTATGGATTTGCCTTGGAGCAATTCGACGCCGTCGGCCGGGCCCGCCCGAGCAAAGTCGAGACAAAAACCACGCTGCCCAGCGGAAAGACCATCGCAGGCCTGGACGGGCTCAGGCGATACTTGGCGGTCGATCGCCGGGACGACGTGGTGCGGCAGTTCTGCCGAAAGCTCCTGGGCTTTGCGTTGGGCCGGGAACTCCAGCTTTCAGACGAACCGCTGTTGGAGGAGATGAAGGCCCGGCTCGAAGCCGACGACTATCGATTTCACACGGCCATCGAAGCCATCATTACCAGCCCCCAATTCCTTGAAATCCGCGGCCGCGACATGCCGATGGATTGATGGAATTCAACACGTTGGGAGAAATCATGGACAACAAACTCGCGCGGCGGACCTTTCTTCACGGATTGGGCGTCAGCATGGCTTTGCCTTGGATGGAATCGCTGTCCCTCGCGGGCGAGAAAGCAAAAACGCCTCCCGCGGCTCCCGTGCGGATGGCGATTCTGTTCGCCGGCTGCGGGTTTCACAAACACGAATGGTGGGCCAAAGGCAGCGGACCGAACATGGAGCTGGGAAAAGTCCTCCATCCATTAAAGGACTTTCGCGATCGGATGGTCTTCATCCGCGGGCTCTATAACGCCGAAGCCCTCAAGGGAAACATCCACAGCTCCCAGACGGGCAATCTGCTCTCCGGGGCGCCGCTCTCCGCGGGCGGCACGATTCAGAGCGGCACCAGCGTCGACCAGGTCGTGGCCCGGCGAATCGGCCGCCGCACAAAACTGCCCAGCCTGATTCTGGGCTGCGAGAAGGCGAATCCCTCCGTCCACAAAAACTACTCCATGCTCTACAGCTCCCACATTTCCTGGAGCAGCCCCACGTCGCCTGCACCTCTCGAAGTCTACCCGGCGTTGGCGTTCGATCAGTTGTTCAAGGATGCGGGCGAGCGCGGCGACAAAAGTGTGCTCGATGCGATCCTCGCCGACGCCAAGGATGTCCGCCGGCAGGTCAACAGCAGCGACCGCCGCACGCTCGATGAATATCTCAATTCGGTCCGCGAAGTCGAACAGCGGATCGAGCAGGCGGGCCGGCGGGGAGAGATCCAAGGCTGGCGGCCGACTTTGGAAAAACCGAACATGCCGCGCCCCAAGGACGGCTATCCGCAGGACATCGTCGAGCACATGCGGCTGATGTCCGACATCCTCGTGCTCGCGTTTCAGACGGACACGACCCGCATCTGCACGCTGAAGCTCAACAACGATCACGGCACGCTCCGCTTCCCGCATCTGGGCGTGGACTACATGATCCACCATCTCTTGTCGCACAGCGACACCGACGATTGGCTCAAGGTCAACCAGTTCTTCCTGGAGCAAATGGCCTACATCGCCCGCCGCCTCGATCGGATCCAAGAAGGCGAGCGATCGGCATTGGACAACTCGATGATCCTGCTGTGCTCCAGCATGCTCAACGGCCACCACGATGCCACGCAACTGCCCGTGGTAATGCTCGGAAGTGCCGGCGGCCAAATCCAAGGCGGCCAGAACCTGGATTATCTGGGCCAATCCGACCGCCAAATGTGCCGGCTGTATCTCAGCCTGATGCATAAGATGGGCGTCCGCCTCGACAAATTCGGCGACGCCACGAAACCGTTAAGCGAGATTTAAATTGTGAGCGGCAAGTCGCTAGCCGCCGGTTTCCTGTGCGAACCGGCGGCGAGCGCTCTGTCAGTGCAAAAACTTTGGGCTGAAAAAAATCAGCCTAGGCCCCGGTGTTCGTGGGCGAAGCGGAGCTAGCGCGAAGCCTGAGGTGGACCAAATTCTTTGGACAGCAAACGGGGTTGTTTAGTGGTGTGAGTCAGCGGCAGACGAGGCCCCTCATAGGCCTCGTCGTCTGCCGCCGATGACAAGGGGCCCGGGACGAGACCTCACCAGTTCCCTCCCCGCCCGCAAGCGGATTTGCTCTTAGAGTACAAGCGAGCATACTTGAATTTAGGAGTTCCATGAGTCGCGGAATAGGAATTGGTTCCCCAAGAGCCGCGCACGGAGTAAGCGGTTTTTCTAGTTTACAGATCGCAATACCGCTTACTTCGTGCGCGGCTCTGGCGATTTTCGGAACGACTGAATTCGAAGAAAACGCCCGAAGCGCTCACTCGGCACTTCGGGCGGGTCTACAATCGACGATCTGACGAAGGACGTCCTAGCGGTAATCCTTCCCGGCGGCCGAGCGCTCGCAGGACGTTTGCCAGGCTTTCAGCGTTTGCTGCATTGGCCGGGCGATGTCGGGATGGGCGTCCGCGATGTCGTGCTCTTCGCTGGGATCGGCGAGAAGATCGTAAAGCTCCGTCTTCGCATTTTTGCCTTGGCCCACGATCACGAGTTTGTAGCGGTTGTCCGAAAGCGTGGCCATGTTCCCGGACTGAAAGCCGATCGGCCGCGGGCGGGTTTCGGCTCGGCCTTCGATCACAGGCAACAGATTCACACCGTCGATCGGTTCGGGATGCGAAATCATTTCGAGGCCCGTGATGGAGAAGATCGTCGGCAGATAATCGCTCGTCACGCAGGGCACGGCGGTCTCGCGGGCTTTGCGGATTTTCGCCGGCCATTCCAAGAGCCCCGGCACCCGCACGCCGCCTTCATACAGCGACCGCTTCCGCCCGCGGAACGGCCCCGGACTCCCCGGCGTGCCGCGCTCCGGGCCGTTGTCACTCGAGAACCAAAGCATCGTGCTCTCGGCAATGTTCCAATCCCGCAGCGACTTCCGCAGCCGGCCGACTTGCTCGTCCATCGCGGAGATCGCGCCGTAATAGAGTTGCTCTTTGAGCGGCTGATCTTTGTAAAGATCCCGATACGCCTTCCCCGCCACCACCGGCAGATGCGGCGTGTGAAACCAGACCACCGCCAAGAACGGCTGCCGATTCTTGACGGCTCGTTCCATAAACGGCAGCGCGCGATCGAGAACGATCCGCGAATCGTCGCCGGCGACGTTTTCGGTGACGGCATGCTCTTCGCCGTCCCAATAATGGGTGCCGTAGTGCGCACCGTCTTCGGGCTTTTCGACCGGAATCCAACCATAACGCCGGCTCTGCCCCGGGCCGAATTTCTTCGGCACCACCAGCGGATCCCACGTCGGCACTTTGGACTCGGTCGAGAAATACGCGTCGAACCCGTTCATCGCGGGCGTGGCATAGTGCTCGGTCTTTCCGGGCCGGCCGCGGTTGGCGTCTTGGATCTTGGTCGTCAGCGTGCCCAGGTGCCATTTTCCAAAATGCCCGGTCGCGTAGCCTTTGGTTTTGAGAGCCTCCGCGAGCGTGAGTTCTTGAGGCTTCATATGCCCGGCGTTGGCGGTGGGAATCTCATAACGATACGGATGCCGGCCCGTGAGCACGCTGCCCCGCGTCGGCGAGCAGACAGGAGCCTGCGAATACCACCTGTTGAACTTCAGGCTGTTCGCGGCCATCGCGTCCAAGTTCGGCGTCCGCGCAATCTTCGATCCATTAAACCCCACATCGCCCCACCCCAGGTCATCGCACATCACCAACACCACATTCGGCAGCGCCTCCGCCGCGATGGTGGATGAAGCCGAGACAAAAAGCAGCAAACAAGCCAAGAAGTAAGACGTTCGGGTCATCGAAAAAATCCTTTTGGTCATTGGGGCTTGGTCATTGGGCATTTATTTCGTGGGGTTTTCGTACCAGATCACGCCCAGATTGTCGCGTTCTTCACAAGTGAGCGCATCCGAGATCCCCGTCGCCGTCGAGGTCGATCAGTTCCACGAGATCGAACTTCACGCCTTCCTTTTTGCCGCTGATTTCATGGGCGGTCCAAGAAGTTTTGGCAAAGGAATCGGCTTTGTTCCGCGAGAGCCAGAACACGCCGGTCTTCTTGGCGGAGTTTTCGCAGGTGACGACCAGATCGTTCCGCCCATCGCCGTCCACGTCCGCGATGGCGACACCTTTGCCGGTGCCGGTTTCGCTGGGCATGGGAACTTCGAGCGTCTCCCAGGCCGCGGGTTTTACCGATGTTCGGCGGAAGACCAGCACCCCGCCGCCCCGCACGGCCGCCGCGAGGTCTTCGATGCCATCTTGATCCACATCGCCCGCCGCGAGGAACATCACCTCTTGATTCAAGCCGCCGATGTGGTGCACTTTCCAGGCCTGTTTCTGCTTGGGGCCGGGGCCGGGGTTTTCCAGCCAATGGCAGCCGCGGTTCGGGCCTTTGCGGTCGGTGATGATCAAATCCGAGTCGCCGTCCACGTCCAGGTCTTTTGCCAAAAGCGTCATAATCCAACCGGCTTTATAGATCGGATGCCAGCGCCAATGATGCAAGTCGCGCGGGTTCGCCGCCGACTCGAACCAGCCGACCTCCGCATTGCCGCCTTTGGAACCCGCGATCAAGTCCGGCCCGTTTTGCCCGTCCATTTGCAAAGGCAGACAGAACATCCAGCTTTGCTGCTTTTCGGAGACGGGGATCGCTTCGGTCTGCCAGGCCGCGGGGTTCTGGTATTGGTCTCTCTTGGGCGGTGCCCAGTGGATGAACACGGTTCGCTCCCGGCCTTCGCAGACTGCTGACGACGTCCACCGAGCCGTCGCCGTCCACATCCGCGAACACGGCGTCCTCCGGCGAATGCACCTGCCCCACGGTGACGGCCGGCCATTGTTCTTTGGCTTGCTTCGGCCCGGGATGGAGATAAACCCGAATCCGCCCGCCTTCTTCCCAACCCGTGGTGATGTCGAGAAGCCTGTCGCCGTTCACATCCTGAAGCCGGACCCCATCCGCCCCGCGCGAAGAGCGGTCAATCGCATGCCGCGGCCAATCCGCCCCGCGATCCTGGGCCTTTAAAACGGAATACGAACCCAACCAAACCAGCAGAACCAGAATGCGAAACATCGAAACTCTCTCAGCTCAGAGTCTATGCGGAAACGGACCTTTTCTTAAGTTGTGGTTTTTAGAGACTTGCCGCGAGTTATTTCTGTCTATGTGCAAAGGAGTGAATAGGGGTTGCAAAAAAGGGCCTTGGAGCCAGGATTTTCCCGCACATCGTTTGCGACGGAGGCCCCACGATGAGTTTGATTCATTCGGCATCCGATCACAAGTCCTCGGTTGACTCGAATGACCACCCAAAAGTGCATGTCGCCGTTTCGGACACCATGCGGTTGCGTTATTATTTCTCGACTTGCAAGGCGACCATCTCCGGGACCACTCTCGATGAAATCGAATGCCGTCCCAAGGCTGCGGATCGCCCACATCCAGCACCAAAAATGAAAAGAAATGGAGAGACCAAGCCATGACCGCCCGGAAGCAAACGATTCTGATCACCGGCGTCAGTTCCGGCATCGGCCACGCCTTGGCCGCACACTATCTGAACCACGAGCACCACGTCTGCGGGATCAGCCGGGGAACGCCGGACGAACGACTTCAGAAACAGAACTTTCGTTTCGAGAGCCTGGACCTCCGAAAGTTCGACCGCATCGCCCCCACGCTTGCCCGCTTGCTTAGCGGGGTGGATCGCCTGGACCTGGTCATACTCAATGCCGGGATCCTTGGCCGGTTTGGCGATCTCATCGACACGCCCCTGTCCGACCTGAAGAACACAATGGACGTCAACCTTTGGGCCAATAAGGTGTTGCTTGACCGAATCTTCGCCAGCGGCGTGGACGTCTCCCAAGTGGTGGGGATTTCGTCGGGGGCCTCGGTCAACGGGCACCGCGGTTGGGGCGGTTATTCGCTCTCGAAGGCGGCGCTCAACATGCTGATGAAGCTCTACAGTGCCGAGCGGCCCGCGACGCACTTCACGGCGCTGGCTCCCGGAATCATCGACACGGCCATGCAGGACGAACTCTGTTCGCGGCCCCAGGACGAACGGTACACGGCGATCGAAGTGCTCCGGTCCAAGCGAGGCACGCCCGAGATGCCCCCGCCGGAGAAAGCCGCCCCGATGCTCGCTGAGACGTTCGCCCGCCTGCCCGAACTGATCGAAAGCGGCGAGTATGCGGACGTCCGTCAGCTCCCGTAGGCTGAGTCGCCTGACTGGTGGCAACAATTCCTCCCATCGAGCCTTATTCTCCTTTGGAAACACCGTCATCGCGCTTTGATTGGGATCGCTCGGTGGCCTTGGTAGAATCAGCGTAATCCTCAGTCTCCCCGCGCATTTCGAACGCCAATTCTGATAGGAAGGCACAACGAATGATAACTCGTACGAATCGCATTTGTTTCGGATTTGTGACTCTTGTCGGCGTGTTAGTTTTCTCGGGGCCGCCGCGTGGTTTCGCGGAGTGGCAACGCCAAGGTGCGTCGAACTCCGCCCATCTGCCGCGAAGCTCGCCCGAGTCGCAGGGCGTCTCCTCCGCTCAAGTGCGGATGTTTGTGGAAGCGGCCAATAAGCAAGTCGATTCGATGCACAGTTTCATGCTTGTGCGGCACGGTCATGTCGTGGCGGAAGGCTGGTGGAGTCCCGAGGCCGCGCGCAAACCGCATATCCTCTGGTCGCTGAGCAAGAGTTTCACATCGACGGCTATCGGGCTGGCTGTTGCGGAAGGGAAACTCGACATCGACGACAAAGTCCTCAAATTCTTTCCCGACGATATACCAGCGAAGCCCTCCGAAAACCTTCAGGCCATGCGGGTTCGGGATCTGCTGACGATGTCCACCGGCCACGATCCGCTTCCGAAACTGACGGAAGACGGGGTGTGGGTCAAGCAATTTCTCGCACAACCCGTGCCCCACAAGCCGGGAACGAAGTTCCTCTACAACACCCCGGCAACGTACATGCTGTCGGCCATCGTGCAGAAGGTCACCGGAAAGACGGTGCTCGATTATCTAACGCCTCGGTTGTTCGAGCCACTGGGAATCGAAAAACCGACATGGGAAGCGAGCCCGCAGGGCATCTCGATTGGCGGATATGGGCTGTATCTCAAGACAGAGGACATCGCGAAGTTCGGCCAGCTTTACTTGCAGAAAGGCAAATGGAACGCCAAGCAACTCATCCCCGCCGAGTGGATCGCATCGGCCACAAGCAAGCAGGTCGATAACGACAAGGCGCCCAGTGGTCGCAATCCCGATTGGCGAGAAGGTTACGGATTTCAATTCTGGCGATGCCGCCACGGGGCCTATCGAGGGGACGGCAAGGACGGCCAGTTCTGCATCGTGCTGCCGAAGCAAGACGCGGTCATCGCGATCACCGCCAAAACAGGGAATATGCAGAAGCAACTCGACTTGGTTTGGGAACACCTGCTGCCTGCGTTTCACGATGAGCCACTCCCCGCGAATCCGGCCGAGCTTGAGAAACTCCAGGCCACTTTGTCGAATCTCAAGCTGACCAATCCCTTTCTGGCAACGCCTGCATACGTCGGTCCTCCGAAGCAACCCGATCACGAGGCGACGAATCGGGCATTTCAGGGGATTCCCAGTCTCGCGGTGGCCCCGTGCGGGCGGTTGTGGGCGAACTGGTACGCGGGCATCACGCCGGGCGAGGATCACAATAATTACGTTGTCGTTTCGACGAGCGAACACGCCGGAAAATCATGGCGCGAAGTTCTGGTCATCGATCCCGATGGGGCGGGACCCGTACGAGCCTTCGACCCGGAACTCTGGGTGGCTCCGACCGGGCGATTATTTGTGTTCTGGGCTCAGGCCGCTGGCCATGACGGTTCGGTCGCGGGCGTGTGGTGCGTGCACACCGACAACCCCGACGCGGCACAACCCGAATGGAGCCAACCGCGGCGGCTGACCGATGGCATCATGATGTGTAAGCCCGTCGTGCTCCGCACCGGCGAATGGGTGTTGCCTGTGTCAACCTGGCGAGCCACGGACTCCAGCGCGCGGATGATCGTATCGACGGACCTGGGTCGAACGTGGTCGCTAAGAGGAGCCTGCAACGTGCCGAAGGATGTCCGCGCGTTTGACGAACACATCATCGTCGAACGTAAAGATGGTTCGCTGTGGCTGCTGGCCCGCACAAAATACGGTATCGGCGAGAGCGTCTCCACCAATCGCGGTAAAGTCTGGCCGGACCTCAAACCCTCGACGATCGCCCATCCCAGTGCCCGTTTCTTCGTCCGGCGACTCACGTCCGGCAACCTGTTGCTCGTCAAACACGGTGCCATCGACCAGCGCACCGGCCGCTCGCATCTGACGGCCTTCGTGTCGAGCGATGAAGGAAAAACATGGACCGGCGGTCTGCTGTTGGATGAACGCAGCGGGGTCTCGTATCCCGACGGCCAGCAAACGAGCGACGGCCTGATTCGAATTATTTACGACTTCAGCCGCACGGGGTCGCGGCGAATTTTGATGGCCACGTTTCGGGAAGAGGACGTCGCGGCCGGTAAGCCGGTCAGTCAGGATGTCCGCCTGCGTAAACTCATCAGCGAGGCCTCCGGCGGCAAGGAGAAAAAAACGAACCGGTCCGCAACAACGCCGACGGCGAAGCCCTTCGCCGGCAGAACTCCGGTTCCCTAAGCCGACTTCAAATCCCTCAAATTCGCCAAGGGGGCGAAGTTTTTACAGACCGCCCTTACACGGCCGCCGAATTACTCTCGGCCCTCGAAGGAGCCGGCTTTCTGCGAATCCCAATCGAGAGTCGTAAGGCGGGGATGTCGGCTTGGGACCGTTCACGCAACCGGGTTACATCCCGGAATGGGTGGCGTCGATCGAAGGCGAGGTTTCGTCGTACCAACTCGCGTTGGAGACGTTGAATCGGCGGTATTCCACGGTCTCTCCGCTCGCCGGGTCGCTGACGATCGTTTGAAACCGCAGCACGCCGAACGGGACCTGATCGCAGATCCACACGTCGCTGCGATAAATGAACCGCTGCCCCGCCGGGGCGAACGCCACCCGCGAAGCCGCCTGCTGGCAGCGGAAGGCGTCTTTTTTTCGCAGCGGCGTTTTGAGATAGCGGATGTGGTCGGCGTTATACGGCCGGGGCGACGGCAGGTTCCGCAGAAACGTCAACGCGTTCCGCTTCGCCTGCGCGGAAGGATTATCCCGCCACACGATGAACTCCCGCGGAGCACGCCCGGCGTTGAACTTCGCCTCGTCCAAATAGAATTCCTCCGAGCGCTGGCGGACGTTGCCCGTGATCCAGGTGGCGATGAGCTTGCGGATCGTCCGCCCCTCGTCTTTTGTCCGCCCGCCGTCTTCCAATCGCAAGACCGTCAGCGTGCCGTCGGATGCGGGGCTGGAGAACTCGATCCACGCCGGGTTCTTTTCATCCACGGGAGGCAGCGTCGAGAAGAATGTCGTCAGCCGGCGGGGCAGCGCGGGCGGGGGCGTGTCGTAATCGATCCATTCCCAATCCTTCATCAGCCCGTATAGCCACGAGGGGCTCCAAGGATTCGCCGTGGCCGAGGCCATCGAATACACCGAGACCACAAACAACAGCCCCGCTAAACCGACGAACCACGGCCGCCGGACAAAGCGGTCGAACAAGGGCAGCATCGCGACAAGCCAAAACGGGATCAGCCAGAACACCCACCTGAGCCCCGCGGTGTTGCCGCCGTAGTTGTAGTTCGCCGTGCGGGACAAATAAAACCCCATGATGACGACCGTCAAAAAGACCCCGGCGGCGTGGATCGGCCACAGGCGATGCGATTTCCAGGACCGCACGTCCAGCCAACTCCACAAGGTGAGCAGAAAGATCGGGGTCAGCGAAAAAATCCCATGATGCCCGATCGTGCAGTGCATCAAATACGCGCCCGGCGATTCCTGGTTGGCATCGATGCCTTTGGGGTGCACCCAATAGCTCGGCACGCCTTCGAAGACGTACTCGTATTTTTCGGTTCCATAATAGGCGTAAAACGGCTTGACGCCGCCGGTCGCGAGGTAGTTCGTCCAGAAAAACCCCGCCAGCGGCAAAACCGCCGCGGGCACGAAATAGAACAACGTCGACCGCCACGACTTCCAAGCGAGCAGGCAGAACACGATCACGCCCCACAAGGCGGCGGGGAGTTCGTTGGTGCAGGCCAACGCGGCGAAGAATCCCGCCAGGGCAAACCACAGGGGGTGGCGTTTTTCATCGCAGACGATACGGGCGGCGGGGATCAAAGAGAAAATCACGGAGACCGCCGCAACGGTGTGGTTGTTCAAGGTCACAAGATAGGTGCTCAAATACGTGCCGAACGCGGCCAGCGTCAGCACGAACCAGAACGCGCCTTTGGAGCGAGTGTATTGGGGCAGAAACCATGCCAAGACGCCCACCGCCAAGAGCATCGGCAGCAAATTGACCAAAACCAGAATCGTGCGGACCACGGCTTTGGTGTCGTTGGGCGGTTTGGCGTCCGGGGCTCGGCCGGTGGTGTCCCCTTCGAACCGCCAACCCGTAACGGCCCGCACGCCGCGGTAAACCCAGGAGACCAACGTCGGAAACAGCGGCGGCTTCGTGGAGTAGAAGTGGCCTTCGTGGCGGACCTTGTCGATCGTGTCCCAGCCGTCTTTTTTGATGATGTCGTCGATCTGATAGGTGTTCTGCACCGCGAGCGACCACACCGTCGCCCAGCGGGAGCGGTCGTTCGCGCTCAAATTCGGCTCGACGTGCAAAATCGCGGCGAGTCCCAATCCGCCCGCCAGACACAACAGCAAAAACACAAGCCGCCAATCACCAACGGGCGGCGAAGCTTGGGGTTCCGGAGAGTTCTGATTCATCAAGAAGCGATCGTCTGATTTATTAAGGAAAACGTCAAAAAGTCCTGCCTTCGGAGTCCCCCAGAATACAGGCTCGGACAACCCGCTGGCTAGGGCTTCCTGCTTTATCTTTTGTCCCCGCGGACAGCCCGCCGATTCCCCCTTCAGCCTCGGCCCCGGAATAACCGATAAAAAACTCCAGGTCCGCGTCTGCCGCGCCGTGGCGGAAACGACGCACGTTCAGAACTCTCGCGTCCGGCGAATGGGGGGCCGTTGCGATGACGACGAACCTGGTCCGCCGATGGCTCTGGGACGTTCCCTCTTCGATCGTGCGGTATTGGAAGCACTTCGGCTCATCCCAATTGCGGATCAAGCTCGAAAAAGAATACCGCCGCCGCCGAACCGCCACGCCCAAGCCGCTCACCCCCGGCCAGGCCCGCGAATGGGAACGCGAGTTTGTCCGCTTCCCTCAAATCTCCCTCGTGGTGCCGGTGCATGGGCCGCGGGTGTCTTGGCTCAAGCGTTGCATCCATTCCGCCCGGTCGCAGTATTATCCTGCCTGGGAATTGCTCCTCGTCGATGACAAGTTCAAGCGCCCCGATTTGAAGCACCGATTGGAGCGTTACGCCCGGCAGGACCGGCGGATTCGGCTGGTTTCGCTTTCCCAAACCAGGGGAATTGCCCGGGCAAAGAATGCCGGGATCGAGGCGGCCGCGGGCGAGTTCATCGGGTTTCTGAATCCCGAGGATCAATTGACCCCGGACGCGCTCTTATGGATTGTCGCGGCCCATCATCGGCAGCCGGAGGCGGTCTGGTTCTATTCCGACGAGGACAAAATCACCGGCATCGGCAAACGCATCGAACCATATTTCAAGCCCGCCTACTCGCCGGAGTTCCTGCTGGCGAAGATGTACACGACCCATTTCAGCGTGTATGCCGCCGGCCTGCTCCGGCAGGTTTGCGGACTGCGGTTGGGGTTTGACGGGGCGGAAGACCACGATTTGGCGCTTCGGCTTTCCGAGGTCGTCCGCCGGGATCAAGTCGTGCACATTCCGCGGATCCTTTATCACAAGCGGGCGGCGGCAGACCCAGCCGCCGCTCGCTCCAACGGACAAAAAGCCGTGTACGACGCCCTCGTTCGCCGCGGCCGAGCCGGCGATGTCGGCATTCATTCCGCGATCGACACCGCGTATCGGATTCGCTTTCGTCCCCAGTCCGCGCCCGCGGTGCGGATTCTGATCCCCACGCACAACGGGCTCGATGATCTCAGAGCCTGCCTGGATTCGATCGAACACCGCACGCGTTACAAGAACTACCGGATCACCGTCATCGACAACCGCTCCAACGACCCGGCGCTCTTGCGGTTCCTCGAACGGGCGGAATCGCTCCGCGTCCTCGAGGTCGTCCGCGATCCGCGTCCGTTCAATCATTCCCGCATGCACAACGACGTCATCGCCAATTGCCAGGACGAATTTCTGGTGTTCGTGAACAACGATGTGGAATTATTAACGGACGGCTGGCTCGAGCAAATGCTCGGCACCGCCGAGTCTGATCCATCCATCGCGGGTGTGGGGGCGCTGCTTTTCTATCCCGACCGGACCGTGCAGCACGCGGGGATTTATCTCGGCCGGGAGGGGATCGCCGGGCATGTGCACCGCGGACTGGATGCGAACAACCCCGGCTATTTCGGGCAGGCCCATTTGCTCCGCAATGTTATCGGAGCGACGGCGGCGCTATTGTTGATGAGGCGAACTGCCTTTATCGAGGTGGGCGGCTTCGACGCCGAGCGGTATCCCACGAGTTTCAACGATGTCGATCTCTGGCTCCGGCTCGCAGAGCGGGGCGACCGCTGTGTTTACAATCCCGAAGTGCAGGCGATCCATCACGAATCGAAATCCCGGCGAGTCAATCAGGCGGAAGAGGAAATCTACCAGGAGCGGTTTCGCCGCCAATGGGCGGGCATGGTCGCGCGGGATCCGTTCTACAATCCCAACCTGAGCCCCGAAGAAGAACTCGCCCCCCAATGGCATCCCTATCCCATCGGCTCCTGGCGGGAGGAATGGTTCCGCTGCCACGCTTCCGCGGGAAACCAAACTCCGTCCCGCCGCCGCGCCGCGTAATAGAAGCGGAGCCAGAAGGTCGCCGTTCGCTCCGCCAACGGAGCGGATTGCCAGTTCGATGATGAATCGGATGCGTGCTGCGATTGAAAATCTTCGCCGACTCCGCGCTCCGTTCGCGGAGCGAACGGCGACTTTCTTTTTGCATCCTCAAAGCACCGGCAGCGGATGCTTTTGAAAAAACTCGCGAAGCACCGGCGGGATTTTCTCGCGGGCATCCTCGAACACATAATGCCCCGCATCCTCAAACGCGGCGGTCTCCGCCTGCGGGAACCGCGTCTGAAACTCCTTCAAAAACGCCGGCGTGAAGCACCAATCTTTCATCCCCCAAATGAACTGCATCGGCGAATCCTGGAACTGGTCGAGGCCCTGTTCCACGTCCGTCAAAGTCCGATACGACGGATGCGCGGCCCTAAGCGGAATATCCTGCACGAACCGCAGCGTGGCGATGCGATGGGCCCAGGAATCGTAAGGGGCCAGATAACCCCGGCGGACCGCGGGCGTCATCCGCTCGTGCTTGACCACGGCCATGCGGAGCGCCGCGATCGCGAACAAATTGAAACCGCGAATCGCCCACGGCCCCAAAACCGGCCAGCGGCAGACGGCGATCCGCCATGGGATCCGCTGCGAGCGAAACGCCGCCGTATTGAACAGCACGAACCGCGCGAACCGCCCCGGCAATCGCCCCGCGGCGCCCATTCCGATCGCTCCGCCCCAATCGTGCGCGAGCAGCGTGATTCGCTGGAGATCGAGCGCTTCGACAAACCGCTCGAGATTGCCGACGTGTGTTGCCAAGGTGTAATCGTAGTCTTGGGGCTTATCCGAAAACCCGCAGCCGACGTGATCGACCGCCAGCACGCGGTAGTCCCGCGACAAATCCCGCACGAGATGCCGCCAGGCGAAACTCCACGTGGGATTGCCATGCACAAAGAGCAGCGTCTCGCCCCCGCCCTCATCGAGGTAATGATACCGCACGCCGTCCAAATCGAGAAAATGCGAAGCAAACGGATATTCCTCGGCAAACCCAGCGCGGGAAATCTCCTGCTTCGGCGACGTCGATTGCACGGGCGAGTCAGTCATGGGCATTTTCTTTTATTAGCCGCAGGGCGCTAGCCCCGGTTCTTGGATTATCTGATTTTCTTATATTAGCCGCAGGGCGCTCGCGGGGTGCTAGCCCCGGTTGCAGGAGAAAACCCGGGCTAGCGCCCTGCGGCTAATGGAACAATTTCGCCGCTTTCGCCAAACAGCGGACCAGCGATTCGACATCCTCTTCGATATGGGCCGCGGTCAGGGTGATCCGAATTCGCGAAGTCCCTTGGGGCACCGTGGGCGGGCGAATCGCCGCGACGAGGAACCCCGCCTCTTCCAAATCCCGGGCGACTTGGAGGGTCTGTTCAATCTCTCCAAAAATCACCGGCACGATCGGCCCCACGCTTCCGGGCGGGATCTCGAAACCCAGATCCAAAATCCGTTCTCGCAAACTGTTCGCCAACGCCAACAGATGCGCGCGACGCCAAGGTTCTTGTTCGATCAAATCCACGGCCCGGCACGCCGCGGCGCAAATTGCCGGTGGGAAAGCGGTGGAAAACATTTGCGACCGGGCCTTGTTCCAGAGCCAATCGCATAAGATCTCGGAGCCTGCGACGAAGCCGCCCAATGTGCCCAGGGCTTTGCTCAATGTGCCAATGCGGACGGCGATCCGGTCTTCCACGCCCCGCCATTCCGCGATGCCTCGGCCCTGGTTGCCAAAGACGCCCGTGGCGTGGGCTTCGTCGACGATCAGTCTCGCATCGAACCTGGCACCCAGATCAACCAATTCCGCAAGCGGAGCGGTGTCGCCGTCCATGCTGAAAAGGCTATCCGTGACGACCCACCGCCGTTGATAATCCTTTCCCCGCTCGAGGGCCGTTTCGAGTTTGTCCAATCGATCGTGCCGATAGACCAACAGCTTCGCCCCGGAAAGCCGGCAGCCGTCGATCAGGCTGGCGTGATTCAGCCGGTCGCAAAAAATCACATCCCGCTCATCGACCAGCGCGGCGATCGTGCCCACGTTCGCGGCATAGCCCGTGGGAAACAGCACCGCGGATTCTTGCCTTTCGAATTTCGCAAGGCGATCTTCGAGGGCTTCATGATAAGGCGATCGCCCGCTGACCAAAGCGCTCGCCGTCGCACCGACGCCGGCTTCGGACATTGCGGTTCGGGCGGCCTCGGCGAGGCGCGGATCGTGGGCCAAATTGAGATAATCGTTCGAGGCGAAGTTCCGCAATCGGCGTTCGCCGATCTCGCACCAACCGCCGGCGAGCGAACGCACCCGCCGGCGATTGCGTGAAAGACCCGCCGCCCGCAGTTCGTCCAGTTGCTCGGCGAGCCAGGGCCAATCTTCCGCCATCCGCCAATCCGCCTTCACCTGAGGGCAACCAAATTTGATTGAGCTTTTTGGTTCGGGGGGCACGCCCTGGGGGACGAAGGATGTGGTCTTTGCAATCGCCGCGCCCTTCGCTGTGCTCGGGAACGTGCCACCCGGGAACGATTTCATTACGTGAGGGCAATCAAGTGGTTGTTGAGTTTCTCGGCTCCGGCCGGGGTGATGAGATAGTTGTTCTCGATCCGCACGCCGCCGATGCCTTCCACGTACAACCCCGGCTCCAAGGTCACCACGTCGCCCGCCTTCAGCACATCGTCACTTTCGGGAACGAGTATCGGCGGCTCGGGATGCGCGAGGCCGATGCCATGCCCCGCATGATGCGCGAGCGCTCCGTAACCCGCCTCTTCCAGCGGTTTGGAGACGGCGGCGTAAATATCCTTCGCTTGGACGCCCGCCTTCAGAGCATTTTCCCCGGCTTCGAGCGCGCTTTCGCAGAGGCGGAAAATCATGTCCTGCTCGTCGCTGGCCGATCCCACGGCGAGCGTGTTGGTGAAATCGCTGCGGTAGCCGTCCAGCACGACGCTATAATCCAGAATGAACATCTCGCCCTTTTCGAGGACGTGATTCGTCGGCAATCCGCCGAGCTTGGGCGTTTTCGCATTGACCGCGCGGAAGTCGCCGTAAATCAAACCGGGCCGGCCCGCGGCTTCGATCGCGGCCGACTGCACTTCGCGGTAGACCTCCAACTCGCTGATGCCGGGTTTGATGATTTCCCGGCGCGGGCATGCCCGGCATCGGTGGCGATCATGCACTCTTTCAGCAAGGCGATTTCATCGGGTTCCTTCTGCCGGCGCAGCTCGCGGAGGCAAGTGCCCAAATCTGTTGCGAGTTGCTTGCCGCCGCCGGCTTCCTGCTCGACGGAATGCGATTCGCGATCGAGCCCCAAGAGTTCCCAGGCTCCGTAAGGCAGCCATTCCGCTTCGATGGCGCCCTTCCGGCCGTAGAGCCGTTCCGAAACCGATTCGACGCCCCGCAGGAGCGCATGGTCGCGGTTGATGACCGAATGCCGATGGTCGTACCAGTCTTCGATAATGTCTCGATCCACGTATGGCGTCACCGCCGAGGAGCGAAACGCGAAGTTGTCGGCGATCAAGGACGCCCCGCCTTCGCGCTCGAGCAGCAACAGCCCGCGCTCGCCGCCGGAAAAACTCAGCGGGTTGACCCAGAAATTCGCCAGGTAATGCACGTGGCGAGGGTCGGCGATTAGCACCCACTCCAAATCCTCGGCCACGGCTTTCCACATCCGCCGTCGACGCGCCAGGCAACCTTCTTGCGTGAGCATTGTATTATTCCATTTTGTGCGGTTTTGGGTGGCACGCCCTGAGGAACGAAGGGCGTGGCCGATGGTGGAATAGTTTACGAAGCTCGCCACGCCCTTCGCTGCGCTCAGGGACGTGCCACCCGGGTCTTGCCAGTTTTTACTCGAACCCTTTCGACGCCAGCCAGCGTTCCGCGTCGAGCGCGGCCATGCAGCCCGAGCCGGCGGCGGTGATGGCCTGGCGGTAATAATCGTCCGCCACGTCGCCCGCCGCAAACACGCCTTCCACGCTGGTGTAAGTGCGGAAAGGCGTCGTCCAGAGGATGTAGCCCTTGGTGTTCAACTGGAGCTGGCCTTTGAGGAAATCGGTGTTCGGCGTGTGCCCGATCGCCGCGAAATAGCCGGTGGCTTCGATTTCCTCGGTTTTCTCTTCGCCCGTCGTCGAGCGGATGCGAACGCCGGTCACGCCTTGCTCGTCGTTGCCCAGAACTTCTTCGACGGCCGAGTTCCATTTGACGTCGATCTTCTCGTTGGACAGCGCGCGATCCGCCATGATCGGACTGGCGCGGAACTTGTCCCGGCGATGGACGATATACACCTTCGAGGCGAATTTGGACAAAAACGTGCTCTCCTCCATCGCGCTGTCCCCGCCGCCCACGACGACCAGCGGATGATTGCGAAACCGAGGCAGCGCCCCGTCGCAGACCGCGCACGCGGAGACGCCTTTGTTCTTGAAGCGGTCTTCGGATTCCAAACCGAGATAATTCGCCCGCGCCCCGGTGGCGACGATCAGGGCGTGGGCTTCGATCTCTTCGCCGCTCTGCGTTTTGAGCTTGAACGGCCGCGAGGACAGATCGACGTCGACCACATCGTCCGTCACGATCCGCGTGCCGAAGTTCTTGGCCTGCTGCCGCATGAGCTCCATGACTCCGGCCCCGTGACCGCGCGGTGCGGGTCTTCCTTGGGATTGCGGTAGGGCACGAAAGTGTCCTTGAGGGCATCGTCCAGAAACTGCCCCATATCGCCCGCGGGAAAGCCGGGATAGTTCTCGACTTCCGTGGTGAGGGCCAGTTGCCCCAACGGCTGGGTGCCCTGCAGGCGGTTTTTTTCCGTCTCGGCCCCTTCAAAAACCAAAGGCTCCAAGTTGGCGCGGGCGGTATAAATCGCGGCGGCCCATCCCGCCGGTCCGGACCCAATAATCACAACGCGTTCGGGCACGTTCGTCACTCCTTCTGATTAAAACGGCTGAACCACGAAAAACACGAAGACACACGAAATAATTTGGAGAGTCCTGCGTTTTGCTAGCCCGAAGCGCCAGCGAGGGAGTTGTAACCTCGTTTCCCCTCGCTGGCGCTTCGGGCTATGGAAGAGGATAATTTGCTTTAGCCGATCGACGATTGCCTTTTTTCGTGTGTTTCGTGGTTCCTCTCTTGAATTTCTCGTCCTCATCACAGGAACGATAGTCAACACCCTCGCGAGAGGCAACACCGCCGACGGTTTGTCGCGGGAATTGCGGCGGGTCACTCCGCGGGCAGCTCGTCTTCATCCGGCGGGGCGATGGGCTTGGACGCGTCGATGCCCAAGCCGCACAGTCCCGCAAACATGAACGCCAATGCGCAGACAAGGAACGTCGCGTTCCAGTTGCCGAGGCCCGGGTGCTCGCCGAGGTAATAATTGTAAACCAGCGGCGAGACCGCGGCTCCCAGGTTGCCCCACATGTTGCCCCAACCCAGGAACGAACCCACGTACCGCCCGCCCACATCCTGCGAGAACGCCCACGTTGCCGCGGTGCCCATGTCCGTCGAGAACGCGACCAGCGAGAACGCCGCCACGAAATACCAAGGCGATTTGAAAGCGGATCCGTCCGGAAGCATCGCGAGCCAGAGCACGATAAAATACCCGAGCGCCCCCGTGAAGCGCGTGAGCATCATCGGCAAGCCCCGGCCCCAGCGCACGCCCAGCCATCCGGTCATCGCGTCCGTCAGCCGCCCGCCGCCGAGCATCCCGGCGAAACCGACCATCAGTGGGATGCTCGTCATCAAGCCCCGCTCCAAAATCGGCACGTGGTGCACGTCCATCAGATACCGGGGCAGCCACATGACCAGAAACGCCCAGCCCAGATTGGTGCCGACCTGCATCAGGCAACACAGCCACATGCTGCCGCTCGAGAGCAGCGGCTTCCAAGGAATCATGCCGGTCTTTCCGTGCGGGCTGGGCGCCCCGGCGGGCCGGCCGAAGGCGATCATCTCGCACTCGGCTGCGTTGCACCACGGATGGGCTTCGGGCCGATCCCGCACAGCCACCCAAAACAGCAAGGCGACGGCGATCCCCACGCCGCCGTACACGATCATCACCGGCCGCCAACCTGGCGTGTAAAGCTTTCCCACGTCGTGCGGGAACACGCCTTCGATCAAAAACCGGTTGAGCCGCCGCTGCTGCGCTTCCGAAAGCGATTCTCCTCCGCGTTTTTCCTTCAATAGATTGAGCGCCTCGCGGACTAGATTGACGGACCGAAACGCATCCTCGTCATAAAACCCCTCGGAGCCAACGACATGGTTCAAGCCTTCGAGCAGATTCTGCTTTTCGCTTTCCGAGAGAGTTTGGTCGGGAGAAATGCTCTTGCAAAGTTCTTGCGTTTTCGGCGGGAGCTTTTGGAAGATGATGCTCTGAGGCGTGGGCTTCTCGGAATCCGCGGCGAGTTGGACGGCGAGTCCCGCCGGTTCGAGGAGTTGGGATTCCGTAAAGAACGGCGATGTGTCCGCGGGAAGGAACTGGACGATCAGATAGGCTGTGAGCAGCGGAGCCAATGCGCCGCCGATGCGTCCGCCGAACGCGATCAAAGCGCTCGCCATGCCTCGCTGCGAGAAGGGGACCCATTTGCTGACGATGCTGGCACTTGTAGGATAGGCCCCCGCCTGTCCCAATCCGCAGCCGAGGCGGGCCAAAAGCAGCATCGCCAGCGAATGCACCGCCCCGATCATCGCCGTGAAGAACGACCAGGACACAATGTAAATCACCAGCATCAACCGGGCCCCGTAGCGGTCGCTGAGCCAGCCGGAAGGCACCTGGGCGAGGGCGTAGGACCAGAAGAAACGCGCTAAAAAACAAGGCGATGTCTTTTTGCGTGAGGTCCAGATCCTCGCGGATGTAATCCGCCGCCAGGTTGATGCAAAACCGGTCCAGGTACAATAGCACGGCCATCAGCATCGCCGAGACCACGACAAGACGCCGCACACCGCTGGGAGGTTCCGAAAAGCTCATCGAGGCCGGGCTCTCTGAAGGATGGAGAAGCGAGAAACCGCTCCAACGTAAATCGAACCCCGCCGGGAATCAACCATCCGCAGAATGGCAAGGCCTCACCCCAATCCGCGAAGCCGCCGGGTCACAACTCCGGTTCGCTCGGCACGCAGAGGGCAAGGTCGTCCGCGTTCGGATGGGCGGCGGAGGCGCGTTGGCCTTGGTCGTCTTTGCCGTTGGCTCCGACGCTGTAGAGCAGATAGCCGTCTTTTTGCGGCTGGTATTGGAGGGGTTTGTTCGTGAAGCCGTCTTGGGGGATGGTTTTGAAATACTCGGGCGAGAGGTCGGCGAGCTTTTCGGGATAGCGGCCCTCGTCGCGGTGATACTCGCCGATCGCGAGAGCGACCAGTGTCATATCGCGGCGAGTCTCGGCGCGGACCTCTGCGGTGCTGGCCTGGCGGATGGCGGGCATCAAGAGGCCGAGCAACACGTTCCCGATCTGCCGGCTGACGACCGCGCGGGGCGGATCGACGCCCAGAAGGATCAATGCAATCTGTGCCGGCTGGTTCGCTTCGGCTTGGAGTTTTTTGAGTTCCGTTTCGAGTTTGGACATCTGGGCTTGGCGGGCGGAGAAATCCGTGAGCTGGAGAGCCGCGACGATTTGGTCGTATTCCTCATTGAACTGCTTCAAAATGAGATCCCAATTGATGGTTAGGCCCAGCATTCGCTTCCACGCCTGGTTATTCGGCACACCCAGCGCTCCGCCGTCCGTCTTTTGCGTCGCCAAATTGCAGATGGCATCCAGAGAGACCAATCGTTCGCCTTTGTCGAGCTTCTCGCTCATTTTGGGCAGCGGAGGCAACTCGGCCAGCTTTTGGCGGTAGGCGCCCAATTGCAGCCCAGTGACTTTTTCGGACTGGGCGAATTCATGATCTCCCTGGCAGGCGACGGCATCGAGGGCATAGCTCACCAGCGTTTCCAGCATCGTCGGCTGCTGGCCCAATAACCTCGCCAGGCGATGGCAGGCCAACAGATCGTTTTGGGCGTCTTCAATTCGGCCGTCTCCCAGCGCGAGCATCGCCCGCGCATTCAGCAACCGGTAAAACACTCGCATGCTCGTCGTCAGTTCCAGGGGCGTATTCAGCAAAGGGTCGTCGTCTTCGCTGGCGAAAGGAACAAAGAACCGCGGCCTCTTCGAGGCTTCGATCACAATCTTGATCGCATCGGCGTTCGCATCCAGCCAGTCCGCAACCATCGGCAAATCTTTCCGCGACCAGGGATGCTGCATGGCCTCGGATTGCTGATCGAAAGCTTTTTGTTGGTTCTGCTCTTTCGCGAATTGTGCAATGTTCTGAAGCGATCCCTTCCCGCTCGGCGCGGCGATGCCCAGGGTTTGGAAGAATTTCTTCCGCTGGGCTTCGGGGACCGCGTCCGCGCCGATCGCTTGCATCAAGAGCGCGGCCGCGTTGTTGGCCGGCGTCACGCCTTGGCTCAAGCGGGCATTGAGGGCGGCAGCGTAGTCCACGCTGCCATCGGGTTTTAAGGGTTCGGTAATCCGCGTGGTCTCCTTGGAAATCGTAAACGGCAACAGCGGATCGGCCGCCTTCTGTTCCGCCTGTTTTCCAGCGTCCGCCGCCGCCGGCGGTTCGGTGGCCCAAACGGGATTCATCAAACAAGCCGCCAACCCCCCGCCAAGCACCCACAACCAACCCTGCGTTCGATTCGACCAGCGCATACCACGACCCCTGAAAAGAGAGGAGAACGGGAAAATCCATTTGCTGCAACGGAATCCGCGGGCCGGCGGATCTTTCCGATATGCGAAACCGGGGAAAAATCCCGAAAAAAGAAGGGGGCACGAAAGACTGCTTATGGCAACAGGGCAACGATTTCGCCCACGGCGATGCTCTCGGCTTCGGCGTAGCAGAGCTTCAGCGCATCGCGGGCCAACGTTCCCGACAAGAGGTGCGGCGTCTCGCCGGTGTTCACGCCGTTGACCGCGGCTTGGAGTTCGTTCGTGAAAGCCGCGCACCATTCCGTGCCTGCGCTGAGTTCGGGGTGGTCGAGTTTGCCTTCTTGATGGAACACCGTCAGCGGGCGGTCCACGACCCATTCGCCGCCTAAGGTGCCCGCCGAAAATGCGACGGTCGCCTCCTGGAAATACAGCTCATACCCGTGGGCGAACTGCAGGCCCTTGCCGGCGATGCCGCCGCTGATCGCGGACACCGCGAGTTCCGCGTCGTCATAGATGTACTGCGTGTGGAGATGGTTGACGAAGCCGTCCTGCAAAATGCCCCGCGAGAACACGGCGTTCGGCACGCCGCAGATCAGGCTGATGAAATGGTTGTCGTGAATGTGCAGATCGATGCCCCAGCCGCCGAGCTTGCGGAAATCCGACATGTTCTCGGACCAGTCCGGCTGGCAGATGACCCGGCGAAAATGGGCCGCCCGCAGCTTGCCGAACCGCCCCGACCGCACGCACTCCGCCGCGTAGTGAAACTCCGGAAAGAACGGCAGCACCTGGGCGACCAGCAACGGCACCTCCGCCGACTCCGCCGCCTCGACCATGCGGTTCGCCGATTCGAGCTCGATCGAAATCGGCTTTTCCACCAAGGTCGCCTTTCCCGCGGCGATGGCTTCCAAAGTCACGGCTTCGTGCAAATCCGGCGGCAGGCAAATATCGACGAGATCAATCTCCGGATCGGCGAGCAGTTCCTTGTAGTCGTTATAAGTCTTTAGCCCCGAGACATCCACGTGCCCCGCCCGCGGGCCGAAGTTGCCCTGAATGCTCGTCCAATCCCCGGCGAGCTTTTTCTCGTCCCGCGTGGAAATCGCGGTCACCTGGCCGCCGTCGAGCTTCTTCGCGGCCTCGAAATGCGTGTATCCCATGAAGCCAAGCCCGATGATGCCGATGCGTACCATGATTTTTGTCCTTTGTCGTGGTTTTTGTAATCCGCGCTTTCCCTTGGGGAGCCGCGCACGCGGTAAGCGGACGGTTTTCTATCTCACCGCTTACTGCGTGCGCGGCTCCTTTTTCATGACTCTCATTTTCTTTCAGACCTCACGTAGCATTGTTCTCTGAACCGCATCCGTCAAGTTTCACCGTTTCTTGTGATGCGAAATGGCCGGCGGTAGAATCAAATCAAGGATTTGTGATTCATCCGGGGGCTAGAGATTTATGAGGGGTTTGCCATGTTGAGTTTGACCGGGCCGGGCACGGCTCATACGTGTGACGGGGTGTCGCGGCGGGATTTTTTGCAGGCGGGGACGCTGGGAGCCGTGGGCTTTTCGCTGGCGGACATGGCCCAGCTCCAGGCGGCGGGGAAGGTCGATAAAAAGTACGACGACCGGGCCGTGATCATGATTTTCAACCTCGGCGCTCCCAGCCAGCAGGATTGCTTCGACCTCAAGCCCGAAGCCCCGGCGGAGATTCGCGGGCCGTTCAAACCGATCGCCACCGCCTCGCCGGATTTGGACATCAGCGAGATTTTCCCGCTGCACGCCAAGCAGGGGGACAAGTTTTCGATGGTCCGCAGTTGCTATCACACGGGGGCGGCGGTGCACGACACGGGGCATCAAATGCTGCAAACGGGGCGGCTGTTTCAAGGCGGGATCAATACACCGCACGCCGGCTGCGTGTTGGCGTATCTTCGCGGCCGAAAAACCGATCTGCCCGCGCATGTGCTCCTCCCGGAACCGATGGGCAACACCGGCGGCGGCTTGCCCCACGGCCAGGATGCGGGCTTTTTGGGCAAAGGCTACGATCCCTTCCGCCTGATGGCCGACCCCTCGAAGCCCGACTTCAAAGTGCCAGACCTCTTGCCGCCCAAAGCCATCGGCGAAGCCCGCATCGACCGCCGGCGAAAGCTCCGCGAGATTGTGGACGGCACCGTCTCGTCCTTCGAGCAAAGCCAGAACGCCCAGCTTTTGGACAGCAATTTCGAGTCGGCGTTTCGGCTGATCACCAGCCCCCAGGCCCGCGAAGCGTTCGATCTGTCCAAGGAACCCAAAAAAGTCCGCGACCGTTACGGGATGACGCGGTTCGGCCAGTGCTGCCTGCTTGGCCCGGCGGCTGATCGAAGCGGGCGTGCGGTTCGTGACGCTCAACACGTTCCTGACGGTGTTCAACGAAATCACCTGGGACATCCACGGCACCAAGCCGTTCACCTCGATCGAAGGCATGCGGGACATCGTGGCCCCGATGTACGACCAGGGTTACGCGGCCCTGCTTGGAAGATTTGTCCGAGCGCGGCCTCTTGGACACGACGCTGGTGTGTAACCTCGCCGAGTTCGGCCGCACGCCCCGCGTGAACCCCGCCGGCGGCCGCGACCACTGGCCGCAGTGTTTTACGACATACTTCGCGGGCGGCGGCGTGAAAGGCGGCCGCGTCGTGGGCCGCTCCGACCCCATCGGCGGCTACCCGGCCGAACGCCCGACAGCCCCCAATGAAGTCGTCGCCACCATCTTCCACAGCCTGGGCCTCGATCTAGAAACCCACCTCCCCGGCCCCGCCGGCAGACCGTTTCCGCTGGTCGATTTCGGGACGAAACCGATTATGGAGTTGTTCTAAAGGCGAGCGGGGGGCGTCAGCCCCCTGGTTATGTTCAATAAGGCAAAACAGGGCCTATGGTCTCTTCAGACTCTATCGCCAAGATCGAAGCCTACAA
>CAWFGE010000023.1:0-677907 GCA_963815195.1 uncultured Planctomycetaceae bacterium
TTGTTGTGCCCCCTTGGGATAGTGATTTGCTCGGTTTCGTGATTTTTGAGTTTTAGCATGGCGTCTTTAACCTCCTCAGTTTTGGGAAACAGATAGCACCGATAAGTTGGATCGACAGAAACCACGATCTGTCTTTGCTCAATTTTATGATACATCCAGGATATGTTGCGCCCGATTTCCTGAGCCATTTCCGCGGCGGTCCAGGCATGGGGCAGGTTCTTTGCACGCGGGCTTTTGATCCGGTAGCGATGTCTTAACTTGTTCACGATTTGCGAGGTGAATTGTTCGCCACGACAGGGATGATGGCCTTCGCGATTGAGATCCGCCGCGATCATTTCACTCGACCGGCCTTCGCTGGTTTCTTGCCGGATGCGTTCCACGATGTGCTCTTCCAAGTCCGTGTGTTTCATTGAAAAACGCCGTAGGAGAGCCGACGTTTCGGTCACCGAACCGCCGGCCCAGACCATGCGAATTTGCACCAGCCCATCCGATTGCCGGTGAAGATTGACTCCCGTAATCATCGTCCGCAACAACGACTTCTTCGCCTCCCAAGACAACTCGGGCCAGAGTTCGGGAAGCTGCCGCCCGACATCCGCGAAGGCGTCTCGCAAGGACTTTGGTACGCGGATCGGTTGGGGAATTTCTCGGCGGGCATCCGCCAGGTTTTCTTCGGCTTGCTTTTGCGCCAACAAAGCCGATTCCCATTTCTCTTCCAGACTGGCCGCAATCAAACGGTTCTTGGGATCGACACAGTCGTATTGTTGCTCGGCCCGATGGGCGGCGTATTGCAAGCACCGACGTCTTGCTCCAAATGCCGAACCACGTCCGCATGCGTGCGAGCCCTTTCGGCGGAGAGTTTCTCCAACACATCGATCTCGGCAGGCCGCAGCACTTCAAAGAAAGCTTCCGTCACCGCCTCGTCGATCTTGTTGCCGCCCAAGTACTGGCAGGATCGTTGGGCGTAATGCCGATAGCCAGAATTGCATGAGTATTGAAAGCGGTTCTCCTTGTAATTCACTCCCATCGTTCGACCGCATTTTCCGCAGCGCAATAAGCCCGTTAACAACGCGCAGCCGTTGCGGATGGCTTGCTTGGCGGCGAGTCGTTGTTGGATGCGGAGGTTGTTTTGAGCGATTCGGCGTTGGTTGTCTTCGTACTGCTCCCAACTGATATAGGCCGGGTAGATGCCGGGAATTAAGACCGACCATTCCGCTTGGGGCCGGCGCGTGCGACCCGTGGCAGGACGACCGGGAATTCGTAGCGTGGGATCGACTTGCCGACGCCCATGAGCAAACGCGCCTGCATAAGCCGGGTTATGCAGGATCGAGCCCAACGAAGCGGCCGTGGCTTCTCTCCAAAACACTTCGCCCGCATAAAGGCCCGAAACTTGGCGCCGGGGAATCTTCAAATTTTTCTTGGCCAGGAACGTCAAGACTTTTTGAATCGTGCCCAACTCCACGAACTTGTCGAACACCAAATGCAATCGCTTTTGAATGCTCAGATCGGGATCGAGCATCACCGTCTTGTCCAGATTGCGGACCAAGCCCGTCGGCAAGTTTTGCACCAACTCGCCCCGCGCGGCCTTCGACAATCGACCCGCGTCCAATCGCAATCGGAGGCTATGGAGTCTGCCGAAGACATCGTGCCCTTCAAGCCTAAGAGGAGCCTGTCGTTGAAATCCCGTGGATGATACAACCCATCCACATCACCGATGAGTGTGTCAAAGATCGCACACAATTCCAACAGTCGATGCCAATCCACATCGTTGCGGGAAAGCCGTGAAACTTCATAGCCCAGAATGATGCCAACCTTACCCAAGCCGACGTCGGCGACCATCTGTTGAAAGGCCCCGCGTCCCGCCGTTTGCGTGGCCGATTGCCCTTGATCATCCTCCAGGATGCTGACTTGTTCCGGCTTCCACCCCAACTCCAACAACCGGGTTTTCAAGGCTCGCTGGTTGTGGGCACTCTCTTGGTTTTTCTCGACCTGCTTCGTCGTGCTCTGACGAAGATATACGATCCCGCGGCGATTCAAATGGCTGGTGCTGACTTTCATCGATCCGTTCATGCTCCAGTTCCTCCGTTAGAATGACGACGATTTGCTGGATGATCCGCTGCTGCTCTGGAAGAGTCAGACGGTTCCACACCTGGTCCGTGGCAATGGGTGACATCGGCTTCCCTCCGAGAAAGAATATCCCGAAAGGTAGTCACCAAATCCTGGAGCGCGTCCAGGGTCAGACAGGAAGTTTTTTGGGGAGGAGCGGTGGAAAGGTTCGTGCTGCTGACGTCGATGTAGGTCATCTCGTCAGGAAAAATCTCGACTTGATAATACTGACGATAACCTGGCAGGCGGGCTAAGCCGAACAAATCAAATGTTCGGCCATAAAGCGGATGGGCCGGATCGGTGACGGTGATCTCACCGCGCGATAACTGAGTGACCAGAGGTGTCTTGTGATGGTCGGACCTTTCCAGTGCCGGGCGGACCGAGCAGTAAAATGTCGGCGGCTTCGCGAATAAACTTCCCCGTCGCCAGGTCCATGATTCGGCGTTTGGGCAGCGAGGGGTTGAAGGAAAAATCGAGTTGGTCGAGGGTTTTCATCTCGCGGAACTGGGCCAGCTTCAATCGCCGATCGATCGCCCGTTGGCGACGGATTGCCAACTCATCGCTTAACACCAGTTCCAAGAACTCGGCATGCGACAAGCCGTTGCCGATGGCTTCTTGCAGCCTGACTTCCAAGGATTCGATCAGGCCGCTCAAGCGGAGTTGCTTCAGCATCTGCATTAAATTTCCATTCATCGGTTTTGCTCCTTTCGAAGAGCGGCTTTGACAAACTCGGAATAACTCACCAGCGGCCGAATGACCGGGTGTTCGTCTAAAAACTCAAACTGGGCTTGCACGGGGGCGTTGCGGTCGATCAGCTTGCGAACGGTCCTCAGTCGGTAGGCTCCATACGAGTGGGCGGTGCGGCACGCGCGTTCGATGTCCTCGCGCGAATGCTTGTCGGCCAGTTGCTTGAGGCCCATCAACACCCGCACGCCCTCAATGCCGCGTGCTCCCAGCATGGCCGCGGACCAATCCCTGGTTTCCGGGCCGATTTCGCTGACTTTCGCCAGCCACCAGGTGGCTCCGCGTTCCACGCCGGAGATTTTCCTCGCGTGCAAATGGGTGTTCTGCGTGCTGAACTTTCCCGGTTCTTGACGGGCATGCAAGGCGATCTGTTCCAGCTTGGCATTGAAGATGCGCACCAGCCGCGCATCCCAGCGCACCCAGACTTTCCTTCCCAGAAATTCCGGCGGCACGGAGTAATACGCCTTGTCCACGGAAATGTGCCCATCGCGATGCACGCTCCGCAGGGCTTCATGGAAAAACGGAAATCGTTCCAACGGCAACGGCAACGGAAACAGTGCTGACCGTTCCCGTTCGCGAAACGCCTTGCCCACTTGCTCTCTGGTCGTTCCATGAATCCGCGTATCGGCCACGGTGGATTCCCAGGCCCACAAGTGTTCGTTCTGTTCGCGCAGGCTTCGGAACGTCCGCCCTTTGAGTGCGTTTTCTTGGGCGTAGTCCACGCCGCGTTCGACCTTGCCTTTGTGTCGGGGCGTGCGAACCCGCGTGGGCAAAAACACCGTGCCGTAGTGCGCGGCGAACGATTGAATCTTGGGGTTCAGTTCCGGGTCGAACCAATCCGCCTTGCTCACGGCGGCGCGCAAGTTATCGATGATCAGAGTCTTGGGCACACCTCCAAAATGCCAGAACGCACTCTCCAGACACCGAATGAAGTTGTCGGTGGTCTGGCGATCGATCGCTTCCGTGTAGCCTTTACGGCTGTGGCTCAGCACGACCCGCAACACGTGTGGCCGGCGACGACGGCCGTTCTCATCCACGACGGCCGCGGCTTGGCCAAAGTCCACTTGAGCTTCCGCGCCGGGCTGCGCATTCCAATCGACGAAACGGCAACTCCTTCGAAGACCGCAACTGCCGCACGAAGCGTTTCACGCTGTCGTAGCCATGGGGAAAATCATGGTCATTCGACAGGTCCTGGAAAATTCGCTGCGCGGAAAGTCCCTGGCCGAGCTTTTCTAAAATGACATCCCGCCAAGGCTCGCAGCGGCTCCGCGAAAGTTCCGACTCGTCCTTCTCAGAATCGTCTTCAAGGGCCTCACGAAGGTCCTCCGACCCGGCGGGCAGTTGGCCCTCGGACCCGGTGGGCACTTTGGCCTCGGACCCGGTGGGCACTTTGGCCGGTTTTGAAGCGAGATGGGCGGCCACCGTTGAACGGTGAATGCCCAATTCGCGGGCAATCTTGCGCAAAGACCAGCCTTGAGTGCGCAAAGTGTGAATGGCTTGAACCGTGTCCATCGAGAGCTGATTCGACATCGCTTGTTTTCCTCTGAGAAAACTCAAAGGAGAACAAAATGTCGAATCCCTTTCCTCTCAAAATGGCCGGTTTTGAACTGCCCACAAGTGGCCGGTTTTCACTGCCCGGTGACACACGGCACTGGGCAAGGTGACGCAGCAAAATGGCCGCCGGCTGGCGATACTGGAGGGGAATCTAGCCAAGCCGGAGATCATGTCTGTTGTTTCCAAGCACGGGGACCGGGCGGTGGACTTTCTCTGGGAGAATCGGAACACTCTCGCTGGGGGAGCGGCACTGACAGCGTTTCTCGTCAATCCCGAGCCGTTTCTGAATGGCACGCGGGACATCGCGGAAGTGGCGACAAATGGAATTGTTAAACCCGTTGTGAACGGCGTGTCCACCATCGCCAGCCTGGTATTGGGAGTCCTGGCAGTGCTTCTTGTTTGTGGAACATCGCTCATTTCCAAGCATGGTTTTCCCCGGCTGTCTCAGATGCATTCGGGGTTCGCATTGCTGAAAAAATCGCGGGTCAAGCTGGAAAGTGATTCGAAGCGAACCGTTGTGACCGACCAGATTCCTCCTCGGCAAGAGTAGGTTGTAACCCGGCCAGGGAGGGCCTTATTTCCGAAAGGATAAATCAATGGAATTCATCGTGATTCTCGCCATACTGGCCGGCCTTGGTCTCAAATACAAAGTCAAGGAAACCGAGTGGCGACTGCGCAATAAGAAATGAACGTCCCTGGGCCAGGGAGGGCCTGCTTTGTCAGGTGCTATATGTCAAAGCCATTCCGTGATGAATTCGCGTGGGCAACCGCCTGCCGCTTGGTTGATATTGTCGCGCCATGTCTTCGCGAGGAAGAGCAGGCCGATGCCCGCGAAGAATTCTACGATCTCATCATAGTGGCGCTTAGGGCCTACGACGGCATGTCGAGCCGTAAGGCGGTTCGGCGGCGGTTCGCCCCAGCAATAACTGAGAAATGCCACAAGCAGTCAGAGATAGGCTGCATAAACGGCCCGCATGGATATGGAGTGAAAACCAGTCGCGGGCATTTCGGTTTCGGAGACATGATAATGACACTCGACGAACGGCTGGAGAAAATCGAGTCCATGCTCGCGGTCTTGATCGAACGCCAGATGGTGAGGGAATTCTATGAGGTGGAGGAGTTTGCCCGGATCGTGGGCAAAGCTCCCTTTACCGTCCGCGAATGGGCACGGCTCGGCCGCATCAATGCGCAGAAACGGGGATCAGGTCGCGGGCTGCATGCCGCCTGGGTGTTCTCACATGCGGAGTTGCTCCGGTATCAGCGGGACGGGCTGCTTCCCATCCCGCGATTGCAAGGCCAGTAGGAATTCACAAGCGTGAGGACTGCCGGTCGCCTTCAACTCCCCGTGTGTTCTCAGTCTTCCGGCTCCGTTCTGCTGTCTGCGGCTGCGATTCGTGTTGTGTATGCGAAGCGCCGAAAATGGCGGAAAGGGCTTCCCGTTGCGTGCTGGGATACATGTGGGAGTAGCGGCGGCTCATCTCCTGGCTCATGTGTCCGGCCCACGTTTCCACCAGCCGTTGGTCGATCCCCCGGTTGGCACAGGCGGATACGAACGAGTGCCGCAGGACATGCCAACCCTTCAACACGTTCCATTGGCTGTTACTCAGGGTGCGTTTGAAATGATCATGGGCCTCGTCCTTGGTGAGAGGCGTTAGCGTCCCGGTCTTGCGTTGGTGAACGCCGGCCTGTCGCTGTGTTGCTTTGGTGGATCGCTTCTTTTGACCCAGGTGGCCGGTGGTGGAACTCCGCTTCCGACTGCGGTTCACGATGGTTTCATGGCAGAATAGCCAGGAGCCGCCGGGATGATGGGACAACCATTCCTGCATGACCTCGACGAGAAATTCGGACATCGGCACGCGGCGGGTTGTCTCACGTCCCTTGACTCGCTTTCGTTCATGAATCGTCAGGATTTGGCCCTCAAGATCCACATCCGCCACTTTCAGCCGGAGCAGTTCCGAGCGCCGTGCCCCGGTGTGAGCCGCCAGGCAAAACATGGAATAGATGAATCCGTGAGCGGCATGAGCTTCGACATGGCGGAGCAGTTCCGAGATTTCGCCGATCTGGAGATACAGCGAATCGTACAACTCCGCTTGCTGGGCTTCGCTGAGTCCCCCGGCGTTGATCTGCCGTTCGATTTCCGCGAGGGTCTGGAACGGTGGCTTTTCGGTCGTTTTCGGGTAACGCAGGCCCTCATTGGGAAATCGGCCAGAAACAAGGTCCATTCTCGCGGCCCAATTCCAGGCCGTCCGCAGTGAGACGATCTCTTTTTTGATGGTCGTGGCCGAGACTTTTCGGGCCTTCTTGCCATGAGGTTTCATTCGCCCGTCAACGTATCCTTGAAGATCCGCCAACGTCAGATCGGCAATGGGAAAGGAGTCGCCAAAATGCCTTGCGAAATGGCGAAAGTGAATTTGGAGGGTGGCCAGCGTGCTTGCTTCCAGGGAGTTCTCATGGGTTGCCAGATACTGCTGCTGAAGGGCCTGAAGCGTCAGTTTGGCGGGAGCGGGAAGGGGGTCTTCGACGGGCGGCTTCTGGCCATCAAATTGAACATACTCCACGATGTCCATGCCTGCCGGCAGGACGGCCAGGTTTTGCCTCAGCCGCATCAGCAGATAATCGACCTGGGCGCATTTTGTGGCCGCTTCTCCGCTGGACACTTTGCCAATGGTAAAACTCTGCTGTTTACCCTGGTATCGGAAGATCACCCGGTAGGTTTCATTTCGGTATTGCAAGGCGGCCATCGAATTGCGGCTCCAATGTCACCGCAACGCCGTTACCATTTTGTTACCAATTCGGTTTTTCCGGCTCCGAGAAATGCGTTGCGGCTTCCTAAATAATTCTAGGAAGCCGCACGAAAAGGCCATGTTTTTCAGGGCTTTTTGCCTGAGTGCCCAAGAGAGGACTCGAACCTCCACGTCCGTTAAGGACACTAGGTCCTGAACCTAGCGCGTCTGCCAATTCCGCCACTTGGGCGTTGGGTCGGATTTCTTTCAGGAAGGATAACGGGTTAATATCCGGTCGGCAAGAGCCTGGCGCGAAATCTTGCCGATGGGGATTTAAGGAACGCCTTCGATGGGAGACGCGAACGGTTTTGTCTAAGATAGGCTGAGCGGGGCGGGTGGATTTTGAAGATTGGATTTGGGGGCCGCAAGCTTAGACATGGCGTTTTTCTCGGCGAATTTTGAGCCGCCTTCTGTGCGGGTTCCGCGGATGGGAGTTGCGGCGGTTCTGTGTGAGCGAACTGGGCAAGCCCGAGTTGGCGTTTTGGATTCCCGCGGACCCGGACGCGTTTTTGGAGGATGAGGAATCCATCGCGGCCCACGGGCCTGTGCCGGACCGCCCCCTGCGGAGCGATATTCCCTTCTGGCAGTATTTGTGGCCCGCCGCCGAGCCCATGGCCCGGTTGGTGTTTGCCCAAGATTGGCGGGCGGATGGCTTGGCGGCGGGGGAACCGATCCGGGCGCTCGAGCTGGGGGCGGGCGTGGGTTTGGTGGGCTTGGCGGGGCTTGCGGCGGGATTGCACGTGACGTTCAGCGATTACCAGGAATCCGCGCTGGCCGTGGCCGCGGACAATGCCCGGCGGAACGGGTTTTCGGAATCCGAGTTTGAGACAAAGCGGTTGGATTGGAACGCTCCGTCCAATGCGCAGTTTCCCGTGATCCTCGGCTGCGAAGTGATTTACGAGCGTGCCATCCACGAGCCGATTTTGAATGTGCTCGACCAGATGCTCGCGCCGGGCGGAGTGGCGTGGCTGGGCGATCCGGGACGCGCCGGCTGCCCCAATTCCTCGAGGCGGCTCGTGATCGAGGCTATGCCGTCGAACTCCAGAACGCCCAGGGGCAGACTCAGCCCGACTTAGCGTTTGGCGAGTTTCAACTCTTGATCCTGCGGCGCGAAGGCTAATCGGCTGGGGGCGATTCGGGCGTCGAGCCAATCGGCAATCGTTCCCGCGGTGACCGGCCAATCGGGTTCGTTGAGCAACTCGTGCAAGTGGTCGGGATACGGGCGGAATGTTTTGTCAGGGCTGGGCACGTTTTCCAGCCAGAGTTCGGGGGCCTTGGGGTCGACGATTTCATCGGCCCCGGCTTGGAGGACGAGGATCGGAACCTTTATCTGGTTGGCATGTTTCCAGGCCGACTGCACGCCGGACCGCATCGCAAAAAACCAGCGGGCGGTGACCGAGCGGTGGACGAGGGCGTCGTTCATCCGCCGCTCGAGAGCCTGCGGGCAGCGGGTCGTCAGCCGGGGATCGACGCGGGTGCGAAACCGCGCGCGGGCGCGACGACCGAAAGCACCCGCCCCAAGGCAAGCGTCCGGCGGGAGATGGGAACCTTCACCCTCAAGAGCGGCGACACCAGCACCAGCCCGGCCACGCGGTCCGGATAGAGCTGCGCGTGCCGAATCGCAACGAGACCGCCCATGCTGTGGCCCAGGACAGCCGTCGATTCGGGAGCCAGGTCGTAATGCGCGCGGATCAATTCCAGATCGTGGGCATAATGCCGGAAGGATTTGACGTGCGTGGGCACGCCGGTGGATCGCCCGTGCCCGCGGTGATCGCCGATGATCACGTTCCAGCCGCGCTCCGTGAAAAACTCGGCGACGTGGGCGTAGCGTTCGCCGTGCTCCGAGGCCCCGTGGGCAATCAGCAAGGTCCGGCCGGCGGGGGCGACCCGGGATTCGTACCGCCGCACGAACAGCCAATGCCGATCGGGGGTGCGAATCTCGGTTTCGTGAAAGTGCATCACGCGCCGCCTTAAAATTGCATCGCACGTTCCTGATGCCCCATCGGCACTGAACGGGGGAAGGGAGCGTTTCCGTGCGGGTCTCAAGAATTGTAGAAGGAGATTGAGGACGGACCAGGGGTCAATTCCTCCAGGCCCCATCGATCAATTATCGGTGATGCGTCGACCGGTTCGGTGGAAGAACTGGCCCGGAATTCCCACGGACGAGGAAATTGCAACGAATCCCCGCATCCTGCCAAATGGAGAGACTTTGCCGGAATTCACGCTTGTCGCCCCTTGGTCTTGGCATCGGGGATTGGCCGTGGGTCATTTCTTCTTGAAGAACTGCTCCAATTCGCGGACGTTGGGATCGATCAGTTCCACCTGGCCTTGGGGATTGATCAGGTACATCGCGGGGATGGTGGGGACGCGGAACCTGTCGCGGGTGGCGTCGTTGTCGCCGCTGCTGAGGGCGAGGCTCCAGGGGAGGTTCCAGGTCTTTTGGAACTCCTCGACTGTGTCTTGCTTCTCATCCAGGCTGATGCCCACGATTTCGAGGCCCTGCGGATGGCGTTTTTCGTAGAACTGTTTCAGCCGAGGGAATTCCTTCAGACAGGGCGGGCAATTGGTGGCCCAAAAATCGACGAGCACCCATTTTTCCCGATAATCCTTCCAATCGACGGCTTTTCCGTTCAAATCTGTCACGGACGACTTCGGGGCCGACTGGCCGATGAGGTCCAGCTTCGCGAGCTTCGTTTCGCACAACAGGCGGACGTTTGCATTGAGGAACAGCGTCCGCGAGAGGTTCTGATAAATCTCGCGGGCCGTTTCCGGCTTGCCGGCGATTTGGGCCTGGACCGCCAGGGTTTTGGCGAGATCGACGGTCTGGTCGGGCATGCGAAAGCGGACGTTTGCGAGTTGCCTTTCAAAATCCAGCATCGCCTCGTCCCATTGCCCGGCCTTGGCCCGGCCGACCATTCGCACCCGGGCCGCCGAGTCTTTTAAGGGCAGTTCTTTGCCGGCTTGCTTTAGATACAGATCGGCGAGCGAAACCGCTTCCGATTCCCAGGCCTGCTCCGAGGCGGTCTGAAACAGCCACTTGTAGGCCTGCTCCGCATCGTCGGCTTCGGGGTGATCTTTGATGTAATTCTGGATGGCATCAAATGTTTTGCGGGTCTGCCTGTCGAGGATCTCGGAAAAATTGCCCGCCGGGGCCGGTTTTACGTCCTCCCCGCGAATGGGAGCCACGCTTTGGATCGAAAAGACGATAACCACCAAAAGGCCAATCCCGAGACTTCGCCCCCGCGAAGGGGTTTGAAAACATTGAAGGCGGAGAGCTTTCATGGACGACACCTCTTTCATCCATCACCGGGATCTTCCCGATATTGACCAAAGGGAAACCATTTGTTTTTTTGAAAATATTTGGGGAAACATCAAGTTCCGATTGAACTGATGGTGGGAATGGGTAAACTAACTGATATTGTGCAATATTGATATGTAGCCGAAGTGGCCGTCCAAAACCACCCTCCGCACACAAAAGAGACAACGACTGGCCGAGTCGTCCGCTGGCGGAACGGGCGCGTGAAAGCGCGGGCATCCCCTTTACGTTGTTCATCATCCTGACCTAGGAGTTTCCCGTGAGTTCTCGTTCTTGGAATGAGTCGGCCAGTTACGATCAATTGGCTCAAGACACGGGGGTCCTGGCCAACATGCGCGAAACGCCGTCGTGGGTCATCAGTTGCGTGGTGCACGTCGCGCTGTTGTTCTTTCTGTATCAGATCACGTTCAAAAACCTGGTGGACCGGGATCAGGTGATCGACAGCGCGATGGTGGAAGACGAGATGAAGCCGGAGGATTTCAAGTTCGACGCCACGGTGCAGGATGAGATGGGCAGCGACAGCCCGATCAACGTGATGAGCCCGTCCCAAGCCGCCGCGACGGAAGCGGGCCAGAATCCACAAAAGGATTTGGTGCGGGAGCTTGAAAGCGAAGTCTCCGTGCAGAAGCCGGTGACGGATACGGTGCCGCAGCCCAATCAGGCCGACCTGGTGAAAGCGATCGACACGACGGGGGCGACGGAATACACGGGCGGCGTGGAAGGGGCGATCGATCGGCTGACGTACGAGATCGCCGGCTCGCTCCGCGAACGCAAGACCCTGGTGGTGTGGCTGTTCGATGCCTCCCTGTCGTTGAAGGAACGCCGGGAAACGATCGCCAAGCGGTTTGAAAACGTATACGCCCAACTGGGGCAGTTGGACGTCAACACCGACCGGGCCTTGAAGACGGCGGTCGCCAGTTACGGATCGACGACGCACCTCATCACAGAGGATCCGGTGGACGATGTCCAAGACGTGATCCAAGCCGTGCATGGGATCAAGCCGGACGAAACCGGCAAAGAGAACGTGTTCTCGGCCGTGCAAGCTGTGACGAACAAATGGAAATCGTACCGCACGGCGATGCACCGCAACGTGATGGTCGTGATCGTCACCGACGAGCGGGGCGACGATTATGGGATCATGGAAGACGTGATCCGCGATGTCCGCCGATTGGGGATTCGCGTGTATTGCGTGGGGAACGCGGCTCCGTTCGGGCGGGAGAAAGGCTACGTCACCTGGCGGTACGAAGACGGCTCGACCGAAGAGCTTCCCGTGGATGCCGGGCCCGAAACCATCGCCGCCGAGCGGTTGCGGCTGGGCTTCTGGGGCACGTCGGGCCGCGACCTGGAGAAGATGTCGGCCGGGTTCGGCCCGTGGGCGATGACCCGGCTCTGCGCCGAGACGGGCGGGTTGTATCTCGTCTCGGAAGAAAGCGTGAAAGGCCCGCGGTTCGATCCCGAAGTCATGCGGGTTTATGCTCCCGATTACCGCCCGATTCGCGTGTATCAGGACGAACTGCGGAAGAACCTCGCCAAGCGGATGCTCGTCGAAACCGCCGCGGCCACGCACGCCGAGAACGTCGCCTCGCCGAAGTTGGCCTTCAAAGCCGACAACGACAACATCCTCCGCCAGGAAATCACCGAAGCCCAAAAGCCTCTGGCCGTTTACGACTACAAACTCCAGCAAATGGTCAACAAGCTCGAACTCGGCGAAAAGGAGCGGGACAAGCTGATCACGCCGCGGTGGCGGGCGAGCTTCGACCTGGCGATGGGCCGGGTGCTGGCGCTCAGGGCCCGGGCCTACGGCTACAACATCGTCTTGGCCGAGATGAAGTCCACCCCCAAAACCTTCGAGAAGCAAGGCAGCAACCGCTGGCGGCTCGTGCCCTCGAAAGACATCGCCGGCGGGCCCACGATCCGCAAGATCGCCACGAAAGCCGAGGAATACCTGACCCGCGTCATCGACGAGCATCCCGGCACGCCTTGGGCGATGATCGCCGAGCGCGAGTTGGGAACGCCGCTGGGCTGGGCCTGGGAAGAATACCGCGATGCGTCCGGCGGCGGCATGAAAAAAGGCGGCAACAATAACGATCCGAAACTTCAATTGGCCGAAGAGAAGAAAAAGCAGATGCAAAAGAAGATGGCCCAGAAGACGCGGGTCAAACCCAATCTCTGATTCGGCCGGTGGCCGCCCGGCATTCGTCAACCGCTTTTCGCCTCCGGCCGACGTCGCATCGCCGGGGGCGTTTGGTTTGAGACTCCCTTCCCTCCGCTGTACAATACACCCAGGGGTTTCCTCAAAACTCCGCCCGCCCGCCCACCGATCATTCCGGGGACAAGACTGATGACAACCGAAACGACAACCGAAATCAAACACGCTTCCGCTTCGCATTGGAAGCAGTTTTCGAGCTTCGGCGTTTCCATCGTCGTGCACGCTGTGATCCTGGGAGGCATGTGGTTCATCCGGAACGAAATCGTCCGGCAGCAGGAGCAGTTCACCGTCGAATCGGTGCTCAACGACGATGAGCGGATCCCCGAAGAGATCACCCAGCAACTTAATGTGAACACCGAAGTTGCCACGAGCATGAACGTGGTTTCGGGCGGCGTCGTCTCGACGAACGTCGGCTCCACCACGAACCCCTCGGTGGCCAAGGTCAAAATGGAGACCTCGGAACTCATCCAGACCGATGTCAAAGTCAACGCCTCGCAGGTGACGATGCCCGGCGATTCCGACCTGGGCACGGACCTGGGCGAAGGCGAAGTCACGGGGGAAATCGGCGCGGTGGTCACCGGCTACGGGCCCGCGCTCAGCCGGCTCACCCAGGAAATCATCCGCCACATGCGGGAGCAAAAAGTCCTCGTGGTCTGGCTGTTCGACCAGTCGGACAGCATGAAGGACGACCACAAAGAGATCGCGGCCAACTTCCACAAGGTTTACGAGGAACTGGGCATTGCGCAGAAGCAAGACGAGAAGCTGAAGACGCGGATTAAGGACCAGATTCTGCAAACGATGATCGTCGCCTACGGCGAAGCCTTGAAGCCGATGCACAAAGACCCCACCACCGACATCAAGATCATCGAAGACGCGATCACGAAGATCCCCATCGACGAGAGCGGCAAGGAGAACATGTGCGCCGCGATTCAAGCCGTGACGGAGGAATTCGGCCGCCGGGTGCTGCGGGACAAGCGCAAACTTTTGATCGTGGTGGTTTCGGACGAGTCGGGCGACGACGGCGAACTCGTGGAGCCGACGATCGAAAAGGTCAAAAAGCTCAAAGCGCCCGTGTATGTTCTGGGCCGGGAATCGGTGTTCGGCTATCCCTATGCCCGCATCAAATGGCAGGATCCGAAATACCATCTCTGGCATTGGCTGCGGATCAACCGCGGGCCGGAAACCGCCTTTCCCGAATGCCTGCAATGGGACGGCCTGCACAGCCGCTGGGACGTGCACAATTCGGGCTTCGGTCCGTACGAGCAGGTTCGCCTGGTGAAGGAATCGGGCGGGATCTTTTTCGTGCTGCCGGGCGAGGAAGAGGACCTGTCCGGCGAAGGCGCCCGCGAACGCCGGGAGTACGCCGCCTTGGACATGAAGCCTTACACGCCGATGCTCTTGGCCCGCCGCGACTATGCGGAGGGCGTCAAGCACAGCAATTTCCGCAAAACGATTTGGGAAGTCATCGTGCGGCTGAACCCGACCAAGCACCAATTTCTGCCGGCCTACGACGAGAAGTTGAACATCCGCGAGCACTGGTATCCGCTCGCCCCGGCCGAGTTCAAAGAAGAGGCCGCGAAGGAAGTCGTCAAAGCCGCCAATGCGATGAACCTGCTCAATACGGCCATCGGGATGCTGGAGCGGATCAAGCCGGAGCGGGATTCCGAGCGGTTCGACCGCTGGCGGGCGAATTACGATTTGATCTGCGCCCAGTGCATCGCCTACCGCGTGCGGCTGTTCCAGTTCCTGCTGGCGATGGACGACCACGCGGCCCATATGCCCAAGCCGAAGGACCGCAAAACCAACCGCTGGAACGTGGGCCGGACCCGCAACGTGATCGTTCCCGATGAAGGCCAGTTCCAACGGTTGAAAACGGCGTTCAATATCAAAAAGACGCGGGAAGAATACCTCGCCTACGTCAAAGCGGAGGAAGACCGGGCGGTGGCGATGTATCAACAGGTCTTGGAGAACCATCCCCGCACGCCTTGGGCCCGGCGGGCGAAGTTCGAACTCGACCACGGCTTCGGCATGCACTTCTACGAAGCCCACCGCGATCCCAACTACGACCGCCGCGACATCAAACTGCCCAAACCGTAAACCTCGAGCCGCCGACCGCTTTTCGTACCGGTGGCTTCCAGCCGCCGAATGCATCACCGGCGGCAAGATGCCGACGCTACGACTCCAGCAGGATCACCGTCAGCGAACGCGCACCGTGGGCTCCGATGACCAGCGACTGTTCGATGTCCGCCGTCTTCGAGGGGCCGGAAATAAACGTGCCGAAGCCGGCCTCGGTGAAATGCGGGGAACCGTCTTCTCGGTCATGCTTCGCCAGCCAATCATACGCCTGGTGCATGTTGTGGAGAACTTCGTTCGCGGGCACGACAGCGCCACATGCTGGGGCAGAAAGAAAATCACGCGGTGCTTGATGCCTGAATCCGTGACCCACACCGCGCCATTCTCCGCCACCGCGAACCGGCCCGGCAGCACGGCGAAGTCCACATCCTCCAGATCGTGCGGATCGCCGATCGCATCGAAATCCACGTTCGGCTCGCCAATCCCGGGCACCAGGGACACGATCTTCTTCGCCTCGGCATAGGCCGGGACATTCGCCAACTCGGCACAGGCCGCCTCGCGGTCCGCCGTCTTCACACACCGCCCGCCCACGCTCTCGAGGACTTCCGCAAACTTCGCCAGTGGATCGGGATATTCAATCCATTCCGCATTGAGTTCGGGCAAATCCACCGCTTCCACCAACTGCCGGTGAACGGCCTTCAAAATCTCCGACCTGCTGGACATGGTCTCGGTCAATCATCAGAAAACATCAGGATTGGGTGGCACGCTCTGAGCGCAGCGAAGGGCGTGGCGATCCCGTGCCATCCGCCTTTGGGCCCGGCTATGTCCGCTGGATCTCTTGCTAGCCCGAAGCGCCAGCGAGGGAAGCCACGTTCCGGGGAAATCCCTCGCTGGCGCTTTGGGCTACGGAAAATCATCCCAAAATCCGATATCACCGGACACAGCCTGGTCTCTGCAGCATAGGGAATCGGAGGCGGCGTGTCATGGGCAGCAGCACTTGGGGCGGCAGCAATTTTCGGGCGCGGCACCGGGGCTTGCGGGGAGAGGGGCCGCCTGAACGCGGGCGAGAATGGGAACAGCATCGCCCGTGCGGGTGGAGCCTTTCACGCGGGAAGTCAACTCGCCCGCGCTCCCGGCCTGGAGGCGGACGCTGAGCGTTCGGGTCTCTGCCGGAGGCAACGACGCGAGTTCCCAGGTGACGGTCCCGGCTTCGCGGTCATAGACCCCGGCATCTTCCACTTGGACCACGCGAAATCCCGCAGGCACGGACTCGACGATTTTCACATCCTGTTGAGGGGAAGCCGTCAGGTTTTCGACGTGGTTTGTGAACACGATCGACTCGTCCAGCGAGACGGTTCGGTAGCCCGATCGCCGGAGCCGGATCGGCGGGCCGGCGGGTTCCGGTTGTGCGGGTGGAGCCGGTGCTTTTTCGATGTGGGTGACCGAGGCGACGCTTGCCTCCGGGCGGACGCTGGTCGTGGTTACGATGGTCCCGGTCTCGGTGGGGACGACCTCGACGGACAGCCTGCGTTTTTCGCCCGGTCCGACCGACTTGAGCCGCCACCTGAGGGTGTGGTCCTCGAAATATCCCGCCGGGGACACGTCGGTCAGTCGATGCGTGGGCGGCACCGCCTCGTCCACGTCCACGCTTTCGAGCATTTCCCGCCCGCGGTTTTCGATGAGGATCTCGTACTGAAAGGGCTCGTGGGCCGAGGTCTTCTGGGGCAGCCGTTTTTCAATCGCCAGCGAGAGTTCGCTGTCCGGCGCGGGACGCGGAGGCTCCTCGTAACTCGGCGAGGCCGCGTTCGCGAGTTCCCGTTCAACCCGCTTGCGGTCCTCCGGAGACAGCCGATCCCAATAGGGCGGCCGCGGCGCGGCCGGCGGCTGGTCCGATGACAAATGCCGATCCCACGCATCCACACCCCGAGGTGGCGGGTTTTTCGGCGGGACGGAATCGCCGGATTTGAGCAGAAACCGCTCGGGATCGTCATCGGGCAGCCGCAAAAATTCGATCGCCATATTCACAGACGGAGTGGCCGGTACGTTGGGTTCCACAGGCGCGGATGGCGGCGGTTCGGGTTTTGGTTCCCGCGCGGCCGGTTCACTTGGAAAGAGATTGTCCAAGGGATCCGCAAACGGCTTCGATGGCGGCATCGGCGGTACGGGCGGTTCTTCGCGCGGAGTTTTCGTTTCGCTGGGCGCGGAACTCGCCGGCGGCAGGTTGTCGAGCGGATCGACGAACGGCTGCGGTTCGCTTTTGGGGGGAGCTTGCGGAGCTTCCGGCGGGGCCGAGGGCGGTTCCAACGGCGGCGGAACGGGATTCGTCGGCGGCAGATTGTCGAGCGGCTCGACGAACGGTCTGCGGCTCCTGTTCCGTTGGCCGTCGAGGTGCATGGGGTGCCGTCGCGGGAGCCTGCGGTTCGCTTTGCGGTTCCAACGGCAAAGGATTGTGGGGCGAAAACTCCTGCGGCGCGGTATCGGGTTGGGGCGGCGTTTCCACCGGCGGCGACTCGGCGGGCGGCTTGCTTGGCTCGCTGACCGGCGGAAAATTGTCCAGCGGATCCACAAACGGCACCGGCTCGGCGACGTGCGGCGGCATCGGTGGTTGCGGCGGCGGGTCCGAAGGGAACTTGGGCGGATCGGCAGAGAACTTCGGCGGGTCCGCGGTAAAAGGCACGCCGTCGGCTTGAAATCGGCCCTGTGGAGAGCCCGATCCCGAATCGGCAAACGATTCCACCTGGGCGACTTTTGTGACAGTCATTTCCGTGGACCAGCCCTGCGGCAGGCCCGGATCGATCCGCATCTTGGCCGCGGCATCGGTTGAAACCTTCGCGGACCGTTGTGACGACTCCTTCGCCCGCAGCGTTTGAAACGAATACATCATCTGCAGCAGAATCATCAGCAGGATGCCCAGCGTGCCCGTCACGCCCGCAAAGGTCCAAGCCGTGCGCTTCTGGAACAGCACGCGTGTCCTGAGCCCGGCCCGGCGGAGTTGAATCCCGTAAATCCGCGTCCCGCGTTTGAGCAACCACCAAACCCCTCCGGCCCCTTGGCGAACCGGCCGCCAAACGACGCGACCGCCGCGCCCCAGGCCGGCCGCAATGTTTGCCCGCGAGCCCCAGACTCGCCGAAGGCTCAAAACGCTCCGCTTGAGTTGAATCAAGAGACCGCTCAACAACATCACGAATCGCGATCGAGGCAAATGGCGGTTTCGTGCCGGCACTGGTTCTCTCCGCTGAGCCGTCTTGGTGACAGAACTCCCTTTCCGCCGAACCCCGAACCGGCTGGCCCGAAAGTCCCAACGGCACATCACACGATGCAGCGATTCCTTATCACAAACCCCCGAAAAACAAAAGAGGGATTCATAGCGCGCTGAGGATTTGTGAGGGTTTGAATTGATGTTTTGCCGCGGAAGAGGCCGTCCGGTTGATTCTCGTCCGCCAGGGCCGCAAAATGGGCGGGATGTTTTGACTTGGACTTCCCGAACTGATTTGCGAGGAGAGAGACAATGCGAATTCCACGTGCGCTGGGGCAACTGTTGGCTTTGGGGGTGTTAAGCGGAATGGCGGCATTCGCGGCCGACAAGCCCGAGAAGAAGGTCTTCCTCGAACCCGCCGAGGCGGGCGTCGATTTCAAACTCCAAGGCGAATACAGCGGCGACATCGGCACCGACAATGGCGGGGAGAAAGTCGGCGTGCAGGTGGTCGCTTTGGGCGGCGGGAAGTTCCGCGCGGTGGGCTATCCCGGCGGACTGCCCGGCGACGGCTGGAGCGGGGAAAAGAAAGTCGAGGTCGAATCCCAACTCGAAAACGGCGAAGTCCGCTTCGGAGCGAAGGACCACGCCGGCGTCCTGAAAAAAGACGGCACGTTGACGATCGAAGCCGGCGGCCAGGTCTTGGGCACGCTCAAAAAAGTCCACCGCAAAAGCGAGACCCTCGGCCAAAAGCCCCCCAGAGGAGCCGTGGTGCTGTTCGACGGCAGTTCGGCCGACAAATTCCAAGGCGGGAAAATGACCAAAGACGGCCTCTTAGAGCAAGGCGCGACCAGCAAAGAGAAGTTCCAGGGCTTCAAGCTGCATTTGGAGTTCATGCTGTCCTTCATGCCCCAAGCGCGGGGGCAGGGCCGAAGCAACAGCGGCGTCTATATGCAGGGCCGGTATGAAGTCCAGGTCCTCGATTCCTTCGGGCTGGAAGGCAAGAACAACGAGTGCGGCGGGATTTACACCGTGAGCGATCCCCGCGTCAACATGTGCTATCCGCCCTTGTCCTGGCAGACTTACGATGTCGATTTCACGCCGGCGAAGTTCGACGAGTCCGGCAAGAAAACCGCCAACGCCCGCATGACCGTCCGACACAACGGCGTCGTGATTCAGGACGATGTCGAAGTCCCCAAAGCCACCACCGCCGCCCCGGTCAAAGAAGGCTCCGAACCGGGCCCGCTCTACATCCAAAACCACGGGAACCCCGTGCGCTACAAAAACATCTGGCTCGTGGAAAAATAGTCGCGACCGCGAACCGACCCGGCAAGGCGAGCCGCCGGCGTAAGCCGGCTGATCACTGGCAATCAAAAATCGGCACCGATTCCAACATCAACTACGACTTCGGAACGTTGTAAAACTCCCGATACCAGTCCACGAAGCGGGCGATGCCTTCTTCGATGCTGGTATTTGGCCGAAAGCCGACATCGTCCGCGAGGGCGTCGATGTCGGCATAGGTCGCGAGCACGTCGCCGGGCTGCATCGGCAAGAGGTTCTTTTCCGCCTTCTTCCCGAGGCAGTTTTCCAGAACCTCGATCACAGACAAAAGCTCCACCGGATTGTTGTTGCCGATGTTGTAGATTCGATACGGAGCCTGGCTGGTCGCCGGATCGGGCTGGTCGCCGGACCAATCGGGGTTCGGTTCCGGCACGCGGTTCGCCACGCGGATCACGCCTTCCACAATGTCGTCGATATACGTGAAGTCTCGCTGCATCTGGCCACGGTTGAACACGTCGATCGGCTGCCCGGCCAGGATCGCCTTCGTGAAAATGAACATCGCCATATCAGGCCGCCCCCACGGACCATACACGGTGAAAAACCTAAGCCCCGTCGTGGGCAAGCCGTAGAGATGGCTGTAAGAATGGGCGATGAGTTCGTTGGCCTTCTTGGTCGCGGCATAGAGGCTGAGCGGATGGTCCACGTTGTGATGCACCGAAAACGGCATCTTCGTGTTGGCTCCATACACCGAACTCGAAGAGGCATAGGCGAGGTGTTTCACCCCATGATGCCGGCAGCCTTCAAGAATGTTCACAAAGCCGGTGAGATTGCTGTCCACATAGGCGTGCGGATTTTGGAGCGAATACCGCACTCCCGCCTGAGCCGCGAGATGGATCACGATCTCGAATTCGTGCTCCTCAAATAACTTCTTCATGCCGGCGCGGTCGGACAGCTCGAGCTTTTGAAACTCGAACCCCGCCTGATTCTCCAATTGGGCGAGGCGGGCCTGTTTGAGTGTGACATCGTAATAGTCGTTGACGTTGTCGAGCCCGACCACGTTTTCGCCGCGAGCCAACAGCTTGTTGCAAACGTGAAAGCCGATGAATCCCGCCGCTCCCGTCACCAGGTAGTTTCTCACCGAGGTTGCTCCCGTTCCATGATTTCAGGTCACCAATCAAAACGTCCGCCGTAAGTAAACTGAAAACCCGCGCATTCTGCAACGGGAGTTTGTCTGAATCGCGAACGTCGCGATTCCACCGCAAGCGACGCGGCGCGAGCCGCCGGTCTTGATCTTGGCGAATATCGCTTCATCGAAACCGGAGCCTACCGCCGCCTACCGCCTACCGCTCAGATTTCTGAAATCTAAGAAACCGGAGGCTAGCGCCTACCGCTCAGATTTCTGAAATCTAAGAAACCGGAGGCTAGCGCCTACCGCTCAGATTTCTGGAATCTAAGGATTCAGCTTCAGCACGAAACTCTGCTGAAGCTCGAACGTTTCCGGATTCCAAATCCGCACTTCGCCGACGCCGCTGCTGGTCGCGAGGAAACTGCCCGTCGGCGAGTACACGACCTGCCGGATTTCGCCTTTGTGCCCGGTGAGCTTGGCGATCGGTTTCGGCGACTTGATGTCCTCCCGCAACTGCTTGATGCGGCTGAGGAGGCCTCCCTGAGCTGTCCGGGCGGCTTCCTTCAAAACCGCATCCGCGGGAAGGCCGATCTTGCGGAGTTTCTCCGCGGCCTCGGTTTGCGCCTTCTCATCGGTCTCCGCCAATTGCTCGGCGAGTTTGCGGTAGGCTGCCTGCTCCTTTTCGGTCGGTTCGGACAGGTCCAAGCGAAAAATGCGAACTTCTTCCAGCGTGGAAGCCGCGATGTGCTTGCCATCCGGATGCACGGCGACATCCCGGCCGACTGCGTCCAGTTCGGCCCGGATTTCATACGTGTCCCGCGACCGCAGGATGACCGCCTGGCTCATGATGCCGTTGCTCACAATGTGCCGTTCATCGGGGGTGAATTTCACGCCTTGCGACGATTTCTCGATGTCGGAAAAGGCCTGGTCCATGCCGCCCGTGGTGAGGTTCCACAGCCGGGTCGTGCCGTTCCATCCGCCGGAGAGCAATGTCTGGCCGTCGCGCGAGACGGCCACGTCCCAAAGGTTGCGGTCGTCGTGGCCGCCGAGTTTGGGGTTGGAAATCCCGTCGGCCGCCCAGGTGTCGAGCGATGTTCGCAGCGTGCCGCAATCCGCGCAGAAGCGTTTGATAAATCCATTCGCGCAGGCGGCGATGACGTCGCGATTGTCGGGAGTCCAAGTGATTCCAAACACCGCCCACTTCCCGGTGTGCCAGCGGTTTTCGATCTCCCCGGTCTTCACGTCGAGAATCGCCACCTCGCCGACCTGGTTGCCGATGGCGAGCTTTTCGCCATTGGGAGAAACCGCCACGCAGGTTGCGGCCCGCTGCTCGGTGTGGGACAAGGCGACCCTTGCATCTTTGATATTGAGCAGCACGACCACGCCTCGACCGTTTCGCCGGCCGCCCGCAATCGCGAGCCGGTTTCCATCGGGCGAGCCGTCCAAACACCAGGCGGGGACCGCGGGTGTGGCCTCGGGTTTGGGCCGCTTGAAGGTGAGAAAATCCGCCCCGTCCGTGCCGCGGAATTTGCCGGGCCGAGTTTGGCCAAGACACAACTCCAGGGCATCATTTTGGAAACGGTAGATCCCCAGCTTGGAGGTCGCCGGCGTGGGGTGCTCGCTCGCGGCAAAATCGATTTCGGGAATGTTCTTTTTGGGATGGAGTGCAAACCGGTGCGAGCCGACGCGTTTGTTTCCTTGATAAATCGTGACCAGATTCTGCTCGAAGACGAAGCGGGAGTCGTTGAGTGCCGCGCCGGAATCGACCTTTCCGTTCGCCTCGAGCGAGACCGCGTGCCAAACGCCCTGGAGCTTTTCGAGATCGGTCGGCTTCGCGGCTTGCGAAAATCCCACGCTCAAGAACGCCCCACAAAACGCCAAGACGCGAATGCTCATCGTGCTTCTCCAGGCAAGAGACATCGAGATGTGATTCTCCGGGATGTGCCTTGCCAGCATAGCAAACGATTCGCCGCGACGCACCCTTTCGCTTCACACCGCTTTCTTTTTCGCTCGGCCGGTGGAGCGGCCGCCGCGGGTTCTCTGGGGGCTGCCGGGTTCTTTGGCGAGGGCTTCCATCGAAATCAAATGCACCACGTCCTGGGCCAGGAGATCCATTTCCATCACGAGGCTGTCCACGCGGCCGGCGAGATACATGTAGAGAATCAGAGCCGGGATCGCGATCATCAAACCGAGAGCCGTCGTCAACAGGGCCATCGCGATGCCCACCGCGAGTTTGTCGGCTTTGCCCATGGCATCGGCCGCCGCGATTTCGTTGAAGGCCATGATCATCCCGATCACCGTGCCCAACAATCCCACCAGCGGCGTCACCGTGGAGACGCCGTTTAAGATGCGGAGGTGTTTTCGGAGTTGGCTCACCTGGCGTTCGCCGCCGTCGATGATCGCCTGCTCGACTTCCACGCTGGGTTTGCCCCACTTGCGGACGCCGTGGGCGAACACCGACGCGACCGGGCTGCCGTTTTCCTCGCAGAGTTCGAGGGCGCTGTCCTGGTCGAGCTTTCCTTGTTCGAGATGCTGCAGGAAGCGGTCCACAAAGGCCCGGGGAATCACCCGGCCCCGCCGCAGCACGACCAGGCGTTCGATGCCGAACCAGATCGCAATGAACGAGGCGAACAAGAACGGGGCCAGAAAATACCAGCCGACGGCGTCGACCAACTCCTCGGGGGTGTAGGGAATCGCCATCCGCTGATTCGCGGGCGCTTCGGCGGCTTCATTGGCGGCGGGTTGGCTCTTGGCCGCGGGTTCCGCGTTTCCCGGTTCTTGGGCCAGCGCGAGCGAACCGAAACCGAGGAGAGCACAAAACACAACGGCGAAAAGCAACCAGCCCCGCCAAAACGCGCCGGCTTGCCGAGCGAACGAAACTTTCATGACCGGGATCTTCAATCCGTGAACGATGAGGGGAGGCAATTCACGACGGCCTGTTATCATAGATGTTCCGAAGGATCAGATGAACCCCAACACCGTAGCCCAGCGGCATTTCAGGGCATAATCGAAGCATGTTCACAAGTTGAATTTAAGTTACGACTCCACCGTGGCAGTTTCCTCGGCCGGGTCTTCTTTCGGGCGGTCCCAGTCGCCCCAGTGGGTCAAGTAGTGGTCGTACGCCGGGTTGGTTTTGCGTTCCGACTCCAGCCAGGCTTTGGTTTCCCGGACGATGACCTGCTCGTCCTCCAACGGAAGTTGCCCCAACAGCACGCGGGTGCGGAGGAACACAAAGTACGTGTCCAACACGTCGCAGCGGCAGTAATCGTTGATGGCCTCCTTGTGGCCGGCGTCGTACATGTCCTGGATCTTCGAGCCGTCGATCCCCGTCTTCCCCGGCTTGCCGATGATGTTTGCGAGCAAATTCAAGCCCCCCGTGATGCGGTAGGCGCTGAAGTTGGAGAACAAATCCATCATGTCCAAATGCGAATCTGTGTTGTAGCGGTTTCGCGATTGCTCGTACGTGCGGGCGTTGATGTTGAACCAGTCCGGCAGGCTGATCCCATACCGGTATGCCGCCAGTTCGAGCACCGGCAAATCGTAGCCCCGGCCGTTGAACGTCACGAGCGGCGGGCGTTTGTAATGCCGCCAGCCTTGCCAGAACTTCTTGGTGATTTCGTAAGGCCGATACAGCGGGGCATCGAGCGTGGCTACGTCGATCACGTGGAACGACGGGTCCACCTTGGCGACCGCGACGGAGGTGGGCAGCATGAACGTCGGCGGGATCACATCGTTGCCGTATTTCTCCAACAGATCCGCCCGATACCTTCGGATCGCCTCTTCGGGCGTGAGGTTCAAATCCGGAAACCGCACATTCTTCACGAGTTGGCCGTCGGCGACGGCTTCCACATCAAAGATCAAATACGCCACGTGTTGTCGGGACTCGTCCACGGCTCCGGCTCCTTTCTTATCGAAGACTTTCCGCTCGGGGCAAGCGGGCGTTACCGTCGATGGTATCAAAGCCCGATCGGAAATGACACGATTGAGTCGAGAGCCGCACACGACAAGGCGGTAATTTTCTTCATAGGAGGATTTTTAACGGGTGGCGTCCCGCGTTTTTCGGCGGGGCGGAGTTGGCGCCGGCGATTTGAGGGCATTCCCCGCTTTACGCCGCTTGGAAATGGGGGCCTTGGGAGCTTTGCGAAAAAACGGCAAACCGGTCCGGATTGACCTGTCTTTTCATACTGGGTATCATCTTTGCCCTTTCTTTCGTCGAATGGATTCTCCCCGCAAGTTCGTCAAGGATGACGGTCATGAGTTCGATCCCTGTGGCCTGGGCCGCGTCCCTCACTCCGCTCGAGCAACTCCGAGAGGCCCGCTGTGTTTTGCGGGACGAAGCCGACGCGCTTTCGGCTCTGTCCAAGCGTCTCGACGCCGAGTTCTGCACGGCCCTTCAGACGATTTGCGAACGCAAAGGCTGCGTGATTGTCACGGGCGTGGGCAAGGCGGGCTTGATCGGCCAAAAGATCGCGGCGACCTTGTCCTCCACCGGCACGCGGGCGTATTTTCTGCATCCGGTGGAAGCCATGCACGGCGATTTGGGCTGCTTGCATGCCGACGATGTCGTGCTGGCGCTTTCCAACAGCGGCGAGACGGAAGAGATTTCCCGCCTGATTCCGATGGTGAAACAACTGCGGGTGCCCATCATCGCGATCACGGCCACGGACACGAGCACGCTGGGTTCGCAGGCGGACGTGACGATTCGCTTGGGCAAGATTCATGAAGCCGGCCCCCACGGCCTGGCCCCCTCGACGAGCACCACGGCCATGCTGGCGATGGGCGATGCTCTGGCCTTGGTGCTTTGCCAGATGAAAGGCTTTACCCCACAACAGTTTGCGGTCTTCCATCCGGGCGGAAGCCTGGGCCGGCGGTTGGCGCGGGTGAATGAAATCATGCGGCGGGGCGAGGAAGTTCGAATCGCTCCCGCGTCCGCGACGGTGCGGGACGTGTTCATCACGCTCGCCAAACCCGGCCGACGGACCGGGGCGGTGATGCTCGTGGACGCGGGCGGCAAGCTGGCGGGACTGTGCACCGACAGCGACCTGGCCCGCTTCCTGCAATCGCACCACGAATTCCCCTTGGATTGCCCAATTTCCGAAGTGATGACCAAAAACCCGCTGACCACCACCGCCTCGGCCCGGCTGATCGATGTTGTGGACACGCTTTCCGTGCACAAGATCAGCGAGTTGCCGGTCGTGGATGATGCGGGTTGCCCAATCGGTCTCATCGACATTACCGATGTCATCGGCCTGATGCCCCCGGACGATGCCGCCGACATCATCCAAAACGCGGGCTGACTGACCGGAAATTCCGATACGAAGGAAAGAACACCCCCAAGACTGCTTCCGCCTGAAGAGGTCGTCCCGTGTCTGAGGACAAAACCAATTTCATTCCCTCGCGTTTTGGATGCTGGTTCAAGCGCGTGGGGATAACGTTCACGGCAGGGGCGCTTCTGACGGGGTTTTACAGCATTTACGCGATGGTGCTGCGCCCCGTGGTCGAAACGCCGGGCCTGGCTCCCGTGGCGGCCAGCGAGACGGTCCCCGCTCCGCCGCCGCCCCGCCAAGGCGTGGAGATGGCGGAACGCTACTTGGCCTCCCAACGATGGGCCGCCAAAGCGAAATATGTGATCCGCACGGAAGAGGCGTTCGTGTATTTTGAGGAATGGGAGGATTTGGAAAATAGCGAAGCCGCGCGTTTTACGCCGTTCGCGATGATCTACACCACCAAAAACCGGGAGCCGGACGAGGAACCAATCACGGTGATCAGCGATTCGGCTTACGTGCGGTTTGCCCGAAAATTCAGCATCACCACGCCCGACCCCGGCCGGGTGGTCGGCGGGAAGCTCGAAGGCAACGTGCAAATTCGCGGCAACAACAATCTGCAGGTGCTCGGCCGCAATTTTGTATTCAACGAGCAAGCCATGCGCATCTGGTGCGACAATCACGTGGATTTTGTCTACGGGCCGCACAAGGGCAACGGCCACGGTTTGCAAATCGAACTGATTCCCGATCCCGTGGCCCGCGCAAGAAAAGCTCGCCGTCAAAGGTTTTAAGACGGTCCGTTTGCGGCGGAACGTTTCGATGGATTTGGAGTTCCGGAATGGCAAGGCCGGGAACGCAATGGCCCCGGACCAGAACGAGAAAAATCCCGAAGCGCCGCCGTTCGCCCAGGCCGCTCCGGCCCAGGACGAATCCAAGAAGCCCACGATCGTCAAAGTCCGCAGCGCGGGCCGTTTTGAATTCGTCGTCGCCACGAACGTCGCCACGTTTGAAGATGAAGTCCGGGTCTATCAACCGACGGAGCCCGGCAAATACAACTCGCTGCAGTCCGACTTGATGACCCTGTATTTCGAGCCAAAAAAGAAAGTGCCCAATGCTTCGGGCGATCCGCCCCCAGAGGCGAAACCCGAAGCCGCGCCGCCGCAGAAGGACCGGTTCCAGTCGGTGGATTCCAACTTGACGTTTCGGCGTCTGGTGGCGGTGGGCGAGAACGTCATCCTCCGGTCGGAAACGAACGACCTGATCGCGATGATGCACCAACTCGATTACGACGCCCTCAAACGCGCGGCCGAGATGACCAGCCGAGCGACCGTCCGCGTGCTCCAAAAGCAAAGCGAAATGCACTCGCCCAACATTCAGTTGTGGCATCAAGAAGGCGGGCGGGTGACCCATCTGAACGCGGCTCGGTCCCGGCTGGCTCAAGAGCCTGGACAAGACGACCGGCAAGCTGTCTTTCGCCGCCCAGTGGAAAAAATTACTGAGAAAGGAGCCCGACCCGCGGTCGGGAGAGGACACCATCACCTTGGAGTCGGAAGCCTTGGTCCACCAACCCCAAGACGGGATCGGGCTGGCAGCGGAGAAGATCAAAATCTGGCTGAAACCGGAGGAAGAATCGCAAGCGTCGGCCCCGGCGAAGACGCCCGGGAATTCGGCGGACGAACAAACCGACCGCTCCAATCGCATGCAGCCCACAAGACTGGTGGCTGAGACGAACGTGGCCATGGCCAGCCCCGACATGCAGGGGCAGACGAACCGGCTGGAAGTGTGGTTCGAACCGGCACCGGCCGCGAATCCGGTCCCCGAGACCGCGCAGAGTCTCCAAGACAAACGGTCGCGCGACAATCTGCAACCGGCCATCCGCCAGGTTCCCAAAGCCCCAGGTCCGTCCCCCCGTCCGCAATCCCCGAATGTGCTCGCAGTCTCGCAGGAACGTCCCCTCGACAACATCCCCTTGGCCCCGCCCGCCAGCGACGATTCGCGGTCTGTGACCGACAAAACCAACACGAACGAAACCCGCCCGGCGCCCGGATCTCCGGAATCCCAAAAACCCAAAGACGGCCCGATCGAAGTTCGGCACGCAGACTTGATCCGCGTCAAAGTGCTGACTCGACCCGGAGACCAAAAGTCGCAGATTTCGGAAGTTTGGACGGAAGGACACGTCCACATTGTCCAGCAGCACGCCCCCGAAGAACTGCCCTTGGAGATGACGGGCGAGCGGTTAAACCTGCAAAACGGGGCCGACGAAAAGACCGACCAGGTCCTCAGGCTCTGGGGCAGCCCCGCGCACGTGCGGGACCGCGGAACGCACATCGAGGGCCGGGACATTTTTCTGGATCGGCAGAAGAATTTTTCCCAGGTCACCGGAGCGGGGTTATTGCAGCTGCCCGTCAAACGTTCGCTCGATGGCGAGGAACTCAAGGAAGCCAAGCCGCTGGACATCTGGTGGGAAGAGCAGATGACGTTCGACGGGCTGGATGCGAATTTCTTCGGCAACGTGCGGGCGGTCCTCAACAACGAGGGCCAGCGGAGCAACGTGCGCTGCGAAGAAATGAACGTGGTCATGAACCGCCGGGTTTCCTTCATCCAAAGCCGCGATTCGCAGCAAAAGGACGAGGCCAAGGTCGAGATCGAGCGCGTGTTCTGCAAAGACGGCGTGGAGTTCGACAGCTACAAATACGAAGAGAACAAGCTCACGGAAGTCCGCCGCGGACGCTTTGCCGAGTTGGAGATCAACCAGACCACAGGAGCGACCTCCGCCCAGGGTCCGGGGGTGATCAAGCTCTGGCAGCGCGGCCGCGGCAAACGGGCCGGCATGACGCCCAACGCGTCGGTCAAAGCCAACCGCGCCCTCAAGCCGGATGCGGCCGAATGGGAATACATGCGAATCAAGTTTGACGGGACGTCCGACGGCAACCTCAAGCAGAAATTCAACACCTTCAAGGATGAAGTCAGAATCGTCTATGGTCCGGTGGAACGCGCCCTGGTGGTGATCGAGTCGGACAAAGCGGAAAACCTTCCCAAAGATGCGGGCTGCATGCATTGCCAAAGCCTGCGGATTACGCAACACGAGCCGGCGCAAAAAAATCAGGAAAGCCAAGTCGGCCTGTTGGCGCTGGGCAACGTGCATCTGGAAGGGCGATCGCTCAACGGCCTCTTCTACGGCCGCGCGGATTCCGTCTCCTTTGATGAATCGAAAGGACTCTACACGCTCCGGTCGCAGGGACAGCAAAAGGCGGCCATCTGGCGGCAAACGCAGATCGGCGGGGACTACAGCCGGGCGGACGCTCAAATGATGTATTTCATTCCCGCCCGCAATTTCCTTCAACTCGATCAGGCCACCGGGATCGACGGCGTGAATTGATCCAAGACAACTCTCGTTCCGCAGCAGGCAGGGGTTAACGGACGTTGTGCAAATCCGCGCACGCCGCTTGATCCAACCACTCTTCGGCGGGAGCCGGCCGCCCGTAATAAAAGCCCTGGGCCAGGTCGAATCCCAGTTCCTCGCAAATCTCGGCTTCTTCCGGTTTCTCGACGCCTTCGGCCAACGTCAGCCCGTTGAGGGCTTTGACGATCTTCAGCAGAGACCGCACCAGCCGCCGACGCTTCGCCGACGCTTCGTGCAAGCCCTGCACGAGTTCGATGTCGAACTTCACGATGTCGGGGGGCGTCTCCGCCAGGGCGTTCAAGCGGGACTGCCCCCGCCCGAAGTCGTCGTAGGCGAGCTTCATGTCCAACTCCGCCAGTTTGTTCTTGAGTTCCTCCAGATACTCGATCGACATCGTTCCGCCTTCGTGAACCTCCAACACGATGGACGCCGACGGGTTCTGCCCGCGAAGTTGTTCCAGCGAGATAAACAACTCGTTCCGCCCCATTTCCGCGGGATGCGTGTTGAGATAGATCGAATGACCCGCAAGGAGCCGTTCCGCTTTCTCAAGGCTGGCTTGGCGCAGCAGCACGCTCAGTTCCGCTTCCGCTTTGTGCTGCTTGGCAATTTGGAACATTTCATAGGGGGACTCCAAACCGGGAAAGTCGCTCCGAGCCAGGGCTTCAAAGGCGACGATCCGTTTGTCTTCCAGACGCACGATCGGTTGGAAGTGCGGGTTCAGTCCTTCTCCGTCCCATAAGCTGGCGAACTGCAAATGGGCCAAGGCGTCCACCTCGGCATCAAACGCCAACGTGGCCCGAGGCATGGACTCCTGGTTGCCTCGCACGTGAAACCGCACCTTGCCGAAGTGGATAATATCCCCGTCCGCGAGGGACGCGGAGGATCGCACGCGTTTGCCGTTGAGAAACGTCCCGTTCGTGCTGCCCAAGTCGCGGACCAGCAGTTCCTCGTTTTCGAGCGTCAATTCGGCATGCTGGCCGGAGACCGTGCGATTGGAGATGGTGAGATTATTGCTCGAATGCCGGCCCACGCGAAAGGGGCTCGAATTGACGAAGACGTGGTTCAGTTCGCCGCTGGAAGTCGTTTCCCCTTCCAAGAGCCATTTGGTCGACGGGTTCCGTTCAAATCGCGCTAAAGCCCCCGAAACTCCACCGGCCAAACTCTTCAGGGAGCTTTCGCGCCTCTCGTTCGGTAGGGAATCGCTGGACTTCATAAACGCAACTCGTGAAAGGAGCGTCCGCTGAGCCGGACTTGTTTCGGAGATTCTCTCATCGATCCTTGAGGGAGATCTTGCTTCAAAAACCTACATTGCAAAATCGAGGATGCGGCCGGTTTTTTTTCAGGATTCGATGTTTTTTGAAGCGTTCAGAAAACATCCCACGTCGTAACAATCGAATCCGGGCGATTAGGGGAGCACATCGCATGAACGCCGGCGTAAAACGGCCCTCATCCGCAAAATTGCCAAGATCCGCATCACCGAAAGAAAGCGGCAGCGCATCTCCGGCCCTGCGCCTTTTAACCGCCGAAGCGAACGGCGGGCGACGTGTCAGTCGGCCTGTGTCATCGTCAAGACCGGATCGCGAACATCCCGCTGCCAGGCGCGGAGCTTCTTCAGCAAGTCCCGGCGGATATTTTGCGCCGCCGGATCGTCCGCCAGATTGTGCAGCTCCCACGGATCCGCGGAAAGATGAAAAAGCTGAACTCGGCCGGCTTCCGGATATTCGATGAGCTTGTAATCCGCCGAGCGGATCATTCGCTGGGAACGGCGAAAATAGCCGAAGACCTCGCCGTAAACCGCCTTTTCGCGGCCTGTCAAAACGGGCACCAAACTTCGCCCCTCGACCGTTTTGGGAACCGGAATCTCGGCCAGCACGCAGACGGTCGGAAACAGATCCCGCAAATAGCATTGTGCCGCGCACGTCTTCCCCGCGGCGATGCCGGGGCCGTTGAAGATCAACGGCACATTGATCGTGTGCTCGTATTGATTTTGCTTGCCGCGCAGTCCGTGGCTTCCCACCGCCAGACCGTGATCGCTGGAAAAGATGATCAACGTCCGCTCGCGCTGGCCGGTGTCTTCGAGCGCCTGAACAATGCGGCCGACCTGCTTGTCCATGTAACTGATGACCGCGTAATACACCGCCAGCTCGTCCCGCACCATCTCGGGCGTCCGCGGCCATTCGAACAGCTTTTCGTCCCGCCCCATAAAATTGCCGTGATCGAACGGATGCTCCGGCAAAAGATTCTTCGGCAGGGGCATGTTTTTCGGGTCGTAGACCTTTTCATAACCCGGGGGCATCAGCAGCGGATCGTGCGGCGACGTGAAACTGACTTGCAAGAAAAACGGTTTCTCCGGCTTGGACTGAATGAGGTCGATCGCGGCATCGGCGAAGGTGTGGCTGATGTCGGGCATCAAGCCGACGCCCAGTTCGGGCAGCAGCTTGCCGTCGTCCGTCTGAAACACCCAGCCCCGGTAGCCCGTCACCGTCCGGCCGTTCGAATCCCGCGGATGCTGCGGGTAGTCCGAGTTCCCCCACCATTTCCCGCCCCCGCCGGAAAACAGGCCCTTCGTCCGCTCGAATCCGCGCTCGGTGGGCCGGCCGTCGTTGTGCCATTTCCCCACGAACCAGGTTCGATAGCCCGCGTCCTGCATGGTGCGCGGCCAAAGCGCGAGTTCGGGATCGATCTTGCGGCCGAAGTCCAAAACACCGTTGCGGAACCCGCTGCATCCGGTCAGGATCTCGGCCCGGCTTGGCGTGCAAATCGGATTGGCACAAATCGCCCGCGTAAACGCCGTGCCCCCTTGCACCAGCCGATCCAAATGGGGCGTGTGGATGAGCGGATTTCCGAGCGCCCGGATGCAGTCGGGCCGCTGGTCGTCCGCGAGCAAAAACACGACATTGAGCGGCTTCTCCGCCGCCGCCGCGAAGAGAGTCGGAAATGCGAAAAAGAGAACAGCCAACAACCCCGCCCGCAAAATCCGCTTGCCCGCCCACTGGCATTTCAAATCGCGCATCGGGCCGAACCCCTCGCCAGAAAAAGTTTCGCTTCGTCTTTAGCAACCTCGCGGCTCGCGGCGGACTTATTCCCCGACCGCTTTGGGGCGATGCCGGGGGATTTGGGCTTTGAAGTCGCCCAGGCTTTGCCAATGCAGCGGCTGCCCGAGTTCCACGTCCGCGACCGCGACCGTGCCCCATTCGCCGGCTTTGGAGAGTACTTTGCCGTCGCGGCCGTAGATCGCGGAGATCATCCAGTTTTGCGTGGCATCGGTGTAGGTGCTGCTCGCGATATAGACGTGATTCTCCGCGGCTCGGGCTTGGGCCAACAGCGGATTGCAGCCCCACACCGGCCAGGCGATGATCTCCGCGCCGCGGTTTCCGAGTTCGCGGGCGACTTCGGGGAAGAAGCCGTCGTAGCAGACCATCATCCCGACTTTGCCGAACCGCGTGTCGAACACGGGATAATCCTGGCCGGGCGTAATGCCGCCTTCGATCTCGCCGCGGGGCAGCGTGACCTTGCGGTATTTGCCGACGACCTCGCCGTCCGGACCGATGAGCACCGCCACGTTATAAACCAGATGCCGATCCCGCTCCAACAGCCCCGCGACGATGTAGAGATCGTGCTGTTTCGCGAGTTCGCCGAAGTACTTCGTGGACGGACCGGGAACGGGCTCGGCACACTCCGCGTAGGTTTTTCCCGTGCCGTAAAAGGTCAGCGTTTCCGGCAGCACGACAAGTTCGGCCTTTTGCTTCGCGGCATTCTCGATCAGCGGGCCGAACTGCTCGCGTTTTTCTTTGGGTGTGGAGCCGGGCTGCGGGCGATAGTGCACCGTCGCCACACGCACCGTGCGCGAGGCGGGCGGTTCGGTTGGTTTGAGATTCACCTCGGCCCATTGCACTTCGCCGGCGGGCTCCCAGCGATACCACAGCTCGACCACGGCCTGCGTCGCGTCCGAGGGGGCGTGATAGATCCCCGAAACCTCGGTCCAACCGTTTTTGAGCAACTTCCCGTCGGCGGGAAATTCGGGTTCCGCGCGGGGCCGGTCTCCGGGGCGATACGAGGCATACGAAGGCCGATCGCGGAGCACCTTTTGCCCCCGGTCGTTTTGCCAAAGGATCCGCGCGACGGCGACCCGGCGGGGCGTTTCCACGCCCACCGTTCGCCGCAGGCTCGAAAACCGATAAAAATGCCCGCCTTGGACGGGAAGGGCTTTCTCCCAATATCCGACCAGACCTTCGCGGTCGTCGGCCCGAATGACAAAACAGCCGCCCCCGTTCGGACCGCCCGCGGCGTCGAACTGAAACGCGGGCCGAACTTCGTCCCGCGGGGCTCTGGTCACCCATCCCTTGGGCACCGGCTCTCCGGAATGCGCCAAAGCCGGAACGACAAGCAATACCGCGAGGCTCAAGAGACGGGAAACAGTCATGCTTCGGCCCTTCCTCTGGTTCGGGTCATGGGGCGATCGCATCACGAGCGAGATGCAACCCCTCTGTTGTACCCGACACCCGGCCCCATTTTCCAGCGATGGGGAATGCGCCTGTGCGCGACTCGAATCAAAAGCGGGCGGCGACGCCGAAGCTGAGGAAGTGCGTGCTGATCGTGTTCGTCACCGAGGAGCCGGGGATCGTTCCCACGGGTAGAACGATGGGACCGGTGCGGCTGATTTGCGGCATGTAGGAATACGCGAAATTGAGGGCGAAACGCTCGTTGACGTTCCAGGTCGTTCCCGCGCTGATCATGTGCTGATAAATCAAAGGCGAGGCGGTGTTGAAGAAGGATTCGCTGTTCTTGATCGGGTTTTGGTTGTACGTGTAACCCGCCCGCACGGCCAGCCGGTCCGTCACCTGCCGCTGAACCCCGAGCGCCGCGGCCATCACGCTGCTCCAATCCACTCCCTGAAGCGCTCCGGCGGCGTCATAAATCGCCCGGTCGCCGAAGCCGTCGGTGTGGCCGTAGTCAAAATAGCGAACATCGAGCGCGATCAGCCAATTGTCAAAGCCCGTGTAAGCCGTGCCCACGGACACGATCAAAGGCAGGTCGAGATCGGCGCGCAGGACGCGGGGCGCTCCCGTCGCCGTTTGCCCGAAAAAGCGGAAGGTCTCCATCCACATGGGGCTTTTGATCGACGCCCCGAACCGCCAATCGCTGGTGGGGACATAATAGATCCCGGCTTGCGCTCCGCCGCCCCAGTGATAGCGCGTCTCCCGGCCGGGGGAATACACTCCGTTGGCGTTCGGCGAGTCGAACACGAACGGTTCGATGCCGACCTGCCCCATCGTGACCACCGGACCGGCGGCCACGGAGATCTGGTCGGTCAGCGCCACCGAAAGCACGGATGCGACCTCGGAGAACGCCGCTTCGGAACTTACCCGCCCCAATCCCAAAGGTGCGGGGGCCAAAACCGGGTTCGTCGGATCGGCCGGCAAACTCGTTTTGAACCCTGCCACGGAGTTCACCGCCAGCCCGAAGGTGTAGGCGGAGTTCGGCCGTTTATAAACCCAGGCCGCGTTGGGAATAGGAAACACCCCCGGCTCAGCCTTCGTGGTTCCGCTGAAGGGGCCGACGGTGGAGGAGACCTTGTGGTTCGTCAGCAGCAGGTCGAGTCCGAAACCGAGTTCCGACTGCGGGAGGCCGCTGATCGTCGCCGGGTTCCAGTACATGGCCCCCAACGCATCGATCGGGGCCGCCGTGGACGCCCCGCCCATGCCGCGGTTCACCGGCCCGCCCGCCGAGACGTAGGCTCCCTGCCCGAAACTTTGGTTCGCAAGCGAAATCAACGCGATCGCAGCAACACACGCGATGCGCAGCGTTCCCGATTCGACAGATACTCTTCACGTGGCCCCCCCGAGCAACAAATGTGATTCGGCAACCGCTTGAGGGATTTTCGACGGATATACCGATTTTCTTGAATCGATTGATAGGAAACGTTTTGCGATTCGTGCGAATCGTGCGGCCTCGCCCGATTCTTTTCGCATGCGGTTTTGCCTATGCGTCACCCGCCGGAATGTGTTAGACTGGCGTGACTCGAGATTTCCATATCGAATAAAAGTCCCCGGTTGTTCTCTGGCGGGATCTGCCGAACCGGGGCGGTTCCAATCGGAACTCAGGCGGCTCGTTCCATCTCTGGGCGGCGGGCCCCGGCCTCCGTTTCGTCGAGGCTGGACGTTTTTGCAATGCATTTGCGTTTTTACACCGGAGGGAGGAATCCGCTTCCTCCCGCGCACCGTGAGTTGGGAAGAATGATGCTCCGAAATATCCTTTGTTTTGGCGGGTTCTTGGGAATTCTTTTGACGGAAGCTCAGGCGGCGGACCAGCCCGCTCCCGCCGTCGCCGAGCCTTCCACGTTTGCGTCCGACCCACCGCCGGCTCCCGCGGTCGCCGAGCCTTCCACTTACCATGTGGATCCTTCCCCGGCGAAGGACGTGTTTCAATTCAGCTTTCGCGAAGCCCGCTGGGAGCGGGTCTTGACCTGGTTCGCCGAGAAAGCGGATCTCACGCTGGATTTGACCGACTTGCCGCCCGGCTCGTTCAACTATGTGGACGACCGCAAGCACAGCGTGGCCGAGGCTTTGGATGTGCTCAACGGTTATTTGCTGCCCCGCGGTTACGTGGCGCTTCGGCGAAATCAATTCCTGGTCGTCTTGAAAACCGACAACGCGATCCTCCCGAATCTGCTTCCCACCATTCCCGTCGAGAAGCTCGATGAATACGGCAACAACGAACTCTTGCGGGTCCTGGTCCCGGTCGAGGGGTTCAAGCCCAGCGAAGTCGCCGAGCAGCTGCAAACTTTCCTGGGAGCCTACGGGAAAGCCTCGCCGGTGGATGCGTCGCAGTCGGTGCTGTTGCAGGGCTTCGGGAAGAGCCTGCGGATCGCCGTCGCGATTCTCTCCCATGCCCGGGCCCCGGTGACGGAGAACGAACTCCAGTTCCGGGCATTTCCGCTCGAGCACATTCCCGCCGCCGATGCGGAACGGCAGATCCAAAAGCTGTTCGGCTTGGGCGGGGCGAACCCTTACGCCGCTTCGATGCAGAGGCGTCAATCGTATTACGACCGCCGCCGGGGCGATGACGACCGCAAGTCTTCCCAAAACCAAGGCCCGTCGCCTTTGATGCAAAACCTCTCCGCGAACATGAAAGTCTCTTCGTTGGGGCGGACGAACAGTTTGCTCGTGGCGGCGACACCCTCGGCCGTGAAGCTCGTGGAGAATATCCTCCAATCGATCGACGTCGAGCAACCGGGGGGCAAGCAGGAATTTCTCGACGACACCACGCCCGAGCTGCGGGTGTATATTGTCGACGAGGCGGACGAAGATGACGTCGCGGAGACCGTGAATGCGATTATGCCCGGCGTGGTCATCAACGAAGACGGCCGGCAGAATTCGATCCACATTTTCGCGACGCCCAAAGAGCACAAAGACGTCGAAAAGCTGATCAACATCATCGATCAGGGCGGCGGAGCGGGAGGCGGCGGCGTGGAAGTCATTCCGCTGGTTCGCTCCGATCCCTACATGATGGGCGATCTCTTGATGTCGCTGTTCGCCAACGAGGACCGCGACGACCGCCCGGTCATCACGCCGGAACCCCGCACCCGCTCGCTCGCCGTGCGGGCCACCAGCAGCCAGATGGCCCAGATCAAACAGACGCTCGCCTCCTACGGGGAGACGGGATCCTACCGCATGCAGACCGAGGGCGCTGCGAGCAGCCGGTTCCGCAAAGTCGCCGTGCCCGGCGGCCGGGCGGAATGGATCGCCCGCGCGGTCAAAGACCTGATGGCCGAGGACCGCGAGTTCGGAAATCCGATCCGCGTCGTCGTCCCCGCGGATGTCTCGGAGAAACCTTCGCCCGAAAGAAACTCCCTGCGGAGCGATCGGCGGTCCACCAGCAACAAAATCCGCATGGACCTGGGAGCCGGTCCCAGAAACGCCATCCCCGCGACGCAATTCGCCAGCGCAAACGAAGCCCGAAGAGAAATCCGCTCGGGACAACAGCGACCCCGGCCGGCCGCGGGTGACGATTGAAGTCCAGAACGGCGAGTTGTTCATGTACTCGAGCGACGGCCGGCGCTCGATCAGGTCGAAGAAACCGTCCGCGAGCTGATGCGGCACATGCCCGCGCGGACGAACTGGACCGTGTTCTATCTCCAAGCCGCCACCGCCGCGGAAACCGCCGAGCAGTTGGGGCAGCTACTCCAGGATGCAGCCAACCCCTACGTCGGCGTCGGCCTGCCGAGCGAAGCCGAAAGCACGCTGGGCTACGGAGTGCAATCGGTGCGGCTGATTCCCGACTCCCGCACGAATGCGATTTTCATCAGCGGACCGGAATCCAAGATCAATCAGGCCGAGCGGTTCTTGAAGTTGCTGGACACGTCAGAATTGCCGCCGTCGATGCGGGAACGCATCCCGCGCACGATCGCCGTGGAGCACGCGGACGTGAACGCGGTCGCCGAGATGGTCCGCGAGCTTTACAAGGATTACATGGAAGACCCCAACGACCGCCGGCGGCAAATCCGCCGCGACGGCCGGCGAAGCGAAGAGGAAGAGCGGGCGATTCGCGTGGATGTCGAGCGGCAGGGCGACACCCCGCAGCCGGTGGGGATTCGCTTGACGCTCACCGTGGATGCCCGCGCGAACGAATTGATCGTGTCCTGCAACGAATCTCTGTTCCAGCAGATTAAAGGTCTCGTCGAAAGCCGGGACCAGGCCGCGATGGAAACCCGGCCGCAGATTCAGATTCTGACGTTGGGCGAAGGCACGGGCGAGGCGTTGGTGGAATCGCTGGACACCCTGTCCCCGAAAATCAGCGTGGGCACGACCACGCCGACGGGTTCCAGGTCCTCATTTTCCAGCCGCACCACCTCGCCCTCGCGATCCTCGTCCTCGCGAAGTTCCTCATCGCGTTCGCCCTCGTTCCGCTTCGACACCCGCAACAGCAACCGCCGCGATTGAAGAACGCGATTTCAAAAGCAATATCGAACCAGAAATTTGCTGGTGAAGACGGCTCTTTCATCCATTTCGCCATACATAGGCCCGTTGTTTGAATCGGTTCTCGGCCGCATTCATTTGATCTACGTCCGAGGTCAAATTGCGTAGCATCTCAATGACATCTATATAAAATGCATCACAATGTATCGTCCAAACCTCAGATTCAATTGTTATTCCTTGGTATGGAAACGAATAGGAGGAGAAAGGGTTTTCAAGATCTTCTAATTCCTTGTCATTCCACCCGACCCCGTCATGAGTGGGATCGAATATCCGTGTGAAGAATACCTGTTTTGGCGCGTGTTTATCGAGAACACCAAGCGAATGTGCCATAGGGTTTCTTGCGATTTTGTAAAGCTTTTTGGGGAAATCCGTTATTCCTGAAGGAGTATACGGAAAATAATCGCGAACCAAATCTTGAAATGCTTGGCCGGAGCCGTACTTGGAGCGAACACTGCCCTCCAATAGACTTTTGGGTTTGAAAATAGTGACGGAAAGACCGCTGATCAAGTTGGTAAGAGATGATACGATCGAATAATTACAGGCTGGTTCAATCCCGACGTCCGGCCTAGGCAATTGTAGCATTCCCCTCACATCCGCAAATTGGTTGTCCAGGATCTGCCTTATAAAGTCCTGTACATTGATATTTTCACCTTTCACTACGGCCAACCGGCTCACCCGCATAGCGTTGCTCCTTTTGAACGAAACCAGTCGTACGAGTTATAAGGCGGCTACGTTAGAATTGTACGACGGATGTGCTTTCATTCTTCATAAATATCTACGGGCGCACCCTTTGCCATTGGCCTTCCAGGCGTTTTTCGGAAACCGTGATGCCGGTGCCGAGTTGTTGGGCGAAGAGGGACACGCGGAGTTCTTCGATCATAAACCGGAAGTGGATCAGGTGCGGATCGTAAACTTCCCGCTGGTGATGCTCCAGGGCGCGCTGGAGATAGCGGTTCCAGAACTTGGCGATGACGTTGTGGCTTTGGCGGTCGCGAGCCAGGCCGCCGGCGGTGAGTTTGTCCAAGCGGTACTTCATCGCCCGGAAGTAGCGGGGATACTGCCACAACCAAGCCCAGGGCGTGTTCGCCAGAAATCCTTCCTGGACCAGATGGGCGAGTTGCTCGCGGAGGTCATCCACGGCGTAGTCTTGCGCGGGGAGAAACGTGCCTTCCAGGGGCAACTGGATCGCGTGGTAGTTTTCCAGCAGCGGTTTGATGAGTTTCGTCACATCCTGCACCGCCACGCTGATGCGGTTCTTGCCCACTTTCAAAAGGTTCTCGAACTCGGCTTGTTTCTTAGGGACGGTGTTGTCGGGGAACAGGGCGCGGTCGGCGATGCACTCGGCGAGCTGTTGCCGAAATCCGCTCGTGCCGCCGGGCAAGGTCGCGGCGTGGAGCAGAATCTGATTGAGGCTCGGCAGATAATCCACCTGGGTCCCCAGGTGTTTTTTCATCTTGAGCATAAACAGCCGCCGCACGCCTTGCCGAACGAGGGCGGCGGCTTTTTCCGGCGTGTCGGCGAGCTCGAGCGAGACGCTTTCGCCGCGGTCGATCAGCGTGGGATAGCCGCGTAAGGTCACGCCGCCGCGGTTGACCTGGACCTCGGCAGGCAGGTCGCCGAAGTTCCATTCGGTGAGGTCCGGCCGGTTCCAGGTGCGGTCGTCCATCGCCGCGAAGCTCGCGGAGGCTTCGGACCCGAGTTCCCCGCGCAAATCCCCAAGTCCCGCCCCGCCGCGAGGGCTTCGCCTGTTTCATCGACCACGCGGACGTTCATCCGCAGATGCGAAGGCAGCCGGGCGGTGTCGAACGCGCTCGGCGGGATCGGCTCGCCCGCAATTCGGCTGAGAACCTTCGCGACCTCCGCTGTCATGTCGCCTTGGCCGAAGTGCAAAACTTTCAGCACTTCTTTGGCCGTGTCCGGTGCGGGCACAAAGTTCCGGCGAAGATCCTTGGGCAGCGACTTGATGAGGGCGGTGATTTTTTCTTCGAGCAGCCCCGGCACGAGCCAGCCAAGCCGCTGCGGATCGAGCTGGTTCACGCCCTCCTTGGGCACGACGAGCGTGATGCCATCCTCTGCGGAGCCGGGCTCCAGATGATATTCCAAAGGCAGCCGCATGCGGTCGATGGTGAGGGCGTTGGGGAAATCGTCATCCGCCAAAACTTCGCCGCCCTCTTTGAGCAGGTCCGACTTGCTCATAAACAATAACCGCGGCTCCCGGTGTTTGGCGTCTTTCCACCAGCGTTCGAGGCTCTGGACATCGAACACATCCGCGGGCAGGCGTTTGTCGTAAAACTCAAACTGGGCCGCTTCGCCCAACAGCAAATCGCGCTGCCGGGACTTCGCCTGCAGGCCGGCGACCTCATCGAGGAGCTTTCGGTTGTGGGCGAAGAACTCCAGCCGGGTTTCCATCTCGCCTTCGACGAAGCCGTGCTGAATGAAAAGCTCCCGCGACTTGACGGGATCGATCGGCCCGTACCGCACGGACCGGCGGGGGACGATTGTCAGCCCGAACAGCGAGACTTTTTCAAAAGCCATCACCGAGCCGGCCTCGGCGTCCCAATGCGGTTCGCTGTGGCTCTTGTTGATGAGATGCCCGGCGAGGGGTTCGATCCAGTTCGGGTTGAGCTTCGCCGCCGTGCGGAGATACCGCCGATTGGTTTCCACGAGTTCCGCCGCGAGCACCCACTTGGGTTTTTTCTCGAACAAACCGGAGCCGGGCCAAAGCTGAAATTTCGTCCCACCCGCGCCGGTGTATTCAAAGGTCTCCGCACGGTAGGCGATGTTCGATAACAGCCCGGTCAATAGCGCCCGGTGGATCGCCTCGAAATCATCCTTCCGCTTCTGAAGCTTAAAGCCCGCTTCCTCCACTAGCCGCAACAGTTGCTGATAAATGTCCGCCCATTCCCGCAGACGGTTGTAGGATAGAAAATGCTGCCGGCAGGCTTTTCGCAGTCGGCTCCGCGAAACGTCACCTCGCAGCTTATGATAAAAATCCCACAGCTTCAGGTGGCTGAGAAAATCGGAATCCTCGTGCTTGAACTGCTCATGCGCGGCATCGGCGGCTTGCTGTTTGTCGAGCGGCCGTTCCCGCGGGTCCTGGAGTTCCAAGGCGGACGCGATAATCAAGACTTCGTGCAGACAATTCTCCGCCTCTCCCGCGAGAATCATCCGCCCGATCCGCGGATCGACCGGCAATCGGCTGAGCTGCTTGCCGATGTCGGTGAGGCATTCTTTCTCATCCAAGGCCCCCAACTCGAACAGGGTTTTGTAACCGTCGCGGATCACCGAGGACTTGGGCGGATCGAGAAATGGAAAATCTTCGAGATGCCCCAGGTCAAGGGACATCGTTTGCAGGATCACCGACGCGAGGTTCGTCCGCTGGATCTCCGGCGGCGTAAAGCGGTCGCGGCTTTCGTAATCTTCTTCGGAATACAGCCGAATGCAAATCCCGGGACCGATGCGGCCGCAGCGGCCTTTCCGCTGGTCGGCGGAGGCTTGGGAGATGGGTTCGATCGGCAGCCGCTGCACCTGCGAGCGGGCGGAATACCGGCTGATGCGGGCGGTGCCTGTGTCGATGACGTAGCGAATGCCGGGCACTGTCAGCGAGGACTCGGCGACATTGGTCGCCAGCACGATCCGCCGCCACTTGGACGGCTGGAACACGCGGTTTTGCTCTTTAGTCGAAAGCCGGCCGTAAAGCGGGAGGATGTCCGTCAGCCGACCCGGAGCGTCCAAGGGGATTTTATGGCCACGAAGCGTCTGGGCGGCTTCGCGGATGTCCCGCTCGGTCGGCAGAAAGATGAGCATGTCGCCCGCGGGTTTTTCCAGCGCGAGTTCATCGACCGCGGCTTTGAGGCAATCCATCGGATCGGGTTCGCCTTCGTCTTCCGGGTCTTCGGAGATCAGCGGGCGGTAGCGGGTTTCGACGGGATAGGTCCTGCCCGAAACTTCGAGCACCGGAGCCGGCCCGCTGTCGCCCGCGAAGTGCTCGCTGAAGCGGGCGGCGTCAATCGTGGCCGAGGTGATGATCAGCCGCAAATCCCGCCGCTTCGGAAGCAGGCGCTTGATGTAGCCCAACAGAAAATCGATGTTAAGCGACCGCTCGTGGGCCTCGTCGATGATGATCGTGTCGTACTGATTGAGGAAGCGGTCGTTCTGCGACTCGGCGAGCAGAATGCCGTCGGTCATCAGCTTGATGTAGGTGCTCGGCTTGGTGGCGTCGGTGAAGCGAATCTTGAATCCCACCTGCTGCCCGAGCGGCGACCCGAGTTCCTCGGCGATGCGGGCGGAGACGGAGCGGGCGGCGATCCGGCGGGGCTGGGTGTGGCCGATCATCCCATCGATGCCCCGGCCGATCTCCAGGCAGATTTTGGGAAGCTGCGTCGATTTCCCCGACCCCGTCTCCCCGCAAACGACAATCACCTGATGCTCGCGGATCGCGGCGGCGATTTCGTCCTTCTTCGCCGTGATCGGCAACTCCGGGTCGTACCGGGTCGCGGGGACGTTGCTGGTGCGGTCTTTTCGCTGCTGGACCGATTTTTCCACATCTCTTGCGAGCCGGGAAAGATTGCGGTCAAATGGCTTCCCGGCTTTTTGAGCGTCTCTGATGTTTCGGAGCCTGCGGCGCAGCCGAAACCGCTCCGCCCCCATCGCCTGGCGGATGTCGCGTTCGAGTTGGGAGATGGAGGTTGTTTCAGACATTTGGGGGAGAGGGTGGCACAAAGGGCGAATGGAGATTTGCTGTCTTCTTTTTCTATCAAATCATACTGAAACGCCGACGCCTTTGGCCATGCGGGAGCGGCGGATATCGGGGGCCGCGTTCAAGGCTAAGGTGGCGTCGGCGGCGGTCACGGGTGACAAGACGACGGCGTGGACGCGACCCAAATCACGGTGTGGAAAAAGCCAACGGAAGGAGTGAGCGCGTGGCCGAAGGCGAGGTTTATGAACGGATGGGTGGCATGCTCATGGCTTTGCATGAGCATGAGTTTTGACGAAACCCTGGTTTCTCGGCATCGAAGACACGGCCCCTCAATCCAATGACAAAGTCACGTCACGGACTCATCGAACCTGCAGAAGACATGCTCATGCAAAGCCATGAGCATGCCACCCTGCCGCTGAAGCGTGAACAAGGTGGTCATCGCTTCCAAAGGAGAGAGATTCCATTCCCCCGTTTGGAAAAAGTCCTCGAGCGCCTGTTGATGATCAAACCCACTTTGCTCCAGATAGGCATACCCATCAAATCGCAGAGCACAATGCGTGAGAATGTCGTGTTCGTCAAATGGTCGGTTCAATGGACAACTCCCAGATGGTGTTCCGCGCAACCATGACAGACATGCTTCCCCTCCATCTCGTGGGCATGTTCAATGGGTGTCGGTCGCTGACAAAAGTGACAAGGCCGAATTTCCGCTTGCCGCGTCTGCCGGGCTTGATCGAGCAATTTTTGGAGTCGTTCATCCGAAAGCCGGGCGTGCGAAGCCCGTTTCCAAAATCGGCTGATCCCCACCGGACCGTGAGTTCCGTGCGTCCATTCCACGCTGGGAATACGAAACTCGATCGACTCGGGCGTGACCAACACAACCACACCCGGTTCGGTTTCCTGAATAATCTCAATGCAATCCCGCGTGCGAGTCACTTCGGGGGAGACAAGGAACGAAATCACACGAAGTGCGACATCGGCAAAGGCCCGTTCATCGTTGTTGAGTTCGGAATAGAGATCAGTATCCATGAGTGAGCGCCCTTCATTATTCAAATCGCCCGGATCATTTGCCGGGATTGGGTTGGTCTTCGTTCGTAATAAGGCCCTTGGCCAACTCCGCAAAGCGGGACAGTCGCTTTTGCTCTTGCTCAATGGACTCCAAGGAGAGAAACGTTTTGTCCGTTTCGAGACTGCTCACGGCATATCCGACATTGTCCTGCACTTGATGTCGCGTTCGAGTTGGGAGATGGAGGTTGTTTCAGACATTTGGGGGAGAGGGTGGCACAAAGGGCGAATGGAGATTTGCTGTCTTCTTTTTCTATCAAATCATACTGAAACGCCGACGCCTTTGGCCATGCGGGAGCGGCGGATATCGGGGGCCGCGTTCAAGGCTAAGGTGGCGTCGGCGGCGGTCACGGGTGACAAGACGACGGCGTGGACGCGACCCAAATCACGGTGTGGAAAAAGCCAACGGAAGGAGTGAGCGCGTGGCCGAAGGCGAGGTTTATGAACGGATGGGTGGCATGCTCATGGCTTTGCATGAGCATGAGTTTTGACGAAACCCTGGTTTCTCGGCATCGAAGACACGGCCCCTCAATCCAATGACAAAGTCACGTCACGGACTCATCGAACCTGCAGAAGACATGCTCATGCAAAGCCATGAGCATGCCACCCTGCCGACTCTGCGAATGACATCCTCAAGGGCCGGCACAAGGGACCTACGCTACTAAAAAACAGTCCTAACCTCAATCGAGTCGAGTAGCAGTAGGGCAGGCTCCCGCCGGCAGGAGATTGACCTATTGTCTACTACTGGTCGATCCACTTGCGGAAGGCGTCTTCGTCCACGTTGCGGCCGCTCATGACGACCACGATGTCTCCCTCGCCGCTCAAATCGACTTGTCCCGACAACAGGGCGGCGGTGGTGATGGCACCGGAGGGTTCGGTTCGCAATCCGTGATGATCGTAGACCCATTTCATCGCCCGCCGAGTTTCCCGATCGGGAACCGCGACCGATGTGCGAACCAGTCGGCTCAGAATCGGCCAGTTGTGCTCTCCCACGTCATAAGACAGCAAACCGTCGCAGATGCTCTGGGGATGCTCGATTCGCACCCGCTGTCCCGCCGCCAGCGATCTGGCAAAATCGTCGGCCCCGTCCGGTTCGACGCCGACGATTTGGGCCGCGGGAAAACCATCGGCAATCGCGAGCGCCTGCCCGGCCATCAAACCGCCGCCGCTGACCGGGCAGAGAAAATGCGAAATCGTCCGGTCCCCGGCCTTCAAATCGCGGACCACTTCCAATGCCCCCACGCCGTTCCCAGCGATCACGTGGGGATCATCATAGGGCGAAGCCTGAATCCCTTTCCCCTCCTCGGCAATCTCCCGCGTGATTTGGTCCCGCTGGCCGGTTTCGTGATCGGTGGAAATATCATAGGTGCGAATCTCCGCACCAAAGGACCGCGTGCGATCGAACTTCACCTGGGGCGCGGTCTCGGGCATCACGATGATCACCCGCTTGCCGAACCGCATCCCGGCATAGGAAATCCCCGACGCAAAATTCCCGGACGAGTGAGCCGCCACCGGCCGATCCCCGATCTCATCCCGATGGAACGCCATCCAATTCAGCGCCCCGAGCAACTTAAACGACCCCACCGGCGTCCAACCATAATCCTTAATCCAGACCCGCCGACCGTCCGCCAGCCCCAATGCCTTTTCCAATTCATAAGAGCGAATCAAAGGCACCGGAGAAACATGCGGCCGAACCCGCGCTTCGGCCTCGTGGACATCTTGGATCGTGGGAATGTATAAAGGCATATGGTGATTCAAATGAAAAGGTGTGGGGCGGGCTCTGCCGACTGCGAACGAGTTGCGACCTCGAACTAAAAATTGGCCTACATCAATTGTTACCATTCCGGAAACTTGGACGTGTGAATGATAAATGCTCGGTCACCACGCTTTTTTCGATAAGGTTCATTGCGCTTGTAAAAGGCGAGTTGCTTCATCAAAAAAGGCTTCTCGAAGCCGCCGAATTTGAGAACAAAATCACTGTCCATCTCAAGAACCGCTTCTTGATAACGACCCAATTCCGCATAGACAGCCGCCCGAACGACTGCGTGCTGCCAACTGGCCCAACGGGCTTCGTAATCGCTTTGGGTCAGTTTCAACGCTCTGTCCCCATCCCGAAACTGCTCCTCGGGACACGTCGCAAGAAACCATGCGAGCGTCAGAACGGCCATTGGCTCCTTGGGATCGGCCTGGATCGCTTGCTCCAAACGTGTTTGTGCTTCTTCGTAGCGATCCAAGTAATACAATGCCTGCCCGGCAATTCCGTGAGCTAATCCCAAGCTATACTCTTTTGGCTCTTCGAAATCGCGTTTGATAGTAATTCCCTCTCCTAACCGAATGGAGTCATTCGCCAGTTGGATTGCATCTTCATATCTCTGCTCCCCAATCGCCTCCATTGCCGTCCATAACATTGTCTCCGCTCTGGCATAGGCGTCTTCCAAGTGAAAGCGTCGGTTCTGCTTTTGCTGAAACTCCAAGTGAGTACCGAAGACACGGAGCGCCTGGACCATGGGCCATGTTGACCCAACGGAAATTGCTATTCCCAAAATTGCACAAAGTCCACGCACTCCCGGATTGAGGGGTTTCCCGTTTTGCTCCTGTGTCCGTATTGCCTTGACCACCAAGACAATGCCCGCAATGAACATTGCAAGAAAGCCAAAGAATTTGAGCGTTTCCAGGAGAGCAACCATGAGGAGTCTCGCTTAGGTGGTAAGTCTCCCGCGGTAGAAGTCCGCGGCGGCTTTCATGGCGTCGGGGAGGCCGGCGGGGTTTTTGCCGCCGGCTTCGGCGAGGTCCGGGCGGCCGCCGCCTCCGCCGCCGACGGGTTTGGCGGCGGCTTTGATGCAGTCGTTGGCGGTGACGCCTCGTTTGATGAGGTCTTTGCTCACGGCGGCTAACAGCGCGACTTTGCCTTCGATTTCGCAGCCTAACAGAATCGCGGCGGGGCCGCCTTTACTGCGGAGTTGGTCGGCGAAGTCGCGGAGCGTCTCCCGCGTCGCACCCTTCGCGATGTGCGTGATGATCTTGACGCCGTCCACCTCCTCGGCCTCGGCGATCAACTCGTCCACCTCGCCGCTGACGGACTTCAGCGTCTGCTTCGCGAGTTCGCGTTTGGCGTCCTTGAGTTCGTTTTGCAGACTTTCCACCCGGCGGGGCAAATCCTGCGGCTGCGGGGTTTTTAAGAGGCCCACCAGTTCCTGGAGCAGTTCTTCCGTCTCGCGGATTTTGTGGAGGGCCTGTTTGCCGGTGAGGGCTTCGATCCGCCGCACGCCCTTGGCCACGGGTTCTTCGCTGATGATTTTGCAGAGGCCGACTTGCCCGGTGTTCGTGAGATGTGTGCCGCCGCAGAACTCCCGGCTGTATTCGCCCATCGTGACCACGCGGACGCGGTCGCCGTACTTCTCGCCGAACAGAGCCATCGCCCCGAGTTTCTTGGCTGCATCGAGATCCATCACGGCGGTGATGATCGGCGAACCCTCGGCAATCTTGCTGTTGATGATGTCCTCGACCCGTTCGATTTCCTCTTTGGTGAGCGAGCGGTTGTGGGCGAAGTCGAACCTGAGGCGGTCGTTCTCCACCTTGGAGCCGCGCTGCGTGGCTTTCTCGCCGACGACTTGGTGCAAGGCATGATGCAAGAGATGCGTGGCCGAGTGCGCCCGGCGAATCCCGGCCCGGCGGTCACATTCGACGACGGCTTTCACCTTGGCCCCGAGCTTTAAGCTGCCGGTTTTCAGATGCCCGACGTGTAGGACGAGATCGCCCTCTTTTTGCGTATCGAGAACCTGAAATTGAAAGCCCTCGCCCGACAGCGTGCCCACGTCGCCGACCTGCCCGCCGGCTTCGCCGTAAAACGGAGTGCGGTCCAACACCACGCCCACGGGCGAATCGTGGCCGACTTCGGTGAGTTCCTCGACGAGCCGTTTCTCGGCGATGATGCCCACGATTTCGGCCTCGGCTTCGGTGACATCGTAACCCAGAAACTCCGTGCCGCCGGAGGTCTTGCGAATCGCATCCAACGGCCCCTCGGCCATCACCGAGTCCATATAGCCTTCGCTGCTGCTGATAGTTCGATGACCTTCGAGCAACTCCTTGAACTTTTTGCGATCGACGTCCAAGTTCCGCTTGGCGGCCATGGCTTCGGTGAGTTCGATCAAAAACCCTTCCTGGGTGTGCAGCGTGAAAGCATCCTCGCCGGAGATTTTGGAAACGCCCGAAGCCTGGGCTTTCTCCACGCATGTTTCGAAGCGGTCGAGGCCGCGCTCGATTGTGCCCAGGAACTGGGTTTCTTCTTCTTTGATCGTGCCTTGGACGGAATCGATCGTCTCCGCGAGTTCGGGGTAGGCGGGTTTCATGACTTCGACCACGGCCGGGACGAGCGTGTATAAAAACGGATCCTTCTGGCCGAGCAGATAGCCTTCGAGCAAAGCCCGGCGGAGGAGTTGGCGGACGACGTAGTTTTCCTCCTGCTTGTCCGGGACGACGCCTTCGTGGATGCAGAACGTGATCGCCCGCACGTGGTCGGCAATTCGGCGGAGCGGTCGGCCTTCGGGGCTGTCGAATTGATACTTCACGCCCACGGCCTTCCCGGCCGCGATGCACACGGGTTTTAAGATATCGATTTCGAAATTGCTTTGGACGCCTTGCATTACCGAGGCGGTGCGCTCGAGGCCCATGCCGGTGTCGATGTTTTTCTTGGGGAGCGGGCGGAGGTTGTCCGGCGGATCGCCCACGCGGTTATACTGCGTGAAGACGAGGTTCCAGATCTCGACCGCTTTGCCGCCGTTGGGGGGGTGGTAATAGATCTCGCTGCACGGGCCGCAGACGCCGTCGGGGCCTTGGGACGGAGCCGAGGCCGGCCAGAAGTTTTCTTCCTCGCCTTCGCGCTGGATGCGGTCGGCGGGAAGTTTGACCTCGTTATGCCAGATGTTGTAGGCCTCGTCATCGTCGAGATAGACGGTGACGGACAGTCGCTCGGGATCGAGGCCCAGCCATTTCTTGTCGGTGAGAAATTCCCAGGCCCAGTGGATGGCTTCTTTTTTGAAGTAGTCGCCGAAGGAAAAATTGCCGAGCATTTCGAAGAAGGTGTGGTGGTAGGCCGTCACGCCGACGTTGGAGATGTCGCCGGTGCGGAGGCATTTCTGGCAGGTCGTGGCCCGGGAGAATTCCAGCTTGCCGATGCCTAGGAACTGGTTTTTGAACTGGTTCATCCCGGCGGGGGTGAACAGCACGGTCTTGTCGTCTTTGGGGACGAGCACATCGCTGGGCCGGCGGATGCAGCCTTTGGATTCAAAAAACGAAAGGTACTTTTCCCGCAGTTCGTCGGTTTTCATGGTGAAGGCTTTCGAGGGGTGTTGAATACGTTTGCGTTGCGATTGGCGGGAACGATGATCCACTCCCATTCGGCCCCCTCACCCTAACCCTCTCCCCCAAGGGGAGAGGGGACAAAGGCAAGAGCGTTCATTGATTCTTCGTTCCCGGCGATCGCGACTATTTGACACAAATTCCCTCCGGATATGAAGGGAAGCCCAGGAGGCGGAACGGTCCGCGATCCTGGGCTATCGGATGTCACAGAAGATTCTTGCCAGATCGCCCCGTTGGATTCTTACGATTCGGGCCGGGGGATTCTTCAGATTTAGTTCTGCGCGGGGGATGCCTTGGTGTCGGGGGTGACGATGTCTAACAATTCGACTTCAAACACGAGCACCTGGTTCGGGCCGATTTTGTTGCCGGCCCCGCTCAGGCCATAGGCTATTTTCGAGGGCACGACCAGCCGCCATTTGGAGCCGACGGGCATCATCTGCAGGGCTTCGGTCCAGCCGGCGATCACGCCATCGACCGGATACGTGGCGGGGGATTTGCGTTCCACGGGAGCTGTCGAAGACTTCGCCGTTGGGCAAGGTGCCGTGGTAATGCGTTTTCACGATGTCCGTTTTGGCGGGCTTCTTGCCGGTGCCCGCTTTCAGTACCTGATACTGCAGACCGCTTTCGGTGGTTTTCACGCCTTCTTTGGCTTTGTTTTCGTTAAGGAAGGCGGTTCCTTCTTGGGAGTTCTTGTCGGCCTGGGCTTTGAAGACGGGGTCGGTTTTCAGACGTTCGAGAGCCTGGTCCTCTTTGCGCTTTTTGGCCTTGGCAATCAATTCTTCCTGGAAGGCCTCGAAAGCCGCCTCCAAGTCCTTCTCGGGCACGCGGGATTCCTTGCCTGTCAAGGCATCTTGAAGGCCTTTCAACAACGCGGCCGAATCCACATCAATGTCTTGGGATTTCAAGCTGCGGGTGATGTTGTTGCCGAAGTTCATCCCCAAGCCGTAGCTGACTTTCTCTTGGGTGGTTTTGAACTCGCCGGATTTCGGGGCGGGATTGGTTTTGGCATCCTGGGCGTAGCCTTGGAACATAAACACCAGCAATCCGATGGCGGCCAACGAAGTCACGATCATCCCTGCACGTTTCATGGGGAAACCTTTCGCGTGTTTTACATGAGGACGGCGCGGCGACGGCCCACGCCGGTGAGTCGGGTCAATTCGGAATATAGCAATTTGACGGGGAGGCTGTCACTACCGCGTTCGATGGGGGAAAGGCGGGAAGGCGGGCGAAATGGGTCCAGACGGAGGAATCTTAGCGCGAAACGGCCGGCGAGGAAAGAGGTTTTTCCTATTCCTTTGAGATGACTGATGTTGCGCTTTGTCCGGGTGATGCGTCAGCCGCTTCAGGTGCCGACGCGAAGAAACCGGTGCCGGCTGATGGGCATACGGATATTCAACTCCAGCGTTTCAGAATTTCCTCAGCCACGATTTGGATGTAGCGGCTCTTTTGGGTGAGGCCCATGTGGCCGGTGGGATGCATCGTGAACCTGGCATCCCAGCGGTCGGCGAGTTCGCGAATCCGGTGCGTGGGGACGAAGCGGTCGAACTCGGCGGCGTAAAGAGAAATCCGCGCGGATCGAGCCGGGGCGTCCAATTCGAGGGGGTGACGGCTTTGACGGCTCGGCGAATGGTTTCCTCCGGCAGCGGGCCGGGCCCCAATCCCCGCCGCACCGCGCGGACGATCGTGCCGCCCTCGTCCAAAAGAGTTTCCAGATCGACGGGCGGAGCGACCGCTGTGACCCATTGCAGATCGGACGCGACGACGCTGGTCATCAGCGACATCCAGCCGCCGAAGCTCACGCCGACCAGCCCCACCTCCCGGCCTTCCGCTTGGAGGTTTTTGACGAGCGTCCATTGATCGAGCACTGCCTGGCGGGTCACGGAGAGTTGATGCTCCAAGTCGCCGCTTAGAATCAGTTGCCCGGGCCGATAGCCGGCGGGCGTCCGGCGGAAATTGAACGGGGCATCCATCATGATCACATCGATGCCGGCGGGGTTGAGTTCATCCGCGAGTTGACCGAACCAGTTCGCATGGACCTGCACCACGCCGTCCACCCCGACGATGCACCGCCGCGCCGGTTCTTTTCCGCGGGTCCACATCCGCGCTTGGACCTGGGCGTTCTCGGGGACGGACGTCAACACGGGGCTGGGAAACGAAAAATCCCAAGCCGTCCGGCTGTCCCGCGAGGTGCGCTCCCGCAGGTTTTCCCACAAATTCAACCGCGGCGGCTCCGGGCGGAACACGGTTTCCAACTCGCCGCTGAACAGCCCGTCAAACGGTTCAAAAAACGGCTCGCCGGCCGCGAGGGAATGCTTGCGATAATGAAAGACCACCCGCAGGATCAACAGGCCGACGGCTTCATCGACGAGGTTCGACCACACGCGTTGGCAAAGCTTTAAGGGCCAAGGCCGGTGTTGTTGCAGTTTGCGCGGGTTCATTCCAGTTCGTCGAGGTCGTCGTCATCGAAATCATCGTCCAGGTCGTCGTCAAAATCTTCGTCCTCGTCGTCGAGCGCGAAGAACGGCGGCTGATGCGCCCCTTGCCAGACGATGCCCGGCGAATCGCGGTAGCCCTCGTTCTGAAGCTGCACGTCGAGCACTTCCATCTCCAGCGGGTAGCACTGCGACTGCCATTTTCGCGCCCACTGCTCGGCTTCCTCTTCATCGCGGGCAAGCACACCCCAAGGACAAACGTACGCGGGCCATTGCTCCTGCCCGCTCAAACAGCCGGGATGATTGGGCCAATTCTCGTCGAGCGGCTGCCGGATGAGGACCACAAAATAATTGATGCCTTCCTCGGGCGGCTCGGCGGCGCGGTGCGGCTCGAACAGCGTCTCCGCCGCCAATCCCGACTGCAACGACAACTGTTGAAAGGCCCTTCGCGTTTCATCGTCGGGGGGCAGGCAAACCGCGGCCTTCGTCAATTTGTGGAACAGCCGCGTGAGATCCCGCTGCGAGAGAGACTCCGCCTCGGTCAACCGGTGTTCGAGCAACTTCGCGAGTTCCTTCCGGAACCGCGGGGGATCGTTCAAGCCTTCCGCTCCGCACAGGCACGCCCGCAATGCGTCCACGTGGTAACGGCATTCCTTGTTGCGGAGTGATTCGGAGTCCAAGGCTTTCAAGGCTTCGTCGTACTTGCCGCTCTCCATCAAAGCCCAGGCCAAAAAGAAAGGCACCCAGGGTTTCTCGGGCCAGATCGCTTCCAGGCGGTTGTAATAGGTCAGCACCCAGTCGTATTTTTCCTGCTCGAACGCGATCTGCCCCGCCTGCCAGTAAACCGCCGGATCGTCGCAGCCTTCCCGCACGCACAAATCGAGCACCGCCATGGCATCGCGGGCGCGGTCGGTCTCGTTGTAAAGGTCCGCAAGCCGAAGGGCCACATCACTGCGGCTGCGGTCCAATCGAAAGCTCCGGGCGTAGCAGCGCTCGGCTTCGCCCATCTCGCCGTGCTGCAAAAAGAAGGCCCCCGCCCGCGCAAAGTTGCCCGCGTGGTGCGGGTCGAGATCCAGCGATTCCCGCAGCATGCGTTCGAGCTCTTCGACCGTGGCGATCGCGTCGGGATCCTCGTCGGTGGTTTCGCGGGCGGTGTCGCCCAGATCCGCGACGACGTTCATCACGACGGCATCCTGCGAAAACTTTTTGAGAAACTGCTGCGACCATTCCCACACCTCGCCCGCGTTCTCGCTCAGACTGCTGAAGACATGGGCCATGTGAATCAGCCGGGCCGCATCGCGGGGATGCTCCACCATCTCGGCGGTGTAGGCCATCATCGCCTTTTGCACGGACCGGCAGACTTCTTCCTCGCCGCCGGATTCCTGGAGCCTCTTCACGTACTCGTCGAGTTTGGCTTTGAGCGGGGTGTCCTCTTCGTCGAGGTTTTTGGCGTTCCGGCTTTCGTGTTCGGTTTGCGATGCTTCCGTGCTGGACGAACTCGCCTGGGTCTTCGCGGCCATTGATGCGGTCTCGGGGGCAGACTCGGCAAACAAGCCCGTTTCGAAAGTCCCCAGCGTGGCAATCGGATTCGGGCGGACTTCTCCCGACTTCAAGAGGTTCAGCCGGCGGAGCGTGAGCCAATCGCGGGCGGCTTGGGCTTTGGGTTCCAACTGGCGAACGAGGGCCGCCGATTTGTCTTCCAGCCCGGCGAGCCGATGCACCGCAATCAACCGCAGCCGAACTTCCAACCAATGGGACAAACACTTCTGTGAAAGCATTTTGCGGTCCCAATCGACCAAACGGGAAATCGCCCCTTCATATTCGCCCCGGCAACACGCGGCGACGGCTTCGTGCATCGCGCGGAGCAGATCGAGTTGCGGGTATTCGTCGGCTTCGATTTCGGGAAACGCCGACGCGTCGACGCCGCACTCGGCGAGAATCGCCTCTAGCTTTTCGGGGCGGCCTTCGAGTTCCAGCACCGTCGCCAAAAATCCCGCCGACTCCATCTGAGCGGAGAGCACCGAGTGATACGTCTCCGCGAGCTTGAGCGCTTCGATCCCCGCGTCCCGGGCGGCGGCGAGTTGCCCACTGAGGAGCAACAGTTCCGCCGCGTCTTTCGCCCCCACCCAGCGGCGGTCGTTGTCGGAATCCGGCTGGGCGTTCCCGGCGATCATCCGCGCATAGTGCAGGGCCATGTCAATGTCGTCCGCGGCCCGGTACACATCGGTGGCGTATTCGCGAAAGCACGTCACGCATTCCAGCTTTCCCGTTCGCCGGCAGACCTGGATCCCCTCGTTGATGCAATCGTGCACGCCTTCGGAGTTGTAGCCTTCCTTCTCGGCGGTGTGCGTGGCGAGGTTGTCGTAAGCGCAGGACGACATCCAGTTCACGGTGTAATAATAATGGTCTTCGGGCAATTCCGGCTGGAGCTTGCGGGCTTTGTCTTCGCTCTCCAGAAACGCAATCGAATCCACCGCCGCCTCGAGGCCCGTCTCCACGTCCAGAAGAGACTGGGCATCGTTCATCAGGTAAAAATTCGCGTGCAGGTAGGGGATGATCTGCTTCTCGGCCTTGGCGAACCGCTTGAGTTCCCGGCTGAGCCGCGAGGAAGACCGATACCGGCATTGCTCGCGCATTTCGGAAATCCGGTCCATCAATTCGCCGATCTGCTGTTCGACATCGACATCGCGAAATTCATCAGTCATGGTTCCGAGTCCCGCTGGAGAGATGGAAGGAGAAGGAGTCGAAAAGTGCAAAAATGAACGAGCCGCCTGGTATCAGCATCGACAATTGAAGATAGCAGGAATCCCGCCGCGGCGGAAACATGGTTCATACCGTTTGGAGCAAATTGGGAAAACCTTCCGACATCATAAGGATCGCCAAGGAAGTAATTTAAACTCTTGAACGGCTCAACATAACCAGGGGGCTTACGCCCCCCGCTCGCCTTTTTATCCCCATGTTGACGTGCTTTTCTTGACGTTCCCAACGCCTCGTTCGCTGGGAAAATTCGCGGGAAGGGATTATGGTGCGGATAGGAAAACTGTCGATTCGACCCGCCAGAAAAAACTTTGACTTTTCACCCAGGAGTTTCACATGGATTATGCCGCGAAGTTTGCCGAGGGCTTGACGTACACGGGCTTTTTGGAGCGCTACGCGAACGCCGATCAGAAGAGCCGCTGGGCGGGCGTGTTTGAGAGCGTGAAGCTTTCAGATGCGCAGTCGGCCCTCCTCAAAACTTTCGTCCGCGAGATGAAGGTGCTGGTGACGGCGGGGGCCTGGTGCGGGGACTGCGTGAATCAGTGTCCGATCTTCGAGCATTTCGCCCAGGCGAACGAGAAGATTCAGGTTCGCTACTTCGATCGGGACGAGCATGCCGACCTTTCGAGGGACCTTGCAATTTGCGGTGCCCCGCGGGTGCCTTCGGTGCTGTTTTTGAGCGAAGACAACTGTGTCTGCGGGCGATACGGCGACCGCACCTTATCCAAGTATCGCCAGATGGCAAGGGCGCTGACCGGGGCCGCCTGCCCCAGCGGACACGGCGACACGCTGCTGGCGTCCGTGACAGAGGAATGGCTGGACGAGTTCGAGCGGATCCAATGGATGCTCCGCACCTCCGGCCGATTGCGCGAACTGCATGGGGACTAACTAACAGACCTGTCGGTTGATGTGAGCGGCACGGCGCTAGCCGCCGGTTCCTCGTGCGAAGACCGGCGGCCAAGGCCGTGCCGCTCACGTGCGTGCGGACCTTACTTCCCGCGCGGCTGTTTTTCGGTCGTGTTGGGCTGTTGCGTTTCGTTGGGCTTCGGGGGTTCCGGTTTTTGGGGTTTCTCGGCGGGGTCGGGGGCGAACATGCCGGGCCAGGTGGGAATGAACGCCGACGGCGGCAAGAGGTCCACACTTTCTCCGGTCGCGTGGCCGATGTAGAGGGCGGCGAGCGGGCGATAAATGGATTCTGGATTGATGTCGAGGAGCCGCTTCAGCCGCTCGGCGGCCTTCTTTGGCCGGCCCCGCTCCAGGTCGCTGAGAGCCGCATTGAACAAAGGTCCGTCGGCCATCTGCGGCAATTGCTGCGTGAGCACGTATCCCATCTGCCAATTCGCGGAGGCCCAGTCGTCGCCCACGCGTCGAAACAGCGGCGGATCGATGGGCCGCTCGGCCATGGGCAGCGTGCCGAGCGTTGCGAACATCATCGCCTCCATCATCTCGTCCGCTTCGGTCGACCACAGGTCGATGGCCCGCTCGTATTCTCCCACGACCAAGGCCGACATCGCGATCAAATCCTTTCCCTGGGCCGACGACCCCGCCGCGCCTTGCTCTTTCATCACGCCTTCCAATCGTCCGAGCGATTGGTAGGCCTCTTCGATTTCGCCGGCCTCGAGCTCGAGCCCGGCCTGGATCATCGAGACCAGGGGGTTCGAGAGCTGAGATTCGTCCGCGGTCTCGAGAAGCTTCGAGCGCCAAGAGCACGCAGCCGCCCTCTTGGGCCATGTTGGCGAGTTGGATCGCAGAGGCTTTGTTCTCGGCCGCCTTGTCGATCTTCGTCTGAACCTGTTTGACCTGGTCTTTGAGGTTCTCGATGATTCGCAATCGGCGTTCGTAGGTTTCCTGGGCTTGCTTATCGTCTTCGTCCGGCATTTCCGTGAGTTCCAGGAATCGCTCGAACTCGCGGACGGCCAGGTCGTACCGATTGGAATTCGTGTAGAGCGTGCCCAAACCGCGGTGCAGGCCGGCATTGTCGGGGTCGGCGACGATCGCCTGGTTGTAAGCGGCAATCGCTTGCAGCAGCCGCCGCTTGGAATTTCCCAGCGGCTGGCCGTATAACTGGCTGGTCTCCTGTTCCAGAGCACCAGTCTCAGGCAGCATTCCGCCAAGGCCCGGTAAGCCAGCGTGGAATTGGGATTTTTCTCGAGGGCCTTGTGAGCATGACGAATCGCGAGATTGCCCATAGCCAGCCCGGTCTGGTTGATGATTTCCAGGGCCTGCACATCGCCTGGATTGCGGAAAGTCAACGTGCTCCGCTCGGGCAGCAAATAGTCGTTGATCAAGACCGTGTAATGCCAGGCGAGCAACGCGTCGGGCGGATTGGTCTGCCGGGATGGGGACGCAAACAGCTCATCGGTCCAGCCGGGCGGACGCGGGAAATAGCCGGGCGACTCGGCGTCCGCCTTTTCGCCGGTTTTCTCTTCCGTGCGAAACGCCAACTCGAAGAAATCGAGCCCGTGCTCGGCCAGGTAGGTTCGGTCGTTGAGGCCGGACTTCTCCGGATTGTAGCGATAGAACCAGGCCGCCATCGGCCCCAGGCGGATGGGCCGCCAATCGGAATATCGAAACAGATTGAATAGCACGCCGTACTGCGGCACGTCCGGCCCCAGCGAGACCACGGCGTGGGTGATCTCGTATTCTTCAAATTGCTTTTTGCTCTTTTCCAGAAGTTCCGCCCGCGCGAGCCGCCGGGCTTGGAAGGCTTTTTGGGTTTCGTCCCGCTGGACCGCGAGAGGCGAGAGGGCTTCCGCGAACCGGCGATACCGGGCGAAAACGCTGTCCGCCCCGTCTTGGGTGAACACGTTCAAGCGGGTGTCGATGAACGGCTTGCGATCGAGCCAAATCAAGACATCGCCTTGGCGAATGCTGAAGTTGAAGCCGTTCCCCGGGACTTCGGTCTCGTTGAGATCCTCCCGGATTCCCTCGATGAGGTTCGCCAACGAGGGCCGAAACCCAAAGCCGAGCCGGTTGGACCCCGGCCCGAGCAATCGTCCCGAGACCGCCAGGAACGCCAGCCCGAAAAACGCGAGGGCGGTGACGGCTCGCCCGCCCACGGAAAACACCCGCTCGCTGAGTTCGACCGAATAACCCTGCCGAAAACTCTCCGCGTACCATTCCTGGGCGTTAAGCGCCGCAAGCGCTGCAAACACCAGGCTGGCGGCGGTGAGGTCGTGGCTGTTGGCGAGACCCAGGCCCGCCATCCCCAAAAACAAGAGCCCTTGGGCCGGCGCGATATTTCGCCAGTTGAGCGCGAACGTCACCGGCACCGTGGCCGCCAAGACCAGGGCCGTGATGACCGGCAGCGTGAGATTCTGCCAGAACGCAGCCGCGGTCAGCGGGAGATAGCTGTGAAGCGAACCGCCCGCGAGTTCCATCAACTCCCGCCACGCCGGATATTCCCGGCCGTAGAGGCTCGCAGGCGAAATCAGGGAATGCCAGAAGAAGGGGTTGATAAAAAACACGCCGATCGAAACCGGCACCATCAGCCAAAGCTGCCGGCGTTTGGCTTCGTCGCTCTGAAAACACCGGCCGGCGAAGAGTCCCAGCCCCTCGCCGAGCGCGAGCAGAATCAGCACGATCAGACCGAAAAACGCGCGGGGGTCCATGTTGCACCACACGAGAAACACCGGCACGAGGGGCCACAACGATGCGGGGGAATCGGCGGGCTGCCAGCGGAAGATGATCCACAACGTCAGCGCCAGCCCCAACAGCGTGATGAGTTGCGGTTCAAAGGTCAGCTGCCCCGCGCAGACGATCAACGCCAACGCGGCGCAGATCGAAGCCCACCAGGACGGGACCGGGCGTTTGACGGCTTTGAGCAAAAGGAAAAACGTCGCGCCGGCGATCAGGGCTTTGACGATCGTCAGCGCGATCGCACCGCCCGCCGCATACACGCCCGCCGCGAACAAATCGAACAGCCACGACAGGTTGACCCAAGGCTGTTTGGCCGCGGTGTGGGTGAAGACATCGGTCCGCGGGGGCAAAACGCCGTGGCCGGCCATGTACGCGCCCGCTTTGACGTGCACCAACGTCGCCGTTTCGCCGATCTGCGTGCAGGCGAAGAGCACCGCCAACAGCACGACCGCGAACCGCAGCATGAAATCGTTCCGGAGCGCCTCGTCTTCGATGATTTCCGGCGTCAGCTCGATTTGCTGGGGAAGCTCCTCCGCCGGGGCGTTCTCGGCCGGTTTTTCCTCGCCGCTGGAAGGTTGATCCGCGGCGGATTCCTCGGCGGCCGGCTGATCCCCGGTCGTCGGTGTTTTCTCATCCTCCGTTTCCTCCGCGGATTGCATCGGGGAACCGGCGGAAGTATCGGAAGAGGTCATGGCATCGTCTGACTGGCGAGAAACAGTCTCATCGTGCGGAGCAATCACGGGAGAACTCTGACTCCTGCGCGTTAGGATGTAAGATGGGTCGTCGAACGGGAAAGGCTCAGGTTTCCATCATACTGGAACGGCAACCCCGTTGCCCAACCCAATGAGGGGTTCGGTTTTCAGTTTTTCGGTGTTTAGCCGCGAAGCGGAGGGCGCCTGGAAGCGAACCGTTTCCCCAGAAATCCGTTGCTGTCGCCGCTACGCGGCTGAGGAATAAAAAAAACGCTTACTTCGTGCGGCCCTCAAGATATAAACATCATTTTCCGAGTATTTGGGAACGGATGAATTTCCATGATGACCAGTCGATCAAACCTTCCCGCGCTTTTGGGTGGAGACGCCGTTCGTCCGCAGGGGCCGCCCGCTTGGCCGCCGGAGCGGGCGGATGTGCGTGCGGCCGTGGAGGCTGCGCTCGCGGATGGCAGTTGGGGACTCTACGACGGACCGCACACCAAGGCCCTCGAACAGCAATTGGCGGCGGATCATCACTCCGAGCATGTCGTGCTGTGTTCCAGCGGCACGGTCGCCGTGGAACTCACTCTCCGGGGCGTGCCGGTGGGAAGCGACGACGAGGTGATCCTCGCCGATTATGATTTCTCGGGGAACATGCAAAACATATTGGCGCTGGGTGCCAGGCCGGTGCTCGTCGATATCGATCCCCAGACCGGCACGCTCGACCCGATGGATTTTTCTAAAGCGATCACCCCGCAAACCAAAGCCGTGCTGGTGTCCCATCTCCACGGCGGGATGGCGAACTTGCCCGCGATTTTGGAAATGGCGCATCGGCATTCGATCGCGGTGATTGAAGACGCCTGCCAGATGCCGGGGGCGAAACGGAACCATCGCTTGGCGGGAAGTTTTGGCGATGTTGGCGTGTTGAGCTTCGGCGGCAGCAAACTCGTCACCGCCGGGCGCGGCGGAGCGCTCATCACCAAGGACGCGGGCATCGCCCAGCGAATCCGGTTGTATCGCCTCCGCGGGAACAACGCCTATCCGCTTTCGGAACTCCAAGCCGCCGCGATTCTCCCGCAATGGCAGCGGTTGGAAATCGATAACGAAACCCGCACTTTGGCCGTGGACTCGTTAGTTGAACAACTGCCGAAAGACGGCGGCCTCGCCCCGTTTCAAAACCCGCCCGGCGACTTGCAGCCGGCGTTTTACAAACTGGGATTCTGGTACTCGCAGGAATTCTTTGAAGGCCTGTCGCGCGAGACGTTTGCGCGGGCGATGCGGGCGGAGGGGCTTGCCCTCGATCCCGGTTTTCGGGCCTTGCATTTGACGCACAGCAAGCGCCGGTATCGATCCGTCGGCGATCTTCTCCACGCAACCCGCGCGGATGCCGAAGTCCTCACGCTGCATCATCCGATGTTATTGGAAGGCGAACCTGGCGTTGCCGAGTTCTTATCGGCCCTCGAAAAAATCCGCCAACACGCGAAGTCATTGCGCGAGTGGGAAGTGCAATCAGCCCCGGGATAGCGCCGTGCCGCTCACAGAATACGAACCGTTGCGGCATCAGTTTGCGTTGGGCGTGCCGGGAGCGGTTTTGGCCGCCAGGCGGTGCGGGGTGAGTTTCACGAGCACCAGATCGCCTTCGAGGGGTTCCTGGTCGTGTTGGCCTTTGGGTAGTCGGGCCAGGGAGCGAGCTTCGCCGAGGGTTTGCAGTTCCCGCACAAAATGCGCGTAGCCCAGGACGTAAAGCCGGCCCTCTTCTTCCAAAGTCTGCCGGATCGAAGCCGGCGTTTCGCGGCGGAACACGGGCGACCCCAGGTGGTACACAATCGGGTCGAGTTCCATGCGATACACGCACACGGGCCGATTCGGCACGACCTCCTCGCGAATCTCCGCCGCGAACTCCTGGACCCTCATCCGGCGGTCGCAGTGCGGAAGAATCCAGCCCGCGACCACCACGCCTCCGACCACGATCGTCAACACGTTGAGTGCCATCGCGGGAAATACCCGGCGGGAGTTGAGCAAAATCCAGCCCGCTCCCTCGGCGAACGTCAGGAGCACCGCCAGGATCACCGCGGGCCCCGTGAGTGCCGGCCATTGTTTCGCCATCGCCGCAACGAGAACCGCGCCCAATGCGAGATTCATCCCGATCAACAGCCCGATCCAGTTCCAAGGCAGCCGCCAGCGGCCTTCCCGGAACTTGTGCAAAGACTCGGAAAGGCTCCGGGCCGCGAGCAGGGTCAACATCGGCATCATGGCCAGCAGATAATGCTTGTGCTTGCTGACGGAGAGCATCACGATGACCAACTGCGTCAAACACCACACCCAGAGAAACCGCTCCTTCGGGTCTTTTTCTTTCCAAGCGGCGCGCCAACTTCGGCGGACGGATGCGAACGCGAACAGCGTCCAGGGCATGGGCATCCACAGAAAAAACGGCAGGTAATACAACAGCGGATGCGATCCCATCTCGCCGAACGCCCGGCCGACCGTCTCCCGCCGCCAGATTTCCCAGGCGTCGGGCACATGCCGGAGCACCAACATCGGCCACGCAAGGGCGGCCGCCAAAAAGCAAACCCAGCCCAGCGGGTGCACAAACTTTTTGAGCTGATCCCAGCGGCGTTCGATGAGCACAAACACCGCAGCGGGTGCGAGGACCATCGTCGGCCCGTAATGAAACTTCGCCAGCCACGCCAGCGAAAGCAATCCGTAAACCGCCAGCCAGCGAAAGAACGACCGCCGGGAAGATTCGCCCAGCGGCTCGTCGGCGATGAGGAACAGGGCGGTCGTCGTGAACAGGCACAAGGCCATGTCGATCTCGGCTTTGCGGGCGAAGATCACAAACCAGGCTGAAGTCAGTTGCACAAACGCCGCCGCCCAGCCCACGCGCGGCCCGTACCAGCGCCAGGCCCATACGCCCATCAAACCCGCCAACAACAGCCCCGCGAACGCCGACGGCAGCCGGGCCGAGAGCGGCGAAAGTCCGCCGAGCATCCGGGCGGAGCCGGCTACAATCCAATAGGCGAGAGGCGGTTTTCGCAGGCGCTCGAGGCCGCCGAACTTGGGCAGGATCCAATCGCCGGTTTCGAGCATTTCCCGCGCGGGGACGACGGCGTAGACTTCGTGCGAGCTGAACGTGCGAAACGATCCCAGCCGATAAAACAGCACCATCCCCGCCACGACGACGAACCCCGCCAAGGCCCACCGCCAGGAGCAAATCCGCCCCGGTTCCGGCGGTCGCGCGGACGCGGACGGTTCCCTATCGATTGACGCCCGCCGGCGCGATGAGGCCCGCGGAAGGGTGATTCTCATTCTCGCATCCCTGCGAAAGACGGGTTCATCCAATGGTCAGCGTGAGGCAGGCCGGTTCGCCGTGGTCTAGTCTCACAATCCACAGACCGCCGCGATGATCGCTGCGTTCGCAGTGCGAAACGTCATGCCCACCTCCGCTTTATGAAATCGCGGAGTTTTTAGTGCAAACTTGCTAACGACTCAAGGGCAAATGAGACGGGAAGGAAAGACGGGAAGGCAGGGAAAGATGGTAAGACGAAGCCCGGTAACGTTCCCGCTAGCGGAGCAATTCGGGTTCGGCCTGCCCTGACGGAACTGCCGATCAGGTTGGAAAAATCGCGAGATCCGGGTGCGCTTTTTGACGTTGCCCTGAACCAGACGGTCCCCATGTCTGGTTTGAGGAAGCCGGGTCATGTTTCTGCCCATCGGCACCGATGCGCCCATTTATTATCGCCCCTTCGTCACCTCGGCGATTATCGTGGCCAACATCGTCGCGTTTGTCAAAACTGGCGGCGGCGAAATGGCCGAGGGCTGGCTGCTCAGTTTCGGGCGCGGCTTGCATCCAGGCGAATGGCTCGCTTCGGCCTTTCTGCACTTCGGCATCGCGCATCTTGTCGGCAATATGGTGTTTCTCTTCATCTTCGGCCTGGTGATCGAAGGGAAAGTCGGCCCGCTACGGTTCGCGTTGCTGTACGTCGCATTGTGCCTCATGGACGGCTTCGCCGGCCAATTTCTGATGCTGAACTACACCGGCGAGTCGCTGGGAGCCGGCGGAGCTTCCGGCGTCATCTTTGCCATGCTCGTCATCGCCTGGCTTTGGGCGCCGCAAAACTGCATCGAGTTTGTGTTCATCTTCCGCTACCACTGGATCAATACGTTCGAGCTGACCCTGCAAACGGTGGCTCTGTATTACCTCGGCACGAATATCCTCTTCGCCTGGGCGATCGGATTTGAAGTGAGCACGCCCGTGCTGCATCTGCTCGGAGCGGGCGTGGGATTGGGGGCCGGGCTGTGGATGCTCAAAAAGAAGTGGGTCGATTGCGAAGGCTGGGACTTGCTTTCGCTGCGCGGCGGTGACTGTCCGCGGCAGGAATCGATGGACGCGCTGCCGACTCGCGCGACTCCCGAAGCGGCATCCGATCGGCCCGATCTCCGAAGGCGTCTGCGGGAGGTGGAAACCGCTGTCAGCGAAGGCCGATTTGACGAAGCCTGGGAATCGTACTCGGCCCTCCGGCATTCGCAACATCTCCCTAAGGATTTGCTGGAAAGGCTCCTTAAAGGTGTCGTGCGTGCGGGGAACTGGAGGGCCGCGGCCGAGTTGCTGCGGGAGTTTTTGGAGCGATTTGACGAAGAGACCGTTCGCCGCCGGCTCGCGCTTGCGTCCCTCTTGACCCGCCACCTCGAACGTCCGCGCGGCACTCAAGGTGCTCGAGGAAATCCAGCGATGGAGATTGGAACCGCGGGACGCAGAGCGTTTTGAGCAAATTCAGGCCGAAGCGTGCCGGCGAATCGCGGACGGGGTGCTGGAACTCGGGGACTCCACCTGATCGCAAACGCGAACCGGATTCATCGGAAGAGCTCAGCCGGCTGACGCCGACCGCTCGCCGGGTTAGACGCGAAGGCGTCTCCAAGCGAAAACGCCGAGGAACAATAATATCCCCGCGAAGGTGACGACCGGGAAAATCCAGCCGAACCAAAGTTCCTCGGGCGCCGGCGGCGGCGCTTCGTTCCAGCGCACGTTTTTGACGGGTGCCGGAGGCGAATCCAGGTTGGCCGAGCCCGCGTACAGGAAGCGGGGCGTCTCCACGGAGTTGGGCGGCGGCAACGGCGGCGCGGGCGTGGTCATCAGCGAGGGATCCGTCATCGCCAGTTCGACCGGGGGCAACGCGGATTCCTCCGCAGCCGGCGGAGCCAGCGGCAAGTCGGGAAGCGGCGGGTCGGCCGGCGGATTGAGCTGCCCCTCCACCGTCACCGTCGCCCCCTGATTGGCACTCACCCGCCGGGCATCGACTTTGAACGTTCGGCGGTGCCTTTGGCCGGGAGCAATCCGAGCCTCTGTGGGAGGGGCCGGGATCAATGTTTCCGGGGCGACCGCGGCTTCCTTCATTGCGGAGGTCGCATGGGCCTTGGACTCTGAACCGCTTTCGACGGGAGCCAACAACTCGGCGGCCGGCGGCTGTTTCTCCGTTGGAAATTCAATGCTGAGCTCGGGCGGCTGGGGGTTCTGATCGGAAGTCGAAGTGGATTCGGTTGGCAACGGGGGCGCGGGTGGCGGAGCGTAGGGCAGTTTCAGCCGATCCTGCAATGTCCGCACCAGGTCGCCGGGCAGATCTTCGTCCGGGCCAAAAAACAATTCCGCCCCCTCCGCCAACTGCTCCGCCGCAATCGCCCAGCGGAGCGCGTCCTCGTATTCGCCGACCTGCATCTCGCGGCGGGCGGTTTGCATCATCGTCGCAACCCGCCGGCGAGCGGTCTTGGTTTGATCGAAGTCCTTCGGAGCCAATGGAGTTTTGGCATCGTGCCGAATCGCAATCTTGAGCCGCTCCAATTGAGACGGGCTTTGGAATTCCGGCGGCTCGGTCGGGACCCGCTCGATCGCCGGCTCCGAAGGGGCCGGCGGGGAAAGATCGTGGACGGCCGTCTGATGTTGCGCCAATCGCACTGGGTCGTCCGGGGGTTCCAGAACGGCAGGCAACGGGGGAACGGCGGCGGGATCGAAAGAGTTCCCAGCGTCGGAAAAACCGTCAGTCCCCGCAAGCTCTTGTTCTGAAATGGGTTCCGCGGATTTTAAGAAGGGATTCTCGGTCCAGTGCTCACCCCAGAACTTGGGCAGAATGTTTGTAAAGCGGGGTTCGACGTGTTGGCTGTCGAGGGTGTGGGACGGAGCGTGATCGAAGCCCCAAAACCTCCGGAACGCCGATTCGCCGCCCCGCTGGGCACACCCCAACGGAAGGACCATCCCCGCCACCAGAACGGCGAGAGCCCCGCCGCGGCGAAGCGTCGAATTGGGAACCCGGAAACGCATCCGTCGGACCTTGATGTTTGTTCAGATTGGAAGCTCAGCGCAGCCGCGATGTTGTTCCTGTCTCTTCTTGATCGACGGATTCGATTTTTCGGCGTGAGGTCGATTGGGCGGAGTGGGCAAAAATCTCTCAATTTGCGGGAGCCCAAGAGCCGCGCACGAAGTAAGCGGTTTTTCTAGATTTACAGATCGCGATACCGCTTACTTCGTACGCGGCTCTGGCGTTTTTTAAGCATATGTTCAGTAACAGTTTGCTCTCGCTTGCGAGCCTTTGCTTGTGGTAGAACCCCGCGGTTGACTCAGAAGAACACAACACAAGGAGAGGGAACCGATGCGAGTGGTGGGGATCATCCCGGCGAGAGGCGCGTCGAGCCGGCTGCCCGGGAAATTGTTGCTGGCCGACACCGGAAAGCCTTTGCTGCAATACACTTGGGAAGCGGCGTCGCGGTCGGGCCGGCTGGCGGACTTGATCGTCGCCACCGACAGCCCGGAGATTTTCGCGGCCGCCGAAGCCTTCGGCGGCCGGGCCGAGATGACGGGCGAACACGCCAGCGGCACCGACCGCATCGCCGAGGTCGCCCGCCGCTGCTGCCCGGAGGCGAAGATTCTCGTCAACGTCCAAGGCGACGAGCCGGAACTCGATCCGCGGCAGATCGATGTGCTCGTCGAGACGCTTTTGTCTCACCCCGAAACGGAAATGGCCACGCTCGCCGCGCCGATTCGCAGCCGGTCTGTGCTCGAAGATCCATCGTGCACGAAAGTAGTGTGTGCGGCGGACGGGCGGGCCCTGTATTTCAGCCGGGCCGCGATTCCGTTCTGCCGGGATGCGGGGCCCGAGCAAATCGAGGAACTCCTGGCTCACGAGTCCCCGTGGAAGCTGCATTTGGGGATTTACGCCTATCGCCGGGATTTTTTGCTGCGATTGACGAAATTGCCGCCGTCGCCCTTGGAACGGCTGGAGAAATTGGAGCAATTGCGCGCATTGGAAGCCGGGGCGTCCATTCAGGTCGCGATTGTGGACCATTATGCAGTTGGCATCGACACGCCGGGCGATTATGCTCAGTTCGTCGCCCGGCAGTGCCGCGCCGCTTAACCATCCATCAACAGATGATTGTCGCATTCATTAGCCGCAGCGCGCTACCCCGGTTCATCACGAGAACCGGAAGCTACGCGCATTTCGGCTGATAACGCGCAGTCAAATCACCCCACTCTGATTCCCAGCATGACGAAGCACATTTTTGTCACCGGAGGCGTGGTCAGTTCCTTGGGCAAAGGCCTGACCTCGGCCTCGATTGGACTATTACTGGAACGCCACGGCCTCCGCGTGCGGATGCAAAAGCTCGATCCGTATATCAACGTCGATCCCGGCACGATGAGCCCCTACCAGCACGGCGAGGTGTATGTCCTCGACGATGGGGCCGAGACCGACTTGGACCTGGGGCATTACGAACGCTTCACCAATAGCCCGCTGTCCCGCGAATCGAACTACACGACGGGGCAGATTTATTTGCGGGTGATCGAAAAGGAACGCCGGGGCGAATACCTGGGCCGGACCGTGCAGGTCGTGCCGCACATCACGGACCAGATTAAAGAGTGCGTCCGCAATCTCGCCGGGCCGGATGTGGACGTGGTCATCACCGAACTCGGCGGCACGGTGGGCGACATCGAGGGCTTGCCGTTCTTGGAAGCGATCCGCCAGATTCCTTTGGACATCGGCAAAGAGAATTGCCTGTTCATTCATTTGACGTTGGTTCCGTACCTCAAAGCCGCCCGCGAAGCGAAAACCAAGCCGACCCAGCACAGCGTCGGGCAGTTGCGGCAGATCGGGATTCAGCCGGACATTTTGATCGTCCGCACGGAACGTCCAATCGGCCGCGAGCACACCGACAAAATCGCCGCCTTCTGCAACGTCGAAAACAAAGCGGTGATCGAGGAGGTCGATAAGGAGTTCTCGATCTACGAAGTCCCGCTGGGCCTCGTGGAGAACAAGCTCGACAAGCTGATTCTCGACAAGCTGGGCCTGCACGCGGGGCCACTCGAGATCGACGATTGGCAGGAACTGATGCAGCGGATCAAGCATCCCAAGCACGAAGTCACGATCGCGATCGTCGGGAAATACATCGACCACATCGATGCCTACAAGTCGATTTACGAATCGCTGACGCACGCCGGCTTCGCCCATTCGTCTCGGGTGCTCTTCAAGCGAATCGAAGCCGAGGACATGCAAAAGGAAGACCCCGCGACGCTGTTGGGCGGTGCGGATGGGATTCTGGTGCCGGGCGGTTTCGGGATGCGGGGCATCGAAGGCAAGATCGAAGCGGTCCGCTACGCCCGCGAGCACAAGATTCCTTACTTCGGCATTTGCCTGGGAATGCAGTGCGCGGTGATCGAATACGCCCGCCATGTACTGGGGCTGCCGGAAGCAAACAGCACCGAGTTCGCCGCCGACACCCGCGATCCCGTGATCTGCATTCTGGAAGAGCAGAAGACCGTGACCCACAAAGGCGGCACGATGCGGCTCGGGGCGCAGCCTTGCCTGCTTCAGAAAGATTCGCTCGCGGCCCGCTGCTACGGCACGCTGGAGATCAGCGAACGGCATCGGCACCGCTACGAGTTCAACCCCAACTACCGGGAGCAGTTCATCAAAGCGGGCATGATTCCCACCGGCACGCATCCCAACGGCCAGCTCGTGGAGATCGTGGAACTTCCCAGCCATCCCTGGTTCCTGGCGGTGCAGTTCCATCCGGAGTTCAAATCCAAGCCCCACGCGCCGCACCCGCTGTTTAGGGGCTTTATCGAAGCCGCCCTCAAGTACCGCAAGCAGCGCCTTTCGCAATAGTCCTCCGCGCGAATACCCAGTGGTCGGGAACTTCGACCGAACAAACCAGTCGCACCCGAACCAAGACAATGCTGGATTTCCACCGGTCAACGGGGCCAATCGAAACGCACGACGCGGCCGGTGTCGAAGCCGCACACAAAGCTTTGCCCCAACGGGTCCGCATGCACGCGGACGACGGGATCGGGGGCTTCCGCCGCCCAGTGCAGATGGCCCTGGGGGTTCATGCGGTACAGATAATTCTCCTGCGTGGCGACGATGATCGCCGAACCGTCGACGCTCGTGGAAAGCCGGCTGGGGGAACCCTTGAGGACGTAGGAAGCAAACGGGCAGCCTTCGCCGTCATAAACCTGAATGCCGTGGCTGTAGCTTGCGAGGAAGACATGCCGGCCGTCGCCCGTGATGGCGAGATCGCCCACGGTGTTCCAGAGTTTCTCGTCCCACACGGGTTCGCCGTCGAATTGCTGCCGTTGGAGCAATCCGTAATCCGCCGATCCGATCAACGCGGGCTCGGTCATCACAAACCTCAAAAAATGCAGCGGGCGAAAGGAGTCGAACTCGCAGACTCGGCGTTTGTTTTCGCCGATGATCAACGTCTCGCTCGTATCCAAAGCGGCGGCGATGTATTGGCCGAAGGGATCCATGGCGACGGCGTGGATCGTTCCGGGAAGTTGCATCGTCCAGCGGATCTGCAATTGCCGGTCGAAGCGGCAGATCTCCGACTTGCCCAAGACCGCGGCCCCGTCGGTGCCGGTTTCGCTCCAGGCCAAAATTCGCAGCTGCTTAAATCCCCGCGTCATCAACTGAACGCGGCCCCGGCGGTCCAAGCGGTACAGGCCGCCCAGGACATCGGCCGCCAACGTGTCGCCGGTTTCGCGGGCGAATTGGACATCGGCGAGCGGCGCATCTGTCGCAAACGCCCATGTCTGCGCGGGAGGCGAACCGTTGCCCGAATGGAGCCAATCGGAATCTTCGCGGGGCATCAATTCCTCCAAAGTGGGTCGCGCGGAACATGCTAACGTCCATTTCGACCACGAGAACCGGGGCTTACGCCCCACGCTCGCCGGGGGAATACACGGGCAGGGTAAAGCAGAAGTTGCAGCCCTGGCCGGGTTCGGTTTCGCACCAAAGTCTGCCGCCGTGCTGCTCGATATACGCCCGGCTGAAGGCCAGTCCCAAACCGAGGCCGTCCTCTTTCGTGGTGAAGAACTTCTCGAAAACCTTCTCGATCATTTCCGGCGGGATGCCCGGCCCCTGATCGCGGACGGAGACCTCCACGAATTCGGGCTCATCGTTCTGAAGCGAAATCGTAATTCTCCGCCCGTCGAGTCTCACCTTCAGCATTGCCTGCATCGCGTTGAGCATCAGGTTCACGAGCACCAGCGTGATTTGCGCGGGGTCGGCCAGCACGGGCGGAATGTCCGCTGTGTGGATCCTTTCGAGTTGCACGCACTTCTGGCGGAACTTGCTTCGCATCAAGAGTTCCGACTGCTCGATGATCGCCGGCAACCGCACCGGCACCCGCTCGCTGGTGCGGGTGCGGACGAACTGCTGAATCATCATCAGCACGTCCCGCATGTAGTGGGCTTGCTCTTCGATGTCTTGGATGCACTCGTACGCGTTTTCGACCGTCAACGTGCCCCGCTCCGCCCGGCGGTTGGCCCCGTGCGTGTATTGCAAAATCGCCGAGAGCCCGTTGGCCAAATCGTGCGCAAGGCTGGCGGCCATTTCCCCCATTCCAATCAACCGCGAGGCTTGCTTCAACCGGTTGTTGAGGTTCCGGATTTCCGCCTCGGCATCTGTGCGTCTCATGGAAATGTGCTCTCCCAATTCTCAGCAAACGGCATCGGGCAGGACGTGCGAATTCCGAAGAACTCCCGCCCAGCTAAAACCGGAAATGCTGATAGGCAACTCCAGTATAGCAGGAACGGTCCTCATCCGCAGAGAACTAATCCCAGATTCTAGGGATTATACTAAGGAGAAAACCTGAAGGTTTCAGCCTATACCAACTAAACAGGAAGAATCGCGGTGATCGAGCACCGGCAGGCCCGCGGGCGGGAAGAGATGGTTGTATTTGAGCCCGCTTCCCGTGTTGAAAAGCACGATGGTTTCGTCCGGCGACAGCCAGCCCTGTTCGGCCAACTGCCGGCAGGCCACCCACACGGCCCCGCCTTCAGGACAGGCGTAGATTCCCTGTTCGCGGGCGAGTTGCTTCACGCCGTCCAGAAGGTCGGCATCGCTGACCGCAACCGCGGTCCCGTTGCTTTTCCTCAGGGCCTCGAGCATCAGAAAATCGCCGATCGCCGCCGGCACCCGCAGTCCGGAGGCGACGGTCGAAGCATTGGGGAACATCTCGGCATGGTCGGCCCCCTCTTTGAACGCCTTGACGATCGGGGCGCAGTTCTCCGCCTGCACCGAGACCATCCTCGGCCGTTCGGAGCCGATCCAGCCCAGCCGCTCCATTTCGTCGAAGGCTTTCCACATCCCGATCAGCCCGGTGCCGCCGCCGGTGGGATAGAAAATCACGTCCGGCAGTTGGAGTTCGCCGGTTCCGCGAGCGTCGGCGAGATCGAAGGCCAGTTCGTAGCCCATCGTTTTTTTGCCTTCGATGCGGAAGGGCTCTTTCAACGTGGACAGATCGAACCAGCCGAACCGCTCCACGCCTTGCCGGACGAGCTTGCCGCAATCGCTGATGAGGCCGTTGACCAGGTACACGTTCGCCCCGCCGACGACGGATTCGGTGATGTTCGCGGGCGGGGTGTCCTCGGGCATAAAGAGATAGCATTGCATCCCGGCGCGTGCGGCATAATAGGTCGCCGCTCCCGCCGCGTTCCCCGCGGAAGGGAGCGCCACGACTTTCGCCCCGAGCGCCTTGGCCCGCGTGATCGCCGCCGACATTCCCCGCGATTTGAAGCTCCCCGTGGGATTGAGGGCCTCATCTTTCACGAAGAGGTTCGGATACTCGGCGAACGCTCCCTGCCGTTCGCAGCGAAGCAGCGGGGTCAAGCCTTCGCCCAGGGACACCGCTTCCTCCGGGGCGTTCACGGGGAGCACGTCCCAAAACCGCCACATCGAACGCACCGTCCGCCGCCGCACCGCCTCCGGCGTGAATTTCGACTTGATGGAATCCAGGTCGTATTCCGCCAACAACGGTTTTCCGGCCTCGCTGAGATTCCACAACCGATCCACCGGATACGTCTTCCCCGTCGCCGAGCAAACAAGCTGCGTATGCACGAGATGTCCTTCGTTAAAAGCTTCGCGTTAACAACAGACAATAAACCCCGCGAGAAATCAGGCTTCCAGTTCAATCTCGCGCGGCCATTGCTGGTAGGCTTCCCAGTAGGTTTTTTTGAGGGCGATCTCGTCATCGTCGTCGGCCGGTTGAATGTGGCCGTTGACGTTGATGGCTCGGGAAACGATGGTGTGCTTGCCGGGCGAGAGGCGGCCCAAATCGATCGAGAAAAACACCCAGGAATACTGCGACCGCGGCTCCTTGTCGAGCGTCGCCGGCTGCCATTTGCCGCCATCGACCTGCACTTCCACCTGCTTGATGCCCGTGCCATCGTCCCAGGCGGCTCCGTACGCTTTGACGGGAATGCCTGCTTCGGTCTTGGAGGGCAGCCGGGTCACGCGGGCGATGATGGATTTCAGATTCATCCGGCTCACGGAGGATTCGACGAACACGACTTCGCCGTCTTTCCGCTCGCCGCGGACGGTGACATAATCCCGGCCCATGAACCGCCCCATATACCGGCTGTCGCGGACCTCGATCCGCTTGAGCCATTTGACATTGGCGATGCCGTACCAGCCGGGGATGATCAGCCGCAAAGGCGCGCCGGTCCGTTTTTCCAGCGGCTCGCCGTTTCGCTCATAGGCGATGAGGGCATTGAGGTTCGACGCATCTTCCACCGACAAGCTTCTCCCGAAGGGGACTTCGACGGTAAGTTCCCGGTTCGTGCCTTTCCGCAGCGTTTCCTTCTGGCGATCCACGCCGAAGAACACGACCTCTTCCGCCCCGGTCTTGAGGCCGCAGTCTTTCAAAATCGGAGCGAGCGGCGTGCCGGTCCAGCGGCTGTTGTAGATGGCATTCATAAACCCTTTGCCCGCCCCGTTGCCGGAGCATTCGAGCGTCATCAACTGCTCTTTTTTGGGAAGGGCTTTGATGTCTTCGAGGGTGAGCTTCACCGGCTTCTCGACAAGGCCGGTGATTTCCAACTGGAAATCCTCCGCTTTGAAATCCGGGATCCCATAATGCTGCACGCTGAAGACCTGATCCTGCGGCGTCAGCCATTCGTCGAGCGTTTCCCAATCCAACCGGTTCGGAGCGGTGCGGGGCATGTTCAAAAACGGCACGAGTTCCTCGTCTTCCCGCTGGTCGGAAAACACAAACCCCGGCACCGCCATGTGTGCCAACGCAAACGCCAACGCGCCGGAACCCGCCTTTAGAACATCGCGTCGGTTGGGGGCATACGTCATGATGAACCTCCTCGGTCTAAAAGAACTCGTGCGAACAAATCGGCCCCATTCTGTCACGAACCGGCCTTTTTCGGCAAGTTATCGGGCGAAACGCTGATGTCGATGGTCTCGGTTTCGTCCGCTTTGACTTCGATCTTTTGGGACCATTTCAACTCGCCCGCCGGGTGGACCATCTCGAGTTCGTATTCGCCGGGCGGGACGTTTTTCAGCTCGAAGCGGCCGTCGGCTTTGGTGATTTGATAATGCGGATGGTCGAAGACGAAAATCCAGGCCCGCATCGCGCTGTGATACACGCAGCCGACGCGGTAAGGCCGGCGGAGGTTGCCGGCTTTCTCGAAGCTCTCGACGTGCTCGCCGCCCGCGGGCATGGTCACATTGAACGAATGCAGAATGTGAAACGCCTGCACGTTGTGCACGGCTTTGTCGCTGTTGAGAAACTTGACCCGATCGCCCGCCCGGACCGCGATCGTCTCCGGCGTGAACTGGAAATCCTTCTGGTCCACCGTGACCGTGGCCGGCGTGTTGGACGGCTCGGGTTTCTGCGGAGCCAGCGGCTTGAGCGCGACCACCGCTTCGGCCAGTTCGCCGGTCTTTTTGTTTTTGACATAATACCGCGCATACCGCCAAGGGCGTTTGGCGTCGGCGTGATAGAGGACGGTCCCTTTCACCGTGCCGGTGTGCGGGGTTTCGCCCTGGGTTTGGGCTTCTTCTTTCGATGCCGGCGGCTCGACCGCGTGGAGAGCCGAGAACCCAAGTCCCAACCCCATTATCGCCGCCACGATCGGCAGCAGGCCCGTCGCTTTCGGAAACGTTCGATGTTCTTGTTTCATCAATTCCATGCCTATTGCGGAATGTCCAGTTTGATCCGCAGGTCGCGGAGTTGGCGGTCATCGACGGTCGCCGGGGCGCCGGTCATCAGGTCCGAAGCTTTTTGCGTTTTGGGGAAGGCGATCACGTCGCGGATGTTGTCGTCCCCCGTAAACAGCATCACCCAGCGATCGAGCCCCAAGGCAATTCCGCCGTGGGGCGGCGCCCCGTACCGCAGCGCCTCCAACAAGAACCCGAACCGCCGCTCGGCTTCTTCCGGGTTGATGTTGAGCAAATCGAACACCGTCTGCTGCACCTTGGGGTCGTGAATACGAATGCTGCCGCTGGCGGCTTCGTATCCGTTGACCACCAGGTCGTAAGACTGGGCCCGCACTTTCCCGGGATCGGTTTTGAGGAAAGACACATCCTCCGGCACGACGGCGCAGAACGGATGATGCTCCGCGTCCCAGCGGTTTTCGTCTTCGTTCCAGGTCACCAGCGGGAAATCCACCACCCACGCGGCGGAGATTTGCGCCGGGTCGTAAAGTTTCAGTTCCTTCCCCAAACGGTTTCGGAGAGCCGCGAGGGCCGCGGAAGTGACCTTGGGCGAATCCGCGACGAAAAACAGCAAGTCGCCCGGCTCGCCCTTGAGCTTTTCGATGATCGCCTTTTGATGTTCCTCGCTGAAAAACTTGGCGATCGGCGAATCGAGCGCCCCGTCCTTCACGCGGAAAAACGCCAGGCCTTTCGCTCCGTAATCGCCGACGAAGGCCGTGAGTTCATCGATGACTTTCCGGCTGTACTTGTCGGCGGCGGCTTTGGCGTTGAGGCCCCGCACTCGACCGCCATTCGCGATTGTGTTTTTGAACACGCCGAAATCGCAAACCCCGGCGATTTCGCCGATGTCCACCAACTCCATCCCGAACCGCAAATCCGGCTTGTCGCTGCCGAATCGCTCGAGCATGTCGTGATGACTGTACCGCGGCAGAGGCAGCGAAATCTCTTCGCCGCGGATGCCTTTCATCAAGTGGGCGATCAAGCCGTCCACCTCGGCGAAGATGTCGTCGCGATCGACAAACGCCATCTCCAGGTCGATCTGCGTAAACTCCGGCTGCCGATCCGCGCGGAGATCCTCATCCCGAAAGCAGCGGGCGATCTGGAAATACCGGTCGTAGCCCGCGACCATCAGAATCTGCTTGAACAACTGCGGCGACTGGGGCAGCGCATAAAACGCCCCTTCGTGAACCCGGCTGGGCACGAGATAATCCCTGGCCCCTTCCGGCGTGCTGCGGCCGAGGATCGGCGTTTCGATTTCGAGAAAATTGTGCGAATCGAAGTAGTCCCGCGTGAGCATCGTCACCCGGTGCCGAATTTCCATCGCCCGCTGCAATTTGTTCCGGCGGAGATCGATAAACCGGTATTGCAGCCGGAGCTCTTCGTTCGGGAGTTCGGTGGCGTTGGGTTCAAACGGCGGCGTTTGGCTCTTGTTGAGGATTTCCAGCTCGCGCACGCGGACTTCGATCTCGCCGGTGGGGAGTTTCGGATTGACGAGGCCTTCGCCGCGATGCACGACCTGCCCGGTAACGCGGATCACGTCTTCCCGGCGGAGGCTGCGGGCGTCGGAATGCGAGCCGCCTTCGTTATCGGTGCGGAACACGACCTGGGTTTTTCCGTAGCGGTCGCGGAGGTCGACGAACACCAGGTGCTCCCCGTGGTCGCGGTAACTTTCCACCCAACCGCACAGGGTGACGGTCTCATCGACATCGCCGGCCCGCAATTCGCCGCAAGTTTTCGTTCGTAACACCGGGGATTACCCTCATCAAAAGATTATCACGCCTTATCGGCCGGCCATCGGCTCGAAAGGCCGTCAATTATAGAAGACACGCCGCCCGCCGCAATGTTCATCGAACGAGTTCCGCCGCGAACGCGCCGCCCCCCGCATCGTACAAGGCGAGGGAAATCTTCGCCAAGCGAACCGTGGTTCCAGTATGGGATCCGGGTTATAAAGGGGGAAAGATTTTGTTCCGGCCGCCCAATGCTTTCGAGGAAGTCCCCAATGCGACTGCAAAACCTGCGATATTTCGTCTCTCTGGCGTTGGCCGTTTTTTGGATCGGATCGATACCCGTCGCGGCGGCAGAGGCGAAGACTTCGAAACCGAACGTCCTGATCGTGCTCTCGGATGACCTGGGGTACGGCGACCTGGCCTGCTATGGGAACGAAGTCGTTCTGACCCCGAATCTGGACCGCTTCGCCCGCGAGGGGCTGCGACTGACGAGTTGCTACGCGGCGGCACCGAACTGCTCGCCCGCGCGGACCGGCCTGATGACCGGCCGGACCCCTTACCGCGTGGGAATTTACAATTGGATCCCCATGTTCTCGCCGATGCACGTCCCGAAATCGGAAATCACCATCGCCACGCTCTTGCGAAAAGCCGGTTATGCGACGGCCCATTGCGGGAAATGGCATCTGAACGGGCGCTTCAATCTACCCGAGCAGCCGCAGCCTTCCGAGCATGGCTTCGATCACTGGTTCTCGACGCAAAATAACGCCCTCCCCAATCATCACGATCCCGACAACTTCGTGCGGAACGGCGAGCCCGTGGGCAAGCTCGCAGGTTATTCCGCCGATCTGGTTTCGAACGAGGCGATCGATTGGCTGACCGAAAAGCGCGACAAAGCGAAGCCGTTTTTCCTGTTCGTCTGTTTTCACGAACCGCACGAGCCGATCGCGTCCGCTCCGAAATTTGCGAAGAAGTACGCGAAGTTTGACGATCCCGCGCGGGAGGCCCATCATGGAAATATCACGCAGATGGACGCCGCGTTCGGCCGGCTGATGGCGGCCCTCGACCAACAAAACCTGCGGGACGAGACGCTGGTGGTGTTCACGAGCGACAACGGGCCGGCGATCACGGCGATCCATCCGTACGGCTCGGCGGGGCCGCTCCGGTCCAAGAAAGGGTTCTTGTATGAAGGCGGAATCCGCGTGCCGGGCATGATCCGCTGGCCCGGCCGCATCGAACCGGGCCGCGAATCGGACGAGCCGATCTGCGGCGTAGATTGGCTGCCGACGCTTTGCGCCGTCACCGGAATTCAGCCGCCCGAGGATCGCAAGATCGACGGCAGCGACATCCGCCCGCTGTTCGACGGCCGGCCCGTAAAGCGCAAAACCCCGCTGTACTGGCAATTTGATTACGTCCAGAGCGGCCCGCAAGTCGCGATGCGGGAGGGAGACTGGAAGATCGTCGGCTTCACCAGCGGCCGGCATCCTGCCGCCCACCGCCGACCTCACCGAAGCGGCGCTAGAGCACATTAACTCCGCGACGCTCGAATCGTTCGAACTTTATAACCTCAAAACCGACATCGGCGAGACGACCAATCTCGCGGAGCAAGAACCCGCGCGCCTCAAGAAAATGTCGGAGCAGTTGGCAAATCTGTATCAGGAAATCCAGCGGGAGAACCCGGCGTGGCCGAGTTGGACTTCGCCGCGGTACGAAGGCCAACGCATCCTCTGGGAGACCGACGCCCGCAAACAAACGAAAGCCCCATGACCCCACGGACAATCTGCGAAAAACGGAGAATTTGGGCTAAGCGCGTTTTGCACATTTTGCTAGCATCCGCCGGCTTTGGATGGATTTTCGGTTTTCGGGAAGGAGCCTGACGGATGCCCCGCGCGCGACAAAACGCTTTGATTTCTAAAGTTTTCCTCTTCTCGGTTCTCGCCGTCGCGAGTGCGGCGGAGGCGGCCAACAACAAGACGGACTCCGCCAAAGCGGCCGACCCCGACGCCTACACGCTCCGCTACCAGTTCAAAAAAGATGAGGTGCTCCATTACCGGGTGGACCACGAGTCCACCCTCATTGCCTCAAAGCCCGAACTCAGCCAACGGACGAAAAACGAGGTGCATTCCAAGAAGAACCAGCGGGTGGTGGCGACGGACTCCGCCGGGAATGCGACGTTGGAACTGGCGATCGACTGGGTGAAGATGTCGGCCCAGTTCGACGATTCCGAGGCGCGCGTCTTTGACAGCAAACACCCCGACGACTGCCCCGATTGTTACAAAGGCGTGCGGCAGGTCATCGGGCAGCCCCTGGCCCGCGTGCGGGTGTCGCCGCGCGGGACGCTGCTGTCCTCGACGCCGCTGTTAAGCCCCGCGGTGTTGGCCCGCGCCCGCATGCTGCCGCCGGACCCGTCCAGCGAGTCGAACGACCCCATGCGGAATTTTCTGGTCGAGTTCCCGGAAGAACCGCTCAAAATCGGCGAAGGCTGGACGAACACCTACAAAGTCAAAGTCCAGGTGACCCGCCGGCTGTCGCAAGATGTGACCATGCAGCGGAGCTACGAACTCACGGAAGTGAAAGACCAACGCGCCACAATCAAAATGCGGACCGCGCTGATCACCCCCATCCGCGACGGCCAGATTCTGGGCCAGCTCATCCAGATGACGCCCAGCGGCACGATCGTGTTCGATCTGGAGCACGGCCGGATCGTCTCCCGCACGCTGGCCATCGACAAAACCGAAGTCGGCGTGATCGGCGGTAACGGCTCGATGCAGGCCAAGAGCAAACGCGTGGAATGCTGGATCGACCCCGCCAAAGAGAAAGCCGACAGCGAACCCAAACCGAAAGCGGATGAGCAATCATGACGAACCGACCGCCGGGCGTTGTGGGGGTTTTGTTTTTCGTCTGGTTGAACGTCGGGGCGCTCTTTCCCAACGAGGGTGATCCGCCGACGGGAATGCTGGACTGACCCAAAATCGCACTGGCAGAGCCAGTGGCACACAGCGAGTCCGCCCGCTCAATCCTTTGCGGCGGCGGGGAATTCGCAGAGGGGCACGCTGTCAGTCGGCTCGGCGAGGATTTCCGCGAGCGTCGATTGCCGGAACGCGTCTTCCACCAGCGCCATCGCGCGGTCCATCCGAAAATGCAGCGGGCACAAGCGAACGCCGTGGCTCTTGAGTTCCAACGGGCAGGTGCGGATTCGCTGGATGGGTTCGACCGCGTTGACCACGTCCAAGACGGTGATCTCTTCGGGCGATTGGGCCAGCGAAAACCCGCCGCGCACGCCGCGATGCGATCGCACCAAGCCTTTGCGGGTCAGGTTTTGGAGCACCTTGGACAAATAAGCCGGGGGGACCTTCGTCTTCTCGGCGATTTGCTCGGTGGGCTGCGGCTCGTCCGAAAACCCCGCCAAATAAACCATTGCCCGCAGGGCATACTCCACGGTTTGAGAGAGCATCTATGAAAAAACTCCTGGAAATGATGTTCACGCTGTTCCTATCCATCATAGGCGGCCAGGCCAACGGGGAACAGCCGAAAGGTCGCGAGCTTTGGCGGGGCGTGCTAAACTGCGAGGACGAAAATCACCCGCATTTCGCGAATTTGATGAAGGATGCCTCATGCCCCTGCCGATTTTTGCCCGCCTGGTTTGTTTGGCCTGTCTGATTTTTGGAACAACGTCGCTCACCGCCGCGGAGCCGGCCGTGAAGGGGCAGGATTGGCCCCGGTTTTTGGGGCCGCATCAAAACAACGTCGCCGACGAGACCGACGTGCTCAAAGCCTGGCCCCAAGGCGGACCCAAGGTGCTGTGGCAGAAGCGGGTCGGCACCGGCTACAGCGCTCCCTCCGTGCGCGGGGATCGGTTGGTGATTCATCACCGCGTGGACGATGAGGAATTGATCGAATGCCGGGACGCCATCACCGGCGACGTGGTGTGGACCGATAAATATCCCACGACCTACGAAGACCCTTACGGCTACAACAACGGCCCGCGGGCAACGCCCATCCTCACCCAGGACCGCACTTACACCTACGGAGCCGAGGGCAAACTCACCTGTGTGGACCTCAAGACCGGCAAAAGAATCTGGCAGCGGGACGTCAAGAAGGACTTCAATCTGCCCCAGTGGTTCTTTGGCATCGGCTGCACGCCGATCTTGGAAGGCGATCTGTTGATTGCCCACGTCGGCGGGCAGCCCAACTCCGGCGTGGTCGCGTTCAATGCGAAAACCGGCGAAACCGTCTGGGAAAGCGTGGGCAAGAAGACCTGGGACGGCGTCAAAACCGGCTTTTCTCCCGACGACACCTACGAATGGACCGGCAAAGAGCAGATCATCAGTTATTCCTCGCCGATCGCCGTCACCATCCACGGCAAGCGGCACGTGCTGTGCTTGCTTCGGCACGGGCTGGTCTCGCTCGATCCCAAAGACGGCAGCGAACGTTTTAAATACTGGTTCCGCTCGCGGGCTTTCGAATCCGTCAACGCCGCCCGCCCCGTGGTGATGGGCGATAAAATTTTCCTCTCCGCGGCTTACAAAGTCGGCTCGGCGCTACTTCAGGTCCATCCCGATTCCAAAGGCGTCAAGGAGATTTGGCGGGACAATGAGAACCTGCTCACGCACTGGTCCACCGCGATTCCGGTGGACGGCTCCATTTACGGCTTCAGTGGCCGGCACGAGCAGGAAGGCGAACTCCGCTGCCTCGATCTGAAAACCGGCAAAGTCCTGTGGAAGACCACCGGCTTCGACGGCGACCTGTCCGACCTCGATCAGGACCCGATGACCGGCGTCATCAAGGACAAGAAAACCGGCAAAGCCGTGCCCTGGCCGTTCTTCGGCCGCGGTTCGAAAATCCGCATCGGCGACCGCTTCTTGATCCTCGGCGAACGCGGCACCCTGGCCCTCGCCCGCATCAGCCAGACCAAGTACGAAGAACTCGGCCGCTGCTCCTACAAACAAATCCACCACCCCGCCTGGACCGCCCCGGTCCTCGCCCACGGCCTCATCTATCTCCGCGGCGAAGACGCGCTGATCTGCTTGGACACGCGGCCAAAGGCGGCGAAGTGAGGGTGGAGCGAGGAAAAAGGGCGTAACCTATCGCCTGGTTCCCAAGCTCCACAGTGTGTGGATTTAATCGGGACAACCACACAGGCCGTCCAGGTTGGGAACGAGCGGTGGAAGGTCGTGAGACATGGGAGAACCGATTTCGCTCTCAGCTGATATATGCCGTCGGCCACTGCCGGGAACGCAACCCTAATGCGAGATACTCTGGATTCGGACGCGCATCGATCACGTTCGGCAATGCGATATGTTCCGGAAGCCGCCCTCGGAATTCGTCCAAACCCATGTCAAGCTGCAAAACGACAAGCTGCGAAGCCTTGTCGGGATTGACCACAATCTTATAACTCGACTGCACCCCCAAAAGCCCATTGTCGTAGGCTCCGTGGTGCAACCGGCACAGAGCTAGGCCATTGGTGACATCGTCGGTGGATTGAGGGTCGGACACCGGCACGATATGCGCCGCATCGACAAGCTTCAAAGCCGTTCCGCAGACCGCACAGCAATACCGGTAGGCCCTGAGCACCTTCGGCCGGAACTGCGCTTCCCGATACGCCCGCATTGTTTGAACCAGGTCGTATCGGCGCGCGGCTTGGATTTCATCTTCCGACTCATCCAAAAAGTTCCGTTCGTCGTCGTAGGCGGCGTCGGCCAGATCGGCGACGGCGGATGAATCCTCTTCGGAATTATGCAGCGGCAATCCCCGCTCGACATACCACAGGAGAGAATCCGGCTGAACCGCGACGACCACTTCTCGGCCCATTTCCGTGGGACGGAGATACGTTGCGATTCCAGCGTGGAAGGCGGTTTCAAGCGTTTGCCGATTGACTTGAAGACTGTTTGACCGGCTTCGAAACCTCGTGTGCCGGCGGGGATCCCAAAAGACATACACGCCATGCTCGGCATTCCAGCCGCCCAACAACGTCCGCACGCCGGGCTGAAGCGGAATGCCTCTCAAACCGGTGGCCTGAATCCGCATTTCATTCTCGGGCCGATTGCGTCCGCCCGGCGTAACAGCCCACAGGAAGAGGATACAATCCGTGGTCCCTTCGGAAGTGATGACTCGCAATCGTGCCGGTCGTTCCGGATCCGTTTCGCGTTCCCGGATGACCGTGGCGCTGGATCGTTCCAACGTCGCGACAAACTCATCGACCAATCGAGAGAAAGGAATCCCCGGCATTCCATTGCACCTTTAGTCCTTGGAAGGTTTGCGTTTTCCCGTCGAATGGCCTTGTTTCGCGGACAACTCATTGCCCGGTGCATCATCGAAAAGCGGTCCTGTTTCAAACCGAATCATGGAGCCTGCGACGTAGTTTGGTTCGAGTTCGGAAGCGATCCAACGACGATTGGTTTGATTGCAAACCGATCCCGTTACGTTGCTGCCGGCAAATGGGTCGATCACCAAATCCCCCGGTTTCGTGAGAAAGTCGATAAAAAACTTAACCAGTTGTTCGGGATAGCGCGCGGGATGGGGCTTTATGCCGCGCTTCCTGCATTCCCGGAGATAGGTGCTGTTGGATTCCGTGTTCGCGATCTGAATCAAATTCGGGGGAATCGCACCGCCGTTATCCTTTTGAAACTTTGTCGAGATGTCATGTCCGGACGGACGCTTCTTGGCTTTATACCCGTTTTTGATGAGGTTCTTCATGCTGTCGCTATATGGCTGAAGCACGCGGCGGTTGTCAGCGTTTGGGTATTCCGTCTTGCCGAACCACCAAACCATATTGACCGCATCCTTAACACGAATCCGGCGGACCGTCACCCACTCGGCGGGCGTCGGCAAACGGGCGGGGTTATACCAATAAAATTCCTGCGCCAGATGAAATTCTTTCGCCAAACGAACGGCAAGCTCAAAGTGATAGATGCTTCGGACCGGCGCTCCGGGAACCCAAGCCCCGCCGATGTCGAGTACGAAGCTCCCCTCCGCCTTCAAGATGCGCTTGATTTCAAGACAAAAAGGCATGAACCATTCCAGATATTTATCCAGAGGCTCGTTGCCGTACTCTTTCTTGCGCGTTAAGGCGAAAGGCGGGGACGTGATGACAAGATCGACGCTTTCACTCGGAAGCGTAGTCAGCAATTCCAGAGCGTCCATTTCAAACATCGCCCCCAAGGGAGTGCTATAGGCCGGGGTGAGATCTGAGATTCTATAGGTTTTGGTCCAACCTAGGTCTTTATCAAATCCGCCGCGGGTGAGCATCGTGCATCATCCAAAAAGTGTTGAGTTCACTCCAACCCGGAATGTGGAAACGTCTCGCTGGTGAGTATGACCGTTTCCGAAATCAAAATCAAATGGTCTGATGCAGATGGACCACTTTCAGACCGCTAATCCCGCGCGTTTTTGTTTCGCATCCATTGTTCGGGGAAGTCGGCGGGTTCGGAGCCGGACTTTAACCTGAGGTTCGCGCCCATGTTGCGTTTGTGGCTGAAGGGGACGCGGTTGGCGCTGGCTTCTTCCACGATCTTGTGGAGGTCCGCCCGCATTTGGCGTGCGTTGCTGCTCCTTGGGATCGAAGTTTTCGTAGGGCAGGCAGGACGGCAATGTCAATTATGAACTTATGTTCCGTGCTACCGCACATCGATCGATTCGTGTTATTTCCCTTTCTCGACGCATCGGATCGAAAACGCATTCAACGAACCTGCAGCAGCATAGATCGCGAGACGAATACGGCGCGAAAGGATTGGTGAGGATTTCCACCGCACGGCGTGGCAATCGGTGAAAACGGCGGGGGCGACCTATTGATCTTGATTCCAATGCCCGACCATCCCGACACGCTGCAATACACGGCATATTGGTGGGATCATGAAATCGGCGAGATCGAACCAGTTGCCGATGACTTCCGCGACCTGCCGAAATCGTCAGGGGCATGTACCTCGTAGGCTCCGCTCTGCGAAGCATCTCGATGTCTGAAATCGTTCGGCCTCCATTTCAGAACTCGTTCCTTCGCCAAGCAAAAGTTGTTGTCCCGCCAAGAATTGACGGATGAATTCCAAGCCAGGCGGCGGGATGGCGCGTGCTTTAAGCCCGCCGCGGGATCGAGTCCCAGAAGAGTGGGTGCGCCGGTAAGCGCGTTCGATGCGCGCCGCTCAATGCTTGGGTGATTGGGCGTGTGGACCCGTGTGCGACCGTGGGCGGGTGTATCGATGGGAAAAATCGCCTTTTTCGCCAGCGCATCGACTTGGGCTAGGATTTCGTCTCGCGAAACGGGTAGTATGGGGAAACTGGAAAAAATGTAGGCTGGGTCTCGCAACTTATGAACGTTGATGAACTGCTGAGGATTCTTGGTGAGCGCCGTATCACCTTATGGGTGGATGGGAAGGCCTTGCACTTTCGCGGGGAAGCGGGTGTTCTCGATTCCGAGTTGCTGTCAGAACTACGCCGGAATAAAAAAGACCTCATCGCCAAACTGCTGGAAGAACAGAATTCGCCCCCAACCAAGTCAATTGAGGGCGAATACTGTTCGCTGTCGCTGGGGCAGCAGGCGTTGTATTACTTGCACGTCGCGCATCCGCAGAGTGCCGCTTACAACGTCGCCTCCGCCGCACGGATTTGTTCGCCAATCGAACTGGATGCGATGCGAGAATCCTTCCGGGCGCTGATTGCCCGGCACGACGCGTTGCGGACCACGTTCGAAATCCGCCACGGCCAGCCTTGGGCCCACGTCCATCCGCACGGCGAGTTGGATTTCGAGCAGCGAATGGTGCCCGAGGGGAATGAAGACGAACTCGAAGCCGAAATCCGCCGGGAGTATCAGCGGCCGTTCGATCTCGCACGCGGTCCGCTATTGCGGGTTCGGGTTTGGACCCAGTCGCCCGCGAAGCATGTGTTTTTGATGACGCTGCATCACATCATCTTTGATGCCTGGTCGTTGTGGCTGATTCAAGACGAATTCCGGCAACTCTATCGGCAGTACACGGGCGGTTCACCGGCGCTATTTCCCACATTGGACCAGCGGTATCAAACGTTTGCCGAGGACCAGAACGCACTGCGAACCAGCGAACAAGGCGAGAAGCTGTGGACATATTGGCGGGAACGCCTGGCCGGGGAACTGAGCCCCACGGATTTGCGGTTCGATCGGCCGCGGCGGATCGGCGCGGAACTCCAAGGTGACACGCACCACTTTCGGATTTCCAAAGACCTCTCCTCCCGGCTCCGCGCGTTGGGCCGATCGCAAGGGGCAACGCCGTTCGTGGTGCTGCTGGCGATTTTCAAAGTCTTACTGTCGCGGTACACGGGCCAGACGGATCAAATTGTGGGAACGAGCACTTGGGGGCGGTCGAATCCCAAATACCGCCGGGTCGTGGGATATTTCGTCAACACCGTCCCGATTCGGAGTGACACTTCGGGCGATCCCACGTTTTCCCAATTTCTGGGGCACATTAAAACGCGGACATTGGAGGCCCTCGAGCATCAGGATTTTCCGTTTCCGCTGTTGGTGGACCGTTTGAATCCCCGCCGGGAATCCGGGCAGTCGCCGATCTGCAACGTGATGTTCGGCGTGCAAAAGCCCCAGCAGTTCAGCGAAGTCATGCGGTTGTTCGACGAAGACGCCGAGGCCATCGATTGGGGCGGTTTGGAGGTGCATCCTTTCCAACTGAACCAGCAAGAAGGTCAATTTGATCTGACGATGGACCTGTTTGAGACGACCGATTCGTTCTGGGGTGCGCTGAAATACGATCCGGAGCTTTTCGATCGCGAGACGGTGGAACGCATGGCCCGGCATTTTGTGCATTTGGCCGAGGGAATTGCCCAAGACCCCAGCCGGGCGATTACGGATTATGATCTTTCGCCGGCGGAAGAACGGTTCGCCATCCAGGCGTTTTGCGAATCCGGTCCGCGAGTCGCGGTGTCCAACGAGCGAGTGCACCGCCTGTTCGAGCAGCAAGCCGCCCGCTCGCCCCGCCAAATCGCCCTCGTCTGTGGCCGGCTCGCATTGACGTACGAGGAAGTCAATCACCGGGCGAATCAGGCTGCCTGCTTGCTGCGCGAAGAAAGCGTAAAACAAGGCACGCTCGTCGCCTGCCGGTTGGAACGCGGTCTGGATTCGGCCGTGTGGCTGCTCGCGATCTGGAAGGCCGGCGGCGTGTATCTCCCCTTGGATGCCGCGGATCCCCACGCCCGCTGCGCACAAATCCTGGAAAACTCCCGAGCGGAACTGCTCATCACCCAATCATCGCTGGACTGGAACAGCGGCCAAAATTCATCGGCCGGTTCGCATCGGACGCTGCTTTTGGACGAACTCTCGGACCGGCTCAGTCAATACGCAGGCGACGAATTTGACGGAGGAAATCTCCCCGCGAAGTTTGGCGTATATCCTGCACACCTCCGGTTCCACCGGCACCCCGAAGGGGGTTTGCGTTTCGCATGCGGCCTTGGCGGAGCATCTGCTTTCGATCCGCGAGGTCTATCAGCTCAAACCGGAAGACCGGGTGCTGCACTTCCATAATTTTACGTTCGACCCCTCGCTGGAAGAGTTGCTCGCTCCCTGGAGCGTGGGAGCAACGGTGCTGCTCAGGGGCGAGGACCTGTGGACGCCGGACACGTTTTGGGAAATCGTGCAAGATCAAAACGTGACGGTCGTGGATTTGCCGCCCGCGTATTTTCGGCAGTGCAATGAAGTGCTGGAACGAACCGGTGGAATTCCGGCGTCGCTTCGGCTGTTGATTATCGGCGGGGATGTTTTTCCCGCCGAGATGCTGAGCACATGGAAGGATTCCGGCGTGCGGATTCTCAATGCTTACGGGCCGACCGAAGCGGTGATCACGGCCACCGTCTATGATGCGACAGAGCATGACGTCGCGGTTCACCCTCGTGCGCCCATCGGCCGGCCCAAGCGGGGCCTGCGGGCGTATGTGCTCGACTCGCGGGGCCGGCCTTCACCGGTGGGCGTGCCGGGCGAACTCTATCTCGCCGGCCCGATGCTCGCCGACGGCTATTGGCGGGATCCGGAATTGACAGCCCGAAAGTTTCCCGCAAATCCCTTTGCCGAGGGCGGAATGTACCGCACCGGCGATCGCGCGGCCTGGCGGGCGGATGGAATGTTGGAGTTCCTCGGCCGGCGGGATCGGCAATTCAAAATCCACGGCTTCCGCGTAGAAACGGCAGAAGTTGAGAGTCTCTTGAACCGCTCTCCGGGCGTTCGGCAGTCGTGTGTTCTCCCGCGGCGCGATTCCCAAGACGAACCGTATCTCGTGGCCTGGATCGAAAGTGATGCCGACGCGGCAACTTTCGAGGCGGACGTCCGAACCGCTCTCAAACAACGCCTGCCGCAGTACATGCTGCCCCGGTATTTCGTCGTGCTGCCGCGATTGCCGGTCAAGGCCTCCGGGAAGATTGATGAGCACGCCTTGCCGGAACCGGAATCCTCTCCGCGTGTGCAGGCCGAATACATTGCCCCGCAATCACCCTGCGAGAAAAAGCTCGCGCGAATTTGGTCGGAGGTTTTGGAAGTGGAGGCCGTCGGAATCCATGATAACTTTTTCGATCTCGGCGGCGGATCTTTGACCAGTCTGCGAGTTGTCGCCTTAGCCCGGGACGAAGGCTTACTCGTCCAAGGCCTGCCGATGGGGCCCGAACTCTTGTTTGAATATCCCACCATCGCCGAACTCGCCGCCCTCTTGGACCCGTACTGAAATTTCCACGCTGAAGCACAATAAAATCCGAAATCCGAATCTCGAAATCCGAAACAAATCCAAATGTCCAAAACTCCAAGTCGCAAAACTTTGAGCGACAAAGCACGAAAATTGGGAACGAATCCGCACAGTTTCGTTTGAGACATTCGGATTTGAGATTTTGAATTTGTTTCGGATTTTCGGATTTCGATATTCGAATTTTAATCCTGCAGAATGCCACTCGATCAAGGCAAACAATCATGCGCCATTCCAAATCCTACATTGCCGGCCTCGGCGTCTATCTTCCTCCCAAACAGGTGAGCACCGAGGAAATCATCAAAGGCTGTCGGAATCCGGTGCGCATTCCTTTGGAGCGGCTGACCGGGATCCGCAGCCGGCACATGGCCGGCGAGGATGAGTTCGCCATTGATCTTGCGGCCAAAGCCGTCGAGGATTGCCTGGACCGCACGGACACCGCCCCCGAAGAGTTCGACATTTTGATCTGCTGCAACATCTCGCGCTATGACGGGCCGCGGCTCGTCTCTTATGAACCCTCGACCGCTGCCGTCTTGAAAAAGCGCTTCGGCCTGACGAATGCCGTGGCGATGGACCTTTCGAATGCCTGCGCCGGCCTGTGGACCGGAGTGTATCTGGTCGATGCTTTGATTCGGACCGGAGCCATCCGCCGGGGTCTGGTGGTCAGCGGGGAATACATCAGCTATCTGGCGACGACGGCCCAGAAGGAGATCGTCGACTATCTCGATCCGCAAATCGCTTCGCTCACGCTGGGGGATGCGGGCGTGGCCGTCGAGTTGCGGTTGTCGCCGTCGCCCGCGATCGGGTTTCATGACATCGAGCTTTACACGCTCGCGCAATACTCCCGCGACTGCATCGCCAAGCCCAGCGATAAAACCCACGGCGGCGCCGCGATGTATACGGACGCCGTCAAAGTCTCCTCGGCCGTCGTGCCCCATGCGGCGAAGCACGCGGAACAAATCCTCCGCAAGAACGGGCAGTCGGTCGAGCAGTTTCAGCACATCATTCCGCACCAGACATCCCGATTGACGATGAACGATGCGATCAAATCGGTGGCCGGCGAATTTCCGATCGACCTCGAGCACCGGCTCATTAACAATCTGACCCTTCGCGGGAACACCGCGACGACCAGCCATTTTCTCGCGCTCCGGGACACAATGCTCGAAGGGCGGATTCAAGCGGGCGATGAGGTGCTGTTCCTGATTTCGGGTTCGGGGCAGACCACCGGCACGGCACTCTACACGTGCGACGATCTGCCCGATCGCCTTCGCTCGAAAACTCCCCGCACGGGCGAAACCGCTTCGCCCAGCGTGCCCGGGGAAACGTTGGCCGTTCCCCTGCAATTCGAGTCCTTCGCCCAGGTCGCCCGGAATGAAATCGAGCCGAATGACACGCTGACGATGCTGGAGCACGTCGCCGAAACCTGCCTCGAAAAATCCCGGTACGCCAAGGAAGAGATGGAAGTTTTGATTTCCGTGGGGGTTTATCGCAGCGAGTTTTTGACCGAGCCTGCCATCGCGGCACTCCTCGCAGGCGATCTCAAGATGAACGACCGCCGCGAGCCCGACGAGGCGCACAAAACTTTCGCGTTTGATCTCTTAAACGGGTCGCTGGGGTTTTTGAACGCGTGCTATCTCGCCGCCGAGCTTTCGCGGGCCGGCGGTCTCGAACGGGCGATGGTCGTCGCCTCGGAAATCGAAAACAACAAAGAGGTCATGCCCGGCCATTTGCTGGGCTTGCGGGAGATGGCGTCGGCGGCGATTTTGCACGAATCCGACGACGGCGAAACCGGCTTTCTCGCCTTTTCGTTCGATCAGTATCCCGAACATGCCGACGCCCTGAGGGTGACCGGCACCTGGAGCGAACAGGGAAAACCGCATCTCATCCGGTCGGCGAGCGATGACCGCTATCTTTGGTACGTGGAAGACATCGAGAAGAGCGTTTCCCGGTTCCTCTGCGAACAGGGCGTGAGCCGGGACGAAATCCGGTTTCTCATCCCGCCGCAGATTTCCCCTGCGTTCGTGCGGGCCGTCAGCCAGGAACTTGGCATGCCCCATGCGGAGACGATCGACGTGTCCTTCGACGGGCAGGACCTCGCAACGTCCTCAACGCCCGCCGCCATGCAGGCCGTTGTGGAAAACAATCTCGCCCAGAAAGGCGAACTGGGGCTGATCATCAACATCGCGTCCGGTGGCCAGGTCGGATGCGCGCTGTACCAGTTTTAGCCGAACTCAGTCGTGTCGGCCCACGAGAATTCGCAATTGCTCCTCCAGTTGGCGGGCGGTTCTCTTGGTATACCGGCGCGGACTGATGATCTTTTTCAATCGGTCCGTCAAGAGGATCGGCGTCCCTTGGGCGAGCCGGAGCTGCGCAAACGCCCCCTCCCTGGGCAAGCCGAGAAAGAACTTGTCCGCATCGACATCCAGCACCCGGTCCTCTTGATCGTTTGGCGGCAAGGATTGAATCGGCTGATCGACCAATTCGTAGTCGGGATCGAACAGCCAAACCAACGTATGCAGCTCGCCCGTCTTGGGGGAAACGAGGATCGCATACCGGGTCATCATTTTTTTGTGTTGGCCGTCGATCAGCAGGATGGCATCGCTGTCAAAGACCAGCATTGTTGGCGTGCGGACAATCTGCAGAAAGCCGGTTCGAAAATCCGTCTCGCATTGCGAAAGCACCTGGCGGGCGATGATGTCGAGATCGGCCCCAAGTTTTTTCTGAGTGGCGGAAGTTATGATTGTGTTCTTCCCGTCGATCTCCGTTCCAATGCCGATCGCCACTTGCTCCAGAGAGTATTCTTCGATTGCTCCCGTCCGATGCCGCTCCACGTCGGCCAGGCAGTTGACGGTATACACCGCGGCATAATACAGGACGGATCGGGGGACCTCTTTCACATTGCCGCTGCCAATTCGCGGATGGGCCGCATACACCAGATGAGACCAGCCTTTGGGAGGGGTCTTGCCGACGACCGTTCCGGGGGGAATCCAATCCAAAGGCTTTTCCTCAAGAACCACGCGTCCCGCTTCCGGAGGCGGGGAAACCGGAGGTTTCTTTGGGGGAGGCGGTTCCGCGACACGGCCCCAGAAGAACCACGACGCCAACAAGACCGGCAATAACGCCGCGAGGATCGTCAGCGGTCGAAAGGCGCGGGCACGTTTTTTCGTCTCGAACACAGGTTCAGGCATAGCGGGGGGACGGATTCACCTTGGAAAGTCTGCAAAATGCAATTGTCGCGAATCCCGCGGAAGCCTGCCAGAGAAGTTTGAAATAGGACGCGCTTATCCACACGCGCTGCCTCGAATCCTTACAGCCATTGATGCTCAATATACCAGTCATATGTCTGACGTAGTTGCGTTTCGAGAGTCGCTTTGGAAGCGGCCTCGAGTTCCCGAGCGGCTCGTTCCGCCCGGCAGACCCAGGAACCCGCCCGGGCTTCCCGGATTTTGTCGAGGTTCAAAAATGTGGGCCGGCCCGTGATGCGTCCCCAGGCTTCCCACACGCCGGCCGCCATCCAGCATAGCGCCGACGGCAAAACCACGTTTCGCACCGATGCTCTCCCGAAGAACGGTCCCGACAACTCCGCCAGCTTGGCGAATGTCACCGGCTGAGGATGGGCCAGATAATAGATGCCTTGGTTCATAGGGTCGTCGCACGTTTTGATGGGTTTTCCCCTCTTCATGGCCGCCAGCATGCCGTCGATTAAATCGTGAACTTCCAAGAATGAGTAACGAGGCCTCACAGAGATCGCACAGACGTTAAGACCGCGTTTTATCGATTGAAAGAACAACAACAAATTACGATCCCCCGGACCGAAGACGCAAGGCGGCCGAAGAATGGTGATCGGCATCTGTGGAGAAATCTCTCTCAAGTAATCCTCCGCTTCCAGCTTCGTCCGTCCATAGTAGGAAACCGGCCGGCAGACATCCTGTTCCGTGACGCCTCCCTCCGAACTCGGCCCGGCTGCCGCGAGCGACGAGACATGGACGAGCTTTGGAGGGTTCGGCAGGTCGAGAACCGCATCCGCAAGGGTTTTCACTCCCCCGACATTGACCGACCGATAATACTTCAACGAAAAAGCCCCCGCGGCGGCCGCGAGATGGAAAATGCCATCCACCCCCCGGACGGCGGATTTCATCGCAACCGGATCGCGAATGTCGCCTTCCACGACTTCAACCGACTTGACGATCGAGTCAGGCAGACGCGAGGCACGTCGGACCAAGGCGACGGTTTCAATGCCCAGGTCCAACAGGGCAGGAACCAGCGATTTTCCGATGAATCCGGAAGCCCCGGTGACGAGCACGCGATTCATAGGCAGACAGACGCCAAGATCCCAACAGCTTGAGACAATGGAAATCCTCCATCAACCTCACTTTGCTCCGTTCTGGTTTGGTTCCTTCATCAGCTTGTACATCGCTTCGGCGAAGCCCTTGCCGATCTGGGCCATGATCTTTCCGGAGCCCATGTAGTGAAAATCAAAGTTGGACGTGCTGTCCCTGAGGATCACCAGTTCGCGCGGCGAGAAGGTCTTGGCATAGAGTTCGTCGATGGCGGCCTTGCCTTCCTGGCGATTTAACTTGCCCTCTTTCACTTCTCGATTGAGTAGCTCGACCTTCGGCTTGATCTCCTTTTCTTTTTCCCGCAGTTTGACCACGTCCATGTCCCAGTACTTTTCCGTCAGCACGGCGGCAACGTTGCCCTTAAACTCGGGCCGCGAAGCGGCGGCGGCCATCGCCGAGCGAAAGTTTTGATGAACGCCCTTGTAACGTTGCTGATCCGATCCATATTTATCGACCGGGCCGCCCACGCCCAGGACGCCGATCACGACAGGCAACTTCGGAGCGGAAAGGTCCTTACGGACATCGCGAATCAGGTCGTCCATGAGTTCGCTGTATTTGCCATAGCCCCCTGTGTTATCGCGATCGGGATAGGTGCCGCGGTCCACCATATCGTTCCAGCCTTGGAACCAGACAAAGCCCGCCAGCTCGTAGCCCTGCTGAGGATCGTAATCCGGATTCACCCGTTTGATGTCGGCTAAGACTTTTCGCACGTGCTCGATCATCAGCCGGTAGTAGCGGCCGGTGGCTTTTGCCTTCTCGGGTTTGATCGCGTCGATGTCCTTTCCCTGCTTCTTGAAGTTTTCCAACTGCGTCTCGCTAAATTCGTAGGGGCCGGCGCTCGGCGGGCGGAAATCCGTGTTGAGACTCTTCCCGCCCCAGGCGGTTTTGATAATCAAGATCGGCTCTTCCAGCAGCTTCTCCATGTAGATCCCGAACGTGAACTCCGGTCCGATCTTCGGCCCGCGGACTTTCGCCCCGAACCCGGCGGTCAACTTGCCGATCTGCTCCTCGTCGGCGGAACCAATCGAAGAGATCCAAACCTTCTCGCAAGCTCGCGGGGAGCCGTCGGCGCTTCGCATTTCCTTGAGGATCGGGGCCGTCTTGGGATCCAAGTCCATCGCATCGAACGTGCGAACGTGCGCATGCCCCTGCATATTCGACTGGCCGGCAAGAATGAACACCTTGAGCGGCTTCTTGTTGCCGTTCGCGCGGGGAGCTTCCGCAGCGGCGGGCAGAACGGCGAGCGCCGCGAAGAGGATTGCAAGTAAACAGACCATTGCACGGATCATAGTAATACCTTTCGTATGTCGTGGGGGATGATTCTTTTGGGAAGTTTGGCCGATCGTCGTGCTCGCAGGATGCAGCTACTTGATCTTGACGATCTTGACATCATCGACCCAGGCGGATTTGTTGACCGCCAATCGCAAGCGGCTCTTGGTGGCATGGGCGATTCCAGGGGATTGAAACGCCCCGGCCTTTTTACCGTCGATCGACACCGACATCAACTCGCCGAGGATCGCGACTTCAAGCTGATGCCATTCGTCCGGAGCCATTTCGACCTTGAAGGTTTTTGCTGTGCTCTTCAGCCGCTGCTGATCGTCGCTGGTCAGCTTGCCGGCCAGCCGCCGCTCCCGTGTTTCCAGATTCATGCGGCCCGTTTTCAAGTCGGCGATTTCCACTTGCCCAGAGCGAATTCTCGCCATGCAAATGTGTCCCGCATGGACCGACGTTTCTTTCATGTCCGCGATATTGATGCCCAGGTCGTCTTTGGCTCCCAATTTGAACCGCAAGCGGATCACCGCATCTTGAAACGCGGCTTCGTGCGTGACGGACACGCCATGATCCGCCACGTCCGCCCGCGTGATGTGCATGGTCCCATCGACCATGTCCACCTGCTTGACTCCTTTCGCCCGGCTCCGGCTATTCGTGCCCCAGCCATTGCCAACCTGCTCTTTCGCCGGTTCGTCCTCTTCGCGGTTAAAGTCATCCTCCAGGATGACCGTCCCGGGCGTGTTCTGGCGCGGCTCGATGAGACGAGCGTGAAAAACAATAGGAACATCAGAGGCCAGGCGGTCTTCATGTGGGTCCAGCTTTCGAAAAAGATTCGGGAACACAGGCGGCACAATCGTTTTTGGAAGGAGGCTCTCCCATTTGACACGCTCGGGACGCCGTTCGCAATGCCGCCGAACGCGATCCAGTCGCCTGACCGCCTTGCGTCACTTTTCTCAGCCGGTGCGGGCTTCTTGGCCACGTTGCCTGAGCATGAAATCGTAAAGGCGCTTGGCGGCGGGTTCCCAGTTTCCGTCGCGGGCCTCTTGGATGATCGAATCCAAAAACTCGCCGGCCTCCGCCGACAGCCGGCCTTCTTGACGGTAGGATTTCAGCCGGCGGTCGCAGGCCTCCAAACGATTCGGGTCCCGCGAAGTCAAAGCGGTAAACAGCGCATCCACGGTGTTGAAGACGCGTTCGTCGGGTTTCAACTGCGGCGGCGGGCGGCGGATCCAGAGCCACATTCCAAGCACAAGCACAATCGCGATGGCACACGCGACGAAGCCCCACCGGCGTTTGGCTTCTGAATCACGGACCATGATTCGCTTCTCCGCCGTTGCGGGTCGATAACGCCACCCACACGTTTCCGTTTGTGAACGCGGTGTAAAACCGGACCGAGCCATCGCCGAAAAGCACGTTGCAACCGGGGCCGTGTTCGCCCCACATTTCGTCCGTGTGCCCGAAGGGATTGTTCGGGGCGTGGATGATGACCTCGGGATGGTCATGCACATCGGGTCCGCTGTGGCAGCCGACGAGGTCCGTCGCCAGGTTGTTTTCGGAAGGCCAGTCGTACAAATCCATCCGCGGAATGACGCCTGCTCCCGGAACCACGCCCACCCAGGTGTTGTTGCTGAGATAAGAACTGCGTTCGCCGACGAAAACGGTGTTCGACAGCCCGTCCGTCACATCGCGGACGCGGGTGTGCGAGTTGGGATAGAAGGGGCCGTCGATCACGCAATCGGGCGCACCGTTCGGGAGCGGTTCGGGAATATCAAAGTTGTAGCAATACGCGGGAGCCCGGCCCCACGGCTGATTGATCCCCGCATTCGTCACGTAATGCGAATGCGCGAAGAAAATCTTGCTGCCGTCGGAGCGGAGCATCTCGGTTCCGGTGTTTCCCGCCCCCGTGATCGTGGGACCGGGAACGGGAGCCTGGACGTTAAATCCCAAACTCCCGCCGGTCGCGGAGGGACAGAGAAAAACCGGGACCGGCGTGCCCGCGGGTTTCGCATTGGCAATCGACCAACAGGTCAGGTGGAAATTGAATTGGCGATAAAGCGGTGCCTGATCGAGAAAAGGCAACAGCATGGCCCCCCAACCAAAACCGGGCGGACCGACTTGGATTTCATCGGGAAAACCGATGCCGTCGATCGAGCCGCTGACGTAGGGATTGACAACACAAGCCGGCGGAAACAGACCATGCGTGCCCTCGTAATTCTGGAGAGCCAGCCCCAACTGTTTGAGGTTGTTTTTGCACTGCGACCGCCGGGCCGCTTCGCGGGCTTGTTGAACGGCCGGGAGCAAGATCGAAATCAAAATTCCGATGATGGCGATCACGACCAACAGTTCAATCAGCGTAAACCCGCGCCGGAATGCGCGACGATTGGAATGTCGGAGCGTAACAAGATTCCACATCGCGGTGGGCCTTCTTCGTCGGCAAAGTTTTCCTTGGGCAAACGCCCCTCCCACGTTCAGTCCATGCGATATTAACAATCGGAAAACAATTTATCAATACTATCAAAAAATAAGTTTTGAATAGCAAAACTTTTTCTCTTGAGCTGCCGATTTGCGATCGTCCTGGATCAGCGGTTATAGTACGGATAACGAAATCTGCTGATGTTGATGAGTGCGAGACCTCCATTCCTACAGAATTTCAAAGCGATTGATTGATGTACCCAAAGCTTGCCGTTTTTCTGTGGATCACCCTGGCCGGGGGGCCGGCTTGGGCTGGAGAACAACCGGCGAAAGCGGAATCCCCGGCCGTTCCCACAGTGGATTTTGCCCGCGATGTTCAACCGATTCTGGAATCCCGCTGCCTCTCGTGCCACGGCCCGGAGATGCAGGAGAGCGGGTTTCGCGTGGATCGGCGGGACCGGTTGCTCAAAGGCGGGGATTCGGGGACGCCCGCCGTTGTGCCGAAGCAGGTCACGAAGAGTTTGCTGATCGAGCGGGTCACGGCGGCGGATCCCGATGTGCTGATGCCTCCGGAAGGCAAGCCGCTGACCAAAGCGGAAATCGCTTCGTTAAAGGCCTGGATCGAATCCGGGGCGACGATGCCACAGGCGTTCAAGGAAGTGAAACGCACCACGAGCACGCATTGGTCGTTTCAGCCGATTGCGAACGTCGAGCCGCCCGCGATTCCAAGCGACTGGGTGCGGAATCCCATCGATGCGTTTGTGTTGCGGAAGCTTCAGCAGGTCAACATTACGCCTTCTGGTTTGGCGGATCGGCGGACGCTCGTTCGGCGGGTGACGTTTGATTTGACGGGCCTGCCGCCCACACCCGCGGAGATCGAGCAGTTTTTGTCCGACCGGGCCCCCGGGGCTTACGAGCGGCTGGTGGATCGGCTCTTGGCTTCGCCCGCGTATGGGGAGCGGTGGGGCCGGCATTGGCTGGATGTGGTGCGCTACGCCGACAGCAACGGACTCGATGAAAACGTCGCCCACGGCAACGCCTGGCGGTATCGGGATTTTGTGATCTCGGCTTTCAATGCGGACAAGCCCTATTCGCGATTCGTCCAGGAGCAGCTGGCGGGGGACTTGCTGCCCGCGAAGAATCTGGACGAGAAAAATCGGCATCTCGTCGCCACGGGGTTTTTGTCGCTGGGGCCGAAAGTTTTGGCCGAGGTCGATGAGACGAAAATGGAAATGGACATCGTCGACGAGCAGATCGACACCTTCGGCAAGTCGTTTCTGGGTTTGACGCTCGGCTGCGCCCGCTGCCACGATCACAAGTTCGATCCGATCACCAATGAAGATTACTACGCGCTCGCGGGGATCTTCAAAAGCACGAAGACGATGGATTCCTTCACCAAGATCGCCAAGTGGCACGAGCACGAAATCGCGACCGCCGACCAAACAAAGCGAAAGCTCGAATCCGACCAAGAGATCAAAGCCAAGACCGGCGAGATCGCGGCTTTAATCAAAGAAGCCAACGCGGCACTTTTGACGAGCATGAAAGAAGGGGCCAAGCTCCCCGCGAAGCCGGAAGAGCATTATCCCGACGAAACCAAGAAGCAGCTCAAAGGGTTGCGGGCGGAACTCGCCGCGATCCAAAAAGCCGCCCCGGCGATGCCCACGGCGATGGGCGTCGAAGAAGGCCAGATCGCCAACGTCCCCGTGCACCAGCGAGGCAGTCATTTGTCGCTCGGAAAAATCGTGCCCCGGCGGTTTCCCTTGGTGCTGGCTTCTGAAAAATCCCCTTCGATTCCGCAGGAAGCCAGCGGCCGATTGCAACTGGCCCAATGGCTGACGAAGCCGGACCATCCGCTGACCGCGCGGGTGATCGTCAACCGCGTCTGGCGGTGGCATTTCGGGCGGGGCCTGGTGGATTCCACGGACAACTTCGGCGAGCTGGGTTCGGACCCATCGCATCCCGAACTCTTGGATTGGCTCGCGGGGCGATTGATCGATTCCGGCTGGTCGCTTAAATCCCTGCACCGGTCGATTGTCACCTCCAGCACCTATCGCCAAGGCTCGGAAGTCGATCACAAGAAACTTGTCGAGCAAAAGATCAATGTGATCGATCCCGAGAACCGCTACCTTTGGCGGGCGAACGTGCGGCGGTTGGAGGCGGAGGCGATTCGGGATTCGCTCTTGGCCGTCAGTGGAAAATTGGATCCTGCGATGGGCGGTTCGCTGCTCAACACGGAAAACCGCAAGCACGTTTTCGATCACACGTCGAAAGACAACACCAAGTACGATGCCCCCCGCCGATCGGTGTATCTGCCGATCGTCCGCAATCATTTGTACGACATGTTTCAGTTGTTCGACTACACGGACGCCAGCATGGTCAACGGCAACCGCACGACCAGCACCGTCGCCCCGCAGGCTTTGTTTCTGATGAACGCGGAGTTCGTCAGCGAATCCGCCCAGGGCTTGGCGTCGCGGTTGATCGAAAACGCAACGTCCGACGCCGACCGAATCGAGAACCTGTATGGGCTCGCGTTGGGCCGGCGACCAAGTGCCAAGGAAACCTCGCGAATGAAAACCTTTCTGGCAAAGTTTCGCCAAGCGCTCGCCGATGGAAAACAAACCGATGCGAACACCCTCGAACATCAAACCTGGGCCACGCTCTGCCAGGTGGTTTTGGTGTCGAACGAATTTGTCACGATCCCCTAAGAATTCCTCAGCCGCGGAGCGGCGACAGCAGATAGCTGCGGGCGCAAGCCCGCAGAGAATGAAAGAAAGAGAATCAGGAAGCGGCGACAGCAATAGATCTCTAGGAAAATGGGTGAGGTTCAATGCGATTCGTGAAGAAGTGCTGCCGCCGCTTCGCGGCTCATAGGAGCTTGGTGGGCTTTGGAGCTGCAGGCTGACGCCTGCAGCTATCTGCTGCCGCCGCTTCGCGGCTAAGACATCTCCTTCGTGCCTTCGTGGTTCAAATCAAGTTTTTAGAGATTGTTGACATCGTGACAAAACAAAACGAAGACCGAATCCTCTCCTCGCATTCGGGCCTGTTGACCCGGCGGGGCATGCTCCGGCGGAGCGCTTTAGGTTTTGGCTGGCTGGCGGCGGCTTCGATGCTGGCGAAAGAACAAGCCTTCGCCGAGACTTCGCTGCCGCAGGCGCACCTTCGTCCGCGAGCGAAGCGGGTGATCTTCCTGTTCATGAAGGGCGGGCCTTCGCATGTCGATACCTTCGACTACAAGCCCAAACTCCAGGCGGAAGACGGCAAGCCGTTCCCCTTCGAGAAACCCCGCGTGCAGTTCGCCCCCACGAACAACCTGCTGAAATCGCCCTGGAAATTTCGGCAGCACGGCGAGAGCGGGCAGTGGGTCAGCGAACTCTTCCCCAACGTCGCCGGGTGCGTGGACGATCTGTGCTTTATCAAATCGGTCCACGGGACAAACGCCGCGCACGGCGGGGCGCTTTTGAAACTCCACACCGGCAGCGACACGTTCGTCAGGCCCAGCATGGGCTCTTGGATTCTTTATGGGCTGGGCAGCGAGAACGAAAACCTGCCGGGCTTTATCACGATCTGCCCCACGCTCGCCCACGGGGGCGTCAAGAACTGGAGTTCCGCATTTCTCCCCGCCCGCTATTCTGGCACGCCTTTGGGCAACGCGAGCCTTCCTTCCACCGAAGCCCACGTGAAGTACATCAACAGCAAACTCCCGCAAGATGTCCAGCGAATGCAACTGGACTTGCTCAAAGAGATGAACCGCGATCACCTGGCGGGCACGGGGGCCAATCAAATGCTCGAAAGCCGGATCGAATCCTTCGAATTGGCGTTTCGGATGCAGTCGGCGATGCCGGAAGTTTCCGATCTCAGCCGGGAGACCCAGGCCACGCAGGACATGTATGGATTAGGCGATCCCATGACCGCCGACTTCGGCCGGCAGTGTTTGCTCGCCCGGCGGTTTTCCGAGCGGGGGGTGCGGTTCGTGCAGGTCACGCACAGCGATACCAAAGTGCAATGGGACCAGCATTCGGACCTCAAGGAAGGCCACGGAAAAAACGCCCGCGAAGTCGATCAGCCGATCGCGGCTTTGCTCAAGGATCTCAAGCAGCGGGGCCTCTTGGATGACACGCTGGTGATGTGGGGCGGCGAGTTCGGCCGCACGCCGACGGCCCAGGGCAAAAACGGCCGGGATCATAACCCCGAAGGCTTTACGATGTGGTTCGCGGGCGGCGGCGTGAAGCCGGGCTTTTCCTACGGCGCGACCGACGACTACGGCTATTTCGCCAGCGTCGATCCCGTGCACATTCACGATGTCCACGCCACGCTGCTTTACCTGTTGGGCCTGGAACACGAGCGGTTGACCTATCGTTTCGCGGGCCGCGATTTCCGCCTCACCGATGTCGCGGGGCATGTCGTCTCGGATATAATGGCCTGATCGAGTGGCGACCGGCGGCGAATGCGTTGTCAACGCCAAGTCCGGTTCGAACTGCTAAAAACCGGGGCGGACCAGCCTGCGGGCGGTGCCCCCCGGCGGCTAATCGATTAAGTCCCATTATCAATCATATTCCAACGCCTGCAGCCGTCGGTGCGAGTTCTCGCCGAGGGATGACATGCCAGACCAGAGCGCGCCGAATTTCTATCAACTCATGCTCGGATTGCCGGCGGATGTGACCGCGCCGGACCATTATCAGCTCTTAGGGCTGGAACGGTTTGCGGAGGGGAACGAAGCCATCCGAGCGGCCGCGGCGGATCAGAACGGGAAGCTGTTGAGCTGGCAGAATTCCAAGTATTACAAGGAAGCCGGGCGGCTGATGCTGGAGTTGGCCAAAGCCCGCGGGGTGCTGCTCAATCCCGAACAAAAGCTCGCCTATGACGAAGAACTGGGAGGCTTCGACGAGCCTGTGATCCTTTTGGAGGAGGCTGCGGACGAAGAGCCGATCGTCTTAACTGCCGTGGCCGAGGAACCGCGGCCGGTCGCGGCCCGGCCGAGGCGACCCCGGCGACCCGCCGCCCGCCGCGAAATGCGCCGCCGGGCCGCGCGGGCATTTCGGTTCCCCGCCCAATGGAGCGTAATCGTCGGCAGCGTGCTGAGCGTGTTGGGCATCGGAGCGCTCGCCTGGTCCGCGTGGAATGGACGGGAGAGAGCGCCCTCAGCAGTTCCGCTCTCGGTGAATGGCGAGAATGTTTCCGGCAAAAATTCCGCGCCGGGCAATGCGGTCCCCATCGCGAACACGCCGGACGGGAACGCCCCGCCGCTGGCGGTGGCTCCGTTTGATGAACCCGCCGCCGCCCTGCACCAGGCGGCCTGGGCGAAGCATGAAAACGTCCCGGTGGAAGCCGAGACTTCCATCGGCATGAAGTTGCGGTTAATTCCTGCGGGCGAGTTCTTGATGGGCATCCCGCTCGGTGAACCCGGCCCCCGCACGGGTGCACCGCCGCATCGCGTGCGGATCACCCGGCCCTTTTATCTCAGCCGGAATGAAGTCACCACGGAGCATTATGTGCAAGTGTTGGGAAACTCGGCCCCGTTGTCCCGGTCGGCCCAGGCCCAACTCGATTTCCAGCGGGACTGGCCGATGCTGAAAGTCACGTTGTACGACGCCATGAACTTCTGCAATCGGCTCAGCGAAGAAGAAGGGCGGCCGCCCTATTACACTCTGGAAAACACATCTCAGTTGGCCGGCAGCAACCTGGGAACGAGGACGATCCGCACGGCGACATTCAAAATCAACGGGGGACCGGGCTATCGCTTGGCCACCGAAGCGGAGTGGGAATTCGCCTGCCGGGCCGGGACGACGACGGCCACGCATTTCGGCGATTCGCTCTCGGTGGGCCAGGCCAATATCCTTATGGGGTATGGCAAAAATGGCGGTGCCCCGAACACGGGACCACGGCGCACCCAGCCCGTGGGTTCTTATAAGCCAAACGCATTCGGCCTTTACGACATGCACGGAAACGCCGACGAGTGGTGCATCGATGCGCTGTCCCACAGGATCGAAAACCGTCCCCTCGTCGAAGATCCCCTTGTCGAGCGTTCCAATCAATCCTCGGGCATGTTTTGTGTTCGCGGCGGGAGTTTTCTTAGCCCCGGCGAGTTGTGCCGGTCCGGGTTCCGCCGGGGCCTGCCGCCGGAGGCGATGACCGCTCCCGTGGGCATCCGCGTGGCCCGCGATGTTTCCGGGCCGCTCCCAAAGGCCGCGAAGATTTTCGGCTCTCCGCAAACTTCCGAAACAGCGAAAGTCGAAACGCCGGCCGATGCCGATGCCTCCAACGCACGGCCACTCGCCAAGAACCCTTTCGACGCGGAACAAGCGGCGCAGCATCAGGCCGCCTGGGCGAATTTTATCTTGGCGCGCATGAAGTGACGACCGGCATGATCTCGGATTTTATCTGAGATCGCCCATCGAGGATCCGGTGTGCGAAAAAGCATCTAACCTATGTGTGGTTCGCGGGGGATCGTTTCGGGGGAGTTATCACTGCCGATCCGCGTTTCGTGGTTTTGACCTGGAGCAGGATGTGGCAGATATTGGCTTTCGCGTCGCGCGGAGTCTCCAGGAACCGGCTTTGACAGACTCAACGGATGTCCCTTGAAACCGAATCGGTTCTTCACGCGGATTGCCGGCCCAAAGCGTCGTCGGTCAGAAACGGTTCTCGTTCGGCATCATCCCTTTCAGCACGTCCATCGCGGCTTTTGCATCGCCCTCTTCAATCGCCTTTTCGACCGCTTAGCGCGTCGGTTGCGAGATCTGCTCGATCGACAAGAGCGCGATGCGGGCCAATCGGCGTTCGACACCGCGGGCGGCTTCGCGCAATGCGGGCAGGGCTTCCCGGGCGTCCGGGCCGATTTTGCCCAAGGCCCACGCCGCCCGCTGCCGACTGTGCGAGTGGGGATTGTGGCGAAGCGCATCAATGAGGATCGGCACGGCGGGGGCGGCGTCCGCTTGCAATCGGCCCAGAAGCGTAATCGCCCAGTACGAGACGTCCGCATCTTCGGCCGACACCAGCCCGCGAAGCGCGTTCAAATCGCCCGCGGCGGGAACGCCGATGCTCTCGAGCGCCACGACCACCCACTCCCGCACGCTTTCGTTCGTGGTCCCAACCGCGTGCACCAAAGGCACCGCCGCGGATTGGGCGTCGCATCCCATTTGGGCCAAGCGCTGGGCGGCCTCGGCCTTCACCACCACATTGGGCGAGTCGAGTTTTTCAACGCACTTCGAAACATCGGCCGGCATTACTTGCAGATTCCGTTCAAAAGCCAAGTGGAAAGGGAGTCAACGCAAATGCACAAAAGAGGCGCAAAGGAAGAACAATCAATCATCAACTGATCCAGCGGTCGAGGACGTTGCCGCCTACGTCGGTCAGGCGGAAATCTCGGCCTTGGAAACGATGCGTCAGCCGCAGGTGATCGAGGCCGAACAGCTTGAGCATCGTGGCGTGCATGTCGTTGATGTGGACGGGATCCTTGGACGGTGCCCAGCCGATCTCGTCGGTCTCGCCGTAAACCTGGCCGCCCTTGATGCCCCCGCCCGCCAAAAGCACGCTGAAGGCGAACGGATGATGGTCGCGGCCGGTGTTGGCGTCGCGGCCGCCGCGGTTTTCGCCCAAGGGCGTGCGGCCGAACTCGGCTCCCCAAACCACGAGCGTTTCATCCAGGAGGCCGCGCTCTTTGAGGTCTTTGATCAGGGCCTTAACGGGTTGGTCGCTCATCCCGGCGTTGTAGGTCAGTTCCTTGTCCAGATTGGAATGGTGGTCCCAACTGGCGTGGATGATGTTCACGAACCGCACGCCGCGCTCGACCATCCGCCGGGCGAGCAGGCAGTTCTTGGCGAAGGTCTGGTAAGTGTCGGCCCCGCCGCTGCCCCGCGCTCCGAACTTGGGCGTCTCGCGATTGACGCCGTAGGCTTCGAGCGTCGCTTTCGTTTCGCCGGAGAGATCGATCAATTCGGGAGCGGACGTCTGCATGCGAAACGCCAATTCGTAGCTTGCAATTCGGCTGGCGATTTCCGGGTCGCGGGTTTGCTCGAACCGGGCCTGGTTGACGTTGCGGAGCACATCCAGACCCTTCCGCTGAAGCTCTGCCGGCAACCCGTCGGGATTGCCCAGATTCAACACCGGATCGCCCTGGTTCCGAAACCTAACGCCCGCATAGACCGACGGCAGAAACCCGCTTTGCCAGAGCGTCGCCCCGCCGCTGGAACCCCGCCCGGCCGTGAGCACCACATAACCCGGCAGGTTTTGGGATTCGCTGCCCAGCCCATACGTCAGCCAGGAACCCATCGAGGGCAGCCCGAACGCCGCCCGGCCGCATTGCATCAGCAGTTGGCCGGGGTGATGGTTGAACTGATCGGTATGCATGCTGCGTACCAAGAGGAGTTCGTCCGCGACGCCTCCCAGGTGCGGGAGCAGATCGGAAAACTCCATCCCGCTTTCGCCGTGCTTTTTGAAGGTGCGCTTGGAACCCAAAAGCGTGGCGGAGTCTTTTTGGATGAAGGCGAACCGCACGTTTTTGAGCATCGACTCCGGCAGCTTCTGCCCGTGCATTTCGTTGAGCTTGGGCTTGGGATCGAACAGATCGATCTGGCTCGGGGCCCCCGCCATGAAGATAAAAATGCACGCCTTGGCCTTCGGCTGGAAATGCGGCTCTTTGGGAGCCAATGGATTATCGGCAGCCGCCGCAGTGTTTGCCGCGCGAACGGTCTCGGGCGTCAACACCCCGTCGGCGGCGAGCATTCCACCCAAGCCCAGCATGCCCAGGCCGCTCGCAGTGCTGGTGAGAAAATCCCGGCGAGTGTGATCGGCGAGAGAAATTTCAAAAGGCGACATGTTTCGGGTTCCTCAAAATCAATCGTTCCACTTGTCGGCCTCGGCCAATAGTTTCGCGAAAGGCAACTCAAAGCCCGGCAATAAATCCGTCTGGTAGGTTTCGGCTTCTTTAACGACGCGGATGTTCGACCCGTCGGGACCCGGAGAATAAACCGTCATCGTGCGGTCAAAACGGTCGATGATCCAGTATTCCTTGACGCCCGCGGCGAGGTACTCGTCCCGTTTGGTTTCGTAATCGCGAATCCAATTCCGTTTCCCCGCCGAGACGAACTCCACGGCAATCGTGGGCACATCCACGCGCGGGTCCGGCAATCGACCGAGCCCCGCCCAAATCACGCGGTCGGGTTGCCGACGGCTGTTTTCGAGATGGATGTAGCGTTCCGGGAGGGTTTCATCCAGCGCGGATCCTTCGGGATGCTGATATTTGTAATGTTGCAGAAGATAGCCCAAATAGTCATTCGGCCCGGCTTGACCTTCGAGAGGAATCGGATTCACAACCAAGACTCCGTTGACCAATTCGTAGCGGTAGAGTTCATCGTAGTCCTCGATGGCATCGAATTCCTCCGGCGACATCCGCAACCCCGCCGTCTCCCAACCGATCGGCGGCAGGGTTTGCCCGGTTGAAATCTTCTGTTGCGTTTCGGCGGTGGTCATATTTGGCTCCTTCATCATTCCCGCGTTACGAATTCGTCCATGTTCATCATAATCCGCAGCGTGGCGACCCAGGCGGCGGTTTCATTCGGATCTGTCTCTTTCGGCGGTTCGGGGCCGATGAGTTTTTTCGCGGCCTCGGTTTGATTCTTGTAATAAGCCCGGCTCGCCTCCAAGAGTTCCCGGTAGGATTTTAGTTCGTCCTCCGCCGGCGGGCGGGCGACGCACAACCGGAAGGCGCGGGTCAAGCGGGAATCGTCATTAGGATGTTTTTCGGTCAGCACTCGGCGGGCCATCGCCTGGGCCGATTCCACGAACACCATATTGTTCAATGTGGTCAATGCCATCAGCGGGGTGTTGGAAGTTCGGCGTTCCACCGTCGTCGTGTTGGCGTCCGGGCAGTCGAAGGTCATCAGGTTGGGATAAGGGGCCGTGCGTTTGAAGAACGTATACATCCCCCGCCGATGCCGGTCCTCGCCTTCGCTCGTGTTCCATTTGAAGTTGTTGGCATAACTCAGGGCTGCAACGTCGGAGGGCATGGGCGGGAAGACGCTGGGGCCGCCGACTTTCTTCGAGAGCAAACCCGAAGCCGCGAGGAAGATGTCGCGAACGATCTCCGCCTCGACGCGGAAGCGGTTCTGGCGGGAGAGCAGTTTGTTCTGTGGATCGATCTCGGCCAATTCGGGCCGATGCCGGGACGATTGCCGATACGTCGCGGACATCACGATGGAGCGGATCATTGCCTTGCGGCTCCAACCGAGTTCGCGGTATTTCGTCGCCAGGTGATCGAGCAGCAGCGGATGCGTGGGCTTCTCGCCGCGGAGGCCGAAGTCGTTCATCGTGCTCACCAAACCCTGGCCGAACAGGTGCTGCCAGATTTGGTTGACCAACACCCGGCCGGTGAGCGGATTGTCATCGGCCATCAGCCAGTTGGCGAAGTCCAACCGGTCCGGCGGAGACTTGGGATTTCGGGATGGAATGGCGGGCAAGACGGCGGGCGTGTCCGGCGGGACTTCCCCCTGCGGCTGCAAGAAATCCCCGCGCCTTAAAATGTGCGTCGTCCGGGGCGAGGTGGTTCGCTGGCTCAACACCCGCACGGCCATGTTCGGACTTTTCGGGCGCGTTTTTCCAGTTCGGTGAGTTGCAGTTTGAGCTTCTGGGCTTCTTCATCTTGCGAGGCGTAAAAACTCAAAAGCGTTTCCGTTTGCTCTTTGGTGCGATCTTTGGGAGCGACGGTGAGGATTTCGCGGATCTGTTTGGGGATGCCCGCTCCGGGAACGCTGCCGGTGCGAGCCTGGAGTTTGAACCGGCCGATCGTGTGCTGCTGGCCGTATTGATGATCGAGTTCGATCTTCAGAAATGTTTCTTCGCCCATTGCCATAACGGGCTTCGCGGCCCGAAACACGGCCCAATGCGACTTGCCGAATTGGGGGAAACCGCCCAGCCTTTTTTGGGATCGGACTTGGTTTTGAGCGCCAATTTGGGATCGAACCCGTTCTGGGCGAAGTCGGCCTCCGCGTCCGTGAGTTCCATCCGTTTCGCATGCTGCAGGCTTTGCGACTGATCGGTAAAAACGCGAATCTCGCTGAGCACAAAATTCCCATGCGCCACCCGCCCGGGACCGCCCGCGGGCAGGCGTTTGTCAGAAAGCACATCGAGCCGGACGCCCGTCAAACCCGTGACCGGCACCTTGGCGATGATCGTGTAAAGATCGGTTGCGGGATTCTTGCCGGTGACGAGATACGAGCCGTCCTCCTGCCGGACCAGCTTGGCTCCCGATTGCGTCTTGGCTTCGAGGACGTCCAGCTCATGAAACGCCACCGCGGATTTGGGTTCGTTTTCGAGTTGCTTTTTCAGCTTGGCTTCCCACTCGGGCAGGGTCTTCGAAAGCTCGGCTTTGCGGGCTTCGAACTTGGCTTTCTGGTCTTCGACGAGTTTGTCGTGGATGGCTTTTTGCGTTTCGTAGCGGAGGGCGGCCTCGTCGCTGATGGGCACGTTCGTGTTCGTCTCATCCGCGTTGTTGAAGAATGCGAAGAGCTGATAGAACTCCGCCTGCGAGAGTGGATCGTACTTATGGGAATGGCAGCGGGCGCAGCCCACCGTGAGGCCCAGCCAAACCGTGCCGGTCGTGTTCACGCGATCGACCACCGCTTCTACGCGGAACTCTTCCTGATCGGTCCCGCCTTCGGTGTTGGTCAACGTCTGCCGGTGAAACGCTGTCGCCAGTTGGTCCATCGGCGTCGCCTCCTTGAGTAAGTCGCCGGCCAACTGCTCGCGGGTGAATTGATCGAAAGGCATGTCGGCGTTGATCGCCTCGATCACCCAATCGCGATACCGCCAGGCGTTCGGCCGCGGGCGGTCTTTTTCGTAGCCGTCGGAGTCGGCATAGCGGGCCTTGTCGAGCCAATGCCGGCCCCAGCGCTCGCCGAAGTGCGGCGATTCGAGCAGCCGATCCACCAGCTTCGCGTAAGCGTCTTCGGACGGATCGCTCAGGAAGGCATCCGCCTCTTCCGGCGTAGGCGGCAGGCCGACGAGATCATAAGACAAGCGTTTGATGAGCGTGTAACGCTCCGCCTCCGGCGATGGGGCGAGGCCCTCTTTCTCCAAACGGGCCAAGACGAACCGGTCTAAATCGTTCCGCACCCACGCGGCGTTTTTCACTTGGGGTGGCGGGGGATTTTCGATCGGTCGAAAGGCCCAATGATCGGATTTGACGACGAGCCGGGATCCATCGTCGGGCCATTTCGCGCCCTGATCGATCCAGCGTTTGATGAGGGCGAGTTGGTTTTTGGAAAGCGGTTTGTTTTTCTCGCCGGCGGGCGGCATGCGGACGGATTCATCGCCGGCCGAGACCCGCGAATAGATTTCGCTCTTCTCGCTTTTGCCGGCGGTGAGCAGCGGCCCCGAATCGCCGCCGCGGAGAGCCGTCGCCCGGTGATCGAGCCGCAGTCCGCCTTCCTGCTTGTCGGGGCCGTGGCATTTCTGGCAGTGGGCCTGGAAGATCGGCCGGACGTCGCGGCCAAAGTCCACGGCATCGGATTGAACCTTATCGTCGGCGGGTTTCGCGTCATCCGCCGACAGGCCGGATTTCAGCGACCAGCCCAGCGTCAAGGTGGCGGCGAACACGATCCAGCAAAAAATAAAGTTACGACGAGTTCGCATGACCCACTCCCGGAGGTTTTAAGGAGACGGCAAACAGGTAGGACATCGAGGCGGGCTCGTGGTGTTTTTCATCGAACCGGCGGGCCGCGGGCGGCTCGTTGCCGAGGCGACCGAAACCGGCCGACTGAAACTCAATTATCCCAATGCACCCCAGGATCGCAAGGCCGGCGGATTGGGCGGCACATCCCTGAGCGCAGCGAAGAGCGTGACGACCGCGAAGACCACGCAAAATCGCCCTATGAAGCTTTCCTGGTTTCCGCCGGCAAACCGGGCCAATCTTCGGACGCGGCCGGTGTCAGCGGCAGGGCGATGGGGATCGTCTCCAAACCGGGGGCGAGTGGTTCCGGCCGCTGGGCGGGCGTGTCGCTGATGCGCTGGATATTCGCCCCCAAATAGTTGAGCTTGGCTTCCAGTCGGTCGTAGCCCCGGTCGAGATGGTAAATCCGGCGGATGACGGTTTCGCCCTCCGCTTGAAGGCCGGCGATCACGAGGGCCGCACTCGCCCGCAGATCGGACGCCATGACCGAGGCTCCGCTCAGACGCGGGCTCCCGGTGAGGATCGCGCTCGGCCCCTCCCGGCGGATCTGCGCCCCCAGGCGGACCAGTTCGGGGGCGTGCAGGAAACGGTCGGGGAAGACCTTGTCCGTGACCACGCTGATTCCCTCCGCCCGCATGAGCAACGCCATGAGTTGGGCCTGCACGTCGGTGGGAATCCCCGGATAGGGTTGGGCCACGCAGTCCGCCGGCCTGAGCGGGCCTTCGCTGCGTACGGAAACCGTGCCCCGAGGCGTTGGTTCGATGAGGACGCCGATCTCGCGAAGCTTCTCGACGATCGCGGTCATGTGGGCCAGGTCGACGTGCTCGAGTTCGATGTCTCCGCCCGTCGCCGCGGCGGCGATCATCAAGGTCGCGGCTTCGATGCGGTCGGGGATGACCGCATGCGAAACGCCCTCCAGTTTCTCCACGCCTTCGATCTTCAAAAATGGCGTTCCCAATCCCGCGATCTTCGCGCCCATCGCATTTAAAAATCGGCCCAGATCAACGACCTCCGGCTCGCAGGCGGCGGCTTCGATTGTGGTCGTTCCTTCCGCCAAGGCCGCGGCGGCCATCACATTGCAGGTCCCGGTGACCGTGCTGCCGAAGGGTCCGCCCAGGAAAATGTTCGCGCCCTGAAGACGCTTCGCCTCGGCCACGACGTAGCCCCGCTGCACGTGGATGTCGGCTCCCAAGGCTTTGAGGCCTTTGAGGTGCAGATCGATCGGCCGGTCGCCGATGTTGCAGCCGCCGGGCAGCGACACACAGGCCCGGCCGCGCTTCGCCAACAAGGGGCCGAGCACGCACACGCTGGCTCGCATCCGTCGGACGAGATCATACGCCGCGATCGAAGAGGATTCGTCCTCGACTTCCAGCCGGAGTGTTCCGTCGGTAAGCCGCTCCACATCAACGCCCAACGACCGCAGGAGCTGCGAAAGCGTGTCCACATCCACCAAGGGCGGGACGTTTCGCAACGTCACGGGTCCCTCCGCGCCGAGGGCACAGGCCATGATCGGCAGGGCCGCGTTTTTGGCCCCGCTGACCGCAGCGGTCCCCCGAAGCGGGGATCCTCCTTGGACCACGAACATGTCCATCCTTGAACTCCCTCCTCGGGATCTTCCCCATGTGGTTTGCGCCGCGGAGTACCATACCCGATTCGCACCCGGCTGGCGAGGGAAAATCTTTGAGCACCGGGCCGGCTGCATTTTCTCATTTTGCCCTGAAGTTCGGGGATGGGCTATAATTGAGAACGAGAGTCACGTGGGAATTGTGCTTGCGTTCCAGTGGGAGATGCCTTATGTCCGCAGCCACGCCGCCTTGGGTGGACGGGTTGACGATCGGCCAAATGCTCCGCGAGAGCACCCGCCGCTTGGGCGATCGCGAGGCGCTCGTTTTCCCCCGATTGAAACCGGACGAATCGCCCCGCGAACCGGGCGAGGCGGGCGATTGTTTCCGCTTGAGTTTTCGCGAACTGGACATGCGGGTCGATCAGGTCGCGCGGGCGCTGTTGGCGCTTGGACTTCAAAAAGGTGAGCACGTCGCGGTCTGGGCGACGAACTGGCCCCGCTGGGTGCTGCTCCAATTCGCGACCGCGCGGATCGGGGCGGTGCTGGTCACGATCAACCCCGCGTACCGCAAAGCGGAACTGGCGTACGTCCTCAAGCAGTCCGATGCGAGCGTCCTGTTTCTCGTCGATGAGTTCCGCCGCTCCAACTATTTCGCAATCCTGAAAGAAGCGATCCTCGAACTGGCCGCTGCGGACGGGCAGTCGCTGGCACTCGAACATTTTCCGAGACTCAAACACATCATCGCCATGAAAGGCCCGCGGGAGGCGGGAATCGTCCCCTGGGACGAGTTCTTGTCCCAGGCGGACATCATCGCCCCGGAGCAACTCGCGGCCCGCGAGCGCGAACTGCGCCCGCCGAGCCGATCAATATTCAATACACGTCGGGAACGACCGGCTTTCCCAAAGGGGCGATGCTCACGCACCGGAATCTGCTTTTGAACGCGTTTTACATCGGCGACTGCCAGAAGCTTTCGACAGACGACCGCATTTGCGTGCCGGTGCCGTTTTATCATTGCTTCGGCTGCGTCCTGGGCGTGCTTGCGGCGGCGGTGCACGGGGCGGCGATGATCGTGCCGGCGGAGTATTTCGATCCGCTCGCCACGTTGGACGCCAGCGAACACGAGCGGGCGACGGCGATCTATGGCGTGCCCACGATGTTCATCGCCCAGTTGGAGCACCCGAGTTTTCGGGGACGGGATTTGTCACCCTTGCGGACGGGCATCATGGCGGGCAGTCCCTGTCCGATCGAGGTCATGAAGCGCGTCGTCTCCGACATGGGGGCCGAGGAAATCACGATCGCCTACGGCCAGACCGAAGCCTCCCCGGTCATCACGCAGACGCGGACCAACGACCCGCTCGAACTCCGCGTGAACACGGTGGGCCGGCCGATCCCGGGGATTGAAGTCAAGATCGTGGATCCCATCACCGGCGCGGCGCTGGGTGACGGCCGGCCGGGGGAACTTTGCACGCGCGGGCATGTGGTGATGCTCGGCTATTACAACAATCCGGAGGCCACGCGTGAGGCGATCGACAAGGACGGCTGGCTGCACACGGGCGACCTGGCGGTCCGCCAAGCCGACGGCTATTACCGCATCACGGGACGGATCAAAGACATGATCTGCCGCGGCGGCGAGAACATTTATCCCCGCGAGATCGAAGAGTTCCTGTATACGCATCCGGCGGTGCAGGACGTGGCGATCGTGGGAGTGCCGGACCCCAAGTTCGTGGAAGAGGTCGCCGCGTGGATTCGCTTGAAAGAAGGCAGCCAAACCACCGAAGACGACATCCGCGCCTATTGCAAAGCGAACCTCGCGCACTACAAGGTCCCCAAGTACGTGCGGTTTGTCGCGGAATTTCCGCAAACCGTGACGGGGAAGATTCAGAAATACCGCATTCGTGATATGATGATCCAGGAACTAGGCCTGAAAGAAGCCGAAACCGCATGAACGACGCAGTTTTCAGGTTTCCGTTTTCGGTTGTTGAAAGGACAAATTCTAATGAAATTGGTTTTTCGCGGCGGTTTATGGGATGGCGTTGAGTTGGAAACCCGCTTTGTTCCGCAGGAAATCCGCTTGAACGGGGTGATTATCGACGACTCGGTTCAGGAAGAGGGTGTGATGCCGTCGCTGCGAAAGACCGTGTTGATGTCCCGCGTGGGCAAGCACCGCTACGAACTGGACGAGTTCGAAGGCCCCAACGAAGAGGTGGCCATCTACATCTACGAAGATACGTCGCAGTAAGCGCGGCTTACTTTGGCCACTCGGCCGCCGGGTCGAAATTGACCATCGGATCCGCCGGCTGCTTGGGAATCTGCGGACGAAGATAAGGCTTGTCGGAGGCTTTGTGGCAGGCGTAGCAGTTTTCGAGCGTAAACTTGTAGGCCGCCACGAATCGTTCCCGGTCCTTTGCTTTGATCGCCTGCTCCAACTCCTTGAGCGGGCTGTTTTCGACGGCTTGCAATATCGCTTGCAGCTTGACCTCTTTCCCGGCCCCGTCTTTGCGGACGGGGATGATCCGCACCGCCCAGCGCAAATGGGACCGCGTTTCGTTCCAATAGAACTGGGCGAGCGGCCAGTTCTCCGCCTGGCCGGCAAACCACATATTGTTGAAATGATAGGCCACGCTGGTCATCGCGTGCGCCTGGTCCGAGGCCTTGTCCTTCAGCTGCCCGACCTCAGATTGAAGGTCGGCGAGATTCGGAGCTTTCTGCGCCCGATCCTGGGCCTGAATGGAACCGCGCTCCGGGGAAGCCGTCAGCCAAATTGCGATCAAGGCCCCCATCAGACACAGACCGGCCCCTTGAGCATATTTCTTCATTTCAGTCGCTCCCAAAACAAGGTTGAAAGATTTGTGTTGACCAATTATCAGCCGGAACCCCCTACGGTCGGGTTGTCACGACCGGCTCGTCATTGCCTTGTCCGCGATCACATCGCCCGCCGCCGTGCGGGAGTGGAGTGGAGGGGAAAAGCTCCCCGACGTTTCTTATCCTGTCTCACCTCGGCGGATTATTCAATTCCCGCAGCATGAGGAGTCGCTAATGAACGGCGACGCATTCCGGGAAAGTCAAAGTCCGGGCGGTGTTATCCGCGGTTCATTCCTTTTCGCGTTTGCTTCGTGGTATCCTGGGGGCCGGTCGCGATGACACTTTCACTTTGGGGAGGAACGCCATGAAATCGATTGCCTGGGGTTTGGGGCTGTTGGGTTTGGTTTCTTTCGGGGCGTTGCATGCCGTGTCCGGGCGCGAGGCGGGCGACTCGGCCGGGATGAAGTTGCCGGGAGCCAGGGTGGAAATCGATGCGGCCCAGTTTCCCAGCCTGCAAGCCGCCTTGGATGCGCTGCCCGGAGAAGGCGGCATCGTGCGTTTGCCGCCGGGCACGTTTGAAATCCAAACGCCTCTGGTGCTCCGGCGGGGCGATGTGCTCCTCGAAGGCTCCGGGACCGCGACCCACATCAAGAACACGAATCAGAACGGCCAGCCCGCGCTGGTCCTCGAACATCCCAAAGGCGACCAGGCCAAAAACGATGAGCGGCTCTGGCGGATCGAGTTGTCCAACCTCCGCATCACCGGCAACGACAAAAGCGGCCCCGGCCTCGTCGCCAAGCGGATCAACGAAATCTTTCTCCACGGCGTCACGGTGAGCTATCACGGCGGCGACGGGCTTGTGCTCGACCACTGCTACGAAGACCCGCGGATCTCCAGTTGCCTCATCACCTACAACAAAGGCACGGGGCTGAACCTGCTCGGCTGCCACGACATCGTCGTGTCGGCCAATCAGTTTGAAGAAAACCAGGATGCTCTCCATTGCATCGATAGCTTCAACCTCTGCATGACCGGCAACTGCCTGGACGACCATTTGGGGCACGGCGCGGTGATCGAGAACACCTACGGCTCGGTCGTGTCGGGCAACATGATCGAGGAATGTGGCGGCACCGCGCTCATCATGGACCGAGATTGCTACGGCAACACGGTGAGTGCGAACGTCATCGCGCACAACGGAGCCGGGGTGGATCTTCGCGACGCCCACGGCTGCGCGGTGAGCGCGAATACCTTCACCATCAATAAGGCCTTCGGGGCCCGCGTGGGTTCGGGGAGCGGGCGGATTACGCTGACGGGCAATAACTTTTCCAACAGCTATCTCGGCGAAGGCAAAGTCCGCCGGGCGACGACGGATCTCGCCGCCGGCGGTTTGCAGCTCGAAGGCACGACCGACGTGGCGGTGGTCGGCAACGTGTTCGCCGGCGTGCGCCCCAAAGCCGTGGAGCTTCCAGGCGACCAAAGCCAGCGCGTAAACTTCAGCGACAACGTGCTCACCGATGTCACCAGCGACCACGGCCAACTCCAGCGGTCGCTCGCCGAGGGCAACTTGGAATAGCATTTCTCGAAGCACATAGGCGAGCGGCCAGCGTAAGCCGGCTGATTCTGTCCAAATTCCAGTCCGTTGTCATTGTAATCATCATGGGGCTTACGCCCCACGCTCGCCCCAATGTGAGACACGAATAGCGCATGCAGCATCTGGATGTCTTCGATTACACCGTCGTCGCGGTCTACCTGCTCGGCACGATTGGGCTGGGGTTGTGGATGGGCCGGCGGATTCGCGTGGGGAGCGATTTTTTTCTCGCCGGCCGCAGCCTGCCCTGGTGGGCGGTCGGCATGTCCTTGGTCGCGACGGACATCGGCGGGACCGATATCGTCGGCGTCGGCGGGGCGGCGTATGCCCACGGGCTGGCCGTCGGGAACTTTGAATGGATCGGCTGCGTGCCCGCCATGATCGTGGCCGCGTTCTTGTTCATCCCGCACTTCTGGCGATGCGGCGTGACGACGATCCCAGAGTTCCTGGAAAAGCGGTTCAACGTCGGCGTGCGCTCTGCGCTTGCGGCGTGCTGGTTGATCTTCATGGCCTGCAATCTCGGCGTGATGCTCTTGGTCTCCGCCAAGATGATGAGCGCCGTCATCGGCTGGAACACCGCGTTTTCCATTTGGATCACGGCGGGGCTTGTGGGGATCTACACCTGCGCGGGGGGGCTCGCGGCCGTGGTTTATACCGATGTGATTCAAGGCGTGGTGATGATCGGCGGTTGTCTGTTAATCGTGATTTTCGGCCTCGCGGACATCGGCGGCTTCGAGGAACTCCGCTCCGGACTCCGCGCTATCGAACAAGCTGAACTCGCCCAAACGAATGACGTCCCCGAATCCGCCGCGGAAACAGAACAAGCCGAGCCGCAGCATCTCTCGTTGATCTTGCCCGTGGATACGCCCACGCCGTTTCCCTGGACGGGGATTTTGTTCGGATTGGCGTTGATTCTCAGCCCGGCGTATTGGATCGGCAACCAGGCGATCGTACAGCGGTCGCTGGGCACGCGGTCCGCGTTTGAAGCCAAAGCCGCTTACATTTGGGGAGCGTTATTGAAGAACGTGATCCCGGTCATCATCGCGGTCCCGGGGTTGATCGCGCTCGTAAAATTTCCCGAATTGAAAGACGGCGACAAGGCCTTGCCTACCTTGGTGTCGCACCTCTTGCCCAGCGGACTGCGGGGGCTGTTCGTGGCGGCGTTTCTGGCGGCGCTCATGTCCAGCGTGGACTCTTACCTCAATTCCGCGGCAACGATTTTGACCAACGACTTCTATCAGCGGTTCTTCCGCCGGGACGCGAGTGATCGGCAACTGCTGACGATCGGCCGTTGGACCACAGTCGTCTTAGTGGGCTGGGCGATCGGATTCGCGTTTGTTATCGCCCGGTTGGATCAAGCCATCTATACGATCTTCCAAACGATGATGGCGATTTTCCAAGGCCCGGCCCTCGCGGTGCTGATGACCGGTCTCCTCTGGAAACGCGCCACGGGACCGGCGGCGCTTGCGGGATTTCTCGCGGGCATCGGCACCGCTGTGTTTTTGTATCTCACAACTTGGGAACCGGTGCTCCGTTGGCTCGAATGGAAGCCGCTTTTTCAAATCGGCGAGCCGTTTTTGTACTTCTCCGTGTGGGCGTTTTTGACGGCCCTCTCGGTCGTGGTCGTCATGAGTTTTCTCACCCCGCCCGAACCGGCCGAGAAGCAAGCCTTCGTGATTTCCCGCCAATCGAGGAAAGCCGCATGACTCCGCTCCACGAAATCGGCAATTTCATCCGCGATGGCCTCGCGCAAATTCCTCTGCCCGCCGTGCGGGGATTGTTCGTCCTGCTGCCGGCCGTGCTGTTGATTTGGGTGCTCCGGTTGCCGAGATCGGAAACCACGCCCGAGGGCCGCGAAAGCCGCTGGGACGAGAACCTCAAACTCTGGGCCGCCGCGGCACTGGTAATTCAAATTTTGATTTATAGTTTTGTATGAGTGAGTCGTCCGAGTGCTAGATCGCTGAACGATCGGCACGTCATCCGGCGTTCAATCGCCAGATCGTGAAGTTCAATACGCTGGCGAAACTGACCCAGGCCAAATAGGGCACGAGCAACCAGCCGGCGAATGTCGATTCGCGAAAGAAAGCGACCGTTGTGCCGAGGATCGCCAGCCACAGGATGACGATCTCCGCAAACGCCCAGCCCGGCTGATGGGCGGCGAAAAAGATCCACGACCAAGCGATATTCATCAGGAGTTGAACAGCAAACAGCGTCAGCGGCATCGCCGCCGACCGGAAGCCTGCCTTTTTACAGACCAACCAGGCGGCAATCGCCATCAGCCCATACAGCGTCGTCCACACGGGGCCGAACACCCAATCGGGCGGATTCCAAGCCGGTTTCTCCAGCGTCTTGTACCAGCCTTCGATTTCCGGAGTGGTCGCCATCGCGCCCAGACCGCCGGCTCCCAGGCAAATTATCAGAAACATTATCAGGCCCAGCCAAATCGCGGGGGCTTTCATTTGGTCTCTCCTGGTGCACGCAAGTTTGCTGACGCCAACTGAAGCGGGCAATCGGTCGTCCGGCGGCGCGCCATTATCCCGGCGGGAGTTCGTGAATGAAGGATTCGCACCAGAGGCCGGCTTGGTAGAGGGCGAGTTCCTCGCCGGGTTTGCCGATGACTTGGACGCCCAGGGGCAATCCGTCTTCGTCCGAAAGCGCCATCGGAAACGTGAGCGTGGGAAAGCCGCAAAAGCTCCAGGGGGAGTTCATCACGGGATCGCCGGTCGTGGAAAGATCGGGAGCCGTGCCCACGCTGGCGGGCGCGACGAGCACATCGACTTCCTCGAACAGCGACAGGATCATCTCCCGGCTGGACTTTTGAAATGCGAGCGCTTGCTCCCAGTCGCTTTCCGGAATCTCTAAGCCCTCTTCGATCAGGCTTTGGATCGCGGGCTGGTAGTCGCCGGGATGTTGGGTGAACCGCTCGCGGTGATAATTCGCCGCCCCCCTTGCCATGAGGATGCGATGATTGGGAAGCACCTCGTCGAACTCGCGGGGCAGTTCGAGGTTCTCCATGAAGGCCCCGTGGTTGATCCATTGCCCCATCGCGTGCATCAAACAGTGGAGCATGTGGGCGTCGGCTTCTTCTTGAAAGAACCCGCCCAACATTCCCAACCGCGGCAGGGGAAACTCGATTTGTTCGAGAAGTGCTTTCCACGCGCTTGCGAGGCCGGTTGGCTCGTCGGCGAAGCCGGCCATCACCGCGTACATCGCCGCGGTGTCCCGGACGGTGCGGGCCAAGGGGCCGGGATGATCCATCGGAGCCGAGAGCGGCACGATGCCTTCGAGCGAAACGCTTCCGTAGGTGGGCTTCAATCCCGCGATGCCGCAGAACGCCGCGGGCCGGGTGATCGAGCCCCCGGTCTGCGTGCCGACCGCTCCCAGGCACATGCCCGCCGCGACCGCGGCCGCCGATCCGCTGGACGAGCCGCCGGGCGTATGTTCGAGGTTCCAAGGGTTCCTGGTCACGGGGGGATCGAAGCTGGCGAACTGCGTGGTGACGGTTTTGCCCAGGATCACCGCTCCCGCGTTTTTGAGCCGCCGGACAATCGGGGCGTCTAGCTCGGCGACATTGTCCGCCAAAAGTTTCGACCCCGCCGCTGTGGGCCAGCCGGCCACATCGACAATATCCTTGATGCCGAGGGGAATCCCATGCAGCGGCCCCCGGGATTTGCCGGCCTTGAGCTCGGCATCGCGGTCTTTCGCGGTTTGAATTGCTCCGTCCCGATCGAGCAACACCCAAGCCCGCACTTCCGTTTCGCGGTCATCGATCTTGTGGAAGCACTCTTCGACCACCGTTTCGGACGTGCGCTTCCCCGCCGCCAAATCCGCCGCGGCTCCGAGCAGGGTGTCCTTTGACTTTGGGAACAACTCCATCGTGCCTCCTACAAGAATTGCAGCTCGAGATCCACTCGTCGAGCGTCGAACCAACGATCGGCGAGTTTCGAAGTTCGCCCGCTCGGGCTCATGGTTGCTCGGCCGGCGGTTGCTCGGCCGGCGGTGGTTCTTCTTCCGAGGCGAACTCCGGGAGCAGCGGGCGTTCTTCGGGGTTTTTGTGGTAGATCGGGAATTCCTGGTCGCGTTCGTGGATCATGATGATCTGGCCGGTCGTCGTCGCCAGGATGAGCCGGTCGGTGCGTTCGTTGGAGACGTGGACCGAAAAGTGGCGAAGCGGCAATAGGCCGATCGGGCCGCCGGAGTCGCGGTCGAGGATCACCACGTCGCCCCGCCGGTCGGCGGCGAACGTGTAATGCCGGCTCTCGGCGAGGAACTCGGTCAGGTTGGGCTGCCACCATCGCTGCCGGCCGGAGATCGTCGAAAGCTGGTACAGCCCCGCCCGCTTGGGTGCCACGTAAAGGTTCTCGCCAACGGCTTTAGGACCGACGAGCACGGGCACGCCGGTGACGAACTGCCAGCGGATTTTGCCGTTGATGAGATTCACGGCATAGATATTAAAATCCTCCGACGCCATGAACAGGTAGCCTTCGCTTTCGGTCATCGGGGCGGAGACGGGGGCGTCGGTTTCGAGCAGGAATTTGACATTGGCCTGTTCCTTGGTCACCGAATACAGCGATTTGTCCTCGCTGGCGAAATTTACAATGCTGCCCCAGGGGATGGGGGGCGTCCGCACGACCTTGGCGGTGCGGTAACGCCAATTCTGTGTTAAATACGACCAGTCCGGCAGATGGTTTTCTTCGAACAATTGCCGAATTTTTTTGAGATCGAACGCATACACGCTGCCGTCCAACGTCCCCACGTAAACCTGTTTCTCGTCCATCACCGGACTGGTCGAAGGTTGGCCGGGCATACGAATCCGCCACACCAGGTTGCCCGTCCATTTGTCGATGGCGAACAAGTCCAGGCTGGTGAGCACCAAGGCCAGCTCGTTGTTGGTGGTCACCGCATAGGACGGCGCGTCGGGACGCCCTAGTTGCGCCGACCAGAGTTTGCGGCCGGTTTCCATGTCGACGGCGGTCACCGTCCCGGCGGAGGTTTGGGCATAGACGATTTGCTCGTCCGCCGTCACATAACGTATCGTGTCGCGGCCGGGATTGATGTTGGCCTGGTTCCACCACGCCATCTTGAGGCCGTAGCGGTTCAGCATCTGCACGGAGGGCAGCACGTTCCCGCGGAGGGCCTGGGCAAAGCCGTCCGCCGTTAACAGCGTCCCCAAAACAACGGCGGCAAACGCCCAAAAACGGGTAGGCATAGCGACCTCACCGAAAGGAAATCTTTGGATGGAAACAGAAACTTGCGGGCGGACCGTCCCGCAGAGGAAATCGAACCCCGCAGAGGAAATCGAACATCCCTCCGGTTCATTCTAACGGACCGGGCCCACCGATCACCAGTGTTCGTTTTCCGAGTTTTCAATTCCGCCGGGCGGACTCCGATCGCGCTTGGGGTGCCTGTTTTGGCGGTTCTGCGAAATTCGCCGCTCAATTGCAGGATCCGCCTTGGCCTCTATAATCCAGCGATGTTAATGTTTCCTGCGTTTTTGCGGTGATCTCAGAGAAGCCCCCATACACTCAGCGGGAGCTTGATCCCTACAATCTCGTGGAAACAGACGCAAGAATGTCACGACGACAATCAACGCGGCCAGATCCCCCTAGAACCCCCTGTAAAGCTCCAATGGACCGTCCATTGCAAATCGGCGCGGTGAGTTATTTGAACTCGAAGCCGCTCATTGAAGACCTGGCCGAACTCACGTCGCGCGAGGCGGAGTTGGTGCTGGATTATCCCAGCCGGCTCGCCGACGACCTGGCGGAGGGCCTCTTGGATGTGGCGCTCATTCCGTCCTTCGAATACTTTTTAGAGCCCGATTACGAGATCGTCTCCGATGCGTGCGTGGCCACGCATGGGCCGGTGATGAGCGTCAAACTCTACAGCCGGGTCCATCCGGGAAACATCCGCAGGCTGGCTTTGGATGAAGGCTCGCGAACGAGCGCGGCTCTCGTGCGGATCATGCTCGCCGAACGCTACGGCGTCTCCCCGCAGGTGGAGCCTTTGCATTTGGGGCTTTCCACTGAATCCACCAAGGCCGATGCGATTTTGCTCATCGGCGACCGGGCGATGCATCTGCCGGAAGAACCCTTCGCCGAGGTCTGGGACCTGGGGGAAGAATGGCTTCGCTGGACGGGTTTGCCCTTCGTGTTCGCGCTGTGGGCGACCCGGCGGTCGAGCGATTTGGGTCCCGTCGAATCGGCGCTCTGCGAAGCCCGTGACCGCGGCCTGGCCCGCTTGGATCACATCGCCCGCCGCGAAGCCGCCGCCTTGGATTTGGATGTCCAGACCGCCGTCCGCTATCTGCGGCACAACCTGCATTTTCAACTCGGCTCGGCGGAACAAAACGGGCTGAAGCTGTTTCAACAACTGGCCGTCCAACAAGGATTGGCCCCCGGAGGTGTGAATCTTGTCTTCCGAAATTGCCCCCCTGCTCGAAAAAGCGAAAGCCGGCGAACGGCTCACGCCCGCTGAAGGCGTCCGATTGCTCGAGTCGCATGACCTTATTGGCATCGGCGAGGCGGCGCACGCGGTCACGACGCGACTGCACCCGGAGCCGTTCCGCACCTACAACATCGACCGCAACATCAACTACTCCAACGCCTGCACCGCGGTCTGCGATTTTTGCGCGTTCTATCGGCCCGTCAATCACAGCGACGTGTATGTCCTGACCCGCGAAGAGCTTCACAAAAAAGTCGCGGAGACGGTGGATCTCGGCGGCGATCAAATTCTGCTCCAAGGCGGGCTGCATCCCAAATTGCCTTTGGAATGGTACGAAGAAATGCTCCGCGATCTGCGGGAAACGTTTCCCACGGTCAATGTGCACGGCTTCAGCCCGCCGGAGATCTTCCACTTCACCAAAATCAGCAAGCTCCCGCTTCGCACCGTCTTGGAACGCCTGAAATCCGCCGGCCTCGGCAGCATTCCCGGCGGCGGCGGGGAGATTTTGGTCGATCGCGTTCGCGAAGCCATCACCCGCGGCAAGGTGCTCACGGACGATTGGCTTGAGGTCAACCGCGTTTGGCACGAACTCGGCGGCCGATCCACCGCGACGATGATGTTCGGCCACATCGAAACCCTGGAGGAACGGATCGAACACCTGGAGCGGTTGCGCCAGTTGCAGGACGAGACCGGCGGCTTTACGGCGTTCATTTGCTGGACCCTCCAACCGCCCGCCAAGCCGCCCTGGTTCGGGAATCGGCAAGACGACGGCGTGGACATGTCCCAAATCCCGCCCGCCGGGGCCTTCGAGTACCTCAAAACCCAAGCCGTCGCGCGGATCTATTTGGACAATTTTCCCAACATCCAATCCTCCTGGGTGACGCAAAGCGAAAAAATCGGACAAACGGCCCTGTTCTTCGGGGCCAACGACATGGGCAGCCTGATGATCGAGGAAAACGTGGTCTCCGAAGCCGGCACCGTGCATTACCTGACGCTCGAATCCATCCGCCGCTCGATCCAGGAAGCCGGCTACATCCCCCGGCAGCGAAACGTGTTCTATGAATACATCGACGACCCGGAACCCGTCGGCACCCCAATTCACAACTGATGAGTGGACTGTAACGCGTTTTAAACCCAAGCCGACGCCTCTGGCGTCCGACCGCCGGCAAGCCGGCGGCTTGGGTTAAGATGTTGATGCGCGTCCGCGTTCATTTTTGAGCCTTGCTCATTCGAAATGTGCTACACTCAGGGTAGACATACCGTTTGCAAACTGGCGACCCTGGACTGATATCCCAGCCACCCGAATGATTGGTCATTGGCGCCTGGTCATTGGGGTGTCCGCCGAAGGCGGCTTTATGATTCATGTTGAAAACCTGAGCAAAAGCTTCGCGGATTTGAAGCGGGGCCGCGTGTCGGCATTGGACGGCGTGACCTTCGACGTCCGGCCGGGGGAGATCTTCGGATTATTAGGCCCCAACGGCGCCGGCAAAACTACTTGCCTCCGCATTTTGAGCACCGTCCTCAAACCCACCGGCGGCCGAGCCACGGTCGCGGGATATGATGTCAGCACCCAACCCGCCCAGGTGCGGGCGAACATCGGCTTCATGTCCGGCAACACCGGCATCTACGACCGCATGACCGCCTGGGAAATGGTGGAATACTTCGGCAAGCTCTACGGCATCGAAGACCACCTCTTGGAACAACGCCTGAACGAGGTGTTTTCCATGCTGCAGATGAACGAAATCCGCGACCTGCTCGGCTCTAAGATGTCCACGGGCATGAAACAAAAAGTGTCCATTGCCCGCACAATTATTCACGACCCGCCGGTGCTGATTTTCGACGAGCCCACGTCCGGCCTCGACATTCTCGTCGCCCGCAAGGTGCTCAAAGCCATCGAAGCCTTAAAAGAGCAGGGCAAGTGCATCATCTTTTCGACCCACATCATGCGGGAGGTCGAAAAACTCTGCGACCGGATTGCAATCATCCACAAAGGCAAAATCCTCGCCGCGGGCACCGTCAAGGAATTGGAACAACAGCACCATGAAAACGATGTCGAAGAGTTGTTCTTCGATCTCATCGCGCAGAACGATGCGGAATACGTCGGTTGATACGAGAACCCTTCATGGCGAGCAGACCAACCTGCGGTCGGTGCCCGCGTCAGCCCCATCATTGTTCAAGCCCACGAGAAGCAGCGGTTAATAAATGAGTTGGAAAAACGTCAAACTGATATTTTCCCGCGAGGTCCGCGACCAACTCCGCGACCGCCGCACGCTGTTTATGATTACAATTCTGCCGCTGCTTCTGTATCCGGTGCTCGGCCTGTTCATGATGCAGATGGTGCTCGTTTTCAGCGAAAAGCCGCGGACGGTTGTGATCCTGGGAGCCGGCTCGCTTCCCAAGATACCGGAACTGCTGAAAGACGGGCATTTCGTCAGCACCTATTTCAAGATTCCCAGCGACACCCAAAAGCTCAATGTCTATACCGACGCCGACGTTCGCGAAGGCAAAAAGACCAACCCCGATGCGGAGCACACGGTGGTCAACGGGGACGAGATTCGTGGACTCGTCGCCCGCGAACAGAAACTGATCGAAGCCAAAACCAAATGGGAGACAAAGTCGGGCGAAGACTCCCAACCGTTTCCGCAGCAGGCGGAATTGACGAAGACGAAAAAAGACCTCGCCGAACTGATCGAGGGCGTGGAGATCGTACTGATCATCCCCAGCGGCTTCGGCAAACATGTCGAGGAGATGAACCGCCGGCTGGCGTCGCGGGAGTTCGATGAAGTCACAAAGCTCATGGAAGATCGGCGGCCGATCATCGTGCGAAACAGCGCCGACGAAAAATCCCAGGTGGCGTACAAATACGTCAGCGAAGCGATCTCGTCCTGGGAAGCCAATATCCTGAAAGTTCGGCTGCAGGAAGCCCGGCTTCCCGAAACCCTCGCCGAACCCGTCCGCGCGGAAAAAGTCGATCTGGCGGAAGAAGGGCAACTCTCGGCCGTCGTCTGGAGCAAGTTGTTCTCGGCGATGCTGGTGATCATGGCCATGACCGGGGCGTTCTATCCGGCCGTGGACCTGGCGGCCGGCGAAAAAGAACGGGGCACGATGGAAACGCTTCTCATCTGCCCGGCCACGCGGACCGAATTGGTGCTCGGCAAATTCTTCACGGTGATGCTCTTCAGCCTGGCGACGGCGATTTTGAACCTGATCAGCCTGGGTATCACCAGCAAATATGTTCCTGCCGCGGGCCACCTGTCCAAGCTCGGCAGCATGGCTCCGCCGACGCTGGGGACGATTGTCTGCGTGATCGCCTTTATGCTGCCATTGACCGCTCTGTTTAGCGCGTTATGCCTGGCGCTCGCCACCTTTGCCCGCAGCACGAAGGAAGGCCAATACTATCTCACGCCGCTCTTGTTGGTGACGTTGGGGCTTACCGTTTTCTGCCTCACGCCGGGCATGGAGATGACGCCCTTTTACAGCATCATACCCGTGGTCGGTCCGGCATTACTCTTGAAAGAGACCTTGGCGAATCCCGGCAGCGATGTCGCTTTGTATTACGCATTGCCGGTGCTGCTTTCCAGCGTGGGCTACAGCCTCTTGGCGCTGTGGTGGGCGATCGATCAATTCTCGCGCGAGGAAGTCCTGTTCCGCGAAGCCGAGCGGTTTGAACTCAGGCTTTGGCTCCGGCATTTGCTCCGCGACAAGGAACCCACGCCCAGTTTCGCGGAAGCCGGCATTTGCTTTGTGATGATTATGTTCCTGCAGTTCGCCGCGATGCGGTTCATGCAGCAGGCGATCGTCGGCGCCGGTCCGGGGCACATCGCCGAGCGGATGATGCAGATGTTGATGGTGCAGCAACTCGCCATCATCGCCAGCCCCGCCTTGTTTATGGGCGTGATTCTCACGACCGACGTGGTCCGCACGTTTCGGATCAGGCTGCCTTCGCTGGGGATGCTGTCCTTGGCGTTTGTGTTACCGTTCGTTTTGCATCCCCTGTCGGTGGAGCTTTCGACAGTGCTGCAGAAGTATTTCTTTCTGCCTTTGCCCTCGAGCATCGCGCACCAGGTCAGCACGATGGTGGATCTCAATCAACCGCTTTGGCTGGTGCTGCTCGCGTTCGCGGCGGCTCCGGCGATTGGCGAAGAGATCGCATTTCGCGGGTTTATCCTCTCCGGCTTCAACCGCTCGAAGCGGACCTGGCTGGCGATCGGCCTGACCAGCCTGATGTTCGGCCTGATGCACATGATCCCCCAACAAGTCTTCAACGCCTCGCTGTTGGGCCTGGTCTTGGGTTTGATCGCCGTCCGCGGCGGGAGCCTTTTGCCGTGCATGCTGTTCCACTTCACCTGGAACAGCCTCGCCGTCCTCCACGGCCGCTGGGGCCAACTCGAAACCGCCCCGAATCTCAACGATTCCCCCTGGCATTGGCTGTTCAGTTTCCAAGACAGCCAGGTCCACTACCGCTGGCCGCTGCTGATCGCCATGACCCTCCTCGGCGGCTATCTCATCTACCGCCTCGCGAAACATCCTTCCGCCGGCGAAGAGGATTCCAGTTCGCTCCGCCCTCCGCAAGAACCCGCCGAGGAGAAAGCGTTCTCGGACCCGGCCCCCAGTCGCCAAGAGGGAAAGCCGATCGGGAGTGTGTAAGGGTGTGACACCAACCGCTTCTGCATGACACGGAGGAAGTTGGCCAAACGGCTTTTTCTTGTTTCGGTGAAATCGATTGCGTGCACAGAATAGGGGCGACGAGTTCGCACAGCGTTATTAGATTGGTTGTGACGCCAATCCATTCCCACCTCAAGCGAGGAATCGGCGCAAGCTCGAAAGTTCTATTCTCGAAGGAACGGGCGAGATTCCTCAGACAATCTGTGTCTTCTCTGGCCATTGACGGAAAATTCATTTGCGTTCGTCTGGCCCTGTTCGCCGAAATGATCAAAGGCAAGCCTTGGACCCCTGCCACTCTCAAAGAAGTCGGGGCGTTGGGGTCGGCTCTGCGTTTTTAGAAGAGACGTTCAGTTCGGCAAATGCCCCGCTTAAACATCGCTACCACCAGGAAGCCGCCCGTGCCATCTTGAAATCCCTTCTGCCGGAATCCGGTACACACATCAAAGGCGAGATGAAATCCCGCGGCGAACTCTTGGAACACCGCTTCAAGTGACATTCAAGGTTTAGCGTGGATTCGTGTTCCGTTCTTCAACACCTAGCACTCGTTGACTTGGTCTAGGGGGCCGGAGTATTCTGAAGTTTTCCGTCCTTCTTCCAGCCCATCCATTGGAAAGTCCGATTATGCTGCGCCCGCGTTCGATCTTGTGTATTAGTGGAATCGCTTTATTGGCCGTCGGCGGTTTGATCGGGTGCAGCGGCGAGGTGCCCAGCGGGACTAAGCGGATCATCATTTTGACCAACGGCAATTCGCCGTATTGGGACGCCTGCGCCAAGGGCGCTGCCGATGCCGCGGCGGAATTGAAGCTCGGCGATGCGGGCTACCGGTTCGAGATCGAGCAGAACGACCTCACCGACAAAGGCCAGATCGACAAGCTGAAAAGCTATAAGACCGCCGTGGACATCGCCGCGGTCGCGATCTCGGTGACCGACGAAAATAACCCCGCCATCGCCGAGGCCATGAAAGAACTCCAAGCCGCGGGCGTGAAGGTGATCACGATCGATTCCGACGTCAACCGCGATAAGCACAAGGACGCCCGCGCCGCGTACATCGGCACCGACAACGTCATCGCCGGCCGCGAACTTGGCAAAGCGGCAAAGGCCCTCGTGGGAAAAGGCGAATACATGGCGTTTGTGGGCTTGAAAGGCGCTTCCAACGCCCAGGGGCGAATCAAAGGCTTTGATGAAGGCGCGGGGCCGGGTATTAAGCGGGAGCAATACCTCGAAGACAAAGGCCCCGGCAAAGCCGCCGAGACGGTGCGGGGCATCCTCACCACCCATCTCGATTCGCCACCGAAATTGCTGTTGGGCATCTGGTCTTATAACACCCCGGCCATTGTGGAGACCGTGGACAACCTGGAAATCCGGGACAAGGTGACCATCGTGGGCTTCGACGCCGAGCCCAACACCATTAACTACATCGGCCAGGGCAAAATCGATGCCCTGTTGGTGCAGAACCCTTATCAAATGGGCTACATCGGCGTGAAGTTGATGAAAGCTTTGGCGGAAGGCGACAAATCCGCCATCGAAAAAATCCTCCCCGGCGGCACGGACCTCCATACGACCGACCTTAAAATCGTCGTCCCCGACGGCGACGAGCGATTGACGCAAGACCTTTTCGATCCCGCCACCAAGCTCATGCCGTTGAGCGAATTCGACGCCTGGCTCCAGCAATACGGATTGACCGGGTCATAATTACCTCATTATCGTCTTTCGCTCCGCGAAAGAACGCAAAAAGGCAAACCCATTAAGCCAGAGATTGCAGGCGGCTTCTGCACTACAAATATCGCTTTTCATACTCATCTAACTTTGTCGCTCTTTTCAAATTTTCGAGGAATCCCGATGAGCGAAACACCCTTACGCTGTCCCGAAATCGGTTGCACTGGTTGGGTTTCGGAAGTGGACGACGGAGACGAACACTTCTGGGGCTGCGGAGAATGCGGCAACGTCTGGTACGAGCGCGGCGAATTGGATGCGGCGATTGACGATATTGTTTCCCAGTTTTCGTATCGCAAGAAAGTCTATCGCAAGTCGAAAGGAGGCTGGCGACCCGTACCGCTGGAAAAAGAACCGGAGGACTATGAGGGACTCGTCGAAGACGAAGGGGAGCAGGCGGACGGGGACAATGAAGATTCTGACGCTCGCCTGCCCGGTCTCGAAATGTTACGGCACGGTCTTTTTCTCCGAAGACGAAGACGGTCAATACTGGATGTGCGATTGTTGCGATTCCCGCTGGTTCGATACGAAGAACCTCATGAAGGAAATCGCGGAGATCATCAAGACGTTTCCTTATCGAAAGCAATTGTATCGCAAGGCCGAAGACGGCTACGAACCGGTTGAGTGGGATGGGGACATCATGGATTACTGCGATCTGGTCGAGAAAGAACCTCGGGATAAACGAGCAGGGAAGAAACGGGGGTGAAGCTTGGTCTCCAATGACCAATTCTTTTAGAGGCCAGGGAAATCGAGGCGAACTCAAGCGAAACGTAAAAAAATATGCATTTTGACGATTGGTCATTGGTGCCCGCTCATTGGGATTTCTAATGTCGACCTTCTTCCGCAAGCACGGCAATGAAATTGGTTTGCTGCTCGCGATCGTTGCTGTGGTCGCATTGACGGCCGTGATGGATCCGTCGTATCGGCTGAAACCTTGGATCAATGCCCAGGAAATCCTGCGGCAGTCCGCGCTTCTGGGCATCTTCGCTTTGGGGGCGGCGACGGTGATTATCTCCGGCGGGATCGATCTTTCCAGCGGTTCGGTGATCGCCTTCAGCGGCACGGTTTCGCTTTCGATTTTGTATGTGCTGGCTCCGCTCGATGACAGCGGCAACCCGATTATGTCGCATTTCCCGCTGTGGATGCTGTTCGTCTCCGTGTGCGGGACGCTGGTCGCGGCGGTATTGATTGGGAGTTTTCACGCGTGGCTGATTACCGTCGTGGGCTTGCCGCCGTTCGTGGCGACGCTGGCTTCGCTCGTGGGCCTCCGCAGCCTGGCCCGCGTCTTGACGACCAACATCACCGAGGCCGTCACCGGGCGGAGCAATACGCAGATCTATATCGAGGACGATTTTTTTCGCGAGTGGGGCCGATCCTGGTGGATCCCGCTTTTGATTTTTTTGGCGATGTCGTTGGTGATGTGGATTTTGCTCAGCCGGACTGTGCTGGGCCGGCGGCTGTATGCGATGGGTGGGAACGAAGACGCCGCCCGCTTGAGCGGCATCCGCACCGACCGCTTGAAGTGGGTCGCGTATTGCCTCGGCAGCGTGACGGCGGCGATCGCGGGGATTCTGTGGACCGGCTACGTCGGCGTGGCCCAACCCTCGACGCAAGGCCAAGGGGAAGAACTCAACGCGATCGCCTGCGCCGTCGTGGGCGGCGTGAGTCTCCAAGGCGGCGTGGGCACGGTGGGCGGCACGATGCTCGGAGCCTTGTTCCTCCGCGTCGTGATGGATTCCGTCAACAAGGTGGTCAAAAGCCATTCCGACGAATTTCAAGGTTTGATCGTGGGAGCCCTCGTCGTGCTCGCGGTGGCGTTTAATGAAATCCGCCGGGCTGGCGGCCTGCGCCGCCGATTCTTCCCCGGCTGGCTGGGCACGGTCAACATCGGCATCCTGAGTTTGCTCGCGGGCACGATCACCGGCCTGATGGTCGGCCAAAACAAGCTCGCCACGGGTTTGATCGTCGGTTGCGCCCTCTTGGTGCTGTTGTCGATCAAAAGATGGAGCGAAGTCCAAACGGACCGGAAGCCGGGTTGAGAACAAACTTAGCCGCGAATTGGCGGCGAACTGCGGCCGCCGCTCTGATGCGTCGAGCACAAAGACGGCTCAAGGCGACGGGCGAACGTTCATGGCTCTTTCAAGGCTTGCGCGAGTTCCTCGAAGCAGCGGGTGAAATCGGCGTTTCGACCGGCGGCTTTTTCGAGATTCCCGCGCGGCCCAACGTTTCCATTTCCTGGGCGAAGGCCACCGCCTGGGCGGCATCGAAATTGGATGCGAGCCCCTTGAGCGTATGGGCGGCACGGGTGACGCGGTCTGCATCGGCCGCCTCGATCCCTTTCCCGCACTCCTCCAAGAGATCGGAATAGTCCTGAAGGAAATAGTCGATCAAATCCTTTAAGAGGCTGTCGTTCTGGCCCAAGCGCTTGCGGGCGGCGTCCAGGTTGAGAATTGGTTCCGCGGAGGTTTTCTCTTGACGCCGCTTCTTTTCCGATGACGCCTCGGGCGGCGGCTTTCCCTCGGCGGAGGGAGTTTTCGAGGCCGCTTCGCGACCGTTGCGGCAGGACTCTTCGATCACTTCGAGCAGCGCGTGGGCATCGATGGGCTTGGGCAAATACGCGTTCATTCCCGCCGCAAGGCATTTGTCGCGGTCTTGTTTCATCGCGTGGGCGGTGATGGCGACGATCGGGACGCCGGCTTTGTCGGCATCGGGCATCGCGCGGATGGATTGGGTGGCTTCGAGTCCGTCCATCACGGGCATCTGGATGTCCATTACGATCACATCGAACTCCGACTGTTCGAGTTTGTCCACCGCCTGTTTTCCGTTTTCGACAAGCGTGACCTGGTGGCCGCCGTGCTTCAAGATCGCGCGGATAACCTGCTGGTTGGCGCGGGTGTCTTCGGCCACGAGCACCGACAACCCGGCGCCGGGCGGGCAATTCTTCGGCTTGGGCTTCGCCCGCTTCGGTTTTGCCGCGGCGGGCCTGCTCTCGCCGGAGGGCCGAGCCATGCCTTCGGGCAATACTTTGAAGGGAACCTGGCAGGTAAATGTTGCTCCTTTTCCCGCCGCGCTCTCGACGGCGATGCTGCCGTGCATCTTTTCCAACAGCTCCCGGCAGATCGCGAGGCCCAAACCGACGCCGCCGTGCCGCCGCGTCATGGTCGCATCGCTTTGGGTAAACGGTTCGAAGATCCGCTTTTGATCTTGTGCATCGATGCCTTGCCCCGTATCGCGGACGCGGAACTCCAACACGACGTGATCGTCCCGGCGGGAGAGCCGCTTCACAGCCACATCGATTTCCCCCTGCTCGGTGAACTTGATCGCGTTTCCCACGAGGTTCATCAGGATCTGCTTGAGACGCCGGCCGTCGCCTTCCAGGGTGTCGGGGACATTTTTTTTGAGATGGCACGAGAGCGCGAGGCCTTTCTCCTCGGCGCAAGGTTAGAATGTGCATGGCTTCGTCGATCGTCCGGCGGAGGGGAAACGGCTGGCTGACAATCTCAAACCGCCCCACGTCCAGCCGGGAAAAGTCCAAAAGGTCGTTGAGCAGCATCAAGAGCACGTCCGCCGATTCCCGCGCCGTGCCGAGGTGCTCGCGGACCAGTTCGGGCACGTCGGGATTGGCCCGCGACAGATCGACCATGCCGATGATCGCGTTCATCGGCGTGCGGAGCTCGTGGCTGATGTTCGCGAGGAACTCGCTTTTCATGCAGTTGGCGATTTCCGCCTGCTGCTTGGCGTCGAGGAGTTCCTGCTCGTGCCGGATTCGCCGCGTGATGTCCCGTTCGATGCACGCCGAGCCCACGATGTCCCCCTGCGCGTCGCGGATCGGCGAGATGGTGATGGAGACATCGATCAGCCGCCCGTTCTTCCGCCGGCGGACGGTTTCAAATTGCCGAAGCGGCCGCCCGTGTTGGACGACATCCTGAATTTCCGGCTCTTCCTGGGCGATGTCGTTGGGCAGTATCAATGAGATGGGTTTGCCCACCGCGTCTTCCATGCGGTAGCCGTAGACCTGCTCGGCCCCCTGGTTCCACGAAGCGATCACCCCGTCGGGCGTCTTGCTGATGATGGCGTCCTGCGACGATTCCACGATCGTCGCCAACAATCGGCGTTCTTCGTCCCAGCGGCGGCGTTCAAAAATGTCGCCCAACTGCTTGCCCAAGGTGTTGAGCAACAGCAGCAAATGCGGCGAGGGCGCGACGCCTCGGGGAGAGAAGAACTCCAGCACCGACACGAGCTGGTTTTGAACGAACACCGGAAACCCGAACGCACCCCAGACGTTGAGCTCGGCCAGAGAAGCCGCCGCGGAAAACGTCGGATCGGTGGAGATGTCCGCGATCCAGCACGGCTTTCGCCTCTCCCAGATCTGGCCGGGAAATCCCTCGCCCCGCCGGAGCCGGAAACCGTCCACCGCGTCCCGGAGCACATCGATCGGCGTGTCGTCGGCGGTGCGCACAGATTTCGGACGACGTCAGAAGCTCGCCCGTGGGGTCCGGCAGCCATGCGTGCCCGATCGTCCAGCCCGTCAGTTCGCAGATTCTCTCGATCGAGCGGCCGAGCGCCTCTTCAAACGACAAAGCCGTCGCCGAGGCCATCGTGGTTTGATAGAGGAGTTGGATCGTGGTGGTTTCGGGCTTGATTTGCGGGACCAAAGGCGACTCTTGCGAAACGTCGCGAATGTAAGCCGCGTACAGCGGTTGCGGCTGGATGCAGATTGGCACGATCGAGATCCCGACCATCACCCGCGAGCCGGTTTTGTGCTGGCCCACGACCTGGAACAGCGTGCCGGTTTGACTCAGCCGGTCCTCGTGCTGAATCTGAATGAAGCTTTCCCGAAAGGCTTCCCGTTCGGACTGGGGGGCGATCAACTCCTGGAGCGGCTGGCCCAACGCTTCGTTCCGCCGCCAGCCGAACAGCTCGCTGGCCTGGGAATTCCACTCCTGAATCCGGCCCTCTTCGTCCAGGATGGCGATACCGTCGAAGGCTCCCTCGGCAAAGGCCCGGAGCGACTCCCATGGTACTTGTGGCGAGTTGGACATTACTGGCGATTTTTTTGGCGTGAAGGCGTTGTAACGGAGAGGACTCGTCCACTGAAAAGGGGGAAAAAGAAAGGGGATCATCTCGTTGCCCGCAATTCCCATGCCCTCGCCTCGTCAACTTAATCCTTTGAGCCGAGATTGCAATGCAGGTTTCGCTTGGATTGAAGGAACCGGCTGTTCGGTGGTCGTTCAGGCTGCGCGATCATCTGGCGCCCAGAGATTCCCGGCCGGTTATGTGGGATATTCGGCCCATCCCGATCGATGGGAGAAGGCAGGCGGCCCGGCGCGAATTTTGCACAATCACATCGCTTGAAAACGAATCACAAACACCGGTCCCGAGAAACCTGCCACGGAATGTTCGATGCCTGAACTGCTCAAATCCATCAACCCCGCAAACCAGAAACTCCTCGCGGAGTATCCCGAAACCTCGCCCGGCGATGTGGAGGTGCGATTGAAAATGGCGGAGGACGCCTTTTTGATCTGGCGGGAGACGCCCTTCGCCGAGCGCGCCAAACGGCTGACGAGGCTGGCGGAACTTCTTCGGGAAAGTCAAACCGAACTCGCGGAGTTGGTGACCCGCGAGATGGGAAAACCGATTGTCCAGGCCGAAGCCGAGATCGAAAAATGTGGCTGGCTTTCGGAGTATTACGCTCGGACGGGGGAGAAGTGGCTCGAACCTGCGGGCGTGGAAACCGACGCAACGAAATCCGGCGTGCGCTACGAGCCGCTCGGAGCGATTTTGGCGATTATGCCTTGGAATTTCCCCTATTGGCAGGCGTTTCGCGCGGCCGTGCCCGCGATCGCAGGCGGGAACGTTTTGGTGCTGAAACATGCGGGCAACGTGACGGGCGTGGCCCTCAAAATCGAAGAGTTGTTCGTGCAAGCGGGATTTCCGACCGGCGTTTTCACGACGTTGATCTTGCCGCGGAAGCGGACGGAGGATCTCATTGGGCATCCCGCGATCCGAGGCGTGACGTTGACGGGCAGCGAACGGGCCGGGCGTTCGGTGGCGGCGGCGGCCGGGCGGGACATCAAACCCACGGTGCTGGAACTGGGCGGCTCGGATCCGTTTTTGATTCTGGCCGATGCCGACCTTTCCCAGGTCGTGCCGCAGGCCGTGTGCGCGAGGACGCAGAACTCCGGCCAAAGCTGCATCGCCGCCAAACGGTTCCTCGTGCACCGCTCGCTCGCGGGACCCTTTGAAGAGGCGTTCGTCCGGGAAATGCAGTCGCTTCGCGTGGGCGATCCCCTGGACCGCGAAACCCAAATTGGCCCCATCGCCCGCGGAGATTTGCGCGAGCAGTTGCACGAGCAGGTTCTGAAAACCGTCGCCGCCGGCGGACGATTGTGCTTGGGCGGCGAGTTTGTGGATCGCCCTGGATTCTTCTATCGCCCCACCGTGCTCGCCGATGTCGAACCGGGGATGCAAGCGTTTGACGAAGAAACCTTCGGACCCGTGGCCGCCGTGATTCCCTTTGAGGACGATCGCCAAGCCGTGAACCTCGCCAATGCCTCGAACTACGGATTGGGCGCCAGCATTTGGACCTCGAGCCAGAACGCGGCGGAGGAACTCGTGCCGCACATCGAAGCCGGAGCGGTTTTCGTCAACGAGATCGTCAAGTCCGATCCCCGCCTGCCTTTTGGCGGCATCAAACATTCCGGCTACGGCCGCGAATTGGGCCGGGAAGGACTCCACGCGTTTATCAACAAAAAGACCGTCTGGTTCGCGTAGACGGCTGATCTTTCGCGTATCGCTGAGCGCAGCGAAGGGCATGGCGATCGCCAAGACCACGCCCTTCGTTCCTCAGGCGCGCTACCCGGCCGGGGCGATCGCCCTGCGACTCATTTCCCCCGAAGCCTGTTTGTTGAGGGGAACTATTCGGCGTCCGAGCGGACTTTGTCCGAAACAGGCAAGCCGTTTTCCTTGTAAAACCGTTCGGGGTTCTGCTTGAGGAATTCGATCATTGCGGGCAGCGTGTCGCGGAGGCGATGTTTCGGTTCCCAATCGAGCTTGGTGTGGGCGTGGGTGATCATCGCCGCGTAATGGTCGTCCGCCAGATCGATCATCCAAGGCTTGATGAAGGGCTTGTGCTCTTCATCGGCCGCAAACTTCTCCTGCACCCAGGCCCCGGCTTTGGCGACGGTCTTGGGAATGCGAATCGTCGGCCATTCGTGGCCGTGGATCAATTCGCCGAGCTCATCCTGCAGTTCCGCGTAGCTCATCACGTCCGGTTCCGCGATCAGAAACAGCGACTCGTCCCCGAGTTGCCGGCGGTGCGCGACGACCTGGTAAAAACACTCCGTCAGGTCTTCGAGATGGACGAGCGCTTGCCCGTGCGAGGCGTTTCCGGGAAACACGTAGCTTTCCAACTGCTTTTCGTAAATCCGCGCGATTTGCTGCGAGACGGGCAGCGAATGGCAGTTTTCATCGTAGACCCCGGCGATCCGCAGGATGACCGTGGGAAACCGCCCGCGTTCCTCGTGGATGGCTTTCTCGGCTTTGAGCTTCGATTGCGGATAAGCCCATTCCGCCCGCGTTTCGGAAAGTTCCGAAATGTGCCGGCCTTTCTCGTCCGGCTTCATCACGAGCAGGCTGCTCGAAAACACAAACTGCTCCACGTCCAGGTTCTGGCGATGCAGTTCGCGCAAGAACCGCCGGGTGCCCTGCACCGTGAGTGCTTCATACAGCGGGCTCGGCTCGCCGGAAAAATCATAATACGCGGCCAGATGAATCACGCTGGCAATCCGCGGCCCAAACCGCTCGCGCACCGTTTGCAGCACGGACCCGACGCTCTCGTCATCCGTGAGATCCGTCTTGATGAACTCCAAATCGCCGCGGGACGAGCTCGGAGATGTCCAGCCCCACAATCTGAAACTCATCCGCGAGCCGCTCGGAAATCCGCGTGCCAAGCAGTCCGCTGACTCCCGTGATCAAGATCGCGGGCTTTTGGAGGCAAGCGTTGGTATTGGTGGTATCGGCATTCATGGTTGTGACCTTCTTGTGCAGTTGGACCGGTGGAAACCGGCCGCATCGCGTGATCTTCCTAGTTCGTTGGAAGCCGGGAATTGTCCGAAGACGACTCGTCGGTCGCGTCTTGGGAGTTGTCGTCGGCGTTTGAGTCGTTGGACGGGAACGCCTTCTCGGTGGCATCGAAGCTTTGTTTCAAATCGTTCCACGCATTCGTTGTGCCTTCCCGGAATTTTCCCCACGCGTCTTCCGAAGCGGACTTCAAGTTGTCCAGTTTCTCATCAACCTCCCGGCGTTTGGCTTTCAAGGTTTTCAGCTTGTCTTGCCACTTCTGTTTCGCCTGGCCTTGAAGCTTGTCGATCTTGGCATCGAGGTCGTCGATTTTCTCATCCAGCTTGTCCAACTGGTTGGAAAGCTCGCTGACATATTCCTTCTTGGTGTCGGCGGCAAAGCGGCCCGCCGCGTTGAGGGCTTCGTTCGATTCCTGGATCACCTTGTTGGCCGTGACTCGATTCGGGCGGTCCTCTTCGGCCTCGCCGTCCGGCCGGATGGATTCGGTGGCTCCGTTGTTCTCCGTGTTCGTTTCGCTTTCCGCGCCGCTGGGAAAATCGCCGGGCTCCCGCTGGGACACCTCCGGCACTTGGTGCGGGGCGTTCGGGTGCTCGGCGGTATCCTGGCAACCTGCCAGCAAGACGGCCGCACAAAAGAAACTTCCAGTCAATAGACGCATGTCATCGTCTCCTTTCATTCCGGTTTCGATTCGTAAAGCTCCAACCTCGCGATTTCCCACATTGCACCGGCGTCCGGTCCCCTGCCGTTTTTACACGACTTCCGCCTTCTTCGGCGCGGCGTTGGATTTGTTGGAGGGCTTTTCCTTTGCAGGGGAGGATTTCTTGTTCGCGGGAGTTTCTTTCTCGTTCGCCTCCGGTGGGGCGAATTCCTTCAGGGCGGCGTCGAGACTGGTTTTGAACCCCTCCCAGGCGTCCGTCGTCGTTTCCCGGAAGTCTGCCCATTCGCCTTTTGAGGTGGCCTTCATTTCGATCAACAATTGGTGGGCTTGTTGACGTTTGAGCTGCAGGGTCATCATCCGGTCTCGCCACTTCTGCCGCGCGGGACCTTTTAACATTTCCCCTTTCGCCCTCAACTCCTCGAATTTCTTATCGAGCCTTTTCATCGCGTCCGAGAACTTCGCGACATATTCGTCTTTGGTTTTCGCGTGGAACGGGCCGGCGGCGTTCCCGGCGGCGTTTTCTTCGTGGATCACGGTGGGCACCGGCGCGGTTTCGCTGGGCTCCTCGAGGGGACGGTGCGCCGTTTCATTTGCGTGATTTGCTCCGCGGCGAACCCGAGTCGGTTTCACGGCTGCGACGTCGGGTTTAGGATTGAGATCGCTGGGCGTATTGCCGACGTTCGTGCCATCCTGCTCCTCGTGGCAACCCAAAAACAGAACGGAAATCGCAAGAAAACTTCCGATCAACAGGCGCATGGGGGATCTCCCTTGGTGCTGGGAATGACTCTTGGAGGAATTGGGCGCAGCGAAGCCGTTTCCGCGGTTTCATTCTATTCCGCCAGGCGAAAGCCGATCTTGACGGTCGCCTGAAAATGAGCGACCTGCCCGTCTTGGATGTCGCCCCGCAGTTCCAAGACTTCAAACCAGCGCAGCTCCTTGACCGATTGGCCCGCCTTCGCGATCGCGTTGCGAATGGCATCGTCACTGGACTTCGCCGAGGTGCCCACGACTTCGATCTTTTTGTAAATATGGTCTTCCATCGGGAACCTTTCGATGTGTCAAATTCGCCGCAGGGCGCTCGCCCCGGTTGTTCCTTGCACGAACTGGACGCGAGCGTGTTCCGGCTGTTCCAGCTTTTGCCATTGACAATGTACTACGGGTCCTCGCTTTGATCGGGAGCGAGTTCCTCATCACGTGCCGCCCAACCTTCATTGGCGATGCGTTGCTCGACCATCGCGGCGAGGCTTTCAAAAAACTCCTGAACCCGCGGGGCGGAGTCCTGATCGGCCAACTGCCGATAAAACGCCGCGAGCGCCTTGTCGAATTCCTGCTTCCATTCCACGACGTCTTCGGGCTTCTCGCCCGTGGGCATCGGGGACTCGTTGAGAAACCGCTCCAGGTCTTCGGTGGGGACGTATTGGATCCATGTGTCCAAGACGGCGGAATCGCCCTCGTTCTCGTATTGGGCCAGGGCCCGGTCCATTTCGCGTTCGCCCCGGCGAAATGATTCGAGCAGATAATCCGATCGGCGGTCGCCGATCGTCTGTTCCGCCGCTTCGACTTCGCGGCGCAGCCTGCGGTGGAACCGCCGGACGTTTTCGAGGATTTCCCTCACGGATTGGTAAGTCATGTGTTAGGGACTCGCCGCGGAATGCCAGACATCTCCGATTCGACGCGAACCGGAGGAAGATTCGATGCGGCTGAATGGGATGCAGACGATGTGCCGATCGAATCGCCGATGGAGGAATTCGGAAAATCTCCCGCAATTCGCCTCCGGCCTGCGGGAAAACGGCGCGCGTTGCACGACGACCCGACACGGCGAATTTCGGCGGGAACGGAGAAGGAAACCGCCGCCCCCGCTCGCGGGAGGGCTCTTGCGCCGTTTCTGAATCGGCCGTGGGACGAAGAGGCCTCGGGATCTTGGGAGATGTCCTGATGTTTTGTTGGGCGTTCGAACAAGCGTGCGCTCGGCATGTGATTCGCGGCAGGGATTCCATCGCGGGCGGGCCATGGCTGAATCGCTTTGCCCCAGGGAAATTCATAAAACGTCACGAGGGACCACGCATCGAAAAGGACAGATCATGCGCAAGATTAATCGCGAAGAAGCTCGATCGCTGTTGGAAGACGGGAAACACGTGGCAGTGATCGAAGTCCTAGGCCCGGAATATTTTGAAAAATTCCATCTTCCCGGAGCCCGGAACGTGCCGTTGGACGACCAGTTCGAATCGAAAATTCAAGACGCCGTCCCCGACAAATCCCAACCGGTGATGGTGTATTGCCTGAATGAGGACTGCGACGCCTCCCCCAAAGCGGCTCAAAAACTGGAGGAGTTGGGCTATCAGGAAGTTTACGATTACGAGGCAGGAAAAATGGATTGGAAAGAAGCCGGCCTGCCGGTCGCGTCGTAATGCTTCGTTGTAAAAACCGCGGGCTAGCGCCCTGCGGCTGTTTTTTTGGACGCGTTAAAGAGATTGCCTCATGAAGGTCACGACGACGAAATCTTCCAAACGCCAGGTGGAGGCATCGTCTCCCGAAGAAGAGACCGCGCTGCGAAAGCGCGAGGCTTTGGATGCGATCCCTGAGCCTTGGAGCTATAACCCCTCCGGCTGGGATCAGCGAATCCCTATTTGCATCCTGGCGATGGTGGCCTGCGTCATTGCCAGCTACATGGGATTTTATCAATGGCGGCTCATCGGCTCGGTATGGGATCCGGTGTACGGAAAGCAAACGCAAAACGTCTTGAATTCGAATGTCTCCGATTGGATGCGGTATTGGATTTTGCTTCCGGATGCCGTTTTGGGAGCCTTCGGCTATCTGGGCGATGCGATCTTCGGTCTGGCCGGCTCGACCCGGCGTTGGCAATATCGGCCTTGGCTGGTCGTGATTTTTGGGATCGACGTGATCCCGTTGGGAATCGTCAGCGTGATCCTGGTCGTGCTGCAGGGCACAGTGGTCGGCTACTGGTGTTTTCCGTGTTTGATCACCGCGGCGATTTCGCTGGTCCTCGTTTACATGGCGGCGGATGAGGTCTGGTCGTGCCTGTTGTTTTTGCATCGCGTGTGGCGGGAGACGGGGAGCCGATCGATTCTCTGGAAAACCTTTTGCGGACGCTGGACCCCCGAAGCCGAGAAGATCGCCGCCGACTTCGTGCGTTTGCCCGAAGAGGCGTCCGCTTGACGAAAAGCAAGGAGCGAACGATGTGGAGCCGGGTCGTGGAAGTGATGTTTGGAATTTGGCTGCTCCTCAGCCCGTGGATCTTTCGCCATTCGCCGGCGGACGCCGGGTGGTGGATCAACGACATGGCGACGGGAGCCGCGGTGATCGTGTTCGGCCTTTTCTCGTTCTGGAAGCCCACCCGCCGGGCTCACGTGCTGACGTTGCTCTTGGGAGGGTGGCTGATCGGATTTGCTTACCATCAAGGCTTCGGCAATTCGTCCCCGGCCGCTCAAAACGATTTGATGCTCGGGCTTTTGCTGCTCATGTTTGCGGTGATTCCCAACCGCTGCGACCGTGCGCCTCGCTCATGGGACGAAAGACGCCTCGCTTGCTGAGACTGTGATTGAAGATCTGAGCGGTAGGCGCGAGCCTCCGGTTTCGATGAAAGGATCGTCACAAAATCAAGACCGGCGGCTCGCGCCGTGCCGCTCAACTTGTCGGAATCGCGCGTCAATCGCCGCGGGTGGTGGTCGTGCAGGCGAAGTCGAGCCGCAGGCAGGTTTGCCCGCCGACGGACGCTTTTCCCGAAAGGAAGAAGGCGCTTGCGAGCTTTTCGATCAGGGTGACTTCGATGTCGAGCGTCTCGCCGGGACACACCATTCGCCGAAACCGCGTGTTGTTTTGGCGGGTGACGACGGGGATTTGTCCCGGCTCGACCGGATGCATTTTGGCAATCAGCACGGCCGCGGCTTGAAAGCAGGCCTCGCATTGGAGCACGCCGGGCAAGACCGGAAAACCGGGATAATGGCCCTCGAACACGGGCAGGCCGGGATCGAGATATTTGCGGGCGTGAATCGTGGTCTCGCCGATCTCCACAACCTCGTCCAGCCACAAAAACGGCGGCCGGTGCGGAATCAGCTTTTGAATCTCGTCGATGTTCATGGGATTAACTTGATGGCCGATTTCGTTTCTCGGTCGAGATTTCAACCTGTGACCGTATCGGAAAAAACAGAATCATGCAGCACAAAACCATGTTTTGCAATCCTCGCGGCAGATCCTTTGACAATGAAGCCGCAGCAAAGGCTTCGAATGATTCTGTGCCTCATGATTCTGTATTTGCTCAATCGCCGAATGCAAGCCTTTGGGTGGCTGGGCGCAAATTCCCCTTGGAGTAAGGCTAGAACTGTGAATGCTGGGGCTGTGGCCGAGCGAGAAAAATATCGCACGGCCCCAGGCCTCCGAATGCAAGCGTTTGGGTGGCTGGGGCGCAAATTCCCCTTGGAGTAAGGCTAGAACTGTGAATGCTGGGGCTATGGCCGGGCGAGAAAAATTTCGCACGGCCCCAGGCCTCAATTCTGCTTTTTCCTTGGAACATTCCTTTGCGCCCCAGCCACCCCCGGCACTTTCGACTTACAGTCTGAGTAACAACGTCAAAAAAACCTCAGGCGAAAAACAACCGGGTGACGGCTCCCAAGGCGAGGTGAATGCTGGGGCTGTGGCCGGGCGAGAAAAATTTCGCACGGCCCCAGGCCTCAAATCTGCTTTTTCCTTGGAACATTCCTTTGCGCCCCAGCCACCCCCGGCACTTTCGACTTACAGTCTGAGTAACAACGTCAAAAAATCCTCAGGCGAAAAACAACCGGGTGACGGCTCCCAAGGCGAGGCCGGCGAGGACGCCGGCGGGGAGTTGGTGGAGGGCATAACCCAGGCCCCAACCCAAAGCCGGCCGCCAGCCGCGGTTGTCGCCCGCGATTTGCCACCCGACGTATTCGCCCAGCGAGCTTCGCGTGGCGTCGAACACGACGCGGTTGCGGCGGAAGCCCAAAAACAGCCCCAAAAGAAGTCCCTGCACGCCCAACCCCAATCCGCCCAACACACACCACGTCGCCAGGGCGGGCCAGGCGGTTTCGAGTCCCGCAATGATTGGAAACAAAGCCGCCGCGAACACCAATCCCCCGCCGAAGGACGCCAGCGCTGTCGGCCAGGGCAGGCTTTTGGCGAACGCCACGCGGTCGGCGTGTTGCTGGGGCGAGAGGCTGACGAAACCCGCATAGGGGTTGTTCTCGTGGCGAAACAGCCAAAACACCCACTCCACCGCGATCCCGTAAATGCTGCTGAGCACCACCAGGCCCAAATATCCGCCCGCCGCCCACGCGGTCTGGGGGGAATATCCCGCCCGGAACAGAACGCTCAGCCCCCAGGCGAACAGGCCGCTGACCAGAAATCCCCCGCACCAGATCACGGCCCAGCGAAGGGCGCTGCCCAGCACGCGGACGAAGCTTCCCAGCACCACCAATCCGAGAATCAGGGGCAACAACAGAATCGGCATCCAGACCTGCAAACCCACGATGGGGAAATGCGGTTGCCGGGGAAACGAAGCGGCGGCTTGGTGCTCCACCCTGCGAAGTGTCGCCTTCACCGCGGCCCGCCGTGCCGGGGAAAGACGAAAATGATGCAAGGTTTGTCCTGGTCGCGACGGACTCCGCGCTAAAACCGGCATCTCCACGCTCCTTCCGAGTTGTTACGGTCAGGGGGTTCTTCACCAAACTCCGCAGGACAAATGACCAAGACCCATCCACAATTTCCGAATCGCGATGGAACCTTGCCATCCAATCAGTATACTAAAATGCTGGAGGAGGCAGGCGCGGATTTTGCAGCCTGCGGGAAAAACGGTCCTGCGTCCGCCCAGATGGGGAAATCCGCCATTGCCGATTCGATTGGTCTCAGGGAGAAATTTCATGATGTCTCGGTCCAATGCCACAGACAAAAGGCTCGCCTCGGTTCGATGGTGGGGCTTGGCGACCATGTGTTGGTTGGGGCTGGCCAATCTGGGTTGGGGGCAATTTGGGGGGGGCGGATTTTTTCCCAATCCCGGCACCCTGGCCGACGGGGAGGGCGTCCCGTCCACCGGAACGCCTTTGGACATCGACCGCCGATTGAAGCAGTCGATCAATCTGGCGGAAGACTATCTGGCCGAGGGGAAAACGCCCGAAGCTCTCGAAATCTGGCAAAACGTTTTGACCCATGCGAAGAACGCGCTGACTTCGCACGACGACTGGAACGTAAAAACCTCGTTCGCCAAGCGGAACTACACGGTGTATCGGCCGATCACCGCCGACATCGAACGCCGCCTGGCGAAGTTACCCGCGGGGGATTTGCGGCTGTATCGCCAGACGTACGACCCCGACGCCGAGCTGCTGCTCAAGCACAAGGGCCAATCCGGCCGTCTCTCGGCGTTGGAAGAAATCGTCGATCATTACTTCATGAGCTCGCTCGGCGATGAGGCCGCGTATTATCTCGCGATGATGCGGTTCGACGAGGGCGACTACGTCGGGTCGGCGCGGCTGATGCACAAAATCCTGACCAACTATCCCGAGAGCAACATCTCTCCCAAGCAGCTTCGCTACCGGTTGGCACTCGCGTGCGTTCGCATGCGGGACTTTGCGAGCGCGAAACAATACTGGGACGAATACACGCAGTTGGCGGGAAATCCGGTTCCTGAAATCAGCCGCCGCCGATTCCGCCAAGAACTGGCCCGGGCGGAAAAATCGCCGCAGCCGACGGCGGGGCGGCCGGCGTCGTGGCGGATGCAATTCGGCGGGCCGGCCCGCAATCTCGACATGGCGGCGCTCCCGCCCGATTCGCTGGACGAGCAGCTCTCGGAGAATTGGGTGGTTCCGTTTGAAACCCAAATCCAGCAAACCGTTCCCAACAACCGCTCCAACACGCGGACCTTGGTCATGGCCGGCGGGCGGATCGTGCAAGTCGCCCGGCCGTTAAACGGCTCTTCCCCGGCTTCCAACCCGTGGAAATCCCTGGCGGATGAATGGCGCAACAACGCTTGGATGCCGGCCCGGCAATTGTATTTCGAGCAGGGGCGGATGTTCGTCAACGGCAACGGCCGGGTGATGTGCTTCGATCCCAAAGAAGGCCGAACGGTCTGGATGGGCCGCCGCTACCAATACGAAGCCGACTCCGCGATCCGCTACTTCGCCGCCGTGGGGGGGAATCTCAATCAAGGTGCGGGACGGCTGCCGACGACGATTCCGGAAATCCGCTTGTTCGGCGATCGGCTGCATCCGTCGATGACGATCGACGACGGCACGCTGTATGCTTTGGAAGGGGAGTTGCTCGATTGGGGCGTCAAACCCCGCGACGACGCGATGCAAAACACGAACGTGGTGCTGGGACTCAGACGGGCGCGGAAGAACTGCATGGCCGCTTACGATGCCCGCACCGGCAAGTTGAAATGGCATCGCGAAGCCGGCGATCCCGGAAAAGAAAAAGAGGATCCCGAGAACGCGGCCGGACCCACGGCATTTCTGGGTTCTCCGGTTCCGTTTGGCGATCGGCTGCTGGTGCCGGTTTCCCACAAGGGCGAACTGTGGATCTATTCGCTCTACAAAGACACGGGGACGACGGATTGGAAGATCTTTCTCTGGGACGAGCCGCTCGACGGCGTTTCGCCGTGGTCGGCGATCGGCACGGCCGTCGAGGGAGCGGATTTGTACGTCGCCACCGGCATGGGGCTGGTGTTTGCCCTGGATGCCTCGACCGGCAAAGTCCATTGGGCCACGCGGTATGACCGGGAAGGCTTCCGTCCCAGCGGGAACCGGCGGGTCGTCAATCCCGCCTCGCTTGCCTCCTCCGTGAAGCATGGCTGGCTGGAAGATGTGATCATCCCGCAAGGCAATCAACTCGTGGTGATGCCCTCGGATTACGACCGCGTCCTCGCGCTCGATCGCCGCACCGGAAACCTGCTCTGGGATTCGCCGCAGGTGCCCTTCGAAGGCGACGCCCGCGCCAGCTATTGCCTGGGCGTTTCGGGGCAAGGCTTGTTCGTCGGCGGGAAAGACGTAGTGCGAAAATACGACATTCCGTCCGGCAAATTGCTCTGGGAGCTTGTGTTGGGCGATTTTCCCCTGTCCGGCCAACCGGCGTTGACACCCAAAGCGATCTACATTCCCCAGCGGGACTCCATCCTCCAGGTCGATCCCGAAACCGGCCGCCGGCTCGCCCAAACCAAAGTCTTCACCCCCACCGGCGAACCCTTGGGGAACTTGTTCTCCGACGGCCGGCATTTGTACGGCGTGGGCAGCCAGCGGGTGTACGCCTTGGAAAGCCTGACCGACCGCATGCGAACGTTGGCCAAGCGGATCGAGGAAGGCGACGGCGAGGCCCAACTCACGCGGATGCGGATTCATCTGCAACGGGGAAACCGGCTGGCCGCGATCGACGACCTGCGGGCCGCTTGCCGAAAGATTCGCCAGCGCGAGGGGCTCGTCCATTCGTGGGTCGCACTTTACGGCGGCCTCGAAGAACTCAACCTGCCCTCGAACGAGCCGGAAACCGCGCTGGCCATGCTGGTGGAATCGCATCTGCCCGCGATCGCCCAGGAAGACGCCTTGCGCGGCGAGATTTCCGACTCCATCAATTCCACCCTCGAATCCCAGCGCGGCCGCTTGATTTTCTCGGCCCTGCAAGCGGTGGGAACCGGCAAACAAACGACCGCTCTGGAGACCGTGCTCGCGGCGACCGCGCTTTGCACCACGCCGCAATTGGAAACGTTCGCCGTCCGCACCGTGGGCGATTTGGCCGCGGAGGAGCATCGCGGGCTTTTGGACAGGGCCCTCAAGAACGGAACCGTGCCCGTGCGCCTCGCCGCCGCGGAGGGGTTGCTCAAAATCGCACCGGACGACTCGCAAACGATCGCGGGCGGCTTGCTCGGCGATCCCGAAGACCGGGTCCGGCTCCGCGGGGCGCTCGTGCTGGCGAACCAAGGCGACCACAAAGTGCTTCCGGTGCTCGGAGGAGCTGCTCGAATCGGAGGACCTCAACGTGCGCGTGCACGGGGCTTCCATTTTGCGGGCCCTGACGGGGCAGAACTTCCGCTTCACCGCGTATGAAAAACCCGATGTTCGCGCGGCGGTGGTCTCCAAGTGGAAACACTGGATCGAAACCGAAGGCCCCGCCGCCAAGCTGACGTTTCCCCTCAAATACGGCGCCGCGCCGCGCGGCCGGACGCTCTACACCGTTTACAACAACAATACGATCTACGAAACGGATCCCAGCGGAAACATCGTCTGGCGGCAAAGCATCTCGGGACCGTGGGCGTGCCAGGGGCTTCCCAACGGGCACCGCCTCGTCGGTTCCTACCGGACCCGCTCCCTCCAAGAGTTTGACGAGAGCGGCAAGGAGGTCTGGAGAAAAGACAGCCTCCCCGGGGCCCCCTACAGCGTCCAGCGGTTGGACAACGGCAACACCTTGGTGAGCTGCTCGAACAACCGCGTTTACGAATACACGCCGGACGGGAAAATCGCCTGGGAAACCGATGTCACCGGAACCCCTCGCTCCGTGAGCCGGTTGGACAACGGCAATACCCTCATTGCGGTTTACAGCCAGAACGAAGTCGTGGAAGTGGACGTCAAAGGCAAGGTCGTCTGGAGGGCCGGGAATGTCAACACCCCCATGACGGCCCAACGCCTGCCCAACGGGCATACCCTCGTGGGCCAGTATAACAGCCATCTGATCGTCGAACTCGACGAGAGCGGCAAGTCCGTGTGGAGCAAGCAATGGCCGTATCCGTTGTTCGATGTCCAGCGGCTCGACACCGGCAATACGATCGTCGCCGATTCTATCGGCTGGACGGAGATCGATCCCGAAGGAAAAACCGTGAAACAGGTCCGCCAAACCAACGGCATCCGGTGCGTGTCCCGGTTTTAAGTCCGGTCCTCAACCCGTTGGAATCCGGCGACCGGGACGGGCTTTTCCCAAACAGAAACAGAAATCCCAAAAAACGGAGCCTCTCATGCCCTTGAGTGGTATCACAGTACAACCTGAGTTTTCGGCAATCGAGAGTCCTTCGCGGAGACGGCTGGGTCTTTTTGGGTGGGCGGTGTTTTTTGCTCTCGCAGCGGGCGAATGCGTGGTGGCCCAAGCTCAGGCCGCGCCGCTCGATCCCGGCAGCGTCGAGCGGATCAAAACGGAGCTCAAAGACATCGGCATCCAGCCGACCGCCGAGGGCCTCGGGGAATATCTCAAAGACCTGCATCCGAGTTCCGAAACGGCGGCGCGGATGAAAAAGCTGATTTCCGACTTGGGCGACGAGGATTTCTACCGCCGGGAGGCCGCGATGACGGAACTCTTGCGGCTGCCGGTGCATTCTCCGCAGATCTTTCAAAAAGCCATCGACGCGGGCGACGCGGAGATTCGCTGGCGGGCGAAGCAGGTGCTCAAGCTCGGAAATTCCCGCACCGAGCGGGTGTTGCATTCGGCGTTTCAGTTGATTCGGCAGGAGAAAATGGCGGGGCTGTTTGCCCCGGTGCTTGATGCGATTCCCTTCTGCACCGAGACTTACATCCGCGAGGAAGCGCTCAAAACCCTCAAAACCATTGCGACCGCCGAGGATGTGCCCATGATCCAAGCCGCGCTCAATCGCTCCGACCAGCCGACGCGGGAAATCGCAATCGCGACGCTCGAACACGTCGTCAAAGGCGACGCCGATCCCGATCTGATGCCGTTTCTGAAGTCGGACGATCAAAGTTTGCGGCTGGCGGCGGCGCGGGCGCTGCTCAATCACGGCCGCCGCGGGGCCTTGCCGATGCTGGTCGATCTGCTCAATGCCGACGATCTGGACATTCGCGCAAGAACGGCGGAAACGCTCCGCCTGGCGACGGGGCAGAATTTTTCCTTTGTCGCCTACGACACCGTGTCGCGGCGCGGCGTCGCGCACAGCAAATGGGTCAATTGGGTGGCGAACAACGCCACGACCGCCAAGCTCAATTTCCCGATCCCCGACGGTCCCATCACCCGCCAGCACACGCTGATTTGCAACTATTCGCTCAAGAAAGTCGTCGAGCTGGACGCGAATCACAAAGAGGTCTGGTCCACGGAATTGGACGGAGCCTGGGGCTGCCAGGGACTTTCCAACGGGCATCGGCTCGTTACGTCCTACTCGCAGCGATCGATCATCGAATACGACACGGCCGGGAAAAAGATCTGGGAGAAAAACCAACTCCCCGGTTTGCCCTACAGCGTCGAGCGGCTCGGCAACGGCAACACGCTCGTCACCTGCTCCAACAACCAGGTGCTGGAATACTCGCCCGACGGGAAGATGGCCTGGCAGCACCAACTCACCGGTACGCCGCGGGATGCGCAGCGGCTCGGCAACGGAAACACCCTGGTCGTGCTCTACTCCACCCAGCAAATCGTGGAACTCGACCGGAAAGGCAAAGAAGTCTGGAAACTGGAGAACATGCAGAGGCCGCTGTGCGCCCAACGGCTCGACAACGGGAACACGCTCATCTGCCAATTGTCAGGCCGCCGGCTCGTGGAAGTTGACCGCAAAGGCGACGAGGTCTGGTCGCAGAATATGAACTTCTCGGTCTACGACGCCCAGCGCCTTCCCAACGGCAACACGCTGGTCGTCGGAGCGACCGGAGCCGTGGAGTTCGACCGGCAGGGCCAAACCGTCTGGCAACGGAACGAGCCCGGCATGCGCGGGATTCACCGGTTCTGACCAACAATTGAAACGGACAACACGGAGTTTCCAAAATCTGAGCCGTCGGCGCTGGCCTCGGGTCTTCGACATGGGGACAAAAAGGCGAGCGGGGGGCGTAAGCCGCGTAAGCCCCTGGTTATGTTGAGTCGTTCAAAAGTTGAAATTATTTTTTGGCGATCCCAGGCAATTTTCAAACAGGTTCTGACAACTGATGAAGAACAGGCGGTGGGAGTCATCGCCGTCATTGGAGTGCACAACATGTTTTGCTCCGCGAGGTTTTCTCCAAAAATCTGGTTTCTGTTGGGAGCCTTTTGTCTGGCCGCGTTTCCGGCATCCGGGCTCTGGGCCAGCGAAAAAGCGTTGGAGATTCTGGAAAACAATGGACTGAGCGCGGACGCGGATTCGCTGCGGGGATATTTGGAGTCCCTGCAGCCCGACAGCGAAACCACGAAGCACATCCAAAAACTCGTGAGGCAACTGGGGGACGAGGATTTCTTTCAGCGGGAGGCGGCGATTCAGGAATTGGTCCGCACGCCGATTCATACCCCGGGCTTATTGCAGAACGCCATCGAGGGCGACGACCCGGAAATCGCCTGGCGGGCCAAGCAAGTGCAAAAGCTCTCGGGCGGCCAGACCGAACGGTTGCTGTACGCCGTGTTTTCGGTGATCGAGACCCGGAGAATCCCCGGACTCGCCGAGGCGATTATTGAAGCCTTCCCGCATTGCGAGGATGACTTTCTCAAATCGCGCGCGGCAAAAGCCTTGGCCGAAACCGCCACGGCCGCCGATACCGGGCTTTTGAGCGAGACCGCTCTCGCGGCCAAGACGGAGTCCCCGCCGGAGACGGCGCTCCGGATCGCGGCGATCTCGGCGTTGGAGGCAGTCAGCGGAAAAGGCGCCGACGACACGCTCGCCCAATTGCTGGGGCGTTCCCAGCCGGACGAGATTCGCCTCTCCGCCAGCCGGGCGATGGCGAACCACGGAAGCCGGCGTTCCCTGGCGACCTTGGTCGGACTTTTGGAATCGGAAGATGTGCTCGTGCGGACCAAGGCCGTGCGAGTTTTGCGAGCCGTCACCGGGCAGCAATACGAGTTTCAGGCCCACGAGGACCCGGTGGACCGCTCCATCAAAGTGCTGGCCTGGAAGCGCTGGCTCGAAGAAGACAGCCCCGCCGCGAAGCTGAATTTCCCGTTGGACGAGGTCACGATCAACTTCGGCCGCACGCTTCTCGCCAACTATTCGCGGCGAAAAGTCTACGAACTCGACGCGGCAGGCAAAGTGGTCTGGGAACAAGATGTCAGCGGCGTGTGGACGGTCCGCGGATTGGAAAACGGGCACCGGCTCGTCGCATCCTACACGGGAAAATTCCTGGTCGAATACGACAACGCCGGCAAGGAAGTCTGGCGGTTCGACGATCTGCCCAACAAGCCCTACAGCATCCAGCGGCTGCCCAACGGCAACACGCTCGTGCCGGTCTATGGAAACGAGATTCTGGAAATCCGCCCCGACAAGACCTTCGCCCGCCGCATCCGGCTTCCCGAAACCGTCAAATGGGCCGAGCAGTTGGAGAACGGCCGGATTCTTGTCGTGTTTTACAACAGCGGGCGCATCGCCGAGTTGGACAACGAAGGCGAAGTTCTCTGGCAGGTCGCCGGAATGGGCCAGCCCTATTCCGTGGAGCGGCTGGGCAACGGCAATACGCTCGTCGCCAACCGGCGGAACAACCAGGTCGTGGAAGTGGACCGCGACGGCAAAATCGTTTGGTCCTTTGGTGCCAAGCCCAGTTTGTACCGCGCCCAGCGACTCCGCAACGGCAACACGCTCATCGTGACCTCAGCCGGTGCCGTCGAAATCGATCCCGCGGGCGAAACCGTGTGGAGTCGCGACGAAAGCGGCCTCCGCGGCATCGACCGCTATTGAGTCCCTTGGGGCGATTTCCTCCAATTCTCCCAACGTTCCTCCGCTCGCCGGTCATCGGGCTGTTAAACTTTAACGGCTATGCCGATTCTGCCGGGAAAATCGGTTTTTTCGGCCCGAAAATGCCACAAACGTTCCTGGTGTGCCGGTCGATCGGGCGATATGAGATAAGCACGAAAATCCGTTTTTCGTGAATCTGCCGCTCTTGCGGGCCGGATCAACCATTGGATCGCTTGATGGTTCCCACGCGGGATGGGTGTCTCACGATCTTTGTTGTCCATTTTGGGGGGAGTTCTCAAGGATGAGGAAGTTCTACAGGCATTCTCTGCTTTTGGCGGCGGCCGGAATCTTAGGTTTTTGCGGCTCTCCCCTCGGGGCCCAAACTTCGCCGGCTTCGATCAGTGAAGAACCCGCGGCTTTACCGGAAACGTTCAGCGGCGACGCGGGTGCGGGCGGACCGGCGGTTTGGCTCAGCCAGGTTCCGCCCGGCATCGAAACCCCCGCCCCGGAGAATTCCGCCGCGGACGTTCCTGCGGACGATTGGAGGAACGCACCGCCGCCGCCCGTCGCCGTGCCCCTGACGCCGAGTTGCCCGCCGCAGATCCCGATGAATTGGGTCAGCGAGGTCCCCGCGGGGCGAGGATATTTTGCCGAGGTGGACGCGATCTGGCTGAAGCGGAATCCCTCGAAGAGCACGGTTCTCGCGACGCTCAATTCACCCGGGCATCCCGGCCGGCCGCAACTCATCGCCAGCGAAGACGTGAATTTCGATTTTGAACCCGGCCTCCGCGTGCGGGCGGGCATGATGTTCAACCAATGCACGCAGCTCGAAGCCGTGTATTTCGGCGTCAACAACATGAACGGCAACCCCGCCACCTTGAACCGGCTGCCCGGCCCCTTTGCATTGAACTCCATCTACACCGTTCTGAACAACACGCCTCTGCAATATCGCGCCGACGGCCAAACCGAACTGCAAAGCGGGGAACTGAACCTTCGCCGGCGCAGCGGCAACGGCTACCTTTCCACTTCGGCCTTGGTCGGGTTTCGCTATCTCTACATCCAAGACAAGCTGCGGCTGGACACCTTCGGCCCTCCGCCCACCGGCGGCCCGCTCGCCTACGAAACCACCTTGGCCAACGTGCGGAACAACATGTTCGGCCTCCAAGTCGGCGGCGACGTGAGCTACAACTGCAACCGCTGGCAACTGACCGGGAACGCGAAGGGCCTCTTGTATGCCAACTTCTACGACTCGATCGCCCAGAACGTGGTCAGCGATCCGTCCGGATATTTCCTCAAGGGCCCGACTTACCGAAACTCCAGCGATGAAGACAAACTCGCGACGCCGGGCGTCGGAGCCCAGGTGGGCCTGGACGCGGCGTTCGCCCTCACGCAAAACATCGTCCTCCGCGGAGGCTATCAACTGCTCGTGCTTTCGAACGTCGCGATCGGGTCGGAGCAGCTTCCCCAAGTCCGCCGCTCTCCCGCGCTCGGAGCCCGCATCACCAACCCCCACCGCGAACGGGAACTCAACAGCCTGCTATTCCACGGCCCCTCGGCCGGACTGGAGATTCGCTGGTAAGGCTTCCGGGTTCGGTCGTTATCGGTTTTTGCCGGGGCAAAAAAGACAGGCCCATTGTCCAGGGATCCTCCTCCGCAACCGGCGTGGGAGCGTATTCGATCGTGAGGATCAGATCCGCACCGGACGGAATGCGTTGGGCGGCGTCTCGGGGCGATGCCCCGGCGGGTCGGTCTTTGATCCATTCCGCCAGGATGAGCTCGGGCGCAATGCGGGTTTCTCCGGAAACCGGGAAACCGGGCAGGCGGGTCTGTTGATCTTTGGCCCGTGCCTGACCGGTGGCGTCGTAGGATAAAACCATCCGCTTGACGAGCCTGCCTTGGCCGGGCTTCAATTCCACGCCCGTCAAAAACAGGTCCTGTTGGACGCCAGTGGGAATCACGAAATTCCACGTGACGCCGGTTTCCGAGACCGGAACCTGGAACGGCGTCGGCAATCGATACAGGACCGTGGGTGGTTCGACTTTCCGGGGGACGGTCGGCGGAGCCGCCGGCTGTTGGGAGATGGCGTCTCGGTCATCGGAAATCTCACGCAGAGCGGACGGCGCGGTGACGGCACGAACTTCAGCGACCTCAACCTCCGCCGTCTGTTTCGGGGACGGACCTGATGAAATGCGCCGATGCTCGTGAGCCGGATGGGGCATCTGCGCCGCCGCCTGTTCGATCTCGGCTGGTTTCGCCTCGGCTTCGCTGGAACGCCGGACTTCGAACGGCATCGGGGCGGGCATCGCCGCCAGCACGCCCGACTCGGGTTGGCGAATTTCGATGGGGATCCAGGGCTGGTGAATGAGGCCCGCCAACACGGCTCCCAATGCCACGATCCCCACGAGGATTCTGCACGCCAACGGATTGAGTGCTCCGCGATTCCAGGCCGATTGCATCGAGCCGCTCCATCGATCATCCGCCCCCTCCGCATCACCAGCGGGGGGAATCTAGCAGATCATCCGCAATCCGGCTAGAAAGATTTCCCATCATGGAACGTCGAAGTTTAGCTCAGTTCAATTAGCCTGTGAGTGTTTCTTATTCCATCCGTTGCCCGCGATTTTGACGATCGAACTGACTGTTTCTCGGATGGGGTCTTCCGCGCAGTTGTCGACGAGACTGCAGGCGGTGCGTGCGCCGGCATTCTGCCAACGTGCGGCGCTCCAGCGGTCGCCGAGGTCTGCAGCTTGCTTGAGTTCACCATTTCGTTTCCCGTTGAAGGCCCCGCTTTTTTCCACTCGTACTCGTCGCCATCGAGTAGCGGATGCCGCCTTTTGCGTGGGGCCGAAGACTTTGAGACCATCATAAGCTTTGGGTTTTAGGATCCGCTGCCGGCGGCCGACTCGATCCGAATTTGCCGGATATGCTCCGGCGTCGTGCCGCAGCAGCCGCCGATGAGTTTCGCTCCCTGGTTTCGCCAGCGGAGAGCTTCGCGGGCGTAGATTTCGGGTTGTTCCAAGGGCGTGGACACCCAACCGCAGGTTGTATCGTAATAGCCCACATTGGCGTAAACGCCAATGGGGGTTTCGGGGAGGAGCGACCTGAGTTCCGCGAGGGATTTCGGCACCGCGGACGCCGGCAGGCAGTTCACCAGGACGGCGGCGGGATGAAATGGCTTTACGGCACTTACGGCTTCGTTCAAAGACTCGCCCGAAAGCAACCGGCCGTCCAAACCGCAGACGAAGCTCACGAACACCGGCAAGCCCGTTTCCGCGGCGGCGGCGGTCGCGGCGGCGGCTTCGCGGATGGTGTTCTGCGTTTCCACGAGAATCAAATCCACTTTCGCGGCGGCGAGATTTTGCGCCATCTCGCGGTGTTCGCGAATGAGCGTTTTCTCAATTGGCACATCCTGCGGGCGGTAGCAATCTTCGAGCGGAGCCTCTGAACCGGCGATCCACACGGAATGATCCGCCCCCTCCGCGGCTTCTCGGGCCAACTGCACCGCTTGGAGGGTGAGATCCCGAGCACGATTTCCCAGTCCTGCGGCTTCGAGATTCCGCCGATGGGTGCGGAAGGTGTTTGCGGTGAGAATCTCCGCCCCGGCGTTCGCGTAATCCCGGTGGATTTGCCGCACCAACTCCGGCTGCTTGAAAATCGCGGCGGCGGACCACAATTCCGAATCCACCGAGAATCCCTGGCGGGCGAGTTCGGTGCCGAACGCCCCGTCCAGCAAGATGACGTTTTCCTCCGCCAACCGCTCCCGGATGGTCTTCAAAACGGCCTCCCGGTCGATCAGTCGGAATCGTAGTCGTTGGACCGAGACCTGAGCCGGCGGTCGATGATGTCGACATATCGGCCCAACTCGCTCAGGTAATCGAACTTCCGCGACTTGAGTTCGTCGAGCAATTCGTCGATGCGCTCGTCGGGCTCGCCTCGCAAGTCGGCCAGTACGATCTGCCCGGCGAGGGCTTTGGTGCGGTATTCCGTTTCGAGCTGGCCGCCTTTGAGCTGGCTCATGTCGTCGAAAACCCGCTCCGCCTGATCCAACTGGTGCTTCCGCAGGTACAACAGGCCCAACTGCTCCATCGCTTTGTAGCGGTATTCTTTGTCGGCGGGTTCACGAAAGCGGTCGATGACGGCTTTCCAGGCATCCTCGTCTTCGGAAAACCCTTGGACGGCCAGCTTGTATTGCTCGAGGGCGGTGCGTTTGGAGGGAATCGGCGATTCGGTCCGCGCGGGCGTTTCGAGAGGATTCCGCCGGCCGCATCCACCAACCAAAACTCGCCGATGCGACGGCAATCACCAGGCAGGCCGCGACATAGACAGCGATCTTGCGGCGGGTGCTCCACGCGGCAAACCGGGCGAGCCAATTCGGTCTCTCGTCGAGTTCGTCCACGTCCACATCGAAGCCCGACAGATACAGCGTGGCCGGGTCGATCTCCTGTTTGAGCGCGGTTTGAATCTGCTTGATGTCCTTGAGCGCGGCTGCCGCGTCGGGATACCGCTTTTCGGGGTCCTTCGCCATCATCTTATGAACGATCTGACAAAGCGCCGGCGGCAAGTCGGGCCGGCGCTTGCGGAGCCGCGGCGGCCTGGTGTTTAAGTGCTGGACCGCGACGGCCATTGCGGATTCACCGTGAAAGGGAGGTTCGCCCGCGAGCATGTGAAAGCAGGTCACCCCGAACGAATACAAATCGCTCCGCTGGTCCAGCTTCTGGCCGTGCACCTGTTCGGGGCTCATGTATAAGGGCGTACCCATCGTGGTGCCGACCTGCGTCAGTTCCAGGGCCGACTTGTCCACGTCCGGCTGTGCGAGTTGGGCGAGTCCGAAGTCGGCGACTTTGACCACGCCCTTGTTGGTGATCAGGATGTTCTCGGGCTTAATGTCCCGGTGCACGATGCCCGCTTTTCCGGCCCGGTCCAAGGCCTGTAGGACTTGCTTGATGAAATACAGCGCGAGGCTGGGCGTTGGGCGCGCCTTTGCGGCGGATGAACTCACGGAGGTTTAGACCTTTAATATATTCCTGGGCGATAAAGTGCAGGCCCTCGGCTTCCCCGACCACGAACACCTGCACGATGTTGGGATGCGACAGGCTCGCCGCGGCGCGGGCCTCGCGCTCGAAGCGCTTCAAGAACACCTTGTTCGTTTTGAGCTCGGGCCTGAGCACCTTGATCGCGACCTTCCGGCTCAGCGAGGTCTGATCGGCCAGGTAGACCTCCGCCATCCCGCCGCGCCCAAGAGCCTGAGCAGGCGAAACTCGCCGAGCATGCGGTTGGAGAGATCCTCATGCGGGACGATCGCCTCGTCCTCGGCGGACCAATGCTGCGTCGCATCCAGGCGGATTTCTTCGGCGGATCCGAGGGGGACAGATTTTTCAGTGTTTGCGTTCGCGTCGTTCACAAGTCGGATCGCCGTTCGGAAGTGACATTCAATTCAAAATTGGAATCGCATCGCCCGTTCCTTTTGTATCACCCTCTATCATAAGCACGAATGCCCGGCGGAGAAAGGTCCGGCGCGGCCGCTCGTTGACCATCGACTGCCGCTCCCTATAATCTGCCATAGGGCCGACATCGGGGCGGTTTTCCCCCTTCCCCCCAAAATACCAGACGATCGGCCCGGCTTTTTCTCACTCCCCTTTTGGAACAATCGGCCTTTTCCCATGACCGACCGACCCAAAACGCTTCGTGAACTAAGGGACAGCGGCTACCGCAGCGTGCCCGTTAAAACGGAAATGCGGCGAAACCTGCTCAAAAAGCTCCGCCGTAACGAGCCGGTGTTCCCCGGCATCGTCGGGTACGAAGACACCGTGTTTCCCCAAGTGCAAAATGCGATTTTATCCCAGCACGATTTGCTGTTCTTGGGTCTCCGCGGACAGGGCAAGACGCGGATGCTCCGCATGCTGGTCAACCTTTTGGACGAGGCTCTGCCCATCGTCGCGGGGTCGGAAGTTCATGATGATCCTTTCGAGCCGCTCTCCAAATATGCGCGATCTGGTGGGCGTCAAAGGCGACGACACGCCAGTCGAATGGGTTGGCCGGGACGAGCGGTATCACGAAAAACTCGCCACCCCCGATGTGACCATCGCCGACTTGATCGGGGAAGTCGATCTCATCAAGCACGCCGAGGGCCGGCACCTGGCGAGCGAGGATGTGCTGCACTTCGGCCTGATCCCGCGGTCCAACCGCGGCATTTTCTGCATGAACGAACTCCCGGATCTCAGCCCGAAAATCCAGGTCGGCCTGTTCAACGTGCTCGAAGAGCGGGACGTGCAGGTTCGCGGCTTTCCCATCCGGTTGAATCTCGATCTGTGCATGGTGTTCAGCGCAAACCCGGAAGATTACACGAACCGCGGCCGGCTGGTGACGCCGCTCAAAGACCGCATCGGGTCGGTGATCCGCACGCATTACCCGTTGACCCGCGAACTCGGGATGACGATCACCGAGGAAAACGCCTGGACCAACCGCCGGGCGGAGGCGAACGGCGAACCCGAGCCGGAAATCGTCGTGCCGGGCTTTATGAAGGAGATCGTCGAAGAGATTTCCCGCCTGGCCCGCACGAGCCCGCACGTCAACCAGGCCTCCGGCGTGAGCGTGCGGATGTCGATCGCCAACTACGAAAACATGCTCTCCAACGCGGAGCGGCGGGCGGTGCTTTCGGGCGAGGAATCGGCCGTCGCCCGCATCAGCGATCTGGCGTATCTCGCGGCGAGCCCGCGGGAAGATGGAACTCAACATGACCGAGGAAGCCGGCGAAGAGGACCGCCTCTGCGATCGCCTGATCGAAGAAGCCGTCAAAACCGTCTTCGATCAGCATTTCAAGACCAAGCAGTTTCGAAATGTGGTCGATTATTTCGAGACGGGCAACACCTTCGAGGTGGGCGACAAACTGTCCACGGCGGAACTTTTGGCCCACGCGGATGCGGTTCCCGGTTTCAGCCGGCAAATTGCCGAAGCCGCCGCGCAGTTGGAACCCGACCTGTCGCGAAGCCCCTCCGCCCCGGGCTTGCAAGCCGCGGTTGCGGAGTTCCTCCTGGAAGGCCTGCACACCAACAACCGCCTTAACAAAAAACCGGTGGGCGGCCGCATGCGGTATGGGCTCTGAGAAGTTGAGCCATCCCTATCTATCGCGCCAAGGAGCCGCGCACGAAGTAAGCGGCCCATGACATTCCGCTTACTGCGTGCGCGGCTCTTTGGGTCGTCGCGTTTTTGGCTTCATCTTGACAGGATAGACGATTTAACGAAGATGCGGTGGTTTCTGAGCGGCTGGGCGCTAGCCGCCGGTTCCGCACGTAAAACCGCCAACTAACGCCCAACGGCTCACAAGAATCTGTCCCTGCACGGATGCAAGGCCCGCTGATGACAACACCGTCCGCTCCCCCGTCCGAGGCCCCGTCGCGGCCGGCGATTGAAGTCCCCAAAGCGACCGCGAAACCCGACGCCGCCGCGTTTCAAACCGCCGCCCGCGACATCGAAAACCTGGCGGCTTCCAACATTGCCGAGAACCAGTTTTTCGAGCGGTTTCTCAGCCGATTGGCGGAGTCGACGCAAGCGGCGGCCGGGGCGGTGTGGCTCTTGGATCCGCATGGCCGCGTGGGTTTGATGAGCGATCTTCGCCTCGAGGACATCGGCCTGAAAGAAGCCGCCGACAACCAGCGGACCAACCTGGGCCTCGTGGTCGAAGTGCTCCAATCCACACAGGCCACGATCCACGTGCCCGGCGAAACCGGCGGGAAACCGCTCCCCGCCGAATTGGTGCTGCTTTTGGTGCCGATTCTGTTCCGCGAGCAGGCGATCGGCGTCGTCGAATTGTTTTTGCCGACCGATTCGCCGCCGGAGTTTCGGCTGGAGTTTTTGCAGTTCACCGAGGAAATGGCGGCGCTCGCCGCGCGGTATCTTCACTGGCGGGAAGAAGCCGCCTCGCCTGCGAACCATCTGGAATTTTGGAACCGCTTCGAGCAGTTCACCGCGGCGCTCCACCGCAGTTTGCATCCCCGCGAAGTCGCGGCCACGGCGGTGAACGACGGCCGGCAGCTCTTGGGCTGTGACCGCGTGAGCCTCGCCGTCCGCAAAGGCTCGCGGGCGGAGATTATCTCCATCAGCGGCCACGACCGCGTGCAGAAGCGCTCGAATCTCGTGCGGATGATGCGGAATCTCTCCACGCGGGTGCTCCGGGCCGGCCAATCGGTGACGTACGCGGGCAGCCTCCAGGATGTCCCGCCGCCGCTCGAGAAACCGCTGACGGATTACATCCAGGAAAGCGGTTCGCGGATGGTGCATCTCGTACCGCTCAAAGAGCCGCCGCCGTTCATGCCGCCCAAGCAAAAACCCCGAGAGGCCAAACCCGCGCGGACCTTGGGCGTGTTGATCGTTGAAAAAACCGACGAAAGCTGGCTCACCCCGTTGCTGGCCGAGCGCTCGGAAATGGTCGCGGAGCACGTGGCGACGGCCCTCTCGAACGCCCGCGCACACCACGAGATTTTTCTGCTCCCGTTCTGGCAGTGGCTGGGGCGGGGGTGCGGATTGCTTCAAGGGCGGACGTTTTTGAAATTCCTCGGCGGCCTCGTGCTCGTCTTGGGGATCGTCGCCGGGCTGCTCCTGGTTCCCGCGCCGTACCGCGTGGAAGGCAAAGGCAAATTGATGCCCGTCAACCAGAAGGAAGTGTTCGCTCCCTGGGACGGCGAAGTCGTCGCGGTGTACGTGAAAAGCGGGCAGGTGGTCGAACCGGGACAGCCGTTGGTCAAGCTGCAAAATGTCGATCTGGAGACGGAACTCTTGGATTCCCAAAACCGCTGGGAGGAAAAACGGCAGCTCCTAAAAACGCTGGAATCTTCGATCGCCGCCTCCGCCGCCAAGTTCGACCGGGCCGAGGAAATCCGCCTGCGGGGGCGATACGTGCAAACGCAGATCGAGATTGCGGGCCTCAAAGCCCGCATCGATCGCATCGGCCGGCAAATCGCGCTGCTCACGGTGAAGGCCCCCATCGCGGGCACGGTCGCGACCTTCCAGGTCGAGCAGCAACTTTTGCACCGCCCGGTCACGCGGGGGGAACGGCTCATTGACATCATGGATGAAAAAGGCGATTGGCATCTGGAACTCGATCTCCCTGAAATCCGCTTGGGGCATCTCCTCGACGCTCAATTCAAATCCGATAAGGAAAACCTGCCGGTGGATTTCGTGCTCGCGACCAAGCCGGAGGACACCTTCAGCGGCCGCCTCAAGCGCACCGCCTCCCGCACCGATGTCTCCGTGGAAGAGGGCTCGATCGTCAAAGTCGAAGTGGCCCTCGAAAAAAGCCAACTCCCCACCCGCCGAATCGGGTCCGAGGTCCAAGGCAAAATCCACTGCGGCGAGAAGAGCCTGTTTTACGTGCTCTTCGGCGATGTGGTCGAGTTCGTGCAGCGGCGGATATGGTGATCGGAAACGCGACTTCCGCAGGCTACGCCAAGCCGCAGGGGATTCCGTTTTCCATCCGCCATTTTCCATCCTCTCTTCCCTCGGGCAGGCGATGGGTTATGATTGAGAGACATGACCCGAATCGCTTACCTTGGGGAAGACGACCATGAAGACCATCTCCCGAAGCGTTCTGTTGCTGTTGTTCGTCGGCGGCTTGTGGCTGGCGGGGAGGCCTCGGTCGTTCGCGGAGGACGGCCCCGCCGTCGCCGCCAAGCCGGTTCCAAAACCCGCGTTGACGCCGGGGCAAATCGCAAAGCTGGTGGAGGATTTGGGTTCCGAGACGTTCGCCGTCCGCGAAACCGCCACGCGCGCGCTTTCGAAGGCGGGGCCCGCGGTGATTGCTCCGGTGGCGAAGGCCGCGCAAACGGGGGATTTGGAAACGAACCTGCGGGCGATGCGGATTCTGGAATCGCATTACACCCAGGGATCGCTGGAAGAGTACGAAGCGGCCGAAGCCGTGCTCGAGACGCTTAGCCAATCGGAGAAAACCTCCTTGTCGTCCCGGGCGGAAGCGGTGCTGGGTTCGATGAGCCAAGTCCGCGAGGAGCGGGCGATTGCGGCGCTGCGGAAACTCCACGGCATCGTGAAATCCGACGCTGTGCAGTTCGGCTTAACGCCCGCCCCCTTGCCGGCGGGACAGGAACTCATCACCACCGTGATCCTCAACAAAAAATGGAAAGGCCAGGAGCAGGGCCTTAAGTACCTCGAACGGCTGCGCTTTTTGCAGACGTTGTACGTCGTGGAAGGCGTGCTTCCGGACGAAACCCTCCAGCGGCTCCAAGCCAAAATGCCCGGCCTCAATGTGGCGCTTCGCGGCGGCGCCTGTTTGGGCGTGGGAGGATTGACCCACCCGGAAGGCTGCGAAGTTTCGCTGATCAAGCCCGAGTCCGCCGCGGACAAAGCCGGGCTCCAAGAGCGGGATTTGATCCTCGCCTTTGACGGAAAACGCGGCGAAAAAGAAGACGAGCCGTTGAGCTTTCCGCGGCTGATCGAGCTGATTAAAGAACACGACGCCGGCGACAAGGTGCCGCTGGTCGTCCGCCGCGGCGGCCGGGAATTTCGGGTGGATGTCGTTCTCGACGAATGGAAATAACCCGAGCAAGCTCCAAACGTTTGGCCGCCTGCCGTCCGATTCGCAAGCAGAAAAAAGGACCGTCAGGATGACAGTGGTCAAAGTCCGCCCCGCCACACCCGCCGAGCACGAGGCCGCGTTGCGGCTGGTGTTTGCGGAAACCGGGGCGAACGATCCGGCCGAGCGAACCGAGGAAACTCTCACCGCGGCCAGGCGAGGGGAGTTTTCGCTGGCGGGTTTGCTGTTGGCCGAACAGAACGGCCGGCCCGCGGGGGCGGGATTGTTTGCCGAGCAACCTGGCCGGGTGGCATTTGTGTGGCCGCCGGGCGTTGCTCCCGGTGTTCCTGCAGAAACGGAAATCCAAGAGGCGATCCTGGCTGCGATCCGCGGCCGATTGAAAGACCGCGGCGTCGCCCTCGGACAGGCCATCTTCGAACCGGACGACCTGGAGCATCGGCGGATGTTCGCCCAGAACGGCTTTCCGCATCTGACCGATTTGCACTACATGCTCTGCCCGGTGGACGCCGCGGTCCCGGAGCGAGCAACCCAAACGTTCGAGACGGAAACGTTCGACCCGGCCGCGAACTTCCAACGGTTTGCCCAAGTCCTCAAGCGGACCTACATCGACACCTTGGACTGCCCCGAGATTGACGGGCTCCGCACGGCGGCGGATGCCCTTGCCGCGCATCAGGCGACGGGGCAATTCGATCCCGAGCGTTGGCGGCTGATTCGGCAACGCGGGCGCGATGCGGGTCTACTTCTGGTCAACCTCCATCCCGAGCGGGACCTCTTGGAAATCGTGTACCTGGGCGTCGTGCCCGAAGCCCGCGGGCGGGGGTTGGGAAAGGCGATCGTGCACAGCGCCGTCGCGGAAGCCCGGCGGGAACGGCGGCCGATCGTGCTCGCGGTGGACACCCGAAACCATGTCGCCGAAAGGATTTACCGCCGGTGGGGCTTTCTGGATCTCACGGTGCAGTCCGTGCACGTTTGGCGGGCATCCGTCGATGGCCCCGTTCCGCAATCCACCGATTATGCACAGCCGCCCGCGATCGGAAAAAGAAAATCTTAATGTAACTCTCGGGAGGTTTCCGTGAATTTTGCGACTCTCCCCAGCCCGCTCTTGACCGGAATGGAGAAATCATCGATTCGCGTTTGACACCGCCCAACTTCCGGCTAACATCGAGACGAGTGAGTGTTTATTTTTGATGAGCCTGCTGCTGGTCTGACTTGGGGGTTGTCCAAGGAACAATTCGGAGTTCTCACCGGATGGTGCCCGTTCGAGAACGTTCTTTCCGAATCGAATAATCCCCGGGTCGCGCTGAATTCTCAGTAGACGACGGTTGGCTGATCGTCCCTTTCTTGAAACGACAGCGTTTCCTTCATCGCCAAAATCGCGTTGAGCGTGCGGAGAGCGTCACGCCTTCCCGGTGGCCGTTTGCATAAAGCGGGGCGGTTAAGGTTTGCGCCGGGGGTCGCAAGATGCCGCCCAGGAACCGTAATGAGAATTCCCACCCAACCGACCCCATCCGTCAACACTTGGAGTCCGCCTTCAAGCTTCCCGCCGCGTCCCCCACGGCCGCGGCGCAACCGGCCAGCCATCCGGTTCCGACCAAGTTAGCCGCCCTTTCGCCTGCGGAACCCGTTTCCACTCTTTGCGCCATTCCCGCGGAAGACGACGCTTCCAAGCTCAATGCTTTGTTGCGCGAAAAACTGGGCGAGAAAAGCTATCAGCATGCGTTCGCGGGGAAAACGAACATCCGCTTCGCCGACGATGAGGTCGTCGTCGGCGCGGCCAGTCCGTTTCTGATGTCCTGGATGCAAAAGCAATTCCGCGGCGTGATCGCCGAGTTGGCCCGCGGAATCGTCGGCCCGTCCGCCCGTGTGCGGTTTGAAGTGGACGGCGAACTCGCGGCGAATCTCAACGCGGAGGAACCGAAGACCCAAAATGCCGACGATGCGGAATCCCGCGCTCGCGCATCGGCTTCAACGTCCAACGATGAGACCCATCGCCCCGGACGAATGTTTGCCCGCTTGGAGGATTTTGTCGAAGGCCCCCATGCTTCGCTCGCCATGATGGCGGTCGGAGAAATTTGCCGGGCACCGGGCCAGCAATACAACCCGCTGTATCTCCACGGCGGCGTGGGCCTGGGCAAGACGCATCTCCTGGAAGGCATCTATCGCAGCATCCGGGCGCGGTATCCCGCGCTCCGGGTGTTGTATCTGACGGCGGAAGCCTTCACGAACTACTTCACGGCGGCCCTCCGGGAAAAAACGCTGCCCAGCTTTCGCCAGAGGTTCCGCAGCGTCAATGTGCTGTTGATCGACGACTTGGATTTTCTGGAATCCAAGCGAGGCATCCAGGAGGAATTCCTGCATACCTATAAGCAGTTGGAATCGCGCGGCGGGCAGGTCGTGATCACGGCGGACCGGCATCCCCGGCTGATGCCGAACCTCAGCGAGGAACTCATGACCCGCTGCCTGTCCGGTCTCGTGTGCCGGTTGGAGCCGCCCGATCAAGACGCCCGCGAAAAAATCGCCGCCGCCCACGCGGCCCGGCAGAAGATGGAAATCGCCGGCGAGGTGCTGGAGTTTGTGGCCCGGCGGTTTTCGCGGAACGTGCGGGAACTGCAAGGGGCGATTAACACGCTGGCGACTTACGGCCGGATGACCAAGCGCCGCGTGAGCCTGTCCGCCGCCCGCAATGTCCTCGCCGACCTGGAACGCGACTGCACCCGCATCGTCCGCATGGCCGACGTGGAGCAGACGGTCTGCCAGTTCTTCGGGGTGACGCCGGGCGATCTAAAATCCGGAAAACGCATCCGCTCGCTCACGCAGCCGCGGATGCTTGCGATGTTTCTGATCCGCAAGCACACGCAGGCGGCGTATCAAGAGATCGGCCACTACTTCGGCGGCCGCAACCACGCCACGGTCATCTCGGCCGAGAAAAAAGTCCTCGGCTGGCTCGCGGAAAAATCCCCCGTCAAAATCGCCGCCAACTCCTGGCCCATCGAGGAGGTCTTGGAAGCCCTCGAACGCCAACTCCAAGCCGGGTAAAGCCGTAACTGAAATACATATTCCACCAAAGCGGCACGGCGCTAGCCGCCGGTGTTCCACCAAAGTGAGCGGCACGGCGCTAGCCGCCGGTGTTCCACCAAAGTGAGCGGCACGGCGTAGCCGCCGGTGTTCCACCAAAGTGAGCGGCACGGCGCTAGCCGCCGGTGTTCCACCAAAGTGAGCGGCACGGCGCTAGCCGCCGGCCAGCGGGCGGTCTATTATGGAGGGAACGATTCACGTCCGTTGATGGATCGAGATGATGCCGCCGGCGAACCCGTTCGACGTTCTGGATGTTCGGAAAGGCCGGTGCCGATCTTGCGAGGTTTATTATGATGCGGCCCGGCGAACACGGCGATGCGTTTTTTCAATCTCGGCGTTCGGATCACGGGAACTCGGCGTCCCCGTCGTGGACGGCGGTGGCCCGGTTTCTAAACGCGGCGGAAGCGGGCTACTTCGCCCACGAACTCAAGCTGCTCGCGAATATCCCCGTCAATTTGCAGGCGGAAGAGGATTTCGAGGCGGTGTCCGGGCATTGCTCCACGCGGTTTGTGCTGTCGGTCCCGGAGCCGTGGGCGGAACAGGCGGCGCTTTCGCTTCAGGAACTCGTGCAGCAAACGGACGCCGACGACTCGCTGCCCGAATTGACCGCCCCGTTGGAGCGGGAGGGGTTTTTGGAAGCGGACAGCCAGCCGTTTGATCCGTTCGTCGAAGACCCGCTGTTCGCGCCGCCCAATCCGGTCAATTGGGTGCCGATCGTGGTGACGCTGGCCGCCGGTTCGATGGCGATTTGGGGGATCAAGAAACTCTGGGAGCCCGCCCGCCCGCAGCCCGCCGCTCCCGCCAATGCTCCGCGGGAGGTGCTGTGGGATGCGATGCGGACCGGCGGCCGAAAGTGGGTGCAATCCGATCCCGCGGGCCGGCCCGTTCGCGAATTGGAAATCAACTTTGCCGGCACCGAAGCCACGCTCCGGGAAGACAGCAACGGCGACCGGGTCTTCGACCGCACGCTGCAACTCAAACGCCGTTGAGTGAATGAGCCGGATTCCGCGACTCGGCGACAAAGCCAAGTCCACCGGGAGCATGGGCCTAATCGCGGCAGGTTATCATTCGTTTTGGGCGTGCTGGGCGAAGCGGGGGTCTTCGATGCCCAGACGAAGTTTCCATTCCTGCACCGAGCAGTACAGCACCGGCACGACGAGCATCGTCATGATCTCGATCAGCATGCCGCCGAAGCTGGGAATCGCCATCGGCACCATGATGTCGGAGCCGCGACCGGTCGAAGTGAGGACGGGAATCAAAGCGAGGATCGTGGTCGCGGTGGTCATCAAGCACGGCCGAACCCGGCGTAAGCCCGCGGCCAAGGTGGCGGCCCGGGCCTCGGCGGGGGTGGTGATTCTGCGGCGGAAGAAGCTTTGATCCAGATAGGTCGCGATCACCACGCCGTCGTCGGTCGCGATGCCGAACAGCGCAAGGAAACCCACCCACACCGCCACGCTGAGGTTGATGGGATGAATCTGAAACAGCGATTGGATATTCGTCCCGAACACGCTGAAGTCCAAGAACCAAGGCTGCCCGTAAAGCCACAGCAGAAGAAACCCGCCGGCCCAGGCAATCGCGATGCCGGTAAACACCAGCGAAGATGTGATGACTGAGCGGAACTGGAAGTACAGGATCATAAAGATGATGAACAGCGCGAGGGGCAATACGACCATCAGAGTTTTCTGCGAGCGGATCTGGTTTTCGTAGTTGCCGGCGAAACTGTAGCTCACGCCCGCCGGCAGGAGGAACTCGCCGCTGTCGATTTTTTCCTGGAGATACCTCTGGGCGTCTTCGACCACATTGACTTCCGCCTCGCCGGGCTTCATGTCGAACAGCACGTAGCCGACCAGAAACGTGTCTTCGCTTTTGATGACCTGGGGCCCTCGGACGTATTTGATCTCGGCCACCTGGGCGAGCGGGATGTGCGAACCGTCCTTGGCCGGCACGAGGATCTTGCCCAGTTCTTCGATCTCGTCCCGCAGTTCGCGCATGTAGCGGACGCGGACGGCGAAGCGCTCCCGGCCTTCGACGGTCGTGGTGATCGGCATGCCGCCGATGGCGACTTCGACCACATCCTGCACATCCTGAATGTTGAGGCCGTAGCGGGCGATCTTCTTGCGGTCGAAGTCGATGTTCAAATAAGGCTTGCCCACGATGCGGTCGGCAATCACGGCGGAAGCCTCGACGCTGGACACTTCTTTCAAGAAGCGTTCGATGTCGAGAGCCGCCTTCTCGATCGATTCGAGATCGGGGCCTTTGACTTTGACGCCCATCGGAGCCCGCATGCCGCTTTGCAGCATCACGATCCGGGCGGCGATCGGTTGGAGTTTCGGCGCGGAAGTCGTGCCGGGCACCTGGGCGGCCTCGACGATCTCGTGCCAGATGTCATCGGGTGTCCGAATTCCCGCCCAAGCCTGGCGGCCCGGATTGAGGGCCGGATCGAGCGCGGCCCGCCATTGACGGAACGGCACGCCGGCCGGGTCTTCGATCAACTTGCCGTCTTTCGTGCGGGCGAACACCCCTTGAACTTTGTAGGGCTTGCCGTCGCCTGAGGGCAGGGGCATGCCCGAGGCATCGCGGAAGAAATCCACCGCGTCGGGATCGAACCGAAAATCGATCCGGTGCCCGGCCTTATTCACCACATATTCCGACCTGTAGTTGATGATCGTCTCGATCATGGAGACGGGAGCGGGATCGAGGGGGCTTTTCACCCGGCCGAGTTTCCCCACCGCGAGTTCCACTTCAGGGATCTCGCTGATCCGCCGGTCCTGCAGTTGAATGACGTCCAAAGCTTCGCCGATCGAAGCATGGGGCATCGTGGAAGGCATGTAGAGATAGGACCCCTCATCCAACGGCGGCATGAACTCTTTCCCGAACCCGTCCCAGCTCTGGGCGAGCATCCACTGGAGTTTCGTCCCGGCCGGACGGTCCGCGATTTCGGTCTTCCATGATTTGGAGCGAACGCCGGCCAGTTCGTATTTGAACTTTTCCCGCAGTGGGAGATCCGCGAGATCTTCGTCCGAAAGCTTTTGTGTTTCGTACTCTTTCGGAATCGGGCCGAGAAAAGTCCCCGGTCCCAGCCAGGCTCCAAAGCCCAATAGCATCACCGCGAGAGGCAGGCTCAGAAACAGCAGTTTGTTATCGAGCGCCCAGCGGAGCATCGGCCGATAAAGGTATTTCTGAAAAACTTGGAAAAACGCGAGCAATCCGCCGATGACGACCGCCACGAACAGGATGTTATGAAACAGCCCTCGTTCCGGTCCCAAAGGCAGCCAATCCTTCGTGAGCAACACGCCCACCAACAGCACCGCCGCCCCGGTGGCCAGGTACAAGCCCGCGGCGTGCGTTCGGCTCCGCCAATGTTCCCACTCCTCCGGCAGGGACTCGGCGAGCAGCTTGAACGCCCCCAAGGTGCCGATGATCGCCCCGGCCCACCACGCCAACCAAATCCCGATCCCAATCCCCGCGATAACCAGGCTGCCGTAAAACATCTGCTTGAGAAACCGGCTGTTGATGCGCGTGGCAAAGAAAATGTGGGCCATCGGCGGGATGATCGTCAAAGCCACGATGACCGCGGACGCCAGCGCGAAGGTCTTCGTGAAGGCCAGGGGTTTGAACAGTTTGCCCTCCGCCCCGATCATGGTAAACACCGGCAGAAAGCTGACGATGGTCGTCGAGACGGCCGTCACCACCGCGCTGCCCACTTCGCTCGACGCCCGATAGACGACCTCCAAGCGGTTTTCGTTCGGGTCGGCTTCGTCGAGATGCTTGAGGATGTTCTCGCAAAGGATGATCCCCATGTCGACCATCGTGCCGATGGCGATGGCGATCCCCGAGAGCGCCACGATGTTCGCATTGAAAAACTGAGCGGTCCCGGTCGCTCCGAGCTTGTTGGCGAGCCAGGCGCTGGTGGACATGGCGATAAAGCACATCAAGACCGCCAGCGGCAACAGGGCGCTGATCAGCATGGAACTCCGCAGATGCATCACCATCACCAGAATCACGATGACCGTCACCAGGATTTCTTCGACGAGCGCCTGGTTCAGCGTGCCCAAGGTTTCATAAATCAGCCCCGTGCGGTCGTAAAACGGCACGACCGTGACGTGGCTGGTCGTGACCCAAGGCGGCCATTGGCTCCGCGGCGTCGCGCGGAGATGCTTGACCCACGCCTCGTGGTTCAAGAGACCATCCGCGGCGAAGGCGCCAAAGTTGTTCGCCTCGGCATAGGCGGCGACGTTCGCCCCCGTGGTTTTGCCGTAGTCCACGACCGCCTTGGTCGGCAGGCCCTTTTCGAACTCTTGGATTTGCTTTTTAAGGTTCTTGATGGCTTCGAGCGGATTAAAACCATACCGCACCACCGCCACGCCGCCGACCACCTCAGCCCCGCCTTTGTCCAACGCTCCGCGGCGGAGGGCCGGGCCAAGCGAGACGTGCGCGACATCCTTCACATAGATCGGCACGTTGTCGTTGACCGCGACGACGCTGTATTCCAGGTCCTCCACATTTTTGACGAAGCCCAAGCCGCGGATGAAATACTCGGCCTTGTTAATCTCGATGGTGCGCGCGCCCACGTCGATATTGGAGCGTTTCACGGCCGTGAAGATCTGGTCGATGTTCACGCGGGCGGCCCGCATGGCGTCGGGATCGACGTCGATCTGGTATTCCTGCACGAAGCCGCCGACCGAGGCGACCTCGCTGATGCCTTTTGCCGAGAGCAAGTTGTAGCGGACGTACCAATCCTGAATGGTCCGCAGTTCGTTCAGATCCCAGCCGCCTGCGGGTTTGCCCTCGGGATCCCGGCCTTCGAGGGTGTACCAATAGACTTGGCCCAAGGGCGTTGCATCGGGACCGAGCGCGGGCTGCACGCCGTCCGGCAGAGTTCCCGAAGGCAGGCTGTTGAGCTTTTCCAGAACGCGTGTCCGCGACCAGTAGAACTCCACATCCTCATCGAAAATCACATAGATGCTGGAAAAGCCGAAGAACGAATAGCTGCGAATCGTCTTCACGCCGGGCACGCCCAACAGCGCGACCGTCAGCGGATAGCTGATCTGGTCCTCCACATCCTCAGGCGACCGGCCCATCCATTCGGTGAAGATGATTTGCTGGTTCTCGCCGATGTCCGGGATGGCATCAGTGGGCACGGGATGCCTCGGCAAGGGTCCCAAATCCCAATCAAACGGCGCAACCATCATCCCCCAACCCACGACGAGCAGGACGATCAGCCCGACGACCAGCTTGTTCTCCAGACAGAAGCGAATCGTTTTATCGATCATTGACAATCTCAAACTTGGCGATGATCTTGCGATCAAAAGCGCGAGAATTCTTTAGCCAAAGTTCATCTGCGGTCGAACCGGAAGATTAGGGGGTTTTCCGGATCGCTCCCCGATGCAATAATTGACAGATGTGCCATCAACCGAATTCTAACAGGAACCCGCTTCGAGATAAGGTGTAAGGCGCGAATGAAACGGAAAACATCCTCTCCCGGAATCTCAATTCAGCGATTTTCCCAGTCCGCGAGCCTGCGTGTCGTATGAAAAACCCGCTTCCCATCCAATGGTGCAAAAACCTGTATCGGAACCATCGAGTTCTGATTCTTATGGGCCAGGCGCTCGTATTTGTCGGCGTGGGCTACTTGGTGGCCTCGGGTTTCCAGAAGTCCGCCGACCTGCCGCCGGCCGAGAATCAGGAAACGGCAACCGCCGAAGCCGAGGAAGGGCCCAATCTCTGGACGTGCTCGATGCACCCGCAGATTCGCCAGTCGCATCCCGGCAAGTGTCCGATCTGCGGAATGGATTTGATTCCCGTCGCCACGCAAGCGGGGGGACTTCGGACGTTGACCGTCAGCCCTGAAACGCGGGCCTTGATGAGCATCGCCTCGACGCCCGTCCTTCGCAAATATGTCACGCACGAAATTCCGATGGTCGGCAAGGTGGACTATGACGAAACGAAGATCGGCTACATCACCGCCTGGGTGCCGGGGCGGTTGGATCGGTTGTACGTCGATTACACGGGCGTCGAAGTCAAAGAGGGCGACCACATGGTTTATATCTATAGCCCGGAATTGTACTCGGGCCAGGAGGAATTGATTCAGGCCCTCAAACACCGCCGGGAACGGCCGGCCAACCCAAGCACCAAACTCATCCAGCCCATCGACCTCGTCGAAGCGGCCCGCGAAAAACTCCGGCTGTTAGGCCTCACCGAATCGCAAATCAAAGACATCGAAAAACAAACCACGCCCAGCGACCACCTCACGATTTTTGCCAAAGTCAGCGGGATCGTCATCGACAAGCTGAAGCAGGAAGGCGATTACGTCAAGACCGGCGAGCGAGTCTACACGATCGCCGACTTGAACCAGGTCTGGGTGCATCTGGACGCCTACGAAACGGACCTGCCTTGGGTTCGCTACGGCCAGGATGTGACGATCACCACGGAAGCCTATCCGGGCGAGACCTTTCATGGGCGGATTGCGTTTATCCAGCCCGTGCTCAACGACCGCACGCGAACGGTCAAAGTCCGCGTGAACGTGCCCAACGCCGACGGCAAACTCAAGCCCGAAATGTTCGTGCGCGCCACCGTCGAGCCGCAGGTTGCGGCGGGGGGGCGGGTGATGGATCCCAGTCTCGCCGGCAAATGGATCAGCCCGATGCACCCGGAGATCATCAAGGACCACCCCGGCAAATGCGACATCTGCGGCATGCCGCTGGTGCGGGCGGAATCGCTGGGCTACGTTACGCCGACGACCGACGAGAAACAAGCCCCGCTGGTCATTCCCTATTCCGCGGCTCTCGTCACAGGCCGGCGGGCGGTTGTGTATGTCGAACTTCCGACGATGCCGATGGGCGTGGAGACCGGGTTCCAGGGCCTTGCCGGGGCTGTGGAGACCGGCGACGTGCAGCAGATTCGCAAGACCTTCGCCGTGTTCAGCAATGTGCTCGATCGGCCGTACGATCGCCAAGGGACCGATTACGCCCGCAACCTCTGGAACGGCTTTGCGGACCGGCTGGCAAAACTGTCCCTGGAAGGCGAACGGATTTCGACAAAAGAAGCCGCGGGCGACGTGCTCACGCGGTTGGAAACCTTGATGAGCGAACTTCGCGAGGAGTTTTCGCCCGTCGGCCAGCCGACCTTTGAAGGCCGGGAAATCGTGCTCGGTCCGCGGGCGGGACGTTTTTATCTGGTGAAGCACGGTTTGGTGGAAGGCGAACTGGTCGTCACCAGCGGGAACTTCAAAATCGACGCCGAGATTCAAATCCAGGCCAAGCCCAGCATGATGACCCCGGAAGGCGGAGGAGGCGGCGGCCACCATCACGGCGGCGAAAGCCTGAAAAAAACCGGCAGCGAAGACCACGCCGGCCACAAGATGGCTTTGCCGGCCGCCTTCAACAACCAACTCCACAACTTGGAAGCCGCTTATGAAAAGATCGCCGCGGCCGTCGGGCAGAAGGAATTGGGTCGGATCACCGCCGGCTTTCAAAACTTCGGTCGGATTTTGAATGGCGTCGATCCGTCGCCGTTGACCGGGCATCCGCGGATGTTGTGGAAAGAGTTTTCCATGCTCTTGGGCAACGATGCCGCGGAAGGCGGGGACGTGGAGCAAGCGGCCGACGCCGACCGCGTGTTTCTATTGCTCAAGTCCCACATGCGGCGGATGCGCGAGCAATTGGGCTTTCGGCAAGACCACCCGCGGCCGATTGAACACCTTTCCGTGCCCGCGGAATTTCAAGCCGAGTTGGCCGGCGTCTGGGAAAGCTACCTGGCGATCCAAAAGGAACTCGCCGCTGATCGGTTCGCCGGGGCCAAAGGAGCGATTCCCGGTTTCGAGTCCGCGGTCGCCACCGTCGATGACAGCTCCATCGACGAGCGAGCGCTTGACGTGTGGAAACGAGAGAAAGCCAACCTGGAAAACCTGACCGCCGCATTGAAGAAGACGAGCGACATCAATGGCCTGCGGAGCGAGTTCAAACCGCTCTCGGAAGAGATCGGCGTGTTGGCGCGGTCCTTCGGCTTCGGCGAAGTCCAATCGATTTACGAGCTGCACTGTCCGATGGCGTTTCAAAACAAAGGTGCAATCTGGTACCAAAATAGCGAACAAGTGCAGAACCCCTACTTCGGCTCGTCCATGTTCAAATGCGCGGATCGCGTGCAAAAAATCACCCGCAGCCACGACGAAGGGTCCGACTCAAAGGAACATTAGCCCGCCGGAAGCCGCGAAGGGATTTGCCACAACAGCCGCAGGCCCGGTGGTGCCGGAGGGGGGCTTCCGCCTTGTCCCGATCGTCCTTGAGGGCACCGTTGGCCTCCCCCTGAGCCGCCCGCCGTCTCATGTTCAGGAATTTCTCGCTCAGTTTTAAGAAAAACCGATTCCTGTCGGCGCTGTGCTTTGACATCGGCAAAGCGGAAGACTAGAGTGACCGCGTTAAGAGAGAACAAACGCAATCCGCACTCCATAAATCCCGTCCGGTGCCGCACTTTCCGCCCATTTTGGGGGCGAATGGTGGTGTCGCATGACCCATTCCGAGGATTCCCCGCAGCCTCATTCAAAGGGAGACCGGGGGCCGGAAAGCAATCCCCTCGCGTTTGCTTTCGGGTGGGTGGGTCGAATGACCACCGTTGTCCTGGAAATGATCCTGCCGGGGTTGGGCGGCCATTGGCTGGATGCCCGCTGGGAAACCCATTACTGGGCGCTCTTGGGGTTTGGGTTGGGTTTTGGGGTGGGACTGTTTCATTTGCTGCAAATGCTCAAGCAAAACGGACCTTCCCCTCCGCCAAGCGACAGTGAACAACCAACGAAAAATCCATAACCCATCGACCCCCTTTTCTCATTGGTGCCGACTGTGTCTTCCCCGACTCCTTCCCGACAACCGAGTGTCCTGGCCGAATTGGCGTCGGCCGGCACGTGGTTGACGTTGGCGGTCGCATTGGCGCTTCCGGCCACGTTGTGGTGGGGGAACAACGCTGCGGGCGGGTTGGGGATGACGGCGTCCGCTGTGGCCGCGGGCCTGTGCTGGGCCGCCGCGGTGGTCGCCTTGGTGGTGCGGACCCGGTTCCCGAAGCCCCAAGAAGTTGTCGTGGGCACGTTGGGCGCGATGCTGGCAAGAATGGTCATTGTGATGGGCGGAGCAATCGTGATCGCCTCCGCCTCTCCATCTTTGGTGAAAGCCGCGTTCTGGGGCCAGGTGATTATTTACTTCGTGTTCACTCTGGGCGTGGAAACCGTATTGGCGGTTCGCTGGCTCAATGCCCGGCAAGAGGCCGGCGATTTCCCGGGCCATGAAGATGAGAATTCGGCAGCCCCGCAAAACGGCGCGAAGGTGGTTTGACGCATGGCAAGCGATATTCTCCACATCAAAGATTCCTACTACTTCGAGGTGCCCAAGGCTCTCTGGAAGCCGCACTACGAATCGTTGGAGGATGTGCCCTACTTCTTGCGGAACCTGCACCACGACGATTTCCATCTCGAGGGCAAGGACTACACCGAAGCCAGCCCCGAAGACACCGAACACGCCCTCCACGAGTTCAACACGCAGATGGCGGGGAAGGTTTTGATTCCCCAACCCTTCGGCACGCGAAAGTCCCTCTATGAAAAGCAGTCGGGCTTTTTGATCTCGAAGTTCATGATTCTGGAACTGATCGTCGCGGTCCTGCTTTGTGTCATCTTCAATTGGATGAAAAAGAAGATGCTCACCGAGCATCCCACGAAGGGCCGGCTCGCGAATCTGTTCGAAGCCTTTTTGCACTACATCCGCGACGAGATCGCCAAGAAAGCCATCGGCCACGATGCGGACAAGTTCGTGCCGTTGTTGTGGACCGTGTTCTTCTTTATCCTGGGCTGCAACCTGTTGGGGCTAGTGCCCTGGATGGGAACGGCCACGGGGGCTTGGGAACGACATTGGCATTGGCGTTCTCGATGCTGTTGGCCACCTTCTTTGCAGGATTCCGTGCGTTCGGTCCCAAGTGGCTGTGGACAGGATTCGTGCCGCACATGGATTTGCCGATCTTGCTTCAGCCGCTCAAATTGATGATTTATGCGATTGAAGTCCTGGGCATGTTTATTAAGCATACGGTGCTGGCGATTCGCCTGCTCGCGAACATGGCGGCGGGGCACCTGGTGCTGTTGGCGATTTTGGGGATGGTGATTGCGGCCGCGGAAAATACGGAATCCAATTATCCCATGACCGCGACCATCGCGATCATTGGTGCCACGTTGTTAACTGTTCTGGAACTTGGCGTGGCATTTTTACAAGCCTATGTCTTCACATTACTGGCGGCTCTGTTTATCGGGTCGGCGGTACATGAGCATTAGAAACCTTTATCGACCTTTCACAATTGAGTCAGCAAGAGGAGAAACGATCCGTGGACAAGTTTTTGCGTATTGCCCCCATCACATTCGCCGTACTGTTAATGGCTGCCCCCGCGTTCGCCCAAACCGGCACCGCGGGCACCTCGATTTCATTTACCGGAGCCTTCGGAGCCGGCTTGGTCGTGATTGGAGCGGCGATGGGGATTGGACGGCTTGCCAGTGCCGCGCTGGAAAGCATGGCCCGCCAACCGAGCATCTCCGGTTCGGCCACGACAGCAATGATCATCGCGGCCGCTCTGATTGAAGGCTTCACGTTCTACGCCCTGTATATCTGCAGCACCCAAAACCAGTTCCCCGTCCAGTAATCAATTCGGTATCGCGGGCATCCGAATTTGGATTCTGTGGTTTTTCCAATCGTTGGGAGTCTGTCGTGACTGTGCGCTTCAAATCCGTTTTTATCACCATTGCCATTTGGTTCAGTTTCTTTTCTGCCTCGACGATTTTCGCGGCAGAGACGGGCCATGGCGTGCACGTGGGAACGGATGAGAATACAAGCACCGACTTGTCGGATTTCCAAACCGACCTGGCGATCTACACGTTCGTGGTGTTCATCCTGTTGGTGTTGGTGCTCTGGAAATGGGCGTTCGGGCCGATTTCCCAGGCGCTGCATGACCGGGAGGATAAGATCCGCAAGGACATCGAAGATGCGAGGACCGAGCGGCTAAAGGCTGAGGAGCTTCGCGGCCATTATGAAGGACTCTTAGAAGCGGCGGAGGACAAAGTCCGCCAGATCTACACCGAAGCCAACGCCAAGGCGGAAGAGATGCGGACGAAACGGATGGCCGAGGCCGACCAGGAAGCCCAGGCCCGCATCGACAAAGCCATCAGGGAAATCGAACGGGCCAAGGACCAGGCCATCGCCGAGTTATTCGAGATGGAGAACCAGCGGATCGTCGAAGCCACCGAACATGTGTTGGGGCGGACGCTGTCCGAAGAGGACCAGAACCGGTTGGTGAACGAAGCCTTGGCGAATTTCTCCAACGGCCACGCGGGCTAAGCGTCGGCCAGGATTTTTATAATACCCAAGCCGACGCCTTGGCGTCGGTCCGCCGGCAAGCCGGCGGCTTGGGAGAACGAGGAACATGCCCGATCCAGAACGACCCAAAACCCGCGTGACGAGCGTGTTGGACGATCCCGGCGCGCAGGCGATCGCGAACGTCTATGCCGAGTCCTTTCTCACCGCCGCGGAGCAAACGGGCGTGGCAGGCGGCATGGACGGGGCGCTCGAAGAGTTCACCTCGTTTATGGATGATGTGCTCAACGCCCATCCCCAATTCCGCGACGTGCTCGTCTCCGACCAGGTCAAACGGGACGACAAGTTGGGGATCATTGACCGGGTGATCGCCCCTTCCGGGTCGCCGTTTTTCATCAATTTCCTCAAAGTGCTTGCGAAGCACGACCGCATGGATTTGCTGCCGGTGATCCTCCAGCAAACCTGGCGGAAATTTGAAGTCCGCTCCGGCCGGCGTCCTGTCGAGGTCACGAGCGCGAAACCCTTGTCGGAAGATTCGCTCAACGAGGTCCGCCAGAAACTCCAGGCGTCCTTGCCCTTTGAGCCGATTTTGCATTCCCACGTGGATCCCGCTTTGTTGGGCGGACTCGTGATTCAGATTGGTGACACCGTTTACGATACGTCGCTCAGGACCCGCATGAACCAACTGCGGGACAAGCTGCGGCGAAGGAGCCTCAATGAAATTCAACGCCAGCGAGATCGGTTCGTTACTGGTTGAGGAAATCGCGAATTTCCACGGCCAGGTCGAAACCCGCGAAGTCGGCAAAGTTTTGGAAGTGGGCGACGGCATCGCCCGCGTGCACGGCCTGTCCTCCGCGATGTCGGGGGAAATGGTCGAGTTCCCCGGCGGCGTCCGCGGGCAGGTGTTCAACCTCGAAGAAAACTCGGTCGGGATCATCATCCTCGGCGATTACAAAAAAATCCAAGAGGGCGATGAAGTCCGCGCAACGGGAGCGCTGCTTTCCGTCCCCGTGGGCGATGCCCTCATCGGCCGCGTGGTCGATCCGTTGGGCAATCCCTTGGATGGAGCCGGCCCCATCGCCGCCACCGAAACCCGCCCTCTGGAAACCGCCGCCCCCGGCGTCGCAGGCCGGCAACCGGTCAAGCAACCGCTGCAAACCGGGATCAAAGCCATCGACGCGATGATCCCCATCGGCCGCGGCCAGCGGGAGTTGATCATCGGCGACCGCAAGACGGGCAAAACCGCGATCGCGTTGGATACCATCATCAACCAAAAAGGCCAGGACGTCGTTTGCATCTACGTGGGCAGCGGCCAGCGGGCGGCCAACATCGCCAGCGTGGTGGAAACTCTCCGCCAGCATGGCGCGATGGATTATACCATCGTCGTGGCCGCCGGCGCCAGCGACCCGGCACCGCTGCAGTACATCGCCCCCTATGCCGGGGCCGCGATGGCCGAGCACTTCATGTATCAAGGCAAACATACCCTGGTCGTTTACGACGATCTGTCCAAGCAGGCCCAGGCTTATCGGCAGTTGTCCCTGTTGATGCGGCGGCCGCCGGGCGCGAAGCCTATCCGGGCGACGTGTTCTACTGCCACAGCCGGCTCTTGGAGCGCTCGGCCAAGCTGAGCGATGAACTCGGCGGCGGCTCGATGACGGCCCTGCCCATCATCGAAACGCTGGAAGGCGAAGTCTCCGCCTACATCCCCACCAACGTGATTTCCATCACCGACGGGCAGATTTACCTGGAGCCGGATTTGTTCTTCGCCGGCGTCCGCCCCGCCGTGAACGTGGGGATTAGCGTGTCCCGCGTGGGAGGCAACGCCCAAACCAAGGCCATGAAGAAAATCGCCGGCAGCTTGCGGCTGGACCTCGCGGCCTTCCGGGCTTTGGAAGCCTTCGCCCAGTTGGGCACGGAGCTCGACAAAGAAACTCAGGGCCAGTTGGACCGGGGTTATTTGATGGTGGAACTGCTCAAGCAGCCGCAGTACCGGCCGATGCACGTGGCCGATCAGGTCATCAGCATCTACGCCGGGACCAAAGGCTATTTGGACGGCACGCCGGCCCCCCACGTGGCCGGCGTGGAAAAACGTCTGCACGAGTATTTCCGCACCGAGAAATCCGCCGTGCGGGACAAGCTCGTGGACAAGCCCGAACTCACCGACGAAGTCGTGAAGGAATTGGAAGCCGCCCTCGGCGAGTTCAAGAAACGTTTGCAAAGAGAACGAGAATCCGCCGCCGCGAAACCGTAACCAGGCGAGCGGGGGGCGTAAGCCCCCTGGTTACTCCGTTTACGAGATGACACTGACATTTATCAGTTGGCACGGACTACAAAGACCAGAGGATCCCAAAAACCGGGGCTAGCGCCCTGCGGCTAATTTTTTAATCAGAGAGCGAACTCAAGCAGTCGAAGGTCACCGGCCCGCTGACGCAGGCCGCTCGCCGGAACAAACATCGGGGAAACGTAATTCGTCATGGCCAAGGCTCGTGCGATTGTCAAACGCCTAAAGTCGGTTCGGAACATCCGCAAGATCACGCGGACGATGGAACTCATCGCCACCGCGCGGTTCAAAAAAGCGATGGACCGCGCCACCCAGGCCGCTGCCTATACGAAGAAGATCTCCGAAATCGTCGCGGACCTCTCCGGAGCCGTGATGGAAATCGAGCACCCGCTGCTCAAAAAGCACGAGACCGAAAAAAACGCGGTGCTGTTAGTCCTCACGTCGAACCGCGGGCTCTGCGGCGGCTACAACTCTGGCGTGCTCCGGCTCGCCGGTCGGCGGCTGAAGGAACTCGAGTCCCAAGGCAAAAACGTTGCCGTCGAAATCTCCGGCAAACGCGGGATCGCGTTCCTCAAGTTCCAGCAGCAGGCCGTCAGCCGGCAATACACCAAGTTCGAGGAGAAACCCACGTTCGAGGAAGTCAACGAACTCGCCCAGCGCTACATCCAGGAATACATCGACCACAAGATCGACCGGTTGGACGTGGCGTATATGCAGTTTGAATCCGCCTCCCGCCAATCGCCGATCGTGGCGACGCTCTTGCCCGTCGGGGAACTCGGCGGACCAAAGAAAGAAAGCCAAAGCCGAAGCCAAAGTCGAAGAACCCGCCGAGGACGTGCGGATGGAATACGAGTTCCTGCCCTCGGCCCAGGAGATTCTGGAAGAGATCGTGCCCGCGGCGTTTCAGGCCCGGTTGTTCAAGTGCTTCCTGGATGCCGCGGTCAGCGAGCAGATCTTCCGCATGGTCGCGATGAAGGGAGCCACCGAAAACGCGGGGGACATGATCAATTCGCTGTCCCAACGTTATAACCGTGCCCGTCAACAACAGATTACCAACGAACTCTCCGAAATCATCGGCGGCGCCGCCGCTTTGGAATAGCCAAGGCGAGCGTGGGGCGTAAGCCCCATGATTATTTCAAAAAACAACTCAAACAAAAAAACTCCAACCCGAGCAAAACTATGGCGACAGACATTTCTACCGAAAAGAACATCGGCCACGTCACACAGATCATCGGCTCCACCTTTGATGCCGAGTTCGACGAAAACCACCTCCCCGACATTTACAACGCCCTCCGCCTCGACGCGGAAATCAAGGGCACGCACGTCAAAGTCACGGGCGAAGTCCAGCAGCACCTGGGCGGCAATCGCGTAAGGTGCGTGGCCTTGGGTTCGACCGACGGCATGGTCCGCGGCATGGAAGTCGTCGATACGGGGCAGCCTCTCTCGGTTCCTGTCGGCAAAGGCACGCTGGGCCGGGTGTTCAATCTGTTGGGCGAACCGATCGACGGCCGAGGCGAAGTGCACTACGAGGAACGCTGGCCGATCCACCGCAAGGCCCCCGACCTTGCCAACCTCAGCCCGAAGACCGAACTGTTCGAGACGGGCATTAAGGTCGTGGACCTGTTGACCCCGTTCGTCCGCGGCGGTAAAGCCGGTCTCTTCGGCGGGGCCGGGCTGGGGAAGACGGTGATTCTGACCGAACTCATCGCCCGCATCGCCTCGGCCCACGGCGGTTACGCCGTGTTCGCCGGCGTGGGCGAACGGACCCGCGAAGGCAACGACCTCTGGCTCGAAATGCAGGAGACGAAGATCGGCTCGACCGACCGTTCCGTCATCGACCAGACCTGCATGGTCTTCGGCCAGATGAACGAACCGCCCGGCGCCCGGTTGCGGGTCGCGCTCTCCGCCCTGACGATGGCCGAGTGGTTCCGCGATGCGACCGGGTCCGATACGCTGCTGTTCGTCGACAACATTTTCCGTTTCTCCCAGGCGGGTTCCGAAGTGTCCGCCCTTCTGGGTCGGATGCCCTCCGCCGTGGGTTATCAGCCGACCTTGGGCACGGAGCTGGGGGAACTTCAGGAACGCATCACCTCGACGGCCAGCGGAGCCATCACCAGCGTCCAGGCCGTGTACGTGCCCGCCGACGACCCGACCGACCCCGCCCCGGCGACAGCCTTCAGCCACTTGGACGCCTTCATTTACCTGGAACGCAAGATCGCCGAACGCGGGCTGTACCCGGCCATCGACCCGTTGGCGTCCTCCAGCCGGATTCTCGACCCGCAGTACGTCGGAGAACGGCATTTCCAATGTGCCCGCCGGGTGCAGCAGATTCTGCAGCGTTACCGCGAACTCCAGGACATCATCGCGATTCTGGGCGTGGACGAGCTGAGCGAAGAGGACAAACTCATCGTGCACCGGGCCCGGCGGATCGAGCAGTTCCTCTCGCAGCCGTTCATTGTGGCCGAGCCCTTCACCGGGAAACCGGGCGAAGTCACTTCGCTGGACGACACGATCCGCAGCTTCGAGGAAATCTGCGACGGCAAATGGGACCACCTGCCCGAATCCGCGTTCCGCTACGTGGGACCGATCGAGCAGGCCGAGGAACAAGCCAAGAAAATGGCCGCCGCCGGGTAGCGTTTTGTCCCCTCTCCCCTTGGGGGGAGAGGGCTAGGGTGAGGGGCTCTTTCACAATCCAAACGGCCGAGAGATCAACGAAACGATGCCCGAACAATTGCGATTAGTCGTGGTCACGCCGGAGAAGCCGCTCTTGGATGAGCCGGTCAGTTCGCTCCGCTTCCCCTTGTACGATGGGCAAATTGGCATCCTGCCGCAGCGGGCTCCGCTTGGTGGGCCGGCTGGGCTACGGCGAACTCGTCGTCACCACGCCCCAAGGCGAGCGGTCGTATTACATCGACGGCGGGTTCGTGCAGATCACCGGCTCGGTGGTGTCGCTGTTGACGCACCGCGCAATCCCGGCGAGCCAGGTGGACGTGAAAGAAGCGGAGGCCCTGCTCGAAAAGTCCAAAGACATGCCCACGCTCACGGAGACCGAATACGACATGAAGCTCCGCGAGCAAGAGCGCGCCCGCCGGATGATGGACGTCGCCAAGATCGCCCGTTGAGCGGCTGGGCGCTAGCCGCCGGTCCATATTTTGAGGAATCTCCTGTAGACCCGGCGGCGATTCACTTTGTGATCCTGCGGGGAGTTGCGTTAAACTACGCATAGCATGCCGCACGACCACGACCATCATCACCATCACGCTCCGGAAAGCTTCAATCTCGCGTTTGCCGGCGGAATTCTGCTCAACGTCATCTATATCCTCTTGGAAGTGGGCATCGGGCTGGTTGTCGATTCGCTGGCCCTTCTCGCGGATGCCGGGCATAACTTGAGCGATGTCCTGGGCCTGCTCTTGGCGTGGGGTGGGAGTTATCTTTCGACGCTCAGGCCGCGGGGCCGGTACACTTATGGGTTTCGCAGTTCCTCCATCATGGCGGCCTTCATCAATGCGTTGATCCTCCTGGTCGCGACCGGTGGGATTCTTTTGGAAGCTGTCCGGCGGTTTCAGGAACCCGTGGCGGTCAAGGGGCAGACCGTCATGTGGGTCGCGGGGGTGGGCGTGGCGATCAACGCCCTCACCGCGTTCTTATTCATGCGGGGCAGCCGGGGCGATCTCAACGTCCGCGGGGCGTTTTTGCACATGGCCGCCGATGCGGGGGTTTCCTTGGGCGTCGTGGTTGCGGGCTTGGGGATTTGGCTCACTGGCAGAAATTGGATCGATCCCGCGATCAGCATCCTCGTGGCCGTGGTGATCTTCGTCGGCACCTGGGGCCTCTTGCGCGAATCGATCAACCTCACGCTGCAAGCCGTTCCCAAGGGGATCAATCTCGAAAAAGTGCATCACTACCTCGAAAACCTGCCCGGCGTGGAGAGCGTGCATGATCTGCACATCTGGCCGATGAGCACGTCGGAAACGGCCCTCACCGCGCACCTCGTCCGCCCGCAGGAGGCAAACCACGATGAGTTCCTGGCGAACGTCACGAAGGAACTGCAAGAGAAGTTCGGCATCGGCCACGTGACGATCCAAATGGAACGAAGCGAATGGGCCGACCCCTGCAAACAAGCCGATCCGCGAAACGTCTGAGCCTACTTCTTCGGTTGGTACGTGATCCACGCGTGCTGGGCTTTTTGTGAAGCGGTGCTCGTCGGCGTGCCGGCGGTTTTTTCGATCTCGCCGGCTTTCCCCACGATCCACACCGGGCCGTGGATCGGCTCATCGCTTTTCGCGGTGATTGTGAGCTTCAGGCTTTCCGAGTTCTGGTTTCCGGATCGGCCGCGCCGTCCCCGCCGGCCTCGGCTTTGCGATTCGCCGCCGGGCTTCGCCTCGCTGGTTTCGACCGCAAAGCTTTCCGGCAGTCCGCGAACCGCGACGTCGATCTCCCCGTCAAACCCGTTAACGCGCGCGATCGTCACCGGGATTTCCAAGGGCTTGTCTTTGGTCAACGTAAAAACATCCCCGGAGAGCGAAACTTGGAATGTCGCCTTCGGTTTTTCGACCGTGAGCAGATACGCATAATCCCAGCCGCCGTGCTGATAGCGGTCCGTCACCTGGATTTCATACGTCCCATCGGCGGGAACTTTCCAGGTCGTTTCCGCATCGGCCGCATTGCGGGATTTGTCGTCCATGGCTTGAAGCGATTTCCCCTGGGCATCCCGGATTTCCAACACGGGATCGAGCGGAAAACCCAGCTCGGCGGATTCCACTTTCACGATCAGCGTCTCATCTTTCTTCGCGGCGATCTGGAAGCGGTCGATCTCATCGGCTTTTTCAATGTGCCCCGTGAGCGAAAACGGCGGCACGAGCGACGGGGAACCGGCCTTGGCGTCGGCTTCGATCAAACTCGGATGAGCGACGGCCCGAACCTCAAGCGGCACCGCGGCGGGGATTTTGAGGGTTTCAAGAATCGGTTCCGAGCTTTTGAGATTTAGCGTTTGATCCTCCGCGGGCAGGTTCCAGCCCATGAGGCTCAGCGAAGCCGGTTTGTCGGCTCCGACGGCCAGCGGAACGGTGTGGTGGAGATAGGGGCCGGTGGTCAACGTCAGCCGATAGAGATAATCGTTGCCGCCGGCGTAGCGGATCGAACTATTCGGCGTTTCCGGGAAGGCGAAAATCCGCACGTAGTAATCGCCAGCCTCCGGGGCAGTAAAAACCAGCCGCGGATCGAGCCCCGGCGAATCATCGGCCTGGGCCAACAGAAACCCCTCGGCCGAGGCGATCTGTAGTACGGCATCCATCGGCGACTTTAACACTTGATGGGCCAGCACGTCGGCCACGAGAGTCTCACCCTTTTTCAGCGAGACTTTGAAGGTGTCGAGTTCCCCGGACTTGTGCAGTTTGCCGTTGATGACGCTGCCCGCCGCGTCCACCGTTTGGGCGGCGGTCAGGGTCTCGTTCGGCTCGTTCTCCAAAACTTCCGGCAACCGCCCTAGGGCAAACGGCCGCAGCGCCGAGGCGCCCTCCGCATTCCAAACCCGCAGCCAACAAACCCCCGGCACCGCATCGGCCGCGATCGCGACCTTCAACTTCTTGCCATCCTTCGTCGCCTCGGCGGTGACATCGTCCCGGTCCGTCCACACCTGAACCGGATCGCTCCCCAGCTTCCCCGCGACTTCGACTTCGATCGTCTGGCCAATCTGCCCGCCCGCCGGATAAAGCCCCGAAACCTCCGGCTTCGCCGCTTGAAGAAAAACAGGAGAAGCACCGAACATGAACCAGAGCGCGGCCTGCAACACGGCGCGCATCGGAGCGGGAAAGACAAATCCGTCGGAACGCCAAAGGTTACAGGCTGTTTTCATTGGGGGGCTGCAAGAAAAAGAAATCCATTCGAACAGGTCTGAGGCATCCGCCGAATTTCGGATGCCTTTTTTTCGTGTCTTTCGTGTGTTTTGTGGTTCAAGTCCGACCGCTGCGGATCAGCAGATTTCCGTGATGGGCGTGGGGTCGCTGACGAGGTGCACGGGGCGGCCTTGGGGGGTGTAAAGCACCTGGTCGGGGTTGATGCCCAGCTTGCGGTAGATGGTGGAGGCGAAGTTTTCGGGGCTTTTGACGTTGTCCACGGCCGAGTACCCGCCGCGGTCGGTGGCCCCGACGATCGTGCCGCCCGGAATGCCCGCCCCGGCCATCAACACGGACATGGCGTTCGACCAGTGGTCCCGGCCGCCGCGGTCGTTGACCTTGGGCGTCCGCCCGAACTCGCCGAGCACAACGACGAGCGTGGAGTCCAACAGCCCGCGGTCTTTGAGGTCGGTGATGAGAGCCGCGACGGTCTGGTCGAAGCTCGGCAGGCGTTTTTTGAGGGAACTGAAGATGTCGGTGTGATGATCCCAGCCGCCTTCGTAGAGCGTGATAAAGGGCACCCCGGCTTCCACGAGCCGGCGGGCCAACAGGGCCCGCTGCCCGAAGGAATTGCGGCCGTACTTCTCGCGGAGGGCGTCCTCTTCGCTGTGGATGTCGAACGCTTTCTGGGCTTCTTTGGAGTTGATGAGGCTGTAGCCCTGCTTGTAATAATCATCGAGGGCCAGCACCGGATCGCCCGCGGCGGGGTTTTCGATCCGCTCCAAATGATCGACCAATTTGCGGAGGTCGGTGCGATTCTCGAAGCGGCCGGCGGTGACTTTTTCCGGCAAAGCGACATCGCGGACGCGGAAGTGGCTGCTATTGGGATCGTCCGGCACCACGAATGGAGCGTACTTGGCTCCCAAAAAGTTCGGACCGCCCGAACGGGACATGCGGGGGATGGAAAAATATGCGGGCAAGCCGCCCGTGGTGCCCCGCGCCCAAGCGGTGGCCGATCCCAGGCTGGGATGAAAGCTCACGAAGGCCCCGCAGCCGACGGGAATCCGCGGCGGCGCACCGGTCATCATGTAGTGGTTCCCCGCCCCGTGATTGCCCTGATCGTGCCGGATCGAGCGCACGATGGAGATTTCGTTCGCCATGCCGGCAAGCTGTGTGAGATGCTCGGAAAACTGCACGCCGGGGATGCTGGTTTTGATGGGAGCGAACTCGCCGCGAATTTCCTTGGGGGCTTCGGGCTTGGGGTCGAAGGTTTCGTAATGCGTCGGCCCGCCGTCGAGCCACACCAGAATGCAGCTTTGGGCTTGGGCTTTCTGAGGCGATTGCGACTCCGCAGCCCGCCCGCGCAGCCGGAGCAAATCAACCAAGCTGCCGCCCAACACCGTACCCAAACCGAGCTTCAGACAATCGCGGCGAGTAGCGCCTTCACAGTTCTTGTATTGCGGCATGGCGGGATCCTTTGGTTGGCGGGAGGATTGTTGGAGGGCGGGGGGAAGTTTTGTTTTATCAATCCTTAAACACAAATTCCGGCGTGTTGAGCATGGCCCACATCAGGTCTTCGACGACCTGCCGGCGGTCGGCTTCGGGTTTGGCGAACAGGCTTTCGCACAACCCCTGTTCTTCGGAGGTTGGGGTCCGCGAATAGATTCGCAGGTAAAGTTCCTTGATGATCTCCTGAGGCGTTTTGTCCGAGGCGGCGAGTTTGGCGGCCCGGCCGTTGTCCGAGGTGATCTTTCGGCTGAGCTTTTCGGAGTTCATTAGGTGGAGCGCCTGGACGATGCTCGTGTCGCCGGTGCGTTCGCAGGGAGGATCCTGGTTGGGATCCGGGCGGCCGAAGGCATCGAGGAACAGTGAATCCACGCGGTGCGTCCAGATCAGTTTGGCGGAGGAATCCGGGGGCATTGCGTCGAAGGATTCGGGAACGCCGGTGATCTCGGTCACGGCATCCAAGAGCACCTCCGCCCGCAATCGGCCGCGGTAGTAGCGGGAATAATTCCGCGTGTCGGCAATGTTCCGCTCGGTGGGGCTGGAACCGAGCCCGTAAACATAAGACGTCGCAATCCGGCGGATGAGTTTTTTGAGGTCGTAGCCCTCTTTTTCAAAGTCTTTTCCCAAGGCCTCCAAGAGGGCGGCGTTCGAGGGCGGATTGGTCGCCCGCAAATCGTCCACGGGTTCCACAAGGCCCCGGCCCATGAGATCGGCCCAAACGCGGTTGGCCATCACCTGGGCGAAGTAGGGATTGTCCTTGGTGGTCCAAGCCGCGAGCGCCCGCCGGGGATCGCCGCCAGTGGGAATTTCCGGCGCAGTGCCGAACAGCGGTTTGGGCGGCAGGACCTTGCCGGTGAGCGGATGGGTGACTTCGCCTTTGTCCGCTACATAGACCATTTCCTCCGAGCCGGAAATCGGCGGCGAAAGGCCGGTGCCTTTGCGGCCGATCTTCGCGAAGTAGGCGGCGAACCCGTAGAAGTCCTCCTGCCCCCAGCGCTCGAAGGGATGGTGATGGCATTTCGCGCATTCCAGCCGGACGCCCAAAAACAGTTGGCTGACGACGGTGGTGAGTTCATCCGGCGATCGGCGATCGCGGAACAGCGTGACCGCTCCGTTTTTGAACGTGCTGCCCTGCGCGGTGATGAGGTCGCGGACGAACTCGTCCCAGGGACGGTTCCGGCGGAACTCGTCGCGAATCCACGCGTCGTAATTGAGCGTCGCTTTGATGCCCACGCGGTAGGGGTTCGGCCGCAGGAGGTCGGCCCATTTGTTCGCCCAGTGGTCGGCATACTCCGGCCGATCGAGCAGATGATCCACCAGCCGTTCCCGTTTGTCGGGCGAAGGATCGCTTAAAAAGACTTGGGCTTCTTCCAGGGTGGGGACGCGGCCGATGATGTCCAAGTAAGCCCGGCGGAGGAACTTGTGGTCGGGGGCCGTTTCGGACGGCGTGATGCGGAGCCTTTGCAGTTTCTTCCAGACGAGATCATCGATGAAGTTCTGCCGGGGCAGTTCGGCGTAGAAGTTATCCGGCACCTCGCCGGGCATGGGGACGGCAACGGAGCACACGGCGATCTGGCCCATGTACCGCGCCATCACCGCGGCTTCGCCCACGATGTTGTTCGTCGCGACGTGCCCGGCGTCATCGACGGCGGCGATCGCGCTTTCGTTCGACTGATAAGCCGCCATCCCGGTCACATCCCGTGTGGAACCGTCGGCATAATGGGCTGTGACCTTCAATGGGATCGAGTCGTTATAGCCGAGGATCTTCTCGCTGGGCGTGACGGTGACGTTGACCAAATCCGGCGTGCCGGGGATTTCGCGGGGCAGGCCCTGACGGATCCAATCGAGCAGGAGCTGGTAAGGTTCACTGCCCACGGCGAGGCGTTTGCCGCCGCCGTGCGGGACTTGGCCGGTGGGTTTTTGCAGGAACAGGCTTTTTTCCGGATCGGGCAGAAAAATCCGCCGGCCGCGGGCTTCGCGGGTGAGGGCTTCGTAATCGAACTCTGGATCGAACCCCAATAGCGAAAGCTGAAACCCGTTCTGCCCGCGGGCTTTGCCGTGACAGGCCCCGGCGTTGCAGCCGAACCGCGTGAGCACGGGCTGGACATCCCGCTCAAAGTCCACGCCGGCCCCGTGGAGAGGGACAGCGAAGAGGAAAACCGGCAACAGGGCGAATCCAATTCTGAAACGCGAGGTCATGGGCCTTATCGATTGCTCTCATCGAGGTTTGGGGAGAAGTCCACCACACCCATCAGCATATAAGAATTCCCGCATCAGAATCAATCGACAACAGGCCGCGCGAAAATCCAAGTCCCCCGGTGGAACCGATCGAGGCGGTTGAACTCCGATTGCTTTCGCAATCCGAAAGACCGGGTTGATTGGGTTCTCGCCTTCTCTATTCTCCTCGAGTCTTCGCCGTGAAATTGCCTTTCGCGGTCGCGGAGTTGTCGGCTCGCCAGTCTTGGGTCGGCCAGAGGATCGCCCGGCGGTCTTCGCTGCCGGTGAGCAGATAGCGGCCGTCGGGCGAGAAGGCCACCGCGTTGACCGGCCGGTTGTGCCGCTTGAGCGTGAGCACCTGGTCCGCGGGCGGGATCGATCCGTCGAAAACCTGCCGGACGCGGGTGTCCCACACGATCACGGTGTTGTCGGCGCTCGCCGTCACCGCCCGGCGGCACTTGGCCATTTCGTCGTCGTCGATCGTCTCATCGTTGTTCCAATCTTTTTCCTTTTCGAGAGGCGAAAAGGCCACATCGGTGATGCGGGCGGAATGGCCCTTCAAAATCAGCTTGGGTTCCAGGGAAACGTGTTTGTCCGCGGTGATTTTCAATTCCCACATGACGGCATGGTTTTCCGCGGAACCGGTCAAGAATCCGATTGCCATCGTTCGCGAAGGCCACGCACAGCGGTTCCTCCACAAGTCTTGTTTCGCTTTCAGGATCGACTTGTTGAGTTTGGCACGCTTGATCGCCCGTCTCGGCGTTCCAGACCCGAATCGTTTTGTCCCGCGAGACGCTGACGATCCATTTTCCGTCCGGCGAGAACGCGGCATCGAGCACATCATTGGTATGGCCTCGGAAGGTGCGGACCGGCGCCACTTGGAAGTTATCAACCCCATTGGGCGTCAACTTCCACAGCACCATCGTTTCATCATCGTGCGCCGGATCGTCATTGCTGACGGTCAAGATGAACTCACCACCCGGCGAATACGCGGCGGCGTTGATGGTTTCCTTGTGGATGCCTTGGAGCTTGGCCACGTCCTTTTCGGTTTCCACGTTCCACACCCGTGCGGCCCCGTCCTGTCCGGCGGTGACGAAGTATTTGCCGTCCGGCGAGAAGCCGATCGACGCGACTTCGCCTTGGGCGTTCAAGGCGATGGTGGGGTCGGAGTAAATCTTTCCGACCTCGGCGTTATCGAGTTGTTTCCAGAGGCGGGCATCGCTCATGCCGAACACGGCCAGTTCCGTTCGGCCTTGCTCAGGCGAGAACGCTGCCGCCCAGACTTCCAGGCCGTCCTGGAGGATTATCGGCCGATCCGCGGAGGGCCGCCAAACATAGGTGATCCGGTCGACCCGGTTCGTGGCGGCGATGTATCGGCCGTCGGGAGAAATGGCGACGGAGTTTGTCTGGGCCAGCAAGAGGTCATCCGCCTTAAGGTCTGCGAACAGACGCGCCAGCTTTTGAACCAGTTCGGTTTCCGTGCTCTCGGTCAATCGGTCGGGAATTTTGGAAACCAGTTGCTCGACGCCTTGTTTCCAGCCGCCCCGATTGACGAACTCCATGTAGTCGGCGTCAGACGCGTTCGGATAGAAAACCATAAAAGCTTCTTTTAGTTTTTCGTTCGGCGTTTTCTTTGCGGCGAATTGCGATTGCAGGTTCGCCATCAGGGTGCGGACCTGACCTTCGGGACGGAATGTGCGGGGCTCGACCTGTTCCCGCTCCAGATCCCAAAGCCGGATCAACCCCGGCAGTTTGTCGTCGAAGCAGGTCGTAACGAGCCATTTTCCGTCGGCTGTGAGATCCATCGAACGCACGACTTTTGGATGCAACAGCCGGAGCCGATCCACTTCCTTGTTTGTGGAAAGATCCCACTGGGCCACGGTTTTATGACCGGCACTCAACAATCGCCCGTCGTCGGGCAAGAACCGCAAGGCCACCACGCGGGCGTTATGGGCTTTATGCTCCTTCGAGTTCTTGAATTCGAGGTTTGCGACTCGCGTCGGTTCCGCTTTGATTCGCGGCGACCAGTTCCAGAGGACGATGTGCCCGCCGGCGTCGGCCGTGGCGAGTGTCCACGAACCGTCGTCGTTGACACGGTTGGCAAACGCGACGGCCGTGACTTCGCTGCCATGTTCGCCGAAGGTCGCCGCCAGTTCGCCCGTCGTGGCGTTCCAAAGTTTGGCTTTCCAGGGTTGATAACCGGGTTTTGAAATTTCCGATTGCTTGTTATCGCTGCTTGTCAGAATCCAGCCGTCATTCGGGGACACGGCGATCGCCCCGGATTGGCCCACAGCCTTGAGCTTCAACAATTCGGTGCGGGCGGTCACGTCCCACACGCGGGCCGTGCCGTCGAAGCCGGCGGTGGCGAGTTTTTTGCTTTTATCGAAGTAAACGCCGGCCGTAATCAGATTGTCGTGGCCTTCGGCGAGGATCTGCTCGCTCTGAATCCGGTCTTTATCGTCCAACCGATAGATCCGGGCCGTCTTGTCGCGGCTGGCGGTGGCAAATTCTTTGGAGTTCTTGGAAAACGCCACGGCGTCCAAGGCGGAGTCGTTGACGAGTTCCAATTCGGCCGTCGCATCTTGACCCGGGTTCCAGAGCTTGGCGGTTTCGTCGTGGCTCACGGAAAGAATCCGCTCGCCCTCGGGACCGCGCACCCACACGCAATTCCGCACCCAGCCGCCGTGGCCCCGGAAGGTTTTCACCGGGGTGGTTTTGGATTGCGTGTCGTCGCGGCTGATGTTCCAGACCTTCATGGTGTGGTCGTTGGAGCCGGTCAACAGCACCAGGTCGCGGGCGTCTTCGCCGGCCGGCCGGCCGAACTCGATGGAGGAAATCGCCGCAGTATGTCCCAGAAGTTCGCGGTACGGCGCGGGGGGATGGATTCGCCCGCGATGCTCATGCGGATGTAGGTCTGGTAATCCAACTGCGGGATGTCGCTGGGCCGCCAGAGCAGCACCCGGCGGTCGTAGTCGCCCGTGGCGACGTATTGCCCCTCAGGTGAGAAGGCCACGGTATAAATCGCGCTCTGGTGGCCGCGAAAGGCCGGCAGCCGCTTGATGTTTTTCGGGTCTTGCCAATGGCCGGTCTCGTCCCGCCACACAATCGCGGTTCTGTCTTCGCTGACGGTCACGACTTGCGTTTCGCCCTTGCCGAACACGGCGTCCCAAACGATGTCGGTGTGGCCGGCGAGGACTGTCAACGGCCTGACTTGGGGGTCGCCCGATTCGGCATTCCACGCCCACACGCGGGCGGTCCGGTCCTTTGATGATGTGAGGAGTTTCTTCCCGTCTTGGGAAAACTGCACGCTGACCACGGGATCCATGTGGCGTGATTTTAACTTTTCATAATACTCGTCTTCCGAACGATAGAAGATGTCCCTGTCGCCGAACTTACCCTCCAATAGTTCGTTCTGTTTGGGGTCCCAAAGCTTAATGAACCCCTTTTCATAATCGTCGGTGGCGAGGACGATCCATCCATCGGGCGATACGGCCACATCGTACACCGTGACGTTTGGCCTCAGTTGATCCGGTTTGAGTTTTCGCTCGGTATTTCTGAGGGCGACATTGTGAAGAGCAAGGGCTCGGGGATCCCGGCCGTCGGAATCGTCGATGTCGTGGATTTCGACCAGGCCTTCCCCGCCGACGACGAACTGCTTGCCGCCGTCGATCAAGGCGACCGATTCCAGCCGATGGCCTTTGAATTTGTATTGCCGCTCGAACTGCTCGCAGAGCCGCTTCAGGTAGCCCCATTCCCAATTGCGGAACTCCTTGGCGGTGCTGTCGAGCACCTCGCGTGCGTAATCGAACGCGTTCTCTTCGATCTTCGCCGCGGCGAGGCCGATCTTGGAATTGTAGGCTTCCCGCTTGACCTGACGCGTGGCTTCTTCAGCCAGGAGCCGCTGGATTTTTTCCGAGGCGGCCGCGGCGATGGCTTTCTGCTCTTGCTCCTTGGCTTTCTGTTCCTGCTCTTTGGCAATCTGTTCTTGCTCCTTGGCTTTCTGCTCTTGCTCCCTAGCAATCCGCTGCTGTTCTTGGGCCTTCGCCTCGTTGAGTCGGGCGATGATTTCTTCATAGAACGCTGCTTCGGCGGCGTCCTTCGCAATCCGTTCCTGCCTTTGGGCGTTCTCCCGTTGCTTTTTCTCCTCGGCCTGGGCATCGACGGCTTTCTGCTTTTCCACCTTCGCAATCCGTTCCTGCCTTTGGGCCTCCTCCCGTTGCTCTTTCTCCTTGGCTTGAGCCTCGATGGCTTTCTGCGTTTCCGCCTGCGCAATTTGCTCCTGCTCTTGAGCCTTCGCCTCATTGAGTCGGGCGACAATTTCTTCGTAGAAAGCTGCTTCGGCCGCTTCTTCCGCGTCCTTCCGGGCGATCGCCTCCGCCTTCGCGGCGGCGACGGCTTTTTGTTCTGCTTGCCTCGCTTTCTCCTCTTGCTCCAGGGCAACGATCCGTTGTTCGTCGGCCATCATCGCATTGACTCTGGCGATGATTTCTTGAAACACCGCTTCTTTCCGCCGGCGTTCCGCTGCGATGTTCGCTTGCCTGGCTGCTTCTTTCAACCGCCGTTCCGTTTCGGCCAAAGCTTCGGCTTTCTCACGCTGCTCTTTCTCCTGCTCTTGGGCCTTGACGGCGATATCTCTTCGCATCGATTGCGTCGTTGCGGGCATTCACCGCCGCGGTGCGTTCGGTGTTGATCCAGAACGCCGCTCCGCTGACGACCAGGAACAGCGCGGCGAGCAAACCGCGGCCGGCGCGGCGGGCGGCTTCCAGGCGTTTCTGGCGGGCGTCGCGTTCGTCGCGGGCCTTGGCAATATCGACCTTGAGCTTGTCGTGCGAGCGGTCGCCCTGATCCAACAGCGAAGCCGCGAGATCGTAGTCGCCCTTGTCGAGGGCGCAGTGGGCATAAGCGAGCCGGGCGGCTCCCAACCGGCTGCGGGCCCGCTTGTTGCCGTCCCAGAGTTTGAGGGCTTCCTCAAATCCGAACCGGGCTTTCGCATAGTCTTCGTAACTCTCGGACTTCTGGGCTCGCTCCAAATCCTCCTCGGCCATCGCCGCCAGCGTGATGCTTTCGGAGTGGGCGAGGTAGGTGCGGACGGCCGCCTGAAACTCCTGCACGCTTTTGTAGCGGTCTTTGGGATTGGTGGACATCGCTTTGAAGGCGATGTCGATCAATTCGCCCGTGTGGTCGGTGTGGACGATCTTATTGCGGGCGGCGGCCATTAAGCACTTCATGGCGTTCTTGCCGCGGTGCGGCGGCCGGCCGGTGACGATCTCGAACAGAATCGCCCCCAACAGATAGATGTCGCTGTGCGCGCCGATCTTGTTGATGGGCCCGGTGGCCATTTCCGGCGACATATATGCGGGAGTCCCGCCCATGCTGGAACTGCGGACGATGCCCCGCTGCTTGCCGAACTTTTCGGTCGGCATGGCGAGGCCCCAGTCCATCAGCAAGACTTCGCCGAACTCGCCGAGCATCACGTTTTCGGGCTTGAGGTCGCGGTGCACGACGCCGCGGGCGTGGGCGAACGCCACCGCGTCGGCGACGCTCAGCAGAATCTCGAGGTTATCGTGCGTGGATTTTTGATGGATCGTGTCCAGCCACGGATTGCCCGTCACGTTCTTCATCGAATAGAACAGGGCGTCGTTTTCGTCCTTGCCCACATCGTAAATCGGAACGATGTTCGGGTGGTCGAGTTCCCCGGTGACGACGGCTTCCGCGAGGAACTTGGAATGCTGGTCCCGCTTCCGGCTGGAGTGCCTCGGTTTGAGCATCTTCACCGCGACGTTGCGGTCGATCGACGTCTGCCGGGCGTTAAAGACTTTCCCCATGCCCCCTTCGCCCAGGAGGTTGAGCAGCTCGTAGTCGGCCTTGTCGCTGTCCGGGTTGCCTTTTTCCCGCATGGACCGCAGTTGGATGACCAGCCCGCTGCCCTGGGCCGCTTCGGCGCCGGAGACATCCTGGGACGAAAGCCGATCCGTGCGGCCCGCCCCGTCGTCGCTGCCGGAATCGGTGCGGCCCATGTCCGGAAGCTCTTCGGAAATCAACGTCTTGGCGGTGCTGGCGTCCTGTCCCGTTCCGGACGGCGGCGAATCCTCCGTGGTCCTGGCGCCGGTCATTTCGTCGGCGGTGTGCGTTCGGCTGTCGTCCTTTTCCATCCAATCGTCGCCCAGCGGCAAGGTGGCTCCGGCCGCTTCCGCCGCTTCCGAAGAATCGGACTCTTCGGAAAAGAGTGCGTCGGTGAGCATCGTCTGATCCGACGTTCGCCCGTCATCGCTGTCGGACGGCGTGTCCCGGCCGTCGCTGTCGGAATCCCCCGAGGCTTCGATCGCCGCTTTTTCGAGCGAGATGTCGTCCGACAAAAACGTTTGCCCGACGGATTTTTCCGACCAATCCTCCTCGCTGGAATCCGAGGGTTCTTTCTCGTCCGACGGAAAAACGTCCGAGACGAACGTGTCTGCGACGCTGCTGATTTTGCCTTCACCCGCTCCGTCTGGTGCGGGCGCTGTTTCGTCCGAATCGTTCTTCGCCTTGAGATCGCTCAACAACTCGTCGACGTCCGCCGTGGGACTGGATTCGTCCGCCTCTTCCACTTCGTCGGACTCGAAGGATTTGATGGTCATTCCCGAGGGAACTTCGTCGTCCACCTCCCGCCAAATCTGCGACATCCGCACGATGTCTGCGGGCGAGATGTCGGCCACGTATGTCGCCGCGTCCTGGTCCGCGTTCCACGTCTCCGGATCGTTGGTGGACGAGCCGCCGTGGAGGCCCACCCCCGTGATCGCCCGCGGCAAATCTTGCAGATCGCCCGGGTTGTCCGACTCGCCCGGAGCGCCGTCGCCCGGTTCCACCGGCCCGCGCGAGTTTTCGGGAACGGATGATTCCCCGGGGAATTGTCCTTCCCAATGGTGGCCGCACGCGGGACACTGCTTCGATTGAAGATTCTCAACCGAAAGATCATGCTGACATTTGGGGCAACGCGACATCGATATTTCTCGCCCAGTTAGAAAACCAAAACGCTAGGAATGAGCAGAACAGTGCACCCTCCGGCGGGTGCGGGATTCGGCAAAAACCAGAATTCATCCTACCCTGGCAAAACCCAACCTCTCAACAGGGAAAGCTGCGGGACAAGAGGAATTCTCCAAAACCGGACTATGCGATTTCGCCCTCGGATCGGCGGGCCGCAATCGACCGGCATCACGGGATATTGCGGAAAACCTTATGAGAAAAGCGCATATTCCCCCCTTGGAAAACATCGGCCGCTTCCCCACGTTCAGCTTGGCAGGTTTTACCGCAAACTGCCAGCAAGAAATCCCCAAAGTTCCCGAATTCCTACAACCCCGCAATCCCGCACCGGCCAACTCGCGAAACCGCGCAGGCGAAATCATTCGCCAAGAACCGCATATTGCGTATTCGGGCCACAACGTGATCGATCAAGAAAAACCGGAACCAGGCTCTCCAAAAACCACCAACCGAATCCCAAATCATGAAAATCACCAATGTACGAGCCCTTCAGCCGATCGCCGAGAACTCCCCGGCCGATTGGCGGACGAGCATGGGACAAATCCTGGTCGCGGTCGAAACCGATTGCGGGCTGACCGGCTTCGGCGTGGGCGGCGGCGGGCTGGCCGGGTTGCACGTCGTTCGCACGGTGCTTCGGGATCTGCTTTTGGGCCGGTCTCCCGAACCGGTGGAATCGCTGTGGGACGAAATGTTCGCCGCGACGTTGCCGTTCGGACAAAAGGGCCTGGCGATCATGGCCTTGAGCGGCGTCGACCTGGCTCTGTGGGATCTCCGCGGCAAAGCCGAGAAAAAACCGGTCGCCGAGCTGTTGGGCGGCCGCGTGGGAGAACCGATTCCCACCTACATTACCGTGTGGGAAAACATCGCCCCAGACCTGGCGGATGCCCATGCAGCTTTCAAGCTGCACATCCCTCCGGTCGATCCCGCCCGGAGAATCGAGGACGCCATTCAAAGAGTCGAGGAGGCGAGAGCCGTCATCGGCCCCGAAAAATCCCTGATGATCGACTGCTGGATGAAATGGGATCCGCCCAGCACTTTGCATGCGGCAAAGGCCTTAGAAGAATTCGGCCTTCGCTGGATTGAAGAACCGCTGCCGGTCAACGATCTGGCCGGTTATGCGGAGTTGGCGGCGGCGTCACCGATTCCCATCGCCGGGGGCGAGCATGAGTTTACCGCCGACGGCTTTCGCCCTTGGATCGAAAACCGCTGGCATCAAGTGCTTCAACCCGACATCTGCTGGTGCGGCGGGATGACGGAGATGGTGAAGATCTACCAAATGGCCGATGCAGCCGGTTTGGAAGTCTGTCCGCACCGCGGGGCCGAACTTTGGGGCCTGCACGCCATCGCGGGCCTGTCCAAAAATCCACTCGCCGAGTCCGGCCGCCCCTGGATGACCTGGATCGGCGGCCAACCACCCATCGAAAACGCCTGCATCACGCCAACCGACGCCCCCGGTTTCGGCGTCACGATCGACGAAGCCCGACTGCCCCATTCGGTGTGAATTCGCGAGACGACGAACTTCGGCGGTTGAGTCGACAAATTTGCAGATTCGCGCTCTGTCTGCACAAGACGGGCTTTTCACGTCTTTGACATTCGATTACCCTTCGCCGCTTCATAAAAAATCGCCTTGGAGTCCGTCCAAGGCGAACACGTTGGTCCAAAGGCAATTTGGTCCCGCCGTTAATCATCCACATCGACATACCACAATCCGTGGCGGAATTTGTATTTGACTTCCAGACCGTTTCGGGGATAGATCGGCGCATAACCAATCGGAGCCACGGCGGGATAAGCCGTGTAATACCCGCCATAAGCCACCGGAGCGGGGGCCGCGTAACCGCCATACGGGTAGCCGCCGTAATAAACGGGAGCCGAATAGGTCGTATAAATCGGTGTGGAATAAACCGCAGGGGGCGCATAGTAGGTTGTGACGGGAGAATAGACGCCCACGCCGTATCCGCCATACACCATGACCTGGGCGTTCGCGGGCTTCTGGGCAAACGAAACCGCAGCGGAACACGCCGCCGCCAACAACAGCAGGGCAAAACTTCGACGACACCTCATCTTACGTTCCTTCCAGTACGAGTGACTGTTTCGAGATATTAACCTGGGGGCTTTAGGTTAGACAGGAAGATTCTATCAACCCCGCGGCGGAAATCCACCTGCGAGGCGGGGTTTTGTGAGAATCTGCATCACCAACAGGGAGTCTTTGGGGCCGGGATCAACTTAACACCTTAACTCGAAATGGTTTATTCACTGCGGAGAAGGCCCAAGCTCCTGATTTCATTCCAAGTTCTTCGTAGGGCTCTCACTCCATCCTTCAAAAACCACCCCTTATCAATCCTGAATATGTCTTGGCGGCGGTCTGTGCATTTCCCGGCCGGTGCTTGCCCAGTCTGCCGGACCCGCACGACCGATTCTGCCTCATGGCAAAGTCTGCGTAGATGGATTGCGTGTCACAACCCATGAAGCCGTTAGGATATTCCAGCCGATAACTTCAAGCGTTTGGGACCGGGCCGCCCGCGCCCGTGGATGGCTTCGCCCGGCGACGTATCGTCGGACGACGCCCCTACTCGACCTTATGAATTTCGACTCGGAGCCTATGATTTCACCGCATACACTTCGCCGTCGTCCCGCGCTTGCCCCGATTGCTTTGCCTTCGGGTCGGGAAATCTCGTCCATTCATCTTGTGGGGATTTGCGGGTCTGGGATGAAAGCGCTGGCGGAACTGGCGGTCGGCTTGGGCTGGAAGGTGAGCGGCTCCGATTCCGAGCCGTCTTCGCCCGCCCTCAAAGCCATGGCCCGCCGGGGCTTGCGGATCCATCAAGGCCACAACGACCGCTTCTTGCCGCCGGACGCGGACGTGCTCGTCTACAGCCCAGCCGTCGCGGCGAGCAATCCCGAACGCCAAATGGCCGCCCGGCTGGGCATTCCGCAAATGTCCTACAGCCAGATGCTCGGGCATTTGATGCGGCAGAAGACCGGCCTCTCGATCGCCGGCACCCACGGCAAAAGCACCACGACCGCCATGACCGCCACGATTCTCCAGCACGCGGGCCTCGAACCCTCCGCGATCATCGGGGCCGAGTTGTGCGAAAGCTCGGACTCGCCCGGCGAGGAAAACCACGCCACCAGCGGTTGGGCCGGCGAGGGGAATTACTTCATCGTCGAAAGCTGCGAATACCAGCGGAGCTTCCTGGCGTTTCATCCCCGGTTCGCGGCGATCACGGGCATCGAACCCGATCATTTCGATTATTACCACAGCTTCGCCGACACCAAATCCGCCTTTGCCGATTTCGCCGGTCAGGTCGAACCCGCGGGCGTGCTGGTGATCAAAGGCGAATGCGCCGCATCGCGGGAGGTCGCCTCGGCCGCGGAATGCGACGTGGCCACCTACTCCCGAAAACCCGGAGCCGACTGGTGGGCCGCGGACATCAAACGGACCGAAACCGGCCTCCGGTTTCGGGTGTTTTATCACGGCTGGTTCTTCTGCGAGGTTTCGCTCAAAGTGCCCGGCCTCCATAACGTCGAAAACGCCCTGGTCGCGATCGCCCTCAGCCATTATGCCGGCGTCGATCCCGCCGACATCCGCGACAGCCTCTCCCAGTTCCCCGGCATTCGCAGGCGGTTTGAACGCCTGGGTTCCTGGCGGGGCATCGCCTTAATCGACGACTACGCCCATCATCCCACCGCCGTCGAAACCACGCTTCGCACGGCCCGCGAATGCTACCAAAACCGCAACATCTGGTGCGTGTTCCAGCCGCACCAACTCACCCGACTCAAGGCTTTGATGCCCGAATTCGGCACGGCCTTCACCGACGCCGACCGCGTGATCGTCGCCCCCGTCTTCGCCGCCCGGGAAACCGCCGATGGCGAATCCGTCGCTGCCGCGGAAGAACTCGCCCGCCTGATTCGCGAATCCGGAACGCCCGCCGAGTTCAAGGCTTCTCTTGACCAAATCACGGCAACATTAGACGATAACGCCCGGCCAGGAGACGTGCTTCTCACCCTCGGAGCGGGCGACATCAACCGGATTCATCATGAGTTCCATCGACGACTTCAGCGACATTCTGGAATATAACAAACCGCTGGCCCCTTTGACGTGGCTCAAAGTCGGCGGGCCGGCCCAGTATTTCCTCGAACCGACCAGCGTCAACGAACTTGTCGCCGTCATCCGCTGCTGCCACGAAAACAGCATTCCGGTCCGCATGCTCGGCGGCGGCTCGAATCTTTTGATCCGCGACGACGGCGTCAGCGGCGCCGTGCTGCACCTCGCCCACGAGGCGTTTTCCGAAATCACGCTCGAAGGCTGCGAAGTCCGCGCCGGAGCCGGGGCGCTCTTGTCCAACGTGATTTCCCAATCGGTCAAAGCCGGCCTCGCGGGGCTGGAACACCTCGCAGGCATCCCCGGCACCATCGGCGGCGCGCTCCGCGGAAACGCCGGCGGCCGCAGCGGCGACATCGGCCAGTTCGTCAAGAGCGTCCGCGTCGTCACTCTGAGCGGCGAGATTTTCACCCGCACCGACGATGAGCTGTCCTTCGGCTACCGCGCGAGCAGCATCAACGAGCTGGCCATCATCGACGCCGTCTTCGGGCTCGCCGAGGATGACCCGGACGAAATCACCCGCCGGATGCGGACGCTGTGGATCATGAAAAAAGCCACGCAGCCCCTGGGCTTCCAGTCGGCCGGCTGCATCTTCAAAAACCCGCGCGGCCTAAGTGCCGGGGCCTTGATCGAACAAGCCGGCCTCAAAGGCACAAAGATCGGCCACGCCTCGATCAGCGACCGCCACGCGAACTTCATCATCACCGAAGACGCCGCCGCCTTCGAAGACGTCCACCGCTTAATCAACCTCGCCAAATCCCGCGTCACGGAACAATTCGGCGTGGAGTTGGAACTGGAACTGCAGATCTGGTAACAGGTGTAGCGTCTCCACTTCGCAGCGCAACACCTCGGTCAGAGTTTGGAAGGCTTCTTCAATCGTCCAGCGCTTGCGATACAGAAAAGCCACTTTTGCGCATTGGCGACTTTGACAGGCAAGTTGGTCAGGATGTGAATCTCAGTGTCACCATTCTCTGTGGGCGTATCCAATTGGATGGTGATCCGCCGGACTCGCAACGTCTCTTCACCCTGGGACAGCTCGGCCGACTGCTCGAAAACAAGACCCGTTTCGATGCGTCCGATGCGTTTCCGGCGACCGACGAGTTTCCAGGTGAGTGTCGAAGCGTGTTGGCGAATGACAAAGTAGGCCGACTGCTTGACAATTCCAAACAGAAACTTGGTCGTGCAGAAGTTCCGGTCGGCGATTGTCACCGTCTCGGCCCGGATCCATTCCAGAAGCTCCGGCAGAAGCGAACGTTCCTGAGCATGCGCCGTCTTCACACGGGAGCAGTTCCGAAATCAGATCCCACTGCGCATCCAGAAGCGCCAAGGTCTGGCCGGGCAAAGGGCCTTCCCGCGTGACGCGCAATTCCGCCAGCCGATGCTCAGTCGCCGCCAAATGATTCCCGTCCAAATACTGCACGTGATAGCCCGGCAAAAGTTCGCGGCATGCTCCCGGCATGGCATCGATGACTTGAGCCGCGTCCTGGCTCGTTTCCCGGATCATCGTCGCCGAAAGGCCGGGTTCCAGACGGTTCAACTTGCCATAAAGTGCGGCCGGCGAAACCGCCAGTCGATCCTTGGCGGCCAAGTACCCGGCATGGACCGACGTGTGCGTCCGCGTCGCCACGCCCATCATCAGGGCCACCAATTGCGAAAACAGCAATTCTTTCTCGTATTGTCTCTGCGAAGCGTCGGCGAAAATCTCATCCAGGCGATCCGACGACACAAGATTCTCGAGCGTCGCTCGAACCATCACTGCCGCTGGACATTCTTCCACAAAACGATCAAGCACAGCGTCGGGCCACATCCTTGCCGCCTCCATAAGGTTTGATACAACAATCCCTGTAGAAGCGACTTATAGCAAAAAACTAACATGTTGAAAGGGGTGGGTGGGCACCGCCCACCAGCATCAGAAATCACAAGCATCTGGTGGGCGATGCCCACCCTACTTGCTCTTGGGCTTCGCCCCCAGGTTGGCAAGCAACCTGGGCCACCGCGCGTTGAAATCCGATTTTTGATAAGAGGTTTCCTTAAATGAATCGATCATTTTTATCATTGTTTTTCCTGACCTGTTTATTCATTGTTTCTCCATTAATATGCCCAATTGCTAACAGTGCTGATCCTGGGTTTTCCAGTGGAGCTTTCGAGAAACTTAAGGAGTTCGACTTTCGCATAAATGATCTTCGGATTCGTGACGGACGAATCTTCGCAGATTGTCGCTTGATATACCTAAAACGGACGCCCAATGCCCCACGTTTCGTTTTGATCGACGCAGATAGGCTGCCTTGGTCTGATACCACTCGTCATGCATTTGAGATAACGGGTATACCTAAAAAATTGGCAGCATGTAGAATCGGTTACTCATGCGGTGATTATGTTCGTTTATGTGTCCGCTCGATAAGGCTAGAGGCAGGAAAGCCGATTCGCGGTGAAATGGACGTGACGCGGTATTTTCGTAGGGACGTTCCGACGACAAGCTTTGATGAACTCAAAGGTGAGGTCAAAAATCTGCGTGTCGTGGGACTCGTAGTATTTAGTAATGGGACGAAATGGTCAAGCGGTTTGGCATTTTCTCACGTGCGCGACTGTCGTAGAATTGACTGATTCTGCTCAGCGAAGTCGTGCGGGCCGGAAATTCCGCGGGGTGGCCCAGGTTGCTTGCAACCTGGGTCGCGCAGCGACAAGAGGTTATTATGGTCGAGGAAGAGGTGTCACAGATTACCCGTTGAGAACAAACCTCTTGGGCTTCGCCCCCAGGTTGGCAAGCAACCTGGGTCGCGCAGCGACAAGAGGTTATCATGGTCGAGTAAGAGGTGTCACAGATTACCCGTTGAGAACAAACCTCTTGGGCTTCGCCCCCAGGTTGGCAAGCAACCTGGGCCACCCCGCGATCAACGTTTTGGGAATAGGTGCATCCTCCGCCTTATTCCAGCGAAGTAGGGTCCGCTGTGCGGACCGTTCCTTCCGATAGGGATCGTCAAAAACGGTCCGCACAGCGGACCTACATCAACTGATTTTTCTTGGAATCCGTAACAATGGTTCGAATTCCATTCCTCATCGTTGTTTCGCTGTTGCAATGTCAGCCTTTCCTCTTGGCCGATGATCCGCCGACGAAGCACGAGATTTTCTCCATTAGTGAGTAGGGTCGGCTGTGCCGGCCGTTTGTGGTCTGAAAGTTGATACTACGATTTCACGCGCCAATTGGCCGGCCCGCCTCGCTTAACAAGCAGCCGGAAACGAAGGGGGCGAAGGTGGGATGATGGAGGAGGTCAAGTCGGTTTGTGCTCAATGTAACGCGCCCGCGGAATCGCGTTGTCAAAAGTGCGGGGCCCCGGTCTGCGCCGCCCATTTACAAGCCGTTTACGAAATGGCCCTGCGAGATGTCCTGTCGTCTTTTTGGGGCGGCTTTTTCGCGTCCGCGCACGAAAAGTTTCGAGTTTGCCGTCTATGTCACAAGACGATGAGGCGGCGAAACATAAAAGCCATGTTGGCGATCCCAGGCGCAGCTTTGGCGATGTTGCTCATTGTCATCGTCTTGGCGACAGTGGCCCATTACCTTTGGGCACCGTAACCGCAGTGCGTTTGTTTCAGATTGCTTGCAACCCGCGTTCCGAAGTCACACGAATCAAAGACAGATCCCAAGGAGGGGAACACCATGCAGACTTCCAACAAACCTCGCATCGTCATCGTAGCCGGCGGAACTTCGGCGGAGCGGGAGGTGAGTTTGGCCGGGGGGCGGGCGGTGGCTTTGGGCCTGGAAGCTCGGGGCCTGGAAACGGTTTGGCTGGACCCGGCGGAGGGTTCGATCGAAACTTTTGACTGGCGGGGCGGGGATGTGGCGTTTCTCGTGTTGCACGGCGAGTTCGGCGAAGATGGGCAGGTCCAATCGCTGTTGGACGAGCGGGGCTCCTATTCCCGTTGTTGCCATCCGATGAAACCAACGACTCGCAACAGCCTAGTGCGGCAGTCTCTTCCCCGCAGGAGCCTGCCGTACATGATTCTCACGGATGACAATTCCAGTTTTGGCCTCCATACCGCCCCATAGCCTTCACAAGACATGGGAATCTGGATAAACTCGTCCCTAATTCGATTTGGCAGGAACGGATTCTACAGCCATCGCGCTTTGTTTTTTTTCAAATGTGCCAGGCCGTTTCCTGCGAGGCTCGCATGGTTTTTTCTGGTGGGCCTGCATTTTAACGCGCAACAATTCATTATCCATTGATGAATCACATGAGTGATCCGACGACAAAACCTGATGCAACGGAAAACCGGCGGTCTTTTTTGGAACGGCTTTCCACGTTCTTCATGGCCGGCGGTTTGCTGGCGGGGTATGGAACGTTTGCGGCCTATTTGCTGCGGTTTTTGTTTCCCGGCGACAATCATCAGACCGGGTGGCAATATGTGGCCAGTTTGTCGAACGTGCCGGTGGGGAGTTCGATGACCTATACCTCGCCCGCCGGCCAGCGGGTCGTGATCTCGCGATTGGGGAGCGAGGGGAACGTCAACGACTTGATCGCCTTATCGAGCGTGTGCCCGCATTTGGGTTGCCAGGTGCACTGGGAGGTGCAAAATAACCGGTTCTTCTGTCCTTGTCACAACGGGGCTTTCGATCCGCAAGGCAACCCCCTTTCCGGTCCCGTGAAAGAGGCCAACCAGTCTTTGGCCCGCTATCCCCTGAAGATTGAGAAAAACCTGTTGTACATCGATGTGAATCTGAAACCTCTCGTCTGACGCGCGGCAGATTATTCACCGGAAAAGAATCCTCCCCAGCAATCAGGATGGCCGTGATGCCCGGAATCTCCAAATGGGTTAAAGAACGCGTTCCCGTCTCCGGCGTGCAACTGGCCGAGCTGACGAACGAACCCGTGCCCAACCATCTTAGGCGGTGGTGGTTCTGTTTGGGCGGCACGCCGGCCTATTTGTTTGTCGTGCAGATCGTCACCGGGATCTTCCTTGCGTTTTATTATCAACCCGCCCCCGCGACCGCCTATCAATCGGTCGAACGGATTACCGAACAGATCCAATACGGCTGGTACGTGCGCGGCGTGCACAAATGGGGGGCGACGCTGATGATCGCCGCCGTGATTTTGCACCAGATGCGCGTGTATTTCACGGCGGCCTATCGCAAGCCGCGCGAAATCAATTGGATGATCGGCATGGGCCTGCTCTTGTGCACTTTGCTCATTGGGTTTACGGGCTACAGCCTCGTGTTCGAGCAGTTGAGCTATTGGGGGGCGACCGTCGCGGCCAATATTTCCGATCAAATTCCCGTCGTGGGCGGCTGGGCCAAACAAATGCTCCTGGCAGGGGCGGCCTACAACGAAAACACCGTGTCCCGATTTTACATTCTGCACGCGGCGGTGCTGCCCGCCCTGTTGATTTTGATGCTCATCGTGCACATCGCGCTGATCCGCTTGCAGGGGGTGTCTGAACTTCAGTTTGAGGATGAACCGGAAGAAGGGCCTCGCACGTTCAATTTTTTCCCGGACCATCTCTACACGGAGTTGATCGTGGGATTGATTCTGATGGTGGTTCTCAGCGTGCTCGCCACGGTGTTTCCTCCCGAAATGGGACCCAAAGCCGACCCATTGACCACGCCGGAGGTCATCAAACCGGAATGGTTTTTCTATGCGACCTTCCGCTGGTTGAAATTGTTCTCCGGAATGACGGCGGTCCTCAGCATGGGCTTTATCGTCTTTGTCATGTTGATTTGGCCGTTTATCGACGCCTGGCTCTGCCGAGTCACCGGGCGGGACGATGCCAATGTTTGGGTCGGCATCGTCGGCGTATTTTTATTGGTGGGACTGACGATTTGGGAAGCCGCCGTGGCCCATTGAATCGGGGATTCTCAAGACATTTGCAACATCTTTCGCTTTAAAACGGATTCGACTTCACATGAAGCTCCAAACAAAACGAATTGTGATTGGCCTCTTGGGGTTCTTGTTTTTGTTATCGCTGGTGTTTGTGCAGGGCATGGAAGTTTTAAGGCGTCGGCAAGAGGCGGGGCTTTCCAACGCCCTGACCGCCATCCCGGTGAAGTCCAAAAACTGCGTGGAATGCCACGGCCAGGCGACGCAGACGCCGGGCATCGTCGATCATTGGGAAGGCAGCACCCATGCCAAGAAGGGCGTGGGCTGCGTGGAATGCCACCAGGCACAAAAAAACGATGTGGACGGCTTCGAGCACTACGGGGCCTGGATTGCAACCATCGTGACCCCCAAGGACTGCTCGCGCTGCCATCAGAAAGAGTTCGAGGAATTCGAACACAGCCACCACGCCAAGGCGGGCAATATCCTGGCGTCGCTGGATAACTTCCTCGCCGAGAAAGTCGAAGGTTTTCGGGATGATGACAGCAATCGTCACTTTTTCAATCCCCACTCGCCCACGCCGGGCCGGCCTGAAATCGACGAGGTGAATGGTCTGTCCAGCGCAGTTCGTCGGCTGCCAACAATGCCACGGCAGCAAGGTGGCGCTGGTTGGCAAGGACGGTTCCCGGATTACGATGGATGACCTCAAACCGGACGAAAAGGGCGTCCCCACGAATTTGCCGGTTTTGGAGAACATCGTAAAAAAAGAAGGACGCCCCGTATTTCATGTGGGGTCTTGGCCCAATACAGGCATCGGCCGGATCAACTTGGACGGTTCGCTTGGGTCGTGCTCGGCTTGCCACAGCCGCCACGATTTCTCTCCCCGCCGGGCACGCCAACCCGAAAACTGCGGCAAATGCCACCTGGGCCCGGACCATCCCCAAAAGGAAATCTATGAGGAATCAAAGCACGGCGTGGCCTATCGCGACTTGAAAGATCAAATGAATCTGGATGCCAAGGAATGGATTCTCGGCAAGGATTACACGCAAGCGCCGACCTGCGCGACGTGCCACATGTCGGGGCACTCGCGGAATCAAGGCGAAGTAACGCACGACCCCGGCAAACGGATTTCCTGGACGAATCGTCCCCCCATAAGTCTGGTGATGGACACGGACAAGAATGGGCAAATCATTAAAGAAACCGATCCTGTTGAGCGAAGAAAACTCATCAAGATCTCAGCCGAAGAACGCCGCACCAACATGAAACAAGTCTGCCTCCACTGCCATACACCGAGTTATGTGGATTCGTTCTACAAACAATATGACGATTTTGTGGTGCTTTATAACGAAAAGTTTGCCAAGCCCGGTGAAGCGATCATGGGGGCGTTGAAAGCGCAGAAGCTGCTCACGCCTACGCAGTTCGATGAAGAAATCGAATGGACGTGGTTCTATTTGTGGCATCATGAAGGCCGCCGGGCGCGGCATGGAGCGGCCATGATGGCTCCGGACTACGCGCATTGGCATGGGATGTTTGAAGTGGCGGATCGCTTTTACATGCACCTCATCCCGCAGGCCCAAGAAATCGCGCAACAGGCCGAGGAGCAAGGAAAGACCGAGGCCGCCAATGCGGTCCAGGCCGTGATCGACGGAATTCTGGCGCGTCCCGAACATCGTTGGAAGTCCAAGGATTTGGGCGGCGGTGAGGCCGTCAAAAACAACGCAGCGGATGCGGGCAACAAACCCAATCCCGCTGCCAATGCCGAAAAGCCCACGAAGTGAAGGAAGAAACAAAGAGGAACCGTCCGCAGAGTTGACGGTGCCTTCATTTAAGTGTTGCAACAAATCCAAGGAGGGAAGATCGTGACGACAGCGAATAAACCACGAATCGTCATCTTAGCAGGCGGCACTTCCGCAGAACGCGAGGTGAGTTTGGCCGGGGGGCGGGCGGTGGCTTTGGGCCTGGAAGCTCGGGGCCTGGAAACGGTTTGGCTGGACCCGGCGGAGGGTTCGATCGAAACTTTTGACTGGCGGGGCGGGGATGTGGCGTTTCTCGTGTTGCACGGCGAGTTCGGCGAAGATGGGCAGGTGCAATCGCTGTTGGACGAGCGGGGTATTGCCTACACCGGGAGCGATGCTCAATCTTCGCAAATCGCCTTCAGCAAATCGGCGACCAAGGAGCGGTTGCAGATCGCTCACATCCCGACGCCGGTTGCGGTGGTCGTTCACCGGGCGGACGCGGCGGGTTCGCTTCGGCAGCGGGCGGAGGCGTTAGGGTTTCCGCTGGTCGTCAAACCCGATCGGCAAGGGTCCAGCCTGGGCGTGAGCGTGGTTCTTGAGGAAAGCGAACTGGAAGCCGCGCTGGACCGCTGTTTTGAACTCGATCCCTTCGGGCTGTTGGAAACTTACGTCCCCGGCAGCGAATGGACGGTGGGTTTATGGAACGATGAAGCACTGCCGGCGATTTGCATCGAGACCCCGCGCGGCTTCTACGACTACGCCGCCAAGTACCGAGACGAGGAAACCCAATACCATTTTGAAACCCAGATTCCCAAAGCCCAACGGGAGTGGATGCAGCGAATCGCGGTCCGCGTGGGCGAAGCCATCGGCACCCGCGGCATCGCCCGCGTGGATTTCCGCCTGGACGCCGAGGGCCGTCCCTGGGTGCTGGAAATCAACACCATTCCGGGCATGACCGACCACAGCCTGATCCCCAAAGCCGCCGCCCGGTTGGGCATTGCTTTTCCGGAACTGTGCGAGCGAATCGCGCTTGAGGCGGTCCAGGCTCCTCGCGCGAAGCATGCTGCTTGAGCTAAGGACCGTTCGAGAAAAAACTGTCCGATCATCAGCCGGAACGCGCTCCCGTCCGGTTCTTGGCGTGAACCGGGGCTAGCCGCCCTGCGGCTAATAAATGCGACAGTTATTTATCGAGCGATCCTAAGGGGCGGAGGATAAAGGTTGGAGGAGAGAGAATGGCGGTTGGCTTCCGTCTGCCCTCCGTCTTCCATCCTCCAACCTCAGCCGCATCGCGAGCCGTTGAACTCACCGCGCATCCCGGCTAATGTTTTTAGATGGTGGAGTTTGCGCCGGTTTTGTGTTCTTGCGTGAGGAAGACGGCTCGTGATTGATTTGAGATGCGGGCGTTGGCTCGTTGGATGTTGGCTGGTGGGGCTGCTGTTTGTTTCCAGCGAATCGAATGCGGAGAATTGGACGCGGTTTCGCGGGCCGAACGGTTCGGGGCTCAGCGAGGCGACGGTGCCGGTGAAGTGGGACAGCGATGACATTCGCTGGACGGCGGAGCTTTTGGGCGCCGGGCATTCCTCGCCGGTGGTCTGGGAGCAGCGGCTGTTTGTGACGAGTGCCGACGTGGACGCCGGCAAGCGGTATCTCATCTGTCTGAATGCCGATTCCGGCGAGCGGAACTGGATCAAGGAATTCGATTTCGCGAAACACAAAAAACACAACAACAACAGCTTCGCCTCCAACACGCCGGCGGTGGATGCGGACGCGGTGTATGTGCTCTGGCAATCGCCCGAGGGGTCTTCGCTGAAGGCTTTTACGCACGAGGGCGATGAGATCTGGAACGCGGATTTAGGTCCGTATCGCCACGGCCAGGGCGGGGGCACGTCGCCGATTGTGTTTGAGGATCTGGTCGTGGTCTCGAACGATCATGGCGAAGGCAGTTTTCTCGGGACGTACGATCGGAAGACCGGCAAGGAGCGCTGGCGGATTCCCCGCGAAGGAAAGCGGGCCTGTTATTCCACGCCCTGCGTCTACCAACCGGAAGGGCACGCGCCGGAGTTGATCTTCACGCACTGCTTCGAAGGTGTGACCGGCGTCGATCCGCGATCCGGCAAGGAACTTTGGATGATCGATGTCTTCGGCCGGTTCCCGCAGCGGGCGGTCGTGTCGCCTTTTGTTGTCGGAGATTTGATCATCACCGGCAGCGGAGCCCGCGGCGGCGAGCGGAATATCGTCGCGATCCGCCCTCCCGCCGGCAAAGAGGCAAAACCCGAAGAGGTTTACCGCATTTCCAAAGCCGGCACGCCGCACGTGCCCACGCCGATCGCTTATAAAGATTGGCTGTTCTTGTGGGGCGACAACGGCATCGTTTCCTGTGTAAGGGCCGACACTGGAAAGACCGTGTGGCAAAAGCGGATCGGCGGGAACTTTTTCTCTTCGCCCGTCTGCATCAATGGCAAACTTTATGGCGTCGATCTGGAAGGGACGGTGGTCGTGCTCGACGCTTCGGACAAGTTCGCCGAGCTCGCCCGAAACCCGCTGGCCAAACCCACAAGAGCCACCCCCGCCGTCGCGAACGGCACGCTTTACATTCGCAGCGAGTCCCACGTGTTCGCCATCGGCGGCAAGTAGCCTTCATCTCATCCAGCACCATTGACACACCAACCGGGATATTCTTCGATGACGATTGCCTTGATTCTGATTGCAGCGGTTTGTCTCGCGTATGCGAACGGGGCCAACGACAATTTTAAAGGCGTGGCCACTTTGTTCGGCAGCGGGACGACGAATTACCGCGGGGCCTTGACCTGGGCGACGGTCACGACGTTTTTGGGATCGCTCACCGCGGTGTTCCTGGCGGGGCAGTTGCTCAAGAGTTTCAGCGGCAAGGGACTGGTGTCCGATGAACTGGTGGCCGACCCCAATTACGGAGCCGCCGTCGCGTTGGGGGCGGGCCTGACGGTGCTCCTCGCCACGAAGATCGGCATGCCGATTTCCACGACGCACAGCCTCGTGGGGGCATTGGTCGGAGCGGGCTGGGCGGCGTCTTCGCCACTCGACTTCGCCAAGCTGGGATCGGGCTTTTTCGCGCCGCTGCTGGTCAGCCCGCTGATGGCGGTCGCGGCCGCGGTGGTGCTCTATCCGATTCTGCACTTCGCCCGGAGGCGGGTGGGAGTCAGTGAAGAGACCTGCATCTGCGTCGGCAATGAGACCGTGGAGGTGCACCCCTGCCTCAGTCACACCGCGGCCCTCGAGCGCGTGGAGCAACTCACCGTGACGGTCGGCGATGCCGTAACTTGCAAAAACCAGTATCACGGCCAAGTGCTAGGCGTGCAAGCGGCGACCATCTTGGACCGGCTGCATTATTTGTCGTCGGGCATCGTGAGTTATGCGCGGGGGCTCAACGACACGCCCAAAATCGCGGCCCTGCTCTTGTTGGCCCCGGCTTTGGGGGCCGCGGGCAGCACGACTCTGGTAGGTGTCGTGATCGCCTTGGGCGGCATTGTGAGCGCCCGTAAGGTCGCGGAAACGATGAGCCAGAAAATCACCGCGATGAATCACGGCCAGGGTTTTACCGCCAACGTGATCACGGGAGCCATCGTCATCGGAGCGAGCCGATTGGGCCTGCCCGTCTCGACGACGCACGTCAGTTGCGGGGCATTATTCGGCATCGGCAGCGTGACGCGACAAGCCCACGCCGGCATGATCGGCCGGATCCTAATCGCCTGGATCACCACGCTTCCCGTGGGCGCGGCCTTGGGAGCCGGGCTGTATTGGGCGATCGGCACTTGGATCTAAAGAGATTTATTGGCGACGCCGATCAATGGGTAATCACTCCGGCTTCGGCCACTTGAGGTGTTTGTGCAAAAAGTCGAACGTGCCTTGGCCGTGGATGGTGTGGGGGCCGGTGAACCATTCGATTTCGGTGCGGCCTGCGATGCCTAGCTTCGCTTCATAAAGATACCGGATTTTGGCGTATTCGTAGGCGACGGTCTCATCGGGGGCGACGCCGTCGAAGTGGCCGCGCTCCACCATGAACGGGCGGGGGGCGATGAGGGCGGCCATCTCGGCATAGTTAAACGTGTGGCCCAGGTTCCATTCGAAAATCTCATACTCCCCGGTCCACACATAGCTGTAAGGAGAATGCGTGGAGGCGTTCTTCCAGACCCATTCGTTGAAGTCGGCCGAGCAGATGGAGAGGGTGTAATCGGTGACCAAAGGCGGGATCCGCATCGCCGACTTCCCGCCGTAAGACAGCCCGTAAAAGCCGATCCGCTTGGCATCCACGGCGGGCAGGGTTTTGAGCCAATTCACAATCTGCTGATGCTGCGGGACGATGATGGAAAACAGCGACGTGCCCACGGGGTTACTTTTCCGCTGCAGCGTGCGGAAGCGGTCGTGAAACAGATACAGGTTCTGCGGCGCGAAGGTGATAAAACCCCGCTCGCAGAGCTTGGCGGCGAAGTCGTGATAGGCCCGGTGGTCGCCTTCGATGACATCGGCGGGCCGGCCTTCCAGACCGTGCTGGCAAACGACCACCGGCCGTTGTTCGCCTTCGCGGATGTCCTTCGGCCAGAGCAGAATCCCATACGCGAACACATCGGGAAACACATCGAGCACCACTTCGTAGGCGGTCCATTTTTCCGTGTCTTTCCAGACCCGCGTGCGGACATTCGGTGGCAATAACTCCAATGGATGCCGGCCGATGACCTCATCGCGGAAATATTCGCGATACCACTCGGCCGATTTCTGGTAAGCCTCCTGGGAACTCGTATCGAGCTTCTTCATAAACTCCCGGCGAACGTCGGCGCTGTCTCTGAGCAGGATTTGATTGTGATCGTCGATCTCCTGGATCAACCGCCGCTGCCGGGTTTCCGGATCAAAGTTTTTCCAGAGCATTTGCGGCGGATTGCTGGAGTCGCTGAGCTTGGCCTCGGCGGACAACGGCGACAAAAAGGCAGAGAGCGTGTGAGGATTGCCGAACTCTCCCGAGCCTTGCTCGATGATCGACAGGAAGGGGAGCGGCATCCACGTTTTGCCTTTGACCATTTTCTGCCAGCGCCCCACCTCGGCGGACACGGTCTGCGCGTTGGGAGTGACCAATCTCGCCGGAGCGCCGCCTTCGCTGGGCAGCGTGAGTTCCGGGGCTTTGCAGACTTCGATGAGGATGGACCGCGGAGTGACGAGACTCATCAGTTCCGCATCGCCGAGTTGTTTTAACAGCCCAAACACGTTGCGGTCGATCGGTTCCTGCCAGAGGTTTTGGCGGGAATCGAAATAGCCGCTGACGGCGACGGCATCGATCCGCTGATCCAAGGCCCCGGCATAGAGCGCCAGCATTCCGCCTTCGCCATAACCCATGACGCCGACGCGCGTCTTCGGATTCGCTTTTTGAAACCAATCGACGCCCGCGAGGATTTTTTGGACTTCGTAGCCGATCAGCGTTCGGCCCATTTCGAAAGAGCTGCGGTAGAGGTATTCGCGATTGGTGAGGTTCGCCCGGCCGCGGCGTTTTTCCATGTGCCGGCTGATGAGGGCGGGCACCAACACCCGGCAGCCGCTTTCCGCGAGGACGCGGGCGAACTGCGACTTCGCGGGAATGCCTGGCGTCAAGCCGCAGAGTTGTTCGGGCGTCTGGTCGGCATCGGGGACGGTGATGATATTCGCCACCGGATCTTGCGACGCGGGTTCCAACAAAATCCCTTCGCCATGAATCCCGCCCAGCACCGGCCAGCGGACCGCGTAGGCTTTATATGAGGAGCCTTCCGCTAACAGAGCCGACTGTTTCGTGGTGTCGCTGAGTTCCGGGGCGTCAAAGGCAATCCGCTCATCGACCACGCCCAACATGCGGGCCAACGCTTTGCGGTTCGATTCGACCGATTTGACGTACGCCTCCGGCGAAGACACGTCCCGATTCCAAAAGGCGGGTCGGCGTTCGATGGACTTCTGCAATTGATTGAGAAGAAACCGGTCGGCCCCATCCACCAGATGCGATGCCAGGTCGCCGGTCATCGTCAGCGGCTTGGTGCCGGGAAACACCGCGGGCTTCGCGGCATCTTGGGACATCGCCCGGCCGCTGATCGCGAGCAAGAGAAGCAAACCGAAAACGAGCAGCCGATCGAGGCGAAGGTTAGTTGCCATAAAATTCTCCCGCGTTTTTCTGTGGGGGTCGGACAACAGAATGTTGTGAATATAAACGCGGTGAGGTGGCTGGGGCGCAAAGCAATGGATCGAGCGAAAAACGCGTTCCGGAAACTGGGGCCATGGGAATTGATTCTCTCGCGTCCATCGCCCCAGTATTCGCTTGCCTCACTTTATGCAAAAATATCTGCGCCCCAGCCACCCGACCGCTTACCATTTGGCTGAGTATAAACGCGGAGCACACTGAGCACACGCCTGGCAGCAAGTCCGCGCCCTAATCGCCGTCCAGGTCCGCGCCAAATTCTTCCAGTTCTTCGTCGAGGTTCTCCACATGCTCCACTTCCGCGGCCGCGGTTTCGCCTTTGATGAGATCGACCTGGGCCTGGGCGGCGGCGATGGCTTTGTCGGTGCTTTCGGGATCGACGGCCCGGCAGCTTTCCGTAAGCTGCTCGCTTAACTCCCGCAGGAAGCTTTGCCATTCTTCCGGGTCGGCTAGCCGCGGGGCAGACCTGCATAAACTCGCCGCAGAACAAAATCAGCCGCAGGAAATGCCGAAACACCATGCCCTCCTGCCGGGTCAGGCCCTTGGCGGTGACATATTTGTTGAAGTCGCCGCCCTGCGTCAAGAGTTCCCCCGCCGCCCAGACCGGCATGATTCGCACATCCTTGACGCCGGGGTACTGCGAATCGAACAACAGCTTGAGCTTCTCCGCCAGCGTGGGCGTCCAGCGCTCTTCCCAGTTGAGCGTGGGGTCATCCTTCACCGACAAATCGTGAGGCGTGACCAGGCCCCGCTGCAAAAGTTCCTCATCCAACCGCGTCTGGGCCAGATTCCCCGGCGGCAAATCTTCGATCCTCGGCACGCGAACGAACTTCGCCATCGAGCCCGGCAACTCCAATACGCTTTCCAGCGCCTGAATCCGCTCCTCGGCATCGGCGATGCCCAGGTGCTCCAACAGAAACGCCCCATATACCGGATTGACGCTGCGAAACTCCAACAGCTCCGCGAGCCGAGGCGTGGCATGGGCCAGCCTGGGTTCGTATTCCTCCTGTTCCGATTCGTCGTCGTCGCCGGGGCTTTTCTGTTTGGGCTTGTTCTTTTTCGGGTCGGCTTCGGCGCGGGCTTCCAGGATCAAAGAACCCAACAGCCCGGGCTTGGGTTTCTTTTCCGCCGGCTGTTCCGCGGGGGCTTGTTCCTCTTGCTTCACATCGGGCGGAGGCGGGGGTTCGGGTTCGAGTTTGACGAACCCGCCCGCCCACAAAGTTTTGAGCATGCGATTGAGCTGCTTCTGTCCCGCGGCGAGGCGTTTGTCGTCCATCAACCGCTTGCGGACGACCTGCCGCAGCCGTTCTACTTCGGGCGAAAGCTCCAGCAGATACGCCAACAACCGCCAGGGCAATTGGCCCCGGCTGGCGAGTTTGCCCGGCGGGGCTTCGACGAGTTTTTGGAACTGCTCCTCGTTCCAATACTGCTCGGTCTTCCGCCGGGTGGGCATCTTTTTCAGGATGCGTTTGCGGGCCTTGATGAGGTTGGGATCCTTCGTATCTTCGGGGATCGTGTCGTGCTTTTCTTTCCAGCGGGCGATCTTGACGTCGTCTTCGTGACCGAGGGCGTACACAAAACCTTCGGTGTCGAACTGCGGCCGGCCCGCGCGGCCGAACATCTGATGGGCGGAGCTGGCGTCGATAACTTTCTTGTCGCCCGGCGGCCCTTTCAGCAGCGTGGTCAGGAGCACAGAGCGGGCCGGCAGATTGATCCCCGCCGCCAAGGTTTCGGTCAGACGCAGACGCTCAACAGCTTTCGCTGAAAGAAGCGTTCGACGACCCGGCGGTACTTGGGCAACAGTCCCGCGTGATGCACCCCGACGCCTCGCATCAAGATCGATTTGAGCTTCGGCCCCGCTCCGTGGCTGAAGTCGTGCTCGTCGATCTCGGCGGCCAGCTTCTTTTGCTGGCCGTCCGAAAGCAAACTTTTGCCGCGAAGCTGCTCGGCCACGTTCCAGCATTGATCGCGGTTGAAGCAAAACACCAGGGCCGGGCGTCTTGCGGGTTTCCTCATCGCCCGACGCCATGTGCTCGAGCTGCTCGTTGAGGAGTTGATCGCCGATCCAGAAAAACCTGAGCGGCACCTTGCGTTCGGTGCTCTGGACGAGTTGCAGTTTGCGATTGTGGCTGCGGGCGAGCCAGATGATGAACTCCGCCGAGTTCCCCACCGTCGCGGACAGAAGCAGCAACCGCGCCTGCTCCGGCAAGAGAGCCAGCGACAATTCCCACACGATCCCGCGGTCCGGCGAGTTGAAGGTGTGGAACTCGTCCATCACCACGGCCGAGACGTTGTGAAAATCAAAGCCTTCGGGATGCAAGAGCCGATTGAGCAGAATCTCGGCCACGACCACCAGCACGCGGGCATCGGGATTGACTTTGCGGTTGCCGGTGACGAGGCCCACATCGTCTTTGGAGAAGCCCCACTTGACGGCGGCTTCTTGGATTTCATGAAACTTCTGCTCGGTGAGCGCGATCAACGGCGTGGTGAGATAGGCGATGCTCCCGGAATGCAGGGCTTCAAACAGGGCCGCCTCCGCGATCAGCGTTTTCCCCATCCCGGTGGGAGCACACACCAACACGCCCTCTTGCGCGGTGAACCACGCCAGCAACGCCTCCTCCTGAACCGGATAAGGCTCGAACGCCAACTGGTCGAGATACATCGAACACAGTTCATCGCGGCTGAACATCAATCGCCAATCGCCCAAAAGATCAAAAACAAGCCCGCAGGCAGGATAGAGCATCGCGGGGGGATTGTCCAAGGCAGTTTTCCTCGTCTTGCCCCCAAGCGGGGCGGGGGTATATCATGCTTGCGGGTGCTCCGGTTATCGCCCTTGTCGAGAAGTATCGAAACATGTTTGAAGGAATCAGCCAAAACCTGAAGGGGGCGTTGTCTTTCCTCGATCGCGGAAAGATGACCGAGGCCAACATCCGCGAGGGGATGAAGCAAGTCCGCCTGGCCCTCCTGGAAGCCGACGTGAATTACGACGTCGCCCAGCAGTTTATGGACCGGGTGACGGAACAAGCCGTCGGCGAGCGGGTGCTCAAATCGCTCAGGCCCAGCCAGTACGTCATCAAGATCGTGTATGACGAACTCGTGCGGCTGATGGGCGGCGACCCCGACGAGCAGGAATACGTCCCCAAAAGCGTCGCCAGCACGTTGGGCGTCAAACGCGACGGCGTCACCGTGATCATGATGTGCGGGCTCCAGGGCTCCGGGAAAACCACGACCTGCGGCAAGCTCGCCAAGATGCTCTTGGACAATGGCTATAAGTCCATGCTCGTCGCGGCGGACCTCCAGCGGCCCGCGGCCATCGAGCAATTAAAAATCGTCGGCGAGCAAGTCGGCGTGCCGGTCTATACCGAAGACCCGCAAAAAAGCTCCCCGGTGCAGGTCTGCCGGAACGGCCTCAAAGCCGCCAAGTCCGCCGGCGATGTGCGCGTGCTGATTTTGGACACCGCCGGCCGGTTGCACGTCGACAGCGCTCTGATGAAAGAACTCGAGCAGATCGACAAGCACTGCGACCCGGACCAGGCGCTCCTTGTCTGCGATGCGATGACCGGGCAGGACGCCGTCAACAGTGCCCGCGCATTTAACGACTCGCTCGTGCTCGACGGGGTGATCCTCACCAAACTCGACGGCGACACCCGCGGCGGGGCGGCGCTGTCGGTCAAAGAAGTCACCGGCGTGCCCATCAAGTTCGTCGGCGTCGGCGAGCAGCTCGACAAGCTGCAGCATTTCTACCCCGACCGCATGGCCAGCCGAATCCTCGAAATGGGCGACATGCTCAGCCTGATCGAGGATCTGCAGTCCAAGGTCGATCAGGACGAAATGCTCAAAGCCCAAGAGGCGCTCGAAAAAGGGAAGTTCACCCTCGAAGACTTCCAGAAGCAGATGCGGCAGATCAAAAAGCTCGGCTCGATGGGCGAGATCATGAAAATGATCCCCGGCATGGGCGGCATGGCTGACCAGATCGCCGGCATGAACCCCGACCAGGATCTCAAGCGGATCGACGGCATCATCAACTCGATGACGCGCGAGGAACGCAAGAACCCCGACATCATCGACCGCAGCCGACGCCAGCGGATCGCGGTGGGCAGCGGCACCGACCCGGCGGACGTCAACAAGCTCCTCAAAGACTTCAAAGGCATGTCGGGCATGATGCAAAAGATGGCCGGCCTGGGCCTCCGCGACCGCATGCGGGCCATGAAGGAAATGGCCGACGGCGGAATGCTCGATCCCGGCGCCCAAATCCGGCAGAAAAAAGAGCGCAGCAAACGCGGCCCCCAAGACATCCAAATGGCCAAGCAGAAAAAAAAGGACAAACGCAAAGAGGCGAAAAAGCAGCGAAAAAAAAACCGCCGGTGATCGACGATCGTAATTTGTTTAAGGCGAGCGGGGGCGTGAGCCCCCCCGGTTACTTGGAATGTTCCAGAACCCAGCCGAACTTAAGCGCTCGTGATTCACCGGCCAGCTAACGCTGGCCGCTCGCCGAAGGTATTGACCATCCATCTATCATGCACCAAGAGCCGGATTATGCAAAAGACAGCGAGTTTAAGAAGCTCGTGGTCCGTCAAAGCGATGTGGACTTGGTCCGCGTCGCCTTGGAGTTGGCGCGGGATGCTTATCCGGAACTTGACCTCTCCGAACCTTTGAAGTGGATTCGCGAGCGGGCCGGGGAACTCAAGCCGGGCCTCGCGGTGCGGGATGAATTGGAATCGCTCCAGGCGATCGCGGAGTGTCTGTCGGAGCGGCACGGGCTCACCGGCAGCCCGGAGGCTTACGAAGACCCCGATGCCAGCTACTTGCAGAAAGTGATCGAGACCGGGCGGGGGATCCCAATCAGCCTGTCGGTGATTTATATGGCGGTGGCCGAGCGGTTGGAGCTTCCGCTGCTGGGCGTCTCGGCTCCGATGCACTTTCTGGCCCGGATGGAATCTGGCGAGGGGCCGCTGTTTGTGGATGCCTACGCGAATGGCCGCGTGCTCACGCTGCCCGAGTGCCTGGATTGGCTCGGCGGCCTTACCAATTTTTCCGAAGCCCAACTTCTCGCTGCGCCTGGAACCCGCCGGCCCGCGGGCGATCATCGTGCGGATGCTGAATAACCTCAAAGTCATCTATGCAAAGCGGGAGGATTGGCCGGCCGCGTGGAAAGTACAGCACCGCCTCAGCACCTTGCAGTCCGCCTCTTACAACGAACGCCGGGACTTGGGCATCATCTCGCTGCACGCGGGCCGATTGAGCCTCGCGGTCGATGTACTCGCGGCGTGCTTAACCAAGTGCCCCGAGGCCGAACGCGAAATCCTCGAAGGCCACCTCAAACAAGCCCGCCGCCAGTTGTCGGAGTGGAATTGATGGAAGAAGGGGCAAAGGCCACACAGGCCACAAAGGGGCAAAGGGCTGCGGGGCAAAAACCGGAAGAACCTCGGTGCGGATTGGGCACGGTTGACATTCCAATTGTTCCACGATCTTCTATCGTCTATCCTCGCCGTCGGATTGGGAACACCTTGAAAGGAAGATTCGATGCCCAGCCATGTGTTAGCGCTCGATCAGGGAACCACGTCCAGCCGGGCGATTGTGTTCGGATATGACGGCCGGCCCGCGGGGTCGGCTCAAGAGGAGTTCGAGCAACTCTTTCCCAAGCCCGGCCTCGTCGAGCACGACCCGGAAGCCATCTGGTCGAGCCAACTCGCCGTGGCCCGGCAAGCGATTCAGGAATCCAAAGTGCCGGTGGAGGAAATCGCCGCGGTGGGCATCACCAACCAGCGGGAGACGGTGATTCTCTGGGAGAAGGACACCGGCAAGCCGGTGGCGAATGCCATCGTCTGGCAGAGCCGAATCACGTCGGGGATCTGCGATCAACTGAAAGCCGACGGCGTGGAAACTTTGATCCGCGAAAAAACCGGCCTCGTCATCGACCCCTATTTTTCCGGGACGAAAATCAAATACCTTTTGGATCAGCACAACGGTTTGCGCGAACGGGCTCGCGGGGCGAAGTCCTGTTCGGCACCGTGGATTCGTTTTTGATCTGGCGACTCACCGGCGGTCGGCTGCACATCACGGATTACTCGAACGCCAGCCGGACGTTGATCTTCAACATCCACACGCTCGATTGGGACGATGAGCTGTTGAAAATTCTGGACATCCCCCGCAAGTTGCTGCCGGAGGTGCGAAACTCCAGCGAAGTCTATGGCGAGACGGACGCGCGATTTGTTCGGCCGGGCGATTCCGATTGCGGGGATTGCCGGCGACCAGCAAGCGGCGACCTTCGGGCAGGGCTGCTTTGAACCGGGCGACGCCAAGAACACCTACGGCACCGGTTGCTTCATGCTGATGAACACCGGCAACAAACCCGTGCCTTCCGAGCATGGATTATTGACGACCATCGGCTGGCGGATCGGCGAGGACATCACGTATTGCCTGGAAGGGGCGATCTTCGTGGCGGGGGCCGTCGTGCAATGGCTGCGGGACGGATTGGGCCTGATCGCGACCGCGGCCGAGAGCGAACAACTCGCGGCGAGCGTGCCGGATTCCGGCGGCGTGTATTTCGTGCCGGCTTTCGTCGGACTGGGGGCGCCCTATTGGAATCAAAATGCCCGCGGCACGATCGTGGGCCTCACCCGCGGCACGACCAAAGGCCATTTGGCGCGGGCCGCCCTCGAATCCATGGCCTACCAGACCCGCGACGTCCTGGATGCGATGCAACAAGACTCCGGCATCCATCTGAAGAGCCTCAAAGTCGATGGCGGAGCCTCCGCCAACAACCTGCTGTTGCAGTTTCAGGCGGACTTGTTAGGCGTGACGGTGGAGCGGCCCGTGGTGCAGGAAACGACGGCACTCGGAGCGGCCTATCTCGCGGGCCTCGCCGTGGGTTTCTGGAAAGATCAAAAAGATGTCCACCGCAACTGGGCCCTGGACCGCGAGTTTCAGCCGCAAGAGTCGAAAGCCGCTTGCGACGCCAAATACGCCCGCTGGCAAGCCGCGGTAAAACGCTCGCTCGATTGGGAGTAAACGGCATGCTTCCAAAAGAGCCGCGCACGAAGTAAGCGGTGGCTGCTTCCAAAAGAGCCGCGCACGAAGTAAGCGGTGGCTGCTTCCAAAAGAGCCGCGCACGAAGTAAGCGGTGGCTTCGCTACTCCTTGGGCAATCGGGCAAGGGCTTCGTTGCTGCCGACGACGACGAGCACGTCGCCGGGCTCGATCACGTCGTTGGCGCGGGGGACGCCGATCACGTTTTGTTTTTTGATCGTGTTTCCCACATCGTCGGCGCCCTCAAACGGGCGTTTGATGGCGATGAGGTTGACGTCGTATCGTTTTCGCAGTTCGAGAATCTGCAGCGACTTCCCGCAGAATTGCTTCGGGGCATGAAGTTCGATCAGCGTGTAACCGTCCGCGAGCGTGACGAGGTCTTCGAGCTGCGGATTGGCGAGGCTGTGCCCCAGCCGCTCGCCGGCTTGAATCTCGGGCTGGATGACTTCGTCCGCGCCGATCTGCTTAAAGATTTCGCCGTGAAACGCCGTCTGCGCCCGGCAGATGATTTTGGGCACGCCCATTTTTTTGAGGATCACCGTCGTCAACAGCGCGGCTTCAAAATTCTCTCCGATCGCGACCACGGCCACGTCCACGAGGTCGATCTCCTGACCGCGAAGGGCCGCCTGGTCGGTCGAGTCCAACTTCACCGCGACCGCGACCTCGTCGCGCATTTCGTTGACGAGCGACATGTCGCTATCGACGGCGATCACTTCCGCCCCGCTCGCGGTCAACTGCCGGGCGAGCGCCGTTCCAAAACGCCCCAATCCAATCACGGCCACTTTTTGCACAGGAGATTCCTTTTGAGTTGTCAGTTTATCCGAGCGTCACGCGTTCCACGGGGTAATCGTAGTTCGGTTGTTTGGTTTGACCGGCGAGGCCGATCAGGACCGTCAACGGCCCCACGCGTCCGAGGAACATCGTGACGATGATGACGTATTGTGAGGGCACCGTCAGCGTGGAGGTATTCACCGAGGACACGCCCACGGTGGCAAAGGCGCTCGTGGCCTCGAACAGGTGATCGAGAAACAAGGCTTCGTTCCGCTCGAAGATCACGAGCAGCATGGTGGTGGTCATCGTGACCAGGACGCCGAGCGCCAAAACCGTCAGCGCCCGGTTGACGACTTCATCGGGAATCACGCGGTTGCCGACTTCGACCCGCTGCCGGCCTTGGAGAATGCTCGAAAGCCGCAAGAGTGCGAGCGCCAAGACCATGACTTTCACGCCGCCGCCGGTCGAACCGGGGGCGGCCCCGATGAACATTAGAAAAATGGCAAACAACTTTGTGGCCGGCTGCAGGGCCGCGTGATCGACGCTGTTAAACCCCGCCGTCCGAAACGTGACCGACTGAAACCACGCGTGGGCGATGCGGGTTAGGGCGCCGGGCGATTCTTCTTCGGCGACGGCGCTCGGGGAACCGAGATCGGGCGAGGTGGATTCCAGCAGATAATAGATCACCGCGCCCAAGATCAACAGCGCCGCCGTGGTGACCAGCACCAGCCGCGACGAGATCGACAAATGCGTCCGCACCCGCGACAGGTTGAACAACGGCGGCTTCTGGAGCGACCGCACGTACGAAAGCGAAACGATCGCCACGTTGTAGAGCACCGCAAAGCCCAGGCCGCCGATGATAATGAGCGCCGGCACGACGGTCAGCACCTGCCAGCGCGTGTCCCAGCCGACAAAACTTTCGGGTCGGAGCGAAAACCCCGCATTGCAAAACGCGCTCACCGAATGGAACACGCTGTAAAACGCCCGCTCGTGAAACGGCCGATCGGACCACAAGCCGGAGACGAGCACCGCCCCGATCAATTCCGTCGCGAACGTGAACCCGAAGATTCCCAAGACGAGCCGGCGGACGTGTTCCAAACCGTTGGCTTCCAGCACGTCGTGGAGCGTCGCGCTTTCGCGCATCCGCATCGCCCGCCCGGAGACCACGGCGAAAAACGCGCCGCAGGTCATAATTCCCAACCCCCCGATCTGGAACAAGCCCATGATGACCGTCTGGCCCATCCGGCTCCAATAGGCATCCGGACCGCCGGTGTCCACTACGATCAGGCCCGTCACGCAACTCGCGCTCGTGGAGGTGAAGAGCGCCACGCGGAGCCGTTCGAGAAACGCGACCTCGTCGAACGTCTTCGGGTCGGCATAGGCTTTGGGAAGCATCAAGAGCACCGTGCCCGTGGCGATGAGGACGAGGAACGACCCGACGAGCAATAGCGCCGGGTTCGTGCCCATCCGCGCGGTGGATTGCCGGGTGAAGAGGATGGAACTCACAATCGCCCGCGGCACCAGGCACAGCTCCGCCCAGAGCACGAGAGCCCAGGGCCGATTCAGCGCGAGGCCCTGACGCTCGGCAATCCAGGGACCCAAGAAAATCAGGCCCAGCGTGCCCGCGGTCCAGGCCGCGCTGATAATCACAAGCGCCCGGTGCCTGCGGTAAAACGACGGCCTCGCCAGGCTCCAATAGTAGCGAAAGCCCAGGATCACCGTGAGCGCAAACATAAACAAGAACACGGCGATGCCGAGTTCCCATTGCACGCGCGGGCTGAGGTTGTGGAGGCCGTGCTGAATCGCCGTCGCCCCCACGCCCAGGACCAACAGCCCCGCTTCCACTCCCTTGAGCCATTTGACGGCGGTGGGGCGGATCGTGTTCTGCACCGTGATCTGACGAATGGGATCGGTCGGCTTGCTCATTGGCAGATTCCCAATGCCCTAACGCGGCAAAGCCGCAACCAACGTATCGGCGGCATCCAGCCGCCGGGGATCGATCTCGGCGGCAAGATGCCGCCGCTCCGAGACTCGAAAACGAAATCTCGCGCGAACTCCTTTTCAAAAGGAACGCCGGGGGAATCCTAATGGATCTCTGAAAAACCTGCCAACAGAGAAAGGCCCGCCGTCACGAGCGCGGACGTTCCTTGTTTTCCGAGGGCTCCCGCGGGCTTCGCTTCTGCTCGAGCAGCCATTCGTAGAGCTTGGGGTTGTCGTAAGTCTCGGTCCAGGCATCGTGGCCGGCTTCGGGGTAGATCGTCAGCATCGCATCGCCGCCGGATTTTTTGATCGCTGCGATCATGGATTCGGACCGCGCGACGGGCACGCCCGGGTCTTTGCCCCCGTGAAAGGCCCACACGGGCAGGCGGGCGATTCGCTTGGCCCAATAAGTCTCTCCGCCGCCGCAGATCGGGGCGATCGCCGCAAACTTCTCGGGGGCATAAAAGGCGAGCCGCCACGTTCCAAAGCCGCCCATGCTGAGGCCCGTCACGCAAATGCGGTCTGGATCGACTTTGTAATTTCGGCTGATGTCGTCGAGCAGCGCGAGCAATTCCATCGGCTCCCACCAGCGGTCCTTGGGGCATTGGGGCGAAACCACGATGAACGGGAACTCTTTGCCTTGCGCGATCCGCTTCGGCGGCCCGTGCTTCTTGACGAGTTCCAGATCATCGCCCCGCTCGCCGGCACCGTGGAGAAACAGCAACAACGGCCACGACTCCTTGGCTGCGTAATCTTTGGGCAGATACAGCAGATAGTCGATGCGGACTTTGATCTCGGCATCGAGCCGCGCGGACTGCTGCGTGCCGGGCTGATCTTTGCAGAGCGCCGCGGCCGGATTGACGATCCATGCCGCGAGAGCCAGGGAACAAGCGAAGAAGAATTTCATGGCGATTCCTTGTTCTGAGGTGTCAATAAAACGCGCAAGAGCCGATTCTACCAAGCCGATTTTCCCTCCGATAGAAAGGCGAAAGACGATAGGCCTGAAATTTGCTTCATCCATTCCCGCTTTCTCCATGCAGGAAGACGAGGTCCTCGAAACATCCGCATGAACCCAGTGCAATCAGGACGTTCGCGATCCCGCCGCGGAGAGAAGAATCAGCACGATGCCGATCTCAACAAGGACGGGAACGCTGCAAAGGATATAGAGCAGGGAAATTTTCCAAGACCGATGCAGCAAGGCGGCGACAGACCCCGCGCCGCCCAAAGCGCTGCGACCACGTAAATCGCCCATTCCCAAGTTGCCGACGGCCGAATGACCAGAAGAAAACCGCCCGCCGCCCACAACACAACGTGCGACCAGACCGCGGCGAATCCCAACGCCTTTTGCCAGCTCATTTCCATCAGGCGTGAACCCCATTCATCCGCGAGGGCTGAAAATCAAACCCGCGCTCGCTGTCAGCAGGAAGAGGACTAAAGAAACATAACAAGCCCAGGCATCGACCCGGCCGCGAGATTCGCCGAGGCCAAACCTCGGCCCCAGCCGATGCCAGAGCCAAAAACCAACCGGGATCGTGACAAGGCCGAACAACCACAGCATCCACGCCGGCAGAAAATATGGCACTATGAAAGACTCGCTTTCCCAGCTATTGAGGTGACACTTTGGCGTCTTTTTCATGCTGGAGCCGTCGGCGCAGCAGCACGGCGCCCCAAATTGCGAATGGGAGAAAGTAGACCATCATCAGGAGCACGAAACATTGCACAATGGTGGGAACCACCAGCAGCGAGCGGTGCCAGAGATTGAAGGCAACCGTCACCGTGAGCGCGACGGCAATCATCCACAAGATCGAGACGACCATATACAAGGCGCCTGGGTCGTCAGCACGCGGAATGACGAGAAAGTGAAAGGAGGCGAGGGACGCAAGACAAAATCCCACCGCCAGGATCACGACCGCGGAATAGATTTTTTCAGCCGTCGTCATTCCGTCCGCCGACTCCGCGGGCTCCGTTTCTCTCTTATCCCAATCCAATTCTGGGGGCGAAGTTGCGGGCATTTCGATTTCGAGTCCGCACTCGGAGCAGAACGCATCATGCACCCGGGGACGTTCCGCTCCGCAATTGGGGCACCATTCAGTCATTGGAAATCTTGATCAGGCTTTCCGAACCCGCCGCTGCCTGGCATTGGATCGACGGTCGGCGATTAAAAACGAATCGACCGGGGAAGATTTCCACGGTCAAATTGAAGGACGCCCTACGACTTCTCCTTCGTGACCAGTTTCGGCTTCGGCAAGGTCGGCAGCACGAGTTTCTCCGGCAACTTGGGCAAGATCTTTTTCCGGAGGGCTTTGTCTTTCATGCCGCTCCCGTCCAGGAACTTCCAGGTTTTTCCGCCGTCGGAGGAGATTCCCAAAAGGTATGATTCGCCGAGTATTGTTTCCTTGCGGGATGACATCTCCATTTTCGTGGGCAGAACTGCAAAGGTGTTTTTACCTTCGGTGTAGAACTTTTTCGGAGGACTGGCTTCAAATCTGTCGAAGGTGAACCCCTCATTTCTCATCTGTTCGAGGGACTTCTTCGTGAAATCAATCGCCGATTTTCGGCCGCCCAGAAGTTCGACCAGCGTCGGATAGGTCGAGTCGATGACCGTTTCCGCATCCCCGTCGATCGTGGCCTTCGCGATCTTATCGGCCATAGCCTTTACGGCCGCTTCAGCCGGTTCATCCGCATGGACCATCGGGAATCCGACGACGAGGAGAGCCAACACGCTCAATAGAGGAAAGTGCCGCATGATGTGCCTCAATTCAGATAGGGAAGGGCTTGATCGGTGATCCATACATAGTATCTAATGAATGGAGGAATTTGGCTTTTATTTGACGCTTTGTCGCTTGGAATGGCGCAATCAAATGGAATCCCCGGAATCTTTTCTGGATCATTTGCAATACTGGTTCGCAGCCATTGCCAGCGAAGACATTGTTGTCACCAATGATCCATTTATCGAAGCCCAAGCGAATCTCTGGACAATTTCACTAACGAAGGAAATGGCATCCAATCTTTCGATTCGGGACCTTTGTGTTTGCGTAAGCACTTTTATCGAGAGAAAGCGTAGCGAAGCGAAACGAAAAAATCTGGTTCCACTTCTCTTTTATTTATGGTTTGACGAGCAAGCTGGGCAACTGCGATTCAGCATAACGTCCATTGCGGATCCATCACGATTGCCTTTCCAATGTGCGATCAACACTGATGCCAAGCTCAGTGAGATCGCTTCTCAAGTTTTGGCTGGGCCTCATTTAGACGGAATTCCATTTGAGGAGCTGGAAGAAGAACATTCAAACTCCCCTCGCTTAAGGTTGTCCGAACCAGTTGTTCTGGATGTGTTTGTGACAAAACTGAATAGTTGATTGTTTCGTGGGTCGTTACTCGATCACATTCGGCTTGGGCGTCTCTTCCACGCGGGGGTCCTGGCCGCCTCTTAACACGCTGCTGCCTTCGAAGAGGGTTCGTTGGTCGATGGCCGGCGGGTTGAGCCAGTCGGATTCTTTCATCTGGCCGCTTTGGCCGTACGCGGCGAGGGCGTTGTTGTAGACGACATCTTTGATCTGGGTTTCGGGAATGCCTCGCTCTTTCATCAGCCGGACCGTTTTGGGCACGGCGAGCGGATCGGAGACGCCCCAGTCGGCGGCGGAATCGACAATGATCCGCTCCGAGCCGTACTTCTTCACAATCTCCACCATCCGCTCGTTGCCCATCTTGGTTTTGGGGTAGATCGTAAACGCCGCCCAGAAACCGCGGTCCAAGACTTCCTGCACCGTCTCTTCGTTATTGTGATCGACAACGACCATGCCGGGCTCGAGGCCCATCTCGATGCAGACATCCATGCTCCGCGAGGTGCCCCGCTTTTTGTTGCGGTGCGGCGTGTGGATCATCACCGGGCAATTCGACTTCCTTGGCGAGTTCGAGCTGTTCGCGGAAGAAGCGGTCCTCGGCGTCGGTCTGGTCGTCGTAGCCGATTTCCCCCACCGCGACCACGCCCTCTTTGGCGAGATACAAGGGCAGGATTTCCATGACCTGCTCCGCGAGCGGGATGTTGTTGGCCTCTTTGGAATTGAGGCCGATGGTGCAGTAATGCCTGATCCCAAACTGGGCCGCCCGGAACCGCTCGAACCCGACGAGGCTGGAGAAATAATCCTGAAACGTGCCCACGGCGGTGCGGGGCTGGCCGAGCCAGAAGGCCGGCTCGATAATCGCCACGATGCCATTGGCGGCCATCGCTTCGTAGTCATCCGTGGTGCGGGCACTCATGTGAACGTGCGGGTCGATGATCTTCATGAGGTTCTGTCCCTTTAAAGTCAAATAGGTTACGCTGCCAACGGGCGGAAAGTTTTGGAAGAAGGCGGGCGCCACGCCCTTCGCTGCGCTCAGGGACGTGCCACCCGATTCTCCTATAGAATACAGCCATGAAACGCGGTCCGAAACCGTTAGAATGATGGTTTTGAATCCTCCCCAATTTGAATCGGTCCCATGAAGAACGACCTCCGCGAAGATTGGCAAGCTCTCTTACAGACATTTCGGCACGAACGCGACGAGATCGCGCTCGGCGGCGGCGAGAAGGCGATTCGCCGGCAGCACGAAAAGCACCGCATGACCGCCCGCGAACGGATCGCCGCTTTGCTCGACCTGGGCAGCGAGTTTTTTGAATTGGGGCGGTTCGCGGCGCGGGGGATGTACGCCGACTGGGGCGGGGCACCGTCCGCGAGCGTGGTCTGCGGGATCGGGCGGATTGCGGGTCGGCAGTGCATGGTGATCGCCAACGATGCCACCGTCAAAGCCGGGGCGTTCTTTCCGATGACCGCCAAAAAAGTCCTCAGGGCCCAGCGGATCGCGCTCGTCAATCGCCTGCCTTTGGTGTATCTGGTGGACTCGGCCGGCGTGATGCTGCCGCTTCAGGATGAGGTCTTCCCCGACGAGGACGACTTCGGCCGCATCTTCCGCAACAACGCGGTGCTCTCGGCGATGGGCGTGCCGCAACTCGCGGCGATTATGGGCAACTGCGTCGCGGGCGGCGGGTATTTGCCCGTGCTTTGCGACAAGCTGGTGATGACCGAAGGCTCGGGGCTGTATCTCGCCGGTCCCGCGCTGGTCAAAAGCTCCATCGGGCAGACCGTCTCACATGAGGAACTCGGCGGGGCGAAAATGCACGCTTCGATCAGCGGCACGATCGATTTCCGCGAACCCGACGAACCCGCGTGCATTGCCCGGCTCAGGTCGCTCGTGGAAACCTGGCCCACGGATCCGCAGGCGACGCAATTCCGCCGCGGCGAATCCACGCCGCCCGCTCGGCCTATCGAAGATCTCTATGATCTCTTTCCGCTCAACCCGCAGATGACTTACGAGGTGCGCGATGTTCTCGATTGCCTCGTGGATGCGGGGAGCTTTCAGGAGTACAAGGCCGAGTACGGCGGCACGCTCGTGTGCGGCTATGCGAAGCTCGGCGGGTTTTCGGTGGGCGTGGTCGCTTGCCAGCATCACCCGGTGCATCCGCCGAAGTCGGGACTCCAGTTCGGCGGGGTGATCTATCACGACTCCGCCGACAAAGCCGCGCGCTTCGTGATGGACTGCAACCAGACCTGGACGCCGATCGTTTTTCTGCAGGATGTGTACGGCTTCATGGTCGGGCGGGATTCGGAGCAGTCCGGCATCATCCGCGCGGGGGCGAAGCTGGTGAGCGCCATCTCCAACAGCCGCGTGCCCAAGCTGACGGTGATCGTCGCCGGCAGCTACGGGGCGGGGAATTATGCCCTGTGCGGGAAGGCGTTCGATCCGCGGTTGATCTTCGCGTGGCCGAACGCCCGCTGCGCGGTGATGGGTTCGAGCCAGGCGGCTTCGACGCTTCTGGACATCAACATCGCCGCGCTCAAACGCGCCGGTCAGGAGCCCGACGCCGAGGAGCTTGAGGCCCTCCGCGAAAAGACGGTCGCAAGCTACGAAGAGCAAACCGACATCCGCTACGCCGCCTCGCGGGGCTGGGTGGATGAACTCATCGAACCGGCCGACACGAGAAACGCCCTCATCACGGCCTTAGAAGTCGCCTGCCGCCACGCCGACGAGGAACCGTTCCGCACGGGGGTGTTTCAGGTTTGAGAAGAGGGATATAATTCACGCGAGGAGAACAACCTATGAACATTACAAAAGAGCAATTGGAAGCCGCCGAACGCGGCCAGCCCGTCGAGCTCTCGGAAGACGGGAAGAATTTCATTCTCATCAGCCGAGACGCGTATGATCGCGTCAGGCATACGATCGAGTATGACGACGGCGAGTGGACGGAAGAGGAAATGTCCCGGCTGGCCGCGGAGACATTTGAAGATGCCGACAACGCGGGGCCGATCACGTTAAATGCCGGACGTTGAGCGATTTTCCTCTACTCCACCGTCACGCTCTTGGCGAGGTTTCTGGGGCGATCGACATTGCAGTCTCGCAGAACCGCGATGTGGTAGGCGAGCAGTTGCAGCGGGATGCTGGTGACCAACGGCTGCAGATATTCCTCGACGTCGGGGACGAAGATCACGTCGTCGGCCAGATCGGCGACTTTGTCGTCGCCTTCGCAGGCGATGGCGATCACCGGGCCTTTGCGGGCCTTGACTTCTTCGAGGTTGCTGATCACCTTCGGATAAATCCCGCCCTTGCGGCACGACGAACACGCTGGGCGTGAATTGGTCGACGAGGGCGATCGGGCCGTGCTTCATTTCGGCCGCGGGATAGCCTTCCGCGTGGATGTAGCTGATTTCCTTGAGCTTGAGCGCCCCTTCCAGCGCGACGGGGAAATTGTACAACCGGCCGAGATATAGAAAATTCCCGCACGCCGTGTATTTCGCGGCGACCTCGCGGACCTGCTCGTTGCATTTGAGAGTCTTTTCGATCGTCGCGGGCATCGCGCGGAGCTGGCGGATCATCGTCTTTCCCGCGGGGTACGACAGATGCCTCATTCGGCCGAGATACAGCGCCAGCAGCGTGAGCACGGTGACCTGCGACGTGAAGGCCTTGGTCGACGCGACGCCGATTTCCGGGCCGGCGTGCAGATAAATCCCGCCGTCGGCTTCGCGGGCGATCGTCGAGCCGACGACGTTGCAGATCGCCAGCGACGGGTGCCCTTTGCGTTGGCATTCCCGCATGGCCGCCAGCGTGTCGGCCGTCTCGCCGCTCTGCGTGATCGCGAACACCATCGTCCGGTCGCTCAGCGGCGGGTTGCGATAGCGGAGTTCGCTGGCGTATTCGACTTCGGTGGGAATGCGGGCGAACTCTTCGATCAGATATTCGCCGACCAGCCCGGCATGCCAACTCGTGCCGCACGCCGTGAGCACGATGCGGTCGACTTGCCGCAGTTCCTGGGCGGACAGGTTGAGCCCGCCGAACTTCGCGGTGGCTTCATCGTCGTCCAAGCGGCCGCGCATGGCGTTTTCGATGGACGTGCGGCTGCTCGAAAATCTCCTTGAGCATGTAATGCTCGTAGTCGCCCAGATCGACATCGGACGACGACCTGATCGAGCGTCTGGATGGAAGGCGACATCTCGCCGGTGTCGCGGTGCCGAAGCTCGAACGACTTGCGGCTTCAGAAACGCCAGTTCGTGATCGGAGAGATACACGACTTCATCCGTATAACCGACGAGCGGACTGGAATCGCTGGCGACGAAGTATTCGCCGTCGCCGATGCCGATGACCAGCGGACTGCCCGCGCGGGCCACGATCAAGAGGTCGGGACAATCGCGAAACAGGACGGCGAGTGCCGTAGGTGCCTTTGAGTTTTTTGAGCGTGAGTTCCACCGCGCGAATGCAGGTGGACGGGTCGCCCGGTTCGCCGCTGAGTTTGATCTGCTCGGCCAGATGATGGGCCATGAGGTGGGCGATGGCTTCGGTGTCGGTGCCGGTTTGAAAGATATAGCCCAGTTCCTGGAGTTGATTTCGCAGCGAAGAATAGTTCTCGATCACGCCGTTGTGCACGAGGACGACTTCGCCGTTGCCGCCGCGGTGCGGATGGGAGTTGACGTCGTTGGTTTCGCCGTGCGTGGCCCAGCGGGTGTGTCCGATGCCCAGCGTGCCCGCGACGGGCTCGTCTTCCAAGAGCCGCGCGAGCTGATTCACGCGGCCGGCTTTTTTGCGAACGGCGATCTGGCCGGCTTGGGCCACCGCCACGCCCGCGCTGTCGTAGCCCCGGTACTCCAAGCGGTACAGCCCCTCCAGGAGCAGTTCCGCAGCGGAGCGGTGCCCGATGTAGCCGACAATCCCACACATGCTGCCATCCTTGTTCGGGGCTCTGGCGTCTTCTGGCGGTTTGGGGGAGTTGAATCCGTACCGGTCACAAAGTTCCCCTCACCTAACCCTCCCCCCAAGGGGAGAGGGAACAAATCCTTGCGAGCGCAGACCGGTCCCCATCAACGGGCGAAAGAGCGTACCGCAAACGAAAATCCCGGTCAAGACGGCGTGGCAAATGGCCGACCGCCTATGACCGCCTATTGGACCCTATAAACAACAGCCGGCATTTATGTTACAATGAGGATGATATGGGGGCCTAAAGAGTTCATAGGAGAGAGTGTGCGACATGGCGAAATCTTCCTCTGCGGTGAGCCGGCGGTTTTTTCTCAAAGGGGCTGGGGCGACGATGTGCTTGCCCTGGCTGGAATCTCTGCCCGTCTGGGGAAAAGAAGCCGGCGCTCCGCCGCCCAAGCGGTTTGCGGTGCTGTTCATGGCGAACGGCGTCCATCAATCCGAATGGTACGCCCAAGGGGCCGGGAAGGAGATGCAGTTTGGGAACTGCTTGAAACCCTTGGAACCGCTCAAAGAACACGTCAACGTCATTTCCGGCCTGTTCAACAAGAACGCCACCGGCGTGGGGATTCATCCCGGTCAAACGGGCAATATCCTGTCGGGCGTGTCGCTGCAAAAAGGGGCGGTCTTGAAGGGCGGGATCTCCATCGACCAGGTCCTGGCCAAGAAGTTCGAGAACGAGACCGTCCAATCCAGCATCGTGCTGGGATGCGAGCAACCCGTCACCGGCTATCACGAAACCAACTTCTCGATGGCCTACAGCTCGCACATCTCCTGGCAAAACACCTCGGCCCCGGTGCCGATGGAAGTTTATCCCTCCCTGGCGTTCGATAGCCTGTTCGACAACCAGGGCAGCCGGCGAACGCAAAGCATCCTGGACCGGGTCAAGGATCACGCGAACTCCCTCAACCGCCAGGTCAGCCGGGCGGATCGGCTCAAGATCGAGGAATACCTGGGCAGCGTCCGCGAGGTGGAAAAACGCGTCGAACGCATGCGAGCCTTAAAAGACCGCGCCGAAGAACGTGCCAAACAGAAAGGCCCGGTCTTCACCATGCCCCGCCCAGACAACGGCATGCCCGAGGATTTTCGCGAACACATCAAGCTGATGCTGGACATCATCGCGATGGCCTTCCAGACCGATAAGACCCGCATCGCGAGCCTCCTCATGTGCCGGGATATTTCGGGGTTGGTCTATCCGTTCCTCAGCGTGCGGATTTCCCACCATTACGCCTCGCACAAAGACACCGAAAGCGAGTACGAGCGGATTTCGAAATTCTACTGCGAGCAACTCGCTTACCTGGCCCAGAAACTCGAATCCATGCCCGAAGGCGAGGGCACGGTGCTCGATCATTCCCTGCTCTATTTCGTGAACAACCTCTGGTCCGGCAAACGCCACGACAGCCGAAAGGTTCCCGTGATTACCGTCGGCAATCTGGGCGGAACCGTGGAAACCGGCCGGGTGCTCGATTACCGTAAGCGAGAAGACGAGGAACGCAAACTGTGCAGCTTGTACCTCTCGATTCTCGACCGCATGGGCGTGGAACTCGACTCCTTCGGCGATGCGACGATGCGTCTGGACGGATTCTGATCGATCGAATGAATGATCGACCGGAATCCCGATCGCATGGCGCAAAAAAATCTCCCCACTCACTCGGATAGGTGAACGGGGAGGAACTGCGCGTTGTCGGGGGGAATAATGGCTGGGAATGATCTCCGGAATCAACACGCGATAACAACAGGCGTATTGTTACACATCCTGCATCAAAATTTCAAGAGAAATTCATATTCTTTTGGAAAAATTGGGATCACTCGAAGAATTTTTGTCGCATTTATTCGCCGGAATCTTGAACGGTCTCGAAACACAAGCCCTGTTCGGTTTTGCGAACGCTGGGTCATCCACAAACGCGAACGCCCCGAAGGGGGGGGAATCCTCCGGGGCGAAGAATCGACGCGTTGTCCAACGACTCGGCTTAACGTTTGGAGAACTGGAAGCTCTTGCGGGCTTTCTTGAAGCCGTATTTCTTCCGCTCCACCATCCGACCGTCGCGGGTGAGATAACCGCCTTCGGACAGTTTGTGGTGCAAGCCGGCGTCGCGGGCTTGCAAGGCCCGGGCGATGCCGAGCACGATGGCTCCCGTCTGGCCGGTGGTTCCGCCACCGTTGACGCGGACCCAAATATCCACCTTGTCCAAGTTGCCGGTGGCTTTTAGAGGACCTTTGACCATTTCCTGGTCGCGTTCCGTGGTGAGGTAGTCATTCAATTCGCGGCCGTTGATTGTGAGTTGGCCGTTGCCGTCTTTGACCCGCACCCGCGCGACGGAGGTTTTCCGGCGGCCGGTGCCGAGGGCCGCCCCGAAGCGGTCGATTTTCCCGCGGATGACGGGCTTGAAACTGGGAGTCACCGTTTCGTCCGCCGGCGCGCCTTCGCCCAGCGTCAATCCTGCCGCCAATGTGCCCGGGGTTTCCAGGGAGGGTTGCTCGGGTTCGGCGGGCGTTTCGCCTTCCGGTTCCACGGGCGTGACGCCGAGCGGATTCGGAGCCGCCGGCGAAACCGGCGTTGCCACTTGCTCAGGAGGCAAAGCATCCTGTTCTTGTTCGGGCGTGTCTTGGGATTCGTCTACCATGAGAGAAGGTCCGCTCTTATGAAAATTCCTACAGATATTCGGGGAGTTCTTTGGGGGTTTGCGACTGGTGGGGATGATGCGGCCCGACGTAAAGCTTCAGCTTCTTGAGCATCTGCCGACCGAGCTTGTTCTTGGGCAACATCCGGCGGACCGCTTCGTGCAAGATGCGTTCGGGATGACGTTCCCAGACCTCGGCCGCCGTTTCGATCTTCCGGCCGCTGGGATAGCCCGAATAGCGGTCGTAGATCTTTTCTTGCATTTTCACCGTGAACTGCGGGTGCGTGGGATGCGCAATGCCCGCCCCGCTGAACCGCACCCGTTCCGCGTTCACCACGATCACGCAGTCGCCGCAATCGACGTGGGGCGTGTACGTGGGCTTATGTTTGCCCATCAAAATCGTGGCCAGGCGGGTCGCAAACCGCCCCACAATCTCGCCGGTTCCGTCCACCACGTACCAATCGGGCTGGGTGGTTTCCTTTTTTGCCATGTAAGATTTGGGTAAGGCAGGCATGCCGAGCTTCACCTTGATTAGAGCGATTCGAACGGGCACAAGGCCCCCGCGGGTTTTTGTGTTTTCCAAACCGAAAAGCTTAGCGAGTTCGAGCCGGGCCATCAATGCAGCCGGCACAGAATTTTGGGATTCGCGACGCGATGGTAGTGCATCCGTCTCGGACGCATAGGCAGGTGAGCCGCGCAAAACAAATTCGCCCGAAGGGCAAGCGAGGGAGTCAGCAATTCCCAAGTTGGCGTTTCGGGCGATTCATGAATCCCCGATCAGAGATCGACGACCTGGCGGTCTTTGGCGAGTTCGATGTGGGTGCCGCGGGCTTTGGATTCGCGCTGGAGCTGCTCATCGAGCGTCAAACGGTCCAGCCATTCGCGGTCGGGATCGTGATGGCCGATGTACGTGTGCTTGATCCCGCAGTCGTACGCCCGTTCCAAAACGTCTTCGATGCAGCTATGCCCCCAGTCCATGCGGCACACCCCGGGCGTGCAGCGTCCGGTGCCTTTCCGCCCGTGGTACTCCTCGAGCAAATATTGCCCGTCGAAATAAGCCACATCCGCTCCCCTGGCCATCCGCCGAACGAGTTCCTCGGCCCTTTCGCTGCGTTTTTGCAGGGGATCTTGCGGATCGTCCCCGTGGCGAAGCTCGTGATCCGTGCAGAAGACGAACGTCGCGCCCTGATGCTCAAACCGGTACGCCAGGCAGGGAGTCGCCGCATGATACACCGGAAACGGCGTGATCACCGTCTCCCCGAGGACGATGGGCTCGTTCAAATCGTGGATGCTGCAATTGGGCACCAGGCGTTCTTTGGGATCGGGATGTTTCAGGTCGCGGATTTGACACCCGTGGAACGTCGCCGACATCATCCGGTAATCGAGGGGATCGTCCCGGTGGGTCGCTTCGGAAACCTGCTTGGAGAACACCGCAAACCGGTCGTCGAGCGCGGCCAGAAACCGGTAATTCCCATACACAGAAAGGTCGAATCCGGGGCGGGCGAAACAAATGTCCGAAAACGGCAGCCCGATCCGGTGATCGAGGTGGTCGTGCGTCCCGAGGATGTACAGCGTGCGGTCGGCGTCGGGGTCCCAGTCCAGAATTCGATGGCGGGCAAAATGCCGAATGCCGCTGCCGCCGTCGAGCAGAATCACATACCCGTCGGACGTTTCGACTTCGGTGCAGGTCGTTTCGCCGCCATAGACGGAATATCTCGCCCGGCCGATCCGCTCGAAAACTCGGGCGATCGTGTCCTGATTCACGGGGCCGCCCAGGAGGGTTTCCAGATCGACCGGACCACCGGCGGACCGGGACTGCAAATCCCGCAAAACGCGTTCGATCATGTCGGTGGCGATTATGTTCGTGTAATCGTCCACTTCGTCGGGGCCGGGGAAATGCTGCAAACTGCCCTGCGTTCCCCAAAAGGTAATTCGCAGCTTTTTGACGGGCGAATTCATCCTGTCACCTGAGGGGAAGGCTAGTGGCAAAGCAGAAAGGCAGGCGAAGCTGCCCGGTTTGCAAAACGTGGGCGACGATGCGAGGCCCTTCTTTCCAAAAGTCATTGTCGGAATCGAACTTCATACAATAATAATACCGAGCCCGTCAATTTCAAAAAACCGCCGCGAAAATCGGTCCAGGATCCTGGTGTGACATGACGAGTCGTTTTCGATCGCCCTCCCAGTATTTGTCGGCCGCGGAATTTTCGGAGAACCCTCAGAATCTCGCCCGGCGGATGTTCCGACAAGCCTGTCGGTTAAACTTTGAACAGGCGGGATTCGCGCTCGCCCAACTCGGCACCGACGGGGACTCCCGCCGGCTCCGGCAGTGGATGTTGGACATCTTGGACAGTTTGACGGAATGCTCCCGGGAGCAATCGGGGCGAGAATTGCTCGCCCTGTCGATGAGCCGCTTCAACCAGCAGGCCACGACCAAACCGCACCGCGACGGCGGACCGGCCGAATCGCTGCTGCTTTTGGGTTATGAACCCACCCCGATCGACAGCCGACTTTCGATCGCGGACTATTCCCGCTGCGCATTCGATCTGGGTTTGACGCCGACCGAGTTTCTGGATCGGCATAACCCGATGTTTCCCGCCGCGGGCGATTTGCTCAAGGAATACACAATTCCCGTGAGCGAGTTCGATCCGCGGCAGTATCAAATCCTGCTGATCAACAACAGTTCCGCCGACTTCGATCCGCCCGACCCGCGCTGGCAAGGCGTGCTGCATCAAGCCACGATCCCGCACCCGCGGGAGGACGCGGTACGCGCTGTGAACTCCGTCCAACTGACCCCGGCGGGTTCGTCCGGTCTCGTTCCTATGACGGATGCCGAACGAGAACAGTTTCTGACCGACGACGCTTTGGGCCGGCAATACGGCCGGCAATCCGCGTGAAGAACCGATTCGGTTTCAAGGGACATCCGTTGAGTCTGTCAAAGCCGGTTCCTGGAGACTCCGCGCGACGCGAAAGCCAATATCTGCCACATCCTGCTCCAGGTCAAAACCACGAAACGCGGATCGGCAGTGATAACTCCCCCGAAACGATCCCCCGCGAACCACACATAGGTTAGATGCTTTTTCGCACACCGGATCCTCGATGGGCGATCTCAGATAAAATCCGAGATCATGCCGGTCGTCATACCATTCCGAAACGTTTCCATGCATATCGTAGAGACCAAAAGCGTTCGGCGGATAGGAACCGACGGGCTCAAGAAAATCATCAAACGCGCCGGACTCAAAGTTTGGCCGAAGATTTGGCAGAACCTCAGGTCAACCCGGCAAACGGAATTCGAGAGAAGACTTCCCGGCCCACGTTGTCTGTGCTTGGATGGGGAATCGCGAACCCGTCGCCAAACCGCATTACCTCCAAGTCACCGACCAGCACTTTGAAAAAGCTGTGTTTAACGCGCTGCAAAACCCGGTGCAGACATTGCACGCTCGGCAGAACTCGCCAAAGGTGAACAACGCGAATTCGCCAAGTGCCTCAAGGCGAGCGATGCCGATATTTGGCGAACATCGACAGTGTGCAAAAGTAGGGCCGGAGGGACTCGAACCCCCAACCAACAAATTATGAGTTTGCTGCTCTAACCGATTGAGCTACGGCCCCAATCTTTTTGGTAACGGCTTGCGTCACATGGATTTGTGATGCAAGCCGGTTTTGTCTGTGTCTGTCCCGGGTGCGTGTTTAATTCCTATTTGCAGCCTGTGGAACCTAGCTCTCCAAATCGGCCCGAGGTCCGCGGGCAGGAAATGGGTTAACTCTATCGGCGGATTGGGGCCGGGTCCAGTCCGCGCGCGGCGGCCACTGGCAACTTGTTGTCACTGCTTCCCACGTTATCGCGACGCCGCTTGCGACAGGCCGGCAAGTTGTTCGAGCAGGCTCTCGCCAAGTTCTGGCTCGCTCATCGCGATATACGCCGCATAGCCGGCGAGGGTTTGCGGCGTTTCGCCGTCGCGGAGCGGTTTGCCCTTTGTCAGATTATGGATCGCCGCGCGGATTTGCCGTTTGAGCGTTCGGGAAACGCGGGGCGGGCGGTCGCCGTTGGTGACGAGGCCCGTCACCTGCTGCCGGCTGCCTTGGCGGTTGATGCGGGTTTTTTCGGGATGAATCTGAAACCCCTCATCGGCCACCGTCCGCTTGACGAGGCCCATCAGCCGGCCCAAACTCGGCGGCCCCTTATGCTCCGCCGGCAGGCTGAACGTCAAATCGTCCGCATACCGCGTGTACCGCCAACCGTGCTTTTTCGCGAGCCCCGACAGCCTGCGGTCCATCCGCAAGCAGAGCGTGTTCGTCAAGCCGGGGCTCGTCGGCGCGCCTTGCGGCAAACACCTCGGGCCCAAGGCGATAAAGTAAGTCTTGCCGTTGTGCTCGACGATCTCGCGGGGCGACTCGGTGCACAGGAGCGCGAGCAGCGTGGCGATCTGCTCGCGGTAGCCGGCCTTGCGGAACACGCCCTTCACCCGCGGCAGCGTGACCGTGGGGAAGAAATTCTGGATGTCCATCTTCAAGAGGATCTGCGAATCGGTGTGCATCTTCGCGTTGGACAAAATCGACCGGCCCGGCAGGAAACCGTGGGCCGCCCCGTGGACGATCAGCTTTTCCACGATGTTCCGCAGAATCCAGCGTTGGGCGGCTTTGAGTTTCGGCAGCGGCGCCCAGATCGCCCGCTCGCTGCCGTCGCGCTTGGGGATCGTAAACCGCCGATAGTGGATCAAAGTCGCCGCTTCGCGGTGATAGGCCAGCCAGCGAAGTTCCGCCACGGAAAGATCCAGACTCTCGGCGAGCTCTTTCGGCGAATCCAGCGGCGGGCAGCTCGTTCTCGGCCGCGCGTTCCTCGGCGTGCTCCAGGTCCCACTTGTCCCAATCCAGGCCATCGTTCCAGAACACGTGCTCGCCCAGATGCACGATATAGTTGGCCCGGTACGCCTGCCAGGCTTCCGCCTTCAGCTTTTTCTTCTCCGCCGCCTCGCCCTTCAGTTGTTTTTTGTATGCCGCGAGTTCGCGTTTGGACATGCGGCCGGTTTCCCGGCGTTCGACGAGAAACCCGCGTTCGCGAAGCTGCTGCTCGATGTAAGCCTGCACGCTCCCCGCCTGCTCAATCGCCCGCCAAACCGCCGCCGCGTCCGACCGCCTTGCTGCCATGTCGTGTGGTCCTAAAGCCTTTATGTTTTGAAAAATCGAATCCGATGAGACAAGGTGTGTCACGATACGTCAGATCACAAGTGGACGCATCATTATTTTTTAGAAATCTGTTTCGGAACATAAGCCCTATTTAACAAAATAGTTACCAAAAGTGCCAATCGTCGTCTGTCCAAAAAATCGCTCTGCAAGAAAATTTAGTCGTTGACATCCCTCCATAGCCGCATATAAACGGGAAAATCACCTCAATCGGGTTTTCACTTCTTACCCGTTCCACTCAAAACGCCGTTGGATTCCGATCACTTCCCCATTTCGGAAAGGGCTGCACGATGTTGTTAAGGGATTGGCTCGATCCGCACTGGTGCCACTGGCAACTTGTTGCCAGTGTTTGCTTGATATTCGATCAATCACGCGTCAAAAGCACTGGCAGATAAGCCACCAGTGCCACCATTGCCACCCCGGCGCCGGCTTTACTTGCCTATTGAGATGTGTTTGTGCCAGTTTGATCAATTGGCTGGCCGGATAATCTTGTGGTTTGCATTCAATTTCGGAACGCGTTGGCAAGAGGCCAATCCTTGAAACTGAATCGATTTGGACTCATGCCATTCCTTCAGCCAATCTTTGAGATCGTGCTCCCAAACCATTGGAAACCGTAACGCCATCGACCACAACGCGTTGTAATCAACTGTTCGTTTTGTGATGATTTCATTCCAAACGGCTTGACGGGCCTTATCGAGGTATCGTTCTCTCAACTGCACGTAATGAGACGAGGGTTCACCTTCCTCATCGAAGAACAGTTCACCCTGTCCCGTTTTTTTAACCCGACGATTCTGTTGTGATTTCGCCCTGGCCGATTCCATATCTTTCATGGCCTTTTTCTCGGCCTTTTTGAATTCCTCAATCCCTTTCAAATGCCCTCAACTCCGACACGCTTTATCTTCTCGGCACCAACGTTGATAATGGATTTTATGAAGCGATGGTCAAGGTGGAAAACTCCTTGGGGGCCTCTGTGGAATCCTGCTTCCAAATCGATGTCGGCAACACGCCGCCGACGATTACGGTCGATGGAACGAGCGAGTCGATGGCCGGGGACGAGTATTCCATCGACATCTCCACGTCCGACCTCGGGCCGGACACCGTCAGCTCCTTGAGCATCGACTGGGGCGATGGGACGGTTGACACCGCGGCAGCGGCAGGCGGGACTTTCACCCATGCTTATGACACCGCCGATGGATACACCGTAACTGTCACCGCAACGGACGAGGACGGCAGCTATGACGCCGATCCGCATTACGTCATCGTTCACGGCACGGATCCCGTAATCTTCTATGCCTTCGCAACGCTCATTGATTCGTCGACCGCCGAGGTTTCTGTTGAGGTGGACGATTATACCCAGACCTCCTTGGCACTCGATTGGGATCTCGACGCCGACGGGGTCTTTGACGACGCCACCGGCGACGCCGTGACAATCACCGCTGGCCAAGGGGTGTTTCCGGGAACCAACGGCGAGCCATTCCAGGCGAAATTAAGGGCCACGAACGGACTTGGCGGCGCGGCAAGTCAAGTTTTTGCATTCCAGCAGGGGGGCCAATTAAAGCCTGAACTTCAAGACATATTGACTTCTCTCACCAAAGTTGAGAATCGGTTCCAAATAACAGGAGCCAACCCGAAGGGTATTCCAACAACACTTAAATTTCCACCGAATTCAGATACGGTAGTAGTTACGGTAGTAGTTACGAATGCTCAATTGAAGTCATTGTTTAACAACATGATGGTGCTAGTAACTATGCACAACGGAGCATTTCTTGATGCCGGTTATTTAACTCAACAACCACCTACTCCAGTTGCTTTGATGGAGTATTTCATCCCGGATTATTCACCAAAAAAGCTGAAAAAAGAAGGAACCATCGCGTGACCCCCTGCGTTTAAGTGTTATATGCAATCCCAACACCATACGGAGGAATCACGCGATGGGTGAAGTTCAGCCTAACATTTTCGAGCCCGATTTCAATCGTTCCATCAAGGTCAAGGCCGTCGATGGGCGGCTCACGTCACACTCCGGTGCCGTTCTGCTGCGGGACTTCGATCATCGGCTCGGACTCACCGAATCGCTCGCGGATCAACTGATCGATCCTCGCCAGCAAGACCGCGTCCGCTATCAAGGCGTCGAACTGCTGCGGGAAAGAATTTATGCCATGGCTCTGGGAGAGTCCGATCAGGATGATCTCGACCGGCTCGCCCATGATCCCGCCATGAAGATGGCCGCCTGGGACCGGCCCGGCGAAGAAGTGCTCAACCAACGCCTGGCCAGCCAACCCACTCAGTCCCGGCTCATCGATTGGCTGGCCGACTGCAAGACGAATCTCGAGGCCGTGCGGAGCGCCTTGTTCGACTGGATCCATCGGCACATCAAAAGCACCGGCGACAGCGACCGCCGCGTCCGCTACGCCACCATCGACATCGACAGTTTCCCGATGCAGGTTTATGGCCAGCAGCCGGGGGCCCGCTATAACGGTTACTATAAAGAGACGGTCTATCATCCGCTGGTCGCGAGTTTCTCGGTGGGCGGCGACTACGACGGCACGCGGGAAGGCCAGCGGCTGGGCAACGGCTTCATTCATGCCATCCTGCGGCAAGGCAGCGTGCATACGGCCAATGGCATCCGGCGGTTTATTCGCAACGTGGTCGGCAAGGCCCGGCAACTGGCGTGGAGCTTCGACCTCCGGATCGATGCGGGTTTCATCGCCGGCCCGGTGTTGGATGAGTTGACCGACGAAAACATCCGTTTTTGCGGGAGAATCAAGAAGAACAACGTGCTGGAAGAGATGGCCGCGCCCTATCTGACACGTCCCGTAGGCCGGCCGCCCAAAGGGGGATATGAGGACGTGATCGAACTCGGAAAGTACCAAGCCGAGGGCTGGCGTCATCCGCAGCGGGTGATTCTGGTCATCGTCGACAAGCCGGAGGCGAAGACGGGCCAACTGGCTCTGTTTCCGCGTTACTTCTTCCTGATCACAAACTGGACCGAGGAGCAACGCTCGGCGGATGAGGTGTTGTCGCACTACCGCAAGCGCGGCACGTTCGAGGACCGGCTGGGCGAATTCAACGCGGTGATTGGCTGCCGTCTTTCGTCATCGGTGTTTGCGGAGAACGAAGTGACGTTGCTGTTGGGCCTGCTGGCGTTCAACCTGGCGTCGATGCTGCGGATCGAGTTCGAGGACGAGTTGGGCGGTTGCTGGGACTTGCATCGTTTCCAGCAGTCGGTGCTGCGGACAGGAGCGCGGGTCGTGAAGCACTCCCGCCGCCTCGTGATTTACATTGAGGAAAGCGTGAGCGCGTTTTGGGCCGCGATGTCTTCCCGCATCCGATCGCTGCGTCTGGCCAACCTCTGGCCACGTCCGCGCGGAGCTCGCCCGCGGCCCTACACACCTCTCCCACGTCACGCCCATGAGCAACTGGTTCTTCGGGACTGAGCAGTTCGCCATCGTGGCATCCGCCTTTCTGTTTCTTTCCTTCACTCACCCAACGATCGCCAGGCCCCAGGGGGGAAAGGGGGCGGTCCGCCCATCCTCCGCTCCCCAACCACCCGGTGCACTTTCCGCCACGGAAATACTCACCACGCACGGACCTGATGAATAATCCGGGTTCATTCAATATCAGACAGAATGGGTAACAGAAGTTAAGAACGGTCAGAGACAAGACGTGGGGAGGACACCGTGGGCACCCGACGGCCCCGACCTTGCTGCGAACTCGACCCATCCTTTTGGATATATAAATCAGGAACTTATCCTCGGTGGTGCGTTAATGGATGACACTCCAGGTACGAGCTTAGTGTTAAAACGCGGCATCCATTTCAAAGGTGTCACCGGGCAGTGAAAACCGGCCACTTGTGGGCAGTTCAAAACCGGCCATTTGAGAGGAAAGGGATTCGTCATTCTGTTCTCCTGGGAGTTTTCTCAGAGGAGAACAAGCGATGTCGAATCAGCTCCCGATGGACACGGTTCAAGCCATTCATGCCTTACACGCCCAAGACTGGTCTCAGCGCAAGATTGCCCGCGAATTGGGCATTCACCGTTCGACGGTGGCGGCCCATCTCGCTTCAAAACCGGCCAAAGTGCCCACCGGGTCCGAGGATTCAAAACCGGCCAAAGTGCCCACCGGGTCCGAGGCCCAACTGCCCACCGGGTCGGAGGGCCAACCGCCCGTCGAATTCGAGGATCTTCCTGAGGCCCTTGGAGAAGATTCTGAGAAGGAAGAGGCGGAACCTTCGCGGAGTCGCTGCGAGCCTTGGCGGGATGTGATTTTGGAGAAACTCGGCCAGGGTCTTTCCGCGCAGCGGATTTTCCAAGACCTGTCGAATGACCATGATTATGTGCATGGCTACGACAGCGTGAAACGCTTCGTGCGGCATTTGCGATCTTCGAAAGAGTTGCCGTTTCGGCGATTGGAATGCCAACCCGGCGCGGAAGCTCAAGTGGACTTTGGCCAAGCAGCGGCCGTCGTGGATGAGAACGGCCGTCGCCGCCGACCTCACGTGTTGCGCGTGGTGCTGAGCCACAGCCGCAAGGGTTACACGGAAGCGATCGAGAAACAGACCACCGATGGCTTCATCCGTTGTTTGGAGAGCGCGTTCTGGCATTTTGGGGGCGTGCCCAAGACGCTAATCATCGATAACTTGCGAGCCGCGGTGAGCAAGGCCGATTGGTTCGACCCGGAACTCAATCCCAAGATTCAATCGTTCGCCGAGCATTACGGCACGGTGTTTTTGCCCACGCGGGTTCGCACGCCGAGGCACAAGGGCAAGGTGGAACGCGGCGTGGACTACGCCCAAGAAAACGCACTCAAAGGGCGGACGTTTCAAAGCCTGCGCGAACAGAACGAACATCTTTGGAATTGGGAATCCACGGTGGCCGATACGCGGATTCATGGAACGACCAGAGAGCAAGTGGGCCAGGCGTTTCGCGAGCGAGAACAGTCGGCGCTGTTGCCGTTGCCGCTCGAACGCTTTCCGTTTTTCCATGAAGCCGAACGGAGCGTGCATCGCGATGGGCACATCTCCGTGGAGAAGGCGTATTACTCCGTGCCGCCGGAATTCTTGGAAGGAAAGTTTGGGTTCGCTGGGATGCGCGGCTGGTGCGAATCTTCAATACCAAGCTGGAACAGATCGCCTTGCATCCCCGTCAAGAACCGGGAAAGTTCAGCACGCAGAACACCCATTTGCACGCACAAAAAATCTCGGGTGTGGAACGCGGAGCCACTTGGTGGTTGGCGAAAGTCAGCGAAATCGGCCCGGAAACCAGGGATTGGGCCGCGGCCATGCTGGGAGCACGGGGCATTGAAGGCGTGCGGGTGTTGATGGGTCTGAAGCAACTCGCCGACAAGCATTCGCGTGAGGACATCGAACGCGCGTGTTGCACGGCCCACTCGTATGGAGCCTACCGTCTTCGCACCGTTCGCAAGCTGATCGATCGCAACGCCCCCGTGCAAGGACAGTTCGAGTTTTTGGACGAACACCCGGTCATTCGGCCGTTGGTGAGTTATTCCGAGTTTGTGCAATCCGCTTTACGAAAGGAACAGAATCGATGAATGGGAACTTAATGCAGATGCTGAAGCAACTCCGCTTGAGCGGTCTGATCGAATCGTTGGAAGTCAGGCTTCAAGAGGCCGTCGGCAACGGATTGTCGCATGCCGAATTTGGAGTTGGTGTTGAGCGATGAGTTGGCGATCCGTCGTCAACGGGCGATCGATCGGCGATTGAAGCAAGCCCAGTTCCGCGAGATGAAAACTCTCGATCAACTCGATTTTTCCTTCAACCCCACTCTCCCCAAACGCCGAATTATGGACCTGGCCACGGGACAGTTTATTCGCGAAGCGGCCGACATTTTACTGCTCGGTCCGCCGGGCACGGGAAAAAGCCACTGCTGCCAGGCAGTGGGTCGCAGTGCAATCAAAGCCGGCTTCACGGTGCTCTACCGTTCGATCTTCGATGTGGTCCGCGACTTCCTGCACGAGGCCGCGTTCGAGGGTGATGACAAAACGCTGATGCGCTACCTCAAGCCCGACCTGTTGATCATTGACGACATGGGCATGAAGCAACTCCCGAAGAGAAGCGGGGAATGCTTGTTCGAGATCATCCTTCGCCGGCACGAAGTCCGCAGCACGATGATGACCTCGAATCGACCGTTACAAGATTGGGGCAAGCTCATCGGCGATGTGCCCGCCGCGACCGCGATCTTGGATCGCTTCTTGGAGCATGCCGAGATCATCCAGATCACCGGCCAAAGCTACCGCCTTCGCAACCGAACGAAAGAGAAACTGGACCAAGAGGACAAGGCTCAACAGGACGCCAAAACCGGCCAAGACGAGAAGCCCAGACGGGACGCCAAAACCGGCCAAAAGGAGACGGGGAATCAAAGCCCCAAAACCGGCCAAAGTGCCCACCGGGTCGAGCCCGAAGAATCCTCTGAGAAAAACTGCCCAGAAAATAAGCAAGCCAAACGGCAAAGGATCAGAAAAACCCACCTGAGACTTGAGCCACCGAGGTCAAGCATCCGATAGCAAAACTGCCACCGACAGAAAGATTGTGCGACCAAGTCGCGTTACTAATCATTCACACCCCTGTCGGTTTTGAAGTGCCCACCCCTGGCCGGTTTTGAAGTGCCCGGTGACACAAAGGGGACCGAGTTGCCAACGGCATTAAGATCACTCTCATCAAAACCCCAAAACAAATCTACGATGGCAGCGCGTCTTACCAGGCTTTTGTTGCCAATCAACGAGAAGCTGGCCAAGACTTTCAAACATACATCGCACAAGCACGACGGCCGGGGTTCGGGGCGGCCTTTAGTATTCATCCTTATAGATACGTTGAATGGGGTTTCAAGCTGACTGGGACAGCGAACGGCTGGGACGTTACACTTACCGTTACACTTACCCAACCATCTGAACATGTGGGCAACGATCAGAATGTTTGGAACTTGTGAGGTAGTTCAATGGTAGGTCTTTCAACATTAATTACTGCATTAGGTATTTGTTTTGGAACCATCTACTACACATGCCTGATTACGATGAATACAGACCGTGCGGTAACGCGGTGTGGGGGTTTAGCGATCGGTGGATCAATATTACCGGACTGGATTTCAAGCCGTCTCGGTGCCATTAATGTTGTAAGGGAGATTCACTGTGCAAATGCCGACGCTATCCAGTTTCCGGAATCTAAAGCTATTCTCCATGATCGTTGGATGTTTGGTGGGTCCGCCAGGATTTCCACGGAATTAGTCCAAGTCCTAGCGAAAAACGACCATCTGGATTACGTGCATCTGGATTTCACGGAATTCAATGACTCACACCTGCAAATGCTGAGTGCTTCCGACAACATCACGCTGCTGGGCATCTGCGGGACGAAGTGCACGGATGACGGGATGAAGCATTTGCGGAAATATCGGCATTTGGAGAGCGTCTATCTCTGCGAATTGCCGATACGCGATGCCGGGGCGGCGGAGATTGCGAAGTGCAAGACGCTGAAATACGTCAACATCTACGAAACCTCGATCGGCCCCAAGGGGTTGGAGAAGCTGTTCGAGCTCCCCAAGTTGGAAACCCTCGTGGTCAGCGACAACGCCCCCTTCAAGGAGGAACTGTCCTGGTTGAAAAAGAAGCGGCCGAAAGTCAAGGTGGTGGAATTTAAAACCCAATATGACGCCGAAGGCAACAAGCGAGTGGATTAGGACTCGGACAGGCTTCATCGATCGGAGTGAGCCTGCCGCGAAGCTCACCCCGCGGTGGCGTCCAGGTAGCCTTTGGCGGCGAGGTTTTCCAGGCGGCTCAAGTACTCGGTTCTGGCTTCATCCGTCGAGTTGAAGCGGAGGTTTTGGGAACGCAACTCGTCCCCGGCCCGGCCCCAGCGGAGGCGGAGCTTGTGGCGGTCGAGGGTGATTTGAAAGACATCTTCGCCCGCGGCGGCCCAGAACCGAGCCGCCTGGGATGCCATCCTAAGAAATACGGCGGCCAGACGATTGGTGATGGGCTGGTAACTATGAGCGATGCGCTTGGGCAATATAAAACGCTTACAAAAGGTGTCGATTATTCGGAAACACGAGTGCCTGGAACAAACATAGTGCAATTCATGCTGATTAAGACTCCTCAGCAAATTTTTGCTGCCGACGATACCCACCAGTCTTACGCTAGTAATCAATTCGAGGTAAAACAGGACTTCCAGACCTATTTGGTGAAACATATTGCCCCAGCGACGTTCATTCCGATCAAATACGTCGAATGGAGCTTTAAAGCCAGCGACAACGACGACTGGCTATAACATTACGATTCTTACGCAGCCTATGCAGCATAACGGCGCGGATAACAACGTTTGGAATCTATAATGCAGCGAGGTCGTGTCATGACATCGAAAACATCCATTGCCACAATCGGAATCTATTTAGGAGCGTTATTCTGTTTTACAATTCAGAATAACCAGGATATTGAGGATAAGGTTTACGAGTGCGGGGGCACCACGATTTCTGAACTTATTATGCCCGCTCGGATCGTAAGCAGAGTTCCCGCTGCCCGTCTTTTGAACCCAATCAGGGAAATCCACTGTATAAATTCTGACGCAATCAGATTTCCGATGCAGTCAAAGGTTGTTCTCCACGATCGTGATATAATTACGTTCCGCAAGGAAAAGAATGCGTATCTTTCCAAGGAACGACTCATAGCCTTGGAGGGGTTATTCCACCAGCTTAATCCCTCACCCCAATGCGCAGCCCGTGTTTCCACGGAATTAATCAAAGTACTAGCGCGGAACGACCATCTGGATCATGTGCATGTGGATTTCACGGGTTCAACGACTCGCACCTGAAAACTCTGAGTGCGCTCCGATAATATCACCTGCAATTGGGCATCAGCGGGACAAAGTGCACGGATGACGGGATGAAGCATTTGCGGAAGTATCGGCATTTGGAGAGCGTCTATCTCTGCGAATTGCCGATACGCGATGCCGGGGCGGCGGAGATTGCGAAGTGCAAGACGCTGAAATACGTCAACATCTACGAAACCTCGATCGGCCCCAAGGGGTTGGAGAAGCTGTTCGAACTCCCCAAGTTGGAAACCCTCGTGGTCAGCGACAACGCCCCCTTCAAGGAGGCACTGTCCTGGTTGAAAAAGAAGCGGCCGAAAGTCAAGGTGGTGGAATTTAAAACCCAATATGACGCCGAAGGCAACAAGCGAGTGGATTAGGACTCGGACAGGCTTCATCGATCGGAGTGAGCCTGCCGCGAAGCTCACCCCGCGGTGGCGTCCAGGTAGCCTTTGGCGGCGAGGGTTTCCAGGCGGCTCAAGTACTCGGTTCTGGCTTCATCCGTCGAGTTGAAGCGGAGGTTTTGGGAGCGGAGTTCGTCCCCGGCCCGGCCCCAGCGGAGGCGGAGTTTGTGGCGGTCGAGGGTGATTTGAAAGACATCTTCGCCCGCGGGATGCCGGCGGCTGAAGGTGCGGGTTTCGACGGTGATCGCCGCCCGCGACCGGCCGCCAGCGGCGCGTTCTTTTTCGCGGACCGCATAAGCCAGGCGGAGGGCGATCAGATGCGGGCAGGGGCCGTGCTGCAGGCCTTGCTTCCTAAAGAAGGTGCACGTGCACTCGGCTTTGCTCACGCCGCCGTCGTCGTTGACCAACAACTGCGGGCGGTACTCGCGCTTGTCCTCGGCCACGTTGACCTTGCCCGTCAGTTCCAAGCCGGTGCCGTAGATGCGGTTTTCGGTGGCGATGCTCACGGCGTTTTTGCGAGCGAGCAAATCGTGGGCGAGCCGTTCCCGCTGGTTGCGGTATTCCAGCCGATCCAGATGCAGGGGGACATCGGTCAATGGCCGCAGGCGATAGACGTTCCGGGCCAGGTCGAACATCAACTGCCCCTGCTGGCAGCCCAATTGCAAGGCTTCGTGAAGCGCCTCGCCGGTGAGCTTGGTCGCTTTGGACAAGCCGGCTTCCTCATCGAACCAGACCTGGGAAAGGTGCTTGATGACCGCTTTGAGTTCCTTGGACTCCTGCGTTTTTCGCGGCAGAAGCAAATCGAAGCTCGCGGCCTCTGACCAGTTCGCGGATGTGAAGCCCGTCATGCCGAGCGTGATCGTCAGGTCCTCCGACCGGAGCACCCAAAAGCTCGGCAGGCCGCTGCCCAGGATGTGCACCTCGACCCCATCCACAAAAGGCAGCAGCCGCTGCAGAAGCATCAGCCGCCGCCGGCCCCAGATGCGAACGACTTTCGCCTGCCGGCCTTGATAGATCCCCGCCGACGCGGGCAGCACCTTTTCCCAAGGCTCCAACACGACGACGGGCTTTTCGCCGGGGATGAGTTCCACCCGCAGGCCGCGGCGTTTGCCTTTTTCGTCCGCGTGCATCCGCAAATGGCGGAGCACGTTGTACAGATCGAGCGGCGACAGCGAGAACCGCTCCCGCGGCAAGGTCGCGGCGGACTGCACCTGCAGGAACCCGCGAATCCACGAGTCCGGCACGCGGATGTTTTTTTCGAGGACTTCGGGCTTCGATTCCGCGGGGGCTTCGGCCGCGTCCTGGGCGATCGTCAGGCTGGTCTCGCGGTAGCTCCGCATTTGCAACAGGCCGTCGAACAGCGTTTGGCTGAAGTCGATGTTCGTGGTGCCGAAGGCCGGCTCGTTTTTCTGTTCGGTGACCGATTCGAAAGCGTCGCGGGCGATGTTCAAGGAGGCATAGCTGCCTTCATCCTTGCTGAAGACTTCCACCAGCACGGCGTCGGGATGCACGGTGATGACCGGATCGAGAATCAGCCACGCCAGCGGATCGTTGCGGGACAGCCATTCGAAGTAGGCCTGCTGGGCTTCCCACGCGGCGAGGTTCGAGGATTGCTGCTTCATCCGCCGATAGGCCTGGTACGCGGTGCGGTCTTTGGGGACGTAGCGGTAATCGCTGCCGACGATGGCGTAGATCGCCGCGAGCGCTTCGCGAAACTTGAGCGGATCGCGAATCCGCCCGTCAAAGCGCACCGGATCGCGATGCCGGTTCCCGAACAACCGGAGTTGCGATTTTCCCTCCGCCGAGACGACCCGGCTCTCGCCCTCGTACGCGAGCGAAACATCCGTCTGATCCGGCGCGGCCGGCTCATCCGCTTCGGTGGATTTTTCATCGGTCATGCGTCGGTTCCTCATTCGTGTGCTGTTCAAATCGCTCCCAGTCTGAGCAATCCCAGAAGCCGGGTCAAGCGGTTGCCGTGATCGATTTCGAGGCGATGACCGCTTACTTCGTGCGCGGCTCTCTTTGCAAAAAAGATGACCGCTTACTTCGTGCGCGGCTCTCTTCGCAAAAAAGAGCCGCGCACGAAGTAAGCGGTCCTTTGCCGGAAAAGGTCGGGGCACCCATCGTGATGACGGTTCCCGATGGACTGGCTCTCTGGAGTTCGCCGTTGTACGCTGTCGGAATTGTTTGCACCGATTAAGGTCTCAGTCAAAGGCTCAACACCAAAGCTGCCTCACCCCTTGGAAAGATTGCCCATGCCTGGCCCGCGATTTGGTTGTTTTCCTCTTGGTTTGGTTCTCGTCCTGGGGAATGGAATCTTCTCCAGCCTCTCCGCGGCAGAGCGGGAATATACGGGGGACGTTCGCGATGTGGTCACGATCGACACGCTCGATCCCGAAGGGCCTTACAACAAGATCTGGGAACCCTACATCGCCCAGTGGACGAGCCAGCATTATGTCGCGGCGTATGGCCTCCAGGTGCGCGGGAAAGGCGACATGGGCGACATCGTGTGCTCGATCACGCGAGACGCCGGCAAGACCTGGAGCCCGCGGATCATGGTGTTCGACCACAACCAGCGCAACGGCACGGTGCAGTATGCTTATAACAATTCGATCCTGTTCCGGCCGCCGGGGCAGGATGTGATCTGGCTGTTCGTGATGCGGGCCCCCATGCATTACCGCGACAGCGAAAACGCCGACCTCGTCGCGGCCTACACCGCCGACGGCGGCTATTCCTGGCATCCCGTCGAGTTGGCGATGGACTACCAGGGCTCGCTGGTCACGGTGGCGGGGATCGAAACCGTGGTTCGGGACGGGGTGCCGCATTATTTGTTGCCGGCCCATCGCAACTCCCGCCGGCACGATCCGCACGGCGACCGCCGGCAGTTCGTTTTGGAGAGCACGAGCCTCCTGCATTGGAAACTCGCGGGCTATGTGCCTTATGAGGAGAGCCGGCCCGTCTTTCTGCACGAAGGCGGCATTGCTCAAGGCGAGAAGCCGGGCGAACTGAAAATCGTCATGCGAACCGCCGACATGGAGCGCGAGCGGCCGCTCGATCCGCCGCTCGCGTATTCGTCCGTGAGCCACGACGGCGGCAAAACCTGGTCCACCGCGAAGCCCGAGCCCGACCTGCCCAACTACCGCGCGAAAAGCTTTTATGGGAAAAGCCGAGATGGCGATTTCATCTATGTCTATAGCAATCAAACCGAGCGACGGGGCCTGTTTTACCAAACCCGCACTGCAAACGGCGACTGGTCGGAGGCCAAGACGTTCTACGAAGCCGGCAACCGCAACAGCTATCCCACGCTGATCGAAGACCGCCCCGGCCGCTGGCTTACTGTGTGGGACAGCTCCAACGAACCGGGCCAACCCCGCACCGCCATCCGCTTCGGCCGCCTCATCACCGGCTCCAAGTGACCAAAAACCCCCAAATCAGGCGGGCATCATGGATGTGGTGGATCTTCACAGAATCTTAACATTCCGTTCATTGAATGATTCACCAAACCGGCTATCTTGAACTTCGGCACCTGAAAACGATGGCCCAAAACCCTCTTAGGAAATAACCCTTTAAGGAATTCTGATGAAACCTCTTCTGCGAAAAGCCTCCGGTTTGACGCTGGCGCATTGTTTCGCCCTGTTCACCCTCCTCGGTTGCGGGAGTGGTTGCAGCAACAGCAATCAAAGCGACGACGAGAACCCGGAAGTCAATACGCAACTCGCCGGCGACATCAAGATCAATGGCTCCAGCACTGTGGCGCCGATCAGCATTGCGGCGTCTTCCGAATTCAAGAAGACGTTTCCCAAGGTCAAAGTCACCGTGGGCAACAAAGGCACGGGCGACGGGTTCAAAATGTTCATCGCGGGCGAGACCGACATCTCCGACGCCTCCCGGCCGATCAAGCCCGGCGAATTGGCCGACTTGCGAAAGAACAAGATCGACTTTATCGAACTGCCGGTGGCTTATGACGGCTTGACCGTAGTCGTGCATCCCGATCTGGCCATCGATCAGGTGACGGTGGAGGAACTCCGAGAGATCTTCGGCAACCAGACCAAGCCCCAAAAATACAGTGACGTGAATCCCAACTGGCCCACGGTCGAGATCAAGATCTATGCTCCCGGAGACGAATCCGGGACTTACGACTACTTCAAGGAAGCGATTCTCAAGGGCGGCGAGATGCGCGGGGATTATTCGCCCAATGCGGACGACAATGCTTTGGTCACGTCCATCGCCGGAACGAAGGGCGCGATCGGGTTCTTCGGGGCGTCCTATTACTTCGGGAACAAGGACAAGCTGAAAGCCCTCAAAGTCGTCAATCCGGAAACGAAACAGGCCGTGCTGCCGTCGCCCGAGACCGTGGAGAGCGGCGAGTATTCCCCGCTGAGCCGGCCGCTGTTTATCTATGTGAACACCGAAAGCTACAAGAAAGCCCAAGTCCGCGAATTCGTGAAGGAGTACATCAACCACGCGGGCGAACTGGCGACGAGCGTGAATTACGTGGCCTTGCCCCAGGAAGTCTACGACCGGGCGAAAGAGCACCTCAAGGAAAAGAAAACCGGCACGCACTACGTCGATGCCGAAGGCAACAGCCGCTCGGGTTCGCTGAAGGAAATCTACAAAGCCGAGAATTTGACTGGGAAATAAGCAGGGCCGGACGTTTTAGGTGATCGGGTTTTGACGCAAAGCTCGCAAAGAGAAGACGCAAAGGCCGCTCAGGACCACGGACAAGAGGCATAAGGAGCCGCGCACGAAGTCAGCGGATGTGTGATGCCGGAATGCAAAACCGCTTACTTCGTGCGCGGCTCTAGGACGACAGCATGCAAAACCGCTTACTTCGTGCGCGGCTCTAGGACGACAGTCGTTCCTGTCCGTGCCGAGAATCCCGAACCTTGCGGACGGCCGGCATCTGAGGATTTGACATTGGCAGATGAGTCATTCTGAGCCTACGAAGACTTCTCCATTGGAGAGGCTGAGCCATCGCTCCGCCTCCGCCCGGCGTTGGGTGCGGATTCGAGAACGCGGCATCGGCGCTGCTGCTCGGATCGGCGGCGTTTTTTTCGGTGCTGACGACCGCCGCCATCATCGGGATTCTGGCGTTCAATACGGCGAAATTCTTCGGCGTCGAAGGCGTGACGCTTCAGAAGTTTTTTCTGACGACGGAATGGTCGCCTCGCGAAGCCCACCATTTCGGCGTCTGGCCTTTGATCTGCGGGACGTTGCTTGTGACTGCCGTCGCGATGATGGTCGCCTTGCCTTTGGGGTTGATCACGGCGATCTTCCTGAGCGAATACGCCCCGCGGAAGTTGCGAGCCATCTTAAAACCCACGCTGGAAATCCTCGCGGGGATTCCCACGGTGGTTTACGGCTTCTTCGCGCTGACGTTTATCACGCCGCACATTTTGCAGGCGATCGATCCGCGGTTTGACTTGTTCAACGCTTGCGGGGCGGGGATCGCGGTGGGGATTTTGTGTTTGCCGATCGTCACATCGCTGACGGAAGATGCGCTCCAAGCCGTGCCCCGAAGTTTGCGGGACGCGGGCTACGGCTTGGGGGCGACGCGGTTTGAGGTGTCGTTGAAGATCGTGGTGCCGGCGGCGCTTTCCGGGATCATTTCCGCTTTTCTCCTGGCGGTGGCCCGCGCGGTGGGGGAAACGATGATCGTCACGCTCGCCGCGGGTTCCTTGCCTCATTTGACCTGGGACATCCGCGATCAGGTGGAGACGATCACCGGTTACATGGTGCGGATTTCCGGGGGCGACATCGAGCACACGGGCGCGGTGTATTACTCCTTGTACGCGGTGGCGGCGACTTTGTTTGTAATGACGTTCGGGCTGACTGTCCTGGGCCAAATCGTCCGCCGGCGCTACCAGGAGGTTTACCGATGACGACGAAGCCCGCCCTCCTCACCGATCCCAAGTTGCGGGAACAATCGCGGCGGCCCAACGCCGGCCGGCGGCTGAAGAATCAGATCTTCGTGGTGTTCTGCGCGATGACGGCGTTTTTTTCGATTCTGGTGTTGGCCGTCTTGCTCATCACGATTTTTCAGCAAGGCCTGCCGCATCTGAGTTGGGATTTTCTGCAAAAGCGGAGCAGCGAAAACCCGGAAGACACCGGGATCATATCGTCCCTCGTCGGCACGCTGATCGTCTGCGGCTTGTGCGCTCTGATGACGCTGCCTCTGGGCGTGGCGACGGCGATTTTCCTCACCGAATTCCAGCCCCGCCGCCAATGGGCCAAGCGGGTGCGGGGGTTTATCGAACTCAATATCCATAACCTCGCCGGCGTGCCTTCGGTCGTGTATGGGATTCTGGCGCTGACGGCGTTCGTGCGGATGTTCGGCGTGGCGGGCACGCCCGACAGCCCCACCTTCGAATTCGGGGCCGACTACTATTACCAATACTTCAACGAAAGCCGATTCGGGATTTGGGTGCCCGTCGAGTCCTATGATTCCCCGCCGCCGAAGATGCGAAACCGGGATGGAGGCCCGCACGCCTTCGGGGAAGTCCATCGAACTCAATGTGATTTCCTCGAACGCCCCCTGGCCGGAGGAGGACAAATCTCTCGCCCGGCGGACGGTGCGGGAAGACGACGTGGGCGGGCCGCTCCGGGTGCCGAGCTGGTATTATTTCCGCGTGCCCTTCGGCCGGAGCATTCTCGCGATGAGCCTGGCGTTGATGCTCGTGATCTTGCCGATTTTGATCACGGCGTCGCAAGAGGCGTTGAAAGCCGTGCCCCAATCGCTGCGGGACGGGGCGCTCGGATTGGGGGCGACCCGCTGGCAGACGATTCGCCGGGTCACCTTGCCCGCGGCCATTCCGGGGATCATGACGGGCTCGATCATTTCCATGAGCCGGGCCATCGGCGAAGCGGCCCCGATTGTGATCATCTCCGGGACGATTTTCATGTCGTTCCTGCCGGACAGCCTGATGAGCGATTCCAGCGTGATGCCCCTCCAGATTTTCTATTGGGCCAAGCAGCCCGAGTCGGAGCAATACACTGTGCAGTTCCGCGACATCGCCGCGACGGGGATCATCGTGCTCTTGGGCGTCTTGCTGCTGTTCAACGCGGCCGCGGTCTTTTTGCGTCACAAATTGGAAAAACCCCTGTCGTAGATGGTAGGCTGTGTAGTCGGATGTGAGTAGATGAATCGACATATCGCAACGGAAACGCCCTCGGCGGCGACGTCTCGCAAGAGTTTCCTTGAGTTCAACATGACTTCTCCCAGTTCCAAGCCGGCTTCCGATCAGACACGAAAACGGACAACGGCCAAACGCCCGCGGCGCCGGCACCGCCGATGTCCTCCGTGAGCCAGGCCCTCAAAAGCAATACGCAGGCTCCCTTCGACTTCGAGGGGGAACTGGGGATCGCGGTGCACGTGCGGGACTTCAACGCCTGGTACGGCGATTTTCACGTGCTCAAAAACGTCAGCCTCGATCTGCCGGAAAAACGCGTCACGGCGTTCATCGGTCCCAGCGGCTGCGGGAAGAGCACGTTTCTCCGCTGGATCAACCGCATGAACGACACGATCGACGTGGCCCACGCCCGGGGCACGCTCAGGATGCACGATGTCGATGTGCTCGATTCGCGGATGGACGTGGTCGATCTCCGCCGGCGGGTGGGGATGGTGTTTCAAAAGCCGAACCCCTTCCCCAAATCGATCTACGAAAACGTCGCCTTCGGGCCGCGGCTGCACATGAAAATCTCCGCTGCCGACATGAACGAGTTGGTGGAATGGTCGCTCAAGAAAGCCGCCTTATGGGATGAAGTCAAGAACCGCCTGAAATCCTCGGCTCTGGGACTCAGTGGCGGACAGCAGCAGCGGCTGTGCATCGCCCGCGCGATCGCCGTGGGACCGGAGGTGCTGTTGATGGACGAGCCGGCGTCTTCGCTCGATCCCAAATCCGCCGCGGCGATCGAAGACCTCATCGCGGAGTTGCGGGAGGATTACACGATCGCCATCGTGACCCACAGCATGCAGCAGGCCGCCCGCACGAGCGACTACACCGCGTTTCTCTACGAAGGCGACCTGATCGAGTTCGGCCCCACGCAAAAAATCTTCCACAAGCCGAAGAAGAAAGAGACGGAAAACTACATCACGGGCCGCTTCGGTTAAGTCTTCTCGTTCCCAAGCAGAGCTTGGGAACGAGGGGGCCGCTGCGGTTGCAAAGCATGATTCTGTGCCCCATGATTCTGTTGTTTCCCCGGGAGTGACCACGCGGCTGTTCTCTGTCTTTCTCGGTGATCACCGCGACCTCCGTGGGAGAACCTTTTCAGAGTCCTCCATGTGTTGATAGACCGAGTAAAGATTCGAGTGCATGACGGCATTTTTTAAGAAGCGTTGGTTTCTGGTCGCTTTGGCGGTGTTGATTCCTCTGGGGCTCTCTGGCGGATCGCAGCTTTCCCCGGACGCCGACGCCGCGTGGTGGAATCAGTTGGGGCCGTTCTGGCAGGTCGTGTTCTCGCGATTGCCGCAGTTGGTGACGCCCGTGGTGCTCTTGCTCATGGCGTTCAGCCTGGACACGCACCATCTGAAGGCGGCGGTGCGGTCGCCGGGGCCGGTGCTGTGGGCGTCGCTCGTCAACTACGGGGGCATCCCTTTGATGGCCTGGGGCTTAGCGAGCCTCCAGCAAATCCCCGATTTTCAAATGGGATTGATGGTCGCGGGCACGGTGCCTTGCACGCTGGCGGCGGCGTCGGTGTGGACCCGCAAAGCCCGGGGCAATGATGCCGTCTCGTTGATGGTCACCTTGCTCACAAATACGCTGTGCTTCGTGCTCACGCCGATGTGGTTGAACCTGACCACCGGCCAAGGCGTGACGCTCGACAGCCAGCAGATGGTGATGCGGCTGTTGGTCATCGTGCTCTTGCCCACGCTCGCCGGGCAGGGGATGCGGCAGATTCCCCGCCTGGGCGACTTCGCCACCCGCCGAAAAACGCCCATCGGCGTCGTGGCCCAATCGCTGATTCTGGTGCTCGTGTTCCTGGCGGCGTTCCGGGCGGGCCGGCAACTTGGGGGCGAGGGACCGAATCCCAGCGCCTTCTCGGTGTTCTTCGTCTGGGGAAGTTGCATCCTGGTGCATTTGACCGCGATGCTCGTTGCCTGGCTCGGCAGCGGGATGCTCGGTTTCGCCCGCGAAAACCGTGCGGCCATCGTGTTCGCCGGCAGCCAAAAGACCCTGCCCATCGGCGTGCTGATTGCCACCGATCCCACGATGCTCGGAAATCCCAACCTGCTGGGGGATGGGCTGGGCATTCCGTTCGCGGTGTTTCCGATGCTGATGTATCACGCCTCGCAGCTTTTCATCGACACCGTCGTCGCCGACCAGCTCGCCGCCCGCGCGGAAGCCGCCGCGGCGCAAGAACACGCCGCTTGATGAGAGCTTTCCCATCAAGCAGCGGATGTGTTTTTTGAGACGGTCGCGGGTGATTTATTCGTCGGGAACGTAAGGCAAGAGCCCGATAAAGCGTGCCCGGAGCACGGCTTTGCGGACGGCCCGTTGATACAGGGCCGACGTTCCGGTGCGGCGGCGGGGCAGAATCCGGCCTTCGCGGTCGATCAGCGACCGGAGCGTTTTCAAATCTTTATAGTCCACATACACGGGACGCGGGATCGTGCCGTCCGGGCAGAATCGGCATTTGAGCTTTTTTTTGAGCCGAGCCCGCTTTTTGCGGCGTTTGCGAATTTCCGAGCGATTCATCAAAGCCATCAGACAATGTTCCTGCTGGTTGACCGAATTTCGTGGGGAAAAGTGAATTTCGTTATCATAGCAGCCGATTTCCGTTTTGCAATTCAACCGATTTCGGAAAACCCGGCCCGACCAAATTTTCCGATCTTCTGTCAGATTCTGGACTTACGCAGGCCTAGAATCTTTCCATGAATGAGAGAACGCGGTTTTTGTCCACGGGATTGGCGGATCGGCCTTCGTGTTTGAAAGCGGTCCCGACGATGAACCCCGCTGCCGCGGGCAGAAAACTCGCGAGATTGTCCTCCGAAACGCCGCTGCCCGCGAACACCGGCACGTTTCCCGCAAGGGCTTTGACCTCTTGGACTTCCGCCGCGGAGGTTTCCCGGCCGGTGCCCTGGCCGGAGACGATCAGCCCATCCGCGCCGCCCCGCTCGATGAGGTCGGCTACTTCCTGCTCGAGAGGCTGCCGGGCCAGTGGCGCGGAATGTTTGACATCCACATCGGCGAGGATCGCGATCTTCTCGGCCCCCAATCGGACCCGATCCCGAAGCAGATCGTGGGCGATGCCCTGGATCAACCCCTGATCGGTCACCCGCGCCCCACAGAGGATATTCACCCGCATAAAATTCGCCCCCACCGCCTGGGCAATCGCCAGAGCCGACCGCCCATCATTTCGTAACACATTGATCCCCAAAGGCAAATCCGTTTGCGACCGGACCAACCCGGCGAGGGCCGTCATCTGGGCCACCGTCTCGGCCGGAACTCGCTGAGGGTAAAACGGCGCATCGCCGAAGTTTTCGAGCATCAAGGCGTGGACGCCGCCGGCGAGAAGCGTCTGGGCATCCGCCAGCACCGCATTTTTCACCGCAGACCGGGTCCCCGCCATACCCGGGACTGCCCGCCAGCGGGGGAAGGTGCACCATTCCAATCACCGCCGGCCGGTTTTCTGCGAGCCATCCCAATCGACTTTCGGACATAAAGGATGTTTCTGGGAACGGGGACGATCAAGAAAACTTCGGGCCAAACTCCCTCAATGCCTGCGACACGCGAGGGCTTTCCGCTCACGTCAATCCGCGACGCTTTCTTTGAGGATCCCTCCATAAATCTCGCGGGCCTGGTCGTAGGCCTTGTTCGCGGCGGGGCGTTCGGATTCGCGGATTTGCGGACGCTTGGCGTTCCAGCACACATCGACCGCCTTTCGGCACCACTCCGCACTTTTGCGGCTCGCGCGGATCGGCTTTCCCTCGACCTCCACGAAGATTGGATTGGTGTGCACCGAAGGCAAAATCCGCACGGCGAGCCAGCTCGAATGTTTTAAGTCCACATCGAATTCTAAGGACTGAGTGGAACCGTCCGCCACGATTTCCCGCTTGGCGACCGGCTGGCCGTTGACGATCAACTCGACCGGGACCTTGCGGCTATCGCCGATCCGGCAGCGCTCGATGTGCCAATAGGGTTTTTGATCGAGCCGGGCGTTTTTGATCCGCCGGGTTTCATCGGTGGGTTCGGGTTCCAATCGGGCGGCCACGTCGAATTTGACTTTGACTTTTCCGGGTTTCTCGAGACTCAACTGGCTGAGTTTTTTCTCGCTGCCCGGTTCGCCGAGGGCGACGGTGGTTTGGGTTTTGGGATCGGTCACGCTGAGATCCAGAATATGGCTGCGGCCGTCGCCGCAATAACTCCGCCCATCTTTGACGCCCAGAATCCAGGTATCAAAGTCGAGCTTCTCGCCTTCGGGGACCTTGACATAAATCCGGCCGAGGCCAACTTTGTCGCCGTAGATGCAGGGGAAATCGGTCTCGCCGCTGATCTTCGCCCGGAAGCCGCAGTTCAGCGTGTGATACCAGATGTTGAGTTCCCAGATGCTCGGCGTATCGACGGCGGAGATGAAGTCACACACATCATGGGCCACCGTGACGATGTACTCGTTCGCCCCGATGCCGTCGAACTTGGGCATTGCGTAATCGGGCAGTTTGTCCGCGGCCTTGCCGTTCCCACCCTCCGGCGGTCGGCGATAGTTCACGAACTGCCGGGACCCGTTCGGCATGATGTCCGGCAGTTGCAGGCCCCAACCGCTGTGGCTATAGCCCACAACCCCGCCTTGCTTTTTGCCCCAAGCCAAGACGGGCAGCGTCCAACTCGGCCACTGCTCGATATATTCGGTGCCGGGGTAGTCATCTTCCTTGAGGCGGAGCAAACACAAATGCCCGGCGTGCGACGAGGGGAAGCCGCTGACTTCGACATCGTAGCGCATCAGATAATTCGGCCGGGACAGGGCTGAGGTCTGGCCTTCGAAATACTGCTTCTGCGTGTACCAGCACGGCCCCCACGAGAGCACGCAGCCCACGTTGAGATCCTCGCCCAGAATGTGCCGGAGCATGTCCGAGGGCGTGACGCCTTCGGTGGGGCTGTCGTAGTGGGCACAACCCGCGGCGTGCACGTGATGGTCCCCGGAATACCAGCCGCGAGTCGCGGGATGCGTCCACCTTTTCAACTGGAAGTCGGCCTTGATGCTCGCCACCTTTTCGGGCACCCTCAGCGTGCGGGTTTGTTCGAGATATTCCGGCCCACGGGCGATCGTGACTTGATATTCGCCCGGCGGCAGGTAAACCGTTTCTCCGTCCGCGCGGTAGATTTGATTGTGGAAGAAAAAGTCCGGAGCCAGCCGGCGGGCGGGGTTCGGATAAACCCGGCCCAGCTTATCGCGAATGACAAACGCCGCCGTCGTCGGTGATCCATCTTCATCCTTCACCCCTAAAGCGACCGTGACCGCCGGGACGCAGTCGAACAACAGCGCCACGGAATTGCGAAAGCCGATGTCCTGCGTGCCCTGGCCCACGTTGAAGGACAACTCCGCTTCGCGCCGGCCCGCGTCCCGGCTGTAAAGCTGAATGATGCGGTATTCGAGCTCCAATCCCGACAGCGTTGGCTTCTGCGGCTGCTTGTCGAACATCGCGATGTCCAAAAACCGCTGCGAGACTTCGCCCGGCGGAACGAGCTTTTGCTCGGTGAGCGGCCGCTGCCTCGGTCCCTGGCCGCGCATGTAAAGCGGAGCCGCGTTGGGGCTTTCCGCGACGAGTTTGGGATTGATGCCCGCTTCGTTGTGCACCTTCACGAGAAACGTCCGCCAGCCTTGCTGCACGAGTTCCTTCTTCGCTGGGCCCTCGGCGACTTTCACCCGGCTCTCCGCGTTGATGTGCACGCCGGCGAGGCAGTATTTGTCGAGGATGTCCTGAATCTGCCGAATCGCCTTGGGATGATCGGTGCTTTGGATGGCCTCTTTGAGAGCCTGCGCGTCTCCATCGCTTAAGGGAGCACCGACATATTTGAGCGCTTCGAGCAAGCGTTCGCAGGCTGCGGCGAGTGGCTGGTGTTCGACGTTCTGCACCAGATCGAGTTTCGCCGCCCGAGCGGCCGAGGCTCCGCAGTGTCCAAACCCCGCAAAGAGAACCAGCAAGCACAGACATCGGCGAGGGAAGAGAGTGGAAGTAAACATGCTGCGGACCTCCGAGTGAGAGTGGACCCAAATCACACCTCATAGCCTACCGTGAACCGGCCCGGTTTTCAAAATCACCGGCCGCTTTCTGTTTTGTCAAGCGGCTTGGGTGGCACGCTCTGAGCGCAGCGAAGGGCGTGGCGATCGCAAAGTCCACGCCCTTCGTTCCTCAGGGCGTGCCACCCGTGCCACCCGTGCGAAACCAACAAGCCATCCCGTTCACGACGATCGCTATTTGCGGTCGAATGAGGCTTGTGTTTCTGTTGCGCGATTGCGGGATTCTTGAATTTTTTTTGCGAAACCCGAGACAGCGGTGTGACATCGACGCAGTTTGATTCAAGAACGCAGGTTGCGCGGAAAAATCCAAAACCCGATTCCGCGGAACTTGGCCGGGTTCGTGGAAACCCCGTGGATTCCCTCATGCCGGCGGAACTGGCTTGCCGAAATTACCAGAAGAACCCAGCGTGCGGAGGCATGCCGGTTTCACGACGGTTTTCTTAGCGGGAAAACCATTTTTTTCCCTTCTGCCGACAAGATGTTGTCAGGACTGCGATGGCCACCCAAGCGAACACGCCGGGTCCCCCGGAGTTGTCGGTCGTCTCAAACGGTGCGGACGCTCCGACGGCACCCCCGCCCACGCCATTTCTCTATCTGGAGATCAGGCGGGGACAGACCGAATTTCCCGAACGCCCCGTTTACTCGCGAAATTTTTTGATCGGCAGCGGTTGCGATTGCGATTTGCGTTTGGGTGGCGCAGGCATCCCCGAAGCCCATTGTGTGTTGGTCGCCCGCGCCAGCGAAGTTTGCATCCAATGGCTGGCCGAGGCCCCGCCGCTTTACATCAACGGAGAACTCACCCACGAATGCAGCCTCTGTGAAGGCGACGAAATCGCGATCGGGCGGTTTGAATTTATTGTCCATCGACTCATGGGACACGCCGCGGTCGCCAAGGAACAAAAACACGCAAAACCCGATGCCCAACCCAACCCGCCGCTCGAAACCGGGGCCTTGCTGAATCTCCTTTCGGAAGCCAAACAACAGGAAGAATCGGCCGATCTCGCGGAAACGCCTGCGAGCGAACTGGCCGCGAAATGGGAAACCGACCAGGAATTGATCGAAGAATTTGAGGCCGCGGTCAGGCAGGGCGAAGCGGCTCTTTTGTATGCCGCCGCCCAGCGGGCCGCGGACTTGATGGATGATCCCTCTCTGTCGAAAACATCCGAACCGCCTGTTCCCCGATCGGCCGGCGATCCGATTGAAGAGGAAGTCCTGGAAGAATTGGAGCAGGTCATCGAGCAGTTGAGCGGGTTTTCCGCCGAGTTGGAACAACGGGCCAAACGCCTCGCCGAGCAGGAAGCCACGCAAACGGAAGCGGCGGAACTTTTGCTGGACGCTCAAAAAGAATTGGCCGCCCAACTGGACCGCTTCCAACAACAAGTCGCCGACACGCATATACCGCAGGAAACAGAACCCAAGCTGCGAAAAGCCGCCTAGACCAGCCCAGCGGCGTTGAAACCGCGCTTTGAAGGAAATGCTGTTTAGCAACGAAGAACTGGATTGGGGGAACGACGAAGCCCGGCCACCTTAGGGTGCCGGGCTTCTGTCTATTTCCGCGCGGTCCGCTTTTGAGATTGATCCTGCGGTTGAGAAATCACAGACTTATACCACAATCAACCAACAGGCGAGCGTGGGGCGGCAGCCCCAGGCGGATGTTGAATCAAGAGGCATAAAAAAAATATTGGAGCATCAATCACCATGGCAACGCAACTGACGTTTCTGGGACACGGCTCCTTTCAAATCGAAACGGGCGGCCAGACGATTTTGATCGACCCCTTTCTCACCGATAACCCCGCGGCTTCCACGACGGCCGATGCCGTCTCTCCCGATGTGATCCTCGTCTCGCACGGCCACGGCGATCACATGGGCGACACCGTCGCCATCGCCAAACGCACCGGGGCCTTGGTGATCGCCAACTTTGAAATCTGCAACTGGCTCGGGGAGCAGGGCGTCTCAAACACGCACCCGCAGCACATCGGCGGCGCGCACCGGCACGCCTTCGGCACGCTCAAGCTCACCATCGCCCATCACGGCTCCATGCTGCCCGACGGCTCCAACGGCGGCAACCCCTGCGGATTGTTGTTGAAGCTGGCCGACGGCAATATCTATCATGCCTGCGACACGGGCTTGTTTCTGGACATGCAGCTCATCGGCGAAGTCGGCCTGGACGTGGCGATCCTGCCCATCGGCGACAATTTCACCATGGGCCCCGACGACGCCCTGAAAGCGGTCAAGTTTCTAAAGCCCAAACGCGTCATCCCCGACCATTACAACACCTGGCCCCTCATCGCCCAAGACGCCGAAGCCTGGGCCAAGCGCGTCAAAGCCGAAACCGAGAGTGAACCCGTCGTCCTCGAACCCGGGGGCACGTTGACGCTCGGGTCATCCTAGACGCTCCCACAACGAACCGCGGTATGCCGGGTCACCGCGCGGCTCGTCTCAAGCTTTTTTCGTTCTTGTTGAAACGCCACCAGAATCCCCTTCCCGTTTGATTTGATGATGGCACCTTCGCCCACACTGATTCTCGCCAGCCGGAACGAAAAGAAGATCGGCGAGATCCAGGCTCTGTTAAAACCTCATGGGATTTTCGTCACGGGGATCTCCGAATATCCCGACCTCCGCGACGTCGAGGAAGATCAAGACACATTCCAAGGCAACGCCGAAAAAAAAGCCCGCGAGATCGCCCGGAAAGTCAAGCAGTGGACGCTCGCCGAGGACAGCGGCCTCTGCGTCGATGCCCTGGGCGGCGAGCCGGGGGTGTTTTCCGCCCGCTACGCCGGCGAGACCGGCAGCCGCGAAGAGCGCGACCGCCGCAACAACGAAAAACTGATCCAGGCCCTGGCCAACGTTCCTCTTGAGAAGCGAAGCGCCCATTACGTTTGCCACGTCGCGGTGGCGGACCCGGCGGGCGACATCCGGCTCAACCAGGAAGCCACCTGCAACGGCCGCATCATCGATGAGCCGCGCGGCACCAACGGGTTCGGCTACGATCCGCATTTCCTCATCCTGGAATATCACCGCACCTTCGGCGAATTGAGCCCGCTCGTCAAAAACAAACTCAGCCACCGCGCGGGCTTTCCAGAGATTGATCCCGAAACTTGTCGCTCAATTGCCTGGGACGATTTGAGATTCCGATTCGTCGTCGTTCTCGAATCGTCGCATTCCTCAACCGGCGGCATGTCTTGGCATCGTGGTGCAACCACATAAGTTGTTTTGAGAAAACCGGTTACGAGAAAAATCGCCCCATTTTGGCCGGCGGATTCTAACCTGAACAAAAACCGACTTCTTGAAAACTTCTGAAAAAATGGCAGAATTCGGTGAACCAATCTGAAAGTTTTGGCGTCCCCATCCGTAGATGTAGAGAGTGTCGGCGCCCCATCAGCGCCTTCATCGTCAACCATTTTCTCTTACCCCTTGTTGGAGAGGTTTCTCCAATTTCTTTTGGCTCAAACGCTGAGCCACTTCTTTTTCAGGAAACGGATCAGTTTCCTTGGTGCTGCGGGTCAACCGCAGGAGGTGATGTGATGTTGCGGAATATCGAAAATCAGAATTCGGTCGCTTTGATCCTCTCCGATCTGAACATCGGTTTGGTGGTCGCCGCCGGTTCCGCCATCGCGCATGACCTCCGTCTACGGGAACGTCTCCTCGAAATGCCGAGGGAGGAATTTCCGGGACGCCCCATGCTCGGGAAACGGCCCTCCGATCCCCAGCCGGATACGAAACGCACGTATCCAGGCGGCGGATTGACGGAAACCGCGGCCACAACCGCGGCGTCCGCCTCCGCCAGTTCCAGCCGATGCGCGGAAAGTCCGCTGTATTCCTTAGGAATAGGGCATCGCTTTCCCCAGACCTTAGACCAGCGTCATTGGCGCCGCTCGCAGGTCTCGGTCGCATCAGGCCGGTGTGGAGAGGGGATGGCCCAACCGGTGTGTTGTCCGGCAGTCGTATCCGGCTAATTGCTCGGGTTACGAATTGCCTCAACAAATCGGTTCGGTCGTGGGCGGCTTTGCCGGGGATCACAAGTCCTCTTGAATTGTGATTCCCTACGGCGTGTCCCGGTCCCAGCTTCAGGGCTTTGTTGCCCCAGGCGGATTCTTCCGCACCTCGGCAACAAAACTCCGCTGAGATTTGGCCGGAAGCCTCGCGTGTGTTGCTGACTTATTTTCTTTCGCAGCCGCCCGAGTGCCGTCGCAAAGTCCTGCTTTGGGAATTTCCGAGTTTGCACGCGGTTTGAGTTTGATGAACGAACTTCTCAAACCGTTCCCAAGAAGGGAGCTGATCCATTATGAACGAAACTGAAATGATCCAGTGGGTGACGTTGGCCCAGGCGGGCGACCGCGAGGCGTTCGGCCGGCTCGCGGAGCAGTTCGAGCAGACGGTGTTCGCGACGGTCTTCCGCCGGCTGCGGAACCACGCGGAAGCCGGGGAAGTCACGCAGGACGTGCTCATCCAGGCGATGCGGAAGCTGCCGCAATTGCGGGATCCAGCCCGGTTTGCGGGTTGGCTCAAGCGGATCGCCGTGCGGATGTCGATCAACCGTGCGGTCCGCCGGCCCCATGAGACAGCGCGCAGCCCGGAAATGTTCGGTTCGCTGACAGACAACACGGAAACGCCGCTGGCCGACTTGATGCGGACCGAAGCCGCCGCCGAGGTCCGGGGCGGCTTGGAAAAGCTCCGCGAGCTGGATCGGCAGACGCTGATCGCGTTCTACTTCGAGGGCCAGTCCCTCAAAGAGATGAGCGACCAGATGGGCAGCCCGATCGGCACGATCAAGCGGCGACTGCACACGGCCCGCAACCGGCTGAAGGAAATGCTGGTCGAAATGCAATCGGCCTGAACACGGTGCTAACCACCGGCAAATGAAACCCAAGAGCCTGGGGAGTCACTGCGATTCTTCAGGCTCTTGGTGTTGGTCGGGTCGATCGAGCGTGCGTCGACTTTGCTTTGCTCTCTTACGAGATCCAAGATAGCCAAGTAATCTGCAAACCCTTCAGCAAACCATCGACGAAGTGCTGTCATAAACCCGCCCGATGGGTTATGCTCAGAAAGTCGGCGATCGCTCCACGAACGTAGTGGCTCGTTGATCGTCGCATCATAAACGGGTTGAGTTGTGGATACATGAGCAGTGTAGTAATGCTTGCCCTTTTTATTCAGTTTCTCATCATTTCTTACTTGGTGATCGTGAATGCTACACCCGAGACGAAATTTTCGCGCATCAATCGCACATTGATTCGCGTCGTTCTCGCCGCATTGATTCCCGGTCTGATCCTTGGAGCCAGCGGAGCCGTGCCGGGCATCATGGCCCCCTTTGGCCCTGAGCGATTCGCTTATTTTGCGCCGCTGTTTTGTGTGGGATTATTCGTTGGAGTTGTGGCCCAAATCGTCCGGTATGCTTGTCGATATTACGATCGTTCCTGAGACTTACGTTCCGATTTCATCACGAGATTGCCCCAATGATTGACCGCTGTTTGCTGCTCCTCGCCTGTTTGTTTCCCGTCGCGAATGTTGTCCGGGCTGAAGCTCCGAAATACAACGTGCTGTTTATCATTTCGGACGATCTGACGAAAACGGCTCTTTCGTGCTACGGAAACAAAGTCTGCCAGACGCCGAACATCGACCGCCTCGCCGCGCGGGGCGTCCGATTTACTCGCGCGTATTGCCAGGGCACGTATTGCGGACCGTCGCGGGCTTCGTTTATGTCGGGGTATTATCCGCACGCCACGGGCGTGCTGGGCTACATCAGCCCCCGCAAAGCCATCGGCGACCGGGAAACCTGGGCGCAGCATTTCAAGAACGCCGGCTACTACACCGCCCGCGTAAGCAAAATCTTCCACATGGGCGTGCCCGGCGGGATCGAACAAGGCACCGACGGCGCGGACGATCCCATCTCCTGGACCGATCGCTTCAACAGCCAAGGCCCCGAATGGAAAGCCCCCGGCACCGGCGAGACCCTGGAAGGCAACCCCGACGGCAAAAAGCCCGTGGTCGGCGGGAACACGTTTGTCGTGGTGGCCGCCGACGGTGACGACCTTGTCCACTCCGACGGCAAGACCGCCGCCAAAGCCTGCGAACTCATCGCGGAGCATAAGGACGAACCGTTCTTTTTGGGCGTGGGGTTCGTTCGGCCGCATGTGCCGTTCGTTTCGCCCCAGCCCGACCACGAGCCGTTCCCCTTCGAGCAAATGCAGCTTCCGCCCAAAGTCCCGGGCGATTGGGACGACATCCCCAAAGCCGGCATCAACTACAAAACCAGCAAAAACATGCAGATGAACGTCACCCGGCAAAAGAAAGCCGTGGGCGGATATTACGCGGCGGTGCGGTTTATGGATCGGCAAGTCGGCAAGGTCTTGGATGCCCTGAAAGACGCCGGCTTGGACGAGAAGACAATCGTGATTTTTACCTCAGATCACGGCTACCACCTGGGCCAGCACGATTTCTGGGCGAAGGTCAGCCTGCACGAAGAATCTGCGACCGTGCCTTTGATCATCAGCGTCCCCGGCAAGAAACCCGCCGTCTGCCGTTCCTTCGTGGAGTTGTTGGATCTTTATCCCACCGTCTCGGCTCTGTGCGGACTCGATGTTCCCGACCGGCTCCAGGGAAAAGACATCTCAAAGATGCTTGACGATCCAAGCCACCAGGTCCGGGGCGCCGCTTTCAGCGTGAATGGCAAGGGCTTTCTCTTGCGGGAAGACCAATGGGCCTACATTCAATATGCCGAGAACGCTTCCAACGGAATCGAACTGTTCGACATGAACGCCGACGCCGAGCAATACACCAACCTCGCCGACAGCCCCGAACATCGGCAAGTCGTGGAACGCTTCAAACAAAAGCTCGCCGACAAACTCAAAAGCGTCCGCGACAACGATCTGAAACAGCCGCAAAAATGACCGGCTGCTGACAGTTCGAGGGACAAAGGCCACAAAGCGGCAAAGGCGGCAAAGTGGCTGAGCGCAGAACTGTTCAAAAGCCGGAATTCTGGCGGAATGGAGTCGGCGATTGTATCTTCGGGCCGCCGATCTGGTATGATAAAGAGGGAGCCAAAACGCCCCTCTTGTCCCAGATTGCGGAATTTCTCTTGGCGGATTTTCGCCATAAGTCATTCCAATTTCAGGACTTGCAGCCGAAAAGCTTCCGGGCCACCAAAAAAACCTGAAAAACCGACGAAGGTTTTCCCGATTCGGTGGGTGTTCTTATGGGTGGCAAATGGGCCGGCCGCTCTGGTCCCCGCCCAATCGTCCACCACGCCAGAAAAAATGACTGGAGGAACTGAACATGAAATGGTCTTGGCGAGCAGCAGTGTTTTTGACGGCTTGCTCCGTCGTGTCGATCGCCTCTCTCAGCCAGGCCGCGGAAGAGGGCGGGGTCCGCTCGGCGGCGGGCTCTTCGTCAGCGATCGTGGATTACATCAACGAGCGGATCCGCCAGGGCTGGACGGACAACGAAATCAAACCGTCCGACGTGGCCGAGGACGAAGAATGGCTCCGCCGGGCCTATCTCGACATCGCGGGGCATATTCCGCCCGCCGACGTGGTCGAGAAGTTCCTGGCCGAAAAGGACAAAAACAAACGCTCCAAGCTGATCGAGCAACTGCTCGATGATCCGAGCTACGAGCGGAACTTCGCCACGATTTGGACGAACCTGTCCGTCGGGCGGCTGGCGCCGCGCCGCGGGAACCGCATGCCCTACAGCCGGGAAGACATGTACCGCTTCTATCTGCGGGCCTTCCACGACAACCGGCCCTGGGACCAAATTGTGTTTGATGTGGTCTCCGCCGAAGGCCGGCATGACCGCGAAGGAGCCGTCAATTATCTCCTCGCCCAGATGCAAATGCCGGACGAAGGCGTGCAGGCGACCGCCAAGACCACGCGGCTGTTCATGGGCATTCAGGTCCAATGCACCCAATGCCACGACCACCCCTTCAACAAGTGGGAGCAAGACCAGTTCTGGCAATTCAACAGTTTCTTCCGCCAGGTCGCCAAGGACGTGGAGCGGGAATACAACCCCAAATCCGGGCGGATGGAAGACAAATATGTAAGCCTCGTCCGCAAGGATTTTTCGGGTCCGGTGTTCTTCGAGCGCCGCAGCGGGGAAATGAAAGTCGCCTATCCCACGTTTTTCGATCAGAAGGTTCCCGAAGGTCCGGGCGTCAATCGCCGGGAAGCGTTGGCCAAGCTGATGACCCAAGGCGAAGAGCCCTGGATCGCCAAGGCGATGGTCAACCGCATGTGGAGCCATTTCATGGGCTACGGGTTCACGAAGCCCGTCGATGACATGGGCCCGCACAACGCCGCGTCCCACCCGGAGCTGTTGGACCGGCTCGCGGTCGAGTTTGTCAAAAGCCGGTACGACGTGAAGCAACTTGTCCGCTGGATCACCAACAGCGAAGCCTACAACCTCACGAGCCGGATGGGCCGGAACAACGAAATGGACAACCCCGCCGCCGGGGAAGTCCCGCTGTTCAGCCACATGTACGTCAAGACCATGTCGCCCGAGCAGTTGTACGATTCGCTGATTATCGCGACCGAAGCCCACAAGGCCGGCCGTTCGAGTTGGACGGAAGCCGACAAGAAAAAACAGCAGTGGATGCAACAGTTCGTCGTCGCCTTCGACACCGACGAAGCGGACGAAGCAACCACGTTCAACGGCACGATCCCGCAGGCTTTGATGATGATGAACAGCGAACTGGTGAAAAACGCGATCAGCACCGACAAGGGCACGTACCTGAGCACCGTGCTCGCGAACCGGGGCAACGACATGGCGAAGATCAATCAACTCTATCAATCGGTCCTGGGCCGCAAACCGACCCATACCGAACTCAAGAAATTCGATGAAATCGTCCGCCGGTATCCCAACAAACTCTGGGCCTACCAGGACATGTTCTGGGCCCTGTTGAACGCGAACGAGTTTATCTTGAACCACTAAGCTCAGGGATCGGAGGCCAGAGGTCGGAGGCCAGGGAAGAATGGCGGGATTCCGCGGGTATCAAGATTTAGCCGTTTGGCGGAAGTCCCTGGAATTGGTTGTCACCTGCTACGAAATCGCGAAAGGTTTTCCCGCCTCCGAAAAGTTTGGTCTCTGTTCTCAACTTCAACGAGCAGCCGTTTCCGTGCCCGCCAACATCGCCGAAGGACACGGACGCGGCTCAACAAAAGAGTTTCTGCATTTCCTTCACATTGCCTACGGCTCCTTGATGGAATTGGAAACTCATTTGCAGATCGGATTTCAACTGCAATATCTGACCTCCGATCAATTGGAGAACTTATTACTGCAATCCGGTGAAATCGGCCGCATGCTCAATGGATTGAAATCCTCCTTACAACGCAGGCTGCCATCAACTTAAAACCCTACCTTTTCCTAACCTCTGACCTCTGACCTCTGACCTCTGACCTCTGATCTGGAGATCACCATGAATTTGAGCATTCCCAACGACATGTCCCGCCGGCACTTCATGCGGCATATGGCGACGGCGGCGGCGACGGTGCCGGCCCTGAACTTCCTGTCGCATCTGCAAACGCACGCGGCGGAAGTCAAGAAGAATCAGAAGGCCTGCATCCTGATGTGGATGGGCGGCGGGCCTCCCACGATCGACATTTGGGACTTAAAGCCCGGCAGCAAGAACGGCGGCGAGTTCAAGCCGATCGACACCAAGGCTCCCGGCGTCCAGATCAGCGAGCACATGCCCAAGACAGCGATGCAGTTTCAGGACCTGTCGATCGTGCGGTCCATGAGCACCCGCGAAGCCGACCACGGCCGCGGCCGGTATTTTATGCACACCTCGTTCGTCCCGAACCCCACCGTCGTGCACCCGACGTTCGGTTCGGTCGTCAGCTACGAAGTCGGCAAAAAGCGGCCCCAACTGGAAATCCCGGCGTTCGTGTCCATCGGCGGCGGAGCCGGCAGCCCGGGCTATATGGGCATGACCCATGCTCCGTTCGACGTGGATTCCAACGGCAACATCAAAAACGCCAGCATGGGCGATGTGAGCAAAGGCCGGCTCAACCAGCGGCTGGCGATGCTTGATGTCGTGGAGTCGAACTTCATCGGCTCGAAGCGAGGCGAAGCCCCCAAAGCCCACCGCGAAGTCTACGAGAAAGCCGTCAACCTGATGACCTCGGATCAGATGGCCGCCTTCAAAGTCGCCGACGAAAAGCCCGAAGTCCTCGAAGCCTACGGCAACAACAACTTCGGCAAAGGCCTCTTGATGGCCCGCCGGCTCGTCGAGACCGGCGTGCCCTTCGTGGAAGTCAACCTGGGCGGCTGGGACCTGCACAACGATGTGTTTAACAACCTCCGCACGCAGAAGTTGCCGACGCTCGATCAAGGCATCGCCGCCTTGGTGCAGGACCTCCGCTCGCGGGGCCTGCTCGAACACACGACGCTCGTGTGGATGGGCGAGTTCGCCCGCACCCCGCGGATCAACCAGAACGTCGGCCGCGACCACTGGGCCGCCAGTTGGAGCGTGATGATCGGCGGCGGCGGACTGCGGAACGGCCAGGCGATCGGCGAAACCGATGCCGACGGCACCTCGGTCGTCGGTAAGAGCTACCTGCCCGGCGACATCTGGGCCACGGTCGCTTATGCCTTGGGCATTCCCATCGACACCGTGCACACCTCGAAAAACGGCCGCCCGATGCGCCTCGCCAACGGCGGCACGCCGATCAAAGAACTCATCGGCTGATAAAGAGCCAAGAGCTCTAATTAGCCCGAAGCGCAAGCGAGGGAATTTCAACAGCCTTGCGCTGCGGGCTGGTCTTCGGAGAGCCTTGAAAAAAGACGGAAAATATCCTGGCCCGAACCCGAGCACGCGGAATGGGAACGTGCCGCTTTGGTGCTTGAATCAATCGGACCTGACTACCGTTCCCTGACGGTGCGGGCCAGGAGGCGGGGAATCACGCGTGATTCCCCGCCTCTTTGTGTACAACCTGACGAGCGTGGGGCGTGAGTCCCATGAGAATCAAACCGTTTCAATCGTCGAAAATAATCAGCCGGCTGACGCCGGCCGCTCGCCTCGTTTTTTTGGTCATTGGTGCTTGGTCATTAGGACTTCTCCAAGATGGCGTCGAACTCCAACCCCACCACCTTCTCTCCCCCCGACGAGGAGTTCGTGCGGTTGTTTACGCGCTATCAGCGGCCGTTGTTTTTGTACCTGCTCACGCGGGTGCCCAATCCGGTGGAAGCCGAGGAGATCCTGCAGGAGACGAACATCGTCATCTGGCGGAAGTTCTCGCAGTTCACGCCGGGCACGAATTTCCTGGCCTGGGCTTCGCAGATCGCCAAGTACGAGATTCTGAAATACCGGCAGCGAAACCACAAAGACAAGCTGCACTTCAGTGATCGCTTTGTGGAACATCTCGCCGACGAAGACGCGGACGACGGCGAGCATTGGGACGCCCGGCGGGAGGCGCTGATGAAATGCCTCGGCAAGCTGCGGACAAAGGACCGCGAACTCATCGAACGCCGCTACCAGCCCGGCGAAACGGGCACGAGTCTCGCCGAGGTTTTGGAGCGGCCGGTCAATTCGGTTTATCAGTCGCTGGGCGCATCCGCCGGACGTTGCTCGAGTGCATCCATCGCGAACTGAGCGCGGAGGCCGGGCCATGATCTCCCCCAACAGCCAGTTTTCCGATCCCCGCCACGAATTGTGGACACTCCTGGAAGCTCTCTGCGAAGACCGCCTCGCCGCGGAAGAAGCCGAGCGGCTGGAAGAGTGGGTCCTGGGCGACCACGGTGCCCGGCGGATTTACCGGGACTACATCGAACTCCACGGTTCCTTATATTGGGACACCGCGATCGCGGGAGAATCGCCCGATCCAATCCCGGCGGCATCCTCGATCCAAGGCAACGGAAAGCCGGGTCCGTCTTCCAAACCGACTTCCCGTCGGCGCTTCTTTCAGGCGAAACAGAGTCTGCTCGCGCTCGCGGTCTTGCTGTTCGCGGGCTTGGGGCTTTGGTCGGGGGGAGTGTTCCGAGACGAATCGGCAAATCCCCGCGTGGTGAACCGGCCGCACGACGCCAAACCCGCGACTTCGCCAAAGAATCCCCCGGACCGGAACCGACTGCCAAAGAACCCGTCGCCGTTGATTGCGGTGCAGCCGTCCAAAGGGTCTCCCAGGAAGGACGACCCCTGGCCCGCGATTGCCCAGCATGCACCGCGGGGGGCTTCGCATCCAAAATCTCCCATCGACGGGCCGAATCGACTCGGCACGAAAGAGCCCAAGGAAAAACCCGAGCCCCGGCACGGATCGGAAGCCGCGATCGTGGCCGCCATCAATCAAGGCATCAAGGACGGTTGGAAGGCGGCGGAACTCGCGCCTTCGCCGATCGCCGGCGATGCCGAGTGGCTCCGCCGCGTGCATCTCGATCTGGTGGGGCATATCCCGCCGCCGGATGCGGTCGAGGAGTTTCTTGCAGACGCCCGGTCGGACAAGCGGGTCCTCAAAATCAACGAGCTTCTGGACGACCCCGCCTACGTTCGCAATTTTGCGACGGTGTGGACGAACCTGCTGGTGGGGCGGTCCACCGAGCGGGAAGTGGACCGGTTCGCGGTGCACCGCTTCCTCCGCGAAAGCTTCGCCCGCAACCGCCCGTGGAGCGAAGTCGTTTACGATCTGGTCTCCGCGGAAGGACCGGCCGAAGAAAACGGAGCGTCGGGGTTTCTTCTGGCCCATCTCAACAACGAAGCCGTGCCCGCGACGGCGATCACGGCCCGGCTGTTTCTCTGCAGGCAGGTCCAATGCACGCAGTGCCACAAGCACCCCTGGAACGAATCGCAGCAAAGCGAGTTCTGGGAACTCAACAGCTTCTTTCAGCAAACAGGCATCGAACGCCGGCGGCTGGAATTGCCCGGCGGGAAGTCGCGGATGACGCGGGCCCTCGTCTCCAGACCGGAGGGCGGGCCGACGTTTTACGAAGACCGCAAGGGCGTGATGCAGGCGGCTTATCCCCGGTTTGCCGGCGTCGAAGTCAGCCCGAAACCGCACACCAACCGCCGGCGGGAACTCGCGGAGTTGATGACGACCGGCGAAAGGGATCAACTGGCGAAAGCGATGGTCAACCGCACGTGGGCTCACTTTTTCGGCTACGGATTTACGCAGCCGCTGGACGACATGGGGCCACACAAAATCCCCTCGCATCCCGAGCTTTTGGACCGGCTGGCGGAGGAATTCATCCAAAGCGGCTACGATGTGAAACAACTCATCCGCTGGATTTGCCTGTCCGATCCCTATCAGCGGACCAGCCGGTTTTCCCCCGGCAACGACCGCGACAACCCGTCCATCGGCGAGACGCCGATGTTCAGTCGAATGTATGTCCGCTCGATGACGGCCGAGCAGCTTTACGATTCGCTGCTGGTCGCAACCCGGGCCCAGATGGCCGCCGGTTCGAGTTGGGACGACATCCAAAGGCAGCGGCAGGAATGGCTCCAGCAATTCGTCACGGCCTTCGAGACCGAAGAAAACGACGAGGAAACGCAGTTCGAGGGCACGGTGCCTCAGGCGCTGCTGTTAATGAACAGCGAACTCGTGGAGCAAGCGGTCCGGCCTAAACAGGGGACCTATTTCGCGGCCGTGCTTTATAGTCCCGGCAGCGAAACGGATAAGATCCGCCGGCTGTGCCTCGCGGCGTTGTCCCGGCAACCGACTCCGCATGAACTCGCCGCGGCCCGCAAACTCATCAAGCTCCGCCGAGCCGCCGCCAACAACGACCCCCGCGCCGGCGTCGAAGCCCTGCAAGACGTGTTCTGGGCTTTTTTGAACTCGAATGAATTCATTCTGGTCCATTGAACCGGGAACAGAACCGCTCGCGGCTTACAAGTTTTTCTGGGACGTGTCGTTCTCGACGCGGCTTTCCGCGAACCACAGGCAGAGTTTGCGGATGTCGCCCAGTTGCGAAAGCTGGCGGACGCGGCGGCGGGCGGTGCCCGTGCCGAGGGCGGGCGAGTAGCCGTGATGATGGTCCGCGATCGCGAGGGCCTGCGAAACGTCTTCCAGCGTCACACCGTCGCGGCGATTTGTGACCGCCAGCCAGCGGGCGAGCCAGGTCGTCACCGGATACATCAGCGCCAGACTTTGAAATCCTTCGACCAGCGGAACGTCGTAATACGCCCGGCCGCAGAAATGCAGGCCCTGGACTTTGACCCGGAAATACCGCGTGAACATCTCCTCGGCCCCGGCGGGCAGATCCCGTGAGACGTTCTCCACCTCCGCAAACGGCACCTCGCCGACCGCGGTCTGGAGCGCGGGCAGATTCCCCTTCCCCCGGGCGAACTTGAGCGCGGCTTTCAATAGCCGCAGCCGGCCTTTCCAGCCCGAAGCCACGTCCGCCGCGGTGTCTTTGCGGGCGTATTGCGCGAGCAGCATCCGAAAGTGCAGCCGCCCCGTGCGGCTGGGTTCCTTGGGCTCCGTGTTCGCGAGCGAAGCGTCCACCTCGGCCGCGGTCGCTCCGATAATGAGTTCCAAAAACTCCGCCAGCCGGCCGCCCTGGATCTTCTCGAACCGCGCCGCTTCCACCAACTGCAGCCAACCGAGCGTTCGGCACAGCTTGATTCCGATCCCCGCATCGTCCGCCGCGAGGCCTTGGTCGATCGCCGTGATGAACTGGTGAAAGTCGGCCCAGCCGAGTTTTTCGCGGCGGTTGATGGGGGGCGGCGGAATCTCGCGGGCCTCGATCGGCACCACGAGCGACGCGAGCTTTTTGAGTTCGCGGGCGTTTTCGGCCAAGGGCTTTCCCAGGTTCGAGACGACCGAAGGGCAACTGAACCGGAGGCTCACCGCGACCTTCTTGCCGTCGGGGTGAAACGCATACGGATAGACCCGGCAGGCGAGCGGTTTGGCGGCTTCGCCGAACTTGGCGTGAATCCGGCACAGGCCGTCTTCGTTCAAAAACACGCAGGCCCCGTCCGGCTGATGGGCGAGCGCCGACCGCTTGTTCCACCGCGGCCCCAGGGATTGAAACAACGGCTGCCCCGGCGGGATGCCGTCGTCGGCGGTCCAATTTTGCCGTTCGATCCGCTCGCGTTCTTCCGCGGTGATTTCAATCTGATGCTGCCGGCAACACCCGCTGCAATTGTGGCAACTCCAATTCTGCAAAACGGGCAATTCCAAATCGTGTCGGGCCATGAGATTGATCGATGAAGATGGGAAAGGAGCAAAGCGGACTGAGCTTTCTTCAATCTTAGGCAGTTCGGCCCCCAAAGGCGACAACACGCGGATTGCACTGGTTTCCGATTTCGCCGTCTGCGAAACTGAAAACAGGGCGAGGGGCAACGCGAAAAAAGCCGAGAGGAGGATTCCATGCACATGACGACATATCGAATAACGACGGCCGCGAACGTTCCGATGCGCAAAATCCGTCCGCGTTCCCTCGTGTCTTTGTGGTTCCTATTTCTGCCTTTCGCGGGATGCTTGGTCTTACCGAGTTTTGGCGACGCGGAAGATGCCCCGGCGAAAACCATGCAAAAGAAGGAATGGGTCGCGGAGCAAATCGCGAGGTTGGATGCCGACACTTTGAAGGAGCGCTCGGCGGCGGAAAAAGAACTGCTCGAAGCCGGCCCGGAGATCCTGCCGATGCTGCCGCCGCCGGAATTGCTCCCGAGCGCTTCGGTCAAACAGGCCGTGCGGCGGGTGCGGGTCCGGCTCGAAGAAGCCCAGGCGCGGGAGTCCGTCAAACCCGCCCGGATCACTTTGAAAGAAACCGCGCCGCTCGAAAACATTCTGAAAGCCGTTGCCGAACGGACCGGCAATGCGATTGACGCCTCCGCGCTCCCCCCGGCGATGCGCGAACGCTCCGTGTCGCTCGATGTTTCCAATGAGCCATTTTGGGACGTGATGGAACATCTCGCCAAAGACGCGGGCTTCGTGATCGATGGCTCCGCGAAAGGGAACATCAACCGCTCCGAACTGGTTTTAGAACCGGATTCGAAAACGGCCATTAAGCCCAGCGCCTCGACGAACGTGGGGGCGTTTCGCGTGGAGGTCGATCCGCTCAAGCTCCGCACGCGGTTCGGGAAAGACGATCAGCAATTGTTGCGGGTGCCGTTCCGGTTGTCCGCCGAGCCTCGGCTGCGGCCGCTGTTTTTGAAGCTCGCCGGCAAAGACTTTTCCGCCCGCACAAAAAAGGGCCGATCGCTCGATCCCTTCAATCCCGCCCAGAAGCTGGAACTGCCCTTGGGCGAAGGCGGCACCGAGGCGACATTCCACATGGACTACCAGGTGCAAAAGCCTTTCCAGGCGGACGCCGTCGAACTGACCGGCCAGGCGACCTTGACCGTGGCGGCGGATTCGGAGGACATCACTTTCAGCGATTTGGCGAAATCGACCGGAGCCGCCCGCCGGCGGGGAGGCGTGACGGTGACGCTCAACGAGGTCGAGTTTGAGCCCGACAAGAAGCACGCGGATCGGCAATCGGCCGTCGTCCGCGTCACGGTGCATTACGACACCGGCGGCCCCGCGTTTGAATCGCATCGCACGTGGATCTTCCATAACCGCGTGTTTTTGGAAGATGCCCAAGGACGGCGGATCGAACGCGGCCAGCAATACCGCACCGACCTCCAGACCGACGGCGGCGTGATGGTGGAATACAACTTCGACAACCTCCCCGGGGGCAAGGACGATTACCGCTTCACCTACGTCGCCCCCACACTGATCATCGACGTGCCGATCCGCTTCGAGTTCAAATCGCTGTCCGTTCCGTAGCGGCGGCTTCCAGCCGCCGAGGTCGAACCACGGCCGCAAGATGCCGCCGCGACTTGTCGAGAATCCGCGCCGGTCAGGGGGCTCGATCCTGAAGCGCGTGCCGGACCGAGCTGGCGATTTCCAGGACTTCCTGCGTGGTCGCCTCCCGGCGGAGCGAAAGCAGGCTGCGGTGCGTGGCTTTTACTTTGGAGGACAGCCATTCCTCGGCGGATTGCGTGGCCACCAGCCGAGCCCCGTGTTCCGAGGCGAGGGAATCGAGCAGCGTCTGAAACAGCCGAATGTAAAGGTATTCGCGGATCGTCACCGCTGCGAGATGGCTTTCGCTGACATAAGGCGAAGGGATCAGCCGGGACTTTTTGCGCGGGCTCGATGGGCAGGACGGAGGTGACGACCGGCGTAAATTCGCCGACGCCCGCGAACCGGGCGGAGATGAACTCCAATCGATCGAACCGGCCGTCGAGATAGTCCTCCAGTAAATCCTGCGCGAGTTCCAACAGCAGTTCGGTCAGCCCGGCGATGCTGCTCGGGGCCCGGTATTGCCGGGAGATCGTCAAACCCGCTTGGGTCAGTCCGTTGGCCGGGCGGTGCCCGACGCAATAGAGCCTTTGAGCCCCCGTTTGGCGAACATGCTGAATGGCCGACTGCGTGAGGCGGGTGTTGTAGCCGTCGCAGAGTCCCAGGTCGCTGGCAATCAGCAGGGTTGCGGATGCTGACGTTGTGCTCACGGGCGGCGCGAAATTCATCGCGGCGACGACTTCCTCGATGCCTTCGCGGTAGGCATGGGCGGCGGCCAGCCCTTCGCGGGACTTGCGAAAGTGATGGGCCGCCAGCGACTTCATCGCCGATACGGCTTCGGAGAGCGTCTCCAACGTATGCAGGCGGCGCTTCAAATCCTGGCCATGCTTCATTTCAAACTCCTCGATTCGCGCTCGGCTCGGGTGGCACGCCCTGAGGAACGAAGGGCGTGGTTCTTGCGTTCGCCACGCCCTTCGCTTCACTCAGGGGCGTGCCACCCAAATTCTCTCCAGGTTTTATTTCAATGTCGTGCCGATTCGCGCTCGGCAATCTGGCGGAGTTGCTCTTGCCAGCCGTCCGGAAGTTTGCCGGCGTCGAGGTCGGCGATGATGTTAGGAATCTCTCGGCGGGCGGTTGCGAGGATATTTGCGATTCGGCGTCTCGCGTTGTCCAGGGTGACATCCTTCAGCCAGCCTTCATGGACGGCGGTCAAAGTCAGCACTTGCTCGGCGGGCGAGCGCGGGGCGAACCGCGGTTGTCTCAACAGATCCCGCATCAGCCGGCCCCGGCCAATCGTGGCTTGGGTTGCTTCATCCACATCCAGCCCCACGCGGGTCAGGGCTTCGAGGGCTTCGAAGCGGGACATGAGAATCCGCAGGTTCCGCGAGGCGGCCCGAATGGAAGCCGGCTGCGCGGCCGAGCCGATCCGCGACACGCTCCGCCCGATGTCGATCGCCGGCCGCTGGTTCCGCTCGAAGCGGGTGGTGTCGAGATAGATTTGGCCGTCGGTGATGGAGATCAAATTCGTCGGGATGTAGGCGGAAATATCGCTCTCGGTGGTTTCGATAATGGGCAGCGCCGTCACCGAGCCGCCGCCGGATTCCGCCCGCAGAGCCGTGGCTCGCTCCAAGAGCTCGGCATGGATATAAAAAATGTCGCCGGGAAACGCCTCGCGGCCGGGGGGACGCTCCAAAAGCAGCGCGAGTTCGCGGTAGGCGTCGGCGTGCTTCGTCAGATCATCATAGACCACCAGCGAATGCCCGCCGCGATTGCGGAAGGACTCGGCCACCGAAGCCCCCGCGTAAGGAGCCAGGTATTGGAGGCCCGGTGCCATCGAAGCATCCGCGGCGATGATCGCGGTGTTGTCGTAACAGCCGGCATCGATCAGCGTTTCCCGCAATGCCAGCACGCGGGACATGGGCTGGCCGATCGACACATAAACGCAGCACACGTCGCCCGGCTTCTGGTTGGCGACAATGTCCAGGCACAGGGCCGATTTGCCGGTGTTCCGATCGCCGATGATAAGTTCCCGCTGCCCGCGCCCGACGGGGATGGCGGAATCGACGATCGTCACGCCGGAGAGCAGCGGCTCATCGACGCTCTTACGGTCGATGAACTCGGGTGCCGGCCGGAACAGCGGCAGCCTTTCGTCGGAATTGAGGGTCGGGCCATCGTCGAGCGGATTGCCCAAGGGATCGAGAATCCGCCCGAGCGTGCCCGGCCCCACGGGAATCGAAGGCAAGCGGGCCAGCGAAACCACGCCTTCCCCGGCACCGACCCGCTCGGCTCCGGCGAGCAGCACCGCGCCCACGCTGCCCTGGCGGATGTCGTAGGCCATCCCGTAGGCCCCGGAATCGAAGAGCAACAGTTCCTCGTAGCCGACGTTCTCCAACCCGACGATAAACGCCACGCCGTCGCCCACGCGGCGGATCACGCCCCGCGGCTTGAAGCCTTCCGACAACGCCAAACCGCGCCCGGCCTTTTGGACCGAGTTTTCCAAAATGTCAATGGGATCCGGCATAAGCGAGCGGCGAGCGAAGTGCAAAGAGCGGAGAGCCAGAAGTTGGTCCTCAAAAAACGCGTGGTGAAACAGAGAATAACCCCATCGATGCGGCGGAGGCAACTGCGAATCCCATTAAGAGACTCTCCCATAAGTGGCATTGATGTAAGCGGCACGGCGCTAGCCGCCGGTCGAGTATAGAGGACGCACGCCGGCGGCTAGCGCCATGCCGCTCGTTTTTCAGGCTTATGTGGGAAAGACTCTAAGTCGATCCATCTCGTTCCGGCTCTTCGCCGAACTGTTTGAGCTGCGCGGACAGGCTGCGTTCGGCGAACTCGGCGAGACCCGCGCCGGAGAGATCGATCAACCCCTGGTTGGTCGAGATCCGCAGGCCAACTTTCAACTCCTCCGCGACGCGAAACTCGATCGTTTGACCGGCCTCTTTGAGGGCGTTTTGCAGGTTGATGCGTTCTTCGTCGGTGAGCTTGCGGGCCGACTCGACGATGACGGGGGCGATCTTTTTGCCGTTGAAGGAGGCGAGCCGGCTTCGGCCCTCTTTAAGCAACGCCTCGTCGAGATCGGAATCCGCGATGTCCTGGAGCAATCGCCCGACCGCCTGCCCGGTCGTGGCCGCGATGATGTTTGACAGCCGTTCCACGCGGGCATGTTCCAGGTAAGCCATCTGCCGTTTGAGTGCGGCCCGTTCGCGCTCGGCCGCCTCGCGCGTCTCCGCGACGATCCGCTCGGCCTCTTCTCCGGCTTCCTTCTTGGCCGTTTCCCGCTGGGCGCGGAGTTCCTCATCCAATTGATTGAGCCGCTCGGCGATTTCCGCCCGCATGCGGTCGGCGTCCGCGAGTTTTTCCGCGGCCTGTTGGTGCTCGCGAGCGATGGATTCCCGCCGCTTTTCAATGGCGCTGCGCACGGGCCGAAACAAGAGCCAGGTCAACACGCCCGCCAGGACCAGGAAGTTAGCGGCTTCGAACAGAAATGTCGTCAGCGGCGGAGACACGCGGTTCCTATCCTCCCGCGGGCATCAGCGGATTGGCGAACAACAGAATCAGTCCGATGACCAAACAGAAAATCGCGGTCGATTCCACCATCGCCAGGCTCACAAACAGGTTCCGCGTGATCGAGGCCGACTCGTCCGGCTGGCGGGCGATGGCGTCCATGCCCGCGGCTCCGATGCGGCTTTCCCCCATCGCGGCCCCAATCGCCCCGAGGGCCGTCGTGAGCCCGCACGTCCCAATCGAAACGGCCACCAGAATCGTCCGCGCAGTTTCCGCATCCATCGAGCATTCCCTTGAAGTTGAGTCTATCCCGTGCTGCCATTCAAAGCGGTTTCATTCCTGGCTCTCCGCCCTCGGCTCTTGGCTCTGCGCTGTCTTCACTCTTCCGCACTGCGGAGGGCGGCTCCAATATACACGGTGCTGAGCAGCGTGAAAATGTACGCTTGCAGCAATCCGATCAAAAGATCGAGGGCCATCAAGGGCATGGGGACAAGAAACCCCACGAGCGACACCAACAGCAAAACGATCAAATGCCCCGACATCATATTCCCGAACAACCGCACGGCGAGCGCCAGCGTGCGGGAGAGTTCCGAGATCAAATGCAGCGGAAACAAAATCGGATTCGGCGAAAGGTAATGCCTAAGATAACCCCGCACGCCGCGGCTGGCGACGCCCGTCATCGGGACGGCGAAGAACACAATGATCGCGAGCGCCGAGGTCGTGGCGAGATTGGCCGTCGGCGGGGCAACGCCCGGAAGCTGCCCCGACAAATTGCACGCCGCGATGAACAGGAACAGACTTCCCGAAAACGAAGCGAGCCAAGGCTGGGGCCGGCCCACGACGTCGCGGACAAGATCATCGAGCCAGGTGACGACGATTTCCGCCACCGCCGCCAGGGAACCGCGCGGCCGGCTGTTTAAGGTCCAAAACAGAACCGCCGCTGCGATCGTCAGACTCGCGGAGACGCCCAGCGTCGTCACAATCGTCCGCGTGACGGGCACCGAGCCGAGTTCAAACACAATCGGGTCGTCGAAGATGTGAAATTCGGTCATGTCGAGCCCTTGAATGCAATCGCGGCGACGCTGACGGGAAACCCGACGGCCCACCCGATCGCGACTGGAATGATCCCTCCGAGAAAAGCCGCGATGATAAACACGGCCGCCACCGGTAAGATCCGAAGGAGCGCGCCGCCCGCCCAGCGGAACGGGGGCTGCGAGGCTTTCCACAGCACCCACGCATGGCCGATGCCCAAAGCCAGGCCGACGCCCGCACCGATCCCGAACGCCGCCGTCATGGTTTGCGGGTTCCTTGCACGAGATGCCACGCCGCCGTGCTTCCCAGGATCACGCCCAGAAACAGGAGCATCAACGTCATGCGAATCCCGGTGTCCCACCGCCGATCGAGCCAATGCCCCAACACCGCCCCGCCCACGGTCAAAAACACGATCGGCCAGCCGATGCCTCCCAGGACGGCCATCGACCGCCAGAACGCGGCGTGCCCGGGTTCCCGCGCGCGGAAGCGTTCGATCCCGCGGCGGCACGCCTGGCGAATGTCGCGCCGGGGGGCTTTGTCCGAGGGCAATTTCATCCGCCCTCCCCTCCGCGCAGCACGGGCCGCCGCTCTTGTTGGAGTTCATTGACGATCTCGCTTTCGAGCCGGGTCAACATTGAGCGGACTTCCATTTCGGAACTGGGCAGCGTGAGTACGCGGTCCAGTTCCGAGGCGATGGCCTCTTCGTTTTCGCCGACGACAGCCAGGGGCGTGAGCAAGGTCGCCGTCTCCCCGTCGCACACAAGCAGTCCGCCCGCGTTTCCGATGAACGTCTCCGAACCGTCGGCTTTACGAACCAAGGCCACCCCCGCTTCGATTGCGAGCACCTGCCCTTCGACGGACGGGCGAAGTCCCACTTGCCCGGTTTCGGTCCGCACCCGCAGCGAGCGGGCTTCGGTTTCGAGCACCGTTTCGTGCGGCGTGCGGACGATGATCTTCAGCAAGCCTTCAGCCATCGGCGCCGATCCCTTTGATGGCCCCGATCATAAACAATTTGATCTTCTTCCAGTCCGTCGCAGGTCCCCGCCAAAATCGCCTCGACGCCGGCCACGGTTTCCTCCCGCGATACCAGTTCGCCGGGGATGCCGGTGAAATTCTCCGTCACAAAAAACGGCTGCGTCAGAAAGTTCCGCAACCGCCGTGCCCGGTGGATGATCGTTTTGTCCTCATCGGACAGTTCATCGATCCCCAGCATGGCGATGATGTCTTTCAGTTCTTCATACCGGCCCAGAACGCGGCGGGCCTCCTGGGCGACTTCATAGTGTTGGTTCCCCACAATCGCCGGGTCGAGAGCTTTGGATGAGGATTCGAGCGGATCGACCGCGGGATACAGCCCCTCGGCAGCGACGTTCCGCGAGAGCACCAGCGAACTGTCCATGTGCCAGAAGATATGTGTGATCGCGGGGTCGGAATAATCGTCGGCGGGCACGTAAATCGCCTGCACCGACACCATCCCGCCATTCCTGGTCGCCGTGATGCGTTCCTCGACGGAGGCAATGTCGGCCGCCAAGGTGGGCTGATAGCCGACGCGCGAAGGCATCCGCCCCAAGAGGCCGGAGACTTCCATCCCCGCCTGCACGTGGCGGTAAAGATTATCGACGACGAACAGCACGTCCTTCTTCAGCTCATCGCGGAAATACTCGGCGATCGTAAGGGCCGCCATCCCGACGAGAAACCGCGCCCCGGGCGGCTCTTTCATTTGGCCGAAGACCATGGCGGTCTTGTCCATCACGCCGCGGCGCTGCAGTTCTTCCCAGAGTTCCAGGCCTTCGCGGGAGCGTTCGCCGATGCCCGCGAACACGGTCACGCCTTGAAGCTGCTCGATGGCATTGTGGATGAACTCGGTGAGCACGATCGTTTTGCCCACGCCCGCCCCGCCAAACACCGCCGCCCGTCCGCCATACACGAACGGGCAAAACAGGTCGATGACTTTGATCCCCGTGGGATAAAGCTCTCCGCCCGCCCGCCGCATGGACGGGCCGGGCGGCGAACGATGGATCGGCACGCGCCGGCCTTCATCCAAATTGGGACCGCCGTCGATCGCCCGCCCCCGCAAATCGACGACCCGTCCCAAAAGCTCCGCTCCCACGCGGACCGAAATCGGCAACCCCTCGGAAATCACCTTCGCTCCATGCCGCAGACCGCGCGTGGAGTCCACCGCAATCGCCCGCACCACCCGCGCATCCAAATGCGAATGCACCACGCAGGGAATCCACGAATCGCCCAGTTGGCATTGCAGTTCCGACTCCAACGGCGGCACCCGGCCGGAGAACTCAATATCCACCACCGTCCCGCGCACCGCGACAACGGTTCCCGCATAAACTCGGCCGGGAGCGTCGGCTGCCGTTTGATCGGGCAAATTTCCCGGGGCGGGGTCCATTATGTTCCTTTTCCGTTAACGTCCGCCGACTCGACTTCCGCCAACCGCCTTTGCAGATACCGCCGTTCGCTGTCGTTGGTCACCAGTTCCAAAGCTCGGGCGTAACTCTGGGCGGCCTCGCGGAATGAACCATTGCGGCGGTGCAGGTCCGCCCGCGCGGCGTGGAGCAAATGGTAATCTTCCAGTTGGCCCGCGGCGAGTTCTTCGATGACTTTTAGCGCCGGTTCCGGGCCTTCCACCATCGCCACCGCCACCGCGCGGTTCAGCGAGATGATCGGCGACGGCTGCAACTGTTCCAAGAGATTGTAAAGCGCCAGAATCTGCGGCCAATCGGTTTCCTCAGCTTTCGCCGCCTGGCAATGCACCGCGGCGATCGCGGCCTGGATCGCAAACGCCCCCGGCGATTCCCGAAGCGCCTCCGCCACGAGGGGCAAGGCTTCCGCAATCTGATTCTGATCCCAGAGGCTGCGGTTCTGATCTTCGAGCACGACCAGATCGCCGTTCTCATCGAGCCGAGCGCGCCGGCGGGAATCGTGGAGCAGCATCAAGGCGGTTAGGCCGGTGACTTCCGCGGGAGGGTTCGAGTCCATCAAAGATCTCATCAACCGGGCCAGACGAATCGCCTCGGCGGACAAGTCGCTGCGTATCAGCGATTCCCCCCGCGTGGCCGAGTAGCCTTCGTTGAAGATCAGATAGATCACCGTCAGCACGGCGTCCAACCGGTCGGGCAGGTCGTTCGTGTCGGGAACGCGGTACGGAATGCCCGCATCGCGAATTTTCCGCTTCGCCCGCACCAGCCGCTGGGCCATCGTCGCCGTGGGCACCAGAAACGCCCGGGCGATCTCGTCCGTCTCCAGGCCGCCGAGCATGCGGAGCGTCAAGGCGATCTGCGCTTCGTGAGCCAACGAAGGATGACAGCACGTAAAAATCAGCCGCAGCCGATCGTCGGGAATCGACTCGGAATCGAGTTCGCCGCCCTCGGGAAACTGGATGGATTCCTCCTGGGCGATCGATTTTAATTTGTCCTGCAGTGTCCGCCGGCGGCGAATGCCGTCGATGGCTTTGTGCCGGGCGGTTTGGATGATCCAAGCCGGCGGCGATTGGGGCACGCCCGAGACCGGCCAATCTTTCACCGCGGCGGCGAATGCTTCCTGGGCTGCTTCTTCCGCGATGTCAAAATCCCCGAACGAGCGAATCAGCGACGCCACAATCCGCCCCCAATCGGAGCGGTACACCGCATCAATCGCTGCATGAACTTCCGCCGACATGTCGTTTGGTTCAAAAAAATCGGAAAGGGTGTCGATTGGGAGCCGGACCGTTCGACTGTTTGATGTAAGGCGAAAAACTTCCCCAAACCATCTTACCGGAGACCCAACGATGAACAACACCCCGCCCTTAACCCATCAAGCGACCTTAATCGATGTGGACCGCGTGATCGAACCGCTCGCGAGCTACCTCTGTGCCACCGAGCAGCCGGAACGAGTCCTAAAGCTCGCTTTGGATGCACTTTACAGCCGCATCGAGCAGACCAACCGCACGGCGGACGAACATCTCGCGGCGTTTCGGGAAAGCCGGCTCGCCGTCTCCGCCTGACGCCGGCGAACAATTTCAGAAAAAATTCGCAAATCGTGTCTATTGGAGGGCCCGCCGTTCGACATACTATCAGACGCCCAAAGTGGCACGTCCCTGGCGCAGCGAAGGGCGTGCCTCTATCAAAACGACCACGCCCTTCGTTCCTCAGGGCGTGCCACCCGTGCCACCCAACGCCCAAGCTTCCGTTCTCGAGAACACACCCATTTCGCCAACGAAAGGCCCCGCGATGAAATACATGCTGTTGATTTATATGGCCGAGGATGCCATGAACGACGACGAAAGGCAATCGTGCTACGTCAATTCCACCCAACTCGCCCAGGACCTCCACGCGAACGGGCAGTACGTGTCGGCGAATCCGCTGCATCCGGTGGCGACGGCGACGAGCGTGCGGATCCGCGAAGGCAAACCGCTCGTCACCGACGGCCCCTACGCCGAGACGCGGGAGCACCTGGGCGGTTATTTTCTCGTCGATGTCCCCCATCTCGACGAAGCGATCCGCATCGCCCAGCGAATCCCCGGAGCCAAAAAAGGCACCGTGGAAATCCGCCCGGTGCTCGAAATCCCCGACCTGCCGAACAACTAAGAACCGTCCTTTAAACATTCCCAATTGCGGAGAGATTTTCCAATGAAGGTCATGGTATTCGTCAAAGCCACCCAAGATTCCGAAGCCGGCGTCATGCCCAGCCAGGAACTCCTGACGGAGATGGGCAAGTTCAACGAGGAACTCGTGAAAGCCGGGATCATGTTGGACGGCAACGGCCTCAAGCCGAGTTCCCAATCGGCCCGCGTGGGGTTTTCGGGAAAGGATCGCACCGTGATCGACGGCCCGTTCGCCGAGACGAAGGAACTCGTCGCCGGCTATTGGATGTGGCAGGTCCAATCGCTCGCCGAAGCGATCGAATGGGTCAAGCGCTGCCCCAATCCGCACAGCGAAGACTGCGAAATCGAAATCCGCCCCGTGTTTGAGCCGGAAGATTTCGGCGAAGCCTTCACCTCCGAACTCCAAGAACAGGAACAGCGGCTGAAAGCCGAAATCAATAAGCGGAAATAGTTTTTCTTAGACTTACTCCAACTGTAAGTGGTTGGGCGGCTGGGCGCAGGTTCCTCTATGAATAACGTTTGAAACGAACACTGGGGCTGTGGACGCGGGAGAAATAACTCCCATGGCCCCAGGTTTCGAGGCGTGTTTTTCGCTTGATCCATTCCATTGCGCCCAGGCACCCTCCCGGAAATAGTTTTCCTCGCAAATCACCTCATTCCAGGAGCGAGTTCGCATGCGACCGATCACACCCTGTCTGTGGTTCGACGACCAGGCCGAAGAGGCGGCGAATTTCTATTTATCGATCTTTCCCGACTCGAAGATCGTCGGCATTTCGCGCTACAGCGAAGCCGGGAAGGAAATTCACGGCAAGCCGGCGGGCAGCGTGATGACGGTGTCGTTCGAATTGGACGGCCAGAAATTCACGGCCCTCAACGGCGGCCCGATGTTCCAGTTCAACGAAGCCGTTTCCTTCCAGGTCCACTGCGAAACGCAGGACGAAGTGGACCACTACTGGGACAAACTCTCCGAAGGCGGCGACCCCAAGACCCAGCAATGCGGCTGGCTCAAAGACAAGTTCGGCGTCTCCTGGCAAATCGTCCCGAAGATTCTCGAAGAATTGATGCAGGGCAAAGACCCGGCCAAACCGCAGCGCGTGATGCAGGCGCTTCTCCAAATGAAAAAACTCGACATCGATGCCTTGAAACAAGCCGCGGAATCCTGATCGCAGCGGCGATTCCTGTCATCACCATACATATTATTGAAAGGAATGTACCGTGAGATTTGTATGCCTTGGTTATCTGAACGAGTTGATATGGAGCCAGATGTCCCAAAGCGAGCGGGACACGATGGTGGCCGAGTGCTTTGCCTATGACGACCTGCTCAGGGAAAACGGCCACTGGTTGGACTCGGGCGAGGCTCTCAAAAGCGCGAGCACAGCCAAGACGGTCCGCTGGGAACATGGAAAGGTCGTCGTCACCGACGGCCCCTTTGCCGAGACCAAAGAGGTCCTGGGCGGGATCGGCTTCCTGGAAGCCCGGGACATGGACCAGGCCGTGGAACTCATGAGGAACCATCCGGGACCTCGGTACGGCCATCCGTTCGAGATCCGCCCCGCAGACGAAGAATTCAAGAAGACCATCGAGGCGCAGATCAATCGGCCACCGACCCGAAACATTTTCGTCAACCTGCCGGTTAAAGATCTCAAGCGGTCGATGGATTTTTTTGCGAAGCTCGGCTTCGGGTTCAACCCGCAATTCACGGACGAAACCGCCGCGTGCATGGTGGTGAGTCCGGACATTTACGTTATGCTATTGACCGAGAAAAAATTCGCCGCCTTCACCCCGAAAACCATCGCCGATGCCAAGAACACGTCCGAGGTTCTGGTGGCCTTGTCCTCTGAAAGCCGCGACGAAGTTGATGAGATGGTGCAGAAAGCCGTCGCGGGGGGCGGCAGCATTTATGCCGATCCCAAAGACTATGGATTCATGTATCAACACGGCTTCCAGGATCCCGACGGCCACATCTGGGAACTGATCTACATGGACCCAAATGCCGTGCAACAAACATCGTAAAATCGTCCCCCTTAACCAATCGCATGTTCTTTACACCCAATCCACAGAAAGGATCCTGCACATGAGCGGCGTTCGCGTCCTCGTCGGCACCCGCAAGGGGGCGTTTATTCTCACTTCCGACGGCAAGCGGCAGAACTGGGAGGTCAACGGGCCGCTGTTCGGCGGATGGGAAGTCTATCACATGAACGGATCGCAAACCGATCCCAATCGAATTTACGCCTCTCAAAGCAGCGGCTGGTTCGGGCAGATTATCCAGCGTTCGGACGACGGCGGGAAAACCTGGTCGCCGCCCGGGGGCGAAAAGGTGCCCGCCCCCGCCGGTCCGCCCGCCGCGGCGAGCAACAAGTTCGTGTACGACACCAGCCCCGACACGGGCAAGCCGCTCACGACGCATCAGTGGTACGACGGCACGCCGCACCCGTGGGAATTCAAAAGGGTCTGGCATCTGGAACCGCTGCCGGAAAATCCCGACGTCGTTTACGCCGGCGTGGAAGACGCCGCGATCTTCCGCTCGGACGACGGCGGGAAGAACTGGCATGAACTCGCCGGCCTCCGCGAAGTGCACGGCTCGAAGTGGTGTCCGGGAGCGGGCGGGCTCTGCCTGCATACGATCCTTTTAGACCCCGCGGATTCGAACCGCATCTACATCGCCATCTCCGCCGCGGGCGCGTTCCGCACGGACGACGGCGGCGAGACCTGGAAGCCGATCAACCGGGGACTCAAATCGCAGTACATCCCCGACCCCGAAGCCGAGGTCGGCCACTGCGTGCACTCGATGACGCTGCATCCTTCAAAACCCGACGTGCTCTACATGCAGAAGCACTGGGATGTGATGCGGAGCGACAACGCCGGCGACCAGTGGAACGAAGTCAGCGGCAACCTGCCGACCGATTTCGGGTTCCCCATCAAAGTCCACGCCCACGAACCCGAGACCGTTTACGTGGTGCCCATCAAGAGCGATTCCGAGCACTATCCGCCCGAAGGCAAGCTGCGGGTGTATCGCAGCCGGACGGGAGGAAACGATTGGGAACCGCTGTCCGAGGGACTGCCGCAGAAGGACTGCTTCGTCAACATCCTGCGGGACGCGATGGCGGTGGACGGGCTCGATTCATGCGGGGTGTACGTCGGCACGACCGGCGGCCAGATTTATGCGTCCTCCGACTCGGGCGACCATTGGAACGCGATCGTCAATCATCTGCCGCCGGTGCTGTCGGTGGAAGTCCAGACGCTGTAACCCAACCCGCTGGCATAAAAACCTGACGACCAAGAACGGTATTTCTCGATCACTTCGAAACCGCGGCTCGGGCTCTTCGCAGAGATCCCGATCTCTACCGGCTCAACAAAATGGCGATCAGTTCGCGGAGGGCCTGGTCGCGGGCGCGGTCGCCGGTGAGGGCGATGTGGCTGGGGGCGTCGGGGCGGTTGTACTCCTCCGCGTTGAGCCGATCGAGCACCTTTTGATAGGCCCGGCGTTCGGCGGGCCAGTCGCCGCTGGAATGCCCCGGCGGGCTTCGCGGAGTTCCCTCTGCCAGGCGGTCGGTTCTTCGCCGGGCGCGCCGTAGAACTGGGTGATTTCCTGCCGAGCCCGCCCGCGTTCGCTTTCCGTGGTTCGTCCGCTGTCCGCCGGCACCAACAAGAGCACGACCGTCAACAACAGGCTCACGCCCACCGCCACGTACGCCCAGGGAAAGGACGGCTCGGCGGCGGATTTGTCCCGCACGACTTTTTTCGCGGGGGAATCGGACAGGCTCAACTCCGGCAAATGCCCGTCTTCCCCCAGCCGCACGAGCGCATCGCCGCCTTGGTCGGTGATGAATCGAGCGACCTTGCGATCGGCGGGGGCGGCTTTTCCGGTTTTCCCGCGGCGCGGCTTCGCCGACGGGACGGGTTGATCGGGCGGCTTGGCTTTGTCCTTCGCGGGAGCCGCGCCGCCGTTGCCAGAGGGCCGCGTGCCTTCGTATTGAAACCTCAGCCCCGTGTAACTGCTCATCTTGATACGCGCGGTGTCGGGCAGCCAGACCCACTGCTCGGCGGGAATCACATTGCCATCCACCTCGACCGAATCCGCGCAGGGCGAATAAATCGCGTACCGCCCGTTGCGGCTCATCAAGGTCGCCTGGTGCTCGGCGACTTGCAGGTCGGTCAAGGCAATCTCATTCTGCGCACCCCGGCCGATGTTGACCATTTCCTCGGCCAACTCGAACACCCGTCCCCGGTCGGGACCGGTCGTCACCGTCAAACGGGCGCGATCACCCATTGCTTAGAAATCCCAATGACCAAGCACCAATGACCAATCGTTTTGGACCACTCGCAAAATCCAGTTTACTCAAACTGTAAGCAATGTGTTCTCTTTTCATGAGGCTTCTATCAAAATGAATCCCAGAGGAGCAAAGGAAAGACGGGCGGAGCGTTTCGTTGACTCTCGGCTGCCAAACACTTTGTGGCCTTTGCTCCTTTGTGGCCTTTGCCCCTAAAAACAAACCTATATCCCGATAGTCTTTCAGAAAAAACAAACATCGGTTACCGTTTGAGCGGCTTATGACATAAGATCGGCATAAAGGAAGCTGAGGATAAACGGGCCCAGGATGATGATGACGGTGGCCATCATCACCAGAATCGCGGGGAGCAGCATCTTGACGCCGGCTTCGCCCGCGATCGTTTCGGCCCGCTGCGTGCGTTTGATGCGGAGTACGTCGGCTTGCGTCCGAAACAGCACTGCCAGCGGCGTTCCTAGTTCTTCGCCTTGAATAATCGAACCCACGATGCTCGTGATCTCATCATCGCTCAGCCGCCGACGAAGCCCTTCAAGGGCCTCGGTCCGGCTTTTGCCCATGCCCATCTCCGCGAGCACCCGGCCGAACTCGACGCCCACGGGCTGATCGCGAAACTCGTTGGTGGCCTCCTTGAGCGATTGCAAAAACGTCGAGCCGGCTTCCATCAACAGCGTCAACAGATCCAACAGGAATGGCAACCGTTTTTTGATCAGGAACAACCGATGCGCCGCCTGGGCCGCGAGCCGGCGGCGGAGCCAATACACCGTCAGCCCGGTGAGCACGACCGCCAGGATGATCCCCGGCTCGCCGAACCAGGACAAGCAGAGGGAAAAATACAGGGGCGACATCAACAGGGCGATCAACTCCAACCGGGCGAGGTATTCCGCGGGCGTCCACAGCCGGGAAAAGCCCGCCGCCTGCACTTGCCGGCCGACTTCGGGAAGGGAGTCGGCAAACACGCCGCGATTGAAAACGGCGAGAACCTGGATCAGCGGTTGGAACAACCGGTAGAGCAGGCTCAGCCGGCGGAGTTCGTTGATGCGGGTGACATCATACCGCCATTGGTCGGTTTGGGCGGCGTCTTCCGAAGTCAGCCCTGCCCCAATCAGCCGGACGAGAATCCACACCGCCCCGCCGACGGCCAGGCTTCCGAGGCCCGATAGAACCAACTCGCTCGCGGTGCTCGCCAGGATAAGGCTGTTGTGGTCTAGAAGATCAAGCTTCATGGTCGTCAACAAATGGATGAAAGGCCCGCTTTCGGCGGGGCGCGTGTAAAACGCGGATACTTCAAGATAAACTGCAAGCCGGTGAACTTCCAACCCCCAATTCGGAAAACAAGACTTCGGAATCATGCTGATTTTGGGAATCGAAACTTCGGGATCGGAAGGCGGCGTCGCCCTCATGGACGATGGCCGGCTTCTGGCCGAACGCCTGTTGACCGCACCGGGACGCAAACACGCCCAAATGCTGACAGCGGAAACGGCTCTGCTTTTCCGGCACACGGGGCGAACTCCGGCGGACTGCAGCGGAGTCGCCGTGAGCATCGGTCCAGGAAGTTTCACGGGACTCCGGATCGGCGTCGTGGCCGCGAAGACCTTCGCCTACGCGGTCGGCTGCCGGATCGCCGCGGTGGACACGCTCCAGGCGATTGCCGAGGAATGCCCGCGGGACGGGCCAAGGCTGTGGGTCATTTCCGACGCCCAGCGCGGGGATCTCTATGTCGGAGAATTTCACCAACCGTCCGGCACGTGGAGGCGAGACTGCCCGATTGCGATTCAGCCTGCGCGATCATGGTGCAGTTCCCGCACAGTCGACGACGTGGTGACCGGTCCGGGAACGGCGCGTTGGCAAGACGAATTGGCAGGCCGCTGCCAGGTGCTGCCGGAGCATTTCGCCCCCCGGGCCGCCACGATTTGCCGGCTCGGTCAAAGGCAAATCGAAGCGGGCGGCGATGCGGATGCGTGGGCGATCGAACCTTATTACATCCGCAAAAGCTCCGCCGAAGAACAATGGGAACGCCGACACGGAACGAGGTGATCGGCCCGGCGAGTGGTCCGTCATCAGAAAGCCGTTCCATGAAAAAAGCTCCCTGCCTCGAAAGACAGGGAGCCTCGACGGTTCATCGCGCCGCATGAGCGCACGAGTGAGCCGCACAGGATTGCGCAGGTTCGATTACTGGCAGCAGGTCGTCACGGGAACTTTGCAGGTGATGGTTTTGGGAACCATCCGGCAAACTTGCACCTGGACTTCTTTTTCCACCGTATGGGGGACGCAAACTTTGTAGGTTTCCGTCTTTTCTTCCATCACGGTTTCATAGTGGCAGACTTCGTAGGTGCGTTCCTTTTCCACCGCAACCATTTCGCAGTATTCGACTGTCCTCTTTTGCTTCTGCGGAACCATCACGCAGTATTCGACCATCTTCTTTTGTTTCTGCGGGACCATCACGCAGTATTCGACCATCTTCTTTTTCGTGACGGGGACTTGCACGCAGTATTCGACGGTGCGGACTTTTTCTTCCTTTTCCCACGTGCAGACCTTCACCTTGCGAACCTGCATTTCCGGCTTGCAAACGGTCACTTCGTATTCGTAGGGCTGTTCTTCGCGAACACACTTGCAAACTTTGACTTTCTCCACGTGCTCTTCTTGCTGGTAGGTCATCACCTGGTATTCGTACTCTTCGGGAACGCAGACCATTTTGTTGACCGTGCAAGGAACCTGCTTCTCGACGATGTTCGGCACCCAGGCTTTATAGGCGCAGGTCGTCGTGTAGGGAACCGGGCAGCCGGTGCAGGGATCGATGCGGCAGCAATTGACGGTGTGGGTGCGATCTTCCCAGTGGCCCTGGTCTTCGCACACGGTTGTCATCACCGTTTCCTGGACGCATTTTTGCACCATCCGCTGGCCCTTCTTGGTTTCGCAGACCGGAACGCAAACCATGTGCTTAACTTCTTGCTCTTCCCAAACCGGTTTCATCACGCACCGCGTTCCTTGGCGCTTTTCGGTGTGGGGCACCATCACGCAATATTGTTCTTCTTTTTCAACCCACACCGGCTTGCAAACCGTGTAGTGCTCTTCTTTCGAGCGCATTTGGGTTTCGCAGACGGTGTACTCGACTTCCTTCTGCTGTTTCTGAGGAACGCAAACGGTGTATTCGACTTCCTTCTGCTGTTTCTGAGGAACACAGACGGTGTATTCGACTTCCTTGGTGCGTTTCTGGGGAACGCAGACGGTGTACTTTTCGGTCTTCATTTCCTTGACCGGAACCTGCCGGCAGACGTTGTATTTCCGCTCGCGGGTTTCTTCCGTGTATTCGGTGCAGCAGACCTTTCGGGTTTCGGTGACCCATTCCGGTACCATGACCGTTTGGGTGCATTCTTGATACGTCGTCGTGCAACACGTGGCCGGAGCGCAGCCTGTGGCACAATTGCCGCAATGATCCGCTCGAGCCCCGGACGCGATCAAGGCCAACGGGAATAGAAATAATAGGCAACGTTTGAACATTGGAAAACTCTTCCTCTACTCAAGGTGATGATTCATGGAGCGGGAAACCTTCTGTTTCCGTCCCCCCCGAAAACGATAAACGCTTTCTTACCTGTGCGAACTTTCCCAGCACTGTCAATGTGGTGTGATAACCGTGACCTCCTTTCCGTGGCGGCGAGGGAGTGAAAAAAGGACTGCCTGCACGCCCGTTTGAGGGGCTTTGCAAACATCAGTCCGTTCGATGAGAAACAATTCGGCGAATAGGCAAAATGGATGACCTGAATGAACAGGTCGAACTGAGGGCTTTGATCTGAATATAACGGGGCCTTTCGAGTGAACGCAATTACTTTCCAACGAAAATCGACAAATTCTTCTCAAGTTTTCCAAACCACCCAAACATCCAGTGTCCGCAATGCCTCCAGAATTAACACGCGCAAAGAGATACGCGGAATCCTGACCGCCGGATGGGCGTTTTTAGGACGGCCAAAAATCGGCATGGTTGAGAGCAACCAAACGCACCGCACCCGGGAAAATCGCGGCGGAATCGCGGCCAAAAAAGCAATGGTGGCCGCTGTCAAAGCAAGCCGGAGAGCGCCAAAATCGTCGCCACGATCCCCAATAATCCGAGGATCAAAAACCAAGACGGCTTTCCCGTCAGCGGATGAGCGGCGTCCTCAAGGAAATACCCGCAGCGCGGGCACATCTCCGCCTCTTCATAAACGGGATAACCGCACTCCGGGCATCTGACGGTGTTCGATTCCCAGTCGGCATCGAAATCGCCGGCCTCGTCGAACTCCGGATCCATCTCCCAATCGTCGGACATCGAGCAAACCCCGTTTCACGCCTGTGCCATTGAGCGGCCCCCGGGTTCATTCTCCCAATCGCTTGTGGATGCGGTCAAGCAGAAACCGCACCCGTTCCTGGGAGGACATCCGCGAGAGCGCGGGCGGATCGGATTGTCGAGAGGATTCCCCGCGGCCGGTTTTTTTGAAGCGAAAAGTCCCAGGCGAACCCGCGTAACTTTGGACGCTGGTTTGCAGCCTGAGATCTTCTTCCAGCGCACGCCGGGGAGGAATCTTCAACTTTTCCAGCACGGCATGATAAGCCCGCACCGCTTCGGGCGGCTCGATGATGCCGTCGGCGATGTGCCTGAGGAATTCAATAAACGCCAACTGGCACTCGGCCTGGTTGATCTTCCTCCCGAACAGCGCGGCCCGGGCCCCGTGCTTTTGCGCCTCATGAAGCAACTGGAACGCATCGTGCGTCGTGCCCGCGGCTCCGCCCAAGACACCCACGATCAAATGCGGATCGTAGCGCACCAAGGCTTCCATCGCCTGCGGTCCCTGGTAAGCGATTTTTAAAAAAATCGGCCGCCCGCGTTTGCCGACGCCCGCCAGCGTTCTGGCGATCACGTCGTTGATGAAATCCGGCCGCTGGTTTTCAGGAATCGCCTCGGGACGGTTCGGGTTAAAGACTTCCAGAAAATGCCGAAAGCCCTTGCGCTCGGCTTCCTCCCGAAAGGCGCTATAGGCGTCAAGCGTTTCGAGGTCCAACTCGCAATCGTTATTGAACGTGACGGAATAAAGCCCGAGATCGACGCCGAGCCCGCGTTCGTCGGGAGCACAATCCAGATGCCCGCATTGGGCATGATCCAAAGCCAGCGTGCGAAACGGCCGCGCGGGAGCCTGGGGAATCCGGCTGCCTCGCATGGCGTGCACGTCGGTCGCATCGTTCGCGCGAACGGCCGGCGTGACGGGGGAATCGTCGAACAACCGCTCTTCCAGCGTCAAGACTTCGCTGGTGCTCGCGGACATGAGCACAATATCGACGATTCCTTGCCGGACCACATCGCGGATTTGCTGCCGATACTCCGCCAGCGTTTTGAACCGCACCTCCCCATCGTGCCGTTCCAGCGACTGCCCGGGCGCGCCGATCCCGAACGCCATGTCGGCATCTTTGGCGTCCGCAATGATAAACTCCCGCGATCCGGACGGATCCCGATGAATCTCACGCAGTTTCTGATCCAGCGACTTTTCCATATCCGCCCACCGCCCTACTACGCCAACACTTTGCCGATCGTTTCCCTGAGCACATTCGCCGAGTTGACGATCCCCATTCGCTCCTTCGGCCAGAGTTCGATTTCGTGCTGCACTAAGACGCCGCCGCGACCGACGACCGTCGGCACCGACAGACAAACATCACGGATGCCGTAAGCTCCCGTTTGCAGCGACGACACAGGCAGAATTCGCCGCTGATCGAGCGCGATGCTATGCACGACATGCGCGATCGCCACGCCGACGGCAAAGCCGGCTCCGCCTTTTTTCTTGATGACCTCGGCTCCGCTGCCGCGGGTTCGCTTTTCCACGTCGGCGATGACGGACGGATTGACGCCCGGAAAACGCTCCAAGGGCAAACCCGCGATCTGGGCCGCCGACCATATCGCCACCATACTGTCGCCGTGCTCGCCGAGCATCATCGCGGAAACCTGCGTGGGCGGCACCCGAAGCTGCCGGGCCAACATGCCCTGGAGCCGGGTCGTGTCGAGCATCGTTCCCAGGCCGATGACTTTTTCCGCGGGCAAAGGCAACTCGCGGACGGCGAGATACGTCAAAACATCGACCGGATTGGACACCACAAACACGATCGCATCCTGCTTGGTCCCGTGCTCCTTGACTTGAGCGAGGATTTTCCGAAACAGATCCACGTTGCGGTTAATTAAGTCGAGCCGGCTTTCATCGGGTTTCCTGCGAAGCCCGGCGGTGATGATAATCACATCGCTCGCAGCAATCGCAGCCGCGTCGGTGCCGATAGTTTGATCGGCTACCAGCGAACTCCCGTGGATCAAGTCGAGGGCCTGGCCTTCGGCGAGTTCCTGGTTGACATCCACCAAAGAAATCTCGCGGACGATCCCGCCGGCCTGGAGTGCAAACCCCGCACAAGACCCCACCAACCCGCCGCCGCCGATAATGCTGACTTTCATAATCTTCTATCACTCGCTAGGAATGCCAAAAGGTATCTATAACTCTTCCTTGACGAACCGATTTCTGAATAGCTAGTCCAGGAAAGAAAAAATCAGCCGCCGGCGCAAGCCCCGGTTTCTTCCTTGACAAATTGATTTCCGACTCATTAGTGCATTCAAAATCTCAGGAAAACATTAGCCGCCGGGCGCTAGCCAAGGTTCTCGCCGAACGAACCGGACGCGAGCGCGTTCCGGCTGATCCAACCTTTCAATATTAACAATGCACTAGGAGGCATTGAGGGCTTTCATCACCTGGTCGGTGATGGCGTGTACTAGATCGTCGGTCGAAGCGTCCGTTTGAGTTTTCGCCGCGGTTTGCAAATAGCCCGGATATTTCGGGGCCGGATTAAACGCCCGCTGCGACGGCTGGCGTTCTTTATAGCCGTCGCGGAACGCACTATTGCCGCACAAATCGCAGTCTTCGACGTGAAACCGCGGATCATCAAAACCGAGCTTTTGCTTGAGCTTGAGCAGGTCGGCGGATTCTTCGTGCTCCAGATATTGAATCGGCCCAAGCTGTTTGGCCAACAACAAGATTCGGCAATAGGCATCCAAGATTTCCGTTTTCCAGTAGGCTTCTTCGAGCGTCTTCCCAAAGGTCACTGTGCCGTGATTGGTCAGGATCAATGTGTTCGTCGCTTTCAAGAACGGCAAGACGGTGTCCGCGAAGCGTTGATCCCCCGGCGTCGCATACGGAGCCAGCGGAACCTCGCCCATAAACACCTCGACCTCCGGCAGGACGCACTGCGGAATCGGTTCGCGGGCCACCGCAAAGGCTGTCGCATGGGGCGGATGACAATGCACCACCGCTTTCACGTCCGGACGATGCTTCATAATCGTCAGGTGCAATAGGATCTCGCTCGTCCGCTTCCGCGTGCCTGCGATCTGATTCCCGTCCAGATCCACAGCACAGATATCCTCCGGGGTCATAAACCCTTTGCAAATCATCGTCGGAGAACACAGCACCTCGTTCTCGCCGACGCGGATCGAAATGTTCCCGTCATTGGCCGCTGCGAAGCCTTTGTTATAGACCCGCCGGCCGATTTCACAGATCTGCTCTTTCAGGTTGCGGTCGTGAATGCCGCTGTTCCATTGATGGCTCATAACGTTCCTCGTTTCAACGTAATACAATGATGGATCTAGGTTTCAATACAAAACAGTCATGGATCTAGTTGTCGAGTTCGATGCGATCGAGGATCGCGGCGTTATAGGCGTCGATAGGTTTTGTCTCGGGATAAAACGGAGCCGCGGCTTCCGCGCCGTCGCTGATCGCGATTTGAACACCCTCTCTAGCCCCCAGTTCGTCGTAAACAACAAACGGCTCGCCACGATGCGACAAACCTCCTCCATCGCTGCCCGGCGACAAGGGCACTGTCAGCACCCACTTCGCCCCCGAAAGCAAAGGATGTTTGCTGGAGAGCGTGACTTTCCCGATAACTTCGCCGATTTTCATTGCCCCGGTTTAACTCCAATCAGGTTCTGAAATCTGTCCCGCCGTTTTGGCACTTGCTCGCAGGATTTCCCGGAGCCCAATAAATGTGGCATCCTCAAGATCGACGCACAGCACGTTTGCCCCGATTTCCTCACGGGCCTTATATATGTCATGCTTGTGCTTCACAACAGCCGACCGGCATTGGGGATTTCGATTCACCAAACAATTCACCCGCTGGCTCAGGCGGGCAAAAACAATCACCTGCACCGCCTCGCCCCGGCAGATCATGCTCCGAGCCCGTGCGACCACCGATGCCACGCCGCTTTCCATTTCAATCGACCACAGCGACGCAAAATTCCGCCGCACATCCCGTAAGAGCGACTGCACAACTTCCGGAAAATGTGCCGCAATGATCTTGCCGGGAGCCAAAACTCCCTGCGTAAGGTGACCATCCTGCTTGCTGTTACGAATGACGGATATGTTGTGAGAGCGAATATAGTCCCTGGCCGCGGGCGTTAAGATCGCGTTTATAGCGACCTTGATATTAGAGCATCGCGGGCCGATCTGTTTAACGGCTTCTTCTGTGACCACGGCATCATAAAGTTCGATAGAATCGCCATTGAGGCTTCCGTTTTGAGATGCTGCGCCGAAGCTTTCGCCGGGCGTTGATCTCGCGCGGACGTTACCCGTTGCCGAAGTTTTCCCAACACCTCGGCGACGATTTGATCGATCAACTCCGAATCGACGTTCCCGGTCAACGTTTAATCCGATCTATCCATAATTCCAATAATCGCCCAGCGAACGGGCGTGTCGTTCGTCCCAATCATGTCCCGCACGGAAGACCCGTCGCTTGTGATCATCACCACGTCGCCTTTTCCGCCGCCGAGGGCATCGATGGCAATCAAGGGCTCTCCGTCGGCTCCGTCGGTACCTAGCGGCTGCACGACGAGCATCCGCCACCCGGCGAGCGAGGGGTGTTTAATCGTCGACGTCGTGCGGCCGATGATTTTCGCGAGTTGCATATCGTGCCTGGACTATAAGTTGGCGACTAGATGATTCTCAGGTCATCGATCAACGCGCACCGGCGCTGCCGAGTGAACGTCAAGGGATTCGTCACGCCTTCTCCGGTGGGCGTGGCGATGCTGAAGGATAGATAGCCTTCGCCTCCCAATCCCAAGCCCGCCATACAGGGGCCGTTCTTGATAAACAGTGTCGTATCCATCAGCCGGCCCATGATGGTCATGTTTCTCACATTCGTGGTATGGATGATGCTTGTATGCCCGAAACCGTGCTCATAATCCTTCGCGAACCGAATGGCCTCTTCAAAATCGCGGGCGCGGACGAAGGGGATAAAGGGCATCATTTGCTCTTCGGGAACAAAGGGGTTGTCCGTATCGGTTTCGCCGAAGAGGATTTGCGTTTGCGCGGGAACGCTTAGGCCGATGGCTTTTGCCAAGACGTGCGGGTCCGCCCCGATCAAGTCGCGGTTCAAGACATGTTTCGGGCCGCGCTCGGTGTTTTGCAGTTCGAAGGCAATGTTCGTGAGAGCCTGGACCTGCTGCGGATTGAGCCGATAGCCACCGCTTCGAGAGACGGCCTCTAGGAGCGGATCGAAGATCGAATCGACCGCAAAGACTTCCTTCTCGCCGATACAGAGCAGGTTGTTATCATAGGCCGCCCCTTGCACGATCGAACGGGCGGCATTGTTGAGTTCGGCGGTTTCATCGACGACGACCGGCGGATTGCCGGGGCCGGCGACAATCGCCCGCTTGCGGCTAGCGAGCGCGGCCCGCGCAACACCCGGGCCTCCCGTGACACACAACAGCCGCACGCCCCGGTGGTTGAAAATCGCTTCCGCGGATTCGATTGTCGGCTCTTCGATGATCGTGATGATGTCCTCGAGCCCGGTGGCGTGATAGATGGCTTGATTGAACCGCCTCACGCCTTCCACAGCGATCCGGCGGCCGCTCGGATGCGGGTTGACCACCATGGCATTGCCCGCGGAGACCATATTCACAACATTCCCGGCCAGCGTGGGCAGCGAATGCGTCACGGGTGTAATTGCACCGATCACGCCGAAGGGGGCATATTCGGTCACCGTCAACCCGTGGTCGCCGCTGACGCAGTCGCTCTTGAGCCATTCAATCCCGGGCACCCGGCGGATCGCGTGCAGCTTTTCGATCTTATGATCGAGCCGGCCGATTTTGGTCTCCTCGAGTTCCATCCGCCCGAGTTCTTCCGCCTGATCCGAACAGATGTCGCGGACGATTTGAATGATCTTCGCACGATCGTCCAGAGAGACCTGCTGTAGCTGCTCAAAGCCGGCTTGGGCCGCCGCCACAGCGCGGTCCACGTCGGTATAGACGCCCCAAGTTCTTACGGAGGCCTTTGGAGCATGGCCGTTGCTTGATGACAGCGGCGTGCGGCCGAGTTGGGCTAAGACTTCCTCAACAACCTGGCGGATGGCTTGTTCTGTGGGTTGGTTCATATCGTTATACTTTTTAATAGTGAAATACTAATTGCACTAGAACTCGTCGCGGCCAAACGAAAGTTCGACCGTCCGGCGTTCAATCCAGCGAGTGATGCGGGGCCGCGTCGGAAAGCTGAAACACATGACGGCGAGCAAGGCCCCCATCGCGGCCAGGCTCCACCAATTTATTTCCAGGAGATAGGCCACGCCATTGAAAAACGCCGCTCCTTCGAGCAAGGCCAATTTGATAATCAGTTCCGTTTGATAGACCGGAACGAACGCGAGAAGCGCTTCGTCCGAGCGGGGATCATAGGTTTCCTTTTCGACTTTGCTGAATTCGAGTTGCAGCCGCACAAACGCCTGGCCCACGAGAGCCAAAACGGCGAAAGCGATTCCAATGATCGTCAACTGGCCTTGTTGCGGTTGGTTCCCTTGCGTGATGAAGACCGCGATCAACAAAAAGATCAGCACACCCTGGATCAAGGCAAAGGCGATGATCTGCATCACAAACACCATTTGGCGAGGATCTTGGTTGTTCGAGCCAGGCATCGCGATTCCCCTTAATCGGATGACTTAAATATGGATTTCGTTCCCAACATGACCTGATCGACGATGCCGATGATCGCGGCGTCGACCGGGAGGTTTTTCGTTTCGGGGGTGAATCTGGCACTCGATCCTTGCACGCACAAGACGACTTCCCCTTCGCCCGCGCCGACCGCATCGACGACGACAAAGGTGCGTCCCGTGGGCTTGAGGCTGGTTTGATCCTCTTCGTTCACCCGCAACGGTTCGACGAGGAGCAGTTTTTGCCCGACCATCGACTCCACCTTGTAAGTGGAGACCAGCGACCCTGTAATTCGCGCCAGAAACATGCGGGTGTCAGTCTACGAATGTGTAAGTGAAAGTGTCAGTTGGTTAACAGTGTCATTCTCGGCAGGATGCTATTGGCGGCCCTGAATGAGTTGCTGCGCTTGCCGGGCGACGATGAGCTCCTCATTCGTCGGCATCACCCAAATTTGGGTTCGGCTCGCATCTTTGGAAATCGGCATTTCGCCCCGAGCGGATTGATTGAGTTGCTCGTCGAGTTCAATCCCTGCGAATTCCAGGTTTTTTGTGGCCTCCGAGCGAATGCGGGCGCAGTTTTCTCCGATGCCACCCGTGAAGACGATCGCATCCGCCCCTCCTAGCATCGCAAGACAGGCGCCGAGATATTGCCGAATCGCGGCGGTGAATACTTCCAATGCCAAGTTGGCCCGCGCGTGTCCTTGGGCGGCGGCTTGTTCCAAGTCGCGGACATCGCCGCTGAGACCGCTGACACCTAACAGGCCGCTTTTTGTTGCCAGGTCCTTGAGCAGTTCTTCGAGCGATTTTCCTGTCGCCTTCATCAGCACGGGCAAGGCAAACGGGTCGAAATCGCCGACGCGATTGTTATGCGGCAGGCCCGATTGGGGGCTCATTCCTAAACTGTTTACCACCGACCGTCCATTCTCGATGCCACACAGAGAACTGCTGCCTCCCAGGTGACAGGAGATGATTTTTAAATCGTTTCGCGAGAGCAGTTCGGCCGTTCTCGTTGCAATATAGCGATGGCTGGCTCCGTGGAATCCCCACCGCTGGACTTCGTACTTTTCTTTCCACTCATAGGGAACCGCGTAGGTACGGTTGGCTTCGGGGATCGTTTCGTGGAACGCGGTCTCGAGGGCAGCGACTAAGGGGATACTCGGAAACGCCGACTTCAGCTCCCGCATGGCCCGCACATAAGGGGGGTTATGCGCAGGCGCAATGTCCGCGAGTTGGTCCATCTTGTCGAGCAATTCCTCATCGACCAACCGTATGCCGGACAGCCGACCCGCAAACACCGTCTTAAAGCCGATCGCCGAAACTTCCGACACCGAAGACAGACACCCCGCGTCCGCGTCCGTGAGTTGCTCGAGGCATCGGCTCACCGCCACGGCATGATTGGGGATATGTTCCCGGGACTCGGAATGGATGTTGTTGATCTCGTGCGCACAATGGCTTTCCGGCTGGCCGATCCGATCAATTCCGCCCTTGGCCAAATGCGTCTCGGTGGCCATATCAAACAGGCGGTACTTAAAACTGGTCGAACCAAGGTTGGCGACGAGGATTTTCATGTTCAGCGATCCATGCTCCACGGAGAGAAAAAGTCGATGCGAGCCAGGTTTTAGGACCCTATAAGAAGCTTTGGATCAGCGTCGGTTCCGGGCGGGCGATGACGTGAGCGCTCACGAGTTCGCCCACCTGCGATGCCGCGGCGGCCCCGGCATCGACGGCGGCGCGGACGGAGCCGACATCGCCTTTAATAACGGTGGTCACAAAGCCCCCGCCGATTTGAATCTGCTTGACAAGGCTGACGTTCGCTGCTTTGAGCATGGCGTCGGACGCTTCGATCTGCGCGATCAAGCCCTTGGTCTCGATCATTCCGATGGCTTCACTGGTCATAGTGGTTTGTTTCTCGCTTGTATCTGGGGTTTTCTGCTTCGCCGATTTGGAAGCGGACGAATTTGTGGAAGTATTAGACATCACCGGGCCTGTTTGATTCCTAGTGCCGGAACTTAAACGGACAGAATGTCGGTGGATTGCACTGGCAACACGTTGCCCGTGGCACCCTCACTATTTCGATTTCGGCAACACGCTCGAGAGTTCTTCATGCGGGCGGGGAATGACTTGCACGCTGACGACTTCGCCGATTTTGCTGGCCGCGCTGGCCCCGGCATCGACCGCGGCTTTCACCGCGGCGACGTCGCCCACGACAAACGCCGTCACCAGACCGCTGCCCACTTTTTCCCAGCCAATCGAGCGGACATTGGCGGATTTGAGCATGGCATCCACAGCTTCGATAAGACAGACAAGCCCCTTGGTTTCGATCATCCCCAGGGCTTCCATTGCATTGGCCATTTGTGGTTTCTCCTTGGTAGAGAACAGGAAAGAGTTGTTAACGGTGTCGGTTCGTGTCTGCGTTTCTAACTTCTACTCCTGCGCCTCTCCCGTAGCGGCGGCTTCCAGCCGCCGAGCTTTGTATACGGCGGCAAGATGCCGCCGCTACGTTGGCGGCTCGAGTTACTCGCGGTGGCAGGCGCAGGGTTTGGGTTTGATGAGATCGACTTTTGTTGCACCGTCCAGGTTGACGGCGTTGCCTTCGTCCGTATCGATGTGCACTTCGAGCTTGATTCGGTCGCCCGCACGGATGACGAGGTCTTCGAGCACGGTGGTGCAGCCGGCGGATTCCACGCGGAGGTGCATGACATCGCCATTTTTGACGCCGTAGTATTGTAAGTCCGCCGAGCCCATATGCACGTGCCGCATGGCGCGGATCACGCCTTGGTTCAATTCGACCGATCCGTTCGGGCCGACGAGCAAACAGCCGGGCGTGCCTTGGATGTCGCCGCTGATCCGCACGGGCAGGTCGATGCCCAGCGAAATGCCGTCGGTAAACGCCAGCTCGACTTGGGAATCGCCCCGGCAGGGGCCGAGCACGCGGACGCTGGGGAGCATTCGCCGGCGGGGGCCGATGATCGCCACGGTTTCCTTGGCGGCATAGTAGCCGTCTTGATAGAGATCTTTCACGGGTTCCAGTTCGGGTTTGCCGAACAGGATTTGCACGTGTTCATCGGTCAGGTGCACGTGGCGGGCCGAGATATTGACGACGAGAGGATTGGGTTTCGCGGCCGCGGCCGGAGGGCCGGGGCTACGCTGGGCGAGCACCTGGCGGACCAGTTGTTCGATGTCCGAGCGGCTGATGGCGCGTGAAACCTGTGTCATGGTTGTTGTCATTCCAGGATGGGGCAATGGAATGCCTGGGGCACGATTTTAATTGTCTCGGCACGGGAATGCGTCGGCGATGGTGACTCGGACGCCCGCCTCGTCCAAAGTTCGCCGCCAATGGGGAGAGATGCCGGAGTCGACGACCAGATGGTCGATGGCCTCCAGTCCGCACAGGTGCGAGAGGGCCGAGCGGCCCAGCTTTCCGCTGTCGCAAACGACCACAACTTCATCGGCGGACTGCATCATTTGGCGTTCGGTTTCGACCAGGAGGGCGTTGCTGTTAAACAGGCCTTTTTCCGTGATTCCGCCCACGCTCATGATGAGCCGATGGGCGTTGATGGTTTTCAAACTCGCGACGGCGACGGGTCCCAAGGCCACTCCGGTTTTGGGATACAGGTAGCCGCCGATCAATATCAATTCGACTCCCGACTGGTTGGCGAGGAGATTGGCGATCGGCAGCGAATTGGTGACGATCTGGTAGGGTTTCCCGATCAACTGCCGGGCGACTTCCAAAGTCGTCGTGCCGCCGTCCAAAATCACCGTCTCTTCGGGCTGGATGAGTTGGGCGGCGGCTTTGGCGATGACTTGCTTCTCCCGCGAGGCGTGCCGGCTGCGGTCTTCGAACCCGGAAAGGGATTCTCCCGTGAAGGCCGCCCCTCCCCGCGTGCGGCGGATTTGACCGATTCCGTCAAGATACTCCAAATCCCGTCGCACGGTGGACTCGCTGGCACCCGATGTGTCCACAAGTTCCTGAACGGACACAAATCCATTATTTTCAATGAGTTGTAAAATGCGTTTCCGCCGTTCGTCAACCAGCACCAGCCGATTCCTTATTCTTGCAAGTTCTCCTCGTTTCTCCATTATGCCAAGACGTGACAACGAGTGCAATCAAAATCAGTCACATACATTCAAAAAACTCCAAATACTTTCGCGATTGATGACTGCGTTCCCAACGCGCGAAGAGGCTGCGGCGCGAAAAGTGTACGATGAAAAACGACCCGCCGCGCAAAATGGGGAGAATTTCCCCGTGAATTTGGGAAATGCAAGTTGCAGCATGGGGAAGGTTGCCGGTTCTGCCGGTCAATCCGAAAACCTGGCCAAATTCTGGAACATCCTCTCTGTTCCTGGGAAAACTTCTTCGTACAATTTCCACCAACTTCCCCATTTCCCCTCCAACCTCAAGAGGATCGCCGCATGCCCAACAAGTCCGATTATCTTCACACCCCCGTCGAGCATTTGGACATCACCCGCCACAACGTGATTCCCTGGGTCGAGCCGATGCAGCACGCGGCGTTCAGCGCCCGCGATTTGTACCGGGCGGCGAGCATTTATGATTTGATGCTGCGGGACGAGAATTGCGGCGTGATTTTGTGTCTGGCCGGCTCGCTGATCAGCGCGGGGCTCAAGAAGATTTTCGTGGATTTGATCCGCCACAACATGGTGGACGCCATTGTCTCCACCGGGGCGAACATCGTTGATCAGGATTTCTTCGAGGCGTTGGGGTTTCGGCATTATGTCGCGGAAGAGCGGCTGAAATCCGGCTTGTTCGACGATGAACTCCGCCAACAAAACATCGATCGGATTTACGACACGCTGATCAATGAGGACGAGCTCAGAATTTGCGACGAGACCGTGACCCAGGTCGCCAACCAGTTGGAGCCGCGGCCGTATTCTTCGCGGGAGTTCATCGGCGAGATGGGGCGATGGCTGACGCAGAACGGCCGCGAGCGGGCGGAGAGCATCGTGCTGGAAGCGTTTCGGCGGGATGTGCCGATCTTCGTGCCCGCGTTCAGCGACTGCTCCGCCGGGTTTGGATTAATCGCCCACCAGGCGGCCCGGGAAGAAGGGCCGAGCGTGAGCATCGACAGCGTCCGCGATTTTCACGAGCTTTCCAAATTGAAGATTCATGCCGGCGACACGGGGCTCTTGATGATCGGCGGCGGCGTGCCCAAGAACTTCGCCCAGGACATTGTGGTCGCAGCGGATATCCTGGGCCACGAAGCCTCCATGCACAAATACGCCATCCAGGTGACGGTGGCCGACGCGCGGGACGGGGCGCTTTCGGGTTCGACGCTCAAGGAAGCCTGCAGTTGGGGCAAAGTCGATACGGTGCACGAGCAGATGGTGTATAGCGAAGCCACCTTGGCCGTTCCGCTGATCGCCGGATACGCCTATCACAAGGAAGGTTGGAAAAACCGGCAGCCCAAACACTGGAGCCGGGTGCTCTCCGCGGTGAACGTTTAGAATCCAGCATCCGGTTCGCGCAGGGAAGAACCGGGGCTAGCGCCCTGCGGCTAATTCTTTCGATCCCAAGTTTTCGGTTTGACGCACGGGTGCCGGGGGCGCAAAGAGACGTTCCAAGGAAAGAGCTTTGAGGCCTGGGGCCGTGTGAGATTTTTCTCGCCCGGCCACAGCCCCAGCATTCACCGTTCAAGCCTTGTTCCAACGGCGATTTGCGCCCCAGCCACCCAAACGCTTACAGTGTGAGCACTTTCATTAAAGCGGCAAAGCCGCAACCAACGTAGCGGCGGCATCTTGCCGGGGTAGATCGATCTCGGCGGCTGGAAGCCACCGCTACGAGAGACGCGCGCACGACGCCCAGAAGCTACAAACTCAGAAACTATTGGGCACTCTGCATGTCGGGGCGGAGGTTTTGGGCGTCTCGCAAATAGATGTGGCGGATCTCTGCGGGGGTTTTGTCGGTTTCTGCGTGGATCAACACGCGAATGCAGCGCGGCATGCTGCCGGGGACGGGGATTTCCTGCGCAGAGCAGCGGGACCTGACCCATCCCCATGCGGCGGGCGGCCTCGGCGGGAAAGGTGGATTTCAGGTCGCTCGTCGTGGTGAAGATCGCGGAGACGACGTCGTCGAATTCTGTGATCTGATTCGCGCGGAGGAGTTCTTCCAACAGTTCCCGCGTGGCCGACAGAATGAGTTCCGGCTCATCCGCTTCGACAGTGATCGCCCCCCGAATTCCTCGCATGGCCGGCATATGCTGTTTGGTGCTGTGAAAAAACTGGTGATCTCAAACACTCGCCCGCCCCACGTTAACAGGAACCCGTTCTCTCAGCAAGAATGCGGCGGACGAACCCGCCCGAGACCTCACCGGGACTGCATCAAGCGTTATTCAACCACGGCGGCAAGACGGAGAAGACAAGCCTGGCAAAGCCAGTGTCACAAGTGGCACACCGCAGTGGCAAAGGCGGTGGCACAAGTGGCAGACTTTGGGAAAGCGGGGTTTACGGGGAGCGGCGCGGTTTTCTATCTTGGAATTGGAAACAGGCGGGAAGGTCCTCGCGTCTACAGCGGAGGGAGCATCTCATGTGGTTTGGCTGGAATTATTTGATCGGGATTGTGTTGGCGGAAATCTGGCAGACGGTGGTGTGGTTTCTGCTCAGCCTGCCCGGATAGTCGGCGATTGTTCCGTGTGCGTCACAATTGTGCGGAAACCCTACGGCTCGGCCTGAGTGCGGGCGGGGAGTTTCGGGAGCCGGGCGAGGTTGGCTCCGACATCGGTGCCGTCGGTGGCCCCGTCCACGGCGCGGTTGTTGAGGGCCTCGCGATCGAGGGCCAGGTCGCCCGCCGTGATCTCGGAGAACTCCATGCCGACCCAATTGACTTTCCAGGCGAAGCCGCCGTCGAGGGCGGCCTCTTCTTTGGTACCCTTGGCGGCTTCGGCGTTTTTCCAGCCGTTGACCCATTGCTCGAAGTTCCAGGGGTCTCGGAAAGAGGCTTCCCAGAACACGTGGAACCCGTCGTAAAAATTCTTCCGGCCGTACCAGCGGAGCAGCGACCCGAAGGCTTCCGCTTCGCTGCTGCCGGTCATGGAGACGAGCGGGTTGTTGTTGGTATTTGTGGCGATGAGATTGTCCTGGCTGTTGGTCACGTCGAGGGGCACGAGATCGCGGGGCGTGTCGCCCGAGTCCATGCGGATCAGGCTGTTGCCCACGAGGCAGGTGGAGTGCTCCAAACGGAGTTCGACGTGGTCGCCTTCGGCGGGCATGTCCAGGCTGCCCTCGGCGACGAGCAGCGAACCTTCCACAGCAAACGCCGAGCCGTCCACGTCGATCTTCCCGGGCAAGGTGTGGCGGGCGAGGAACACGTTGCAAGCGCCGCGGATGAAGCTGTTTTGAATCTTGACGCGAAACTCGGTCCGCGCCGGTTCGCTGTCCTGATTCATCATCATTTTCATGTCTTTGGCCATTTGCGACGCCGGGGCCGGGAGCAATTCCACCACCGAGGCCAAGTGGTTGTCCGGCGCATTGACCGTCACGGTGACGTTTTGGAGCAGCATCCGCCCGCCGCCTTCCAGCGAGGCAATCGCCCAGGTTTGCGAGGCGTCCGCACCGGCTGGCGGGGCGAGTTGGAAATCCAGGTTGATGAGATCGACGGAGGCTTTGGAGAGTTGGAACAGCCGCGTGGTCAGCCCTTCCGCGGGCGTGCCGATGCCCGCAAAGTGCAACAGCGGCCGATGGCCTTCCCCCGCGCGAATCGTGAGGCTTTTGTTTTTGATGCGAATCGGCTTGTTGAGGACATCGGGCAAAAGACCGTCGTGGTGGATTTCCACGATTTGTCCGTCCTGGGCCGCCGTGCACGCGGCTTCCAGCGTGCGTTTTGTTTCGCCTTGGCTACTGTCGCTGTTGATGATCACATACGGCCGAGTTTCGACATTCTCCATCGGATCTACCGTCGGCGCGGAGCCGCTCGCGACTTGATCGGGCGGGGAAGCGGGCTTCGGTTCGGAATTGTGATTGACCAGGCCCGGCGTCTTGGCGGATGTCTGCGGCGGTTCGCTCGGGAAATCACTGTCCGGATCGTCGTCATCCCGCGGATCCAAAACCGATTTCATGTTGAAGGGCGGTTTCACCCCGTCGGCTGTGGCTTGGGATTCTCCCGGGCCCACCGTCATGGGCGAATCGCGGGTCGAATTTTTTTCCGGTTCCGTGGGCGAGGGGGTCTGGATGTCCGGCGGGACCGGGGCTTTGATGGAGGACGCTGCCGGCGGACTCGTGGAATTTGGATTCTCCGAGTCCCCCGCCGGCCAGTTTTCGAGAGGCGAAGAGGGCGAATTTTCCGCCGTCAGCTTCATTCGGCCCGGGCGGTTGGGGTCGTCCACAGATGCCAGCGAGGGACCGGTGCCCAAACTGGGGAACCGCCAGACCACAAACACGATCAAGAGCAGGACCGACAGACTGGCCACCCAGCCGAGATTGCGTTCCCAGAAGGTCACTTTGGGGGGCGCGATGTGCCGCCAGATCAGGCCGTCGGCGGGCAAGCCGCGGAGCCCCAACCGGCCCGCGACGGGCATCAAATCCCGCATCAACTGTTCGGGCGTGGCGTAGCGCTGCTTCGGGTCACTGGCCATCATTTTCTGGCAGATGGCGGACAAATCCGGGGGAACGTGGCGGTTTTTGAGGGCGGGGTCTGGGGCCTCTTTGCCTTGATGATCCAACAACTTCTGAAGCACCGTGCCTTCGGGATAAGGCGGCAGGCCGGTCAGTGCATGATACAGCGTGCAGCCCAGGGAATAGATGTCGCTGCGGACGTCGGCGGTGCGGGGGTCTTTGGCTTGCTCGGGCGAGATGTAGTCGAAGGTTCCGAGCGTCGTGCCTGCGAGCGTCAATTCGTTTGCGGATTCGGAATTCTGCTTGCGGGCCAGTCCCAAATCGACCAGCTTCGCCCGCGCGGCCGGGGTGATGATGATGTTCGAGGGCTTGATGTCCCGGTGCACGACGCCCGCCGCATAGGTGTGGTTCAAGGCCCCGGCGATTTGGATGGTGTAATTCACCGCGTCGGCCGGCGTCATCGGGCCGCCTTCGCGGATCAGATCCCGCAGATTGGTGCCAGTGATGTATTCGAACGCGATAAAATGCAGCCCGTGGTCTTCGCCGATGTAATACACGCGGGCGATGTTATCGTGATCCAACCGGGCGGCGGCGCTGGCTTCGTTCTGAAAGCGTTTGACGGAGGATTCGTCCCGCGACTGCGCCGGCCCGAGGACTTTCAGGGCGACCTCGCGCTGCAGGCGGGTGTCCTCGGCGCGAAACACCGCCCCCATCCCGCCGATGCCGATGCGTTCTTTCAGCACGAAATGCCCCAGTTCGAACCCGGCGGGCGAGGGCAGGGGCTCGTCCAGGCTTTCATCCGAGCTGCCCAGGGACGCGGGAAACAAACGCTGCCAAACGCTCGATGTCGGCTGCGAAGCTGGGGGCGGCTCAGATTCCGAACGCCGGCCTTCGGGATTGACGACCGTTTCCGGGCGATGGGAAAGCACCGGCAACGCGGGAAACGCGAACGCCCCCGAAGAAGACCCGCTTCCGGGGAAGGGCTGGCCGGTATGGGAGGAGGTCATAATTTCCCGGACTTTCCAGTGAAATTCGCTCGGTAAGATGTGTTTATTATATAACTTGGGGAAGCAGGGTCAAAGAACACTTCCTTGATTCCGCGAAACCCAAAATCGGCATCGACCGAGGGAAAATTCAGCAAAAAAATCCCGCGACGCGCGGCGGCGCCATCAACGAAACGCTTTTGGAAAAATGCCGGCACGCTCAAAGAGGGGAAAAATCGCGTACCCGGGGAATTGTCGCCGTTTTTTATGTTGAATCAACCTGCAATACTTCGTTTTACGAAAGAAATCGGCCCGGCGTGGGAAGAAAACCGATCGCCGGAAGATTTTCCGATGAAAAACGCAAAACCCTTTTTGACAAGCAGTTGCGGAAGGGATTCCTCCAGGTTACCATAAATGCATCGCAGAAACCTGTTTGGAAATGGGAATTCACTTGATTCCCATCAGAATCTGATCGATCTCCTGATCGATGGATTCCAAATACGCCCGGACCGCCTGGAACAATTCATCGCTATAGTTTTCACTTTCCAGCACCCGGGCGACTTCATTTCGGACCGTTATGTCTTCTATCCCCGCTTCGGGGTCCAATTCGTAATCTTTCGAGGAATTTGATTTGGGCCGGACCAATCGGCCTAATTGTTTGGTGCGCGGCAAGAGATTTCGTTCCACATGTTCGGTCAGCTCGCGAGCGACAAGGCTCGCTTCCTTGAATTTGTCCCGCAGCGTCAAATCGTCAAGGTCGGCTCGAGGCATGGGAATCGTTTGGTAGATGGGAAATGGGATGAAGGTTTTGGGAAAATTCTATCAACCCGGAACTTCCTGGAAGCCGGAAAATTGAAAATTCCGTCCGCTTACTCCATAGTTGGCACGAATGTTCCGCTCGTTACGGAGTTTTCCGGACTTTTTGAAACGTCAAACTCCAACCCACAGACGCAGCCGGCGGGGAATTCGTTCCACGGTTTTTAGACTCAAGCTGAAGGACTCCGGATGAAGATCCTGATCTTGGCGGACATCCATGCGAACTGGGAAGCGCTCCAAGCCCTGACTTTTCAGGAGCCGGTGTGGGATGCCTGCCTTGTGATCGGCGACATCGTGGACTACGGGGTGAATCCCGCCCCGTGCGTGGACTGGGTCCGCGACCATGCCACCGCCTGGGTCCGCGGAAATCACGACCATGCCGTCGCCCAGCGCGTGCCCGCCAAGGGGGGCACCGGCTTTCGGGCGCTCGCCGCCGCGACCCGGCCGCTGCATTGGGAGCGACTCAACGATGTCCAAATGGGCTTTCTGGCCCGCATGCCTGTCACCCGCTATGTGAGCCTGGGCGATTTGACCTTTTTCCTCGTGCACGGCACGCCGCACGATCCTTTGGACGAATACCTCACCGACAATCCCCAACTTTGGCAAAAACGCCTGGAGAATATCGAAGCCGACTTCGTGTGCGTCGGCCATACCCATTTGCCGTTCCATCTCGATCTGGGCGGGATTCAGGTGCTCAACCCCGGCAGCATCGGCCAACCCCGCGACGGGGACTGGCGCGGAAGTTACGCCGTCGTCGAAGACGGGCACGTGCGGTTTCACCGGTTTGAATACAACGTGGAAGCCACGCTACAGGAAATCCGCGACAGCGGCATCACCGGCGAAGCCCTGCAAACCGCCGAGCTGGCGCTCCGGCAAGGCGGCAAAACCATCAGCGCGCAAACCGCCTGGAACCCCGTCCTCGCCGAACGCTCGCTGTGATTGACGTTCGAATAAAATCCCCGAGCCGGGTGGCGATGTTGCCCAAGTCGGGAATCTTCACCGATTTCGTGCACTCGCGAACTCAATTTCGCGAGGGAAAAATCGGGCGGTTTGGCGGCTGAACGTCGCGGCCGAGCCGGCGAGCGGCTAGAATCGCGTGTTTGTGACTTTGTCCGATCGACCGACTTGCCACGCCGCGCATCCCTTGAGAAAAACCGAAGACCAATGAAACAAAACTTCTTTCTGTTGATCTGGTTGGCTTTGCCGCTCGCATCGTCCTTTGCGGAGGAGCGGCCCAACATTGTTTTCTTTTTCGCCGACGATCAAACCACGAGCACGCTGGGGTGTTATGGCAATTCTGTGGTGAAGACGCCCAACATCGATGCGCTGGCCCAGCGGGGGACGCGGTTCAAGAACGCCTTCGTCAGCCATTCCATCTGCTGGGTCAGCCGGACCACGATTCTCACCGGGCTGACGGGGCGAAGCTACGGCACACCCGACAACCCGGAACAGACCCGGCCGGACGCGGCGAAAACACTTTTCTCCGACATCCTGCACGCGAGCGGTTACCGCACGGGCTTTTTTGGAAAATGGCACGCCAAGATGCCCCAAGGCTATCGGCCAGCGGACCATTTCGACCGGTTTGAAGCGATCTCCCGCAACCCGTATTACAAGAAGCAGGCCGACGGCAGCCTCCGGCACGAAACGGAATTGATCGTGGACCGGGGCATCGACTTCATCCAGTCGCAGCCCAAAGGCCAGCCGTTCGCTTTGAATCTGTGGTTCAACGCCTGTCATGCCGAGGATGGCGACCGCCGGCCGGGCATCGGACATTTCCCCTGGCCGCGGGCGGTGGATGGAATGTACGAAGATGTCGAGATCGCACCGCCCCGGCTCGGCGATCCGAAAATCTTTGACGCGTTGCCGGACTTTCTCCAGACCACGATCAACCGCGAACGCTATTTCTGGCGGTGGAACACGCCGCAGAAATACCAGACCAACATCCGGGCCTATTACCGGATGGTCAGCGGCATCGACGGGGCGATCGGCCGCTTCTTGAAGGCCCTCAAAGAGGCGGGGCTGGCGGAGAACACGATCATCGTGTACTCGGCCGACAACGGCTATTACATGGGCAATCGCGGCCTGGCGGGGAAGTGGTCGCATTATGAGGAATCGCTCCGCGTGCCCTTGATCATCGTCGATCCCCGCGTTCCCGCCGGCGGGCAGGGAAAAGTGACGGACGCGATCGCGCTCAATCTCGATTTGCCGGCCACGTTTCTGGATGTGGCGGGCATCGAGATTCCCGCGCGTTATCAGGGCCGAAGCTTAAAGCCTCTTGTCACCGCGGGAACTCCGGACGACTGGCGAACCGAATCTTTCCACGAACACTTCGCCGTGCGAAATCGCATTCCCGCTTTTGAAGGTTTGCGGAACGAGGATTTCAAATATGTCCGCTATTTCGATCACGGCCACCATGAGTTTCTGCACGATTTGAAGAACGATCCCGACGAGTTGGTCAACCTGGCCCCGGATCCGAAACACGCGAAAACTTTAGAGGCCATGCGGAAACGCACGACGGAGCGCGTTAACGAACTTGGCGGAGAGCTCGATCCGCTTCGCGGCCCGTTCCGGGCGTCAACAGTGCCCCATCCCCATGCCTCCGCCACGGTCGGCGCGAGGCCCGATCTCCAAGGCTTCGTCAAAATCTTCGATGGCAAGACGCTCCGGGATTGGGCCGGCGATCGAGAGTATTGGTCGGTCCAGGACGGGGCGCTGACCGGCAAGACGGATGGCTCCTTGAAAATGAACCGCTTTCTCACCTGGAAAGATGCCACCATCCGCAACTTCGATTTGCAGGTCAAAGTCAAAGTCAGTCCGGGCGGCAACAGCGGCCTTCAGTACCGAGGCACATCGCGGCCCGATCTGGGCCTGGATGTCGTCACCGGCTACCAATGCGACGTGGTCGCGAACAATCCGGACTACAACGGAATGCTTTACGAAGAAAAAGGCCGCCGGATTCTCTCGCACACTGGCGAACGCGTCATCATTGACGCCGACGGTCAGCCGTGGATCGTGCAGAAATTGCCCCTCACGAATTTTGCCCCCGGCGAGTGGCACGACTACCGCGTTCTCGCCCGAGGCAATCACTACCAACATTGGATCGACGGGAAGATGACGACCGATGTGATCGATCTTGATGAAAAGCACCGTACCCTGGAGGGAGTTCTCGCCGTGCAAGTCCATGTGGGTCCAGCGATGACCATCCAATACCAGGATTTCAAAATCAAGCACCTTTCCGACGAATTGCCGCTGGAAAAAGCGGAAGACCATCCCATCCCTGAGGATGCCCAGGGCGTTCGCCCCCAAGGCCGGCTTCCCAAAGACTGGAAGCCTCCCATCTACGGCCGGCGAAAGGCGGCAAAGTAGCGGAAGAACCTTAAAGCAACAGTTATCATGCCCTTCGGAATCCGTTCGGTCCATTTTGTTTTTCATGTTTGGGACCGCCGGTTTTGAGGAGTCCAATCGGCGTTGTGGGGAATCCGGGGAACCTCCCAGCTTTGGAGACGGCCGTCAAAGGAAATCGCTCCATGACGCTTGATGACATTTTGGATCAATTGAACCGGCCGGACGTGAAGGCGGAGCAGTTGTTGGATCAGTGCCGATCCCCCGATCTGAGCCTGTGGGAAAAGCATCCCGAGCTGTACCTGCGGTTCGTCAAACGTTTGATCGAACAAGGCCACCCCAGCCGGGCGTTGGACTTGGCCCGCGAAGGCGAGCAGCACCTCAAAGGGAATGTTCGCTTGCAGTACCAGTTGGCACTGGCCGCGGCCCGGGGCGGCAATCCGGGATATGCCGAGGTCCTGCTCGCACCGCTCCTGGAGAAGGCCGTGAACCCGTCCGAGGAACAACCCGAGGATTGGGATGCGTCGCTCCGCGTGGATGTGATCGCGCTCAAGGGGCGGATCCTGAAAGACCGCTCGGACCGCGAACCGGAACTCGCGGCGGAATCGGCCGCATGGTACGAGCGGGCGGCCCGCGTGCCCGGGGCGGATGATCTTCCCGATGCGGGCACCTTTCCGCTGATCAACGCCGCGACCATGTGGCGGCTGGCGGGAGACGAGGAAAAATCGCGGAGCATCGCCGAAGACGTCGTGCGGCGAATCGGTCCGGTCGCGGAAAAAGCCGCCGTCGCCGGCGATCTTTGGCCCGCCGCCACGTTGGGCGAGGCCCTGTTGCTTTTGGGGGAATACAAGGAGTCGGCGACGTGGTATCTTCGCGCTGTGGAGGTCGCGAACTCGCGGGGCGATTTGGGGAGTCTGGTGGCGATCCGCAACAACCTCCGCCGCCTGCAAAAGGCCGGAGCCACCGCCGACCCCAACTTCCTCGACGAGCACATCGGCACGGTCGTGGTCTTCAGCGGCCACATGATCGATTCGCCCGACCGTTTGGAACGGAACCGTCCGGCGCGGTTTCCCAACCACGAGCCCCTGGTCGAAGCCGCCGCCGGGGCCATTCGGGATCAACTCGAACAGCTGAACGCCAAAGTCGGCTACTGCTCGCTGGCGTCGGGCGGGGACATCTTGTTCGCCGAAGCGATGCTCGACCGGGACGCGGAACTGCACGTCGTCCTCCCGTTCGCGCAGCCGGATTTCTTGCGGATGAGCGTCGATTTCGGTCAGCACGACGCCAAATGGCGGCGGTGGCGGATGCGGTTCGACCGGATCATGGAACGATTGGAAAAAATCTCGAAGACCCGCGTGCGGTACGCGACCTCGGAATCCTATCTTGGGAGCAACGAGCTTTTCGGGTTCACCAATTCAATCCTGCAAGGGCTGGCCGTGCTGCGCGGCCGATCCCGCACCACGGTGCCGACGGCCCTCGTGCTGATCGACGAATCGGACCCCGGCGAGACGGGCGGCTCGGCGGTATTTCTGAACGACTGGACCGCCGCCGGATACCCGAGCTGCAAGATCGATCTGGCCGCCCTGCGCCGGGATCATCCCGTCCCCAATTTGCCCCTCGAACAGAGCGCGGCCCCGCCCGTGACGGGCAAATTAAATCGCCCCGTAAAAGCCATGCTCTTCGCGGATGTCGCCAACTTCAGCAAAATCAAAGAGTGGCAACTCTCGGAGTTCCTCACATCATATAGCGACTATCTCCGCGGACTGTTCGCCTCGCCCGCGGGAAAAAAGGCCGTCTACGCGAACACGTGGGGCGACGGGCTTTATGTGGTTTTTGACAAAGTCGCCGATGCCGCGGACTTTGCCAGCGAATTGGTGGAGCCGACCGTCACCACGCCGCCACAATGGGCGTTGTTCGGCCTGGGATCATTGACGCCGTTCCGCATCGGCCTGCACGCGGGGCCGGTGTTCGAGCTGACGAATATGTTTCAGGGGCGTTCGGAATACGCCGGCCAACACGTGAACCGCGCCGCCCGCATCGAACCGGTCACGCTCCGCGGCTGCGCCTATGCCAGCGAACCCTTCGCGGCTTTGCTGATGATGGAAGCCGGCCACCGTTTCGTGATCGAATCCGTCGGCGTCCATTCGCTCGCCAAAGACTACGACCGCTGCCCGCTCTATCGCCTGCAAAGAGTGTGAGAAGGTCAACGCCGTTTGCGGATGTTCAAGGAGCTCTCCCGGAGCTTACTCTTTCGGCCAGCCGGGGACGGGGTTATTGAGCGGTTCCGCAAAGGTGGGGTCGTGGCTCAAGAGCATATCCGGGCCGACGAAATAAGTGTGAAAGTCCGCCACGACGAGGTTATACGCCTGCTGGGGTTTGGTTTCGACTAACTCATCGAGTTTCGCAGCGCCATTGGCCGTGTGAAACAGCGAACCGGGGGCCGCATCGCGCATCTTGAGCCAGCCCTTGCCGGAAATCCAAAACGTGTGGCCCAGAGTGCAAGTCATCTCGGTTTTGCCGAACCGGGCGGTCACCACGTCCGCCGGCGGACGCACGGTGGTTCTGAGCACCGGCTGGTAAGCCAGTTCGCCGGTACGCGGATGCTGGGACAAGACCAGATCGCCGACCTGTACTTTTTCCACGGGGACGTATCCCTGGTCCGTCCAAATCGGCGTGCCGGCTGTGAGACAGGACATCGGCCCCAATCGCACGAGTCTCAATACAGCCGTGCGCACAACTGTTTCGCGAGCGTCCGTGTAAACGACGTACTCCATAGGTTTCTCGTCGGGCCTGAAGAGTTGATTGTAATCGTCCCACCACTTCCACCATTTCTTGGGATCGTTTGGCAAATCCAATCCCGTGGCGGTTTTGAGGACGGCGAAGATCCGATCGTTCGATTCTTTCAGCCGATCGTTTTTCAAGTCCGCCGCGCGATGCTGCGAATAAGCCTGAAGTTGCTTCTCTAACACTTCGATTTGCATGATCCGGTTGGATTGGTTGCGGTCCGTCAGGTTAATTCTTTGCCATTTGCTTGGGGTAAAAAACGAGGCCGCGGGAGAACCCGCCAACGGTGGGAGCACATAATTGCTGCGAAACCCAACCTGCGAGTCCCTCCCCGCAATTTGGCGAACGTCTTTCGTTTCGCTCCGGATGAGATGCGTCAGCCGGACGCCGCTGCGGCCCACGTACAAATGCATTTGCGACTGGATCGGCGTGTGCAGGGACTCCATCAACACGGGGACGTAAGTCTCGGGCGGCCGCGACCGAAGCGCTTCGGCAGCCGCTTCGCGGATTGTGACATAGGGAGATAGCACCGCTTGCCGGGCCAGAGAGCGGTCGGCTTCCACGAGCTTCATTTTCGAAAGCACGTCCACCAACACCTCCGCGGTCTGCCGCGACTTGTCGGACAACGCCGCTTCCAGCGCGGGCAGCACGTCGGGATCGTCGATCGCCAAGAGTTCCTGTTGGGCTTTCTCCTGGAGGTCTTTTCGCGGACTTTGCAGTTGCCGGGCGAGGATTTCCAATCTGGGCCGCCACTTTTTCGCCGCGGCTTCGATTCGCTCGGCCGATTCCAAACTCTCGGCCAGTTCCACGGGCGACATCCAGGCCCCATCCACAAATTGATGCCCCAACCGTGCGCGGAGTTTTACGTTATTCGCGTTTTGGGAAAGTTCCAAAGCCGCGATCAAGTGGGCCTGTTCCCGCAGAGGCAGGTCGTGGTCCCGGCACCAATCGGCGAGCTTCAAATGTTCGCCTGCCGTTTGGGGCTTGGGCTTTCGGAGCTTGCGGTATTCCTGCACCTCGGGCCGCTTGGCTTCCTCGGCAGGAATGTCGCGGTAATCCTGCCACTCGTCCTGATAGACCAACTCTCCCAACTGCCAGCGCACCGCTGCGGAATTGTTGTCTTTCTTCAAGGCCCATTCCAAAAGCTCCTGCCGTTTGGCGATATTGCCCTCGATCTCGTGCTGCATGGCGCGACGAATCAGCGTTTCCACGAAATCGGCTTTGGATGGAGGCGCGGCATATGCCGCGGAAGGGTCGAGAATCAGCCCAATGCCCAAAAGGGGCAGCAGAAGAAACCGAAAGGCAACAGACATCGCGAAACCTCCAAGGGAGTTGGGGTGCACCGGACCGCAAAACCCGCATTTGCAGCGTTTTATCGAGTCGGCCAGCGCGATTCCAGGAGCGATCCGGTCGGAAAAGAACCGAATCGGATCCGCTGTTAATCATATGCGCCCGCGGGCAGTTTTTGATCGCGTTATTGTGGATTTTTTCCGCAAGGGGTTTATTCCCCTCGCCTTGCGCCTCGCGTTGGTGATATTCTCCTAATCCTCCATGCCCGGGACGAGGTTATTGAGCGGTTCCGCAAAGGTCGGGTCGTGGCTCAAGAGCATATCCTGGCCGACGAAATAAGTGTGAAAGTCCGCCACGACGAGGTTATACGCGGGCAGTGGTTTGGCTTCGACTAACTCATCGAGTTTCGCCGCGCCGTTGGCCGTGTGGAACAGGGCGCCAGGGGCCGCATCGCGCATTTTGAGCCAGCCCTTGCCGGAAATCCAGAACGTGTGGCCCAGAGTGCAGGTCATCTCGGTTTTGCCGAACCGGGCGGTCACCACGTCCGTCGGCGGTCGCACGGTGGTTCTCAGCACCGGTTGGTAGGCCAGTTCTCCCGACTTGGGATGTTGGGACAACACGAGATCGCCCACCTGCACTTTTTCCACGGGCACATAACCCTGATCCGTCCAAATCGGCGTCCCGGCCGTGAGACAGGACACCGGGATGACGATCGGAGAACACACAACCTCCCTCGCATCAGTGACGAAATACTCAATGGGCTTCTCATCAGGCGTATAGAGTTGGTTGTAATTTTCCCACCACTTCCACCACTTTTTGTGGTCGTTGGGCAAATTCAAGCCTGTCGCACTCTGGAGCGAGGCGAAGATGCGATCGTTCCATTCCTTCAGTTGGTCGTTTTTCAAGTACACCGCCCGTTGTTGCGCATAGGCCTGAATCTGCTTTTCCAATACTTCGGTTTGTATAGCGCGGTGGTATTTATTTTGTTCAGACTGGTTCCATGCGGCGCGTACGAGGCTGCTCCCTTTTCCGAAGGCTAACCCAGATCCTCGAAGTATTAACGGGAAACGACGAAACCCCACCTGCGAATCTAGCTCTGCGAGCTGGCGAACGTCCTTGGCCTCGCTGTCGAGCAGATGCGTCAGCCGGACTCCGCTGCGGCCCACGAACAATCGCACTTGCGACTGGATCGGCGTGTGCAGGGACTCCATCAATAGGGGGACGTAAGATTCCGGCGGGCGGGACCGCAGGTTTTTGGCGGCGGCTTCGCGGATGGTGACATAGGGCGATAGCACCGCTTGCCGGGCCAGAGAGCGGCCGGCTTCCACGAGCTTCAATTTCGAAAGCACGTCCACCAACACCTCGGCGGTCTTGAGCGATGTCTCGGACAACGCCGCTTCCAGCGCGGGCAGCACGTCGGGATCGTCGATCGCCAAGAGTTCCTGTTGGGCTTTCTCCTGGAGGTCTTTTCGCGGACTTTGCAGTTGCCGGGTGAGGATTTCCAATCTGGGCCGCCACTTTTTCGCCGCGGCTTCGATTCGCTCGGCCGATTCCAAGCTCTCGGCCAGTTCCACGGGCGACATCCACGCCCCATCCACGAATTGATGCCCCAACCGTGCGCGGAGTTTTACGTTATTCGGGTTTTTAGAAAGTTCCAAAGCCGCGATCAAGTGGGCCTGTTCCCGCAGAGGCAGGTCGTGGTCCCGGCACCAATCGGCGAGCTTCAAATGTTCGCCTGCCGTTTGGGGCTTGGGCTTTCGGAGCTTGCGGTATTCCTGCACCTCGGGCCGCTTGGCTTCCTGAGGTGGAATCTGCCGATAATCCCGCCATTGGTCCTGATACTTGAGTTCTCCCAAGAACCAATGCGTGGGCGCGGCTTCCTGGTCCTTTTTCAAAGCCCAATTAAGTAGCTCCTGCCGCTTGGCGAGGTTCCCGTCGATCTCGTGCTCCAGCGCTCGGCGGACAAGGGTTTGAGCGAAATCGGCTTTGACGGGCGGAGCGGCGTCACCCGCGGAGGGCCCCAAAATCAGCGCAACACCCGACACGGGCAGCAGGAAAAACCGAAAGGCAATAGACATGATGAAGCCTCCTAAAAAGGAATGCTCGAGCCGATCGGCCCGGAGGGGAATGCGTCAAGGCGACTCGTAGGATTTGAGCACGCGGGTTTTTTCCGTATCGAAATCCAGCGGGAAATAGCTGGAAACCATCGTCCGCCGCTTTTCCAGGGCTGCGACGGGATCCGCCTCGTCGGCTTTGGCGGCGGCTTTGATCGAGGATTTTTCTAACGTCTTTTTCCAGCGGTCCAGAGTTTTGTCCGTCCGCACGATTTCGCCGGTGGCGTTTTTGTACTGGATCGCCGCCTGCTGGCGGGCGGAGAGCACCTGCCGGGCCTGGGCGGTCAACGACATCGCTTTCTGCTCCAAGGCCGCGTATTGCAGTTGGTAGCGGAGCAATTCCTGCTGGCGTTGTCCGAGAAGGATGTTGCGCGTATTGGCTTGACGCAGGCTTACGGCGCGGCTCCCCTGATTTTGTTGTTGAAGCTGCATGACGGTGCTCAATTGGCCGATTTCAAATTGCGTTTGGGCGATGATCCCGCTGAGCCGCCGCGCCGCCGCGTCCAAGGCGGCATAGTCGCGCTGGAGAGTTTTGAGTTGAGTTTCGGTTTGTTTCATGTGCTTGTCGTACCAGGCCTTCCACTCGGTGGCCGATTTGCGGGCGTCGTCTTGTTTCTCATCGAGTTCTTGCTGGCGGCCGGACAGGGCCGCCGTCTTCCGGTCCGCCGATTGTTCGAGTTTCTGTTTCATCTGCTGTTGCTCTTGGTGGATCTCGTTGAACACGCGGACGTACTTTTGCCGGAGCTTCGGTTGGCCCTCGACCCAGGCCGCGACCATTTCGGGCGTCATCAGTTCGGTGAGTTTCTCCACGTGGGCCGTTTGCTGATCCGGTTTGAGGAAATCCACTCCGGGCAGTTTGAGATACTCGCAGACTTCGCCCAGCCAGGTTGCGGCCGCGCGGGGTTGGTTCGTTCCAATCCACTCTGCGCCGGGATCCGCCGCCAACTTGGCCAGTTCAAAGGTGTCCCGCAGAAACCCCTCGCGGTCTTTTTGCAGGATGTCCAGATGAATGACCGCCTGCCACGCCGGGAGATAGTGCACCGCATCGCCCTTGGCCGCGGCTTGAAACTGCTTGCCGGCCTCTTCGTATTCAAATTCCTTCAGAAGCACGAGGCCCATCGCGTAATCCGGGCGGGGATCCCGGGGGTGCCGGCGTTTCGCGGATTGGTGTTGTCTGCGGGCTTTGCTTAAGTCTTCGTGCGAATCGAAGAGTTGTTTGACGTTGTCCGCGAACGTTTGCTGTTCCTCCGCCGACGGGAACAACCGCGGATCGTGGGAAGCGTTTTTTTCTTGCGCTGCGAGGGCCGTTGTCAAGACGAACAGTACAAGCCCGCAGGTCCAAGTGGGTCTGAACATCGCCTCCTCCGACCATGTGAGAGAGTGCGTGAAGTCAAAACCGATGCGGAGGCTTCCCCGGCATTCGCCCGCCTTGCGAGATGTTGGGAAATGGAAAACGCAGCCGTTGGTTCAACCGACCGGCTCCACTTAAACCGTAACAAATCTCGCGGACCGTGCCAATCAAAATCGCCGAAAAACGAGTGGAAAGCAACAATCCCCACGGATTCGCCTATTGCGGATCAAGGGGCACGAACCGAAGCGCACCGAGGTGGAGCCGTTATGTCCCGGGTGCGTTGGATTCCGGATCGTCTTGCTTTCGTCGTCTCTTTTTCCGGCGGTCTCGCGTTTTTCGGCGTCCGTTCTCCGAATCGACGTCATCGCCTTCGGCTTGACGGCGCTTGGACGTGCGGCGGTCGCGGCTCTCCCGTTTTTCGAGGAGGTGCATCAGTTCGTCCGGCAAGGGAAGTTCGTTCGGCATGGATCGGTTCCTCTCAATTCAGCGGGGTCAATGCGGGCGCCGGTTCCGGAGGGGGAGCATACGCCGGCGGATTGGGCGAGGAGAACTTCCTTTGCTCCAAGGGCTGAAACAACGCTCCCTCGGAGTACGGCGTATAGATGGGACAATCGTAGGCACGCGGAATCGGATCGAGTTCCGAACGCGCGGGCAGATAGTAACGCGGTTCCTTCAGCCGGCCTTGGCGGAAACTGGGTCCCGCGTCCCGCGCTCGATCGCATGAGAACAAGCGCGGATTGAGATACGAATCGGGAAGCTCCGGCTCCAAGTGCGAGCGGTCGGCGGGATAGATCCCGTTCTCTAGCAGCGGGGTGTGCGCCTTTTCGAGTTCAAAATTTTCGTAGGCTTTGTATTCGCACGAGTAGGGCACGATCCGCGGCAACAAGACCACGATGATCTCGCTGCGGATGCGGCTCGTGTTGATTCGCCGAAACAAGTGGCCGATGCCCCAAATGTCTCCCAGCACCGGAACTTTGCTTTGCGTGTTGCGGTTGGTTTCCTGTATCAACCCCCCGATGACCATGCCTTTTCCGTCCTGCAACAAAACCGTCGTCGTGAGTTCGGTCGTTTCTTCTTCCGGCAAGCCGCTCGTGGCGTTGATCCGGCCGGTGGAAACCTCCGGCATGACGGTCATGAGAATCTGCCCGTCGCGGGAGATCGTGGGCGTCACCTTGAGCACCACCCCGACCTCCAAAAACTTCACGCTTTGTAGCGCGCTGGTCTGGGTGGACGTGGTCACGAAATATCCGAGCTGCGAGCCGATCTGGATCCGGGCCTCTTGCCCGTTGACGGCCAGAACTTTGGGGGACGCCAGCGTCTTGGCGTCGGTCGTTTTCTCGAGCGCCTCGATAATCGCCCCCACGTCATTTCCGTCGAGCCCGACCAAAAGCGCGGGGGAGGCCGAGGCGTTCGCGAAGCCGACGGTCCGCACGTTGATGTTGGTGTTGGCAATCTTTAGCAGGTTGTCGAAGTTGATGCCGTGTTGGAGTTCGTCGGAGAGCGTGATCTGGAGAACCTTGGCTTCAATCAGAACCTGGCGGGGCGGGTGGTCCACCTGGGTGATGTAGGCGATGATCCGGTCGAGGACCTCCGGCACATCCTCGACAGCAATGGTTTCGCGGGTTCGCCGGCGGTCCATGGGGCTGGATTCGATAATGAACGCCCGCCCGGCCGGAGACAACAGGCCTTGCACGGTCTTTTCAATATCCGCCGCCGCCACGTAGTCCAACTGAAACACCTGCAGGCGCCGGCCCTGCACTTCGGCGCGAGGGGCGTCGCCGAGACGATCGGCGACACATAGATGATGTCTTTCTGCCGAGTCCAGCGATAGCCGTTGACCCGCAAGATCGCATCGAGGGCTTGTTCCAAAGGCACATTGGACAACGTGACCGAAACGCTGCGGTCTCCGCCGTCGGCGGTGACGATGTTCAAGCCGTGCTGTTGGGCAATCAGCGACAACACCGAGCTCAATCGCGCGCGGTGCACGGTCAGGGAAATCCGATCGCCCGAGCTTTCGAGCTGCAACTTGGAAGGCGGCTGCGCTCCCGCGAAGGGGATTTGCATCATCGGCTGAGGGGCGGGCGGAAAGACGGGAGCACTCGGAACCGTTCCCGCTTGAGGCGGCGGCGTGTTCTGCGCAATCCGCGCCGCGGGTTGCGAATCGAATGGCTGCCCCTGGAAACCGGAGAATGCCGTTGGCGTTTGACGGTTCGGAAAGTCCGACAGCTGGTAAAGAATTCCGTCATCCACCGGCGGGGAAGTCGCAGGGGAAGAGACCGGCGAATCCGAGAAACTCAGCGCACGGCGGGGCGGCGCAACTTCCGCGGCGTTGTTCGCGGGTCCGCGGTCAGGATCAAAAGGCGATCCTTCACCGCCCCGAACAAACGTGCCAAAGGCCGCGACAAGGAACGGGCAAGCTAAAAGAAGATGGGGACACCATCGCATGAATTCGACCTGCGTTTCCCGCTTGAATCGCACGTCCCTGAGATTTGTTCGCGACAAGGTGCTGTGGGTGGAAATATGGAATCACAACTATTTATCGGGCCGATCTCCTCCGGGAATACCGCGCCAATCCCTAAAATCCGAATTTTTTACCCAGAATCTTTAACCGCTCCAAGAGAGGCTTGAGGAAATAGGAAGACAGCGGGGAGTTCGTGGGTTCGGGCGGCGGGACGTCCGCGATTTGGGATACCCAGATTCCCTCCTGGCGAATGTCCACGACCCGCAGGTTCTCATCCAGCAAATCGCCGACGCCGACGGTTTTGTTCCCAACGACCGCGACCGGTCCGTTCGGTCCCTGGTAAATAATCGAGGCCGACTGCGTCTCCCAATGCCTGCGGCTTTCCGCGTTTGATTTCGCCCGGTTTTGCTCTCGGGCGGCTTCGGCGGAAATGGGGGGTTCGGTTGGTTTCTCGGGTTCCGTCTTGGGCGGGGACGGAAACGGATTGAAGGCCGCAATCTGGTCCAGCGGGAGTTCCGTCCAGAATTTGGCCCGGGGCGCGGCGGACGAGGTTTTTGTTTCCCCAGGAGCCGGTTTGTTCAAGGCCGGGGGCGGGAGGAGGTTGGAATCCTCGTCGTGCCGGCACAGCATCCAGACCAATCCCAGGACCAACACCGGGATCAGCGCGGCTTTTCGTTTTTGTGCCGGATCCTTGAAAGTCGCAGCGAGTTTCATGTGCGGTCCTCCGTTTTCCCCTGACGAGCCGCGAAGTAGATCTGGGCTTCGATCTTGACGGAAAGCAATTCGCTCCCCGCCGACTTCGGCGCGACGTGCATCCGCGTGATGTGATTCAGCCGAGGCAGCTTCGCCAGCCCGTCCAAAAACCGGCACAAGGGTCCATACTCCCCGGAGGCGTCGAATTCCGTTTTCACCATGAAATAGTCTTTGAGGACCAGCGGAGAGCCGGGGCGAAATCCGTGGATCTGAACTCCGTGGCGGTTCGACAATTCCGCCACCTGGCCGAAGAATTCCGACTCGTGGGGATGCATCGGCACGCGTTCTTCCAACCCTTCCAAGAGTTGCCGCTTGTCGGCGAGTTGCCGGCTGAGCGAGGCGTGCTCGGAGGTGATTTCCGCGGCCCGGTTGAGGAGATGTTTGTCCTCGGTCATCGCGTGCTCAAGCAACGATGCGGATTCTCGTAGCGGCCGATAGCCGAACCAGCCCAAGGCGGCGACCGCCGACAGCAAGAGCCCTCCGCAGACGAGATCGATCGAAAGCGGTTTCATATTGGCTCGCGCGAGAAGTTGGGTCAGCATGGCCGATGTTCCTCAATACACGCACTGGACTTCATAATGCCGATCCACGGCGACGGTTTCGTGTCCGCCGGTGGTGGAGTTCAACTTCACCGAGCGGAACATGTTCGACTGCCGCAGCCTGGTGACGAAATGAGTGACCGCAAGGTCGTCCTGGGCGATGCCGGTCACGGTGACGACGAGCACGGTCTCTTGTTTTGGCTTCGTTGAACGTTGTGCGGATGCGGGCGATACCGGGAGGTCTCGCAGAATCTCCTCCGCCCGCAGGCTGTTGACTTGAATCCGCCGGCCCGGATCACGGGCGCTTTGGCTGACGACGCCCAGAATCTGCACCGCCGGGAGTTCGGCCTCGAGCATCGAGACGAGGTCGTGCTTGGTGCGGAGGTCGTTGAGAATCCGCCGGGCTTCCCTCGACTCGGCGAGCTTCGTTCGCAAGGAGCGGACCCGCTGGGAGACCAAAAGGCGCTCTTTTGTCAGCCGCGACACGTGCTGCTGTTGCTTAACCAGACTGGCTCCCGTCACGATTCCGATCACGCAAGCAATTCCCAGCCAGCGCTTCAAACGCTGGACCGAGGCGATGGCTTCTTGAAAGTCTTGCGGGAGCAGATTGATGCGGTCTTTCATAGAGTGCCTCCCCAACCGGCGGCGAACGCGGCGGCGAAGACGGCGTCCCTTGGGGATCCCGAGGACGTTCGCCCGGGAAACCGCCAGGTGCGGGTGGGAATCCCCGTGAGTTCGGTCAGCCGGGCATTGATGTGCTTGAGGCAAGCCCCGCCCCCCATCAAGACGAGCCGTTCGGGTTCGATGCCGGCGTCGGTCTTTAGAAACCGGAGCGTGCGGGCGATTTCCTCCGCGAGCGGTCGGACGCTTCCCGCCGCGGCGCTCGACACAACCCGCGCAGCGCGGCTGGCGGGGCGGGCATCGCGAGCCGGCATGCCGACGGCTTCCAGCAATCGCACGCTGTCCTCGGGCGGCAGTCCGAGTTGTTGTTCGATTTGTTCCACGCTCCGCCAGAAGCCGCATTCGCGGAACCGCCGGGTGAACGCGGGCCGGCCGTTTTGACAGAGCACAAACACAGCTCCCGAAGCCCCCCAATCCAATGCCGCCACGAGACCGGACCCTGGCTCCGGAAGCGACACCGCGCGGGCCGTCGCGAACGGCAGGCCGTCGATCGAATCGCAGAGCATCCCCATCGGCAACAAATCCTGCGCGAGCGCGGCCGCGGTGCGATTCGGGACCGACAACACGTTGACAATCGTCGCCCCGTTCTCCCGGGAAGACAGCACGGTCTCGGGCCACAGGTCGAAGACCTGTTCCTCTTCGAGCCAATCGGGGGACTCCGCGAGGTCGGCTTCGGCCATTTGTCGTTGTTCCGCCTCGGTTCCCGGCGGAAGCTCCAACGTTTGCAAAGCCGACAGGCCCATCGAAAACACGCACCCCGCGGACAATCGTGCGGACCAGACGCCGGGCGGCAGTTCCGCCTTGAACGCCTGCCGCAACAAGCCTTGGGCAATGCCGGGGTTCGTGGCGGGTTTTTCGCCGGGATAGGAAAGCACCAAGGGATGGCCGATGCTCCCGCCGCGGCCCATTCTCTCGACGGGAACGAGCTTCAACGCGCGCGTGCCAAAATCCACGCCGATTCGCCGAACGCGAATCGCGGATTTGTTGAACGGCGTTTGTTTCAGCCAGGAGATCATATCGTCAATTCACATTTCCAGAGGTGCTTTTAGGAGCCGCGCACGAAGTAAGCGGTTTTCAGGGATTCAGACAACGCAAGACCGCTTACTTCGTGCGCGGCTCAGGGCTTTTTGGATCATTTGCATTTGGAATTTGTTTCGGATTTCGGATTTCGTGCTTCGAATTTGCACCAAAAACGCGCGAAACTGCGCATGCTGATTCACGAGGAGGCCGTGGACACGTCGAGCAGCGGCAACATCACCGAGAGCACCACGACCGCGACGACGGCGCCCATCATCACGATGATCAGCGGTTCCAATAGTTTGACGGCTTGCCGAAGTTGCCGCTCGCCGTCTTCTTCATAAAACTCGCCGACCGAAGCCATCACCGCTCCGAGCCGGCCGGTCTTCTCGGCGGTGCGGACCATCTGCGCGGCACTCGGCGGGATGATCGGCGACATCGCCAACCCCGCCCCGATGCCCTCGCCGTTGATGACGTCCTGCTCCAATTTCAAAAACAGCCGCTGGAACAAAATGTTGTTGACCGATTTGTGGCAGAGGCGGATCCCTTCCAGCAAAGGCACGCCGGTTTCGAGCATCGTTCCCAACAGCCGAAACACCCGGCCCGTGAAGAGTGCCTGCGTCGCCCGTTTCACCAGCGGGGCGGACGTGAGAAACTTCGAAAATTGCACGCGGGCCGCCTCGGTTTTGATAAGACGCACGACGGTGACGATCCCCAAAACCCCTGCAACCGCCAGCCAGAGAACATGACCGCGAACCCACAGCGAGATTTCCAGGAGGAATTGCGTCATCGGCGGCGGAGCCGAGCCGAGGTCGTGAAACACTTTCGAGAACTGCGGCAGCACAAACAGAAACAGAGCCGAGACGACGACGCTCGCCACCACGAGCAGCACCATCGGATAGGCCAGGATCGACCAGAGCGCGCTCCGCAGGCGGATTTCGTTTCGCAGCAATTCCGCGAGCCGGGTGAGGACTTCTGTGAGCGAGCCGGACGCTTCGCCCGCCGCAATGGCCGCGACATAGGCCGGGCCAAACACGCCGGCGTGCCGACCGAGCGCCCGCGACACCGATTGCCCGCCGGACACGCTGTTCCACACCTCTTCGAGCATCGCCTTAAACGCGGGATGCCGGCACTGCTCCGCGATGTTCTTGAGGGCATCGGCGAGGTCGACGCCCGATTGGGTCATAATGGCCAATTGCGAGGTGATCATCATCAATTCCGCCTTGGGGACTTTCGCGGAACCGCCGAGCTTCGCCGAACGCCCCGCCCGCTTGCCGGGGATGGCTTCTTCGCATTGAAGCGGATACACCCCCTGCGCGCAACAGGCGTTTGGCGTCCGCGGGCGAAGCGGCGTCAATGACGCCATCGACGCTGGCCCCGGAACTCGACTTGGCGGTGTAAGTGAACTGCATGACATCCTCGGTCACCGGACGATCCGGCTGATAATCTCAGATTCCATTAGCCGCAGGGCGCTCGCCCCGGTTCGGTTCATTCATTCGCCGCAGGGCGCTCGCCCCGGTTCATGGGGCAACCGGGGCGAGCGCCCTGCGGCTAATAGTTTTTTTTCGGACAGTCCCCATCAAAAAACGCTAATCAAAAAACACAACCCGCGCGACTTCTTCGAGGCTGGTTTCGCCCGCTTCCGCCAGGCGGATGCCTTCCTCGAGGAGCGTCGTGCCCCCTTGCCGTTGGTGGCAGATCCGCAACTCGTCCAGCGAGGATTCGCGGTTGATGATTCCCCGGATCTCGGGCGTCGCCTGGAGCATCTCGTACACTCCGGTCCGGCCTTTGAAACCCGTGTCATAACATTTCGGGCAGCCTTCCCCCTTGAGGAACTGCCGGCGTTTGTCTCCGGCATAGCGGATTGTCTCCAGGAATTCCGATGTCGGGAAATAGTGCGTGCAGCACGCCGGACACACGTTGCGGACCAACCGCTGGGCCACGACCCCGACGAGCGCGGCGGCGATCTTGAACGACGCGACCCCCATGTCAATCAGCCGCGTGACGGCCGAGGCGCTGTCGTTCGTGTGCAGCGTGCTTAGCACGAGGTGCCCGGTGAGCGCCGCTTGAATCGCCACCTCCGCCGTTTCCCGGTCGCGGATTTCCCCGACCATAATCACGTCCGGATCCTGCCGGAGAATCGACCGCAGCGCGCCGGCGAAGGTCATCGCCTTGGAGATCCCCGCTTGCACCTGGTTCACCAGGTCCAACTGGTACTCGACGGGATCTTCGACCGTGACGATATTGGAGTGCACGGACTTGACCAGCTCGATCGCCGAGTACAAGGTCGTCGTCTTGCCGCTGCCCGTGGGACCGGTCACCAAGAGCAGCCCGTGCGGTTTGGCGAGCATGTTCTTCATGATCTGAAGCTGAGACGCGGGCATCCCAAGTTCGTTCAGGTTGAACGTGACGTTCCGCCGATCGAGCACGCGCATCACCACCTTCTCGCCCTGCACGGTGGGGAGCGTGGAGATCCGCAGGTCGATCTCGCGGCCTTCGACCACCACATGAATCCGCCCGTCCTGGGCGCGCGGTGCTCCGCGATGTCCAGCTTCGCCATCACTTTCACGCGGGAGATCAACGCGGGATGATAGTCCTTGCGCGGCCGGAGCACTTCCCGCAATTGGCCGTCCACGCGAAACCGCACCGTGGAATGCCGGGTCCCGGGTTCGATGTGAATGTCGCTGGCTCCCTGGCGCACGGCATGGACGATCATGTAATTGACGAGGTTGACGATCGGGCTGCCGTCGGCCATCGACTCCACCGCGTCGAGCTCCACATGGATCGCGTCGGTGTGAATCTCGACGGATTCGCGGTCCATGTCGGCGGTGACGGCATCGATGGCGAAGTCGTCGTCATAGGCCCGGCGGAGCAACTCCTGAATGGACGAACGCATCGCCAACACGGGGCGGATGCGGCAACCGGTGATCCGCTCCAGTTCGTCGAGCCGCCTCAGATCCTGGGGCTCCGTCATCGCCACGGTCAAGGTGCCGCGGACCCGCAGCAAGGCCAAGGCTTCGAGGGTTTCCGCCTTGCGGCGCGGAATCAAGCGGACCACGGCCGGATCGACCAGCCCGTCCCGCAGGCGGACTTGCTCGATGTCCAACTGCTGGCCGAGGAAAGGCAGCAAATCGTTGGAGTCGATGAAGCCCATCTCCACCAGGGCTTCGCCTAAGCGGAGGTTCTTTGTGGACTGCTGCCCGAGCGCCGAATGCAGCTCTTCGGGCGTGATCATCCCCGCCGAGATCAACCGCTCGCCAAGGGGAACGGTTTGGACGGACGGCCGATCGGCCGGTGCCAAAACATCTGGGGCGAGTGTCGAAGTCATCGCAAGAAACTCCCCACGGCGGACGGCACATCGCGGAAGATTTCAAAGCTCGCATCGACCCCGGTGATCCGCAGCGCATCCCGGCACAGCTCGTTGACATCGGCCAAAAGAAAATTGCCGGCTTTTTCCGCGCACCGGTCCTGCCAGTCCAACAGCAGCTCGAGCCCGGCGCTGTCGATGAGCGCAATCCCCGCAAAATCCAGGACAATCTTCGGGACGGCTTCGCTTAGCCTCAGTTCCAAGAACTCTTTCGCGTCTTCGATCACGTCGGCGTTGAGCGGACCTTTGATGCCGATGACATCCACGGTTCCCTGGCGTTTGTGAGCAAACATGGCGTCCTCCCTAAGATTCCGCGATCGGCAGCGTGGCGGTGAACCGCGAGCCTTTGCCGAGTTCGCTCGAGACGGTGATGTTTCCGCCGTGCATGCGGATCACCTCGCGCGTGAAGGCCAAGCCCAGGCCCGTCCCCGACTCCTTGCGGACGCGGGCGTCGTCGCTGCGAAAGAACTTGTCGAAGACCAAAGGCAGCTCCTCGGGGGCGATGCCGTAGCCGCTGTCTTCCACATCGAGGATCAGCCGTTGGTCCTCGGCCTTCACGACAAACTCGACGCGGCCTTCTTCGGGCGTGTATTTCACCGCGTTGCCCAGAAGATTGACGACCGCCGCGATAATCTTGTCTTTATCCACGTGCAGCTTGGGCAGCTTGGCGGGGAACTTTGTGGTGAAAGTGATCCGCTTGCGGTCGATCTCGGGCTGGATGTGCTCGACGACTTCCCCCAGCAACCGTTCCACGTCGGTTTCGGTCTTCGCAATCGACATCGCGCCGGATTCGATCTGGCTCAGGTCCAACAGCTCATCGACAAACCGGGCGAGGCGGCCGGCTTCCGAATTGATCATGTTGCAGAACCGCTTTTGATCCTCGATGTTGATCTGCTCTTCGAGGGCCAACGTCTCGGCAAGCGCTTTGAGGTTCGTCAGCGGCGTCCGCAGTTCATGGGTCGCGCTGAACACGAATTGGTTGCGCATCTCGTCCGCGAGCTTCTGCTGCGTGACATCGCGAAGCGTCCATACGAAAGCCCCGTCCGCGCCGTCGCGGGCGATCCGCGTGCTGCACGATCCGCACAACGCCGTCGGCGATTTCCTCGCCTTGGCGGACTTCCGCAACCACCGACGGCAGCGGCTTGGAAAACCGCGCGCGGATCGTCTCTCCCTGGCTCGGAAACGCCTTCATGAGCCGCTCGCGGACGCTCTGGTCGAGGCACTCCTCGCCGGTCCCGCCCGTCAGCATCGACCGGCCCGATTGATTGCAGAACGAAATGCGGCCGTCCTCGTCGGCGACGACGATCCCGTCGGAAAGATGGTCGAGAACCTCGCGGCACTCGCTGCCGCCGGCTCCCTGAGAATCGCTCAACCGCTTTTCGATCTCGTCCCAACTCCGGGCGGAGCGGAGCGCCTCGCGGAGGCGGTTCCAACCGGCCGCGACGGGGTGCACACCGAGCAGCGGCTTGAGATCGAGCGGCTCATCGTCCGAGAGTTGGGCCAGCCGGACCAATTGCTCGTCGATGGCGGCGTTGATCCGCATTTGCAACCGCACATAAAAGCTGCCGCCCAACAGAATCAAAAGCGGAAGCACCACCGCCAGGCCCGCGGCACTCGTAAACAGCCCGTGCCAGGCCAGCACGAGGCTCGCCACGAGAAATGTAAACAACTCGGCGAGGCCGAACAGAAAATAGCTGTTCAGAAACCGGCGGGTGAGGGTTTGGGGGGGCTGGAGCATCGGACATCATGCCGTTCTGCAAAGGCGTCTCAGGCGGAGGCGGGCTCCTTTTGCAGGATGTCGCGCGCGGCCGCAACGATCGCCTTGGGACTGAAGGGTTTAAAGAACACCTGCTCGACCTGGTATTTCACGCGGAGCATTTCGAGATCGAGACTCCAATCCCTTGGCGGAGCACAGAACGATGGGCGTTTGACGATTCACGCGGGATTCCCGCACTCTCTGGATCAATTCCAACCCGCTCACCTGGGGCATTTGATAATCTGTGATAATCAGGTCGGCCCGGTTTTCGCCGAGCCAATCGAGGGCCTCCTGCCCGTCAGAGGCCACCTGCAACTGAAATCCGCCGCGCTCGAGATTGAATTTGAGCACGCTGGATGTGACGGCGTTGTCTTCCGCGATAAGAATCCAAGGAGACGGCTGTTGCATGATGCGAGATTTCCTTCCCGGTCGCGTCGGGCGGAGCGAATCAAACCAAATCCGCTGAGGCATCCGCCTCAAGCATCAGAGGGTTTCGAATCCGCTCGTGTTGATGATGAACTCGCCCGTGGTGTTGTCGTAGGCCCAGTCTTGACCGCCGGAGACCGTCAGCGGAATCCCCGCTGTGTCCACGCGGACGGTCCCGTCCTGGGCGGCACCGGGAAGCTGGTTCTTAGGGAACGGCCCCCGCAAAAACGATCCGAGGTCGGCCTGAAAATCGGCTTCCGTGCCCCCGTCGCCCGGATAGGCCCCGTTTTGGGCCCGGTACAACTCGATCGCATCCCGCACGACCGCCAGCGAGGACGTGGTGCTGTTTTGCCGGGCATCGCCCGCGGTGTTGAACATCTTGGGGGCGGCCGTCGCGGCGATAATTCCCAACACCAAAACCACGACCACCAGTTCCACGAGCGTAAACCCGTTGCGATTCTTTCGGTGCAAATTGCGCTTTGTATTCATGGCTGCTACCTCAGTTGACCCGATGGGAAAGACATGCTGGCTCCGACACTTCACAAATTATCGCTGTAGTGCAAACTTAGATCACAAATTGAAGCCGGGACATATTTTCTCCAAAAATATCCCCAGCCAATCCCGATTCGCCGGCCTATTGTTGAGTGAACCGAAACAGACACCGATGCCCTAACCCTCAAAACTCGGCGAACCGATCCCATGACCCACGAAGCCGGCCTGGTCGAGATGTGCATGGAAGAAATCTCGACGAACTTGGAGGAACTCTCGTTCCTGCGCGAGTTGGCCAGCCACTTGCGGCTGGAACCCGTTCCGCGCAGGTTTGGAAGCGCTCGCGGCGGCTTTGCTGCCCACGCTCCGGCAATCCGCGGCGGCGGAATGCGTGGCCTTTCTCCAGCCGGCGGATGAGAACGGCGAACGAAAATGGACCGGCATCGCCGAATCCGCCGAATTGGATGACGCCTTGGATCTCTCGGAAATCATGGAATCGCTATTGTCGGCCGCTTCGGTGCAGCCGGTCTTCGTGTTCAACCGAAACGATTTGAACCGGCAGTTGGAACGCCGGATCGATCCGCGGATCCGTTCGTGGGTGATGGTGGAAGTCCGGCATGGAGAGTCGTTTTACGGCTGGCTCGTCGCCGCCAATCGGTGCAACGCCGCGACGACCAATCCGGGCGATGCCACGTTTATCAGCGAGCGGGAGTTCGGAACCCACGAGGCGACGCTGATGAGTTCCGTTGCCAACCTGTTGGCGACCCACGCCCGGAATCTCCAGCTCATCGATCAAAAAGAGAAGCTCTTTTTAGGCGTCGTTCGGGGCATGGTCCGGGCTCTTGACGCCCGCGACCCCTACACCTGCGGGCACAGCGAACGCGTGGCCAACACCGCGCCGGAATTGCCCGCGAGATGAACCTCCCGCCCGCCGACGTGGAAGCCATCCACATTTCCGGACTTTTGCACGACATCGGCAAAATCGGCATCCCCGATCATGTGCTGCTCAAACCGGGCCGGCTCTCGCCCGAGGAATTCGAGATTATCAAGCGGCATCCCAGCATCGGCTACAATATCTTGAGCCAAATCAGCGTCTTAAGCTCCGTGCTGCCGGGGGTGCTGTATCATCACGAGTCTGTGGACGGCCGCGGCTATCCGCACGGGCTCAAAGGCGCGGGCATCCCGTTGATGGCCCGCATCCTGGCCGTCTCCGATGCCTTCGACGCCATGACCAGCACACGCTCCTATCGCCCCAAAATGCCAATGAAAAAAGCCTGTGGCATTCTGAAAGAGAATGCGGGCATTCAATGGGATGCCGAGGTCGTCGAGGCCTTCTTTCGTATGCGGTCCCGCGTGGTCTCCGCGAACGGGCCTTCCGTCGAAACGTTGTGATTTCGCAACAAGGCGGGGATCTTTCCCAACGGCCGCGACGCAAGTGGCACGGGTGGCACGTCCCTGAGAAACGAAGGGCGTGGTCTTTGTGATCGCCACGCCCTTCCCTGCGCTCAGGGACGTGCCATCCGTGCCACCCAATTCGCTTCGACGTCTCATCACCCCTCGGCATGTTGTTTGCTGACAGTCCTCAAGATTTCCCTTGAGGCACGTCAATGCGAAGCGCGGCTGTTGCAGTTTTTCTTTTGTTCTGTTTTGCCATTCGGATGGGGCCTGCCCATGCCGTGGAGCCGGGCGAACAAATCTTCGTCGAGCTTGAGCCAGGCCGGCGAGTCGCGGGCGAGTTTGCCGGGATGGACGCCCGCGGGCGGTTGTGGCTGATTCACCGGGAAGCCGGCATCGAGCTGCGGAGCGGCTACGGCCTGAACCGCATCACCCGCATCCTCGTTCAAGGAAAACCCATTTCCTTGGCCGCTTTTCGAGATGACAAAACGCCCCCCGCTCCACCTTGGAGAATCCCGCTTCAAGACCCGCCGCTGTCTTCCGCGCAAAACGGGCCGCCCTTGGGTCCGGTTCTTCCTCCCGTGACGCTGGAAGCGGCCGCGGAACCGGCCAATTGGGATGACGACGCGGAAATCGACGGCCTGCGTGTGTATCTCACGCCCCGGGACGCCTTCCGCCGACCCGTTCCGGTGAATGGGCAACTCAGCGCGGTGTTGGTCTCCGGCACCGTTCGGCCGGGGCAACTGTTCGCTTCCGATGATCCTCTGCTCGCGGCGGAACTCCAGCGGTGGGGCCGGCCCATCCGTTCGCAGATGCCAGGTCCCGCGGGCGTGGTGATCGACCTGCCCTTCGACGGCCGCCGGCGGATGAACCTGCGAAACCTGGGCCTGCCTTTGGTCCTCAAAGTCCGGCTCGGCATTCCCGGGCGAAACGTGCTCTCCGCCGTCGCCTTGGTGCCCCTCCCCGGATTCTGACAAACAGCATGCGCAAATTCGCGCGGTCCGATACCGGCAAATCCGAAATCCGAACCTCGGAATCCGAAACAAAACTCAATGACCGAAATTCCAATATCCAAACCCTGTGCATCGGGTGCGTTTCTTGAATGGAGGGGTTTGTTTGGGGCATTCGGATTTGGGGATTTTGGATTTGTTTCGGATTTCGAATTTCGTGCTTCGGATTTACACGAGAAGTCGCGCGGAATTGCGCAGACTGATTCCGTCAGGGAGCCGCATCCCATTGCCAGGATCCGGGCACCACGCGCATTTCCGCGGGGGCAAAACCGGGCGGAGGGTTGAGGAGAAACGTGTCGTCGTGGGTCAGTTGATCGGTGTCGCTTTTCACGGTGATTGTCTGCCCCGCCACGACCGCGCCGGTGATCCTCGCCGGTTGAGAATCGATGACGATATTCCCCGTCGCATAGATCAGTCCCTTGAACTCGCTCGGCCATTTATCGAGAGTATCGCTGTCGGTCGCGCCGCCTTGAAAAGGGAAAGGCGTCCCCGGCGGGTTAAAGTTCCCCCAGTAGGTCTCGTCGAGACCGTCCGATTGGTATTGCATCTTCAGCGATATCGAGCCGGACACCAGCAAAACGGGAAGTTCGGCACCGCTGGCTCCCAGTTGATGTCATTGTCGCCGATCTCCGAATCCGACCCGCAGTTCAAAAGCACGATCGTGCCGACGATTCGGCAATTCCTGATCTTGAGCGTTTGCCCGGCGCAATCGATGATATAGACGCCCTCGGGGTTTGTCGCACCGAAGGGATTGCTGTTCGGACTGATGACCGTTTTACTTAGCTCCCGCGCATCGGTGCCGAGCAAAACCAGCCCCGTCTTCGGCAAGGATTGAATGGAAATCGCCGTTCCGTTGGCGAGGTAATAGTCGAAAACCTGGGCACTCGGCATGCTGCGTTCCGCCACGCCCGTCGTCACGGTCCCCAGAAAGTTGTCGCCCGTGACGGTGCCGACCGCCTCGACGGCTCCGTGCACTTCCGAACCGCCATTTTCGTCGATATTCCCGTTCGAGCTGATGATCTGGTCATTGAACAATTTGGCGCTGTTGATAACAAAACTCGTTCCGGCGTGCATTGTGGTGTTGAGGCACGTCAAATCTTTCGGCATCAGCCGGACATCGCTCACCTGGACGCTGGACCCCACCCGTCCGATGCCTTTCAAATGCAAGTCCAGGTCCGCATCGCTCAGGTTTCCGTCGCTGTCTTCGAGCATCCAACTCAGGCTTCCCGATCCGGCGGCACCGAGCGACTGCGGCGCGGTTTCCACGCCGCTCGTGTAATTCGTCCGCCAATTGGGATCGTTGGCAAGCACCGCGAGCACCAGTTCCACGGCTGAATCGGCATTGGACCGCGCGGCGATCCGGTCCGCGTCGAGCAAGGTCGCGCGGCGTTCGATTCGCACGATATTCAGCGCCGCCAAACCCAAAAGCGAAACGAGGACCGCCGTGGACATCACCGAGATATACAGTGCGGCCCCCCGGCGAGGGTGGGATGATTTGACGACTTTCATGGTTCGCCGCCCGTGTCTTGATTGCTCTTGAGGGCCGTCAGTTGCGCGAGCACCTGCCCGTTCCGTTTAGCGGTGACCGTGATGCGTTTGAGGCCCTCGTCGCTGCCGGCGGTCGCCGAGGGGTTGTTTGGATCGACCCATTCCACGGTCACGGTCCGCTGCCAGCCGGCCGAATTGGAGAGCGCAATTCCGCCGCGGTCCACGGGGGGGCTTGCATCCAGTGGTGATAGTCGTCCACATCGTCCCAACGCGCCCGGGTGCCGTCGAATTCGCCGGTCTCGCGTCCGAACGTGGGGGTATCAACGGGTTCGATGTAGTCATTCGCCAGGATCTCCGCCATCAACTGGACGGCCAATTCGCGCGCGCGGGCGGCGTCTCCGGTGCTCACCCGGCCCCGGATCGCCGCACCAACGGCGTTCATCGCCGCGACCAGCATCATCCCCACCAGCAGCGTGCAGATCACGACTTCAATTTGGCTGAGGCCGGCCCGCGGCCGTCGACTTTTCCGCTGCATGATCGGTCCCGTCAAAGAGGTGCGTTTTGAAGCCGAACTCCCGATTCCACCCGGGCGCGGGAATCTTTCCCCACTTGGAGGCTCACATTCACGTTCTGGTGCGGGTTGGATTTGCTCCGCAGCACGGCATCGTCCACGTACAAGTCTTGAATGTGCGAGACCCCCGTCGCCTCCCAATAGGCCGACAACAAAGCGCCGCTCCACTGCGGCTTGACTGTCCCCTTCAATAGCAGGAACTCCGAATTATTGACGTTAAACTGGCCGGTTGGAAACACCTGATCGCCGGACCCTAGACTGTTGACGTGAAGTTGCAGCCTCACGCCATAGGGCGATCCCGACACGCCTTTCCTCACCCACGCGCTGATCTCGTACAACTCGCCGTTCGTCAGTTGCGACGCCACGTTTTGCCGCACGCAGGTTTCATCGAGAAACGTCAGCGCTTGGCCGTGAATCGATCGGCTTCCGCTTTGAAAGACGGTGGAACTGCTGGAGAGAAGGTCGCCGAGAATGACCTCCCAGCCGGTCGTTCCCGCTTCCATGTCGGCATTGCTGAGCAGGTTCGGCGGAGTGGCGGGAAGGTCGTGCTCGAAGACGTAGGCATTCTCGACCAGGTTGGCCGCGGTTCCACCATTGTATTGCCGGGTCAGCGGATCTCCCGGCGTTCCCGACCAGGCATAGCGGATGGTCTCGGACAGGAAGTCCCCGTCCCGGTCGGGAACCGCGAATGTGATCGCGTGGTCGGTGTTTTCGCTGAAGGCAAGGGCCAATTCGAGATCGGCCAACATCTCCGTCAAGGCTTCATCGCCCGCGATCTGCGCGGGCGTGGGAGTCGCCGACGCGTCGGTCGCGCGAAGCGTGAGGAACAGCGAGGAGACCATGCCGGCGATCAAAGCGCTCGCCCCCACGGAAGCGGCGACCATCTCCATCAGCGTGTAGCCGCGGCGATCGGCCGGAGTCCGCGAATTCTTCATAACACTCTCGCTTTGCCGGTGTCGGGATCAATCTGGACCGTGCGCTCGAACCCTCCGGACGCGATCACGATTTGGCCTCCGCTGTCGGGGACGCCGTAATAGTTGAACTGAACCGCTTCATCTCCGCCGAGGGATGTGGACATCAAGAGGGACCTGTAAGGCGAGTCGCCCAGTTGGATCGTATACGGGCGGCCGACGCGGTCCGGGCTGTCGATGCCGAGGATGGTGTAGCTGTTTCCCGCGGTCGAAAACTGAATGGTGCGATTGGCGCTCGAGGACATGGCCAGCCGGCGGGCCATATTTAAGTCGGCCCGCACGCGTTCCGCCGCCGCTTGAACTTGATACCAATGCAGCGAATCGGTGAACTTCGGTGCGGCCGCCGCCGCCAGAATGCCGACGATGAGAACGCCGATGGCGACTTCCACGAGCGTGAACCCGCCCGGTTGGGCACCGCGCGGGCAGTTCGGTTCCGCATGATTCAACTCCCGCAGGAGAAAGCCAGGCCGACGATTTACCGCGGGGCGAGCGTTTCTTCCGGGATCGCGTCGAAATCCGGAAAGCCTTTGGCGGGGTCGACGAGTTCCATGCGTTCCTCCAATCCGTCCTCCGACAACTGCTCCACAAAATAGCCCAACCCGGTGCCTTCCGATTTGGCGCGGTACAAACAGCGGTCCGCCGCCTCGATCAAATCTTTGGGCTCGTATTCGCAAAACCCGCTGTGGCAAACCGCGGCCCCGAAGGACGCCGTCACGTCGGGCCCGCGATTGCCTGGGAAAACCGTCAATTCCCTGATCTTCGACTGGATCCGGTTGAGGGGAATCAGAATTTCTTTCGGCCGAAGCGCGATCATTAAACAGATAAACTCGTCGCCGCCGTACCGCGAGACGAGGTCGTAAGACCTGAGGCTGTCTTCGAGCGTGCGGGCGATTTTTTTGATGACCTCGTCCCCGTGTTGATGCCCCCACGTATCGTTGATTTGCTTGAAGCGGTCGATGTCGCACAAGATGACCGCGATCGATTGCTTTAACCGCTGCGCAGGTTCCATTCCTCCTGCAGCCGGCGTTCATAGGTCATTCGATTGGCCAGGGCGGTCAAGGGGTCCGTGGCGGCCGCCGAGAGAGCCGGGCCGAGGTATTTCCAGCTCACAAACACATCCTGCTCGGTCACCATGCCCATCAGCCGCTCGCGGTGGTAAATCGCCGTGGATTCAAAAATTGCCGGCCGGTGGCTTCGGGGATCATCGGAGGGAGGCGACAGCCGGGTCGCCAACAGCGTCGAGAGCGTGGTGTTCGCCCAACGTTCTCGTTCGCGCGGATGGCCAAAATTCAACCGGCGGGAGATTTCCTCCGCCATCACCAGCCCGATGACCTCGCCCGCGTCATCGACCGCGAGGACGCACGGACCATAATTGACATCGAGCGCGATGTGGCTCAACAGGGTGTTTTCAGAGACGATGAGCGGTACATTTTCGGAGTTTTCCTCCCTGGAAATCATGAACCGATGCAACTCGCCATTTAAGCGATAACCCACGCCATGCTCCTAAGATGTGATTTCAAGAACGCGATATGACAATTGCTATTTAGAGAATAGAACACGCCCGGCCCCGCGAAGAATGCCGCGAATGAAACCGCAAGAAGTCGCGAAACCTATCATCCGATCGAAGCAATAACATGGGGCGTGCGGCCTGAAACGACTCTTCCGAATGCGCCGGATGGTTCCAACGTGCTTGATGCAAGCCCGCGTCCGAGCATGTTGACCGCCGTTTCCGTTTCGCTGATAATTCGGCGATTTAGCTCCATCAGCCTTGTTCCACCTCGACCCCGTGAACGCGCAGCCGCCCCTCACCCTGGAATTGATCGTCGAAAAACCGCTGAGCGGGATCCGCATCGACAGTTTTCTCGCCCGGCATTTGCGGAACTATACGTCCTATCGTTTGCAGCGGATGATCCGCGCGGGACTGGCATCCATCGACGGAGGCGTTGTGAAGTTGGAAACCCGCGTGTTCGCGGGGCAAGAGATTTCGTTCCGCCTCGCCGAGCCGCCGGATAAGTTGCTCGAACCTGAACCGCGCGAACTGGAAATCCTGTTTGAGGACCCGTGGATTCTTGTGCTCAATAAGCCGGCGGGGATCGTGGCGCATCCGGTGGGCGAGTTTCAGACCGGGACGCTCGCCAATGCGGTGCAGTGGCATCTGGATCGGCAGACGAAACTCAAGGGGCTCCTTCGGCCGGGGATTGTGCACCGCCTGGACCGCATGACGAGCGGCGTGATGGTGCTCGCCAAGGAGCACACATCGCACACGGTTCTCTCGATCCAGTTCCAGCGCGGCCGGGTCGAGAAAACCTACACCGCCTTGCTGGAAGGCGCGATGGTTGCAGACCGGGGCGAGATCAATTTGCCCATCGGGCACGCGGCTTCGCGGGAGACGGTGCTGATGTCCGCCGCCCCTGACGCCCGCAAACCCAAACCCGCCTGCACACAGTACGAAGTCATCTTACGATTCCACAATCGCACGTTGGTGCGAGCACGCCCGAAGACGGGGCGGAATCACCAAATCCGCGTGCACTTCGCGGCCCTCGGCCACCCGGTCGTCGGGGACGAGTTTTACGAAGCCGGCGGGAACATCAAACCGCCCGCCGCCGACCGCGACCAGCGCCACGCCCTGCACGCTTCGCAGTTGATCTTCCGGCATCCCGTGACGCGAACAAGGCTCTCGTTCCAAGCGCCGCTGCCTGCGGATATTGGCGTATTGTGCTACGGCGAATAAGATTCGGGCGAATTGTGCTTGGTGCCGGAAGTTTGATCGGCTTCCTCAGCCCGGTTCCGGATCCAGGTTGGCCAGGAGCGATTCCAAGGTTGCCGGCTCCACGGGCTTGACGAGATGGTAATCGAAGCCCGCCTCGTGGGAGCGGCGTTTGTCTTCTTCCTGCCCCCAGCCCGTCAAGGCGACGATGAAGATGCGGCCGCCCCACGGTTGCTCTCGAATGCGGCGGCAGGTCTCGTAGCCGTTCAACTTCGGCATGCCGATGTCCAGGAGGATCATGTCGGGGCGGAACTCTTCGGCCCTTTCGATCCCCTGCAAGCCGTCGTGGGCGGTGCGGATTTCGTTGCCCATGATTTTGAGCATCATGGACATGGTTTTGGCGGCATCGACGTTGTCGTCCACCACCAGAATCCGGTGCCGGGTTTGCTTTTCCACGAGTTGTCTTCCTTTATTCACTTGTGGTTGTTGATTAAGGGGTGCGGCGACGGCCGGGAGCCGGATGATGAACTCGCTGCCCCGGCCGGGGCCTTCGCTGCGGGCCTCGACGCGGCCGCCGTGCATCTCGACCAACTGTTTGACGATGCTCAGCCCGACGCCCAATCCGCCCTGCGATTTTTCCAAGGAGCGGTCCCCTTGGATGAACATCTCGAAGACCTTGGGAAGCATATCGGCGGAAATGCCGATGCCCGTGTCTTTGACGCTGACGACCGCCTCGCCATCCTCGCGGCGGACCGCCAGCCAGATCGAGCATCCGGCGTCGCTGTACTTGACGGCGTTGCTCAGAAGATTCGCGACCGCTTGCGCCAGGCGGGTCTTGTCGGCCTCCACGTACACTGGCTCATCGGGCAACGCGACCGTCAGGTTCCGGTGCTGCTCGCCGATCATCGGCTGACAAGATTCGAGAGCGCTGTGGACCGCTTCCCGTAGTGGAATCCGCTCTTTCCTTAGCTCGATCTTGCCTTGCTGAATGCGGCTCAAATCGAGCAGGTCGTCGACGAGCCGGACCATGTGCTCCAGTTGCCGCTCCATCATGGCGCGGGATTCCGCGATGGTTTCGGGATCCTCTCCCGCAAGGCGGAGGACTTCAAGTCCATTGCGGAGGGGTGCGAGGGGATTGCGGAGTTCGTGGGCGAGCAAGGCGAGGAATTCGTTCTTGTGGCGCTCGGCCTCTTTGCGCGCCGTGATGTCGCGGGCAATTTTCGAGGCCCCGACGACCTTGCCTTCGGTGTTCTTGATGGGGGAGACCGTGAGCGAGACGTCGATTCGCCCGCCGTCTTTGCGAATCCGCTCCGTCTCGAAATGCTCGATCATTTCTCCGCGCCCGATCTGCTCCAGGATTTCGGGCAATTCGTCAGGGTGATTTTCCGGAATCAGCACGGTGAGGGGCTTGCCGACGATTTCCTCCGACGCGTAGCCATAGAGCCGCTCGGCCCCTTTGTTCCAACTGAGCACATTGCCCGTTAAGCTGATGCCGATGATGGCGTCTTCCGACGATTCCACGATCGCGGCCATGTGCATTCGGGTCTGCATGGCTTTTCGGGCTTCGGTCACGTCGCGGAAGACCAGCACGACGCCCGCGATGGTGCCGTCTTCGCCTCGGATCGGGGCGCCGGAATCGTCGATGGGATATTCCGTCCCGTCTTTGGAGATCAGCACCGTGTGGTTGGCCAATCCGACCACCACGCCTTTCTCGAGCACCTTACAAACGGGGTTCTCCACAGGCTGCCGCGTTTGCTCATGGATGATGTGAAACATATCGTCCAACAGTTTGCCCGCGGCTTCTTCGGGATTCCAGCCCGTCAATTTCACCGCCACCGGATTGAGGAAAGTCACCCGGCCGTGGTTGTCGGTGACGATCACCGCGTCCCCAATGCTTTTGAGCGTGACGTGCAACTCCTCCCGCTGCCGCCTTTCTTCCTCCTGGGCCCGCTGCGCTTCGCGGGCGCTCTCTTCGGCGGCTTTACGGGCGGCTTCTTCCTGCAGGAGTCGGCGGGCTTTCTCCTCGGCCGCTTTGCGTTCGGTCAAGTCTCGCGTGACCTTCCCGTAGCCTCGCAGCACGCCGTTCTCGTCTCGCAAGGCCGTAATGACGACATTGGCCCAGAACCGCGAGCCGTCCTTGCGGATTCGCCAGCCTTCGTCCTCGAACCGGCCCTTGGCCGCTGCCCGCCGGAGTTCCTCCGCCGGCCAACCCTGGTCGATGGCTTCCTGCGGATAGAACCGCGAGAAGTGCGCGCCGATGATCTCTTCCGCGGTGTAGCCCTTGATTCGCTCCGCCCCGGCGTTCCAAGTCGCGACGAGGCCCTCCGGGTCAATCATGAAGATCGCGTAAGCTTCGACGTTCTCGACCATCAAACGAAAACGCTCTTCGCCGATTCGGACCGTTTCCTCGGCTTGCTTGCGATCCGTCAGATCGCGGGTGATCTTTAGGAAGCCCCGGACCTCGCCGGACTTGTCCCAGAGGGCGGTGATGACGATGTTCGCCCAGAACCGCGTCCCGTCCTGGCGGATTCGCCAGCCCTCATCCTCGAACCGGCCGGTTTGGGCGGCCACTTCGAGTTCGTGCGCGGGCCAGCCTGATGAAACGGCCTCTTTGGGATAGAATCGCGAAAAGTGCTGCCCGATGATCTCCTCCGGCCGGTAGCCTTTGATAAACTCGGCTCCGGAGTTCCACGTGAGGATATGGCCCTGCCGGTCCATAAGGAAAATGGCGTAATCCCGCACGCCCGCCACCAACTTCGCAAATTCCTCCTCGCTGTGCCCGAGCGACTTTTCGGCCCGTTTCTGTTCTGAAAGGGCCGAGTCTAAAGATGTCCGGGATTCCCGCAGTTCCGCCGACCTCCCCCGGAGCATTCGCTTCAAAAAATTCCACATACTCTATGTCTGTCCCGTATTGGAGCCGCGGCCCCCGGCGGTCGCCTCTTTGTCTTGATGTATTCTCCCCGCGGAAGCCGCCGGAATCTGTCGTGAGACAAACCAAACCGGCTTTTCGAGGGGCAGTTGATGGCGGATGGGGTCTGACGACATCGATGGTAACCGACGCCTTCCCTTTCGTTGCCCGATGCTCCCGAGAGGTGGTGTGAAATGGCCGCGAAACCCGCATCCGGTGCGTTTCCGTTGATTCCGCGCCGTTTATTCGCTGGACAGGTATTTCCAAAACTATTGTAGGGAGCGGGTTCCGTCATCCACCATCGGAGAAAAGCCTAAATCCTTGCGGGAAGAACCCATTGAGCACCGGAATCTCTCGACCGGATTTGGCGGTCCTCGATCGAAAAGCGAAGCTCGCCCGCTGGTTGCCTAGGACCGTGCGAGAATCACTAAAACGACAAGACATCCAAATGTTTCCAATCCGATGATGAACCAAAACGGACCCGCGGCCTTTTCCCGTTGGACCGAGTGATCGAGGCCCAGAATTGCGATCCCGCTGACGATCTGAACGACGAGCCACAGAAAAGAAAGAACAAGGCCAATGATGGGGAGCCAAACCTGCATAACGCGACTTTCGACCTTTCTGGCTCGTCTCAATGTCATCTGGGAATTGTTAATGACTCGCCCGCACCAGGTAACCGCCCGGCAGTCTGCGGAGGAAGCGTTTCATTTCCAACACCGTGAGCGTGGAGAGCACGCGGGACGAATCGAGGTCGGAAGCTCGTAGAATCTGGTCGATATGCTGAGGCTCCAACGTCACAAGATTCAAAACGGCCCGCTCGATTTCGTTTAACAGGAGTTCGCGGGGGCTGTGGACTTCTTCTTTGGGGGTGATGGCGACAGGGTTTGTCAACGGGCCGAGGGCGGCGAGAATGTCGTCGGCATTGCGGATAAGCGTGGCCCCATCGCGGAGCAAATCGTGGCAGCCTTCGCTGGCGAGGCTGTCGATCGGACCGGGGACGACCATGACTTCCCGCCCCTGTTCCAGAGCGTGCCGGGCCGTGTGGAGGGCCCCGCTTTTGCGGGAGGCTTCCACGATCAACACGCCCGCCGCCAGCCCGCTGATGATCCGGTTTCGTTGCGGGAACAAACCGGCCAGCGGTTTTTGGTCCAAAGGCATCTCGGTGAGGAGGGCCCCGCTCTCGGCGACCTGCCGGGCGAGTTGCGCGTGCTCCGGCGGATAAATCGAAGACAACCCCGTGGCCAGGACCGCGAGCGTCCGGCCTCCGACTTTCAAGGCTCCCCGGTGGGCGGCCCCGTCGATGCCCCGCGCCAAGCCGCTGACGATCGTCACCCCCGCGAGCGCCAACGTGGCTGCGAGTTTCTCGGCGGTGCGAACGCCATAGGGAGTGCACCGCCGGGAGCCGACGATGCCCAGAGCCAATTCGTCGCGCGGTTCGACCCGGCCTTGGCAGTAGAGAAACGTGGGGGGATCGAAAATCTGCGAGAGCAGCCGGGGGTAATCGTCTTCACCTCGAATGTAAAACTTGATGTCCAAATTCCGGCAGCGTGCCAGTTCCCGTTCGGCGGGCGCGGTGTTGTCTCGGCCATCCAAAATCGCCAGCGCCAGCTTGGGGCCGATGCCGGGCACCGACCTGAGATCGTGGCTTCTGGCTCGGAGGACTTCGCCCGCATCGCCGAAGTGGTCGAGCAAGGCCTGCCGCATCCTCGGCCCCACGCCCGGCACGAGGTTCAACCGCAACATCTCCAACAGCCGGGCCTCATCGACGCCATTGCCCGGAGGCTCCGCAGCAGGTTGAACGGCCGAATCTGTCATCTCGGTTTATCGGTTTTCAGTCTAGGGCTCGCCTGAACTCCCAATCTCCGTGTCTCCCAATCTGCTTTATCTTCAAGCGTGTCCGCAGTCTTTGAGAAAATCGCGGACCTCGGCTTCCGGGATGTTGGGATAAACCTTGACTTCACCGATGCGAGTGGGCAGGACGAAACGGAGCTGCCCGGAGACGGCTTTCTTGTCGAGCCGCATCCGGCTGAGAATTTCGTCGACGGTGAAGCTCAAGCCCTCGGGCAAGGCCGTCGGCAGGTCCAGGGATTCCAACAATTTCCGTTGCCGATCGGTGACGGATTCGTCGATGAGGTTGGCGCGTTCGGCGAGCCGGCTGGCATAGATCATCCCGATCGCCACCGCTTCTCCGTGCAAGAGTTCTCCGGAACGGCAGAGGTTCTCGAAGGCATGTCCGAACGTGTGCCCGTAATTGAGCACCGCCCGCAGTCCCGTGTGCTCGAACTCGTCCTGCTCGACCACGTCCGCCTTGATCCGGCAGCAGCGGGCGATGAGGGATTGCATCACCTCGGCCGAGCGGTTCTTGATGCCTTCGAGGTTCTGCTCCAATTCGGTGAAGAACTCCTCGTCGAGAATCACGCCGTATTTGACGACCTCGGCCATGCCCGCTTGGAAGTCGCGTTCGGGAAGCGTCTGCAGCGTCGCCGTGTCGATCACCACGCCCAAGGGCTGATGAAACGCCCCGATCAGGTTTTTGCCCTTGGGGTGATTGATGCCCACCTTGCCGCCGACCGAACTGTCCACGTGGGCCAAAAGGGTCGTGGGGATTTGTACGAAGGGAATTCCGCGGACATAGGTCGCGGCCACGAAGCCCGCGGTGTCCCCGACCACGCCGCCGCCCACAGCGAACACCACGGTTTGACGGCCGGCTTGCATCTCCACGAGGCGATCGTACATCTCCGAGACCACCGGCAGCGACTTGGAAGATTCGCCCGGGATCATTACGAACAATTCGCATTCCCAACCGCCGGCCGAGAGGCTTTGATGAACGGCTTCGCCGTGCGGTTGGGCGACGTTTTGGTCGGTGACCACCAAGGCCTTTCGCTGGCCGGGCTGCATGCCGGGACGGTCCTCGAACCACGGCTCGATCGCCGAGGCAATGTGGGGCAAGTAATCCGTCACGATGAACACATCGTAACTTCGCGGCCCCAGGTAAACCTGAACGGTGCGGGGTTTGGGAGTCTCAGCCACGGGAATGTTTCTTTCTGGGGGTCGGAGGATCAATCCTTCAATTGGAAAATCGCTTCCACTTCCACCGGGATGTTGCCCGGCAGCGAGCCCATGCCCACGGCACTGCGGGCCCCGCGGCCGGCTTCCCCAAAGACATCCACCATCAATTGGCTGAACCCGTTGATCACCGAGGGGTGGCGGTGGAAATCGGGCGTCGCATTCACCATGCCCAGCACCTTCACCACGCGCTCGATCCTGTCCAACGACCCCAGTTGTGTGAGCACCGTGGCGAGAATCGTGAGGCCGACCTGCCGGGCCGCGTTGCGTCCTTCTTCTTCGGTCAGGTCTTGTCCCACCCGGCCCGTGATGAGCGTGCCGTCCAGTTGCACAGGTCCATGCCCCGAAACGTAGAGCATGCTTCCGACTTGGACCGCGGGAGTGTAAATCCCGCCCGGCTTGGGGGCTTCGGGAAGTTGGAGTTGGAGTTCGGCAATGCGGGCGTCAGCGCTCATGGTGGAGAATCCTCAATCGACGGGCAAAAACGGTGAGGTTGCGGTTCGCCCCTTCAGAATACGGAAATTCGCCGCGAATTGCCAAAGCTCCGGGGAGCGGGAATCCGATTTTTACCAATCCCCACCGACCGGCCGCGTCGTCCATGGATTCCCAATCATGCAAAACCTTGCAGAGCTATCATGGCGTGCAAATTGTTGCGCAATCCATAAGTCAACTTGATCCGTCCCATCGGCAGCGTCTAGGATGAGGTGGGCCAATTCTGAATTTTGCATTAAGACCTGCCTGAAAAAACCTGCCTCTTTCCGACCTTTTTTGGAGATTTTCCGAGGAGAACTGCGATGTCCGTCCGTATTTCCCGCGCTCGCCGAGCGTTTACGTTGATTGAACTTTTGGTGGTGATCGCCATTATCGCCATTTTGATCGCGCTACTGCTGCCCGCCGTTCAGCAAGCCCGCGAAGCCGCCCGGCGGTCGACTTGCAAAAACAACCTCAAGCAGTTGGGCCTTGCACTTCACAATTATCACGACATCTACAAGATGTTCCCGGCCCGGCAAGGCGGCAGTGGAACCAAAAACAGTGGCGGCCTTCGCACCCGCATGAGCGCCCATGTGGCTTTGTGCCCCCAAATGGATCAGACCCCGCTTTACAAGCAAATCCAGAGCGCCAACAACGCCCCTTGGTCGAACAGACTCATGGTGGAACACGACCGTTCCCGCTCTGGTTTGCCCGTCCGATTCGGGCACCACTCCGCCCGCCGGTTCGGGACCGCATGGGCTTTCCAGTTACGCCTACTCGGCCGGTGACAGTTTGGCGGGCAGCAACACGTCCAGCGGCCCGATCCGCACGCGGGGCTTGTTCGGGGCGATGGTGTGTTACGCCATCCGAGACTGCACCGACGGAGCCAGTAACACCTTGATGATGGCCGAACGAATCAAGCCCGCCGGCACGACCAAATTGGGAATGGTCTCGACGATGGGCACCAATCCGCCGTCCACCTGCTTCGCGGCCTACATCAATCAGACGCTCCAATCTCCCTACACGAGCGACACCTCGCCCGGCTATCGCTGGGGGGACGGGGCGGCTTACTTCGCCGCCGTGACCACCATCTTGCCGCCCAACTCCGCCTCCTGCGGCGGCGACCATTGGACGGCGGGCATTTTCTCCGCCTCGAGCCTGCACACGGGCGGTGCGCAGGCCTTGTTCGGCGATGGATCGGTGAAGTTCATCAGCGAAAACATCAACGCCGGAAACAGGGGAGCCACCATCCCCTCGGCCACGTCGGGCGGACAATCGCCCTACGGCGTTTGGGGAGCGTTGGGAACCCGCAACGGGGGCGAAGCCATCAGCAACAACTTCTAATATGGCATAAAGCCTCTAAACAGTTTTCGCTCAAACCGTCCGCGCTGCCGCTCCGCCCGGACGGTTTGTTGTTCCGCTCCTGTCGAAAAAATCCGAAATCCGAAATCCGAAGCCGATTTCGTGCTTCGGATTGACATTCCTATCGACCGATTTCGTAAATGTCCCAAGGCGTTGCCGTGTTGGAAATCACAAGCCCGGACGGGTGCCCCGCCGAGAGGAAAAACGGCTCGCGGATTTCCGTTTGCGAGGGGTGCACATAATGCGTGATCGTCGGCACCAAGGGCACAAACACCTGGCTGACCCGCGTGGACCACATTTCGTTCGCGGGGAACTGCTCCGCCAATTCCCGGTCCCGGCAGGCCATCTCCTCCAGGATCACCGGATGCCAGGACGCGTCGCGATCTTCCGGTGCACGGTAGTTTTCCCGGGCCCAACAGCGGTAGGAGAATTCGTCGATCAAATCGATCGGGGGAAAGGACACGGCGGGCATGGGCAATTCCTTTCTGGGTCGCAGAGGTCCTGCGATGTGGAGCGCGAATGAGGACTGCGGGCGGCGTGGGAACATCAAACGGGACAACTCGGCCGGCTGGAATTCCAATATCGGCGCAATCTCCGCGTGAATTCACCAGTCGCCGCCGGTTTCCCATCAATTCCAGCCGGCCGGCGCCGCCCACAGCGCGCGATTGCACCAATCGGGAAAACCGCGTCAACCGGCTTTTCGGTCGCGCTTCAGCAGGGCCGCCATATGGTAGCCCAACGCGATCGAAAGCGGCTCGGTTGCGGGATTCGGCCGGCGGACCTCCAGGCGGACCCCATACGGATGCTGAGCGGCCACTTTCCATTCGATCTCGGGATGATCGAGCACTTCGCATTCGATCTCCGGCACCCTGAGCATCGGCGGGCAAATGGAAAGATGCACGGCTGCGGTTTGCTGGCCCGCGGCGAATTCCACGGCGGACTGGCCCTCGATCGCGTCCCAGCGATCGCCCTCGTCCGCCAGCACTCGGCGGGTCATCCACTGCGTCAGATCCGGATCGGTTCCCATAGGCACCGAAAATGCCGCGCCCTCTTCCATCGTCTCGCGCGAATCGCCTGGAGTTTCCGCGCCCTGCCGGCCCAACAGCTCGACGCAAATCGTCAACCCGATGCCCCATGCCGTCACCCAGGCGATGCCCCAACTGGACGATGCCGGCGAAATCGCGATCCCCAACAAGGTCGGCGGAAGCACGGTGAGCGCCGCGATGGAAAGGTGCTCTCGCCGCGACGAAAAACCAGCGCGGAACAAGCGATGACATCCGAGCGCCGCCAGGCTCGCCAAGGCGGCGAGCATCGTTCCCAAGCCGGCCGCGAGCGCGGACATCTCCTGATGAAAGGCCCCCGCCGACCCGCGGACCGCGAACACCGCCGCGACAAACGCCAAACCGCCCCACAGGACGTAGGCGACCCGCTCGAACGGGACCCATGCCACGCGGGGCAGTTGAAACTTGATGATTCCGAACATGTCCATTATTCCCTTAATGGAAATTCGAAAACCGCAGGCTCGCGGCTAACCGCTCACCACAAACTGCGGCTTGGGCATTTCATTGCCGAGGCCCGCGGCATCGCGAAGCTCGGGGGCTTTGTTGGTTTTTTCCCAGGAGAAGTCGGGATCGTTCCGGCCGAAGTGCCCGCCCGCCGCGGTCTTGCGGAAGATCGGACGCCGGAGTTCGAGATATTTGATGATTCCGGAAGGCGTGAGCGGGAACAGTTCGCGGACGAGCGCTTCGATGCGGGTCTCTTCGACCTTCGCCGTGCCGTTCGTTTGCACGTGCACGCTCACGGGTTCCGCCACGCCGATGGCATACGCGAGTTGCACTTCGCATTCGTCGGCGAGCCCGGCCGCGACGATGTTCTTGGCGATGTGCCGGGCCATGTACGCCGCGGAGCGGTCCACTTTGGTCGAATCCTTCCCGCTGAAGGCTCCGCCGCCGTGCCGGCCCCAACCGCCGTAGGTGTCCACAATGATCTTCCGCCCGGTGAGACCCGTGTCGCCGTGCGGTCCGCCGATCACGAATTTCCCGGTCGGATTGATGTGATACTTCGCGGCGGCGGAGAGGAGGTTTTCGGGAATCGACTTCCGTACCACCTCTTCTTTGACGAACTCGTGGATCTCCTCTTGCGTTACCTTGGCATCATGCTGCGTCGAAACCACCACCGCGGACACGTCCAGCGGAGTCCGGCCGTCGTAGTTGACCGTCACCTGGCTCTTGCTGTCGGGACGCAGCCAATTGACGACATTTTGTTGCCGGACTTCCGTAAGCCGGTTGATAATGCGATGCGAAAGCGCGATCGGCACCGGCATGTATTCTTCGGTCTGATTGCAGGCGTAACCGAACATCAACCCCTGGTCGCCGGCCCCGTCCTGATCCACGCCGAGCGCGATGTCCGCGCTTTGGCTGTGGAGCGCGAGGAAAATCCGGCAGCTATCGGCATCGAAGCCGATGTCGTCGCTCACATAGCCGATGTCCCGCACGACCTCGCGCACAATTTTCTCGTGGTCGATTTTGGCCTTTGTCCGCACCTCGCCTGAAAGAACCACCAGATCCGTGGTGCAAAGCGTTTCGCAGGCCACCCGCGATTGGGGGTCTTGGGCCAACAGGGCGTCCAGAATCCCGTCGGACACCTGATCGGACACCTTGTCCGGGTGGCCCATGCTGACGGATTCACTGGTAAAGGCATAAACTGACATCGAAACTTCAACCGTTCTTCTAAAGTGAGTAGGACTTTATTCGATAACTCACGGAAGATTGTAGTGGTTCCCCCCATTTGGAACAACCGAAGTCCCAAAGAGCAGGGTGGCCTCGGGACCATCACGCGGCGGGGCGCTGGGACCGGGCTTCTTCCGGCTTTTGCAGAGTTTCCAGCAATTGGACCGTTCGTGCCGTGGCTCCTTGCTGCGAGAGGACCAAACGCTGCGCACGCCGACCGTAACCGGCCGCCTCTTCTGGATGAGCCAACCACTGTCGGACCAACTCCGTCAATTCCCCGGAATCCGCCACCACCTTCGCCGCATTCTGGCCGAGCAACATCGCCACAACATCGCGGAAGTTGCGGGTGTTCGGCCCAAAACACACGCCCGCCCCATAAGCCGCCGGCTCCAACATGTTTTGCCCGCCGCGGTTCGTCAAACTCCCGCCGACAAACGCAATCTCCGCCAGCCCCCAACACGCGGACAACTCGCCCAACGTATCCAACAACAAAACGGGTTTTAGCTCAGGCGAGCGGGGGGCGTCAGCCCCCTGGTTCCGGTGATTCCAAAAATACTTTAAGCAAACAGTGTGACCAGGGGGCTGACGCCCCCCGCTCGCCTGCTGCAAAGACCGCCGGAGCAGCGGAAAACCGCGTTGTTCAACCAGCCGGGCGACTTCTTCAAATCGTTCCTGATGCCGGGGGACCAGGATCAACCGCAGGTCCGGAAAGTCTTGCCGGAGGGATTGATAGGTTTCCAAGGCATAAGCTTCTTCAGGATGCTGCGTGCTGCCGGCGATGAAAACGCGGTCCTCTTCACCTAACCCAAAACACTGCCGGAGTTCCTGCGTCTGGGAATTCCCGCGGCCCTTGCGGACACCGTCGAATTTGATGGAACCGGTGACGTGAACCCGCGCCGGCGGCCCCGAGTTCCTTGAGCCTCTCGGCATAGGTTTCACTCTGCACCGCGAGCAGCTCAAACCGCCGCAGCAGATTTCGCATGAGGAACCCGATCCGCCGATAACCCCGGAAACTGTTCTCGCTGATCCGCCCATTGATCAGGGCGAGCGGAATCTCGGCCTCGCTCGCGGCCCGGATGAAGTTGGGCCAGAGCTCGAGTTCCACCAGCACAATCGCCGACGGCCGCACGCGGCGAATCGCGCTTCGCACCGCCCAGGAAAAATCCAGCGGGAAAAACGAGACGTGCTGCTGGGGAAATTTTTCGCGGGCCACCGCCAAGCCGGTGTGGGTCGTCGTGGTGATCCAGATCTCCCAACCCGGCCGGGACTTCGCCAGTTCCCGCACCACCGTTTGCAATTGCAGCACCTCCCCCACGCTCACCGCATGAAACCAGACGCACTCCGCGTCCGATTTTCGGGCCGGCAGTCGTCCCAAGAATTTCTCACCCCACCCCGCGCGATACTTGCCGAGCACCAACACCCGGTAAGCGAGCACCGGCGAGAGAATGGCGAGCAATAACGTATAAGCAAGATTCAACAGCCAGCACATTGCGAGGGAATCCTTTCCCAAATATGGTCAATGCGGACCATTCCATCGTTCCCAATAAATAACGATTAGGTGGTCCGCACAGCGGACCCTACTTGCCTTCTACGGCAGGTTCGCCACTTGCGGGGCTTCAATCTCGACTCTTTCGACGCCAAAGCCCGCTTTGGCAACGTCTTGAACCGCGCTTTGAATGGCTTCGCCCAAGCTGGACGCCTCGCGGTGGAAATTGATTTCAGAGACGCCATTGCAACTGCCGGGTGAGCCATCGCTGCAACCGGCTTCGTATAGGGCGCTCGCGGCTTCGTCGGTCATTTCAGGCAGATCGCTCAGGATGATCGTAAATTCGTAGGTTCGCATGACGGGTTAATCTTCTTGGTTAAGGGTGGGGGCAACGGTCAACAGCCCGGCGGATGTCTTTGGCGTGGTTTTCGGGATTGTTTGGCGTTGAATAAACGGTGCGCCGACAACCTGCTCGCCCGCCCCCAGGACACCACAGCGTTCCGTAAATATGTCCCTTTGACGGCGTGAATGTCCAACCGTGATCTTCCGCGTATTCGATGGCTTCTCGGATGTGCTTGTTCGGGTGACCCATTTTATAACCGCTCCATATGGTTGAGTCGGTCAACCCTTCCCGACTTTCATTTCCCCCAAAACACTGGCAAGAAGTTGCCAGTGGCACCCGGCGTAAGCAGAATTCAACAGCCAGCACATTCAGGGGAATCCTTTCTATGGAGGACACGCGCCGCCTATTTTTTGATTTGGCAGAGGATCTCGCCTTTAAGAATCGCCTGCTTGTCGCCCCGGGAGAGAAAAACCTCCCCGGTCACGGTCAGCACCAGCTTCTGGCCATTGGGGGCTTTTCGTTCAAAATGCCAAGTGTTGGTAGCATATTGGACCGCCGAAATCACCACGCCCGGCGTGCCTTGGGTTTTGTATCCCAATGCATCCAGATGGCTGAACACATGGTTGAGTAAAACCGTTGCAGCCATCGTCTCGGAATGGATCATATGGCCCTTCACAACCGTGGCTTCCGGCGTGAGATTGAGCAGGATAGTAAACCCCCGCGAGTCCTGCCCGTCGCGAAGCACGTTCTGCCAATAGACTTGACGGAAAGTCTCGTTCCAGAAATCTCTGTTATGGGTCAACTTGCGTTTGAGATTCGCTGGTAAAAGATCCGCCTCGTCTTTTTTGATGTATTCGTGACCGAGTGCTAACGGCTTTTCAACATGGGCCAGTACCCGTTGCTGCTCCGAGGCAATCTCTTCCAGAAGGGCTTCCGATCCCTTTGGGGCTGCATCGTCCGAGAATGCAAACGAAGCGTAGCCTATCCCGCCTATCCCCAACACGAGAAAAATGAGGGCGCAGTTTTTCAGGCTGAAGTAGCGATGCATGTGGCAGTCCTCCTCGGCAACCGAGTGAATCGAAAAAAGCGAATTACCCGCAACCGTTTTCTAGCGTCGGCGAGCACCCCCCTTCATAACACTTCGTGAATGACTTGTCACCCCGGCTTGTTCGCACATATCCAAGTCTAGTAGGGTGGGCATTGCGGTGGGCATTGCCCACCAATCCTGGATTCATTTTTTGTTGCGGTGGGCGGTGCCCACCCTACGGTTCACAAATTCGCACCGTGGCATTTCTTGTATTTTTTGCCGCTGCCGCAGGGGCAGGGGTCGTTGCGGCCGACTTTTTCTTCGCGGTTTCTGATGGGATCCACGACGTAATCCGTTTCGCCCGGCGCTCCGCCTTCTTGATATTCGACATCTTGTCCTTGGGACTCTTGATGGGTGACCGGGTCGGCTTCGGCGTGGTGGGTTGCGGTGATTTGCCAAAGGGACCCCACGAACTCCGGGCTTTGTTTTTCCAGGCGGAAGATCGCCTGCGTCACCTGCTGGCCGATACGGTCCCACATCGAGAGGAACGCCTTGCGGCCTTCGCGCTTGTACTCGACCTTGGGATCCTTTTGAGCATAACCGACAAGGCCGATGCCCGACCGCAAGTGGTCCATGTAGTACAGGTGGTCTTTCCACGACTGGTCGAGGACTTCCAAGACCAGGGCGCGCTCGGCCTGGCAGAGCTCGGGGCGGTAGCGTTTGTCGTACTCGGCCAGCACCCGCCGGCGGGCATCCTCGCGGGTTAAGGATTCCAGTTCGTGCGGATCGATCTCGGCGTCGAGCGTGCTCTGGGCCCACCGCGTCAACTGCGGCAGGGCGCTCGGATCCTGGAGGACATCGTCGCGAGGGTCGCGGCCGTTGCGCTCGCCGTAGGCCCGGTCGAGATAATCGTCCACTTTGAGCGCGGCTTCGCCTTTTTCGAGATACGTCCGGCTGCAATCTTCCAGGATGTGTTCGATGTCCTGAAGCGATTTGCCCTTGATCTCATCGACCGTTAGGTGCGAATGGAACCGGTCGTTGGCCCAGCCGACGAGCTTTTCCTTGTTGTATTTTTCGCCGCCGCTCATGTTCTCCAAGAGGAAATTCGTCATGCCCACGGCGACGGGGAACATCACCTCTTTTTCTTCATAATGCTTGCGGACGCGCCCGCGGATTCTTTCGTTGATTTGCTCCGGTTCGAGGCCGGCCAGCTCCTCGGGCGGCAGATCGAGCGAGAACTGGTACTGCAGCCAGCCGCACAAAGCCCGGCGGGGATAGTCGTCTTCCAGAAACTCTTGGAGTCCCGAAAAGTCCGCCTTGTCGATGACGTGGTTCACCCGCTGGTTGAGTTCGGAGAACACGTTTTCGCGGCCGATTTTTTTGAGTTCACTGTCGTTGGTGTTGAGGCCCCAATGCCTGTTGACCATCTTCGACAGCGCGAGCCAATTCCATTCCCGCTTGTCTTCGATCTCTTCGGGCAGGTTTTCTTCGATCTGCTCCTCGAGAATATTGGCCGCCTGATGGCGGGCCTCGTCGCGGAGGTAGGATTCGAGTTGCTCTTGGTCCATGTTGCGGATCGCGGACGTCTCGACATCGATGCCGTAGCCCTGCGCGGCCCAGTGGCGGATTTGTTCCCAGCGGTAATCGGCATCGAGAAACTCGCCCGTCCAGCGGTCGAGCCTGCTGGTCGATCATTTCCAGGATCAGATCCCGGCAGTTGAAGCCGTCGAGAATCCGCTGCCGATACGAATACACCCGTTTCCGCTGGTCGTCCATGACTTCATCGTATTCGAGCAGGTTCTTGCGGATGTCGAAGTTGCGTTCTTCGACTTTTTTCTGGGCGCCTTCGATCCGCTTGGAGACGAAGCGGTTCTCGATGGATTCGCCTTTCTGCATGCCCATCCGCTGGAGCATGTTTTTGACCCAATCGCCTGCGAAGATTCGCATCAGGTCGTCTTCGAGGGACAGGAAAAACCGGCTGCTGCCGGGGTCGCCCTGCCGGCCCGACCGACCGCGAAGCTGCAGGTCGATCCGGCGGGACTCGTGGCGTTCCGTGCCGATGACGTGCAGGCCGCCGACGGATGCGACTTCCTTGCCTTCTTTTTCCATGCCTTCTTCTTGGGCGATTTTGCGGGTGAGTGCGTCCCACTCGGCTTTGGGGACATCGAGGCGGGAGGCGTATGTCTGCTTGAGTTCCTCCCAGGCCATGTTCTCCGGGTTGCCGCCCAAGATGATGTCGGTCCCGCGGCCGGCCATGTTGGTGGCGATCGTCACCGCGCCCTTTCGGCCGCCTTGGGCGATGATCTCGGCTTCGCGCTCTTGATGCTTCGCGTTCAAGACGTTGTGCTTGATGCCCCGGCGGTCGAGCTTCCGGCTGAGGAGTTCGGAGTTCTCGATGGACACCGTCCCCACAAGAATCGGCCGGCCAGTGCTGTGGACCTCGACGATTTCACCGATGACCGCGTCCCACTTTTCGTCCGACGTGCAGAAGATGACGTCAGGGCTTTCGATCCGTCTAAGCGGGCGGTTGGTGGGCACGCTGACCACGTCGAGTTTATAGACTTTCCAGAACTCTTCCGCTTCGGTCATCGCGGTCCCGGTCATCCCGGCGAGTTTGTTGTACAACTTAAAGAAGTTCTGCAGCGTGATCGTGGCGAGGGTCTGGTTCTCCGCCTTGATCTTCACGCCTTCCTTGGCTTCCACCGCCTGATGAAGGCCGTCGCTCCACTGCCGGCCTTCCATCTTCCGGCCGGTGAACTCGTCCACGATGATGATCGTGCCCTTCTCCACGACGTAGTTCACATCCCGCTTGTAGAGATGGTGCGCCTTGAGCGAGTTGTCCAAGAGGTGCGGCCATTCCATATTGCCGGCGGAATAGAAACTATCGCCTTCCTTGATGTAGCCATATTTCGCGGCCAGTTCTTCCGCGTAGTGCACCCCGTCTTCGGTGAGGTGGCAGGAGTGCTCTTTTTCCTTGACCTCAAAGTGCTCGTCGCGTTTGAGCATCCGCGCGATTTTGTCGGCTTTGGAATACTTGCCGATGTCATCGTGGGCGGGGCCGGAGATAATCAACGGCGTCCGGGCTTCATCGATGAGGATGTTGTCGATTTCGTCCACGATCGCGAAATCGAGCGGACCCTGGGACTGGAGTTCCTTCGTGGGCTTCATGTTGTCGCGGAGATAATCGAAGCCGAACTCGTTGTTGGTCCCGTAGGTGATGTCGCAGGCGTAGGCTTTTTGGCGCTCGGCGGAGTCCATGTTGGATTGGATCGCCCCGACCGTCAGGCCCAAGGCGGTATGCACCGGGCCCATCCATTCCATGTCGCGGAGAGCGAGGTAGTCGTTGACGGTCACGACGTGCACATGCCCGGCGAGGGCGTTCAGAAACGCGGGCAGCGTGGACACGAGGGTTTTGCCTTCCCCGGTGACCATCTCGGCGATCATCCCGCGATGCAGGATCACGCCGCCGACCATCTGCACATCGTAATGCCGCATCTTGAGCACGCGCTTGGACGATTCCCGCACCGCGGCAAAGGCTTCGGGCAAAAGATCGTCGAGCGTCTCGCCGTTCGCCAGCCGGTCGCGAAATTTCGCCGCCGACTGTTCGAGCTCGTCGTCGCCGAGTTTTTCAAATGCGGGTTCCAGGCTGTTGATGCGTTCCAAGAGGGAAGCGGGCACGATGGTGACGTGGCCCTCTTTGTCGCGTTTGAAACCGATTTGCTCGACCCGCCGTTCGTTCGAGGAGCCAAACATCCGCGTAATGAACCGTTCGACGGCGGCGGTGGACGCGTTGAACCAATCGCCAACTTTTTCGATAACTTCCATTAGACCGCCCGGATTTCTGTTCCGTGAAATTGATGTGAAGGGATTTGTCTGGTGAGGGGTGGTTTTCTCTTCGCCATTCGCCCCCTGGCGGCGAATCTTAATTTGCAGGCCGGGGTTTGGGTATCTCGGAGAATCGGCCCGGTTGAGTCGGGGATTTCAGGCCTGCCGCGGAAGCGACGGCCGCCGGATGAACAGAGCCAGCACCTATAAATAAATACGCTATTGTCTTGGGATTTGTTGGAGTCCCGGCTGCCAAATTGACAGCGGCCGCAATCATTCCGTCCGAAAAACCCCGCGGTCGACTGTTGGTGCTTCGCGGGGTCTTGATGTAGAATGATTCCGTAAGTTGTCTTACCGTCACAGTTTATTCATGTTGGAAAAGATGGTCAATCCCGGTCGCAAGTGGTGAAATCACTTGCGGTTTGGTCGAGCGGTCCGGAAAGACGCAAGCGGCATGCCAAAATTGAAATCCGTTTTTTGGTCGCTGATCCGAAAAGAATCCGCCCCGGATCAGGTTGACTGGGCCGCGGTGGGCGCGCTGTGCCTGTACGGCCTCTTGTTGCTGCTTTTGGTTTTGTTTGGGCTACGCGGTTAGAACCCTCTCTCACGTTTTTGATTTGGAGACAGACGATGCACTCAAAACTGCGATGGGTTTCCGTGATTCTCGTCCTCGGCTGCGCGATGTTTCTCAGCCCGAAACTCCGCTCGCAACAAGGGGCGTCTTCTGCGAAAAAACCGCAGGCGAAACCGGAGACGGAAGAAAGCGTGCTGGAAGAGAAAGTCGAGGCCCTCAGGGAATTGTACGATCGGCAGGTCAAAATGCGAGAACTCGGAACCATCCGCGTTGAAGTCGACTCCACCGCCGAAATGGATGCGGGGCGGGACCTGTATCTGGCCAAAGCCGAGCTTGCGGCCGTTCAAGGGAAGACTTCCGAGCAGATTCAATCGCTCCAAAAAGCCGTCGAGTTCGCCGACAAAGCCGTAAGCTTCTATCAAGAGCGCGTAAAGGCCGGCCTCCTGGGCATCGATTCAGTCACCCGAGCCATTATCCGCCGGGCGGATACCAAGCTGGCTTTGATTCGGGCGAAGAAGCACGCGCATTGATTTGTTTCTTTTTTATGGACCAGAGCAGCAACTGCAGGAGCGATTTCGATGTCCCTGTTTGGACAGGATCCCAAATACCAAACCGGCGAGTCGCCGATGGCCGAAAATGTCGCGAGTGATGTGATCATCAGCCCCGACACGCTGCGTGACAACCGGATTCCACCGGGGCAAACCCGCACGCGGAAGTGGCCGGTGCTGCACGCCAGCGATGTTCCCGATGTCTCTCACGAGATGTGGAGACTGGAAATCGGCGGGCTCGTGGAACGGCCGCTACGCTTCACCTGGGACGAGTTTCAAAAACTGCCCCGCGTCAAGGTGTTTTCCGATTTCCACTGCGTCACCACTTGGTCGCGGCTCGGGAACTTGTGGGAAGGCGTGAGCGTTCGGGAAATCATGAGCCGGGCCGGAATCCAGCCGGTGGCCAAGTTCGTCGTCGTCACCGGATACGATTGGGGCTGGACCACGAACCTGCCGCTGGCGGACTTTCTCGCGGAGGACGCCCTGTTCGTGGATCTGCACGACGGCGAACCGTTGAGTGCCGACCACGGCGGCCCGGTCCGGCTGGTCGTGCCTCAGCTTTACGCCTGGAAAAGCGCCAAATGGGTCCGCCGGGTGGAACTGGTCGCCGACGATCAGCCCGGTTATTGGGAGCAGGCCGGCTATCACAACCACGGCGATCCGTGGACCCAGGAGCGTTTTCAAGGGGATTGACATCATCCCGGCTGAGAGGACGATTTCGCGCGGATGACGAGTCCGGCGACCGGTTGGCGGTGTTCCAAACGGAGCGTGGCCCGTTTAAGGGCGACGATCTCCCAGCCCGTTTCGCGAAGAGTTTTTTGAACGTAATCGTCCGCGTGGCGATACCGTCCTTCCGGTGCCAGGCGGTACTTCGTTTTGTGATCGGCGGAGGCCTCGGCTTCCAGCGTGAACACCAAAAGGCCGCCGGCTCGAACGGCGAATTTCGCGGCGGCCAAGACCGGTTCTAAATTGCCGAAGTAGTTCAAGGTGTCGGCCGCGACAATTGCATCAAAGCGTTCGGGCGTTTCGCGGAAGAACTCCACCAGATCCGAAGTGATCAATTCATCGTAGACGCCCCGGCGTTTGGCCCGCTCCGACATCTCCGGGGACAGATCGACCCCCACCAAACGCCGGGCGAACGGACGCAGAAGCGGCCCGCACAATCCCGTCCCGCTGCCCGCATCGAGAATCACCCGGTCCCGCATGGCAGGTCCCAAAAGCTCGCCCAAGGCGGCGGCGACCAGTTGCGGGGCTCGGTAATCGAGGTTTTCCAGCGTCGCGTCGAAACGTTCCGCGAACTGGTCGAAGGCCTGCCGAACGTACTCCGGCTCGGCCCGGTCGGGGACCTGCTCGCCGATCAATGCCGCCAGCATATGCCGGGCGGCGGCATCGTCGGGACAAGCCTGCCGCCAGCGGCGGAACACCTCTTCCGCCTCCGCCGGTCTCTCCAAGCGAACCAGCAGCCGCCCCAAAACTTCGTAAGCCGAGGTCAACCGCGGATCGAGTTCCAAGGCGTCGCGATACCGCGCGAGGGCGGCGTCCGTCTCGCCCAATTGCTCTTCCGCAAAGCCCAAATCGACAAGCTCCGCCGCGGAACCGGGCGAGAGTTCCACGGCTCGTTGATAACAATGCCGGGCCTCGGGGAGCCGGCCCAGATCTTGATACGCGTTCCCCAATCGGCTGTGGATCACCGCGACCTCCGAATCCAAGCGGAGGGCCTGCTCGAAGGCGGCGGCCGCTTCCTCCAATCGGCCCAGTGAAAACCGCGTGCAGCCCAGGTTATAATGGGCCGGAAGCAGCCCCGGTTCCAAGGCGAGCGTTTCCCCGTAGGCGACGGCCGCCACTTCCAATTCCCCCGCCGCCTGAAGCGCATGCGCCAGGTTGTACAAAAGGCCCGCGTTCTTCGGCTCGATCGCCATCGCCCGGCGGTAGACGGCCACGGCCTCGGCGGGTCGGTTCGTGTTTTCCAAGAGCACGCCCAGATTGTTGAGCGCCTTGAAGTAATCGGGACTGCCCGGCTCGACCCGGCGATAAACCGCGATCGCCTCTGCCAGCCGGCCGGCTTGCCGAAGAGCCAGCGCCTCCTCAAACAGCGTGGGGAGAGGGGATGCGGATTCCGAAACCATCCGGGCCTCCTTGGGCGGCTGTCAGGCAGTTTGGCTTTGGGGCTGGCTCAACTCTTCGACCAGATTCACCAGTCGCCGGGCCTGGACCTCCACGGCGAAGTGCTCTTCGATGCGCTCCCGCCCCGCCCGGCCCAATCGGCGGCGAAATCCGGGATCGCTCGCCAACCGCCCGAGGCATTGGGTCCACTCCTCGAGCGAATGGGCCAGCAAACCGTTCTTGTCGTGGGTGATAATATCACAATTCACGCCCACGGGACTACACACCGCGGGGATCGCGAGACCCATGTATTGCAGGGCCTTGAACCCGCACTTGCCCCGCGTCCACGGGTTGTCCGGAAGGGGCATCACGCCGATGTCGAAGGTCGCCGTCGCGGAGATTTCCACATCCGGCGACCAGGGCACAAACTGAAAAGGCACCTCCCCCAACAGGTCCAAATCCACTCCCTCCGGCGTGTCGGAAAGAAACTTGAACCGCACGTTTTCGCCCAGAGCCGCAATCGCCGGCAGCAGGAAATTCAAATAGCGGTTGGTGCTGCGACTGCCGGTCCAACCGATGACGAGGGCCCCTGAGTCCGCCGACCCGCCGCCGGGCTGATATTTCTGCGTGTCGATTGACGTCGGGACGACCTCCACCCGCGGGGAATGGGCCCGCGCCAGTTCTGCGAGATAAGAATTGCCGCAAACCACCAAATCCGCAGCGGCCGCCATCGCCCGGAACCGCGATTGCCGCCGGCGGTCCGGCCGGCCTTCGCCGTCAAACATCACGGCGTCGTCCAAATCGTAAATCAGCCGGCGTGCCCGCTGCCGAACGAGCAGCAATTCCGCCCGGCTCAAGAGCCGCTTTTGCAGAAACACCGCGTCGTACCGCGGCAGTCGGCGGTAAAGCCACAACCGCGAAAGCGGCCTGCCCCGCAGAAACTCCACGTCGCACTGGTGGCCGCGCTCGGCGAACCACGGCAGAAATTGCTCCACGCGGAAGCGAAAGCTGGGCTTGGCATTGCGGGTGGACAGAAACAGGAGGTTCATCAGGAACACGATCCGCGGCGGCGTTTTTTCGTCCGCCTTTTTCTTGTGATTTGAGCCAGTCGAATCCAGAGCGGTTTCCAAGAGTCGGCGGCCTCTCCGCGGACTTTCAAATAAGCCAGCAGAAACCGCAGCCGGGCCGACGGCGTCACGGCCGGTTCCGACTCCATTGCTAGCGCCAACCGCGCCAAGTCCCGCTGCCATCGGACGGCGGGGAGCCAAACGTGCCGCCGGGCCCCGTCCAAATCGATCACATACGCCGACACCGACGCCGGGCGATTGACGAGCAGCAGATTGCCGGCTTTCAAGTCGCGGTGGCTCATCCGCCCGGCATGCATCCGGCCGATCAATTCGCCCAGTTGCACCGCAGCGGCATGCAGCCGGAACCGCCGATGATAGTCGGTTTGCTCCCGCAGCCATTCGCCGTAGCCCGTCAGATTCATCGCCTGATCGAGCCATTCGGTCGCCAGGAACGAGGGACGAAACGGTTGATACCAGCGGGGCACGACGACCATCAATGCCCGTGGCGTGGGGACGGCGATTTGCTCCAGCCGGCGGGCCATGTTCCAGGTTCTGATCGTGCGATTCCCCAACAGCCAGGCCGCGAGAGATTTCCAGGCGTTTCGCCTGACGATGCGTTTGTAGGCGACGGATACCAGACGGCCGCCGATGGGAAACTCGCCCCGCACCAACAGGGCCGACCGCCCGGCTTTGATCGTGTCGCGGGTATGGATTTTCAAAGGGAGTTCAGGAAAGTCGATCAGCCGAATCAACGCGTCGCGGGAGACGCCCGCCACCGCACAACCCAAGCCGCGCGGCCGCGAAATCCGATAGGTCCCCTTCGGGAATTCCGCCGGCGTCCGTCGCCGCAACCAGCGGGCCTCACGGAGTTTGCGGTGAATCCTCAAAAACGGTGATGCAGCCAACAGCCCGATCCTTCCCGCCTTGGGATGTGTGCATTCCTTCCAAAATGTTCGGGCGGTATTTTATCAAATCCCCCTCAAACACCTAGATCGGATTTTGCCGAGCTCACAGTTCCCAGGCGATGTAGCAGAATCATTCATTAGGATTCTGTGAACCGTGATTCTGTGCTGAATGTGGCTGAAGCAGAGATTCCCGAAAACCGTCCCGTTGGGCCCTGGGAAAAAAACCGCCGCGAATCTCAGATTTTTGAGCCCGCCCGCGGGTTGAAGCCGACGCCAGGACTGCTATACTTGGCTGATTCGGTTTTCCCACCGCGCAAGTGGCGGAACTGGCAGACGCGCTAGGTTGAGGGCCTAGTGGGAGTTAAATCCCGTGGAGGTTCGAGTCCTCTCTTGCGCATCAAAACTCCTTGCTGCATCGGTATTTGCGGCAAGGAGTTTCTTTTTGCAATTTCTCAACGTTGGTGGTGTCCACACTTTGGTCAACGATTCCTATTGAAAGCGGGATTCCTCTTCCCAGATGGAGTGATAAGCCCCGATTGACTCGAAGTGGGACAGCATGGCGGTGTAAAAATCATGGCCGCCGAGGGTGGCGCTGTCGCCCACGATCATCAGCTTTCTGCGGGCGCGGGTCAAGGCCACGTTCATTCTCCGGGTGTCGGCGAGGAAGCCGATGTCTCCCGTCGAGTTGGACCGCACGCAAGAGATCAACACGGCCTCTTTCTCCCGGCCCTGAAAGCCGTCCACGGTGTCAATCTCCAAATCCTCCCAGCCGGATTCGTCGCGGAACCAGCGGACCTGAGCCGCATAGGGCGTGATGATTGCGATGTCCTTGGGACTCAGACCGGCATCCGCGAGTTGTTGAACCTTGCGAAGAACAAAAGCTCCTTCGTGCGGGTTCCGCTTGCTTTCGCCTTCCGGCTCCGCTTCTTCCCGCCAGTCGGCCCCGGCCGTGTCGATGAACGCCACCGGCCGGCTGGTGAGCGGCGAGGGTTGGACGTTCGGCAGGTCGTGAAGCAGATGAGAAGCCACGGAGTCATCCGCCTCAAGCGAGCTTTGATAAAATCGCTCCGACGAGAACTGCATGATGTCGGCGTGCATGCGGTATTGGACGTGCAGCGGCCGGGTGATGGCGTCCCCATACCGGGCCACCAGCCGTTCCAGCAGGCTCGTGGCCAGACCTTCGCGAGCCGCGGCGGCCGATAGCACGGTGGGTGGCAATTGGCAATGATCGCCCGCGAGCACGATGCGATCGGCTCTCAAGGCCGGGATCCAGCAGCCCGGCTCCGTGCTCTGGCAGGCTTCATCGATCACGGCCAGATCAAACCGGCGGTTGCCCAGCAGGTTTTCATCGAACGCCAACGTCGCACACACGACTTCGGCCCGATCCAGCACCGAGTCCACCGCCTGCTGTTCGAGCACCCGGGCGTCGGCTTTGAGCCGCCTGGCTTCGCGGCGCATCTCGGGCTTGGCTCCGGGCGCAGGTTTCGCGCGGGTGTACCGCCCCGCCTTGCGAAAGAGCCCCTCCGCCTCGCGCAACATGTCCCGTACGACGCCCATCAATTCATGCTCCGCCACTTGGGCATCCAAGGTCAAATCGCGAAGCCGCTCGTCCACGCGGGCGGGGTGCCCGAGGCGAACGACCCGGCAGCCCGAGGCGATCAAGCGTTCCAAGAGGTTGTCCACCGCGGTGTTGCTGGGGGCGCAGGCCAGAACTTTCTGCCCGCGGCGGACGGCTTCCAGAATCAGCTCCACGACGGTTGTGGTTTTCCCGGTGCCCGGCGGTCCGTGAATGATCGCCAGATCCTCCGCCGCCAAGGCGAAGCGGATCGCCTCCTGTTGCGAAGCATTGAGCGACTTGGAGAACTCGCCATCGAACGGTTGCGAAAACCGGGGCTCCCGCTCGCCGAGCAGAATCTCGCGGAGTTGCCCCGTTCGGCCGCGCGCCTGCTGAGCCGCGTTGATTGCCGCTTCTTGCCGTCTTCGTGTGATTTCATCCGCGGAAAGATCGAGCCGAAACCGCTCCCCGTCCAGGCGCTCCGCCACGGCGACCTCGATGGAATCGCGAGTTTGAGCCGTGACCACGCCCCGCTCGGAATCTCCTCCCGCATCCTCCGAAGAAAGCCGAACCGGCGATCCGACCCGCAAACGGTTCCACGGCAGTCGGAGCGTGCGATTGCGTTTCACCAACGTCAGCAGCGTCTCCCCGCCGACGCCCGGTTCGTAGTCCGTGGTCACCAGATCGAGCAGCGTGTCCCCCGACCGTTCCGCATCGGCTTTCGAGCCGACTGCGCCGCCGGTCATCGAGCTGTTTGGCCTCGGCGTCGGATTCCAGTTTCAGCCAGCGCAACAACCGCTGAAAATGCTCTTGGCTTGTGGTCACCCTGTCCTGCTTTCCTGCGTGCAACAGCCTGGATTCAAGTTCCCCTATGCGTATCGCCGTTCAAAATCATGGGTCGCTTTGGGGTTTGCCATCGTTCGGATCGCTTTCAAAAACTCGCGGCAACTCCCTTCCCTGGTCCAACTCCTGTCCGATAAGCGGAAAGATCCGCACGCCCTCCGCCGCCCGAAACTCAGCCACCGCGCGAGCCTCAAATGGCAAAGTCTATTTTGAGCGGGAAGGCCGCTGGCCGACAACTTCGCCGCGAGTTCCGTGGTCAAAGCTCCGAGGAAAACGGTCGGTTTTGGACTTGGCACTCCGCCGCGTCCATTGCGGTTTGCCTGGCGGGAGTTCTCCACCGCATATTGGCCCACGAGCGACCGCCAGCGAAGGATTCCGGTTCCGCGCTGGAAGCAAACGCGGCGAGGCTATCGGATCGTCCGAAACACAGCGATCGTTTGGGTTACTTCATCATAGCCAATCCGAGTCGCGAACCGAAAGCGGCGGGAATTAGGTCAGTCAATCTGAGCCTTGGCTCGATGCGGGGAAAACGAGAGATGCAGGAAGATCCGTGCATCGGTTCCCGCGCACGTCTTGGTGTTGGTTGCTTCCCGACGTATGCTTTGGGCCATGTGTACGCGGCCCAATTCTTCGAGTCGGCCCAGAAGGAACTGGGCGATCTCTCCGCCCAGTTCGTCCGCGGCGAGTTCGCCCCGCTGTTACAGTGGCTCAAGAAAAACATCCACCGCCGAGGCCGGCAATCCCCGCCCACCGAACTGGTCCGCATCGTCACCGGCGAACCCCTGTCGCACAAACCGCTGATGACCCACCTGCACGGGAAGTATCATGCGTTGTATAATCTTTGTATAATCTCATCTCAGAAGTTAAATTGGGGCAATCCGGATTAAGATTAAGCGTACGATTAAGATTAAGAATTGATGCAGGGCAGATAGGTTTTGATGTCTGAAGACGCGACAACAACCAAAACAACCGGCACGCGGCGCGGGTTTTGGCTGGCGCTGTTGGGCGTGTCGGCGGCGGTGGTGCTGTTGACGGTTTGGCTCAAAAATTCCATCCCGCAACCGCACGGCGGTTTGCCCGCGGGGCAGAGTGCGCCATCACTTCAAGCGGCCGGTTGGGTGGGCGGCGAAGTTCCGTCGGCTTTGCCCGAGCCGGGGACGGTTCGGCTGGTGCATGCGTGGTTTACGACCTGCCCGGCGTGCTACCGCGAGGCTCCGGAGTTGGTCAAGCTGCACGCCAAGTATGCGCCGCAGGGCGTGGAGTTTGTGGGGCTGACGTTCGAGCCGACCCAGCGACTGCCCGAGGTGAAAGAGTTCCTCCGCCGCACGGGAATCACTTGGCTCAACGGCTACGGAGCCGCGGAAACGCTCGATCGATTTGTGCCGAGTATTTCCCGTCTGCGTGGATCATCGATCCCGACGGCCAGATCCTCTGGAGCGTCGAATCGCCGATTCCCTTGAAAGAGGCGCTTGCTCTCGCGCTCGCGGGCGAACTCAAGCCGCCGGAAGACACCGCCGAACCTTGATGCGTTGAGGAACCGCCGCCTGAGCGGGTAAAGTGAGACGTGAACCAAGGGCCGCTCGAGTTCCTGAGCGGAATGGCGCTAGCCACCGGCGGGTCGAACCAGGAAAGCCGGCGGCTAGCGCCGTGCCGCTCAGGAAGAATGTTCATTATTTTTCGAGTGGTCGTCCTTTCCAAAAAGCCTCAAGGTGATGGTGATGCTCGCGCGCCGGCTGCCGGTTTTTCTCCTGTTGTTTTTCCTGCCGGGTCTTGGCCGCGCGGCGGATGAGGTCCAGTTCAATCGGGACATTCGGCCGATTCTTTCGGACAACTGCTTTTTCTGCCACGGCCCGGACAAAGGCCAAAGGCAGGCCGATTTGCGTTTGGACCGCGAGGAACAAGTCTTCGCCGATCGCGAAGGCATTAAAGTCCTCGTGCCGGGAAAGCCGGAAAAGAGCGAACTCTATCGGCGGATCGTTTCCCAGGATGAAGCGGAGCACATGCCGCCGCGGGATTCCGGCCGCAAGCTGACCGACCGCGAAATCGCGTTGATCCGCCAATGGATCACCCAAGGCGCGGAGTGGCAACAGCATTGGTCCTTGATCCCGCCGGTCTCGCCGAACCTTCCAAATGTCCAAGGGGCCGGCTGGTGCCGGAATCCGATCGACCGATTTATCCTGGCCCGCCTGGAACGCGAGGGTTTAACACCTTCCGCGGAGGCGGCGAAGGCGACGCTGCTTCGGCGGGTGACGCTCGATCTCACCGGCTTGCCGCCCACGCCGGCCGAGGTGGAAGCCTTTCTCGCAGACGATCGGCCCAATGCGTATGAGCGGGTGGTGGACCGGCTGTTCGCGTCGCCGCGGTATGGCGAGCGGATGGCGATGAACTGGCTCGATGCCGCGCGTTATGCCGACACCAGCGGCTATCAAAACGACGGCCCGCGCGAGATGTGGCGCTGGCGGGATTGGGTGATCGATGCGTTTAATTCCCATAAGCCGTTCGATCAATTTACGATCGAGCAGATCGCGGGCGATTTGCTCCCGAACCCCGCGCTTTCCCAGCGGATCGCCACCGGCTTCAATCGCAACCACCGCGGCAACGCGGAAGGCGGCATCATCCCCGAAGAGTACGCCTGCGAATACGTCGTGGACCGCGTGGAGACGACGTTTACGGTCTGGCTGGGGCTGACAATGGGCTGCGCCCGCTGCCACGATCACAAGTTCGACCCCCTGAGCCAAAAAGAATTCTACGAGGCCTATGCGTACTTCAACAACATCCCCGAGTTCGGCCGGGCCGTCAAAGAAGGCAACTCCCCGCCTTTGATCAAAGCCCCGACCGAACTTCAGCAACGGCAGTTGACCGACCTCGACGAGCAACTTCGGCAAGGTCGGCAAAGACTGAACGACTCAAAAGACAAAATCGCAAAAGCCCAGCGCGAATGGGAAGCGGACTTTCAAAACAAATCCATGCATTGGTTTCCCAGCGACAGGTTGCTGGCCCACTATCCGCTGGATGGCGACTTCGCCGAGAAGGTGCGGCCGCCCGTCCCCATCTCGGCAAATCAGATTCCCCCGTTTGCGGCGGGGCAACTCGACAAGGCAGCCAGATACTCCGGCCGCGGAACGGAGATTATCGATCTCGCGAAGTTCAGTTACTTCGACAAGTTCTCGTTTTCCTTCTGGATCCAACCCGAAAAGCCCACGGGCACGGTTCTGTCCAAGATGAAAGACACCGCGCGGGCGGAAGGCTACGCGGTGCAGTTGGACCAGGGCAAGCTGCAAGTCAATCTGGTGAAGCGCTGGCTCGACGATGCCATCCGCGTGGAAACCGCGAAGCCTTTGAAGCTCGACGATTGGCAACACGTGGCGGTGACCTATGACGGCTCCCGCGTCGCCCAGGGGATCAAAGTTTACATTAACGGCCAACCGGTGCAGCTGACGGTCAAGCTGGATTTGATCAACCAATCGTTTGAAACCGACGAGCCGTTTCGCATCGGCGGGGGCGGCGGACCGGGAAGCGGGTTTCATGGCCTCTTGGATGATCTGCGGATTTATGCCGCTTGCTTGCCCGCCGAAACGGTGGCGATTCTTTCTGTGAAGGAAACCCTCAACGACATCGCCGCCTTGCCCAGCGACAAACGAACGCCCGCGCAGCAGCTCAAGTTACGGGTTTACTACATGGAGCATGAAGCCGCGGACGATATTCAAAAACTCTGGAACCGCTTGAAGACTCTCCGCAAACAGCGCGCGGCGTTGTGGGAGCGTATTCCGACCGTGATGGTTATGGAGGAAAACCTCGCGCCGACGGAGACGCACATCTTGAACCGCGGGCAGTACGATCAGCCCGGCGAAGTCGTCGAGCGAAATGTGCCCGAATGTTTGCCGCCGCTGCCGAATGGGGTTCCCAATAATCGACTCGGGTTTGCTCGGTGGTTGGTTGACCCAAAAAATCCGCTCACGTCGCGGGTGGCGGTCAATCGGTTGTGGCAGATGTCGTTCGGCATCGGGCTCGTGAAGACCGCGGAGGATTTCGGCTCGCAAGGCGAACGGCCGTCGCATCCCGAACTGCTCGATTGGCTGGCGCTCGAACTCGTCCGGCAAGACTGGGACCTGCGGGCGATTCAGCGTTCGATCGTCACGAGTGCGTCGTATCGGCAGTCGTCCCAGGTGACAGAACCGCTTTATCAAAGGGATCCGGAAAACCGGCTGCTCGCGCGCGGGCCGAGGTTTCGGATGCCCGCGGGCATGATTCGCGATCAGGCCTTGGCGGCGAGCGGATTGTTGGCCGAGCGTCTGGGCGGGCCATCGGTGAAGCCCTATCAGCCGGCGGGGTTGTGGACGGAACTCGCCAACGAAAAACCCTATCAGCACGACCTGGGCGAGAGCCTTTACCGCCGGAGTCTTTACACGTATTGGAAGCGGACCATCGGCCCGCCGACGCTGTTGGTGTTCGACGCCTCGACCCGCGAAACCTGCCGGGTCCGCCCCGTCCGCACCAACACGCCCTTGCAAGCTCTGACCACGATGAACGACACGATCTTCGTGGAAGCCGCCCGCAAATCCGCCGAGCGGGTGATGACCGAAGCGCGAAGCCAACCGGCGGAGCGGCTGGAGGATCTGTTTCTGCTTTATACCGGCCGCAAGCCCAGTGAAAAGGAATCGGACATCCTCGCGAGCGCTTGGACGCACCACCGCAGGCGGTTCGAGCGGGATCCCAAAGCGGCGGCCGATCTGTTAAGCATCGGCGAATCTCCGCGCAATCCCGATTTGGATCCGATCGACACGGCGGCTTACACCATCGTGGCCAATCTGATCATAAACCTGGATGAAGCCGTCACTAGGGAATGACGGGACGCTCCTTTGTGCCTTTCGTCCCGGAAGAGTGGATCACTCATTGCCGATTAGCACATCGAAGCGGCCGTTTGCATCGGCGGCGGCGCGGAACATGCCGGGGGTGGTGTAAACCCAGACGATTTCGCCCGCCCGGTCGATGCCGATGATCCCCCCGTCGCCGGGGCGAAGACGGTTTTTCAAAACGTGCTCGGCGGATTGTTTCAGGCTCCAGTCTTTGTAGCGCATGAGTTGCGAGATCTCGGCGCAGGCGGCGTGGCGGATGAATTGCTCGCCGATGCCCGACGCCGAGACGCTGCAGGTTTCGTTGTCGGCGTAGGTGCCGGCACCGAGGATCGGGCTGTCGCCGACACGGCCGAATTTCTTGTTGGTGAGACCGCCGGTCGAAGTGCCCGCGGCGAGGTTGCCTTTGTCGTCGAGCGCCACACAGCCCACGGTTCCATATTGCCAGGGCCGGGGCGGCGAGAAGCGGCTGTTTTTTTCCTTCTTTTCGATGGACTGCACGCGCTGCCATTCTTTGCGGCGGGCTTCGGTGGAGAAGCTTTCATTGGGCGCGCGGTCGACTTTTTCTTCGGTGGCAAAGGTCTCCGCGCCTTCGCCGGAGAGAAGGACATGCCGGGTGTTGTCCATAACTCGGCGGGCGAGGGTGATCGGATTTTTCACGGTGCGAACGCCCGCGACTCCGCCGCCGTCCAGGGTTTTGCCGTCCATGATGGAAGCGTCCAACTCGTGCCCGCCCGCGGAGTTGAACACCGCGCCTTTGCCCGCGTTAAACAGCGGATTGTCCTCGAGCTTGCGGATCGTGGTTTCGACGGCGTCGAGACTGCTGCCGCCTTTTTCCAGCACGGCTTTCCCGGCATTCAGGGCTTCTTTCAGGCCGACGCGGTAGGCTTGGAGATCTTCGGGGGACGCGTTTTTGGGCGGCCTGCCCGCGCCGCCATGCACGACAAGGGCCCACTTCACGCGGGGCTTGGCTGGGGAAGCCTTTTCGACGTCCGCAGCGCGGAGTTGCGTGAGATTCAGCAGCAGCATCCCCAGCACGAGTCCGCAATCAAGCAGGCGTTTCATCCGCGGTGGTCCTTGTGATGGAGAAATTAGTTTGCCCCGACGACCGCTTAAGTCTATCAGGTCCGTTCCCGGGGATCGATGTACCGAAAGGCAGCGTTTCCTTCTCTTTTTCCCGTGTTGCGGAAATCTCCCCGATTTGCGAACCCCGCCCCATGCCCCGAGGGGTTAAAAACAGTGAGGGCTTGCGGGTCACAGATCGGCCGATTTTGACATGACATGTTTTTTTGTTTCGTGGTCGTTTTTAGTTGTCACGAGCTGGCGGGCCTGTCAAAATGGCGAAATTGGCGGGACGACGCGTTTGTCCCCCTGTTGTTCCAGTACAGCACGGCTGGAGCTTTTGAACAGGTGATGTGAATCCAATTCGCATCATTCCGGCCAATTTGCCGATTTCCCCCAAACAACTGACATTGTAGGATTTTCCCGCGTTATCTCGGCGAACTTCCCAAGCCAACCGGGAATATGGGAAATAATATCATAGCGGAACGTATTCTCACACGTTCTTCGTTCATTGCTTTTCGATCAGGCCTGAGGACTTATACACATGCTGCGTAACTGGTTGGCGGAATGGAAACATCTCGGACGCATCTTCGGCACAAAAAATCTTCGCCGTCAAAGACCGCGAACCCGCGGCGCTGCCCGCCAAGCGGAAATTCTGGAAGATCGGACGCTGCTAAGCATCAGCACGATGTTCGACGCCGGCACCTTGACCGTTAGTCTGGACGCGGCGGACGATGCCGCGTTCTTGCAGATGGACGGCGGGGCGATCGACGTCGGCAGCAGCGACGGCGGCGAGGACATTCTGGCCAATCAGGCGGGCGTGACCACGATCATCGTGCAGGACACCGCCACGGGCGGGGCGGCCGGGCAGTCGGTGACGTTCTCCGTGGGTGATGCCGCGTTCTCGCCGGATGTCACGAGCGTCGGCATCGAGACCGCAAACCTCAACCAGGATCTGACCGGCTTCGTCGCCGGCGATGCGACCACGATCAACGTCGCCGCTCCGGGCAGCATTCAAGATGCAATCGACCTCGCCGACGCTGGAGCGACGATCAACGTCGCGGCGGGGACTTACGTCGAGGATTTGTCGATCGACAAGGCGGACCTCGAGCTCGCCGGGGCGGGCAGCGGCACCACGACGATCAAAGGCGTCGCCACCAACTTGCAGACCGCTTTCCCGCTCGCCACGCCGAACATTAACGTCCTCGCCTCCGGCATCCAGATTCATGACTTCACCATCGAATCCCCGGGCGTCCCGGCGGGCGAATATTCCAGCGGGATCGTGATCGACAGCCCGAACGTGGAAATCTTCAACAACGCCTTTGTGTCGATTCAAGGCGACACCGCGCCGGCCGCGGCCAACGACAGCCTGACCAATGTGATGATCCAAACCTGGGCCGGCAGCAACTCGGGCAAATCGAGCAATGTGGACGGGTTGTCCGTGCACAACAACACCTTCACCGGCAACGGCAAAGGCTATTACGGAGCGTTCGTGAATCCGCAGGGCGAAACGCCGGGCGCGACCGCCGCCGAGGCCGTGCAGATTCAGAACAACCAGTTCAACGGCAACATCTGGCGGGCGATCGAAGTCGAGCGGTCCAACGCGGTGATCGCCGGCAACGCGATCACTCCCGGCGCGGAGACGCTGCACGCCTGGGGCGGTTCGGGGATTTCGGTCCGCGACTTCGGCACGGCGACGATCGACAACGTTACGATCTCGGGCAACACGATCACCGGCACCGACGGCGCGCTAGGGCAGGGTTTTGCGAACGGGATCCTCTTGGGCTTCAGCGACGAGACGCTGACGAACATCACGCTTTCCGGAAACACGAACACCAACAACGCCACCGGCATCAAAGTCAACGCCGATGCCTCGATCGCCCTCAACAACGAAACCGCCACCGCAGTGGGCAACGGGTTTGAGATGAACGCCGCGGGGGACGTTTCCTTCACCGGCGGCACGTTCTCGGGCATCGTCGCACAAAACGCGACGAGCATCACCACCGACGGCGCGGTCAGTTCCTCCGCCGACATCAATCTGCAAACCACCGGCGACATCACCGTGCAGACCGGCGGTTTGAGCGGCGCGGCCAATGTGATTCTCTCGCCCGGCGGCACGGCGACATTCGCCGGCGGCACGCTCTCCAATTACGGCGGCACGACGACCTTGGCCGGCGGCACGACGTTGGTCAACGGAGCCATCGACAACAGCGGCGGCACCGTCACGGTGCAGTCGGGGGCCACGCTGGGCGGGACAGGCACTATCAATCGCCCCGTGAGCGTCGAAAGCGGCGGCATGATGGCCCCAGGCACCAGCCCCGGCATTCTCAGCGCGAACAGCACCACCTTCGCCGCCGGTTCGAGCTTTGACGTAGAAGTCAACGGCGCGGCCACGGCCGGGACCGATTACGATCAACTCAACATCTCCGGCACGGTGACCATCGATCCCGCGGCCACGCTCAATCTCTCCGGCACCGTCACCGGCGCAACGGGCGGCGAGGTGCTGACGATCATCAAGAACGACGGCTCGGACCCTGTGAGCGGAACCTTCGCGGGCCTCGCCAACGGCTCGACGGTCACAATCAACGGGCAGGACTTCCGCCTGTTCTACAACAGCGGCGACGGGAACGACGTCGTCCTCATCGCGGCGGCGACTTCGGTCACGACGGTCTACGTCAACGACGACTTCGGCCCGCTCTCGGACGGCACGGTGATTCAAGACGCCGACCCCAACACCTCGGGCGATCAAACCGCTGTCGTCGGGATCACCGCGTTTGCGACGATCCAGGCCGGCGTCGACGCCGTCCAGGACGATCCCGCGAGCGTGGTCAACATCACCGACGACATCAACGGGGCCAACGCCAGCCCGAACGCTTCGATCGTCAACGACGGCCCCGGCACTTACACGGAAAATGTCGTCATCAACAAGAGCGTGACGATCGTCGCCACCGAGCAGGATCCGGCGGCGGTGATTGTGGACGGAGACCAGGCCGGCAGCGTGTTTTCCATCGCAGCCGACAACACCGTGGTGCTCGATTCGATGACGATCCAAAACGGTTTGGCTCAGGCCGGCGGCGGCGTCGACAGTGCCGGCACGCTGACGCTCAACAACGACTTTATTCAGAACAACACGGCCTCGGCGGACGGCGGCGGCGTGCACAGCGCCGGCCCCGCGCTGACGATCCAGGGCGGCACGATCATCAGCGCCAACAGTGCGACCGTCAGCGGCGGCGGGTTGTGGATCGGCACCGGCACCGCGGGCATCGACGATGCCACCATCGACACCAACACCGCCAGCGGAGACACCACGGGGGAAGGCGGCGGCGGGATCTTTAACGCCGGCGGCACGCTGACAATCGGGGCCACCGCCAACGTCACGATCACCCAAAACGTCGCCGACGGGGCCAGCGGCACGGGCGGCGGGATCTGGAACGGTTCCGGCGGCACGCTCACGGTCAGTAGCAGCTCCATCACCGAGAACACCGCAACCAGCGGCGGCGGGATCGAAGACGCCTCCGGCACGGGCCTCGGCGTCACCTTGACCAGCGTCACGCTCGACAGCAACGTCGCCACCACCGGCAGCGGCGGCGGACTGCACATTGCCGACGGCGACGCGAACATCACCGGCGGCACGATCAGCGGCAACAGCGCCGCGGCGGAAGGCGGCGGGATCTGGAACGGCAGCGGTTCTTTGACTCTCGACGGCGGCACGCTCATCAATAACGACACCGCCAGCGGCATGGGCGGCGGCGGGATCTTTAACGACAGCGGCACCGTGACCACCTCCTCCACCGTCCGCATCAACACCAACCACGCCGACGGAGCCGACGGATCGGGCGGCGGCATCTTCAACAACACCGGCGGCACGCTGGCGCTCACGGCCACCACCCTCAGCGGCAATACCGCCAACCGCGCCGGCGGCGGCATCGAAGACAACTCCGGCACGGGCGGCGACGTCACCTTGGAAACCGTCACCATCCAGAACAACGTCGCCTCGGGCGACAGCAACGGCCCGGGCAACGGCGGCGGCCTGCACGTGACGGGCGCGGGCGATGTGACCATCACCGGCGGCACCGTGAACGGGAACAGCGCGGCCTCCGAAGGCGGCGGACTATGGAACGGCACCGGCACGATGACCATCGACGGCACCACCATCAACGCCAACACCGCCAGCGGAGACTCCGCAACCGACGGCGGCGGCGGGATCTTCAATAACGGCGGCACGCTGGTCATCGGCGATACGACCGCCGTCACCATCTCCGGCAACGTCGCCGGCGGGGCCGCGGCGCGGGCGGCGGGATCTTCAATAGCACCGCCGGCACCGTCACGATCAAAAACGGCACAATCAATGGGAACACGGCCGTCAACGGCGGCGGGATCGAAGACGCCTCCGACCAGTCCGGAACCGCCGGCGTCACGCTCACGGGCGTGGCGCTAAACGGCAACATCGCCTCGGCGAACGGCGGCGGCCTCCACGTCACCGGGGCGGGCGACATCTCCATCACCAACGGCACCGTCAATCTCAACGCCGCGTTTCGGCAAGGCGGCGGGCTGTGGAACAGCACCGGAACCCTGACCATCACCGGCACCACGCTCAATGCCAATACCGCCAGCGGCACCGCGTCCACCGACGGCGGCGGGGCGATCTTCAACAACGGCGGCACCCTCGACATCACCGGGGCCACGATCTCTAACAACTTCGCCGACAAAGGCGACGGTGCCGGCGGCGGTATCTTCAACGTGGCCGGCGGCACATTGACGCTCGACACCAGCGCCCTCACCACTAACCACGCCGACGGCGACGGAGCCGGTCTGCTCAACGACGGCACCGCGACGATCTCCAACAGCACGATCGATTTCAACTCCGCCGCCGGTGCGGGCGGAGGGATTTGGAACTCCGGCACGCTCGACCTGACGAACACGACCGTCAGCGGCAACACGGTGGCGACCGACGGCGGCGGACTGTTCACCGGCACCGGCGACGCCACCATCCAGAACTCGACCATCGCCCGCAACCGCGCCGACGCCAGCGGCGGCGGACTGGGCACGGGCGGCGGCCTGAATCACGATTCCACCGGCACCGTCACGCTCACGAGCACGCTCGTCGTCACCAACTTCTCCGGCACCGGTTTGACGGACGACGACGTGAGCGGCGACGTGACCGGAACGTTCAACCTCGTCGGCGTCGGCACCGGCATGACCGGACTGACCGACGGCACGGACAACAACCAGGTCGGCACAAGCAGCAGTCCCATCGATCCCAACCTGGGCGCCCTGGAAGACAACGGCGGCCCCACAAAAACCCAGGCCCTGTTGCCGATCAGCCCGGCGATCAATGCAGGCACGAGTGCACAAGCTCTGACCACCGACCAGCGCGGCGGCGACTTCGTCCGCAGCTTCGGCGGCGGGACCGACATCGGGGCCTACGAGCTTCAATCCCAGGCCGGCGACGGCAAGGACATTCTCGTCACCGCTCCGACGTCCGACAGCAGTTCCACGGTCCAGGTCGTCAACGCCTTCACCAATGACCTGCCCCCCCAGCTTTCGATCGACCCCTACGACGGGGCCACGTTCGCCGGCGGCGTCAACGTCGCGGTCGGCGATGTGAACAAGGATGGGACGCCCAATATCATCACCGGCCCGGGCCAAGGCGGTGGGCCGCGAATCCGAGTCTTCGACGGCACCGACGGCAGCCTGCTGATGGACTTTTACGCCTTCGACAACCATGACTTCCTCGGCGGCGTCAACGTCGCCGCGGCCGACTTGGACGGCGACGGCCATGCCGACATCATCGTCGGGGCCGGCGTCACCGGCGGGCCAAACGTCCGCGTCTTCAGCGGGGCCGATGGCTCGATGACGTTCGACTTCTTCGCCTACGACGCCAGCTTCACCGGCGGCGTTCGCGTGGCCGCGGGCGACATCACCGGCGACGGGACGCCCGACATCATCACCGGAGCCGGCGACGGCGGAACCTCCCATATCCGCGTGTTCGACGGAGCCACCCCGCAGACCGGCGGCGCGGCGGGCACCGACATCAGCTCGGGATCCAATGGCAATGCCTTGGGGAACTTCTTCGCCTACGCCATGAACTTCGTCGGCGGCGTGTATGTCGCGGCGGGCGATGTCAACGGCGACGGCCAGATCGACATCATCACCGGGGCCGGTTCGGGCGGAGGACCCAACGTCCGCGTGTTCGACGGGGCCACCGCCGCTCAGATGGACCAGCCGCTCGGCGACTTTTACGCCTACGATCCGAGCTTTTCCGGCGGGGTTCGCGTGGCGGCGAGCGACATCACCGCCGACGGCCGGGCCGACATCATCACCACCCCGGGACCGGGCGGCTCGCCGAACCTGCGGGCCTTTAACGGCAACAGCGACGGCTCGGTCCTCGCGATCCTCATCCGCGACGCGATTGCCGGCGATTCCGCGAACACCGGCGGCCTGTCGGTCGCCGGGACGGTCAATCTCGAAAGCACCACCGGCTCATCCCTGCGACTCGCCGACGGCTATGCCCCGACGGGCGATGCACAGCCCGTGAGCCTTTCGGATGTCCAACCGGTGTTCGACGCGGCTCTCGCCCGGCTCCAAGCGGCGGGCGTATCCTCCGCTGACATCGCGGCTCTATCGGGCTTGAACCTGCAGGTCGCCGACCTGCCCGGCGACCAACTGGGCCAAGCCTTGCCGGGGGCGATTGTGCTCGACGTGAACGCGGCGGGCGTCGGCTGGTTTATCGATCCCACGCCGTCGCTCGACCAAGAGTTCGCGGGACAGGATTTGAACGCCGTCGATCCGAATGCCGCCGGGCGCGTCGATCTGTTGACGGTGCTGTTCCACGAGTTGGCCCACGAATTGGGCGGCGAGCACACGCCGGCGGGCGATCATCCCGACCTGCTCAACGCCACCCTGATCCCCGGCCAGCGCCGCTTGCCCAGCCCGGAAGATCTGGACCAGATCTTCGCCAACGACAACCTGCTCGGCGAGGTGTTGAACTAAGCTAAGAAACTGTTTGAGAATCTGAGCCTTTTCCCTCGTTCCCAAGCTCCAGCTTGGGAACGCACTCACGCGAAGCTCCGCTTCGCAACGCGTCCATCATGCGATCGTCTCCGACGGGATGTGAGTCGCGCGACGCTTCACACGTTGCCAAGCGGAGTTTGGCGACAAGTGCGTTCCGAAGCGGCGGCAGCAATTCTGTCGCCGCTTCGCGGTTTTCTACATTAACGGAAGCGGCTCAATGCGCGGAACTCGCGGTTGGGAACCCACAGGTGCATCTCGATCGCATCCTTCTCGACGCCCAAAGAAAGCGACGTCACCTCGGACGTGGTCGGGGCTTCGGCCGGAGCTTCGAAAAACTGCTGCAGGTTGATGTGGAACTCCGCGCGGCGGCCGGGCGGAGCACGGCGGTGAAACTCGGCGAGCCTCGGATGCTCAGGCAATCCGGGGCGGCGTTTCTTGAGATTGACGAGCGCGGCTTCAAATAAGTCCGTGTTCGACCCCAACAGCGCGACGATGTGTTTGTCCTGCACGGCAATGCGGATTTTCGACCAGTCCGGCCCGAAGGCGTGCCTAAGTTTCGATGCCGCCTTTTCGGATTTTTCATCGAGGTCCATTTTCAGAATGTCGACGGCGAGACCTTGCCGGGTTTCGGCCTTGGGAAAATCGCCCCAGCGGACCGAGAGGTTCTCGAGCAGGGTTTGCGAGAACACATCCTCGTGCCGGGCTTCGATCGAGCTTTTAATCCGCAGCCGAATCCGCCGGGCCCGCGCGACGACCTCCGCATCTTTGGACTGGAGGGCTTTGTTCAAATACGGCAGGGCCGGCGGTCCGATCAGGCTGAGTTTGAGCGTCGCCGACTGCCGGACCCGGAAGTTGGGATCGCCCAGCTCTTTGATGAGCTTTTTCACGGTGGCCACATCGTCGGCTTGGGCGTGTTCGCCGTCGAGTTTGAGTTCGCCGGGACTCGCAAACCGCGCGAGTTGCCGCATCTCCTTGAGAAACTCCTCCGGGTCGTCGGCGTCCAGAATCGCGACCATGCTGAAGAGGCCGTCGGCGGGATCCTCGTTGCGGTACACCGCGAGCCGGCTGCCTTTTAGCCGCTGCCAGACTTCATCGAACAGCCCCACAAAATTCGGTCGCTCGGCCAGGTTGATGAGTTTTTTCTCCTCGATCCAAAAGTCGTATGTGGAACCCAATATCCCCCGCACGAGCGCCAAATTCTGGGCCCCGTCGCTTTGGACCGCTTGGGCGGCGATGAGATCGCCTGAGGGCAAACCGTCGAGCGCCGAATGCTCCCCGCCGCTTCCAAGCAGAGCGAGCAGTTTGCGGGCCGCGGGATGCTCGCCGGGGCGGAAGATCGTCTGGAAGTTGAACTCGAACCCCGCTTCATCAATCGCCACGGCGACCAGCAGGTTCTGGATATCGGGCAAACAGTCGGCGATGAGCCCGATCGCCTCGGAACTCAGGCCGGTTTTGGGGTCGACTTCCTGATCCTTCATTTTTTCCGCGCGGGCCTTGGCGTCCGCGACGACCTTGGCCCAGCTCGGCCCCCAAGGCGTGGTGCCCAGATGGAGCAGCATGTCCGACCGCCCGACCCGCTCCCGCTGGTTCGCGGTGAGCACTTCGGACAGCCGTTTGCCCTTCGCCACGCTGAGAATTGCCCGCTCGTTTCTCCCCAAATACAAATGGTTGCCCCGCACATACACGAGACCGAACTCGAACGCCCGGTTTCTTCCATTGGAGATCTTGATGATTTTTTCGGGCTGGAGTTCGCCCTTCTTCAAGTGGAAATTGGCGGCCATCTCATCGCGATCCTTAAAAGCCACGGCCACGACGAGCAGGTTGAGAAAATCATCGAACTCGCGCGGATGGAGCGCGCGGGCCTCGATCATATTCGCCACAAAAATGCCCGCGGGCTGGCTGTCGTCTCGGCCCTTGTCGATCCCCAGGAAATGGAAGGCCATCGTAAACAGAGCCGACGGGCGAAAGCCGAATTGTCTTTGAAATTCCTGCGCCAACCCCGTGTTTTTAATAAACACATCGCCCTGGTCTTTGAGCTCGTCCAGGTTTTGAATCGCAAAACCCGCGGCGGAGTTGATGGGAATCAAATCGAGCGCGGTCTTCACTTCCGCCGGCCTATCCGCCGCCGAAAGCGAAGCCGACCCCGACCAAAACACCAAAACCGCGCAGCACACCGCTCGAAACATGGCCCCCTCCCGCGTGAAAAGAACTCCGGCCGTCCGGGATGTTATACCAGCCTGATGCGAAGCCCGTTTCAAAGAAATCCGGCCCTTTGACAGTCGATGGCCGCGTGTGCTGTAATAATGGAGCGGCGGCATCTTGCCGCCGTCGGTTAATCTCGGCGGCTGGAAGCCGCCGCTACAAATCCCTCCGAAAGAAAGCTCCCCTTCATGGCCAAAGCGTGGCGGTTTTGCCCGCATGATGAATCGCTGGTGATGCAGTTGTGCCGGGACTTGCGCGTGGCCCCGCTCACGGCTCAGGTGCTGGTCGCCCGCGATTTGCATTCGGTGACTGAAGCGCGGGAATTTCTCGATGCGAAGCTCGTCGATCTGCACGAACCGGAACTGTTGCCGGGCATCAGCGAAGCCGCCGACCGCGTGGTGTCGGCGATCAACGCGGGGCGGCCGATCACGATTTTCGGCGATTACGATGTGGACGGCGTCACCGCGACGAGCCTCCTCTGGTACTGCCTGAAGCTCGCCGGCGCGAATGTGGATTACTACATCCCCTGCCGAATCAACGAAGGCTACGGCCTCAATTGCGATGCGATGCGGGAGCTTTCAGAAAACGGAACAGGCCGGCTGGTGGTCAGTGTGGATTGCGGCATCGCCAACCTCAAGGAAGCCGCGCTCGCCCGCGAGTTGGGTCTGGAACTCATCATCACCGATCATCACCAGTTCCGCGAGGAACTGCCCGACGCCGCGTGCCTGGTGCACCCGCGCTTGCCGGGCGGGACCTACCCGTTCGGCCAACTCTGCGGCGCGGGGGTGGCGTTCAAGCTCGCCTGGGCCATCTGCCAGCGGCTGGGCGACGGCAAAAAAGCCACGCCCCGCATGCGGGAGTTTTTGTTGAGCGCGGTCGGCCTCGCCGCGATCGGCACGGTGGCCGACGTGGTGCCGCTGTTGGGCGAGAACCGCGTGTTGGTGCGGTATGGCCTCCGGAGCCTCGCCGAGCGGGCCAGCATTGGCATGCAAGCTTTGATGCACGTCTCGGGCATCGAACACGGCCGGCTGCTCGATGCGGAGGACGTGGCCTTCAAACTCGCCCCGCGGATCAACGCGGCCGGGCGGTTGGAGCAGGGCCGGCTCGCGGTGGAACTCTTGACGACCGACAACCGCGAGCGGGCTTTGCAACTCGCGTCGTATTTCGAGGAACTCAACAAAAACCGCCGCACCGCCGAGCGGCGAATCTTCAAACAGGCCAAGGAACTTATCGAGGAACATCCCGAATGGCAAGAAGCCCCCGGGCTCGTGGTGGCCTCCCAGGGCTGGCACGCGGGAGTGATCGGCATCGTCGCCAACCGCGTCGTCGACCACTTTGAAAAACCGACGCTGCTGCTCAATATCTCTTCGGACGGAACAACGGCCGGCGGGTCGGGGCGGTCTTTTGCGGGGTTCGATCTTTTGGCCGGTTTGGAGGCTTGCTCCGATCTGCTCTTGAGCTTCGGCGGGCATCACGCGGCGGCGGGGGTTCGCGTGAGTCTGGAAAACCTCGACGCCTTCCGCGAGCGGTTTTGCGAATACGTTGCAGAACATCACCGGCCCTCCGAGCTCGAGTTTGCCATGCGGATCGATGCCGAGGTCCGGCTGGCCGATGTCACGCACCGGGCGGTGAAGGAACTCGATCGGCTCGGCCCGTTCGGTCAGGGCAACCCGAAGCCCGTGTTCGCGGCCACGCATGTCGAACTCGCCGGCCCGCCGCGCACGATGGGCGAAGGCGACCGGCATCTGGATTTGCGAATCCGGCAACACAACGTCACGCTGCGGGCGATTGCCTTCGGACGCGCCGAATGGGCCGAGGAAATCGCCAACGTCAATGGCCCGATCTCCGTCGGTTTCACCGCCGGCATCAACCGCTTTCGCGGCCGCGAATCGGTCGAACTCTTCCTCCAGGACTGGCAGCCGGAAGCGTCATAGCGAACGAGGGAGATGAAATCCTCTGGAATTGAAAAACATCCCAGGGACCGATTCTCCGTTACTCCATTGTGCCGGCGGCAACCTCATGGAGTGGAAGCGGGCCGCGGGTCTCGCCGGTTTGTTTCGCTTGATAGACGAGGTCGTTTGTCACATCGAACGCGGTCAGGTACTGGCCGCCGCAGCACCATGTGTCGATGCACACCCAGCCGGGGATCACGAGCGGTTCGCCTTGGACCAGGCTGGTGTGTCCGCAAATCACGCGGCGGCCGTCTTCGCGGGGCGGTTCGTCGCCCGTGAGTCGCGACCACCTGAGCCAATCCGCGGACTGGTCGGCCAACTTCACGCCGGGCTCCAGGCTCGCGTGGACGAAGATTTCGGATTCGGTTTCAAAATAGTCCCGGCCCGCTTTCAGAAATTCCCAATGCCGTTCGGGAACCCTGTCGAAGCCGCCGCCGTAGGACTCGAGCGTCTGCCGGCCGCCGTATCGCAGCCAGGCCCGTTCCATGCTGCCGCCGCCCTGGGATTGCAGCATCATCTCTTCGTGGTTTCCCAGGAGAAACACGAGCTTGTTAGACCGTTGAAGGTCCAGCAGGAGATCGACGGCCTGTTTTGTGCCCGGTCCGCGATCGACGACATCTCCGAGGACCACGAGCGTATCGCCCGCGGCGAGCGTCAGCGATTCCAGCAATCGCTCGAGTGCAATATGGCATCCGTGAATATCGCCGATGGCAATGGTGCGGTCAGGCATGAGAGTTCAGTCCTTTGGACGATCCGGAGGTTGGACGGGTTGTGCGGCATCGGCCTCGAATCCGCACCATCGCCCGTGGATGTAAACATCTCCCCCCAGCGTTTGAATTTCCAAGTCTGTAAGTTGGGCGCGTTCGGGAATCCGCTCGAGGCCAGCGCCCCGCATCGGCGTGGGAGAATTCGCGCCGCCGACAATTTTCGGAGCGATAAAAACGTGCACCTCATCGATCGATGCCGCATCGAAAAAACTCCCCAAAAGCATCTCGCCGCCTTCCACCAAAACGTTCGTCAGTTTCCGCGCGCCGAGTTCCTGTAACAGCGCGGAGACATCCACCATCCCCGTTTCGCATTGTGGCAACCGCAGGACCTCCACGCCGGCTTTTTCCAACGCGGCGGCGTTTCGGGGGTCGGCTTCGTCGGTGGCGGCAATCAGGACGGGGGCTTCTTCAAGAGTTTGCACCAACCGCGAAGCGACAGGCGTTTTTGCGAACCGGTCCACAACAATTCGCAAGGGCATGCGGGGACCCGGCGGACGGGCGGTGAGCCGGGGGTCGTCGGCCCGCTGAGTTCCCGCGCCGACGAGGATCGCATCCATCCGGCCGCGAAGGTCGTGCGCGATCCGCCGGGACTCCGGGCCGGAAATCCATTGGGAATGCCCGCAGCGGCTGGCGATCTTGCCGTCGAGCGTCATCGCCCACTTGGCGTGCACGAAGGGCCGGCCTTGTGTCACCAACATGGCGAACGGGGCGATCAATTTCGCGGCGTCTTCTTCCAAGAGGCCGACCTCCACTTGAAGGCCCGCTTCGCGAAGTTCCGCGATGCCGCCGCCCGCCGCGTGCGGCGCGGGATCGGTTGTGCCGACGACGACGCGGTTGAGGCCCGCCGCCAAAATCGCCCGCGTGCACGGCGGGGTCTTGCCGTGATGGCAACAGGGTTCCAGCGTGACGTAAATTGTCGCGCCATTTGCACGACCGCCGGCTTGGCGAATGGCATGGACTTCCGCGTGCGGCCCGCCGAATTTTTCGTGAAAGCCTTCGCCGAGCAGTTCGCCGGTGTGACCAATGATGACAGCCCCCACGGGTGGATTCGGTTCGACAAAGCCCACGCCGCGCCGAGCCAATTCCAGCGCACGCGACATGGCCGAAACATCATGGAACCGTGTGGTCATTGGTGATCGAACTGCTGTTGGAGAATACCCTCAATGGGCGTGCGCATTTCTGCGCGTTTCTGGTGCAAATCCGAAGCGCGAAGTCCGAAACGACTGAAATATCCCAAATTCGAATGTCCCAAACAAATCGGCCCATTCAAAAAATAGGTCCGACGCCCCGGGGTTTGGATATTGAAATTTCGGTCATTGGAATTTGTTTCGGATTTCGAGATTCGGATTTCGGATTTTTCCGGCGGGGGATCGTGAAGAATTGCGGAGGGCAATTCAGCTCTGGCCGGGGAGCCAGATTTTCTTTTCGCCGGCTTCCGCGGATTCCTGGCCCGGAGTCCAAATGCCGCCGGTCGAGACCGTGCCCGGTTCCTCCGATGCAATCTCCGCGAGATTGGCCGGGGGCTCGATGCCGTAGGTGATCAGGATGGCGGCGACATAACTCACGACTTGGGGCAGCTTTTTGGCGTATTTGCGGACGAGCTTGTGGACCAAAGGCATCAGGTTGGGATCGCCGGGGTCCTCGGCGCGGAAGGACAACTCCCGGATTTCCCAGCGGAGGGTTTTCTCGAAGGCGTCTTCCCGGGTCTGGGCGTGTTGTTGGCCTTCGTGGATCCAGCGATAGGTCTTGTCGCGGTCGTTTCGGTCCCGCGCCAGTTCCGACAGCGTACTGTAACTCCGGTCGCGGTCCACGTTGTCCGCACAACTCGGCCGGGAGAGCGCTTCGGTCAGCACATCATGCAAAAACCGGGCGTGGTGGATCAAGAGCACGCGGTTCAACACATAAATCAACTGATCGTCCGAAAGCTCGGGGATTTTCAGCCGATGGAGCTGCATCGCGGAAAACGATTGCAGCGGCAGGCCGGGCTGGGGCTCGATGGGCGTGGGCGGGGCGACGCCGAAGTTGTCACACACGGCCGCGATGTCGATCAAATGCCGATTGCGATCGCAGAACGCGTCGAGGACATAGATCGCCGCCCGCAACGGAATCTCCAAACTGGGATCGCCCTTGGCTTCGGTGGGCGTTTTTCCGCCCAAGCCGGCGAGCGGCGTGTTGGGCCAGATGTCGCGGACGTTTTGTTCCCAGCGATTCTGCTCCAATTGGGACTGGCGAACCACGGGCATCGCCGTCGGAAAGTGCCACTCGAACAGCATGGGAGCCTGTTCCTTGGGCACGGCGAACTGGAAATTGTCTTCTTCGGCTTCCGAAGATTCGATGACTTCCGCGGCGCAGCCGTCAAACAAATCGCGAGCCGCGTTGATGTCCGCGCCTTCCAACCCGCTCAGAACAACGAGGGGGCCGCTCGCGGTCTCCGGATCAATTCCCACCTGGGCGATCGAACATGGGACGGCGTCCATCTCCGGCCAGAGGTCCGGATCTTCCGCCAACGGGGGGCGATCCAGCACCGTGAAGGTGACGGATTTGTCTTCGTCCGATTGTTTCCGCATGGGCAAGCGGACGAATCGTTCGTGTTCGTCCAGAAGCGTCAGCAACCGGGCCGCGGAACGCACGCGGTATTGGATCGATCGCAGCGGAAGCAAAGCGTCCGGCTGGTTCAAATCCAAAAGCTGAGCCAGCGTTTCGCACTCGACGGCGGTTTCGGCGTCGTGGTGAAGTTTCGCCGCCCGATGCAAAGCCTCGGCGGCGGCCGCTTCGTTGCCGTCCCAAGCCGCGCAAAACCCCGCGTTCTGCCAAAGCCCGGCCGATTCGGGATCGCGTTCGGCAAGTCGGCGGTATGTCTCGGCGGCGGGTTCAAAACAGCCGAGGGCCACCAGCGATTCCGCCCGATGGACCAACCGCGGAAGTTCTTCCGCCAACTCGGGGGCAGCCGACTCGGGGGCCTTTGCAGGGGACAGCGGATGCACGCTCCGCAGCGGATAGGGCACATCCCCGTTGCTGTCGAATTCCAACAGCCGGAGGAATATGTCCTGCTTGTCTTCGTCGGGAACCAGCCGCAGGGCTTGAGCCAGATACTGCCGGCAGCCCATGAGTTTCAAGCGGCCGAACATCCACGCCGCGATCCCCATCGCCAGCGAGCCGACCACGTCGGGAAAGGACGCCGAGCATTTCTGAAACGCCCGATAAATCGCGGGCTTGGCTTTCTCATACCCGGCCGTGGCGAACGCGGCGGTCGCATACAGCGCGATCGCAAAGGAATGGTCCGGCGACTTCTCCAACAGCGGAACCAAGGCTTCCCGCGCCTCCGCATATTGGCCTTCGTTCATGAGGATGCTGGCCTTGGTGACGTAACCCCAAGACAGTTCAGGCTTTGTCGTCACGAGCCGGTCGAGAACTTGCAGCGAGGATTGCGTTTGCCGGTTGTCTTGATATTTGCTGACCTTGTCGATTTCTTCCGCAGCCGCCGCGCAACAAAACTTGAACTTCTTGCCGCTCCCGCAAGGGCATGGATCGTAGGCATCAATTGGCATCGTATCGATCCCTGAGTAGGAACTTTTCCGTAGGTAGGGTGAATCGCTCGACTCCCCGGTTTTGATTCTTGGCGAGAACCGGCCCCCAGCACCTTCCGGCTAATGATGGAAAACGATTGATTAGCCGCAGGGCGCTCGCCCCGGTTCTTGGGGCGAAGGCATTGGAGTTTTTGAGGCATCGAGCGACGGAAAGTTGAATGTTAGCAAAACTTTCCGATTTTCCCAGGCAAGTCCGCCACCAGGAAAACTCGCCCAACAAAAAAACGAGCGGGGGCCGCCCGCTCGCCGATTTGACGCGTTTGGTTATTTCTTCGCCTGCTGCGTTTCCCACCGGCGGTCGATCTGGATCAACAGATCGCGAACCTTCCGGTGCACGCTCTCTGGTGCAGACACGACCAGCATATCGCCCAGAACCTGAATGGAATTCTTCGGTTCATGAGTTTTGGCGAGCGGCTTTCCGCCGCCACCCGGATTTCCGCCATGCTGCACCGTGCTCAGCACGGCCCCTTGGAAATGAAACACGGAGGAATCCGTTTGAGCTTTCGGACCTGTCGCCGGGTTCTGGTTATTCTGCACAACGATTTCCTTCGCCGGGCCGGTCATGGCTTGCCTCGGCGTGGAATTCCTCCGCCACGTGTTCGGCTCGACAATGTGTTGAATCGTCTGGCTGAGCGATTCCGGCTCCACGCCCACCTGCCGGAGATAGCCGGTGTTATAGACGCGGGTCTTGCGTTTTTCGTCAGCAGCGATGATCGTCGTGATCTTGAGGACTTCATCTTCCACAACATAGGTCAGGCCCAAGGGTTCGAACATGATCTTCAGCGCGCTTTCCAGCTTGATCCCGGAAAGAATTTTGTTGATGGGCTGATCAACCGCCACGCCCTCTTCGGTGAGGGCCTGTTCGTCGATGATGATCGTGATATCATAGGCATCGCCGATATGCTCCATCGCATCCTTTATTGGGGTCTCGATGAATTCAAGGTCCACGCCCTTGGGATTCCGCAGGGCCTGGTGGATTTTTTCCTCGGTCTTGTCCGGTTCGTACAGATCAAAATCGCCCTCCGCTCGGCGCGGCGGCGGAGCGGGGATGGAATGTGTTTCCGGATGCGCCGAGGCGGGGGCTTGCAGAGTCGTCCCGGAAGATTCTTTGCCGCCTGGATTCTGCCCGCTCGACGGCTGAGACAACAGGGACCAGCAAATCAGACCGCCGCACAGAACAGCCGACGCGCTTAGAAGTCGGAAGCGTTGAAACATGGGAAATCCTCGCGAAGGGAGAAGGAGAAGGGATCTCCCTTTACCTTAACGATCCCGGCCGCAAATGGGAACAAAAACTTTGCGGATCGAGCCGATTTCCGTGGCTGCGGTTCAGCCTTTCTTCTGCACCTTGGCCCAGGTGTCTTTCAGCGTGACCGTGCGGTTGAAGATCGGCTTTTCACCCGTCGAATCCGGGTCGACGCAGAAGTAGCCCTGCCGCTCGAATTGAAACCGGCTGCCGGGCGGCTGGGTTTTCAGGCTCGGTTCCAGCCGGGCGTCGGCGAGGACTTCCAGCGATCCGGGGTTCAAATAATCTTTCCAATCCTCGCCCTCCGGCACCTCGGCGAGGTCCGGGATGCGGAACAGGTGATCGTACAACCGCAGCTCGGCTTTTAGTGCATGCTCCGCGGAAACCCAATGCAGCGTGGCTTTCACCTTTCGGCCGTCGGGAGCATTCCCACCCGCCGTTGCCGGGTCGTAAGTGCAGCGAAGTTCGGTGATCTCCCCGGTCTTCGGGTCTTTGATGACCTCTTTGCACGTAAGAAAATACGCCCACCTGAGCCGGACTTCCTGGCCGGGCGAAAGCCGGTAAAACTTTTTGGGCGGATCCTCCATAAAGTCGTCCCGCTCGATATACAGCACGCGGGAGAAAGGCACCTTCCGCGTGCCGGCGGACGGATCTTCGGGATTGTTGACGGCGTCGAGTTCTTCCGTCTGGCCTTCGGGATAGTTTTCGATCACGACTTTTAATGGCCTGAGCACCGCCATCGCGCGCGCGGCGTTTTTGTTGAGATCCGCCCGCAACGCGTTTTCCAGCACCGACATGTCCGTGAGGCTGTTGAACTTCGTCACGCCGATCTCGTCGCAGAAGGTCTTGATCGACTCCGGCGTGTAGCCCCGCCGCCGCAATCCGCAAAGCGTCGGCATCCGCGGGTCATCCCAGCCGCGAACGTGCTTCTCCTGCACGAGTTCCAGGAGCTTGCGTTTGCTCATCACGGTATAAGTCAAATTCAGCCGGGCGAACTCGATTTGCTGCGGATGAAAGATTCCGAGGGCCTCGACGTACCAATCGTAAAGCGGGCGGTGGTTCTCGAACTCCAGCGTGCAGATGGAATGCGTGATGCCTTCGATGGAATCGCTTTGGCCGTGCGTCCAATCGTAGGTGGGATAGATGCACCATTTGTCGCCGGTGCGGTGATGGTGGGCGTGCCGAATGCGGTACATGATCGGATCGCGGAGGTTCATGTTGGTCGCGGTCATGTCGATCTTCGCCCGCAAGACGTGCTTGCCGTCGGGGAACTCGCCGTTCTTCATCCGCTCGAAGAGGTCGAGGTTCTCCTCCACAGAGCGATTCCGGTACGGGCTTTCCTTGCCGGGCTTGTCCCAGCCGGCCCGGTATTCGCGGATTTCGTCCAGGCTCAGGCTATCGACATAGGCTTTGCCGGCTTTAATGAGCTGGACGGCCCACTCGTACAACCGGTCGAAATAGTCCGAAGCGAAAAACAGCCGATCTTCCCAATCGAAGCCCAGCCAATGCACGTCCTGTTGGATGGAATCGACGTATTCGACGTCTTCCTTGGTGGGGTTGGTGTCGTCGAACCGCAGGTTGCACTTTCCGCCGTAGGTCTCCGCGAGGCCGAAGTTGAGGCAGATCGACTTGGCGTGCCCGATGTGCAGATAGCCGTTGGGCTCGGGCGGAAAGCGGGTTTGCACTCGCCCGCCGTGCTTGCCCGAGGCGTTGTCGTCGTCGATGATTTTTTTAAGAAAGTTCGAGGGAGCAGATTCCGAAGTGCTCATAGCGGCCAAATTCCATTCGCAACAAGTTTTTCACAACACCCGAACCCCAATCAGTCGGTTCGGATCCCTTTTGAAATCTAACAACCCCAAGCGGAAAATGAAAAGGCCAACCTCTATTCAAAGGCTTTTTAACGCAATTGCGCAAAGGGCCGCAAAGAAGATTACTTTCAGAAATGAGCGGCATGGCGCTAGCCGCCGGTTCCGCACGCAATACCGGCGGCTAGCGCCGTGCCGCTCAAAAGTTTAACCTTGGCGCCTTTGCGTTAAATGCCTTTGTCAGCCAACGAGACCCACACACATCAATTATACGCTTGCGGCGGGTTGCGCAGGGCCGCACAATGGGGGGTTGACCATCTGTTCTGTTTCGGGGCCTGGGACGGGGCGTTTTGAGCATGCTTGCCAAGTTGTTGACGTATTCGCTGTTCGGGATTGATGCCAAGCCCGTCGATGTCGAAGTGGATATTTCCCCCGCCGCGATGCCCAAAACGATTCTGGTGGGTCTCGCCGAAGCCGCGGTGCGGGAAAGCACGTTCCGCATCGAACGGGCTTTGGTCAACAGCGGCTACACCCGCCCGATCGACCGCATCGTCATCAATCTCTCGCCCGCCGATCTTCCCAAGGACGCCGCGTCTTTCGATTTGCCGATCGCACTCGGGATCCTCACGGCCAGTGCGCAGCTCGAATCCGAGAAATTCCGCGACTACTCCGTCGTGGGCGAGTTGGCCTTGGACGGTTCGGTCCGGCCGATCAAAGGGGCCCTGTCGATGGCGGTCTCGGCGAAGGAGCAGGGCCGGCGGGGATTGTTGGTTCCCGTCGCCAATGCCGCCGAAGCCGCGGTCGTCGAGGACATCGAAATCATCGCCATCGACTCGCTCGCCGAGGCCGTGGGATTTTTCTCCGATCAACTGCCGATCCCGCCGACCGAGTTCTCCTGGAACGCGGCCGTCGAACAGTTCGGCCGGTATTCCATCGACTATGCCGACGTCAAAGGCCAGGAAATGGCCAAACGCGCGGTGACCGTCGCCGCCAGCGGCGGCCATCACCTGCTGATGATCGGCAGCCCCGGCACCGGAAAAACCTTATTAGCCCAACGCCTGGGCACGATCTTGCCGCAACTCGCCCCGGAAGAAAGCCTGGAGACGACCCGCATCTGGAGTGCGATGGGCCGGTTGAACTCGGGGGAATCCCTCAAACTGCTCCGGCCGTTTCAGTCGCCGCATCACACGGTGAGCGAGGCGGGCCTCGTCGGCGGAGGCAGCACGCCCACGCCCGGCGAAATTTCGATGGCCCATAACGGGGTGTTGTTCCTCGACGAGTTGCCCGAGTTCAACCGCCGGACGCTGGAAGTGCTTCGCCAGCCGCTCGAAGAAAACTGCGTCACGATCTCCCGGGCCATCGGCAGCATGACCTTCCCCGCCAACCTGATGCTCGTCGCGGCGATGAATCCCTGCCCCTGCGGCTTCCGCGGCGATCCGCGCCGGCAGTGCAATTGCAGCCCCATGCAGATTGAACGCTACCTGGGCCGGATCAGCGGGCCGCTCTTGGACCGGATCGACATTCACATCGAAGTCCCGCCCGTGCCCTTTCGCGAGCTGTCGGACAAAACGCCCGGCACCACGAGCGCCCAGATGAAAGAGCAAGTCCTCGCCGCCCGCGCGCTTCAGAAAAAACGGTTTCGCGGGGCCCCCACGTTGCTTAACGGCAAAATGGCCCCCCGCCAAATCCGCAGCCACTGCCAATTGGACGAATCCGCCGAGCAGCTATTAAAAACCGCAATGGAAGACATGGGCCTCTCCGCGAGGGCCCACGACAAAATCCTCCGCATCAGCCGCACGATCGCCGACTTGGACCAAAGCGATTCCATCACCGCGGTGCACCTGAGCGAAGCGATCAACTACAGGACGCTGGATAGGACATATTGGCATTGAAAACCGTAGCCCACCGAAAAACCACTGGAGATCCATCGTTGGTGGGCGATGCCCACCCTACTTACTACAGGACGCTGGATAGGACATATTGGCATTGAGTTGTGGGGGAACCAAGAATTGCGTTTGGCGGCGCGGACGCCGCGAAATCTGCGACAGGAGGTCATCTTCCACCGACTAACACCAACCCGCCTGAATTCCAATTACCGCTGAACCAAGACAGTCGTGGGATCCGCCGGCGAAGCGCTGACCTCGGTTGTCGAGCGCCGCCGACTTCGCTGAAAACCGGCACCATAGGAAGCCGGTTGTCCAATCGGGGGGAAAGAGGAGCCGTTATCAAAGAAGAGGATCACAGAAGCATTTCTTATAGCTCTGGTTCCGCCTCGATGGATGTATTAGGCCTCGGCGACGTGCGCGGCGACTTCTTCGGCGGACAAGGGGTTCCCGTCTTCGTCCCAGATCATCAGGTGCTCTTCGAGAGCGGAAATGGTGACGGATGTGTCCTGGCCGTCGGCGTCTTCCAACTCGTAGCCGCATTCGCGGAGTTTTTCTTCGTGCTCCGAACCTTTTTCGATCAAACCATCATCTTTGATCGCCCGCCACCAATGCAGATGGCTCCAGTCCCGGCGAACGGTTTTCAGACAGGTGACGACCGTGCGGCCGTTCGCCCCGGCGCTGAAACCCTGCGCCCGGCGATGCTGCTAAATGTCGCGACCTTATCGGCGCGCTTGAGTTCCCAGAGAATTTCCGCCACTTCTTGAGCACGGGAAGATGCCATGTTCGGCCTCACAATACGAACCCAGACAAACCCAACCCTTGGGTCCGCTCCAAAATACGATCTTGGCCGCCGACGGGTTGGAAGAAGATCCGGCTGGTTTTTCAGACTTCTTACGCACGAAAAATCAGACCATGCCGGATATGAACCACTCTTCTTTAATCTACCAAAAAAGTCGATTTCTCTCAACCCCTTTACCTGAATCCACCCCTCGCATAAAAGAAGGCGGGGGAGATTGGGAGCATGGGAGATCACGCTCGGCCCCAGGAAAAGGGACAAAAATCAAAATGGACAAACTGTACAACGCCCACGGCATCCGCTTTCGCTATCCGGGCGATTGGGAGCTTTCGGAACAGGAGGACGGCGGCGATGTGACGGTCACCGTCGCCAGCCGGGAAACGTCGTTCTGGACGATTTCGCTGTTGGACGGGCGGCCCGATCCAGAGCGGGTGCTTCGCGAAGCCCTCGACACCTTTCACGGAGAGTACGCCGAACTGGACGAGTATCCCGCCCAGGCGAAAATCCACGAAACCCCCTGCGAAGCCCGCGACTTGCAGTTCGTCCAATACGAACTGATCAATAGCGCCTTCCTGCGGGTGTGCCCGGCGGGATCCATGACGGCGCTGGTATTGTATCAAGGCACCGACCACGAACTGGAACACACCCGCCCGATCCTGGAGGCGATTACCCAGAGCCTGGAATGGGGGCCCTTCGAAAAAACGCTTCCATGATCAGCGCGGGCCGGCTGATGAGTTCTTACAGCAACTCCAACAGCGGTTGGCTAAAAACCTGATCGAGTCCGCTCTCGGCCGAGGCGTTGTTGGGGAAGCCGGCGTCCGGAATGAACGGCAACGACGCGCTACTGGAAATCTGCGGAACCGTGGAACCGCCCACATGCACGCCGCTGCGGAAGTGGGGGTTGAAGATCAACGTACTGGAATCCAGCACGCTGCCCGAGGCATCAAACAGGCGGACGAAGGATTGGCTGCCGCGACCGGGTCCCACAAGGATTTCCGCAATGCCGTCGCCGTTCACATCGGTCACGCCCACGAAGATGCCGGTGGTCTGGTTGGCATCGAAGGCGAAGAAGTTGGCGACGGTCTGAAGCGTCAAACCGTCGAACGCTTTCACGTTCGGTCCGCCGCCGGCCCCGGCTCCGGTGATGATTTCCGGGACGCCGTCGCCCGCGACATTGCCGACGGCCACGCTCACGCCGCCGGTGAAGCCGGCATCGTAGGCGTAGAAGTCGTGAATCATTCCCTGACTTTGGGCGTCAAACACCCGCACGTCCGGTCCGCCTCCCGGTCCCGCGCCCGTGACGATGTCCGCGTACCAATCCAGATTAAAGTCGCCTGCGGCCACGGTCACGCCGCCGGTAAAGGCGGGATTGAACGCGTAGAAATCGCGGACCATCGTTTGGGTTTGGCCGTCAAATACGCGGACGTTTGGCCCGCCGCCCGCTCCGGCTCCCGTGATGATGTCCGGGACGCCGTCGCCCGTGACATCGCCCGCCGCGACAAACACGCCGCCGGTGAAGTTCGCGCTGTAGGCAAAGTAGCTCGCGATTGTCTGGCCGGTCAGGCCGTCGAAGACTTTGACGTGCGGCCCGCCGCCCGGTCCCGCCCCGGTGATGACGTCGGGGACGCCGTCGCCGTTGACATCCGCCGCCGCGACCCGCACTCCGCCGCGGAAGTTAAAGTCATACGCATAAAAATTGTGCAGCACCTCGCCGGTGGCGGCGTTTTTGACGATGACCTGCGGCGGCATGGATTCCGTGCCCGTCCCGGAACCGGCTCCGAAAACTTCGATGGTTTCGTCGTTGAGGATCTCGCCTGTCGCCGAGCCCGTGGTGATGATCGATCCGGCCGCGGGAGTCGTGAGGTTCACGGTGAAGGTTTCGTTCCGTTCCAGTTCCACATCGCCTTGAACGCTGACGTCGATTGCTTGTTGTGTCTGGCCGTCGGCAAACTGCACGGTTCCCGAAAGCCGCGCGCCGGCGGCGAAATCGTTCGCATCCGCCGTGATGCCCGCGATGAAATAATCCACCGAGGACGTGCCGAAGGAATGACTGCGGGTCACGAGAAACGTAAAGACCGTCACGCCGGCGTTGCCTTCCAGCTTGTACGCATCGAATGGGAAAATGTCGAAGGTCGACTGTTGATATTCCACCGCTCCGATGTCGACGCCGCCCGCAGCGTTCGGGATCCCTGGTATGTCCACGCTGCGCGGAAAGCCGATCCCGCGCTGATCGGTGTCGAGCGGCACATCATCGCTGGTGCCGATCAACCCGTCAGGACCGGGATCGACGGCGAACGCATTGTTGCCGGCATCGACGGCGCGGCCTGTCAGCACCAATTGATGCGTGTCCGTGGGTCCGCCGTTATTTTGGAGCACCGGATCGAGAATCTGATCCAAAGGCAACAATCCGCCGGCTCCATTGCCCACAAGGTTGCCGTTCATGCCTTCGACCAGCCCCCCGGCGGAATTGGGATCGCCGATGAGGTTGTAGCCGCTCTCGGAATTGACAAATTGCCCGCCTAGGTCGTCGGGTGTTCTGCTCGATCCTTTGACGTTGCCCGCCACGATGGTGTTGTCCAAAGTGGTCGAGGCTTCGGTCTCCGTCCAAATTCCACCGCCGGCAGTCATGGAATCAAAGCCGACCGAGGTAACGACGAGATCGGTGCCGTCGGCGGTGAGGGTATCGGTGCCGTCGGCGGCGGTGACAATGTCCTGGTTCGCGCTGGGATTCAACGACCCGTTGCCGCCGTCGAAGATAAGATAATCCCCATCCTCGCCGGACAAGGTCGCATTGTTGGAGGCTTCATTCGGGTCGACGAGAGTCAAGCTGTCGTTGCCCAGTCCGCCGGGGTTCGAGTCGTTTCCAGCCCCTGCGGCGAGGAGCTCGTTGTTCGCCCCGTCGCTAAGGATCAGGTTGTTCCCGTCCCCGCCGAACAGGAAATCATTGGCGTCGCCGGCGCTGATGGTTTCGTAGTTGGCGGCCCAGTTGTCCACGACGGTGCTATTGACGACCGTCAGGCTACCCTGATTGTTGATCCCCCCGCCGACACCCGAGGCGAAATTGCGGGAGAGGGTGGAGTTGGTGACCGTGGCTTCTCCGAAGTTGTAAATCCCGCCGCCTTGGAATCCGGCGTTATTGTTGGAAATGGTGGTGTTCTGAATCAGCACGGAACCGGAGGAGTTCGACACGCCTCCGCCATAGTCCGCCGAGTTGTTGGTGATCGTGCTGTTTGAAATGGAGACGTGGCCGGAGTCGTTGTACACTCCGCCGCCCTCACCCCCGCCTTCGAAACCAACCGCACGGCTTGCCTCAATGACCAGATCATCGAGAGTTAAGTCGGCAGACTGGTTATAGATCGCGCCCCCGAAGGCTGCATACCCGTTTGCCAGGGTCAGCCCGGAAATGGAAACGCCGATCGAACCGCTCACATCGAAGATCCCCGTTTCCCCGATCGCATCGATCGTGAATTGGCTCGAGCCGGGGCCGATGATGACCAGGTCGTCGGTAATGGAGAATTCCCCCGAGGCAAGCGTCAGCGTGCTGCCCTGGAGGCTGCTGGAGAAGGTGATCGTGTCGATCTCGTCCGCCGGTCCCACACCCGGCTGTCCCGCGGCGGCGTCGCCGAATTGCATATTCGTATTCGCCGCGAGGATCGCTTCCCGCAGGCTCACCAGGCCGTCGTCGGTATTGGGGACATCGTCCAGCGTGTCGACGACGTAGTTCGTCAACAACAGCCGCTGCTCCAGCGACTGGATTTCGCCGGGAAGGACACGAAACGGACGCCGTGCGCGGTGCCGGGCGGTCCAGCGAGGCGTTCTGGTTCTCCAGTTTCGCAGCCAATGGATGAGCAACATCAAAGCGCCTTCGGATAGAATTCAATCAATGGAGCAGACTATCCGCCCACCATATCCTGCCGAGGAATCCTCAGTCAAGATAGGAAGCCAGGGTAGACCTGGGGATCCGGTAGAATCTTGAAGGGGCTGGTTGCTTCGAAACGGTCGCGACCGCGTGTTGCCAAAAAAAAACCCGCCGGGCGGGAAGACCGGCGGGCGAGTGCAGAGCAAATCGGCGGGGCGGATATTACCGGTTAAAGGGCGCGGTCAGGAGCGACAGCGGGTTGGTGCCCATGCCCCCCCGGCCGAAGTACCAGTTGAACGAAACGCGGGCTTCGCCGTCGAACAACTGATCCGACCCATTGCCGATGGGCGCGACATAAGCCGCGGTGAGCATGGAGTTTTGTTTGAGCTGGATCGAAGCACCAACCAGCGCGTTCAAGATTTGCACTCCGTTTTGGTGGCTGCCGACCTGGAAGAGGCCGTTCTGCACCACGTCGGAACTCTGCAGCGAACGGTTGTAATGCAATTCGGCCGTCGGGGCGATGCCCGAGAGGAAACTGCCGGGGTTGTTGTTGCGGTACACCCAATAGCCCATGCCCATGTCGAGATACATGTAGGTCGAATCGTTCGCGACGCCCGCCTTGCGAAGGCCGTTGCCGTACAGATTCATGTCCACCGGGTTCCCGTTGGAATCGAAATCGAACTGCAAAAACCCCTGGGCGAACATGCGGTTGTTGGGCACCACGACCGCCCCCAAGAAGGGCATCAGATGCACAGAGTTGTTCCGCACGCGAACCAAAGGCGTCCCGTTGCTCATCGACACGCGGATGTCCTGTCCGGTCGGCAGCGACGTGGCCAAACCGCCGGCGATGGCGTAATTGTTGGTCCGGTAAAGCAGGCTCTTGAGCGCGAGGTAAATGTTCCCAAACTGGATCTGGTTCGTGTTCGTCGATCCGTCCACCAGCAGGTTATTGCTGAGCGTGGTGGCGAAGGGGAATCGGCATTCCAAAGAGGAGTTGCCGCCGAAGAACGTCTTCTCAAACCCCGGACTGAAGCGGTTGACATTCACCCCGCCGGGAAACAAGGGCGTGTTGTCGAAATAGTTGTAGCTCATGAACACGCGGTCGCGGGGGATGGGGCTTGTGTTCTCGGCGATTTTCTGCCGGCCCACGAGCACGCCGCCGGTGCTGGGGCTGACGGTGGGAATCACCACAATCGGCGATTGCCCGTTGCCGCGGGTGATGACATAAACCGGCGCATTGGGGAACATGTCATTCGAGGTCTGATCGTGGACGTTGGCGGTGTCGGGCGTTTTGGTGGCGGTGAAGAGATATTGGTTATCGCTGCCGGGCGGGAAACCGTATTGCGTCAGATTGACGCCTTGCAGTCCCGAGACCATTCCCGGTTGCACCGGGTCGCCGTTCTGCTGGAAGGCGAACATGTAACCTTCCGGCGTCACGAAGAACGCGGAGCTTCCCCCGCCTCCGCCTTGGAATCCCACGGGCGTCAGGGATTCGTTGATCAGATGGAAATCGTTGATGCCCTGCTGCGTCGGCATGCCGCCCACCGAGGTCGCGTGCAAAATCCCCCGGCCGATAATCAGCGGCACGTTGAACTGCCCCGTCCCTCCGCCGAAGAAATCCCCGATCATCGCGGGCGCGTTGCCGAATGCCACGTCCGGCGATCCCAACCCTGCTTGGGGGGTGGAGAGCGCGAACTGGGGCGTCTCCGGCGGATTCGCCGTGAGATCCGGGTTGGTGTCCGGCAAGGTAATCGGCGGCGTCGTCTCCGGCGGCGTCTTTTCTGGAGGCGTTTTCTCTGGTGGCATCTTCTCTGGTGGGGTTTTCTCTGGCGGCGTTGGCACGGGCGACCAGGGATGCATCTGCGGAGACTGCGGGATGGGATGGGCACAGCCCGGCGGCAACGCAGCGCACGACCGGACGGAAGAATGCGGCCAAATCCCCTGTGGTGATGCGGTTTGTGCCGAACCGATCGCCGGGAACATGCCGACGGCCCCCGCCAACAACACCGCCGACCCCGCGCGTTTCCAACCGAGAAGCATAGGATTCCTCCATGAATGCAATGCGAGCGAAATGCGGAACACCCGGTGCGAGGAGAGAATCCCCAAATGGACGAAGGGTTCCACCTCCAACAATCGGCAAATCCGCGCCACCTGTCAGAAACGAATCCGCCCAAGTCCGCAAAATCCCGGCATCCGCCCCGCCGCCGCTCCGACTCCTTAGATTGGGTAAACTTTGAGGGGCCCTCACGCGTCTTGACCGCGTGTGATAGAATGAGACATGGGCGGAGAACCGACGGAGATTCAAAAGCAGCCGGCATCGGCCGGTGAAACCAATACAAGGAGAAACACATGCGAAATCGCTGGTTTCTTGTGGGGGCGTTGGCGGTGGGATTGCTGGGGCCGGGCCGGCCGGCGACGGCCCAGGAGACGGAACTCTCAGCGGCCAAGGTTTTGCGGTCGATCGACTTGGGCAAAGCCTTTCTGATTCGCCAGCAAAACGACGATGGCTCCTGGTCGTTGTCGCACAAAGTGGCCTTGGCGTCGGAGCATCAGCCGGGCATCACCAGCCTGGCTCTGCTCGCGCTTCTCAATTCGGGGATGACGCTCAAAGACGAGCCGGTCCAAAAAGCCCTCAAATACCTCAGGGAAGACATACGCGAATCCGAACCCGATTGGACCTACGATATCGCCTTGATGATTATGGCCCTCGAAGCCGCGGACGAGGGGCAGCGGGATTACCCCCGAATCGCCCGCCTGGCCCGGAGGTTGGAAGATTCGCAAACGCTCACGGGGGAGCATCGTGGCTCGTGGGGCTACACCGCGTCCGGAAAAGGCCCGACCGCCGGCTGGGAAGGCGACCGCAGCAACGCCCAGTATTCGATTCTTGGCCTGCACGCGGCCGCGGAAGCGGGCGTGTCCATCAAACGCGCCACCTGGGAGCGGGCCCGCCAGCATTGGCTCGACAACCAAGGACCCGACGGCGGCTGGAACTATACCTCCCGGGCGGACTTTCGCAATACCACCGGCAGCATGACCGCCGCGGGCATCGCATCGCTGGTGATTACCCAATCGCATCTCCGCGATCCATCCCAGGATGAGACGCCCGACGGCGAGCCGCTCTGCTGCCGAATGCAGACCGACGACGACGCCCTGGAAAAAGCCCTGGCCTGGATGGGAAAGTATTACAATCCCGCCGTCAATCACGGCAACGCCCGCAATCGCATTTTGTATTACACCTACGGCGTCGAACGCGCGGGCCGCTTGAGCGCCCGCCGGTTCTTCGGCGACCACGACTGGTATCGCGACGGGGCGAAGTTTCTGCTCAACAAACAACAAAACGGGCAGCTCATGGGGGCCTGGGTCGGCGAAGGGGCTTACGAAAAGGACCCCGTCGTCGGCACCAGCTTTGCGCTGCTGTTTCTTTCCAAAGGCCTTTCGCCCGTGCTCGTGCAAAAGCTGATGTACGGCGAACCCAAAGGCGCGAACGCCGTCCGTACCGGCCATTGGAACCGGCACGACAGCGACATCCGCCGATTGACCGAGCACATCAGCAAGCTCCCCAAGTGGCCCAAGCTCGTCACGTGGCAGGTGCTCAATCTGAATAAAGTCGCCGAGAACGTTCAAGGGGCCCGCCAGGTCCCGCCTATGCCGAAAAAGGCGGAGGAACAGGCACCGAAAGCCGATCCCATCGCCGAACTCCGGCAGGCGCCGATTTTATATCTCAGCGGCGACTCGGCTTACTCGTTCACACAGCTTGACGCCAGCATCCTGCGAGCGTATGTCGATCAGGGCGGGTTTATCCTGGGCGTGGCGAACTGCCCGGAAAACGGCACCGAGTTCGAGAAGTCGTTCCGCGACCTCATCGCGAAAATGTATCCCCAAGGTGAAGCGACGCTCCAGCCTTTGACCAATGACCACCTCGTGTTCCGCAGCGAATATCCGCTCAACGGGGACAACTTCGACCTTTTGGGCGTCGATGTCGGCTGCCGGACGGCGATCATGTTTTCCAAGGGCGATTTGGGCTGTTTGTGGGATATGATCGAAACGCCGAAGCCGGAAGGCCGCTCCGACAAGCTCGCCGCCCGCATCGAACGCGACACCCGCATGGGCGTGAACATCATCGCTTATGCCACCGGCCGCGAGCCGCCCAACAAACTCGACGCCGAGGAAGCCCAGCCGATGGACGGCGAGCAGGACCGCATCGAGCGCGGCTTTCTGCAAATCGCGAAGCTCAAGCACTCGGGCAGTTGGGACGTGGCTCCGCGGGCACTCAAAAATCTCTTGATGGGCTTAAACCAGCAGGTCGGCCACATGGCCACGACCAAGGACAAAGTCATCACAGCCACCGATCCGGACATTTTTAAATATCCCCTGGTTTACATGCACGGCCGGACGGGATTTCAACTTTCCGATAAAGGCATCACGCGGCTCAGGGAGCATTTGGGCCGCGGCGGCGTGTTGTTCTCCGATGCCTGCTGCGGTGCCCCGGCGTTCGATCAGAGTTTCCGCAAGCTGGTGAAAGATCTGTTCCCGAACGCGGAGTTCAAACGCATTCCGATGTCGCACGAGATCTTCAAGGTGTTCCACAACATTTCCACCGTCCACCGGCGGGTGCCGGAGATCGTCAACCCCAACGAGCCGCTCGTGATCTCCGAGAAATCCGTGGAGCCGTACTTGGAAGGCGTGGAAGTCGATGGGCGGTACGTGGTGATTTACAGCAAGTACGACATCAGTTGCGCCCTGGAACGGCAAACTTCCGCCGCCTGCGCGGGCTACATCCCCAAAGATGCCCTCCACATTGCCGTGAACGTGGTGATGTATGCCCTGCTCCAGAACGCGAGCTATGTGGAAACGCTGAAGAAGAAATAGTAGGGGAGATCCCAACCAAAACTTGTTGTAGCGCGAGACGCATTCTCCGATGAACAATCCTTCCGACAACTCCCAAACCGCCGTCTTGCTGATCGCGCACGGCAGCCGGCGGCCGGAGGCGAACGCCGACCTCGCGAAGCTCGCGGACCTGGTTCGCGAACGCGGGGAGCATCGCTGGGTGGAGATCGCGTATCTGGAAATCTGCGAGCCGACGATTCCCCAAGGAGTCGCCCGCTGCGTGCAACACGGGGCGGCCCGCGTTCTCATTCTGCCTTATTTCCTCTCGGCCGGTTCGCATGTCGTGCGCGATTTGGAGCGACACCGGCGGGAAGCCGCCGAAACGCATCCAGGAACGGCGTTTGAACTCTGCCCGCCGTTGGGATTGCATCCCTTGATGGTGGATCTCGTGATGATCCGCCTCGCGGAGGGCGCGGAACATCATTGAACCGGTCTTGGCGGGATGCGGACGGTAAGCTGCCGCGAGATCGGGCGCGGGAAAGGGGATGCTGTTGGGAACGGAATTGACGGAAGGCCGAGTTGGAATGGCGTATGATTACGATACGCTCGCGCCCTTGACTCGCTCGATAATTTGCCGCCGCGCTTCTTGGCGATGGATGATGCGGCCGACTAATTCTTGCGGGCGTTCGGCGAGTTCCGGGCGCAGATTCACGGCTCGCTGCAATAGGAGATCACCCTCGGTTTTTTCTCCCACGCCGGTCAACGCAACCGAACGAAGCAGCGGGTCCCAAAAACAATCCGGAATCGAGAAATGCTCCGACGCGGCTAGGGCCTCCTGATATTCGCCCTGATCGAGTTGATGAATGGCCGCCGTCCATTGGACCCAACCCGGCAGACCGGCATTGAGCCGGGTCGCTTGCTCAATTAAACTCAGCCCGCGCTCGGCTTGGCCGTTGATCGTCAGCATGGCTCCCGCCGCTCCCACCTCGAAGGGGGCCCCGTTTGCATGTTCCACGGTCCGCTCCGCGGCGGCCAGGCTCTCTTCCGGGTTGCCGTGCATTAAGTGATACAGCCCGGAACTCCAATGGGCAAAAGCACAACTCGGGTCGGCTTTCAAAGCTTGTTGGACGCAGTACAGAGCCTGCTGGGAAGCATCCGGCGACTTAGTCTTGGAGACCATCGCCACGCCATTGAGATGCAACGTGGCCAACGCGCTCCAAGCCAAAGCCACATTGGGAAAGGCTCTGACAATCTTCGTGACGGATTGGACAATCCGCGTGTAATCTTTATCCCCCAGGTGCATTTCGTAATCAAAGAACTGAAAGAGAGATTCAATGGCCGTCGCCTTCTCGGTCCGTTTTGTCAGCGAGGCCGACCGAATGGCTCGCGACAAAATCCCGAACACATCGCCCAGCAGGAGAGCCGCATTCCGCGCGAGTCGATCCAACTCGTGCTGCAGATTCTTGCCGGATTTGCAATCGAAAGACTCCCCCCAGATGACGACGCCATTGTCAGCCTGAAGGAACTGAAGCGTAATTCGACACCCCTGCGGGACTTCCCGAAACGTGCCCCACAAGCAATAGTCCGCCTTGAGACGCGATGGAAGACTCCAGGGGGCGGCTTCGTGTGGCGGTAATCGTTGCGTCATCAAATAGTCAATCACTTGAATCCAACTGTATCGACTGAGATGGATACACAGGTCCTGCGCCAAGCCGTCAGCCAAACAGCGAATCTCTTCCCCGCCGCCAAAGGTGACAAACGGAAGGATCGCCACGACGGGCCGCCCCAGCGAATCGTCTTGGAGACTCGTCTCGGCCGTTCGCTCGGGTGACGCTGTTTCCGTTGCAGGAATTTCATCCTCATCCCTTTGCTGGAAGACGGGGCGATAACCGCCTTTGGGCATTTCGATTTTGAGGGCGTTCGATAAGCCGTCTTTGGCATAATACCGATCCAACGCCCGCCGCAGCTTGCCGGCAACGACACGGACGATCGGATCAAAACGGGAGTCAAAGTCCGCCCCTCGATCCAAAGCGTTTCGGGCGACGGTGCGCTCCTTCAGGCGTTCCGCATTTCCCGCCAGCGATTGTTCGACGATATATCGCAAAAACCGCGAAAGATGCTGCGAAGCCGCAAAGTCCTCGGAGGCCAAAACCTGCTGAAGCTCTGCTTGGATGGCTACTGTTTTCGCCTCACTCAAGACGACTTCGTAAGACATGGCCGACCTCATTCAAGCGGGCCGCCCTGCCCTGGAAACGGTGCGAGAACGAACGGTTAACTTCAATCGGGTTACGGTAAATTACTTTCATCGGTCCGTCGCGCATTGTAGTTTGACCGGTGTCGATCACCAAGCAGGTTTTTCCCCGATTGCCTTTGATGTCTTCACATTGTTTTCACAGAGCCTCAATCCATGGATAGAGAAACCCTGGTGGAATTGGGAAAACGCCTCGAATCGGAGATCCCCAATGCCGCCGATGAAATCAACTGCCGTTTATGTGAAGAAGGACTGCGGGAGATGTGCCTTGAATACGAAGAATGCACACGCTCTTTGCATTATTGGGAGGAATCGCAATCGAATGACAAACGCCGCATCCGGGAATATAGCGAACTTTTGGCCGATTTGGAGCGAGAGATTCTGTCCTACCTCAAAGCCCCGAAACGCGACTAGGCTAGGATTTCTTCGCAATGGACGGATCACTCCGAGGGGGGGTGATTGTTTCCGTAGCGTTGGCTTCCAGCCGCCGACCGGAGGGCGCGACCGTCGGTCCCTATGGCGGAGTGGCCGTTATGGAGCGGCGGGATACCGTCGCACCGCGGTGGGAGTCCGCCGCTTCGAATTATTAAATCAAAAGCTTTTCGAAGAGTGGTCATGTCGTCCACACAGCAACGTTGTTCCTTTCGACTGAGGAGTTTTTTCACATGCAGAAAAGTTTCAGCTACTTAATCGTTTCGTTTTTGGTGGTGGGGGTTCTTAGCCCCGCTGCCGCCCAGGAAAACCGCAAACCGAACATCGTCATCATTTGGGGCGACGACATCGGCCAGTCAAACGTCAGTGCGTATTCGATGGGCGTGATGGGTTACCGCACGCCGAATATCGACCGAGTGGCCAAGGAAGGCATGATCTTCACTGACTACTACGCCGAGCAAAGCTGCACGGCGGGGCGGGCTTCGTTCATCACGGGCCAGCACGGCCTGAGGACCGGCCTGACAAAAGTTGGCCTCCCCGGTGCAGCGATCGGGCTGCAGAAGGAAGACCCCACGATTGCCACGCTGCTCAAGGAGCAAGGATACGCCACCGGGCAGTTCGGCAAAAACCACCTGGGCGACCGCAACGAATTTCTGCCGACGGTTCATGGCTTCGACGAGTTCTACGGCAACCTGTATCACTTGAACGCGGAAGAGGAACCGGAACTGCCCGACTATCCGAAAGACCCGGCCTTCCGGGCGAAATACGGACCGCGCGGCGTGCTCGATTGCAAAGCCACCGATCAGGATGATGCGACCGTCGATCCGCGGTTCGGCCGCGTCGGCAAGCAGACGATCAAAGATACGGGCCCCTTGACCAAAAAACGCATGGAAACGATCGACGACGATGTTGCCGATCGCGCGTCGGAATACATCAAACGGCAGTCGGACGCCGACAAACCTTTCTTTGTGTGGGTCAACTTCACCCACATGCACTTCCGCACGCACGTGAAGCCGGAAAGCAAAGGCCAGTCCGGCCGCTGGCAATCGCCCTATCACGATGCGATGATCGATCACGACAAGAACGTCGGCACGGTTCTGAAAGCCATCGACGACGCGGGAATCGCGGACAACACCTTCGTGATGTACTCGACGGACAACGGCCCGCACATGAATTCCTGGCCCGATGCCGCGATGACGCCCTTCCGCAATGAAAAGAACTCCAACTGGGAAGGCGCTTACCGCGTGCCCTGCATGGTCCGCTGGCCCGGAAAAATCAAGCCGGGAACCGTTTCCAATGAGATCATCGGACATCACGACTGGTTCCCGACGCTTTTGGCGATGGCCGGCGATTCCGACGTGAAACAGAAACTGATGGAGGGACACAAAATCGACGACATGACCTACAAGGTCCATCTCGACGGGTACAATCTGGTTCCGTACCTCACCGGCGAGTCCGACAAAAGCCCGCGGGAATCGTTTATTTATTGCAACGACGACCAGCAGGTCACTGGGCTGCGGTTTGACAATTGGAAACTGGTTTTCATGGAGCAGCGGGTCCGGGGAACATTGCGAATCTGGGCGGAGCCGTTTGTCTCCCTGCGCGTGCCGAAGATTTTCAACCTGCGGACCGATCCCTACGAACGGGCCGATGTCACGTCAAACACGTATTACGATTGGCTGTTGGACCACGTCTTCCTGCTGGTTCCCGCCCAGGATTACGTCGGCAAGTTCCTGGCGACGTTCAAAGAGTTTCCGCAACGGCAAAAAGCGGCCAGCTTCAACCTGGATGAAGTCATGGAGAAGCTGAAGGAAAGCGGCGGAAGCAAATAGCTCTCGAGACGGCACCAAGAGGACTTTTTCCACTCGCCATTTTCCATTTCTCGGAGATTCGCCTGATGCTTAAGCGATCCCTTGCCCCTGTCGTTTTCCTTCCTTTATTCGGTTGGAGCCTCTTATTCGGACCATTGACAGAAGCTTTGGCTCAGGAGGAAAAGGCTGACGCGACGTCCAGGGCCGACAGCGTCCTGCCGCTGCCGCCGGAGCCGTTCCAAGGGAAGATCGGCCTTACCTATAAAGATTCCGAGGCGGTCAAAGACAAACTGAAAATCCCGGCGACGTTCGGCTTAAAGGATCCGCCGAATATCCCCGGCACGGACTGGAACCGTTCGAGGTCGGCCGCGATTCCATCCCCCCCCCCCCCAATCGATCCGGCCTACAAGGGCAAGGACAAGTTCGAGTTCACCGGCAAGATCCAAAAAGTGAACTTCGAACTGACGTCCGCGAAGTGACCGGATAATCCGCAAATCCAAAACGGAACATCATAAACAGGGCGAAGGGTTTATGGATCACCGGCTTTTGATCAAGTGGAGGCCTGGCGGTATCGATACAAATTCACACGTTGTGTGACCATCGCGTGATGACGAACGCCATTCGGCATGGATGCTTTAGATATGTTGGCGTGGGAAATTCAGTCGCTGCGGCTCGTGATAACCTCCTCACTGTTAGTAGGAGGGTTGATTGCCTCAAACACCCAGGCTCAAGATTTGGCAACCACAACAAGGGTGCCTCAGCCGGTTGAGCCGGCGAAGAGAGTCGGCGTTCGAGAACCAGATGACGTCTTTCGCCCATGCGCCGATGTGCCCTGTTCCGAACTCGGCGTCGAAAGGGAAACCCCACACGGTACGTGTGGGAAGAATGATCCCCATTGCACCACAACTCAACTGACGGGCGATTGGCTCGGGTTGCGCAGCGGATTGGCGGACGAGGGATTCACCTTTAATCTTTACGGCACGCAGTTCTATCAAGGCGTCGCCGCTGGCAGTCTGGAAAAGGACTGGGAATACGGTGGGAAACTCGACTATCTGGGACTCATCAGCGGTGAAAAGCTATTCGGGTTGACCGGATTCTTTGTCAATCTGCACGGGGAGACCCGCTTGGGAACGACCGTCAACCAGGACGATGGCTTGATCGCTCCGAGCAATATCGCCATGAATTTCCCCAAGGAAGATGGAAACCTTTCGGCTCTCACCGGGCTCAAGCTAACCCAGGCGTTGTCGGAGAATTTCGCCGTCTTCGCAGGCAAGATCAATACGCTCGACGAATATCCGTTGCGGTTCAATTCTCAGCTCGGCCTCGATCGGCCCGGCATCGGCGGTTTTATGAATACTTCGCTCGTGTTCAATCCCATCGTCGCGAGGACGATCCCTTACTCTGCTGCTTCGGTTGGGGCGGCGGTTCTAAAAGATGGCGAGCCCCTTTTCAGTTTGACGTTCATGGACCCGCAGGAACGCGCCACAATCGGGCTTGAGAATCTTTACGCTCAAGGCGTCGCGGTCGTTCCGGATTTGATCCTTCGCGGGAAGCTTTTCGGCCGGCCTTCCGGGATCAATCTGGGCGGAACGTACAGCACGGCTCAGTACCAGTCTCTCGATCCTGCCTCTTATCTCTTTGTGCCCAACTTCGGCGTGCTCGGAGCCCGGGAGAACGGATCGTGGTCGGTCTATGCCAACGGCTATCATGCCCTCTGGGTCGATCCTTCCGATGCCAAACGCAACTGGGGAATCTTTGGCCAATTTGGACTCTCGGACGGGAACCCCAACCCGATTCGATATGTGGCCAATGGAGGTTTTGCCGGCCGAAGCATGATTCCCGGAAGAACCCTCGACACGTTTGGCGCGGCTTTCTTTTATGTCGGCCTCAGCCAAAACTTCAAAGCCCTGACCGCCCCGATTCTTCCCCAGCAGGACGAGTACGGAGCGGAACTGTTTTACAACATCGCCGTCACGCCCGCTTGCCGATTCACGACGGATCTCCAGATCGTTGAGCCAAGCACGAAAGGCCTCGAGACCGCCATCATCCCCGGCATCCGACTCCAATTGGCTTTCTGATTCTTATTAACCCCAAACGAAACTAGATGTCAGTTTCGTAAATCCTTCCTCAGTTAAGCCGCCTGTCGTTTGTAGGGGCGAGGCGGGTAGAGGATTTTTTCGTAAGTTTTGGGGCGAGGGCTGAACCAGACTCGCCCGCGTTTTTGTTGGCGCCGCGTTTGGTCGAATGGCGTGCTGCGAACGAGCGGCTCGCCAGTGTAGGTCCAACGGTAGGGATGACAATAGTGCGAGTTGTAATCATTCAAGAAAGCCAAGAGCCGGTCCTCAAACTCGGCCGCCGAAGCGAAGTCTCCTCTTTTCAGGAACCGCCGGGACAAGACGCTAAACCACAACTCCACCTGGTTCAGCCAGGAACCGTGCTTCGGCGTGAAATGGAACACGTGTTTGTGGGACGGGTCGGTCAAGAACAAACGCCTTTGGGTTCCCGTTTTCAAGTCTTTGGGAACGAACGGCACCTCGCTCAACTCGGCCACCACGCGGCAGACATCCAGGCTCCAATGCGTGTTCAGATTATCCAGCACCCAATCGAACCGCTGCATTTCGCGAAAGTGTGTGGCGACATGATCGATGTGTGCGGCGAAATCCTGGCTGGTGCGCGTTTGCCCGAGATTCCAAACGACCTCGCCGGTCGGTACGGCGAACGAAGCGATCAAAGCCCTCGTGCCATGACGGATGTATTCGTGCTCCCGCTTCTCCGGTTTTCCCGGCTCAAGGGGCTGCGTGGGATATTTCCGCTGGAGAATCTGCATGCCGGTTTTCTCATCACTGCTGATAATCAACCGACCCTGCTGATAGAACGCGGGCGCTTGGACGTACAACTGGCCAATCTCGCGAGCGATCGCATCAAAGTCCGGATCATGGCTGTTGAGCCAGTAAACGCTCTTGTGAGGCTTGAGATCCGCCTCCTCCAAAATCCGCCAGATTGTCGAACGGCTCATGGCTTCGTGATACGCATCATTGAGAATCGTGGCCGCGATGTCATTCAGGCTCCACCGCGTGGCAGGGTTGTCGTAGTCCGCTGGTTCGCTCGTCGCGATCGTCATGACATTCAACTGGTCCTCCGGGGGAAAAAGACCGAGGCCGTCCCGGTCTCGGCAGGTCTTGGAGCCCTGCGACTCCCTGCTCCAAAAACCGCCGCCGCCAAGTGCCCACGGTCTGCCGATCGCAGCCGAACTCCGCGGCGATATCCAGATTCCTGGGACGGTCCGGCTCGGCAGCCCGCAACACCAAGCGGGCCCGAAACACCAAAGCCTGCGGCGTCGAACCGGCTCGAACCAGCTTCTCAAGTTGCTGCCGCTGTTCATCATTCAAAACAACATCCGGGGGAAATGGGGTGGGCATGGAACCTCCTTGCTCCAAAGGACAGAAACACATGCCCGTTAAATCCCGTATTCGGCCGATTTTGTCCAGACCAACTAAAACTGACTATGCACTTACGAAACTGACATCTAGGATCCGGTTCTCCCCATGAACCGGGGCTACGCCCTGCGGCTAATGAATGCGACAATTATTGATCGATCGATCGATCCCAAGCCGATTGGCACTCTCCGAATCTCATTCTCCGCTTACTGCGTGCGCGGCTCCCGTCAGAATCTCATTGTCCGCTTACTGCGTGCGCGGCTCCCGTCAGAATCTCATTCTCCGCTTACTGCGTGCGCGGCTCCCGTCAGAATCTCATTCTCCGCTTACTGCGTGCGCGGCTCCCGTCAGAATCTCATTCTCCGCTTACTGCGTGCGCGGCTCCCGTTACGGTTGGATCGGCGCGGGGCTGGGCGGGATGATGAGCGGTTGCGGGTTAATGAGCGGTTGCGGGTTGATGGGCAGGGGGGCTCCGGGCCGGCTGATGCTGTCGAGCGCGAACAGGTTGTCCGCTTGCAAGACTTCCGCCAGATCGACGACCGCCTGCCATTGAGCCCCGAGAAGCGTCAAATACTGGTTGATGGTTTGCCCCAACTGCTGCTGCGTGACGATCACCTGGGCGAAGTCCACGTTGTCCACCCCCTGCCGGAACCGCTGATATACCCCGCGATAAGTCTGCACCTGATCGGGCAGGATCTCGTTGCGGTAGTTATTGGTGAGCGCGCGGTTCGAAGCGTAGCGGGCGTAAATCTCCGCCAGCTGCGCGGCCAGATTGTTTTGGGCCCCGGTCAGGTTTTGCTGGGACTCCACGATCTGCGATTGGGCCGTGTAGATGTTCCCCTGGTTCTTGTTGAAGATGGGCAGGACGAACCCGACGTTGAAGTTGTAGGTGATATCATCGAGCGGGGTCGTGTCATCGTATTGCAGAACGCCGGTGAGGTTCACGTTGGGAATCGGCGTCACCTGCTGCAAGTTCAGGTTGATCTGGCTCTTGGTGATCTGGGCCTGGGCGATCGAGAGATCCGTGTGCCGGGCCAGCATGAGTTGCAAGGCGTTTTCGTGGCTGATTTCGGGGACGGGCATTTCCGGAAAGCCGTCGAGTTCCCTCGGCGGGAATCCGGGGAGGTTCAAGACCGCCGCCAATTGCCGCCACGCGGCCACGTAATCGTTGCCTGCGAGGATGGCGGCGTTCTGGGCCTCGACCGCGAACACGCGGATTTGTAAGGGCTCGTACGGCGCGGACTCGCCGCCCGCGACCAAATCGATTTGACCCTCGTAAGTCCGCCGGAACAAGTCGGCCAGTTCGCGGGTGAACCGCAATCGTTCCTGGGCGATGAGGGCGATGAAATAATTCTTGCGGACGGCGGTGGCGAGATCGATTTCCACCCGCCGGAGGGCGTAATTCCGATTTCACCACTTCCTGGAGTTCCACCGACCGGCTGAGCTTGAGCTTGTCCGCGGTGACGATGGTCTGGTTCGCGAAGACCCCGTGATAACCGGCCGAGGCATTCGTATTGACCGTATCCGACTCGTAGCCGGCTTCGGGGTTCGGATAGAGCCCGACCTGAATCGCTTGCCCGCGGGCTTGCTCGACCCGCGCGATGGCCGCTTGCAGCTTGGGACTGTTCGCGTAGGCCAACTCCTGGAGCTTTGCCAGGCTGATCGGCTCGCGGTTCACTTCACCAGGCGAGAAAGCAAAGTCGGGCATCTCAGGCAACGGCTTATACATTTGGCCGATTTTCGCCCGGCGCTCCTTAAACGGCGCATTGGGGTCGATTTCGGGAAGCTTCAGCGGCGGCTCCTCGGCTCCCGGAAAGACTTTCGGAATCTGAAATTGCTCCCCGGCCTTGTCGGCAGGTTTCTCCGGTGGGGCTTCCGTTTTTTTCGGTTCCAGGTTCTCGAGAAACCGTGTGACCGAAATCGGCTTTTGCTGCGATGTGGGCCGGCAGGGCGGCAGAGAATCCGGCGGCTGGATCCCCAAACGCAGCCTAGGATCGGCCTTCTTCTCGCTCGTTTTGGCAGTTCGGGGAGCGGGCGGGTTCGTCGCCGGGGCCAGCGAGCGTTTGGCCGTGCGGGTCGGACCGGTGGGGTGCGGTTTGTCCAATTGGGGCGGCGTTTGCGCCTTCGGGAACGGTGCCTGACAGCCCAGAATCCCCAATCCCAAGGTAACCGTTAAACCAAAGGCGCACCGTCTCCGCATTTTCATTCGTTCCCCCTTCAACAATCGCCAAACAGCGCAAGACCATTTTGTCTCACGTCATCCAGGGTATCGACTCGAACGATTGTGACGGTCAAGCCAAATCGAACAATTCCCCGGGTTGTCCGCGATCTTGGGGAGAATCCCCGACGTTCCAGACTTCGGTGATGATACTTCGGCCCCGAAGTATTCCACTCGACAAAAAGGCGAGCGGGGGGGCGTAAGCCCCCTGGTTATGTTGAGTCTTTTTTCTAGCGGGGCAGAAACTTGATGCACACCGGCGAAGGCACTTCGACTTCGTGGCCCGTAGACGTAAGGGCCCCGGTGTCCTGGTTGATGCGGAAGGTTTCGATGCGGTTGGCGCTTTGGCCCTCGGCGAACACGAACTTTCCCGTGGGATCGATCGCGAAGTTCCGCGGCGTGGCGGGGCAGGGCGTTTGGCCTTTGGGCGTGAGTTTGCCCGTGTCCTGGTTGACGGCGAACACCGCAATGCTGTCGTGCCCCCGGTTCGAGCCGTACACAAACTTGCCCAAAGGATGCACATGGACATCAGCCGTGTGCGTGGTCTTCGTGTAGTCGTCGGGAATGGTCGAGACCGTTTCGATCGGCGTCAATCGGCCTTCCTCGGCATCGTACCGAAACGCGGTGATCGTGTTCGCGATCTCGTTGATCACGTACGCATACTTGCCGTTGGGATGAAACGCAAAATGCCGGGGTCCGCTGCCCGGTTTGACGCTCACGCTGGGCGGATCGTTGGGCGTCAACTGGCCGCTCTCGGCGTCGAAGCGGTAAATCATCACCTTGTCCAACCCCAAATCCGCCACGAACGCAAACCGCCCGGCGGGATCCAGATTGACGGAGTGGGCGTGCGGCTCTTTTTGGCGCTGGGGATTGACGCTCGATCCTTCGTGCTGAATCGTGCACGACGGCGGTTTCAGCGTGCCATCCTCGGCGAGCGGCAGGACCGAAACGCTGCCTCCGCCATAGTTTGCGACGAGCACGTTCTTGCCGGTTTTGTCCACGATCAGATGGCAGGGCCCCGCGCCGCCGGAGGGTTGCTCGTTGAGCAGTTTCAGTTGGCCGGTCTTTGAGTCGATCGCAAACGCCGCGACGCCGCCGGCTTTCTGGCCGCCAAACATGTTGATTTCCGCGACGGAATACAAAAACTTCTTGTCGGGCGAGATGGCAAGGAACGAAGGATTTTTCACCCCCGAAACCGCCGCGACCCGCGAAAGCTCGCCGGTTTTGGGATTCAGTTCATAGACGTAAATTCCTTCGCCGTTTCCCTTTGTGTAAGTGCCCACATAAACGAGCGGGTCGGCGGCTTGGGCGGAGTTTTCGAGATTCTCGGTTGTGACCATCATCAACACCACTGCGGTAAGAAGCGCGGAAATCGGGCGGAAAGCGATCATGTTCGTCCTCGGCTGGAAAAGGCCAACAAAACCAAACGCCCCACCACACTAACCGCGATCCCGATCCATTTTCAAGTTTGCGGGTCGCGAACGAAAACACGAAACCACGAAGACACGAAGAAAACAGAGGACAACTCACGTTTCGTCGCCAACGACCGGCGGTCACGATTCCTGATTCCCATCTGAACCTAGAAAAATGGGCAACGTGGGATCTGGTTCGAGTTTTGGAAGCATTTCAGCAAGGAGGCGGTGTTCTTCGATTGAAATAAGTCCCCACTCAAGCAATGCAGCAATGTATCCATTCCAACATGCGGAATCATAATCCGTGAAATCGCTTTTCGACATTTGGTGCTGAATGCGATCTTTCAATTCTTGGTAGGAGGGCTTTTCCATGATGTCACCTTACCTTCTCGGTATACGGGATTGACTGAATCTTCGTTAGCTCCCGGATCGGTGCTTCGTGCCTTCACGAAACCACGAAGACACGAAGAAAACAGAGGACAACTCACGTTTCGTCGCCAACGACCGGCGGTCACGATTCCTGAATGCGATCTTTCAATTCTTGGTAGGAGGGCTTTTCCATGATGTCACCTTACCTTCTCGGTATACGGGATTGACTGCATCTTCGTTAGCTCCCGGATCGGTGCTTCGTGCCTTCGTGGTTTTCAGTTTTTGTCACTCGGGAAAACTGCTCGTGACCTGGATTGCGGTTTTTCGCTAGAATGCCGAGAGTGCCGGCGGGAACATCGCCCGGCATTTGTCTATCGCCTGTCCGCTGTGAGTTTTCAGAAAAACGGAGTCCGAGGGATGCGACGCTCCACCTGCCTTTTCGCCCCACTGTTGATTTTCGCCGGCCTCGTGTTGGGGACGGCACCCGACGCCTTCGCTGCCGACCCGCCGTCCGCGAAGCTCGCGTTGTCGTTTCGGCCCGTGCAGAAAAAATGGGTGGACTACGAAACGCCCTCCGAGGACGAGTATTCCAAATGCCAGGTCAAAGTCGAGCGGCGGGGCAAGGCGTCCGGCTGGGTGGTTTACGGACCGGAAGGGCAAGTGCTCCGGCGGTTCTCCGACACCGACGGCGACAATGTCGTCGATCAATGGCAATACTATTTCCAGGGCATCGAGGTGTACCGCGACCTCGATTCCAATAACAACAACAAGGTCGATCAGTCCCGCTGGCTGAACACCGCAGGCACCCGCTGGGGCCTGGACGCGAACGAGGACGGCCAGATCGATTCCTGGAAAATCATCTCGCCCGAAGAAGCCGGCCGGCTCGCGGTCGAAGCGATGATTGCCGGCGACATCAAAACGCTGGAAAGCCTGCTGATTTCCCCCGGCGACATCAAAACTTTGGGCGTCGAAGACGAGGTGGGCAAGAAGCTTTTGGGAGCCGTCGATGCTCCCGCCGCCAAGGTGCGGAAGATCACCGATGGGTCCAAGGTCCTCAATTCCCGCACCAAGTGGATGCGGTTCGACGGCGCGAGCCCGGGCATCATCCCGCAGGATGAAGGCAAGGCATCGAGCGATTTGATCGTTTACGAGAACGCCATGGGCATCGTGGACAACAACCAGCAAGCCGGCCTGGTGCAGTTGGGCGAGATGGTCCGCGTGGGCGATGCCTGGAAGCTCACGCAGATCCCGCAGCCGCTCGAAGGCGAGAATCCGCAAGTGGCGGCGACGGGGATTCTGATTCAACCGGCCGCGGGCTTGAACTCCCCCGTGTCCGCGGGCGTGCCCAGCGATATTTCTCCGGAAGCCCGCAAACTCCTGGAGCAGCTGCGAACGACTCGATGCGAATGCCCCGTCTCCCGCCGACGGTGCCAAAGCGCTCGCGGATTACAACCGCAAACGGGCCGACTTGTTGGAAGATCTCGCCGGCCTCGCGCAGACCGACGCCGAACGCGAGCAGTGGACGAAGCAGCTCGTGGACGGCTTGACCGCGGCCGTGCAGACCGGGCAGTTTCCCGACGGTCTGGCCCGCCTCAAAAAGATCGAAGCCGACGAGAAGAATAAGAAAAGCGACGACGAGATGCTCGCCTACTTGGGCTTTCGCGTGCTGATGTCGCAGTATGCCACCAGTTTGCAGAAGCCCCAGCTCACCAACGAACAGCGGCAGGAACTGCAAGTCTGGTGGCTGGCGCAGCTCAAGACATTTGCGTCCACGTATCCCTCCGCTCCGGAAACCGGCGAGGCGTTGTTCCAACTCGCGATGGCCCAAGAGTTCGCGGGCAAAACGGACGAAGCCGAGGAATGGTACGATCGGCTGGTGAAGACCCATTCGCAAACCGAAGCCGGCCAACGAGCGGCCGGGGCGCTCAAGCGAATCAACCTCCAGGGCAAAAAGCTCGATCTCTCCGGCCCGGGTTTCGGCGGAGGGACGATCGATGCCGCCAGCTATCGCGGCAAAGTGCTTTTGGTGATTTTCTGGTCCACATGGTGCAAACCCTGCACCGAGGATTTGCCGCAGATTCTCGCGCTTTATGGCCAATACAAAAGTCAGGGCTTTGAAGTCCTGGGCGTGAATCTCGACACGACGACCGACCTCGTGCAGCCTTACATCACCGAGCACAAAGTCCCCTGGCGGCACATCCACGAACCGGGCGGCTTGGACAGCGGCCCCGGCAAGTCCTTCGGGATCATTTCCCTGCCCACGATGTTCCTCGTGGACAAAACCGGCACCGTCGTCAGCCGCAGCACCTCGGTCCAGGAACTCAAAACCGAACTGCCCAAGCTCGTTAAATAAAGACGGAAGGAACCACGAAACACACGAAAAAAGTCCGCGCTGTTTCACCTCCCCAAACTTTGGGGAGGTGAAATCCATCATTGATCATCACACAAAAAGATCATCCGCCTCCACTGCCCCCCGATTCGCCGGAAGAGCCCATTTTCATTCCAATTCTCGGCGTGCTTTCCTTTCGTGTATTTGGTGTGTTTCGTGGTTCCTGTCTTCAGATTGTCTTAATCCGTTCACTTGGAATAAATAGACAGTTCTCAATCCCATTTCGGGTCAGGCAAGATTTTCCGCTCTTCGGCGGTCAATTGGGCTTGGCCCGATTGTTATACTCACCACGGATGTTTTTTGGGTCTTGAGATAGAACGGAACCATCGATCATGCGAGTGTTAGTGACGGGCGGAGCGGGGTTTATCGGCAGCCACGTGGTGGATCAACTCTTGGCGAACGGCCATCAGCCGGGGGTGCTCGATGATCTGACGTCGGGCCGGCGCGAGAATTTTCCCGCGGACGTTCCATTTTACCAGGTCGATGTCTGCGACGGGCCTCGGGTGGCGAAGGTGTTCGAGGAGTTTCAGCCCGAAGCCGTCTGCCATCAAGCCGCCCAGATGTCGGTGAGCCGCTCCGTCCGCGAGCCGGCTTTCGACGCCCAGGTGAATGTGCTGGGTTTGATCCACGTTCTGGACGGTGCCGCGAACTGTGGGGCGAAGCGGATGGTGTTTGCGTCTTCGGGCGGCGTTTTGTACGGCGATGCCTACGAACCGGCCGGCGAAGACACGCCCGCCAATCCGATCTCGCCCTACGGGATCAGCAAATGGGCCGGCGAACGCTATCTGCAGTTTTACGCCCGCGAGCATGGCCTCAAGACGGTGGCGCTCCGCTATTCCAACGTGTATGGGCCGCGGCAAAACCCGCACGGCGAAGCGGGCGTGGTCGCGATCTTTTGCCAGCGGCTTCTCGCCGGGCAGCCCGCGACCATCAACGGCGACGGCAAGTACATCCGCGATTACGTCTATGTGGAGGATGTGGCCCGCGCCAATTACGCCGCCCTCGCAGGCGACCGGGCGGAGCCGTTCGTGGCTGTAAACATCGGCACCGCGGCCGGCACCGACGTCAACGAGTTGGAAGCCGCCCTCAGGTCCATTTGCGAAAAAATCCGCCAGAGCCAGGGCCAAACCGAACCGGTTCCGCCGCCCACTTACCGCGAAGCCCGCGCGGGCGATCTGCGGTCGAACCTCGTGGACCCGGCGTTCGCGAAAACGGTCCTCGATTGGGAACCCCAGGTCCCGATCAAAGCAGGCCTCGAAAAAACCGCCGCGTGGTTTGCGAAGCCGTAAACGGCCGCGGGTTCGCTAACCCGAATGATTCATTAGCCCAAAGCGCAAGCGAGGGACATCAAATCCCTCGCTTGCGTTTCGGGGTAATTCAAACAAAGTCAGTAGTTCCAAAAATGCCTGAGCCGCGCACGAAGTAAGCGGTCCTTGCGTTGTCTGCGTCCCTGAAAACCGCTTACTTCGTGCGCGGCTCTTGAAAACGAAACCAATTACCTGAGTTTTTTTTGGAAGTACTGAAAGTGCATTTGCGCTTAATCGGCAAACGGATGATCCCCCAACAGCTTTCGTTGAATCATCAAAATCCGGGCTAAGGACCAGCCGGAACGCGCTCGTGTCCGGTTCTTTCCATGAACCGGGGCTAGCGCCCTGCGGCTAATAAATCGGACAATTATTCATCGAGCGATCCTAACGTTTTGCGTCGATGTGCAGCGTCCGCGTCACCGGCTCGGCTTTGGTCACCTTGCCGAAGGGGATTTTTTTGCGAAAGGCCTCGAAATCCGCCACCGGGCCGACGATGACTTGGATCCCGCCGGGCATGGGATCGAACTGCACGTCCACATCGCCCGGCAGCGCCCTGTGCAGGGCCTCGAAGATGCGGTCTTCGTCCGCGGTCCCGGCGGCTCCGCGCACGAGAAGCGTGACGGAACTGGCGTCCGTGGCCGATTGGGGCGGAGTGCCGGCGGCGCGCGGGTGGGATTTCACGGGAGCCGACGTCCCACCGCTGAGCGTGCGGATGAGCACGGCCAGTTCGACCACCGCCTGTTCGCCGAGTTCATCGGCCAGGGTTTGCTGAAACTGCTCCGCGGTGTTCGCGGCAAGCAGGGCGTCTAACGTCTGATCCACACGCGAAAGTGTTTTGAGTTTTTCGCGGCTTTGTTGCTGGAAAGCTTCGGCGGGGAGTTCACGGAGCTTCGCCTGGGCGGCGCGGATTTGTTCCCAGAACGCGACCCAGCCCGCGGGAATCCAGCCGCCTTCGACTTTGATGAGATTAAATGTCGAAACCGGCTCGGCAGACCCCGCGGTCATCCAGGCCATTTTCGCCTTATCTTTATCCACCGAGAGCGTCTTGGGCGTCAGTCCCGCGAGCATGCCCGATAGGGAATCTTGTCCCAGCGATTCCGACAGAGCCGCCAACTGCGACAGCCACCGCCCGCCGGTCTGTTTGAGGAATTGGCCCGCATCGAAGGTTTGCAGCCGGGACAGATCCGAGAGATCGCTATTCACCAGAATCGTCAACAGTTCGACCAGCCCGTCCCAGTTCTTTTCGAGCGCGAGCCTTTGTTCGGGGGAGAGCGTCTCGATGCTCGGATGGCTCAAGATGTATGTTTTCTTTTCCGCGAGCACGCGGGCGAGTTTCTTCCAGGTCGCGAAGCTGCGGGACCAAAGCGCGGGGTCCATTTTCTTGGCGAAGTCGTGAACCAGGCCGTTGATGTCGCCGCGGAACCGCCGGGGCATCGCCTGCCAGATCACCTCCGGCCGGTTTTGGCGGAGGCCTTCGACCATCTGCCGGACGGTGGCTTCGGGAGCCAGCGGGTCGGTGGGATTTTTCTCTGCAGCTGGCTCTTTCGTTGGATTCGTCGCCCGGGTGGTTTCGCTCTTTTGCGGTTCGGGCGACTTGGAACCCTGGCAGCCGGGGAGCGCTCCCCAGACCAATCCCAAACACAAGGCCCACGCGGTCGCGGGGCGAAACTGAAAAACCGGCAGGCTCACTGCGGATCACTCCGTTGGAAGGCTCACTTGGGACCGCGCAACGGGAACCCGCACTCCACAGAAGGTCATCCCGGGACGTTCTGGAGACTGTTTGGTCCGGGGTTATTCCGCCTGCGCGGTTTCTTCCTCCGCCAGGTTCACGAACGGGCTGATCCGGCGGACTTTCTCTTGGATGGCGGCTTTGTCGCCTTCGTTGGTCGCGGCCCGGTATTTGGCCCGCAACTTGCGCAACTTGGCCCGGCGGCTACGGCGGCGGGCAATTTCACGATCTCGCTCCACGCGTCCCATGGAAGGGTCCTTGAAAAAATAAAAGTGTTCACCCGACTGATTGATGGTTTGGAAGTTAAATTTTTATCAGCACCGCTGCGCCGGGTCAACCAGACGGACCTCGTTTCCGGCGATTTGATCGTGTCTCTCGCGAAAGATCTTGGCTTCGCGAAGGTTGGCGAGGGTTGGCAGGCGGATTACAATGTCTTGTTTTGGCGGTTCCGCGTCCGGAATCCGCCGCGAGTTGCCTCGTCCGAAAATATTCAAAGAGAGTTCGTCGTGTTTGAGACTGTCGCCCTTGTAGGGGCCACCGGAGCCGTGGGCCGCATCATGCGGCATCTTTTGGAAGAACGCCAACTGCCTGTGCGGAATTACCGGTTCATTGCCTCCGCGCAAAGCGCCGGGCAGACGCTGATGTTCCAGGGCAAACAATATGAGGTCGAAGCGCTGACCCACGATTGCTTTGCCGGGGCGGACCTGGTGCTCTCCAGCACACCGGACGACGTGGCGGCGGAGTATTTGCCCTCGGCTGTCGCTGCGGGTTGCCGGGTCATCGATGAATCGGGCTATTGGCGGATGAAGCCGGACGTGGCCCTCGTGGTTCCGGAGATCAACCCCGCAGCCGCGCTCGAGGCGAAAGGCATCATCGCCAGCCCCAACTGCTCGACCACGCAAATGGTGATGGCCTTAAAACCCCTCCACGATGCGGCCCGCGTTCGCCGGGTCATCGTGAGCACCTATCAGGCTGTCAGCGGGGCGGGCCTGCAAGGCACGACCGATTTGATCGAAGGCACGAAAGCCCACCTCGCGGGAGCGGACTATGCCTATCAAGCCTTCACCCACCCGATCGCGTTCAACTGCATTCCGCAGATCGGCAGCGAAAAAGCCGACGGATATACCAGCGAAGAGCTGAAAATGGTTTACGAAACCCGCAAGATCCTGGGCGACGAGTCGATCCAGATCAACGCGACCTGCGTGCGGATTCCGGTGTCCAACTGCCACAGCGAGAGCATCACCGTCGAGACCCAGCGCCCCGTTTCGCCGGAAGAGGCCCGCGAGTTGTTTTCTTCGTTTCCGGGCATCGTCGTGGATGATGACCTCAAAAACGGCAAATACCCGCTGCCCAGCACCGGCACGAACCGCGATGAAGTCTTCATCGGCCGCATCCGCCGCGACATCTCGCACCCCAACGGCCTGTCGTTCTGGTGCGTCAGCGACAACCTCAGAAAAGGCGCCGCCACCAATGCGGTGCAAATCGCGGAGTTGCTCATCAAGCACGCGGCAAACTTGCAAAGCCGATGAGGATCGAGCCGACGATTTGGCCGTGCAATTTTTTTGCCGGGTCGTTGTTGTTTTGCGCCCGGCGCAACAAATTCCCATGATCCGGAGACTGTCAGCCGGCGTTTCGATGAGTACAATCAACTTCCGATCACGGAATCACTTCAACAGACGACTATTGCAGGCAAATCGAATGCCGATGTTTTTTTCATTTTGCCGGCCGCGGGTTGTGCCTTCGTTGGCGCTCGTTTGCGGGTTTCTGTTTCTCGGGGCGTCCGGTTTTCTCGACGAGCCGGCACGGGCGGGGGGCAGCAGCGTGAGCCACCGGGCTTCCGACCTGATGGTGACGATTGATTCCCGCTGGGCGGGGGTGCAACGGGGCGGGTATTATCCGATCCGAATTCGCGTGACCAACGCGGGGCCGACTTGCAACCTGACATTCCGTTTTCTGCCGCAGGAGGGGGAGCAAATTCCGACGGTCGAGCGGCGGGATTTGCAGGTCGAACAGGACGGGACGGCGGGGTTCACCTTGTCGATTCCCCTGGTGGGCCGGGGCTCGGAGGGGAATCTCGAAATCGAACGCGACGGCGTCGTGCTCGATCAATTCACCACGCGGGTCCGCATGTCGGACGTGGATTACAATCCCGCCCGGCCCAGCTTTCTCGTGATCTCGCCCAACGTCGTCGGCACCCAGACGATCGAGTATGGAATCAAAACGGCCGTTGCCGGCGGCGAGGTGGCGTTCTCCGACGACCACCAGGTTCTCCCCCCGGTGATGCTGCCCAAGTCGTGGGTCGACTACACCGGCGTGGACATGGTGATGATCTCCTTGAAAACCCTCGCCGAGTTGCCCGCGGACGAACGCGCGGCAATCCTGCAATGGACCCAGACGGGCGGAACCCTGGTGATTTACGAGGTGGGAGAACAGCCCGATTCGTCGCCGGAATTAAAGAAGCTGCTCAACCTCGCCGATTCCGGCCGATGGACGCCGGCGAACCCGCTGTTGTGGAGGGGGGTTGTGAGTCAGTTGCAATCCCCGAACGACGGACGCCCGATGTCCGAGATCGTGGGCGAGGAACGCGAGCCGGAGTCGTCCCAATGGGGCGCCCGGTCCGACGCCTTTGCCCGGCACGATTATCTCTTGGGCCGGGTTTACGCCTTTCCGGAAAACCCCTTTCCCGGCGCGCCCGTGGATTGGGCCTGGTGGTGGGCCAACACGCCGGTGGAATCCCGTACCTGGGAAGCCCGCAACGGCGTTTTGCCCCGGCGGTCGAATCCCGACTTTTTCAATTTTCTGATCCCCGGCGTCACCAGCGTTCCGATTTATGCCTTTCTGGTCTTGATGACGCTGTTCACGATTGTGATCGGTCCCTTGAATTACGTCCTCCTCCGCCGCCGGAAGCGGATGTACTTGCTGCTGTTGACCATTCCCGCGATCGCCTTTGTGACCAGCCTGACGCTGTTCGTCTATTCGACGCTGTCTTACGGATTCAGCGTGGCTTCCAGAGCCCGCAGCGTGACGCTGCTCGATCAGCGCACGAACACCGCCGTCTCGCTCAGCCGCATCTCGCTGTTCGCGGGGATGGCTCCGTCCGACGGGTTGAAATTCTCGCCGAACACCGCGGTCTATCCCGTTTGGCCCGCGACGCATTTGCGCGAAGGGTCGAAGTTTGAATCGGCCCGCACCGTGTGGGGAGAGCAACAGCACCTCGCGGACGGCTGGCTCAGGTCGCGGACGCGCACGCAGTTCGCCACGGTCCAACACCGCACCGAGCGGGGCCGGCTTGAAGTCGGCGCCGCGTCCGATTCCAGGCTGTCCGTCTCCAACGGCTTGGAATGGGACATCGAAGCCCTCGTTCTGGTGGACGGGGACGGAAACATCTTTGAAGGGGATACCCTCGGGGCGGGCAACAGCGGGACGCTGACCAAGGTTGCCCCCCACAACCTCGGGAAGTTGGGGGGAGTCGTCAACCTGCTGAGACAGTATCCGCTCGAACTCCCGGAAGATTTGGCCCTCGACACCCAGCGCGATCCATTCTCCCGGCCCTTTGAGCCGCGGTCCCGCCGCTCCCTCTCCCAAATGCAAAGCGGCGGGATGATGGAATCCCTGATCGAAGCGTTCAAATCCATCAACACCAAATCCTCGGCCCGCGACCTCGAGCAGATTCTTCCCCGCCGATCGTATTTGGCGGTTCTCGCGGATCGGCCCGGCATCGAACTCGGCCTGGAAGACACCGACGAGCGGGCAGGCTACCATCTGCTTTGGGGACGATACTAATGGATGAACAGATCCCGACGGCGAACAGCGAAAACGAGGCCCGCCTCTCGCAGACTCTGGAAGAAAAACGGGTGGCCGAACTCACCGAGCGGGTCGAAGATTTTCTCTGCGAGGGGGAGGAGTTTCTCGTTCGCTGCCTGGACGACGAAATCGAAGTCATCCCGGCTCAGCAGGCGAGCGCGGTCCGCCGAACCCACGAAGACCTTTACGGGTTCATGTTGTCGCTGAATCAGCAGCTCTCCGAAGCCGCGGCCGTTCCGCGTTGGATTGTGCGGTTGGGCGTCCTCGCGCTGATTCTCGGCTTGCACCTGGACTGGTTCGCGGGACTGCCGGTGCCCATCGAAATGGCCAAGCTGCAAAGCTGGTGGGTCTACGGCTTGATGCTGCTGTTGGGGTATGCGGTCAATTCCCTGGTCCATGAATGGCGGCAGCATCAGATCTACAACAACCGCCGGGCCGAGTTATTGCATCTGCTCAATGAGAGCGGCTTGCCGAAGTATCGCTTGCTGACGCAAATCGAAGGCGATCCGGCCGTGTCGGACTTTTCCAGCATGCTCAAGAAAGACCACACCCAGGAAGCCCGCTATTGAAGGGCCGGCGTTTACACGTTGGCAGCGCGTGCTTTCCAAGGATCAAGCCGGAACGCGCTATGAGGGCGAGCGCGTTCCGGCTGATCGCGGGGAAATCAGATCAACTCATGGATCGGTTGCCGGTGCTCCAGGAGGTACTGCGGCCGGCCGGCGGGATCGATGAACTGGGTGGTGTCCAGGTCGATGCCCAGGTTGTGGTACAACGTCGCCAGGACTTCCTGATAATCCACCGGGCGGCTTTCGGCCTGCTCGGCGTAGCGGGTCGTTGAGCCGATGACCTGGCCGGTCCGCATGCCGCCGCCGGCGAGAAACGCCATCGCCACCCGCGGCCAGTGGTCGCGGCCCGCGCGGCTGTTGATCCGCGGAGTGCGGCCGAACTCGCCCCAGACCACGATCGACACATCGTCCAGCATGCCGTGGCTTTCGAGGTCGGTGATCAACGTGGAGAGGCCCCGATCCATGGTGGGGAGATTCCGCGTGCTGAGGCTCTTGAAGTTGTTGGCGTGCGTGTCCCAACCGCCCCAGGGGGCGTTCATCGCGACGACGCGGACGCCGACTTCGATCAACCGCCGGGCCGTGAGCAGGTTGCGATTTTCGCGGCCGTAGCGTTCGACGACGCGGGGATCTTCCTTCTTGATGTCGAGGGCATCGGCCAACCGGCCCGAAGTCACCACGTCGATGGCGGTTTCGGTGAAGCTGTCCATCGCGGTCATCTGGCCGGAGGCGTCGGCTTCCCGCCGCATCCGGTCCAGCGAATCCAAAAGCGATTTGCGATTCGAAACGCGGTCGGCCGTCAGCGAGCGGTCCAACGTCAAATTGGTTCCGCCCCGGCTGGGATTGAAGGGCTGATACGTCGCCCCCAGATAACCTGAACTGCCTCCGTTGTACGACGCGAACGGCGGAGACCCGTTGCCGCTGGAACCCTTCAGCTTGGCGATCACGCTGCCCAGGCTGGGCCGGCCGCCGATGCTTTCCAGGCTCTTCTGGTTGTAGCCGGTGTGCGTTTGGAAATTGCTATGCCCGGCGTTCGAGCCGACGAGCGAGCGCACGACGGCAAACTTGTCCGCGATCGTGGCGAGGCGCGGCAGATGCTCGCAGATTTCGATGCCTTCCACATTCGTGGGAATCGGAGCGAACTCGCCGCGGAACTCCACGGGGGCGAGCGGCTTCAAATCGAAAATGTCCTGATGCGACGGCCCGCCGCTCATGTGAATGTTGATCACGGCCTTGGTGGAAGAACGGATCCCCGCCGCCGCCTCCGCCCGCAGCAAATCCGCGAGCGTCAAACCGCCAAGCCCCAACGCCCCGGCCTTCAGAAAACTCCGCCGGGAGACGCCGTCGCAAAACTGTTGTTTTTCACCCCAAATCGTCAGCATCGGTTTTGCCTCCTTTGTATTGGTGAACATTTTCAGAGTCGTTTCGCCCTGCACTCTTCAGCAGCGTTGCCTTTAGCATACACAGATAAGGCGACACTTCAACACGTATTGATGAGATCGAACCGTTTTTGCGGGTTTTCGAGTTCGCGGCGATTCTTCTTCCGAGGCGTCAAACCTCCTGATTTTCAGGCTCTGGTTGCTCTCGGCCGGCTTGTGGCGCAAATCGCCCCGGTATGATAGAGGGACTGAAACTTGGAACTCCGCCCCGCGAGGGTTTCCCGTCGCCGGTTCGAGAGAGGTTTCCACCAAGACACGAAGGCCGGAAAAACGCCCAGCGAAAACGCCCCCGAGTCTTTTGTCCCTTTGTGATTGTCTCTGCCCATTGTGCCTTCGTGGTCGCCTTTTTTTCGTCGATTTTCAAGTGTCCGCGGTGGGTCCTTTTGCCCGCAATTCTGAGAATAATTCCCCACGCCGGGGCAAACGTCGCTACAATAAAAATGGGCACAGCGAATGGGGATTTTCCCCCCGAAACCTCACAACGTCTCCGCCGTGCCGTTCACTTCTAGCCACACTTTTTTCAATCTGGTAAAGTCTTAAGCAGAAAACAGGCACGATGTTTGCCTGAGGCCCGCTGGTTTTTGTTGTTACGGTGAGTACACGCACGCTCATGGATCCTGAACAAGCCAAACGCATCGCCAACGAATGTTGGAAGTCGGGGACGGCCGCCGTCTCCAAGCAGAATTTTGATTATGCCGTGGAACAATTCTCGACAGCCGCCAAATTGGTGCCGGAGAATCTGGTTTATCGGCAGTGTCTCCGCGGAGCGGAATATGCCAGATACAAAAACAACGGCTCGGGCGCCCGCATGTCCGGTCCGAAGCTGATGGGCATTCGCTCGCGGATCAAAAAGGCCAGAGGCAAACAGGACTGGTCCACGATGAACCAGGAAGCCGAGAACGGCCTGATGCTCAATCCGTGGGACGCCCAGCTCGAAGCCTCGGTCGGCGAAGCCTCCATCCAGTTGGGTTTTCCGGACATCGCGTTGTTCGCGTATTCGAATGCGGTCAAGCAGGACAAGGAAAACGTCGCGCTCCTCCAGGCTTTGGCCGAGGTGCACGAAGCCCGGCGGAACTACGACGAGGCCATCAATCTCTGGGAAAAAATCCATAAGCTCCAGCCGCTCAATAGCGCCGCCCGGTCCAAACAGACCCAGCTCCAGGCCGAAAAGACGACCGACCGCGGCGGCTACGACGAAGCCGAAAACACCCGCGACGTCAAAGCCGGCCAAACGGCCTACGACCTGGACCGCAAGAAGAAGGACAGCGGGGCCGACCTGATCGGGCCCGGCGACGATCCCGAATCGGACCTGAAGCGGGCCATCCGCAAAAATCCCGACAGCTACGAAGGCTATCTCAAGCTGGCCCTGTTTTACCGCAAGGAAAAACGGCTCGACGAATGCATCGAGCAGTTCAAAGCGGCCCACGAAAAATCCGGCGAGAATGACGACATCCGCGAGCAGTTGGAAGACGTTCAACTGGAAAAACTGCGAAACCAGTACGAAGACGCCAAAGAAGACGCCGCGAAGAGCCCCGACGACGACGAACTGCAAAAGAAACGCACCGCGCTCGGGAACAAACTCATCAAGAGCGAAATCCACGTGTTTTCCAAGCGGATCGAGCGCCACGCTCAGGACAGCCGGCTGAAATATCGAGCTCGGCAAGCGCTACATGCGGATCAAGCGAAACAAAGACGCCATCAAGCTGTTCCAGCAGTCGGTGGCCGACAAGCGGCTCGAGACCGAAGTCTACGTGCTGATGGGCGAATGCTTTCTGAATGAAAGCCAAGTCCCGCTCGCCAAGCGGCAATTCGAGAAAGCCCTCCCCAATCTCAACTCGCACGACGACGAAGAGCTTTTCAAGACCGCCCATTATGCCTTGGGCCGAATTGCGGAAAAAAACGGCGAACGCGAAACCGCCGAAGATCATTACAACGAGATTCTGGCCGTCGATTACGGCTACCGCGACGTCGAAAAACGCATGAGAAGCCTCGGCGAAGAAGAACGGGCGAGTTAGGGGCCTTCGATCGTAGCGGGGGCTTCCGGCCGCCGAGATCGATCGACGGCGGCAAGATGCCGCCATTACGTTGGTTCCGGGTTTCGGTCCGCGAGACCCGCACGATCGGCGCATTCGATACGGGGGCCACAGTGCGGGGCGATTTTCGGAAGAATGTTCCGGCGCACCCGGATTTGTGCTGTAGAGTTCCGTCAGTTGACGAATCGTTTCCTTACATCTCACATAGCAGGGACTGGCGATGTTAGTACTCAGCCGCAAAAAGGACGAACGAATTATTATCGGCGATCAGATTACCGTTATGGTCATCGAGATTCGTGGTGATAAAGTCCGTTTGGGGATCGACGCCCCGAAAGAAGTCACGGTCCATCGGGAAGAAGTTTACGAAGCCATTCGGCGGGAGCAGCAGTCCAATCTGCCTTCGGTCGATCCGGTGGAAAACTGAGTCCCGAAACCAGCCCAATATAAAATCGGCCGAGGGAATCCGTCGACCGATTCTGAAAATCCAGGGAGCGCAATTCACGAGTTGCGCTCCCTGGATTTTTTTGTCGCGAGCTTTTACTGGCGAGCGTGGGGCGTCAGCCCCATGATGGTGTGAATCAAGAACCCGCGCCGGCCCCGTGATCGTTTTGAATACGAAAACACAATCATTGTCTTGAATTCGGAAGCGTATTCTTCCTTGGGAGAAATCAGCCGGCTTACGCCGGCCGCTCGCCTTTTGGGGTTCGTTGCGTGCGGTTTGCGGTGCGGTTATAACGGCATTGCCCGATTGGACGCGACACCTCGAAGAAACCGAATCTCCCGGATGCGCCGCCGATGAGTTTGACGAACGAACACGACACGCTGCCCCCGTCCCAAGATCCGGCTGTGGACGGCGGCGTGATCGAGCCGCCCCGCGGCTTTGGGGGCATCCTCAGAAAAATCGGGCCGGGCCTCATCATCGCGGGCAGCATCGTCGGTTCGGGGGAATTGATCGCCACGACCAAAACCGGCGCCCAGGCGGGGATTTCGCTGTTGTGGCTGATCATCATCGGCTGCCTGATTAAAGTCTTCGTGCAGATCGAACTCGGCCGATATACGATCACCCACGGCGAAACCACCCTCTCCGCGCTCGACCGCGTGCCCGGGCCCCGGCTTCGCGTGAACTTCATCATCTGGTTCTGGCTGGCGATGATGCTCTCCGGCGTCGCCCAGTTGGGCGGGATCGTGGGCGGCGTGGGACAGTCGCTGGCGCTGTCCGTGCCCATCACCGGCGATTATCTTTCCGCCATCGAAGTCCCTTCCGAAAAAGAGATCAAAAAATACCTCACCTGGAGCGATGTGCTGCTCTCGTCCTGGGATTTCCAGCGGTACGAAGACTGGCCCCTTGGCAGCGAATCCAACGTGCCGCCAAAGAGCATGACGGAAGAGGAATGGACCTGGACCGAACATCGCCTGGAAGCGAAGCAGGCCCGGTTGGAAATGCTCCGGCTCAAGGGCCTCGATCAACTCAACGAAATCAACCGCCAAGCCCTCAAAGATTTTGAGGCTTCAGCCTTTGAACCCGGCTCTTCCGAGAAAAAACGGCAGGATTTGCTTAAGGAACTCACGCCCGGCGGCCGGCGGCGATTGATCCGTGGCCACGCCGTGTTGGGCGAGCAACTGCGGGAGTTGGATCGAGACGATTACCGCGCCACCAAAGCCGTGATGGCCGTCGATCAAGACGCCGAGAACGTGGACGAGCTTCTCGAACCCCCGACGGTCGATGACAAATACTGGGCCCTGTTTGTGACGCTGCTCACGATGGCTTTGCTCTACCGCGGGCGGTACGGGCTGATTCAAAACATCTCGCTGGTCTTAGTGGTTTCGTTTACCTTCATCACGCTGGGCAACGTCGTATCGCTGCAGGCGTCGAAGCCGTTTCACATCTCGGCCGACCAGTTCGTCCGCGGCGTGTCCTTTGGCTTGCCCCGCGCGATCGGCGACATCAACCCCTTGGCCACCGCGCTCGCGGCGTTCGGGATCATCGGGGTGGGGGCGTCGGAACTCATCACCTATCCCTACTGGTGTCTGGAGAAAGGCTACGCCAAGTTCACCGGCCGCCGCTGCGAGGGTGACGCGTGGGCCAGGCGGGCGCGGGGTTGGATGCGGGTGATGCACGTCGATGCATTTCTGTCGATGATCGTTTACACCGTCGCGACGCTGGCGTTTTTCATCATGGGCGTCGCGGTGCTTTATAACGAAGGCCGGGATCCGGACGGAATGCGAATGGTGAGCACGCTCGCCACCGCCTATGTGCCGGTGTTCGGCGAGTACGCCCGCTGGCTGTTTTTGATCGGAGCGGTGGCGGTCCTGTATTCCACGTTCCTCGTCGCCACCGCGGGGAACGCGCGGATGTGGACCGACGGCCTCAAAATCTTCGGGCTGATGGACCACCATAACGAAAAACTGCACGACCGCTCGATCGTGATCTTCAGCCTGCTGATTCCCGTGTTGTGCCTCGCCTCGTTTTGGAGCGGCATCAACCCCGTGACCGCGGTGCTCATCGCCGGCTTTATGCAGGCCACCATGCTGCCTTTGATCGGTTTCGGGGCCTTGTATCTCCGCTACACAAGGACCGACCCCCGCCTGAAGCCTTCCGCCGCCTGGGACGCAGCCCTCGTCCTCTCCTGCATCGGCCTGCTCATCACCGGCGCCTGGGGCGCGATCCAGCAGATTCTCAAAGCCTTCGGGAGCTGAATCCCCGTTCGCGATTTTGCGTGATCCCACGGCGGACCATTCGAAATCCGAATCGATGCTTACGGATTCGTGGTCAGAAACCGCATGCGTTTGTGCACGTCGACGTTGATGCTTTGATACCGGCTGGTCACGTTGCTGGGGCTGAACAGGTTCGTGCGGATGTATTCCACGTCGCCGGTGCCGATGGCGTTGGTGAAAATCGGCAGCAAAAACTCGACGCCGAGTTTGGACGGCTGAAAGCGATGGGCATCGTAAAACAGCGGATGCAGGGCGCGGGGATGGATGGTGTTCCAGCGGTCGCGGAGCTTGTTCGCGTTGATGGAATCCATCGTGAACCCCTTGGCGCGGGACCATTGCAGCGTGGCGATGTAGTTGTTTTGATGCTGGAGCAAAAGATCGACCGCCGTCCCGCCCAACTGCGCCGCGTGAAAACGGTCGAAGCGGATCGGCCGCCCGCCGCGCTGCGTGTGGCCGACTTTCCGCGTGAAGATGGCCGAGGCGGCGTTTTCGTGCCGGCGCTTGCTCTTGAAGAACATGTCGCCGAGTTGCCGGGCGAGGATCGATTTGAGCGACTCGGCCGCCCCGCTGAACATGATGTTTCCCGCGGGGTCGCGGGATGAGGACATGGCCCCCAGCGGCATTCCTTTGTCATCCGTCACGCCTTCGCCCACGACGATCACCGCGTGCTTCTGCAAGTCGTAAAGCTCGCGGACCCGCGATTCCAAAGCGGCCATGTTGATGGGCACTTCGGGGATGAGAATAATGTCCGGCTGGCCGTAAGCCGACCCCAAGGCGATGTAGCCCGACTGCCGGCCCATGACTTCCACGATCGCGATCCGGCGGTGGCTCTCGGCGGTCGTCCGCACCCGCTGAATGCCCTCGGCCACAACCATCACGGCGGTCGCATAGCCGGGCGTCGCGTAGTTGATGAGTTCTTCCAGGTCCAGGTCGCTGCGGGATTCCGAGCGGCGGTAGGCCGGCTCGCCGTCGGGTTGGACTTCGCGGATCCATTCGTTGGGTTCTTCGAGGTAATTGAGACCCAGATCGTTGTCGATCGTCTTGGGGGCGAGCACGCAGGGGAAAAACTCGGACAGAGGCTGCATCCCGTTGATCGTCCCATCGCCGCCGATGCAAATCAATCCCTCGATTTTGAGGCGGTCGAGTCGCCGGGTGACTTCTTTGAGTTCTTCGGTGTGCTCGGGATCGATGTAGGTTCGCGACGCCCCCAGAATCGTGCCGCCCAAACAGGGATCGAGTTCCGGAATGGTGGTAAACAAAGGATTCAGCGGAACGTGCGGGACGCGGGGGTCCACCATGCCGCCGAAGCCTTTCACGATCCCGTAGATTTCGATATCCAACTGGTTCGCCCGTTGGACGGCACCGTAAATGGTGGCGTTGAGCGCGGGGGTGTCTCCCCCGGCGGTCAGAATCGCGATCCGTTTCATGTCAGGCATCCTCGAAGGAGATTTCGAGCCGACTCGTCTTGAAGGCTCTTGGCAAACACAATATACCAAGGGAAGAACACCGGCCACAAAGCAGCAGGAGCACCCCGCACCGCGCCGATCCCGCCTTCCGGTTCGATGCCAGCGCCCTTCTGCTCTCGGCTCGTGCGTATCGTGGCTTGTTCGCGCGTCCGCGGCAAGAGCGATCTGCTGAGTTTCCGGGCACGCCCGTCCATTCGACGATCGGAAGGAAGACCATGAAAACCTACTTCGGATATTTCTGCTCGGCCTTGCTGGGAGGCTGTTTTGCCGCGTGGCTGACGCAAGCCGGCCCCGTGACGGAAATCTCGGCCCAGGTCAATTCCAACCCGCCAGGGGCCAAGGCAAACCAGGGGCCGAACCTTCCCAATCTTCCGGCGCGCCCCGATTTCCAAGCCCCTAAAACGCCGCCGCGCGACCCGGCCCAAACGCCTGATGCGCTCCCGCTTCCCAACGACGGTTTAACGCGGGAAGAGGTGATCAACGTGGCGGTCTATGAAAACTGCAACCGCTCCGTCGTGAACATCACCACGCAAGGCGTTCGCGCCGACGGGTTCTTTGTGATGGAAATGCCGGCGAAGGGCAGCGGCTCCGGCGTGGTCCTCGATCAGGCCGGGCACATTCTCACGAACTATCATGTCGTCGAAGACGCCGGACAGGTGGAGGTCACGTTGTTCGATGGCAAATCGTTTGCGGCAAACGTGATCGGGGCCGACCCGATCAACGATTTGGCTGTCTTGCAGATCGACGCCCCCAAAACCGTGCTGTTTCCCACCACCTTCGGCGATTCCAACATTCTCCAGGTCGGGATGAAGGTCTTCGCCATCGGGAATCCTTTCGGCCTCGAACGAACCATGACCACCGGCATCATCGCCAGCTTGAACCGCTCGCTGCAAGTGCGGGGCAACCGGTCGATCCGGGCGATCATTCAAATCGACGCCGACATCAACCCCGGCAACTCCGGCGGGCCGCTGCTCAACGCCCGCGGACAACTCATCGGCTTGAACACCGCCATCGCGAGCCAGAACGGACAAAGCGCAGGCGTGGGTTTTGCGATTCCCGTGAACCTCGCCAAGCGCGTCGTGCCGCAGTTGATCCAGCACGGCCGCGTGATCCGTCCGGACATCGGCATTCAGCGGGTCTATGAAACCGAAAAGGGCCTGTTAATCGCCCGGCTCACGCCGAACGGTCCCGCCGAGAAAGCCAACCTCCGGGGTCCGAAGATCGTCCGCAGTCGCCGGGGCGTGTTCATTGTGGAGAACATCGACCGCAGCGCCGCGGATTTGATCGTCGCCGTGGACGGCAAGAAGGTGGAATCGACGGACGATTTTCTGAGGTACATCGAATCGCAAAAAATCGGCCAACAGGTGGAACTGACCGTCATCCGCGAAGGCCGCCGAATTGCTGTGCCTGTGACGCTCGGCCAGAGTGAATAGCGGAGGAAAATCCGAATCGTGATCTCGTTCCCAAGCTCCAGCTTGGGAACGCACTCGTCGCCAAGCTCTGCTTGGCAACGCGCGAATCAACGGGCGAGTCACATCCGGCAGTCCCGCGTAATTACGGGCGCTTGAATAGTGCCAGTGAATCGGATCATCGATGTAACCCCGATTTACGGGATTGAAATGCACGTACTCCAGTTTCTGCCACTTCACATGATCTGTTCGGATTTGTTTGGGTTTCGATCCTTCCTGCCAGAGGTGGTACGCCGAGTCTTTCTTGTGTGACAATTTCAACCGGGCGAACTGATTCCAATCGTTGACAACTGAGTTTTTTTCAAAAGCGTTGATAGATCATGCACGTTGCGAAGCGGAGCTTCGCGAGAGTGCGTTCCCAAGCTGGAGCTTGGGAACGAGGGGGAAAAACCTCTGTTGCATGGAACACGGAAAGCCGAAGGAGTGGGTTGTCACGCCTTCGGCTTTTTCGTGTGTTTTGTGGTAATTCAAACCAGGACTACGCGGCGTGGGCGAGGCAGTCTAGATCTTCCGCGCAGAGGCGGTCGCGGGTGCCGGTTTCGGATTGGTCTCGCAGCCGCTTCAAACATTCGGCGAGCATCGGGAGTGCCGTGCCCACGGCCCGGCGGAAGCGGCCGGAGTTGAGCGAAGTTTCGCCCTGCCCGAAGCCGGTCTCGGATTGCGGCATGTGGTGAAACCGCGGGCGGGTCAGTTGAAATTCCTGCGCGAGGCGATGGGCAAAGTGCACGAAGTTGACCCGCTCGCTGCCGCCGATGTGATACACGCCTTCCAAGCCCCGGTCCCAGGCTTGGATCAAGAGTTCCGCAAACCGCGAGGCTTCGATGGGCGTGGCATAGTTCGCCGCCGGGACGGTCAGCCGCGATTCCCCGGCCATCCGGTCGAGCAACGTTTCCAGCCAACCGCCTTCGGGGAGCGGACTCCAACCGAACACGTTGGTCCGCAAAACCAGGGCCGCGGGACACGCCTTGAGCACTTGGGCTTCCATCCGGCGAATCGACTGCGCGGCGTCGGACTCGCAACAGCCGTTGCAGTCTTCTTCGTGGAACATCCACGGGCCGTGGAACACGGCATCGGTGGAAACCGCGATCAGCTTCGCGCCGGTTTCGGCGACGATCCGCGCCCAAAGGGCCGCCGATTGCAATCCGTCCCTGTCGAATTCGCTTTGATCCGCCAGCGACCAAAGCGGAACCGCGGCCGGTCCGCACAGCACCACCAAATCGGGCGAGGTCACCGCCAATTCGCGGCGAATGTCTTCGGCGGTCTCGGGAACGGCGTGGCGAATGTCACAGCCCGCGATATGGACGCCGTCCGCCTGCGAGAACCCCGTCACGCGATGATGATGAGAAAGGGTGGCTGCCAGGTTGCCCCCGGCAATGGTTTCCACGCCCACAACGAGAACACGTTTCATAAGTCGCCTCCCTGCAGAGTTTGAAAGGGGAGTTCGTTCCACGAACTCCCGGAAATCTTAAACGAAATCCGCCGAAATATATTCCAACGTCCCGTGCGGCGACAAGCCCAGTTTGCCCAGTTTTCCCGGCGTCAGTACGCGGAAACCAGAAACGAAGCGGCGTGTTTCTGGTAATTCCAGAAGGGTTCCGCTACCGTGGCGACCGAGATAGGATATTATTGCTGCACGGAGTTTTTGTGGAAAAATCCGAAAATCCTGCCGATCTGTTGAACTCTGTTTGCGATGAAGAAACGTTGCTCACGTTTGTCGAAGCGTTGATCGGCGATCGCGAAGAGCAGGTGCGAGAACAACCGGACGGCCCGCCGGCGCACTATCAAGGTCAGGGAAGCCGCGGATGGTACAATCATACGATTGAGGGTTTCTTAGAGGCAGCGGCGGCCTGGGGACGAAGCACCCAGATGGGCAAAACGCAGACGATGGAAAACGACTCGCCCTGGAAACGTTTTGCCGTGTTTCTCTATTGCGGCAAGATTTACGAGTGAATCATGAGCGAAGACGAATCGCCCTGGGTGGGGATTATTATGGGCAGCAAGTCGGATTGGGAGACCATGCGGCTTGCGGCGGAGGTGCTGGAAGGCTTCGGCGTGCCGCACGAATGCCGGGTCGTCTCGGCCCACCGCACACCGGAATGGATGGTCGAATACGCCAAGACCGCCGAAGGCCGGGGCCTCGAAGTCCTGATCGCCGGGGCGGGCGGCGCAGCGCATCTGCCGGGGATGGTGGCTTCGCTGACATTGCTGCCGGTGCTCGGCGTCCCGGTGAAAAGCCGGGCGCTGTCCGGATTGGATTCGCTGCTTTCGATCGTGCAAATGCCCGGCGGCGTGCCCGTGGGGACCTTGGCGATCGGTGATTCCGGTGCGAAGAACGCGGCACTGTTGGCAGTGCGAATCCTGGCGAACCATCACCCCGAACTGCGGGACAAACTGCGAACCTTCCACCAAGAGCAAACCGACAACGTTTTGGGCGATTCCGAATTATGAGCGAAGTCATCCTACCGGGTTCCACGCTCGGCGTGTTGGGCAGCGGGCAGTTGGGGCGGATGTTCGCGATCGCGGCCCGGCGGCTGGGCTACCGTGTGCATGTCCTGTCCCCCGATACCGACACGCCCACAGGCCAGGTCGCGGACGTGGAAATCAAAGCCGACTATCGAGACCTGGAAAAGGTCGCGGACTTCGCCCGGCGGGTCAGCGTGGTCACATTTGAATTTGAAAATGTCCCGGCCGAGACCACCGAAGTCGCCGCGAAATATGCCCCGGTGCGTCCCGGCGGCGATGTGTTGCACACGTCGCAAAATCGGCTGAGGGAGAAAACGACGCTCCAAACCGCGGGTCTGCCGGTCACGGCGTTCGCCGCCGTCCGCTCGGCCCTCGAACTGGAATCGGCCCTGGAAAAACTCGGCTGCCCCGCGGTTCTCAAAACCGCCGCCTGGGGCTACGACGGCAAAGGACAAACCGTGATCCGCGACCGCGCCGCCGCCGAGACCGGCTGGAAGGAACTTCGCACGGACGAAGCGATTCTCGAAACGCTCATCGATTTCGAACGGGAACTCTCCGTGGTCGGAGCGCGGGGACGGGACGGCTCGTTCGTGTTCTACGGGCCGATGGAAAATCGTCACGAAAACCACATTCTCGACGTGTCCCTCTGCCCGGCGGAATTGCCCGAAAACGTGGTCCGCGACGCCGAGGAGATCACCCGCAGCGTGTTCGAGCGGTTGAGCGTGGTCGGCGTGTTGTGCGTGGAGTTTTTCCTGACGCGGGACGGGCGGCTGTTGATCAACGAGTTGGCCCCTCGGCCGCACAACTCCGGTCATCTCACCGTCGATGCCCACGTAACCTGCCAGTTCGAGCAGCAAGTGCGCGCCGTGTGCGGATTGCCTTTGGGATCGACCGAACAAACACGGCCCGCGGTGATGGCGAACCTTTTAGGCGATCTCTGGCAACAGGGCGAACCAGACTGGTCCGCCGCCCTTTCGCATCCCGCGGTGAAACTGCATCTCTACGGCAAACAGGAGCCGCGCCCGGGCCGCAAAATGGGCCACCTCACCGCGCTCGCTCCCACGCGGGAAGCCGCCTTGGAACATGCCCTCGCCGCAAGAGCGGCTCTTTCGACGGAACGCTGAAAGATCGTCCGCCGGACGGGGCAGGATTTCGGCGGCTTGCTATAATTCCAGAGATGGCAAATCGCAAATTGGCAAGGGACGATATTTGACCTGGGGCGGATGTTGTGACGGTTGATAAATCGGAAAAACGCATTCAGGAGATGTTCGGGGAAATCTCGCCGCGCTACGATTTCCTGAACCATTTTCTTTCCGGCGGCACGGATTACTATTGGCGGTGGCGGGCGGTGCGGGCGGTGCCCCCGGGCGAGGGGCCGATTTTGGATGTGTGCACCGGCACAGGGGACTTGGGAATCGCCTATTGGAAAAAAGCCCGCGGACGCGTGCCGGTCGTGGGCAGCGACTTTACGCGGGAAATGCTTGTGCTCGCGCGGGCCAAGTCCGCCCGGCACACGAAACCGGCCGCCGCGCCTATAAACTTCGTAGCCGCCGACACCCAGCGGCTTCCGTTTGCGGAGGATGAGTTCCAAATCGTCTCGGTCGCCTTTGGACTCCGAAACGTCACGCACACCGGGCAAGGCCTCGCCGAGATGGTCCGCGTGTGCCGGCCCGGCGGGCGGGTGCTGGTTTTGGAATTCTCCATGCCGCGGAACCCAATCCTCGGCAGGCTCTACCGCTGGTACTTTCGAAACATCCTGCCCCGCCTCGGCCAGTTCTTCTCCCGCAATCGGCAGTCGGCCTACAACTATCTGCCCGAGTCGGTCTCGGAATTCCCCCACGGCCGGGCGCTCGCCGACCTCATGGAAGCCGCCGGCTTGGAGCATGTCGTCTTTAAGCCGCTGACCTTCGGGATTGCCACGATGTACTGGGGCACGAAACCGCCGGCCGAGGAAAGAACAGGAGAAGAAGAGATCGGGAGAAGGGGAGAGCACGCGGCTCGGCTCGCCAAAAATTCATAACGAACAACGGACGCATTCCCATGAATGATATTGTTTTGGCGATTACCGGGGCGAGCGGTTCGATTTATGCCCTCAGGCTGCTCGAAGTGCTGCTGGCGGCGGGGAGCAATGTGCAGCTCACCATCAGCCCGGCCGGGGTGGAAGTCCTCAAGCAGGAGTTGGACATCCAACTCGATTTGGACAACTTCGACGAATCCCAGTTGATGCCCACCGATGCCGACCTCGCGGCGGACAGCAAGCTCGCGGCCCTCAGGTCGTCGAGCGGCGACAGCAACGTGCTGAGTTCGGTCTTCAGCGAGAACGAAGTCACGCCGGGCCGATTGGTCTATCACCACTATCAGGATTTCTCCGCGGGGATTGCCAGCGGTTCGTTTTTGACGGCGGGGATGGTCGTCTGCCCGTGCTCGATGGGCACGCTGGGTAGTTTGGCCAACGGGATTTCCTCGAACCTGATCCACCGCGCGGCGGACGTGCATTTGAAGGAACGCCGCAAGCTCATCGTCGTCCCCCGGGAAACGCCCTTGGGCAGCATTCAACTGGACAACATGAAACGCCTCGCCGACGCGGGCGCGGTGATCCTCCCCGCGATGCCCGGCTTCTATCATAACCCCGTGAGCATTCAGGACCTGGTCGATTTCGTCGTGGGCCGCATCTGCGACCAACTCGGCATCGCCCAAGACCTGTTCCACCGCTGGGGCCAAAGGTAATGTCGATCTGCCCCATGTGCGGCCACGCGGTGAGCGAAGGCCGACACCGCTGCCCGAACTGCGGCGAACAAAGGGAACTCACGGTTGCGGCGTTGGCGGTTGTCGTTCCTTGCATTTGGAAATTGAGATCAGCGAGCATTGCCAATTGTCTTGGCGTCGTGCCTGTCGCGGGGAGCTTCGGTTCGCTTTGCTTTTTCACGTTTCTCAATCGCTTGTCGCGCTTCATTTATCGCAGGGATTTGGAGCGAACGCTGTTTGCAGCAACGGGGTTTTTCTTGATGAGCTACATCATCGGCCTGATTGCCCTTCCGCTCGCGATTCTTCGTGGCGAATCCTCTCAAGTCTGGATTTTAGGTGTTGTCTATTTTGCATTGTTCATCCATTTGGTCGGATGGTTCCTTACGGTTCGACTGGTGAGTAAAATGCGCAGAGCGTTAAACCCGCTCTCAAAGAAGCGAGTTCCTTAGCTTAGTTTCGTATGAGAAAAATGTGTCCTCGATTCTTTGAGCGGCACGGCCCTAGCCGCCGGTTTTTCACGTTCCGCGAACCGGTGGCTAGCGCCATTCCGCTCACATATTTCTCGAATAATCCTTAATTTCGTTTGCAGCGATGAGACCATGGCCTGGTATCAACAGCAGATTCGGTTGCCGGCGTTTTCGCGGGGCTGCCATTTGATTACCGAATATGTGGCGGCGATGCCGGAGATTTATGAAATCCGGGTGGGGCTCCTGCATGTGTTTATCCAGCACACCTCGGCGTCGTTGTCTATCAACGAGAACGCCGACCCGGATGTGCCGTTGGATTTGGCCTCGTCGCTCGATGCGATCGCCCCGGAGGACTTTCCGTACCGCCACACCTGCGAAGGCCCGGACGACATGCCCGCCCACGTGAAAGCCTCGCTGATGGGCAGCTCGGTCACGATCCCCGTTACAGACGGCCGCTTGTGTTTGGGCACCTGGCAAGGCATTTATCTGTGCGAGCACCGCAACCACGGCGGCCCGCGGAAATTGGTGCTCACGCTCCAAGGCGAATGAATATGAGGATAGAGGTTGGAGGGCGGAGGTTAGATTTCTTCTCCGCTATCCTGCAACTTCCAATCTCTAATCTCATTCCCAATCTCCGACCGACGGCCTCGGAATTAGGAGGGCGGAGCCGAGTAGCCAAGTGGGGTCCGCTGTGCGGAGCGTTGGGTTTGTCTGCAATGGCGTAAAGGATTTGCAGGATCGTGCGCATTGATGCATGTTCCCTACCGCCACGCAACAAAAACCGTCCTACTTCACTGTAGGGCATAGGTCCGGCTCCTCCCGCCGGCGCTTATTTCAATTTGCGGATCACGCGCATCGGCAGGAAGAGATGGTGTGGATCATCGTCGAGCGGAACGAAGCCATATTAGAGATAAAACGGTTCTTCCGGCGAATGAGGGGGGCAACGACGACGGTGTTAAAGAATATCTTGTGTGCTCTTTCACCTCCCCAAACGGACATCTATCGCGGACCCAAAAACCAGTATGGAAAGATCGCCGGCGTTCTCGCGGAGTTCATGAAACTCCTGGGAGCGACGATCGAACACGGACGCGGGCGGCGCATTCGAGGACAGGCCGAGCCGCGTCTTGTCAGGCGGTTCTGGATGATGCCACATCCACGCGGCCGCAGAGGGGTTCCAGGATTCGGCGGACCTTTTCGCGTTCCGGGGCTTTGAAGCGGTGAAACGGCTCCGCCATGAAGTCGTCGCAAATCTCCAAGAGCGACAGCGCGCACTTGGTGGCTTTGATGAACCGGGACGCGTACTTGCCGATGTCATAAATCCGCTGGAGTTCCAGGATGTGCTCGCGGAGAACTGCCACGCGATCGGCATTCGCGCCGGCGGCGGCTTCGTAACATTGCACGAACAGCTTGGGAAAAATGTTGGCTCCGCCCGCGACGCCGCCGTCGCCGCCGAGCGCGACAGCTTCGGGCAGGAGGTGTTCGGGACCGATCATCATCGACCAGTCCGGGCGTTCGGCCTTGAGCAGTAACAACCGTTTGAAATAGTCCAAATCCCCGCCGCTGTCTTTGACGCCGACGATCTGAGGCAACGCGGCGAGTTCCTTCAGCGTGTCCCATTCGAACCAGACTTTCGTCAGGCTGGGCATGTTGTAGAGCATCAAAGGCAAGGGCAATTCCAGGGCGATGTGCTCGATGTAGCACCTGAGTTCCGTCTGCCCCGCCGGGAAATAATAAGGCGTGGACAAGACGACCGCGGCCGCCCCGGCGTCGGCGGCGACCTCGGCAAGATGCACCGATTCCACGAACGCTGTGTCCGTGATACCCACAAGCACGGGCACCCGCTGTTGAACCAACTCGCAGACCCGCCCGATGAGATCGCACCGCAGGCGGTAGCTCAAACTCGGCGCTTCACCCGTGGTGCCCAAAATGAACAACCCCGAAACGCCGCCCCCCAACACGTGTTCGATCAGCCGTTCCAAGCCGGCTTCGTCGAGCGCATCGCGATCGGTCAACGGCGTCACCAGCGGAGGGATCACCCCCCGAAACAAGGGCTTTGGATTTGGTTCGTGACTCACGGCGGCGAACTTTCTAGTGCTTGACAGAGGGAGAGAGGACGACCATCATCCTAAGAAGTGAGCCATGCCACGCATGGCCGGCGGCTATGCCCGAGCCGCTCACTTTTGGTTTGGCCTTTCAATGTAAGGTCCGAAAACCCGGTTCGACAAGTCCCAATCGTCCGACCGGCCGGTTCCCGCATCAAAAGGAACACGCTCTGATGTTATCTCGCATCTTCGTTCTGTTCGGCACAATCGGACTATTTCTCCTCGCCGCGATTGCCCAGGCCGACGAGCGGCCCAACGTCTTGTTTATCGCCGTGGACGACATGCGGGTGGAATTGGGATGTTACGGCGATACTTACGTGCAATCGCCCCACATCGACCGCCTCGCGTCCGAGGGGACGCTGTTTAACCGGGCCTACTGCCAGCAGGCGGTGTGCAATCCATCGCGGGCTTCGCTGCTGACGGGGCTCCGATTGGATACGATCGACATTTGGGATCTGCCCACGCACTTTCGCGAGCATCGTCCCGACGTCGTCACGCTTGCCGCAGTTGTTCAAGCAGCAGGGCTACTTCACGCAGAACATCGGCAAGATTTTCCACAACTGGCGGCAGGATGCTTACAAAGGCGATCCTGCTTCGTGGAGCGTGCCCGCGGTGATGCACTACAACAGCCACGGCAACGACAAAGCCCAGGTCAAAGGCCCGTTGCCGCCCGATCTCGCCGGCGTTCCCCGTTGCGAAATGCGGGACGTGCCGGACGAGGCTTATTTCGACGGCCGGATTGCCGAGAAAGCGATGGACGCCTTGCGGACATTCAAAGCCGACAATCGGCCGTTCTTTTTAGCCGTCGGTTTTTGGAAGCCCCATGCCCAGTTCAATCCGCCGAAGAAGTATTGGGATCTCTACAAGCGGGAGGACATCAAGCCGCCGGCGAATCCCGATCCGCCGGCGAACGTGCCCGCGATGGCGCTCCATGACAGCCGGGAGATTTGCCGGGGGTTCAAAGATCGGCCGGGCGGAAAACCCACCGCCCAGGACGCGCAGGTGCTTCGGCACGGTTACTACGCGGCCATCAGTTATGTCGATGCCCAGGTCGGCAAGGTGATCGAGGAATTGGGCCGTTTGGGCCTGCGGAAGAACACGATCGTCGTCTTCTGGTCCGATCATGGCTACCACCTGGGCGAGCACGGCCTGTGGGCGAAGACTTCGAACTTTGAACTCGACGCCCGCGTGCCGCTGATCATCAGCACGCCCAATCACAAACCGGGACAGCGGAGCGATTCGCTCGTGGAGTTATTGGATCTGTATCCCACGCTGGCGGACCTGTGCGGGTTAAGGGCTCCCAACGATCTGGAAGGCAAAAGCCTGAAGCCGATCTTGGAAGACCCCGGAGCCCAGGTAAAACAGGCGGCCCTCACGCAGCACGGCCGGCCCGCCTATCCTGCCGCCGGCGAAAACCCGGAGGCGATGGGCTATTCCCTCCGCACCGACCGCTATCGCTACACCGAATGGCGCGAGTTTCGCGGCAAGAAAATCCTGGCCCGCGAACTCTACGACCATCAAACCGATCCCCGCGAGACAAAAAACCTCGCGGACCAACGCGACCGCCGAGCCGTCATCGAGCAACTGCACCGGCAGTTGTCGGAGATTGTCGATCGCAAGCTTAAGTGATCTCTTTCATCGGGCGGATTGTGGGAGCGGGGAGTTCGCGGCCCGAGTTTTGGAAATCGTCGATCACTTCTTCCAAAACTTCTTCCAACTCTCGATAAACCTGCACCGGATCGTCGCCGTGAATTCCGGTGATCAGATCCGGGCACTTGCCGATATAGACCTGCTCTTCCTCGCTCCATTCGACCCATTTGTGGTACTGGTCGATCGTCTTCACTCTTGAACCTCTTGTATCGCCTGTTTGACCTGTTTTTCCTGATAGTGCTTTGCGTCATCGCCATCTTTACCGCTGAGGGTCACGGCCCGCGGATAATCTCGGTGAGTGAATTTCCGGTGCGAGCCCTTGCCCGCACCGGAAATCTGCTTAAAACCCGCATCCTCCAAATCTTTGACCAGTTCTCGAATCTTCCTGGCCATCTAAGTTTCCCCTGACGAACCGGCAATTCTCTGTCGTCGGTTATTTGACTTTATCTTCCGCAATTATCCGGATCAATCTTCCTCCATTTCCCGGCGGCGCGGGCGGCGGGATTGCGGGGGCGGGCGTCTTCGGCGGCGGGGCGTTTCGTCCCAGTCGTCGCGGTCGTCGTGTTCCCGCGGTCGCCTGCGGCGGCGGGGCGGGCGATCGTAGTCGTCCTCTTCCTCATCGTAATCCACTTCCGCCTCGCGAAGCGGGCCGCCGCTCGCCAGGTTGAGAATTCCGCCCACGATCATCACCACGCTCGATCCCAGCGCGAGCCAGGCCCCCGCGCCGATTCCCGTGGGAATGTGTCGACCGGAGACAATCACCGGCTCGCTGTTATAGAGGATGAAATACAGCGTTAATCCGGAAGAGAGAACGCAAAGCACCAACTGGACGATGCCCAGGGCGAGCCAACCCCGCCCCGAGATCCAAACCGCGGCCAGGAGCCCTATCGCCAGCAGCATGCAAACCACCGCCGCCACGGATTCCGCACCTTGCCAGCCGTTTTCCTCCAAGGGAAATTCGCCCGCACCCCAGAACCAGGTGAGAAAGGAGGCCAGCAAAACGCCCGCCCCGCCGACGATCGAAACAATTCGGCCCGCCAGAAGCATCACGCGGCTCCAGACCTCAAAAACGAATTGGAACGAAAGCTCTCGCGTTATGTCGATGAACACGTCAACATCCGGATTGTACACCGCCTGATCGCCGAAACGAAGCGCGAAAAATCATGACTCGCGGCGCGGCGGGCGTTTGGGCGAAAGCGGTTTCTCCTCGCTCAATTCGCTCAACAGCCGGCGGAGGGAGTCGCATTCGTCGGCGGTGAGGCCGCGGGTCTCGACGAGGTGCATCAACAAAGGCGACAGCGATCCGCCGCACAAATCGTCCGCCGTCGATTGCAGCCGGCGGCCGATGAGTTCCTCGCGGCTCAGCGTGGCGGTGTAGGTGTGCGGCCAGACGTTCCGGTTCTGCGAAACGCAGCCTTTGCCTTCGAGCCGTTTGAGGAGCTTTTGGACCGTCGCCAATTCCGACTCGCGAACGGTCTCGTAAAGCTCTTCGGTAATCTCCCGCACCGTCGCCTGCTCGCGTTCCCATAACACTCGCAGAATCGCAAGCTCGGCATCGGTGACGTGTTGAGGTTTTCGCGGCATGAACGGCCCGGATGACAAACAAGAGAGGAGAAGCTTCGGGGAGGTATGGATGCAGGAGGCGAGTTTATCCTACCGAAAGGGCAGGTGGATATGCAATTACTCAAACTGTAAGTGGTTGGGTGGCTGGGGCGCAAATCCCCCTTTGAGTAAAGCTTGAATTGCGAATGCTGGGGCTGTGACGGGCGAGAAAAATCTCACACGGCCCCAGATCTTAAATCGCTTTTTTCCTCGGAACATTCCTTTGCGCCCAGCCACCCCCTCCACTTTTGGCTTATGGTTTGAGCAATGACAGCAGTGATAGCGAGCTCTCCCCATCTCCCCATTTCGCTCAGCCGCCGGAGATCGGGGACAGGATCGTCAGCACGTCGCGGTCTTGCAATTCGCGTGAATCATCCCAGCGGATTTGCGAATCGCCCACGAACAGCAGAATCGAAGGATGCAACTGTCCGCGGCCGTTGAACAAGAGCGCCCGAGCGGCTCGCCGTGCCTGTCGACGATCCGCGCGAGCAGAATCCTGCACGGTGCAGGAGGTGTCGCATTCAAACGTCTCGCTGGCCCGGCCGGCCGCCCGCTTGATTTGAGCTGCATACTCGACGGTAATCTGCATGGTTCTATTTCCTGGATTTCTATGAAAACCGAAGAGGCGAGGCGGACGAAGCTTCATTCGGGCCCCTCACCCTAACCCTCTCCCCCAAGGGGAGAGGGGACCAGAATTTCAAAACCCCAGGTTGCGGTCGCCCCAGGTGCGGGCGATGACGAGCACCGTCACCGCGGCGAGCACCATAATCAAGGACACCGCGACCGCGGCTTCGAGGTTCCCGATACTTAGTTCCAAAAATACGGTTGTGGAGAGGACCTCCGTTTTGTTCCGCGTGGCCCCGGCGAACACCAGGAGCGGCCCGAACTCGCCCAGCGACCTCGCCCACGCCAGCGTCGCCGCCGTGAGCATACCCTGTCCCGCCTCTGGCAACACGACCATCCCGAACGCCTGCGCCCGGGTGCAGCCCAGGGTCAAAGCCACCTGCTCGTGGCGGGGATCGATCTGATCGAAGGTGTGCCGCATCGTCCGCACGGCGAACGCGGCCGCGACCATGAACTGCGCGAGGATGACCGCGGGGATTTGATAGACCACGCTCCGGCTGATGAGGCTGAACGGCGGAAATTGAAACAGGATCAACAAACTCAACCCCACCACCAAAGGCGGGAGGACAATGGGAATATCCAGAATCGCATCCATCAGATTCCGGCCGGGAAAACGATACCGCGACAGCAAATACCCAATCGGCACCGCGACCCACACCGACAAAATCGCCGTCACCGTGCAGGAAATCAGGCTGAGCTTGATCGAGTATTGGATCTCCGGCTTCCGCAAGGCGTCCAGCATCGGAGCGACGCGCGCTCCACGCCCCGCTCGAATCGTCCGCCATGACCATATAGGCCACGTCCGCAATCATCAGGCCCACGAGCAGGACCACATAGGTCCCGCCGATCACGCCGAGCACCAAAAAGAACGGCACGTCCGAGCCGACTTTGTGCTCGGAGGACATGTCAGGCTTGACGATCGGGTCAGGCATGTGTCGTCAATAAAACGGGGCGGAAACGGGACGCTATTGGGGGAGATCTCGCAAGCGCCAGTTGAAACCGACGGCTTCGAATTTGTCGCGGGAGCGGGCAATGGCCTGGTACAGCCGGCCCGCGAGGTGCTTTTTCTCGCTGGTCTTGGCGATGCTGTAAGGCTGGATGGCTTTGGCGCCCGGCGAATGGAGGGGAATGATCTGCAGCTTATCCTTCTCGGCCTGGCAGTCGGTGTTGTAGGCGAGCGTGGCATCCGCGGTCGGGGTGGCGTTGTCGGAGGCAATGACGCTCGAGAGCAAGAGTGCCGAGGACGTGACTTCCGCCACGATGTTTCTGTTCTTTTCGATCTCGTCGAGAACGCCTTCGTCTTCGAGAAGCTTTCGCGTCAACACGCCGATCGTGCACTGCTGCGGCTGACCCACGACCAGCCGCACGCCGGGCTTGGCGATGTCTTGGATCGAGCGGATGTTTTTCGGATTGTCTTTGGGGACGGCGATCACGATGTCGGTGTCCGAAATGTTGATCCCCGGCTGAAACCAGTCCTTGACCGTATTCAGATAATACACGTCGCAGGCCATAAAGATGTCGGGGAAGCCCCGCTTGGGGTCCTGGTCTTTGATGATCTTCATATCGCCGGTGAGGATTCCGCAGCCGTTGAACTTCGTGTTGACCGTCACGCCTTCGCGGATTTGAAACTCCCGGAGGATCGGTTCCAAGGCCCGGCGGTTCACGGAGCCGGCGTAGAACGTGAGTTCGGGATGCTCCTCCCACACATCGCCCTCGACGACTTCGAAACCTTTCTCTTCGAACACCTTGAGCCCTTTGTCCCGCGCCGGCGTAGCGGGCGAACTTGAGGGCGGCGGTGGGGTTCTCGGAGCTGGTCAAAACGCCGATGGTGATGCGGCCCGTGCCTGCGTCGAGTTCTTTGGTGCGGACTGCTTTTAATGTCGGGTATTGGGCGGCGGTGGCGTCCCAGACGATCGCCGCATCGACGCTGCCGACTTTGACGGCGTTGGCCGTTTCGGGCACGGTGGGCAGAAACACGCCGCCTTTGTTTGTCACGTGTTTCTCCAACTTCGTCCCAATGGCCGCTGGCTTTGAGCACTTTCCGCGTCTTGCGGCCGATGGCGGCCTGATCGGGATTGCCGAGGGCCGTGCGGACATCGTCCCGCAGCAAATCGTCGATGCCTTTGATTTGCTTCGGGTTGTCTTTGGGGACCAGAATCACCGGCCGCATTTTCGCGAGCGGGATGTCTTCTTTCACCAGGTGCCGTTCCCGGGCGGTTTTGATGTAGCTCTCGTCCGCCGCGAGGTACAAGTCGCCGACGTTCGCAATCCCGAGTTGCTCGAGCAGCGTTTCGGATCCGCCATATTGCAAGTCGATCCGCACGCCGAATTCTTTTTCGTACTGTTTGGCGATGGGCTCCATCGCCGGCCGGATCCCGGCGGCACAATACAAGCTCAGTTGCCGGGCGGCGGTTTTCCCGGAATCGGACGCGGGGGCTTCCCGGTCGGCCATGCTGTATAACATCCAGCCCAAAAGGCAGAGCACGACCGCCGAAGCCCCGACCCAGACGACCAAACCGTTCATTGCAACGGGACGATTATTCGACATGAGGAGATTCCACTGTGAAGTTGTTGAATGCCGCTTCTTTTCATCGTATCCGGTCGGCGGCAAACTACAACCGCGCCGGCCGCAAGTTAAGGTTTGGCGAAGGGGTCTGATGAACAGAGGTGGATTCCATCGCGTGGCGACAGTTGGCCTCGGTTTCGCGATACCGTTCGATTGGCTATGGGTGCGTATTCGAGCGGGTTTGTGTAATCTAATAGATCAACTGATGTTGTTTTTTGGGAGGAGCCACACATGTTCCAACGCCTTGCTTCGAACCGTTTCCTGGGATTCCTGTCCGCGATTGGGTTGTGTTTGGGGCTGGGTTCGATGCCGCGCGCCTCGGCGGAGGACTCGCGGCCGAATGTGGTCCTGATCATGACCGACAACCACGGGGCGTGGACGCTGGGATGCTACGGAAACAAGGATATTAAGACGCCGAACATCGACCGCCTCGCCGACGAGGGCACGCTGTTTACGCGGGCGTTTGCGTCGAACCCGGTGTGCTCGCCCACGCGGGCCACTTTTTTAACAGGTCTCATCCCTTCGCAGCATGGCGTGCATTGCTACCTCACCGCGGGCCGGTTGCAGGTCGGCCCCGAAGCCCGCTCGACGCTGGACCAGGTCACGTCGCTCCCGGAGATTCTCAAAGACGCCGGCTATGCGTGCGGGCTGGTCGGCAAATGGCATCTGGGCGATAACCTGCATCCGCAAGAGGGCTTTGACGATTATTGGATCACCATGCCCCACGGCGGCACGAGCACGTTCTATAACGCCCCGATCATCGAGGACGGCAAGATTCGTCAGGAACCGAAATATCTCACCGACTTCTGGACGGACCACGCCGTCCGCTTCATCGAACAGGAGAAACACAAGCACCAGCCGTTCTTTCTGTTTCTCGCCTACAATGGCCCCTATTCGCTCGGCGGTCTCTTGCTCAAAGACAGCCAAAACCGGCACGCGGCCTATTATGCCAATAAGGAACTGCCGTCCTTCCCCCGCGAGCCGGCCCACCCTTGGCAACATAACAACCGCGAGTTTATCAATAACCCCACGTCCATTCGCCGGGTCGCGGCCGAAGTCAGCGGCGTGGACGACGGCGTCGGCCGCGTGATGCAGACGCTCAAACGAAACGGCCTCGATGAAAACACGCTCGTGATCTTCGTCGCCGATCAAGGTTGGGTCGGCGGGCACGGCGGGTTCTTCGGCATGGGCGACCACACCCGCCCGACCACCGCCCGCGACGGCATGATGCACATCCCCATGATCTGGCGGCACCCCAAGAAAATCGCCGCCCATCATCGCTCCGACCTCATGGTCTCCAACTACGACCTTCTGCCCACGCTGCTAAACTATCTCGAGCTTTCGGACAAGCTCCCGGCGAAGCCGAAATCGCCGGGCCGCGATTTCTCCGCCGCGCTCGCCGGGCGGAACATCCCGGAATGGGACAACCGGGTGTTTTATGAGTTTGAGACTCTAAGGTGCATCCGCACGGAGGATTGGAAGTACATCCATCGCCATCCCAACGGCCCGCAGGAACTCTATGACCTGAAACACGACAAGGCCGAGTTCAACAACCTGGCGAATCAGCCGCAGCATGCGGAAAAACGCGACGAGCTGAAGCGGCAGCTGGGCGACTTCTTCGATCGCCATGCCGAGCCCAAATACAACCTCTGGAAAGCCGGCGGATCGCAGACGCGGATTCTGGCGCAGATTGAAAAGGAGATTCCGACCGCCAAAGCCGCCCAGCCGCCGCCGTTGCCTGAAGGATTTGAAATTCCGAAGATTCACGTGCCCGAGGGTTATACGGTGGAACTCGCGGCCGGTCCGCCTCTGGTCACGCATCCCACGCTCGGGTGTTTTGACGACCGCGGCCGATTGTTTATCTGCAACAACGCGGGCTTGAACCTGGGACCCCAAGAGCTGGAAGAGCAACTGCCCAACTCGATCCGCATGCTCGAAGACACGGACGGCGACGGCCGCTTCGACCGCTCCACGGTCTTTGCCGACAAGATGACCTACCCCATGGGCGGAGCCTGGCACGATGGGGCGCTCTATGTCGCTTCGCCGCCTTATATCTGGCGGCTCGAAGACACGACGGGCGACGGCGTCGCGGACCAGCGGGACATCATCGTCAGCCAGTTCGGTTATTCCGGGAACGCCGCGAGCATCCACGGCTGCTTTTTCGGTCCCGACGGCCGGCTGTATTGGTGCGACGGCTATCACGGCCACGAGTTCCGCGATAAAACCGGGGCGATCACCAGCCAACGGGAAGGCTCCTACATCTTCTCCTGCCGGCCCGACGGCTCGGACGTGCGCCTGCACTGCGGCGGGGGAATGGACAATCCCGTCGAAGTGGATTTCACCGCGGAAGGCGATGTCCTCGGCACCGTCAACATTCTCTACACCCGGCCGCGCGTGGACTGCTTCGTGCATTGGCTTCACGGCGGGGCCTATCCGCACCGCGAGCGCGTGCTCAAGGAGATCAAAACCACCGGCGATCTGCTCGGTCCCGTGCACCGGTTTGGGCACGTCGCCACCTCGGGAACGCTGCGGTATCGAAGCGGGGCCCTCGACCATCGTTGGCAGGACAACTTCTTCGCGACGTTCTTTAACAGCGGCAAAGTCGTCCGGCTGGAACTTGCCAAAAAAGGTTCGACCTATCGCGCGACCCAGCGCGAGTTTCTCTCCTGCGATTCGCGGGACTTTCATCCCACGGACGTCATCGAAGACGCCGACGGGAGTTTGCTCGTCGTCGATACCGGCGGCTGGTTCTACCGCGGCTGCCCCACGTCGCAGCTTTCGAAGCCCGAAATCCTCGGTGCCATTTATCGCATCCGCCGCCAGGGCATGACGCCGCTGGTCGATCCCTGGGGAAAGCGAATCGATTGGGCCCAGCTCACGAACGAGCAACTCGCCCGCCTGCTCAACGACAGCCGGTATCAAGTCCGCGAGCACGCGGTCGAGGAATGCGTGAAACGTGCTGCGACAATCATTCCCACCCTGACGCGCGCGATCCAGCGCCGCGATGTGCGGGAACGGCTCGGCTCCGTTTGGGCCTTGACCCGCATGCTCGGGAAAAACGCGGGGGCCCAAGACGAGATCCAAACCGCCATTCGGCTGGCGCTCAACGATCGATTAAATTCCATCCGCCAGGCCGCTTGCCGAAGCCTGGCGACGTATCCCGATCCCCGGGCGTTTCCGAAACTCGCGGAGCTGATCGCGCATGATGAACCCGCGATCCGCCGCGAAGCCGCCAAGGCGCTCGGCCGCTTGGGGGATGCCAAAGCGGTTCCCGTGCTGCTCGACGCCTTGTCCCATCCGATGGACCGCTCGGAAGAACACGCCGTGATTTATGCTTTGATCGAGCTCGGCGACGTGGATCAAATCACCAAAGGCCTCGAATCTCCCTCGGCCCCCATTCAGCGCGGAGCCTTGATCGCCGTTCAGCAGCTTGATCCGATGCGGCTGAAACTGAAACAGGTCGCACCGCTCTTGGAGACCGAAGACAAAACGCTCAGCCGGACCGTGCTGGGAATTTATCAGCAACACGCCGGCGATCCCGAGTGGGCGAACTCCGCGGCGGCGGCTTTGCAAAAATGGCTCGCCAAGAGCGACGCCAACAAAAGCCGGGCGCAAACCGTGCAAGGTTTGATCCAGACCTTCGCCTCGCAGGAACCGGTGGCGAAGCTCCTCGGACAAAAGTTGCGAGAGGCGGAGCTTTCGGGTGAACCGCAAATGCAAATCCTCGAGGCGCTCGCAGGCGGGAATCGGCTGCCTTTCTATGAAACCTGGACGGCTCCATTGGAAGCGGGACTGAAGTCCCAGGATGCGGCGGTTGTTCAGAAAACAATCGCCGCCGTCGCCGCCATCGAGACCGCGCGGTTCAATGAGCCTTTGAATCAGCTTGGCCAGGACGCTCGCCGATCGCCGGTGTTAAGAGTGCTCGCGATCGAGGCGGCCGCGGGGCGGGACAGTCGGCTGTCGAAGCCCGCTTTTGATTTGCTCGTCCGCATCATTCGCGACGGCGGCGAGTCGAAAGAGCTTTCCCGGGCGGTGCAGTTGGTCGGCGGCGCCTCGTTGACAAAAGAGCAACTCTTGGCGCTGGCTCCGCTATTGAAAACCGCGGGGCCGGTGGCGATACAGAATCTGGTCTCGGCCTTCGAGCGCAGCGGCGACCACGAAGTGGCCGAGGCTTTCTTGCAATCGATGGAGCAGAGCCGGGCCTTGTTGAGCGTGCCGACGCCTCAACTTTCCGACGTCATCAAGCGGTACCCTGCGGACTTGCGCGGCCGGGGCAACGCCCTTTTGGATCGGCTGAAAGAAGAGGAGCAACAGCGGCTGGCGAGGCTCGATCAATTGTTGCCGCGATTGAAGGCAGGCGACGCCGAGCGCGGCCGGGAGTTGTTCTTCGCGGAGAAGTCCAAGTGCGCGACCTGCCATCGCGTGGGCGAGAAGGGCGGCCGCATCGGTCCCGACCTGACGACGATCGGAGCCAACCGTTCGCCCGCGGATTTGCTGGAGTCGATCGTGTTTCCCTCGGCGACTTTGGTCAGAGACTATCAGCCCTATACGGTCCTCACCACCCAAGGCCAAACCATGACGGGCCTGGTCGTGCGCGACACGGGCGATGAAATCTGGCTGCAGCAACAACTCGGCGAGCCGGTCCGCCTGGCCCGCGGGCAGATCGAAGTCATGCAGCCCAGCACCGTGTCCATCATGCCCAACGGACTCGAAAAAACGCTCACCGAAGCCGAGCTCGCAGACGTGATCGCGTATCTGGAGAGCCTGAAAGCCAACAGGAGCGAGTAGCGATCGCAAAGAGCCGCGCACGAAGTAAGCGGACGGCGCTATACCGAGAGGAGCCGCGCACGAAGTAAGCGGACGGCGCTATACCGAGAGGAGCCGCGCACGAAGTAAGCGGTAGCGTTTCCGCTTACTTCGTGCGCGGCTCTTTGCAGGCAATCCCGCTATCCCGCTTACTGCGTGCGCGGCTCTATTCATACTCCTGGTAGGATTTCTCTTCGACGATCCTGGACCCCAAGAGCGTGTTGATCTCCCGCTTGAGCTGCGCCCGGCGGTCGTTGGTGCGATACACGGCGCGGGCGAGTTCGATAAATTCCTCGCCAAAGTTCTGGTCGCGTTCGCAGTCGCGGATGTCGTCTTCGATGTCCCAGAGCTTCTGGTTGACTTCTCTAAGCGAGACGGTCAAAGCGTCCAACTCGGCCGAAGCCGGAAGATGCCGCCGCCGGGTTTCCTTCAGGACTTCGAGTTCCGTGCGGACGTGGCGGAGCTTGTCGTCATCGGCGATCCGCTCCGCTTTGATTTCCAGAATCGTGATTTTGTCAACGAGTTCGCCCGGTGCGATTTCGGCTTGGAGCGAAGGGATCTGAGTTTCTGATTTTTCTTTTAGGCCATAGAGTTTCGGCGCGGGGGCAGCGAGTTGGGTTTGCAGTTCGGCCGCCATCTCGGCGAAGACGCCGTCCCAGTCGCCGAGCGCTTTCTGCCGAAACAGCCGCATCGTCGGATACCAGGGGCAGTCGCTGCGGTTTCTGAGCCAACGCCAATCGGCCGCCGTCGACAGGGGCAGCCAGGCCGGCCGGCCCAATGCGCCTGCGAGATGATTGACCGACGTGTCGCAGGCGATGATCAAATCCAGATGCTGCATGACGGCGGCGGTGTCCGTGAACGCTCCGCCCGACGCATCGAGGCCGTCCAGAATCACCACGGGCACGTCGGACTTCATCTCCTCGAGTTGCTCGGCTCCGTGATTTTTTTGCAGGCTGACCAGCGTGACGTGGGGCAGGTTCGCAATCGCGGCGAAATGTTTGAGGGGAATCGACCGGAGCTTGTCGCCGCGAAACGTGGGACTGCCCTGCCAACTGATGCCGATTTTGAAACCGTCCAGCGCATCGATTCTCGATTTCCAAAGCTCCACGTTCGCGGGATCGGGAAACACATAGGGCACGGTCTTGGGGCAGTTCTCGCCGGTGATGTTCAAGAGGCCCGGAAGACTCAACAGCGGGATATGCAAGTCGAACGTGATCGCGCCTGGCTCATCGATGGGGAACCATTCATCGATGCCTTCGCAGCGGCTGAGGAGTTTTTGGAGCGGTTTTTGACAAGCGAAGACGATCCGCGCGCCTTGGGACTTGAGCAGCGGAATCAGCCGGATGAATTGCAGCACATCGCCCATGCCCTGCTCGGTGTGGATGAGCAAGCCGCGGCCGTCCAGCGGCGAACCGTCCCATTGCGGGCGCGGATCGGCGGCCGTTGGGTCTGGCCGGTGCGGAACCGCCATTCGTATTCCACCCAGCCGTCGTGATACCGCTCCTCGGCCAGCCACGCGAGCGCCCGGTTGAAGTGCGCATGCGGGTTGCCCGGTTGGAGCCGGAGGGTGGCTTCATATTGCCGGAGGGCTTCGTCGCAGCGGCCGACCTGGTTAAAGCAAATTCCCAGATAGTTGTGCGCGAGCACCAGATCGGGCCGATAGGCGAGCGCTTTTTCGAGTGCGGGAATCGCATCGAGCTGCCGCTCTTCCTTGCAGGCCACCAGGCCGAGCGTTTGCCAGGCGAGGGCGTTGTCCGGCTGCTTTTCGACGACCGACTGCGCGAGTTCCCGCGCCTCGACCAGCCGGTTGAGTTCCCAGTGGATCAGGCTCAAATGCGCGCGGGCCGGCAGGTGCTCGGAATTGAGTTCGAGCGATTTGCGAAACGCGGTTTCGGCCTCGGCAATGCGGGCGGCATCGATCAGCGCCGAACCCAGCTCCGCATGGGCGTCGGCGGAAACGTCGCGGCGGCCCTGCTGCTCCAACAGCACCGCCATCCCATGCCAGGCCCCGATGTGGCGCTTCTCGGCGTCGAGCACCTGCCGGTAAAGGGTTTCCGCTTCCGCAAGTTGCCCGTTTTGGTGATGCTGCCCCGCCGCCTGAAAAATTGCTTGCACGTTCGCGCCTGCAGAGTTCACGAAGAAGCCTCCCGGAGATTAGAGCGTTAAGGACCGCACGAACAGCAGCTTATCTTCTCAAACTGTAAGCCTTTGGATGGCTGGGCGCAAATTCCCCTTGGAGTAAGGCTGGAACTGTGAATGCTGGGGCTATGGCCGAGCGAGAAAACTTTCACACGGCCCCAGACCTCAAATCTGCTTTTTCCTTGGAACATTCCATTGCGCCCCAGCCACCCCCTGCACTTTCGACTTACAGTCTGAGTTATCTTCTTTCGATTCGAAGGTTCGATTCGAAGGTTCGATTCGTGGACATCACAGTTTGTCTTAGCCGCTTCGCGGCTCAGGAATTCCCAACAGATTCACGTCCAAAAATCGTTTGGGTGATGAAGCTCGTGAGCGATGAGACTTCTGAACGATGAAACAGGATATTTATTTCTCGATCCATCCTAACGATTGGGGTCCGTGTTTCGCAGCGGCAGGGAGAGATGGCGGCGGATTTCGTTTTGGACTTCGGGAATCATTCCCGTGCCGTCCACTTCGACGACCAACTCCTTGCGACGGAAGCGTTCGAGCATAGGCTGGGTTTTGGAGTGATAATCGCGGAGCCGATTTGCCAGGGCTTCTTCGGTGTCGTCGGGCCGGCTGACCAACTTCCCGCCGCACACGTCGCAGGTTTCGGGAACCTTGGGGCGGTGGTGGATCAGGTTGTAATCCAGGCCGCAAAAGCTGCATAGCCGGCGGGAGAGCACGCGTTCGCGGACGGCCTCGTCCGGCAGCGTGATGTGAATGACGGCGTCGATGTCGTAGCTTTCCAGAAAGAACGCGGCCTGCGTGGAGTTTCTGGGGAAGCCGTCGAGAATGAAGCCGAAGTTCCAGTCGTGCTCTTTCAGCCTCCAGATGATGATTTCCTCGACGACCTCATCGCCGACGAGTTCGCCGTTGTCGATGGTCCGCCGCACGCGGGCCCCGAGCTTGGTGTGGTTTTCGATGTGCCAGCGAAAGATTTCGCCCACGCTGATGTGGACCAGGTCGAGGTCGTCTTTGAGCATGCGGGCCTGCGTGCCTTTGCCGCAGCCTTGCACGCCCATGATGATGTATTTGTGCATGCCGACGCCTCTGAATCGCATTTGCGAAAAAACGAACCGAGTTCCATCCGCGGTATCAAGATGGCTTTCCAGAATCTGACCCAGCGAACCACGGATAGATAGCCGGTACGACCAGGGAGGTCAAGAGCGTGCTCGTGATCAGGCCGCCGATAACGACCGTCGCCAGCGGGCGCTGCATCTCGGCCCCGTCGCCGTGCGAGAGAGCCATCGGCAAGAATCCCAGGCTGGCGACCATTGCGGTCATCAAAACAGGCCGCAACCGGACCAGCGCGGTTTGATGCGGGACTTCGTGAATCTCGACGCCTTCCTGCCTAAGATGCTCCGCCGCGCTGACCCACACCAATCCGTTCAAGACCGCCACCCCGAACAGGGCGATAAACCCAACGCCCGCGGAGATGCTGAACGGCATGTCCCGGAGTGCGAGGGCAAAAATCCCTCCGGTTGCGGCCATCGGGACGGCAAAAAAGATCAACAGCGCCAGCCGCGCCGATCCAAACGTGGTGTGCAGCAGGAGAAAAATCACGAGCAAAACAATCGGCGTGATGATCGCCAACCGGCGGGAGGCCGATTGCAGGTTCTCAAAATCGCCGCCCCAACGGATTTCAAAGCCCGGCGGCAAGTCCACTTCTTTCTCCACCGCCCGGCGGGCCTCGGCCACGAATGTCGCCACGTCCCGGCCGCGGACGTTCGCCTGCACGTACGTTCGGCGGCGGTTGGATTCGTGCTCGATCGAAGGCGGCGTCTCCTCGTAGCGAATCGTCGCCAGTTCCTTGAGCGGCACCGACTTGTCGCCCGATTGGAATACGGGAAGCTGCTCGAGCAGATACACGTTTTCCCGCCAGGGTTCCGGGATGCGGACCCGGATCGGAAACCGCCGGGCCTCGTCGAACACCAGACCCACATCATGCCCGCCCAGGGAACTCACGACATCCATCACCCGCGACGCATCGACGCCGTAGAGGGCGAGTTGCTCGGGACGCGGCTCGATCCGCAGCGTCGTGAGGTTCGCCTGATAGTCCGCTTTCACGTCGGCCGCGCCGGGGATTTTTTTGAGGACCTGCTCGATCTGGCCGGCTTTCTTGTTGAGGACTTCGAGCTCGTTGCCGTAGAGCAGCACGGCCACGTCCGCTTTCACGCCCGCGACCAGTTCATCGACGCGCATCTCGATCGGCTGCGTAAATCCGAACACGACGCCGGGGACGTTCTCGTTGAGGAGCTTCGAGATTTCTTCGATCAAATCCTCGCGGGTCTTGCCGTCGGGCCATTCATCGTGATGTTTGAGGATCACCCACACGTCGGTCTGGTGCACGCCCATCACATCGTTGGCGATTTCGGGCCGGCCGGTTTTGCAGAAGACGGTTTTGACTTCGGGCAGGTCGCGGAGCAATGTTTCAATCTGCGTCGACATCGTCAGCGAATCTTCCAGCGAAGCGCTCGGCAGACGCACGGCTTCGATCAACAGGTCGCCTTCCTCCAACCGCGGCATGAACTCGGCCCCCAGATACAGCCCGACCGGAATGCTCGCCGCGAACAAACCGACCGCGACCAGCGTCGTGCGGATCGGATGGGCGATCGTCCGCGTGACCAGCGGATCGTAAACCTTTTTAATCATGCGGATCAGCCAGACTTCTTTTTCCTCCATCCGCTTGGGGAGCGCGAGCGACGCCAAGGCCGGCATCAGCGTGAGCGAAAGCACCAGCGAACCGGCCAAAGCGAACAAAACCGTCAAGGCCATCGGGCGGAACAGTTTGCCCTCCGTACCCTGAAGCGCGAGGATCGGCACGTACACCACGGCGATGATCAGCTCGCCGAACATCGTGGGTTTGCGGACTTCGATCGCGGCATCGCGGATGACTTCGTTATGCGGCCGGCCTTCGTGGTTTTCCGAGACCCGGCGAATGCAGTTCTCGACCATAATCACCGAGCTGTCGACGATCAGCCCGAAGTCGATCGCCCCCAGGCTCATCAGGCTCGCCGTGATGCCCGTGGCCCACATCATGTTCGTCGCGAACAGCATCGAGAGCGGAATGGCCAAAGCCACCACCACGCCCGCGCGAAAACTGCCCAGCATGAATAACAGCACGATGATCACGAGCGCCCCGCCTTCGGTGAGGTTCTTGAGCACCGTGTGGAGCGTGCGGCTGATGAGGGCGGTGCGGTCGTAAGTGATGTCGAGCGAAACCCCCGGGGGCAAGGTCTTTTCGATGTCCTCCAAACGGGCTTTGGCGTTTTGCACGACTTCGCGGGAGTTGGCTCCGATGAGCATCATCACCAGCCCCGTGACCGCTTCGCCGCGGCCGTCGCGGGTGACGGCTCCCTGACGGGTCATGGGGGCGATGACCACGTCGGCCACGTCGCCGAGCAGAATCGGCGTTTCGCCGTCGACGGAATGCACGACGATCTGCCGGAGGTCGCCTTCGCTTTTCACGAGCGATTGGCCGCGGATGAACTGCTGCTCGCCGTGATGCACCACATACCCACCGCCCGCGGTGACGTTGTTGTTTTCGAGCCTTTGAAACAGATCGGCCAGAGAGATTCCATAACTCGCGAGGCGGTCGGGGTTGGGGCGGACTTCGTAGGTTTTATAAAACCCGCCGTGGGTGTTGATTTCCGTAACGCCGGCAACTTCGCGGAGACGGGCGCGATGTCCCAATCCAGAATCGTGCGGAGCTCCATCGGCGTGTAGCCTTCGCCTTTAACTTCAAACTGCAGGATTTCGCCGAGGGCCGTCGTCAAAGGTCCCAATTCCGGTTTGCCGTAGCCGGGCGGAATATTGGCCTCGGCCTGCGTAATGCGGTTGGCGACTTGCTGCCGGGCCCAGTAAATGTCGGTTTTTTCCTTGAACACCACCGTGACAACCGAAATCCCGAACCGGGAAATGCTGCGGACTTCCTCCACGTCCGGGAGCCCGCCCATCGCCCATTCCACCGGGTAGGTGACATACCGCTCGACTTCGATCGGCGAGAGCGCCCCCGCATCGGTGACCACCTGGACTTGCACGTTGGTCATGTCCGGGACGGCGTCGATGGGCAGATTCAGCGCGGCATACATTCCGCCCATCGCCATCAAGCCGATCAACACGAACACTAAAAAGCGATTGTTGAGCGAAAGTTCAATCAGTTTCGATAACATCTTACCACCGTGCTCATTTCGTCACATTGATCTCAACAAATCCGAAATCCGGATTTCGTGCTTCGGATTTCCCTCGGCTATTCCTCTTCTTCCAACAGCAGTTCCGACTTTAAGAGGAACGCGCCCTTGTCCACGATTCTCTGCCCCGGTTTGAGGCCGTGCTTGACTTCGACCCACTCCGGCGTCTCCATGCCCGTGACGATATCCAACCGCTCGTACCGCCCCGTGCCCACCTCGGCGAACAGGAACGTTTTGTCCTCGTGCTTCATCAGCGAATCCGGGGAGACAGCCAGCACATCTTTGGACCCGCCCACGGGAACTTTCACCCGCACAAACATCCCCGGCCGCAATCGGCCGGCGGCGTTGTCGATCTCGGCGAACAGCGGCAAGGCGTGCGATTGCCCGGACACCTCCCGCCCGATGTAAACGACCTTGGCTTTTAAGATTTCATCCGGCAGCGCGGGCGTTTGCACGAGGACGGTGTCCCCAAGATGAATCGCGAGCGCCGACCAGTCCCCGTCGCGAATCTCGGCGTCGGCCCACAATGTTTTCGTATCGGCCACGGTCAAGAGCGATTCGCCTTGCGTGACCCGCTCGCTCGGAGCGAACAGCAACTCCTCCACGGTGCCCGCGATCGGCGAGCGCAGCTCCACGGAAGACAGGTTCCGGGACTCATCGCCCGAGAACTCCTCGTCCTCGTATCCCAACAGGGTATTGAGCTTTTGGCGGCCGATCTCCAGTTGCCTTTGGGCATTTTTGTATTCGGCCTGGGCTTGGATGGAGCTTTGCCGCGTGTCGAACAAGACCTGTTCCGACAGGGCCCGAAACGCCGCCTGGGTCATCCGCTGGTTCGCGGTCCGCTCTTGCAAGGTCTTTGTGGGAATCACGCCTGCGCTGCGGATGGACTCGGTTCCGCTCAAGAGTTGATCCGCCAACTGATAGCGGGCATAGGCCGACATCAGCGTCTCCCGGCTTTTGCCCAAGGTCCGGGCCTTGAACGTCTTTTCCACGTCCATCACGTCCGGCGCCGTGTTGAGGACTTCGATCAAATCCTGCGTGTTGGCGACGACTTTCTGCTCCCAATCCCAACGGCGGGACGCGAGATCCAACTTTGTCTCGAGCTGCAGGACTTCCGCCCGCGCCAGCCCGACCGCGGGGCTGTAAAACAAAGCCAACAAACCGCCCGGCTCCACGGTGTCGCCGGGCTTGACGGCCATCCGCTTGAGCATGCCGTCCGTGGGGGCCCGCAAGGCGATGTGCTTCGTCTGGTTGTACTCAAGCCGGCCGGGAATCATCCGCCAGTCCCGGAGCGGGCGAATCTCAGCCGGGGAAGCGTGCAGGTGGGCGTTTTGAAGATGGCCGGACGACATGGTGACCACCGGGTTTGGGTTGGACGAAGCATTTTCGCCGGCATCCATCGGCCCGGCGTCTTGTGGTTCGCCCGCAGGACTCCAGAACCCCGAAAGGCCGCCCCAGACCCCGACGGTGAGCAGCACAACAATCAGCAGGCCCCCCGACAACAAAATGGGATGGCGGAGCCATTGGACGGCAGAAGATTTCATGGCAGTTGTCTCAGCAAAAATGGCCGCGAGGCAGCAGGAAAGCCTCACATCGACTCAGGGACCGAACCGGATTAATGCGCACGGGAAAGCGGCGGCGGCTTCGATGGAAGACGAAGCGGAACGATCAAAATCCGCTTAGCAACGAGCGACGCTGAGAATGTCGCAAAGCGAAATCCGCGCGGAGAATGTCTGCAGAAACTGCCGGGCGCGGGCGGCGAAGCGGTCCCGGGTGCATTCTCGAACTCTTCGCAATCCCGCTGCCACGCTTGGAAAGAGTCCGCCCACGCGAACTGCCGCTCCATGTCGAACTGCGGCGAAGACGCGGGACCGTCCAGACACGGGCTGTGGTCTTCCGTCATCAACACGGGCAGCCGCGGTGATTCGGGATCCTTGGGGGCCTGTTGGTCGCAGCCGCCCATCTGCCACAAGAGGGCAAAATGCACATGCCACTCGGAACGGGCGGGATGCATTTTCAATCCGGGATGAAAATGCTCGAGATGCCAAGCCAAATCGCGGTCCGCGGCTTCCTCCGCCATTTCATGCCGATGCACCCAAGGCAGGGGGGCATTCCACAACGCGAGGCACACAGGCAGGAAGATCAAAGATCGAACCCACCCTGCGGCGTGCCAGGTTGTGGAGAATTTGGTCAACATCGAACGATGGTGCTGGCCGGAGAAATAGGAACCCACGTTGTTTAGATATATAGTATTTCACCCGGCCCACCCTGGGTCAAGATCCCCCTCCAAATTGAGATTCATTCCCAGGGCCGGCCTTTTTTCCGATTTTTGGAGAAAAATCGCAAATCTTATAAATCCGCGCCGCCAACGTTTCGTAAAGAGGACTACTTCCCAGATCTCTCCCCCTCAATCCAAGCGAAAACCCATGAAACAATCTTACGATCAATGGCAAATTCTTCCCGGCGACCGATTTTCCGTTTGCGGCCAAACCGTCCAAGCCCTTCCCGCGGCGGCCTATCTCTGCGAACTGGATTGTTACGGCAAGGCGGTGCTCAAACGGCATTCGCTGCAGGTGGACGATTTGATCGACATTCCCGACTCCCTCGCCAACCGAGTGCTCGAAGAAGTCGAGGACTTTTGGAACCGGGGCGATTTGTTTGCCCAGTTCGGCTTTCTCCACCGCCGGGGTTATATGTTCTATGGAATCCAGGGCAGCGGCAAGTCCTCGCTGATTCATCAAATCGTCGCCAGAATCATTGAAGCCGGGCACGTGGCGTTCTTCTGCGTCCATCCTTACGCCTTCCTGAATTGCGTGCAGGAGTTCCGCCGGGTCGAAGAAGATCGGCCGATGGTCTGCGTGTTTGAAGATGTGGACGCGATCATCGAAAACTTCGGCGACAGCGAAATCCTGCAATGGCTCGACGGGAATTACCAGGTCAACACGGCCGTAAACATCGCCAGCACGAACTATCCCGAAAAGCTCGACCCCAGGCTCGTGTCCCGGCCGCGGCGGTTCGACCGGGTTCTCGAAATCGGCCTGCCCTCGGCCGACCAGCGCGAGGCCTACCTCAACCGCAAACGCCCACACATGGCTCCCGGCGAGCGGGAAATCTGGGTCCAGGAAACGGAAGGACTCTCCTTCGCGAGCTTGGCGGAACTCATCATCAGCGTGTGCTGCTTGGGGAACGATTTCCACGAGACCCTGCAAACGCTCCGCGACCAGCACGTGGCGGGGCGCTTCGGCACGGAAAGCCCGGAAGAGGAACGCCGTCAACTCCAAATGACGGGTTCGGATTGCGAAGAGTTTTAGGGGCTTCCCACCGCTCCGTCTTAGCTCGCCTTGGTGGTGATGCCTTTGAGCCACATCTTGAGCTGTTCTGGGTTCGGGGAAATCTCGAAGGCGGCGGCGCGGCTGATGAATTCGCGATCGACAAAATCCTTCAGGCTGTGATTGAAGGCTTGCATGCCGTCTTCCCGGTCGTAAATCACGCTGTAGAGCTTTTCGTCGGCGTTCTCCGAGACGTATTTGCGGACGCTCGGATTAAACCGCATGATCTCCACGATCGGCACCCGGCCCGGCTCGTCCACAATCGTTTTGAGCAGCTTCTGGCCGCAGATCGCCCGCATGTTCATAGACATCGTCGCCCGGATGGCGTTGTGCATCATCGGCGGGAACAAGTCCAGAATACGGGCAATCGTGCCCGGCGCGGAACTGGCGTGGATCGTCCCGAACACGAGGTGCCCGGTCTCTGCCGCGTGAATGGCCGTCTCGAACGTGTCCCGGTCCCGCATTTCCCCCACGAGCATGATGTCCGGGTCTTCGCGGACGGCGTGCTTCATCGCCACGTGGAAGTCGATCACGTCCTGCCCGATCTCTCGCTGGTTGATCAGGCAGTTGTCGGAGGTGTAAACGAATTCGATCGGGTCTTCGATCGTCAAAATGTGCTTGTTCATGTTGTGGTTGATCCAGTCCAGCATCGAGGCGATCGTGGTCGATTTCCCCGAACCGGTCACCCCGGCCAAGAGCACCATGCCCTGGTCGTACTTGCAGAGGCTCTCCATCACCGGCGGCAGGTAGAGTTTCTCGAACGGCGGGATGAAGCGTTCGATTTTCCGGGCCACCATTCCGACTTTGCTCAACTGCGTCAGCAAATTCACGCGGAACCGCCACGGTTCATCGTTATAAACCATCGTCTTGGCAAAGTCCGCCCCGCCGTCGCGGTGGAAAATGTCGAGGTTCCGCTGGTCCATCATGGGGAACGTCAGCTCGATCATTTTCGATTCGCTGATCGGCGGCATGTCCAGCGTCTTCAGTCCGCCTCGCATCCGAAAGATCGGCGGGCGATCCACCTGCAGGTGTATATCGGAAGCGCCAATTTGACCGCTGCCTTGAAGATTTTGTCGATTTCGATTTCTTTTTTCGGATCGAATGTGGACTTGGTCCACTCATGAACCATCACCATGAATGTTCCCTCGCCGGCATGGATCGATGCCGGTTAATGAAAGGCTGCGAAGCAATTTTAGATAACACGAAAAGCCCGCCAATAAATATCCTACCCGATTCGTTCCCGCCCGTCCAAGATTATTCCCCCTCATTTGCCCATGGGGTGAATCAGGGTGGCACCCCGATCTACCTGCTTTTGTGAGACACACTCTTCTCCATCACAAGCGGAGGCTGCCGGTGCCTGCGGCGGGGCGGTTTGGCATGACTCCGCGGATCTGCTAAGGTTCATTCGAGGAGATTTGGAACCGGGCACGGGCGGGGAGATATACAGTGGGACAGCGATTCCCGCCGGTGCCGAAGTAAGTTTGACGATCCGCATGCAAAGGATGGTCTGTCCCACAAGCAAGGGGAATTTCATGCAAATTACCAAGGACAAAGTCGCCACGATCGACTACACGCTCAAGAACGATGAAGGCGATGTGCTCGATACGTCCCAGGGTGGGCCACCGCTGTCGTATCTGCACGGAGCCCGCAACATTATCCCCGGCTTGGAAACCGCCTTGGAAGGCCAAAGCCCCGGCGATGAGGTGAACGTCTCCGTTCCCCCCGAGCAGGGTTACGGCGAGCGGAACGAAGGCCTCCGCCAACAGGTGGACCGCAGCCAATTCCAAGGCGTGGACGACCTCGCCGTCGGCATGCAGTTCCGCGTGCCGACCAACCAGGGCGATATGGTCGTCCACGTCGCGGAGATCGAGGGCGAAACCGTGACCGTCGACGGCAATCATCAACTGGCCGGCATGACGCTGCACTTCGATGTCACTGTCCGCGATGTCCGCGAAGCCACCGAGGAAGAAAAAACCCACGGCCACGTCCACGGCCCCGGCGGGCATGCTCATTAGTTGAAGGGGCAAAGGCTTCGAACAAGGGGCAAAGGCCACAGAGGAGCAAAGGGTTTTGCGGGGATGGTGCGCACTTTGCCCAACCGCTTCTGGCATTTGGATTTCCGTCATTCGGATTTCGAGATTTGCATTGGGGATTTCCCGCTTTGATCCGTTTCGGGCTTGGCTGCGTTTTCCTGTGTATTGGTCCAATGGTTGGCCCTCACACGGGAGAAATGTCATGAAAAAACGGTCGATGTTGGCAGCGTTCGTGTTGATGTCGTTCGCGGTCATCGGTTGCCGGCCTTACGATGTGCCGGAGTTCAAGGAGATCGAAACCAGCCACTCGGCGTTTCTCGTGCCCTTGGAGAACGATGCGGAAGAGCAGATCGCCTTCGCGTCCGAGGCGTTCTTAAAGCAGCACAAGATCTCGACCAAGCGCATCCAGATCCCACACCGCTGGGTCCAGAAGGGGCGGTTCTGGTTCGACGGCGAATGGGTGGGCACCAAGCGGCTCATTACCGTGGACCGCGCACCGATCACCCGCGAATGGGTCGCCAGCCGCGACCAGGGCACCTCGGCCAAGGATGAAGCCCTGTGGGTGGAATCGCAAGATTCCGTCGGCTTTTCCACAGGCATCACCTGCACAGCGCAGGATTCCCGACGAGGACGCGGCCATCAAGTTCCTGTTCAACTATCCCGGCGGTTCGCTGGCCAACGTGATGGACACCGAAATCCGCGCCCGCATCCAGAAAGTCATGGCCCGCAAGGCGGCGGAGTACATCATGGACGAACTGCGGGAAAAGAAAAACGAAATCATGGATGACATCGAAGCCGACGTGGTGCCGTTCTTTGAAGACCGGGGCATCGAGATCACCACCATCGGCCAGTTCGGCGGGTTCACCTATGAGAACAAGGAAATCCAGCAGGCGATCGACAACGTGTTCAAAGCCCAACAAGACGAGGAAGTCGCCAAGGCCGAGTACAAGGCCCAGGTCGAACGCAATAAGACCGTCGAGATGGAGGCCCAGGGCAAAGCGATGGCGGTCCAGAAAGAAGCCGAGGGCAAAGCGGAGGCCATCAAATCCGTCGCCGACGCGAAGGTGTACGAAATCGAAAAAGCGCTCGAGAACCAGGAAGTCTATCTGCGGTTAAAGCAGTTGGAACTGGAAGAAAAGCGCATGGAAAAATGGGACGGCCGCTATCCGACCTATTTGATGAACGTCGGCGAAGGCGAAGCCATGCCCAATCTCATCCTGCCCATGCCCGCCACGGCGGGGAAATGAGCGGAGAGCCAAGAGCGGAGGGCTAAGAGCCGGAAAGAAGAATCAAGAGTCCACGCCCAACGGAAATCGGCCTGAGGGAAATCGCGAAGTTCTGCCTATTCCCAAGCCAAGCGTTTCCCGCTAAAAAGTGAATAGGCTGCCGGGCGTCCGGGGCCGCTGGGCTCTTGATTTTTCATTGATCGAATCACCGATTTCCGAGCTGATGAACTCTTCGCCTCTGCACTTTTTTCCGCTGACGCTGCCTTACACGCTGATCCTGGTCCTGCTCGTTGCGGGACTCTTGATTCTGCTGCAATTGCAGGTTCTCAAATATGCCTACGAGAAACTGGGGCTGCATCCTTATGCGGTTTTGGGGATTCTGATGTTGTCGCTGTTGGGCGGGTTTGTGAATATCCCCGTGGCGGAGTTGCCGAAGGAGAAGACCCTTGATAAAGAAGTGGTCCGCTTTGCCGGGGTGGATTATGTCGTCCCGGTCGTGCGAAGCTGGCCGGGGACGGTCATCGCGGTCAACGTGGGCGGGGCGGTCGTGCCGGCCTTGCTCTCGATCTATCTGGTCTTCAAATATCGGCTGTTTCTGCGGGGGTTGATCGCCACGGCGATCGTCGCGCTCGTGGTGCATAAGCTGGCCTATCCGGTCAAGGGTCTGGGGATCGCCACGCCGACTTTTGTTCCGCCCATCGTGGCCGCGGGGATGGGACTTTTGATTGGCCGGCAATTCGCCGCTCCCTTGGCGTACGTGGCCGGTTGCATGGGCACGCTGATCGGGGCGGACCTTTTGAACCTCGACAAAATTCAAGGGCTGGGCGCATCGATGGCGTCCATCGGCGGCGCGGGGACCTACGACGGCGTGTTTCTGACGGGCATCTTTGCCGTGCTCTTGACCTGGAGTCCCGCCCCCAAATCCGTGCCCGCCGGCGCGAACGAGTCGCCCCCATCGAACATGCCCCAAACCGAGCCGAAGCCCTCATCTCGCGCTCCGGAGAACCCGTGACCTATGCCGCCCAAATCCGAACTCGTCAAACTGCTCGCCCGGCTCGAAGCCGGCGAATTGGACATCGGCGAAACAGCCGATGCTCTGCTCGCACAGAGCGGCGCTCCGCGCTCGGCGATCACCGACGACGCCCACATCGACCTCGATCGGCATTCGCGGTGCGGGTTTCCGGAAGTGATTTACGGCGAAGGCAAAACGCCGGCGGCGATGGTCGAGATTATCGAGCAGTTAAGCGGCCAAGGCCAGGCGGTGCTGGCGACGCGCGTCTCCGCGGAGCAGGCGGCCGCGGTGAGGAGCCGGTTTCCGCAGATGATCCACAACGAAACCGCCCGCACACTGCGGATGCCGAGCGAACCTCCGCAGCCGATCCGCGGGCGGGTGCAGGTGGTCACGGCGGGCACCAGCGACCGCCCCGTGGCCGAGGAAGCGCTCGAGACGCTCTGGTGGATGAACTGCGAAGCCGGTTTGGTGATTGACGTCGGCGTCGCGGGGCCGCATCGCTTGCTCTATCATCTGGAATCGCTCCGCGGTTGCGACGCGATCGTGGTCGCGGCGGGGATGGAAGGGGCGCTGCCGTCCGTCGTGGGCGGGCACGTCGATTGCCCGGTGGTCGCGGTTCCGACGAGCGTGGGCTACGGGGCGAACCTGGGCGGATGGTCGGCCTTGTTGGGGATGCTCAATAGCTGTGCCGCCAATGTGACGGTGGTGAATATCGACGCGGGATTCAAAGCCGGCTACATCGCCGGCCTGATCGCCAAACGTTGCTCCAAATCTTGACGAAGCGGACTTCGCGAATGACGCAAGACGACGCAAACGAATCACCCCCACCGCGCCGGCGTTCCTCGCGGCTTCGTCGGGGGTTATTTCTGGCCGGGGGATTGGGAATTCTCTTGGGAGTGATGGTCGTGGGGAATTGGTTCGCGGGAAAACCCGAAGGTCTGGGCGTGCAAAACGGCCGCCTGGCGAATTGCCCCGATTCGCCGAATTGCGTTTGCTCCCAGGACGAGCGTGAATCCCATTACGTGGAACCGTTCACGTTCGAAGGCGCTCCGCAGGCGGCGTTTGCGCGGTTGGCTCGAATCATAAAATCCCAGCCGCGCACGAAGATCGTCGAAGAGACCGACACGTATCTCCGCGTGGAAGTCACGACGCGCGTGCTCCGGTTTGTGGACGATGTGGAGTTTCTTTTGAAACCGGAAGAGCAGCGGATCCACGTCCGCTCCGCGTCGCGGGTCGGCCATTCCGACATGGGCGCCAACCGCGACCGCGTGGAACATCTCCGCGAAGCCTTCAACAAGGCGGCGGAATAACCTACTCGGGAGCCATCGCCGCTTCGAGGTCTTCCCGCGTGTGCGACAGATCGCCTGGGACGGAATCACCCGCCAATTCGATGGCCCGGATGGCGGATTGGAACACCGGGTGGAGGTAGTGCTGGCGGATTTGCGGATTCCCACGCCGGGCGGCTTCCGTAAACAACAGCAGCCGCTTCGCGAGGATATCCAGTTCCGCCTCATCCGTGAGCGTCCCGGAATCGAAGACCTGTTTGATGACCAGGAGCAAGACTTCAATGTTCGTGCGGTTGACCTGCTCGGGCTTGATTTTGGCGATGACGCGATTGAGTTCCTCCCAAGCCTGGGCATCGTAGGTGTTGTCGGCTTTTCGGGATAAGAGGGCCTGGACGGCTTTCTTCTCGATCTCGAACACCTTTTGCTGCTTCTGGAAGGTTTCCCGGGCGCTCGCCATTTTTTTCTCGAAGTCGGCTTCCAACGCGTTCGCCTGCGCGAGCCAGTGTTTGGGCGAGTTGGGGTCTTTTTCGGGGAGCGCATCGTCTTTGGGGCCGGCGAGCGCGAGCGCCAAGCTTTTCTTGTAATACAGCCGGGCCAGGTAGAACCACAAGGTTGCGCTGTTTTTAAAGCCTTGAAGCTCGGCTTGGGCGGCGGCTTCTCCCAGCGCCTCTGCGCTCGCTCGTAATTGGGCGGATCGCCGAAGAGGTACACGTCCGCCTGGCGTTCGTAGATGTTGGGCAGCCGGCTGCGGGCCTCGGCTTCTCTGCCGGAGAACCGCTCGCCGTCGTTGTCGTGCTCGATCGATTGGATCAAATCCTTATAGATCGCCAGCGCCACGGGCGGTTTATCGGCGGGATCGGTGCCGCCCCGCCCCTGGAAGTGGAGTGCCATCGCGGTGCCTTGCTTGTTGAACAGTATCGGCCGCCAGGCGAAGTCGTTCCCCTGTTTCCGGTTGGCCGCGCGGATCTTGGTCGCCTTCTCGAAGGAGTCGATCGCTTCCTGCATCTGCCAGCCGTCCACGCGGAGCCAGGCCTGCCGTTCCAGCATCTCCGCTTGGAGCGGGTGGCCCGTCGCGAGGTTCATCCGCTTCGCCCAAGCTTCGGCCGCATCGTCGCCGACGTGAAGCTGCTCGAAGGCCCGGTCCAGGTTTTCCAATTTCCGGTATTGGTCGGCCATCTGGCAATGCAAGCTGATTTGGAACAGCCCCGCTTCGGGAACCGCCGTTGCGGCCTCCTGGGCCCGGAGAATGCTTTTGGAATACTCCCGGCGATCGCCCAAAAACCGGCTGAAGTCCGACCGGGCCAAGGCCCCGAGCACCTTCTCCACCGGATCGGACTCGTCGTAGCTGTCGATGGCGGCTTCGTAGAGCTGCTCGGTGCGGACCGCGTGCTCGCTGTTGTTCGCGCAGAGATGATGCAGAATGCCCGCAAACAAATGCAGTTCGGTCGGTGACCAGTCGGCCTTCAATGCCTCGTCGTCCGCCTGGGACGAATCGCCGCCGAACGGCGGAAGGATTTTCAGCAAGTCCTCATCGTAGGAGGAGTGGGTTCGGTCGACAATCAGCACCAGCCCGGCATAAGAGCGTTCGCGCTCGGGGAGCCGGGATTCCAATTCCTGCGCGACGGTTTCCAGATCGTTCTGCACGGATTGAGTGTCGGCCGAGTTCAGGCGGGATTTGAAGTCTTCGAGCGAAATCCCGCCGATCTCGGTTTCGCCGCTGCGGATCGCCTGCATGAGCGCTTTGCGAAACCCTGGTCCGAACCACGGCGTTTCCTCGAACCACCAATCGCCGTTGAGTCCCGGAAGCGCCCCCACCTGCGCGGCGAAGACCGGGTCTTGAGCGGGGCGGAACATCAGCCACATGGCCGACAAAAACACGACCGCCAACACTCCGAGCGAAGCCTGCCATTTGCGGGACTTGAACCACGCCGGCCGCGGCGGTTGAATTTGGGAGTCGGAATCGATGTCGGTCGAGGATTCGTGCGGCCGGCGGGTTTTTTCGCCGCTGCCGTTTTCCGCCGGGGCGAACTCCTCGCGGAGTGGATCCGCATGCCCGCTGCCCAACAGGTCGTTGCTCGAAACATTCACGGTGGGCACCGGGGCGTGGCTGAAGGCCGTGCTCGTGACCGTGACTTTGGGAGCCGGGGTGTCGGCGTACCGCGGGACGTCCGTATGATCCGAAAGCGGCCCGAGGGCGTCGACGACTTCGTGCGGCGACGCGAACCGCTCCTTGAGCGCCTTCGCCATCATGCGGTCGATGATCGGCTGGAGTTTTTCGCCGTGCTCGTGCTCCACGCGCGGCACCGGCCCCAAGCGGTGGGCTTCCTGCTTCTTCAGCCAGTGCGTGTAGCTTTCGCCCCCATAGGGCGGCGTGCCGGTGACCAGGTAATACAGCGTGCAGCCCAGGCTGTAGATGTCAGACTGGATCGTGGCCCCCATCGGGTCTTCCCATTGCTCGGGGGCCATGAAGTCGATCGTGCCCATCACGCTGCCGCGCTTTGTCAGCCGCGACGCATTGGCCTCGGCTTGGAGCCGGGCGAGTCCGAAATCGAGAATCTTCACCGAGCCGGTTTGGTCGATCATCAAGTTCGAAGGCTTGATGTCGCGGTGCACCAGGAAATGCTCGTGGGCGTGCTGCAAGCCTTCCGCGGCCTGCCGGATCAACTCGCACGCGACGCCCAGACGGCAGCCGTTCGTGGTGTTTGACCAGATGATCGAGATTGACGCCGTCGACGTATTCCATCACGAGATACAAGACGCCGTGCTCGCGGTTGGCTTCGTGAGCCCGCACGATGTTGGGATGGTTCAGCCGGCCCGCGAGTTCGATCTCCATCGAAAAGCGGTTGATGTCGTCCTCGTCGAAATCGCTCGGCAGGACCTTGATGGCCCGGTACTGTTTGAAAAGCTCGTGCCAGGCTTTATAAACCACGCCCATCCCGCCCCGGCCGCAGGCTTCGATGATCTCGTAAGGACCGATCCGCATCCGTCCCGCGGGCGTTTGGTTTTGCAAGTGCGCCGGCGAGGAACCGGACGAAGACTTCGCGGTGGGCGAAGGCGTGTGCTGCGTTTCGCCGGGCCGCGGCTCGTCCGGCTTCCGCCGGCGGACGCTCACCACCAACTCGGCGACGGCGGATGCGTGCTCCGGAAAGCGGAGCGTGTATTCCTCCGCCGTGAACGAGTCCCCCGCCTTCGCCCGGTAATCCAGTTCCAGCCCCAAGAGTTCTTCGAGCAGCCGGTCGCGATGATCCGCGGACACTTGGGACAGGGAGGTTTCGATTTTGGGCGATTCGCCGGCTTTGAGGAGGCTTTCAAAGGCCTCGCAAATGCGGTCGATGCGCACGCCGAGCGAGACCTCCGACGATGAAGGTATGGCGGGATGTCTGTCTTGCCCGTTGTCGTTCACTCCGCTTCCTCCGAGGCGGCTTTGTCGTCTTGATCGAATCCAGGGTTCCCCCATTCCACGAAACCCAATTCTTTTGCCCATTTGTCGCGAATCAATCGTAGTTTGCGTTCCACCGTGCGGGGCACGCATTCGAGGAAATCGGCGATCTCGTCGTTGGTGTAGCCCTCCAGCTTGTACCGCGCGACCGCCACCAGCGACTCATCGTCCAAAACTTTGAACAATTGCTCCAAACCCTCGGCGGCGAGCGCGGCGAGTTCCGGCGTGGGCTCGTGGCCCAGCACCTGCCCGATGCCGCCCAGGTCGGCCTCGTCTTTCCCGGGTTTCAGAAAAATCGATTCCCCGCGGACCTGACCCTCGCCGCGTTTTTTCGCTTTTTGCCGCTTAAGCTCCGCATAGGCTTTACGGACGGTAATCGTCACCAGCAGCTTCCACAACTCCTGGCGGTCGCCCAGGCAGAACTGCCCGTCGGCGGCCCGTTTGTAAAAACTGTTCATGGCGGACAGGGCGACATCTTCCTCGTCCGCGGCCCGGCGGTTGATGCCGATTTGATCGAACTTCCGGCGGGCCAGACGCACCAAGCGGTCGAAATATTGCTCCCAAAGCAGATGAGCGGCGCGCTCGTCGCCTCCGCTGAGCTTTTCGATCCAAACCGTGACCTCGTCCGAACCCGGTCCATCCATTTCCGCTGCTGCCCCCAGAATTTCCCGAACCGCAAATCGGTTCCTTGCCCGATGTTTCCATTCTAGGGACAACCGAAACCCCGTTCAAATGGTTTTTTTCATCGGAACGCCTCTATATCAGACCATCGTCAAATCGTTTCACCCGCCCGGCACATCTTCCTCGCCCTCAGCGAGATCGCTTTTTCCCGCACAACCCGGACAGCCTGCCTAACCCGCCGCTTCGCCGCCGTGAGCGGCCGGGCGCTCGCCGCCGGTCTTAATTTTGAGTCATTCCTCTTCATCACGACCCGAGTTTAGAGCCGCGCCACAGCAAAAACGTCTCTCTCAACGTCTTGGGGGCTTCAACTGCGGGAATTGGTCGTGAAAGCGGAATCGTTCCCACCAACTCGGACGGCGGACGCATGGGTTGCTGTTGTGCGTGACGTGCATTTCGCCGGCGTGCGTCAGGAGGACCAGCGTGCCCCGGTTTCCGGATTCCATGACGGTCATGTAGTGGCAGATGATGGAAGAATCGTCATCGTCTCCCACAGGAGCCCCGCCTTGGGCAGCATTGGCGTTTGGCCTCGTTTCTTCATAAATGACCGGATCGCCCGTGGAAAACCTGCGCATGCTCGTGGTCTCTGTGAGTTAAAGAGAATTCTTTACGGCAAGTGCAATTGAGGATGGGAAGGGGTTTGTGTTTTGCGTCCTGCGCTTGCTGTCCAATAAGAAGATGGCGGTTTGCCGGTTTGCGCGGACAAAGAAATCAGGCGAGCGGGAGGTGTCAGCCTCCTGGTGACTCCGGCGAACCCAAAGCTCAAGGAAACGAGGAGGCTGACGCCTCCCGCTCGCCTTGATCCTCGCTTCGCGCCGAAATTAAGACAGGCCGGAATCGTCGAGGTTGGGAAGGTTGCCGTTGTCCCAATCGTTTTCGAGCGAGAACACCGAATCGCCTCCGGTCAGGTCTTCGCCGGTGCGGTTGAGGACGGCGGGGCAGACCACGGGCGATTTCTTGACTTCGATGGTGAGCGTCGGCCATTCCTCGGCGGGAGTCATGAGTTCGATCCCCCGCTCGCTGAGCAGCACCGAATCCCCCAACACCGCCGGCCCCACGGAGGGATGCCAATAGAGTGCCATATGGGAATCGAGCCGGAACGTGCCGCCCGGCACCAGGGGGACTTCCGCCGGGCTGTAGCCGATGACCTCGGCCTGCGAAGCCAACTGCCATTCGCTGGCGTGGCCGAACTTCTCATAAATCCGAGCCACCCGCTCCCAGACGTCTTTGAGTTCCCAACCCGGCAGGGAGAAGTGCATGCCGGTGGCGTGAATCAGCGCGGCCGTCTGGTGGGCGGTTTGAATTTCCGCCGGGATCGAATCGAAGCACACGGTGCGCGAGGCCCCCACGCAAATTCCCCACCGCCGGCCGATCGCGGAAATCGCGCAGGTGCGGTCGATCGGACGCCCGTCGAACGACCAATGCCGATACCGACCGCGCCGGCCTTCCGCGACCACCTGGATCAATTCGGGGATGATGCGGTGCTTCATCATGCGGTGCGCGACTTCGGCGGCGACTTCCGCTTCGGTCGCTCCGCGGGGAAACCGCCGGGCGGTGGCTTCGACGGCATGCGCGACCGCTTTGCCCATCTCCCGCATCCGCGCGCATTCCAGTTCGGTCAGCGGCAGCCGGAGCTCCGCGAGTTCAGAAGAGACGTCGGTCACCCCCGCCAGCGGAAAATCGCCCGCGACGTTTCGGCCGCGGACAATGTCTCCCATCAACTGCTGCCGGGGCTGATGCCAGGGCCGTTCCTTGAGTTGAAACCCCAGGCCCGGCAATTCGTGATCGAACAACAGCGGCGAGTTGACGTTGTCCGTCACCAGCACCCGCGCGTCGGGCGTGATGAAAATCGCCGCCGCGCTTTGCGAGGAACCGCCCCGCGAGTTGTCGCCGCCCGCCGTAAACCAGGCGAAGTTCGCCGGCTGTTGGAGCAGAAGGGCATCGTAGCCGGTCCGCTCCAGAAACTCCGCCACAATCCGTTGCTTGGCGTCGACATCGCCCGCGCGGTCGGGATTCCGCCGCGCCGGGATCTCGGCTTCGGATTTGGAATGAGTCAGCGAAACGGTTGACATGAGCAATCCTCGATGGTGGCCCGACGGTCAGCAATAAAGGAACTCCGGAAACCAAGCGTTCTCTTGTGAGACAATAACCGTCGCACTACTTTAAGTTTACCACGCCGCCCACCACAACCAAGCACTTCCGTCAAAAACTTTCGCGCCCAAGGGACCCTCCCAATGGCCCGGCAGGAATCCGACCGCGAAGATCTGATGCGCGAAGCGAAAGCTCTCGCGCCGCGCGGAATTCCTATGCCCCGGCGAAGCGGAACTCGTCGTCGCCGGTTTTTTCCGAGATGGCCGGTTGGCGATTTATTTCGGCCCCGATCCTGTCTTTCAATTCGATAACGGGCAGCGGCTCCGGCGGGCGTATGTCGCGGGTTCTCTGTATCGCACCCAGGGAGAAACCCTGGCCCGGTTGGTCCGAAAGCGCTCCCAGGACCAAACCCTGCTCCTCCGCCACGACTTGGACCCCGCCGAATTGGAAGCCTTTCGCACCTCCGCAGTCAAACGCCTCGTTGGGCTGCGAAACGCCCTCGCCGAGAACACCGTCAAAGTCACGGCGCAAATTCCGGAAGAGGAAAACTTTCTGCCGGATTTGAGGCAGGCTCTGACGGCCGTCTTGGAGCACAATCTCCCGCTCGCCCCACGCATCCCCGGCAAACGCTGAGCATTTTTTTCTTAAACGGGATCCTTCATTAGCCGCAGGACGCTAGCCCCGGTTCGGCCCGAAAACCGGACCTTGTCGCGTTCAATGCTAACCTTACTCTTGCGCACCGCATCCTCCGGAACGCGCCTGCGTCCAGTTCGCTCCGCGAAAACCGGGGCTACGCCCGGCGGCTAGTTTTTTCAACCCGAGAAATCATGCGCTGGCGCGTTCGGGCTGATTGCCTCCCATTGTTGTTTTTTGGGAAAAGTTGGGAAAAGCGCTGTTGACTGTATGGGCGTTTTGTTAAGCTATAAATTCTCTGTACCCGTTTCACATTTTCCTGACCGCTATCCATCGTCTCGGCTCTGAGACTCCGTACTTCCTGCGCTCCATGAGGAGATTTGACCCATGGCACCGAAACCCGTTCTGGCCAAAAACATCATGGTCACGAAACTCGTGACGCTTTCGCCGGACATGGATGCGTTTGAAGCGATCGACCTCCTCCTCAAGTACCGCATTTCCGGAGCCCCGGTGGTCGATTCGGAGCGGAACTACCTCGGCGTGTTTTCCGAACGCTGTTGCATGAGCTTTCTGGTGGAGGGGGCCTATCAACAGTTGCCCTCGATCCAGGTTTATGCCTACATGGACACCGAGGCGTTGACCATCGACGAGGACATGGACCTGTTGAGCATCGCGCAGATTTTCATCAACACCCACGCCCGCCGGCTGCCCGTGCTCAGGGAGGGAAAACTCGTCGGCCAAATCAGCCGCCGGGATGTGCTGAGCGCGATTCATGCGATGTGCGCGTTCGCGAGCAACGAAGAGTCCGCGCTGTTGTATCTGAGTTCCCTCGTCGAACGCCACGAAGCTCCGATCGCCTAGCCAGGAAAGTCGGCGACTGAAAACCGCTCCTATGTCACGGCGGGTTCATTTCGCGCGCGGAGGGCGGCGTAGAGGAACTCGTCGATCGCTCCTTTCCAGAGTTCGTTGATATTGTTCGCCGTCACCCCAGTGCGGGCGTCGCGGACCGAAGGCCTGGGCCGCAGCGTGTATTTGCGGATGATGTCTTCCACCTGCACGGCTTCCTGCGATTCGGGATCCTCGCCGCCGGCCTCGAGCATTTGCCGATAGGCGAGTTCCGAATGCAATAAGTCTTCCACGAGCGGGGCGGCCTCTTCGGGAGAAAGATCGCTCGTCGCCGAGATGCTGGTGGCGGACGGGCGGTGCGTGGCCGTCACCTTGGATCGGTAGCGTTTGCACCGGAGACCCCGGCCGTGCGTTTTTTGCTTTTCGAGGGAAACCTCGGACGGCGGGATGTCCGAATCGTCGCTGTCGGCCACCGGCAGCACCCGGACTTTGACGAACTTCGACTTCTTCGCGTGCTTGGGCGTCCGCCCGTAAACCATCTCATGCATCCCCGCTTCGCCGCGGAGCATCCCGAAGATCGCCACGCCTTCGACCAACAGCGTCAGCTGCCGCGTCTGCTTGGGCGAGAAGAGTTCCTCATCGATAATCTTCGCCTCGAAACCTTTGAGCTGCGCCCAATGGATGTACATGTCAGCGACGTTTCCCACGAGATCGTCCGGGGCATCGTCATCGACGGTCGAAATCGCCACGAACGCATCGCTGCGGTCCAGTTCGCTTTGACACTCCAGGCTGAACCGCACGAGGTCGGCGTGCTGTTGGCTGTGGGCCGCCTTCTCCGCGACGGCCGCGAGCTTGTCTGCGTCGCCTTGGCTCTTCGCCGACTCAAACTGCCGCACCAATTCCTCCGTGCGCTTCCGCACGCGGGCGACGGCTTCGAGCAGGCGTTCCAGCCGATAGATTTCCCCCAGCACGTCGCGGGCTGCTTCGGGATCGTCCCAGAAATCGACCTCGGTCGTCCGATGCAAGAGGTCGGTCTTTTGCTGCTCGAGCTTGCGGTCGGCACATTGCTGCTCCAGGTTCGCGATCGCGGTTTGCAGGAGGGTGATGCGTTCTTCGATCTGGCCGGGCTTGAGCTTGCTCTTGGTGCCGTGGATCGGATCGACGACCTGCACGCCCTTGGCGATGGATTCCTGTTTTCGGCTCAGGCGGTCCTGCACGATCCGCACCGTGATCCCGTTCCCCGCCGGCAACAAACGCAACAGCGACTGCCGGTTTTCGCCGGTCATATGCACAATCTGCCGGGCGATGGGCAGGAGCGCAAATTTCTCGACGGCCCGCTTTAAGGGTCTGGCTCCATAGATCGGACTGAAACCTTCGCGGACGAGAATGTCGATCACGCCGGGGTCCACATCGACCCGCAATTCCCGCCGGGTGATGCCGCTGCGGAGAAGCACCTGCCCCAGTTCCCGCTGGGCCAGAATCCGCACGTGCTCGCGCTCCAAAGGCCTGAAGGAAACAATGCGGTCGATGCGGTTCAAAAACTCCGGCCGGAAGAAACTTTCCATCGCCCGCACCGATTCCTCCTGCAGGCTGTTTTCGGGCGGCGTATGGAAGCCCAGGGGCGGAGCATCGATCAAATCGCTGCCCAGGTTCGAGGTCATAATGATGATCGTCTGCGTGAAGTTCGTGGTCCGGCCCGCGGGATCGGACAGCCGCCCGTCGTCGAACACCTGCAAAAGAAGATCGAAAATATTGCTATGGGCTTTTTCGATCTCATCCAACAGGATCACCGAGAACGGTTGCTGGCGAACCCGGCTGAGCAGGCTGCCCATGTGGAGCGGCGAATCCGCCCGCGCCGGGGCTGCCGATGAATTTCTCGAACGAGTGAAAATCTTTGAACTCGGACATGTCGAAGCGGATCATGCGGTCGCTCGAGCCGAAGATGAACTCCGCGAGCGCTTTCGCGAGTTCCGTCTTCCCCACGCCCGTCGGCCCGACGAAAAACAGCACGCCCATTGGCTTTTCGGGATCGGTCAGGCCGGCTTTGATGAGCGTGATCAAATCGATCACCGATTCCACCGCCTGCGGCTGGCCGATGACTCGCGACTCGAAAAACTGTCGGACCTCGGGGAGCTTGAGCGGTTGCGAATCGTCCAACAACCGTCCCGGAATGCCGGTGAAGGATTCCAGCGTCTGCACCACGTCTTCGTGCTGGATTTCCGTCTCGAATTCCGCCGGCAGCCGTTCTCCGTTGGTGGCGGCGGCGGTGTGGTTCAATTTCAAATTGACGAGTTGCTCGAGGAGTTTGATCGCTCCGCCGGGCGCAGCGAGGCCGGGGAAATAGAGTTCGCCGAAGTCCAGAATCGCGGTCAGCGTGTTTTCCGGGAAGATCAGCTTGCGGCCGGATTCCAACAGGGCCCGCTCGGCGATGGCGTCGGCGGAGCGGCGAACGATCTGGCGGACGTCCTGCTCGGACGGTTCCTCGATGCGGAACACCGTGAAGAGCTTGTTGAACGAAGGATGGCGTTCGATCCCGCTGCGGAAGGAATCCGGCGTGCATTCGCCGATCAGCGTCACGTCGCCGTTCTCGACGAACGACGCCAGGAACGCGGCCATGTTCTCGTCCGACTTGGAATGCTTCCCCGCGTCGGGGAGTTGATGGATGTCGGTGAAATACACGGCGATCGACAACGGCCGCTGGGCGAAGCCGGCCAGTTCCTGCACGCGGGTCTGCCATTCGCCGATGTACGAGGTGCCGGCCATCAACATGGAGGTCGAGGTCTCGAGCACGAGCCAGGGTTTTCGTTCCCGCTGAGCGACCCGGCGGAAGAGTTCGTACAAGATGGCCGACTTCCCGCCACCCGATGGGCCGACCAATAAAAACGAATTGTGCTTGGCGTGGTCGAGGTGGCGTTCGAGGAGTTCAAGCTCCGCATCGCGAAAATAAGCCCGCGGCCCGCGCGAATCCTGCAAACGGGTCGAGAGCACGTTTCCATAAGGTTCCAGCGTGCGGATCAGATCGGGATCGAAAGACATGGCGGGAAGAGTCAAGGGGCAAAGGCCACAGAGGAGCAAAGACCACAAAGTGACAAACGGGAAGCGATCGAACAACACCGAATGAGTATATCACATCGAATGTTTGGCCGCGTGTCATTGCAAAAACCGCCCAACCGCGGAGAATGGCAGAAATTGCCCCCTTAACTACTCAAACTCAGGGGGGGTGAGGGTGGCTGGGGCGCACAGGAAGGGATCAAGCGAAAAACGCGTTTCGAACGCTGGGGCCATGGGAGTGATTTCTCTCGCCTCCATAGCCCCAGGATTCGCTGGCCTCACTTTATCCCGAGAGAAATCTGCGCCCCAGCCACCCAGTCGCGGAGAATGGCAGAAATTGCCCCACTTAACTTGGAGAGACCCACCATGACCGCACGCTCCGAAGCATCCCGTTCGATTGATCCCGCCGCCCAACACGCTGCCTTTCTTCTCATCTGCCTGTTGATGGGTTCGCTCTTTCCGAACGCGGCGTTCGCTCAATTGGACACAAGCCGCGGCGACAAGATGATCGCGGAATACTTTCGCCGGGAGACCGAAAAACTCACCCGGCAATCGCTGGCCGAAATTCAGACTCGCGAGGATTGGGAAAAACACCGGGGCGAATATCGCCGGCAACTGCGGGAAATGCTCGGCCTCGATCCTTTCCCCGAAAAGACGCCCTTGAAGCCGGTTGTCACCGGGACTTTGGAAGCGGATGAGTTTGTCGTGGAGAAATTACACTTTCAATCCCGGCCCGGGTTCTACGTCACCGCGAACTTCTATAAGCCCAAAACCTTTGAAGGCAAACTCCCCACGATTCTTTACGTCTGCGGACACGGCGGGAAAAAGAAGGATGGCATGAGCCTGGGCAATAAGACGACCTATCAGCACCACGGCGAATGGTTCGCCCGCAACGGCTATGCCTGCCTGACCATCGACACCGTGCAACTCGGCGAGATCGAAGGCCTCCATCACGGCACTTACCGGTATGGGATGTGGTGGTGGAATGCGCGGGGGTATTCCTCGGCGGGCGCGGAGGCCTGGAACTGCATCCGCGCTTTGGATTATCTGGAAACCCGCCCCGAAGTCGATGCAGACCGCCTCGGCGTCACCGGGCGGTCCGGCGGCGGGGCTTACAGTTGGTGGATCGCAGCGCTCGATGAACGCATCAAAGTCGCCGTGCCGGTGGCGGGGATTACGAGTTTGAAGAACCACGTCGTCGATGGCTGCGTGGAAGGGCACTGCGACTGTATGTATCCCGTCAACACCTACCGCTGGGATTTCGCCCAGGTCGCGGCCTTGGTCGCGCCCCGGCCGCTGCTCATCTCCAACAGCGACAAGGACCGCATCTTCCCGCTCGACGGCGTCGTGGATGTGTACTTCAAGACGCGGCGGATTTATAAGCTCCTGGGAGCCGAGGACAAGATCGGCCTCCAAATCACCGAAGGCCCGCACAAGGACACGCAGAACCTGCGGGTGCACGCCTTCCATTGGTTCAACGAGCACCTCAAAGGCCAAAACCCGTCGCCTTTGATCGAAACCGCCGCCAAGCCGTTTTTCGACCCGGCGGAGCTCGCGGTGTTCCCGCCGGGCGAACTTCCCCAGGATCAAATCAACACGAAGATCCAAGAAACCTTCGTCCCCCAAGCCGCCCCGCCGAAAGTTCCCGCGTCGAAAGAAGAGTGGAACAAACAAAAAACCGAATGGCGGCAGGCACTCGAATCCCGCTGCTTCCGCGGCTGGCCGACGGACGAATACCCGCCCGGCGAAAAGCTGGATTTGAAAGAAGCTTTTTCCGCCCTGAAAGACGGCGTGCGGCTGTCGGCGTATGACTTCACCAGCCGGGATGGGATTCGACTTCGGTTGTACGTGGCCCACAGGGATGGGCTGAAACCGGAGGAATTGAAGCTCGCCGTGCTGAATGTCCTGGATGCCGAGGCTTGGAAGAATTTCGTCGCGATGATGCGGGCCGGTTTCCCAGAGCAGTTTGCGGAGGAAATCTCCGTCGCAAAAAACGCGGAAGAATTTGCACAAAACAAGAAGATGTTCGAGTCTTTCCCCTGGGCAATGGCCTACATCGCTCCGCGGGGCATTGGGCCGACGGCTTGGAAACAGGATCAGCGATCGCAAACCCAGACCCGCAGGCGGTTTATGCTGTTGGGCCAAACCTGGGACAGCATGCAGGTCTGGGACCTTCGCCGGGCCGCCCAGGCGCTCCGCAACGTGAAAGGCATGAAAGACACCCAGCTGTGGATGCAGGGCGAACGCAATATGGCGGGGATCACGCTGTACGCGGCCCTGTTCGAACCGCATGTTTACCGGCTGGATTTGTGGAACCTCAGCCAAACCCATCGCGACGGGCCGATTTTTTTGAACGTGCTCCGGTTTTTGGACATCCCCCAAGCCGTGGCGATGGCGGCCGAGAATTCCCAAGTGCGGATTTATCAAAAAGACAAAACCGGCTGGGAATTCCCGCAAGAAGCCGCCAAGACCCTCGAATGGGATTCCAAGCAGATTCAAATTCGCGAAATCCCCCCGCCTAAGCCCGAGTCGGCCGGCCGCTAATTTTTCGTACAGAGCGGGTTTTCGGGGATTTCGCTCATCCGAACCGGGCCGGTTTGCGTTCTCTGAACGACTTTTCCCCAAATTTCAGGGGATTATCGGCCTTCAGACCCTCATATCCGGCCAAGGAATGAGAAAACTCCCGCGGATTTCGGTGAGGAACCGGGAATAATCCGGCCCCCTTGCGGGTCCTACTTGTTAGGAAGGACTATGGACAACGGCAAACGCTCTGCGAAGTGTCCCACTCTGCCGGAATTGGTGGACGTTTATTACGAACGTCTGTACCGATTCGCCTACCGGCTGAGCGGGTCCGCGGCGGATGCCGAGGATTTGACCCAACAAACGTTTCTCAGCGCCCAGACGAATCTTCACCAACTCCGCGAACCCGAACACGCCAAGTCCTGGATGTTCACCATTTTGCGGAATACCTATTTGAAAGGACGCCGAGCCCGAAAAACGGCGGACGTGGTTTCGCTGGAAAAGACTCCGGAACCGTCGGAAACGACGGACGAAGCCGCGCATTTGCGGATGGAGGAACTTCAGTCGGTCTTGGACGAGTTGCCAGACGAGTTCCGCGAACCACTCGTCTTGTTCTATTTTCAGGAGTTCAGTTATAAAGAAATTGCCGAGCTGTTGGAGGTGCCCCTGGGCACGGTGATGAGCCGGCTGGCCCGTGGGAAGCAGCATCTCCGCAAACGCCTTGCGGGCGAAGAAGCGGATTCGCTCACGACTCCCGCCCACCAGAAGAAACCGTGATATTTTGTCACAGCCGAAGACGCTCGGAACCCTTTTACTGCTATAAGTTTACAGTTCTTCACTTTGTTCATTGACGAAGCCTCCGGTGGAACGTGGAGGGTTTGTCAATGAGGGACATCGATCGGAAAGAAGGCATTATGGACCGCCCAACCGCTCTCGACCTGCTGGAAGTCGTTCGCCCGGATGCGGACGATCTCCACGATCTGGTATTCGAGGAGGCTTTGGCGTATCTGGAAACGGATCCCGAGGCGGGCGAAGAGTTTGCGCCGGCGGGACCAGGATCGGCAAATCGCCGAGGCGATGCAAGAGGTCCCGGTGCCTGGGGATCTCAAGCAGCGTTTGGTCGCGGCCCTCGAAGAGAATCCGGTCCGCGTGCCCGAATCCTCCCCCGGGGAAAAATCTCCGGTGCGGCGGCGATGGATGCTCTCGGCTTTGGTGGTGCTCGCGAGCAGTCTTTTGGCGGCGGTGGGGATCTGGCTGTTCTACGAACCGGAACCTCGATTGCTCACGGTGCAAGAGTTGGAAAACTCCGCGCCCTACACCGAGGCCGAGTTCGCCCGGCTCCAGGCGTTCTCCGGGCCGTTTGAACCGCGCCTGCCGGAAGGTCTGTGGGTGATGGATCGGCGGTTTCATTTTTCCTCTGCGAAGGGCTTCGCCCCGAATCCGGAAGGGGCCGACCGTGTCGCGGTTTACGAGTTCCATTTTCGCGATCCCCGGCAGCCGCGGGCCGGCGTTTTGAGGGGCGTGTTGCTCGTTTTGCCGAAGTCGGGACTCGAAGCGGCTCCCGAAAGCCAGTCGTTTTTCGACGGCACCTACACCACGACCCAAGCCCAGCCCCGCGTGGCCATCCGCGCGTGGACGGAGCGGGACCGCGTGTATGTCTGCCTGGTGCCGATGGCCGACTTCGATGCGCTCAGCCGGGCTTTGGAATCCACCCACGCATAGCCAAACTCGCCGGGGCAATTTCCGCAAAATCCCCCCAAGCGTTCGTGATGGTCAGGATTTCGGGCGAGATTTTGCCGTGCCATAAATCCGTGTCTGGCCGTTTTCTATGGCGCGAACTGGGTAGAGTGTGTAAAGTAGGCAATCCTGTCGTCCGCGATGTGCGGGGGCGAGTTGATTTCACTTCCAGAGGAGGGATTGCGATGCAGGAACCCCGAGTTGCCAAAGAGGTTTATATCGAGTCAATGCGGTCGGAGCTTGAGGGCTTGTTGGGCGAAGTGATGGAGGCCGTGAATGCGGCGCCGGGCGGTCGCGTGATTGCCGACAGTGAGGAGCAAGTGCGGCAGTTGATGCACGAGTTTCGCCGCCGGGCTTACGAGCGGGCCGTGCAGATGCGAGCGGACTCAGCCGAGTCCGCTTTTCCCCCCTCCGGAGAACGAAGCGACGGGAACACCCATGCGCAACAAAGGTCGCCAGAAGCACACCGTGATGACGGTCAACGGGCGGGTTAAGCTTCGCCGGATTCGCTGGCAACCAGCCGGCGGCGGCAGCGTGACGCCGCTGGATGAGTGGTTGGACGAAGCCTGCCAGCAGTTCACGCAAGGCGTCGTCGAATTGGCCTGCCGATTGAACCGTTGCGAAAGCAGTTTTCTGGAACTGTCCGTGACCCTGAAGCGTGCGGCGGGGCTTTCGATCGGCAAGGAAACGCTCCGGCAATTGATCGAAGCCGAAGGCCAAACGGTCTTGGAACAAACGCGTCGCAACGAACTGAGGCCCGACTGGGAGGCGTCGGATTGCCAAACCCCTGAGGGCGAAACTCGCGTGTATTTCGGTTGTGACGGCGTGAAGGTTCCCGTGATCACGGAGACGGAAAAGAAGCAGCGGCGGGCTCAGGTCGTCGAGAAACGGAAAGAACGCAAATCCGAGGGCCGCTCTCTCAATCCGTTGGAACGATTGAAGCCGGGCGCCGACGGCCCGTACAAGGAATTTCGTCTGGTGCAGTTTTATTCGGAAGACCAGGAAAACCGCTGGATCAGCGTCAGCCGGGGCGACCATGAAGTGGTCGGGCGGGTGATGCGCCGGGACGCCTCGCGGATTCAGTTGGATCAGGCGGACGCTTCGATCGGGATTTATGACGGGGCCGTGTGGATCGATCGCCAAGCGGAGAAACAAGGCCTGCGGTTGACCGCCCGCGGACTCGACTTCTGGCATCTTCGGGATTACGCGCAAAAGACGCGGCGGTCGCTTTACGGAGACGACGAAGCCGGCAAAAGCTGGCTGGACGAATTGATGCACACCTTCAAGCATGAAGGTTACGAAACAGCGTGGGATCAGCTCACGACCCAGCGGGCCCAACTGGAAAACGAAACGAAAAAGCAAGCCCTGGATGGACTCTTGCACTACATGGCCGAACGCAGCCATCTGATTAAATACCCCGAGTTCCGCGCCAACGGGTGGCAAATCGGCAGCGGTCCAACCGAAGCCCAATGCCGCACGACCACCAGCCGCATCAAAGGCAAAGGCCGCCGCTGGGATCCCGACAACGCCCTGGCCGTAATGGCCTTGGAAGCCCTCCACCAAAGCCACGCCTGGGACTCTCACTGGAACCTCAATTGACCAACCAACTTAACCCCGCCAGAATTTCCGGCCACACACACCGCAGAAGCGCCCGGGTGCCACTGGCAGCTTGCTGCCAGTGTTTTTACAATCCAAACACACACCGGGAAAACCGTCCGTAAGCCAATTCCGCGAAGCCACTGGCAACAAGTTGCCAGTGGCACCCGGCGCCAGTGGCACCCGGCGTCCCGCACTGCTTCCTGTTCCCCGGTGGGGTCTTGGTCATCCGACAGGTCTCCCTGCTTTATGTATCTGGCCTTCGGACCATTCCGCCTCCAACCACCTGACTGCTCCCGCCATCGCTTTGACACGCGGGCACCGCCCGCAGGGTGGTCCCTCAGCGTGGCGGGCTTCCCAAAACAGGTCTGGGCTTCGCCGTTCCCTAGCAGGCTCGCCAGACAGCCCGGCCGAATCGAGTTCACTTGCGTTACGGAATGGTCGTTCTCCTCCGGTTGTTTCCCACCCCCTGTCGTCAGGACGCAGTGACCATCAGATACAGGCCGGAGAGCGTCTGCCTGAAGGGGACTTCCACCTCTCGAACCAGATACACTCACAGGCACACTAGGGTCCGCTGTGCGGACCATTGGGTTTCTTGGAATTCTACGAATGGCTTGCAGAATCGCGCGCCCGTTGTTGCAATGATTTTGGGCCACGAAGTGAAAATGGTCCGCACAGCAGTCTAGGGTCCGCATGCGCGGACCACCAATCCTCGTCAGCCAAATCGAAACAGAATTCGCATCAAGGTTCAGGCATGTTACACCCACCGTTCAATCGGCGCGAGATGTTGTCCCGCAGCGGCATGGGGCTGGGATCGCTGGCGTTCGCCCAGTTGCTCCAGCAGACGGGAAACCTCGTTCAAAGTCAAAAGGCGGACGCGGGACTCCGCGGGCCCAACCCGCTGGCTCCCAAGCCCGCCCAGTTTCCGTCGCGGGTCAAGCACGTCATTCATCTCTTCATGAACGGCGGCCCATCGCATGTCGACACCTTCGATCCCAAGCCGATGTTGCAAAAGTACGCGGGGAAGAAATTGCCGAACGGGAATCTCCGCACCGAGCGCCCCACCGGAGCCGCTTTCCCTTCGCCGTTCAAGTTTCAAAAATATGGCCAGAGCGGCATCGAAGTCAGCGAGCTTTTCCCGCACGTGGGGAAGTGCGTGGACGACCTGGCGGTGATTCGTTCGATGCACGCCGACGTCCCCAACCACGAGCCGTCGCTGTTGTTGATGAACTGCGGCGAAGCCCGCTTGATCCGGCCGAGCCTGGGATCCTGGCTCACATATGGCTTGGGCAGCGAGAACCAAAACCTGCCGGCGTTTATCGCGATGTGTCCTGGCGGCTATCCGATCCAGGAATCGCAAAACTGGCAGTCGGGTTTCTTGCCGGGGATTTACCAGGGGACTTATATTGACACGAAGCACACCGAGATCGACAAGCTCATCGCCCACATCAAAAACGACCGCGTCTCGAGAGCCGACCAACGCCGGCAGTTGGATTTGCTGTTGGCCCTCAACGTGCGGCATCAAGACCAGCGGCCGAACGATCCCGAACTCGACGCCCGCATTCAATCCTTCGAACTCGCCTACCGCATGCAGCAAGAGGCAGCCGAGGCCTTCGATGTCAGCCGCGAACCGAAGCACATTCAGGAGATGTACGGTCCCGGTACGCAGGCTCGGCAGATTCTGATCGCCCGCCGGCTCGTTGAGCGCGGCGTTCGCTTTGTGCAGGTTTGGCACGGCCAGGGCCAGCCTTGGGACAGCCACGACGACATCGAAGTCAACCACCGCCGGCTGGCCCGCGAATGCGACCAGGCGATCGGGGCCTTGATCACGGATCTCAAACAGCGCGGGATGCTCGAAGAGACTTTGATTATCTGGGGCGGCGAGTTCGGCCGCACTCCCGCCGTCGAATTGCCCAAGAAAGGCAGCAACCAGGGCAAAGTCAACGGCCGGGACCACAACCACTACGGCTTCACGATGTGGCTCGCCGGCGGCGGGGTAAAAGCCGGGACGGTTTACGGGGCCACCGACGAGTTCGGCTTCAAAGCTGTGGAAAACCGCGTGCACGTCCACGATCTGCACGCGACGATTCTCCGGCTGATCGGCTTCGATCACGAACGCTTCACCTACCGCTATGCCGGCCGCGACTTCCGTCTGACCGATGTCCACGGCCGAATTATCGACGACCTGATCGCGTAGTCGTTCGCTTTCCGTTTTAGGTCCCGCGGCCCGAGGAATCATCCCATGACCGATCCCATCAATCGACGGCAGGCTCTGGTCGCGGCGGCTTCAAGCGTGTTGGCCGGGACGCTATGGCATCCCTTCGCGAAAGCGGCCGGCGACAAGAAGGAACCCGAGCAGCCGATTTGCGTATTTACGAAGCCGTTCAATTCCCTCTCGTTCGATCAACTGGCCGAGGGTGTGGCCGAATTGGGTTTCGACGGCATCGAAGCCCCGATTCGAAAAGGCGGCCACATCGAGCCGGCGGAGGCCCAAGACAAATTGCCCAGGCTGGCCCTGGCTCTCAAAAAGCGGGGCCTGGAAATCACGGTGATGACCTCCGACATCAACGATCCTCGCGATCCACTCACGGCCAAGGTGCTGCGGACCGCGGCTGGACTGGGCATCCGGCGGTATCGCATGAAGTATCTGACCTACGATCTCAAACGGCCCGTCGACCAGCAACTCCACGAATGGCAAGCCCAGCTCAAGGACCTCGCGGCGATGAACCGCGAGATCGGCATTCGGGCGGTGTATCAAAATCACGCCAGCGGTAAACTCCTCGGCGCGGCGATTTGGGATTTGGCTGTCGTGCTCGAAGGGATTCCAGTGGAGCAAATCGGCGTGGCTTACGACATCCGCCACGCCGCGGTGGAAGGCGGGATGAGTTGGCCGATCACGTTCCAAAAAATCCGCCCGCATATCGACACCGTTTACGCGAAGGATTTCCGCTGGGTCAACGGAAAACCGGAAAACGTGCCGTTGGGAGAAGGGCAGGTCAGCCCGCAGGTTTTCCAGATGCTCGCCCAATCGAATTTCGACGGCCCGGTTTCCTTGCACGAGGAATACCTGGACCACCGCAAGCCGGAATTGGTCCCCGAGCATTTCGCGGCGATGAAGCGCGATCTGGCCACGCTCAAACGCTGGCTGAACCGCGCCTAAAAGACTCCGCCGATCATCGCAAATCGGTTCCGAAAGGGCTCCCATCATTTGCCCAATCCCTGCGCGGATTTGCCAAGCGAAATCGCAGGCGTGGTGCGGAAAGTTCCTTCGCGAAGATCTTTTCTGCATTTGGGCGCGCGTTGGAAAACTTGCGGATTTTCCGCGGTTTCCCCATCAATCGCCGCGGTTTATCAAAGCGGAGATCTCGATTGCGAACGCCTTGGCATGCCGATTGCTTTTCGAGTCAACGACTCGTTTGAGCCCAAGCGTTCGACCCGCCTGAAACCCGCCTGCCCCACGCTGGAGTCCGTCTGCCCCATGTAATCTCCCTACCGTAACTCGGCCGTGCGACGGGCCATCGCACGTTATTCCCGCCCGTGAATCCCGCTTTGTCTTCCTTCGGATTGTTCCCGCGATTGGACTGTTTTCCGCGTGCCTTTTGCGGTCTTGGTCCGCGCCCCGATTGTTTTCCCATTCCTGTTTTGATTTTTTTGTTTCGAGGAGTCGAAATCATGTTGCCGACGCGATTGAATCGGTCCGCCCGCTTACGGGGCTTCACGTTGATCGAGCTTTTAGTGGTGATTGCGATCATCGCCATCTTGATTGCCTTGTTATTGCCCGCGGTGCAGCAAGCCCGCGAAGCCGCCCGCCGCACCGAGTGCAAGAACCAGCTCAAGCAGCTCGGCTTGGCGCTCCACAACTATCACGATTCCAACCTGACGTTTCCGATGGGGACGCGTTATCCCATCAGCGCGCCGAATTGGCGGGTGGGCATTTTGCCTTATCTCGATCAGGCCGCGCTCTACAACAACGTGGACATCAATTCGCAAGCGACCATTGGCGGGTTTTCGAGCAAGCGCGAAGACAGCGGCAGCTACGGCTACGGGACCGGCCGGAATGCCGTGCTCAAGGGGCTCGCTGTGCCCAATTGGAATTGCCCCTCCAGCCCCAACTCCAAAAACGCCAGCGGACAGTCCCCGACATATAACAATGCCGAGCTCGGGCAGACGATGGATTACGTCGGCATCGCGGGCGCCACGCCCGACCCCGGCGGGAACACGGGCGTGTGTTCCGGGACGACCGGTTACGGCGGGATCTTCTGCGAGAACGGCATGCTGTTCCCCAACGGCAACACGCGGATCCGCGACGTGACGGACGGGGCCTCGAATACGATGATCGTCGGCGAGCAATCGGGACGCGTGGGCGGCACGAAAGACATCCGCGCAAACTACCACGGCGGTTGGGCGGGTTTTACGGTCACGCAGCGGCCGGCTTCCATGACCGGTTCCCCGTGGGGGTCCGCCACCACGACGCTCAGGTATCCCATCAATGCGGGCCTCTCGGTTTGCGTCGGTGGCTCGGGCTGCGACGCGACGTACGACGGCAACACCGTGCTCAACTCGTTTCACCCGGGAGGAACTCAAGTGCTACTCGTCGACGGCTCGGTGCATTTCCTCTCGGAAAACATGAACCTCAACACCTTCCGCAGCCTCGGCGCCCGAAACGACGGCCAGGTCGTCGGCCAGTTTTGACGATCAATCGAGAAACGATTCTCCCTCCCAATTCTCTTATCACGGAACAGACCGATGATTCCAGGACTCTTGAAGATTCTTAAAACGCATTCGTTATCCGCAGCCGCTTTGGCCGTTTTCCTCGGAGCACTTTGCGGTTGCGGCGGCTCGGAACCTTCGGGCAGCGTGCAGGGCACGGTGACCCTCAAAGGCAAGCCGCTCGAAGACGGGCAGGTGCTGTTATTTGCCGAACCGGGACGGCCGGTGTCGGCGGCGGCGATTTCCGCGAACGGCGTCTTTCAATTCGCCGAGCCGATTCCCGCGGGCAAATATGCGGTCGCGATCTTGCCGGCCGGGGAAGAACTTCCCGCCGGTGCGGAGCCTCCTTCCGTGAAAACCGCCCTTCCCCAAATCCCTCCGAAATACCGCAGCGAAGTCACCAGCGGCTTAAACGCGGCCATCCAACCAGGCGATAACGCCTTGACGTTTCAGATGAAATAGGGACCATGTATCAGCCCGAGCGCGCTAGCGTCCGGTTATCCCAATAAACCGGGGCTAGCGCCCTGCGGCTGATCGATGCGACAATTATTGTTCGAGCGATCCTCACCTTTCTCAACTTCTTCCCTCGGGCTTTGCTTCGCCGCGGAATGATCCCGCCGGTGTCCAAGGCCCGTTTGTTTGTTTCTTCCGTCCACCCTTCGCCGCGAGTTTTTCGCCGATGCTTTGGCCTTTGCCTCGGTTTTGGTTTAATCTGTAAGCCGTTGGTTTTGCCAAACGGATCAAACCTTTGAGGAGTTCTGGCCATGCGAGTCACCGAACGGCATCGTTTCGCCCTCGGCACTGCGCTCGATTTTCGCGCTCATGTTCTCCCAAGCCTCGGCGGGGCTGAAGGAGGAATTGCTGCCGAGGCTCCAGTCGCATCGCGGGCGGGTCGCGGTGTCGGTGAAACATCTCAAGCTGGGCACGGGGTTCGATTTTCAAGCCGACGAACCGATGTCCACGGCGAGCCTGATCAAACTCCCGGTGATGATCGAAGCCTACCGCCAGGCCGCGGCGGGAAAGATCGACCTCGATGCCCCGGTCACATTGCGAGAGGAAGACAAGGTGCCCGGTTCGGGGATCCTCACCACGCAGTTTTCCCCGGGGGCCCGGTTTCCGCTGCGGGACGCGATTCGCTTGATGATCGCCTATTCCGACAACACGGCCACGAACCTGGTGCTCGATCAAATCGGGTTGAAAGCCACCAACGAATATATGGAGAAGCTCGGCTTTCCCAACACGAAAATCCATGCCAAGGTGTTCCGGCGGGACACATCCATCGCCCCCGACCGCAGCCGGCAATTTGGGTTGGGCAGCACGACAGCGAAGGAGCTGGTTTCGCTCTTGGAGCTTCTCCATCAAGGCAAACTGGCCGATGCGGAACACACGAAGGCGATGCTCGAACATCTGGAGCGCTGCGAGGACAAAGCCCGCTTTCCGCGGCTTTTGCCGGCGGGAACCAAGGTGGCTCATAAGACCGGTTCGGTCTCGCGGGTCCGCACGGATGCGGGGATCATCTTTTCTCCGTCGGGGCCGATTGCCCTCTGCGTGCTGACGGCGGAGAACCAGGACCAGCGCTGGACCGAAGACAACGCCGGCACGCGGTTGTGCAGCGACGTGGCGAAGATTGTGTTCGATCATTTTAATTCCAAACCTGCGGTCGCGGCGGCGAATCCGCAGGAACTGAAACTCGGTGCGGAAGGCCCGTTGGTTGAGGACTTGCAAAGAACCTTGAACGCCCGCTTGGAGCCTTCGCCGCAAATTGCCCAAGACGGCGAGTTCGGCCCCGAAACCCAATCGGCCGTGGAGCGGTTTCAGAAAGAGCACAAGCTGACGGTCAGCGGCATCGTCGCGGCGGAGACTTGGAAGGCGCTCGGAACATTGGTGACAACCGACCCGCCAGTGCCGGCTCCGGAACAAGTCAATCACGCCGAGTTGCCCGTCACCGACGCGGACCCGCTCAGCGGGCCGCCTCTGGTGACCTCGAAAGCCTGGGCGATTGCCGACGCCGAGACGGGGAAACTTTTGGAAGGCCGGCAGGCGGACAAACCCCGCGATTTCGCGAGCACGACGAAAATGATGACGGCCTATCTCGTCTTGAAACTTGCCGAGACCGAGCCAAAGGTGTTCGACGAAGAGGTCGTGTTTTCCGAGAGGGCCGACACCACCGGCGGCTCGTCGGCGCGGATTCGCGCGGGAGAACGGCTCCCCGTCAGAGAACTGCTTTACGGACTCATGCTGCCTTCGGGGAACGATGCCTCGATCGCCTTGGCCGAGCACTTCGGCGGCCGGTTTGCCAAGGACAAAACCGAAGAACCCGATCCGCTGGATTCGTTCGTGGCGGAGATGAACCGCACTGCAAAAGCCTTGGGCATGGAGCACACGACTTACAAAAATCCGCACGGCCTCACCGCGGAAGGCCATCAGAGCACCGCCGAGGATTTGGCGAAGCTTGGGCATGCGGCGATCCGGCTTCCCAAGTTTCGGGAGTACATCAACACCCGGCAGCACGGCTGCACTTTGACGGGGCCGGGCGGCTATCGGCGGAACATCGTTTGGAAGAACACCAACCAGCTTTTGGGCATCCGGGGCTACCACGGCATCAAAACCGGCACGACCTCCGCGGCCGGGGCGTGTCTCGTTTCGCTCGGCGAGCGCGGCGGGAAATCGGTGATCGTCGTCGTCCTGGGAGCCACCTCCGGCGATGCCCGCTACGTCGATACCCGAAACCTCTTCCGCTGGTGGTGGCAGGAAGGCGAAGCCCTCAGCCAAGAATCAAAGGAAAACTAACCGATGCGACTGGTCACTTTTGGCGAAGTGATGCTCCGGCTCGCGCCGCAGGAGTTTTACCGGCTCCGGCAGACGATGCCCGGGACTTTGGATGCCACGTTCGGCGGCGGGGAACTCAACGTCGCGGTCTCGGTGGCGGTTCAGGGCGGGAAGTCTGCGTTTCTGACGGTGCTGCCCGACAACCCCATCACCGACGCGTTCGTCCAGGAACTAAAAAAGCTCGGCGTGGATGCTGAGCTGGTGATCCGCTCAAACCGCGGCCGGTTTGGGATTTATTTTGTCGAAACCGGAGCCAACCAGCGCGGCGGCACCGTGACTTACGACCGCGACGGATCGGCGATTTCGATTTTTGATCCTGACGAGTACGATTGGAACGCCTCGTTTGAGGGGGCCGACTGGCTGCACGTCACGGGGATTACGCCGGCTTTGAGCGAGAACGCCGCGGAAGCGACGTTGCTGGCCCTCAAAAATGCGCGGGAGCGCGGCTTAAAAATCTCCTGCGATTTGAACTACCGCAAAAAACTCTGGCGGTGGGACAAGAAAACCCCTCCGGTGGACCTGGCCCGCAAAACCATGCGGGAACGGATGCCTTTGATCGATTACGTGATCGCCAACGAGGAAGACGCCGATTTGGCGCTTGGTATTCGGGCGGAGGAAACCGATGTGGAGGCCGGTGAACTCAACGCGGCGGCTTACGCAGGCGTGGCCCGGCGGATTGTGGAAGAGTTCCCCAACGTCTTAGGCGTCGCGATCACGCTTCGCGAAAGCCTTTCCGCGAGCCATAACAATTGGGGGGCGATGTATTACGAATCCGGTTCTCAAAAGTCGCATTTCGCACCGACGACGGCGGACGGCGTTTATACTCCCTATGAGATTCGCAATATCGTGGACCGCGTCGGGGCGGGGGATTCGTTTGCCGGGGCATTGATCTTCGCCATGAACACGCCGGGGCTCGATACGTTTCCCACGGCTCTCGAATACGCCGTCGCCGCGAGTTGTTTGAAGCACAGCATCAAAGGCGATTTCAATTACGTGACGCGATCCGAGATCGAAAGCCTGATGCGCGGCTCCGGCAGCGGCCGCGTGCAGCGCTGATTGATAACCGAGGACCACTGACGCATCATTCATGGCGAAGTCTCGTTCCCAGACGCGATTGAACAGCCGGCTTTCTTCGGCGGCGACGCCCTTGGCGCTCATCGGCAAGGATCGCAAGGTGCTGTTTTTCAACCACGGGTTTGAACGGCTCACGGGGTGGGGCGCGGACCTGGTGCTCGGCTCCGTGTGCGAATACACGACCGAAGGCGATCCGCAAACCGTGCGGGCTTTGTTGGGAAGTCTGTGCCCGCCGCCGCGGGTGTTCGAGGGCCAGCCTGTGGAGGCCCCGGCCACTCTGCCTCGCCAAAGCGGGCCGCCCGTGACCCGGTGGCTCAAGCACGTGCCGTTGTTGGACGACTCTGGCCAGGTGGATTGTGTGCTGGTCGTCTTGGAAGAACTCCGATCGTCTCAAACCTCCGTCGCCGATTCGCCGGCGCAGCGGCTGCATGCGGAATTGACTTCGCTCCGCGCCGGCTGCGGAGCCGATTCGGAATGAGCACGATCATCGCCAACAGCGAAGCCATGCTCCGCGTCGTGCAGCAGGTGCAATTGGCGATCGCCGGTCGCTCGGCGTTGGTGTTGGAAGGCGAAGCGGGCACCGGCAAGGAGCACATCGCCCGCGTAATCCATCACGAGACCGCCCGCAGGATTCACGAGGCCCTCGATTTTCGGCAAGCGTCGTTCGTGCCTTTGGACTGCGCCAGGATGCTGCCCATCGACCTCAAGCGAACGCTCAGGCGGATGTTTAAGAGCGTCCGGCAAGACGCTGAAGAAGAATCTTCGCCCGAGCCGACGATGACGCCGGGCACCGTCTTTTTGCAGAACGTGGACGCCATGCCCCGCGATGTGCAGGAGTTCGTCGCCGACTCGTTTCCGGAAACAGTCGGCGATAGCGGTTTGCGATTGATGGCCGGGACTGCGGAGGATTTGGATGCGCTGGTCGAGTCCGGGGCGATGCGGACGGATTTTTTTTATCTCATCTCTCCGCTGCGGATTTCGCTGCCGACGTTGCAAAACCGGCCGCGGGATTTGGAACTGTTGGCCCAGGCGTTTTTGGAGCGGATGAACGTGGGGGCCGACCGCCAGTTGGAAGGCTTCAGCGCGGAGGTCTGGAAGGAGCTTCGCGAATACAACTGGCCCGCCAATCTGGACGAGTTGGCGGCGGTCATCGAAGAGGCCCGCACCGCCTGCCAGGATGTCATCATCGGCAAAGATGATCTGCCGTTCCGGTTCCGCATGGGCCGCGACGCCCAATCCGTCGGTCCGGCCTTCGAACCCAAGGCCCGGCCTTTGGAGCCGTTTCTCGAACAGGTGGAGCGCGAGCAAATCGAATTGGCCTTGGAAGACGCCCGCTACAACAAAAAGAAAGCCGCCGACCTGTTGGGCCTGACCCGCGCGAAACTCTACCGCCGGATGGAAACCCTGGGCATCGCCGATGAAAACGAAAGCGCATCGGCCAGCGACGAAAACTAGCCGCTTCTGGGTGGACGATGTTTGTGCGTTTGTGCAAAAAGCGCGGCGGAATTGCGTATAGGATTAGGGAGGAGGCGTTTGGTTCGCTCAAGGCGGGGGGAAACATGCAGTTTCATCGGCAAACGGCGGTTCGGCTGGCGGATGTTTACCGCCGGCTGCGAAGCCATTTCGATTATTCGCATCCCTGGTGGCCGGGGACGCCGTTCCAGATCACGCTTACGGCGGTCTTGGTGCAGCAGTGCGATTGGGCCGTGGCGTGGGAAGCCGTGCTCCGGCTGGAAGCGGGGGGCGTGAAGAGTCTCGTCGATCTGGCCGACCACGAGGCCGAACGCGTCTGGGAAGCCATTCGCCGCGTGACGTTTGCCCGCAAAAAGTCGGAGCGGCTGGTGGAGATCGCGGAATGGGTCCGCGGAGCAGGGTTTGAGACTTTCGAGGCGTTCCTCTCCACGGACCGCGACACGCGGATTGTGCGGACGGAAGTGCTCGGCCGGCGGGGCGTCGGTCCCGAAACGGCGGACTGCCTGCTGGGATTCGCGTCCGAGCATCCGGTGTTTGTCGTGGATGCCTACACGCGGCGGATTTTCGAGCGGCTGAGCGTGGTGCCGAACCTCTCCGCCGACTTTTGGCGGAAAGGCCGCTACGAGGAACTCCAGGAATTCTTCGAGCCTGCACCTCCTCGGCGACCTGACTTTGTATGATGAGTTCGACTTCCCGCCGGAATTGTCCCGCGAGGTGGCGATCCTCAGGGACTATCACGCCCTGCTCGTCGAGCTGGGAAAACACCACTGTTTGAAGACCAACCCCCACTGCCATAAGACCGGAAAACCCGGCTGGCAGAATTACGTCTCCTGCCAAAACCATTGCCTGTCCAAACTGTGCACCGCCTGTCCGCTGTCGGACCTCTGCCAATTTCCGATGAAATGAACGGCCAAAGGCGAATCCACCCTTGCCGGAGCGAGCGAGGAATGGCACATTAAACATGGGTTTTCCGGTTCGGGAGGCCCCATCGGATGAAGCCCGTGTTACTTTGAATCGAGGAAACGAACCATTAAAGGCCCCGGATTAAGATTGGGATTGGATGTCCGCCGCATTTGGGAATGCCCCGCGTGCGGCCGACGGGCGAAGCGGCACGGCGACATCACGCAGAACCGCTGCGCTTGCCAGGATCCGCCTGCGCGGATGCGTTTGGTGGAAGAGCCGCGGCCGGCCCGCGAATATCAGCCTTACATTGTCCCCGAAATGGATGCGGACGAACTCGCGGACGGCGAGGAAATGCCGGCGGCGGACGCTCCTCCGGAAGAAATGGCCGACGCGGTGATCGAAACGGACGCCCCTCCGGAAGAGAGCCCACCGGAGGCCGACGAACCGCCGCCTCCCCAGGAAGCGGCCGAGCTTGAGACCGCCACACTCGAAACAGAAGAGGCGGTTTCCGAGACGCCGGCAGCGGACGAGGAAGCCGCGGCCGATTCGCCGATAGAAAATAAACCGGATGCGACGTCCCGCAAGGGCCGCTCTCGCCGCCGGCGGTCTCGCAAACGTTCGCGGGACCGCGGCTCGCAAGGCGAAGGGGCATAGACGAGCGTTTTGATCTTTTTTCGTTGGACACGACCAGGCGGCACCGACGGCAGGTTGGTCCGCTCGCCTTTGACTTCTCGATCCGATGCCCAACTACACTCGCAAACACCGGACTTTGCATTGGCCGATCACCATGAGCGTCTCGCTGATGATGCTCAACGTGGCGCTGATGGTGGGCTGGATTGTGCTCGCGGCCCAGATCAAAGAATGGAACGTGCTGACCATCGGCACAATCGCCTTCGCGCTGATTCTCGTCGGTTTGACGTTTTATATGGTGCTGACGATCAAGGAAGTCCGCGTCAGCCAGCAGCAGGCGAACTTCGTGGACAGCGTCACGCATGAACTCAAATCGCCCATCGCTTCATTGCGGCTGTATTTGGAAACCATGCAGATGCGGCCCCTGAGCGAAGAGCAGCGGGTGGAGTTTTACGGAGTGATGGAGGCGGAGCTTACGCGGCTGAACCGGCTCATCAATCACCTGCTCGAAGTCGGCCGGCTCGACGCCATCGGCCAGGAGTCCGAACCCGAGGACATTCTGCTCGAGCCGTTTCTCCGCAAATGCGCCGCGAACGCCTGCACGCTCTACAACTTGGATATGGACAACGTCATCAAGTTCGACATCGAACCGGCCGTCATTAACGGCCGGCCGTTGGTCTTACAAATGATCTTCGGGAACCTTTTGGACAACGCCCTCAAATACGCCGGCGTTCCGCCCCGCGTGGAAGTCGAGGTGCGGATCAAGAACCGCGGCCGGGTTGTCACACGGATCCTGGACAATGGTCAGGGCGTCCCGTCCAACTTGCGGAAGAAGATCTTTCAGATTTTTTTCCGCGCCGGCAACGAATTGGAGCGGACCCGCCAAGGCACCGGGTTAGGGCTTTACATCGTCAAGACGCTTGTCCATATAATGAAAGGAAAAATCGCCGTCCGAGACCGCGAAGCAGAACCGGGAAGTTCGTTCGAAATCGAACTGCCGGGGAGGGCTGTCACGTGAGACTGTTGATTGTTGAAGATGAACCGGCCATGGCGGATGGCCTCAAGTTCAACTTTGAATCCGAAGGCTACGATGTCTCCGTCGCCGGAGACGGCTTCCGGGCGTTGGAACTGTTTGAAGAAACCTGCCGGCCCCCGGACGACGGCAAAGAGCGGCCCCCCGCCTTCGATGCGATCGTGTTGGACCTGATGCTGCCGGGCATGAGCGGGTACGAAACCTGCCGGCGGATCCGCGAACTCGATCCGCACGTGCCCGTGTTGGTGTTGAGCGCACGCACGCTGGCGGAAGACCGCATGCTGGCGTTCGACGCGGGCACCGATCAGTATCTCACCAAGCCGTTCGAACTGGCGGAACTGCTCAACCGGGTGCGAAACGTCATCGAACGCCACCGCAGCAAGACCGCCCCGGAACACCGCCCGCCCGCCGACGAATCCTCCGGTCCCAAGCGCTATGTGTTTCCTCAGTTCGAGCTGAATTTGAAGCGGTACGAGCTCAAAGTCGGGGACGAGGTCCACACCCTCACGCCGCGGGAGTTGGAACTCCTCCGCTACTTCATCGAGCACGAAGGCACCGTGCTTTCGCGGGGGAAAATCCTCAAAGACGTCTGGGACGAGCCGTCGGACCTCAATTCGCGGACCATCGACAACTTCGTGCTCCGCCTGAGGAAATACATCGAGCCCGACCCCGCCAATCCGCAGCACATTCTTTCCGTCCGCGGGGCCGGCTACCGCTTCGTCGCGGAGCCCGAGGCCCAGAAGCAATCCTCTTCGTGAGGGCAAAACCTTGCGGCGGCCGCGTTAGTGGCCCGGCGACGGCGGCGGCTGTCTTTCTTGTTGAGCCTTCTTGCGGGCGGAAAGGGCGAGCGCCAGCCAGATGAACGCATAGCCTGTGGCGGTGAGCGCCTCCGATGCCCATCCCCAGTTTGCCGGCCCGAAGTTCGCCCGGAACGCCGGCGATGGGATGCGTGTGAATCCGCCAGACCCCGGCAAGGCCGGCGGCCAGCATTAACACCGTCCAGCATCCGCAGGGCAGAATCAATCGTTTCATGGCGGAAGCGATGGTTAGAAGTTGTCGGTCCGGACCTGCGCCGCGGCGACGCGGGCCAGCCCCGCAAGATCTTTGAGGATGCGGACGTTCTCGTACCGGCCGTCGCGATTCATCAAGGCTTCGACCGTCCCGCTTTGCTCGGGGGCGATCTCCATTAGCAACCCGCCGCCGGGGATTAAATAGCTCGGCGCCTCCTGGATCAGCGTGCGGATCAAATCCAGACCGTCGGCTCCGGAAACCAAAGCCCCCTTGGGTTCGTGGAGCCTGACATCGGGTTGGAGTTGATCGAGTTCGCCCTCGGCCACGTAAGGCGGATTGCTGACGATAAGATCAAACTCCGCCCCCGCGGGCAACGGCGAAAACCCATCACCCAATAGGAACGTGATCTGGTCGCCGACGTTGTTCGCCTCGGCGTTTTCCGTCGCGATGGCGAGAGCCGGTTCGCTGATCTCGATCGCGGTGACATTCGCGGATTTGAGATTGGACGCAATCGCTACCCCGATGCAGCCCGAGCCGGTGCCCACGTCCAGAATCCTCGGCGACGCCAGCGACTTGGCGAGCGTCAACACTTCCATCACCAGCGTCTCGGTATCGGGACGCGGGATCAACACGTCCGCCGTCACCCGGAACGGTAAGCCATAAAACTCGCGATGCCCCACGAGATACGCCACCGGCTCGGCCATGGCCCGCCGCTGCACCAACTCCCGCATCTCCGCCCGCTCTTCATCCGTGAGGACTTCCTCGAACCGCGTGTAAAGCTCGATCCGTTTGCAGCTCCCGCATGGGCCAGGAGGATCTCGGCATCCAACCGCGGCGACTCGCTGCCATGCTTCGACAGATGCGCCGTGGTCCACTCCAAAATCCGCCGGACCGTCCACGGTTCGTTCGAATTGTTTGAGTTATGCGGCACGGCGGACATTCCAGTCACCAAAAAAGGCGAGCGGGGGGCGTCAGCCCCCTGGTTACTTACGGTCAAGAGTTGACAATGTTTGCACGCGACTGTCTACCACTCATCGGGATCTATCTTTTCACATTCCGCTTCGATAGCTTGGGACATGGCGTCCAGATCGGATTCTTCAATCGCTCCCGCAAATCGCAGTAAATCCTGCCCGTGAACGCCTTGAAGCGGCCGCGATGCGAGATTTCGCGCGAACTCCAGCACTTGGCGTTGTTGCTCAATCGTCAGTTTGCTCAGGTGATTGGACAACTCGGATTCAATCGAGGAATCGACCATTTTTACAACGAGTTCCAAAGATACATCGATTTCTTAGTGTCAACGGCACGTTGTGATAAGGCGCGAAGTTGTATGAGGATATCTTGAAAATCCGCCGCCGACCAACCCAGTTCTTCCGCCGTCATGTCGGCACAGCATTGGGCTACGTCTGGCACTTGAGAATCCGTCAACTCTGCGAGTGATTTCGTCATGTCCGCGGGGACGCCCATCGTCCAATCTTCGGCATCTTCCGGGCTGAGCAGGGGAAACTCGTCAAGCAAATCAATCGGATCGTCTTCGCCCCGGAGCACCGCCGAGATTCCGGCGGCTTCCAGTGGAGTGATGTATTTGAACTGGCAGCGATCTTCGGCAGGAAAGTCTTCAGTGGAACCATATTCCAAAAAAGAATCAGGAGTGGCGATGAAGAAATCACTCAAGATCGACATTTCCCCGTGCTCCTTGAAACCAGGGGGCTGACGCCCCCCGCTCGCCTTCTTAGTTCTTCCCGGCAGCGCCGCCGCCCAGGCGTTCCTGGCGGTCGAACTCCAACAGGGCTTCGATGAGTTCGTCGAGATTGCCCTGCATGATTTGATCGAGCTTGTACAGCGTGAGGTTGATGCGGTGGTCGGTCACCCGGCCTTGGGGGAAATTGTAGGTGCGGATTCGTTGGCTGCGGTCGCCGGAGCCGATCAGCGTCCGCCGGGCGTCGGCGCGGGCGGCGGCGGCTTCGCGCTGCTTGGCTTCCAGGACCCGGCTTCTTAAAATCCGCATCGCGCGGGCTTTGTTTTTGTGCTGGCTTTTTTCGTCCTGGCATTTGACGACCGTGCCCGTTGGCAGGTGCGTGATGCGCACCGCGGATTCGGTCTTGTTCACTTTTTGCCCGCCCGGACCGCCCGCCCGCATCGTGTCGATCTGCAAATCCTCTTCGCGGATCTCCACATCGACTTCGCTGGCTTCGGGGAGCACGGCCACGGTCGCGGCGCTTGTGTGAATCCGCCCCTGCGTTTCGGTTTCGGGAACCCGCTGGACGCGGTGGCCGCCGCTCTCGAATTGCAGCTCGTGAAAGGCCCCCTCGCCGGTGACGGAAAACGTGATTTCCTTGTAGCCGCCCATTTCGGAGGGGCTGACGTCCATCACCTCCATTTTCCAGCCGCGTTCTTCGATAAAGCGCTTATACATCTCGAACAGATCGCCGGCGAAGATGCCCGCCTCATCGCCGCCGGTGCCCGCGCGGATTTCCATAATCAGGCCGCCGTAGGTGATCGCATCCCCCGCCGCCGCGAGGTCTTCGAGATCGGTCTTCAGCTTCTCCTGCTTTTCGAGAAGCTCGTCGAGCTCGGCCTGGGCGTAGGCCTTGGCGGCGGGGTCGGTTTCCTCTTCGAGCATCATCTGGGCGGCTTCGATGTCCGCCTCGCGGTTGTAGTAGTCCCGCACCGCGTGGGCGACCTTTTGCAAGCCCCCGTATTCCCGCTGGACGGCGATCATGCGGTCGGTGTTCGAGAGGACTTCCGGATCCTGGAGCTGTTTTTCCAACTCCTGAAAGCGTTTGTATTTGGAGTCGAGACTGGGAAACATGGGAAAAACCAAAATCGAGAGACGAATGCGAGGGCCGAAACAAAACACGGGGCCAGCGCAAGCCCATCCGTGACTCTCTCACCGATTTTGCCATCGGCGGGCGGAGTCCGGCTTCGGGCACCTCGAACGCCTTTACGATTCGGCCTGTTCTTCGGCCGGTTTGTTCTGGCGGCGTTTTTCCCAGTTGTATTTCTTCTGGAATTTTTCGACCCGGCCGGCGGAATCGACGTACTTCATCTTGCCGGTGAAGAACGGATGGGAAGCGGAGCTCACTTCAACCTTAACAAGAGGATAGGTGTTGCCGTCTTCCCATTCGATCGTTTCTTTCGAGGTGATCGTGGAGCGGGTGAAGAACTTGGCCCCCGTGGAAGTGTCCAAAAACACGACGGGGTGGTAATCGGGATGAATGTCTTTCTGCATGGTCCTGCCAGTCTCTACCGAAATGTGCGAAAAAAGCCCCGTTAAGGAATTGGGGGCATGGACAGCGGGTGCATAGCGAATTGTATAGTTTACGCGGGCAAAGGGAAGTCAACAAGGTTGCAATTTGTCCTTGGGATTTCTCGGATTTCCCGTGTCGGTTGATCGCCGGGCCGGGTTTGGGGGATGATGGTAAGAGGGAATACCGGGGCAGCGGGCCCTGTGCGAGTGACGGGTTTTGGATTTCTTCAGCATCAGAAAGGGTCGTGATGAAAACTTCTCTCTCCCGCCGGGCGTTTTTGGGGTCGGCGGCGGCGTTCTCCACGTCGGCCGCGTTCGGGTTTGCGGTCAACAAAAAGTCGGCCCCCGCCGCGAAGGTCCAGGACCTTCGCGTGATCAGCAAAACGCCCGAGATTTATCACGGTTGGCCCACGCTCACCCGGCGGGCGAACGGGCAACTCTTGGTGGTGTGGTCCGGCGGACGGGAAGGCCATGTCTGCCCGTTCGGCCGCGTCGATATGATGCGGTCCCACGACGACGGCGAAACCTGGACCTGGCCGCGAACTCTCTTGGACGGGGCCATCGACGACCGCGATTCGGGCATTCTGGAAACCGCCCAAGGCAGCCTCTTGGTGACGACCTTCACCTCCCTCGCCTACGAAGCTTATTTGAAAAAACAGCCAACGGAACAACAGGAACGCTGGCTCGCCGCCCATCGCAGGCTCAATGACCAACAACGAAAGGCCGAGCTCGGCGAATGGATGATCCGCTCGACCGACGGCGGCATCACCTGGTCCGAGCGGTATCCCACGATCGTCAACAGCCCGCACGGACCGGTCCAACTCGCCGACGGGCGGCTGTTGTATGCCGGGAAGAAGTTGTGGACGAGCGATAAACAAGTCGGCGTTTGCGAATCGGCCGACGACGGACGGACCTGGAAATGGCTCGCCGCCATTCCGGCCCGCGACGGCGATTCCTTCAGCAACTACCACGAACTCCACGCGGTCGAAATCGGCGGCAAGATTCTCGTCCACATTCGCAACCACAATCAGGCCAACAGCCGCGAAACGCTGCAGGCCGAATCGACCGACGGCGGCCGGACCTGGACGAAGCCGCGGTCCATCGGCGTATGGGGGCTGCCTTCGTTTCTCACCAAGCTCCAAGACGGCCGATTGCTGATGACCTACGGACATCGCCGGCCGCCCTTCGGCAACCAGGCCCGCATCAGCGAAGATGCCGGCCAGACCTGGAGCGAGCCCTTGATGATCTCCACCGACGGCGCCGGCGGGGACCTGGGCTATCCCAGCACGGTCCAACTCCCAGACGGCTCGCTGGTCACGGTGTGGTACGAAAACATGAAGTCCTCCCCCTACGCCGTCTTAAGACAAGCCCGCTGGTCGATCGAGAGCTAAATGGCGAGGGGTGGTGTCAGCCCCGGGTTCTTCCCTTTGGAGAGTCGCTCATCTTTTCCAGAAACGAACCACGCCCTGCTCTAGCCAAAACCCTCGGGATGTTGCGATGATGCCGTTTTTGGAGCAAACAAAAAAGGACGCAAAATGGCCCGCACCGAACCGGAGTTGGATGAGCTCGAAAGCGAAAACCTCGATCACGAAAGCCCCGAAGAGGTTTTGGATGAGCTCGAGCAGCTTTACACGCCGGAACCGGGGGAGTTGCAGCTCACGGTCCGCGCGGTGCTCACGGGTTGTGTGATCGGCGGCGTGGTGGGGGCGATGAATATCTCCATCGGCCTGAAGATCGGCTGGTCGTTCGGCGGCTCGCTGATCGCCGCGATCCTGGGCTATTCGATCTGGTATTTTCTCGGCCCGCAGAGGCCATTTACGGTCCTGGAAACCAACATTGCCCAAACGTCGGGATCGGCCGCCGGTTCGATGGCATCGGCCGCGGGACTGTTGGCGCCCATCCCGGCATTGATGATGCTCGGCATCCACCTGGAAATGTGGCAGCTCTTTTTCTGGACCTTGAGCGTAGGCTATCTCGGCGTGTTTTATGCCGTCCCTTTGCGGAGGCAGATGGTCGTCATCGACAAGCTGCGATTTCCTACCGGCATCGCCACGGCGGAGACGATTGTCTCCATCTTCGCCGAGGGAGTCGAGGCCGTCCGCAAAGCCCGCACGCTCTTGTTGTGGGCGATCCTCGCGGCGGCGTTCGTGCTGTTGAAATACTCGTGGGCTCCCGGCTGGATCGGCCCTTCTTTTGAAAACCCGCCCATGGAATTCCTCGGAGCGGTCGGCGCGTTTTTGGGCCTGTGGGGCTTCGGCATTCTCATCAGTCCCGTGATGACCGGAGCGGGTTTGGTGATCGGTCCCCGCGTCGGCATCTCTCTTGTGTTGGGAGCGGTCACGGGTTGGCTGGTGCTGGGGAATCTGGTGAACGCGTTGGGCTGGGTCAGCGATGCCAATGCGATTATGAGTTACGAAAAAGGGGCTCGCGGTTGGATTCTTTGGCCGGGCGTGGCGATTATGGTCGGCGACGCCCTCGCCAGTCTTGCCCTCCAATGGCGGACTTTTGTGAATGCTCTTCGGCCTGGCACCCAACTCGGTGAAGGCGACGACTTCGGCAACCCCGAAGAAATGATCCCCAACTCCTGGTGGATAGGCGGCCTTGCGCTCGGAACGATTCTGGCGATCGCGGTGATGCAAACCGTGTTCGGCATCGCCTGGTATCTGACCTTGATCGCCGTCGCGTTGTCGTCGATTCTTTCCGCGATCGCCGTCCGCTCCACGGGCGAAACCGACATCAACCCCGTCGGCGGGATGGGCAAGGTCACGCAGTTGGTGTTCGGCGGCATCACGCAGGCCCAAGGCATCAGCGGCCCGCAGGCGGTTTCCACAAACTTGATGGCCGCCGCCATCACCGGCTCCGGGGCATCGCAGGCGGCGGACATGATGCAGGACCTCAAGACCGGTCATCTGTTGGGGGCGTCGCCGCGGAAGCAGATCATCGCTCAATGCGTGGGCATCCTCGCGGGCGTGGCAGTGGTCGTGCCGGTGTATGCCTTGTTCGATCGCGTGCACGAGATCGGCGGAACCAAAAGCGGTTACCCCGCACCGGCGGCTCATGCTTGGAAGGCGATGGCCGAGCTGTTGAGCGAAGGCCTGGGCGCTTTGCCCACGCACGCGGGCTGGGCCGTGCTGATCGGGTTCATCTTCGGGGCAGCTCTGCCGACGTTCCGCAAGTTGGCTCCGTCCGCCGCCCGCTACATCCCGAGCGGATTGGCCTTCGGGATCGCATTTCTGGTGCCGGGCATGTACTCCGTGGCGATGTTCGTGGGCACAATGCTGCTCGTGTTCTGGCAGAAATTCAAACCCGCCCAATGCAAAGCGTTGGCGTTTGCGGTCGCTTCCGGCCTGATCGCCGGCGAAGGCTTGATGAACGTCGTCACGGCCCTCTTGGAACTGGCCCGCCAAACGGTCCTCAACGGCGTCTGGCCTCCGGTGGCCGGATAGTCGTCCGACGCTGCCGATCAACAAAAACAGCCGGTTGCCGCCACGGGGCAACCGGCTGTTTCAAAAGCGGGTGAAGGGAATCGAACCCTCACATTTGGCTTGGGAAGCCAACGCTCTACCATTGAGCTACACCCGCAGGGGAAATCATTTCGTACAAGCTATCTCAGCCATTGCCCGCGGTCAAGTTGGAAAGTGTGTGGCCGGAAATTCTGGCGGGGTTAAGTTGGTTGGTCAATTGAGGTTCCAGTGAGAGTCCCAGGCGTGGCTTTGGTGGAGGGCTTCCAAGGCCATTACGGCCAGGGCGTTGTCGGGATCCCAGCGGCGGCCTTTGCCTTTGATGCGGCTGGTGGTCGTGCGGCATTGGGCTTCGGTTGGACCGCTGCCGATTTGCCACCCGTTGGCGCGGAACTCGGGGTATTTAATCAGATGGCTGCGTTCGGCCATGTAGTGCAAGAGTCCATCCAGGGCTTGCTTTTTCGTTTCGTTTTCCAGTTGGGCCCGCTGGGTCGTGAGCTGATCCCACGCTGTTTCGTAACCTTCATGCTTGAAGGTGTGCATCAATTCGTCCAGCCAGCTTTTGCCGGCTTCGTCGTCTCCGTAAAGCGACCGCCGCGTCTTTTGCGCGTAATCCCGAAGATGCCAGAAGTCGAGTCCGCGGGCGGTCAACCGCAGGCCTTGTTTCTCCGCTTGGCGATCGATCCACACGGCCCCGTCATAAATCCCGATCGAAGCGTCCGCCTGATCCAACTGAATCCGCGAGGCGTCCCGGCGCATCACCCGCCCGACCACTTCATGGTCGCCCCGGCTGACGCTGATCCAGCGGTTTTCCTGGTCTTCCGAATAAAACTGCACCAGACGAAATTCCTTGTACGGGCCGTCGGCGCCCGGCTTCAATCGTTCCAACGGATTGAGAGAGCGGCCCTCGGATTTGCGTTCTTTCCGTTTCTCGACGACCTGAGCCCGCCGCTGCTTCTTTTCCGTCTCCGTGATCACGGGAACCTTCACGCCGTCACAACCGAAATACACGCGAGTTTCGCCCTCAGGGGTTTGGCAATCCGACGCCTCCCAGTCGGGCCTCAGTTCGTTGCGACGCGTTTGTTCCAAGACCGTTTGGCCTTCGGCTTCGATCAATTGCCGGAGCGTTTCCTTGCCGATCGAAAGCCCCGCCGCACGCTTCAGGGTCACGGACAGTTCCAGAAAACTGCTTTCGCAACGGTTCAATCGGCAGGCCAATTCGACGACGCCTTGCGTGAACTGCTGGCAGGCTTCGTCCAACCACTCATCCAGCGGCGTCACGCTGCCGCCGCCGGCTGGTTGCCAGCGAATCCGGCGAAGCTTAACCCGCCCGTTGACCGTCATCACGGTGTGCTTCTGGCGACCTTTGTTGCGCATGGGTGTTCCCGTCGCTTCGTTCTCCGGAGGGGGGAAAAGCGGACTCGGCTGAGTCCGCTCGCATCTGCACGGCCCGCTCGTAAGCCCGGCGGCGAAACTCGTGCATCAACTGCCGCACTTGCTCCTCACTGTCGGCAATCACGCGACCGCCCGGCGCCGCATTCACGGCCTCCATCACTTCGCCCAACAAGCCCTCAAGCTCCGACCGCATTGACTCGATATAAACCTCTTTGGCAACTCGGGGTTCCTGCATCGCAATCCCTCCTCTGGAAGTGAAATCAACTCGCCCCCGCACATCGCGGACGACAGGATTGCCTACTTTACACACTCTACCCAGTTCGCGCCATAGAAAACGGCCAGACACGTTGGAAATCCGGCGAGCTGAATCGAGCGAAGTAAACTCAAGAGGTCCCAATCTCCCAATCTCCCAATCTCCCAATCTCCCAATCTCCCAATCTCCCAATCTCCCAATCTCCCAATCTCCCAATCTCCCAATCTCCCAATCTCCCAATCTCCCAATCTCCCAATCTCCCCCATCACCGGAGCGCAGGCGTCCATGCGGAAGGTCCGGCTGAGGTAGCGGGACAACCGGGCGGCGAGGGACTGCGGGGCGGTTTTGATTTTCGCGGACCCGGTGCTGCCGGCCGAGAGCCGGGCGTTGTGCGGGTCGAGCCGGACGCGGGCCTGGTAAGACGTGCTGACGAGTTCGGGCCGGCCTTGTTCGTTCAATCGCGTGGGCAGGTCTTCGTGCTGCAGCAGTTCGCGTGGCGTAACTTTGAGATCGATCTGGGCGACATCCTCGACGACGCCGGTGAGGAGTTCGCCGGGCCGTTCTTCCAGCCGCAACCGCACCGTTTGCCCCGGCCGGACGAACTGCACGTCCCCCTGGTCAATCACCAACAGGGCTTCCATCTTCTCGGCATCGCCGATCAAACAAAACAGCGTCCCGGTTTCCAAATAGCCGTGGAGATTCTTGGGATCGAGGGGCGAGCCCGACCAGCGGGCGAGTTCGCCTTCCGCGGCGGCTTCGTCTTGAAAGGCCGGCGGCAAGACGGTCCCCGCGACCGGGGCGGTGATCGTCAGCCGGCGGGCGTTTTCCTCGCGCTCGGCGAGGCGTTTTCGCAATTCCGCAAGAGCCTGTTCCGCAGCGGGGATCTGGGCCTTTGCCTTGGGGTCGGCTCGCTGGCTGAGTTTCAGATTCTGGAGCTTGAGTTCCTGCTCGTGAATCTTCCCGCGGGTCTCGACGACCTCCTTCTGGATGTCCAGGTTATGGAGTTCGCCCAACACGTCGCCCGGTTGGACTTGAGTGCCGGAGGCGATCGCGTTTTCGAGCGTGCCGTCCACGGCGACATACACGCGGGTCGCATCCTGGGGCTGCACAATCGCCGCGGTCTTTACGCTGTAGGGCAGCGGGATCAACGATAACCCCGCAAGCCCCGCCAGCGTCAATCCGCCGCGGAGGAAGAGTCTGGACCATTTCACGTCGTCTGTCCTTAATGGATCCCGTAAGAATTTGATTCCGCGGATCGCGGGGCCGATCAGCAATCCGCCCACCGCGGCGACGGCCAGCATCCGGGCCAGAACTTCAAGTCGATAGGGTTTGAGGACTTCGTGACAGAACCACAGGATCGTCACCAGCACGAACACCCGATACGCGGCCGCGAGCACGGCATACAGCATGAGCGCGAGCCGATGCCTGCCCGGCAGCACGCGGTCGTTTTCCAGATCGGTCCCCAGATAAAACCGCCCAAAAACCTGCTTGATGAGGGCACCGGCTTGCTGGCGGAGGTTGGGAACTTCCACCAGGTCGGCCAGCATATAATAGCCATCATACCTTAACAGCGGATTGCCGTTGAAGAGCACCGTCGTCACCGAGCAGATCACCATCACGTTGAGGCAGAGCGCATTTAATAGCCCCGGCTCCGAGAACCACCACAGGAACGTGGCGACGGACGCCAGGATCATTTCGACGTACATCCCCGCCCCGCTGATGGCGACGCGGTGCCATTTGTTGGGCAGCATCCAGGCGTCGGAAACATTCACATACAGGCAGGGCGTGAAGACCAAAAACATCACGCCCAGCTCGTGGCATTCGCCGCCAAAGTGCCGCAGGCTTACGGCATGGCCGAGTTCGTGCAGGATCTTGGTGAAGGCGAACACGGCCATCAACAGCACGGCATTTCGCCAGCCGAAGAAGGCGTCGAAATCCGGCAGCCGGGCTTCGACGGTTTGAAACTGCACCGCGACCAACAGTAGGCGCAGGCAAACAGAGCAAAACAGAGCGCAATGCACGCCGGCGAGAGCAGCCAGGCCACGCGGGGATAAAGCCAATTCAAAAACGTTTCGGGATCGAGGCCGCGAAAGCGGACGGCGAGCGGATTGGCGAATTGCTGCCAGAACTCCCGCCGGCGGCGCTTGGTGTGGCGTTCGAGCAGTTCCTCCGCCTGGCCGCGGGCATCGGTGATCAACAGGCCTTCGCCGTGGAGCATCGCCAAAAACGATTGAAGCTGCGGCAGGCTGATCCGCTGCGGCGCGAACTCCTCCTCGAAAGTCCGGCGGATGTCATCCAGGCTCACGGGGCCGTCGAGCATTTGAAAGATGCGGTATTCCTCGTCGCGCAATTGGAAATACTGAAGCGAGACGGGATCCTTGAGCACCCAATACCTGCGGTCCCCGTACTGCAAGGGATCCGCGCACGTCCCGCCGACGCCGCAACCGCAGCGGCCGGGACGATGAGGCAAGAAACTCCGCGGCACTCATTTGTCGTCAATCACTCCCTCGAACGCAGCCGGTTCAAAAATCGGTCGCCGGCATCGGACGGCCGCACGACCATGTAACGCCGGTTAGCGGGGAAAGACAAGCTTGAACGCAACGGGTCCCTCGTTGGATCGGCCCACGAGATAACCGTTGCCTTCGTTGTCTCTCGTATTCGTCCCGTATAGCAAGAGGTTTTTGTGGGATTGAACGGGACCTTGCCTTAAATCGACCGCCCGGGACATCCCGCGGTTCAGATCAAAGACCACCCATTGGTTTTCCCCGTTCGGAGGCCTCGCGATGCCGCAGGCATATTCTGTCCCGGCGAACGTGTAAAGGGCCGGAGGATAAGAAGATCCTTGCGGATGAAACCAACCCAGGTGGGTGATCTCCGCCTGATCTTTCGCGGGATGGACTCGCCACAGGCCGCCGGTCGACGTTGTGAACAGCAAATCGCCGTCCGCGAGAAACGTCCAACCCACGATGCCATGCGACTCGAAATCGGGCGTGGCTTGGTAATCGGGCAGGGGCACGGCCTGGACTTCGCGGAGGTTTTCGTCCCATTCGACCAACTCGGCGGCGAGGGCTTTGGGATTGTCCTCCGTGGGCCGGGGGCGAACGCGGGGCACATAGGCGTGGCCGTTTAGATCGACGAGAAAATTCCGGGAGATATGCCCGCCCACGGAGCCCACCCGCACGCTTCGGGTCATGTTCGTCTGGGTGTCGAATTGATAGAGCATGTGGCCGAAATAGCCCAAAGCATAGACCCAGCGGCCGCCTCCTCCCACGGCGATCAAGGCTTCCTTGGTGTTTAAGAGGTGCTCCCACTCGCTGGCGAAAGGCTTCATCCGCCACAGATGGCCACCCCAGACCGGATATGCGGAGCCGTCGCCTTTTTCGCCGGTTTCGTCCATCGAGGCAAAATACAAGTACCCATCGTCCGCCGGGTAGATTTTGGAGTGGATCTTCATTTGCGATTCGTCCGCCTCCAGGGGTCGGACTTTTCGTAGCTGATCCAAGACGCCACCGCGGTCGAAGACTTCCTCCAAATCCGGCATGTACTCGAACAAATGGGCGGAGGGTTGGGGCACGCCGCCGGCGGCCACGCCGAACCAGATATGCCCCCGGTCATCGCGTCCCGTCGCTCCCCAAATTGCATCCCGCCCCGGAAACTCGGGCAGCGGGATCTCCACAATCCGAGGCGGCTGAAACACATCCGCCGGGGGCGGGAAGAACCGCGTCGCCATCCGGTCTTCGGGGCTTCGTTTCGGCAAAGCCTGCTTGGGGAGTTTGACCGAGGACTGAAGAGACGAGGTTTCTTCGGGAGGCGGATTGTTCTGACAACCCATTAAGGCAATGGCCAGAATGACCCCTTCCGCCAACAGCCGGGCACGATATTTCCAAATCCGCATCAGTATGAGGCTCTCCCAAGGAGTTCGTCGCGAAATGCATGAGCGGCCCGGCGTAGCTGCCGGTTGTTTTAGGTTGTCCTGAAATCTCCAAGACCGGCGGCTAGCGCCGGGCCGCTCACATTTTCAATACCGGGGCAGGCTGGGATCGATCGTTTGCGACCAGAGATCGATGCCCCCGGCGAGGCTTTTGACGTTGGCGAAGCCTTGCCCGGCCAGCCAGCGGGCGACTTGCAGGCTTCGGCCGCCGTGATGGCAATGCACGACGATCTCGCGGCCCTTGTGCTCGTCCAACTCGCCGACCCGCTGTTGGATTTCGCTCATAGGCAAGAGCTGCGTCCCTTCGATCCGCACCAATTCGTATTCGCTCTGCTCGCGGCAGTCGAGAAACAGGAACTCTTCGGAGTTCTCCAGCTTGTGTCGGACGGACTGACAGTCGATTTCCATCGAGGGCAGCGGGGCATTCATCGCGATCGGGTCCCTTAAGTGATTGACCTTGTTCCCTTTAGAACGGGAATCCTATGATAAGCTATAATTGCGGGCGGGGGCTATTCTCGCGAATGGCCCCGGCCCCATCAAGTATGTCCCGGCGAGCGTGGGCGTCAGCCCCATGATTTCGCGGATTCCAAATTCGACGTCATCATGGGGCTGACGCCCCACGCTCGCCATGTGTGCCGAGTTTGTTCTTACTTTTGGAATGCCCCTCTCATGAAAGTCAAGGAATTTCTCGCCCATTACGGTGTTACGGAAAACCCGTTCGGGCAAGAAATGCGCAATCCGACCACGTGTTTCGCGACCATTGCTTGAACGGCACGCATCACCCGGCGTGGGACAAAATCTTCGGCGACCCCGGCATGCCTTCGACCTCCGTCGTCTTCGGCGAAAAAGGCAGCGGCAAAACCGCGCTCCGGCTGCAAATCGCCAAGGAACTCGACGGCTACAACGAAAAACATCCCGAGCACAAAGCCTTCATCATCCAGTACGACGACTTCAACCCCTTCCTCGACAGCTTCCGCGACCGGCTGCACGGCCGCAAACGCCGGCCTCAAAAAGTCCTCGCTTACTGGCGGCTCTACGACCACATGGATGCGATTCTCTCGCTGGGGGTCCGGCGACTGGTGCGGACCGTCCTCAACGCAGAGCCGATGAAGCTCAACCCCAATGCGGAAATCAACGACGAGGACGTCGCCCGGCTGTCCGATCTCCAGCGGCGGGATTTGCTGTTGCTCGCGGCCTTTTATAACCACACCTTCGACCAGGCCCCGCTCCGCCGCTGGAACGCCCTAAGGCATAAGCTGGGCTATCAATCGTGGACCTCCACGCAAACCTGGCTGTCCAAGTGGGACATCGGCCTGGGCCTGTTTGTCACGTTCCTCACCATCCTGGTGACCTGGGCCAACTGGGGCTTCCAATCGCTGTTCAACATCTGGGTGGGGCTGATTATTCTCGCCGGCTGGATTCCGTACATCCGGCACCAGATCAAGCTCTATTGGGCCGCGTGGCGTGCGTCGAAGCAGATCCGCGTATTCGACCTGTTGCCCAACTCGCTCCGGCAAATCTTGAGCCGATTCGACTGGAGCCACATCGAAGAGCAGCCCATGCCCACCAAAGATCGCAGCGACGACCGCTATGCGCTCCTGACCAAATTCCAGGGCATTCTGGAAACGTTGGGCTACGACGGAATTGTCGTTCTGGTGGACCGCGTGGACGAGCCCCACCTCATCAACGGCTCGCCCGAGCGAATGCGGGATCTCCTGTGGCCGATGTTCGACAACAAGTTCTTAAAGCACCAGAACATCGGCTTTAAACTCCTCTTGCCCGCCGACGTGATGTACTACGTCGATCGCGAGGAAAAAGCATTCTACGAACGCTCCCGGCTGGATAAGCAGAACCTGATCCGCTCGCTGGAATGGACCGGGGAATCGCTGTACGACGTGGCCAACGACCGCTTGCAAGCCGTCGCCAAGCCGCAAAACGGCAAGCAGCTCGCCATCCGCGATTTCTTTGAAGACGACATGACGGAGGCGGAGCTCATCAGCATGTTTTCCCGCTTCCGCGTGCCCCGGCATCTGTTCAAGTTCCTGTACCGGCTGTTCGTCGAGCACTGCAACCGCTACACCAGCGAAAACCCGAACTGGAAAATCCACCGCGACACGGTGCAATGGACGCTGTCCAACTTCACCCGCGACCTGGAAGAACTCCAAAAAGGCCTGGGCACGGGTTAGAAGAAAAACTCTCGCCCGAGCGCCGTTCAGGATCTTCAGTCCTTCCTTCCGCGTAAGAGGTGGCGAAAGCCAATCGCGAATCCCAAGACGATCAATGCACCAAAAAGCAATGCGCACCCCGGATCAATCAGTAATGGGATCCACCAGAGGGATTGAACCATGTCGTTGGGCGCAATGAGACAGCCGATTGTGCCGACAAGTCCGCCGAACAGCGGGACCATCGAATAGCCGCGAGGTTCCCCATCCGGGTTGAGCTTTCTCGGAATTATGAACATCGCGCACCATTGCCCAATTCCAATCCATAGGGATAAGGCAAGAAAAGGGGTGGCGATAATCCAACGCAGCAGTTGCATGGCAAATGAGTGAGAAAATGCACGTCGTGTTGGACGAAACGATCTGTCACGTCCGGGACTTCAATGGTAGCACGATCGTTCCCCATACAACCCTGTTTTGCTCCCACGTTCCCAAGCAGCTTGGGAGCGCGGGGATGAAAATTACCGCCGGCTACGCACCAATGGGTTCGTTAATTGGCGTTGTTGGCTCGAAGATTTGTCCAAAAACCCATCCCCTTCTCTTTGATTCTTCCGTTACCCCAAAATCGCATCAATAAAAATCAAAGCAAATACCATTGGGCGATCGCCCAGCGGCTGATAGAATTATCACGAGGAACGCGCGTCAGGTTTCTTGACTCCGAAAGACTAAAACCGTCGGGATTGAGTCCTGGAAATCATGCTGTGTGCCAAGAGCGAATCAGGGTGAGCCGGAAAAGGGTGGCACGGTTTGGGGAGGCGGATTATGGTGAGAATTCTCGTCGTGGATGACTCGGCGGTCGATCGCAGGCTGGCCGGCGGCCTCTTGCAGAAAAACCCCAACTGGCAAGTGCACTATGCCACCGACGGGGCGGCCGCCCTCAAAGAGATCGAACTGCACCTGCCCGATCTCGTGCTGACCGATTTGCAGATGCCCCACATGAACGGGCTGGAACTCGTGGGCAAAGTCCGCGAGGAATACCCGATGATCCCCATCATCCTCATGACCGCCAAGGGCAGCGAAGAAATCGCCGTCGAGGCCCTCAAACGCGGGGCGGCGTATTACGTCCCCAAGAAAACGCTCTCGCGGGAACTCCACGAGGTCGTCGAGCGCACGCTGCACACCGCCAAGGAGACCCGCTCGCAATCCCGGCTCATGCGGCGGATGGTCCACAACGAAACCACCTTCGTCCTGGAAAACGACCTCTCGCTGATTCCCTCGGTCGTCGCCTTTTTGCAAGACGTCGTCACCCAAATGCGGACCTGCGAGGATACCGACCGCCTGCGCGTCGGCGTGGCTCTCGAAGAGGCTTTGCTCAACGCGTACTATCACGGCAACCTGGAAGTCAGCTCCGAACTGCGGGAGACGGATCACGCGGCGTATTACGCTCTGGCCCAGGAACGTTCGGAGCAGGAACCCTTCCGCAATCGCCGGATCACCGTCAGCGCCCGCGTGACGCCGGACGAATCCATTTACAAAATCGGCGACGAAGGACCGGGCTTCGACCCCGCGGTGCTGCCCGACCCGACCGACCCCGCCAACATCGAGCGGCCCTGCGGCCGGGGCTTATTGCTCATGCAGACGTTTATGGACGATGTGAAATTCAACAACGCGGGCAACGAAGTCACCATGACCAAACGCCGGGCCAAAGAACCCGGCCGCTCGCGCTGACCTGCATGCGTCCAAACGCCCTTTCAGAAACCGATCCTCCCACCCCATTGCCTCCCTCCATGAAGACCGAATTTGACATTACGCCTCCGGATGATGAACTCTCAGAATTGTCCCGCGATCTCAGGTTCTATCCCGCCCGTCCCCAAACCGCCAAGGTTTTGACTCCCGAACAAGTCGAGCAATTCAACCGCGAGGGGTATTTGAAACCGTTTCGGATTTTCGACGACGACGAAATCGCCGGCATCCGCCGGTATTTCGACCGGCTGCTCGCGGATGCGCTGGCGGCGGGGAAAGACAGCTATTCCATCAGCACGGCCCATTTGCGGTACGGGCGGGTTTACGATCTTTTGACCAATCCCCGGATCGTTGCCTTGGTGAAAGACCTGTTGGGCGAGAACGTGATTGCCTGGGGCTCGCATTTCTTTTGCAAAATGCCGCACGACGGCAAGCAGGTCGCCTGGCACCAGGATGCCAGCTATTGGCCGTTGACGCCCTCGAAGGCGGTCACCGTCTGGCTGGCCATTGACGACGCCGACACCGAAAACGCCTGCATGCGCTTCATCGCCGGCTCCCATCATCACGGCCACCTCACCTACCGGCCCGCGGATTCCGCCGAGCATAGCGTCTTGGGGCAGTCCATCGACAATCCGCAGCAATACGGCACCATCGTCGACGATGTCCTCAAAGCCGGCGAGGCCTCGCTGCATTCAGACTTGCTTTTGCACGGGTCCGAGGCGAACAATTCCGACCGCCGGCGTTGCGGACTGACGCTCCGCTATTGTGCCGCGGATGTCCGGGCCGGCATGAGCTGGAACCAGAAAGGCGTCATCATCTCCGGAGAAGATCCCAGCGGCCACTGGGCGAACCCGCGCCGCCCGCTCGACGATTGAATCTGTGAAACCTGAGCGGCTGGTCGCTAGCCGCCGGTCTTTATTCTCCATGTCCGATTCCCCAAACCCAATTTTCCGTCCGCCGACAGCCGCGTATGTGCACGTGCCGTTTTGCGTGCATCGGTGCGGGTATTGTGATTTCACACTCGTCGCCCGGCGGGATGACTTGATCGGCGACTACCTCAAGGCTCTGGAGAAGGATCTCCAGACGCTGGGGCAACCACAAACCGTGGACACACTGTTTTTGGGAGGCGGAACGCCGACGCATTTGCCGGTTCGCGAACTGGAGCGGTTGCTTTCGCTCGCCCGCCATTGGTTTCCGCCCCTTGAAGGTTACGAATTCGGCGTGGAAGCCAATCCCGCCGGGTTGTCGGCCGAGAAAATCCGCCTGCTCGCCGACGCCGGCGTGAACCGTGTGAGCCTCGGCGCCCAATCGTTCGATCACGAAGTGCTCAAGTTTTTGGAACGCGATCACGACCTGTCCGATATTCAAATGGCGGTGGACCAGATCAAGCCGCGGATCCCAAACGTCTCGCTGGATTTGATCTTCGGCGTGCCGGGGCAAAGCCTGGCTTCCTGGCAGGAGACGCTCCGGCAGGCGATCGCATTGGAGCCGTTGCACCTCTCGACATACGGCCTGACGTTCGAAAAGGGCACTTCCTTCTGGACTCGCTTGCAGAAAGGTTTGATCGCGAGGGCTCCGGACGAATTGGAGCGGGACATGTACGCCGCCGCGATGGACGATTTATCGGCCGCGAGTTTTGAGCAATACGAAATCTCCAACTTCGCCCGCCCGGGCTTTCGCTGCCGGCATAACCTCACCTATTGGCAGGGCCTCTCTTATTTTGGATTCGGGCCGGGAGCGGTTCGCTATCAAAACGGCCGGCGGGAGATGAACCACCGCAGCGTGACCACCTGGATCCAGCGCGTGCTCGCTTCGGAATCGGCCCTCATGGACGCGGAGGAATTGTCGGAAGAAGACCGCGCCCGCGAACTCTGCGTCTTGGGACTCCGCCTCTCTGAAGGCTGCGACCTCAAGGCGTTTGAAGAGCGGACGGGCTATGAACTCCCGCGTCTCGCCGGCGATGCGATCCGCAGGAACCAAAACCTCGGCCTCCTGGAGCAGACGGAAACCCATCTCCGGCTGACCCGCGAGGGCCGCTTCCTGGCGGACAGCGTCGTGGCGGACTTTCTGTGAGTGTTGACCCGAAGACGCTCGCGTCGGGTCTTGGTGAATGGAGAGCCCCAATACCAACACCGGCGGCTACGCCCAGCCGCTCCGAGGCGGTTATTCCACGAGCTTGATGCGGACGGTTTCCTTGCGTTTCTCGCGAAGCACGGTGAGCGGAAGCGTTTGGCCGACTTTGTAGTGCAGTTTGATGTGGGCGTTGAATTGCTTGTTCGTCCAGTCGCCGAGCGGTTTGCCGTCCAGTTCCACAATCACGTCGCCTTCTCGAAGCCCCCCGTCGCGGGCGGATTTTCCTCCGGGCGAACCGGTGTTGATCCACTTCACCAACAAGGCGGTCTGGTTGGCGGGGATCCCGTGTTTGCGGCGTTCTTCCTCGCTGACGTTCGGCGCAAAAACGCGAAGTTTGGGGGCCACGGACCACATCGAACCCCGCCACGAAATGTCGCTGACTTTCCAGCCCTTTTTGAGCTTCAGGACGTGCTCGCCGGTTTTGGCTGTGGCGACTTTGAGTTCGGCGTCGGCGTTCGGCAAATGATGCAGCACCCACTGCATGTCCGCGATCGAGGTGACCGCCTGGCCGTTCATGTGGGTCACAACTTCGCCGGTTCCGATCCCCGCCGCCGCCGCGGGCGAGTCCGGTTTGACCTGGTCCACGCGCCGGCCGTCTTTGGCGTTGATGATCAAGCCGACGTTGTCGGGCAATGGGTATCGCCAAAGCAGGTCCTCGGTGAATTGGCCCGAGTCCTGGGCTTGCTGGTTGAGGGCGTCGTGGATGTTGTGGCAATGGATGCAGTTCTGGCGGGTCGTGGGACCTCCTCGTTGTTCCTTGTTGTGAAGGCCCGGCATGTCGAGGGCGGTTCGATACGGCTTTTGCGGTCCGCGTTTGCCTTGGAGTTCGGCTTTGTTCTTGGGATAGTTGCGGTGGAGTTCCAGCACGCGCCGCATGGTGGTTTCCAGGCCGGCGATGGAATTGTACGCGTCGGGGCCTTTCGCGCTTTGCGTGCCGTAGCGGGCGTAAACGGTGCCGTCGGCGTTGATGAACATCGCGGCCCAGTTCAGATCGTGGTCGAATTCAAACTGCGAGAGATCGACGCCCTTCATTTCCACCTGCCGCACGGAAACGAACGACTGGCGGGCCAGGCGATCGATGATTTCGCTGTCCTTGGCCACCGTCGCATCGAACGCGGAGCAGGATTGGCAAGGCACGCAGCGGAAAGTGACGAAGATCGGCTTATTCTCCCGGCGGGCCTCTTCGCGGGCGAACTTGAGGTTGTTATAGATCCAAAGGTCCGTGCCCTCGGCATGCTTGTCCTTGAGCGTTTCCCGGAGCCGATCGGTGAGGTCGTCGCCCATCGCGGACTGGGAAAGCCCCGCCCACGCCAAACCAAGAATCAACGCGAGCGAAAGCAGTCGTAATCGGCACCGCATAGGAACCCTTTCCACGGACGTTAAAGAGTCGAAGAGTGAAGCCTCGGACAATGGAAACAACGAATCATGGGTCACAAAATTATGTCGGCCATCGGAGCGGCGAGTTGCATTTTCGTCGATCGATTCCGGCCGCGATCTATTTCTTGCCCAGTTCGACGCCCATGTCCCGCATGAGAAACTTCATGTCTTCCCAAACGTCTTTCTTCGTCGGTTCGTACCTGAGCAGATAGGAGGGATGATAGGTGCACAGCACCTTGGCCCGGCCGTGCTGGAAAAACTTGCCCCGCAGCCGGCCGATCGAGGATGTGGTGTCGAGCAGGTTGCGGGCGGCGACGGAGCCCAGGCACACGATGTAGTCGGGATCGATGATCGCGATCTGGCCGTTCAAATATTCCCGGCAGTTGTCGGCTTCCTCGTCGGTCGGGTTTCGGTTGTTGGGCGGTCGGCAGCGGAGGATGTTGCAGATGTAAACTTCCTCGCGAGTGAGCGTGCAGGCTTTGATGATCCGGTCCAAAAGCTGCCCCGCCCGGCCGACGAATGGCTCGCCTTGCCGGTCTTCATCCGCCCCCGGGGCTTCGCCTAAAAACAGGATCTTCGCTTCGGGATTGCCGACGCCGAACACGGTTTGGGTGCGGGTGTCGGCCAATTCCTGGCAGCGGGTGCAGCCGGCGACCTGTTTGGCGAGTTCGCCCAATTCATGCTCCCGCTCCGATCGCGAAAGGCGCAGGGCCGGGCCGGGGCGCGGAGAACAACGCCGGCGTTTCCTCCGGTTGGGAAGGCTTTCGCTCCGCGGCGGCACGCGATGCCGGTGCCGCGGCTTTTTTCCGCGCGGAGGGTGGGGCGGTGTCTTGGGGTTTTGTTGGGGCGGGGGCGTTCAGAAAAGGCGAGAGATCGCATTTCCCCTCGGCTTGAGGGAGATGCTTTACGCCCGCGCGGGACAGGCTCAAAAGCTCTTGGGCCAAACCGCGTTTTAACCGGGCCACGTCAAATTCTGCGTGTTCCATGAAATCTTGATCGCTGGTCGAAAGCCGCCGAGTCACGGAAGCGCGGGCACATTGCCGGCTCCGTTTTTCTGCGCGGCGTGCCAGAGCTTCCAGGTGCGTTCGTTGTAGCCGAAGTTTTTGCCGGTGATTTTTTGAAGAGCCTCCAAAACTTCGCGGTTTTGCTCCTCGCGTTCGATCGTCACGACTTTGGTTTGCTGCGGCGTTTGCGGCTGGTTGATGATGACGCCGTTGTATTGCCCGGTCCTAAGTCCGATGGCCACCTGGGGCGGGAGGGACACGCCGCCGTTGGTCATCCCGCCGCCGTTCGCGAGAAAGCCGGGACTGCCCGGCACGGGCACGCGGACCTGGTATTGATGCGTCGTAATCAAGGCCTCGATCAACTGCGGCACCGCGCGGTCGTCCGCCATCCGCCCCAGGGCTTGTCCCGCCCTCCCGACGACCGCGTTCACGCTGTTTTTCAATTCGCGGATATAAAGCGGCACGGCGGCTTCGTACTGTTCCGGTTTGATCGAGTTCAACGACGCGTAGCGAATTTCATAATCGACGTCGTGCAGCGATTGGGTCACGAGCGCCGCCACGGGCTTCGGGCCGGGGATGTTTGCCAGAATCGCGACATACATGCTCCGCAGCCGTTTGTCCTCCTCGTCTTGAAAATTCTTCACCAGCGCGGCGACGGCATCGGGATTCTTGAGTTCCCGCAACGTCTGCAGCGCATCGCGGCTCCGCCCGGCGTGGCTGCCCGTCAACCAGTACTTCCAAAGATGCACCTGCTGAAACCATTTCTCTTCCCGTTCGCGCTCGGCTTCGGTTTTTTCCGTCAACTCGACTTCCTGCGGCGTCATCCACTTGCCCTTGTGCTTGACGTAGCCCTGGGAGGTCATCCGCTCTTCGCGGGTCATCCACACGCCGTCCACTTTGGTGTGTTTGAGTCCATAGTGGGCTTTTTCGTGGTCGGGATCGAGCTTGATGATATGGTCCAGATGCGCCTTGCGCTGGCTGCGGAGATTGTGCTCCCGGCACCACTCGGCCAGCTTCCATTGGGCCTCGATCGTGATCGGTGTCCGCTTGGCGCGGGTTTCGTATTCTTCGAACTTCAGCGGGCGGCGGGTGACGAACTCGATCTGGTCCTGGGCGACAACAACTTGGGTTCCCGTAAGCGTGGTGATCGTCACCTCCGGCCCGGAAGTCGCGCCCTTTTCGAAAGGGATTTCCCCGCGGAGCTCCCCGCCGCTTTTGAGGCGAATCAAATCGGCCCGCGCCGCCGGTGGAGAGAGAAAAACCCCACAGCCCAAACCGAGCCAAACGAGCATCGTTGGAGAATAAATCAGCCGAAACACCATCGCCTCCCTTCCGAACGGAGCCGCCTTCCAGGAATTGAGTTTGGGGAACCCGCGTTCTCCGCGATTGTACCCCATTTCCCCCGCAGTCGGCAAGAAGCGGGGAGTCGCCAGGATTTATGTGTGTGGCCGGAAATTCTGGCGGGGTTAAGTTGGTTGGTCAATTGAGGTTCCAGTGAGAGTCCCAGGCGTGGCTTTGGTGGAGGGCTTCCAAGGCCATTACGGCCAGGGCGTTGTCGGGATCCCAGCGGCGGCCTTTGCCTTTGATGCGGCTGGTGGTCGTGCGGCATTGGGCTTCGGTTGGACCGCTGCCGATTTGCCACCCGTTGGCGCGGAACTCGGGGTATTTAATCAGATGGCTGCGTTCGGCCATGTAGTGCAAGAGTCCATCCAGGGCTTGCTTTTTCGTTTCGTTTTCCAGTTGGGCCCGCTGGGTCGTGAGCTCGATCCCACGCTGTTTCGTAACCTTCATGCTTGAAGGTGTGCATCAATTCGTCCAGCCAGCTTTTGCCGGCTTCGTCGTCTCCGTAAAGCGACCGCCGCGTCTTTTGCGCGTAATCCCGAAGATGCCAGAAGTCGAGTCCGCGGGCGGTCAACCGCAGGCCTTGTTTCTCCGCTTGGCGATCGATCCACACGGCCCCGTCATAAATCCCGATCGAAGCGTCCGCCTGATCCAACTGAATCCGCGAGGCGTCCCGGCGCATCACCCGCCCGACCACTTCATGGTCGCCCCGGCTGACGCTGATCCAGCGGTTTTCCTGGTCTTCCGAATAAAACTGCACCAGACGAAATTCCTTGTACGGGCCGTCGGCGCCCGGCTTCAATCGTTCCAACGGATTGAGAGAGCGGCCCTCGGATTTGCGTTCTTTCCGTTTCTCGACGACCTGAGCCCGCCGCTGCTTCTTTTCCGTCTCCGTGATCACGGGAACCTTCACGCCGTCACAACCGAAATACACGCGAGTTTCGCCCTCAGGGGTTTGGCAATCCGACGCCTCCCAGTCGGGCCTCAGTTCGTTGCGACGCGTTTGTTCCAAGACCGTTTGGCCTTCGGCTTCGATCAATTGCCGGAGCGTTTCCTTGCCGATCGAAAGCCCCGCCGCACGCTTCAGGGTCACGGACAGTTCCAGAAAACTGCTTTCGCAACGGTTCAATCGGCAGGCCAATTCGACGACGCCTTGCGTGAACTGCTGGCAGGCTTCGTCCAACCACTCATCCAGCGGCGTCACGCTGCCGCCGCCGGCTGGTTGCCAGCGAATCCGGCGAAGCTTAACCCGCCCGTTGACCGTCATCACGGTGTGCTTCTGGCGACCTTTGTTGCGCATGGGTGTTCCCGTCGCTTCGTTCTCCGGAGGGGGGAAAAGCGGACTCGGCTGAGTCCGCTCGCATCTGCACGGCCCGCTCGTAAGCCCGGCGGCGAAACTCGTGCATCAACTGCCGCACTTGCTCCTCACTGTCGGCAATCACGCGACCGCCCGGCGCCGCATTCACGGCCTCCATCACTTCGCCCAACAAGCCCTCAAGCTCCGACCGCATTGACTCGATATAAACCTCTTTGGCAACTCGGGGTTCCTGCATCGCAATCCCTCCTCTGGAAGTGAAATCAACTCGCCCCCGCACATCGCGGACGACAGGATTGCCTACTTTACACACTCTACCCAGTTCGCGCCATAGAAAACGGCCAGACACTCTGCGGTCGGATTCCGCCGGAGGCAAGTGCCATCAAACATAGTATCGAAGCGTGTATTGCCTGTCGTCCGGATGCAGTCCGCGATTGGCGAGGAGAATCTCGCCTATCCGTTTTGAGTACTTCACCGTGATGGGCTCGGATTCGCCGTAGCCGCAGGCATTGTAGTTGAGCTTTGTCAGACCAAGGATGTCGGCGGCCACCTGTTGGAGGTCGGTTTCTCCATGCTGGAGCGAGATCGAGAGTGGCACGGGAGTCTCGAATCCCTCGTATGTTCCAAGTCTGGGCACGAAGCCAGTCGTGTAAAGGAGTCCAAACCGCTGAGTCCGTTGCCAGAATAAACCCCGCAGTGGAGGACGATTGCCGTCCCGGAACAGTCTCGGCCCATTGTAATCCTGCCGAACGCGGACGGCCGTGAGTTTGCAGCCGAGTGGGATCGCCCGTGTGTAACCCGCGAACTCATCGTCGTTGATCGAGGAGTGAGAGTGCAGAAATACTTCTTTGAGTGGACGACCGTCCTGACGCTCGTAAGTCTCGATGGTCCCCCGGAGTAGATCCTCAGCGGCTTGCGACGACAGATGGAACTGTTCGTCCTCAGGTGAGTACCAGGGACCAAACTCGCCGACGAAGACGACGCCATCGCCCGTGTCGAGAAAGAGCTGGGCCGCGCAGCACGCATCCCGTTTCTTGTCATCTGACTGACGAAAAGCTAGGCCGACGTAGCAGACTCCATCCCGGGCAGTCGCCAACTTCCACGGCTTCTGACCGCATTTGTAGGCCAATCCAGTGCTAAGATTCCAAAGTCGATCGGATAATGGGTTGTCACCTGGCTCACCGTCTTCGACCTTCTGTGTGACTTGGAGCGTCGACTCTTTGACGATCTGCACGGGAATACCGTGCGGCATCACCTTCGCCTTCAACTGTCGACGGAAATCCGGCGAAAAATCGAAACACTCCAGGTCGCCATCCGATTCATTATCTTCGTCGAAGACAAAGCGTTGCTGCCCCTTTCGCTTGTCCTCGATCTGGGATTTGAGTACCGCCTGCTCACCCCGAGATCGGGGTGTATCACTTTTGTCCGAAATGTACGACTCCGGTCGGCAATTGTTGTAAACCACATCGGGCACAATACAGATGGCAATAACCGGCGTCGCATCGAGCTTTTTCATCGTACTGAACGCTTCGAGATAGCACTGCACTGCATCGGCGGCCCGTTCGTATCGATCGCTCCGCCTGGCGGCGACGTCCAGCCGCTGAGCATCGAGCCCGTATGACTTCAATGGGAAAGGCCAGGGGCTCCCGAAAGCCACGTCGAATCCCGGAAAGACAGGCCACGCTCTCAGCCGCGAATGATCCTTACACGCGGCCGGTCGATTCATCCTATGCCGCCATTTTTCCCACAGTGTCAGCCCGACTTCTGTGCCGACCACTACATGGGTCGACCGATCCTGCGTTGCTGACCCAAAGCAGCCGAACAGACTCAGGCCATCATGAGGATCAAGAGTGGTCTGCCCCTCACCAAACTCCAACTCCGGTTCGTCCAACAAGATGAGTTGCTCAGTCATCACTTGCTCCTGAATCGTCGGTTGGCTGCTGTCTGGCACGTCGAGACTCCTTCTGCTCCTCCATCATTCGCTCGATCGCACTCGCGTCGATGGACACCGGGCAGGTCCAAGACTTGGGCGTCGCGCTGACTGCAAACAGTCGATCTCCGGTACCGATTTCGACGACACCATCCCGACTGATGTGCTGGATCGTAGCAAGCGTCTTGGCGAACCAGTGCTGGTTGTACCATCCCTTCGCGGCATCCTTTCTGCGCCGATGACGGCACGGCCTGAGTGTGGCGTACCGGCCTCATCGGTCACACGGATCGCGAGCCGCAAACGGACCTCCCAGGAATCGGCTTCGGATGAACCCGAAGCGAAGAATTTGGGGGCGATCTGGTAGCGGTACACTTCGTTCGGCTGCGGGCCCGGCCGAAACAAGGACTTCTTACCTGTGACACCGGTGTTGCGGTTCTTCCCATTGACATCAACATAAGAGATGCGACGTGAGTCCTGGTCTTCAACTGGAAAGTAAATCAGCTCACGATCCGGACACCACATCAGCCCAGCTCTATAACAGGCCGCCTCCAGACATCGCCTCACCAATTCAGTCACGACGTGTCTTGGATGGCGTCCTGCAAAGTGTGTTTCACGAGAATCGGGATCTGTGCAGGAGATGAGTGCCTCCGCAAACCTTTGACGCGAGTCGACCAAATCATGACCCGGTGGATAGTGAAACGACAGTGCCCGCTGACCGACAAGGACGAATGCCCAATTCTCACGAAGTTGTTGAAGCTGTAGAGGGTTCGGTTTCCTTCGCAGCGGAACGGAAAGAACTGACTCGGGAAGGCTGAGTACAGGAAAGGCATTTGAATACAGAGTCTCCGCGTTCTCTGTCGTGAGTGGCTCAGGAATCAACGAACCAAGCGCCATCGCACGTCCGGACTCAATGTCCCACGATTGGGGCACATCATGCTTCTGGAAGTGCCTCAGCAATGTGTCCAATCCAAGCACCCAGCCATTCTCAAAGCTGATGACGTCGATTCCCTCGACACGGCTGCTGAGTGGTGGCACTGCTTCGGAAGTAGGTTGGAGAGGGAGGAGACAGTTCTCAATTGATGCGGAGACCTCACAACGCCCACGGAGATCTCCGTCGGCTCTGCCGGTTGGTGAAAGGATTGCCAGATGGCTAGCCGCCCGCCGCTCAATGAGTCCTCGAATCGCCGCATCGCGATTCAGTCCGGCATAGGGGGACATTCCGTTGCAGCAGACGTTGTATCCGGCAAGTTCGAGACGTCGTGTCAGCCAGGCGGCTAATGGGAAGTCTTCGTCGACATGGTCGATCAGAACGAGATCTCGCTGCTCCTTTCCAATCAGTTCGCCGCCAATGTTGTCGAAGAATCTCGGCGAGAAAATCGAAGGATATGCCGAGAGCAAGTGATTTGCTGGACCGGCCACCCCTTTCAACATGTTAGTTTTTTGCTATAAGTCGCTTCTACAGGGATTGTTGTATCAAACCTTATGGAGGCGGCAAGGATGTGGCCCGACGCTGTGCTTGATCGTTTTGTGGAACAATGTCCAGCGGCAGTGATGGTTCGAGCGACGCTCGAGAATCTTGTGTCGCCGGATCGACTGGATGAGATTTTCGCCGACGCTTCGCAGAGACAATACGAGAAAGAATTGCTGTTTTCGCAAGTGGTGGCCCTGATGATGGGCGTGGCGACGCGGACGCACAAGTCGGTCCATGCCGGGTACTTGGCGGCCAAGGAGCAACTGGCGGTTTCGCCGGCCGCACTTTATGGCAAGTTGAACCGTCTGGAACCCGGCCTTTCGGCGACGATGATCCGGGAAACGAGCCAGGACGCGGCTCAAGTCATCGATGCCATGCCGGGAGCATGCCGCGAACTTTTGCCGGGCTATCACGTGCAGTATTTGGACGGGAATCATTTGGCGGCGACTGAGCATCGGCTGGCGGAATTGCGCGTCACGCGGGAAGGCCCTTTGCCGGGCCAGACCTTGGCGCTTCTGGACGCGCAGCGGGATCTGATTTCGGAACTGCTTCCGTGTGAAGACGGCCATGCCCAGGAACGTTCGCTTCTGCCGGAGACTTCTGGAATGGATCCGGGCCGAGACAGTGACAATCGCCGACCGGAACTTCTGCACGACCAAGTTTCTGTTTGGAATTGTCAAGCAGTCGGCCTACTTTGTCATTCGCCAACACGCTTCGACACTCACCTGGAAACTCGTCGGTCGCCGGAAACGCATCGGACGCATCGAAACGGGTCTTGTTTTCGAGCAGTCGGCCGAGCTGTCCCAGGGTGAAGAGACGTTGCGAGTCCGGCGGATCACCATCCAATTGGATACGCCCACAGAGAATGGTGACACTGAGATTCACATCCTGACCAACTTGCCTGTCAAAGTCGCCAATGCGCGAAAAGTGGCTTTTCTGTATCGCAAGCGCTGGACGATTGAAGAAGCCTTCCAAACTCTGACCGAGGTGTTGCGTTGCGAAGTGGAGACGCTGGGCTACCCCAAGGCGGCGCTGTTCGCCTTCGCCACGGCGGTATTGGCCTATAACACTTATGCCGTCGTGAAAGCGGCCCTGCGGTCCGTTCACAGTGCAGAAACGATCGACGAACAACTGTCGGACTATCATCTGACGCAGGACGTGACAGCCACGACGGTGGGCATGAACATCGCCGTGGACGCGGAAATCTGGGAGGGCTATCAAATCATGCCACCTCGAAAACTCGCGATCGAGTTGGTGCGACTCGCGAAACGCATCGACCTGACGCGTTACCCCAAAAAGAAACGCGGGCCGAAAAAACCACAGCCTCGAAAAAAGAGCGGCAAACGGAATCACCATATCTCCACCGCGCGAACTCTGGCCAAATCCAGGGGTAAGTGACATGTTGAAAGGGGTGGCTGGACCGGCCAACTGAGTTCTCAGTCGCTCAAGCCCATACAACTCAAGATCCCATCCGTACTCTTCCTTGACCGTTGCAATGGCTTGATCGCGTTCACTGGGCGTGGGTTGCTTGACGAAGGAAAACACGACCTGATCGCAATCGTGGCCCATTTCCCCGATTCTGTCACAGTCTTCATACAGCTTTCTCTTCCAGTCCTTTCGTAAAGAGTAGGCAAAGATCGTCGTGACGCCACTCGGGTCAGTTGTTCGATGAAGAGCGTCTCGGCCTAAGTCCGCAGTGCCTCCAATAGGCTCAATGGTTCCGAAGCCGGCGCCGCAGAATATGTCCGTGCACAGCGATTCAAAGTCGCGGTTATCGGTGGCCCGTTCAAGACAAAAGCGTATCGAGTCTGCGGACATCTCTGTCAACCGTTAAAAATGCGGTTCCTTTGGACGGCATTGTACCAAATACGCCAATGTTACGCCTCGGACGATGTGACTGATTCATGCTGCAGTCAATGAGGCGTGCTGGGCCGGACGATTTCTACTCGGCGGGGTGGCATGCTCATGGCTTTGCATGAGCATGCATTTGGATGAAACTTTGATTCCTCTCAGAATCGAAAAATACAGTGACAAAACAGCGAAGTAGGATCCGCTGTATGGACCGTTTCTAAATTGGCCGATCCCAATTATTTATTGAAGCCACGCAGACAATTTCATTGTCTCAATCACCCGCGCAACCCGCCCGCGAGGGGGAGGCCTTCGTAGGTGCGGCCTTCTTCGCCGGTTTGGGCGTTGCCTAGGGCGATTTGGTAGAGTTTGCGGCCGGCTTTCGTGGGATAGATCGTGTTGATGCAGGCCTGGCAGAGGGCTTCTTCGGGGAGTTCCAGGCAGCGGGTGATCGATGCCAGCGGGAGATACCGGAGGCTGTCGGCCCCGATGGCGTCGGCCATTTCTTGTTCGATCTCCGGCGTGATGCAGGTGCCTTCCATGAACTTTGGGGCGAAGAGTTCCCCTACGGTGGACATGTCGATCCCGTAAAAGCAGGGGGCCACGATCGGCGGGCAGGCGACCCGCACGTGGACTTCTTTCGCCCGGCCGCGCTCTTTGAGTTGGTGCACCAGGGCTTTCATCGTGGTCGAGCGGACGATCGTGTCTTCCACCAAGAGCACCCGCTTGCCTTCGAGCACTTCCCGCAGCGGAGTGTATTTCATCCGCACCTTGTCCGCCCGGTTCGTGCCTTCGATGAACGTCCGTCCGACGTAGCGGTTGCGGATCAGGCCTTCCATCGAGGGCACTTTCAAGTGGAAGGCCATGCTGTCGGCGGCGGCTTTCGCGGTGTCGGGGACGGGGACGACGATGGTGTCGTTGTCGATGGGGGCGGTTTCCTGGTTCGCCAGCTCCTCGCCGAGCCGTTTGCGGGTGAGATAGACGCTGCGGTCGTCCAACGTGCTGGCGACGTTGGCGAAATAGATCCACTCGAAAAAGCAATGCGACCGGCGTTTCTCCGGGGCGAACTGTTTGATCGAGAATTCCCCGTTCTCGATGATCGCCGCGTGGCCGGGCGGCAGGCTTTTGATGTTTTTGTCCTCGAAGCCCAAGTGCGCGAGCGCGACACTTTCGCTGGCGGCGGCGAACAGCGGGCCTTCCTTGGCATAGCAGAGCGGGCGGAACCCCATCGCATCCCGGGCCACGAACATGTCCCCCAGGGCATTGAGGAACACCATGTTATACGCCCCGTCCAAGCGGCGCACAGCCGCGCGAGCAAATCGCCGAGGGACACCCTCTGGTCTCCCGACAACTCGCGGGAGATGAGGTGCATCAGAATTTCGGTGTCGGTTTCGCGGGCCAGGTGGAAATTCGGCTCGGCGAGAATCTCGTCCCGCAGATCGGTGTAATTCGCCAACTGGCCGTTGAAGGCAAAGCTGAACCATTTGGATTTTTCGATGTGGTGCCGCTCGAACGGCTGGGCGTAGCTGCGGTCGTCTTTGCCGCAGGTGGCGTAGCGGGTGTGGCCGATGGCGGCAGGGCCGGAGTATTCGACCATCAGTTCGGAAACCAGGCTGGGATGGTTCAGATGGAACACCTCGGTGACGCTGCCCACGTCTTTGTGGGTGTCGATGAGTTGCCGGCGCCGGGGGTGAAAGCTTGTCATGCCCGCGGCCAACTGCCCCCGGTTTTGGATGTCGAGGAGAAGTTGCATCATCAAGCGGGCGGTTTGGTCGGGGTCTTCAAACGGGACGAGGGGGCTGACGTATTCGCCGGGGAGATGATAGACGGCCGCAACGCCGCACTCGTGAAACAGTTCCGCCATTCGGGAAGGCTCTCAGGGCAGGGATGAGGAAGGGGAATGGACGGTGAAATCTTGGAAAATTCACCACAACTTCATCATATCGCGAGCGGGCCGGGGAACCAAGGACGGGCGGCGGATTTCTTCGCCCGAGGCGCGTCAATCGCCTGTTGTGTCCGTGAAGTGAAGTTGCGTTGGAATGGAATTTAACCCGGTCGGCCCGAATGCCGCGAAGGGGGGGATCTTTCCGGGTTTTTCCTGAAGGGAATTGACTTTGCAAGCGAGACGCCGGGATAATGGATTCCGCGAATTGCCCGCCCGTCAACCCTGGTGGATGGATTCGCGACGGAAAACCAAACATTGGAACTTGGGACACTGTTGTTGCCTTCACGGAACGGCGTTTGCATCGGGACCGGAGCCTGGCGATGTTGACCATCGATTCCCCGAACCCTTCAACCGGCATAAACCGCAGGCGTGGCCGCGGCCCGCCTGTTGGATTTCTTTGGAAAATCCCTCCGAGCTCCTACGATGCACACCCGAACCTTGCCGCATTGCGGAGTTTAGGCGTTCCAGACAAATCAAGTCACGTTTGCGGAATGGGAAAACGAATCTTATCAATAGCAGACCCTGCGCGGCCGCATGGTGCTCCGCGCGAACTGTTCCATTTGGCGCAAGCATCCGCATCGTGAGTAGGCATCACCAAGGCAACCGACACGCTGACGAACATCCTTGATCTCTGCAGCCACACCCTGGGGATTTCTTCAATGGGACTGAGTTCTTTCATTCAAAACCTGTTGGCCCGACGCCGCGGCGAGCGGCGGACAGCTCGGTCTGCGCGCAGGAGTCCGTCCAACTGTTCCTCACCCGCCTCGAGGACCGCCGGGTCTTGAACGCGGCGTTTGCGGTCTCCGGGGGCAACTCGCTGCAGCTCAACAATTTCACCCAGACATCGGCGGAAAGCCTTACTGTCCAGGACACGGGGACCGGTTCTTACCAGTTTGTTCTTTCCGACGGCAATTGGAGCGGAACCGACGGCGGCGGCGTGACGGGGAACAACTCGAACACGCTCATCGTGGACAAGACCCTCATCAACAACTCGATCCAGATCAACGATTCCGCCAATATCGACTTTGGGATCACGTTCGACAGCAGCGATTTTTCCGGGCTGTCGGGAAGTTTGGACATCATCGGGGCCGGGGCGGTCTCCCAAAACCTGGGCACGACGCTCAAGGTCTCGACCTTCAACGTCGATGCCGTCAGCGTCTCGCTGGGAGAAACGACCAATAATTTCGGGGCCGTGACGGTGAATGTCGCCGCCGACGCCACCCTCGCCGATACGGACGACATCACGCTGGGCAATGTGACCACCGGGAGTGCGTTCCAGGTCACTTCGGGCGGCGTGATGACTCTCACGGGGAACGTGTCCTCCGGCGGAACCGTGATGCTGACCGCTTCCGGCACGGGCGCGGACATTGTGATGCAGCCTGCGTCGGTCATCAGCACGACCGCCGACAATGTCACGTTATTGGCGGATGACAGCGTGCAACTCGCTCAAGTCGTCGCGGGCGGCACGAGCATGGTCAGCGTGACCGCGACCAACGGAGCCATCACCGACGCGGATGCCGCGGACGACACGACGCCCAACATCATCGGTGACAATGTCCATCTGCAAGCCGCGACCGGCATCGGCGCGTCGGCGCTGCCGACGTTCGGCGACGGCGAAGATATCGACATCAACGCGGGCACCCTGACCGCCACGAACACGACCTCGGGATCGATCCAGATCGATGAAGTCGACGATGTGGCTTTGAACCAGGTGTCCAATCCCGGAGGGATCGTGCTCATTGCCGCCGGCGGCCAAATCACCGACGGCACGCCGGGCGACGACAGCACCGTCAATATCGTCGCCGATCAAGCCGGACTCCAAGCGGCCGGCGGCATTGGTGACGGCGTGGCGGGCGACTTGAACGACATCGACACCAACATCACAACGCTCGCCGCCCGGACCAACACCGGCGACATCAACATTGACGAGACCGATACTCTGTCCATCGGCTCGGTCGGCGGTTTGAACGGGGTGCAGATCACCAACTCCGACGGCACCGCGACAGCAGGCGACGACATCACCGTGCTCGCGGGCGGCACGCTCACGGTGAGTCAGGCCGTGATCGACAATGACGGCGGCAATATCGTTCTGACCGCCAAGTCCGGCAATGATCTATTGGTCAATGCGGACGTGTTGGCCTTCGCCCCGGGAAACATCACGCTCACCGGGCAAAATGTAACGGTCGACAACTCGGCGACAGTCCAAATCACAGGCACGGGGACCATCACATCGACCACGCCGAAGAACGGGCCGGTCACCGGCACGGGCATTATTACCGTGAACGCCTCGGCGATGACGATGATCGGTGCGACCTCCACCCTGCGGACCGGCGGCGGAGTGATCCAGATCACCACCGACGATCTCGAAATCGCGACCGGCGGTCTGATTGCCGCCGATGCCTTGAACGGCGGCGTGGTGATGATCCGCAACGCCAGCCCGGGCCGGGATATTGAACTCGGGGGCACGGTCGGCGGCGCGGTGCTCAACATCAGCAATGCGGATCTCGCCGGCATCTCCGCGGACTCGCTGCGGATCGGCCTTTTAGACGGCGTCAACGATGTGGGCAACATTACCTTCACCGGAACGTTTTCCGCCTCGGCCGCCATGCTGCCCACGGTACAGCTTTTCGCCGCCGGCAACATCACACAAAACGCCGGGGCGGGATTTCGCGCGAGTAACATCGGGATCACGACCAACGGTTCCGTGGCGTTGGGCGACCCGGCGAACGATGCGATCAACACCCTCGCCGTCTCCGCGGGCGGCAGCGTGCTGTTTAACGATGCGAACTCACTGACCATCGGGCAGGTGAGCGATGCGGTGGACAACGCCTTCCCCGCCGACGGCGAAACCGGAGTTTCCGGTGTGACCGCAATGGGGGCCGGCAATGGGTTCGTCGATCTTGAGGCTCAAAATGGACCGCTCACCGTCACTGCGGATATTTCCGCCGCGGGCGTGAATGCGACGAACAATCTCGCCGTGAACCTGCTCGCCGCCGCGCCGAACTCGGCGATCAACATCAACGCCGGCGCGAACGTCGCTTCGACGGCCGGCGCGCACCGTTATACCGCCGACAATATGGACATCCAGGGCACGATCACCGCGTCGGCCGCGGATTATTCCGTCAACCTGCGAAACGCGACCGCGGGCGTGGCAATCAACTTGGGCTCCGCCGGTGCGAACGCCGCCAATAATACGCTCGAACTTTCCGATGCGGAGTTGGATCGGATCACCACCAACTTGCTCGCCATCGGCCGCAATACGGGGAACCCGTCGGGGAACATCACATTGACGGACATCGTCAGTCCCGCCAATACGAGCACGCTGCATCTCATCACCGCGGGCACGGTCACCGATGCCGGGGCGGGAGCGGTCGTCGTCCCGAATCTGCTCATCGAAGCCGGCGGCGGGGCGACGCTCGACAATATTCTCAGCAATGATGTGGACACGCTCGCCGGCTTGATCGCAGGCCCCGGAGCGGCCCTCGTGTTTATGGACAGGAGCGATGTGACCGTGGGCATGGTGAACCGCTTGACCGTCACCAACGACGCCAACGAAACCGCCGGCCTCGGCATGCAGGTCGGCATCGACACCAACGGCGGGAACGTGCAAATCGTCTCAAATACCGGCGGGGTCAGCGTCTCGAAGACGATCGACACGACCGCGGACGTTTCGGGCCAGGACTCCGGCGCGGTGACGATCACCGCCCTCGGCACGGGCGGCATCGTCGTGGATGCTCCGATCGTCACCACGGGCATCACCGCGGCCGCCAACGGGCAAGGCGGCGACATCACGCTCACCACGAACACCGGCAGCATCCAGATCAATACAACCACCGGCAGCCTAAACGCCGTGGGCGGCGGTGCCGGGGCCGTGGACGGCGGGAACATCACCTTGGACGCGAACGGCCAAAACGCCGACGTGATTGTAGGCGGTCCGATTACGACGAACGACGTGGACGACGGCACCGTGCGGGGCTCGGTGACGATCACTGCCGATGATGCCGTCGCGATCAACCAGGCGATTTCCACACAGGACCCGCTCGACATGGGCTTCGGGTCAATTACGATCACCGCGAATGATTCCAATTTGGATGGAAACGGCGATGGGGCGCTGACGACGAGTGCGGGAACGATCACCTCATCGCGAGGCAAGGTGACTCTCCAAACAAAAGCGGACGTCTCCGATGACGCGGCGATCACGGTGGGGCAAATCACCACCGCGGGCGGCGCTGTGCTCATCGACGCCAACGGGATGAATGCGGATGTGACGCTGACGAACACTGTCACGACCGGCGACGGCGGCGTAATGGTGCTAGCCGATGACACGGTCACCTTTCAATCCACGGCCATGATCCAGGCGACGGGCACGGGTGATGTCACGGTGCAGGCCAATGCAGATATGTCAGCCGGTGGGGGCAGCAATGAAATCCTCATGGCCGACGGTTCGGTCATCGATGCTGGCAGCGGCAAGGTGACCCTCCAGACGGCCGGAACGGGCGGCGGGAACATCACTTTGGGCCGCATCGTCACAACGAACGCCACGGCGAGTGCGGTGACGATCAACTCCCAAATGGCTGTCCTCGACGGCGGCGACACGGGCGGAGCGGACATCGAAGCACTCGATACCGGTTCCACCATCAACATCACCGCCGTCACTGGCGTGGGAACTTTGGCCGATCCCATCGAAGCCAGCGGCGTGCGGTTCAACGTCAACAACACCGGCACCGGTGCTTCCATCGATCCAAACCAAACCTTCGAAGTCGCGATCAATAATAGCTCGGCGGGGAACGATGTCGAGATCGTTCAACTGGCTGGGGCTTCCGCCCGCACCGTCATCAATCCCGGAGTGGCCGGCTCCACGATCACATTTAACAACACCGGAGGCGGGCTGTTGACAATTTCCAACAGCGGCGTTTCCAGCGGGAATCTCTCGAACAACGTCAACGGCGGCGACATTTTCATCTCCACCGATGGGGGTCTCCTGGTGACGGCCCCTCTGAACACGCAAGGTGGTTCGGGAGGCAGCTTCACGGTCAACGGCGGCGCGACGTTCGATCCGGGGGCCGCGATTCTGCTTGGAGCAGGCAATATCGCCCTCACCGACACGGGTGGAACGCCGGACATTGTTATCAATACGCCTCTGACGATCTCGGGCTCGACGGCATTGAACGCCCCGCGGGACATTATCGTTAACACGGCCCTCACGATGTCCGATGCCGCGGGCAACTTGACGCTTTCGGCCGACAGCGATATGGACGGCGTGGGCGGCGTCGTGGTGCGGACCGCGGGGCAGGTCGTCTCTGCGAACACGCTCACGATGGAAGGCTCGGATGTCTTCGCCACCACCTCGGTCTCCGCCCCCATTCGCGATGCGGTCAACATCGAAGGCGACGGCGCCAACGTCCAAGTTCAATCCGCGGGCGATCTCACCATTCAAAACCGCGCCTCGGCGAGTGCCAATGCCGACGTGGTTTTGGCCGGCGTGATTCAATCGACCTCGGGCAACATTTTCATCGACCCCAACTTCGGAAATATCGCGCCCGCGGCGGACAACAAAATTCACCTGGCGGGCGACACGACGCTGACCGCGGCGGGGGACATCACCTTCAACGGCCCCGTGACTGACGATGGCAACAACGCGACGGCTTCCAATTTGACCGTCAACACCACCGCGAAGACGGTCTTTCGGGGGCGGGTGGGCGATGATGTCACCAAGTCCGCCACGCTGCCCGACCGCATCGACAGCTTGACCACCGACCCCGGCGGAACCACGGAAATCCACGGCGGCTTTGTGAGCACCGTTAATTTTCAGACGTACGGCGACAATGTCCTCATCGATGCCGACGCCGGCGGAGCCACAACGATCACGGCGGGCGGAAGCGTCATGTTCCAAGGCACGGTGGACGGTTTGGACGCCACGGCCAACGACGATTTGGTCCTCGACGTCACCGGCACGACGACGTTCGCCGACGTCGTCGGCGGAAACCAGCGCATCGGCGACGGCACGGGGCCGGCTTTGTCCGTCTACTCCGACGGAGAGACCTTCTTCAATTCGCAGGTCGTCACGCAATCCGGCCTCTATCAAGACAACAACGCCGGGCGAATCACCTTCCGCGAAGACGTCAACATCGCCAAGGGCGATACGGAAACCTTTCTGAATGCCGACGTGACCTTGGACAGCCTCACGTTCTTCTCGGACGGGAACATCACGTTCGGATCGGGGCCGGGACTCGATAACCTCTATATCGAAGTTGGCTCGCTGGTGGACACCCGCAACAGTAGCGGCAACGTCACGGTCAACAGCAACATCACCGATCCGCTGGCGACGAACCAGAACCTGACCTTCAACTTGAATCAGGGGGATCTGATCATCGCCGGCAGCGTCGGCACGGCGGGCAACCCCTTGGGCAACCTGCTGGTGCAAAGCGCCAACGATTTCTTCTTCGCCCCCTCGGGCTTTCAGAACATGTACGTCGAAAGCCTCGTGCAACAGACCGGCATCGACGCGCCGGGCGACACGGCCGACACGAACCTGAGCGGGAACGTCACCGCACTCACGGGCGGCATCAATCTGTCGTCAACCAACGTGACTTACAACGCCAACATCGCGGCTCAAGGCGCGGGAACCATTGTGACCCAGGCGAGCTTTAACATCACATACACCGAATTCAGCTCGACCACGACGGTGAGCGGCAAGGTGGACTCCAAGGCGGGTCATGATATTGTCATGGGCGAAGTGCTCACCCCGGCAATGACGACGTTCGTCGCTACGATCGATGCGAACGGCAATGACGTGCTACTGCTCGCTGGCAACGATCTCACCGTCAGTCAAATTCGCACCGCCCTAGGATATGTTGACCTGACTGCGAACGGAGCCGTGATCGACGGTGGCGATCTCTCCGGTCTGGCCTCCGTCGGGACAATTGACATTCAGGCGGCCCAATTGCAGATCACGGCAAACACCGGCATCGCGGCGACCGGCAACATGTTTCTGGAAACAATGGTTTCCGACCTGGAAGCCGTCAACGGCACGAACGGCATCTTCATCGCCAACACCGGTTCATTGGTGATCGGGGACATCTCCCCAACGACCGACGGCGTTAGCACGTTTAGTGGAAATATCATGATTGGCGCGACCGGCAACATCACGTTGGCCGAGGACATCGTGATCACTAGCACGGGACAGATCGTCGTCAGCGCCGGAGGCAATGTCGAATTCGACAATCAGGCCAAGGCCATGAGTTCCACAGGATTGGTGCTTCAGCCTTCGCCGCTGGTTCCCGTCCAACTGATCGGCACTCCGCAGGTGGATGTGACCGGACTGGCCTCGCTCACCTTCACCGTCGGATTGCCAGGCGAAACGAACTTCGTCGCCGTGGTGGACTGGGGCGACGGCACCGCGACGGTGATGCATGTCGATGCCGGGCAACACACGATCACGCACCCGTATCAAAAGCCGCCTGATGCGGCGAATCCGGGGGCCGACATCCGCGTGCTGCTTGTGGTCACGACGGACCCGAACATTCATTTCTTTGGGGCCAACGTGCCCAGCCTGGTCACTCCAAACCCGCCGCTTCCCACGCCCTCCGGCCCGATTGGCGTTGGCAATCTCTTGTTCCCGAATCCGGGAGACATTTCTCCGAATGATTTGGTCAACAGGGCCATCGGTCAGCAGGATTTGGGCTTTTTCTCGGTGGTGGTGGCGTTTCAGGTGTCGCGGATCCAATTTGGCGGCGTGTCCGTGATTCCAACGCCCGCTCGGCCGCCGTTCTTCATTCCCGGTGCGGCCACGTTTCCTTTACTTGTCACCTCCACGCGTCCTCCAGAAAACGCGAACGATCTGGAATCGGGCGGCACGAATGCCGAGGAAAACGCGGAAGGCGAGGTGCAGGTCATCCTCCGCGTTTTCGGTCCCACCGGCGAAAAGCTGTCGGATCAGCCCATCGATTCCAAGTATCTGGCGGATCCCACGGAACTCTGGAACAGGCTGCCCGACGGCCGGTATCAGATCATCGTGATCGAACCGGGGCAGACGGTGGGGATTGTCGTCCGCGATGTCGAGCTCAAACAGCACAAGGTGATCCGCCGCTTCGACAAGTTCCGTCCCAATCCCAACGCCGAAGCAAACCCCAACCAGGAATCCAGCCAAGCGGAAACCCCGGCCGCGAACCGCCCCATCTCGAAGAACTCTTCCGGCGTGAACGACAACCCCGATGCGGAACCGCGGCCGGCGGAAGCGGGCGAACCCGTCGGAGAGGCAGCGGAAACCCCGGCGGGCGAAGCGGTCTCCGACCGCGCGTGGGAAAACTGGCGGCCTTCCCCGGCCGACCGGTTTTCGCATCGCGTTGCCGATCCCGCAGAAGACTCGGCTCGCGGGAACGTGGTCCTTCCCGCCGCTGCGGTCGCGGGCGGATTGGCCTTGGGGACTCTGCTGCCTCGTACCTCCCGCGATGCGGATTCCCGGATGATGCAGTTCTCCAAATCCGCAATTTCCCCCGCCGCGCGGTTGCGCCGCCGGCTGCGGAAATAGGATGGAACCCGAAGAGGTGGCAAAAAATCTCCCCAAACTCTGGCGGTTTGTGGGGTGATTCACAGATTTTTGCCGGCGGCTTTCTCGATACTTGGTATCTTAGAGTGAAGGGAAGCACTTTTAGGAAATTCTTCGCCATTTCTCGTTCGCCTCCCCTCGTCATTTGATTGTCGCGTTTCCCGCCTTGTCCCTTCGTCCGCAAATTGAGTCGGTGCTATGACGGCTGCCCCGAATTCTCCCAATGATTGGAACGATTGCCCGCCCGGTGAAATCGGCGGGCTGGTCAATGATCTCAAAAGCTGCCGCCGGCGGAAGACGTTGGGGCAAGCCGCCGGTGTGAGCGCGGCGATCGTGGGGATTGCCTTGCTGCTGACGGGCTGGTTTTCGGGGTGGTATTTGGGAGCGGAGCCCCTGCACGCGATCAGTTGCCAAAAGGTGCACCGCCTGGCCCCGGAATATGTGGCGGGTCGGTTGAACGCGGATTGGAGCGAGAAAATCCGGGAGCATCTGCAAGAGTGCAAGTCCTGCCGGGACGATATTCACGCCGAGTTCCCGAAGTTTCCGCTCCCGGAACAATCCGCCGCCATCCCGCACGCGGTTCCGAACGGTGTATCTTTCTGTGTTAGTGCACCTCTTTTTTTGGGCGAAGTTATACCATGCCCGATACTCGCAAACATCGTGGCCCGCATCCGCAGGACGGGGACCTGTTTGCGCGGCCGGCGTGGCCGGTGCTTGCGGAAGCGGTGGGGCATTTATCCTGGCTGTTGACGCGAGGTTACGCTCCCGCGTCGTCTTTGAAACTCGTCGGCGACCGGTTCGAACTCACGGAACGCCAACGCATCGCTGTGCTGAGATCCAGTTGTTCCGATCAAGCCTTGGCCCGCCGATTGTCCACCCGTGTAGAACCGGTAAACGCTGCCAGCCGGGTGCTGTGTTTGGATGGCTTCAATGTGCTGACGACAATTGAAGCGGCGATCGCGGGAGGTGTGTTGATTTTGGGCCGGGACGGTTGCCTGCGGGACATGGCCAGCATGCACGGCAACTACCGCAAAGTCGCAGAAACCCGCCCCGCACTCGAATTGATCGGTTTGAGCCTAAACACTTGCCAAATCAAGGATTGCGTGTGGTATCTGGACCGGCCCGTGTCCAACAGCAGCCGGCTGAGCCAGATCATTGCCGAAGTCGCCGGCGAGCACGGCTGGAACTGGCGAACGGAACTGGTGGCCGATCCCGATCCCGTTCTGCAATCCTCGGCGGAACTGGTGGCGTCGGCGGATTGCGCGGTGATCGACCAGTCCGCCGCGTGGTTCAACCTGGCCCGACTGGTCGTCGAAACGCAACTTCCGAACGCCGAAATCATTCCCCTGGATGACGTGACAGAACCAGAGAAACCACGTTTCCGCTAAAACTTCAAATCGAGCGGGGTTTCCGAGGAAATCCAACTGTCACGAATCCCGCGAACATTTTTCCGGGGAACTTGTCTTTCGCTTGGGAATGGCTCGGCTCGCGTGTGAAAAATCCTTCGCCGGGAAGCCTAACCTTTTCCTTCCGCAGCGAACCGCATAAGATGTGGCAGTCGTGGCCGACCATTGATGCCCTCCAATGCAGCCCGCCCCCTTGTTCCCGCCTGATTGTTGTGTGACCTCCAAGGACCTCTGATTCGCATGAATCCGTCTGCGACATCCGTAAGCACGGACTCGGAACCCGCCGCCGGGGAACCGGCGGAGCCGGACAGACGAACTCCGGCTTTAACCCCTTCCGAAAAAAGCATTTACGGCCGCGTGTTTTGGCTGGCTTATGCGGCGAACGTGTCGCTCGTGATGGCGAACTCGCTCACGTTTCGCTTTGCGGAATTCGTTCTCCTGGCTCGGCGGCAGCGAAAAAACCGCCGGGACGATCGTCAGCGTGGGAATTTTCGCGGCCCTGTTTCTCCGCTTGATCTTAGGGCAGGCGATCGACAACTACGGCACCCGCCGATTGTGGGTGGTCGGTTGTTTTTCGTACATCGCGGGCAGCAGCTTGTTCCTGTTTCTGTCGGATTTGTCCTGGCCGATTTATCTGGCCCGCCTGGGATTCGCGGCGGGGATCGCTACGATGTTCACCTGTTCGATGGTACATATCCAAAACCTCGTGCCGGCGAATCGGCGGACCGAAGTCATCGGCAACCTGGGCAGCAGCGGTTTCGTGGGGATGATCCTCGGCTCGCAGTTGGGCGATTGGATTTTCCGCGGCACCGCGGAAGGGCATGGGCGGTTTCTCGTGCTGTTCGGTGGAACCGTGGTTTTGGGCCTGGTCTACTTGGCCCTCGTGTGGACGCTCACGCGGGGCGACGTGCACAAGCCCGTGATGCGGACCCCGGCGGTGCATCGGTTGTTGTTCCGCTATTGGCCCGGCAACGTGGTCCTGGTGGCGATGATGATGGGCATCAGCATCACCGTGACCACCGTGTTTCTCACGCGGTTTGCCACGAAGTTGGAACTCATCAACGGCGTGGGGACGTTTTTTACCGGCTACGCCGTCACCGCGTTTTTGTTCCGCGTGCAAACCGCCACCTGGAGCCGAACCATCGGCCGGCACCGCATGATCTGGCTGGGCCTCGCCGGGCACTGCCTGGGGCATGGCGTGCTGCCTTTCGTGACGCAGGAATGGCATTTCTTGATCCCGGCCGTGGCCTGCGGGTTTGGACACGCCCTGCTGTTCCCCGCGGTGGTTTCGCTGGGGGCCGGGGCGTTTCCCAGGGAATTTCGCGGATCGGGAACCGCGCTGACGTTGGGCTTTATCGAGTTGGGAACGGCATTGTCCGCGCCTATGTTAGGTTGGATCATCGATCGCGGCGGAGAGGCGGGGTTCACCCACATGTTTTGGTCCTCGAGCGCGACGGCTCTGGCCGTTGGAGCGATGTACGCCTTCACGAATCCGCGAACCGACGTCGAAAGCGAAGTGCCCGGGCCCGTCTCGGAATCCCGGCCGGTCGATGCCTCTCCCGCGGTCGCCTGCCGCTGGGAGCCGTGCCTGCAAACGCCCCGCTGCGATTCGGCGGACTCCGGCCAAGGTTGAAATCTCGGCCCGGACTCTCTTTAATAGGAAAAGCGGCGGGAAAAACCGCAGGGGTTTTTCACTCTCCTTCAAATCCGGAACAACTCCACTACGAGGACACCGATGAAAACTTTCTCCAAACTCTTCACGGCGGCCTGTCTGCTGACAATAGTCGCCCTGGTCGGTTGCGGCCCGCAAACGGCCAAGAAATCCGAATCCGAGAAATCAACTTCGGAAGCACCGAACGCCGGCGAACCGAATGCGGACGAAGGCACGACGCCCGAAAAGGCGACGCCGGAAGGCCAATCGCCCGAAAAGGCGACTCCCGAACAACCGACACCCGAAACCGACAACGAAAATCCTCCCCCGCCCCCGACCAAGCAAGAAGGCGGCTCCGGCGAAAGCAAAGGCGGCGTGGAAGTTCCCAAAGAATAGCCGGCTCACCGCGATGCCATGATTCGTCTCATCCCAAACGACGCAGCGGAACCTCCGCCGCGTCGTTTTGCATAACCGAAATCCGTTCGAGAATAGGCGAGCGGGAGGCGTGAGCCTCCTGGTTTCGTGCGGTTTTGCGTTGGCCAGAGTCACCGGGAGGCTGACACCTCCCGCTCGCCCTCCCATTTCCAACACCCTCTGACTTGCAGTTTACAACCGACGGGAGCATTCATCGTGGCCAAAGCCTGGGGGGGACGGTTTCAAGAGGCGACCGATCCGCGCGTGGAGCGGTTTACCGAGTCGATCAGCTTCGACGCCCGGCTCGCTCCTTATGACATTCAAGGTTCCCAGGCCCATGCCCGCATGCTGGCGAACGTTGGTTTAATTTCCGCGGACGAATGCGAGCAAATCGTTAAGGCACTCGATGAAATCGGCGAGCAGATCGCGCGGGGCGAAATGGAGTTCCGGGCGGACCTCGAAGACATCCACATGCACATCGAGAGCGCCCTGATCGCCAGGCTAGGTGATGTGGGACGAAAACTGCACACCGGCCGCAGCCGCAACGACCAGGTCGCGACCGACATGAAGCTCTTCGTGCGGGATGCGATCGACCGCGTGGATGAACTCCTCCTGGAAACGCAGCGGGCGTTCGTGTCGCGGGCGGACCGCGATGCTGGACGTCATCCTGCCGGGCTACACGCATCTCCAGCGGGCGATGCCCGTGATGGCGGGGCACTATTGGCTCGCCTACTGCGAAAAGTTCGAGCGGGATCGGCAAAGGCTCGCGGATACTCGGAAGCGGGTCAATATCTCTCCCTTGGGATCGGCCGCGTTGGCGGGGACGTCGCTGCCGATCGACCGCAAGCAGACCGCGGAGGATTTGGGCTTCACCGAAATCGCCGCCAACAGTCTGGACGTCTCCAGCGACCGGGATTATCTGATCGAGTTCGTATTCGATCTCTCGCTGATTGCGACCCATCTGAGCAATTGGGCCGAGGAATGGATTTTGTGGTTCTCGACGGAGTTCGGGTTCTTGAAGCTCCCGGACGCTTACACGACGGGTTCGTCGATCATGCCGCAGAAGCGAAACCCCGATGTCTTGGAGTTGATCCGCGGAAAGACCGCCCGCGTGCAAGCCGCGGTGCCGCAGTTGTTGGTGCTGCTCAAAGGCTTGCCGATGGCTTATAACCGCGATCTTCAAGAAGACAAGCTCGCGGTGTTCGATGCCTACGACACCGTCGCCGCGTGCTTGGAGCTCGCCCCGCCTTTGATCGCCGGGGCGGAGCTGCAGACGGCCCGCATCACCGCACGGCTGGAAGAAGGTTTTCTGGATGCGACCGCCTTGATGGAGTACCTCATCAAGAAAGGCGTGCCCATGCGGACCGGCCACGAAACGGTGGGCCGGCTGGTGGCGATCTGCGAATCGCAAAACCTCCAACTTCGCGAACTCCCCTTGGAAGAGATGCAGGCCGTCTGCGGCGAGATCGGCCCCGATGTGGAAAATGTGCTCGGCACCGCGAACGCCGTTGCCGCCTTATGCAGCTACGGCTCCGGCGGCCAAACCCAAGTCGCCGCCCAAACCGCCTGCTGGAAAGAGAAACTGGGTTTATAAAACGCCATCCCACATCAACCCCAAGCCGACGGCTTGCGGTCGGACCGACGCCAAGGCGTCGGCTTGGGTACGATCATGCTATTTCGCGGCCGGTTTGCCGAAGGTCAGGGAGAGCTTTTTGCCTGTTCCCGGGGCGAGGAGCCAATCAGACGTCAGCACAAAGCCGGTTTCGGTTTTCCGGTAGTCGAACGGACCATCGCCGAAGGGGTCGCGGTGCTTGGGATCCTCCAGGGCTTTTGGCCCCTGCTCCAAGACGGCCAACCCCGCGTCCAATAGAGCCAGACGTGTGAGGTGCGTCACTTCCAGCATTCTGACCGAAAGCACGCTGGGCAACAGCCAACGGCTGAGAAAATCTTTCGCACCATTTTTTTTGATGTCCAAAAACAGTTGATCCCGCCGGCGCCGGACTTCTTTCGGAGACAACTTCGTCATCTCGATGATGCGGTCATAATTGTCTCCCATACGGCGAGTCGCGGGCAACAATTCGCTCTCGTCCAGATCCTTGAAGGCTTGGATGTCCGCGCCGCTCGCATCGGGAACGTCTGTGTCCTGGCCGGTGAGTTTGAGGATTCTCTGTTTGGGATTCGGCTTTTTTACCTCGGCAATCAGCCAAGGCAAAAAAACGATCTTTTCCCCTCGCATTGCATCTGTGAGACGCCTTGATTTCGGCACCGCGGCCAATCCCCGTTTGAGTTTCGCGCGGACATCGGCGTCCAGTTCTGGAAGATGCCGGGCCAAAGCGTGCATGCACACCGATTCGATCGCGTAATCCACCAATAAGGGAATCAGCGTAATCACCTCGTCCTGAGGAAGATGCCTGGCAAGCGTCATCCCCGCAAGCACGTCGTCAACGGCTTGTTCGGACTGGCCAAGCACAAACCGGTTGTGGGCGCGGAACACGGCCAGCCGGACGAGTTCGCGGGCTTTCGATATGTGCGGAAGCGCGGCGTCCGGCCCCTCCTCCCAGGCCACTCCCCAAGCGGCGCGCTCCATCTTCGCGCCACGATGCAAGCAGCGGAGCGAGGCTTCGGACTTTTGGATGATCTTCCGGGCCTCATCGTCGATGGGGCGTTTTCCCTCCAAGACGTCGCTCCGCAACTCAATTTCCTGTTGCGAGAGCTCCGGCATCAGGGCAAAGGCTTGCCAGTACGCCAGGGCGGCGTTTTGGGCCAAGGGATCGAGCTTCGGCGTCTCTGGTTTTTCCTGGGCGTAGGTTTGCGGGCTTAATAAACTCCCCGCCAACAGGATGGCGATAAAACATCGGTTGAGCATTAGAGGTCTTCCTTTTGAAAAAGTCGATGAAAGGATCGGATCGAATCGTCCCCTGGCGTCGCGGGCAGCAGGACGGCGGCGTGATGATTCAAAAGAGAGTCCAGTTCTTCCGGCGAGCGGGCCGCCTGCCGGTACGCCCAAAGCGTGGGCGGCGGGAATTCTTTTATCGGATGCTTCGGCGGCCGGGGCTGTGTTTGCTTGACGATTTGATGGGATTCCTTTTCCGGAACAGGGCGAAATACGAAAGCCGCCGCACACAGTCCCAACGCGAGGGCGGAAGCGACCACCACCCACGCCGACCGCCGAGAATTTCCAGCCGGCGTGTTCGAGGCCATCGGAGTTTGTGCCCGTTGGACCAGTTCATTAGGAACCGAAGCGTCGGCAATCTCGGCGACGAGGCTTCGCAGCGGTTCCGCGAGTTCATCTCGGTGGGACGTTGGATGCGGGTTCATGGAGAATCCTCCGAAAGGATATCGGCGAACTCCGCTTCCAATCGCCTGCGGGCCCGGTAAATCGCGGTGGTCACGCTGGCATAGGGCACATTCAAAGTGCGGCGGATTTCGTCGTGGGTCAGGTTTTCAAAATATCTGAGGCAAAATACCTCGGCTTCGCGGGGCGGCAGATTCGCGATGGCGGTCCGCAGGCGGTCTTCCAACTCCCGCCGCTCGGCGGCTTCCACAGGCGAAGCATCCCGGCTCTGACAATCGGCGACATCCCCGGAACTGGGGCGGCGCTTCCGCAGCCGGGCGAGCGCACACGTCGTCGCCAACCGCCTGAGCAAACCCGGCCAGTTGCGGATCGGTTCGCGTTTCGCCAATTGCAAGGCCTGAAGAAACGTCTCCTGCACGGCATCCTCGGCATCGGCCTGATGGCCGAGAATCCGCCAACAGATCCCGGCCACCACCCGACCGTATTGGACATAAATCGTCTCGTCGTGCATCCCCGCCGATTCCGCGAAGGCTGGTTTTCCATCGTCCTCTATCATTCTTGTTGCGCGACGGCCTTCCATCTGACAGGAGTTTTGGTGGGAATAAAGATTTCCGCGAATCGCTGTCGTAACAGCGGCTTCCGGCCGCCGAGTTTCTCGCCGATCCGAAATCGGTTAGAATAACACGCGCCGAGATATTGATCCAAATCTTCTCTAAGGAGGTTGGGCGATGCCGATGTTGATTCGATTGACTGTCAACGGCCAGGAGAAGCGGATCGAGACGGACGCGGATCGGCCGCTGTTGGATGTGCTCCGGGAAGACCTGCAGCTGACGGGCACGAAGTACGGCTGCGGGGAAGGCGAATGCGGGGCCTGCACCGTTCTGGTCGATGGCGCGTACGCCCGGTCTTGCATCACGCCGGTCTCGGACGCAGCGGGAAAAGAGGTCCGCACGATCGAAGGCCTGGCGAGCGACGGCAAGCTGCATCGGATGCAGCAGGCCTTTCTCGACCAGAACGCCATGCAGTGCGGCTATTGTGTGCCCGGCCAGATCATGCGGGCGGCGGGACTGCTCCACGAAAAGCCCCATCCGTCCCGCGAAGAGATTCTCGAAGCGATGAGCGGCAATGTGTGCCGCTGCTGCAATTACCCGGCCATCCTCGCAGCCGTCGAATCCGCCGGCAAGATGTCCTGACGGCCTGTTTTCAAGTGGATTGGGTGGCGACGACCGACCACGCCCTTCGTTCCTCAGGGCGTGCCACCCAAGTTCCTGCCGAATTTTGTAAACCCACACCACAGGAGCTCGATCATGTCCTCCGATCCGCGGGAAATGGAATTGGCCGAAGTCGAGCGTTACGAGATCCAGGAACCGCCCGCGTACGAGTTCGAAACCAGCCGGCGCGAGTTCGTGGGGATTCTCGGGGCGGGGTTTGTGATCGCGGCGTCGGCTTCGACCGCGTCCGCCCAGCGCGGGCGGAGGGGGTCGCGAAGTTCCCGCAACACGCCTTTGTCCCAGCGGTTTCACTTTGGAGAAAACGGCAAGGTCACGGTCTTCACCAGCAAGGTGGAAGTCGGCCAGGGTTCGCGAACGCAAATCACCCAAGCCGCGGCCGAGGAACTCAGTCTGCCCGTCGACCGCATCGAACTCGTGATGGCGGACACGAAACTCTGTCCCGACGACGGCGGCACCGCGGGCAGTCGCACCACGCCGGCCACTGTTCCCACCGTGCGGGCCGCGGCGGCGGCCGCGCGGGACCTGCTCCTCCAACTCGCGGCGGAGCATTTAAAGGTCGAGGCTCGTTCGCTCTCGTTCCGCGAGGGCACTTTCCGTGTCGCCAATTCTGAGAAAACCCTCGCGCTCGCGGACTTGGCGAAATCGGACGGCCTGTCCGAGCGCTTGAAGCAAACGGCATCCACTGGGGATGTGACTGTCCGCGTGGAGAATTGGAAAGTCCTCGGCCGGCCCGTTCCCAAAACCACCGGGGACGCGGTCGTCACCGGCTCGGCGAAATATCCCTCCGATGTGATCCGGCCGGAGATGCTCTACGGCAAAGTGCTCCGGCCCAAGGCTTATGGGGCGAAGCTGGAAGCGATCGATCTTTCGGTGGTCGAGGATCAGAAAGATCTCGTCATCGTTCGCGATGGGGAATTCATCGGCATCGCGGCTCCCACGTCCTGGCAGGCCGCGAAAGCGATCGAGGCGGTCGCGAAAACCGCGAAGTGGATCACCACGCCGCAACCGTCGTCGGCGGAGTTGTTCGAGCATCTCAAAAAGACGGCCCGCGCGGGCGGCGGGTTCGGTCGATTCGGCGGCGGCCGGGCCAACACCTGGGGCAAAGGGCCGGAGGCTCTCCAGGACGCCAAGAAGACGATCGAAAACGCCTACACCGTCGCCTACATCCAGCACGCGCCAATGGAGCCCCGGGCCGCGGTGGCGGAATGGAAGGACGGTGCGCTCACGGTGTGGACCGGCACGCAGCAGCCGTCCCGCGTTCAAAGCGAACTCGCACAGACGTTTCGCTTGCCGGCGGACCGCGTGCGGGTCATCGTTCCCGACACCGGCGGCGGGTTCGGCGGAAAGCACACGGGCGAGGCCGCCGTCGAAGCTGCCCGGCTCGCCAAGGCCGCGAAGCGTCCCGTCTCCCTCCGCTGGACCCGCGAAGAGGAATTCACCTGGGCCTATTTTCGGCCCGCGGGGTTGATCGAAGTCCGCGGCGGCGTGGACGACGGCGGCGGTCTCGTCGCCTGGGACTTTGCGAATTACAACTCCGGCGGCTCCGCCATCGAAACGCCCTACCGCGTCCCCCACGGGCGGACGCGGTTTCTGTCGTCCGATTCTCCGCTCAGGCAGGGCTCCTATCGGGCCTTGGCGTCCACCGCCAATACCTTTGCGAGAGAATCGGCGATGGACGAACTCGCCGCACTCGCGGGGATCGATCCGTTGGAATTTCGGCTCCGGCATCTCCCGGACGGCCGGCTGTTGGACGTGCTCAAAGCCGCGGCCGAGCGGTTCGGCTGGAAGGAAAAACGTTCCCAGAATCGCCCGGCCGGTCGCGGCATCGGCTTGGCGTGCGGCACGGAGAAAGGGTCCTTCGTCGCGGCGTGTGCCGAGGTGGAAGTCTCCGGGAAGCGGATTCGCGTCAAGTCCGTTTGCCAGGCGTTCGAATGCGGCGCGATTCAGAATCCGCTCAACCTCGAGCTGCAGGTGACGGGCGCGATCATCATGGGCTTGGGCGGGGCGCTCTCTGAGGAAATCCAGTTCCAGGACGGCCGGGTGACGAACGCCGCCTTCTCTCAGTATCAGGTTCCGCGAATGAAAGACGTTCCCGAGATCGACGTGGAACTCGTCAACCGCCCGGACTTGCCGTCCGTCGGCGCAGGCGAAACGCCGATCATCGCCATCGCCCCCGCCGTGGCCAACGCCGTCGCCGATGCCATCGGAACACGGCTGCATTCGATGCCGCTCAAGTTGTGAGGCCCGGCCAAGTTGATTGCCTTTCGGTTTTTCCCCATATCAGCTGGAACGCGCTCGCGTCCGGTTTCTCCGCTGCAAGAAAATGAAACCGTGGGCTAGCTCGGGCTTCCTCGGCATCGAATCCATCGACGACATTTATTCGTGAAACACACTTCTCGGCATGTCGGCTGGGAGGCCCGGTTGACGAATAGGTTGTAGAATCGGATGGGGGCGATCCGCTGGGGGATTCTCAAGTTCCCCGCGAGAAATACTCGTTTTTGCAGGGGCGTTGTGATACGCTGAGCAGAAGAAAACCTACCCTTACATCACCTTCGGACCCCCGCGATCTGCTGGGGAAAACTCATTGTGCCAGGCTGCGGAATTCCCCGATGGCCGGGCGCAAGAGGGAGAAATTCATGGCCCAACCGTTTTTGCGGATCGATCTTTCCAACCAGGCGAAGGACTTTCAGAACACGGTCATCGAAGCGGGTTGGCCGCTGTTGGACAAGTCGAACACGAATTATCAAATCCTCCGCAAATGGTTGGGCGGCGCGGTCGCGGAACCGGAGCGGCAGGGGGACGAGGTCGTTTTCTATTTGCGGAACGAATCCGGGGCGAGAATCGACCAACCGAACGTTTTGAAGGTGAGCGAAAAGGAACTCGCCGGCCCGCTCCAGGGGCAGTTGCAGGGCTTGCTCAAGAAGCTCAAGTCCGCCGAGCCGAAGAACAGTGCCGAGCGGAACCTGCACGCGATGGCTCTCAAGGAGCTACAGTCGGTCGCTTCGGAGAGCCGGGCGGGTGACCGGAAGTGCTATCTGTTCAAGTACCGGGACGCCGCCAAGAAATGGCATCTGGTCTGGGCTCCGGGTTATCGCCGGAAGGACGAATTGTCCGCCAACCCCGTCGTGTGCACCAACCCGGCGTGCTCGCTGTTGTTTTTGCAGCGGGCCAACGGGCCGACCAAGTGCCCCAGATGCCAGAAAACGCCCGGAGCGGCCCCGGCGATCGTGGGCGGCGGCGTGCGAAAAAGCCGGCTGCCGTTGGTGCTTGCGCTCTTATTGCTGTTGGCCGTCTTGGGCGGGTGGCGGCTGGTGGTACATGAACCGCGAGCCGGATGAAGTCAGCGGACCCGCGGAAGCGGCCATCGCCGTCAGCCCGGCCAAAGCCACAATCCCGGTGGGCGGGCAGGTGGAATATATCGTCACGATGAAAGACGCCGAAGGCAACGAAAAAATACTCCGCCATACCGACGTGGCCGTGCTCGTCAAGAATCCCAAAATCGCGGTTTGCGATTTGCAATCGAACAAAGTCTCGGCCCTCTCGCCCGGTTCGACGGTGCTGGAATTTCACGCCGGGAAATATTCCACCAAGGTCACGCTCGTCGTCGAGCCGCCCAAGAATCCGAAACTCGTCAAAATCGAGCCGGCCAAGGTCAAGTTGGGCATCGGGACCACGGCGTATTTGAAGCTTGATCGGCGAATATGAGGACGGGCGGAAAGTCGACTTGACCAAGTCTGCCGACTGGAATTATGAACTCGGACAGGAGGCCCCGGTGTTTGTTTACGCGGGCGCGGTGGAAGGCCAGAAGGAAGGCAAAACCCGGCTCCGCGCGAGATACCGGGCCACGCCGAAAAGCGAATGGAAGATCGGCGAGGCCGAGATCGACGTCGCCGACCCCAAGTACAAGTCGCTGAAGTTGGCGTTGGCGTCGCCGAAGTTTTCCGTCGGCCAGGATCCGGGGCTGACGGTCGAGGTGGAAACCGAAGACGGCGAGACGTATTCGGTGCTGGGGTCGGCACTCCTCAAGCTAGAGGTCTCGCCCCAGGAACTCGCCGAGATCCAAAAAAAACCGGTGTTTCTCGATACGCAATCTACGAAGAAGCCCGGCAAAGGCACGCTGGCCGCGACGTTTCGGGGGCTGACCAAGGAGATTCCGTTTGAAGTCACGGGATCGGGCAGCCAGCCGGCGGTGGCGTTCCAGGTCAACCCGCAAAACCTCAAGCTCGCCGTCGGGGAAATCGCGGATGTCAATGTGTCCCGCGGCACCGGCAACGGCGAAGCCCGCTTCGCCTGTTCCGATCCGGACGTGGTCGAGATCACGCCGCGGAATCGGCTCATCGGCAAAAAGCCGGGCAAGGCGACGGTCACGGTCTCCCGCGGGGATCAAAAAGCCAAGGTCGAAGTGGAAGTGGAAACGATGGCGTTTCGGGGATTGGCATTGGAGCCGGCGGAGGTCTCCGTGCGGGTGGACGATGTGGCCGCCTTGCGGGCGATGGGCCGGCTCGACGGCGACGCCCAGGTCGAAGTCGATCCCAAGATTCTCGATTGGGTGCGATTTCCTGCGGGGGATTATGTGGAAGTCAACCGCGAGGCTCTCGACGTTCGCGGGCTCAAGCCCACGGGCGATGATTTCAAAACGCTCACCGTGAGGTTGGGAGAGCACGACGCCACCGCGAAGGTCCGCGTGATTGCCGGCCCGGTCACGCTCGCCTTGGAGCCGGCGGAACCCGTCGAACTGCCCGTCGGCCAGAAGCAGCCGTTGACGGTTTACGCCTCCTACGGCAACGGCGAGCGCGTGGAAGTCCCCGCCGACCGCGTGGAGTGGCTGTGGGATAAAGTCGACGGCTTGACTCTTTCCAACGGCGAAGTCACCGCCGAGGAATCCGACGCCGGCCCGCTGTTGGTGAAAGTGCGCTACCAGGGGCAGACATCGAACGAGGTTCAAATCAAGTCAGGCATCCGCGTCCCGGTGCGTTTGGCGCTTGCGGCCAACCCGTCGCAGCTGCCGGTGGGAGAAACGGGGCAGGTCGTGCTTTCGGGGCAAAGTCCCGGCGGAATGCCGGTCGATTTGGACCTCGGCGGCGTGGAATATGTGAGCAAAGATCCGACCATTTTGGAGGTCGATCCGAAAACGGGTGGATTTCCGCGATCGCCCCGGGCACGGCGACCGTCACGGCCACGCATCCGGCGTCCCGCGATGAAGCCGCCACCCAGGTCCAAGTCACGCCGAATCAACTGGCTGAGCCCGCGAAGCCCCGAAGCATCCGGCTGATCACCAGCGCGCCGCAGCCGATTGTGCTGCCGGTGGGCGTGCGGTTTGTAGATCTTAAAGTCGAAGCCGACATTGACGGCACGCCGCAGGATGTCACGGCCGACTCGATTCTCACCGTCGAAGGCGAATCGGAGTCGGCGGCGGTGGCGGTCCGCAACAATTCGATCGTGGGCATTCGCCCGGGGGAAGCGACCGTCAAAGCCGAGTTCGCCGGGCAATCCGCCGAGCATACCTTGACCTTCAAAGTCACCGAGACGCTCGAACTGGATGAACTCCAGGTCGGCCCGCCGCGGGTGACGCTGGTCGTCGGCGAAAATACCCGCCTGGACGCCGTGGGCTTACTGAAGGGCCGGTCGATTGGAATCGTCACGGAGCATCCCGCGATCGAATGGAAATCTCGCAGCCCCGAAACGGTCCGCGTGGAAGGGCCGCTGGTTTCCGCGATGGCCCAAGGCACGGGCGGCGTGACCGCGCAGTTTAACAACATCATCAGCGACGCGGCGGAAGTCCGCGTGGTGGGCGAAGGGGCCATCACGGAGCGATTGACCGTGCAGCCGGCTTCCGTCACTCTGCATCCGGGGGAATCGCTGGAAGTCGGCCGGGATGTGAAAGTCCTCCGCGGCGATGGCGACCTCAGCCGGCTCGCGACGGTCGCCCCGGCGAATTCCGCCGTGGTGTCCTACGACGAAGCGACGCGGCGACTCACGGCCGGTTTGCCGGGTCAAACCCGCGTGACCGTCGTCGTGGGCAGCGAAACCGCCGATTTCCAGGTGACCGTGCTACCGCAAAACCCGCCCGTCGCCGGCGGGCACGTGGTGATCGAACCGGCGAGCGGCGTGGTCGCGGTGGGCGAACGCTTGCCGCTCGAAGTGTATCTCATTAGCAAGGACGGCGAGCGGTTCAACATGACCGCCTCGGCGCTCTTGGGCACATCGGATGCCAAGATCGGACAAACGTCGACGGGAGCGCTCCAGGGCGTCTCGCCCGGCCGGGTCATCGTCACCGCGCAAGTCCCCGGGGCCGACAGCCCCGCCACCGCCACCTTCGACGTGCAGAACCTGGAGTTCACCCGGTTGGAAGTCCAGCCCTGGCGGTTCAATCTCTCCGTCGGGCAAAGAGCGTGGTACGAGATTTACGCCGTCGGACCGGCCGGCCGCAGACAGTTGGGGAACGACCCCGACCTCAAAATCACCCACGAGCATTTCGACGGCCGCCAGGACGCCTTGGGCTGGCCGCACGTAATCGACGCCAACGTCTCCACCAACGGCAAGACGGAAACGATCACCGTCCAATGGCACGGCCTGGAGGCGAAGGTGCCCTACTTTGTCAGCGACGACCGGATCACGGGGCTCGTGATTCGCCCGGACGATGCGAGCATTGAATCCGGCGAGACATTGGATTACCAGGTGTTTGTCCGCCGGGGCGGGCGGCTCGATCCGCTGTCGAACCTCGACGGCGTGGAACTCGCGGTGGTCAACACGGTCGTCGCCTCGCAAGTCTCCGCGCTTCGTGTGCGCGGGGAAAGTCCCGGAACGACGGAGGTCATCGCCCAATACGCCGGACAGCAGGCCCGGTCCCGGCTCCGCGTGCGACCGCGAACCACGCCGCTGCCGCCGCCCGCCCCTTCGACGGGGATTCGGTTTCTGCTGGCGACTTACCAGATGGAGCTCGGCACGCCGGGCGATTCGGTGGAAGTCGTGCGGGTGCATTTGGACGGCACGACGGAAAACGTCTCCGAGTTTGCCCAACTCACCGCCGACCCGGCGGGCATCGTCGCGATCGACCACGACGGCCCGGTGCCGATGATCAAGCCCCAAAAAATCGGGCAAACGCAGCTCAAGGCCCGCGTGGGGGATCTGGTCACCGAGCAGCCGATGCTCATCGAAGTCGTCGATCACTTGCCCGGGCGGCCGCGCGTGGTGGTTCGGCCGAGTCCGCTGGTGCTCGCTCCCGGCGACCGGCAACCCTTCAACCGCGTGATGGTGATCCCGCCGGGCGGAACGAACGCCAACGGCATCAACGTCCGCGATTACACCGTAACCGCCGCTCCCAATGCCATTTTTGAAATCGAGAACGACCACGTGATTCATGCCAAGTCGCCCGGCAGTGCCTTGGCCACCATCAAAGTGAACGATCCCCAAAGCAAATACGACGGAGAATATACGACCGCCATCGTGGAAGTCGTGGAACCGGCCATGCAAGGGCAAGTGCGGAACGTCGCCAACCTCGAACTCAAAGGCCCCACCGAGACCACCGTGGGTTCCGAAGTGGGCTTTCGCGTCGATCTCGTCAGCGGCGGTTCCGGGGAGGATGTCACCAACGATGCCAGCCTCGTCCTGGCCCCCGGCGATGAGCACTTCGCCGATCTCGAGCCCGGCTGCCGATTGATCGCCAAAGACGCCGGCCTCCTCAATCTCCGCGCCCGCTACAATGGGATGATCTCCAACACCTTCCAGTTGCGGATCAATCCGATCGCAACCAGTTTTCGGCGGTTGGAACTGGATGTCAAAACCGATCCGATGAGCATCGGCGAAACGCGGAGCTACCGCGTCTGGGGCTATCCTTCGGGCGGCGGACCCCGGCAGGATCTGACTCGGCTCATCACAAACGATCCCAATCATCGCACGCTGCCTCATATCCGCTTTGCCGTCACATCGGGCACCGACCCGGCGGTTCACGAGCCCCCCAGTATCACGGCGCAAAATGTCGGATCCATCTCCCTGCAGGCGGCGATCGGAAACGACCTCGTCAGCCGCAAACATCCAATCCGCATTCGCGAAAAGAGCCAGACCCCGATCGACCTCTTCGTGCAGCCGAACGCCTTCACCTCGCGCCTGGGCGAGACGACGCCTCCGCTCAAGGTGTTTGTCCGCTACGCGGGCGTCGCAGCCCCCCAACGATTGAACAACGAACTGGTCACCATCGATTGCCTGGACCGGGAGTATTTGGAGCCGGTTCAAGACAAACCCGGCCAGTTCAAAGCCATCCGGCCGACCGGCAACAATCCGCCGGCGCAAATCCAGGTCACGTACCAGAACCTGAGCGAGAAGGCGCGGGTGACGGTCGTCGCCGACCGGTTCCAGAACATCCAACTGGGAGACGCCAACCTGGGTGGGAAAGATTTTGATGTGCCGCTCACGGTCAGCACGCCTCTTGTGGCGGGTAATCTGGATTATCGTGTTTACGAGCAAGGCAAGCAGCCGAACAATCCCTGGGTGCCGGCGACGGCCCAAGCCGGGATGCAGTTTGCCAAACTCAAAACCCCCAGGTTCGCTTACCGCCGCAACAATTTGTATCCTGTAATTATTGAAGCCCGCGACCGGAACAATCCCCAGGACATTCATCAATATCCGTATGGAATCCGTTTGCGAGTCATCCCCAAGAATCCGCAGAATGAAAATTAGGACCGGGCGGCTGCACATCTTGGCAACGAAAAAAGACGCCGCGCGCAGAATTCCTTTCTCGAAGAAGCACACCCATGGCATTTCCCGATGATCGCGACCGCGACCTTCAAAAGAAATCGTTTCAAGTGCAGGCGCTGGCGGACGATTTGTTCGACTGGGTCGGAACGCACAACCGGAAGCGCATCGAAGACGACTTGGGCATCATCCGCACGGGCGAGGAGTTTCGCCTGCTCACGCTCCGCCGGCGGGCGGCGAGTTTGCACCGCTCGGCCCAAGTCCCCGTCGCCGCCGCGATCTTCGGGGCGTCCCAGGTGGGCAAGAGCCTGTTCGTGGGCCGGATCATCAAGCCGCAGAATCCGAACTACAGCCCGCTCGGCCGCGACGAAAAAGTCGGCCCGCCGGCTTACGAAGCCAAGCTGTCCTTCGAGCACGACCTAAACCCGAACCTGGGCGCGAACGAAGCCACGGCCCTAGTGACGCGTTTTACCACGAAGGACCGTTTTGAAAAGGAAGCCTTGCAGGAATTCCCCGTCATGGTTCGCGCCCTGTCGCGGTCGGAATGGCTCCGCGTACTGGCCCGCGGCTTTCGCTCGCAATGCGAAATGCCCGCCATGCAAAAATGGGAAGACGCCGATCTGGAAGGGCTGTTTGAAGACGTCACTTCCAATCACGGCGGCCGGGAAATCGATCGGCAGTGGCGGATGGATTTCTTGGATGTGTACTCCTATCTCAAGCGGTTGGACCCGCTGCGCTACTATTCCGACGAGTCCACCTTCAACGGCCTCTTGAGCCGGTACACGCTCGACGAAACCGGCTACACGGAAATCGCCGCCCGGCTGTGCTGGAATAGCTGGCCGGAAATCACCGAACTCTTCAGCCGGATCAGCGGATTCCTCGACATGCTCACAGAGACGGGCAAGCCCGGCATCCTGGCGCATTGGGCCGCCGTGCGGTTTTTGCTCGACAGCCAGCGATTGGCGGAGCAGAGCAATTCCGAATCGCAGGTGTTCCAAACCATCGCCTGGACTGACATCACCGACCGCATGGAAGACGGTTGGTACGTGCTGGATTACCAGCCCGGGCAAGGTCCGCCGAGCCTGGCTCCCCGATCCACCGACAACGAATCCCTCTCCACCATTCAATCGGCCCTCCTGGAAATGGTGATCCCCGTCATCCCCGACCGGCTCACCGCGGAATGGCGGCATGTCTTGGAGCAGATCGACATCCTCGACATCCCCGGCATGCGGGCGGCGCGGGGCGACGGAGGCGACGGACAAATCACGAAAATCGAGGAGGACCCCAGACGGCGCGTCGGCCAGGAAATGAACATCGTCAAACGGGGCAAAGTGTTTTATTTGTTCGACCGTTACATCGAGGAACTGCAGGCCCAGTCGCTGCTGATGCTGTTTCGTTACGGGAACCTCGAAGTGTCCGGCTTGCTGAAAGGGTACGTCGATCGGTGGGGACAAAGCCGTTACGGGGACAACGTCTGGCCCAAAGAACTGCCAAAAAAAGTCTCCGACAACCCGCCATCGCTGTTTTTTGGAATGACGGGCATCGACGAGGAATTCGAAAAAAGCGATCCCAAAAAAGACATGTACAACGCTCGCCTGCAAACGCTCCAGGATACCTTCGTGGAGGTCATGACGGATTTCCACGGGAAAGGCCGGCTGTTCCGCAATATCTATCCCATCCGGTACCCCGGCACCTGGGACAACGACGCGTCCCACCGCCAGAAATTCGGCGAAGAGAAATGGACGATCGCCCGCAAAGCCTTCCTCGAGGCCGAGATGGTGAAGACGTATGTTGAGGCGGCCGAGGAAAAATGGCAGGCCGCCATGCGGGACGGCGATGGGGGAGCGTTGCTGATCGCGGCGGCGTTCCGGCAGACGACCAACGCCCTCCGCAAGCAGGATGAGCTCAACAAGCGCATCGAGCAAACCCACGACGAACTCGTGCAACTCGCCCGAAACTGGATCGTGGACCCCAACGCCAACCTCGACCGCGAACGCCGGATGCAAGCGGCCCAGGAGGTTCTGGACTGGTTCGCGGAAGATCATCAACTCATCTTTCACCGCGTCCAGGCCCTCGAACATTCGTTGTGCTTCCAGCCCGGGGATGTGCTGTTCCTGTCCGACATCGCCGACATTCACTCGGCGTCGCAGAACCCGCTCGAAGACCTGGAATCCCGGTTCAGCGAGGATTTGCAGTCCTTCCTCCGCGACTGGGGGACCGATTGGGCGCCCGGCCGCTGGCAGGAATACGTCGGCTGGTACGGCGACGGCAACGGCTGGCTCGAGCCGGAGACCTTCGGCAACCTCTCCCGATATCTCGCCGACTATCTCTGCTCGCCGGAGATCTTCGACGGCCTCAAAGACCGGCTGCTGAAAGTCGTCACCCTGCGGATTCGCGACGAAGGCGCCAAACGCCAGGCCCGGCGGAAGTTCGTCCGGCTGGTGCTCAACGATTATGTGATGAACCCCGGCCCCGACACAAGGCCGTTGGACGAGGGCGCCGACCTGTCCGAGCTGCCGGACTTCGGCTTGATGACCACCTTCGTGCATCGCTGGATCACCCGCCTGCCCGAAGTCCTCGCCGCCGGCGGCGGAGAAGACATCGGCATCCCCGCCGGCAACGAGGAGCTGTATGAGATTCTGGAACCGTACGGGGTCTAGCGAGTTGCAAAAGCCGCGAAGCGGCGAAAGCATGGACCTGCGGCGTCAAGCGCACGAGTCCGGAGCACTAAACAACCGGAATACGCAAAGCCGCGAAGCGGCGAAGGCCAATTCATCAAAATGGATGAACGAGCAAAGCGAGACCAAATCGTTACTCGAATGGCAAAAGAGTTACTCCGCTTTCACCGTCAGTTATTCCCGATCGGATTCGGTTCAAAACGATATCCGCAATCAGAAAGAACATCACAGAAAGAAGACGTTTCAGGAAGAATACATCGAGTTCCTGAAACGGCACAATATTCCCTTTCAAATGGAATACCTGTTTGAAGGCGAGCATCATGGTTAATGGGAGTTGCTGTCGCCGCTTCGCGGCTTTTGGGATCTCTCAGGGCTCGGGATCTGCGGGCTGACGCCCGCAGCTATATGCTAGCGCCGCTTCGCGGCTATTCCTGTCCCGTTACCGATTCGCCATTCGCTGACAAATAGCAAGATCCAAAATCGAAACGACGAAAAACACAACCGAAATATCACGGCGAAAGATTGAAAAACGACAACGGACAAGGGACCATTTCATGCATGTGGTGTTTGCCAACACGGGCGTTCAATATGTTTGCCAGCCGCTCTCTTCGGGCGTGCGGTTTACGTCGGCTTCGGTGGGGCACGGCTGGCAACGCTGCCGCTGCCAGGAAGCCGGCGACGCGGTCCGCACCTACCACTTCATCCAATGGAAGGTCGTTCCCGGCAAGCTGGTGCTCGCGGTGGACACCACCTGCGGCGATCCGGAAAAAGGCTACTTCTGCAGCGAGGAAGCTCTCGCGGATGATTTCCCGGTCATCGTCGAAGGGCTGCTGAGCTTGGAAGGCGCGCCCTTGGCCGGGCTGCCGCGGGTGGACCTCACAATCCGGCCCGCGACCGCCGGCGCGGGGGCGGCCAAAGAAGTGCACATGGTCGTCGATTTCGGCAACAGCCGCACCGGGGCCTTATTGATTGAGATCGACCAGGAAACCGCCGATACCCCGGTGATGGAACCGTTTGAACTCATCAACCGCCATCATCTGGACGCCTGGAACGAGAACGGCGAGTTTCAGAAGAAAGACTCGGCCCGCTGGTTCAGTTCGCGGACCCAGTGGTGCACCGCGCCCTATCTGCCTCCGCCGCGACTCGACAAAACGATCGCGGCCGCCGAGGACGCGGGAGGCGGGCGGAGCGGGTTTTTGGGGATGGGCAAAAAACGCCCGCAAGGCCGGACGCGGACGGTGTTCGTGACGCCCCGGCTGTTTCAGGATCTTTCCGCCGTCCGCATGGGCCAGGAAGCCGACGATGTCACGCAGGTCATGCAGACCGACGGCACGGTGGTGACCGGCGTGAGTTCGCCCAAGCGTTATCTCTGGGCGGACGACGAGAGTTGGCTGCAAGGGGCGATCTGGCACATGGCCGATCCCGACGACCGCCTGGAAACGCACCGCTATGCCGCGACGCTGCAAGGCCCGCTCCTAAGATATTTGGAAGAGGAGGACCCCGATGAACTCGACCTTCCGCCGTTGGAAAGCGACGAGATCGGAGATGAGGAACTCGCGCGGGAGATTCCCTACAAGCCGCATCACGCCCCCCGCTGCCTGATGGTCGCGGCCCTTTACGAGATGATCGCCCAGGCTTACACCTACGTCAATTCGGTCGCCTATCGCAGCATGGTCGGCCGGGAGTATCAGCCGCGCGAGATTCGAAACCTCACGTTGACGTATCCGTCGGGGATGATCACTCAGGAGCGCGAGCGGTTCCGCCTCCAGGCTCAAAAGGCGATCGATCTGTTCCGGGCGACCTTGGGGCGGATGCAGCGGAATCACCCCACGCTCACGTTGAGCATCGACGAAGCGAGCGCCGTGCATCTGACCTATTTGTGGAGCGAACTGCAGCTCGTGGACCGCGACCCGCGGTTGTGGTTCTCGCTGGTCGGCCACGAACCCCTCCCCGAGGAGCCGGACGAACCGGAAGATGCAGTGGAAGACGAGGCCCATCCGCCCGCCGCGGGACCGGGCCGCCCCGGTGGTCCTGGCGGTCCTGGGAAACCGCCGGGCAGGATGCGGCCACCTGCGATGGTCAAGCCGCGCGGGCCGATGGGACCGGGCCGTCCCGGCACAGCAGCCCGCCCCGCGCCGCCGCCCGTCGTCACCGCCGATGACGACAACGAAGACCGCGAAGTGCGGATCGCCTGCATCGACATCGGCGGCGGCACGAGCGACTTGATGATCGCCCGTTACGAGCTCGCCGCCGGGGCCGTGGATACGATCTCCGGCGAGATGCTGCACCGCGACGGAATTTCCCACGCGGGCGATCAACTGGTGAAGCGTCTGCTCGAGCGGGTGATCGTGCCGTATTTCTCCGACCGCGTGGGCATGCAAGCCGACGAACGGGAACGCCTTTTCGGGGAAGAGCGGCCCTGGAACCGCCACTTCCGCGCGGACCGCATTTTGTGGATCAACCGCCTGTTCGTGCCGTTGGCCCAGGCCTATCTGCAAAACGCGGTGGACGAAAACCCTCAGACGATCATTTCCCACACCGACCCGATCTACGTCGATCCCGAAATCGTGCAGTCCCTCCAGGACCGGATCGACTCCGAGTTCAAAGCCGGCACGATCAGCGTGTTTCAGGATCTGGGCCTCGCCTACGATCAAAGCGTGTTCGAGGCAGTGGTGCACGAAGTCTTTAACGAACTGCTCCTGGACTTCTGCAAGCGGATCGTCGATTGCAACGTCGATCTGGTGCTGCTCGCCGGGCAGCCGACCAAGCTCCGCTACATTCAGGATTTGGTGCAGATGTATTTGCCGCTGCACTCGTCGCGAATCGTGCCGATGTATAACCATTATGCCGGGACGTGGTATCCCTACCAGGACACGCACGGCCGGAACCCGGGCATCATTGTCGATCCCAAAAGCGCGGTCGTCGTGGGGGCCGCGGTCGAGTCGCTGATGACCAAAGGCAAGCTCGGTCACATTCGGTTCCGCATGAAGGACCAACATGCCTCGAGCGCGCCGCAGACGAATCTCAATCAGTATTATTGGGGGATCATGGATGAACGGTCCTCGCGGATTCCGGACTATCGCGTGCTGTTCTCGCCGGAGAACACGTCGGCCCGCTCGGAGTTTGAAGTCGTCGCCGAGCGGGTGCTCATCGGCCGGCGGTTGAGCCCCGATCCGCAATCCGAAGCGACCCCCGTGTACCTCATCAAAGTGGACAAGGGCGACCGCGACGGGTCGATCGAACTCGCCGTCACGCTCACCCGCCAACAGCCCAAGGGCAAGAAGAGACGCTGGATCTCACCGGCGTCAAAGGCGAAGTCGCCGGCGAACCCGCGGACTGGGGCGGCCCCGACGCCAACGTCCGCTTCTCCTGGCGAACCCTCGCCGACGAACGGTTCTACCTGGACACCGGGGCGCTCGATAATATTGAAATGTACTAGCGGGGAAATCCCAATGACCAAGCCCCAATGACCAATGAAAGAGGCATTCCCTGGCCTGTTTCTCAATCGCGGGCAAACCTGACCTCGAAACTTCTCAAGAACTAGGGTTGGAGCCGATGATGTGCAAAGCGGTCTTGGTTTGTGCGGCGTTGCTGTTGCCACTCAATCTATTTGGCGATGACCCGGATCCTGATCACAAACCGGATCCTGAACTGGAGTTGGAATTGTCGCTCCCCAAAAAGGAAATCGTTCAATTTGAGCCTCTGGTCATAACAATTTCGGTGGAGAATCAGTCGGAACAACCTCGAAAGATTTCGAGAGCGTTCGACCCTTGCTGGCATTATCTCAAAGTTTTCGTGACGGATCCCGCCGGGAGAGTCCATCATTTGGGAGGAGGAGTCATCTGTTGCGGATTTGGGGGCACTCTGACATTGCCACCCAAGGGGAGAAACAACGCGATTCATCTCCGAATGCTACTCACCCCTTCCCCAAATACTTGGCTGGATACGCCAGGCAAATATCAACTGAACGCGACGTTCCAAGCCGGCGATAACAACGGGCCGTTGGTGGCGCAGACGGCGACATTGACCATCAAACCCGCAGAAGGGGTCGACAAAAAAGCCTTGAAGCTATTTCGCGGTGAGGACCAGGCGGAGTTTCTCGCGAATCAAACGACCTCCCCGAAAATTGGGAAACATTTTGAAACGCTGATTCAAGATTATCCCAAGAGCGTTTATGTCCCGTGGTGTTATTACGTCCTTGGGAGGGCTGCCCAGCGGCAAGACCACATACTATATGAAGACCGTGGCGAAGCCGTCAGAAAGTATTACAAGCATCTCTTGGAAACGGATTCCAAATTCCCCTTAAAGACCGAAGTCGAATACGAGATGGCCCGAGAGTTGATCCGAATGGAGAAGCCAGATGCAGCCAAGCGGGCAATTGAAAAGCTGATCCAGAACAATTCCGAACTGTACCTATTCCGCAGAGTCACTGAGAGCATGGACTACCTTCGAAAAGAAAATCGCCGACTTTTTGCTGAATCATTACCCGATTCCATCGACATTCATTGGAAACTGTCTCGCTAGGGAGTGGCGATAGGCTGCCGGAAGAGCCAAACGGAAAACGAACGGACAAATCTCAAATCTCCAATTTCAAACAGTAAACTCGCATGGATCTGGAAATCACACTGACTTTAACCTGTCCGCATTGCGGTTTCGCCATGAACCAGGTCGAAATCGAGGATGAGGAAGACTTCGGCACGAATACGTTTTGCAATTCGTGCGGGCAGGCGTTTCAGATCCCCGAGCAATCGGCGCTCGAACCGCAGCACGAAGCCCCCGAACCCGAGCCGACCGAAGCAGGCGTGTATCAAATTCAAGAGTCCGAGCGTTTGCGCTGGCGGTTTCCGGGCGACGAGGCCGAGACGGAAACGGCCCGGCATCCGCTGTTGAACTCTCCCGCGGTCGATGCCGACGGCCGGCTTTATGCCTGCTTGCAAAACGAAGTCGTCGCGCTGTCGGCCCTAGGCGACGAGCCGGAGGTGTTGTGGAAGTTCCCGGCCGGGCGGTTGATCCCCGGTTCGCCGGCGCTCGGGCCGGACGGCAAGCTGCGGGTGCATTCGCTGGACGGGCTGTTGTATTGTCTCACCAAAGACGGCGAATTGGCGTTCGACGCGCCTGCGCGTGGGCGACCCCTTGGGTTCCGCGACGCCTTTGGGCGATCTCGAAGGCAACACCTGGATTTGTGCTTCGACCGGGGGGCTCTTGAAGGTCGATCCCGCCGGCCGGATGGAGAACCGGGCGTTTCTCAGAAGCCCCGTGCAGTTCAATTCCACCGGGATTCTTTTTGACAAGACGCTTTACGTCGGCGGTGAAGATCAGTTCGTGCATGCGATCGATCTGACAAAACCCCGCGGCCGGGAACTCTGGGACGAGAGCGAAAACCACGGGCGGACCGGTTGGTACATCAACTCGGCGATCGCCATGCTTTCGGACCACACGCTGATCGTGGCCAGCCGGGACGACCATCTTTACAACTTCGCCCTCGACGGCACGCTCCGGTGGAAGGTCCATCTCCCGGGGCAAGCCTTGGGCTCGCCGGTGGTGGATGCCCAGAACCGGATCTACGTCGGCCTCTATCAGGTGGAGCGCGCGGTTCCCTGGTGGCGGTCGACAGCCGGACGCAGCGGGTGATGTGGTCTTACGCGACGGAACACCCGGTGGAGTCCACACCCGTCGTCGGCGGGGATGGGATCATCTATTTCGGCGACAACGCCGGCACGGTGCACGCCGTCGATGCCGAGGGCAAACCGGTCTGGAAGGAAGACTTAGGCGTGCCAATTCGCTCGTCCGGCACGTTCGTCGGCGATCAACGGGTGGTGTTCGGATTGGAGAACGGATTGCTTGCGGCCTTGGAATGCGATTCCCCGCGACCGGCCGCCGGCTGGCCGAAATTCCTGGGCACCCTGGAGCAATCCGGGCTTGTTTTAGGCTGACGCGGAAGAGGGATGGAGACGACAAGGCGACGGGGAGACCGCACGAGCCGGGAACTGAAACTGCCGAATTGACAATGGAAAACCGACCGAGGACCAACAAACATGTCGCAGCAACGGGCTTGTGAGAGCGTGGGCATCGATTTGGGGACCACGTATTCCGCGATGGCCTTCATGGATTCCAACATGGTGCCCCGCATGGTGATCAATACGAAGGGCCAGTCGATCATTCCCAGCGTCGTGTATTTCGATGAGGACGAGGTGCTCGTCGGGGAAGCGGCTTTGGAGAACGCCGAGATCGAAGCCGAGCATGTCGCCCAGTTCGTGAAAGTCCACATGGGTGAAGCCTGGCGGAAAACGTACCGCGGCCACGAGCACACGCCGGAAAGCATTTCCGCGATTATTTTGGGGCATCTCGCCAAGCAGGCCGCCCATCAGATCGGCCCTGTGAAAAAAGCCGTCATCACCGTGCCCGCCTTCTTCAACGAAAAACGCCGGCGGGCCACGCAGCAAGCCGGCGAAATTGCGGGGCTCGAGGTCATCGGCACATTGAACGAACCGATGGCCGCCACCCTCGCCTACGGGCTGCACCGGTTGAACGAAGAGCAGATCGTCGCGGTTTACGACTTGGGCGGCGGCACGTTTGACGTGACGATCGTCAAGATTTCCCCCAACGAGATCACCGAACTGGCGACGAAGGGCAACCGCGAGCTCGGCGGCAAGGACTGGGACAAGGCCCTCATCGACCACGTGGCGGTCGAGTTTATGGACGCCCACGGCGTCGATCCTTCGGCCGATCCCCAAGGAGCCCAGGATTTGATCCTGGCCTGCGAAAAAGCCAAACGCCGATTGACCGACAAGAAGTCCGCCCGGATCAGAATCCACGCCTGCGGGCACCAGCACATTACCGAAATCTCCCGCGACAAGTTCGAGGAGCTCACGGCGGACCTCTTGGAAATGACGCGGATGACGATGGAACTGGCCCTCCGCAAAGCGAACCTCGGTTGGGGCGACATCAACCGCGTGGTGCTGGTGGGCGGTTCGACGTTCATGCCGATGGTGCAAAACATGATTAAGGACGCCACCGGCCGACCGCCGGATACCAACGTCAACCCGGTGATGGCGGTGGCTTTGGGGGCGTCGATTTACGCGTGCATGCTGGAAACGGGCAAGGCCCCGCGGACGATTCGCCTGACCGACGAAAAGCCCGCGCCTTCGGAACCCGCGCCGCCGGAGCCGGCTCCTCTACCCGGGCCACCCCAGGACCTGTCCGTCCCCGCGCCGCCGGTGCGGTTTGTGACGGCGCACGGCGTAGGCGTGCGGGTTCGCGATCCCGCCGGGACCGGCTGGAAAAATACGGTGCTCATCCCGGAGCAAACGCCCGTGCCCAACGAGACCCCGGCCACGAAGACGTTTGCGGCCGCGGACAAAATCAACGCCGGCTCCGTCATCAAAGTCGAAATCACCCAAGGCGATTCGGAGGACATCGACCTGGTCGAGATTCTCGGCGAAGGCCGGATCGAAGGCTTTTCCGATAACCAGCCCGCCGGCCAGCCCGTGGAAGTCTCGATGTGGTTCGACGCCCAAAGCCGGTTGCACACGAAGGCGGTTTACGTCAAAACCGGCCAGGAAATGCAAATGACGATCGACGTCCAAGGCGGCCTCTGCCAGCAGGAAGTCGAGGAACACCACGAACATCTCAAGCAAATCGGCGCGATCGCCCTAGGTGAAACGCCCAGGTAGCCGCCCGGATCATCCCTCTTTTTCGCTGGGATCGATATTTTGCTTGAATTCGGTAAAAACCCTAGATAGGCTAGTGATTATTGAACTGAGAACAGGCGATTAGGAGTTCAAAAACGTCACAGCGTTTTGTCCTCCCGCATTCCCCACGGAGTTTTCACTGGCGATCTCAGCCCCGCCCGAAGGAGTTCGGTTGGGGCTTTTTTTGGCAATTCGAATCAGCCCCAGGAATTTCCCTATGAGTCTTCGCTCTTCGTCGCTTTGGCCTTTGCGGATTTGGAAAAACTGGTCCCGGACCGAGGGGATCTTTCAAAAACGCCAGGGGCTGGGGCAATCGCGGCGATTTCGCAGCCGGGGCTGCCGCTTCGGCGAGGCGGCGGAAGTATTGGAACAACGCCTGTTGCTGTCGACGATTGTTGTGGACGACGACGGCGGCGCCGATCAAACGACGATTCAAGCGGCCATTGACGCCGCGACCGACGGGGATCGGATTCAGGTCACCGGCGGGGCCGACTGCATCCAAACCGAAGCGGGCATCACCGTCAACAAGGATGTCACGATTCAGGGATTTGGAAGCGGACCGCAAGTCATCGTCCAAGCCGCCGCCACGCCGGGCGGCGGGGTTGACCGCGTGTTTCACATTGCATTCGGAACCGCAGCGGCGATCGACAGTCTCACGATTCAAAACGGCCACAGCACCGAAGGCGGCGGGATCTTAAACGAGGGCGACCTCACGCTCACCAACAGCACGGTCGCTCAAAACCTCTCGGACGGAGACGGCGGCGGGATTTCGAATTTCGGCAGTTTGAACGTTAACGACAGCGCGCTCCTCTTCAACCTTGCGAGTGGGGACGGCGGCGGGATTTCGAACTCGGGGTTTTTGAACGTCAACAACACCACGGTCCTCTTTAATCTTGCGAGCGGAGACGGCGGCGCGATTTCCAATTTCGGCACTTTGAATTTTAACTTCAGCACGCTCAATTCTAACGCCGCCAGCGGAGACGGCGGCGGGATTTCCAACTCGGGCGGCCTGAGCGTGTTCGGCAGCACCCTCTCCAATAACTCCGCCAGTGGAGACGGCGGCGGGATTGCCGACGATGGGTCCAATGGGTCAATCGCGGTCGTTTTCGCGAGCACACTCGCGTTCAATGTTGCGAACGGCGCGGGCGGCGGTGCCAGCAGCGCCGGTTTTCTGGCTGTTGGCAACAGCACCGTATCGAACAACTCCGCCGGCTTGGACGGCGGCGGGATCGATTCATTTTTGGGGCTTTTGTTGGTCACGAGCAGCACGATTACCGGGAATACCGCCGACTCCGGAGCGAGCTTCTCTGGGTTCGGCGGAGGAATCTCGGCCTTTAGTTTCGCCTCGGAGGTGGACAGCTCGATTGTCGCGGGGAACTTTGACGGGGATGGAACGCCGGACGACATTTTCGGAACGATCGATTTCGGCGATTTCAACCTCGTTGGCGATGCCAACTCGTCCGGCGGGTTTACCGACGGTCAAGGCGATCCATTCGATTTCAACAATAACATCGTGGGCAACTTCGGTTCCGGCACGATCGACATCACCACGGTTCTCGATCCCGTCCTGAGTAACAACCTCGGTCCGACATTGACGCACAATCTGGTCATCGGCAGCCCCGCGATCGATGCCGGCTCTAATACTGGCGGTTTCTCTTTCGACCAGCGCGGGCCGGGATTCTTTCGCGAAGAACCGCCGGGCCTTCCCGACATCGGGGCCGTGGAATTCATCCAGTTCTCCGTTGTGGACGATGACACCAATGGCGATTACCTGACCATCCAAGACGCGATCGACGCGGCGATCGACGGCTTCGTGATTTTTGTCACCGGAGGTGCCGACCGCACCCAGACCGAAGCGGGCATCACCGTCGACAAGGACGTTTCCATTCGGGGGTTCGCCGGGGTGCAAACTGTTGTCCAAGCCGCCGCCACGCCGGGCACGGCAACGGATCGGGTTTTTGACGTTTCGCCGGGTGTGACAGCGATGTTCGACAGCCTCGTGATTCTCAACGGTCATGCTTCCATCGGGGGCGGCATTCGCAACCGCGGCAACCTGACCGTCAACAACAGCGTCGTCACTCAAAACACAGCCGATTCCGCCGGCGGCGGGGTTTGGAGTGACGGTCCGTTGTCGCTTTTCGGCAGCATCGTCGCTCAAAACGCGTCCGGTTCCGAGGGAGGCGGGGTTTGGAATGGCGGGAGCTTGTTGGTCTTCAACAGCGGCCTGTCGAGCAACTCGGCGGGCGCGGACGGCGGCGGTCTTTTCGACGTGAACAACGCGACCATTTTCGCCAGCACCGTTGACCGCAACGTCGCGGGAGGTTTCGGCGGCGGCGTCAGCAGCGCTTCCTTGGTCGTTGCCGACAGCACGCTTTCGGGCAACACCTCGGGCTCCTCGGGGGGCGGCATCGATTCCCCCACGGGTTTCTTTCTTGTGACAAACAGCACGATCACGGGCAACACCGCGGATTCGACCGGGGGCGGGATTTCGATCCGCGGAACCCATTCCGAGTCAGCACTTTTGGCCAGCACGATTGTTGCGGGAAATTTCATCGCCAGCGGAAACCCGAGCGACATTTACGGAATGGTCGACTTAGGCATTTATAACCTGATCGGCGACGCCAACAGCTCCGGCGGCCTCGTTGATCAATTTGCTCCGCGGACCGAAGACCCGAGCCAGATGGCTGCTCAAATCACCGACGAAGCCAATCAAAATACCGCTGCGGATTCGACGATGTTCGATCCAGGACAGATTTTTACAAAGGCGACCATAAATCCCGGCGATCGTTTCGACACCAACAAACTGACCGGCGATCCTGTGCGCACGATGGATCCCTCACACAACGTCGTCGGCAATAGCGGCACGGGCACGCTTGACATCCACACCGTACTCGACACCAACCTCCAGAACAACGGCGGGTTCACGCCGACGCACGCCTTGGTTCCGGGCAGCCCCGCCCTGAATGCCGGCCTCAATCCGTTTTTCATCCCCTTTGACCAGCGCGGCAACGGCTTTCTCCGCGAGGATGTTCCCGGCTTCGCAGACATCGGAGCGGTGGAAGGCCAAGACCTGTTCGTGGATGACGACGGCTTCGGGAGCTTTTTGACGATCCAAGCGGCGATCGAAGTGGCGCACACGGGCGATTTCGTGATTGTGACCGGCGGCCTGGACGGCATCCACACCGAGCAGGGCATCACGTTCGACAATGACGTCACGATTGTCGGCTTGAACGTGACCGGCACCGAACTGCCCGGCGTCAAGCTGCCCGTCATCCAAGCCGCCCCGGCGCCGGGCCTGGCAACCGACCGTGTGTTTAACGTACCCCGGGGTGCGATCGCAGCCATCCAAAACGTCACGATCCGCTATGGGAACAACTTCGGCGGCGGGATCTTGAACGATGGGGTCCTCAAGGTCACTAACAGCACGATTACCCAAAACTCGAGCAGCTTAAGCGCGGGCGGGATTTCTACCAACGACGACCTCACGCTTGTCGACAGCACCGTCTCTGGGAACGTCTCGATGTTCAGCGGAGGCGGCATCGGCTCGTTGGGAGGAACGATCCGAATCAGGACCAGCACCATTTCCGGTAACACGACCCAAGCGTTCGGCGGCGGAGTTTCCCAGTTCGGCGGCGCATTGGAGATCACCGACAGCACAATCTCGGGCAACACGGCCGGGCTGGACGGCGGCGGTGTGTATATGGCCGGCGCGTTCGGCCTCAGTATTGTGAGCAGCACGATCACCGAAAACACCACGTTCGCGCAGGGGGGCGGCGTCTCAACCTTCGGAACGAATACCTACCTCGAGAGTACCATCGTCGCCGGAAACGCCGCCAACCACGGCGGGCAGATTTCGCCCAATGACATATCCGGATTTGTCAACACCGCCAGATTTAACCTCATCGGCGACGCCGGGACATCCGGCGGAATTGTAAACGGCGCGGCAGGAAACATCGTCGGCAATAATGGCCAAGGCACCATCGACATCCACCGAGTGCTCGATCCCGTGCTGCGCGACAACGGCGGCCCGACATTCACGCATGCCCTTTTCGCGCAGAGCCTGGCCCTCGATACCGGGACCAACCCGCTGAATCTCGCCACGGATCAGCGTGGCTCGCTGCGCTTCTCGGGAGCGGAGCCGGATATTGGAGCCTTTGAACTCGAATTTCACCCCCGGCTGGTCGCGGGCGTCGGCTCCGGCGCGGTTGCGGAAGTCCGCGTGATCGATCCAGAGACCGGCGTGACCCTGGCGCTCTTCCCCTTTGTCAATCGTCCCGATCCCAAGGCTCCCGACTTTTTCCCCAATTACGTTCCGCTCGACGATCAGAACGAACCCATCCGCAAGCCGAATAACAGCTTCGTGGGTGGAGTGCGGGTGGCGCTGGCCGATGTCACCGGCGACGGCGTGGACGACATCATCACGGCAGCAGGCACCGGCGGCTCGCCGCGGATCCGGGTATTTGACGGCAACACCGGCTTTGCCGTGCAGGGCTCTTTGGGCGACTTCTACGCCTATAACCCGCTGTTTTATGGCGGCGTTTATGTGGCGGCGGGGTATCTCGATGATGACGAATACGCCGACGTGATCGTCGGAGCCGGGGAGACCGGCGGGCCTCATGTGAGAGCCTACAGCGGGTTCGACGGCTCGATCCTGTTCGACTTCTTCGCCTATGATCCGAACTTCCGCGGCGGCGTGCGCGTGGCCTCGGGCGATGTCACCGGGGACGGCATCTCCGACATCATCACCGCGGCCGGTCCCGGCGGCGGGCCGCACGTCCGCGTGTTCGACGGCTCCGTGCCGATCATCAACCAGGTCGCCCACAACATCCAGAGCCCCTTAGGCAGTTTCTATGCCTACGATCCCAGTTACACCGGCGGGGTCTACGTCGGCGGCGTGACGACCGCGCCGGGTTCGTCGATCCCGCTGATCGTCACCGGTTCGGCTCTCAAAGTCGGCGGGGCGGAAGTCCGGCTGTTCAGCGCCCCGCCCCAACCGAAGGCCTCGTTCAATACCCCCATCTTCACGGAAGCCCGCGTCGCCTCGGCGGACTTCGACGGCGACGGGGTCAACGATTTCTTCCTGGCACCCGGCACAGTGGTTCCCGGGGAGATTCTCATCTACAGCGGCGATCCTGCCTTTAATCGCATCGATCCCCGGCTGCCGTTCGGCGGGCTGCTGTTCGACCTGTTCCCCTTTGGGACGGAATATTACGGAGGCCTCTACATCGCCGGCCCGACCGGCCGCCCGGTCCGCCCCCCCGTCCCACTGTAGGAGATTCTCGCGGATCGAGCGGTTGCGAAGAGGGTGGAATGATTTGGAGGAAGTTCGCTCATTCCGAAACGACGCCGACGCAGGCGGCTAGCGGGTCCAGTCCAGCCATTTTTCGAACAGCGATTTGACGAAGGGCGTCAAACGCGTGCGGTTGTATTGGTCGCCGATTTTGCGGATGGCCTCGGCCTCTGTGGGGTAGGGATGAATCGCCGCCGCGATTTTCTTAAGGCCCAATCCGTGCGTCATCGCCAGCGAAACTTCGCCGATCATGTCTCCCGCATTCGCCGCGACAATCGTGGCTCCCAGGATTTTGTCCTTGCCTTTTTGGGTGTGGATGCGAACGAACCCTTCGGTCTCGCCCGCCAGAATCGCCCGGTCCACCTCGGCGAATTCCTGCGTATACGTGTCGATGGCAATGCCCTGCTTTTCTGCTTCCGTTTCCGTCAATCCGACATGCGCGAGTTCGGGCGAAGTGTAGGTGCACCAGGGGATGGTTAATGCACTGAGCTTCGACCGCCCGAAGAACAGAGCGTTCCCGATCACAATCCGGGCCATAAAGTCGGCGGCGTGCGTGAACTTGTATTGCGAGCAAACATCGCCCGCCGCGTAGATCCGGGGACTGCTGGTTTGCAGCCGGTCATTGACGTAGACGCCGATCTTGGCATCATACCGCACGCCCGCGGCATCGAGGCCCAGGTTCTCCACATTGGGAGCCCGGCCGACCGCCACCAAAAGTTGATCGACGAGTTCCTCATTCTGCGCCGTGCGAGTTCACCGAGAGCCGGATTTTGCCGGCTTCGGGGCGGAGCTTTAATTCCTTGCCGCAGCACAAGAGTTTGACGCCGTCTCGCTTCAGCGACGCCTCGATGATGTTCGCTCCGTCGCGATCCTCGCGGGGCAAGACGCCGCGCTCGGTTTTCACCAGAAACACTTCGCTGCCGAGGTTCGCAAAGGCCTGGGCCAACTCGCATCCGATGGGGCCGGCTCCGATGATGCCCAACCGCGCGGGCAATTCCGTCAGCGAGAAAACTGTTTCGTTGGTGAGGTATTGCACTTGATCCAACCCGGGAATCGGCGGCGCGGACGCGCGGGCTCCCGTGGCGATCACGGCTTTTTTGAAGCGCAGCGTTTGCCCGCCGACTTGGATCGTTTCGGAACTAAGAAACTCCGCCTGGCCCAAAAACACATCCACGCCAAGCTTTTGAAACCTCGCGGCGGAATCGTTGGGGCTGAGCTCCATCGCCTCAGCCCTTCCACGTCCCCCTTCCTCATCACACCGCACTGATCAGCGCGCACACATCACCCGTGGATCAGCGCCTTTATTTGCTTCTGCGGTCACTGGCGAACGGGAGCAGGCACCCTCAGCCCGAGCCCGTAAGCAGCGCATCAGGTCGGCGGAACAGGCGGGAGATCTGGCGGAGGCGATGCGTTTGATGGAGACCCTCAGCCGGGACGGCGCCGTATAGCCGGCGTCAGTTTCGACTATTGTACAATGGCAGAAACTGCCAAAAACTATCGGAGGAGTCTGGGAGTTGCGTGGCCAGTGACGACAAATACACTCGGCTGAAAGTGCTCATGGAAACGGGCAAAGAGAAGGGCTACGTTTCCTATGACGAAGTCAACGACCTCCTCCCCGACGATGTTACCGACGGCCAGGAACTCGACGACTTGCTGGCCGAGTTGGACAGCGCGGGCATCGATATCATATCCGAGCCCAGATCCTCCGCTGTCAAGAGAGCGGAAGCCGGCGACGATTCCCCGGATGCCGATGCGGGGCACGGCGGCGGCGAAAAGACCAACGATCCGGTTCGGATGTACCTGCGGGAGATGGGCACGGTCCCGCTGCTGACTCGTGAGGGCGAGATAGAGATCGCCAAACGCATGGAGCACGGCCGCTGCCTGGTGCTCAAGTCGCTTTCACGCTCTCCCTTGGTGATCAAAAAACTGCTCGGGCTCCGGGCGGAAATCCAGAAGGACAATCTCACCGTTCGCGACCTTCTCAATATCCCGGATCCGCTGCCGGAAGAAGACCATCTGGAACAACGGAAGATTTTGTTGTTGGGCGGTCTCCAGGAAGTCGACAAGCTTTACAAAAAAGTGCTTCAATGCCGCCAGAAGTTGCTGTCGATGTCGCGCGGGATGAAACCCAAGCAGCATCGGACCTTGCGTTTCAATCTGGCCCGCGCGATGGTCCACATTTCGATCTCCCTCCGAGCTCTGGATTTGAATTCGGAGTTCCTCGCCGCGTTGGTCGCCTCGGTCTCGGACGCTGTCGAAGAGTTGCGGCTCCTGGACCGGGAAGTGGCGGCGGCGCAGCGCCGGATTGAGGACACCTCGCGCCGCGGACCGGCCGGAAACCGCGAACTTCGCAAGGAGGTTCGCCACCACAGCCAACGCTTTCAGCAACTGGAAGAGCAATACGGCGCCACCGCTTCCGAATTGCACCGCACGCTCCAGATCATTGAGCAGGGGGAGCAGGAATCCGAGATCGCCAAGAAGCAGCTCATCGAGGCGAACCTGAGATTGGTGGTCTCGATCGCCAAGCGGTACACAAACCGTGGACTGCAGTTTCTCGACTTGATTCAGGAGGGAAATATCGGCCTGATGAAGGCTGTCGATAAATTCGACTACCAGCGCGGCTACAAGTTCTCGACCTACGCCACCTGGTGGGTGCGGCAGGCCATTACCCGCGCGGTAGCCGACCAGGCCCGCACCATCCGCATTCCCGTGCACATGATCGAGACGATCAACAAGCTGGTGCGGACGCAGCGGGCGATGCAGCAGGAACTGGGACGCGATCCGACGATTGAGGAGTTGTCCCGGCGGATGGAGATGCCGATCCCGAAAGTTCGCAAGGTCCTTCGCATCGCGCAGGAGCCAATCTCCCTGGAAACTCCCGTCGGGGAGGAGGAGGAGTCCCACCTCGGCGACTTCATCGTGGACAAACGCGTGGTGTCGCCTTCAGAGGCCGTCATCAAGATGAACCTGCGTGAGCAGACCGCCGAGGTGCTCAAAACACTCAGCCCCCGCGAAGAGAAGATCATCAAGATGCGCTTCGGTTTGCAGGACGGCGGCGAGCATACGCTTGAAGAAGTCGGGCAGCACTTCGCGGTCACGCGCGAGCGCATTCGCCAGATCGAAGCTAAGGCCTTGCGAAAATTGCGGCACCCAAGCCGCAGCCATCGCCTGCGTGCTTTCCTCGAAGCAAGCGGCCGCGACTAAGTCCGATACAGCCGCTTCACCCTCTCCACCAGCGATTCTGGCACAAGGTGCGCCCATCCCCGCCCCAGTCGAATGCTCTCGCGCACTTCGGTCGCGGAAATGTGATCGAAATTCTCTCCGACCGGCAGATGCCGAATCCGGTGACGCATGGCGGCGGGCGGCTCGTAAACGCCCTGGCGGCCGGCCACCAGGAGCCCGTATTCATCCAGTTGCCGTTCGAACGCGCCGGGCTCGCCGTAGTCCCAGTTGACGATACGCTCGGCGGCGTCCCGGCCGCACAGGAACCAGAGGCCAGTCTCTTGTCCGTACGCCTCACGGCACTCGCGAGCGATCTCGATGAACAGCCCTCCGTCCGTCACTGCCACCGAAAAGCGCGGCTCTTCCCGCGTTGCCGCCAGCAGCATTTCCAGGCGATCCTCGAGCGCCACTATCTCGTACTCCTTGTGGGGAAAGCGCCGGGGGAGCACGAACACGACCTCGTCCACCAGTCGCAATGCGGCATTGGCCAAGCCCAGGTGGGCCCGCGTCGGCGGATGAAACGCGGCTGACAGAATCCCCAACTGGGGCGGGTTCCCAGCCGCGCGGCGGGAGAACTCCATGCATCTATCGTAACGGCTGCCACCCCGCCACGGCCGCCCTGAGCTACATTAGAGGTACTGGCATGTTTACCTGGATTTGTCCCCAATGCGGCAAGGAAGTGCCGCCCCATGAGAATGAGTGCCCTTACTGTCACGGCACCGGCGAAGTGGAAGAGCCGGTGGTCCCAACTCTGGCTCCGCCGCCGGTCTCCGCCCCATCCCCGCCCCCACCTCGGGAGCCAGCGGAGCCCGCTCCCCCGCCGCGGTACGCAGCCCCTGAGCCGACGCCCCCGCAGTCTCCGCCTGCCCCGGAGCAGCAGGCTTACTATGAGATCGGCGATCATCACCGGGGCATGCCCGGCTGGCTGGTGACGATATTGGTGGCCGCCGTGGTCACCGGCATCGGCGCGCTTCTCTATTTCTTTGTGTTGCCGTCGAAAGGGAACCGGGCCGCTACTCAGCAGGAATCCCCATTTGAAGCCGTGCCCGAGGGAGGCCAGCCGTCCGCGGTCGCGGCCCGGCTTTCCCGGCATATCGAAGTCACGGGTTTCCGGCTGACCGAGGATGCCGGCAGGCGCGCTCAGTGCCAGTTCCTCGTCGTAAATCACTCGGCCGCCGATATAGGGGATCTCGCCGGAAAGGTGCAACTTCGCACCACCGAGGCCGGACCGGACGAGGATCCAATCGCCGAATTCGAGTTCAAGACACCAAAATTGGGGCCGTACGAGTCTGTCGAATTCAAGACGGCCGTCGATACGAAACTACGCGCCTACGAATTGCCGGACTGGCAGTACTTGAAGGCGACGGTGGAGATCACTTCGCCCCAGGAGCCGTGAGAGTGCCCGATCGCTAAGGTGTCGGACGGTAATCGGAGCCTAGCCCGGCGCCGGCGCCCCGGCGCGTTGTCCTCAACACCGTCTACAACAACTCGTTCGCCAACCGGCGGAAGTTCGTTGGCGTAATCAACTGGACGCGTATTTCGAGCTGGGTAAAGCGGCGCAGGACTTCGTGAAGCTCCTCGGTCGGCAGGTCCGGGCTGGCCAGATGAAGACTGCCGGCCTCGATCTTCACTGGCAGGACGTTCCATTCTCTAACGATGTGCGCGGGCAGACTGCGGGCGACCTGGCGGCGCACATCCCGGGGCTCGATCTTCCCCAGGGCGAGCCCAAGTTGCAGGCTGAGAGCTTCGTACAATTCCTCCTCCGATAACATCCCAAGATGCACAAGGTGTTCGCCCAAGCGGATGCCCCGCGGCTTTGTTTTTTGCGCGTAGGCGAGGTCCGCCGGGTCCAGATACGCCGAGCCGGTGAGGATCTCCTCGAGCGGACGCTTGTGGGGCAGCAGAGCTACCCGCGAAGGATACGCGTGTTCGGTCTTCACCCAGACCAGAGGCTTCCGGTACAGCCGCGCCGCCAGGAAGGCCTGGATCGCGCAGACAGTGGAGACGGAATTCAGGAGATTCCCGTATACGGTGCGCAGCGGCACTCCCAGGGCAAAGGGCACTCCGTAAATCCGGGCTACGAATGCCATGCGGGCGCTCATATGGATGAGCTGCAGCGCGAGGTTGGTGGCGAGCAATGGACCCAGATTCTGTTCGAGCAGTTTCCCGCCCAGCCCCCATGGAACGCCCAGCCACCGCGCCCCAAGCCAGGTTGCCAGACCGTACAGACAGATCAGATTGGCCAGCAGGCTTACCGGATTGCCCGCGAGGCCCTTACGGTCCCGCCAGAGCCAGTAGGACTGTCTGAAGCCGCCGCTCCAACCGTGCCGCGCCCAACTCTGCAGCGCGATCCCGGTGACCCAGCGGGTCCGCTGATTCACCGCCCAGCGGAACGTGCGGGGAAAGTACTCCCGCGTGGCAATCGGCGCGCCGCTCTCGAACCGGATCGGCACGAAGATCTGGCGGCAACCCATCAGGTGCAGCCGGAGGCCGTTTTCATAGTCCTCGGTGAGACACGATGGCTCAAACACCCGGTTCGATTCGGACTCAGCCAACAATTCGAGGGCGCGCCGCGTGTACCCGGTGCCGACGCCTGATGACGGCACGAACCCGCCGAGAGCCTGCCGGGCGACGAGATCCTTTGTGTGGCATTCGGCGAAATCGTCACAATAGAGACCATGCGCGAAGTCCAGCACCGGCGTCGTCAGCGGCAGGACCGGCGTCTGAATCATGTCGTAGTCCCCGGCGTAGTGGTTGATCCACCGCAATTCGTCGGAATGGATCAGATCTTCGGCGTCGTGAGTGAGAACCACATCGAAGCGGCAGTCGTTCTCCTCCTCAAACAGAAGCATCCGCTGGTAGATCCAATTCAGACAGTCGGCCTTTGACGTCGGGCCGTCGTGCGGGCAGAGGGAGAGATGAATGTTCGTGTGCCGGTGCTCGATCCCGCGGACCGCGCCGATGGTGGGCTCGTCATTCGGATAGGCTCCGATGAAGATGTCGTAGCTCTGGTATCGGATCGCCGAGACGTTGTGTCCGATCATCTCGGCAATCACGCCGGCCTCCTTCCAGCACGGGACGAAGATTGCGATTCGCCGGACGGCTTCCGGCGGCGGACCGAGTTCCTCGGCGGGCCCCGCGGAACGGGACCACCGGTGGAGAAACGCCAGCAGCACGACCAGGTCGTCCAGCCCGCTCAGCAGAATCCAAGCCGCCACGGGCAGCAGGCACACGGCGAGGGGGCCGTCCAGGATTCCGGATATGCGGGCGAACGCTTCCTCCACCAAGTGATCTAGTGGCCGGAGGACGGCAATCGTCGCAGCGTATTTATGGGAAAATCGCGTCTATGAACCAGCCGACGCGGCGATGGGTTACCCCTGGCAGTCGCGCTCCGGACGATCCGGCCGCCGCGTTCGAGGACGATAACTTCTAGATGTGGCGGCGCTCACTCATTTTCGCTTTTCTGGTGATCCTTCCCGCGGCGGCTTCCATGATCGTCGATCGCGCTCCCGCGGCGGCGTCCGTCGCGGAAATATTCATCGACGAGGCCGGGATTCGAATCGAGTGGGATCGCTTGGAAGGCGCCGTCCTTCCCGAGCTGAGGATTCAGCCAGAACCGAAGCGCCGTCCCCGGACGGTTGTTATCGCTCCTCCCGAAGGCGCGCGGCCCGAGGAGTATGGCTTCGTCGTCTATCATCGCGGTTTGCCGGTGGCCGATCTCCACTACCTGGCGCGGCCTGAGATCCTGGATCTGAATTGGGAGGACCCCTGGCAATCGGCCTTCCGAAACCCCCGCTTGCGCCGGTTCTACGACTCAGCGATGGGCCTGTTTCTCTATGCCGAGCCATTCGAGGTGCGGCTCGAGATCGTGGGCCGTCCCTCGGACCTTGGGGTCCAATCGGCAGATGACCTTCGGCGGCAAGTGGCGCGCCGGCTCGATGGGGCGTTTTCTCTCACCATCGACGGCGAGATCGTCCGGCCCAAACTCGACCGGGTCCAGTTTCTCGAACGCCGGCTTCGGTCAAGTTCGGTCATCGAGCCGCCGGCCGCGGAGGAACTGCCATTCGCCACCGTCGGCGCGATCTACGTGGCCCTTCTAGACGCTCCACCGCGAACCGTGTCCGCCGCCTGGAACTCGTTCGATGACGATACGCCGGCCGTCGCGGGATCGGTGACCGATGAGATCGCGACCCGCCCGGCGATGTTGCGGCCCGGCAACGCGACGGTCTCCTGGGAGAACTTTGGACAACTCCGTATACCCTCGCTCTCGGCTGTCGCCGCGCCGCCGTCGATGTTGGAGCGACACTGGCCATTGGCGGGCACGATCGCCGGTGTCGCGCTGCTGGGGCTGCTCGTCTATCTTTGGTCACGCGCTCGCCGCGGGCTGTCCACGTCCCGAGCGGCTCTGCTGGCCGCCTTTTTATCCCTCGCTTTGGCTGTCGCCGCGATTTCCCGAAGCCGTGTGGACGCCGTTTCTCAAGAGCAAGCCCGGGAGATCGTCCGCGCCCTGCTATTCAACGTCTACCGGGCCTTCGATCGCCACCAGGAAGAGATGATCTATGACACGCTCGCCCACAGCGTTTCGGGAGAGCTGTTGACTGAGGCCTACCTCGAAGCGCGCCGGTCGCTGGAGGTCGAAAGCCTCGGTGGCGCCCGCACCAGGGTGAAGCAGATCGGCATCGAACGGTCCGAGGCCGAGCCGCTCGAAGATCGTCCCGGCTTCCGCGCCCGGTGCGTCTGGGAGGTGCAAGGATCTGTCGGCCACTGGGGACACACCCACGAACGCCGCAACCGTTACGAGGCCCGTCTGAAGGTCGAACCCATCGAGGGCATCTGGAAAATCACCGGCCTTGAGTTGCTGAACGACGAGCGCCTGTAGCGTCAGTCCCGCGCTTCGAGCTTCTTGATCACACCGAGCACCACCCGGCCGGTGACCTCCAAACTATTCGGCGCTCAGCTTGTCCATCGTGTCTTCTTCCGTGTGCCAGTACTCATTGCCCTCGCCGTATTCAAAATCGATCAGGTCCACAGCCGTCACGCCGAGCCTGAGAAAGGGCGCATGGTCGTCTTCGATGGCCCCGGGCTCGTGGAGGAAGTGCTTTCCGTACCCCAACTCCTCGGCCGTCCGCACGACCAGACGGTAGAGGGAGCGCGTCGAGTAGTACTCCTCCAGGATCCCCAACTGCTTGTCGCCGATCATGTCGATGTTGATCAAGGCGATGACGCGCTCAAGCAATCCCTCGCCCGCCCATTTTCGTGCCAGATGACGGCTTCCGTAAACGCCGTCTTCACTCGTCCATTGCCCGAATGCCTCCTCGCCGTCAAACCAGACCAGGTATACGTCGTGCTTGCGTGCTTGTCCCGACAGCGTCGCGGCCAACTCCAGCAGCAGCCCGGTCGAGGAGCCGCCATCGTTGGCGCCCACGAAATGAATATTCGGCATCCACTTCGTGTCGTAGTGTCCGGAGACCACCACGGCGCGGTTCGAAGAACCGCCGAATCTGGCAATGATGTTGTTCATCGCGATGGGCCCGCGAGGTGTCTTCGCGGTGAAGCGGTCCTCGATGATCTCGCAGTCCAGTTGCTTGAGTTGCGACCGTATGTAGTCCTGCATTTGTGCATGCGCCTTCGATCCCGGCGGGCGAGGGCCAAACTCCACCACTCTGCGGGTCTGCTCCAGCGCCGCGGTTCCGGAGAACTCCCCGGCCGGCAGCAGCACGCAGCCGACGAGGAGAATTAATATGGCTTTTGCGCGGTGCATATGTATCCGAGCGTGAAAGTCTTCTCTCTGTCCAGGAAATCCAGCAGCGGCAGCAACAGCGCCGGCGGCGCCAGCAGCAGCGCCACGAAGGGAACCAGCAACGGCGGGAAGAACTGCAGGCCGCTGAGCAGACGCCGCGACAGGAGCCGGAAGTATCCACCCATGGGCTGAATCTGAATGGTCCTGTACCCGGCGCGCTCCAGCAGATAGCGCATCCCGTGCCGGGTGTAGCGGTAGTAGTCGTGAGGTTCCTGGTGAACCTCCCACTCATGCGGCACGATGATAAGCAAACGCCCGCCCGGGTTCAGCACACGAGCCAGTTCGCCGAGCACTGCCCGCGGTTCAGGTACATGCTCGAGCGTTACGATGTTCACGCACCCATCGAAGGAAGCCTCACGGAAGGGCAGGGCAGCAAGATCGGCCAGGCAGTCCAGATTGGAATAGTCCCAAGCGATGTCGCCAACGGCCAGGTCGACAGCCACGTAGCGGCGTCCCGTGAATGCCTCTGCGTGGCGGGTTTCTCCAGCTCCGGCGTCGAGCACCCGGGCGCCCTCCGGCGTCTGGGTGGCGAACCCGGCGACAGCGTCGTCGATCCGCGCCTCGAAGTTGAGGATGTAGCGGTGAACCGGCCTCGGCAGTAAGCGCTGGAGGGCGCCGTATCTCATGATCTCTTTCGGGCCTCCATCATGACTGTGCAACCCGCATGACAAGCGGATTCGATCAGTGTGAACGGCAGGGAAGCCAGCACCAGGCCGAAGTAGAGCGCGTCCCGCATCAGCTTCCGGTTGGGCGTCTCCTCAACGTGGCGAACGCTGCGTACCGTCGGGTCGAGCGACGGGGCCAGGCTCGTCGCCAGGCACGCAGGGTTATCCCGGAGCGAGAAATGCTTGGTCCGAACCACTTCGAATCCCGTCCGGTCCAGCAGTATCTCGAGATCGCTAGCTTTGAAATTCCAGAGGTGACGCGGAACTTCGAGCCCGCGCCATTTTTCGCCCAGCAAAAGGAACTGCCAACAAGCAGCGTTGGGCGTCTGAACGATCAGGCGGCCGTCCGGGTGGAGGAGACCGCCGCGCCGCTTTGAGGTATTGCGATGGGTCATAGAGATGCTCCAGGATGTGGAACATGGTCACAGCGGCGCAACTCTCATCGGCGAAGGGGGCGTTCGAGAGACTGCCGCAGACGGTGGGTACGCCGTTGATCTCCCAGGCGGCCGTGGCGGCTTCCATCGAGAAGTCGACGCCGACGCCTTGGAACCCGCGCTTCCGCATCATCCCGAGGAACAGCCCGCCGCCGCAGCCCACATCGAGGATCAGGCCCTTCGCGCCGCTGCGCTCAATCGATTTCTGCACAAATCGTACGTGATCGCGCAAGTACGAAGCGCCGGTACCGCTCCTCGAATCGCGAAGCCGCATCGCTCTCCGGCACATGCCAGTATTCGGGAGGATAGTAGTACCGGAGTTCCAGCGGGGTGGGCCGCGGAGAGAGACGCAGCAGGCGGCAGGTCCGGCACTCAACGACGGTGAACTCCTTGCCGGTGACGCCGTATAGCGCATCGGTGGCGCGAAACATAAACCGTGCTTCCCGAGCGCCGCACGCGGGACAGACTTCCTCGTTCACGGGGGCGGCCCCTAGGTGGCTTGTTCGCTCAATTCCTTCAGGGATATCCGGTGGCGCAGGAGAAGACGCTTTACTTCCTTTGGGCTGAGCTTCCGGTACTTCTCCACCTCGCGGCGCTTGCGCAGGAACCGGGGAAGCATCCTCAGCGCCTCCAGGTCCCCGGTCAGCATCGCCAGAGCCGCCCTCAGTTTCCCGCACACTCCCGGGAACCGGCGCACCTCCCCCCGGTTCCGTGCCGCGGCCACCAGACCCGCGCCGATTCTTGCGAAATAGAAAACGCCGTTTAGCCATAACAGGCTCCAGGGGAACAGTTTCGCCGCCAGGAGCACCCGATTGCGCTCGATCAAACGCAGCCTTTCTGGCGATCCGACTCCGAGGGTGGAACCCCGGTGGTGCCGGACAACCGCCTCCGGCACATAAAGGCACCGCCAGCCCGCGATCCGCGCCCTCAGCCCAAGTTCCGCGTCATCGGCGTACGCGAACAGATCCTCGTCAAAGCCGCCGATTTCGTCGAGCGCTTCCCGGCGGTACATCGCCGCGCAGCCGTCGGGCCAGAGAATCTCTTCGCGCCGGTCGAACTGGCCTTGATCAAGTTCGCCGGATCCCCGGCCTCGATTTTGACCATCCAAATATATCAGGTGGCCGGCCTTGTCGATTCTCCGCGGATCCTCATAAACCAGGATCTTGGAGGCGGCCATCCCGACTTCCGCGTCTGTTTGCGAAAGCCCCCAGCAGCGCCTCGAGCCATCCTGGAGACGCCTCCGCATCGTTGTTCAACAGGGCGATGAACCGGGAATCGGCGGTGCCAATGCCCTGATTGTTCGCGGCGCAAAACCCCCGGTTCTCTCTGTTTCGGACGAGCTTGAGCCGGAAAGGTTTCCCGCGGGAGAATTCCCGTTCGGCCATTTCCGGGGAGCCGTCGTTCGATCCGTTGTCCACCAATACCACTTCGAAATCTGTAACCATTTGATTTTGAAGCGACTTCAGGCATGAACGCAGGAGTTCACGACGATTCCAATTCACTATGATGACGCTTACGGACACTCGCCGCTCGAAACCGATAGCATGTAGTATTATAACCTCAGGAACCACTTGGTTTTACTATGGCTTCTGTCGGAGAGCGGCTCCGCAAAACGAGAGAGGAGCAGGGCCGGGAGATCGCGAGGATCGCCGCTGAGATTCGGGTGCAGATCGGCTACCTCGAGGCAATCGAAGCGGGCAATCTCGACCGGCTGCCGGGCGGGTTTTTCACCCGCAGTTTCGTCCGTCAGTACGCGGAATGCTTGAAGGTTCCCGCCTCCGAGATCGAAGACGACCTCGAACAATGGCTTTCGTCAAAATCGCTCGCTGAGCCGCCGAACCTCGAACCGAGACTCGCGCCATCCGGCTTGGAACCGATTACCCACATGGGAGTTGGCCGTCGTCCTCGGAGCAAAGTGCTTAGCGCCGTGGCCGCCCTCGTGGTAGTTATCACAGCTTGTGCCGCGATCTACTCCTTTTGGTTGCGTACGCAAGACAGCGCGACTCTTCCGAAGATCCTACCGGATCCTGTCCCCGCCGGGGCCGTCGCCCCGCCCCCGCCCTTCGTGGAACGGCCGGAGGATTCATCCGAACTCCCGGCCGTTGCCGCCGAGGTTCCCGGGCGAGATCCGAAGCCGCCGTCCACCGCTTTCAGTGAGACCGGCGAGGGCGGGCCGCTGTGGTTCGAAATGGCGGCTACCGATGAGACGTGGGTCCGCGTGAGTTCCGGCGCCAGAACATTGTTCGTCGGAATCCTTGAGTCTGGTGACTCTCGGCGTTTCGCGGGTCTTGAGGGGGCCGTATTGCGGGTTGGGAACGCCGGAGGACTGACGATCAGCGTCAATGGAGGCGCCGCGCAGCCGGTCGGGAAGAGGGGGCAGATCCGGGTTGTGACCCTGAGTCCCGGCAAGATGGAAGCCGAGCCGCCCCCCAGAACGCGTCCGGTTTCCGGGGAAGAGGCGCCTGCCGGAGACGGTCCGGCTTAGCGCGTCTTGCGCTTGCGTCGTCGTTCCAGGCGTTGTTGTCTTGCCAGGATTAGCAATTCCCGACGTCTTCGCAGTTTCACGCTATCGTCTACACGGCGCCAGAACTTCAGGAAGTAATCGAACGCCGACACGAGAGCGAAGATCACGACGCCCCACAGCCAAACCATCGCGATCAATTTGAGTTCGGGCCAGTGAACCGCCAGCATGACGAGCGCAATCGCGATCACTTGAGTGACCATTTTGGTCTTGCCCAGGTCGCTGGCCTTAATCATGTAGCCCTCCGCCGCGGCAATGCCGCGCAAGCCCGGTGACGGCGAACTCCCGCCCCACAATGATTACTGCCATCCACCCGGGCATCATTTGTACCTGCACCAGGGAGATCAACGCCGCCGAGATTAGGAGCTTGTCAGCGATGGGATCCAGCAATGTGCCGACCGTGGTGATCTGACCCCACCGCCGGGCCAAGTAGCCATCGAGTAAATCGGTTCCGGCGGCAGCCAGGAAGATTCCGAGAGCCAGAAACTCGTTGGTGATGATGACGCTGCCGAGGGTTAGTTGAAGATCCTCCTGCACCAATGCCGCGACGAGCAGAGGAACAAAGAAGATGCGCAGCAGCGTCAACAGGTTCGGAAGATTCATCCAGAACTAAACAATATACCGCACCGGCGACGCCCCCCCGCCTCCCAGGAAGCGCTTTAGGCGGTGGAGTAGGGACTCCGGGACTTCGGCTTCTATTTCGCAGTAGTCGTCTTCGTACTTGGCGTGCAGGACGCGGCCATATTCGTGTAGGAGATGGATTTCGGCGCCAGCGCCGGCCGGAAACCGGAAGACCGTTCGAATGATGGGATCGACGTGGAGGATCTCGTCAATAGCCCGCATCAGATCTGGCAGGCCTTCGCCGGTCCTGGCCGAGACGGCCACCGCCCGGCGGGGCTTGGGCAGCTCTCCCTCCGCATCCGAATGGCCGGAGAGGAGGCGGCGGAGCAACGAGTCCGGGTCAACCCTGCCGCCCAGACGGTCCAACTTGTTCAGCACCAGGAGCTGCGGAATCGTGCCGGCGCCGATTTCGGCCAGCACCCGAAGCGCGTGGACACCGTGTTCCTGAGCGTTGGGCGAGGAGGCATCGACCACGTGCAGCAACAGCGCGGACTCAGCGACTTCTTCCAAAGTGGCCCGGAACGACTGCACCAGCGTCGTCGGCAGGTTGCGAATGAAACCGACCGTGTCACTCAATACGAGCCGCCGCCGCGAAGGCAGCACCATGAGCCGGGCCGTCGGGTCGAGGGTGGCGAACATCTTGGCGTCGACCATGACATCGGCGCCGGTGATGCGATTGAAGAGCGTCGATTTCCCCGCGTTGGTGTAGCCAACCAAGGCCACGGCCGCCAGTGGCACTCTCTGTCGCTGCCGCCGCTGCACGTGGCGCGTCCGGCGCACCATTGAGAGCTGCTCCCGGATCTTTTGCATGCGCCGCGAGATCCGCCGCCGATCCGTCTCCAGTTGGGTTTCGCCAGGTCCCCGGGTACCAATGCCGCCGCCCAGCCTCGACATCTCCACCCCTCTTCCAGTCAGCCTTGGAAGCAGGTAGTCGAGCTGCGCCAACTCCACTTGGAGCTGGCCTTCACGCGTTCTGGCGCGGCTGGCGAAGATATCGAGGATCAATTGAGTCCGGTCCACCACCCGGCAACGCAGAGCCTTCTCCAAATTGCGCAATTGCGTCGGGGAGAGTTCGTGGTCGAAGATGACGACGTCGATTTCCTCGGCTTCGGCGAGCCGGGACACCTCCTCCAGTTTGCCCGCGCCGATCAGCGTGGCGGCTTCGAGCTTCTGGCGCAATTGCACGATGCGCTCGATGACTTCAGCGCCCGCGCTAGTTGCAAGAACCGCCAGTTCTTCCATCGAATCTTCGCTCGCGGTAGCGGGGCGGATTCCGCCGGTCCCGCGCCGGCTCATATCCACGCCGATAAGGAGAGCGCGCTCCAATTTATCTGGCAAGGTGTTCGTTTACTCTTCGACGGGTGCGACTGGCTTAGGGCCGGGAGTCGGATGAGATGCGCCCGTCCCGCTGCTCGACGGTTGGTATGGCGAATGTGAGGCGTGTGGATGTTGGGACTTCATGACCACGACCGTCGAAATCGCGTGCTTGAATATGAGCTGCTCCTGACTGTTGGTTTCCAGGATGACCGAATACTTATCAAAGCTCTTGATCCGGCCAGACAGCTTCACCCCGCTCATCAGGTAAATGGTGAGGAAGATCTTATCCTTGCGGGCGGTATTGAGAAAAGCCTCTTGGATGTTTTGGGGCAGCTTATCCATCATGATTGACCTTTTGACCCGTACAAACCGGGCTGATTTTCGCTTGTCTTCTTTCCTTAAGGCAGCAGTGACGCCGATCGCCTTTCAGTACATCCTCCGCGGACGGGCGGCTCCTGCTCGGACAATGCCACTTTAGCAGTTGAGCCGAGAATCTGGCAAGGATTCAACTCGCTACAATCTTGAAAGGGGCCCTATGGAAAATATCGAGATCGCGAAGATCCTGGCGGAGACCGCCGATCTGATGGAGATCGCAGTCGGAGGATTCTTTTAGAATTCGTAGCTACCGCAACGCGTCATCCGTTCTCGAAGGCTATCCGGAGCGGGTGTCGGACCTCGTTCGGGACCCGGAGCGGAAGCTCACGGAAATTTCCGGAATCGGAAAAGGCATCGCCGCCGTCATCACCGAAATTCTTGAGCGAGGATCGTTCGAGCGGCGGGACATATTGCTTGAGAAATATCCGCCTACGGCTCTCGAGTTGCTGAAGATCAAAGGTCTCGGGCCCAGGAGCATCGCGCTGCTGATCGAGCACTTCCGCCTCAGTACAGTGGACGACCTCGAAGAAGATCTGCCGGGAACAGAAACTCCGGGAACTGCCGCGGATGGGAGCGAAGCTGGAAGAGAAGGTGCTCCGCTCCATAGCCCACTATCGCAAGAGCGCCGGGAGGTTTCTGCTCAATTTTGGATATGGTATGGCCGAGGATCTTATGGCCTATCTTCGCGAGGGAGGCGGGCTCGATCAAATCAGCGTCGCGGGTAGCCTCCGCCGCGGCAAGGAGACGATTGGAGATCTGGACCTATTGATGACCGGACCGGGCGCGGCTGAAGCGCTGGACCGCTTTGTGAACTATCCGAAGATCACCGAGGTGCTTGGCCGCGGTGAGGACAAGGTCAGCGCGCTCGCCGGCGTCGAAGGCTTGCAGGTCGATGTCCGGGCGCCGCCCGCTAAGAGTTACGGTGCGGCGCTCCGGTACTTCACCGGCAGCAAGCAGCACAACGTCGCTCTCGGCTCCCGTGCTCTGAAGCGCGGCTACATACTGAATGAGTATGGCTTGCACAAGCTCGACACCGAGGAACTGGCGGCGGGCGGAAGCGAGGAAGACGTCTACCGGGCCTTGGGGCTCGATTGGATTCCGCCGGAGCTACGTGAAAACCAGGGTGAGATCGAGACGGCCGAGCGGGGCGAGCTACCCGAACTGCTCTCATTGAAAGACATCCGGGGTGATTTACACATGCACACAACCGGGAGCGACGGCCGGGGGACGCTGGAAGAGATGGCCGAAGCCGCACAGCAGCGGGGCCTGGAGTACATTGCCATCACCGACCACTCGAAAGCCCTGGCGATGGCCAATGGCCTCAATGAAAAACGCGTCGTCGATTTCGCGCGCCGCGTGCGGCAACTGAATCAGAACGGTCTCGGCATCCGCGTTTTCTCGGGGCTCGAGTGCGACATTCTTCGCGACGGCTCCATGGACATCGCCGGCGACGCGCTGGCAGAGCTGGACCTGGTCGTCGGCAGCGTCCACAGCTACATGAACCAGGAGCCCGCCGAGATGACGGACCGGCTGTTGCGGGCCATCGAGAACCCGTATGTCGGCATCATCGGTCACCCGACCGGGCGTGTGCTCCTCAGGCGCGAACCGTTCCGGTTCGACTTTGACCGGGTCGCGGCGGCGGCTGCGAGGCATGGGGTGTGCCTGGAAATCAATGCCAGTCCGGAGCGGCTCGACCTCAGCGCGACGCTATTGCGCCAGGCCAAGGCTCAAGGCGCCCGCTTCACCATTTCGACCGACGCGCATCATCCCAAACACCTGGCCAACATGCGCTATGGCGTACTGATGGCGCGCAGGGGCTGGCTCTCGAAGAGAGACATTCTAAATACGCTACCAGCCGCGGAATTCACGGGGGCTCTACGTCCGCGGCCTTGAAAGGATTCTTTATGAAGCTGGTTTCTTCCCGAGAGGTTTACCGCAGTTCGATTTTCGCGGTCACCGAAGAGGTAGCCCGCGGTTCCGGGGGATTCGAGATCGAACGGGCTATCGTCCAACACGGAGGCACGGCGGTGATGTTGGCGGTCAATAAAGAAGGACATGTTCTCCTGGTCAGGCAGTATCGCATGCCAGCGCGAAAGCACTTGTGGGAACTTCCCGCCGGTCGTCTCGATCCCGGCGAGACGGCGCTGCAGGCAGCTCGCCGAGAACTCAAGGAAGAAACGGGTTACCGGGCGAGGAAATGGCGGAAGCTGATCTCGTTCTATTCAAGTCCGGGCTTCTTGTCGGAGAAGATGTCGGTCTTCGTGGCCACCGGCTTACAGGAAGGCGAGGCGACTCCGATGGGAGACGAGAGGATCGAACGCCGGTGGTTCACCGAAGCTCAGCTTGACCAGATGATCCGCGGCGGCAAGATTGCCGACGGTAAGACGATTGCCGGGTTCCTGGCCTGGCAGCGCGGCCAGTAGGGCTACCGGGCGCCGTCCTGTTTCAGCAGGAAGCGCAGCATCGCTTCCACGGCCTTGCCCCGGTGGCTGACGGTCAGTTTCTGTTCCGGGCTCACTTCAGCCAGGGTGGATCCAAAGGGTGGGTGGAAGAACAGCGGGTCGTAGCCGAATCCGTTTGCACCGCGCGGCGAATCGATCAGTTCGCCTTCGACTTCGCCGCGGAACGTCCCGATCAACTTCCCCTTCCCAGCCAGCGCCACTACGCTGATGAATCGCGCGGTCCGGTTCTCGACATCTCGCATCCGCTCGATCAGAAGCCGGTTGTTCGCTTCGTCGGTGGCGCCCTCGCCGGCGAAGCGCGCCGACAGCACTCCGGGCGCTCCGCCCAACGCATCCACGGCCAAGCCCGAGTCGTCAACAAACAGCGGCCGGCCGGCCTGCGAACTATAGTAGAGAGCCTTGATAATCGCGTTCTCTTCGAAGTTGGCGCCGGTTTCCTCCGGCGGAACGATCTTTTCGATCCCCGGCAACGCCTCGATTTCGAAACGCCGGCCGCCGAGTCGTTCCACGCCCAGCCGGAATTCCCTTAGCTTTCCTGGGTTCGTGGTGGCGCAGTAAAGCTTCAAGACCCCTCCAGCGCCTCCGTCTGGATCTTGAGGAGGTCGCGAACGCCTATGCGCGCCAGCGAAAGCATCTGCTCCAGTTGGCCATCGTCGAACGCGATCTGTTCTCCGGTAGCCTGCAGTTCGACAAATTGGCCCTTATCCGTCATGACGATGTTCATGTCGACTTCTGCTTGAGAGTCCTCCTCGTAGCACAAGTCCAGGAGCGCTTCTCCGCGGAGCAGACCGACGCTGGTCGCGGCTACGGCGCCTTGGATCGGGTTGCTCTTCAGCGCGCCGTATTCGAGTAACTGCCTCACCGCGATCGCCATGGCCACGTAAGCGCCGGTGATTGAGGCGGTGCGGGTTCCGCCATCGGCCTGCAATACATCGCAGTCAAGGATCACGGTTCTTTCTCCGAGCGAATCCAGATTGACGATGCTGCGCAGGGAACGGCCGATCAGCCTCTGTATCTCAAGGGTCCGGCCCGAGTGACGGCCGCGGGTGATCTCGCGCGGGGTCCGGGTCGCCGTCGCTCGCGGAAGCATCGAGTATTCCGCCGTGACCCAGCCGCGGCTGCTTCCCCGCAGCCAGGCCGGCGTCGACTCCTCAACGGACGCCGCGCACAGTACCCGGGTGTTTCCCATCTCGATCAGCGCCGAGCCTTCCGCGGTCGCCAGATAACCCGTGACCAGCTTCACTTCCCGCAACTGGTCCGCTCTTCGATTGTCGACTCTCATTTAGCGTGCCGATTGGAGGATGGCGTAGAACAGGAGGGACAGGAGCACAATTCCGGACAGGATCACCAACAGACACGGAACGGCCTCGAGGTTCGATTTCTTTTTCTTCTTTCCGCCCGCCAATTTTATCTTGGCCATCGCAAGACTCCTATTCTGTCAAACTTTGACCGACTTTAACGACGTCGCCGCCTGACGGAAGAAATCTTCGAGCGACGTGAGGCTCGGTTCCTCGAGGTCTTTGATGGTCAGAACCAGGACGGCGCGGCCTCTGCCGGCGAGCGCCAGTCGCGTGGCGACGAACTGCGCGAGGTGATGCTGCGCCGTGTAGTCGACCCTGGCAAGCCGCTCCTGCTTCTCGGAAAGTATCAAAGTCGAAAGGCTCCGGCCCGCGTCGGCAACGGTCTTTTGATCGGAGTGATCCGTGGCCGGCCCCTCATACACATCAGCCGGCATCTTCAATCTCGACCGGTACAGCCGTTCAGCGGAGCGATGGAGCGCCTTCAACAAGCTGCGTCCCCGTTGGGAATACCGCGTGTCTCCAAAGAAGGCCAGTTCCGCGTAGTCGATATGCTCCCCGGCGACCAGTGTCTTGACTATGGTTGCGTATGTGGCCGGTGCGTCGAGGACGCCGGTGTCAAGATCGATATCCACGGTGTCGTAGTAAAGGGTCACGCAATTGCGGTGCTTCACCCGCCGGGGCGAAGTGACCATGGCGCGCCACTCCTCGGATTTTTCGACGCCGCCGATTTTCCGCGACCGTTGGTACAAGCGGTGACCGATCGATCCGCGCGACCCGGCATTCGCCGGGGCGACGAACTTCAGGTCGCGCAAGTAAGCCATTCCGAACACGGTGTAGTGAATAAATTGCATGAAGGCCGATAGCGGCGTGCCCACCGGCAGAGTCAGCGACGCCACCGGGTATCCGGAGCGGCGCAACAAACCGGTCTTGTCAGGTCCGTCGCTTGGAATACCGCGTAGCTTCAGGGCCAGGAAGGCGCGGTCCTGAACTGCCTCCTTCGGCGATTTGTAGTTGGCGAGTGTGATCTTGTTCTCCAGGACGATCTTCAGGCGAAACAATTCGCTTTGGCACAGGCATTCCTCGAAATTCTGCTTCGTCCAGGCGCCGATTCCAGACCAGACCTTCGGCAGAACGAGGGTGATTTTGTTATGTCCGGCGAGGGCCTGAGCATGAAGAAACGCCGCCAGGCGCCAAGCGGAGTCTACCTGCTCATTCCGGAGCGCCGTGCCGTCCATCCATTGGGTGAGATCAACCTTTGATAATCCGAGCGGATAAAGGCTTCCGCGGCTCAGCGGTCCGCCGTGTCTCCCGGCGAGCGAATTCCCATCGTCTAGCTGGAGTGGCACGATCCGGTAATCACGCTTGACAGCCCACTTCTCCAGCGCCGACTCCGGCGGGGCCAGGCACATGACATTGGCTTGTTCCTTGACCTTGCACTTGTCATAGAGCGCCGCCAGTTTCCGCAGGTTGATCACCGGCTCCCACGATGTCATGCCCATCGCCATCCCCACGACCAGCGTGCATCGAAGCGCATCGGCCAAGCGCATCCCGGAGCGGCGCACGATATCCTCGAGAATGTACTTGAGTTTCGCTGGATCCGTCGAATCCAACACGTAACAGCGGGGGCTCCGGTTCAACAGGCCGACCGCGTTGTACATCGCTATGTCCTCAGCCGAACCTCCCGCTCCGGCCCAAATCAGGAACCGAAGCCGGCATCCGTGCGTGTCCTTGATTCGAGCCCGAATCTCATTCAATTCCGCCGCGATCGTTCCCGGCCATTCCGGATGGTCAGGCGCCTGCCAGCCCAGGTTGAAGACGCCAAGCCCGCTTCTGACAACCTTCCCGCCCACGTCCAATTCCATTCCTATAGGGATTAGCCTGTCCATTTGCGGGTCCAGCGTTTCCGGGCCCTTGAGACGCGCCAGTCTGTCGATCGCCTTGAGGCGCGTCAAAACATGTTCCTTCTGAAATGTCGAATAATAGGATTCAGAGGCCGGATTATCGTGGAACAACGATAAGATCACTCCCTCGTTTTATCATAGGAAGGCAAAACATGCCGGGAATTTTGTGCGCGCTCCCCGCCATCGCCGACCAGATGCCAGCGCGCCTGCCTTCTTCGTAGAATGAGATTGTAGGCGTTTTATGGCCCTCGCGGGATCCAGTAGCGGCGTCCGGAGTAGTTCGGAGCCGGTCGATACCTTCTTCCAGTTTTCTCTGCTCGGGCTGGTCGCCAGCGGGTACTTCGCCGTCGCCGGTTCCGGGTACCTGGATCTATTGACGACGGTTGCGGCCGGTACGGCGATCCTCGTAAAGACGCTGCTGGTGGTGACGGGCCGCAGCGTTCCTCTTGACGAACGCTGGGTCACTGCTCTGACAATCGCCTATATCGGATTCTACCCGGTGGACTACCTGTTCCTCTCCAAGGAGTTTCTCCCGGCCACGGTTCATCTGGTTCTCTTCCTGGCGGTGGTGAAGATTCTCACCGCCAGGACCGGGAGGGATCACCTCTATGTTGTAGTCGTGGCGTTCCTGGAGATTCTGGCCGCTTCCCTGTTGTCCTCCCGGCTGAACTACTTCTTCTTCCTGGCCCTTTTTCTTCTGTTTGCCGTTTCGACGTTCGCAAGCTGGGAGATTCGCCGGGGCTGCCGCGACCAGCGTGTCGTGGCCGGCAAGAAAGCCGGAACGCTGTCCTGGCGGCTCGCCGGGCTGACCGTTGTCATCTCTTTTGGCGTGCTGCTATTCACGGCCGGTCTCTTTTTCATCCTGCCCCGGACTGCGCGCGCGGCCTTTGAACACCTGGCGCCGGAACGCTTTCACATCAGCGCCTTCTCGAACGATGTGACGCTCGGCGCGATCGGGGAGGTGAAGCAGCAGTCCACCGTGCTGATGCACGTACGGATTCCCAATGCCAACGGCTTGCTGCAACTGAAGTGGCGAGGAAACGCGCTGGCGGAGTTCGATGGGAAACGTTGGTTCAACTCGAATGACCGAGGAAAGCCCCTGCGGGTTCAGAGCAGACAGCTTCGCCTGGCCGACGACGATCAGCGCCGCCGGACCGGCCGCCGTCTGAACTATGAGGTGCAACTGAAGTCGTTTGCCTCGGATTCGCTCTTCATCGCCGGACAACCGGAGTTCATTCGAATCGACTCGCCATTGGTAATCCGCACGGACGAAGACAGTTTTCGCGTCGGCTTCCGGTCCACGCGCGTTCTCCGCTACGGTGTGCTTTCGTATCTGGATGAAGCCGCTCCCAAGGCCGGTTCTCAAGCGCCCGAACTCCCGGCCGGCGCCCGGCGGCGGTACCTGCAACTTCCCGATCTCGACGCCCGCATCGAGTCTCTGGCCCGGCGCCTGACCCGCGGTATTCCCGGAGAGTTCGAGCGGGCCCGCGAGATCCAGCTCTATTTACAGGGACAGTATTCCTACAGCCTGACGCTACCCGAGGTCGAAGCCGCCGATCCGATCGCCCATTTTCTGTTCGAGCGCCGCCGCGGGCACTGCGAGTATTTCGCTTCCGCGATGGCGGTGATGCTACGCAGTATTGGGACGCCAGCCCGGGTCGCGACTGGGTTTCAGAGCGGCACGTTCAATCCGATCAGCGGCTGGCACGTGATCCGCGCCTCTGACGCTCACAGTTGGGTGGAAGCGTGGCTGCCCTCGCGCGGTTGGACCACCTTTGATCCCACCCCACCAGATCCTTCCCTGGCACGGATGAGCCTTTGGTCCCGTGCCGGTTTGCTCTTCGACGCCGCGGACACGTTCTGGCAGGAGTGGGTGCTGAGTTACGATCTGGCCCGCCAACTGACTTTGGCTACACGCATGGAGAAATCCCGCCAGCGAATGTCGTTTGGCTGGCTCGGCGGAGCGTCCGGTGCCTGGCGTGAGCTGCGGGCCAACGTGCTGGCCAGTCTCAAGACGTACGCTCCCGGTTTGGTTGCCGGGATCCTGAGCGTGATTTTGCTTGGCTTTGCGTTCCCAAGATTTTGGTTTTGGTGGAATGGCCGGGAGCAGTCCCGGCGGCTCCAGCGAGGAGAGGTCCGCTCCAGCGATGCGACCGTTATGTACGGAAGGGCGCTGGAGATATTGAAGAGGCGCGGGTTTGACAAGCCGGCCTGGATCACTCCAATGGAGTTTGCCGGGCAGATGTCCGGTGCGAATCTCGCCGGCGTGATCGCCCGCCTGACCACCGCCTACAACGACCTGCGATTCGGAGGCCGAACCGAAGCCGCTCCCCGGATGATGGCTTTGCTCGGTGAGCTGGAACGGAAGTTGAAAGCCTGAACCGTCCGGAAATACTCAGTCATCGGTACTGAGTCCGGCACGGCTCCCTCCCAGACCGGATTGATCTTCAACGAATACGGGAATAAGCGCTTTGGGATACAGCCTGCCCTGGGCTTGTGAGTAGCGCCTACTGGTAGAGATACGGGGCGATGTGTCTCACCTCTTTCATCGAGGCGGCCTCTTCCAGCTTATTGATTGGCAGCCAGCCGATCAGAACCTTGGCGATTTTCGGCTCCACGATCACCTTGAAGCCGAGGCTCTTCAAACGGGCGAGTAAGCCGAGGGTTGGTTCCGCGAGCCAGATCTCGACTGCCACCTTTCCGCTCAAAACCTTGACGCCGGTTTGCGGGTGTCCCACTGCGAGTTGGGCGAGTCTGGGGTCGAGTTTCCGCGCTGAGGATTCACTCTGGCGTATTGGTTCTTCAAGCTGGGCCGGCATCGCGGCGTCCTTCACCATACTTCGTTGCGGGAATGCCCCGGCGGCAATGCTCATTTTCCCCACTGCAGCCCGGCTAAGCGCTTCATCCCTCTCGCCGAAGACGCCTTCGTAGTTGACCCCTTCTGGCATTTCGACTGGCACCTCGATCCGGCGCGGCCGGCCGCCTTCGGTCACGATAGTCTCCTCAACCGCCACGAACGAGGTGAACTGCGTCATCAGGCGGAACTCCAGACCAAGTCTGGTTATGGACTCGCGGACATCGGGCGATGGGTTTCCGTTTTGGACGCCGTTCCAATCCTTCGCCATCAGGTCTGCCGATCTTCCGCCGCGCCCATAGCGTGGCCAGGACGTCGTGACCGGATTCGTCCGCCGGGAGGTCCACCGGGATAGTTCGCACAATGCCTTGCCCCGACATCTTGCCGCGCAAACGGATCGCGCCGCGGGCCGGTCCGCTGTAGCGTCCGGAGACGACTACTGGCTTGGCGGTGAAAAGATCCGGCACTTTCGCGGGGTAAATATCGCTGACGGGCAGCCCGCCCCAGTCGATCTCGACATCGGTAAGCAGAGGGTTCCGGATGCGCTCATGGAAGCGCCGGGCCGCCGCCGAGCCGTCGTCGTTCAATGCGACGTACTCGACTTCGCCGCGGCTCGTCTCAGCCATCTTATCGAGCAGGAACCGGTTAACCGAACTGCCGACGCCGAAAGAGAAGACCCTGGCGTTGGAGTGGTTCCGGATCTCGCCGAGAATCTCCATGTCGTTGCCCACGTAGCCGTCTGTCATAAAGCAGACGATTCGGATGTGGTCCTGCTGGTCCGAGGGCTCGAGCGACATGCGAATGGCCTTCATCATCTCGGTGCCGCCGCCACCGCTTCGGCGATCTTAGAAACTCCTGCGCTGCCAGAATATTCGCATCGCTCGCTGGAACCGGTTCCGGGAAGAGCACGTGCGTGTCTCCGGCGAACGTGATCAGATTGAAGGTATCCCGCGGATACATTCCATTGAGCGCCAAGCCGATCACCTCTTTCGCTTTCTCAATGGGGAAGCCGGACATCGAGCCGGAGGTGTCCAGCACGAAGACCAGTTCCTTCGGAGTGACGTCCTCGACGGTTACTCGCTCCGGTGGTTGGAGAATCAACGTGAAGAAGCCGCCGCGAGCGTCATGGTGCGCCAGAACGGCGTCCTCCACCTTCGGGCCGGCGACGTCGTAGGTCAGAATGAAGTCTTTGTTGGGAATCGTGGCGTTCTGCCGGAGCCGGATCGCGGCGCCGCTGGTTCCACTGCGTTCCACGTCGACATCGTGGGTCTTCGACTCGATGCTATCGACCGGGACGCCCGCATCGAGCTTCACCTGAATTGAGATATCGTGACCGGCGCGCATGCCCGGTTTCATGATCGGCGGCGTGATCGTCGAAGCATCCGGGACGGCTCCTCTCGGGTTGTAGCGCGGTCCAACCACCATCGGGAAGGAAAATTCGTAGCGTCCCTCTTCGTACTTCAGGGTCCCCACGTAGCTGATCGTGATCTCGACTGTTTCGCCTGGCGGGATGTTAGCCACAGACTGTGTAAAGATGTTCGGGCGCTCCTGATCGAGCAGAGACGCCAGGTGTCCCGCGGCTTTTGCCGCTTCGTAGATCGCCCGTGCCTCCTCGCGCCGCTTTATCTTGCCTTTGACGGTCCGGTCTCCGATCTTCATCGTCATGTCGTCGACCGCCGCCTGCTGGGGCAAGGGGAAAACGTACACGGCTTCGATAGCTTCAGCAAATGTGTTTTCAAACTGCTGGACCACCGTCACTCGGGCCAGGAACCCACTGACTTCGGCATTCATGTCCGTGTGCCGCAGGGGGCAACTTGCGCCGGGCCTGCCTTCCTTGTCCAGACTCATCAACGCGCCCTGCGATACGCCGCCCGCGTTCGCGGCATAGGCCACGGTTGCCGGGCCATCAACGAAAGAACAAATCAAGGCGGCCACCGCTGCGAATGCGAACAGAGCTCTTCCGCGGCGTTTTTCAGTCTCACTTTTCATTTCGGTATCCTCCCCAGCCGGCGTTGCTACGCGCGGCCAATGAATATTCATTCACTGAGGAAATGCCGTGATGAAGGGGATCCTTTCAACCGGGACTTTTCGGACCACGCAAGGAGACAATTGATGGTGCGGAGGGTGGGGCAAGATATACAATACACGCAGGCGCGTCGTGTCGGCGACGCGCCTGCGCATATGTTCGCGCGCGAATGTCTACCCGCTAGCGTTCACCCGCACGCTGATTCCGCCGTTCTCAGGCGAAAACTCATCCAGCGCTGTCGACCCGGTCATCTCGGCGTGGATCGCCGAAAACTTCCAGCCCGAAGCGTGCAAAGCAATGACTGTTTCCGGCCGTACGGCGTAATGGCCGGAGATGAATCTCAAGTTCACGAGGTTGATGATGTCCTCGTCGGAGCTGGTTCGAGCGTCCCAGGTTTCAGGGATGTGCGATTCCCAGTTCGCGCCAGGCCCATCGGCCGGAGTTTCAATCGGCACGTGGAACGATTCCGGGCACAAGCTGAATACAGATATGATGTCGTGCCAGGATCGTCCAGAACGTCTGAGCGCTGCTACTTCGCAGGAACCGACTCCTGTATGCCGTGACACGTGCAGCACCACCGGAATTTCGTCCCAGGGGATGCCGGATGCACGGATCCCTTCCAGCTCACTGCGCGAAGCCTGAAAATACTCACCCGTAGCGAGGAACAAATTACATTTTTCCTCCTCGTCGAATTCGGCGCCGAAACCCGAAGCGGCACGCCGCAACAGTAACGCCAAAAAGGGGAGTTCCGTACTCCGAGGACCCTGTTTCTGGAAACGTGGAGCTTTATGTTGCGGCGTCATGTGTCCCCACACAAAGGGATTCTTGAGTGCTCTTATTCCCGAGGGTAACCTCACGCTGCCTTGGTAATAACTGGGGGCGACCCCTGTATGGCGAGGAGTAATCCCTAGGCTGGAACACTTATGAAGACGGAGCGTATGAGCAAGGACTATCGATAGCGGATTGCAATGTCCGCCGATACTTGGGCGGCGGACTCATCAAGCTGGCCGTTCGCGCCTGCCTGGGATAGAGAGAGAGGTTGCGTCGAGAACAGCGCTTTCAGCCTGCGCTCTCCGCCCTTTGCCGGCGGCGGCAAGGGAACCACGGACCATTGGCCGCGAACCGCCGGTCCGCTGTAAATCAGACGCCATGGACCCGCGGGCGTCTGTTCCGCCACGTAGAGTTGTCCGTCCCGCGGGCTGCGGAGGCGGAGGCGTACGGCATCCGCCAACCCAACCGGGTCTTCCGGGTCCAGAGCAACGAAGGAGCCATCTCGAGACCGGATCTCCACGGAATAGGGCAGCGCTTCGCCCGCGCCCCGTCCCCGGGCCGCCGGGCGCGAGAAAGCGGGCGCTCCTGGCACTGCACCGAACGCGCCGGTCTGGGGTGAACGCATAGGCTCAGCTTGTGTTCGCGGCTCCGCCCCGGCCATTTTCATGCGGCTGGGCTCAGGTTGGGCGAGGTCCGCTTCTGCATCTCTCGTGGCCATCTCGCGCTCCGGTTTATCCACCTGGACGTTCACGTCCCGATGCGCGAGAGCGGGCGGTTCCGGGATGCCGTCTATCATTGGCGGCGGCGCGAGGATCTCCGCCGGTGGGGCCGCCAGCCCCGACGCTTCCGCCGGCTCTTGCTCCTTTGGCGTTTCTGGCGCCGTTCGCGATTCCAATTTTGCGGCCGGAGCTTCGGCGCGCTCTTCCTGCATTCCTTCCGGCTCGGGCGCGGATTGTCTCATCGCCACCACTTCGACGGCTGGCGGCGGGCCTTCGCGCTGATAGAGAATGACAAACGCCAGCGCCACCGCCGCGACACCGCCGGTCAAGACGAGAGGCAGCGGCCGCCGCCACCAGGCCGCTACTTTCTCGCCCAACGGCCTCGTTTGATCGGCTAATCCGGCCGCCAAGTCCCGGCGATAGCGGGGATCGGCCAGCAGTTCGCGCAACGCCTCTTCATCGGCCAGGGCGTCGAAGATCTCCTGATTCTCCAGGGCAGCTGAAAAGAGCGCCTTCCGCTCCTCTTCGGTAAGCGAACCGGTGGCGTATCCTCCAAGCAGCATCCGGATTTCCTCCGGTTTCATCGGTTCACCTCCCATCCGCCGCCCATCAAATCGAGCAGCCGCTTCCGGCAGCGAAAATCCCAGGTGTACACCGTGTTGAGGGAGCCCGCTCCCAGTATGTTCTGGATTTCCGGAAACGTCCGCCCTTCGAGTTTCAGCCGGAACATCTCACGGCACCGCCCGTCCAGCTTCGAGAGAGCCGCCCGAAGACGTTCCCGCGCCTGATTCCGTTCCGCCGCCGCTTCCGGATCCTCGCCCGGGTCCGGGAGGGGCAAGTCCTCGACCGCGACCTGCCTGCCCTCGCCACGACGCGCCGCCTTCCGACGCAGACTCATCAACTTGAACCGCACGATCTGAAAGCTCAACGGCAGCAGTTCGTCAAGACTCTCGACCTGGGAGTACTTCTCCTCCAGCACGATCAGCACCTCTTGTGCCAGATCCTCAGCCACGTCCCTCTGTGTACGAGATGCCGCAAAAGCGACAATCCTTTCACGCAACTTCCCGAGAATCCAATTCCGGTCCGGCAACTCCCCCATTCTGAATCCTGAATCTTCCTGACTCCTCCTCCTACCAGGCCGCCACCGACCCATCCTCATGGAAAACCTGCCCCATCGGTTTCGTCCCTTCAAAAGGATACTTTTTAAAGGCGCCCTCGGACAGTTCGAATCCAAGTCCTGGCTTGTCCGGTAACGGGAATCGGCCATTCACCATCCGCATCGCGGGGAATCCGAGCCACTCCTCCCAGATCTTCTCCTTGTTTGTTGGTTCGACGCCGCTGCAGATTTCCTGGACCAGGAAGTTCGGCATCGCGGAATCGACGTGCACCGTCGCCAGGCTTCCGATCGGGCCTTCACAAGCGTGCGGCGCCATCATGATGCCGGAGAAATCCGCCATCGCGGCGACCTTCCATAGCGCCGTGATCCCGCCCACGTGATTGATATCGGTTTGGAGAATGTCGACGACGCCCATGTCGATGAGCTGCTGGCACCCGTAATGCGCTACCATCCGCTCGCCGGTCGCTATCGGCGTGGTAGAGCGTTTCGAGATCCGTGCCATCGCCTTGAATGTTTTCCGGCGGGCACGGTTCCTCGACGAACATCAAATTCAATGGCTCGACTTCCCGGACGATGATCGCCGCCACGCTGGGGCTTGTCTTCGCGTGGAAGTCGACCCCGATGTCGATGTCCGGTCCGAGGCCCTCCCGCATTCTCTCGATACCCTTCACGGCGTTCGTGATTTTCGCGTCGGTCTCTATCCACTCGTATTGACCCGGGATGCCGGTCTTCACCGCCGTTACACCGAGTTCGTCCGCCTGCTCCCGCAAATCGCCGCAGCTGCTCCATCGTTCCAGCGCGGGCATGGTAGTAGCCGCGGACGCCGCGCTGGTCGAAGGGTCCGCCGAGCATCTTATAGACCGGCATCCCGAGGATCTTGCCGCGAAGGTCCCACAGCGCCTGATCGATACCCGCGATCGCCGATCCCATCACCGGCCCGGCCCGATAGAAGCTGTGAATATACATCGATTGCCAGATATGTTCGACCTGCACGGGGTCGGCGCCGATCAATAACTCGCGAAAATCCTGAATACATTCGATCACCGCGCCCGCTTTCCCTTCGAGTGTCGCCTCCCCCCAACCGATCAAGCCTTCGTTCGTCTCAAGCTTCACAAAGACGTAGGGCCGGTCCGATCCTTTTTCCAGGTCACGCCGAAGGACTTGACGTTGCTGAGGCGCACCTTGGATCCGAGCCCGTCGAATGCGCCCGCGCCAACCGGGGCGCGCCGTCTGAGGCGCGAACGCACAGCCGCAAAAATCGCCGGTCGCGGCGGCCCGACCCGTGACTGCCGCTCCCGCAATGCCGTTAAAGAAGTCCCGCCGTCTCATGCCATCTCCTCCGAGTACTTATTGACCGCGTCGAGGTCCACCTCGATGCCCAGCCCGGGTCCGCGGGGCAGTTTCGCGAAGCCATCCTCCACCACTTCCACCGAACCGCCGGTAATCGCCGCCCTCATCTCCCGATCCCGATCACTCGACGGAAACGGGATCTGCTGGATGAAGAAGTTCGGGATGCTCGCCGCGAGTTGCAGCGCCGCGGCGGTCGCCACCGGCCCGCCGTCATGGAACGGAGCCACCGCCGTGTAATAGGTTTCCGCCATCGCCGCCAAACGCCGGATACCCATGATTCCATGCAGAACGATGTCCGGGCGCAAAATATCGATCAGCCCTTCGCGCAGCAGGTCTTGAAAGGGGCCGCCATCGGTGAATTCACGGCCAAACCCGAGCGGCGCCACACTCTCCTCGGAGATCTTTCGGATCGTCGCCATGTTGGAAACCTCGCAAGGCTCATCGATCCAAAGCGGGTGCATCCGCTCGATGGCCGCCGCCACGTTGGCCGCCTGCCCGGGGGTGAGCGCCGCCGCCGCATCGAGGACGAAATCGTGTCCGCTCCCGGCGGCGGTTCGCAGCGACTCCAGCCGGGCTTGCAGCTGACTTGACGAACGCGTCCTGCCGCATAATCTCAGTTTTGATTTCAGGCAGCGGAACCGCGAACGCCCTATAGCCGGCCGCCATGCCGCTCCGCATTTCCGCTTCGAGAGCCGATTCCGTCGCGCCGCCGATCCGCGCCAACGCCCGCGCCTTGTTCCGCGTCGGCCCGCCCAATAGCTGGTAAACGGGCACTCCGGCAATCTTGGCGCTGATGTCGAGCAGCGCCATATCCACCGCGGCCCTCACCCGGGGCTGTGCCGCCAATTCCTTTCGAATCGGTTCGATCGCCGTCGCCGGTTTCTCCAGGATCGAGATCCCCTGCATTTCGGATTGCGGAACTGGCCCGCATTCGCCAAAACCGGTGACGCCGGTGTTGGTCTCGATTCGCAGCAACGTATAGGCGCGTTGCGAGTCCGGTTCGCGAACCCGCCGCCAGTCGATACTCCGCACAATGGGATCAGCCATAGTGCATCCAATATACCGCCTCAGTCTGTGATAAATTAGCGCCGTGATGCGCACACAGAATTGTTTCGTTGCCGCTGTACTCCTGACATTGGGCGCGTGTTCTTCGGAACCTCCAGCCCCCACCGTCGACGCCGCCGATTTCAACGCCGCCTGGGACATCGCCGCCCCGGTGAGCCCGGGCGCGTGGTGGCTCAAGGTAGAAGGCGCCGGGACGCCAAACATGACCGGTGAAATGGTCGGGCCTCCCGGCGGCGGGATGTACGAACCGGACGAGATGTCGGTCGTCGACGGCGAGCTGGTCTACACATTCAAAGACTACAAGTACAGCCTTCCCGGCGAGGACCTACCCTGGCCGGACCGCCCGCTTCGTAGCGCCACCTACCGGGCGAAGCTCGTCGACGGGGAACTCCATGGTTCGATGGAGATCGACGGCCATCCCGAGACGCGGGTCGAATGGATAGGGGAACGTGCGCCGGTCATCGCCGACAAGGACGACGGGACATGGAAGGAGGGCGAAACCATTGAATTGTTCAACGGGAAGAATCTCGATGGCTGGAAAGCGCTCCACCCGGAGAGAGGCATGAAGTGGACGGTCAAGGACGGCATCCTGATGAACGACCCGCCCACCAGCGACATCGTCAGCGATCAGAAATTCTGGAACTTCAAGCTACACGCCGAATACCGTCTCTATGAGAATTCGAACAGCGGCATCGGCCTCCGTGGCCGTTACGAGGTGCAGATCGCCGAGGATTACGGCAAACCGCCGAACAAGCAGGGCCACGGCGCCATCTACTACCGCATCGTCCCTACCTCGAACCCATCCAAACCGGCGGGAGAATGGCAGACCATGGACGTCACGCTCATCGGACGGGACGTGACGGTGGTTTTGAACGGCGAGACAATCATCGACAAGAAAGAAATCGAAGGCCTCACCGCCATGGGCCACGATCCCAACGAAGCCGAACCGGGCCCGATCTCCGTCCAGGGCGACCACACCCGAATCGACATCCGGAAGTTCACCGTTACGCCTTTGACGCACTAGCCGGGAGAGCCTCCGGCTCCTTCAGGCACAATAGCTACTTGGGAGCTGAAGTCGATCTGTATGCGCTGTTGAAACAGCACTGGGGGTACGATAGCTTTCGCCGCCGGCAGGAGGAGATTGTGCGGGGGCTGGTGGCGGGCCGCGACATTGTGGCAGTCATGCCGACCGGGGGCGGAAAATCGCTCTGCTACCAACTGGCCGCGCTGGTTCTCGATGGGACGGCGATTGTCATCTCGCCGCTGATCGCCTTGATGCAGGACCAGGTGGCGCAACTGGAGGAGATGGGCATTCCCGCGGCGATGTTGAACTCGTCGATGGAATACGCGGACCAGCGGAGGGTCATGCAGGCTGCGCGGGAAGGGCGCTACCGGCTCCTCTATCTTTCGCCGGAACGGCTGGCCCGCGAGGACACCGTGGGCTGGCTTCAAAATCTGCCGCTGTCGTTTTTCGCTATCGACGAGGCGCACTGCATCTCGGAATGGGGGCACGAGTTTCGCCCCGAATACCGACGCCTCGGTCTTTTGCGGGAAACCTTTCCCGGCAAGCCCCTGGCCGCGTTTACCGCCAGCGCTACCCGGCGGGTCCGCCGCGATATCGTCAGCCAGTTGGCACTGCGTGAACCGGGCAAATTTGTGCTGAGCTTCCACCGGCCGAACTTGAGGCTTCTGGTTCGCAATACAAACGCCGCGACCCAGGAAGCGTTGCTGCTCTCGGCCATGCAGGAGCACGAAGGGGAGAACGTCATCATCTACTCGCCCACGATTGCTCGCGTTGAGGAAACCGCCGCCTTGCTCCAGTGCAAAGGCATCGCCGCCGTCCCCTACCATGGCAAGATGGACGGCGAGACCCGCCAGCGGAACCAGGTCCGGTGGATGTCAGACGAAGTGCGGGTGCTGGTCGGAACGATCGCCTTTGGGCTCGGTATCAACAAGCCGTCAGTGCGCGCCGTGATCCACCTTTCGCTGCCGAAATCGTTGGAGCAGTTTTATCAGGAGGCCGGCCGCGCGGGCCGCGATGGGGAACCTTCGGATTGCCTCCTGCTTTGGCAGAATCGGGATACCGCTCTCCTGGCCCATTTCATTGGAGAAATCCAGGATCTCGACGAACGCAGCCGCGCCTGGGAGCGTTACCGGATCATGCGCCGCTTCGTCGAAGAGGACCGCTGCCGCCACCGGCAGATCTGCTCTCACTTCGGCCAGAGCACCTCATGGGACAACTGCGGCGCATGTGATGTCTGCGGCCAATCTCCCAAATGGTTCCTTCAGCCCGATGTCGCCTTGGCTAAGCGCAAGAGAGCGCGCCGCAAGACCGCAGCCGAGCCGAAGAAGGCGGCCCCCCTCTATTGTCAAGTTGCCCGAGTCCGACCAGCGGCTACTGAATCATCTCCGCGAATGGCGGCGAAAGCTGGCGCAAACGAATAACATTCCCGCTTACGTGATCCTTCACGACGCGAGCATGGCCGATCTGTGTGTTCGACGTCCTCGGACGCCGGAGGAATTGCTTGACGTCCACGGGATAGGTCCAAGCAAGCTGGAGCGCTATGGGGAAGTTCTGCTGGCGGCTATTCGCGAATTTGAGGAGCGGAGGGAATCGTAGTGGCGGGAACACTCTTTGGCGGTCGCGGCTTCCATCTCAGCAACCTACCGCAAATGCGTGGGTCAATATCTGAGCCGCGCCCGTCAGCAAGCGGTCGGCGTTCTTCCGCACCCTGCCAGGCGAGCGCCTACTGCAACTTCCCCCGCGCCGCCACCGGCCACTCCTCTACGACAGCGTCACCGCGCAAGCCATAGGCCCGTTCATGGAGGTTCACCGCCACGCAGATGTGATTCGGAATGACGCGTATGCGGTCCCCGATGCGGAACTTGCGAGGCGAAGCGGCGAGATCCACGTAGCCGTGTTCTTCATTCATCTTGAACAGGCGCGCTTCGGGGGCTTCGACGATATGGCCGAAGTAAGCGTCGCCACCGGTGACCAGACGATCCGAGAAGAAGGCCTTCGAACCGCCGTCGACCATCATGCCGTTCTGCCGGGCGGTGGAAACCACGGTGGTCAGGATTGAGGCGGCGCAATCGTCCAGTTTGCAGGCCCCGCAAGCTACGCAATTCCGGTCGTTGAAAATATAGGTGCCAGGCCGGATCTCATTCATGCCCTTGATCCGGTGGGAATGAAACAGGGTAGGTGTTGAGCCACCACTGACAACGGGAGCGGGGAGGCCGTCGCGCGAGAAATCCTCCTTGACGCCTTCGACCAATTCGGAGAGCTTCTCTAACGCAGCGAACCCTTCTTCCCCCAAAGCCTTTATGTGGCCCGGATAGAAGGCAAAGCCTACCAGTTCAAGACCGGGCATGCCAGAAATCGTTCTGGCGAGATCCAGAATGGCGCGCCCCGGCTGCACCCCCGTCCGGCCGGTCCCGGCGTCGATCTCGGCTAGCACACGAATTTTCAGGCCCGCCGCGGCGGCCGCGGAAGAGAGTTGGCGGGCGGCCTCCACACTATCGAGCGCCACTGTCACACGGGTGCGTCTTGCGACGGCCACCAGCCGCTCCAGCTTCCTGGCTCCGATCACCGGGTAAGCGAGTAGCAGATCGTCCGGCGAGGCGTCGAGCATCACCTCCGCCTCACTGACTTTAGCCACGGTGATGCCGGTGGCCCCCGACGCCAACTGGCGCCGGGCCAGCAGCGGACTCTTGTGCGTCTTGGTGTGCGGACGCAACCGCAAGCCGTGTTCCTGGGCGTAGGCCGCGACCCTGCTGAGGTTGCGTTCCATGATGTCGAGGTCAATGAGGAGGGCTGGGGTGTCAAGCTCTGAGACGTGCATGAGGGCTCTACTCGGGCTGCCGGAACTGGAGGTCGATCTTACCACCTTCCCCGGTATAGTGGAGCCAGATCTGTTTCGGCTTGTGCTTGCCTTCGAGGGGATAGAATAGCAGGCCAGTTTCCGGACCGGAGATTTCACCCTCCTTCAATTGGGTTTCCCGCAGTTTCTCTAGCAGCTCATTCTTCGAGTCGTCACTCTTGCCAGAGGCCTGCGAACCTCCGATCCGTTCGACGCTGCCGGCGTTGCCGACTCCGCCGCCGTCGCCCGGTAGTCTTGACGGCATCGTTCCGCCCATGCCGCCCCACACCGATCCGTTCTCCTGCCGGTGGACACCCCCGCCCTCAGTTGTGTAAACGAGCGTCAGAACGCTTCCGCTCGCAATCTGCCCGGGATCATAAGGCTCCGACTTCTGGCCGTCTTTGTCGGAGCGAATTATGAAATCGTCGCGCCAGAGCTTCATCGGCTCGGAGCCCTTGGGCGTGACGGTTATCTCGACGGCTACAATGCCTTTCTCTAACTCCTCGCCGAGCAATTGCTGGACCGCCTCATGCTCTTTGAAAAGCTTCGCCTCAACAGCGAAGAGCTTGTTATCACCATGTGCCACCGGGGTTCCCTTGTCACCTGCAAGGGCAGCGCAGCACAAGAGAATTCCGGCCCCGAGAATCCGGCGAAGCATGACCATCCCTTCTACCTCTAATTGTACAGTCTAATCTGCTTTGTTCCTGATCGAATCGAGCAGACCCGCGAACGGCTTGTGCGTCGAAGCCGGCTCCGGGCGGCGGCTGGGCGCGTCCTCCCGACTGTACTCATCCGCCACCAGATTCCGGGAATGCTCGTTGTCGTGGCAATAGATGCAAAGCAATTCCCAGTTGCTGCCATCGGGTGGGTTGTTGTCGTGATTGTGATCCTTGTGATGAACCGTGAGCTCACGCAGTTTCTTGCCAGAGAACTCGCGTCCACAATGCCCGCAAACCCACGGGAGAAGCTTCAGCGCCCTCTCCCGGTAGCCCTTCTCGCGCAGTTCCCGATCACGCCGGGCTTCATTGACTATGTTGCCCGGCCCATTGAATGGCGGTCTGGTCTTCCCGGATGACATACGCCTCTCTCAACTAATGTCAATTGTACAGCAGCAGGCGCTCGTTCACCGTTCCTCTCGTTCAGAAGGGGACCAAATCCCGGGCCAAAACCCGGGACAAACCCGGGACAGGAACCCCATTCCCCTTTTCGCTCTCCGCCCGCACGACGACCCGGCTCTACCCGCCGGACGCAGTTCGGGCGCCTGCCACCGGCGGAGGGCAAGCCTTTTTTGGTCGTCCGGCCGGACGCGGCCGGAGCGCCAATCCAAGTTCGAGTTCCAGTCGCTCCACATAGCTTTCCGAACCGAACGGCCTCCCTCTCGCGGTAGCCTCCCGGAACCGTTGCCGCTGCTCTTCTTCCATCACGCTCGACGCCAGTACCTCGCGCCATCTGGCTGGCGTGTATTCCGACCGCCACATCCCGAGATCCAGCCGCCCCGACGGATCCTCCCCGCGCAGATGCGCTTCCGCGGAAGACCATCGGTATTCGTCCGCCGAGCGCACCACGCCAGCCCGCTGGGGGTTCTGCTCCACATACGCCATCGCCACCAGCGCGTGGTGAAATTCCATCGCGCACGAGTAAAAGCGCTCCTGCCAGAGATGGCCGCAGCCGTCGCGCCGAAAATTGACCGCGCGTGCGTAGTCGGCGTGCAAGCGGCCGAACACCTTTGCCATGCTCTGCCGCTCCTCCGGAACGCCCACCACGTGGACGTGATTCCTCATCAGGCAATAGGACCACACCCGCAGATGGTATCGATCAGCGTAGACAAACAGACGGTCCAGGTACGCCTGCCGGTCTTCGTCACAGTAGAAGACCGCCTGACGGTTGTTGCCGCGCTGCGTGATGTGGTGCGGCTGGCCGGGGAGGACCACTCTCGCTTTACGGGCATCTCTCCTATCCAGTGGCGCAGGCGTAAGAGAACTCTCACTGAAAACCACCCCGGCGGTTCCTGTCCCGGGTTTTGAAAAGGGGAATGGGGTTCCTGTCCCGGGTTTTGCCGGGTTTTGTCCGTGCCGGGTTTTGTCCCGTGTTCCGGGTTTTAGTCGAAGCTGCTGCGGAAATGGTCGAACTGGCTTCGCAGTTCGGCGAGTTCTTCTTCGAGTTTGGCAACGCGCTCCGCGAGGGGGGATGGTTGAGCGGACATCGGAGCGGCCGGCTCGGTGGCTGTCCACTTCGCCGCTTAGCAGGTGGGCGAAGCGCGGTTCTTTTTCACCCGGACGGCGGGGGAGGCGGCGTGACCAGCGGCGGTTCCCGTCCGGCCAGACGCTCGAGGGTGGATTCCACGGAAGCCAGATCGTCGAATTCATAGAGGCGTTCGGTTCGTCCGCGCACCTCGCCCACTGTTTGCGGTCCCCGGAGCAGCAGGGCGCAGATGACGGCCTGCTCACGGCGGTCGAAGTCGAAGACCTCCCCCGCGCGGTGTCCGTACTTGTGTACACGGTGTCCGGCGCCGCTTATATCCCGTCCGAGGCCCTTGGCGCGGAGGCTCTCGATAGCGGCCGCGATTTCGTCTTCGTCGAGCGACATCACCGGATCGCGGTTCGATTTCTGGTTGCAGGCCGCCCGCAACGCGTTCAAGGTGAGCGGGTAGTATTCGGGCGTCGCCGCTTCCTTTTCGATGAGCGAACCGAGGATGCGAACTTCGACGGGATCGAGCACTAGTTCCATAGGATCCATCCTGACAGAAACCGCTGGCGCTCGTCCTGTAGAATGGTCCAATGGCTGAGAAGAAGAAGCCCTCGAAGAGCTTTGAGGAAGCGCTTGAGGAGCTTGAGGCGATGGTGAAGGAGCTCGAAAGCGGTGACCTTCCGCTCGAAACGGCCCTGGAGCGTTTCGAGAGAGGGGTGCGTCTGAGCGAGGATTGCCGGAAGGCGCTCGAAGAGGCCGAGCAGAAGGTCGAGATCCTCCTCAAGAAGAATGGCGAGGTGCAACCCGAACCCTTCGAGCCGAACAACGGCTGAGCATCTCCGATGAGCCTGCGCGAGTACCTTACCCAACAACGGCAGCGAGTGGATGCAGCCCTGGAGCGCTGGGCCCCGCACGAGTCGACCCCGCCCGGGACGATACACAAGGCGATGCGCTACAGCCTGTTCGCCGGGGAGAAGCGCATCCGTCCGGTCTTATGCATGGCGGCTGCGGAGATTGTTTCGGATGAGATCGACGGAGTCGAGGACGCGGCCTGTTCCCTGGAATTGATTCACACCTACTCTCTGATACACGATGACTTGCCCGCATTGGACAATGACGACCTGCGCCGTGGCCGGCCGACTTCGCACAAGGTTTTCGGCGACGCCATGGCGATTTTGGCAGGGGATTCGCTGCTTACGCTCGCTTTCCAGGTGCTGGCGCAGTTGCGAGGGGTGGACGCAGCGCGGAAATCCCGGTTGATTGAGGAGCTTGCCACCGCATCGGGAACCGTGGGTGGAATGATCGCAGGACAGGTGCACGATCTTGAGGGCGAGGGCCAGACTCCGGACGCCCGGCTGCTCGATACCATTCACCGGGCCAAGACCGGAGCGCTGTTGCGGGCCAGCCTGCGAATGGGCGCCATTTACGCCGCGCCACGGCTGAGCAGTACGCAGCGCTTTCGCGCTATGGTGAACATGCCGGGCTCGGCGTTTCAAATTGTCGATGACCTGCTCGATGTGGAGCAATCGTCCGAGGAGTTCGGCAAGACCGCCGGTAAGGACGCCGCGCAGAAGAAAGTCACGTTCCCCGCCGTCTATGGGCTGGAGCGCTCCCGTGAGATGGCCGAGCAGGAGCGGGTTCGCTGCCATGAGGCGCTCTCGATCTTCGGCGGCCGGGCGCGGTGGTTGCGCGAATTGGCCGACCTGATCGTGCAGCGGAAGAACTGATGGCGAAGCGGCGGATCGATCGGTTGCTGGTGGAACGCGGACTGGCCGAGTCGCGGGAAAAGGGACAGGCTCTCATTCTTGCCGGACAGGTTTTCGTGAATGGCCAGAAGGTGGATAAGGCTGGACACGCCGTTCCGGAGGATGCGGATGTCGTGGTCACAGCACAGCTGCCGTACGTCGGTCGCGGCGGTCTCAAGCTGGAGAAAGCGCTGGATCATTTCGGGGTTAACGCTACCGGCAAGGTCTGTCTCGATATTGGCGCTTCGACGGGCGGGTTCACGGACTGCCTCTTGCAGCGGGGCGCCGTCCGGGTTCACGCGGTCGACACCGGAGCGGGGCAGATCGCCTGGAAGCTGCGGACCAACGATCGGGTGACACTGCATGAAAAAGTGAACGCCCGGCATCTGTGTTTCGAGGAGATCGGAGAACTTGCCGACTTGGCCGTGTGCGATGTCAGCTTCATTTCGGTGACACTGATACTGCCCGCCTTGCTTTCGGTGCTGAAAGAGAATGCGGAAATGGTTATACTCGTGAAACCCCAGTTTGAAGTGGGGCGCCGTCAGGTGGGCAAAGGGGGGATCGTTCGCGATCCCAATGCACCGCTCAGCGGTCGCGAAAGTCGAGGAAGCGGTCACAGCGCTCGGCTTCCGGTCTCGGTGATTGAAAGTCCGATTTTGGGGGCGGAAGGGAACCGGGAATTTCTGCTACATGCCAGCCGTTAAGAAAGTCGCCATCATTTCAAAACCGGGAGCCGGCCGGGCCAAGGCCGTTCGTGAAGGCCCTGCTGCCGTGGCTTGCGGCTCGCGGCATCGAGGCCCGCTGCGATGAGGAGACGGCCGCCTATGTCGACGGCATGGAGGATATCCCCGGGTCGAGGCGCCGGATGGGCCGACATGATCATTTTGCTGGGCGGCGATGGCACGCTGCTTTCGGCGGTCCGGGCCATCGGCGATCGCGATGTGCCGCTGTTTGCCGTGAATCTTGGCGGATTGGGTTTTCTGACGGCCATTGCAGTGGAGAATCTGTACCCGGAGCTGGAACTGGCGCTGAACGGCGGGCAGGCGACGGGCCGGCGGCTATTGCTCCACTGCGAGTTGTGGCGGGAGGGGCGCTTGCGTTCCGCGTATGAGGCTCTGAACGACGTCGTATTCAACAAGGTCGACATCGCGCGGATGATCGATATCGAGGCGCTGGTGGACGATCAGATGGTTTGCGACTATCAAGGCCGACGGACTCATTGTCGCCACGCCCACCGGTTCGACGGCCTACTCGCTCTCGGCCGGCGGCCCGATCATCTTTCCCTCGGTCGAAGCGCTGGCTATCACGCCGATCTGTCCGCACACCCTTACCAATCGTCCGGTGATCGTGCCGCAAACCAGCGTGATTCGCTTGAATGTCAACGCGAAGGACGACGCGGCTTTTCTCACGATCGACGGCCAGGTCGGCGAACCGTTGAAGCACAGGGACGTGGTCGTCTGCCGGAGCTCGGACAGGGTAGTGCGCCTGGTCTCTCCGCCGCGATTGAAGTTCTTCGACGTTCTGCGTCAGAAGTTGAAGTGGGGCGAGAGGTAACCGTCGGCGCGTCAGGTGTGAAGCTCCGGGAGATCGCGGTAGAGATCGAGCGACTCCGGGTTGAGCAAAGCTTCGAAATTGGTCGCGGGGCGGCCATGGATGACATCGCGGGCGGCGAGTTCGGAAATCTTGCCGTTGACCGTTCGCGGGATGTCCGCGACGGCGATGATTTTCGCCGGTACGTGGCGGGGGGAGGCGCCGGTTCGGATGCGTTCTTTGATCTTCGCGATGAGTTCGTCGTCGAGATTGCTCTCCGGGTTTATGCTTCACAAACAAGACGATGCGCACGTCGCCGTTCCATTCCTGACCGACCGCGAGGCTCTCCGGCTATTTCCGGCAGTTGGTCCACAATGTTGTAGATTTCGGACGTGCCAATGCGCACCCCACCCGGATTCAAGACCGTGTCGGACCGCCCGTGGATGATGACGCCATCATGATCGGTGAGTTCGGCCCAATCTCCGTGCCACCAGACGTCCGGGAAGCGCGAAAAATAAGCATCGCGATACTTCTTTCCGCCGGGGTCGTCCCAAAATCCGACCGGCATGGAGGGAAACGGCTTCGTGCAAACCAGTTCGCCTTTCCCGGCGGGAACGGGTTGGCCTTCGGGGGAGAAGATCTCGACTGCCATTCCCAAGCCCCGGGTCTGTAATTCCCCGCGATGCACCGGCGCGATCGGGTTGCCGAGCCCAAAGCAGGAGACGATGTCCGTTCCGCCGGAGATCGAGGAGAGGCAGACGTCATGCTTGATGGAATTGTAGATGTACTCGAAACCCTCGGGCGGGAGCGGAGAGCCGGTGGAGAGGACCGTCCGCAGGCTGGACAGATTGTGTGTTTGCGCCGGCTCGACTTTGGCCTTTTCAATAACCGAAAAGTACCTGGCGCTGGCTCCGAAGGCGGTCACCTTCTCCGCTTCCGCCATATCGAAAAGCGATACCGGCAGCGGGTAGGTTGGGGAACCGTCGTAGAGAACGATCGTGGCTCTCGCCGCCAGGCCGCTCACGAGCCAGTTCCACATCATCCAGCCGCAAGTGGTGTAGTAAAAGATCCGGTCTCCGGGTTTCACATCGGTGTGCAGAAGGAGTTCCTTGAGGTGCTGGATCAGCGTCCCGCCCGCTCCATGGACAATGCACTTCGGCTTCCCGGTGGCGCCGGATGAATAAAGAATGTAGACCGGATGGTCAAAGGGCAGTTGCTCGAATCGGGGATTGCGCCCGGTGCCTTGCTCGATAGCCTGCTCCCAAAGGATCGCGCCCGCGGGCATCTCTTTCCCGCCGGTTTCATCGAGGTAGGGTACGACGACCGAGCGCTCGATCGAAGGGACTTGCTCGATCAACGCCCGGACCCGGCTTAGACAGGAGTGAACCTCGCCGTTGTACTGATAGCCGGCTGCGGCGAACAGGATTCGGGGCGCGGTTTGTCCGAACCGGCCGGCGATGGCTTGAAGGCCGAACTCCGGCGAGCAGGACGTCCAAACGGCCCCAGTACTGGCCGCCGCCAGCATCGCGACGACTCCTTCCGGAATGTTCGGCAGGTAGCCGGCTATACGGTCGCCGGGGACAATTCCCCAGGAGCGCAGGCAGGCGGCCAGGCGCCGCACGCGCTTGAAGAGCTCCGCGTATGTCAGGGAACTCTGGCGGCCACCTTCATTCCAGAAGACGATCGCCTCGGTCTCGTCGCGGCAGCGCAAAAGGTTCTCGGCGAAATTCAGTCTGGCGCCGCTGAACCAGCCCGCCCCCGGCATCCGGTTCGGGTGCTGAAGAACTTCATCGGGGGGACGGCTGGAGACGATTCCCGAAAAACTCCAGACCATGGGCCAAAACTGCCGCGGCTGGTCGACCGACCAGCGATACAGGGATTGGTAGTCGGCAACGGAGGGGGCGATCTGCTCGCGGACCGCCTTCAGGAAGGCCGTCATATTGGAGTCCCGGACTCGTTCCGCGGACGGCGACCAAATTGGATGGCTCACGGCTTTCTCCCTGCTTCGAGCCAGCCGCAAAGGATCTCTATCGCCTCGAGGACGCCGCCGCAATGCAACGACAGGAAGCACTGATCCAATTCCTCTTCCGGGGGAGATGCTTCGGCGGCGCTCATAGCATGCGAGCCGGAAAAATCGACGTAGGCGATGCGGGCGGTGAGTTCGGTTCGCGGCCGGCCGAAGTCCGACCCCGGAAGCATGGCTACACCGGCTTCTTCGAGCAGCCGGCCGCAAAGATCCTGACTGGACTGGATGCCGCGCGCCCGGAGAGCGGCGGAGTGACCGGAAAAGTCCGGGAACAAATAGAAGGCCCCTTCGGGCATATCGACATCCACGCCGGCCGACTGCAGACGGCGGGCGCAGAGTTGGCCGATAGCCCTGAGAACGCGGCGAGCCTGCAACAGGTAACGATCGATTTCGCTCCCGCCCTGAAAGGCGCGGACGGCGGCGTACTGGATGGGAGCGCTGGTCGAAGTGAATGTCTCGCTGGCGACAACGGCCATCGATTCGAGCAGCCAGCGCAGGCCCGCCGGGAAGGTAAAGGTTCCCAGCCGCCAGCCTCCGGCCCCGCACCACTTGCTCAGGCCCCCGCTGATGATCGTGCCCTCGGGGTAATAGCGCGAGATGGAGACATGCCCGCCCCGATGATGGAGTTCGCCGTAAATCTCGTCGGAGAGCAGGATCACCTTGTAGCGCCGGGCTACCTCGGCCAGCGACTCGAGTTCTGTCTTGCTGTAAGACAGGCCGGTGGGATTGTTCGGGTAGTTCAGGATGACGATGCGCGGGCGCTCCGGGTCGGGCCGGCACAAATGGTCCAAGTCATCGGGCATCAGCCGCCATCCATTGTTCTTGCGCGTCGGAACCCATTCCACGCGGCGGCCAATGATCTGCGCCTGCGGGGCATAGGAAACCCAGCTCGGCGTGGGGATCAGCAGGTCGCCGTAGTAGACCAGTTGCAGAAGGAACATCAGCTCCTTGGAGCCTGGACCTACCAGAACGTCATCGCCGGAGCAAGGTATCTGGTGGAGTTGCCGATGGTAATTCGCCACGGCGTCGCGCAATGCCGGCAGCCCGCGCACCGGCAGATAATCTTTTTGAAAGGCGTTCGCTTTCAACGCCTCCACGACCGGCAGCACGACCGGGAACGGGGACTGGCCCTAGGCCGAGTTTATAAACCGTGCGGCCTTGGGAACGCAGGCCGTTTGACTTCTCGTTGATCGCCAATGTCGCTGACGGATGCAGTCCTCTGACGTTCAGATTCAGGTGTACGGTATGGAAGTTTTGAATGGTCGGCGGCATCCGGCTCCCTCTTAGTAGTAGAGGACCATGGAGGGGAATTGTCAATGTTCCCGCCGTGGGCCTCAGTTCATGAAGTCACAATCGAACGAGTTGATTTTGGTCGCGATAGTGATGGGAAGATCTTCGAGTTTGTTGCGGTAGCGGTCCTGCAGTTTGCCGTGGAGGTGGCCGATGATGAGTTCCGGTTCCCACTTCGCGGGGGTATTCGCCACAGGGAAGCCCGCCATGGAGGCTGTCAGACATCCTAAATGCACCAGGGCGGTTACGTCCGGGGTTTGGGGAGCCGGGAGCCGATGATGGTTGGCGGCGGCGTCGCGGAACTCGCCGGGCAGTTCCCATTCTGTGGTCAACCATTCGCCAGCTTCGCAGTGGTCGATGCCAATCGTCTGGCGTTCCCGTTCGAGGAATTCCGCCGCGTTTGGGGTATTCCTGCTCAAGAGATCGGCGTAGGCGTCTTTGTACCTGGCGGCCATCGCCAGCAATCCAATGTCGTGCAGCAGGCCGGCTGTGTAGCCGAGGCCGCCATCGACCCAGAATGCGCCGGCCAGGACCTCGCAGGCGAGGGCAGTCGCCAAATTATGACGCCAGGATTGCTGAATCGTCTCATGCTGGCGCTGGGAAGACAGGAACTCGCGCATTGCCAAGGTGGTGACGACCGCGCGCAGCCGGTTCATTCCGAGCACCACGATGGCGTGCGGTATGTCTTTGATCTCGTAGCGGAAACCAAAGACCGGCGAGTTGGCCAGTCGCAGCAGTTCCACGGAGAAGGCAGCGTCGGCCCGGATCAGATCGGCGCCTTCCTTGTAAGAGAAAGCGTCACCTTCCTCGGAGACCAACTGCATGAGCCGCGTCGCAACGGGCGGGAATGGCGGCACATCTCGCAGCGCCTCCGACGGCGCCGTAAGTGTTCGCTCGGCGATCGCGCTCACTGGTAGAACCTCACCTGCGTAAGCTTATCGGCGAGCGCGCCGGGAATTGTACGAAAAGTAATGGTTAAGTGTCTCGGTCGAAATCCGGGGCGGACGGAGCGAGCCCCACCCCTACGTAGGGGCGCTGCTCGCTGCGCCCGTGTTCGGGAGTGAAACACATGCTTGCCGTCTCACCAACAGCTCTACCAGTCCATTACGCTGCCATCGTCCGCGTCGTAGCTTTCGGGGTTACGCCAGTCGTGGCCCATCTTGTCGGCGAGGGCGTCGTCGTCGAGCTCGATACCGAGGCCGGGCGCCGTGGGCAGGTCCAGGTAGCCGTCTTGCACCCGGAAGGGCTTCTTGAGGTAGCCCTCGCCGAGCGATGACCTGCTCCTGGCAGAGGAAGTTGGGGATCGACGGCGGCGAGCTGGACCCCGGCGGCCAGCGAGATCGGCCCGAGCGGGTTGTGCGGGGCGATGGTGGCGTAGTAGGCCTCGGCCATCCCGGCGATGAGCCGCACTTCGGTGATGCCGCCGGCGTGGCAGAGGTCGGGCTGGAGGATCGCCGCCGCCCGCTTCTCGAGGATCTCGCGGAAGCCCCACTTGGTGAAGATCGCGCTCGCCGGTGGCGATGGGCAGATGCGTGCCGCGGGCGATATCGGCCATCACATCGACGTTCTGGCACTGGCACGGCTCCTCGATGAACATCGGGTGGTAGGGTTCCAGGGCCTTGATCAGCAGCTTCGCCAGGGCCGGACTCATGCCGCCGTGGAAGTCGATCCCGAGGTCGGCATCCTCGCCGACGAGCCTCGCGCAGCTCAGCGAACTTCTCCGCGGCGTATGCGATCGAGCCGGGGTCTCGATGTAGCGCGACGGGCGGCGCTTGGCGGGACCGGTCTTGAAAGCGGTGAAGCCCTTCTTGAGCTGCTGCTTGATCTCCTTGGCGCCGGGAGCATGGGCGTAAACGCGCACCCGGCTGCGCGTCGGGCCGCCGAGCAACTCGTAGACCGGCACGCCGAGGGCCTTGCCCTTGATGTCCCACAGCGCCTGGTCGATGCCGCTGAGAGCGCTCGTGAGCACCGGACCGCCCCGGTAGAAGGCGTGGCGGTAGATGGCCTGCCAGTGGTGGACGACGCGCCGCGGGTCCTTGCCTATGAGGTACGGCTCGATCTCTTTGACGGCGGTTTGGCAGGTGAGCGCGCGGCCTTCGACGATCGGCTCGCCGAGACCGATGATGCCCGGCGTCGGTGTGGATCTTCAGGAAGAGCCAGCGCGGCTTGACCAGGAACGTTTCGAGCCGCGTGATCTTGAGTTTGTCCTTCGCGGCCGTGGGCGGCTCCTTGGCCCGAGCCGCGGCCTCGGCCTCGGCGTCGGAGAAAGCGCTCAAGCCGAGATCCGCGAATCGGTTGGCGCGGGCGGGACGGCGAGGTCTCTTGCCAGCCATGTTCTACCTCCTCGAAATCAGGAACGTGCGGCCCAATGCAGGCCAATGCCGCCGAGGATAAATCCCTGGGCTTCGACCAGCGAATAGCCACAGAGCCGCAATGTGTCGTTATACCCGTTCAACGTGACGAAGCTGGAGATGGAGTCCGGAATGTAGGTGTAGATGCGGGGGCGGCCGTGCAGCAGGAGCCCCCAGATGAAGCCTTGCGTGTAAAGATAACCGATATAGATGCGCCGGAACACCGGGTTTCCGGGCAGGAAGAAATCGAGGCTGACCAGCTTGCCCCCGGGTTTCAGCACGCGGCGCATTTCCGTTAGGGCCTCCTTGAGGTCGGGGAAATTGCGCAGGCCGTAGCCGACGAAGATCGCGTCGAACGACTCGTCGGGGAAGGGAAGCCGCATGGCGTTGGCGCAGATCGGCCGCGGCAGGCCATCCTCGCGAGCCAGGCGTAGCATGTTGAAGGTGAGGTCGGCGGAGACCGGTTGCGCGGAGGCGTCGCGCTCGAGCGCCAGTTTGGAAAAATCGCCCGTGCCGCAAGCCAGATCGAGTATTGCCGCCCCTGTTGGCAAGCCGGCCCGCTCGACGGCGCGCCGCTTCCACCGGGGGTCCATCCCATAGGAGAAGAGCCGTGTGATCAAGTCGTAGCGCGGGGAGATGGTATGGAACATCTCCTGCATCATTGAGGAGTCTTGCTTCTCGGCTGGGAGAGAGTGCGGCATGCGGTGGAATTTCCCCGGTTCCTCGGGCTAACTGGAAATTGTCGCACACGCGGGGCGGACAGTTGCTTTACGCGCCGGCGCGCGAATAAGATTGGGCTGTCATGAGAAAGAAACTACCGCGCTTTTTGCTGGTCCTCTGCGTCGTCGTCTGGGCCGCCGAGGCTTCCGCTCAGACTGGCTCGGTCAGCTTGGTCTCGCCGGATGAGAAGTTGGAAATTACCTTCCAGCCCGCCGGCTTGGCGCCCGCCGACGCTGGCGGACAACTCGGATATTCGGTGGCCTATGAAGGCAAGCCGGTGGTCTCGGGACAGAATCTCGGTTTGGCGGTTGAAGGCGGCCCGTTGCTGGGGTCGAACGTGCGGATCCGGTCGAGTTCCAGGGACTCCGCCGATGAGACCTACGAGATGCCGCACGGCCGGTCGAATCCGATCCGCAACCACTACAACTCCCTGCGGATGGAACTGGCGGAACCGGGTCCGCGAGGCCGCAAGCTCATCGTTGATGCTCGTGCCTACAACGACGGAGTGGCGTTCCGCTACATTGTGCCGGCGCAACCGAACATCAAGGATCCGGTCGGCTTCCGGCTGCACGGGGAATCGACGGAATTCCGGTTTGCCAAGGATTCGATTTCCTATCCCCTCTATCTCACCGGCTTTCATAGCAGCTACGAGGATGAGTACACTCGCGAAGCGATCAGCGGGATTCCGGCGGACCGGTTGATTGCCATGCCGCTGCTGGTGGAGCTTGGCGGCATCGGCGACGTGGCCATCACCGAGGCGCATCTCGAGGAATATGCCGGCGCTTATTTGAAACACTCGGACGGCAATGCTCTCCGCGTCGAGCTCTCCTCCGACGGGGGGCCGATTGTCGAGCATGGGCTCCCGCACAGCACTCCGTGGCGCGTCATCATGGTGGCGCCCGATGTCGGCAGGCTGATCGAATCGAATATCGTGATCAACCTGAATCCGCCGTCGGCCATCGCCGACACGTCGTGGATCAAGCCAGGCAAGAGCGTCTGGGACTGGTGGTTCGGCACGGTACACACACCCGATGGTTTCGTGACAGCGATGGATACCCGGACTTTCAAGTACCTCATCGATTTTGCCGCCGAGTCCGGCTTTCAGTACGCTCTTGTCGACGATGGCTGGTCCGAGCGGCAGAACATTCTCGAGCCGAAGCCCGGCATCGATATTCAGGAGATCGTCGAATTCGGGAAGTCGAAAGGCATCGGCGTGTGGCTCTGGCTGCACGTCACTGGCGTGGAGCGGCACATGGAAGAGGCATTCCCTCTGTACGAGAAATGGGGTGTGGTTGGCCTCAAAATCGACTTCATGGATAGCGACAACCAGTGGATGGTGAACTGGTACCATCGGGTGATCCAGCTCGCCGCCAAGCACCATCTGATGGTCGACTTCCATGGCGCGTACAAGCCCACCGGATTGCGCCGCACATACCCGAATCTCATGACCCGCGAAGCCGTGATGGGACTGGAGTACACGAAGTGGAGCCGCCGGGTGGACCCGGAACACAACATGATGCTGCCATTCACCCGGATGCTCGTCGGGCCGCTCGAATACACCCCGGGCGGCTTCGGCAATGTGACTCGTGACGAGTTCACTCCGAGGTTCGACGATCCGCTCGTGCTCGGGACGCGCGCCCACCAGCTCAGCCTGTTCGTCATTTTCGAGAGCCCCTTTCTCTGCGCCGTCGATCACCCCACCGCGTACCGGGGCGCTCCCGAGTTTCAGTTCATCAAGGACGTGCCCACGACTTGGGACGAAACGCGAGTCTTGATGGCGCCGTGGGAGACTACATCACGATAGCCCGCCGCCGGGGCGCCGATTGGTTCGTCGGCGGCGCGACGGATTGGACCAGCCGTGAACTCGACGATTCCCTTGGACTTCCTTGGCGAAGGCGCTACTCCGCCGAGATTTACGCGGACGCTCCGGAGGCTGAACGCCGAACCGGCGAGGGTCTCTCTATCCCGGCAAGCGGTCGATCGGAGCACGGTCTTGAAGGTCAGCTCGCCTCCGGCGGCGGTCACGCGATCCGTATATCGCCGGACAAGTAAGGGCGACGTTGCGGGAGGAGTTCCCCAACGGGCAGATCCGGTTCGGGACCAAGAACCGAACCGGAACTGCCCGCCGCCGCTCTCCTCCTCCTTGGAGCGGGCCATCGGGACGATGTTAAACCCCGGCGCGACGACTGCTATTAAGTAGCCGACGGGAGCGAATTATAACCCCCCCGAACTGGCGTCTTCGGGCCGGCTTCGGGGCGACTTTATTGAATGCTATCACTTAGTCTTTAGAGCTGATACCCGGTATTTCCCGTGAATAACAGTAAGGGACATCCCTAGCGCAATTCCGATTTCATGAAAATCCGAATGGTTTCTCTCCCCGGTCAAGGGGGTACAATCACTTCCGATGGCTCAGATGCGGTTGAGAGGAAGATACCGTGAATCCAGTGATTTCGGGCGGCGCCGCCTACGTAATGTATCGATTCCCGCGGCTTGGTACCTCTTCTGACGGTCGGCGCTATCCGGCGCCGTCGCCGGTCTGGAAATCGTCTCTGGTGTGCCGTATCTTGGCGTTGCTTATATCCTGATGTTTTCCTGGGCCACTGGGCTCCGCGTCAACGGTTCAATACGGTATCGGCAAGCCTTTGCAGTGCGCTGACGCTGGTGGACCCCTCTCCTCGGGGGTGGGAGCGGATTCTCCGCGGATACGTCTAGTCCGATTGGTGCTCACATGGGCTGGCATTTGGGGCGCGTGGCTGATCTTGCTTCTGTTCCGCCGCGCGGAGATTGCCTGCCTGCGTTCCGAAGAGCTGTTTCGAATGAGCTTTCACCATGCCGCGACCGGTGCCGGGATTTCCACCTGCGACGGCCGGTTTCTTCGGGTCAATGATTCGCTCTGCCAATTCTTCGGGTATACCGAACCCGAGTTGCTGAACTTGTCCTGGGCCGATCTGACGCATCCGGAAGATCGGGACTTGAGCGCTGCGAAACTCCGGGCGATGTTTGAGGGAGGACCCGAGTCCTTCAGCCTGGAGAAACGATACGTCCGCAAAGACGGCTCCACGGCTTGGGGCTTGGTCACGGTTGCTCTGATCCGGGATGAGCACGGCGATCCCGTCAACCGGAGTGTGCAACTCTTGGACATCACGCAGCGAAAGCGATCGGAGGAAGAGCAGCTCGCCAGTCACGAGTGGTTTCGCAGCAGCTTTCATCACGCCGGAATCGGCATGGCCATCAACTCGCTCGATGGCTATTGGCTGCAGGTCAATCCGGCCCTTTGCCGGATGCTTGGCTACTCGGAACAGGAATTGCGGGACCGCCGTTGGCAGGACATAACCCACCCCGAGGATCTTGATATCACGGAAGGCGACCGGGCGCGGCTTCTTGGCCGGTGAGATCTTCGCTTACGACGCGGAGAAACGGTTTCTGCACAAGAACGGACGCCCTGTCTGGACCCATGTCACGGTCTCCTTCATCCGGCGTTCCGACCGCTCTCCCCAATACTTCACAGCGCAAATCGTCGACATCACTGAGCGGCGGATGGCCGAGGAAGCCCTCACGCGGGAGCGTAGGTTCGCCGACCGCATCATCGATACGCAGCCCAACCTGATCTTCGTCGGCGACGCCGGCAGCCAGAGCTTTGTCTTTGTCAATCAGCGGGTCACGGCGATTCTTGGTTACACGCCCGAGGAGTTGCTTTCGCTCGGGCAAGCCGTGGTGCTCTCAATCGCCCATCCCGATGACCGGGAGATGATCCTGGACATGCTGCGTCGGGTCAAGGCCGCGGCCGATGGCGAAATCATCGAGGCCAGTTACCGGCTGCAACATGCCGACGGAGGCTGGCGGTGGTTGACTGAACGAGCCTCCGTCTTGTCACGCAACGAGGATGGGACAGCCGATCTGACGATCGGCGCGGCCGAGGACGTGACCGTCCGGAGACGAATGGAAGAAGCGCTTAAAGAGAGTGAGGAGATCCTTCGGCGTCGCAACGATGAACTCCGCGATCTGACGGGACGTCTGCTGGCCGCCGCCGAGGAGGAGCGGGCTCGCATCGCGCTGGAGCTTCACGACGATCTGAATCAACAACTGGCCATCCTTGGCCTCGACCTGGGCCGGCTGGAACGGCAGGCTCGTGATACCCCGGCCGAGTTCGGAGACCGCGTCCAGTCCTTGCAGGACCGGGTCGGAAAACTCTCGGATGACGTCCGCGGCCTGGCTTACCGCCTCCATCCGTCGGTCCTCGATTATCTCGGCCTGGAGGCGGCCCTGGAGTCCGAGTGCGCGCAATTCTCCAGCCGCGAACGGATGCGAGCCGACTTCACGGCGGTGGACGTGCCGGAGGACGTTCCTCAGGACGTCGCGCTCTGTCTCTATCGAATCGCCCAGGAGGGCCTGCGAAACGCCGCGCGTCATGCCTCGTCTCCCCGCGCGACGGTGGCGCTAGTGGGCGATTCTTCCGGGATTCGGCTGCGCGTCAAGGACTACGGGCGCGGGTTCGATCCCAGCCTCCAGAGTGTCCATCACGGGTTGGGCATTGTTGGAATGCAGGAGCGCGCGCGGCTGGTGAGCGGGCGCCTGACGGTCGAGTCCCGACCGGGCCATGGTACGGTGGTGGAAGTTTGGGTTCCGCTATCTTCGGAGGGATAGCCGATGAACAGGCCGAAAGTTTTACTTGCGGACGATCATACAATTCTGCTCGAAGGACTTAAGGGTCTGCTCGAAGACGATTTCGAGTTGGTTGGCGCCGCCGCGAACGGAAGCGAGTTGCTTGCCGCGGCGGACGAACTCGAACCCGATATCATTCTCCTCGACATCTCGATGCCCATCCTCAACGGTATCGAGGCGGCGCGGAGGCTGAAGGAGAAGAAGTCTAAGGCCAAGATCGTCTTCCTCACGATGCACGCCGATTCGAGGTTCGTGAAGGAAGCGTTTCGCGTGGGCGCGTCTGGGTATCTACTCAAGCGCGCGGCCTCGGCTGAGCTAGTAAGCGCCTTGCGGGAAGTTCTCGCCGGGCGTTATTATGTCACGCCCTTGATCACCAAGGACATCATGCATTCTCTGCTGGACCCGGAGTTCCTCGGGGAAGACCACACCCGCCAACTCACGCCGCGACAGCGGGAGGTCCTGCAACTGGTGGCCGAAGGCAAATCTCTCAAGGAAATCGCCACCGCCCTGAACCTTTCCACCAAAACCGTGGAATATCACAAGCGCAGCATTATGGACGAACTGGGCCTGCGCACGACGGCCGAGCTTACCCGGTACGCGATCAAACATGGCATTGTAAATCTGTAGGCTCGCTGATTGTGCTTGTGACAAATCGCAGGGTATTTCTAAATCTCGGTCTTTCCGCCACCGGCCTCGCTCTGGCGCCGGGGTGCTCTCGGAATGAACGATCGGCCGAGGGACGATATCCGCTCGAGAAAGCTGTGCGGCCTGGCGACGGGGAGGCCTATTTCACTGCGGAGAAGCTGGCGGAGATGGTTGGAGACGGCGATCTGGCGACGGGAGTCCGTCCCGCTCGTGGTGGCTTACAACTTCCCGAGCTGGCATCCCAGCCCCTACATGGAGAATCTTTTCGGCGAGGGGTGGACCGAGTACGATCTTCTCGCTGCTTCCGGCCCTCTGTTCCCCGGTCATCTGATGCCAAAGTACCCGCTCTGGGGTTACTTCAACGAGGCCGATCCGGAGTGGGCCGAGAAGGAGATTGGCCTGGCGGCCGACGCCGGGCTCGACGCCTGGATGATCGACTGGTACTGGCACGACGGCACGATGTTTTACCAGGAGCAGCTTGAAGATGGTTTCCTCCGGGCGGAGAACCGCTCCCGGTTGAAGTTCGCTCTAATGTGGGCCAATCACGACTGGAAGAATCTTTACCCGGGCACGACCCCGGGCGATTCCCCCGTTCTATTGCACCAGCGGCACAGCGAAGGAGACACGCTCCGCGCGATCGACTACTGCATCGAGCATTACTTTTCTCAGCCGAATTACCTTCGATTTGGCGGCGATCTGGTTTTTGGGATCTTCAGCCTGGATCCATTCCTCAAAGCGATGCCAGCCGATCGTGTGAAATGGCTGTTCGACCAAGTGCGGGAACGAGTGGCGAAAGCCGGACTGGGCGATATCCACCTGCAACTCAATGGAGGGTTCGCCGGCCGCGAGGAGACATTTCACGAGTTCGGATTCGACAGCGCCGTGCCCTACCATTGTTTTCCGTGGACCTATTTCGGGTTTCCCAAAGGAGAACGGACCCCCTACGGCAAGGGTTGCGTCGACTCGATCGGGATGTGGCGGGGGCTGCGCGCCCGATGCAAGGCGCCCGTGCTGCCTACCTGCTGTGTCGGTTGGGATGACAGCCCGAGGTTCGGCCGGGAGTCGCACATTGCCGTGCAGAGAACGCCCGATCAATTCGAGCGTCTCCTGACCGCCGCTCAATATCACCTGGCGGAATCTCCGGCTAACACCCCGAATGCGGTTTACATCAATGCCTGGAACGAGTGGACCGAAGACAACTACCTCTTGCCCGACGCCTGTTACGGCTACAGCTATCTCGAAGCCGTCCGCCGGGCCTTCCGCCGCTGAAACGCGTCAGCTCGCCACAAACTCGTAGGTCGCGCCGGCTTCAGTATCGAACTCCAGTATGTCCGCATCCCTCCGGAATGGAATCTCCTTGCCCGCGGAACGCACCACGACATCCTTCCACGGAGTGGCAAAACGAAGGCGCGCTCCCCGTTCGCTGTGAATCCTTGCCCCGGTAACCCGGCGGCCATCCCAGGCGGCGCTGACGAGGAAGGCGCCCGCCGCGCGGAGTCCGTCGAAGCGGGCCGGGCCCAGGTTCCCGGTGTTGGGGAACAGACGGATAACGCCTGCGTAGCTCTGCAACAGGCATTCGTTCAACACCGCCGGGAGTGAGAGGTTCTCGGTCCACACGCCCATCCGCATCATAAAGTCGTTGTCGGTCAGGTCCGTGTAGCGTCCGCCGATTTGCCGAGTCCGGTCATTGGCGATTCCATTCGGCAGTTGGCAGTACCGCACCTCGCGTTTGAACCATTCGAGATCGAGCATCCCGAGCCGCGCCCGCGCCAGCGGTTGCCAGACCAGATCGTTTCCGCCCTCAAGACGAATTGTGCGGACGGTCCCCCTGGCGATCTCCAGCAAGTCGCGGCTGCGGTCCAGGCCCACCTGTTCGGCCGGAAATACGGGCGAAGCAGTGACTGGCACGTTATAAACATGCTCAACGGGAGCGTTTGCGATGTCGAGCCAGACCTCGCCATAGGGCCCCTCCCCCCGTGGATAGGGCGCCAGGTTGCGCCGGATCTCCGACCACCTCCACCGGAGGTCCTCATCTCGCTGAAGCACTTTCGACGCTTCGATCATGGCGTCAAGCAGGAACTCGGTAAGGGCAATGTCGATGATGCAGTCGCGGTTGAGCCGCTGATCCACCGTGAGCCCCCAATTCTCCGGAGACACCGTCGGGTTCAGGTGATACTTGCCGTCGGCTTCCTTCCTGGCGTAGGCGGCGAGGAAGACGGTGGCGGCCCGCAACAGCGGATACACGCGCCGGAGATACTCCTCGTCCAGGGTGTGCTGGTAGTGCCACCACAAGCTCTGCACCGTCCACGGCGTCTCACAGATCTCGTATCCCCAGGGCGGCGCCGGATAGGGATTCACGTTGCTCGGAACCGGGTAGGCCGAGTGGGGAAAGTATGCGCCCGGCAAGCCGAACTGCTCGCGGGCGTTCCACTCCGCCATCGGAAGGAGCTTCTCGACGAGATCCACGTAAGGCAAGTGCTGCTCTACATGGTTCGAGGAAAACACGCCCCAGAAGACCTGCTGGGTGTTGTAGTTCATGTGGTAGTCGCCGTGCCACGCCGTGCCAATGTTGCCGGTAGACCAATTCCCAAACAGGCCCGGCGCGACTTTGCCGGGCCTCAGGCAGCAGGCCAGCAGGTACTGGTTGTAATACCAGAAGCCCTCCAGTTCCCGATCGTCGAACTCGACCGCCGACCGGCTCCAGAAATTCTCCCAGCTTTGGCGCGTCTCCTCCCGGTTGGCGGATGCGGAACGCGCGGACTCCTCGCGCAACGCTTGCCGGGCCCGGCTACCCGGATCCGGGTCCTCAACCGACGTGTATATCGCGAGGTCAAGTCTCAGGGGACCGCTCACACGCGGCTTCAAGAAGATGTGAGGACGGTTCCCTTCAACCAGCGAGCCGTACCAGCCTTCCGGCGCTCTGCCACAAAGCGCGAATGTGCGATCGTCTTCCGAAGAACCAGGTTCGGGCCGGTCCGCGGTTGGCGCCGTGGCGGGCAGACGTTGCCGGCAGAGAAATCCAGCGCCCTCGAAGCTCAGCTCCGGCAGCGGCATCTGGGCGTCATGATCGACGTGCGGGTAGTAGGCGATCGATGTGACCGGAGCCGAGCCTTCCACCATAAGGTGGCCGGTGCTCCAGTTGACACAACAACCGAGTGCCGCCTTGCCTTGGCTTCCCTTCAAATCGTCAGTCCTCAACTCCAGGCTGTAGAGGCCCGTCGAGATGTCCAACTCCTGGCGCTCTACCCGGACCTGGCGGCTGTCCCAGTGGATCCAGACCGTGCCGCAGGGCCAAGGCCGAGGCCAGATTTTGTCATAGGAGGAGCGGACCTTCTGAAGGTAGGCGCGGAGGCCGGGGTCGTTCACCTCCAGGAACATCTGATCGGGCCTGCCTTCCTGCTTCGCTTTTTCGCCGGCCTCCCTCCAAAGCTTAAGGACACCGGCGAACGGCAGCAGGTGTTCCACGTGCTCCTCAGTCACCCTTATGTCCCAGACGTCCAGTTTGCCGATGTGCAGGCCGAGCGCGTCTGGTCGAACCACGGCGCAGACGCCGATATCTCCGTTGCCAAGCAGCATTCCCTCGAAGAAGTTGGGTGTGGGCAGACTGCGGACAAGCTTGTGCCTCCGGGCAATAGTCACCGCGTCAATCGCCACAGCCGCCGAAGCCGGAAGCGGCATGGCCGCGGCGGCCGGGATCCCAGCCAGAAACTCCCGCCGGTTTGGTCCAGTCATCGCCACCGGTGTATCACAAACCGGAGGCTTCGGGAGACGCGCTCTTCTGTCCGTTGAGAATACAATAACTTCCATGACGCATCGTGAACGAGTCCTCGCCGCTCTCAACCACCGGCAACCCGACCGTCTTCCTTTGGATCTTGGCAGCACCCGTGTTACCGGCATGGTGAAGGATGGCTATGAGCGGCTGTGCGATCTTCTCGGTTTCGGCAAGCCGGGTCCGTGCATCGACATGATGCAGCAGCTCTACGAATTCGATGAGCGGGTGCTCGAGTATCTCGACGTCGATGTTCGCGGCGTCTCGCTCGGCGCTCCCGATGGCGATGGCGATCGGATGCTTCCCGATGGCCGCCATAAGGACGAGTGGGGCGTGACGCGGGTCAAACCGGAGGGCTGCCACTACTACGAGTTGAACGTCTGTCCGCTGGCCGGGGCGATCACAGCGGCCGATATCGCCAACCATAAGCTGCCGGATCCAACTGACGCCGGGCGCTTCCGTGGCCTTCGCGAACGCGCCAGGCGATTGCGCGAGGAAACCGATTTCGCCGTCATTTACAACGCCCGCTATCACCTTGTTCACCAGACGCAGTACTTGCGCGGCTTCGAGGACTGGTATTGCGATCTGGCAGGCGATCACGATCTGTTTCGCGCCTTGCTCGACGCGGTTCTCGAGAATATGCTCGAACTCAATCGCCGCGCCTTTGAGGAACTGGGCGATCTGATCGACATTGTGGGCTTTGGGGACGACATCGGGCTCCAGGACCGTCCGGTATGTTCGCTACCGATGTACCGCGAACTCATCCGCCCGTATCAGGAGCGCATCACTTCGCATATGCGAGCCCACACTGGCGCGAAGATCTTTTATCACACCTGCGGCTCCGTCTATAGATACATTCCGGAGTTTATCGAACTGGGTGTCGATGCTTTGAATCCGGTGCAGGTCAGCGCGAAGAACATGGAGCCGGAGCGTTTGAAACAGGAGTTCGGCGGCCGCATCGCCTTCTGGGGTGGCGTCGATACGCAGCATCTGCTGCCGCATGGCTCGGCGGAAGAAGTGTCGTCCGGCGTGCGCCGTATGTTCGACATCATGGGCCCGGGCGGCGGCTATGTCCTCTCGGCGGTCCACAACATCCAGCCCGATGTTCCGGCGGAAAATATACTGGCCATGTTCGAGACCGGGCGGCAGTGCGTTTACGGCTAAACTCAGAAACCGTTCCCTGACGGTCGCGGCTCCGCTAGCCAAGAGCCGTCAAAATCTCATTGACGGGCGGCTTGCCGCGCTTGGCGTACTGGATGACACCCTTCTCGTCGATCACATAGACCGTGCGCTTGACGAAAACGCCGGCGCAGCGGTACATCTTCGCCACGCGCTTGCCGGTGTCGACCAGGAGTGGGAAGGGGAATTTGTGCCGCTCGCGAAAGCCAGCATGACGCGCCTCGCTGCCCGGATTGATGCCGTAGACCGCGGCTCCGCGTTCCATGGATCTCCTCATAGCTGTCTCGAAGAGCGCACAATTGGTCTGTGCAACCCGGCGTGTTATCCATTGGATAAAACACGAGCACGACGCGATGGCCGCGCTGCCGCTCCAGCACGAACTCCCGGCCCTGCTCATCCAGGCAAGTGAACAGCGGCGCCGTCGAACCGGCCGGCAACGGCTTCATCGAGAAGAGTGACAGCATCTCAACAGAAGTTAAGCAGGTGTTCGGACGCTATGCAAGCTGCATTCCTTGGAGCGAACGAACTGGTCGACGGCCTCTGTGAGCTTATTCAGATCGATGGGCTTGCTGAGATAGTGGTCCATTCCGGCTGCCAGGCATTTCTCCCGGTCCGCTTCCATGGCGTGGGCCGTAAGCGCGCAGACCGGTATTCGGGCGCCGCCGGATTCGCGCTCGCGGATCCATGCGGTCGCCTCGAAGCCGTCCATCTCCGGCATTTGGCAATCCATGAGAATCAGATCGTACAGGCCGCTTGCCCCAGGCCTCGACCGCCTCCAGGCCGTTTCCCGCCACATCGACCTCCAATCCCAACTTTTGGAGAAGCCGGGCGGCGATCTTCTGGTTGACGGCGTTGTCTTCCGCCACCAGTACTCTGGGGCGGTTCTCATCCGCGTGCCCAGCTCCGGGCGCCGAAGGCGGCTCCCATGCCGGTTCGTGGTTCGAGGCGGCGGCGGTTTCCTTCTCGCGCTGGCGATATTGCCGTTCGTTGATCGTATGGCGGGTAATGAGCGGCGCGCCTCCATTCCGCTCCGGCTCGCAGGACCTCTTCAATCACGCCCCGCAACTCCTCCGGCTGGACCGGCTTCAGCAGATATCCGGAGTATCCCGCGCGGTGAACCCGTATGCCATCCCCGCGCATCGGAGACGAGGTCATTGAGATCAGGAGGACCCCCGCGATCGCCGGATCCTCCCGGATCTCCTGCTCCACCCGTCTTCGCTCCAACTGGGCCAGTTCAAGATCGATCAGTGCCACCCGAAATGGATCGCTCCCGGCTACCGCCGCTTTGAGCCTCGGCACGATCTCCTCGCCCCGGCTGACCGCGGTTCCAACACAGCCCCAAGACGGAAGATACCTACTCACGATTGCCCGGGCACTGTTGCTGCTGTCCGCTACCAGGACCCGCAATCCCTCGAGTTCGACCTTCGAGCCGGCATTTCCAGACGCCAGCAGCGGTTGTTTGCCAAATGGAGCCGTGAACCAGAATGTGCTGCCAACGCCAACTTCGCTCTCAACTCCGATCTGTCCTCTCATCAGCTCGACGATCTGCTTCGAGATCGCGAGGCCCAAGCCCGTGCCACCATATTTCCGATTCATGGAATCGTCGCCCTGCATGAAAGTCTGGAACAGATTCTGCCGCTGCGCTAACGAGATCCCGATGCCCGTGTCTTTCACGGCGAACCGGAGGGTGACCTTCTCACCGCTGTCCCGGATCAGTTCGATTCGCAGAGCGATCTTCCCTTCATGGGTGAACTTGAGGGCGTTGCCGAGCAGGTTGTTCAGAATCTGCTTCAGCCGCCCTGGATCTCCGGCCAACTGACACTCTAACTTCGGTGGGGCCTCGCATGTGAAGTCGAGATTTTTTCCTCTGGCCCGCAGCTCAAAGACCGTGGCCACCTCCCGGACGGTTCCGCCCAGGTCGAAAGGAATGGTCTCTATTTGCAGCTTGCCCGCTTCGATCTTGGAGATATCCAGAATATCGTTCAGAATGGTCAGCAGCGAGTTCGCCGAGCTTTTGACCGAGCCGGCGTATTCCCTCTGCTCGCTGTTGAGCGGCGTGGACAGCAGAAATTCGGTCATGCCGATGACCCCATTCATTGGCGTCCGGATCTCGTGGCTCATATTCGCCAGGAACCGGCTCTTCAGTTTTGTCGCTTCCTGGGCTTTCAGTAGCGCGATTTCGAGCTCGCGGTTCTTCTGAGCCACCTCGCCGGCGTTCTGGGAGACGCGAATCTCGTTCAGCTTGCTGGCCGTAATATCCCTCAGAATCACCAGGGCGTCATTCCACTCCAGCGGCAGCACGCGCGCTTCATAGAACTGGCTTTCGCCGTGGCCGCCGGCCTCGTACTCGACCACAACGGCTGAACGCGACTCGCGGACCCGTTTCATGGCCTCCGCTATTCCGCGGGCCGCGTCCGGCGGGATCGCGTCGCTCAGGCGCTGGCCGGCCGCCAGCAGGGAAGGCCACCTGGCGCCGGCCGATTTTCCGGCTTTCGAATCCCGAATGACTCCTCCCTCGCCGACTCGAAGAAACAGGTCGGGCAGAGCCTCGAATAGCGCGCTCAGTTCCGACGTCGTCTGGTAGATGGCCTCTTCGCTGCGCTGGCGGTCCGTGATGTCCAGCGACTTGAATGCCATTCCGACAACCCGGCCGCCCTCGTCCCGCAGCAGGTTCTCGTGCACTTCCAGCAGCAGAGTCTCGCCATTCGGATGCCGGTACTTCTTCCGTGCAACAGGCTGCGGCGTCTCGCTTTCTATTCGCCGGAAGAAAGCCTGCCGCTCCTGATCCTGTTCCTCCGCCGGAACCAACTCCCAGCAAGTCATCCCGGCCAGCCGGGTAGGCTCCAGCCCACGCAAATCGCATTCCCGGTCATTCACGCTACGGATGATCCCATCGAGGTCCACCTCCTGGTAGCCTACAGGGGTCGATTGCAGCAGGCCGCGCAGCCGCTGTCGTGGGGAAAGCGCATCCCAAAGCTCGTCGCTATCTTTCGTCCGGCCGCGGCGAATCTTTCGGATTACCTGGACAAGCACTACCGCCAGGCACAAGAGTAGCCCTAGCGTCAGCCGGTCGAACTCGCCAAACACTGCCGTCTTATTGTGTCCTTTCAGTCCGATTGCACATCGGCGCGCACCGGGCGAGCCGGGGGCGCACATTCGTATTTATCGGTCGAATGTCCTGAAGGGTTTAGGGGCGAAGCCCTAGAGGAACTGCAGCAGCCGGTCGCGCACGGCCAGGGCGGTCTGGTTGTCCGGTGCGATGATCAGCATTGTGTCGTCACCGGCGATTGTCCCGACGATCTCGGGCCAACCAGCGTTATCGAGAGCCACCGCCAACGAATTCGCGTTGCCAGGAGAGGTCTTCAGGACGACCTGGTTCTGCGCGACGCGTATATCCCGCAGGAATTCCCCGGCGATGATGCCAAGATCCGGCCCGGTCGAGGCCGAAGGCTCCACCTGCTGGTAGCCGGTGGCGGTTTTCACCAGGCCCAACTCCCGCAAATCGCGCGACAGAGTGACCTGCGTAGTCCGAATGCCAATCCGGGCCAGTTCCCGGGCCAGTTGCTCCTGGGTGGTGATGTGCTTCTCCTCGATGAGGTTCAGAATTTGGCCTTGCCGATAGCTCTTGTTCATCTTGATCTCATTTCGCCGAGCCGCTCTCCGGCCCGTTTGAGAGCGGCGGCCACGGCCTCGGGCCCCGTTCCGCCCGGGATCTCTCTGGTCTTCATGCCTTCGCCCGGCCGCAACAGCCGCGCCATCTCCGGCGTGATCTCGGGCGCGAATCCAGCGAGTTCTTCCGGAGACCAGTCTGCCGGTTTCCTGTTTTGCCGTAGGCTCTCCAGCACGAGGCGGCCGACAATCTGATGTGCCTGATGAAACGGCGTGCCAGCCCTGGCGAGCGCCTCGGCCAGATCCGTGGCGATCACCCAACTCTCCTCGGCCGCCGCCGCCGGCTTCTCGGGCCGCAACTCGACCGTATCCACCACCACCCTCATCATCTCCAGGCTCCCGTTCACTTGATCGGCGGCCTCGAACAGCGGCGGCTTGTCCTCCTGCAGGTCCCGATTATAGGTCATCGGGAGGCCTTTCAAAGTCACATAGAGTGAATTGAGGCTCCCCCACACCCGGCCCGTTTTGCCGCGGATCAGTTCGAGCGAATCCGGATTCTTCTTCTGGGGCATCAGGCTCGATCCGCTCGTGACGCCGTCGCCCAACTCCAGCCAGCCGAACTCTTCGCTCGAGTACAGAATCCAGTCCTCGCAAAGGCGGCTCAGGTGAAGCATGATCATCGAGGAGCCATAAAGGTAATCGAGAACGAAATCGCGATCGCCGGAGACGTCCAGGCTGTTCGCCGTGATCCCGTCGAACTCCAGTTCCCGCGCCATCTCCTCCCGGTCGAATGAAAACGCGCTGCCGGCCAACGCCCCGGAGCCGAGCGGCAACAGATTCACTCTCCGGCGCGCTTGCTCCAGGCGCTCATGGTCCCTGGAGAACATCTCGAAATAGGCGAGCAGATAGTGCGGCCAAAGAACTGCCTGTGCCCGCCGCAAGTGCGTGTAGCCGGGCACCACCGCATCCGGGTAACGCTCCGCGCACTCGACCAGCGACTGCATCAGGCTGGCCAGCAGTTCCAAACCCCGGTCGATCTCCCCGCGAAGCCAGAGCCGCACGTCCACCGAGACCTGCTCATTGCGGCTCCGCCCGGTGTGGATCTTATCGGCCGGCCCGCCCACCTTTTCCTTCAGCTTCCGGATGACAAAGGTATGCACGTCCTCGTCCCCGGCGCCATCGAAGAAACCGGCCGTTTGGGACTCCCGCAGGATCTCGTCAAACCCCGTCAGGATCCGGTCGCGCTCGCCCTCATCCAGGATGCCCGCCCGATGCAGAGCCCGCGCGAATGTCTGTGAGCCCCTGATGTCGGCCTCCAGCATCCTTCGGTCAAAGGATAGCGACTCAGAGAAGCGCTCGAACACCTCCGACGGCCCCGCCGCGAACCGGCCACCCCAAAGCTTCATGTAATCTCGCTATCCCTTCTTCTTCAGGCTTGCCTGGATCTTGACCGGCAGGCCAATCAAATTGATGAACCCGAGGGCGTCCTTCTGGTCGTAGTCGGCGCCCATGGTGAAGCTCGCCACCGATAGCGAATAGAGCGAATGGGGCGACTTCCGCGACACTGGCGTCGACGTTGCCCTTGTACAACCTGAGAACCACTTCGCCGGTCGTGTTGGCGTTGATCGTATTGAAGAAGGCGTCGAGAGCCTCCCGCATCGGGGTGAACCAGAAGCCGTTGTAGACCAGTTCCGCATAGTCGAGCGCCAGCTTCTGTTTGAAGTGGAGCGTGTTGCGGTCGAGCACCAGCGACTCCAACTCCTGGTGAGCCTTCACAATCAGCTCTCCGCCTGGCGTCTCGTAGCAGCCGCGGCTCTTCATTCCAACGAACCGGTTTTCCACTAGATCGGTCCGGCCAACACCGTGCTCTCCGCCGATGGCGTTCAGCGTCTCGATCAGCTTGACACCGGACATCGCCTCGCCATTAACCGAAATCGGCACGCCTTTCTCGAAGCCGATCGTCACGTCGCCCGGCGTATCGGGCGCCTCGGCCGGGCTCCTGGTCAGCATCCAGATTTCGTCCGGCGCCGCGTTCGCCGGATCTTCCAGCGCGCCGCCCTCATGAGAGAGGTGCCACATATTGCGGTCCCGGCTGTAGATCTTCTTCGCCGTCTGCGCGATCGGCACGTTGTGTTTCGCGGCGTATTCGATCGCATCCTCGCGCGAGACAATGTCCCATTCCCGCCAGGGAGCGATCACCGGCAGGTGCGGCGCCAGCGCCTTGTAGGTCAGCTCGAAGCGTACCTGGTCGTTGCCCTTGCCGGTGGCCCCGTGCGAGAGCCCGTCACAGCCCGTCTTGAGCGCCACCTCGACCTGCTTCTTTGCCAACAGCGGCCGGGCGATCGACGTCCCGAGCAGATACTTGTGCTCGTAAACCGCCCCCGATTTCACCATCGGCCACAAATATTCCTGCGCGAACTCCTCCCGCATATCGGCGATGTGGACTTCGGATGCTCCTGTCTTGAGGGCCTTCTCTTCCAGCCCTTCGAGTTCATCGCCTCCCTGGCCGATGTCGCCGCAGACCGCGACCACTTCGCAGCCGTAATTCTCCTTCAACCAGGGAATGATCACCGATGTATCCAGCCCGCCCGAGTACGCCAGCGCGACCTTCTTAGGATTGCTCATAATATTTCCGTTTCCTTACTCAACTCATCAGCATCAGCAAAACCGCTTTTTGCGTGTGCAGCCGGTTCTCGGCTTGCTCGAACACCACGGACCGCGGACCCTCGATCACCTCATCGACAACCTCTTCATCGCGATGCGCCGGCAGGCAATGCATGAACACCGCCTCGGAGTCCGCCTTCGCCATCATCTCGGGATTCACCTGGTAGGGCTGAAAGTTCACCCGCCGCTCGGCTGTTTCATCTTCAAACCCCATGCTCGTCCATACGTCCGTGTAGATCGCGTCCGCGCCTTTCACCGCTTTGTCCGGATCGTTCGTCACCTGGACCGAAGCGCCGCTGCGGGCGGCCAGGCGCTTGGCCTCGGCCACGATATCGGCGAACGGCTGATAGCCCGGCGGCGTCGCAATCGCGAAGCGCATTCCCAACCGGGCGGCGTCGAGCATCAGAGAGTGCGCCACGTTGTTGCCGTCGCCCACGAACGCCAGCTTGCGCCCCTTGAGATCGCCAAACCGCTCCTGCAACGTCAGCATATCGGCGAGCGCCTGGCAGGGATGGTAGAGATCGCTCAAAGCGTTCACCACCGGCGTCGACGCCCATTCTGCCAGACTCTCGATCGTGTCCTGCCGGAAGGTGCGGGCCACAATGCACTGGGTCCATCGTTCCAGGTTCCGGGCCACGTCCTTCAGCGGTTCCCGGCCCCCGATCGGACCCGTGCTCGAAACGCAATCTCCGCCCAACTGCTTAATGGCCAACTCAAACGTCAACCGCGTGCGCAGCGATGGCTTCTCGAACATGATGCTCACGTACCGGCCCGCGAGCGCCTCTCGGAACTTTCCCGGCGCCTGCTTCATGACCGCACTTAGAACCAGCGCCTCCTTCAGTTCCTCAGTCGAAAGATCCAAATCGTGACGCAAATGGCCAGCGGTGACCCTCGGAGCTAATGTATCTTTATTCACCCATTTGAATATTTACACATTCAAAGCCTCGGACGTCAACTTCGGCGCAGACCGGGTCATAGGGCTGCGCCGCCTATACGGGTGCCATTTCCGGGTCAGACGGCTTCTTGACTCCGCGACTTCCAACTCGCGCCCAGACGGCAGTCGAAAACCACTCTTAAGAGAAGCTATATGTCGGAAACAATCGTTCAGTCAACGTGGTTTTAGTTCACTCCGCCAGCGCCGGGCCCACTTCGCGCAGTGGCACGCGGTGGTGGCCATTGAAGACTTCGGTAAACAACTCCGCCGTTTCGTCATGGATGGCGCCGTTGGTGGCCAACAGGGTCGGCTTTCCCAGCCGGTTCGGTTTACCGCGCATATCGGTCACCCGCCCACCAGCTTCGTTGACGAGCAGGATGCCGGCGGCGACGTCCCAGGGATTCAAGCCGAATTCCCAGAAGCCGTCCAGGCGGCCGCAGGCGGTGTAAGCGAGATCGATGGCGGCGGAGCCGGTGCGGCGGACGCCGTGGGCGATCATGGCCACCTGATGAAAGAAATGGACATTCACGTCCTCATGGCGCAGCCAGTTCGGAAACCCGGTCGCCAGCAGTCCCTCTTCCAGCTTCCGAGCCTTCGATACGCCGATCCGGTGGTTGTTGAGGTACGCGCCGCCGCCCTTTTCCGCAGCGAACATCTCCTGCGTGTTCGGGTCGAAGATCACGCCGGCAATCAGTTCGCCGGCCCGCTCGAGGCCCAGCGTCACGTTGAACATCGGGAAGCCGTGCGCGAAGTTCGTCGTCCCGTCCAGGGGATCCACATACCAGCAATATTCCGAGGAACCCTCGTGGCTCCCGCTTTCTTCGCCAACGATCGAGTGGCTGGGGAAATGGGAACGTAGGCGTTCAATCACCAGCGCTTCGGAGGCCCGATCGGCGGCCGTAATCAGGTCATGCGCGCCCTTGTATTCGAAACCAATGTTGCGCTCGAAGTAGTGGGATAGAATCGCGCCCGCCTCGCGCGCGATTTCCATGGAAGTTTCCAGGTAAGAGGCCATTCGTATCGCCGGATTCCGGTTATTCGAGGATTTCGTAGAGGTACTTGATGTCGTGCTTGAAGATGAATAGGTTCGGCCCGTCGGTCCGGGTCACGCGGATGAAGGAGGCGTCGTAGTACTCGATTGTGCCCTCAATCTCTTCGTTGCTCGTCATGCGGACACGGATCGGAATCTCATCATCTATCAAGCGCTTCAGATAGCGGACCTCTTCGAAAGTCTGCTCGGGAGCGCGCTCCTTGGGGGCCGGTTTTCGCTTAACAACGGGACTTTTTTTCTGATCCACAACGGTTTTCGCCACACTTACTCCTGGTGCCGGGGCCTGTGCGCAGGGCCGCTCAGGTTCGGCGGCTGAGGCGGGGGGTCCCTGTCCTCTACATAATAGCCAGAGCGCGTGATCACCCGCAAATCCGGACGGTTCACGTGAAGCTCCACGCGCCGGAAGCGTTCGGTCGAATACGGTAGATTCTTCGGATAATAGCCGATCAAATATTGCGTCCTCAGGTCGCGCAATATATCGTCGAACGCCGAATCGAGCATCTCGCCGAGCGAGGCCGCGAACACGCGTCCGCCCGTTCCCGCGGCCAGCGCGATCAGGGCGTTTTCGCCCGCTATGTGCCGGCCCGGATCGTTGGCGACGGGGATGAGCATGATGCCGTACATCACGGCGTCGGCTTGATGCACGGATTCCAAAGCGTCCTGGAAGTTCTTCGCGCTGGTGGTGTCGGCGCCGTCGGTGACCGCCACGATCACTCGGCGGCCCTCGCGCCGGCCCACGGCGTGGGAGGAGAAGAAGACCGCGTCGTAGAACGATGTGCCAGCCTGGGGTTTCAATGTTTTCAGCTCCTGCTCGATCCGCCCGACCCGGCGCGTGAAGCTGCATTCCAACGTCACATCGTCATTGAAGCTGTAAAGGGTGACAGCGTCCTCCGGTTTGCCATCCCGCAACAGCGCTTCAAGGAAGCGCAAGACCGAGCGATTCGCTTCGTCGAGCTTGATGGCGGCGGAAGAACTCGTATCGACCAGAAGCGCTACCGAGATCGGGTGCGTGGTCGATCTCTGGAAAACAGCGATCTCCTGCTTCACGCCGCTGTCGGTCAGATCAAAGTCCTCTTTGGAGAGGTTACCGATGAGTTCGCCAGTGTTCGATTTTACGGTGGCGATCAATCGCACCAGCTTGACGTCGACGCGAAAAAGCGCGTCCTGGCCGGCGATCCAGGCCGCCGGCAGGAGGAGAAACGACACGAACAAAATGCCACGACGGAGGCTCATGGCGCCAGGACGCTATCGTCCCACTCTCCCTCCACCCAAACCTCGCCATCGACAAAATACTCCTTCTTCCATATGGGAACAAGTCTCTTAAGCCGGTTAATTCCTTCGAGCGCCGCCTCGAAGGCGGGTTTGCGGTGAGGCGCCGTCACCAGAATCAAGACGCTCGTCTCGCCAACCGTCATGATGCCGAGCCGGTGAATCATGGCGATCCGGCTGATCTCGTGCTCCGCCGCAATCTCGCACCCGATGCTCGCCATCGTTTTCACAGCCATCTTTTCGTAGCACTCGTACTCGAGGCGCTGGGTAGGACGCCCCTTCGTGTTGTCGCGCACCATGCCTTCGAAGAGGCTTAGAGCGCCGTCGCTGCCCTGCAGAAGCTCCTGTTTCAAATGGCTTACGTCGATCGCCTCCCGCGTGAGAGCGAAGAAGTGGCCCGCGTCGTCCGCAATCTGGTGGATATAGCCGGACCCGCCGCTCACCGGAGGCATGAAGGCTATCTCGTCGCCGGACGCGATCCTCTCGGCGCGTGCCGAGAACTCCTGGTTGCGGGCCAGCACGATGCTGCCGGAGTACTCCCGGAGGCGCGGAAAATCACTGGCGTAGCGGTCGAAGACGCCCCCGAGCGTGGCCCCTTCCGGCAGCTCCAGCTCATCGCTTGAGCAGCCGACGACATCCCGCAACATCCCGAAAAACAGTACTTTAACGCGCACGGCAATAGCCATGTTACCAGACGCGTGGGAAGCCCCCTCACGTTTCATCGAACCGCCAAAACAGAGCCGCGCCCGGAGGAAGCGGTCGCCCCTGGCTACATCCGCAGAGTCCACATTGCATAAGCCAGCGAAGGCGAGGCGCCCGGCGTACAGCCCTTCAGGTAAGCTCCGGGCCAGAGATAGGCATAGCCGCCCATGAACTCCAGATGGTTTGACAGGTGAAATGTGACGCGGGCGTCAATTTCTTCACCCACATGACTGGTCTCCGCGCCAGGGTCGCAGGCCAGCACGGCGCCAGAGAGCCCGTAAAGGCAGTCTTTCGAACTGGCCAGCCAGAAAGAGCGGAACCGGCCCTCGAGATCCCATCGCCGCCCCGGGTGGAGCGTCATGCCGAGGATCGGCTCATGGATGTTGCGCCAGGCAATCGAGTCGGCGGTGGCCCATTTGTGCGTCGGGTACATCTGCTGGAAGGTGTTGTTGGAGCCGTCGCCCGGGTCGTCGTCGCCGGAGGCATAGCTGTACTCGACGAAAAGCCGGGGGGAAACGTCGCTGGGCCGGAAGTGGTAGCCGAGTTCCCAGTGCCCGCCCCAGGCGTTGAGCGAATCGTCCCGCACCTCGCCTCGCTGAATGGCGACTTCCATCTCTCCGTCCAAGTGCCGAGAAAAACGGTCCGCGGCCCGGCCGCCAAAGGTTTGAAACCTCTCGCGGGTGGAGTCGTTGTCAGCCCCGAGGACGTATCCGTCGACGAGATTCAAATGCGGCACACGGCGCCAGGTCGAGTAAAATCCCCAAAGCTTGCTGTCGGTGCTGAAGCGGTCCATCTCGCCACCGGCCGGGCGCACCTTCGTGCTGGCGAAGCCGTCGAGCGTCATCCCATTGGTTCGGTAGGAAAGCCGCAACGCGTCAAATGCCGTCCCAACATTGCCCCAGTTGCTGGTGCTGAGCAGACGGCTGGAGCCGAACTTCAAAATCTGCCGGCCGGCCTGAAACTGCCAGCCGCGGCCGTCCGATCCCAGATCGACATGGGCCAGACGCAGCTCCGCCGTGTTGCGAACCGAAACCGGTGTGGGCTGAATATCCCATCCGGGCGCCCGGGAGTCCTGCAACTGGGCCGAGACCCGCAACCAAGGCTTCACCCGCACACTGGCGTCGAGGCGAAGGCGATGAAGGTAGTAGAGATGCCCGGAATCGGCCGCGTACCGTGTGTTGGACGGGCGTTCCAGCCGGCCCCGGTATTCAAGACCAAGGCTCAGCCTTGACGGGAGACTATTGTCCTTGGCCTCCGACACCCGCTTCAGCAGGCCCGGATCCCCGGCGTCTTGCGAGATCTCTTCGGGGCGCGCGGGACCCCCCCACCCAGCGGCGAGCAGCAGTGTGGCGAGAATAACGAATTGGGAGCCCCTGATTCCCAACTTCGATTATCGCACAATTACCCGTTTCAGGCCTGTAGGTCCTAAGTGCAGCAGGCGCCTCGCGGGGGCGCTACTTGCGGCGGAATATGCGGGACTGAATATCCGGCCAGAACTCGTCGAAGGTATTGCCGCCCATTTTCCCCAGGACTCCCCAGAGAACGCGCAATCCCGCGTCGCCCGCGCTGCTTTCGCTTTCGACCCGCCAGGTATTCGCAAGGAAGTTGTTCCCCACGTTCCCGGCCAGGCGCGCATAGGCAAATTTCAGGGAGCCCCCGGGCCGCTTGGTGTAGAAGGAGTATTTGATGGAGTGCTTCACCCGGTTCCAGACCCCGGGTTCTGTGCTTCTGAAGTACCGAGGGTCTTCGCCCCAGGCGGCGCCGAGGGTAGCCTCGATCGCATTGCCGGTCGAGACGCCGGTGAGGCGCATTCCAAAGCGCTTGCCGAAGCCTTCCCAGGTCCGGTTGTATTCCTCTGGAAGATTCCAGGCGGTGCCCCAACTTGCACTCAGCACACCGGCCGCCAGACTGCGCGGACCCACCGTCGAGTTAACGAACCAAGTGGCCCGGCCTTTGGCGGTGATGGGGTCGTAGGTCAGGTCGACAGGCTGGCCATGAACCACGCCCAGACACAGGAACGCCAAAACAATACAGCGAATCTTCATCGCTTTCCCTCGCCTCAATGAAATTATAGCGGCAGAATTACTTCGCGGACCGGGTCGAAATCCAGACGCCGCTTCTCCACGTAGGAAATATTGCCCAGGTGCGACGCCTGCGCCGAGCGGTGGCCAATCAGCACGTCGCCGTTCGGGCGCTGTCTGGTGACGACGCAATCGAGGAAGTTCTTCACGTGTTCAATCGTGAAATCGCCGTCATACTCCGGCACAACCGTGACCGGTTTAGCGCTCCTGCCAACCGGCGTGAAGACATACCGTTCCCGATCAATCCAGAGACTGCCTTCGGTGCCGATGAACTCCTCAGCCGCGCCGCTCGTACCGGGCGCCAGGGTCGCTTCGAAGGTCGCCGTGAATTCGCTCGGGTACTCCAGCAGCACGTTGATCGTGTCGGGGGCCGTGCGACCGTCCTTGTAATAGTAGACCCCGCCCGCGGCCACGCCCGATTTCGGAATTTCCTTCTCCATGAACATGTGGACGACGTCGATCCAGTGAGTGAAGAGATCCGTCACCTGACCGCCGCCGAAATCGAGGTAAGCGCGCCAGTTCCAATATTGCTGTGGATCGTAATCGCGCCAGCGGACCGGGCCGAGGAACCGGGCCCAGTCAAGGTTCGAAGGCTGCTTCTGCAAATAGTCCGGCGCCGTGCGGACGTGGTAGGTATTCCCGTGCCACCAGGTGCGGGCGAGCGTCACCTTACCCAGCCGTCCGGTGTCCATGTACTTTTGCTTGGCCTCAATGTAGTGGGGTCCGGAGCGCTGCTGCATCCCAACCTGGCAGACGCGGTTATTGACCCGGGCTGCCTTCACAATTTCCGGGCCTTCCTCAATCTTGAGCGTGAGCGGCTTCTCGACGTATACGTCCTTGCCGGCGTTCAGCGCATCGATCGCGGTGCGGGCGTGCCAATGGTCCGGCGTGGCGATAAGGACAACGTCGAGATCCTGGTAGGCGAGTAAATCGGGATGTTCGTGAAATGTCTTCGCTCCAGGGGCTTGCGAAAGAGCTTCGTCCAACTGCATCGCGTAGATGTCACATAGCGCGGTGACCCGGACCCGCTCCGTCTTCTGGAAAAGACCCATCACATGGCGGCCGCGTACTCCCGGCCCGATCACCCCGAGCGCCAGCTTATCGTTCGCCCCGATCACCCGGGAGTAAGAGGCAGCCGTGAGCGCCGCGGCGCTGCCGCCTGCGCCGCGGAGGAAATCCCGCCTGGCAAATTTATTGAGACCCATGTGCGAATTATACAATCCCGTGGCCACTTGGTATCAAAGTGTTCATCCCACTCACATTCGCTCTGGTGTTGCTGGCTGTATTTCCAGTGTTCGGACAAGAGGCTGGCCCGGCCCCGGACCCCTCCGACGCCAAGCTTGCCCGGGAAGTGCGCGAGCGCTTCGCGCATTCCAAAATCGCCGCCAACGGCTTTACCGTGACCGTTCAAAATGGGCGTCGCCATACTCGAGGGCCGGACCGGCGTCGTCCAACACAAAGGAACCGCCACGCGCTTGGCGAAACTCGCCGGAGCCACCCGCGTCGACAACCGCATCAAGATTACGGAAGAGGCCCGGCAGGAGGCGGCCCGCAAGCGCCGGGGCAAGCCGCGGCGCGTCAAAGTCCAGCGCGGCCAGCCCCGCTAGCCAGAAACCAGAAAAAGGGTAAATTTGTTACCGTCCCCTTTTCTGGGCGAAACTTGGGGGTGGTGGGATATTTCGGAATGCGAAAACTTATTGTGCTGCTTCTTTGTGTGGTGGCGGCCGGCGCCGGCGCTGTGAGTCCGGAGACCGTTGTGGCCACCGTGAACGGAGAGAAGCTTACCGCGGGCGGCGTCGACTCCATTCTGGCTGGCGTGCCTCCGGAGATGCGGGAGAAGCTTCAGGCCGATCCCAGGCAGTTCGTACAGCAGTACGCTTTGGTGAGCTACCTGGCTCACGAAGGCGAAGAGAACCAGCTCGACGAGAAGGAGCCGTACCGCGGGCAACTCGAATGGAACCAGATGCAGGTGTTGCTTCAGGCCGCCATCGCCGACCGTCACGCCAGCCTCCGCGAGGAGGGACTCAAAGAGGCGGATCTCGAAGCGGCCATGCAGAAATGGCTCGACGGCGTCCGCGAGAGCGTCCAGGTGTCGTTCGAGAACGAAGCGTTCTTCTCCGGGAACCCCGAGGAGGCCGGCACGGTCGATCTGGACACCGTAGTCGTCAAGCTAAATGGCCAGTCGGTCACCGCCGGCGAGATCAGAAGCGCGGTGGCGGGGGCGTCGCCGCAGGTTCGCGAGAATTTCAGGAAAGACGCTAAGCAGTTTGTTGGCGAGTACGGGTTGATGCTACGGCTGATCGAGTATGCCCGGGAGCGTCAGTTGGAAAGCAAGAGCCCGTATAAAGAGCAACTCGCCTGGGTGCGGATGAACATCCTTTCCCAGGCTCGGCTGAATCAGGCGACCAACTCCGTCACCGTGACCAGGCAGGATGAGCGGGATTACTACGATGCTCACCTGGACGACTACACGAAGGCCAAAGTGAAGGTCTTGTACGTCTCTTTTGGGTCGGGCGACAGCGTGGGCAAGGAATTCGCCGGCAAGAAGGTGCTTAGCGAGGAAGAGGCGAAGGCCAAAATCGATTCCATTCGCGTGCAAGCCGCCGGGGACGCGGACTTCGCCGCACTCGTGAAGGAGTACTCCGACGACGAGACATCCAAGGCAAAAGGCGGTGATTTCGGCTCGATCGGCAAGAGCGACAAGATCCCCGAGCATATCAAGGACGCCGTCTTCGCACTGAAGGCGGGTGAAGTGAGCGAGCCGATTCGCCAGCCGAACGGTTTCTATCTGTTTCGGGTCGAGGAGACGGGAACGCTGCCCTTCGACGATGTCCGGAGAGAAATGAAGCAGAAGGTGCGAAACGCCAAGTTCGAAGAGTGGTTCGAATCGGTTCGCCAATCCATGAAGGTCACCTTTGAGAACGAAGAGTACTTCGATGGAGCCGCAAAATAGCTGTCCGGAGTTGCCTGGGTTTCAAGGGCGGCCGATCACAATTCGCGCCGAAGCGGACTTGCGGGTCTATCGGGGCCGGTTGCGCACCTCGGGCGCCGATGGCGTAGCGGTTTATGGCGCCTCCAGCATCCGCGGCCGTCTGATTCTGCTGGAGCGCGGCTTGGTGAGGAAACCCAGGGAGCTGGAACGTATCTTCGTGCATGAGGTATTCCACTTCGTTTGGCGCGCTTGTCGAATCAACGAAGACGCGCGTACGAGGATTTGATCAACGCCGAGTGCGAACGTGGCGCCCGGGGCGAGCTCGGCTGGCCGGCGGAATTACGAAAAGCCTCCTTGTCGGACAGCGACCGGCTAAGACGCAGCCGGCGGTGGCGGGAATACATCTGTGAAAGCTTCTGCGATACGGCCGCATGGTGGTTTTCGCGAGCCGCCGATCATCCGGAGTGGACCCTGGCCCGGCGATACCGGCAAGGCCGCCGCCGGTGGTTCGCGGAGTTCATAAATTCCGGCCGGCGAATCGCCGTATAGTAAGATAGCTTTAGGAGAACCCTCTTGAATCAAAGCTTTCCGCGATCTTTTTGCGTTGCCGTGGCCATGGCGCTGCTGGTGCTGGCCGGTTGCTCCGGCGGGAGTTCCGCCGCTCCCGAGAACATCTCAGTGAAGCCCGCCACGGACCGGAAGCAGGCGCCCGATTTTGAATTGAAGGATATCAATGGGAAGTCCGTGAAGCTTTCCGACTATCAGGGCCAGGTCGTGCTGCTCAACTTCTGGGCCACCTGGTGCGGCCCCTGCAAGCTGGAGATTCCCTGGTTCGTCGAGTTTGAGAAGAAAAACAAGGACCGGGGATTCTCGGTGATCGGCGTCTCGATGGACGAGGACGGCTGGGCGACCGTGAAGCCATTCCTCGAATGGGCTCGCGTCAACTACCGGGTGCTGATGGGGGACGACAGGGTGGCTATGCTTTACGGCGGCGTGGATTCTCTGCCCACGACGTTCCTGATCGACCGGGACGGAAACATCGCGTCCATCCACGTCGGTCTGGTCAGCAAGGGAGACTATGAGAGTGATATCGAGACGCTTCTTTCTCAGCCGGCGGGCTCTAATGCCGCTTCTGCTGCCAGTGATGGCGCTGCCGCTATCGCCCGCGCCAGGTAAGGACGTTCTTTCCGTCAGCTCGCTCGCCGATTTCGTCACGGCGAAAGGACGGGCTTTCGACGTGCCACTCCGCGCGAAAATCCAGCCCGGCTACCACGTCAACAGTCACCAGCCCACCGATGAGTACATCATCCCGCTCAAGCTGACCTGGACGGCGGAGCCATTGGAGGTCGTGAAATAATCTACCCCAAGCCGGAGATGGAGAACTATTCGTTTTCCTCCAGTCCGCTTTCCGTATTCACCGGTGATTTCGATATCGGAACGCACTTCCGTGTCCCGGACCAGGCGCCGTCTGGGGAAATTACGATCAGCGGAAAACTGCGCTATCAAGCCTGTACCGACAAGCTCTGCTTGCCTCCGAAGACCGTTCCCGTCACGCTCACCGTCACCATTCAATGAAGCGGTTGCTGATCCGGCCCGGCGCGATCGGCGACGTCATTGTTTCCCTTCCGGCGCTCGAATCGCTATCACCGGCCGGGACCGAAATCTGGGTTCCTCGCGCGACTGCCAGCCTGGTTCGCTTCGGCCCAACGGTCCGAGGCCTTGCAGGACATGGGGTTGGATTGGCTTGAGGTGCCGGGAACTGATGAGCCGCCGGCCTTGCTGCGGACGCTTCGAGGATTTGACTCCATCGTCTCCTGGTACGGATCGAACCGCGAGGGGTTCCGCGCCGCCGCGGATCGACTGGGCTTCCGATCGAGTTCCTGCCGGCGCTGCCGGATCGAGCGGCCACGCACGCGGTCGATTTCTATATGTCGCAAGCTATCGCCTTGGGCGGCCGGGCCGTGGATCCTGTTCCGCGCATCCCCTGCGACGTTCTCCGCGGCGGCTATGCGGCGATCCATCCCTTTTCCGGCAGTGCGCGGAAGAATTGGCCACTGAAGAATTTCGAGGCCATAGCCCGGCTTCTGGAGCTGGAACTGCGTGTCGAATGGGCGGCGGGGCCTGAGGAGACACTCCCCCAGGCGCGCCGTTTTGACGGCCTCGACGAACTCGCGGCGTGGCTTGCCGGAGCGCGGCTGTACATCGGGAACGATTCGGGCATTTCCCATCTGGCGGCCGCCGTGGGTACGCCGGCTGTCGTGCTTTTCGGACCTACCGACCCTCGGGTATGGGCGCCAAGGGGAAATGGCGTGCGAGTGATTGAAGGCCTCGACCACGACGCGGGAGACCGTCGCCCGCATCGCCCGTTCCACTATTCGACGGTGATAATTCTTCCGGCCCCCCCGGCTTGATAGTCTGTGCCCCAGTATTTTCGAAACAGGCGCTTGGCCCGCTCCCCGGTGCAATGCATCGGAGCCACGGCGCGGACGTTCAACTTCTGAAGGCTCTTGATCTCCTGGAGCACCTCTTCCTCGCCGAGACGGATCATGTGAAAGCCGCCCAGCAAGAGTCGGATTGAATCCGCGCCGCGCTGCTCCTCCACCGCCTCGATGATCGGCGTCAGCCCAGGGTGGCCGCACCCCACCAAGACCACTGGTCCATCGGCAGTCTCGACGATGAGCGCCTGCTCCGGGATCCGTTCGCCAATCGTGCCGGTCGTGTAAAATCCCGGAGCGATCTCTCGCGGACCCTTCACCCGCTCGGGGGTGAAGCCAATCGCCATTGCCGTTTCGAAATCCCGGGCGGGGAAACTGTCGAGAAAGAAGGTCTTGATGCTGGGATTGCGGAGAACGGTGCGATAGATCCCGCCGATATGATCGGCGTGGTGGTGGGAAATGACGGCGTGGGTGATCGACTCCGGCTCGATGCCCAGCTTGCCAAGGTTCTCGAGCAGCAGTTTCGGATCGGTCCCGGAATCGAATAGAACGCGCGCATTGCGATTGGTCACGAGCGCCGCGAATCCCCAGTCTTCGCCAAATTGTCCGTTTGCCGTGGTGTTGTCGTAAGCGATCGCGATCTCGACTTCCGCCGCCCGCCCGGCCAAGCTCGAAAGCAACAACAGCGCGGCCGCTCCTGGAATTAAGCCCATCACCAACTGCAATGTATCACCAACGGCGAGGCGAAAGCACTTGACGCGAAGCCAAATCTGTAGCAGAGTACCTGAAGCGGAAGGCGGAGGAGCCATGCAACCATCGACTACCACGACGCCCGGGAAGCCCGGCGGCGACATGAGCGAGCTGGGCTGTATCACGGGTATCTTCTGGGAGCCCAAGCCGGTCTACGAGAACCTCGCGGCGAGGCCTCGTTGGTGGGTCCCGGTCATCCTTTTGACACTCTTGTCGATCCTGTTTGTGTTTGCCTTCTCTCAAATCGTGGGCTGGGATACCCTCATGGTGCAGGAGATGGCCAAGAACTCCCGGCTTCAGGATATGCCGGAGACCCAGCGGCAGCAGATCGTGGAACAGCAAAGCAAATTCGTCGGCATTATCGTTTACCTCAGTGCGTTTTTCGGGACTGCCATTGTGCTCCTGATCGTCGCCGGCGCCTTGCTGTTCGTCTTCAAGACCGCGAGCGGAGGGGAGATGACGTTCCGGCGGACGCTCTCGATTGTCAGCTATTCCTGGCTGCCGTTCGGCCTTTACCAGGTGCTCGCGTTCGTCGCCCTCTATTTCACCAACCCGGCGGACTTCGATATCAACAATCCGCTTCCCTTCAACCTCGGTTGGTTTTTCGATCCGGCATCGAGCCCCGCGTGGTTGATCGCGCTGTTAAGTTCCGTGGATCTTTTCTCCTTCTGGGTAATGGCTCTCATGGCGCTCGGCTTCTCCGTCGCTGTGAAGAGGATGCGATTTGGAAGGGCGTTCTCAATGGTCTTCGGAGTCTGGTTTGTTTTCGTCCTGCTGAAGACCGGCTGGAGAGCGCTGGTCGGCTAGGGACTCCGGAAACCGGCGGCGTTGAGCACCAGACCAAGTTCCCGCTGATCGCCCGGGGGGGAAAACGTGCCCCCAGCCAGGATCTCGATGACCACGGAATCTCCCGCCGCCGCGATGACGCGATCCGAGACCAGTGTGTAGCTCCCGGGCTCCGGGTACTCACCGTGCGCTACCTCGACGCCGTCGGCCAGAATCGTTACCGTCCGGGCAGGGGATTGCTCCGGAATGTAGAAGTTGGCTTCGAGCGGCGCGGCTATGGCCGGTGGCTTCAGCAGCAGGACCCCCCGGCCGGCCATCCAGCGCCAGGCGCCGTTTTCCAGCTTGTAGACGCCGCTCACAATCTGGCTCTCAGCTTGCGGCGCATTCATCGGCAGGTATGACAGCGCCGGCTTGCGCTCCAAGACGACCTCGGCCCGGACCTGGTCGATTGGCTCGCGGACAACATCGAACGGACGATACCCAAGTGTAACCGTGGAGTAGGCGGAGCGGGCATGGAGCCCGATGATCTGGAGCGGTATCGCGGATTCGATGTTCGCCGCCCGCAGTTCGGTGCGCACACCGCCGCCGGTCGTGAACTCGCTCGGGAACGATAGTTCGCTGGTGAGAACGGCGTCTCCGGCCTGTACCGGCTGGCTCTGTTCGAGGGCAAGGCCGCCGAGGGCTTCCGCATAGTAGCGAAGGCCCCACTCGCCATTGACCCAAACCCGGCGGCTGGGGAATTCGTCCGCAAGCTCGCGAACGAACTGGCGGTACCCGTCCCAATGCTGATAGTTGACGATGGCGAGTCCCAGGCCGATCAGCAACTGGAGCGCGAAGCCCACCGCCAGCCATGCCTTCGCGCGTGGCAATTGGCGGGTGACAAGGAGACAGACCGGCGCGGCGATGGGAAGCAGGTAGCGCGCCGATCCGGCGAAGAAGAGGATGAGTGCGGCCGCGAAGAAGAGGACGACCCATGCGGCGAGGAACCACTGATCCGGGGAACGCCAGTCCGGCAGCCGTGTCAGGCACCAGAGTATGGCCGCCAGGCCGGCGCCGAAGGTGACCCAGAAAAGCGGATGGGGGTCGAGCCAGACGGCTCCGGCCAGCGCCGCCATCGTGACCGCCGCCCAGCCCCAGCGAGGCAGCCGCCAGAACGCGCGGATAGCGAGCAGCGGGAAAACGATCCAACCGGCATGAACGGTGAGGGCCACGGCGTTGTTGAGCTTGTTCGACATCCCTTGCAGTCCGTAGCTCTCGAAATGTCCGGCCAGCACGCTGGCGGGCAGAGCGCCGCCGGTGATCCGCTCAAATAGTTGCCAGAGTCCGATCACCGCGGCCGGTGTCGCGAGCGCGAGCCAGCCCATCTTCCATCCGCGGTCGTGGATCCACAGATAGACTGCCAGGATCGGCATCAGCAGTACCGACTGATAGGCTCCGAGCGAAGCGGGAACCAGCGCGGCGGCCGCGGCCGCCAGTAGCAACGGAGACCGCCAGTCAACGGCAGCGATGAAGAAGGCCGCCGACGCCATCCAGAACGCCAGAAACGGAACGTCGGATTCGAGCGAATTGCCGTTCACCAGAAACGGCGGCACGGCGAGGAACAACAGGGTCGCCCAGACCGGGATTGGGGAGAAGCGCCGGGCCAGCCACAACATGGCCCACGCCGCGATCAACGAGAACAAAATGTAAGCGGCGTGGAAACGTACCTCGTCGATATCGCCGAATAGAGCCAGCAGTCCGCCCAGGACCCACATATTCAGCGGCGGGTGAGGGTGGCCGCGCATGCTGACCTTCTTGCCCGTGAAGACATACTCACCGTGCGTCGGGTGCAGCGGATCGATCTGTGCGTGCATCGCCCCGCTGAGGTAGTAATAATCGTCGCCCTGAATGGCCTGGTTGAGGAACGGCAGACGCAGGGCCAGCACCAGGATAAGAACGATCAGGGCCTGGGCGCGCCACGAGGAAAGTATCCGCGTCTCCAAGTCGTCGATTTTACACCGTGGAGCGGCCTGGAGGCGGCCATACCCGGTAGACCGGTTAGGGGTACTCCTTCGAAGTACCACAGGGGTTACGAGGTTTTCCCGATGGTAATACGCGCCGTTTTCGCCGATAACTATTGTGAGTGGGCCGCCCGCCCGACATAAATACTCGAAAAATGCCAGACCAACTACTGCAAATACTGCTCGTGGAAGACAATCCGGGCGATGCGCTCCTGGTACAGGAGATGCTGCTTGATGCGGACCCGGAGGGCTTCGAAGTGCACCGGGCCGAAACCCTGTTAGGGGCGCTGGACTCGATAGCGCAGCACGATGTCGACGTGATCGTGCTGGATCTGAATCTGCCGGACAGCATGGGGCTCGAGACGTTCACTTCGATGAAGACCCATGCGCCCGGGACGCCGGTCGTACTTCTCACCGGCCACGACGACGACGGCCTCGCCTTGAAAGCGGTGGAGGCCGGTGCGCAGGATTACCTCGTGAAAGACCGTCTGGAGGGGGAGGCCCTGGTGCGGTCGCTACGTTACGCGGTGGTGCGCCAGCATAGCCGACCGCCCTTGGGAGCGGACGAGGGTGGGGCGAAAGGAATGCTCATCGGAGTTCTCGGGACGAAGGGCGGCGTCGGCACGACTACCGTAGCGTGTCACTTGGCTCGTCAGTTGGGTCAACCCGCGGGAAAAGCGGGTGCTGCTTGCCGATCTCGACCTCAATGGCGGGTCCGCGGGCTTCCTGATGCAGGCCAAGAGCCCGTACACCATTCTGGATGCGGCCGACAACGTGCACCGGCTGGATGGCGGCTTCTGGGAATCGGTGGTTAGCAAGAGCGGCGACGGCGTGGACGTCATCACTTCTCCGGCGCTGATGGGGCAGATCGAAGCTCCGGCCCCGGCGCGTTTCCGCCATCTGCTTCGCTCGGCTGCCCGCTCCTATGACTTCGTGGTCGTGGACCTCGGCCGGATGGATTCCTTATCGCGAACTCTGACGCCCGAGATGAACCGGCTGTTTGTTCTTACCACGTCGGACCTCTCGGCGGTTCACGCGACGGGCCGGGTTCTGGAGTCTCTGAGAGACCTCGGTTTGGCCGAAGGAGTGGTGACGCTCGTCCAGAACCAGGCGTCGCGTTGGTCGACGGGAACGAGCGTCCTGAAAGCGGTGGTAAGTCGCGAGATTGGGGCGGCGTTGCCGGCGTGCGAGAGCGAATTGGCTGACGCGATGGCGAAGGGAGCGCTTCTCGGCGAGGGGAGCGCCTTTGGGAAACAGATTGCCAAACTGGCGGAAGTCCTGTCCGCGGCTGGAGGCGCGCCCCGGCGGGAACCCGGCTTCTCGTTGAAGAGACTGGGGCTGTTCAGTGGGCGCGAGGCCCCGGCGGCGAATAGCTAGAGGAGGAGTTGTGCGTTCCATGGACAGAGTGAATGTACTGCTCATCGAGGACGACGCCGAAGAGGTTGCTCTTCTGCGGGAGGCGCTTGACAAGGAATCGGCTCCCCCGTTTTCGGTTCATTGGTCGGGTCTCCTGGAGATGGGGTTGGAACGGCTTGCCCGCGCCCGCTACGAAATCGTATTGCTGGACCTGTCGCTGCCGGACTCGTTTGGCCTGGAAGCCTTTGCGAGATTGCTGAGGGTGGCGCCGAATATTCCGGTGATCGTCCTGGGCGGCGCCGGCGAGGAGTCTCTTCTCTTGCGGGCGGTCCGCGCCGGGGCCGAGGACTACATCGTGAAAGGCGCTAAGGGCGCGGAGGGGCTGGCACGCGCGGTACGATGTGCGCTCGAGCGCCGGGTTCGCCGCGTGGCCGGGTCGCAACGCATAGTCCGCGGTCGCCGCCGGAAAGCACGGACAATTGGCTTCATCGGGGGCAAGGGCGGCGTCGGAACCACCACGGTGGCGCTCAACGTCGGGGCGGCGCTCGCGGCCGGCAAGCGCAAGACGGTGGTTGCTGAAATCCGGGGCTACCATGGGACGGTGGCTCAAAACCTCAAGCGCGTCTCCGTGCACGGAAATCTCTCGGCTCTCTTGGGACTGACGCCAGAGGCGATCAATGAAGTCGAAATCAACGCCCGCCTGGCTCGGTATTCGTCGGAACTGAGTCTGCTCTGCGGCCCGCAACGCGCTTCGGAAACGAGGCCATGTACAGCCTCGCATGTCCGGTCCGTCATCGAAGGGCTCAAGGGCATGGCGGAGTTCCTCGTGTTGGACCTCCCTCCCGAACCATGCGAAGCCATCCGCGAGGCAGCCCGCCAGGCGGATTTCATCGGCCTCGTGGTGGACAGGGAAGAGACCTGCGTGGCCTCTGCCCGTTTGATGGCGGACCATCTTCGGTCGTGGAAAACCGAAGCTCTCATAGGGCTCGTTGTCGTTCATCGCTCCCCTTTGGCTTGTCCGGTGGAACTGGAGGTCCTGGAGCGAGAACTGCAACTCGAAACGATGGAATTGATCCCGCCGGCCGCTGACTCATGCGTCATGGCCGCCAGCGCCGGCGTGCCGCTGGTCGAAGCCTACGGGGAAACACTCGTCAGCGCGAGTCTACAGGAACTCGCCGCCAAGCTATCCTCGGATCCGATCGTGGTTCGCAGGAGCGCCTAAAGACCGGGATTCCATCGTCCTGCTCGTTGGACGGTCATTCGTGGGCGGTTTTCGAGCGTCTGTTCCCCATTCATAGTGGGGAGCGAATAGCCATTGAGCGAGACGGTCACGGTATTTGGCGCCCCGGCGGCGTCGCGCGTCCACGTCACCGACACGTTCTCCGGTTTTAGGCCGGGTGCGACAGAGCCGGCGCCCGCGGCGGGTTCGGCCATGCCGTAGGCCACCACATTTTGCACCTTTCGAACAAACCGGTAGGAAGGTTCGTCGAATTCCGCCATGGCTGCGTAGCGCGCTCCGCTTCTCACGGCGCTGCTGAGTTGGTTGAGAACCAGCATCGAAATACTCAACTGGACCATTCCAACGAATAGCACCGCGAGCACCGAGAAACCGAGCGCAAATTCAATCAGGCCGCTGCCCCGGCGGGATGGTCTGGTCATTCGGAGAGCCTCACTTCGTACAGTCCGGACGGCCCGGCCCCGTTCCGGCTGGCATTGAGCACCGGGGACGAGCCTACGTAGATTCCGGTGCATTCGCCGGTGACGGAGGCGTCCGCTGGTACAAGCAGGGTGGCATACCCGAGGGAACCGGCTGCGGAATTTTGACTCTTGACTTCGGCCGTCAGTATCCTTTGCCCATTGCCTTGCCGGATGTAGCGGGAATAGTCATCCGCGGCGGCGTCGGTGTCGTGACGCAAAAGAACTGCCAGGGCCGCTCCGCACTTACCGGCGGACTCCGCCTGGATCGGGACGGGCTGTCCCGGCGCAAAGCCGAACCCGGCCGCGGTGGCTTCCGGGGCGACGATCGAATACCTCAGCACGGTCCGGCGCCCCGGCCCGAGACGAACCTGCCCGGCGATAGAGTGCACGACGACACGTTGGGCCGCGGGCGCGGTGGGTACTATTGGCAGGAAGAAGAGTTTCGCCTTGGCAGCAACGGCAACCTCAACGAAACGCTGCCCCGAAGCTTGCGCCGGTGACACCTGCCAAGCCGCTTCCGGATCCGTCCGGAATCGAAAGCGGAGGTCGTTCACCTCGTCGGTGCTTACCGAAAACCATTCGCAGTGCCGCCGGCGCGCTCCGGCGCTTCGGGCCCGCTCCAACCCCTCGGCTGTGCCGTCGAGTTCTCGGGCGGCATTGAGCGCGACTTCATCGGCCATCGCCTGTAACTCGCCTTGTACCAGATAGATATGGCTAAAATCTATACCAGCGCCTAAGGTCAGTACGGTGACTCCCATGGCCACCAGAGTCAGCAGAAGGCCGAAACCGGACTGACTCCGTCGCGGACCAATACTCGCTGTGCATGGGATGCGCGCCATCTCGACCTGTCTCCAAAGAGATCGTCGGACAGGCGTCAACTCTTTAGGTGATCGGAGGACTGATATGGAAGGTGAGTGGTACGCCCGGCAAGATTCGAACTTGCGACCTCTTGCTCCGGAGGCAAGCGCTCTATCCAACTGAGCTACGGGCGCTCTCAACGTGAGTTTAGCACATCGGCCGCGGCGCCTTTGCGAAACTGCTCCGCGCGATCATGCTGAGATTCCGCCGGCTCACGGCACGTCGGCGCCGGTCACGTCATAGCCTCTCCACGCGGCGCTCGTGGCGATGTCTTCGGCGGCTGCCCAGGCGTCGACGTGTTCCTGGCTGGCCACCCATTTCACACGGTTCTCCTCGGTGTCGAACATCAACTCCATCTGATAGTTGAATTCGGACGGGGCGGCCTGTATGGCTCGCGAGACCGCCGGGGCGTAGATGCGCAGCAGCTTCGAGCCGAGGTAGCCTTGCTGCTTACGCATCGCTGGGACGTAGACGTCTTCGTACATCTTTTCAAAATCGGCGTTTCTCTCTGGCGCAATCTCAAAATAGATCTGTAGCAGGATCATGGCGTCTTCCTTGTCATCGTGCTCGCAGGCTAATTCTCGTGGAGCAGCCAGCGCGCGGCGTTCTTTTGCATCTTTTCGTACTCCGGGTTCCAAAGGGCGCTGATCATGTGGCCGGGCGCCATGAAGCAGACCCTTCCCTTGCCGTAGTCATAAGCCCAGACCGACTCACAGGAATTGCTGACCCGGCCGGCGCTGTCCTTGAAGTCGAGGCCGTCTTCGTTCACGCTTCTGGCCAGCACGTACTTCGGATCCTTGTCGTAGGTGACGTAGTGCTGCTCGTCGGTGACGATGAAGTCGTTTACACCTTTCGTGATCGGATGGTCGTGATTGACGATCTTGACTTTGAACGGACGGATGGGCGGGTGCCCGGTGTAAATGGCGCCTTCGACATCCCGGTAATCCTTGTTGGTTAGCGACACATGGCTGTTGTTGTGCCAAGCCCACAGTGAGCCACCCTCTTCGACCCAGCGCTTCACGCCGCCACCCTGTTCCGCCGTCATCCAGTGCGCCGCCTCTCCTCCGATCTTCTTCTTAATGGGCGGGTCGCTGACGACGTCCTCCGGCTTTGGCTGCCAGTACATGGCGTACCAATAGCCGTTCGGAAAATACATGCCATCCCGGAACATGATCAGGATCTTGTAATGCCGCAGGTTTTCGTAAGAGAGCATTTGCACTTCGTCGGTGAAATCGATCGGGAGGCCGGCCTCCTTGACGAGCGTGCTGGTAAGCCCGGAACGTATGTAGTCGGAGTTGTGCGACTCGTCGCCGATGAGGGCGAACGCAGTGGCCTTGGTCCCGGAGATGGTGTGAATGGCGCTGGCCTTGCGGGCTCCCACGCCGAGCGCGCCTCCAATCCCTGCCGCCGCCCGAACGGCGGATCGTCTGGTCACCAGTTCATGTTTCATGTCTCAATTCCTGTCTCCGCTATCTACTTTAATCCGATGTTTTGAATTCCGCTCGGTAACCACGATCTGCCCCGCTTCGAGTTGTACGTCTTCCACCCCCGCGAAACCGGGTGGAATCCGGGTCAGGAAGATCGTGTAGGTGGTTTTCAAGCGCTCGCGCCCTTTGATCCAGCCGTAAGTTGGCGCGCCGAACAGGGCGCCTCGCTCGACGCTTCCCCGGATTCCCTCGTCGAGCGGCGACGTTCCGAATTCAATGCCCCGGGCGATCATCTTCCCGAGCCGCGGGGTATTCGGGGCGCTTTGGTTTTCCTGCCAATCGCAGATCCACGGATTGCCGGCCGTGGGAAAGATGTATCCGATGAGCAGCGGGTAGCCGGAGTTGTATATCGTGAAATAGCCGGTGTCGCGCGATGGGTCAAGCAGAATAGCTCGGAACACGCTGGTCTTCGCATCCCTCTGGTAAGGCCTCAGGTCCAGCGAACCGCCCTCCGGCGTCGTCCCCTCCGGCCAATGGATATCGGTTGTCCGGCCGCGGGTGCTGGTTCCCTGAGTGCCTGGCAGATCGAGGAAGTTCATGCCGTTGGCGACGAAGGGAGCACCGAAGGTCACATGCTGGTTCCGGTTGAAGGGCCGGTCATAGGCGGCGAGGTTCTCAATCCACTCTTCGACGCGCGCCACGGATGCGCCAGCGGGAAGATGTATGCTGCGCTCGACTCGATATTGAGAGAGCGGCAGTTCCGCCGAGTAGAACAGCGTGACTCCGCCCGAATCGATTTGAGGCGGCTTCGGCTGTGTCCATTCAACAGCCAAAGCCTCCCCATGAAAGCCCAGTCCATTGCGAACTTCCTCTTCCGAGGAAGTGGGGCCGAACGAAGGAAAGCACAGCAGGTGCCCCATGTAACCCGCGTCGAGATACCGGTTCGCCCCGCTGCCGTAGAACGCTCCGTGCTTCGCCTGGTTGTACTCGTAGGGTTCGATCGTCGGGTACACAGGCACGTAAAGGGGATTGATGTCCGCCTTCGGATCGTCAGCCAGTAGACGAATTTCCGCGATATGGCCGCCGCCGCGGAGAGCGCTCACACGAATTTTTCCGTTCTCAAGAACGTACGCCTGCCGTCCGTACAGGTCTTCGGACCGAAAGGACGACGGCTGGGCTGGCAGCAAGGAAGCCGCGAGGATTAACACGGCGAGGGCTCCTGGAAATGTACCACTCATGTTTGCTCTGTTGACTCTATCGCGGTGAGACGGACGAATCAATCGAGCGCCCGACTAGCCTTCAAATTCTATCTCGAGGGCGGCGCCATCCGGTAGGCCTTGAGTGGTCAGGAGTGTGCAGCCACGCACGTTGGCAAGCTCGTCCAAAGTTGGATTGTGCGGGATGCCGCTGTAGGTATCGGGGAAGGTGGAAACGGCCACCCGGCGTTCGCGGCCACCGGGAACGGGGAGCGGCAGAATCTCGTCCAGCAGTTCGGCATCGGGTGTTCCGTTGTGGCTGCCGTGGTGGCTCACCTTGAGAAAGTGGACGGGTGAGAGCGCCCCGGTTTTGTTCATCTGCTTCCAACTGCGAACCTCGGCGTCGCCGGGGAATAGAAGCTTCCAACCGCGCCACTTGAGGCAGAAGACGATGCTCGAGTTGTTGGCGGCTTTATCGATTGCAAGGAGATTGTCGACATAGCCGGACCGCCGCAGTGCCACCAGATTGTAGAAGGCGCCGGCGTCCACACCCGCGGGCGGCGTAACTTCGACCCCGTCCCGCCCCGGAGCGAGACCGGGCGCGTCGCCGAAGGCCATCGGCCGGAACTGCCCGTAGTATTCGCTTGCATCCTCTTCAGGCGCCCATATCTCAAACTCCGCCTCTCGAAACGGATGCGTGCCAGCGAGGTCGAAGGTGTCTGTCCCCTTCGAGCGGTGGACGTAGTGGGTGTGGCCGGCGCTGGCCAAGTGGCGGATGTATTCGACGCAATCCGCGGTCCGCGAGGGGCTGAGGTCTCCGGCGGCGGACTTAGCCAGGAATCGGTTGTTGTTGCGGAGCAGCACCTCGATTGCCTCTGGGACCGGCTCTTGCGAGGCGTTAAGCGATTTCTGTGTTAGGAAGAAGGCATCGATCGCCTCGCCTAGTTTTTTCTTCGCTTCGGGGTGGGTGTCATAGTAATCCGGATCGGACGACGCTGGCAACCACACGTGCCGCGGACTAAGCTTGGCCGCCAGATCGACGCCCGCGAAGCGATTCTCCGCGGCCCACAGCAGACCCTGCACATGGTCCATGTGCTCGTGGGTGGCGATATAGAGGTCGAGGGGTTGGCCGTCCAGAATGCGCAGGATATCCTCAAAGACCGGTGTGAAGACTTCGTCCTCGCCGCCCTCCTTCGAGGCCGCGTTGCCGACGTCGATCAAAATGTGGCGCATCCGCGGGACGCCCGCTTCGTCCTGGTCCGGTACGGAGACCAGCACGCCGTCGCCGAAGCGCACGTTGTAAAGCCGCACGGTCAGCTTGTTCATGCCGGCCCCCCGCCGCAGATGTGAAGCATCCGCGCCGACCGCTTGACTCGCAGCAGGTCTCCGGAAACCTCGGCGAAGGGAATCTGTCGGTTCGGCTTTCCAATCGAGCCGATCGCTTCCCCGCCGATTCGGAGCAAACCGTCGGAATACAGACTGAGAAGCATCGCGCTACGGTCTCCGGCTCCCCGATTCCGGGATGAATCAGAGGTCAGCAACGCTCGCACAGTCTTCTTCTCCCAGTTGATGGCGAGTGTCATGCCGACGGTGATCTGACGGCGTTCCGGTAGTCCGCGCATGGCCGGGTTCTGCTCCTCCGCGTCCCAGGAAACCTTCAGGATGCACTCACGAATGTTTTCGGTATGTTCCTTGCCGAGCCAGTACTGCTTGGTCACGTCGAGTCGCGGACGAACCCACAGAGAGAGCTCTTCCGGAATACCCAGCAAATCCCGGTATGTGTTGACGAAGGTGTAAGCGGCCCAATCGCTCTTGATCAGCATTGGGAGGTCCACCTGCGACAGCGCCGCATTCAGTTTGGCGATCTGTTTCGGATCCGGGATGACGTTCAGTTCGTTCGCGCTCTTAACCATCGCGCGGCGCTCGAACTCCTTGGCGATCCACTCACGCTCCTCGGCGAACGCTGGATGGAACGCTTCGTCGGACGCGGTGATCGCCCGCCCGTAGTCGGCGAACGAGATCTCGCCCGGAGGCAGATAATCGAGCGCCCGAAGGACCATCCGTTTGAACTGCTCGCTGGCGACGAACAGAGCCTTGCCCGACGACCAATCCGGGTTCGCGGCCTTGCGTTGCTCGTGCATCCGCACCATCACCGAGTAGAGCGCGCCGCTGAGAATCTCGCTGAGTTCATGGGGCGCCCAGCGGGCCCCTCCCGATTCGGGCAAGCGGTTGTCGTTGAGCAGAGCCCGCAGCGGGCGCAGTTGGCCGCTGGCATGCCGGCCGGCCCCGAACTCCTCGGCGATCGAACTGAACGCAGTCGGGTTCGCGATGGAGCCGCCGGTCTGGTCGAGAACCGTCTGCCGCAGCGCCCGGCTCCGGAAGGAGGTAAGCACCGCCGTCAGGTCCGCCACCGACTCATGCAACGCCAAGGACTGCGGACTGACGGCGTTGTAGAGATCCGGCGCGATTCCATCGAGGATGGCGTGCCCGGTTTCGTGAGCGACGATGTCGTGCGAGAGGCTGGTGTAGATCTCCGTCCCCTCAGCCCTGGCCGACAGGAAGTGAAAGAACTGGAGGCTGTGGGAATCGCGTTCGTAGTAAGCGTTGGCCCACTTTCCGGCGCGGGGAACCACCAAGCAGACTGCTGGCGCATCGAAGCCCCAGGTCAGGCGTCTCCCGAGCGTGTCGGGCTCCTCGAACATTTCCATCGTCTTGCGGACTGTGGCGAAGGCGTTGACCTGGATAAACGCGTCCGAGAGCGGATCAATCGGTTCGTCCAGAAGGTAAGAGGCCTTCTTGCCATCGGCCGCTGGAGCCTGGAAGCTCGCTCCCGGTCGCAGTCTGCCGTCGTCGTCGAAGTCGAGAACCGCAATCCGTTCCGTAACCGGACCGTCGAGGAAGAACTCTTCTTCGATGCGTGACCGATTCGGTGATGTCGGGCATTCCCTTGGCCAGAGTGACCATCTGGTCCTGGATCATGGCCGGGATTTGGATCTTCATGACGCTCTGCCGTTAGCGAGTGACGCGGATGCTGTAGCTGCCCACGCCGCCGCTCTGGTTGAAGTGACGGATCTGAACGAAGTACTCGCCGGGGCTCAAGTCAGCCACAATCTTCGAGTTTCTGCCAATGCCCCCATCGTCGTCTTCGGCGACTACTTGTGTCTGGCTGTTCGGGCCGAAAAGCTTCATTACGACATCCGTCTCCCCGCCCGTTTCGATGGTGTGCCGGGCCGCTTGGCCGACGGTGAACTTGTATAGATCTTCTTCTCCGGGCGCTCCGATACTGGCTGAGACGCCTGCCGTCTCGATGACATCGAGTTCGGTCGCCTCCACCGCTGGAGCCGCCACGGCCGGGATACGCTTCAGCGCTCTTGATGAAGGCAATGTCCATTTGTGATACGTCGGAATTGCCATGAGTGGCTACGCCATTCAATGTCCAGCGGGCCGGAAACTCGTAGAGCATGATGGAGTCCGGATCGAACCGGGTTCCTTTGATTTGGTCAACGCCGTACTTCTCCAGAACGTTGTGCCGGATCTGGGCCTCGGTCCAATTGTTGGGCGGCCCGCTAAGATCGCGAATGACTTCCGTCTCGTTCCACTGAATGCCGCCATCGGGGTTCTGATGCTCGTGTCCCAGGCCGATCGCATGCCCGAACTCGTGGGTCGGCGTTCCGCGGTCCAGGAAGCCCGAGGTTAAGGGTCGCCTGGTTCGCCGGAATCTGGGTGGCGTCGGTGCCGACCCACGACCAGGCGCCGTCGATCGAATCGAACGTGATGCGGATATCGGCGTCGGGATGGTCCCCGAAATCGAACTTCAGATTGGCATGCGCCGTCCAGCGGGCCGCTTCCTCCATGTACCTGCGCCTTTTGGTCCGAGTTCCCCTCCAGGAAGCGGACTTTGAGAGTCGAACCATTGACCCACCGCTTGCGGAACTCGAATACCGCGCTTAGGCGGCCGCCGATCGATATCATGCGCCGGGGCCGGTTCAGATCAGCCGGCAGGACGCGGTCGAAACAGAGTCTGGGTGCGGACATTGTGAGCCTCCTCTAAGTTGCTGGTTTCCAGTTGGTGCTGCTGCACACGAGAGTAAGGCAATTTCCGAGGAATTACAAGAGTTATGACTGCACTCAAGGTTCCGGAGAAACCTGAACCGTTGTACGAGATGAAATGCAAGCCGCGAGAAACCATGATCGTCAGTACAGCAGCTTGATGGAGAATTGAATCTGCCGGCTCGGGGTGGCGGTGTTGTTGATCTGGCCGAAGCCGGAGCCGAGCGCAATGTTCGAGGGCAGGCCGAAGTTGACGAGGTTGAAGGCGTTGAAAAATTCGGCCCGGAACTGGACGGTAAGAAGTTCGGCGTTTCCACGGGAGCCGATGAGCGTGTCTTTGATGAGACCCAAATCGAAGTTGTAGAGGCCGGGGCCGCGGAAGGTGTTGCGGCCGAGTGAGCCAAAGCGGCCGCGGTTGGGGCCGGTTCCGCCGGGGACATCGATCGGGATGCCGAAGAAGCTCGCATTGTCCGCGCCGAGGCCGAAATAGTCCTCGCGGATCTTGCGGCCGGTGGAGAGACTGGGACCGCCAATCTGGTCGGGCCGGTCGGCGGAGTTTGAGCCGGCGCCTGTTTGCTGGATGCCGGAATAGACAGAAAAGGGCATACCTGTCATCAAAGTCGTCACCGCCATGACCTGCCAACCAGTGGTGACGGAGTGTGGAGCCGAGCGCAGTCCGGGGATCTTCATGACCGGCAGTTCTTGAAAAGCGCTCATGCTGAAAACGTGGCTGACGTCGAAGGTGGACGGGCCCTTTTCGGCGCGCCAGTTGCGAGGGTCCTGGGCGGAAGTCTGGCTGAGGGCGCCGGACGAGGCGGTAATGAAACCACCGAGCACCCCGGAGGTGTCGTCGAGTGATTTGCTGTAGCCGTAGCTGGCCTGGAAGCTCAAACCAAGCCGCGCGGATTGCTTGGCCGCTGAGAGTTGGAACGAGTGGTAGCTCGAGTGGGAATGGTTGGACATCACCGACATGAGCCCATAGCCGCCCTCGGCCTGGCCGCTGGCGTCGTAGCTGGTGTATCGGGCGTAGTCCGGGCCGGCGCCCGAGTAGCCGTTCGGGTAGCTGATGGCGGGGAGACGGACGCCAGCGGTGGCCACGTAGGCGGCGTTGACGGTTACGTCGCCGAAAGTATGCTCCAGACTCGCTGTGACGCTGGGCACGTAACCCGTCGTGAAAATGTCGGCGATGCCTCCCGCAGCCATCGGCCGGAGCTGGCCGTCCGGGCTGAGCGCGGCGATTTCGTGAATGAAGCGGTCAGTATCCATCTCGGTATTGGGAGCGACGTCGGTGGATCGGCCCCTCGCGAAGATCAGGGCGCCTTCCGGAGTGTAGAAGTCCGGCAGCGGGAGTTGGATGACGCTATTGCTGAACGGGATCGGGGCTCCGGGCGCGGCCGCCAGATGGGTGGCGACCGAGAACGGTGTGCCGCCGGTGAGCATATTCTCCTGCCAAAGGTTCGTCAGCAGATTGGTGATGCCGGCTCCCGCGCGGAAGACCGTGTTCGGGCCGAGCTTCCAGTCGAAGGAGACACGGGGCGCGAAACCATTCCAGGTCAGATCGTAGGAGGGCTGCGGATTCACGAGGAACTTTGCCTCGGGCGGCCGGCCGTCGGGTCCCGTGGAGAAGGCGGGACCGGAGAACCGCAGGGCGGATGCGCGCTTCTGGTGCTCGCGAATCTGCGAGTTGATTTCGTACCGAAGGCCAAACGTCACGGAGAATTGCGTGGAGGGCCTCCAAGTGTCCTGCCAGTAAACGTTGAATGCGTCGCGGTGAATCGCACTCAGGCCCATCTTGTCGCCTTGGGCGAACAATGGTGGGGCTTGCGCGTTGTTGAAGGAGAAGGGGCTCCCGGTAAGAAAACTCGACAGGGCGTCGGGCAGCGGGTCGCCCTTCTCGATGTCGTGCAGACCGCTGGCCGAGCGAATGTATGCAGGCGAGCTGGCCACGCCGCCGCCGAAACTGTAGCTACCATTTGGACTGGAGCCCCAGACGGTGCTGTCGCGGTTGAGGCGCAGCTCCCAACCCCATTTCATGGAGTGGTGGCCGGCGATGCGGCTGAAATCCTGGTGAAACTGCCAGAGGTTGCCGTAGGAGCCCATCACGGATCCGGCCGACTCGTTGAAGGGTTCATAGATGCCGTCGAGAAAGCGCAGAGCAGGCTGCGTACTGTTGAATGCCGGAAAATTCGGCGTGCTCCGCAGGAATCCGATGGCGGTTTCGACCACGAAATTCGGCGTTGGCGTCCAGTGATGCTTGAGTCCCGCGTTGCGCTGGCGGTCGTGGAAGCTGACGGCGAAGCCAGGATCAATGGCGGTCTGATTCGGATTCGTCGCCGGGCCGTCGACGTTGTTGTAGGAGAAACGGAAGAAGAGCCTTTGAGACTCTGAGATCTGATGATCGAGGCGGACGGAGACTTGATCGGAGTTCGTCTTGATTTTAGACGACGTCGAGTAGGTGCGGTTGCCGTAAGGACCCTGGGCGTCGTTGGGAGCGGGATACGCATTGACCACGTTCGCGATCTCCGGATGGAGTGGAACGTAGAGAGTGTCACCGGCGAAGGCGGTCGTGTTGATCCCTTTCCGCTCGTCGAGGCTGGGTACCGATAGCACCTGAGTCGTGCCCAGAACCTGGCGGAAGCCCTGGTATTGGACAAAGTAGAAGGTGCTGCCGCGGCCGTCGTAAAGGCGCGGCAGAAAGACGGGGCCGCCGCTGGTCAACCCGAACTCGTGACGGTTGAACGGCGGCAGGCGATTCGGATTGGCCACCGAGCGCCGGTCGAAGTAGTTGCGGGCGTCGAAGGCGGCGTTCCGGACGAACCAGAAGGCGGAGCCGTGGACATCGTTCGTCCCGGACTTCGTGATGACGTTCGTGAATCCGGCGGCCCCTTGTCCGATCTCCGGAGGCATCACGCCGGACATCGAGTCCACTTCCTGAATTGCATCCACGTTGAAGTTCGAAAAGGTGGCTCCGCCCATTTCCGGATCCGAAGTGAAGATGCCGTCCATCGCGAAGACGGTGGCGGTGCCACGCTGCCCATTGATCGCGAATTGCTGCGTGAAATTCGCGGCGCCGTTGGTGTCGGTTCGGGCCCCGGCGGCCAAGAGCAGGAGCTGGCTGAAGTCGCGCTTGTTGAGCGGCAAGCCGGAGACCGTCCGGCTATCGAGTTGCTCGGCGGCGCTGGCGGCATGCCCCACGGCTTTCCCGGCGTTGTCCGCGGGACCCATTGAGCCACTGCCGGCGCTCTCCGGCGCCGGAGCGTCAGTCTGCGGATACAGAGGCGTGAGCAATACCAGGACGAGCGCCGGAATCACCCGCTTGAAAACGATCGATGAAAAGTGCACGGCTAACAGATGAGAATATCACCCGCGCCCCTCAGCTATTCCTCGAGTAGCTCTTCTATCGTCTTTCGCATATTCACTTCTTCGTTCTTGAAGAAGTCATCGGTGCCGAGATACTGGCCCCGGATATTGCCGCTCTTGTCGATCACCACGAGGATCGGAGTCCAAAGGGTGAGCATGATCGGGTGTTGGAGAAACTCGATCACCTTGTCGCGGTCGCCGAGCCCGACCGGATAGGTGGCGCCGGTTTGAACCGCATACTGCTTGACCATCTGGAGGTTCGCGTCATTGAATGCGATGCCAACTGCCTGGAACCCCTTCGAGCCATAGTCGGAGTACATCTGCTGCATCACCTTGGATGTTCTCTGGCAGTGCGGGCAGGTGGTCAGCAGGAATTCCAGAGCGATCACCTTCCCCTTGTACTTGCTCAAGTTGGCCTTCTCGCCGCCCGGCAACTGAAACGTGAAGTCATCCGCGGGACGCGGAATCTTCGCCCCGAACATAGGCATGCAAACAAGGGTGGCGACGATCCAGCCGCTCAGCACACGACGATACATGAGATCCAACCCTCCTCTACGAAGTACTTTCTACTAGCTTAACCCAGGCCCACCATCCAATGGCTGGACCTATCACCCGTGTTGGACGCCGCTAGCGGACCCGGCGTTTCGGCCACTTCCCGATCTCGCCGCCCGTCCGCAGCCCCTCCACCGAATAGACGGCCTTTCCCGCCAGCCGTACCTCGAAATGCCCGTCGTCGCCGGTTCCCTGCAGAAAATCGGCATTTTCCCGTTCGACTGACATATCGTCCCACTTTCCTTTCAAAGCCTTCCGGTAGAATTCAAAAAAGGCTCGCGCGACCTCATCGGACTCCCACACGGAGGTTTGCAGGAGCACCGTGCGGCCGTCTTTCTTGTCTTCGAGCAACCGGTAGCGCCCCGCGCGCCAGGCCGGCGCGATTCGCCGGACGTCATCGTCGGTCGCGAACTGCCGCAGCAGAACGGCGTAGTCGAATTCGCCCACATCGCCTTCGGCAAGGTTCCGAAATCCGCGCTCATGCCTCAAGTGGGCGAGTTTAGGCCGCTCCACATCCCGGCGGACGAAGTAGTGCTCTGGATGCAGGACCTCCTGCGTCGTGGACGGCGGATTGCGGAACACCTCCGGGAAAGCTTCTTTGCCGAGCCGTTCCACTACAGCTTGCTGGAACTGCATTCCACTCGTATATGGGAACAGCATCGATTCGCGCATATAGAGCGGCGCGTTGTCGAAAATCGGAAACTCGCCGCCCGAGGCGCCGATCATTCGGGACATCAGTCGAACAGTCTCCGGAGAATTCACCAGCGTCTGTCCCATCTTGCGAACCATCGACTCCGACATCAACCATGTCGCCTGTCCCTCCATCACGGCCATCCGCGCCAGAGCCCCGTCGTCGTTCTTGCCGGCCGCGTCGAGGAACTTTTCCAGTTTGAAGTGCTGGTCGGCCAGGGCGTGAGCGAGTTCGTGCGTCAATGCCGCCTCCTGCATGGCGTCGTCGCCGGAGTTGAGCAGAAACAGCCGCTGCTTCCGGAAGTCGTAAAAAGCCGCCGCCTGTTCGGTGTAGAGATCGATCATCGTCCCCTTAAGATCGAAATCCCGCGGGACGAAACCGAACTTCTTCAACAGCAGTTCTTCAATCCGAATCTCCTCGGGCTCGATCTCTTCCTTCACCCGCTGTTCGAGGAACTCCTTCAGGTGTTCTCTGTCTATGAGCGCGTAGTCGACCTTTCGCTCCACGGCCAGTCCGGTAATCTCGGCCAGGCCAGCGGTGATTTCGTCGATCCGCTGGAAGATCGGCTCAGCCGCCGCCTCCGGCGGCGCAACGGTTTGCGCTGGCGCCGCGGCCAGAAACAGCGCGGCCAGGGCGAGAAGAACTTTCAATCTGTCGGGGTGTGAGATGAATTTGACGTCGGCCAATTCCCAGGATACAACGCCATCGGTCTAGCGGACGGCACGACTCGAATCGACGCTATATGCTCTTCCAGCCATCGTCTCGAGGCCGGTTTCCTTGTCTCGCCCACCTCCTCCAGTTAGTACGCGCGATGACTGCGCTAGAATGAGTAGAAGTTCACGAAAATACTTGGAGACCACACACATTGCCTGACGAAAAATTGTACAAAGCTGAATACCAGGGAAGTGGCACGTTCCTGATCAGTAAGCCAAAGCGCAAGAAGACCAAGCGCCGGCAGTTGAAGCTGAAAAGCCCGAAGCGCGGCATGCGGAAGTAACATCCCGCCCCGCCCGCTCTTCCATGAAGATCACCGAGCTGCGCCTCCATCCCGTGGCGATCGCCGACGCGCCGCTGCGCAGTTCTTACGGACGCCACGCCCCTTACGCTCTCCGCACGATTGTTGAGATCCGCACCACAGATGGACTCGTGGGCGTCAGCGAGACCTACGGCGGCGATGGCCCGCTGGCGGCGCTCGAGAAGGCTCGCGGTTTCGTTGTAGGTCGCGATCCCTTTCAACTGACACGCCTATGGCAAGACCTCTCGAAAGACATCCCGCGGGGTGACCGGAGCCAGACGTACCTGGTTCCCGGCGAGAATCCGCTCGACATTCACACGCGGACCTTTGGCGCGATTGAAGTGGCGTGTCTTGACGCGATAGGCAAAGCCATCGGACTGCCGGTCTGCGACATCGTGGGCGGCCGGGCCCGGGATGAAGTCCCCTTTTCGGCCTACCTGTTCTATAAACATGGTGGGGGCGGGGGACTGGGCGACGATGCCCGGGAGGACGAGTATGGCGAATGCCTGGACCCCGAGTCGATGGTTCGGCAATGCCGCGAGATGATAGGCCAGTACGGATTCCGGGAGATCAAGCTCAAAGGCGGCGTCCTGGAGCCAGATCTCGAGATAGAGACGATTCGCGCCTTACGTGACGAATTCGGCCCCAGCGTTCCTTTGCGGATCGATCCCAATTGCGCCTGGTCGCCCGACACCTCGGTTCACGTGGGCGTGTCGCTCGAAGAGGAACTTTCCGGCGGCGGGTACCTGGAGGATCCAACGGCCGGCATGGAAGGCATGGCCGAGGTCCGGCGGCGCCTGCTCGAGAAGGGAATTGATGCGCCGCAAGCCAGCAACGTCGCCGTCACCTGCTTTGAGCACGTGCCGCAAGCCAAGCGGCTGGACGCGGTGCAGATCGTGTTGTCGGACCCGCACTACTGGGGCGGTGTCCGAAACCTGCAGCGGCTCTCGTTTCTCTGTGAGACGCTCGGCATGGGCCTTTCGATGCACTCTAACAATCACCTCGGCGTCAGCTTGATGACGATGGCGCACGCGGCCGCGGCGGCTCCTCGCCTGACCTATGCCTGCGACACTCACTACCCGTGGCAGACGGAGCGGGACGAGGTGGTGGCCGGCGGCCGGATTCCCTTTCACGAGGGTTGCGTGAGAATCCCCGATAAGCCGGGCCTGGGCGTCGAACTAGATTTCGACCAGGTGGCGCGGCTAGGCGAAATCTACAACAAGCTCCCCTACCGCAAGCGCGATGACGAGGCGGAGATGAGAACCCACGTAGACCCGGATTGGAAGCGTGTGCTCCCTCGCTGGTAGCGGGAGAATGGAGGTGAATTTGTGAGCGGCCACCCGGTAATCGAGCGCGGCATGATCGGCTTCCCGCTGGCGCCATTCCACGAGAATCTGGAACTCAATCTCTCCGCCCTGGAGCGTGACGTGGCCATGTTGGCGAGTCACCCGTTCCGCGCCATCAACGCGCCCGCAGGGATATCGGAGGTCTTCTCGCTCACCGTCGAGGAGTCGGTCGATATCGTCCGGACGACGGTGAATGCCGTAGCGGGGCGGATGCCGGTGATCGGCTGCGTCTGCTCGAGCCTGCCCCAGGCCCAGGCGATGGCTCGTCAGATGGAAAAAGCCGGCGCGGATGCGCTGCTCGTCCTGCCGCCCTACTATCCCAATGCGCCGTTCGAGGGATTGCTCGATTATTACCGGGGCATCGGCTCCGCCAGCGGTTTGCCCCTGGTGATCTACAGCCGTGGCTGGGCCAATTTCTCACCGGAGGAAGTTGAGCGGCTGGCGGGAGAGGTCCCGTCGCTGCGGTACTGGAAGGACGGCCAGGGGGACATGAGAGCCTACCAGCGCATCATGTCGAGGGTGGGAAACCGGCTGACCTGGATCGGCGGTGTTGGCGACGACGCGGCCGCCGGATATGCCGCCATCGGCATCGAGGTTCTGACCTCCAGCATCTCGCCGGTCGCGCCCCGGCTCTGCTTTGCGTGGGGAGAGGCGGCTCTCGACGGCGACTGCCCGCGCCTCAACGAAATTCTGGTCAAATACGTCCATCCACTCTTTGCCCTCCGCAGCCGCAAACGCGGATATGAGGTGGCGGCGATGAAGAAACTCAGCGAGATGCTGGGACGGCCGGTCGGTCCGGTGCGCCCACCACTGCCCGGCTTGGGAGATCGGGAAATCGCCGAGCTGCGCGAGATCGCCGAAAGCTGGCAGCCATTTCTGTAACCTCGCCGTGAGTCAATCGCGCGCCCGAACCGTTCGCCGTCGGAAGGAGCACGGCTCTAAAAAATGAAGCTCAGCCCGCCCCGGACGGAGCGCGGGTTCTGGATCAGGTACAGAGTGCGGCCGTCGGAGGTGGCCACTGAAATATAACCCTGGGCCATCAGGTTGCGCAACTCGGCGCTAGCCACCAGACGTCCGGACCATATGCCAAAGGACGGAAGCGACTGGCGCAATCGAATATTCAATCCTAACTCCGGTTGGACGCCGCTGGTCAGATACAAATGGTTCGGCGTCAGGACACTGAAATCGGTCCATTGATATCCGGAGGAAAATTGGGTCCCGGTCCACGGGATTATTCCGGAAACCTTCGCCGCGACCCAATTGCGCCGCTCGCCCTTCATGGCTCCCCGCAACTCGTCCGGATTTGTCGTATCCAGCGCCAAAGAACTGTTCGACAGCACCCCGCCGTTGCCCCCCGCCAGCGTGAAGGTCAGAGTGTCGCCAACCTTCTGTGTCGCCGAGGCCCGGAAACCGATCCGCTCGAAGTCGCCCATGTTGAAGACGTAAGTGCTCGAAGAGAGGTCCGGGAGCAGATCCGCGCCGGAGTAGTATCCGCCAGTGGAAGCCATCATGAAGGCTGAATTCGTCACGCCTTCCCGGTACGCACTGACCGCGACGGAGCGGCTGCCTAAATTCTTCCGGTAGCCCATCTCGAAGTTCTGAGTGCGCTGAACCCTCGCGGCTCCGCCGAGCAGCGAAACCCTGGGGAAGAGCGCCAGCGTGGCCAGGTCGTCCTGCATGTCCAACTCCGGGCCGCGGGCGCCACTCATCAACTCCGCCGGAGGCATGCCGGAACTGAAGGCCGCTTCGATGGCGCCAAACCGCCCGAAATCATTGGTGATTCTCGCGTATGGGCTAACGTAATTCAACCGTTCGATGAATGCGACCGATTCCAGCGAGGCTCCGTATTCCAGATGCAACGAGTCCGTCAATTGCCGCCGGTCGAGCGTGCTGACCGACATCGTCCTCAGCGGCGGAGCGCCTTCCTGGTTGCCGCGGAGCATCGCCAGACCGGCTTGCCCGCCCAAGAAGACCTGCCGCATTGTCAACGCCACTTCCGGCTTCGCGCCCCACAGGTCGTTGCTGTAGCTGGTGCGGAAACCAGCCGTCGGCGTGCCGGTATTCGAGGCGTAGCCGAAGTTGCCGCTGAACTGAAGTTCGTTCGAGCCATACACCGAAGTGGCTAGCGCGAACGCCGTGCCCAAATCAGCTTGGGAGCCGAATGCCGCCAGCGAACCTCCCTCTCCGGTTGAGACCTTGACCAACCCTCTCGTGTGGCTGAAGATCTCGGATCGCGCCGAGGCCAGTTGCGGCCCCTTGGCCGGATCGCTAATGTCAACGCCCGGAAGGATGCGCAATATGGGTCGCGCGGGCGTGGCCGCGCGCAGAACCCACTTCCAGTCGTCGTTCATCACCGACGCCTCCCCGGGGGCGGCGTAAATTAGCTCAATCGAACTCAGCACGCTGGCGAGGTTGATGGAGAGAAAGCTCCTCATCCCCGGCTGGATGGCGATATTCGCCTTCATCGCGGGAACGAAACTCGCCAGGCTGACGCGCATGGAGTACACGCCCGGCAATAGGGACTCGAAACCAAAAGCGCCTTTTTCGTTGGTGAGCGACCGGCCGACCAGCCGGTCGTAATTGTTGTAGAGCAGGACCGCGGCGCCCATCTGAGGGGTCCCGCTCTGGTTGCTGACGAAGCCGATCAGACTGCCTGAGAATTTCCCACCCGGCTCCGCGCCGACGGCATTGGAGCCGGCGAGCACGACTGCCAGCAGAATGATCATTTTGGTTGGCGTCCGTGGATGCATTCAGGACCGCGCCCCGTTCCCCGCGCTTCCACACGCGGGCTTGCTCGCCCTTATATTACCGTGAAAGTCGCTTCCGGAGTAAGAATTTCGTTCTTCAACCGGTCGGTCACTTTCATCCGGATTGTGTATTCGCCGGGTTCCAGGTTGCCCAGCGGCAGCACCTTCTCGACCGTCGTCTGGTTGGCTGACGCCCCATCTATCGTCGCCAACTCCTCGGTGAACTCGAAAATCTTCTGGTTATCGCCAGTTCGCACGACCTCGTACTCTATGTTCCCGTCCGGCTTCCGGGTATCTTCGCTGACATCGAAGTTGTAGAGCTGGAAGATAGATCCCCATCTTTTCATCGCGCTTGAAGGTGTCGTCGATGCGCGGCCGGACCTTGGAACTGCCGATCACGAACTGGCCCGTTCCAATGCTGCGGGTCGGCACCTTCTCGATCAGGTCCGCCAGAATCAGGCTGCTCATCCGAGCTCTTCGTCGTCGAAGTAGGGCACGCGCAACGCGACTTCGTAATTGTTCATGTTGCCGCTGACGACATCCTTGGCGACCACGTTCAGACGGTAGTTGCCCGGAGCCAGCGGGATCGACTTCTGGTAAATCGCCGACGCCCCATCACTTCGCCGAGCAGCGGAGTCGGGACTTCGGTCGTGATCGACGTCCTCAAACACGTTCACCACCCGCCGCGACATAGAGGTGATGCGCGCGTAAACGTTGATCGTCGCCGTCGAGACCCCTTCTTCATCCTTGAATTCCAGGTCCTTGCGGTCGAACTGCAACGTCACGTTCGTCATGACGGTCGAGGTCGGTCATGCGCATATAGTCGGCTCGCGCCTTCATCGGCAGGAGGTTGTAACTTGACGGTCGACGTTACCGCCGCTTCCAGGTCCTTGAACTTCACCGGCGGCGGCTTCTGCACTTCCGCGAAGATACGCAACCGCTCGAACTGGTTCATGCGGCTGGAGAGCGGCTGATCGCCCGTTCCCAAGTCGAGTGCCGTCGGTGCGGTTGAAGCGGTCCGCCTTGTCTGGCGAGGCCCATCTGCTCCCACATGGTCAATCCGGCGCCGGGCACATACATCAGGGCGTCCTTTTCCGAGGGGTCCATCGTCATTCGGTACTCGCCCGTCATCGTCGGGTCGACGAACTCCAGCATGATGTCGGTACCCGACGCCTTCGATCTAGCGGTACCGCCAGATCTCAAAAGGATAGGTGGAGGTAGTGCCGCCGCCTTCTTCATACGGCCGCATGTAGCTTCCGCCCGAGGGGTGAGAGTCGACTTCGTCCGGGCGGGCCGAACGCGATATAGATCCGCCCCCGGTCGGTCTTCCAGCCCGGTTTTCCAGAGGCAAACCGCTCATTGGCGTAAGCGATCCGGCGGTAGTGTTCTTCCTTGAATTCGTTCTCGACGCTGTCCGGCGTCGGATCGCGGCGCAGCCAGAACTGCTCGATGAACTGCTCCATTTCCTCGCCTGTCTGCAAGCGTTTGAAGGCGGTCCGCTCTTCGTCGGAAATGATGTAGGTAACGTCCTCATCAAGCCATTTCCGGAATGGCCGCTCCAATTCTTTACGGAGCTGCTTATCTCTTTTCTTGCGCTGCTTCTCGGTTAGGGGTTTGGCGACAGTCTCACGCTGCCCCGGGGCCTCGGCTTGGTCCTGCGCCGCCGTGGGGCCAACGAAGGCCAGTAGCATGAGTGCAAGGACGGGGCACAACGCAAATAGTAGCTTTCTCATACGCATATCCAGCTTCGGCGCTTAGCTAACTCGATTGTATGGTTTTGAGGGGGAGCGTCAACCCGGCGGGGTGGCTCCTCCCGTGCCTTTCGCCATAGAGCATGACTTCCGGTTGGACGTCCGGCGAAGCCGCCCGGTTTCCGACCAGATGGAGCTTGAGACTTTTCCGGTCCCCGAAGTTCGATAGGTTTCTACATTTCCTGAAAGCGCCGAATTCCCGAAAAAGGAATCCGGATTCCGGAAAGCGTCGTCTATGTGCTTGAAACCATAGTATAGTTGTTTATTCAGTTCCTGCATTCGCGGATTGGAAGTCGGATTGCTCAGTGAAGGCCGGGTAGGTGTCTCGGTCCGCTGAGCGCCCACAACGAGCTTTTCCGGTGAGAGAACTTAAGGCACAATTGATCGGCGCTCTGCTCGTGATCCTTACGGCCGCCGCCGTCATTTCGGCCGGAATTAATTTTCAACAGCAGAGCAAGTTCCGCATGGCGGACGACGGCGCGATCTGGGTCGACCGTACCTCCGATAACGGGGGACGCCACGTCGAGGCTCTCGACACGGCCCCCAATAGCGCCGCGGCCAAGGCCGGTCTCCGCGCCGGTGACATCCTGTTAAAGATCCAGGGCGCGCCGGTTCCTGATGCGATCGCCGTTCCCCAGGCGCTGGCGAGAATCGGAGCCTGGAACAAAGCCGAGTATACGTTTTTCCGCGACGGAGTCGAAGCGGAGGCCACAGTTTATGTCGGGGAGAGCGTGCCGGGCGGCGCCATCTACTACCAGTACGTCGTCGGGCTGGCCTATCTCGCCATCGGGATTTTCGTCTACTTCCGGCGCGGCGGCGCCCACAAGGCGCGCCACTTCTATTTGCTCTGCCTGGTTTCGTTCGTGCTGTGCACTTCGTTCCATTACACCGGCAAACTCAACAAGTTCGACAAAGTGATCTATTGGGGCAACGTCGCCGCGGGACTGTTCGCGCCCGACGTTGTTTCTCCATTTCTGTCTGACTTTCCCCGAGCCGCGGAGGTGGATTCGAGGGTACTTTCGGACTTCGCTTCTTTATCTGCCGGCGACGGTCATTCTCGCGGTCTATGTGGCGACTTGCTTCCGGGGTCCTGCAGGTCGGGGCGATGTCGCTGGTGGAATTGCGCTGGTTCATGGACCGGCTTTGGCTCACGTTTTTGGCGGGCGTCTATCTGCTGGGCGCCGCGGCCGTGACGCGCGGCCTACCGGCAGGCGCGGGACCCAATCATACGCCAGCAGCTAAAATGGCTGCGCAACGGTGCGGTCTTCGGCATCCTTCCGTTCACGCTGTTCTATGTCGTGCCATACCTGCTCGGAGTTGTCCCCGGTCCGTACATGGATTTGGCCATTTTCTCTCTGCCCCTGGTCCCGCTCACCTGGGCCTACGCCGTGCTCCGCTACCGGCTGATGGACGTCGATGTCATTTTTCAGCAGGGTTACGCCTACACGTTGGCGACGCTGGCCGTCTTGGGCGTGTCCTATGGGCTGGTCCTGTCGCTTGGGCGAGTTCGAGGATCTTAGCTCCACGGCCGTGGTTATCCTGATCGTGATTGCGACGTTCGTGTTTCAGCCCATCCGCAACTGGATTCAGGAGCAGTTGGACCGTTACTATTTCTACAAAGATCGGTACGATTACCGCCGGACGCTGATTGAGTTTGCCCGCGAGTTGGGCTCGGAGACGGACCTGGACACCATGCTGCAATCGGTGGCGGACCGCATGGTTCATACACTGTCGATCCAGCAGGTGGCCTTCTTCCTCGCCGGCGAAGACGAGACCGGCTATCGATTTCACAAGGGTGTCGGGTTCTCCAGCTCGCTGCCCGAAGAGCTGGACCTGAGCTTCCTGAGCTCCCGGCCGGAGCGGCCCTACCTGTTTTTCGAGCGGACGCGACATCTGCTGGATGTGGTCTCCCACCATTGGTCCCCGGCGGCGCGCAAGTCGATCGCCGACGCTGGATTTGACCTACTACGTGCCCTGTTCGGTCCGGGGGCGCACGATCGCCTACCTCGGCGTCAGCCGCACCGCGAAAGGTGAGTTTCTGACCAGTGACGACATCGAATTGCTTGTCACGCTCTCCGGCTACGTCGGCATCGCCATTGAGAACGCCCGCCTCTACCATTCGCTCCAAAGCAAGGTGGAGCAGTACGAGCAGGCTCAAGGATTTCAGCGAGAACATCGTCGAGTCGATCAACGTCGGAATCATGGCGGTCGACCTGGAAGACCGGGTGGGGAGCTGGAACACACAGATTGAGTTGCTGACCGGCATCCCGAGGGAGTGGCCGTGGGCCGCCGATTGAGCGAACTGTTCCCGCCGGAGCTGGCCGCTGAGTTCGACACAGACCCGCGGGGAGAGCGGCATCCACCACATTTACAAGTGCAAGCTCAACGCCGTGACATTCCGTCGCATTGCGAACCAGCAGCCTCATCCCGACGAACGCGCAACGGCGGCAACGGAAATGGCAGCCGGCCGGCACTCCCGGGCAATCGAAGAGGCGACGTCAACATCGCGATTGCGCCGCTGGTATCGAAGAGATCGCGAGCAGATCGGGCGGCTGATCATCTTCGACGACATCACGGACCGCTCCGAGTTGGAGCGCAAGCTGATACAGGCCGACAAGCTGAGCTCCATCGGACTGCTCGCCGCCGGAGTCGCGCACGAAGTGAATACGCCGCTCGCCGTCATCTCCACTTACGCCCAGATGCTGGCCCGCCAGGTCTCGAGCGACGAGCAGAAGGCCAGGATGCTTGAGAAGATCGCCGACCAGACGTTCCGTGCCAGTGAGATCGTCAACTCCCTGCTCAACTTCTCCCGCACCTCAAAGACGGAGTTCGACAAGATGGACCTGAACAAAATCATCCGGGAGACGATCAGCTCGTTGGAACACCAACTCGCAAAGAACGGTGCATTCCGTCGAACCTGTCGCTTGAGGAATGGCTGCCGCTCAGTCAGGGCAACGCCGGCAAGCTGCAGCAGGTGTTCCTCAACCTCTTTTTGAACGCGCGCGACGCGATGGAGACCGGAGGCGTGTTGCGGGTGCGCACGCTGCCGCCAACGGCTCGGCGCTGGTCGACGTGGCCGATAACGGCAAGGGCATTCCGCCGGAGGCCCTCGCCCGTATCTACGATCCGTTCTTCACCACCAAGGCGGCCAAGAAAGGCACCGGGCTCGGGCCTGTCGGTCACGTACGGGATTGTGCAGAGAGCATGGTGGCACGATAGAGGTGGAGAGCCTGCCGGGCGCCGGGACTTGTTTCCACCTGGATTTCCCCTTGGTGCAGCAAGCCGGTGACTGCCTGAACCGGCGCGGCGGAGGCACCCATTCCCACAGTCAGGCGAGCACAGCATTCTGGTAATCGACGACGAGGCCGACATCCGCGAGAGCCTCGAATTCTGCTCGACCTCGGAGGGCTATCGCGTCGGATACCGCCGAGAACGGTCGGCGAAGGACTGCGCGCGGCTGGACAACGCTGCAGCTACGACCTCGTCCTGCTCGACCTGATGATGCCGGACCGTTCCGGCATGGAGGTGCTGCCCGAGGTCCGCGAGCGAGACCGGCGAGACGCCGATCTTCATGATCACCGCCTACGGTTCGGTCGAGAACGCCGTACAGGCGTTGAAGGCCGGCGCCGAACGACTACTTCACCAAACCCTGGGACAACGACAAGCTCCTGCATCGAGATCGCCCGGATGATCGACACGCGGCCGGCTGGAGCAGCGAGAACATCCAACTCAAGCGCGCGCTGCAAGGCAGCGCTACAGCTTCCCCAACATCGTCGGCAAGAGCGAGCGCATGCAGAGCGATTCTGGACCTGGTGGCGCAGGTGGCGCCGAGCCGGTCGACGATCATGATCACCGGCGAGACGGGCACCGGCAAGGAGCTGATCGCCAAGGCGATCCATGCCGCCAGCCCCCGCGCCGACCAGATGTTCGTTGCCGTCAACAGCGGCGTCGCTGCCGCCGGATCTGCTCGAGTCCACTCTGTTCGGCCACATCAAGGGCGCCTTCACCGGGCGACGTGCGCTCGCGCAAAAGGGCTACTTCGAGACCGCCAACAACGGCACCATCTTCTTCGACGAAGTGGGCAACATCAGTCTCGATATCCAGGCGAAACTGCTGCGCGTGATTCAGGAACGGGAGTTCATGCCGCTGGGCAGTCTCGGAGACGGTGCGCGTGGACGTTCGCATCCTGGCCGCCACCAACTCGGACCTGAGGCGGCTGGTCGAGGAGGGAAGTTCCGCGAGGATCTCTACTATCGCCTGAATGTCATCAACCTGGTGCTGCCGCCTTTACGCGAGCGCAAGGAGGACATCCCGCTGCTGGTGGAGCACTTCTTCACCAAGTACTGCCGGGAGAACGACAAGTTCCTCGGTCCGGACGGCCGGCGCCAGCTTCGAGTTCGAGAGACGAGCCATGCAAGTGCTGATGGATCACAACTGGCCGGGCAATGTTCGGGAGCTGGAAAACGCCATCGAGCGCGCCGTGGTGCTGGCCACCGAGGAGACGGTGCCCGTCGAGCGTCCTGCCGGATCACGTTCTCCATGCGAGCGGCATCCGCATCCGCCGCGACGCGGGCGGATCGCTGCCGCCGCCGACGCTTCCCTGTTCGAGGTGGTCGCCGACTTCGAGCGGCGCAAGATCATGGACAGCCTGGAAGCCTGCAACTACAGCCAGACTGAAGCGGCCGAAGCCTTGCGCATCCCGCTCTCGACGCTGAACCAGAAAATCAAGCGCCTCGAAATCCCGATCAAGAAGAAGGCGGCTGGCGAGAAGCGCTAATTTGGCGGCGAAGGCCGGTCCGATCCGCCATGCTTCAGCCACCGGTCGATCCAACCGAGAAACGTGTCGTACCATAGAACGCTATTTTGTGGCTTTCCGATCCAGTGCCCCTCCTCGGGGAAGAGCAGCAGCTTCGCCGGGACCTCCTGCAATTTCAGCGCGGTGAAAAGCTGCAATCCCTGGCCATAGGGGACCCGGAAATCCTGTTCGCCATGGATGACAAGCGTGGGCGTGAAGAAATCCGAGATGTACGTGCTCGGAGACCAGCGCTCATAGATCTCCGGGTTTTGCCACGGCATGCCCTGCTGATCCCAGATGGGAAACCATAGCTCTTCGGTCTCCATCGCCCAACTCCGCATGTCAAACAACCCGGCGTGGGAGACGAAAGCCCGGAAGCGTTGGGTGTGTCCGAGCATCCAATTGACCATGTAGCCGCCATAGGATCCTCCCGCCGCTGCCATGTTTCCCGCGTCGGCATAGGGCAGGTTGGCCACGTGCTCGACGACAGTCATGATGTCCTCGTAGACCTTGCCGCCGTAATCCAGATTAATGTCATCAGTGAACTTCTGTCCGTAACCTATTGACCCCCTTGGATTTGGCATCACAACTATGTAGCCCGCTCCAGCGAAAACCTGGGCGTTCCAGCGGTAGCTCCACGATTCGCCCCAAGCTCCCTGCGGTCCGCCATGGATCAGGAAGATCACCGGATAGCGTTTGCCGGGATCGAAATCCGGAGGCTTCAGCAGAAAGCTCTGCACAGGCGTCTGGCCGGGCCCATCCACCCGGAAGTCCTCGAACGGAGTGAGCTGACAACGCTCCAGAACCGAATAATTCAGGTTGGTCAACGCCACCGGAGCGCCGCCAGACGCGGAGCCAGAAAAGATCTCGACGGGCCGCGAGCCGCTCTGTTGCGTGTAGATCATCGTGCGGCCGCCGGGGGTGAATTGCATGTCGCCGAAGGTGCTGGAGCCGGGTACGACGACCCGCACGCTGCCCCCGCTCACTGACATCATCTGGATCGCCGAGCGGCCCCGGTCTTCCGTGGTGAAGAAGATGCGTTGGGAATCCGGGAACCAGGTAAGTTCATTGACCGGGCGGTCGAGGCCATCGGTGAGATACGAGGTTGTTTCAGGATCCCACCGCCACTTGGCGGCCTCCGCGCCCTCAGCGGCGTCCTCTCGCGGAACCCGCCGCATCACCGCCAGCCGCCACCGGTCGCTCTCGTAACCGCCGCGCATTTGCGAGAGAAAACCGAGCATGCTGCCATCTGGCGAGTACTGCGGTCCGTTGTCGGCGCCGGGCGTGTTCGTGACCCGCACCGGCTCCCCGCCCGCGGCGTCTATCACGTAGAGCTCCGAGTTCGTGCTGACGGCCGGGTTCTGGTCCGGCTTCATGACAAAGCAAATCTCCTTCCCGTCCGGGGAGATCGCATAGTCCTCCGGCCCGCTGAGCTTGAACGGCGGCGCGTCCAGTGGCCCGGGTGTGAGATCACGCGCCGCCCCGCCGGAGACCGGCACTGTTAGCAGGTGTGTTACCCGCGCGGTTCGCCAATGGTCCCAATGCCGGTACAGCAGGGAATCGTAGATGCGCGCCTTGAGCTTGCTCTCTTTCGCTGCCTCCAGTCGCCGGGCGTTGCAGGCCTCGCCATCGCAATCGGGGAAGACCTCGGAGGTGAACAGAAGATAGTCGCCGGCGGGAGACCAGAGTACTCCGTCCGCCTCCGTTGCGATGTCGGTGACCTGCCGGGGGCTTGCACCGTCTTTGTCCATCACCCACAACTGGCTGGAGCCGCCGCGGTCTGAAACAAAGGCCATCTGCCGCGAATCCGGAGACCAACGCGGACGGGAGTTGTTCGAACCGGCCCAGGTAATCCGCTGCGGGCTGCCGCCGCTCACGGGCACTGTATAGATCTGCCGCGGCTTGGTATTCGCGCTCAGATCGACCGTCTGCACAACGAACGCCACCGCCGTCCCATCCGGCGACAACTGCGGATCGCTGATCCGCTGCAACTCCATCAGCGCATGAACATCAAAAGGTCTGTTTTGCGCCCACAGAGAGGTTACGAACGAGAAATAAAGACACAGCAGCCCAAACCAACGCAACATATTCTCAATTCTATCGCTTGTAGGGTCAAGGACGAGCCGCGCCCGTGAGGGAGCTGTGGCGCATGCTTCAAGACTCCCGGACATCCTGATCCACCCACAACCACCGCGTGCTTCCGTGCCGGAACCAGCATTTACGATCCGCTCCATCACGACCCAGCCGGTTCAAGCCCTTTTGATTGCCGTGCAGGTGCGGCCCTCATGCGATTCTTGATATCCGGGCGATTCAAAATCCGGTCTACAATGTCCGAGTAGATTTTGGTGGTGATTCACCGGATCTCTCACAAAAAAAACCGCCGGAGGTTCTGCCAACTCTCCGGCGGTACTGGCAATTTGCTTTGAGGAATTCTTGGTTTGTGCCCTTTGGAGCTAGTCTCCCATCGCTCCGACTTCTTCGCGGGTCTCGGCCTTGTCCTCGGCTTTTGCCGCGGCGGCCTTGCCGTTAGTCGGTAGCTGCACCAGCGAGGATTTCGGCGCGCCGATCCCGATCTGCACCAGCTTTTCCGGTTCCGGCTCCTTGAGCACGTGCTTGCGGTAGAGCTTCTCCATCCGCTCGTTGTGCTCCGGGTCCTGCTGCGAGCTTGGCGTCTCGGGCCAGGATCTTCTCGTCGCGGGCGTACTTCGGAATACCCAGCCGGTCGAGGTCGTCCTGGCGCCTTGGCGTTGACGTGCCTCCTCGTTGAGCACCAGGTAGTCGCCCGCTCCTCGAGCGGCACTTCCTTGTTGCCGGCGAAGATCTCGTGACGGCCCGTGCTCCTCGTACCATTCGTCAGCGTGGCGGTCATGTGCATCTTCTCGATGATGTTCCGCCAGCCGACGCCGGTGTTGTAGGCGCAGAAGCTGATCTCGCCCTTCTGGGTCGCGTAGGGAATGATGCACTGCTCGGTGCGGCGGAAGTCGTAGTTGAACAGGTCCTGGAACCACATGCCGGCGATGAAGAGGAAGTGCCAGCGGTCCTTGCGGCGCTTCTCGATATCGCTGCAGGCGCGTATCGCCGTGGACTTGCCCGTAGTCGCGGCCGGTGGCGCCGAAGGTCTTGTCGAACTTCTGCAGCAAGTCGGTGAGCTTGAAGTGGGTCGGCGCTCTTGAACGGATCGTAGTTCCGCATCAGCGAGAGCGCCATGCCCACCACGCTCCAGAACTTGCTACGGGCGGCGTCGTTGACGCGGGCCACGTCGCGCTCGAGAGCGGTCGGCGTTGAGGAAAGCGGTGACCGGGACGGCTTCCTTGGTCTCCTTGTCGACCATCACGGCCATGCCGGTGCCGCAGTTCGGGTGGCAGCCGCAGCTCAGGTGGCCCCACTCCGCCGCCGGTCCGTGGACCAGGTCGGCCCAGTCGGAGAACGTGCTGATGAAGGAGATCGGGAACCAGTCGCGAGCGGGCTCGCCGAGTCCGGTCTGGTTCTTGACGTCGTGCGCCAGGTGCGACAGCGTATACCGCTGGGCCTTGCGGCGCTCGTCGGTGATCTCCTCGTCGCGGCCGGTGAAGGAAACCGGCTGGAAGCTCAGGAAAGAGATCTTCTTCGGGTTGTCGAGCGCGAACTGGATGACGCTGCCGACCTGCTCGTTATTGATGCCGTTGACCAGCGTGATCACCAGCACGATCTCGACGCCGGCCTGGTGGAGGTTCTCGATGGCCTTGATCTTGACGTCGAAGAGGTTGCCGACGTGGCGGTGCGAGTTGGCCTCGTTGCCGACGCCGTCGAACTGGAGGTAGGCGTAGCGCAGGCCGGCCTCGGCCGCCTGCCGGCAGAACTCCGGGCTCTTGGCGAACTCGATGCCGTTGGTGGCCGCCTGGCACGCTGTGGTAGCCGACCTCGCGGGAGTAGCGGACCGCGTCCAGGAAGTGCGGCGAAAGCGTCGGCTCGCCACCGGAGAACTGCACCGACATCTGCCGGCGCGGCTTGATCGAGATGGCGTTGTCGAGCAGGGTCTTCACTTCTTCCCAGCTCCAGCTCATGCACGAAGCCCACCTGGTTGGCGTCCATGAAGCAGGGGTCGCACATCATGTTGCAGCGGTTGGTGAGGTCGATGGTGAGCACCGATGCCACGGCCGTGGGTGATGGTGCTCGAGCCGTGGTTGTGGAGCTTCTCGTCGTTGTGGGCGCGGATGTCGCGGCCCGGGAAAACCTTTTCCAGGTGCTCGGTGAACTTCGGGTCGATCGACATGACGTCCTCGAAGACGCCGTGCTCCGGGCACTCCTTCACCATCAGGATCTTGCCGTCGCGCTCGATGATCCTGGCCTTGATCTCGCCGACCTTCTCGTTGAGAAGGATTTCCCAGTCCACCTCGCCGTCGACAATCTTCTGCCGAGCCTCCGGCAGACACTTCGGACAGAGCGAGTCCGTCTCGCGCGGCCAGCCCAGTGGCGGCTTGGTCTTCTCGTAGGACTTCAACAGCGGCTTATCCGACCAGCTCGGGGTGAACGACGGGTTCTGTTTGAACTGGTTAATGAAGTCAAAAACGTGCCAGGCGCCGTTGGCGGCGACGGACAAGGCCTTCTCGACGTACTTGATGGGTTTATGCATGATGTTTTTCCAGTCGTTGGGAAGGGTTGAGGGTCCCTCTGAGTTGAACTGCTGCCAGTCTCTATTACTATATGCATCGAGATTACGTCAGCGGCTACAGGGGATATGAATTAAACTGCTTGTTTTCTTAGCCGTATGGCAATATCCGCCGCTGAACGGGAACTGGTGAACGCCATAAACTACTATAAAGACAGGAGATTAGTTGACGGCGACCCTGATCAAGCAGCTCAGCCGGGACTGCGGTTTCGACCTGGCCGGCATCGCCCCCGCCGAGCCCGTGCCGGAAAGCGGAGCAGTACCTCGAATGGGCCCATTCGGGGATGGCCGGGGAGATGGGCTACCTCACGGACCATCGCGCCGAACTCCGCCTATCGCCCAAAGATCTTCTCCCGGGAGCCCGCGCCGTCATCTGCGTGGCCAAGCTCTACAATGGACCCGAGCCGCGCTCGACCGAGTTCTCCGCCGCCGAGCGCGCCTGGATCTCCCGGTACGCCTGGGGCGACGATTATCATGACGTCCTGCGCCGGGATCTTCGCCGGTTGGCCGCGCGAATCGCCGAGTCCGGAGCCCCGCCGTTCGAGTACAAGATTTGCGTTGACGCCGCGCCGTTTCTCGACGCCGCCTACGCCCGTTACGCCGGCCTCGGTTGGATTGGCAAGAACACGTGTCTCATCAACCAAGCGAAGGGATCGTGGTTCTTCCTCGGCGCCTTGCTGACCTCGTTGGAACTGGAAGCTGACGCCCCGCCGCCCAGCCGTTGTGGGACCTGCACCCGCTGCATCGACGCCTGTCCCACCCCGCCATTGTTCCCGCCGCCACCAGCCCGCACCAGGGTCTCTCGGTCCAGCGCATTGCCGACAACGTCGACACCTTCAGTCGCCTCGCGGTCGATGACGACGGTCGTCTCCCCGGCATCGGCGAGCATCTGTCGTACCTTGCGGCCGACCTCGCCGAAACCTGCGATCACGATAGGCCCGAGCCGCGTCAGGGGTATGGCCAGGCTATCCAGCCGCTCCAGAGCCGCCTCAGGG
>CAWFGE010000024.1:0-129539 GCA_963815195.1 uncultured Planctomycetaceae bacterium
GTGTGTGGCCGGAAATTCTGGCGGGGTTAAGTTGGTTGGTCAATTGAGGTTCCAGTGAGAGTCCCAGGCGTGGCTTTGGTGGAGGGCTTCCAAGGCCATTACGGCCAGGGCGTTGTCGGGATCCCAGCGGCGGCCTTTGCCTTTGATGCGGCTGGTGGTCGTGCGGCATTGGGCTTCGGTTGGACCGCTGCCGATTTGCCACCCGTTGGCGCGGAACTCGGGGTATTTAATCAGATGGCTGCGTTCGGCCATGTAGTGCAAGAGTCCATCCAGGGCTTGCTTTTTCGTTTCGTTTTCCAGTTGGGCCCGCTGGGTCGTGAGCTGATCCCACGCTGTTTCGTAACCTTCATGCTTGAAGGTGTGCATCAATTCGTCCAGCCAGCTTTTGCCGGCTTCGTCGTCTCCGTAAAGCGACCGCCGCGTCTTTTGCGCGTAATCCCGAAGATGCCAGAAGTCGAGTCCGCGGGCGGTCAACCGCAGGCCTTGTTTCTCCGCTTGGCGATCGATCCACACGGCCCCGTCATAAATCCCGATCGAAGCGTCCGCCTGATCCAACTGAATCCGCGAGGCGTCCCGGCACATCACCCGCCCGACCACTTCATGGTCGCCCCGGCTGACGCTGATCCAGCGGTTTTCCTGGTCTTCCGAATAAAACTGCACCAGACGAAATTCCTTGTACGGGCCGTCGGCGCCCGGCTTCAATCGTTCCAACGGATTGAGAGAGCGGCCCTCGGATTTGCGTTCTTTCCGTTTCTCGACGACCTGAGCCCGCCGCTGCTTCTTTTCCGTCTCCGTGATCACGGGAACCTTCACGCCGTCACAACCGAAATACACGCGAGTTTCGCCCTCAGGGGTTTGGCAATCCGACGCCTCCCAGTCGGGCCTCAGTTCGTTGCGACGCGTTTGTTCCAAGACCGTTTGGCCTTCGGCTTCGATCAATTGCCGGAGCGTTTCCTTGCCGATCGAAAGCCCCGCCGCACGCTTCAGGGTCACGGACAGTTCCAGAAAACTGCTTTCGCAACGGTTCAATCGGCAGGCCAATTCGACGACGCCTTGCGTGAACTGCTGGCAGGCTTCGTCCAACCACTCATCCAGCGGCGTCACGCTGCCGCCGCCGGCTGGTTGCCAGCGAATCCGGCGAAGCTTAACCCGCCCGTTGACCGTCATCACGGTGTGCTTCTGGCGACCTTTGTTGGCGCATGGGTGTTCCCGTCGCTTCGTTCTCCGGAGGGGGGAAAAGCGGACTCGGCTGAGTCCGCTCGCATCTGCACGGCCCGCTCGTAAGCCCGGCGGCGAAACTCGTGCATCAACTGCCGCACTTGCTCCTCACTGTCGGCAATCACGCGACCGCCCGGCGCCGCATTCACGGCCTCCATCACTTCGCCCAACAAGCCCTCAAGCTCCGACCGCATTGACTCGATATAAACCTCTTTGGCAACTCGGGGTTCCTGCATCGCAATCCCTCCTCTGGAAGTGAAATCAACTCGCCCCCGCACATCGCGGACGACAGGATTGCCTACTTTACACACTCTACCCAGTTCGCGCCATAGAAAACGGCCAGACACGATCCGGCCGCGTGCGGACTCGGGAATTGCCAGGGCCGGCAGGTGTGGCACGCCCGGAGGCACGAAGGGTGTGGTCTTTGCGGTTCGCCACGCCGTCGATTCCGCCGACAAACTCGTCCCGTTCGAGATGTCACGGGAGAAATCGACATGAACGCGTCCATATCACTGTAACAGATTTCCCCGACCCCGTCTGGTTCAAAACCCCCGATCCGGCCGGGGTGCGGGCTGTGGGATTCGCCAAGCCGGTATGCTTGCGGTGGGCGGGGGAGCGGTCATAATGGGGAACATCGACCATCTCCTTTCCCGTTGCGGAGCCTCGCCATGTCCACGTCCGTTTCCTCATTGCTCAGAGCCTATGCCACTTGCGCTCTTCGTGTGCTATGCGGGGCAAACCGCCGCCGCGGGGGCCGAGTCCGCCCAAGAGATCATCGAAGCCGCCGGCGTCCAAGGCGGGTTCATTGTGCATCTCGGCTCTGGCGACGGCGAATTGACGAAGGCGCTCAAGATCAACGAGCGTTTCCAGGTCCACGGCCTGGATCGCGATCCCGCGAACGTGGAAGCCGCCCGCAAATCCCTCCGGCAAAAAGGCGTTTATGGTCCCGTCGCGGTCGATCGCCTCTCGGGCAATCGGCTGCCTTATATCGATCAATTGGTGAACCTCGTCGTCGCGGAAAACCTGGACGGGATCTCGATGGACGAGGTGATGCGCGTGCTCGCTCCGCGGGGCGTGGCTTATATCAAAACCGGCGGCGAGTGGAAGAAGACCGTCAAACCCTGGCCGGTGAATATCGATGAGTGGACCCATTATCTCCACGACGCTGGCGGGAATGCGGTCGCCCACGACGAAGTCGTCGGTCCGCCCCGGCATCTGCAATGGCTCGGCAATCCCCGCTGGTCCCGCCATCACGACCGCATGGCCAGCATGAGCGCCCTCGTTTCCGCCAAGGGCCGGATTTTCTACGTGATGGATGAAGGCTCCCGCGTGTCGATCGAACTGCCGCCCAAGTGGACCCTCATCGCCCGCGATGCGTTTAACGGCGTGGTCCTGTGGAAACGGCCCCTCAAAGACTGGCACAGCCATCTGTATCCGCTCAAAAGCGGCCCCACCCAGCTCGCCCGCCGATTGGTCGCTTCGGGGGACAAGGTTTATATCACGCTGGGGTTGGAAGAGCCGACGTCCGTCCTCGACGCCGCGACCGGCGAGGTTCTCGAGACCTACAAACAAACCGGCACCACGGAAGAGTTCGTCGAATCGAACGGGGATTTGATCTGCCTGGTGAACCACGAGAAAAACGAACTCGCCGACTTCCGCCCCGAGTTTAACACGGGCGACCAGCGCCGGGTCCGCGAAGGCAAGGAATTCCATTGGAACGAAAAGCCCCGCGAGGTCGTGGCGGTCAACTCAGAAACCGGCAAAACCCTGTGGAGCAAGAAAACGGTGATGGCTCCGCTCACCCTCACCGCCGACGGAAAGCATGTGATCTTTCACGACGGCGAAAAGATCGTCTGCCTGGACCAGAAGACCGGCGACGAGCTGTGGTCGTCTTCCCCCGTCAAGCACAAGCCCGACGTGACCACCAACTTCGGTCCCCGGCTGATCCTTTACAAAAACGTCGTATTGTTCGCCGGCGGCGATCGGAACATGCATGCGTTCTCGACCAAGAACGGCGAAAAGCTCTGGACCGCGCCGCATGGAAAGTCCGGTTACGAGTCGCCCGAAGACTTGATGGTCGCGGGCGGCCTGGTGTGGAACGCCCCCACCACGCGAACCAACGATACCGGCATCCTCACCGGCCGGAACCCGCTCACCGGCGAAGTCAAAGTCGAGTTCCCGCCCGACGAGAACACCTACTGGTTCCATCACCGCTGCTACATCGCCAAGGCCACGGACAATTTCATCATGCCGTCGCGGACCGGCGTGGAGTTCGTCAACCTCCAAAAGAAGGATTGGGAAATCAACCATTGGGTGCGGGGCGGTTGCTTGTACGGCGTGATGCCCGCCAACGGCCTGCTCTATACGCCGCCGCACGATTGCTTCTGCTATCCCGAAGCCAAGCTGTTCGGCTTTAACGCCCTGGCCCCGGCGTCGGCCAGCCGCGATCTTCCGAAAAACATCTCCGACGAAAACCGCCTCGAAAAGGGCCCGGCTTACAGTCAAGAAATCGCGGCGGCCGGTTCGAAGGACAGCGATTGGCCGACCTATCGGCACGACATCACCCGCAGCGGGCGTTCGCCGAGCCAGGTCTCCGCCGATCTCAAAACAGATTGGAAAACCAAAATCGGCGGCCGCTTGAGCGCGGTGTCCATCGCCGACGGTAAACTCTATGTGGCCCAAGTCGATGCCCACACTTTGCATGCCCTCGACGAAAAAACCGGCAAGGAACTCTGGCAATACACGGCGGGCGGGCGGATCGATTCGCCGCCCACGATTCACGAAGGCCGGGCGCTGTTCGGTTCGGCCGACGGCTGGGCGTATTGCCTGCGGGCGGACAACGGCGAGTTGATCTGGCGGTTCCGCGGTGCTCCCCAAGACCGCCGATTGATGGCCCTCGAACAGCTCGAATCGGTCTGGCCCGTCCACGGCAACATTTTGGTGCGGGACGGGATCGCCTGGTTCGTCGCGGGCCGCTCGAACTATCTCGACAGCGGTTTGAGGCTCTACCGGCTCAACCCCAAGACCGGCGAGAAATTGACCGAAATCGTCATCGACGAGCGCGACCCCGAAACCGGCGAGAACCTCCAAAAACGCCTGCAAACTTTGCAAATGCCCACGGGGCTTGCCGACATTCTTTCCGGCGACGACAAGCACGTTTACATGCGGTCGCAGCGGTTTGATCTGATGGGCAAACGCGAAGACCTCGGCCCGCACTCCGGCAACACGGCCATTCAAGGCGGGACCCAGCGCGGCGAAGGCGTGCACCTGTTCTCGCCCACCGGCTTCATGGACGACACGTACTTCCACCGGTCGTATTGGGTCTACGGCCGCAGCTTTGCCGGCGGGCACAACGGCTACTATCAAGCCGGGAAGTTCGCCCCCGCCGGCCGGTTGTTGGCGTTTGACGAAGCATCCGTGTACGGTTTCGGCCGCAAACCGGAATATCTGAAGTGGACCACGACAATGGAGCACCAGCTCTTCGCCACCAGCAAGGAGCCACCCGAAGTCCCCGAAAGCACGCCCGCTTCCCGCCGAGGGAAAGGTCAAGCGGCTTCGAGTACCACCGTGGTCCGCATCAAAAACTCGCCGAGCCTCGATCCCACAAACAAACCGTTGACCATCGAAGCCTGGGTGAAGTCCGAAAAGCCCAACGGCGTCGTCCTGGCCCGCGGCGGCCCGCAATTGGGATATGCCCTCTTGTTCCAAGCCGGAAAACCGCAGTTCATCCTGCGAACCGGCGATAAAGTTTTCACCGCCGCCGCTGAAAAACGAAACGTCAACCAGTGGGTGCATCTCGTCGGCACGCTCGGCGAAGACAAGACGCTCAAACTTTATGTGGACGGAAAACTCGCCGGCAGCACAGAGGTGTCCGGACTGCTTTCCGCCGAGCCGAAGCAGGCCACGGAAATCGGTGCCGACGAAGGCGGAGCGGTGGGCGATTACCAAAGCCCGCTCCCGTTCGCAGGCGTGATCGACGAAGTCCGCATCTATCACGCCGCCCTCTCCGCCGCCGACGTAAGTCAGCGGTTCGCCAAACCGGACGTGCCCGTGCAAACGGACTCCCAGGTCTTGGCCTGTTCCTTCGACAAAGGCCGGGCCGCGGACGGTTCGGGGCAGAAGAATAACGGCGTCATTGCCGGGGCAACCGCCGTGGAAGGCAAAATCGCCCAGGGCCTCCAATTCAGCGGCCAGGCTCGCCGCGGTAACGCCGCCGGCAACCAGTTTGCCGGGAGCCTCGTCGTCCGCTCTTGGAACCGCGACGTTCCGCTGATGGTCCAAGCCATCGCGCTGGCGGACAAGACCTTGTTCGTCGCGGGGCCGCCGGATGTCCTCGATGAAGAAGCCGCGTTCGAGCGGCTTCGCGTCGGCGATCCGCGGATTCAAAAAGCCCTCTCCGCACAGAACGCTTCACTCAACGGAGAACACGGCTGCTTACTGTTGGCCGTCTCCACCAGCGACGGCAAAACCCTCAAGGAAACGAAGCTCGACGCGCTGCCGGTGTGGGACGGTCTCGCCGTCGCCAACGGCCGGCTGTATGTCGCCAATACCGAGGGCGAAGTCGTCTGCTTAACGCCCAGCAAGTAAGGCGGCGTTTTCCGAAGACCTATTCCAACCTCGGCCGGCGGGCCAACAATTTCATCCCGCCGGCCAGGTGCGGAAGACGCCAAAAGGCCCGGAGCCAGAATCCGGGCTTTTTCCACTCTAGGCCGGCTCCTTCTCCCATCCAGTTGTTATACAGCACGAGCCGGCGATACCTTCGCTCCCACCGCCGGACGTGGTCTTCGGGAAACCACTGACAAAAGGGTTCCGTCCGCATCAGCCGGGCCGTCCGCGCAATCAGCGCCAGCGTTTTCTCATTGTCGTATCGCGACTGGGCGCTAAAGCTGGAATCCAATCGCCGCCAGAGTGCAAGTTTCTCCGGCACATAGCACATCCCGTATTTGAGGGCAATCGCCCGCGCGGAAAACGTGTCCCCCCACGAACCCAATTCCTCTTGATACCAGCCCATTTCCTTGAGCGCTTCCCGCCGGTAAACCGTCGCGGTGCACAGCGAATGCGCCGGCGATTCTTGTTCCAAATAATCTTCGAGCACCTCGCGCGGCGAGGCATAAAACGGTTCCTGCCAGCGGCGAATCTGCATCACGCCGAGTTCCCGCCCCTCTGCATCACCGATGACAAACTGCGTCGAGATCAAACCCGCGTACGGATGACCAGCCGCCATTTCCATGGTGCGCTTTAGGAAATCGGAAAACCGCACATCATCCGCCGCCCCGGCATAGACATAATCCCCCGTGGCGGCTTCAAACAACCGCCGATGCGCCTCGTTCACGCCGAGATTACGGACATTATATATGGGGTGAATCAGCGGATGTTTCTTCGCATAGTCTTCAATGATCGAGCCGCTTTCATCACTCGAGGCATCATCCATGATGAGGAATTCATCGGGAGGACGAGATTGCCTCAGAATCTGTTCAATCGCCTGCGGAAGATACCGGGCGTGATTGTAGTTCGGCATCACCACAGACAGTGTTGGTTGCGACATCTTTCCATCAACCGAAAGCCAAAAACTGCGAACAAGCTTTAAGGTCGTTTCGCATCACTCAAAATAAATAAACCCATAATCGCCGGTATAGTTTGTGTGGCGAAACCACCACTTCCATTCATCCGGCGTGCAAAACTGCCGGCAGGTAAGCTGCCAATACATCAGATTGACTTTTTCTTGTTCGGTCCGATAGGCCTCGACGGTCAAATACATTGCGCCGCGATTCACGCGATTGATTTCGTTCAAAGCCCGTTCCAATTCCGGATTATAGAGGTTATGCAGCGTATTGATCGAGTACACCAGGTCAAAGGAGCCGTCCGCAAAAGGGAGCGAAACCGCCGACCCGCGAACCAGGCCGGTTTGAACTTCGGGCTTGGCATTTACTAACGCATGCTTCGATATGTCCAAGCCGAAGACTTTAGCCCCCGGAAGGAGACTGGAGAATTCATAGAGCAAAAACGCCTTCCCGCAGCCGACATCCAGGATCCGCGCATCCGACGGAAGTTTGTAATGTTCGATCATCGCTTCAGCCACAGGCCGCCAGCGGCCATCATAAGTAAACCCGCCGTAGCCGTGTTTTCGGTCGCCGTCCCAATACTCCCGGCCCCATCGGAGCGCAATCTCCGCACAAGCGGCCTTGTCGTGCTCAACCACGCGCTCTAAATAGTTCCGTGGCGTCGAGCGATGCACTTTGCTGATGAATTCCAGTTCCGGCATGTCAAGTCGATATCCTAGGGCCGATGTTGATATTCATGCGGCTGGTTATGGATTTCGTTCCAATAGTTTTCGATCCAATCCCTCGTTTCGAGCAAACCTTCGTCGAGAGAAACCGCTGGTTGCCAGCCGAGTTCTTGTCGGGCACGTGCGGAATTGATGACATAAGCCGCATCCTGCCCCGGCCGTTCGTCTGCCATTTGAGTAACTTCCTCGAATGATTCATCCATCAAATCGCAGATCTTCCGAACGAGATCACGAATGGCGATTCCACCACCGGGAGACAAGTGGTAGATGCTACCGAGATCGCCGCGTTCCAGGATCTTTAATTCGCCCCGCGACACATCTCGGATATGGACATAAGACTTGACCGCTTGGCCGCCGCCGTGCAGGAAGATTTTACGATTCATTTTAAGAGAAATAAACGAGCGGGGAATGATCTTAAACAGTTGCTGCCTGGCTCCATACACGTTCGTCGCCCGCACGGTCACAAGCGGGAACTGATATTGTTCATAATAGGTTTTGAGCAGCAAATCCGCCCCGGCCTTGGAGGCCGCATAAGGCGTGCTGGGATTGAGCGCGGCGTCTTCTGTTACATCGCCGGCGCAAGTCCCATACACCTCCGGCGAGGAAATATGAAGATAACGCTCCAGATAGGTTTGCTTGCGGAGATGATTCACCAGCCGCGCCAAGGCGACGGTGTTGGTCTCGAACCAATGTTCCGGATGCTCCCAGCTCGGGGCGACTTCGCTTTGGGCCGCGAAGTTGACGATCCACTCCGGGCGTTCCTGGTCCAATAGACCCAGCAGTTGATCCATTTGTGTATTAAGGTCGCAAGGAACATAGCGAAACCGCGAAAGGTCTTGGCGCTTTCGATACCTTAAACACCAATCGGGCTTCGCAAGCGATCGGCTCGTCCCGATGACGGTATAGAGGGGATGGTCCAGAAGCAAATCGACAAAGTCCTGCCCGGAAAATGAGTGGGCTCCGACGACCAGGATTTTTTTAGAGGCAGCCATCGTCACTCCTGTCCAACATTGTTTGAGCCTTCCGAAGTTGCTCCGCCAGCCTGAGGTCGTTGGGTTCCTGCTGACCGCTAAACCGGCGGCGCGCTTCCCGCCGGCAGGAAGTCATTCAGCAAGATGCAGCACCATTTCATCGTGTAAACCGGAAACAGCGCCTGCACGCGCTCTTCGAGATTCCATTCTCCGGGAACAATCGCCGCGAGGTTTTGCAGCATCGTTTTCAGATAAATCCGCGGCACGGGGACTTCCGGCTGATGAAAGAAGTCGCAAACGAGCTTGGCCGGGTCATCCCAGCCGGCGTATTCGAAATCCAAAAAACACAATTCGCCGTTCGCACGGAACAAGACATTATGAAAGCCAAAATCCGACGGAGAAAGGATGCGGACTCGCTCGAAACCTATTTCCGCCGCTTCTTCAACGTTTAATAGCCGATCCTCGACTTCCGATCGCAACCGAGTCCAGCAAGGCATGAGTCGGTCCCGAACAAACTCCCGGGCTTGCGAGTGTATTGCACTCGATTTGGTCAGTTGATGCAATTTCGCAAGTCGCCCCTCCACGCAGTCCAGGTGCTCCTGCCTATGAAAGCATGCCTCGGATGCGATAGGGAAAGCCCTGGCCTCCGGGTGATCGCGGTGCCGATTGAGGTCTAATACAAAGCGGATCGCTTGATCGATGGAACGTTCGTCAAGATCTGAGGCGGTGAAACCTCGGCCATCGATATATTCATAGAGCGCAACGTGTTCCCCGGGACAGGTTGCCAACGGCTTGGAAATGTTATGGATCCTTTGCGACCAGGCATAGCTGGAAAACTGATACTCATGGGCCAGGCGATCGCGGGGATCGCCGGGATGCGTGAAATAGTATTTGAGACAATACCGGGATTCGCCGCATTCCACGCGATAGACTTGATTATTAGCGCCTCCCGGCAAACGCGCCCACCGCAGCGTAACCGGCGCTGCATTATCAACCTGCCGGATCAGCTTGGCCGCTGTTATTTGTAATCGTTCGGGAAGTTGAGTCATATAAGATCGAAGAGTAGTGCGGGCAATTCCCGCCAGGATTGGATCGTCGGCAAGCGGACGTCGGCGTCTGTGCTATTCGCGGGGTCAAACAGAATCGGCTGAACCGATTGGGGAAACTGCGGATCGAGCAGAAACTCAGAAAGATCATCCACGAAAAATCGGCAATTCGTCAGCCTAATGCGCTCGAATTTTGCATCGCGGGCTTGCTCGAACCAGATTTGATCGATCAGATTTTCGCTTGAATTCTCTCCATAGAATCTTCGATCGGCGAGCCAGTCTTTGGCGGCCGAGTGCAGGTTCCATCTCGGTCCAAGCGCCGGCCATTGGGTTTTGTGGCTGACTAAGTGGATGGTGGCTCCCAGCGATCGCAATTGGGAAAGCGTCTCGGCCGCCCCTTCATAGGCGCCCGCTTGCGAAATCAAGTTTCCATAGACGAGCCCCTGGAGTCTGGTCCAAGCGTCATTCCCGGAATGCGTTCTGATATAGTCGCGGATCCGGGTCTTATTGGCGGGAAGATCTTGGGGAATGATTCCTTGTTCCAATGCCGCGCGATAGAAAACATCGTCGTATTGGATCAGTGTGTTGTCGAAATCGATGCCGAGTCGCATTTTCAGTGCTTATAAACTCATATCAATGATCGGACGGGTGACGTAGCGGTGCTCTAAGTCGGCAAGGGCGACATTAATACTTTCTAAAGCATAGACGGCCGGGTCGAGCGGGGCGGCCGTGATTCGTTTTTCCTTGAACCAGGATTGGTAAAGGGGGAAATCCTCATCAGGCGAACTCTCGCCGCCCCAGGTTCCTAAGAGTCGTTTGCCTTGGTTGAACTGCTGAGGATCAAGGACTAGCTCTTGACCATAGGCGGCGTTGCCGATGATCGCCACGGTTCCGCCGCGAGATTTGACGGCTGACAAAGCCTCTCGCATAACTTTGACCTGTCCCGTGGCTTCGACGGCATACGAAACGCCTTGCGGGCAGACCTTACGGACTTCCTCAAGCAAGTCTTGTTCTTGCGCATGTATTAAATGCGTGGCCCCCAACGCGCGGGCGGCTTCAAGCCGGTCATTATTCAGGTCGGCGACAAGAATCGGTCCGGCTTCCATCAGCTTAGCACCGGCGACGGCAAATAGCCCGATGCCGCCTGCCCCTAATATAAGGACGCTCGATTTCGGGGCGACTTGAAGCGTGTTTCTGATAACACCGAGTCCGGTCGCGACCGCGCAGCCGAGGAAAGCGGCTTCGGCCGGCGAAAGGTCAGACGTTTGCGGGGTAATGCGATTTTCACTGACGACCGCGTGGCGCATGAAAGTCGTAATGCCACCCGCGTTCACCGTTCGGTTGTTCCAACGGTACTTTGTGCCCGGCACATCCGCTCCGCCGCCTTTGATCCACGACAAAATCACCCGGTCGCCGGGTCGGCATTTGATCACTTGCGCACCGACATCGATGACAATCCCGCTTCCCTCGTGCCCCAGGCCATGCGGAAGAAACCGGTCTTCGCCGCGCTGGCCTTGCCATTCCAAGAGCTGCGTATGGCAGACCCCGGAATTGGCGATTTCCACAAGAACCTGGCCCGGAGCCAAGGAGGGAATCTCCAAGTCGGCCAGTTCCAAGGGTTGTCCGGGCTGGACTAAAACCGCGGCGGTGGTCTTCATGCGAGGGCCGACTCCTTGATTTCGCGATCGAGTCGAAGGATGCGGGCGGCCATCTGGCCGGCCTCGAGTCCCCACTCCCGGCGCGCCCCATCCTGATCGCAAACGGGATGCAGGAACTCATCGGGCGTGCCGATTCGCAGAAGGCGAGCCCGTTGTCGAGGCACATCCGCCAACCATTCCGCAACCGCGCCGCCTAACCCGCCTTGAATACTATGTTCCTCGATCGTGACGACCAACCGAGTCGTTTGAAAGACATCTCGAAGGGTGTCCCGGTCCAACGGCTTGACCGTGGGCATGCTCACCACCCGGCAAGAGAGGTCCCGACGCTCAAGATGTTTTGCACATTCTAGAGCGGTTGCGAGCATGTTTCCCGTGCTAAGAAGAGCCATGTCGCCGCCTTCTTGTATTTCGATTCCTTGACCGATCTTAAACGATGGCGTGTTTCGATGAACGGCCGGCTCTCCCTTTTTTCCCAGGCGAATATAGACGGGACCCGCGTGGTCGATCGCGGCGGCGAGAGTCAGTTGAACTTCGATTGGATCGCCGGGGCAAAGCACCGTCATTTCCGGCAGCATGCGGAGGAACGCGATGTCTTCGCAGGAATGGTGTGTGGCACCTAAGCCCGCATAGCACAAGCCGCCGCCCACGCCCACGATCACCACGGGAGCCTTGTGGTAGCACACATCGACGCGGATTTGCTCGAGGCATCGCGTGGTGACGAACGGCACGATGGTATAAACCACCGGCCGCAGTCCCGAGAGCGCCAAGCCAGCCGCCAGGCCCATCATATTGGCTTCCGCCACACCACAATTATAGAAGCGGTTGGGGAAGCGGGTTTTCAACTCATCGAACATCCGATTGCCGATGTCCCCGGAGAGCAGGACGATGCGGGGATCGGTCTCGGCGAGCTCCAAGAGTTTTTTTGCGAAAGCGTCTCTCATGCCGCCCCTAGCTCGCTCAGGGCGTTTGCGAGTTCCGCTTCGTTCGGGATGCGGTAGTGCCAGTTGTTGTCATCTTCCATGAAAGAAATCCCGCGTCCTTTTACGGTCTGGGCAATGACGGCCGTGGGGCGATCCGCCGTTTCCCGCGCGGGTCATGGCGAGAGTCAACGCCTTGATATCGTGCCCGTCGACTTCGACGGCCCGCCAGCCGAAGGCTTGCCATTTGTCGGCGAGCGGGGCAAGTCGAAGGATTTCATCGGACCGGCCCGTGGCTTGCCAACGGTTATAGTCGATAATAACGGCGACTTGATGCAGTCCCAAGGCGGGGGCCGTCATCGCGGCTTCCCAGACCGACCCTTCGTTGCATTCCCCGTCACTGAGAACGACCCACACCCGATAGGTTTGCTCCTGGATCTTGCCCGCCAAAGCCATGCCCAGGCCAAGAGGCAATCCGTGACCTAAAGAGCCGGTCGCAGCTTCGACGCCGGGAATGCAACGGGGACTCATTTGTTCGGGAAGGGAACTGCCCGGTTTTGCATAAGTCGCGAGCTGAGCCGGCGGAATATAACCTCGCTGGGCCAACGCCGCATAGAGGGCCGCCGCCGCGTGGCCTTTGCTCAAGATAACGCGGTCTCGATCAGAGTTCTGGATTGTCTCCGGGCTAACATTCGCAGCTTCCCAATACAGGGCGACGAGAATCTCCACCGTGGATAACGCCGATCCCAAATGCGGAGCCTGCCCGGTATGCGACATCCCGACGAGATGCCGGCGAATTTGACGGGCCTGGTTTTCAAGATGATCCAACGCGTGTTTCATGTCCTGCCGGTTTGTTCCTGAATCTTAAAATGCTGCATGGTGCGGATGTTGTAGTATTTCGGATCGGTCATCGAGTCGGGAATCTTGCCGGCTTGAAAAGCGTCGCATAAATCGCGGACGGCTTGTCGAATTGTCTGTCTCGGCCGAAAGCCGATGTCTTTCTCGATCTTGTCCGACGTGATGCGGTAAGACCGAAGGTCGTCGGTCGGCTCAAACGCAATCTCGACATCCTTTCCGACCTCTTCTCGAACCATCTCGGCAATCGATGCGACCGTGAGATTCTCATAACCTGCGTTCCAAACTTGACCGGACACAGCGTCCCTCGGCAATTGGAGGAGCTTGATATAGAGATCCGTCAGATCCTCGATATGGATATTCGGACGGTACTGCGAACCGCCGAACACGCGGATGCGGCGGTTAGTCACGGCGTGATTTGTCAAGATGTTGACGGTCAGGTCCAACCGCAGCCGCGGCGAGTAACCGCAGACAGTCGCGGGCCGGAGCGTGACCGTCGTGAAGTCCGGCGATTCATACTCGGCGAGTATCTCTTCGCATAAGGCTTTATAGCGGGAATAGTCGGTCAAGGGTTCGCAGGGCAAATCTTCGGTGACGCGATCTTCCGGCTTCACTCCGTAAACGCTCGATGAGGAGGCGTAAATAAACCGATGGACGCCGGCTTTCCGGGAGAGTTCCACCAGCGGCCGAAAACTATCGTAATTGATGGAACGCCCCAGTTCGGGATCCAACTCGAAGCTGGGATCGTTCGAGATACATGCCAGATGAATGACGGCGTCTGAATTCTCCAGGCACTGCCGGACGACTCTTTGATCGCGGAGATCCCCGGCGATGAGTTCCAGATTGGGATGATTGGGAAGCGTATCCCGGCCGAAGAAACACAGATCCAGCACATGAACACGATAGCCCGCACTCAAGAGTTTGGGCACCAGCACCGATCCGACGTAACCGGCGCCGCCTGTAACGAAAACATGTTCGATGGGCTTCAATGTTTTGGGTCCAGATTTCGGAGAAGGAGAGGTTATTTCAATAAGGATTCGACGTGGCGGCGGAAGGCGGCTTCTACCAAGTACTGCGAATGGCCGACCGCGCTGACGGCCTCCGCACCGGCCACGTTTCCCAAAAAGGCGAGTTGATCGAGTGGAAGTCGCAGATAGGCACACAGCGCCGTGAGGGCGAAAAAGGTGTCGCCCGCGCCGACTCGGTCGCGAACCTGAGTCGCCAGGCTGGGAGAGCGGGCAGATCCTCTTTCCCGATCATAACAGAGGCATCCCGCCTGGCCAACGGTCACGCAGAGCGTGCCGATCTCCAAACGCTCGGCCAAGGTTTGGAGCATTTCCGGGCGAACTTCCCCTCGTTCGCGGCGTTCGATTTCCAGCTCGCGCTGCGCCAGGCACACGTAGTCGGCCCGCGGATATTTGGAGATCGAATGAAAGCCGAAGTTGGCGGCGTTCGCCTGCGGATGGACGGCGAGAAAAGCCTCCTCTTCGGAAAGCCCGCGAATGGTTTCGCCACTGAGCATGCCGTGCCCGAAATCGGAAACCACGATCACATCCTGCTGCGGGGACAACTCGGCGAGCAGGTCTTGCAAATGCCGATCTTCCTCCGCCGGCCAGGGCGCCTCGTTGAGAAAATCCACGGCAAACAGTGGCACGCCGAAGTAGGATTCGCGGTAGCGGCGCTTCACGATCGTCGGAGAGTTCGGCTTGGCCACAAAGTGCGGCGTCACGTTCTCGCGAAGCTGCCGGCGGATCCAATCTTCCTCGGGCGACGCGCTACCGATCATCGCACACAGCGTCACCTCATCGCAGAAGCCGGCCAGATGATTGGCGACGGCGAGAGCGCCCCGGCGAACCGCTGCTGGTTTTCATAACGGGCAACGAGCACGGGGGCTTTGGACGACATCCCCGATGCCGAGCAGTTGAAATACTCGTCGATAATCGCCTCGCCCACGACCAACACCTTGGTCGGCCGAGCGTTTTCGAGCGGTTCGAGCAAATCCGCACTCGCGTACTTCTCGCGAAACGCCCGCAGGTAGTTTTCCGTCTCGCGGGAGAAAGGGGACAGGTAATGATTCAAAAGAAACGAGGAACTCGACGTCACATCCTCGATAAACTCCACCCGCCCGCCGACTCGCTGGACCACGGCTTCTTCCTGGAGCAGCGCGGGCGTCTTTTGATCGCGAAACTCCGCCCCTTTGCAGTAGATGTGCGGCTGGATCGCTTCGATCACCGCGGCCGCGGTGGGGGCTTCGTTGATCGCCACGAAGTCCACGCAATCGAGCGCGGCCAAGGCGTCGGCCCGGTATTCCTGATGAAACACCGGACGATGCGGCCCTTTGTTGACAAAGCGATCCGCCGTCAGCGTGACGACCAGAATGTCGCCCAAACGCTTCGCCTTCTGCAAATACCGGATATGACCGATGTGCAGAAGATCGAACACGCCGTGGCAGTGGACGATCCTCCGCCCCTGGGCTTTCAGGCCGGCCATCCGCTCGGTCAATTCGGGAAGCGACTGCACTTTGCTCATGCGGAAGGAAAACATGCGAGGTTATGAAAACGGGACGGTCGCCAGTCCCTTTATTTTCCCAGTCCCTGCTCGACAAAGCAAGATGCCTCAGAAAATGAGAGCGAATCGGTCGGTCTTGTCGAGAATCTCCGAAATCCATTGCCGGGTCGAGGTGACGTTGGTCGTGAGGATCAACGTCGAAGCCTTGGCTTCCGCCATGCACGCCAACCCCACAATCGTTTTGCCCGCCCCGCAGGGCAGCACAATCACCCCGGACCCGCCGCGGTCCGTTCCGCCGGCGTAGAAGATCTCCGCCGCCTCGGTTCGTCACTGCCATTGTATCGATCGGCTTTCAGGATCTTTCCCGCCACAAAAAACCGGCCCGTTTGCTCGAAGAGGTACGGGTTGAAATGCGCCTCCTTACACAGCCGCTACGCATCCGCCATGTTCGGAGCCCCATCGACTTTCGCTTTCACGCGTCCCGAGAGCAGCATGGCCGCGATCGCCCGCCGCCAGTATTCGGTGTAGGGAACCTGGGGCTCGTCCTCGGAAGATTCGGAAACCAGATCCTTGACGGGTTTCGTGGATTGCTGTTTGACAAACTGCTTGATGGATTGGGGAATCATTTTTGACCCGAAAGAAACGCTGTGCCTGAGACGTCCAAATTCTTCGCCGCCCCGCGCGATCCTGGCAGGCCTCAGGCCGTCTTTCAATGCACGATTTTTGATTTCTCCACGATTCGGCCCAACTCGCGTTCCGCAACAAGACGCGGCAGATCGCTTTCGCGAGAGGCCTTTCCTTTGAAGCAATAATCCGTCATGTTTGGCGTCGCGGAAGGAGTTTTCTAAACGTCTCGCGATGCTCAATGGAGTCAAGCGGCGATCCGATGCTGACAATATCTCGGGCCGAAGGTTTCGTTTTGCGACGGCGTCTCTCGTTGTTCGTTTTTGAAAATCGGCGGATTGGCATTGGGGTTTGAGCTTGCGGGAACTCCTCCGAGCCGAAAAAACAGAGGGGCCGGGGCGGTCCCACAAATCGGTGATTATGACCTTTTTGACGGCGGGTCCTCGCACCAGCACACCTAACGCGCAAAGCCCACAAAAACTCCATTTACGATCTGTCGTTCTCAAAAGACGGCCAAAAGTTCGCATCAGCCGGCTTTGACCGCACGGCTCATGTTTGGGCGATTTGAGAATCGGCGACATCCGTTTTCTGTTCGGGACGGCGCGTGGAGGAGCGGCGGACAATGGGCCAACTCGCAGAGCCTCTCGACCCGGCTCGATTCCGCGCGATCCTCGACTTGTGTCTTGCTTCCAACCAGTCGCCGGCATGCCAATACTGTCATACTTGGGACTACCGATCCTGCATCACACCGCATGTATTTTCGGATTATCGAAAAAGTGCTTGACGGGGCGTTTGAGCCGGTTTTACAATCCACTCTCCTATTTCAATAGGTGATACCCCCATGTTTTGGCTGGGGGTTCGACGGGTTCTAAAGCATTTCGTCTGCGTCTCAACTCACTCGGCGGGAATCAGTTCATGGTGTCCAATCCATATCGCCTCATCAGCGGCAACGTCCTTCTGCATGATTCCCGTTTTCCGCCATTCCGCATTTCCGTTCATGGCTATTGCGGTTCCCGCAATCGCAGCCCTTAAGGCCCGCCGCGCGGCCTGGTTCCGGGAGCACCTTCCGGCCCCAGTTCTCGAGACACGCTCCGATATTCGGTCGTTTGCCGTTCGGCGGCATTGAGGATCATTTGAGCATCGTTCCGGAAACGCACGCCGCAACGAGAATGAACCGCTGATCCAGCCGAAGTTTCTCATGGTGCGAATCGTCCGTTGAAGCCCGCGCGATGGGTTTCGGTGTTTGGTTCGGTTTTGTGCTCCGATTCTTAAAGGGCCGCGCCATGTTGCTTCTGGATTGGCTGAATGCGCTGAAGATTCGCTTTGCCTATTCCTCCCGCCGACTTCGCCTGACGAGGCGCAGCCGCCGGATGCCCTGGAGCCTGGCGGAACGTCTCGAACGGCGTGTGCTGTTAACGACCCTGGTGGTGACGACGACGGACGATTCCGGAGCCGGTTCGCTGCGTCAGGCCCTTCTCGACGCCAATGCCATTCCCGGCGCGGACGAAATCACGTTTTCCATTTCCACGAGCGACACGGGTTTCGTCGATGCGGATTCCAGCCTCGCGGGCGGGGACGCGGCTGCCGACGTATTTGTGATTCATCTCGGTTCCGCTTTGCCGGCGCTCACCGACGACGGCACGACCATCGACGGCCGGACGCAAACGGCTTCCACGGGCGACACCAATCCGTTCGGGCCGGAGATCGTGCTCGACGGCAGCACCGCCGGCAGCGGTGCGAATGGTTTGACTGTCTCTTCGGACAACAACTCGATCTTCGGCCTCAATATCCAGGGATTTTTGGGCAACGGCATCTCGATTGCAAGCGGCGGCCATAACCAAATCGGAAGCAACTTCATCGGCACCAACGCGACCGGCACCCTCGGTTTCGGTAATTTGGATGACGGCATTTCGCTGACGGCCGGCGCCCATTCCAACACGATCGGTGGGACGACAGCAGCGAACGGAAATCTGATCAGCGGGAATAACGGAAATGGCGTTCGCATTGGAGGCAGCGGAACGAGCCAGAACATTGTGGCCGGCAACATAATCGGATTGAATGCCTCCGGGAATGCCACGCTGGCCAATGGCGGCGAAGGGGTCTTCATTGACAGCGGTGCATCGCAGAACCTCATTGGCGGGAGCACGACCGCCGCACGCAATATCATCACTGGAAACGGCAGCGATGGAATTGAGATCAACGGGGCCGGATCGGACTTCAACACGGTCGCCGGCAACTTCATCGGCACGGATATTACCGGGACGATCGGGCTTGCGGCGCCGCTCGATGGCCGCGACGGGATTCGGCTTGTCGGCGGCGTCCAGTCGAACGTCATCGGGACGAATGGTGACGGAGTCGCCGATGCGGCCGAGGGCAACTTGATTTCCGGAAATGCGGATGAAGGCATCGAAATCACCGGCGGTTCGAGTCTCAATGTCGTCGCTGGCAATGTGATTGGGCTCAATGGGTCCGGAACCCAGGCGCTCGGAAACGGCGGAGTCGGCATCAAGATGGAGCTCGGCTCGGCCAACAACCGCGTCGGCACGAATGGCGATGGAGTTAGCGACGTGCTCGAGCGGAATGTCATTTCCGCCAATGGGCAGAACGGCGGCGTGCTGATTGAGGACGTTGGATCGGACAACAACATCGTCGCGGGCAATTTGATTGGCACCAATGCGGCCGGAACGGCTGCGATCGGCAACTTGAATTATGGAGTGCGCATCCAGAATGGGGCCAAGTTCAACCGCATCGGCACCAATGGCGACGGCAACTTTGATGCCGACGAACGGAATGTGATTTCCGGAAGCCAACTTGACGGCGTGCGGATTAACGATGCAGCCACCACGGGAAATATTGTCGCCGGGAACTTCATCGGCACCGATGTCAACGGCACGCTGGATCTGGGAAACGCCGGCAGTGGCGTGGCGATCGACAATGCTCCGAACAACATCATCGGCGGCTCCGTTGCCAGTGCGCGGAACATCATTTCGGGTAACACGGCGGATGGCATTCAGATCAGTGGGACGAGTGCCGCCGCAAATATCATCGCGGGGAACTATATTGGTACGGACATCACCGGCACGCTCGATCGGGGCAATGCTTTGCATGGCGTGCTGGTCCAGAATGCCGCGACGAACAACCGCATTGGGACGGACGCGGACGGCAGCGGCGATGCTGCCGAGCGGAACGTGATCTCGGGGAATACAGGGGATGGCATCCGCATATTAGGGGCGGGAACCGATGGGAACGTCATCGCCGGAAACTACATCGGGACGAATGCGGCGGGCAGCGCGGCCCTTGGCAATTCCGGCGGTGGCGGCGGAGTGTACGTGGTTAATGGTGCGGCCAATACGCTGATCGGCGGCACGACTCCAGGGGCCGGAAACGTGATCTCCGGGAACAACGGATCAAGCGGCGAGGGAATTGAGATCGAGTCGGCCGGGGGAACGATGGTGTTCGGAAATATCATCGGCCTGAATGCCACCGGAACTTTCGATCTGGGAAACCGCCAAGCCGGCGTATTCCTCGATCGGGCGTTCAACACCATCGTCGGCGGACCCACAGCGGCCCACAGGAACATCATATCCGGCAATGACGCCGGATATGCCGGTGGTGTCTGGATGAATCTCCCGCAGGCGACCGGCAACGTGGTCCAGGGCAATTACGTCGGCACGGACATCACCGGCACGCTGGCGGTGCCGAACATTGGTCCGGGCGTGCGACTCAGCGGCGGGGCTAACGGGAACCGGATCGGCTCCAATGGCGATGGACTAAACGATGCAACCGAAGGGAATCTAATTCGAGGCAATAATTCCGCCGGCGTACTCATCGTGGACGGCGCATCGACCAGCAACACGATTCGCGGCAATTCGATCTTCGGCAATGCGGGGCTGGGGATCGATTTGGGCGGAGACGGCGTGACCGCGAACGATGCCGGCGATTCGGACAGTGGACCGAACCAGTTGCAGAACTTCCCCGTGCTGGCCGCCGCGCTCACGATTGACAGCGAGGCGACGGAGGTGGTCGGCTCGTTCGGCAGTCTGCCCAATGCCGACTACACCATCGACTTTTATGCCAATGCCGCCGCCGATCCCAGCGGCTACGGCGAAGGCGAACGATACCTGGGCAGCAAGACCGTGACGACGGATGGATCGGGAAATGCCTCCTTCAGTGCAATCGTCGGTGTATCGACCCTGGGAGAACTCGTCACGGCAACGGCCACGGCGGCGGACGGGAGCACCTCGGAGTTTGCCGCCAACGTCCAGGTGATTCGCGGTCCGGATGCCGCGGGAACGTCGTTGCACTTGGACGGCATCGACGATTTCGTCGAAGTGCCCGATTCCCCGTCACTGCATTCGGACCGGCAGTTGACGTTTGAAGGCTGGTTCAACATCGACGACATCAACCACGCCGTCTGGCAGAACATTTTCCATAAGGGGAATTATCCCGAGGGAAACGAACCGGGAGTGAGCAATCGCGAATATGGCCTGTGGGTGAATAGTGCTGGGTATTTGCACTTCGCATCGACGCCGGCCGACCGGGTCGGCGTGGGACAGTTCGCAATCAGTTCGGCCTCGGGGCTGATTCGCTCCGGGGAATGGCATTATTTCGCAGCGGTCATCGACGCCGACGCACGCGAAATGCGGCTGTACCTTGACGGCGAGTTGGTCGGTTCGCGCAGCTACAACCCGGCCGGGATCCGCGAGACATCGGGGCCGCTGCGGTTTGCCTTCGACGGATACCAGACAGAGGGCCAACTCGACGAGATGCGGCTCTGGAGCGTTGCGCGAACAGAGCAGCAGATCCAGACCGACATGCACCGCCAACTGACCGGGACCGAGGCGGGGCTGGTGGGCTACTGGCGGTTCGATGAAGCGGCGGGCGGTATTGTGACGGACCTGTCGGGGCATGGGAACGACGGCAGTTTCACATCGCCGGGCTATCAACAAGGTGTTCCGGGTCCGTTTGGCGACAGCACGGCTTATAACTTTTATAAGGTGGCGGGCGGTCAAGGGGCCGAGGTGGCCCTGCATCTCCCCGAGATCAATACCACGGCGGGTGGCTACAACACCGTCAGCTTCTGGATGAATTGGAACGGCGTGAATGTCACCATGCCCTTCGGATTCACCACCTACGACTTGTATTTCGCCGGGGGGGCCTTCGGCTTCAATACCGGTCAGGCCAATGTTTACGGCATTAGCTCCGCCGGCCTCGCCAATCGCTGGGTGCATGTGACTGCGGCCTTCCACAACGGCGACGCCAAACAGAGCCGCCTGTGGATCGACGGCGTCGAGCAGGCGCTTTCCGACCAATTGGCGAGTGCCACGACGGCATCCCGCACCGCCACGGCGGACGCCCGCATCTCCGGCTGGCTCAATGACGGCAATTACCACTTCACCGGCCTGCTTGACGAGGTGACGGTCTTCAATCGCCTGTTGAGCGACAGTGAAATTCAAGCACAGTTCACCGCCACCTCGGCCGCCGACTATCGCACGTTCCTCAGCGGACAATCGCCCATCGCTCAATATGGCTTGGACGAAACCTCCGGCACGACGGCTTTGGATTCTTCGGGCAACGCCCATCATGGGACGGTCATTCCGTCCATGCCAATCCCGCTCTTGACGCGGGGCGTCCCGGCGCGATTGCCGGCGATGCGGACGCGGCGGTCGGCTTCGGCGATTTGCCGAATCAGTCCGTTGAATTGCAGCCGATTACCTTCCCGGCGACGGCTCTCTCGGTGGAAACCTGGGTGAAAACGACCGCAACCAATTCATCGGGCATTGTCTCGTATGCCGTGAACGGGAGCGACAATGAATTTCTCGTGTTTACGCCGGCCAACTTGCAAGTTTTCATCAAGGGTTCCGCCGTCACTACCGGAGTCAGTCTCAATGATGGGCTCTGGCATCACCTCGTCGTCACGTGGCAAAGCTCCGACGGGTCATTGAAGCTCTACAAGGACGGCGGACTGGCCTTTTCCATCACGCTGCGGGCGGGCAGTCAGATTACACCCGGAGGCGCGCTCGTTCTCGCCCAGGAGCAAGACACGGTGGGCGACGGCTTCGATCCGCTGCAGAGGTACATCGGCAGCCTCGACGAATTCGCCGTCTATGACGGAGTGCTCTCCGCCTCGCAGGTGGCGGCCCATCATGGCGCGGGAACAAGCGCCTTGGCCGACTATGCCAAGGCGGTCAAGACCGACGGCCCGCTCCTTTACTGGCGACTTGGAGAGACTGACGGCGGCCTGGCCATCGATTCGTCGGGACATGGCAACGATGGCAACCTGGGGCCGAACCCCAATCGTTTAGCCTCCGCAGCCCCGCTTTACACATCAACGGCCGGTCTCGATGAAATCACGCTGACCGTAACGACCACGGCCGACAGCGGTCCCGGCTCGCTACGGCAAGCGATTCTCGATGCCCACCGCCTCCCTCAAACCAACCCCGTCAAGATCGTCTTCGACATTCCAGGCACCGATCCGAACTTCATCGACGTCGATGCCGCCCTTCCCGGCGGAGACGCCGCCCCGGATGTGTTTGTCATCACACCGGCGACGGCTCTGCCGATTATTACCCGCGGCCATTTGACGATCGACGGTCGGACGCAAGCCGACACGAATCCCTTCGGTCCGGAGATCGAGCTCGACGGCTCGTCCGTCACGGGCAGCGGCCTGGCGATTTATTCGAGCAATAATCAAGTGCATGGTCTCGACATCCATTCGTTCAGCGAAAATGGGGTCTCGATCATAACCGGCAGCGGCAATTGGGTGGCCGGGAACTACATCGGCACGGATGCGACGGGAACGACCAACAATGCGAGAACTCTGCCGGCCACGACGCCGACGGGAACCGGAGCAAACGCCGTGTTCTTTGAGAAGAACGGGCAAGTCGTCGTGGAAGCCGAGCAGTTTCAATCGCGCACGAGTTACGGCGGGGACGATTGGCGGATCGTCCCCGATGAGACGAGCGGCGTCGCCAGCTTCGCGAACCCGCGCGGGGGTTATATCCAGGTCGTTCCCGATGCGGGGTTGGGCAACACCCATTCGCCGCCGTTTGGTTTCGGTCCCTCGGTTCGCTATACGGTGCACATCGATACGCCTGGCGATTATCAGCTTTTTTCGCGGTTTGATGGCTTTAGCGCAAACAGCGATTCGCTGTATGCCAGTATTGTTGAATTGCAAGATGGAGTGGGAACAGGCCAGGCCGACTGGTATCGCTTAAACCACGGCACCGACGCGAATTTTGATACAACGGCGTGGGATGGCGCGGGGGAATCTGAAGGAACCTCGGCCGGCGGGAATAATGTCTCTGCTGTGTGGACGATCAGCCAGGCCGGCGATTACACCGTCGAATACATCATGCGGGAAGATGGCATCGCGTTGGACGCGTTCGTCCTGCAACTGACGAGCCGGCCGGTTCCGCAAACCACGGGGAATGTGCTCGACGGCGTGAGCATTTCGCGTGGTGCTTCGGGGAATTTGATCGGCACCAATGGCGACGGCGTCGGCGATGACGCGGAGCGGAATGTGATTGCCGCCAGTGGCCGTTTTGGCATCTATATCGTCGATCCGGGAACGGACAACAATGTCGTCGCCGGCAATTACATCGGCACCAACGCCGCCGGAACGGTCTCGTTAGGGAATACGAACGATGGAATTCGCATCGACGACCGGGCCGCGTTCAACTTGATCGGGACCAACAGCGACGGAATCGCCGATGCCGCCGAGCGGAACGTGATCGCCGGCAATTTCGACCGCGGCATTCTTCTCAACCGCGTCACCGACAACAAGATCGCCGGCAATTTCATCGGCACCGACTCCACCGGCACGCTCCGGCTCGGCAACATGGATCAGGGCATCTATGTGGATGGAGCTTCGGCAAGAAATATCATTGGGACCGAGGGCGACGGGATTGGGGATGCCGCCGAAGGAAACGTCGTTTCGGCAAATGCATTTGTGGGCATCTACATCATCAATGCATCGAACGATAACATTGTTGCGGGAAACCTGGTCGGCACGGATGTCACGGGAACGCTCGATTTGGGCAACGGCGGCGCGGCCGGGGTCCGGATATTAAATGGCGCCTACAATAACCGCATCGGCACCGATTTTGACGGCGTATCGGACGACCTGGAGCGAAACATCATCTCTGGGAACTCCCGCGGAGTGCAAATCGACGGCCTGGGCACGACGGACAATGTCATCGCCGGGAACTACATCGGCACAGACATCACCGGCCAAACCGCGCTGGGCAATGACACGCAGGGGGTCTATATCATCGCCGGTGCTCAGCGAAACATCATCGACCGCAACGTGATTTCAGGAAACGCCGCAGCAGGGCGTGTTGCTCCAGGGCACGGCCAGTTCCACGTTTCCCGTGTTCCAATGGACGACCGGCCAAGGCGCGAACGGGCACTATTACGTGCTTGCGCCCAGTACAAATTGGATCGCGTCGGAAGATTTGGCGGTTCGTATGGGCGGGCACCTCGCCAGCATAACCAGTGCCGAGGAGCAGGCGTTTTTGCAATCCGTGCTCCTGCCGAGCAGCGAAACCTTTTGGCTCGGCCTGACCGACAAGGACGACGAAGGCCACTTCGCTTGGACGACGGGAGAAGCCTTAATCTACACTAATTGGAACTCCGGCCAACCGGACAACTATCCATACGTTGGACCGGAGGGCGAAGACGATGCGGTGTTCAATTGGGGGTCCGCGGGAAAATGGAACGACTTTGGCAGCGGCGCCCGATCGCGCGGGATTATCGAACTGGATTCCGCCCCGGATCCGGCTTTGCTCGATTCGCTCACGACGACTCGCGACAACCGCATCATTGGTAACTATATCGGCACGACGGCCGAATGGCACGGCAGCTATCGCCAACGCCAGCAACGGCGTTCAGATGGACAACCGGGCCCAGGCCAACATCATCGGCACCAACGGCGACGGGGTGAACGACGGCGCCGAAGGCAACGTTCTTTCCGCCAACGGGGGTGACGGAGTTTACATTTCTGGTGCAGGGACGAACAACAACATCGTTGCCGGAAACCTCCTGGGCACCAACGCCACCGGCACCGCCGCCCTGGGAAATGCGGCAAACGGCGTCTTCATCAGCGGCGGAGCGCAGTTCAACCTCATCGGCACCGACGGAGATGGCGTGGCCGATGCCTTTGAGCGAAATGTGATTTCCGGTAACGCCGCGGGCGGGGTCGCGATTTCCGGCAGCGGGACCAACGGCAACACGGTCGCCGGCAATTATATCGGCGTGGATGCCGCCGGCGGGCGGGCCCTTGGCAATGGGACCACAGGGCAATTTGTCGCGCCCGGCGTGATCATCGAAGCCGGTGCCCAGGGCAATCGGATTGGGACCAACGGCGACGGAGTGGCCGACGCGGCGGAGCGGAATATCGTCTCCGGCAACGTCGCACGGGGAATTGTGATTACCGATGTCGGCACCGACAATAATGTCGTTGCGGGGAACTTTGTTGGAACCAATGCCGCTGGCACGTCTGCCGTGCCCAATGGAGTTCACGGCGTTGAGATTCGCTTCGGAGCGATGCATAACCTGATCGGCACCGACGGCGACGGCCTGGCCGATGGAGCCGAGCGGAATCTCATCTCCGGAAACGCCAGACAGGGCGTTTCGATTTATGGAACGGGAACGGCACAGAACATCGTTGCCGGCAATGACATCGGCACAGACGTTTCCGGCCGGCAAGCTTTGGGCAACGGCGAGTCGGGTGTCTCCATCAATGCCGGGGCGGCGGGGAATCTCATCGGCACCGATGGCGATGGGTTGGGCGACAACGCCGAACGCAACCTTATTTCAGGGAACATCGGCGAGGGCGTCCAGATCGCGGCGGCGGGCACGGAGAATAATGCCATCGCCGGGAACTATATCGGCACCGACATCACCGGCCTGGTCGCGTTGGGCAACGGTGCGAATGGAATCTTCATCCGATCCGCCGCAAGCAGCAATAGGATCGGCACGAACGGCGACGGTGTGGCCGATGCCGCTGAGCGAAACATCCTCTCCGGTAACAGCGGCCAAGGCGTCATCATTTCCGGCACGGCCACGGACCAAAACACCGTCGCTGGCAACTACATCGGCGTCGATATTTCCGGCAACGCCGCGCTGGGAAACGGGGGTGATGGCGTTATCATCAGTGGCGCTGCGCAGTTCAACCTCATCGGCACCGATGCCGACGGCGTCGCAGACGCGGCCGAACGGAACATCATCTCGGGCAATGGTGTCAGCGGCTCCGGCGGGCTCGAGGGCAACGGTGTCGATATTACCGGCAGCGGGAGCCGTTTCAACACCGTGGCGGGCAATTATATCGGCACGAATGCCTCCGGCACCGCGGCACTCGCGAATGCGGGTAATGGCATTTACATTCATTCCTATGCCGGCAACAACACCATCGGCGGACTGACTCCGATTCCCGGGGCAGGCGCGGGAAACGTAATCTCGGGCAACGCCAATGCAGGAATCGGCCTTCTTAGCGACAATAACATCATTGCCGGGAACCTTGTGGGGCTGAATGCCGCCGGCACGGACATTATCGGTAACGCCTCGAGCGGTGTTTTCATCCTGTTCGGTGTGACGGGAAACAGGCTGGGCGGTGCGGAGGCGGGCGCACGAAACGTGATCGCGGGCAGCGGTGATCTGTATCCGGATGCTGGGGCCGTCGAGATCGGCGCCGGGGCCACCGAAACGCTCGTCCAGGGCAACTACATCGGCACCGATATTTCCGGCACGGTCGTCTTGGGGAATTCGGGCAGCGGCCTCCACCTTTACGGCGCAATCAACAGCACAATTGGCGGCACGGACGCAGCAACTCGGAATATCATCGGAGGCAGCAGCGAGCACGGCGTGCTGATCGACGCTGCGATCGACTTCTACGGCTTCACCGGGGCGTCAACCGGAAATGTTATCCGCGGAAACTATATCGGCACCGATGTTACCGGCACACGGGATTTCGGCAACGCCGGTGATGGAGTGCAGATCTCGGCGGGAGCGACGGGCAACTTTATCGGCGGAACGGCGGCGGGGGAAGGAAACCTCATCAGCGCCAACGACGAGAACGGCGTATTGTTCGAGAACGCCGGCGATGGCAACCTTGTTCAAGGCAATTCCATCGGCGTCGATGCCACCGGCAATGTCGGCTTGGGGAACTCCCTGCTGGGCGTGCGGGTGCAGGACACCAACAACACAACGATCGGAGGCACGGCGGCGGGGGCGGGCAATATCATCTCCGGCAGCGCCCACGGTGTCGGCATTGCGACGGTCACCGGCCCCTCCACCAACGGCACGATCGTCCAAGGGAATCTCATCGGCCTGGGGGCCGACGGTCAATCCGACGTGGGGAATGCCGGGTTCGGCGTGTTCGTCGATGGATCCGTTGGCGCGGTGGAAGGCACGCTCATCGGCGGTTCGGCGGCGGGCGCGCGGAACGTCATTTCCGGCAACGGTTCTTCCGGCGTCTTCGTCACGGGAGCGAATGCCGCCAACACGACCATCGCCGGCAACTCGATCGGCACCGACATCACCGGCACGCTGGCCCGGGGCAATTCCGGCGACGGCATCGATTTGTCGAACGGGAACAACTCCCGCATCGGCGGCGCCATGGCGGGGGCCGGAAATCTCATTTCCGGAAACGGCCTAAGCGGGATCGCGGTCGGCTCGCCGAGCATCGGCAGCACCATCCAAGGCAATCTCATCGGCACCGATGTGACCGGAACCCAGGCCTTGGCGAACTATGAGGGCGTGCGGCTCTCCGCTCCCGTTCTTTTGGGGACCGACGGCGACGGCGCGAATGATGCCGCCGAGGCCAACACCATCGCCTTTAATACCGCGGAAGGCGTTGTGACCTTTGGTCATGGCGTTATGGTTCGCGGCAACAGCATACATTCCAATGGCGGGTTGGGCATCGATTCTCTCGACGACGGCGTGACGGCCAACGGGTCGGGCGTGCAAGATTTCCCCCTCTTCACCAGCGTCCAGGGCGGCGGCGCCACGCGGGTGCAAGGCAGCGTCACCGGGCCCGCGAGCAGCGTGCTTGTTCTCGACTTCTACGCCGACACGACGGCCGATCCCAACGGCTACGGTGAAGGGCGGCGTTCTCTTGGCTCGACCAGCGTTACGACCAACTCGCTGGGATTCGCGAACTTCGATGCCACGCTCTCCGCCTTTACGGTGGCGGGGGACTTTGTGACGGCGACGGCCACCGCGGCGGATGGCAGCACGAGCGAGTTTTCATTGGCCCAGGCGGCGAGCTTCAGCCAGCCGCCCACGATTTCCTCCGACAATCTGATCGTCACGGTTCTGGATTCGGCGGCAAGCGGTTCCCCGGAAGCGGCCTTTGGTCTGGTGACATTCAATGTGCCGGAGAATGGCCAATTTCGTCTGGACGGTCTGTTTGACGCGCCCGATCCCGACGATCAGCACACCGTGTTCGTCAATTGGGGCGATGGCACGTCCCAGTCGGCGATTACTCCCCCGGGCCAGCGGGGCTTCTCGTTCGCTCATGTGTATGCCGACGATTTTGTGTCGGGCACGGCGTCGGATTCGATCGAAGCGACCGTCGTGGTTACCGACTCCGACGGGGCCAGCGGGGCGGCGCGGATCCTGCTCGCGGTGGACAATGTGCCCGCCGAGTTTGACGGACCGTTGTCTTTGATGAGAAACGGCGCGCCTGTCGTGAGCGTGGCCGAGGGCGACGTCGTCCAACTGACGGGCCGGGTCGCCGATCCGGGCTCGTTGGATCTGCACACGCTCGAGATCAACTGGGGCGACGGCTCGCCGCTTCAGTCGGTCGTCTTGTCGGCCGGGACGGTGGATTTCAGCATCCCCCACGCGTTCCGAGACAACAGCACATCCGACACGGTGACGGTCACTCTCCGCGACGATGACAGCGGCAGCGCGATCGCCGAGACGAGCCTGGCCGTCATGAATGTTGCTCCCCAGGTTGTCGTGATGGCACCGCCGGCTACCGAGGGCGCGCCCATCACGCTGACCGCCGGCATCACCGATCCCGGCGCCGGTGACACGTTCAGTTATCGCTGGGTCTTAAAAAGTGGAACCCAAACGGCCGCCGCCGGTTATGGGCCCGAGATCACCTTTACCCCAAAAGACAGCGGAGCGTTCGAAGTGTCGTTGGTCGTCCTGGATGACGACGGCGGACAAGGGGTCGCTCCGCCCTTCACCTTGAACGTCCAGAATATCGCCCCGGGCATCACCGCGGGTAATCTGCTTCTGTTAAACGAGGCCGGCCAACCTGTCAGCGGAGTCGCGGAGGGCGAACTCTTCACATTGGCCGGTTCGCTGACGGACCCGGGTTATGAATCGCACGACGTCACAATCTCTTGGGGCGACGGCAGTCCCCAGACGGTCTTCACCTTGGCGGCGGGCGTCACGGATTTCACGGTCAAGCACAGGTTCGCCGACGACAATCCCACGGGCACGTCGAGCGACGACGACCCGGTCACGATTACGCTGAGGGATGCCGACGGCGCGGTGGGTTCCTGGGTCAAGACTGTCACGATTACCAACATCGCACCAAAGCCGAGCATTCTCGATGACGCGAGCGACGGCACGACGATCCGGCTGAAATCCGTGATCGCCGACGCCGGCGTGGCGGATACGTTCCAATATGCTTGGGCGGTCACCGTGGACGACGTGCCGGTGGCCGGATTGATCACGGACCAACCCACGCTCACGTTCACCCGCCCGGCGAGCGGCATTGCCCGCGTGACATTGCTGGTCACGGATGACGACGGCGGCCAGGGACTGACCGAGGTGCTGTTCATTGGCGGGACCGATGCGGCGGACACAATCGTCCTTGCTCCCACCGCAAATCCCGGTGATGATCCGGGCACGCTGAGCGTCACGAACACCACCAGCGCCGGCACGGCGACCCTCGACGCCGCTCCCGTCAGCACCATTCTCATCGCCGCCGGCACGGGCAACGACACAGTGACCGTCAGCGCCGCGGTGACCACGCCGGTGGCCGTGTTCGCCGGGGACGGGGACGACTCCGTCACTTCCGGGTCGGGGAGCGATTTCCTCGACGGCGGCGAAGGGGACGACACGCTGGTCGCCGGGGCGGGCAATGACACGGTGACCAGCATCGGCAATGACAGTCTGATTGGCGGCACCGGGAATGACGAGTACCTGATCCTCGGCTTCAGCGACAAGGTGTTGGACGAAGGCGGAACCGACGGCATCGACACCATCAACTTCTCGGCCGTCGATGAAGGCGTCACCCTCGATCTGGGCGTGGCCGATTCGCCCCAGACCGCCACGGACAGCGGCGCCACGATCACGCTCAGGGGGACGTTCGAAAACGTGCTCGGTTCCGAACAAACGGACAACCTCACGGGCAACGACGAAGAGAACTTGATCTTCGGCGGCGGCGGAAACGACTCCCTCGACGGCGGAACCGGCAACGATACGCTCGACGGCGGCACGGGGAACGACACGCTCGCGGGGGCTCTCGGCGATGATACGCTCACCTCAGGCGACGGAAACGATTTGCTCGACGGCGGAACCGGAAACGACACCCTGATCGCCGGCGAGGGCAACGACGACAGCACCGACACGAACGAGTACGGCGATGACACGCTCTTCGGCGGGGACGGGAACGACCTGATCTTTGGCGGCGGCGGGAACGATTCCCTCGACGGGGGCACCGGGAACGACACGTTGGATTCCGGCGGCGGGGATGATTCCCTCGATGCCGGGTCGGGCAACGACACCTTGATGGCGGGCGATGGAAACGACTCGATCATCGCGGCCGACGGCAATGATTTGATCGATGGGGGCACGGGCGATGACACGCTTATCGCCAGCGACGGCAACGATACGATAACCGCCGGCAATGACACGCTCTTCGGCGGGGACGGGAACGATCTGATCTTCGGCGGCGGCGGGAACGATTCGCTCGACGGCGCCGCGGGCGATGATACCCTGACCGCGGGCGATGGAGACAGCCTGCTTACCGGCGGGGAGGGAAATGACTCGATCATCGGCGGAACGGGGAACGACACATTGACCGCCGGCGACGGAGAGACCGAAACCTATGATGATGACACGCTGTTCGGCGGGGACGGCAACGATCTGATTTTCGGCGGCGGCGGGAACGATTCCCTGGATGCCGGGGCGGGCAATGACACGATCACGGGCGGCGGCGGGGACGATTCGATCGTTGCCGGCGACGGGAACGATTCCCTCGACGCCGGATTGGGAAACGACACGCTCGACGCAGGCGACGGCAACGACAGCACGTCCCCCGGCGATGATACGCTGTTCGGCGGCGAGGGGAACGACCTGATCTTCGGCGGTGGCGGGAACGATTCTTTGGACGGCGGCGCGGGCAACGATACGATTTCCGCCGGCATGGGCGGCGATCCCACTCTCTCCGGCGGTGGCGGCGACGATTCCCTCATCGGCGGCGATGGAAACGATTCCCTCGACGGCGGGACGGGAAACGACACCCTTTATGCCGGCGACGGCAACGAGACCACCACCACCTCCGCCGGTGATGACACGCTGTTCGGCGGCGAGGGGAATGACCTGATCTTCGGTGGCGGCGGGAACGATTCTTTGGACGGGGGAAGCGGCGATGACACCCTCACCGCCGGCGACGGAAATGCCAGCATCGAAGGCGGCGACGGCAACGATTCCCTCACCGCCGGCACGGGGAATGATTCCCTCGACGGCGGCTTAGGGGATGACACTCTCACCGCCGGCGACGGCAACGAGACCACCACCTCCCCGGGCGATGACACGCTGTTTGGCGGGGAGGGCAACGACCTGATCTTCGGCGGCGGCGGAAATGATTCGCTCGACGGCGGCATGGGCGACGACACCCTCACCGCCGGCGACGGCGAGACCACGCTCGCCGGTGGCGACGGCAACGATTCGCTGGTCGGCGGAACCGGGGACGACTCGCTCGAAGGCGGAATCGGCGACGATACGCTTTATGCCGGCGATGGCAGCGACACGATGGATCCCGTGGACACGGGCGATGACACGCTGTTCGGCGGGGAGGGGAACGACTTGATCTTCGGCGGCGGCGGGAACGATTCCCTCGACGGCGGCACGGGGGATGACACCCTCACCGCCGGCGATGGCGACACCAGCCTCGACGGAGGCGACGGCAACGATTTGCTCGTCGGGGGAAGCGGAGAGGACTCGCTCGACGGCGGAATGGGAAACGATACGCTCGTCGGCAACGAGGGAAATGATTCACTCGATGGCGGCATGGGGGATGATACACTCTACGCCGGCGAGGGCGACGACACCGCCGCCGCCACAGGCGATGACACGCTGTTCGGCGGCGACGGGAATGATTTGATCTTCGGCGGCGGCGGAGCCAGCCTCATCGTCGGCGGCCAGGGCGATGACGTCATCGTCGGCCGCGGCCAGGATCAATACTTTGGCGACGACCTCCTCGGCAACGGGGCAGGCATCGACTGGTTCTTGTACTATGCCGATGCCGATGTCATCCTCAATGACAATTCGCTGGCAGTGGCCGGCCTTGTCATCCCACTCAACAGCTTTGAGGCGGTGCAAATCACCGGCGGGGAGCATGACAATCGTTTGGATGCCTCGGGCTTCACCGGCAATGTGGTCTTGGCGGGTGGTCCGGGCAACGACAGTCTGCTCGCCGGAAACGGGGATGATACGCTCGACGGCGGGGCCGGCAACGACATGCTGGACGGCGGAGCCGGCAATGATGTTTACACTTTCGGCGCCGATGCCGGCGGAAACGACGTCATCAACGAGGCCGCCGACACGGACGCCGACCGGCTCGATTTCGCCGCGTTCCCCCAGCCGGCAACGGTTGACCTGAGTCTCACGGAACCGCAAGACGTCGGCGGCGATCTGACGCTGACCTTCAGCGACGGGAGCGGCTTGGAAGACGTGTTTGGCACGGCCTTCGCGGATACCATCGCCGGCAACGACCGTCCCAACAAGCTGATCGGCAGCGGCGGGGGCGATGTCCTCGACGGCGGCGGCGGAGACGACCTTCTGCAATCCGACTTCACCAAGCGGGTGTATCTGGATTTCGACTCGGCGACCGACGCCGGCGAGCACGTTTACGCGCAAGCAGAGCGCGACGCGATCCAGGCGCGGATGGCCGCCGACTTCGGGGCGTTTGACGTGGACTTTACGCAAACCTTGCCACAAGCGGGGCCGTTCTTCCAGGTCATGTTTAATGCCACCCCGATCATCAACGGCATCCCGCAACCGGGCGGCCGGGCGGAATCGCTCAATTGGCGGCTGTTGGGCGCCTCCGGGACGGTCGTGGTGGATGTCAATGGGTTCCTCGGACCACGGCGGCTGCCGGGCACTTCCGAGAACTTCGTGGCCCTGTCCTCCACGATCGCGGCTCACGAGTTGGGCCACCAGTTCGGCCTCCGGCACCAGGATGCCTTCGGGCCGGTGGGCAGCGGGCTGTATGCGAACTTCAAATTCAACCGGCTCTTGCCGGCTTACCTCGGTCCGGCGGCGGCGGACGAAACGCGGTTGCATCTGCTCGCGTCGCCGGCGGCGGTGGGAACGTCGCTCGCCGATGCCACCGGCGATCCCTACTTCGGCGAGCGGGAAAGCATCAAGCTGGCCTTTGCCGAGAGCGGCAGGTCGGCCCTTGAACTTCCCGACGATCTCAAGACGCAATCCGTCACCCCCATTGGGACGCAAAGGACTTACGCGGCTCAGGATCTCGGCGATCTGGAGATGATGCAGGTGCCGATGGCCGACGGGGATCAGATGGTCGCCGCCCTGAATGTCGCCGGGGAGATCGTCCTCGATCCCGCGACCGGCAAGAGCGAAAGCGATTTTTATGCCTTCCAGGGCCATGCCGGCGAAGTGGTCACGGTTGATCTCTATTCGAGCACATTGGACCGCATCGCCAACCCAATTGATTCGTTGCTGCGTCTCTATGATTCCAGCGGACGTAAGCTGGATTACTACGGCAGTCCGCTGGGAGCCTTCAATGACGACAACATCGAATCGACGGATTCCCTGCTCTTGGACGTAGTTTTACCGGCGGACGGCACGTACTTCGTCGAGGTGGATACGTTCAGTTTTTATTCGCCGGAGTTCCCGGTGTACGAACCGAACTTCGACGTGGCCGCTTTTGCCGCGGCCAACCCGACCCACACGGGGGTGACCGACCGCGACCAGGGCCAGTACGAATTATTCTTGTACAAGACAATCCCCGCTGCCGGGCAAGCCGCCCTCGCGCTGCCGGCGAACGTCCAACCCGCGGGCGATGTCCTCATCGGCGGCCCGGGAGCGGACAAGTTCATCGGGAGCAGCGGCAGCGAACAGATCGTGGGCTTCAGTGCGGCGGAAGGGGACAGCTTCTCCGATCCCAGCGGCGTGGTGGCGTTCGTCGCGGGAAACATCGCCCTCAGGCTCGACACGACCGAGATCGACGAAGGGGGCCAGGTGATCGCCTCTGTCACGCTCCCGGGCGCCACCGGAAGCGAAGCCGTTCAGATTGCCTGGGGCGATGGGCAGTTTTCGCCGGCAGCGTTCGATTCCTCCACGGGACGGTTCACGGCCTCCCATATTTACGCCGACGATCCACCGGCCGGCCTCGGCGACCAGTTCTCTCTCATCGCGTCCATCACTTCGGCCGACGGGGTGGAAACCGTCGGGGCCATGGTGCAGGTCAATAACGTGGACCCCCAGAATGTCGATGTGCTGACCGGTCCGGCCGATGCCAGCGGCCGCAGCCAAAACCGCGTGTTCCTCGATGAGGGCAGCCTGTTGATGCTAACGGGCGTCTTTACAGACCCCGGCAGCGACACGCACACTTACGAATGGAACGTGAATGGACAGCGGGTGCCCGGGGCGACGGGGGCGAGCTACGATTTCGTCCCCGCGGACAACGGCACGTATCAGATCACGTTTGCCGTGACCGATGACGACGGCGGAAAATCCAGCGATACCGTGACGGTGTTCGTCAAAAACGTCGCCCCGCGGGACGTGGTGATCGAAGGAGACAACTCCATCGTTCGGGGAGAGCCTTCGACATTCCAGGCACACTTTAGCGATCCCGGAACGGCCGACACCCACACCTTTGCTTGGAGCCTGGCCAAGGACGGCGCGGGTTATGCCGTCGGCCACGGGGAGACTTTTCGAATTCACCCCCGATACGACCGGCGTTTTTGTGCTGTCTTTGGTGGTGACCGACGACGATGGCGGCGTCAGCCAAACGGCCTCCGTGAATGTGACTGTCGTCGCCTTTCCCTTGACGCTTTCGCTGTCCGGCCCCGAGTTGAATGTGAACCAGACCGGCTTATCCGGCGTGCGGGGACAGGAGCTCGACTTTCACCGGCGCGATCACGTTTCCGGGACCGCATACGCCCGAAACTCGTGCGGTGGGACTTCGGCGATGGGACCGTGATCGACTTCCACTCGATCGCCGATGACGGCGTCTTTACGCCAACGCACATCTTTTCCGAGGCCGGCCAGTATCTGGTGACGCTGACGGTGCGGGACGATCACGGCGTCGAGACCTCGATCTCCGGCCGGATCACCATCGCCGAAATGGCGCTTCAGCACGATCCGCTTAACGTCGGCCAATTCACCTTGGCCGTCGGCGGGACGATGGGGGCGGATACCATCCTTCTCACGGGCAACCTCTCGCAACAGGAGCTGAGCGGATCGTTGACCGCCATAGTCATCTCGCCGCTCTCGTCGTCCACTGGGAGTTTGGAGACGCGCGTGGGGGTGTTCCAGGCGACCGCGACCGGCGGATTCGATGCGGAATTTACCCGCTCGATTGACGGAGTCGCCATCGAGACCACAACCGGGCACTTCGCCGTTCCGGGGGCGCTCCTCTCCCGGCTTTTGGTCTTCGCCGGGGCCGGGGATGACGATGTCCAGGTCAGCGGCAATATCGGGATCTCGGCCTGGCTGTATGGCGGTGACGGGAACGATCGTCTCAAAGGCGGGGCAGGCAATGATGTCCTCCTGGGCGGAGCGGGAGACGACCTGGTTCAGGGCGGATCCGGCCGAGACCTGGAAATTGGCGGCCGAGGCGCGGACCGGATTGTGGGCAATGCCGACGATGACATTCTGATCGCCGGGTACACGATCTATGACCACGATGAAGCCGATTTGAACCAAATCATGATCGAATGGACCAAAATCGGCGCGACGTATGACGAGCGACTCCAGGCGTTAACCGATCCAACCGCAGCGGTCGTGCTGGATCAAAACACCGTGAGCCGCGACGGCGAAGCCGACGTGTTAACGGGTTCCTCCGGCGACGACTGGTTCTGGTTCGATTTCAATCAAGACAGCGACCGCGCGACGGACCTCAAGGATGAAGCTTTCGCCGGCGATTTGGATTGGCTATTCCTGGAGATTTAAAATGGCTAAGGTCGGTAGCGGATGCGTGTCGCATGGTGCGGGGCCAGTTCGATCAATTCGTGCACGCACGGGGCCTTGATGATCGCGTGATCGTACTTGGCGTAAACACTCGGTCTTGTGGTCTTTTTCTGTTGGCATCTGCTCCTCCGAGGTATCATTTCACGAACTTGTCACGCACATCGAGAATCAACTTTCTAACATTGATGTCGCCCGACCGCGTCATCGTTCAGCCGCTCGTCCTGGCCAAAATAGAAGATGCCCAGCATGATCATAGGTGGGCCGGCCGTTTATAAGGAACTGCGCCCCTGAATCGAAACCTCCGTCCGCCGCTGCGGAACTTCGGTCGATTCCCCGACGCCTATGTCCGAAAAAACGAATCAAACTTGGATTTCCACGACGAGAATTTCCCTCGGCGTCGCGATGGCGAAACGGCGGCGCTCCGGGTCGAGTGCCAACGGAGGCACGTTCTCCACGTGATGAGTGATGCTGCTGGTCTGTTTGCCGGATGCAACATCCTCCAGGCGGGCAACAACTCGGCCGGTTTGCAGGTCGATCAGTTTGGGGTGCTCGTAAAACCCAACAACGAACTGGGGGTCGACCGCCATCAACGTGCCTGTCAATTCCGAGAGCGGGCGCTGCGAAATTGTCCGCGATTGGGCGAGATCCCAGATCGCGATCCGACTCGGGCGAATGAGGTTCGGGTCTTCTTCAAAATCCTCATCGTCCAGAAATGTTTCCTCGCTGGTCGAAATCACAACGAAACGCCCATTCAGAAAAGCCGCCGCACTGATCTCCGACGATTGGGGTGGGCCGGGGACCAGGCGATCGAGAGATTTTGGATTGCGAATCGCCTCGGCCAGCGAAAACACACCCAAGGCATCGACAGGTGCCCAAATCCAGCCGGCACTCAGGAAGTGGGAACCGGATGGACTAACGGCCAGGCGGGAATGAAAGAAATCGCACGGCTCGCGATTCTCGCATTTCGTCAGCCGTTCACCCGTCTCGACATCGTCGATTTCCAACCGGTTATAGGCATCTGGGCAATGAATCAGCACCTCCTGTCCGGATCCCAATGGCGCGATGCAGACCGGGAACTCGTAGGCGTTTGCGCAGTAGAAGCTGCGATTGATTTCCCGCAGGATTTGTCCCTGCTTGAGAATGACGCCTTTGGTGCCTCGTCGTTCATAGATGACGGCATAGTTCCCCGACGGTGACCCGCACGCCGCATCAAATCGATACGCATAGTTCACCTGCCGTGGGACGATGCGACCGTCCAGGCCGAAGCGATTTCCGCCGGACAGCCAATCGACAAGGGCCTCTCCTTCCCACACGAGCGAGGCGACCCGTTCGATGCCAATTCTCGCCAAGATCCTGAAAGCCATGAACTGAGCCGCCTTAAACAGGAATTTCAACGCGCCGTCGTCGCGTCCTTCCGCAAACTTGTTCGGGTTTTCCAGTGTGTGAGACCATTTCCGGTTGTCATCCTGCAACTTGAAATGGTTCCGAATGCAATTCGCCGCCAGCGTAGGCATATCTTTGGCACAAATGTTAAACTTGGTCTCCGAACGCATGGCTTCCTCCGTGGAAAACTTTGTCCTTCGTTTAGACAAACAATTCTCCGGAAAAGCCTCGCGTGCTTCGATTCTTCCGACAACAAATCATGGGTTTTTTGAAACGGCTGACATGGGTCGTCGAATGAACGTAACGGAAGAAACCCTGGTCGCGAGATTGCAGAAAGTGATTTTGTGAAGGATAACATGGGCCGCGGGATTTCCGTGGATTCGATTCCTGGTTTTCGAGAGCCGATCAACTCGTTTACGCATTTGATTGCTGCAATCCTCTTTCTGGGTTTGACGATCGTTCTGCTTCGGCGAAGTCAGGGACATCCTGGGCGAAAGTTTGCCTTGGGCATCTTCGGTTTTTCCAGCGTGATGTTGCTTACGACGAGCGGCGTCTACCACATGCTCTGGCCGGGAAACGACCGAGACGTCATGGAGCGGATCGATGTGGCCGCAATCTTTATTCTCATGGCCGGCACGTTCACGCCAGCCTACGCGATATTATACCGAGGACTTGTCCGTTTTTGTCTCCTCTCGCTGATCTGGGGAGCGGCGATTGTCGGTATCGCACTGCGAATGACGTACTTTGCGGCCCTTTCGGGGTGGGCGGGGACAATTCTCTTTCTGATCTTTGGATGGATTGGGGCCATTTCCGCTCGGAATCTATGGAAACGATATTCCTTCGCCTTCATTCGGCCTTTGGTTTGGGGCGGACTGGCGTACACATCGGGTGCGCTGCTCTTGGAGTTTCATTGGCCCACTTTGATCCCCAGAGTCCTCGGTCCCCATGAACTTTGGCATTTCGCGGTGCTGACTGGCCTTAGCTTCCACTGGCAATTTGTCTGGCAATTCGCCGATGGGCCGCCTGAGTTTGTGTTCGCCGACCGCGTCCACCTCATTTCCCATTCTCCCCCGATTGCGATCTCGAAGGAGACGACCTCTTAGCCCCTTCCGTGAATCGGCGGGCAACTTTCTTGGGGAAAGTTTTGGGAATCCTTCAAACTGCACTAGCTGAGACGGAATCCTCCGCTACAATCCTTACACCGAATGGCATGGGCCTTCGGCGATGAAGAGAGCACGCCCAAGTGCCCACCTACTCGATTGATCCCTGAGGATCTTCTGCTCTGAGTCATTTTTCTCACGGCGATTCAGAATCTCCGTTGGCATTGTTCGAGACCCACCGTTCGTCAGCTTGTCTTGAGCCCGAACGCAAATTGTTGGGAAGTGGATCGTTCAAATCCTGCCGACTTGCTTGAGTCTGAGTTCGCTTCGCCCTGTTGACCACCTCCCGTGGTCGTGAGAATGGTATTTGAAGAACCCTGAGGGTTCGCAAAGGATGACAATGAGTAAGAATCTCTACGTTGGCAATCTTTCTTTCCAAATCAGCTCGGACGATCTGCGCGAGCTCTTCGAGCCCTATGGCGACGTCCGCTCGGCTTCGGTCGTCACGGATCGCGACACAGGCCGCTCTCGCGGTTTCGGTTTCGTCGAGATGGAGAGCGGCGGCGATGCCGCCGTCGATGCCCTAAACGGCAAAGATCACGACGGCCGAGCCCTGACCGTGAACGAAGCCCGCCCCCGAGAACAACGGTCCGGTGGCGGCGGCCGAAGCAACCGCTACTAAGCCTTCATCAAATTTCTTTCCTCGCCCGGGGCTGGCTGATGCAGCATGCACCGGACCGTCGCAACGGGTGAAAGGACCGCTTGAAGTCCGTCCGAGCGGCCGAACCGCTCGGTTCTCTAATAACTCTGAGTCGAACCGCCGCCGCGTCCTTTTCCTTCCTCGCGGCGGGGTCTCGTCTTGGTCTCATCCCCTTTTGAAGAACAGCACAGGTACATCTTTGACTTTACACTCCCATTCGTTTTCCGAACTCGATTTGGCCGATCCCCTTCACCGGGCGATTCGTTCAGAAAATTATGCCGCCCCCACTCCCATTCAAGCACAGGCCATCCCGCATTTGCTGAATGGGAAAGACCTGCTCGGATCGGCGCAGACCGGCACGGGCAAGACCGCCGCCTTCGCCTTGCCGATTTTGCATCAACTGGAAATCAATCGCCGTCCCGCCGTGGCCCATGCCCCGTCGAGCCTCGTCCTTTCGCCCACGCGCGAACTGGCGATCCAAATTGCGGAAAGCTTCAAGACGTACGGGCAATTCGTTCGTTTCCGCCAGGCCGTGATTTATGGCGGCGTCCCTCAAGGATCGCAGGTCCAAGCTTTGAAGCGAGGAGTCCATGTTGTCGTCGCCACCCCCGGGCGGCTGATCGACCTGATGGACCAAGGGCACATCCAGCTTGGGCATCTGGAGACGTTTGTGCTCGATGAAGCGGACCGCATGCTCGACATGGGGTTTCTCCCCTCGCTCAAACGGATTATCAGCGAACTCCCCACGCAGCGGCAGTCGATTTTCCTCTCCGCGACCCTGCCGCCCAAGATCATGCAACTCGCCCAGCAATTGTTGAGAAATCCCGTCACCGTCAACGTGATTCCAAAATCCAGCAGCGTGAGATCCATCGACCAGCGCGTGCTGTTTGTGGATCGGCACGAAAAACGGGGGGCACTACAAAACCTCCTGAACGATCGGGCCGTTGAACGGGCCTTGGTTTTTACCAGGACCAAACGCACGGCCAATCTGGTCGCAGAGAAACTCCTGCGAACCGGGATCAAGGCCACGGCCATTCATGGAAACAAATCGCAAAATGCCCGGCAACGCGCCTTGGAAGCCTTTCGGCGAAAGCAAGTCCAAGTCCTGGTCGCGACGGATGTGGCGGCCCGCGGGATTGATATTGACGGAATCACCCACGTGGTGAATTTCGATTTGCCTCTCGAACCCGAAAACTACGTCCACCGCATCGGCAGAACCGGGCGAGCCGGCGCCCTAGGCATTGCCGTTTCCTTTTGCTGCGAAGACGAACGATGCGAGCTCCGCGCCATTGAACGGTTCATCGGCCAGGAATTGTTGATGGCCAACGGAGATCCCCAGCCGGTTCGCGCGGCACGCTCCGACAAAAAACCGGCGAGCGGGAAGCCATCGGCTTCCAACCCAAAACCGCGTCGGCCCCCATCCAAACGCCGCCGTTCGACCAATGCTTCCGCGGCTGGGACGGGAACCAAACGACGGCGGCGCCCAACCGCCGCGGGCCAACCGACGCGTCAGGGCGTGAAGCCCCAAGGCTAATCTCCCCGTTTCGGATCGGAAACGGCCCGGAACATCGTCTCAAAGTTTTGAACAAGGAGTCCACCATCGCGAAAAGCCAAAATACTTTAGAAAAGCGAAAACGTGAGATGGCCAAGAAAGCCAAAGCCGAAGCCAAACGGATTCGGCGCAAACAACGGAAGCAGGATCTTGACGGAGCCGATCGCCGCGACTTCGAGACGGAACCCTCGAAGGCTGAGGAATCTGGCGGCCCGAACAACGAAATCTCCTAACACATTCAGATTCATTTTCTTGGTTCTGGATGTTTCTCGCGAACTCCCCGGTGATCGAAAAGGCAGGCGATGAGCCCCGACCCGTTAGAGAAAAACTCGGAAACCTCCGTCACATCCGCTGCGCACCGCGACAGGAAAGAAGCGTTTCGGATCCTTGTCCAACTTCAAGATTCGGGGGAGACCGTCGCGGCGTCTCGCGCCCGCGTCACGGCTCAGTTTCACATCACTCACGAAGAATTGCGGGACATCGAACGAGAAGGCATTGCCGCGAAGTGGCCGCCTCTCTAATCGCCCGAATCTCAGCCCCCCTTTGCCAATCGAGATTGGTCCATTCGTGGTGATGGTGGGCCGGTACTCCAGGAACGGAACGGCAGTTGCGGATGGCCGTTTACAATGGCGACGCGGACAAGGTTCGCGCGCTTGTGCATCCTTTCTTTTCGGGTTCTGTGAACGTAGGTCGTCTGTCGACGTCCGCGAGTTTGTGGAAGCGGGTCATTCCGGCGCGTTTGAAATTCGCTCGCGCGGCGGCGGCCCATTCCTTGTGGATCTCTTAGGGGGTCAGATCCCCCACTACCCCGTGGATGTGTCCAACTCCGCCACGTGCTTCGCGCCCATCGATTGCGACAGGAACCGCGGCAAGCGGCCGTCCTGTTGCGGGACATCGCGAAACTGCCGATGGGCGGCAATGTCTTCGAACACCTCCAGGGCGTTCTTCTCGAAGTCATCGACGGCCAACGGGTCTTTTTCCAAGGCCACATCGTCCGGGGAACGCCTTGAGGTTGCCCTTCATGCGAGGAGACAGTGTTTCACCGGACAAACCGATCCTCATGAAATGCTGATTGCGATTACTTTTTCTTCGAAGATCGCCTGGAGGATTTCCGCTTGGCGGGGGCTTGGGTATCTTTTTTCTTCGCGGAAGTTTTTCCGTTGGTCGTCTGCTTTTTCTTGGCAGACTTTTTCTTCGCGGTTCTCTTCTTCGCGGATTTTTTCTTGGCAGACTTTTTCTTCAACGTTTTCTGTTCCGCGGCTTTCTTCTTGGACGCTTTCTTTTTGACCGACTTCTTCTTAACCGACTTTGGGACTTCAGATCGCTTTGTGGATTTTTGGGACTTTGGGGGCGTCTCGGACGGGGGGAGCATGTCGATTCCAAAAATGTCCGACAGGTCTTCGCCGGTGAGTTGTTTGCCGCCGGGCGCGTGGAGTTCGGTGTCGAGTGCGGTCCCCGCATCCGTTTGGATCAGTTCCTCCACATCGACTCCGCGGAGCGCGAACAACAAACCCGGCGAATGATCGAGCCGCGCCCCGACGCCATAGAGCACGGCGGCAATGTGTTTGCACATGCCGGCCCAATCGGGGCAGTCACAGGTGAACTCGATTTCGCCGGGCAGGGGGAACAGGCCCTCCTTCCGATCCGTCACCACCAGCATAAGATTGTCCGACAACTCGCCGGAAAGCAATTCCAATAGCGAGCCAATCTGCCCGGTGCATTGTTTTTTGAGCGCCGTCCATTTCTTGGGAGGCAGCGTCGAAATCTCGACCGAGACGTTGTAGAGTTCGCTGCCGCTGACGATGGCTTCGATTTGGCCTTTGGCGATCTCCAGATGGCAGACGGAACCGTTTCTGACATAAGTCCGTCCCCGCGGCAGGCGGTTGGAAAAGTCGCTGAACGATTCCAAATGATCGCACCACCCCTGGCCCCAGAACGTCCTGGCGATTTTTCGGCCTTCGATTTCGATCGGCTCGATTTTCTTGCCCCGCTTATTGAGCCGGGCCATCTCGCGTTTGGCGTTAGCCCGCCGCTGGGCGACGGAGACATAGGGGCGAAATCCGTAGTAGCCGTAACCCATGCGAAACCTCCTGTAAAATCGTCCTTGGGGTCGTCCGTCTTCTGTGTTCTTACACGGATTCTATAAAACCCTCGGCAAAAAATCACGATCAGACAGTCTCTCTGTCAAAGATTTTTAAGGGTTCCATGCATTCCCGCAAGGGCCCTCCTTAGAGCGATTCGCCGAATCGTGAGTGGCCCTTACAGCGTGGCCCGTTCCACATCCAGAGACACGAGTTCTATCAGTTCTTCGTTGGAAAGTTCTGTCAGCAGTTTTTCGCCGCCCTCTTCGAGGAGTTCCTTGGTGAGTTGGAGCTTCTCGGTGATCATCTCGTCGATGCGTTCTTCGATGGTGCCTTGGCAGACGAACTTGTGCACCAGCACGTTTTTCTTTTGTCCGATGCGGAAGGCCCGGTCGGTGGCTTGATTTTCAATGGCCGGGTTCCACCAGCGATCGAAATGCACCACATGGGAAGCCGCCGTGAGGTTCAGCCCCGTGCCCCCGGCTTTGAGGGACAAAATGAAAAACGGCGGGCCGTCCTCGGCTTGGAAGGACTCGACCAACTGTTTGCGTTTTTTGACCGCCGTTCCGCCGTGGAGGATCAAGCCGGGCCGCGCGAAGACATCGGCCAAGAAGACCGCGAGGGGGTCGGCCATTTCGCGGAACTGCGTGAAGATCAACATCTTTTCCTGGCGGGAGGCGACCTCTTCCCCGATCTCGGCGAGCCGGGCGAACTTGCCGCTGTCCGCCGCCGCGAATTTCCCATCCCCCAGCAATTGGCTGGGGTGGTTACAGACCTGTTTGAACCGCATCAAATAGGCCAAGACCAAACCCCGCCGCCCGATGCCGTCTTTTTTCTTTAAGCTGTCCTTCAATTCCGCGACCAGTTTGGCATAAAGCGCGGCTTGCGATTTGGTCAGGCCGCAGTAGGCTTTGATCTCGGTTTTTTCCGGCAGGTCGGCGATGATGTGTTTGTCGGTCTTCAACCGCCTTAAAATGTAAGGCTGCACCAACCGCCTTAAGGGAGCGTAGCGGTCGTGTTGGCGGTCGTTTAAGGATTTGACAAACTGCTTGAACCGCGCGGGATCCTAAAAGCCCGGGACAGAGAAAATCGAACAGCGACCACAAATCGGCCAAACGGTTTTCCACCGGCGTTCCCGTGAGTGCGATCCGGGCGCTTGCGGAGAGCTTTTTCACCGATTGCGTCTGCCGGGTCGAAGGGTTTTTGATGGCTTGGGCCTCATCGAGAATCACAAACCGCCACGCGATGTCTTTGAGCCACTTCTGCCGCAACAGCATCCCGTAAGTCGTGATGACGAGATCCGTTTTTTGAAAGGCGGTCTCCGGATCGGCTTCCCATTGTTTCTGCTCGTCTTTGGGCGTTTGCGAGGGATGCAAAAACCTGGCTTCGAGCGAGGGGGCAAACCGCTCGATTTCGGATTTCCAATTCGCCAACAGCGACGCGGGCAACACCAACAGCGACGGCTTCGCGGATTTCTGCGATTGCGTCTGTTGGGACAAGAGCATCGCGATGACCTGAACCGTTTTCCCGAGGCCCATGTCGTCGGCCAGGCACGCCCCGAGCCCGAGGCCGGTCAGAAACGAAAGCCAATTCACGCCCACGTCTTGATAGGGCCTGAGGTCCGCTTTGAGGGTGTTCCCCGGAGCGGTTCGTTTAAGGCTCTGGGGATCGCGCAAATCGGCGAGAATCTCTTCCAGCCATTTCCCGGCCTGGATGAAGGACCATTCCCGCTCGGTGTCGGCACCGTCTTCGCTCGACAGGTCGGCAGGGGCGCCGGCCAAGAGCCGCATGCCTTCCACGAACGAAATCCCGCCGGCGCTTTGGCCTTCCACCTGCTTCCAATGTTCCAAAGCCTGGCTGAGTTGCTCGCGATCGACTTCCACCCACTGGCCTTTGAGCAACACCAATCCGTTACCGGCGGCGAGAAGTTCCTCGAGTTCCGCTTCGGTCAATTCCTCGCTGCCCAAGGCGAGTTGCACGCGGAAATCGAGCATCGCATTGAAGTCCAAGGACTTTCGGCGCTCATCGCCGATCGTGATGCCCACCCGCGGGCGGGGCGCTTCTTCCACCAATCCGGCAGGCGAACCAGGATGCCGCTGTCTTCGAAGATCGGCACCTCCTTCAGGAAGCGATACGCCTCGGCCGGCGTCCAGGCGAGCGGGTGGTAAATCGCGTGGGTCTCGACCAACTCCTTGACCAGTTCGCTTTGCTTGGAAGCCCGGTGCACCGGAGAGAGGAGCCGCACGAGCCCCGGCTTGTTTTTCGCCCCGGCGTAATCCGTCAAAGCCTGACTGAGCGGTTGATACTGCACTTTCCCGCTTTGACCCAACTGCGGGGCATAGGTGGCTAGGAAGGCAAAGGGGTGATCGGGGTCGCGCTTGTTCTCGGCCAGATGAAAACACACCCGCCCCACCTGATGCCAACGCGGAGCCTTGGCCTTCAGAAACTCGGCGAGCGAACCCGACCGGCTGACCTCTTGATGCACCCACGCCTCGAGTTCCTGCCAAAGCGATTCCAAAACGTGCGGCGTGATATATTCCGCCCCGCGCATCGGCGGGGCTTCCAAGGCCCAGGTCGCGAGTTCCCCGGCAGCCGGTGGCGACACGGGCGCCATAAGGCCTGGGGGTTCTTCGGGAGTTTGGCAGAGCTTCGTCACGAACAGGGCGGCAAAGTCCCGCCAATAGCGAAACCCCGGCAGCGCGAAGCCGCTTCCCTCCAGACGCGTCAACGCGAGCAAACCCTCCGCCGAGCTTTTCTCAAAGGCTTTCGCGAGTCCCTTCTCCTGGCGATCGGACAGTCCTCCCGGCCCGTTCGCAGCGAACTCGCCCTCATCGTGTGAGGCCAGAGCAATCGACAAATGCCCGGCCGGGGTTAAAACCAATTCCATTTCGTTTGAACTCCCACATCCTGATAACTGGAATTTCCACCGCCAAAGTATCGCGAACGGGCCAGCCAGTTCAACACACAGCCCGGCTTTCGCCTGTGAGCCCCCCGATCCGGATGCAAAGTGATCGACTCTGATTCCCCTTGGATGCCAATGCATCAGCAGAATCCGCCGGCAATCCCTCGTAATTCAGATAATCGGAGCGGTCTCCCGTTCGCGGCGGCACGCGATCTGTGAACATGTCGCGGCCGGCGGCACTGAGAAAGCCCCCGAAGCCGATCCAAAGGACGCCGACCTGTGGACGGCCCGGGCGAGGTTGGAGGCCGATGTTCCCTTTTCCAAAGATCGCACCGCGCCCGCCAGATCACCGGGCGGCGAATCTCCGCAAAATGAGAGGAGCGCAAGGGGGGCCTCGGCCGCTTTCTCATCCAACCGGAATTGACTATTGGCTCTGGCCGATGGGCATGTTAGCATGGTGTACCCTTCTTAAGGTCCGCTCGGTTGACATCCTTTCATTTCGGGTTCTGTGATTGTGAGTCTTCTTTCGACGTCGGCGAGTTTATTGCAGCGGGTCGAGCAGTTGGATCCCGCCGCCTGGGAACGGCTGAGTTCCCTTTACGGGCCGATCGTGTATGGCTGGTGCCGGCGGGCGGACTTGCAGGAAAACGACGCGGCGGATTGCACGCAGGAAGTGTTTCGTTCGGTCTTTCAACACTTCAGCGAGTTTCATGGGAAATCGAAGGGCGGCAGCTTTCGGGGGTGGGTGTGGACCATCACGCTCAATCAAATTCGGCTGCACTTTCGCCAGGCCCGAAACCGGGCCCATCCCTTGGGGGGAACTGCCGCCCGGCAGATGCTGGCTCAACTGCCCGAACCCAATCTCCCCCGCGAAGAACCCGATGCGGACGCCAGCCAGCGGCGGGTGATCTGGCGAACTTTGGAATGGGTGCGGGGCGATTTTTCGGAAACGACCTGGGCGATTTTTGAGCGGACGACGCTCGAACACCAGACGTACCAAGAAGTTGCGGAAGAACTCGGCATGACGGACAATGCCGTGCGGCAGGCGAGATTCCGCGTGCTCCGCCGGCTCCGCGAGGAACTGGAAGGCCTGCTTTGAGCCAATCCCAAAAAATCGCGTAACACCCGCGCATCTTAATTACTGGAAGCGCAAAACTTCCGCGTGAACCGGAACATCGCCCCGTTAGCCGCCAGCGAAAGAGCACTCGCATGATTGAGCCAACCGCCCCGGACCAAGATCGCCTCGAGCAGCAACTCATCGCACTGGAGCGAAATCCCCAAGCCCCCCACGATACGACGGTCTGCAATCTGCATCAGGAGCTCGAAACCTTGGCGGACGATTTGAGACAACCGGTGCCTGTGGATCCCCACGAGGCGGAATCGGCCTGCCAACGCGCGGTCGAACAAATTCAAACGTTGGCGACGGGCCATGCCGTCAAACCATCCCGCCCGGCGGGCGAGGAGGACTCCGAGCTGAAACCCGAAACGGAGATCGGCCAGTACAAAATCCTGGCGAAGCTGGGCCAAGGCGGGATGGGCGCGGTTTACAAGGCGCTCCACACGAAATTGGACAAAATCGTGGCCCTCAAAGTGCTCCCGGAAGATCGGCTGGAAAAGCCCGACGCCGTGGCCCGGTTCGGCCGGGAAATGAAAGCCGTCGGCAAAATCGAACACCCGCATCTCGTGCGGGCCTTGGATGCCGGCGAATCCGAAGGTTGCCATTATCTCGTGATGGAATACGTGGACGGCGTCGATTTGTCGCGGCTCTTGAAGCAACATGACAAACTCCCGGTGGCCACGGCGTGCGAGTTGGTTCGCCAGGCGGCCTTGGGTTTGCAGGCGGCCCATCAAAGCGGGATGGTTCACCGCGACATCAAGCCGGCCAACTTGATGCTGGCCCGCCAGGAATTCGGGCCGCCGACGGTCAAAGTGCTCGACCTTGGATTGGCGCGGCTCGCCGATGAATCCGGGCAGTTGGAAACCGAACTCACCACCGACAACCAGATCATGGGCACCTTGGATTTCATGGCCCCCGAACAAGCCGGCAACAGCCGGGGCGTGGATACGCGCGTGGATATTTACAGCCTGGGGGCGACGCTGTTTATGCTGCTCACCGGCCGGCCGCCCTACGCCGGCCCCGAGCATCAGACCATCATTCAAAAGCTAAACGCCCTCGCCAGCGAACCCTTGCCGAGCATCAAAGACCTGCGGCCCGATGTCCCGCCGGGCTTGGTCACCGTGCTTCAAAAAATGCTCGCCAAAGATCGAGACGAACGCTACGCCGAACCGATGGACGTGGCCAAGGCTTTGAAGCCCTTCGCCAACGAGTCGGGTCTGGCCGCGCTCTTGGACGAAGCCGACACCCTCACCAGCACGCCGAGCATGATCCGCAGCACGTCCACCTGGGCCGCCCCATCGACGGCGGCGACGGTCGGTTTGACCAAACCCTCGCGCCGATGCGCCTTCATCGCGGCGGCCTTGCTGCTGGCATTGGCTCCGCTGGTGTATTTGTACGCCGGCACGATCATCCGCTTCGCCACCAATCAAGGCGAACTGGTCATCGAAATCGATGATCCGAACATCGAGGTCAAGGTCCTGCAAAACGGAGCCATTGTCCAAGACAAAACCAAAGACCGCGAGTTCACGCTGACCGCCGGGAAGGGCGAAATCGAAGTCCTGGAAAAAGATGGCATCAAGCTGACGACGAAGGAATTCCAACTCACCCGCGGCAAGAAAACGATCCTCAAAGTCACCCTAAAAGAACTCGCGGATGCACGAACGAAACCAATTCCAGTCAAACCACGGCCGAGTAATTCCAACCCCGGCTTGCATCCTAGGAACTTTGCTCTTGAGTTTGACGGCATGGCGGATTTCGTCGAGATTCCTTCGATCCAATATCAGGGGTCGAACGCCATCACAATTGAATCTCTCGTTCACTTAAAATCCTATGCACATGGCACCATCGTTCGTGGAATGGGCAATGAGGGAAGCCCATCTCTATGGGTTAAGCCCGATGGAACCGTCAATGGGCATCTGCACACCCGTCAAAATACGGTCGCCGAGACGTCCGAAATCCCTTTGTCAAAAACGGTTCATGTGGCCTGTGTCTGGGATGGGCAGAAAGTCAGAATTTTTTTGAACGGCAAGAATTCTGGTTGCGCTGCCGAACGCAAAGCCTTAGCGTGGGAAGACGCTGGCTTTTTCATTGGTGGGCTGAAGGACGCGTATTTCTTGCACGGCACTCTCGACGAAGTCCGCATTTCCAACATGGCCCGCTACACCAAAGACTTCACGCCCGCCAAACGCCACGAAACCGACGAACACACCCTCGCCCTCTACCACTTCGACGAAGGCTCTGGCGATGTGCTGAAAGATTCCTCGGGCAACGGGCATCACGGGAAAATCGTGGGTGCGACTTGGGTCAAGGAGAATGGGACGAACCAGTATGCACCCGTGGAGCCCGAGGCGAATTATGCCCTCTCGTTCGATGGCCAGGACGACTATGTGAAAACGCCCGTCACGCATGATGGGAAGTCGCCCGATTACCATTGAAGCCTATCTCACGCCGTCCCGAGTCGGAACGCGGCCTCATATCGCGATGACCAATACGAGTCTTACGATTCTTCATCATCCCCATCCCTGGCCGCCGGAAAATAATCGCCCTGTCTGGGCGCGAGCGGGCAGGCGGGCGACAAGTCAGGAACCCTTGGAGCATCCAGTGGCCAGACTGCCGAACTCAATCGCCAGGTGCATGTTGCGTCCGTCTGGGACGGGACGGCCTTGTCCTTCTTTCTGAACGGCAAACGGCACGAGTTCAAGACCGATGGCCGGCGGCAATTCGCTCGTGAACTGCCGGGCGGCCTCCAGGGCTCAAACTTCCCGTTCTTCGTCGGCGCCGACCCAGGCGGCTACGTGAAATGGAAAGACATTAACCGCCTTTTCGCCGGCCAAATCGACGAAGTCCGCATCTCCAACATCGCCCGGTACACCAACGACTTCAAACCTGCCGCGCGCTTTGAACCCGACGAGCACACCCTGGCTCTCTACCACTTCGACGAAGGCGCTGGCGATGTGCTGAAAGATTCCTCGGGCAACGGGCATCACGGCAAGATCGTGGGGGCGACGTGGGTGAAAGGTGCTGATTTGGGGCCGGCCATTCCCACCTGGCAACCCACGCCCGAGCAGCAAGCCTTTTTGGATCAGGTGGCCAAGCTCCCAGCGGAAAAGCAACTCGAAGCGGTCGGCCAAAAGCTCAAGGACGCGAACCCGGGGTTTGATGGAACGCTCTGGCACAAACTCGCGGACGGTCAAATCATCTTGCTCAGCCTCAGCACGGACCACATCACAGAACTCTGGCCGGTGCGGGCGCTCCCCCATCTGCAATCGTTGGAGATCAACGGATCTGGTGGACCTAACGGAACGGAACGAAACGGCATGCTTACGGATCTCTCTCCGCTGGCCGGCATGCCGTTAACGGCGCATCCACCTGTCCCATAACCCCGGATTGATTGATCTGTCTCCGCTCGAAGGCATGCCCCTGCGGGAGTTTAACGCGAGCTATAACCATAGCCTTTCGAATATCTCCGCTTTGCACGGCATGCCCCTGGAGCGGATTTACTTAATCAAATGCCTTAAGCTTGATGGAAACGATCTAATGGTCGTACGAGAGCTAAGCGATCTTAACATGGTTTGGCTCTCAGCCACGCCTGTGAGAGATGTGGGATTATTGCACCTCCAGAATCTCAGCAAACTGACTGAGCTTCAACTGTATGCGGCGGGCATCACCGATGAGGGCATGAAGCACTTAAAAGGCCTCACCAAGCTGTCGATTCTCAATCTCGATGGCAACCGAATTACCAATTCGGGTTTGGAGCGCCTGCGGGGACTCACCAATCTGACCGTTCTTAGATTGTTCGGCACGGGCATCACCGATGAGGGATTGGGCGCTCAAACGATCTCGCCAATCTGATGGTTCTCAATCTCGACGGCCAAGCTGGCATCACCGATGAGGGGTTGGGATCCTTAAAAGGCCTCGTCAAGCTCAACAACCTTTATTTGAGAGGCACATCGATCACTGAACGAGGAGTCCAGGATCTCCACAAAGCGTTGCCCCAATGCAAGATCGAATGGGACCGCGGCACGGTGGGGCCCGATGTGGCAAGTTGGACTGCCTCTGCCGAGCAGCAAGCATTCTTGGATCAAGTCGCCAAATTGCCCGCCGAGAAGCAACTTGAAGCGGTTCGGCAGAAATTGCAAGAAGTGAACCCGGGGTTTGACGGCGAACTCCAGCACAAGATCGGTGACGGTCAAGTGATTCAACTTCGCTTGATCACGGACCACGTCACGGAACTCTGGCCCATCCGCGCCTGTCACAACTCGAGACTTTGCAAGCGCAAGGCAGTTCGAGTCCTGGTGGGACGGGGCGAAATGGAAAACTCTCGGACCTCTCCCCGCTGGCGGGAATGCGGTTAACGAAGCTGATTTGCTCACACAACCCCGACTTGAAAGACATTTCCCCGCTCAGGGGAATGCCCTTGGTTGACCTCAATCTTGGGTATTCCAAAAACATTAGCGGACTCAGTCCCCTTTCCGGGATGCCGCTCAAAACTCTGTTCTTGGGCAACGACCATAAGGTCGGAGATGAGGGTGTTCAGCAGTTGGAAAACTTGCGCCAGTTGACCTATCTCAATCTCACGAATACTCAACTGAAAGACGATGGGCTAAATTCGAGTTTCGCACATTTTGGAGTGAAGATTTGTCTCGATAAAAGGCGGCCTGCCGTGCAGAATCTAGGAAAGGAAAACGCCTGGATTCTGAAACTCACGGAGGCCGCACATGGAAGGTATCATAACGTTTATGGTTTTGCTCGATGTTTTTCAACCGGTTTTCACTCAGCCGAGTTTCGCCACGTTTCGTTTGTTGATGACGGGCTGGATTCTCTCGCATCGGCATCGCTACGTCACCGATTTGATTCTCTCCAGCGACTCGGTCGGCAACGGCCACTTTTCCGATTACCACCGCTTCTTCAGCCACGCGAGTTGGAGCATCGATCAGCTTTGGCGATTGCTGGCGGGACTGTTGATCAAAGGCTTGATCGGCTCCGACGCCGTGATTTTGCTGGCGGGCGACGACACGCTCTGCCGCAAGCGCGGACTGGGTTTGTTCGGCGTGGGCATGCATCACGATCCGCTGATTTCCTCGAAGGCCAAGAAGCTGGTGAGTTGGGGCCACGATTGGGTGACACTGTGTCTGGTGCATCGTGAACCCCTGGTGGGCGCCCACCAAAGTGTTCGCGTTGCCGATCTGCATGCGGTTGTATCGCAATCGGCAAGGGCTGACGAAGGGGAAGAAGAAAAAGCTCACGAAGCCCAAAGCGAAAAACCCGAAGCACCGCACGCGACCGGAACTGATGCGCGAAATGCTGAAACTTGTGGCGGGCTGGTTTCCCGAGCGGCAGTTCTTGTTCGTGGGTGACAGTCTTTACACTGGCGAGAGCGTGCTGCGTTACCTGCCCGAGAACACGCATATGATTGGTCAGGTGCATCCCCAAGGCGCGATGTACGAACCCGCGCCGGAGAAAAAGCCCGGTCGCGGCGCGCGCGCAAAAAAGGCGCGCGGCTCTCCACGAAAGAGGAGTGGGCCAACGACGGTTCCGCCTGGACCCGGTTGACGTTCAACCAGTACGGACTGCACACGACACTCGAGGTCAAGACCCGCCAGGGGTTGTACTACAAAGCCGGCAAGGACCGCTTGCTCACGTTCGTATTGACACGCGACACCCAAGGCAAGCGCCCGATGCAAATTTTCTACTGCACCGATTTGACGAGGGACGCGCGCAGCATCCTGTCCGCCTATGCTTGTCGGTGGTCGATCGAAGTCACGCATCATGACGCCAAACAGTATTTGGGTTTGGAAGACCCGGCCAACCGCCTGCCTCCGGCGGTGGAACGCACGGCCCCGATGGCCATGTTCTTATATAGCTTGACCGTCTTGTGGTATGCCGAGCACGGCCACGCGCACGTGCGGTTTCCGAACCGTCCTTGGTACACGCGCAAGCGCGAGCCGAGTTTTGCAGATATGCTGACCACACTCCGCCGCTTAACCTGGGAAGAGAAATTATCGACAGTGCCGCCAGGCAGCAGTCTCCAAAATAAAAACATAAACCTGCTAACGTACCTGGCCACCCTCACCGGGTAACGCCGGAAATGTGCGAAACTCGAACTAAAATCCGTCGTCAAAATGAAAAACATCACGTATTTGGCCCTCGGCGATAACCCGATTACCGAGGAAGGGTTGGCCTACCTGAAAGAGTTGCCCAAACTTGAGGATTTAGAACTGCGAGGATTGAGAATAGGTGAAGTCGGACTTGACCATCTCGCAAAGCTGCGCAACCTTCGCTATTTGCGTCTGTATTACCTGAAAGTGGATCAGGTCGCAAAACTCCACAAAGCGTTGCCCCATTGCAAAATCGAATGGGACGGCGGCGTGGTGGAAGCCATTGCAAGCACGAACGCCGACCGCCAGGCGGCCGAGTGGGTGCTTGGGCAAAAGGTAAATCACGTGGCAACTGGTATCGTGTCGCGGACGGATGTGCCATTTACCGCATTGGAGGTCGCGGACCTGCCGAAGGAACCATTTCGCTTGGTCAGTCTAGGCTGGCCGAACCACACGCCGACCAAAAACGTGAATGAGGAGTTCGGGCAACTGTTGGCGAGTCTGCCCAAACTCGAAACGGTGCAGTTTTACGGCTCGGACGCCGACGATGCGTTTCTCAAAGCGGTCAGCAAAAGCCGAACTTTGAAACACCTGCACGTTTCGGGAGCCAATGTGTCAGGGGGTCAGATCACAGATGAAGGGATCGTCCATCTTCGCGAACTCCGCACGCTGCGCTCGCTCAACCTCAATTTGAGCCCGGTGACCAATGTGTCACTCGCCGCCCTGGCGGAATTGTCCGCGCTTGAGGAACTGATTGTGTTTGGTACTCGCTGCACGAACAACGGGGTAGAAAGTTTAAAAGCCTTGAAGAAACTTCGCCATTTGGAGATCGGATCACCCTATCTCACCGACTCCGCGCTGGAGACGATTTCCACCCTGAGTTCTCTGGAAGAACTCGCACTGACGTACGGCGGAAGCTACACAGATGAGGGAGTCGCGAAACTAGCCGCTCTGGTGAATTTGCGATCCTTGCATATTGAAGAGGGTCTGACAGGCGAATCGTATGTGGCGCTCGCAACGCTGCCAAACCTCGTCGAGTTGCGACTGAAGAACTGGGGTAATTCACACAAAGTCGAAAATCTGCCCGCCTTGGAGAAGTGCCCGAAATTGGAAAACCTGAGTCTCGACTTTCGCGATAAAGTTGCTGGCGATGTCGTCCCCTATCTCGCAAAGTTGCAGCGGCTCAAACTGCTCGATCTGAGACACACCAACTTTTCAGAAGAAACCTGCCAGCAACTGCACAAGGCCCTGCCCAAGTGCAAGATCAAATGGAACGGCGGCGTGGTGGAGCCGGAAACGGAATCGGCTGCTCTCGACCGCGAGATCGCCGCGTGGGTGCTTTCGCTCAATGGCCGCGTGGCCATCGAGACTGGTGAGAATCCGCCAAAGACGATTACCGATGTGAAGGAGTTGCCGATACAGTCATTCCGGCTGACCTTGGTTGATTTGCAGAACAACTACAAAGTCAAGAAACAGCCGAAGCCTGGGTATCAAACGGCGGTCAAAGACGACGACCTGGCGAAACTCAATGGGCTGGAGAATCTGACAACTCTGAACCTGGCTTATGCGGGCATCACCGATGCGGGCCTCGCGCATCTCGCCAATTTGAAAAACCTCGAGTCGCTGGACTTGCATTTCACCCAATTGCGGGGACCGGGTTTGGAGCATTTGACGCGCCTGAAAAACCTGTCCACGCTGAACCTGGGCGGCACCCACGTGACGGGCGCGGGCTTCGCGCATCTTAAAGAGTTAACCAGCCTCAAGACTTTGCATTTGGGCCAGAAGCCCACGCAGTTCAGCGATGCCGACATGCTGCATCTCGCATCACTGCAAAACCTAACCCGGCTGCACTTAAACCAGACGAAGGTCTCGGACGAGGGGCTTGGTCATCTCAACCAACTCAAAAACTTGGAGAGATTGGACCTCAAAGAATCGCAAGTGACGGCCACGGGCATCAAAAAACTGCACCAAACGCTGCCTAACTGCAAAATCGAATGGGACGGCGGCGTGGTGGGGCCGGCGGAACCTATGGATTCCGACCGCAAGGCGACGGAGTGAATTCTCCTTGGCGGGAACCCGGCGCCCAATCACGGCGGGCCAATCGACGCCCCAGGGCAACAAGACCTAAGGCGGATTAGCTGGCCGGCTCGCGCTTCTGGTCGGTTTCTTTGGGCCCCATGCGATAGAGCCGCACGAAGCCGTCGGCGTGGGCCACGGCCAATTGGGTTTTGTCGGGAAGCAGATCGAGCCCGCGGGCGGCGACTTTTCAGTTTGACGGTGTGAAACGGGGTTTCCTCCTCGGGCTTTGTGAACCAGAGTTCCCCCTTGCCGCTGCGATCGGCAATCGCTGCGATGAGGAGATTGTCCGGATGAAACCGCACGCCCCAGGCGATGCCTTTGAGATTCGCGTCCGCAGACTTCACTTGCCGGCGAATCTTGCCCGTTTCCCAGTCGAACACGACGAGAATCGGGTCCTGGATCCCGGCGAAGGAGTTGACGACGTTCGTAATGCCCGCGCTGGCCCATTGGCCGCCGTCGGGGTGGAATTCGAGGTCGCGGGCTCCGCCCATGTCGGCGGCGAATTTTTTGTCGTAGCCCGTCATCACGCTCGCATCGATGCTCTTGGTTCGCTGGCCGGATTTCAGATCCCAGATGTGAATCTGCCCCATCAGGTCTTCTGAAACCAGATGCTCGCCGTGGGGATGAAAATCCACCCCATACACGTGCCGATCGTGCCCCGCGAATTCGTGGAGGAGTTCCCCGTCGGCCAGGTTCCAGACTCTCACGAAGAGATCGTTTCCGCAGGTGGCGAGCTTTTCACCGTCCGGGCTGACGCGAACAAACCGCGCGGAGCCTTGATGGGCCTGAATCGTCCGGAGGGGTTTGGCTTCGGTTCCTGACGTGTCCCAAATGCGGATTTCTCCGCCCCAGCAGGCCGTCAGCATCCGCCGGCCGTCCGGCGTGAAATCGATCGAGCGAACCCAGCTTTTGTGGCCTTTGAGGGTTTGCCGTTTGCCGCCCGCGAGGTTCCACATCTGCACATCGAGGTCTTCCGCGCCCGCGGCTACGAACCGGCCCGCCGGATCCGCGCGGAGCGTGGTCAGCGGCACCTCATGCTTGAACTCGCGGGTCGGATGCGTCGCTTTGGGATCGATCGCGGAGATTTTCGCCGCGATCGCTGCCGGGCTTTGCAGATTCATGTCAACAGCTCCTTGATCGGCCCGGCCGAGGGATCGCCGATCGGAATCGACCGTCCGGGCAGGTCGTGATCGGCCAGGGAATCCAGGCCCACCGCTTGGAGGCAGGTGTGGAACAAATGGCGGGCGTCCACTTCGCGCTCGGCGACGGCGGTGCCCGTCTCGTTGGTTTTGCCGATCACGCCGCCGGGCTGGATGCCGCAGCCACCCAAGACAACCGACCACGCCGTGCCCCAGTGGTCGCGGCCATAGCGGACGTTGATTTTCGGAGTGCGGCCGAACTCCGAATGAATCAAAACCAACGTGCTTTCCAAAAGGCCCCGATCCTTCAAGTCATCCAGCAACATGGAAAAGGGTTGATCGAACTCACCCAACTGTTCCAGATGAAAGTTGAAATTCTCCGCGTGCGAATCGTAGCCGTGGTGGGTGACTTTGACGCAGGTCACATCGTGTTCCAACAGCGTACGGGCCAGCAAACAGTAGCGGCCGAAGTCGTGCTTTCCGTACCGCTCCAGGTCTTTGTCCGAAGCAGCGCCCTCGAAGAGAGCCTTCTGATTCATGAGTTTGATCGCCTGTTGATGGGACGCATCATAGGCTTCGGCGAGCGCCTTGGATCGCCCTTGGGTAAACCGTTGATTGAACAGCATCCGCAGTTGGTCGCGCCGCGCCGCGATCGAGGTGTCGAGTCCCTCGGGCGTGGCGAGATTGACAGGCGGCTTCACGCCTTCGAGTTTGAGTTGGCCGTACCGCGCCCCCAGGAAAGCCGCCCCGCCGCCCACGTCCTTGAGGCCGCGCGTCGAGATGTTGATGTAGCCCGGGAGTTCGGCCGTCGGCGAGGAGAGATATTTCGAGGCCACGGCTCCCAAATAGGGATACTCGCCGGCCCGCCGGCCCTTTTCCATAAACTGCCGGCCTTGTTCGTGGTCGTTGATTTTGATGTTGACGCTCCGCACGATCGAAAGCCAATGCATGCGGCGGGCGGTGTGAGGCAGCAATTCGGAAATGTGAATGCCCGGAACCGAAGTCGGGATCGCTTGGAACGGCCCGCCATGGACAGTGCCCGGCTTCGGATCCCAGGATTCCAACTGGCTCACCCCGCCTTGCAGGAAAACTTGCAGAATCCGCTTTTGCCGGCGCTTGAGTTCTTGAGCCTGGCCGGCGCCGCCCAGGAGGCCCAGGCCGACCGCCCCCGCCGCCGTCCCCGCCAGGAACTGCCGTCGTGCCACCACATGGTCGATCGGCTGGCATCCTCGGTTTCTTCGCATGGTGTGCCTTCGCTTTCTGATGGCTTTGAGACCCTTTTTGCCAGCCCTAATGATTCAACCGAAACTCGGTCGAGCATAATGCCGCCCACACGAGCTGCCGAATGGCCGTCTCGCGGTCGGTTTGATTGTCTTCCAAAAACTGAGTGATTTGTTGAACTTCCTCGGCTTCCAGCCGCCGGGAAAATACCGAAAGGTAAAATTCCTCCGCCAACTGCGGGCCATCCAAGCCCTTAAGGCGAGCCGTCAAGTTCTGGCCGCTCGGCGCCAGCCAGCTTTGCAGCAACGGGTTGTTTCGCAGGAATAATGCCTGATTGGCCGAGGCATTAAACTGCGAAGTTTGCACGCCTTGGACACCGAAAATGCCGGCAAAGGTGTTCCACATGGCCTTTCAATGCCTCATGCAAGGCCTCTTCCTGCCAAACGGGGTCGTCCACGGGCGGCGGAATCCTTGGGGATCTTTCTTCTGGGCCTGGGCTTTGAGGTTTTCCAGCGTTTGAGCCGTCAGCCCCGTCGCCTGCATCATGGACCAGGCGAGTTGCTCGGGCGACAACGGTTTGAGCAAGGCCACCGCGAAGCGGTCCTCGTTCACGCCCTCGGCTCCCTGCGGGCATCGGCTGCTCCGCTGATAGGTGTTCGTCAATGCCAATTCCCGCAACAGAAATCGCAGGTCGTAACCGTGTTCGTGCAGGCTGTCGGCCAAGAGTTTCAATAACTCGGGATGGGAAGGCGGGTTGGCCGCGTGCCACATGTCGACGGGCTCCACGAAGCCGCGGCCCATCATCATCGCCCACATCCGGTTGGCGATATTTTGCCGAAATGCCGTGTTCGAAGGGTCGAGCATCTCGTCGGCCAATTTCAGCCGCCGGCTGTAAATCGGCACGCCCCGCTGTTTCTTGTCCGGTTTGATGTGATAAGGATCGCCCGCCACCGCAGGGTCGGGAATCGCCGGCCGGTCCAACAACCGCGGCGGCGTTTCTCCAGATTCGTTGGTAAACACCGACGTGAATTTGACCAGGCCCTCGGCCTTTTCGCCGATGGAGGCCTGTTTGGTTTTCGGATCGGTGAAGAGGGAGGCGCGATGCAGAAAGGCAGAGAGCCCGTAGTAGTGGCGCTGCAAATAGTCTCCGATGAGCGGATGGTCGTGGCATTGGGCACATTGCAGATCCCGCCCCAAAAAGATCCGCCCCACATCCCGCGTGACATCATCGATTTTCAGTTCACGGTCCAGGAAAAACTTCGCGGCCGGCCGGGTCTTCGGATCGCTGCCGTCCGCCGTCAGGATCTCCCGGACCAGTTGGTCCCAAGGCTTGTTTTCCGCGAACGACTGCCGGAGATAGTTTTCCCACTCCTCGGCTTTGATGTGCTTATCCGGCCGGCGTTCCATCAGCATCGTGTCGAACACGTATTGCATCCGGCGGGCATATTCGGGCGAAGCGAGCAAGCGGTCGATCAGGCGAGCGCATCGGCCGGGAGCATCCGCCAAAAACTCGCGGGTTTGCTCGGCGGTGGGAATCCGGCCCGCCAGATCAAGAAAAATACGTCTCACAAAGGCCGCATCGCCGCAATCCAGGGCCGCCGTTTTTTCAAACTCCGCCGTGCCAACCCCAATCGCGGCATCGATCTGCACATGAAGCGGGACCTCCTCAGCCGACGCACGGACAGCGGCCAAAACAAAAACGGCAGCCAAGGAAGCGACTTTGCAGCAGTTGTCCAGAGACATCGATCGCAAGCATTCTCGATGAGGCAGGGCGGGTCGTCACATAGAGATGAGTTTATCCGAAACCAGGGCCGGAAACCAAGTGAACCAGCCTGGGAAAAGTGGGTTTCGCAACCAAGGACTAACCGACCTGTGTGGCGAACGCTCACGTTCTCAACCTGCTTCGGTCACATCGACCGAGCCGACATCGGGGTGACACGGAATTCCCTTCATTTAAACCCAACAGCCTACTGCAACGACGGCAGTCCTTCGCATCCTCGGTCGACCGCATCCGTTCCAGCAACCATTGCCGGCTCTTGCGTGAGAGCTGCAAATCCATTGTGGTATCCTCCTGTGCCGGAGGATACCAATCAAAAACCGAGGCTGTCAAAAAACTTTTGCGTGCCCGCTTAGATCGGCTTGGGACCTGGGGGAGGAACCGGGATGAGGAGTTCTTCGAAGATCGAGTCACCGTTCTGGCTGATCGCGGTGCCGTCGAGCTCCAAGGTGCCGGCGAGCGCCTTGTAGATCCCCGTGCCCAGCCCGCTGCCGGCCTGGTTGCCGGCGAAGATGCTATCGATGATGGAGGCCGTGCCGGCGTCGACGTAAAGGCCACCCCCATTACGGCTGGCGGCGTTGGAGGCGAAGAGCGATCCGCTGACGGTTAAGTCGCCCCCCTTGTTATAGATTCCGCCGCCGTCTTGACGGGCGGTGTTCTGGCTAAGGTGGCTGTTAATGATGCTCGATTCACTCGACGAACTGAAGATTCCCCCTCCGTTTCTTCCCGCCAAATTGCCCGTGATGCTGGAGCCGGTCACAATCATTTGCCCTCCAGGGAGAAGGCTATAACTGAATATCCCTCCCCCGTCTCGTCCCGCCGAATTTCCGGACACGATAGAATCCGTCAGTTCGAGGGCCGCGCCGAAGAATGAGCCACTCGCGATTCCCCCACCGTCTTGACTGGCCGAGTTCTCAACGATCGAGGAGTCGCTAACTTTAATGCGCCCGGCGTTGAAAATGCCGCCGCCGTTAAGCGCCTCATTGCCCGAAATGACAGATTGATTGACTTCCAACTCCTCGGAAAAGCCCGTGTTGAAGAGGCCGCCACCGAAACGGGCGGAGTTACCGGAAATCGTCGAGTCCGCCAAGGTGATCAGATTGTCGTTTCGAATACCGCCCCCGTTGCGATTTGCGGAATTGCCTGAAACGGTTGAATTCGCAATCTCAATGTTACCGCGGTTATGAATTCCGCCGCCTCCATCGGAATTGGAACTGCTGAGGCTTGAGTTGTCCAAAACGGAGGAATTGGTCAATGACATCACTCCGTCGTTCCGGATTCCACCTCCACTTCCGCGTTTCGCGGTGTTTCCCGAGCTCGTCAATCCCGTCAGCGTCATGGTTCCACCGCTGAAGATTCCACCGCCAGAGAATTCCGCCGTATTGCCCGAGATTGTGGTATTGATCAACGTTGCATCGCCGCTGTTGTAAATGCCGCCCCCAAAAAAGCCTGCGGAGTTTCCGGAGACCGACGAATCGATCAGGGTGACATCGTCGCTGTCGGTGTCAATCCCGCCGCCGGATCGACCGGCTGTGTTGCCCGTGACGGTCGAGCCCGTCAATGTCAGAGTTCCTCGGTTGTAAATCCCGCCGCCGGCGCCATAGACGGGTCTCGTAACCGTAGTAGCCGTAGCTGAAGTATGCCGAGTTGTTGGTGACCGTTGAGCCGCTGAGAGTCAGCGTACCTCGGTTGTAAATCCCACCGCCATAGCCAGAGACCGAGTTGCCCGAGACGGTCGAGCCGATCAGTGTCAGGTTTCCAGAGTTATGGATGCCCCCACCGTAGAAATTTGCCCCACCGGTCAGCGTCATCCCCGTGAGAGTTGCTTTACTGACAGATGTGACAAAGAGCACACTTCCGCTGCCGCCGGCATCGATCGTATTCACGCCGGGAGTGGCTTCGATTGCGACATCGCCCGAAGCGTCACTGATGACCAACGTGCCGAACTCCAAATCGAGAATCCCGGAAAGTTCATCGGCGAAAGTGATCGCGTCGTCTCCGGGATTTGCAGCGGCCTGGCCGATCGCCTCGCGAAGGCTGGTGGTGTTATTGTCGCCGACTTCATCGACAAGTGTGTCGACGACGATGGTCAGCAATTTGCGGGACTCGAGCACTTCCACGCTGTGCGGAACCACGGATTGGGATCGGCGACGAGATGACCGGGCGCGTTTGGTTTTCATGAGGTCTCACTTTCGTAGCGAATAAGAGGACAAGTCAACCGGCCAAAACGATGGACCGGAACGGACTCACGTAACGACAAAGTTGTCAATCAATTTCAACGAGACGATCCCGCCGTTTCGGTGGGTTCGTGAAATTCCACATTTTCCAACTCATGCTGCGCGGACTTCTCACTGACGGAATCATCGGAATTTTGTGTGGACTCAGAGGCTTGCGTTTCGCTCTCAGTGGGGCCGCCATCAACCTCCGCCATACATTCGTCCGGCAGGACATAGGCGTGCCTTAGCAGGTCCACGGTTTCATTCAGCAATTCTGGTTGCCGGCGTCCGGGCAAAACTCGGATGGCGAAGATTTCATTCACGCCGCTCGTAAACTTCAGGAAGGAAACGACCCGTCCGGTTTCCAGGTGTACCACGTAAACTCCGCAGGTCCGCTCCTCCAGGCGATCCACCAAGGGGATGCCGCTGAAAATGGCGCTCTCGCGGACTTGCGACAATCCCACGAAGGCGAAGGGCCCGAAAAAGTCGATTCCGCGGGTGAATCCGGGCAACTCGCAGATCTTCTCATATTTCCCCGTCGCGAGATCCACGTGGCCCAGGCTGCCGTCGCCGCTCTCCAGCAGCCAGAGTTTGCCGTCGTAAAGCCGGGGCGAATGCGGCATCGACAGGCCTTGGAGCAGCACTTCGTTTCCAGGAATATCCATCAGCACGCCGCCCCGGGCCTTCGTCTCACGCCAGCCGCCGGCGGTGTTGCTCGTGCCGAGCGCCGTGGCATACTTGGGGACGCCGTCGACCAACGCCAGACCATTGAGATGGCAGCGGTCCTCAGGCGCCAGGGAGGAGATAAAAGGCGGCCGCCAGTGGGGCACGAAACTGCAGTCTTCCCGCAGTGTGCACAGGCAATTGAAGCGGGTGTTAATCAGCCACAGCTTGCCTTCGGGGGTGTACTCCATTTCGTGAATATCAATGTCGCCGGTAATATGCGAGCGCCTGGGAAGGTAGCACGCATCATGCTGACCGGCGGGTTCGATTTTCGCGGCCACGGCCGGGTTATCGCGAAACTCCCAGACTTGCACACCGCAGCCAACCGCCAGACGATCACCCAAGGTCGCCATGCCCATCGGCCGATCAAAGGTGCGGAAATGCGTATTGAGATGGTCGCCCGCGGATCGGAGGAAAACCAACCGGCCGGCCTGGTAGGTCGTGACGGCCACCGAAATCCCCAACTCCTCGAGCAAGTTCGGGAAGTTCTTGGTGTGGCGCTCGCCAAAGGCTTGGAGTGGCCTGAGGATTCATTGTTCGCGGCTTCGTCTATGGTGGGCTTGTCCAAGTTTGCGCGTAACATCAGCAGTCTCCCGGTGTGAGGGATTGAGTGAAAATCGGCCGGTGGCGATTGGGTCACGCCAGCGGGTTGCGAATCGTCCGGATTCATGAATGCGCGGAAAAGCCCGATTCCAGCCCAGGTATCCTTCAACTTTTCCGAATTGATTCCGAATCAACATCAGCGGCCAAGTCGCTCGCTGCCGGTTTTCCGGTCAGACCGGCGGCTAGCGCCTTGCCGCTCACTGAAATGCGACTTGGGAGTCAGCCTTTTACAGCAGAGCCAGCAAGTCATCGTCGAACACGTTCAGCCCGAGGTCGTCGCTGATTTCCGTGATGATCTCGTTTGCGGCAGCAATCAGGGAGTCCGCCTCATCATCACTCAGCCGCACGCCGCGCTGTTCTTCCACCTTGTCGATGAAGGATATCAGCTTGCCGATCGCCGCTTCGTCGTTGTCCGGGTTGCCGTCTTCGAGCTTTTTGATCGCTCCAGCGAGTTCCCTGAGCAGACCCTTATCAATCCCTGTGGGCAATTCCAGGGCCTCGACGTCCCCAATCAGGTTCCCGATCGCCGCCAGCGGGCTGAGCACCGTCCAGGTGAAACTGGCGGGCGTCAGATCGACGTTCCCCGCCCCGTCGATGGCCCGAACTTGGAGTGTATGGGAACCATCCGCGAGGCCCGTCAGGTTCAGGGAAGTTGTGGCATCCAAAAACTCCTCACCATCGAGACTGTACTGGAACGTGCTGCCGGCCTCATTGGAGTTGAACGTGAAGCTCATCGCTTCCGAAAGGGTGGAACCGCTCTCGCCGATTGCCACGCCTTTTCCATCGCTGGCCGAATCGATCGTCGTTTCCGGCGGGGTCGTATCGACGACGTTCACCGTGCGGATGACTTGCGCCGCCATGTTGCCGGCGGCATCGGTCGCGTCGTAGGTCACGACATAGGTGCCAACCGTGCCGGCGTCCACGGTGTCTCCGCCGATCAGCACCGTGACGCTGGCGTCCTTGTCATCCGTTACCGTGGTTCCGAGTTCCGAGTACGGGAAGATGCCCGCCTCCAGAGTCAGCTCGGCGTCGCCAACCAGCGTGATCACCGGCGGCGTGTCGTCGAAGACAAACACGTAGGCCGAGCCGCTGCTGCTGCCCGCATCGTCATCTAACGGGCTGCCGACGACCACCGTCCCCCCGTCGGCCGAGATCGACACCGAGAGGCTGAAGAAGTCGTTGGAAGCGGCGTCGCTGGCGGTGAGCTTGGTCTCCGCGAAGCCGCTGCCGTCCCACTTGTAGACGTAGGCCGAGCCGCTGTTGCTGCCCGCATCGTCATCGGCTGAGCTGCCGACCACCACGGTCTGGCCGTCGGCCGAGATCGACACCGACTCGCCGAAGCGGTCGTCGGGCGCGGCGTCGCTGGCGGTGAGTTTGGTCTCCGTAAAGCCGCTGCCGTCCCACTCGTAGACGTAGGCCGAGCCGCCCAAGCGGCTGCCGACCACCACGGTCTGCCCGTCGGCCGAGACCGACACTGACCAGCCGAAACCGTCGCCTGCCTCGGCGTCGCTGGCGGTGAGTTTGGTCTCCGTAAAGCCGCTGCCGTCCCACTCGTAGACGTAGGCCGAGCCGCTGTTGCTGCCCGCATCGTCATCGCCGATACTGCCGACGACTACCGTCCCCCCGTCGGAGACCGACACCGACTTGCCGAAATTGTCGCCTGCCTCGGCGTCGCTGGCGGTGAGTTTGGTCTCCGTAAAGCCGCTGCCGTCCCACTCGTAGACGTAGACCGCGCCGCTGTCGCCGAGGCCGTCCAGGCCGCTGCCGACCACCACGGTCTGCCCGTCAGCCGAGACCGACACCGACTCGCCGAAGAAATCGCCTAATGCGGCGTCGCTGGCGGTGAGTTTGGTCTCCGTAAAGCCGCTGCCGTCCCACTCGTAGACGTAGGCCGAGCCGCTGAAGGAGCCTGCATCGTCATCGCCGACACTGCCGACGACCACCGTCCCCCCGTCGGCCGAGACCGCCACCGAGTGGCCGAAGAAGGCGTTTGGCGCGGCGTCGCTGGCGGTGAGCTTGGTCTCCGCGAAGCCGCTGCCGTCCCACTCGTAGACGTAGGCCGAGCCGCTGCCGGAGCCTGCATCGTCATCGCCCCTACTGCCGACGACCACCGTCCCCCCGTCGGCCGAGACCGCCACCGAGCCGCCGAAGGCGGCGCGTGCCGCGGCGTCGCTGGCGGTGAGCTTGTCCAACTCGAAGTAGGAGCCCGCTGAGAGCAGCGTCCGAGTCTCGAGGACTTCCACGCCTCGTGAGGTCCAGGAAGATTCCGGTCGCCGGCGGCTTCGGCGATGGCGCGGGGCAGCAGCGAATAGCGAACTCAGCCAGTTCGTACGTAACATCAGCAGTCTCCCGGTGTGAAGGATTGAGCGAACTGCGGCGGGTTGTGATGGGATCCAGCCAGCCGATTGCGAATCAGGGGGTGCCGGTTTGAGTTGCCGCGGCGGCATTGCCGATATTTGGACACGCCAAACGTGGCTCCCTAATTTCCTATGCGCAGAGAAGCTCGCGTCCAGCCCCGGTGTTTTTCAACTTTTTCGGATTTTCTCCGAATTGGTGGGGGGCGATGCCGCACGGGATTCCCGGCATCTCGATCTCGCGAGGTGGGAACAATCCCGACCGGTGCCGAAGCGGACGCGGTGTGTCGGCCGCCAAGCAAAGCGTGTTGCTTGAGCGCGTGCCCTAATCCTTGGGTTGGTCTGGTCCGGCGGCGTTCTTGAGCACCGCCTCGGCCTCGCGGCGGAGGACCTGGCACCACAGCCAATACCACCATTCGCCCTTGCCGGGGATAAATTCGTCCGTCGAGTCGAACCGTTTGGCAATCTCCTCGAGGGCGACCTGATACTCCGCGCTGGCCTTCTCGGGCTGGCCTAACCGCTGGTAGGCCATGCTGAGGAAAAAGCGAATTCCGACCCGGTCCCACACATCCGGCTGGGCCTTACGCATCCACTCGACGGCGGCCTCGAATCGGCCGGCCCGGTACTCGGCCATTCCCTTCGTCAAGACCATGGTCGGGTAATGAGGGTGTGACTGCGTTCCGACGAGGCAGCGGTCGGCTAGCCGCAGCAACTCCTTGGGATCTCCCCCTTCTTCCGACAGGAGGAGGCCCCAGAACAGAATATCCGCCACTACCAGCGAGTCGGATTCGCTGTAGCGTTCAAGTAACAACCCGGCATTCCGCTTATAGGTCACGCGGTCGTTCAGATACAGGGGCAGCGGGGCGATGCGATAGAAATAGACCCGGTCGCCCTGACCTATGGCGAAGTAGCCATCGAAGGGGGGTGCCGCCTGTTCCCAGCGCCCCTGTTTGGCGAAAGCCTGGCCAACCTGGAGAAGGATCAAAGGATCCGACACCAACCCCGGGGCCCGGGCCAGATCGGCCTTTGCCTCGTTCAGCGGGTTGGCGCGGGCGTTTAGCATACCGCGAACGGCATGCTCCTCCTCTGTGGCCAGTTCGGCGCCTTCGAGTTGCTTGAGATGGAAAGCAAAGGCCGCGGTCTTCTTCGGGTCGCCCGCGTACAGTTTCGCCAATCTCAGGTGAGTGGCGATCGCGTGGCGGTCGGCCATTTGTAATCGAGCGGCCCGGTCCCGATCGGCTTCATTCTCCACCGACCACAGAGCGATCACTGAGAACTGATCATGGCAGATGGCCCCGAGCCGTTGTCCATCGGAGCTAAAGCGAACCCGCGGGTTAAACCGGCGCGAATCGGGAAACAAGTGCTTACGCCCCAGTAGGGTGAGCAGTTCATGACCCGAGGCGACATCGAGCAATTTGACTTGCAGCTGGCTGGCAATGGCGAGCCGATTTCCCTCGGGGCTGAATGCCAGGTCCCTGGCCGCTTCGGGTCCGTCGCGGCTGACCTTTGGTTGCGCCGCCGACATGTCCCAGATCAGGACCGTCCGCGCAGAGCCGGCCGCCGCCAGACGTGCGCCATCCGCGCTGAAGCCCAGGGCCTGGAACGGCTCGTCCTCACCTTGGATGGCAGGGGAACCCGTGAACTCGCCCGCGACCTTCGTGCTGCCCACGTCGTAAACGCGCACGACGGGCCTGGACCAAGGGGCTTGCGCTTTTGCCCTGGGCATGATGAGCCGGCCAGCAATGGCGAGTTGGCTCCCATCCGGGCTCAACGCCAGTCGCGTCACGATGAGATTCGCTTCGTCGATTTGGAACAGCGGCCGGCCCTCGGCCGCGTCCCAGACCTTAACTTCCGCGTGCCCGGGCGTGTCAGGGGTGGGTTGCCCTGCAGTCGCAATGTGCGTCCCGCCTGCGTTAATGGTCACAAACCGTAAGTCCTGCCGGTGCCCCTTGAGGACGGACCGCTCCCGGCCGGTTGCCGCCTCCCAACACTTGGCGATTTTGGGATCGTCCCGGCTGATCCCGGCGAGCCAACGACCCTCGGCGTCCAGGCAAGCGGGCTCAGCGGGCGACTGCCATTGATCCGTCAGAGCGACGGCCGACCGGGAACGCCACATTGTCTGGGAGTCGCAGTCGAAGGAGTGGACCTTTCCCCCACGGCTAACGGCGATGAGCCGCCTCCCCTCGTCGGCGAAGGCGATGGCCTCAGGGTGATCCACCGGGCTGGTGTCGATCAGGCCGTGCTCTGTGTCCTGGCTCAGGCCCCAGACCTTGACAGTCCCATCGAGACTCCCCGACGCCAGGCGCTGCCCGTCCGCGCTGAACGCCAGGCTCAACACCTGGCCACGATGCCCCCGATACTCGCGGAGTTCGTCACCATCGGGCACGGGCCAGATCCGCACGACTCCGTCCGTGGACGCGGCGGCCAACTGGTCTCCGGCGGGGCTGAAGGCGCCGGCGGCGAATCCCTGCGCCTCCCCGAGTGTCTTCAGCACTTTCCCGGACGCGGCGTCCCATAACACCACGCCGCCCACGTGCCAGGTCGCCACGTAACGCCCATCGGAACTCCAATCAACGCCGTTCGCGATCACCGTACTCCGGTCCAGCGCCAGCGTCTCGACGCCCCGCTCCAGATCCCAGATTTTGACTCGCCCCCACCCCCAATTCCGATAACTGGCGGCGAGGCGGAGGCCATCGGGACTGAAGACCACTCCTGTTGTCGAATATTCGGGATCCATCGGCAGCGTCGTGCGCGGGACGAGTTGACCGTCGGATGGCGGGGGCACGTCGCAGATATCGATTTTGCCGAGCGACCCAGCGACCAGAACTTTGCTGTCGGGGCTGAAGGCCACGCTGGTCACGCCGAGTCCCCAGGTCCCGCTGAGGAGACTTCGCCCCGGCAGGACCCCCAGCAAGTCCCCGGAGGCGGCGTCCCACAGCCGCGCCGTGCCGTCCTGGCTACCCGATGCCAGAAACTGGCTATCGGGGCTGAAGGCGACAGCCGTGATCACGTTTTTGTGGCCGCGGAGGGTGCGCAACCGCGAACCGCTGGCGGCATCCCACAGAATGACCTCGCCGGGCTCGATGCCCGTTTCTCCTTCGGACCTCCAGGATGGATTGCCGCCGCCGGCCGTGGCGAGCAACCTGCCGTCAGGGCTGTAGGCGAGGGCATAGACCCAGTTCGCGTGTCCCCCGAGCGTCATGAGGTCGCCGTGACAGAGCTGCTTGAGGAATCGCCACTCCCAGCCGCGGCGCCCCTCAGGGCAGCGGTTGAGGATGTCCTCGGTGTCGGTGACGTTGTTGCCGCGGTACTTGAGTTGAGCGCGAACGATGTTGCTGCTATATAAGGCTGCCGCCGTTCGCTCCTCGGACGCTTTGGCCTCATCTCGAGCCGATTCCGCGTCCCGACGCTGCGCGTGCTCGTCGTTCCGTGCAATTTCTGCCAACCGCCACTGCCAGAACACGCCCGCGAACCCAATCAGGATCACCAGCACAATCCCCGCCAGCAGACTCGCTGGCAGCGGGTTGCGGTGGCACCAGCGCCAGAACTTCTCCACTTCGCTGACGCAACGCGCCTGGATGGGGCGGTCTTCCACGTAGCGTTTCAGGTCCTCCGCCAGATCGGCCGCCGTCTGGTAGCGGTGGCTCGGGTCCCGGGCCACCGCTTTGAGAACCACCGTCTCTAGGTCTAGCGGGATTGCTGGATTCAGCTTCCGAAGTTTTACGGGTTCATCGTGCATCATCTGCTTGACGAGCTTGTTCCGGTCCGATTCGCGAAAGGCCGGTTGCAAAGCGAGCAACTCATACAGCGTCAGGCCGAGGCTGTACACGTCGCTGCGGGCATCTCCCTGGCCGTTGAAGCGCTCGGGCGCCATGTACCGCAGTGTTCCGAGCACATCGCCGGTCTGGGTCAGGTTGTCTCCCTCGCCGGTCCACGCCAGGCCAAAGTCGGCGATCCACAGGTTGCCGTACACATCCAACAACAGATTGGCCGGCTTGACGTCCCGGTGCAGGATGCCCTGCTGGTGGGCGTATTCCAGCCCCGCCGCCGCCTGCATGCCGATCCGCGCGACGCTGTGCCAATAGACCTGTTGGGGTTTCGTTCCGGCCTGGCTCGCAGCCACCCGTTGCAGCGAGGAATTGGACAGCGAGAACGTATCGGAAAGTCGGCCCCTTTTCGCCTCGGCCGAAGAATTTCCACCTGGATCGTGCTCCTCGCCTTCCTGTCCGGCGTCTCCGATTTTCGTATCGTTCCCGGCAAGCGAGACGGCGGACGAGCCGGCCGGATCGCATTTCGTGACTGGACGCAGAAACCGGCCCGACAACAGCGACTCGGCCGCGACAGCCGCAGAGCCATCCCGCGGCGCGACGTCCCGTTCGTCCTTCGCTCTCTGGCGGGTCTGCGAGGCCTCTCCATACCGGCGTTCAACCAGTTCCTCGAGTACTTCATCGAGTCCCAGTCCCGGGATGTACTGCATGACGTAGTAGTGAAGGGCTCCCTCCTCGCCGACCCCGAAAACGGGAACGATATTCGTATGGTGCAGGCTCCCGGCCGCTTTCGCCTCGCGGTGGAACCGCTTGAGTTGCCGGTGGTCTCGAAACCGTGATTGCAACAAGACCTTGAGGGCGACGTGTCGGCTCAAAGAGAGCTGCTCAGCCTCGTAAACAACCCCCATCCCGCCTCGGCCGATCTCCCGCAAAATACGGTAATCGCCCAATTGTCGCGGGTGTTGAAGAGCGTGGTCGGGCGGAATGTCCGCCGGATCCCACTCCCCCGTGTCGCTGTGGGGAGCGATCTTCTCCATCACCACCAAGGCGGGAAAAAGCTCCCGAATTTCCGCGGCATGCTGCGGACAACGGCGGATGTACTCGCTTAGCTGAGGTTCTTCGCCGCGCCGGTAGCGTTCGACGAACTCCTCCGCCAACCTCTCGACTGTTTCGCGTCGCGGTTTGGAGCTTTCCACAGGCCAGCCCGTTGCAAAGGTGACGATTGGTTGCGGCGAAAGTGGGGAAAAACCCTACGTTACCATGCACCGTTCGCATTGGCCATCAAAATCCGTTTCGGAAATCAGAAAACAACCGTCAGCTCGGAACGGCCCACGGCATGGGCCGCCTTCACGAGTCAAACAAGCCAGGGATTCTGCGAAACTCATCGTGGAGGCGTTTGAGCGCCCGCAAATAGCGGCTGCTGGCGGTCGATTCGCTGATTTCCAGGGTCTGCGCGGCCTCGATGTTTTTCAACTGCTCGAAATGACGCAAGGCCAAAATCTCCCGGTCGAGCGGGTCCATGCTGTTCAATACGTCCTGGACCCGGATCCGTATCTCCGCCTTAACGGCCGCCTCCGAAGGGGACGTCAGTTGTCCCAACAGATGGGCGGCCAGCGACGCGGTACTGGCGGAGGGCAGCGCCCCGCGGTGCAGTGACACCTCCAGTGCGGCATCCCGCATCTGGGCGCCCAGGTGCCGGCGGTGTGCATCAATGATTTTCTCCCCAGTCAGGTGCCGCAGCCACAGAAAAAAGGGCAACGGTCGATCGCGGAGGTAATCGCCTAGCCGTTTCGCCGCTTCCAGGTACGCATCCTGAACAATGTCGGAATCGTCCACTCGCCCCTGAAGTCGGCGACTGAGCCGCAGCCGCACCATCCGCTTGATCCGCTTGCGGTAGCGACACAGCAGCCCATCCACCGCGTCCGCATCGTGATCGGCGGCACGTTCCAGCAGTCTTTCGATTTCGTCGGCGTCGTTCATCGGAAAGTCGATCTCCTACTAGATTATGCGCAGACCGACTTCGCTCTAGCTCACAAATTCTCCAGATTTCAATCCTTCTCCCTGAATTGGCTTCCCTGCGAGGTTGTCAACCGTTCATTACGCGCCATCTCCATTTGACGTAAGAGGCATCTTCGGCAATCTGGTTCCCAATAAATGGATGATGCCGCTCCCGGATCCGTTTGGCGCAGCGGTTGGAAAACCCGAAGCGGTTTCGAGTTCCGCCCAGCCGCAGGCAGTCAAGGACACCTCTGAAGCAGAGTCGGCATTTTGACGACAAGAACACTTGGCGGGCCGGCGAGCCATCCCAAGGCCAAAGCACGCCCGTCGAACGAACCGAATCGGGGGTAACAACCCTTTACCTCCCGTTCTCGACGTCGGATTTTGTAAACGTGGCAAGAACACCCGGCGCATAACCGTCGCTCTTTGCGGACGGTCAATCTGTTTGCAGGATGCCGGTTCCATTCGGTGTGTCGGACGGAAGCGGATTCGGGGCGGCTCGATCCGCTCTTGGGTGGTGAGGATGCCTTGATTGCGGCAAAAACGCGGTCTTGTAATCCCACCCGCTGGCTTGGATTGGTTCTCGACCATCTTCGGCGGATGGGGGTGACTGTTTGGGCACAGCCATCGGTTTCGTGGGGTTAATCATTACCTCCACGGGGAGGCCCACCACGAGTTGGCGGGCATCTTTTAGCTCGATCACGACTTCTCGTGTGCGGACATCCAGCATCTCATTGGGTTTATGGGTCCGATATTGCTTTTGATCCAGCAGGGGAGCGCAAAACACGACTTTTCCTGAAAAGGTTTTGTCACCGAGACCATCCACTTTCACTTGGGCCGAATCGCCGAGCGTCACATTCAAGGCATGCAGTTCCTCGACGTAGGTCCGCACCCGAATCGTGTCGAGATTGGCCAGGATCAAAACCGGTTCCGGGTCCGTGTCGGTCACCATCTCGCCGGTTTGCTTTAAGACATGCAGGATGGTCCCATCAATGGGCGAGACCAGGCGGGTTTGGTTCAGCATAGCTTGGGCGTGCTGCAAGTTCGCGCTCGCCACCTCAACTTGTTTGGAGGCGACTTCCAGATCATCGTTGCGAGCGGGGGCTTCCACTTCGGCGGCGAGGGCTTGTTGTTCGCTGAGCCGGGCTTTCGCCGTCTCCAAGGCATAAAACGCCTCGCTCCACTCCGAATCGGCAGCGGCGCGTTTGTCAAACAGGCGTTTAATCCGGAGCGCCTGATCTTCCAATCGCTTCACTTCCGCTTCCGCAACCAGAACTTTTGCCTGAGCGACTCGGCGGGTCTCCAGGCGGGCGGCGTTGACCAGTCTTGTGCGTTGGGTCATTGCCAGGGCAAGGTCGGCCTCGGCTTGGATCACTCGCTGCGTGAGAATGTCCGACGCCAGGTTCGCAATCAACTGCCCGCTCTGGATGCGGTCTCCTTCGCGGACGGATAAGCTCTCCAGCCGGCCGGGAATCTCGAAGCGGAGTTCGATGGTTTCAGTGGCCCCCTCGACAAAACCCGTGGCGTGGATGGTATCGGACGACATACCGGTTGCAGAAACAGTCCGCGTGGGCAAGGAATGGGACTCGGGTTGCGGAATCATTGCCGCAATTTCAGCCTGATACTTCCAACCGACGGCACCCGCCGCAATCACGAATATCAAAATGAACCATTTCATGGTGACACCTTCTGCAGAGTTTGCGGTTCCCTGACACGGTTCGCGGCTTGCGTCTCGGCCAGTTCAAGACGGCTTGGCCGCGGTCCCTCCGCGGGGACGAGAAGTCCTTCTTTCATGGTGAGTATGCGATCGGCCATGGGGTAGATTCGCGAATCATGCGTGACCACGAGGACGGTTTTGCCCATTTCCGCGCACAGCGTCTTGAGGAGGGTCATCGCGGTTTGGCCGGACTCCGAATCCAGGGAGGCGGTGGGCTCATCCGCGAGAATTAGCTCTGGGCTGCCAACTAAGGCGCGAGCCAAGGCCACACGCTGTCGTTGCCCCATGCTGAGTTGCGAGATCTGATAGTTGGCGCGGTCGGCCAGGCCCACGGCGTCAAGGATCTTAAGCGACTCGCGTTTGCTGGCCCTGCCGGATCGCCCCAACAACCGCAGAGTGACTTGGACGTTTTCCCAGGCATTGAGGCCGGCGAACAAGTGAAATCGTTGGAAGACGAAGCCCAGATTTTCCCGGCGGAATCGCGATTGATTCTTGGGCTTGAGCCGCGAGACATCCTGCCCGAGCAGTTCCAGATGACCGCTGTCGGGGGAGAGAATGCACCCCAGAATGGAGAGCAGCGTGGTCTTGCCGCTGCCGGAGGGGCCCACCAGGAACACGCATTCCCCGCGTTCAATCGTGAGATTGACATCCCGCAAGACCGGGGTGACGGTGGACCCGTTGCGATAGGACTTTCGAAGATGAGATGCCTGGGCGATTACTGTCATTGTTCGCTATCCCTGTAAGACCATCATCGGGTCCACTTTTCGAATTCGCCGCAGGGGCAGCATGGCTCCCAAAAAGCAAATGCAAAACACCAACAGGATTCCCCCGATCATCAACGCCGGCGGTATTTCAATGGGGGCCAAGGTGACGTTCCATGTTCGCCGAATTGCCAAAACCAATCCGGTCCCCAACAGGGAACCGATCGTCGCCACGGTCAGCGCTTGAATGAAGACCACTTGCGAAATGCTGCCGTGCTCTGCCCCCATCGCGCGGAGGGTGGCGTAATCAGAAAGGTGATCTAATGCCAGGGCGTATAAGCTTTGCCCGACCATCACCAATCCGACGAGCAACCCCATCAACGTGGAGGCCCCAAAACTGATGCCAATTCCCGTGCGCTTCATCCAATAATCTTTCGAGATGCCGCGAAACTGATCGGCCGTGTAAACATCCAAATCGGGGAGTTGCCGGCGGATATGCTCCGCGAGTTGGGGAATGTCGACATTGTCGGCCGCCTTCACCAGGAAATAGTGGCAGTAACCGTCAGGCACTCGCGAATACTGCCGGGCTGAGTCGAGATTGGTGAAAACGATAGGGGTCGTCATGAAGCCCAACATCCCATCGGTCTTAGCGGCGACCTTTGCCCGGAGGCCGTTGATTTCAATGACATCTCCCAGGTCGGCATTCCCCAGCTTTCGGCGGTCTTGCTCGTCGATGCTGATTCGGTCTGCTGCCACAAGATCCTCTGCCGAACCTGCGATGAAGTTTGGGGCACCGAGCCATGTCCCCGAATCACAGCCGATGACCCAGACATCCTCGTAGCCCCCATTGGGGAGCGTGGCCGTGCCCTTCCCCACGATGTAGGGATCGGCTTGTTGAACTCCCGAAAGCCCTTTGATTCGCGAGAGTTGCGTGATGTGGATTTCTTTGGGGAGATCCACATTTTCCACCAGGCGATGCCCAATCCACAGATCGGCATCCGCCACGTTGATTAACAGGCTGGCGCGATCCATTAGTCCAAAGTACAACCCGCCCTGGACGTTGACGAGCACTAATGAAAACACGACCCCAATCACCGCCACCAACAGCTTGCCGCGATCGGAGAATAATGTTTTGAAGGCGAAACGGCTCATTGTTTGAATTCCCAGTCCATCCGGCCCCGCGCAAATACTGGAATCTTTGGAGGCGTTGTACAACAAGCATGGACCTCGCTGATCCGCAGACGGGGCAACGGGGCCACCTCATAAGTTGGCGCGTCGGAGGACATAAAAGGAGTAAACGGAGGAATCTCTTCGCACGGAATGCGAAGCTCGATTACGCCGGGGCGATCGGCTTGCTCAAGGTATTCCCGCAAGCTGCTGCTCAATTGATCGATGGTGCCCGCCGACCCGACCCATAACTGATCGGACGCCCCCAGGCCACGGGCCATGTCCGCGATGGAAACAGCGGGATATTGCGAACCTTCGATGCGGCCTTTGAAGTAAAGCTGTTGCCGCGTGACGCACATGCCATGCATGCCGTTGTTGAAAACCACAAAGAGGATCGGCAACTGGTAATGAACGGCGGTGTTGACCTCGGTGCCCAGCATCAGGAAGGCACCATCGCCGCAGAAGACCATGGTTCGAGAGTCGGGGGCCGACCCCATCTGGGCACCGACGGCGGCCGGAATAGCGTAGCCCATTCCGCCCATTCCCAAGGCGATCGTGGTGCTGACGGCACGAGGTATTCGCAGGTAATGCAGTGCCGCCGCCGCGCAGTTGCCCGCGTCGAACACGACGCGGCCCGTCTCTGGCAGATAATCTTGAAGCACCTCCAGCGCCTCGCTTTGCCGCAGGTCATCGGGCAGGCCTTTCGCCAAGCGCGCAAAACGCTTTGGGGCCAGTTCAGGCGCCATCCGCGCCGCGTACCGTCGGATGGGGACTGGGGGACAGTTTTTAAGGGCCGGGACGATTCGATCGCAGAGTTGATTCAACTTTGAAAAGACAATTCCTTCATCCGCCTCAATCACAATCGCGGGCGTGGCGACCCGCAGCACACGCCCCATTTCGACGTTCACAACGGCCAGGCGAGTCTGGCTTTAGCGCCTCTTGGATGGGCTGGGTCGTCATCACATCGAAATCCGTTCCCACCGCGACAATGAAATCGGCTTCCTCTCTGAGAAAGCGATGCGCCGACGGCTCGCCGGCCACGCCCACCATGCCGATGTACAACGGGTCGTCGTTGGGAAACGAATTCTTGCTCGAAAGAGTCGTGGCCACGCGCACGCCCAGGCGATGCGCAACGTCGTGGACCGCGCCAGGATTCGTGCAACGATCCACGCCGCTGCCCAAAAGCAGTACCGGGGCATGGGCGTCTCGAATCGCGGCGAACAGATCGCCGACTTCTTCGACCGAGACATCGCGCGGACAGATAAAGTCCGCCACTCGGTCCGGCAGCCAGGCGGGTCGTGGTCCCACTTCGCAGTCAAAGAGATCGCGGGGGATCATCAATACCGACGGTCCAGGTCGGCCGTTTAAGGAGTCGGAGACGGCCGATTTCAGGCATGGCCAGAATTGGTCCGAGTCGCTGATGGTCGCCCGATACTTGGTGATGGCCGACCACAGCCTGTCCGCGTTGACCGTGCGGCCGATGCCCGACGAGTCTTGAAAGGCACCTCGTCCGTGCAGTTTGGTCGGCGGCTGGCCGACGAGGGCCAACACGGGAATCGACTCGGCGAATGATTCCGCGATGCCAACCGCCAGGTTCATCATCCCGCCGCCTGACGTGGCGCAGCAAACGCCCAGCGTGCGATGTGTCCGCGACCGGCAATCGGCCATGAACGCCGCGCCGATCTCCGATTTGGCGCATACGGTCTGGAATCTTCCGCGGCCGAGCCGATGGACCGCATCGTAAACGTGTTCGATGTTCGCACCACCCACGCCGAAGACATATTCCAAGTTCCAGTCACGCAGCGTTGAAACGAGGGCATCCGCCAGTTTCATCGTCAAAACTCCTTCATGAGGCTTCTCTCGGTCGAGAGTTGGTTTCCCGAAAACGTCATCAATCCTTGCCTTCGAGAGTCACGCGCGACGTCGGTTCCAGTGGATGACGGCGGCCGCAGCCAAGTCTCCGGCATGGGCGAATCCGCCCAGAACCAGGTGACTGTCACGCTGCAACTGCCCGGTGTCGACGGCTTCTTCCAGGCAGATCGGCAGAGCCGCGCCAAACAGATTTCCGTGCCGCTCAAAGGTTGAAACGTGCCTTTCCGCGGGCAGCTCGATCGCTTCGCGCCAGTTTCGCAGGAAGATGCGGTTGGGCTGATTTGTGATGAGCGTTCCGATCTGGTTGGTCGGCAGCTCGGCTTGCCGGCACGCTTCCCGGATGGCCTCGGGAACGATGCGATTGGCTCGGCCCATGATGTGGGCCAGCTTGGCCTCAGTGAAATCGACGTACGTGCAAGAAAGACTTGGCTCCCACCACTGGCTGTGGTCGTCGCGAACCACAGCCATGTCCCCGGCATACTCGCAATAGTTTCGTTGAACGATTGCCTTGACCGGTGATTCCTCCGAAGCCACCACCCAGGCCACGCCGCAGCCATCGCCAGGAATCCGCGCCTGTTTCAGCTTGCGGGTCTCTTCTTGCGCGAAAAGACGGCCGGCGGCGTTCTGCACGTTGCATAGCAACGCCGTCTTCACGCCGTGGCAGGTCATCAACATCTGCGCCTGGGCCAGCATCTGAATAAACGAAACGCAGCCGCCGTTGTGCAGATCAATGATCCAGTCCGGGCGACAACCCAGCGCCCGGCCGACCTCGGCCCCAGAGCCCGTGAAGGGCTGGTCCGGGGTGGTGACGTTGGTAATCAAAATCTCGACGTCGCGTTTCAGGTCGATATTCAGGCGATCGGCCAGCTTGCGCGAGGCCTGGACGATCATCGCCGCGCAGGTCTCATCCCTCGCGACGTGATGTCGTTGTTTCACGCCGCGAAACAGAGGATGCGTTTGTTCCTCCCCAGGCTGCATGAAGAATGAGTTGTCGACGACTTGCCGCGGCAGGTAACTGGCCGCGCCGACCAGGCTGATCGTTTTCATGGCCGGCCTCCCATCGTCATGGGCAACCCCTGGGCATGCCGGTATTCGAGAATGTGCTTGAGGTTCTCCAGCTCGATCCTGTGCCCGGCGTAGAAGAAGGGCCACATGTCCCCCACCCAGACCTTGCGGCCGGCCGGGGCCAGTTCGGGAAACGGATTGTTGTCGTAGAAGGGGTGCCGGCAGTTCGCCCAAAACACGACACAACCGGGCCGACCCAAGACCAGGGATGCGGGCACGATCCGCATCAGGTAGATCATCCACAGGTGCGTGCCCTGGTCCCAGGCACAGTGATAATCGACCGTCATGGCCTCCCGGTTGGAGGTCACTTTGGTGTAGATCTTCGTGGCACCACCGATGCGGTCCGTGGCGATGACCATCCCGTCTTCCGACATCTCCGTGAAGTCGCGGAGACTGTAGGTCCACTCCTGCAGGGTATAGACATCCGCCAGGTAGTCGAACGCGTTCTCCGGAGGGCAGTTCACGTATTCCTGGATCGCGCAATAATCGCCATAGACTTCGTCATGGGGGTAGACCGAGTGGGTCATTTCCATCGCCAAGCTGGTCAATCGATCCTTTGTGCAATTCTCGATTCGGTGGACGCCAGGCAACCGATCCAGGTCGTGTAGTACGGCCGTCATGTCAAGCTCCGTTGCGTGAGTGATGCGAAACAGTAGGGATTTGGCAAACTCGCCGGCAAAAAAACGCCTGCGTTCTGGATCTGGGACCGGTATGCTCAATCGGCTGAGTAGCGATCATTTGATCTCCGCTCGCCGTGGAGTCGCGTTGCTTCCCACACGAGATAGATTGCACTCCACTCGGCAAACAGGACAAATTTGAGTCGCATTTTTGGGGCCGCAATGGGGACCGAGCGGTGTACGCCACAGTCGATCCAACACCCCTGTGATGTTGAGAGATCCCTCGCAATTGGGGCTAGGACTCACTTTACGAGTTGACAACGAGCTCTCTTGGCAAGCGGGTTGGAATCGGAAATCCCAGATCCGCCTCGGCTCCAAACACACCATGTCGCGTGAAGACGTGATTCGTCAGCTCGTGCGGCGGCTTGTTCCAACCCCCGTTCGTTTTCCGGGACTTGGGCGTTTAGTTCGAGGGCCTCTGGCCCTTTGATTCGAATGATTGGCAGATTCGCGGGCCGCGGCGCATGCGCAGGGATTTGTATTCCCCGCGATCCACAGTCGCCAAATCCCACACAAATTTCATGGCTGATCGGGATCCGCATCTCAGAGAATGAATTTTGTGCCATGAGCGGATTGAATTCCGCCAGTATTTGGGTTTCAATGACTGTTGGTGTGCATTCGGCTACCCGCAAACCTGGAGGGCCTGATGACGGGTGCGGAAGGTCAGGGAACATCTCAATCTTCGCGCAATCAGCGCATCGAGGCCATCCGAGCGGATTTTGAAAAAGCTTGGACAGGCGCGCAGAGTTTGCAGATTGAGGAACTGCTCGCCGTGGCTCCCGAAGCTGAACGGGGCGATCTTCTTCGGGCACTCGTTCGGACCGAAATCCTCTTGAGACAACGAGACGGGATTCTTTGGCAGAAGTCGGAATACCAGAATCGGTTTCCGGGTTTTCGAGAGGAAATTGACTGCCTTTTCCATGAACTTGGCACCTCCTCAACCGTCTTCCATTCGCTGTCCCTGTCCAGCACGATCGAAGGCGGGTCCGCGTCATCAGTTGCCGATGACCTGTTTCCCAATGTGGGTCGGTATCAGATCAAGTCCGTCTTGGGACGGGGCAGTTTCGGCCGCGTGTTTCTCGCGCACGACGATGAGTTGGGCCGGAACGTGGCCGTCAAGATTCCCCACAAGCACTTGATCGCGACGCAAGCGGATATCGATCTCTACATGGCCGAGGCCCGGATCCTGGCCAGCTTGGATCATCCGGGCATTGTTCCCGTTTACGACGTCGGCCGGACGGACGATGGGCTTTGCTATGTGGTCTCCAAATTCATCGAAGGCGAATCTCTTGCCGAGCGGATGGGAAAGGTGCGATTTCCCTTCGAGCAATCCGCCGAGCTGGTCGGGGCCATCTCCCAGGCACTGCATTACGCGCATTCGAAGGGACTGGTCCATCGTGACGTCAAGCCGGCGAATATCCTGCTCGATCAAAACGATTGTCCCTATGTCGCCGACTTCGGGCTCGCCCTCCAAGAAGCGGATTGGACGCCGGCGGTCCAGGTTGTGGGAACCCCCTCTTACATGAGCCCGGAACAGGCGCGGGGGGAAGGCCACATGGTGGATGGGCGGGCCGACATTTTCAGTCTTTGCATCATTTTCTATGAACTCCTTGCCGGCAGGCGGCCGTTTTTGGGATCGAACCGCAGCGACTTACTGGCGATGATCCAAAAGCAGGAGGCCCGCCCGCCGAGGCAAGTCGACGATTCGATTCCTCCCGAACTGGAACGTATCTGCCTAAAAGGGCTTCAACAGCGGGTTTCCGACCGCTATTCCACGGCCCTGGACCTGTCCCGAGATTTGCAGGACTGGCTGACGGAATGCCAAACAGCCCCGATCGAAAAACGCCCCGCTGCGCCATCCAATCCAAAAATCGACGCGCCCGCGCCGGCCCCAAAGATCGTCCCGAAGGGGCTTCGATCGTTTGATCTTCAGGATGCCGAGTTCTTTTTGGAACTTTTGCCGGGACCGCGGGACCGCTACGGGATTCCGGATTCCATCCGGTTTTGGAAAACCGCCATCGAAGAGACGGATACGGACCGGACGTTTCGGGTCGGGCTCCTATACGGGCCGAGCGGGTGCGGCAAGTCCTCCTTCATGAAGGCGGGGCTACAGCCCTTGCTGTCCGCGGCCGTGCTGTCGATTCCTGGTTTTCGTGAGCCGATCAACTCGTTTACGCATTTGATTGCTGCCATCATCTTTCTGGGGCTTGCGATCGTTCTGCTTCGGCGAAGTCAGGGACATGCTGGGCGAAAGTTTGCCTTGGGCATCTTCGGTTGTTCCAGCGTGCTGTTGCTTTCGACGAGCGGCATCTATCACATGCTCTGGCCGGGAAACGACCGGGACCTCATGGAGCGGATGGACGTGGCCGCAATCTTTATTCTCATTGCCGGCACGTTCACGCCCGCCTATGCCATTTTATATCGAGGGCTCGTCCGTTTTTGTCTGCTCTCGCTGATCTGGGGAACGGCGATTTTCGGGATTGCGCTGCGAATGATGTTCTATGCGTCCCTTTCGGGGTGGGCGGGGACAATAGTCTTTCTGATCTTTGGATGGATTGGCGCCATTTCCGCGGTCAATCTCTGGAAACGATATTCCTTCACCTTCATTCGGCCTTTGGTTTGGGGCGGATTGGCCTACACCTGCGGCGCACTGCTCTTGGAGTTTCATTGGCCCACGCTGATCCCCCGAGTCCTCGGTCCCCACGAACTTTGGCATTTCGCGGTGCTGATCGGACTTAGCTTCCATTGGCAATTTGTCTGGCAATTCGCCAACGGGCCGCCCGAGCTTGTTTTCTACGACGGCGTCCCTCGGGCGTCCCATTCTCCCCCGATGGCCCTCTCGAAGGAAACGGCTTCTGAGTCCCTTCCGTGAATCGGTCCGGGCTTGTCCCGTACGATCTTGTTCAGAATTTGCTTCGCCTGGTCGTCTTCATTTTGCCGGCGAAGGAACTTCATCAATCTCAAGAGCGGCAAGGCGTCGACCGGGGCCGCGGTCCGGCAGAGGTTGGCTTGATGCAGTTCCGTTTCGCTTAACGCGACAGCATCGGGACCCGCGAGCGGGAGCAAAATCTCTCCGCCCGGAGTTCCCAACCGAAACAAAGCCAGCGCAGGGCCGCCCGTCGCCGAAGAGCATCCGGAGATCCGCGGGGGCAGTTTCCCTTTCGCATCCAGACTGCTCCGTGTCGCGTCGATCGTTTTTGAAGATCGGCAAATTGACTATCGATGCCAGCCACAGAGTTCCGCCGATCAGCCGCCGGGTTGCCAGCCCGGCGGCTGTTGATAGGGTTCAAATTGTCAAAGAGCAATTGGGGCACGCGATCGTGCTCGACCGGCGACGCAATAAGACCGGGAAAACATGATGCGGCGACTCTTCCAACTTACGCATCGCAAAAGTACGCCGTCGGTTGGCTGTGTTGACGCAAATGTCGAGGGGGACCTCGGCCACTCTGCCGATGCCTCCTGAGATGTTTGCAGCGGCGGATGGGTATCAAGGGGCGATTTCTTCGCCTTCTGGGATGCCTCCTCCTTGCTGGGTGGCCCGGGACTTCGCCGGTTTCGGCGGCTTTTTGGACTTTTGCGACTCGTGCTGCATCAAATGCAAAAGGCGGTCGACCTGCCGGGCAAATTTCAACTCGATTTCCATCGCGCCGCCGACTTTTTGGAACCGCTCGAGGGAGAGTTCCCCGGCGGCGAGGTGATTTTGAATTGCCTGGTCCAACTGAGCGATGACCAGCATCATGCTGCCGGTCGTCGCACCGAGACTCGCATCGAACGGGTCCGCGGCCTGGAGCGCCTGATCCAGACATTCGAGGGCGCGATTCACCCGTTGTTCGTGCCGGTTGGGCGGCGTCTCGGGAGTCGAGTCGCGGACCGCTTGCCGAGGCACGGCTTCCGGCCGGTCCGGGGGCTTGGCCGGTGAACGGTTCTGTGCGTTCGCCTTGTCGCGCGATGCGTGTTGGGTCATCGGTGGTCTCCTGTTGAGGAACACGAGAAATAGGGCCGTCTTGGCCGACGGCGGGAAGGACTTCGCTTTGTGGAGGGTTTCTGTTGGCGTGCGACGTTCCGGACCGGCGGATCGCATAGCCGTGATAGTGATAGCCCCGCATCCCGAGGATCGGTGCGAGGAGGCGTTTCGTCTCCCGCAGGACGCCCCGGGCCGCCCGTTCTTGTTCGGCGAGTCGGCGCTCCGTCCGGCGGACCTTCTGCAATTCGGCCAACTCGTTTTGCGCCTGGTGGGCGGTCGCGAGATCCGCGCCGAGATAGCGGACGACCTGCCGGCCCCCGCGACGAAACCGCAGCTTATAATACCGCGTTCCGCCAACCCGGATGTCGGCGGACACGAATCCCTGCCGGGTGAGGGCCTGCCACTCCGCCTCCGTCAGCCGCAACCGTGCAAGGACGGGAAATTGTCCGCGCTGTTTTTCATGGGCGGCGGTTAAGCCGAATCCGGCAGGCGCGGGAGAGGCGGCGCGGAGATGGAGATCGGTTGCGGGGCAAAAGGCTGGGAAATCTGCTGGCATTGGCGGATCTCTTTGATGACTTGAAGGAGACGATCGGCGAGGCCGAACAGATGCTTTGTGTCCTTTTCGGGCGGCGATTCCATCCGCGCGAGTCCCCTCGCTTTCAGTTCCTGCTGGCGCCTCTCGGCCATCCGCGCCATGTCGAGCTGGAACTCTTGGCTGACATCGGCCAAGCACAACAGCAGGATTTGTTCGAGGGGGTCCGAGCTTGCCAGGGCCGACTCGCGGATTGGCTGGAGGACTTGCTGGTTGAGATAGCGCACGATACTGTCCCAGGCCCGCTGCTTCTCTTCGCGCCCCAGACGCCATAAGGATCCGGAAGCGGAGTCGACCTCGAGAAACCGGGCCAGGGCCGCGGGATAACTGGCGGGCAACTGGGGCCGCGGAGGCGGTTCTTGGGCAAAGTCCTGGATCGTGTCCTGCATCCCCGTGGCTGCACCCCGGAGCGCCTCCCGAAACAGAGGGCCACTTTGCCGGCGGGCGAGGAAGTTGAGTTGCGCTAACGTTTCGTCTGTCGGACTCCAGAGACCGAGTTCGCACAATTCCAGATCCAAAAAACGCTGGAACTCGTGCAGGCAATCGCTGACCGGCTTGAGCGGTCGGGGAATCGCGCACGTGAGCGTCGATGGCAGCCAGGCTACAAACGTGAGCCGTACGCTCTCGACCACCGGCGTGCGGGGACCATCCGGCGCGGGCTGTCGAAAGGGATCGCGTCTCACTTGGGGAGAAGAGGGAATTGGGGTCCCAACCGGTCGAGAACTGCGGCGAGGCGACAGGAACCCCGGAGGCGCCGGGAGCCCCGGAGGCGCCGGCATCGGATCGGCGATTTCACGCAGTGGCGGCATCTCAAACCACTTTCGAAATCGCTCCACTTCGCTCAGCGGCAAGTCGGCGAGTCCCGTTCCCAAGGTCGCCGATAAGCCGCACGCCCGCAGCAAGAGGACGTCTTCTATGTCAAACGCTACGAACAGATCCTCGCTTTGGTTCAGGCCGACCTGAGTGAAGCGATCGTCCAGGATCGCAAAGACGGGAATGACCCGTCGCGAGACGCAGCCGGCTTGCGTCAGTATCTCATAGGGGCGAGAGGTCGCGACGTCCAAAAGCGCGAGAAATCGGTGGGCCGTGAGCGCGGGGGCCACCTGCAGGCGCCCGTCGGTCGTCTCCTCCAGAACCCCGCTGGCCAACAAGTCTTCGCGGGAAAACCTCTTGCTGAGGCTTGTCGATACCGCATCGGGTTCGGCGGGCGCCTCGAAGACGTTCTCGTCCGGAACGAGACATCCCAAGAGCGGATCGCTTGACCGCGCGCACGAATCCAGAAAAACTTCCAGAACGTCAGCGGGCGAATTGTTTGGCATATCGAACCTCCAGCTCCATTCTGGCACCGTGGAGCGGGAGTTCGAGCGGACTTTGGGTGGAGTTCCAAAAAAAACGGGTTCGGCGGGCTGTGCTTGCGAGCGCGGTGCTGCGCCAAAGCCGCGGCATTTTGTCATGCCGATGAATGAGATTTCAATGTTCGCGCCGAGTTCGGCGGCCCGGCAAATCGGCCAATTGCCAATGACCGCCGGGTGCGGCGGGCCGTTTCTGCCTTGGCGACCGGGATCTGCCGCGGAACACGGGGAGATTGGAGGGCGTTAGGAACCGGCAGTTTGCCATCGAACCTTCGTTCCACCCCCTTGCTGGCCAAATCGGATGTCGGCGAGTCCCTCATTGAGGGATCTCAAAGTGTCGCGCAGCTTATCTCGATCAAAGCCCCGGGGAGCGGGAATCTGCGGGGGCCAACCCGCCGTTTCGAAGGCGTCCAAAATGATCTCGACATTGGAGCGGGTTTGATGCATTTTGACCGTGCGGATCACGTGGCCGCGAAAGCGAATCTGTCCTGCGACTCGGTCCCATTGCGGGCGATTTCCGAGTGGAAGCGACGCATGACCGCCAAGGACTTCGGCAAGCCGCGCCGCCCGGTGATCGGCAATCAAGTGAAGCCGCCGAGCCAGATCGACGGCAGCCAACTCGAGCGTCTCCATTCGTTGCAGGTGTCGCCAGAGTCGGATCGTTCCTCCGTGGCTTTGCCAAGCCGTGGGAAGATCATCGCCCAGCTCAATCTGTTGATCGCGGGTCAAGAGGGTATTCCACATCTCCGCGGCCGCGGTGTTGTTATTGACGCGCTGGACGCATTCCTTGAGCCAGCTCATAAGCGGTTCACCCAGGTTTTGAACCACTTCTTGGGATTGAGACATGCGGCGCCTCGCTGCAGGGGGTGGAAGATATGCCGGGGCTTATATCCGCTCCAAAAAATCGATCCCTCCACTTTCGGGATCCCTGTCGCCACCGTCAAGTCAATGCCAAGGCACGAACTTCCCACCGGTTTGGGAACATGCAGGAACAGACCGCCGCCGATTCGCTCTCGATTACGAAGGCCTTCGTTGACATTCGACGAAGGACTTCGTATGTTGGTGGAAAGCTTTGATTGAGGAACTCGATGGCGAAATCATCCAAACGAAATCCGACCGATGCCGAGTTGGAGATCCTCGGCGTGCTTTGGGAGCGCGGCCCTTCCACGGTCCGGCAGGTTCACGAGGTGTTGGAGCCCGCGCGGGGCGTGGGTTATACCACCGTCCTCAAACTGATGCAGATCATGTTCGAGAAAGACCTTCTGGACCGCGATGAATCCGATCGCTCGCACATCTACCGGGCCAAACCTCGACGCGATGCGATGCAAAGGCGGCTCGTCAAAGATCTCGTCAACCGCGTGTTCGGCGGTTCGACGGAAAAGCTCGTCATGCAGGCCCTCTCCACGAAGAAAACGACCCCTGAAGAAATCGCCGAGATCCGCCGCTTGCTCGATGCGCTGGAAGGAGAGTCCCAATGAACTTCGTTTCGCAATGGCTCGGACAGCCTGGGACGGAAACGCTGGGTTGGACCTTGCTGCATTTCTTGTGGCAGGGCGGTTTGGTCGCGGCGTTATTGGCTCTTATTTTGCGGTGCCTGCGGTCCGCCTCGGCCAATTCGCGGTATCTGGCCGCTTTGGCGGCGCTCGTTCTGTCGGCTTTATTGCCGGTGGGAACCGCGGTTTGGATTGCCCAGGGGGCTGACGATTCTCAAGTCGCAGATTCGTTCCCCGCCGGAACGAGGCAAGTCGAAGTCGCGGAGGATTCACCCGCCGATGTCACGTTGGCACGGAATCGAGAACCTGTTCGCGAACCGAAAAATCCCTCAACGGCCGATGGTCAAAGTCGTGTCGCTCGGAAAGAAAACGGGCAAGGCGTCGCGGCCGCTCCGGTTTCACGTCGCATCAATCCGAAGTCCCAGGAGGATTCCGAAGAACCAGCGAGGGGATCGGCTTCGTGGGGAACCTCGTTCGTGGAGTGGCTTCGCCCGCGGCTGCCCTGGCTGGTTGGAATCTGGCTCATCGGCGTCTTCATAATTTCCCTCCGGTTGGCGTTCGCTTGGATTGGCGTGCAGCGGCTCCGGCGGGTGGGCCTCGTCGCGGCTTCACCGGACATTTCCGATCGGCTGGCCCCGCTTTGTCGGCGGCTGGGAATCCGGCGTTCGGTGCGGCTCTTCGGTTCGCCGTTTGTGGACGTCCCCACCGTCATCGGCTGGTGGCGGCCGGTGATCCTGTTTCCAATCTCCGCTTTCACGGGCCTCGCGCCCGCGCAATGGGAATCCCTTCTGGCCCACGAACTGGCCCACATCCGCCGCTGGGATTATGCGGTCAATCTGTTGCAGATCGGGGTCGAGACCTTCCTGTTTTATCACCCGGCGGTGTGGTGGATTTCCCGCCAGGTCCGGGCCGAGCGGGAGCATTGCTGCGACGACCTGGCGGCTTCGGTCACCGGCGATAAAGTCGCCTATGTGAAGGCGCTGCTTGAGATGGCGGAACGTCACGTCCAGAGAAACCACATCGCTTTGGCGGCAGGAGACGGGGATTTGCTGAAGCGGGCCAAACGCTTATTGGCAAAAAACTCCACCGGCCCCGGCGGCCGATTCGCATCGGCGGGCGGCGTGCTGCCGGCGGCCCTCATTGTGGGATTGCTATCGATGGGGATTCTCAACGCCGCCTGGCCGAAAGCGGAACCCGATCCAAAACCGGCCGCAAAATCCGAAGAACGTGCCGATGAGATCGATTTCAAAAACCTCACGCCGGAAAGGATCGCAAAGGAAGTCGAAGCGGCGATGGGGCGGTTTTCCCGCGTGAGGTATGCGGCCAACTTTACCGAAACGCGAAACGCAAACTCCTACCTCAAAGAGGGTGTGCTGCCCGTGAGCGGAACTGGGAAATGGGAGTTTGTGACCGACGGCAGACGCTGGCGGGCCAAGCAGGAGGGATTTACGGTCAACCTCGGAGAAGCCGGCGCGATTCCCACGCAGAACACGAGCGGGTTTGACGGCGAAGAGTTCTATCAGCGGGAACGCGGGCAGTTTGTGCTCGGCGAGGATCCCAGGACCAATGATCTCTTGAAGCCGCGGACGGTGTTTTGGCGGGGGGCCCGAACGGTGGAGTGGTTTCTGGCCGCGTTAAAATCCTGGAACGCCCGGATCGATCGCGAAGTCACCATCGACGGCAAGAAGCGCGTCGTGATTCTGTCAGAACCCGGGCGGCCCAAGCCCGGCGAGGAACCAAAAGAGGGCTCCCAAGACACCCGCTGGCAATACGAGATCACCCTCTCGCCTGCGCAGTCCTGGCTCCCGCTCAAAACGATCGTCCGCAGGAACGGAAAACTCTATGCCGAGGAATCGATCGGGAAGCTCGCACAAACCGCGGCCGGCGTGTGGTATCCCGAGGCGATCTCACAAAAACAGCACTTCCAACCGGACCCGCTGATTTCCCGCACGATCGAAATCACGCGGCTGGAACTTGCGCCCGCGTTTTCTTCCCGGGCGTTTCAATATGCCTTGCCCATTGGCGAAGACATTGTGGATTATTCCAGCGGCCGCACCTGGCATCACGATCCCTGGTGGCCCGAAATGGAACCTTGGCTTTTGTCGAAGCTCGATTGGCCCCGGCCTGCGCTTCACGTGCTGGGCGACATGAAAAGTCACGTCAGCGAAAACACCGACGGGCAAACCGCTCCGCCGATCTACGCAGAGAAATGGCTCGGCAAGAAGCCAAACGCCTGGCCGAGGGAGGACGGGAAAATCCGCGTGCTGGCGTTTATCGGCGGCTGGGCGATCGATCCCACGCCCCGCTGGAACGCGGCTCTCAGGGAACTCGAAAAACGCTACGGCGGCGATGGGCTCGAAGTCATCGGGATCGCCACCGCCACCGCGGACCCGGAATTGGTGGAACGGGCTTACCGCGTCTTGAAACCAGGTTTTCCGTGGGCGATCGATTCCAAAAACGAAGGCGAAGGCAACGCGTTCGGCCGGACGTTTGACGCCTATCACCTCAGGCATTACGCGGGCGTGCTTCTCGTGGATTCCCACGGGAAAATCAGCACGCTGGAATCGGTCAGCGTTCCCAAGGGTTCCCCGCTAAGTCCGCTCGAATTCGCGATTCGCCGGGCGCTCGGCAAAGACGTGGCAAACTATCAGCCTCCCGCCGACCGGCTCAGCGATGAAGACATCAAACAGATCGACGCCGAGTGGAAGCGCCGCCGAAACGCGGTCGAGGGCCGCGGGAAAATCACAGGCCAAATCCGCATCGATGCCGAGGGCCGCGAGCATTTCGGCGAGCGGGCCCTCACAAAAACCCTGCCGGAGGTCGCCGTGCGGCTCCGCGCGGTGCCGCAAATGAAAATGCTCCATTCGGACACGCCGGGCGGCTGGACGAATTTGATGGATTATCGCCATGCCATCGAAGAGGACTTCAAGGCCAAAGAAACCGTGGCATTAAAAGACCTTCGCAAAGGCAGTTATCAGATCACGATTCGCCCGGATGGACTCGCCGCCCGGGACGTGGTCGTTTCGCTGCTGTCGGATGACGATGAGAAGGAGTTCCATCTCGATTTTCATCAAGGCGACACGATCACCGGCCGCGTGGTGGGGACGGATGGCAAGCCGATTGGCGGGGCCACGGTGAAAGCCCCGCGCCGCCACTTCGATGCCAAAAACCTCCGCAGTTACACCACCAGCCATCTGCCGGACGACGCGGTCACGAATGCCCAAGGCCAATTCACTTTGAAAGGCCTCTTCGTGGGGGCGTTTGATCTGGAGGTCGTCGCTTCAGGCTACGAGAAGCGAACGATCCAACACGTGCCGGCCGGCAAACAAGCGGTGAAGATCGTGCTGCAAAAACCCGGTGAAGCCAATGTGACGATGCGGGAGGCGAGACAGACGGAAGTTTTACCGACACCCAATTGACCGGCGACTAACAGAATCCTCCAACGACTCTTCCTCCGGCTCGCAGCGGGTCCGCTGCGAAAGATGGCAAAAAAATGGGTTTGGTAAGCCATCTTGGCACGCCCTTCGGGCTCCTCACGGAACGATCTCTTTCAGGTCGAAGCGAACGCCTTTGTGGAAACCGACGCCGGGCGGTGCGGGGCCGGCTTGCCCGGTGAGGTTCGCCGTCTGCGTAATGCGATCGGTCGTTTGGATCAGGCCCAGATTGCCTTCGCGGGTAACAAACAGGAACGCCCCGTCCGCATTCGGCACGTATTGTTGCGATTTCTCGTCGTAATGCATCAAGAGTTCGCCGACCGGCCGGCCTTCGGGAAGCTTGCCGGCGCCGATCAGGTTGTCGAGATTCCGCGCGTCCCGCGGGCTGATCTCCTTGACCTTCATGCCCAGTGCCCGCAGCACGTAGGTTTCGGTCCCGTCCGGTGAGCGATGCGTGATGCACATCAAATCGACGCCGCGCTCGGACGCCCAATCGTCGAGTTGCTTTTCCTTGCGAGACTCCGCATCTCTGGGGATTTCGCTGGGCCAGTGGGGCTGATAGCCGGTGTCGAGATCGTAAAAGTAATCCACAGATTGGCCCTTCTCGGTCGGCGGAGAGAGCACCGCCCCGCTCATGCCATCGCCGATGCGGGCCGACTTCCCGATTCCGTTGGGAGCGGGAGGCAACGGCTTCTCCGCGAGTTTCAGGTCGACCTTCTGGTACGCCTTATCCTTGGTGAAGTTTTGCCAGTTCGCTTCCCACCACGTCTGCCAGCGATTTGCCTGTTTTTCAAAAATGCGGCGCTGGAGAATTTGCCGGCGCGGGTCTTCGCTCAAAAACAAGAAGAAGAGTTCGGCATCCGCAAAATCCTGCCCCGCCAGCTTGTGCAGTGCGCCGAAGATTTCCCGTAAGGGTCTTCCGAAGCTGAAGTACGTGCCGCGTTTTCGTTTGTCCAAATCGTGAGTCTGCATGAACTCGGTGAGATCCTTGTCGCCGACAATCAACCCGTAATCGCTGCTGGCCGGCAAAAGCGTCTTGGGGATCGACCGGATCAATGCCGGCACCGCCCGCGGATCGCCAATGGCCCGCAAGGCAAAGCCCAGACGCCTGAGCATTCCGCTCTCGGTCGTTCGATCCAGCTCCGCGCAGAGTTGGGGCGTGGCATCGGCCCCGACGGCGACCAATTCCCGCATCAGCGAGCACCACAACTCGGTCTCATCCACGGTGTGATTGAGCTTGCGGAATTCGAGCAGAATCTGCGCGGTGCGTTCCGTCGGTTTCGCCGACAACTCCTCGACGAGCTTTTGTGCCGCCTTGAGTTTTTCCTCGGGAGAGTCCGGAGGCGTGATCAGCATGTTGTAGGCGGTGGTCTCGCCGGCCTTCACCACGACCGGGGGTTCTTTTTTGGTGGTCCAAACCATGCGTTCGCCGCGGATGTTGAGGAGATACGGAAAATTCTCTCCCGGGGCCGCACGCAGGACAAATCCGCCTTTGTCATCGGCCTCGGTCAACATCGCTTGTCCCTTGGGTTGAGACGGCCCGAACAAACCCAGCCGGATCGGCTCCCCGTTTTCGGAAACGGAAACCGACTGCCCCGTGGCCGTGTTGACGATGCGGCCCGAGATGAATCCGCCGGCAATCAACTTGAGGGCCGGCAATTCGATCTTCTCGCCCGCGAGGCATTCGATATCCGTGACCGCCACGCAGACGCGATCCTGCGACTCGGCCTGAAAGTTGTAACGCCCTTCCGGCACGACCAGGCGAAATCGCCCCATTTTGTCCGTGGCGGCGAATTCCTTGCCCCATTCGTCCAGTCGATGAGCAATGATCGTCGCTCCCGCGGCGGGTTGCCCCGTCACTTCATCGGTGACGACGCCCGTCACGGAGCAGCCAATCGGCAAGGTCACCGTCAGATCGGCCGGCAGCGACTTTGCCTTGACCGATGTTGGCGGATAATCCCGATGCCGCACGGCCAGGTTGACGGGCACGGGCTTTCCGCTGGGCCATTTGTAAACTCCAATATTCTCCAGCTTAAAGCGGCCGTTGGCATCCGTGGTTGTCGAGTTCAGGCCCGGCACCGGCCGGTTAATGACAAAGTGCGGCAGGACCGCCGCCCCTGCCACCGGCCGGCCATTCGCATCAACCACTTGGCCGGAAACCGTGGACGTTTCGCGCGTCATCTGGATTTCGACAACTTCCTTCCCCTCACGAGTGTGCATAAAGGTGATTCCGATCGGCCGGTTTTCGGCGAAGCCGACGACCTCGTATTTCAGATAATCGGAGCGGTCTCCCGTTCGCGGCGGCACGAGACCTGTGAACGTGTAGCGGCCGGCGGCGTCCGTCCGCGTTTTTGCGATTTCTTTTGGCGGAGAAGTTCGCCCGGCCACGCGATACAGTCGCACGGAGATTCCCGCCAACGGGGACTTATCCGCATTCTCCACGCAGCGTCCGCTCACCGTGTAGGTGTTGGCTTTGGGTTCCGCGTGCTTTTCCGGCGGGGCGTCTTTCGGTGCTTTTCCTTCGACGCCGGGCATCGCATCCGTCAGTCCCAACATCGCCAAGCCGATCAGCAAGCCGGCCGCGATCGGTGCGCGGAGCGTCCTTCCCGGAGGCGATCCGACGAGTCGCGTGATCCGCTTTTTCAGCCGGCGGGCGGAGGACAGAAAACCGACCAGCCCCGGCACGATCGCCGAGGGTGTCAGACTCGCCGCCAGTTCAACGATGGTGGCGGCATAGGCGGATCGATCGGGCGCGCCGAGCGAATCGCAGGCCAGGTCGTCGCAGGCCGCTTCCCGCTCGGCCTGCATTTCGCGGACGGTCCACCAGACAACCGGATTGAACCAGTGCAAAGTCCTTGCGGCCAACAGCAGCCAATTCGTCCACAAATCGCGGCGGACGAGGTGGGCGAGTTCGTGCGCCAACACATGGCTGAGCCGTTCGGTGGATGATCCCGTCACCACCGACTCCGGCAGGACGATTTTGGGCCTCCACGTGCCTGCCGTGAAAGGACTGAGGCACTCGGGCGTCACGAGCAATTGGGGAGGCCGATTTAGTCCGATCCGCCGGCAAGAGGTTTTCAGAAGTTCGAGGAGCGAGGGATCCCTCACCGGTCGGCAAGCCGAGAGACGCCGGCGCAAAATGACGACATTTGCCAAAAGCCTCAAACTCAAGATCATAGATCCCGCGAGCCAAAAGGCCGTCAGGATTCGCGAAATCAAAACGCGGTCGAATCCAGGATCCGTCGGCGGCGCGGACGCGATTGCGGTTTGGGAAGGCCTGTGCGGCACGCCTGCGGGAACAGGGTCTTGCGCTTTGAAAGGCACAAAGACCGGGGCGGGAGTTTCCGGCGGTTTCCTGCCGGTCTCGTCGGCGTGAAACTCAACCGGAGTCCTCTGCGGATCGACTTCGGTTTGAGCGATTGGCGCGCCATCGGGTTCCTGATGCGGAATCCCACTCGCCAGGTTGAACGCGCTCCAGGGACTGGCCGGCGTCGCCACAAACAGCAAGCGAGCGATCACGAGGCCCCAGATCCAGAACCGCCAGCGGGGCGACAATCGCTCGCCCAAACAGCGGAGCAGCAGAAAAACCGGAACGGCCAAGGCCGCCGATTGCCAGGAAGCACGCCAGATGGCCGGTCCCATTGTATCGAGCAGCGCGATCATTTCTTTTTCCTCCGGGAGTTCTTTTTCTGGGCGAGCAATTGGCGAAGTTGTTCGATCTCTTCGGAATCCAAGGGCGACTCGGCGACGAAGTGCGCGAGCAGCGCGACAGCGTCTCCGCCGAAGGCCTTCTCCAGAAACGACCGGCCCTCCTGGCGGACGCATTGCTGGCGGGAGACGGCGGCTCGATAGATATACCGCGTGCCGTCCACCTCGTAGTTCAAAGCCCCTTTTTGGACGAGCCGCGCCAGGAGCGTGCGGATCGTGCTTTGGCTCCAATCGTGCGTCGCGCGCAATTCCTTAATGACATCGGCCGCCGTACACGAACCGACGGCCCAGACGGGCTCCATCACATCCCATTCCGCATCCGAAATCTGCAAACCCCGCGACATGGCGTTTTCTCCTCTGGCTACAACTGTAGCTAAGTCTAACTACACTTGTGGCTAATCGTCAAGAGGAAAAACCGCCGATGTCGAGAGCGGCAAGCCGATTGCCACACGCGTCGGAATCTTTTCCGTCACGGTCAAGGCCCTTGCGCAACGGGCCGACGGGCGCTGGGAGCATAGAGGTATAGAGCCCAAACGCGGCTCAGCTGGCCGGCTCGCTTTTCCGATCGGTTTTGGGCCCCATGCGATACAGCCGCACGAAGCCGTCGGCGTGGGCCACGGCCAATTGGGTTTTGTCGGGAAGCAGATCGAGCCCGCGGGCGGCGCTTTTCAGCTTGACGGTGTGAAACGGGATTTCGTCTTCGGGCTTTGTGAACCAGAGTTCGCCCTTGCCGCTGCGGTCGGCAATCGCGGCGATGAGGAGATCGTCCGGATGAAACCGCACGCCCCAGGCGATGCCTTTGAGGTTCGCGTCCGACGATTTCACTTGCCGGCGAATTTTGCCCGTGCCCCAGTCGAACACCACGACGATCGGATCCTGGATCCCGGCGAAGGAGTTGACGACGTTCGTGATGCCCGCGCTCGCCCATTGGCTGCCGTCGGCCTGGAATGCGAGGTCGCGGGCTCCGCCCATGTCGGCGGCGAATTTTTTGTCGTAGCCCGTCATCACACTCGCATCAATGCTCTTGGTCCGCCGGCCGGATTTCAGATCCCAGACGTGAATCTGCCCCATCAGGTCCTGCGAAATCAGATGCTCTCCCTGGGGATGAAAATCGACCCCATACACGTGCCGATCGTGCCCCGCGAATTCGTGGAGCAGTTTCCCATCCGCCAGGTTCCAGACTCTCACGAAGAGATCGTTTCCGCAGGTGGCGAGCTTTTCGCCGTCCGGGCTGACGCGAACAAACCGCGCGGAGCCTTGATGCGCCTGAATCGTGCGGAGCGGTTGGGCGACGGCGTCCGAGTTCGACGTGTCCCAAATGCGGATTTCTCCGCCCCAGCAGGCCGTCAGCATCCGCCGGCCGTCCGGCGTGAAATCGATCGAGCGAACCCAGCTTTTGTGGCCTTTGAGGGGGTTTGCCGTTTGCCGTCCGCGAGGTTCCAGATCTGCACATCGAGGTCTTCCGCGCCCGCGGCTACGAACCGGCCCGCCGGATCCGCGCGGAGCGTGGTCAGCGGCACCTCATGCTTGAACTCGCGGGTCGGATGCGTCGCTTTGGGATCGATCACGGGGATTTTCGCTGCGATCGCTGGCGGACTTTGCGGATTCATGTCAACAACTCCTTGATCGGCCCGGCCGAGGGATCGCCGATCGGAATCGACCGTCCGGGCAGGTCGTGATCGGCCAGGGAATCCAAGCCCACCGCCTGCAAGCAGGTGTGGAACAAATGCCGGGCGTCCACTTCGCGCTCGGCGACGGCGGTGCCCGTCTCGTTGGTTTTGCCGATGACCGCGCCGGGCTTTATGCCACAGCCTCCCAAGACGACCGACCACGCCGTCCCCCAGTGGTCGCGGCCGTAGCGGACGTTGATTTTCGGGGTGCGGCCGAACTCCGAATGAATCAAAACCAATGTGCTTTCCAAGAGGCCCCGATCCATCAAGTCATCCAGCAACATCGAAAAGGGTCTGTCGAACTCGCCCAGTTGCTCCAGATGAAAATTAAAATTCTCCGCGTGCGAATCGTAGCCGTGGTGGGTGACTTTGACGCAGGTCACATCGTGTTCCAACAGCGTACGGGCCAGCAAGCAGTAGCGGCCGAAGTCGTGCTTTCCGTACCGCTCGAGGTCTTTGTTCGAAGCAGCGCCCTCGAAGAGCGCCTTCTGTTTCATGAGTTGGATCGCCTGTTGATGGGACGCATCGTAGGCTTCGGCGAGCGCTTTGGATCGCCCCTGGGTAAACCGCTGATTGAACAGCGTCCGCAGTTGATCGCGGCGCGTCGCGATCGAGGTGTCGAGCGATTCCGGCGTGGCGAGATTGGTGGGGGGCTTCACGCCTTCGAGGTTGAGTTGGCCGTATTTCGCGCCAGGAACGCCGACCCGCCGCCCACGTCCTTGAGGCCGCGCGTCGAGATGTTGACGTAGCCCGGGAGTTCGGCCGTCGGCGCGGAGAGATATTTCGAGGCGACCGCTCCCAAATAGGGATACTCGCCGACCCGCCGGCCCTTTTCCATAAACTGCCGGCCTTGTTCGTGGTCGTTGATCTTGATGTTGACGCTCCGCACGATCGAAAGCCAATGCATGCGGCGGGCGGTGTGAGGCAGCAACTCGGAAATGTGAATGCCCGGAACCGAAGTCGAGATCGCTTGGAACGGCCCGCCGTGCACAGTGCCCGGCTTCGGATCCCAGGACTCCAACTGGCTCACCCCGCCTTGCAGGAAAACTTGCAGAATCCGTCGTTGCCGGCGTTTGAGTTCCTGAGCCTGGCCGGAATTGCCCAGAAGGCCCAGGCCGACCGCCCCCGCGGCCGTTCCCGCCAGGAACTGCCGTCGTGCCACCACATGCTCGATCGGCTGGCATCCTCGGTTTCGTCGCATGCTGTGCCTTCGCTTTCTGATCGCTTTGGGACCTTGTTTGCGAGCCCTAATGATTAAACCGAAACTCGGTCGAGCATAACGCCGCCCACACGAGCTGCCGAATGGCCGTCGCGCGGTCGGTTTGATTGTCTTCCAAAAACTGTGTGATCTGCTGGACCTCCTCGGCTTCCGGCGGCCGGGAGAAGACCGAAAGACAAAACTCCTCGGCCAGCCGCGGACCTTCCAATCCCTCGAGACGAGCCGTCAAGTTCTGCCCGCTCGGGGCGAGCCAGCTTTGCAATAAGGGACTGTTTCGCAGAAACAACGCCTGATTCGCCGAGGCATTGAACTGGGAAGTTTGCACGCCTTGAACGCCGAAAAGGCCGGCGAACGTGTTGACATGGCCTTTCAATGCGCCATCTAAGGCTTCTTCCTGCCAAACGGGATCGTCCACGGGCGGGGAGCCATCCTTGGAAATCTTTTGAGCCTGGGCTTTGAGGTTTTCGAGCGTGTGAGCCGTCAGGCCCGTCGCCTGCATCATGGACCACGCGAGTTGCTCGGGAGTCAGCGGTTTAAGCAAGGCCACCGCGAAGCGGTCCTCGTTCCCGGCCTGGCGTTCCCCCCGGGATTGGCTGCTCCGCTGATAGGTTTTGGTCAACGCCAACTCCCGCAACAGAAATCGCAGATCGTACCCGTGCTCGTGAAAGCTGTCGGCCAAGAGTTTGAGTAACTCGGGATGGGAAGGCGGGTTGGCCGCGTGCCACATGTCGACGGGCTCCACGAAGCCGCGGCCCATCATCAGGGCCCACATCCGGTTGGCGATATTTTGCCGAAACGCCGCGTTCGCGGGATCGAGCATCTCCTCGGCCAATTTCAACCGCCGGCTGTAAATCGGCACGCCCCGCTGTTTCTTATCCGGTTTGATGTAATAAGGATCGCCCGCCACGGCCGGGTCCGGAATCGCCGGCCGGTCCAAAAGCCGCGGAGGGGTTTCTCCAGATTCGTTGGTAAACACCGACGTGAATTTCACCAGGCCCTCGGCCTTTTCGCCGATGGAGGCCTGTTTGGTCTTGGGATCGGTGAACAGGGAAGCGCGGTGCAGAAAGGCGGAGAGCCCGTAGTAGTGGCGCTGCAAATAGTCTCCGATGAGCGGATGGTCGTGGCATTGGGCGCATTGCAGATCCCGCCCCAAAAAGATCCGCCCATCCGGGAATCCCCGGCTGAAAAGACGACATAGATCAATTCGCCTGGCCCAGAGGGGAATGGCGGCGGCGGGCAGGGCGTGATCAGGATTTTCTTCGTTTGCGGCGTTTGCGGCCGCGCGGTGACGCGGATTTTTTTGGGGCGGATGGTTCCGGCGGTGAGATTTGGTAGGAATCGGACGGGGTGATTCCCAGCTCTTTCAGGAGGCGCTTCACATCCCCCAATCGGCCCGGTTGGACCAGAAACCAATCCGGGGGGATGTGGCCGGCGATCAGCGGGCGAAAGGCCGGGCTGGTCGAGATCGCATCGCGGGCCTCCGTGCGGGTGACTTGAAGCAAGGGGACCTCGCCCACAAAGGCCGAGATCCGCCCGGTCCAACTTCTGAGAGCCGTCTCCAATAGCGGCGGCGTGGTGTGGGTCAGGTGCGCACCAGCCAGCTCAGCATGTGGTCGGCGGAGAGGCCTCGGCTCTTGGCGGCCGCGACGGACCGCTGCGTAACGTGCCAACCCTGTTTGTTTTTTCGGCCAGCTGCGCCAGGCGGGCTTGAGACACGCTGTCGCGGCCTTTTGTGTCCAAATCGCCGAGTTCGCTGACGGTCCAAACTTTGGCGAGCGCGGCGGCGTGATCTTGGATCGTCCAATTCGCGAAGGCTTTCGCAGCGGCGGCGGGCGCGAGTTTTGGCAGGAGAAAAAACGACTCCCCCAACTTGCGGCCGGCGTGCCCCTGGGGCAGATCGGTCCCGGGCGGAGCCGTCGCCAAACTGATGTTGGTCCGCAGAATCAGCGACTCGCGTTTGCCCGCCCATTGCCGAATCAACTTCGCGACATTGTCGGGAAGGGGCGTTTGACTTTGCTCGGCCAAAAACGATTGAATCTCTTCCGCAGAAAGCCCCGATTCCAAGCCGCGATAAACGCTTTCCCGGCTCAGGGCAAACGTCTGCACCAAACCGCCCGCGGAGTTTCGCTCGGCAAAGCGGGAGAGCGTATAGATCTGCCGGGCGTCGGCGTCCTTGAGATAGGCGATGACTTCGTTGTTGGGCTGCACGGTCAGGAAAGGCGTCTGCGGGCCCTGCTCGGGGATGTCGATGTCCGGAGCCCCAAACACCAGCCGGCCCAATTCCGTCAAGCGAAAGCACAGCCCGCCGGCTTCGTCGTCGGCGCGCCCGCGTTCGATGAGGCCGAGCGCCCACAACGTCACCCACAAGGCATTGGCCGCCCACTGGCCCTCGAGGCCGAGCCAAAACGCCACCCGGCGTTCGTCCCCATCGAGTTTGTCTTTGTTCCAGAGCCGGGAAAACTCCGGCTGCCATGCATAGCTGCTCCAGTAGAAATCGATCTCATCCGTTCGGGTCACGTGCCAGAGATCGGCGAGAAATGTTTCCAGGTCGAGCCAATCGTTGTCCGTATGGGCGACGCACGATAGCGCCCACATCAAAAGTTCCCGCGCTTTCCAAAGCCGTCCCGGTTCGATGCGATCGCCGTTATAACCGCTCGAGCGGCCGGGGACCAGGCCGACGCCGTCCTGCCAAAGCGGGCTTCGCATCCAGGCCCGGACCCACTCTCGGGCCTGAACGGCGCTCGGCTCCTCGAACAGTCTCTGCAGGCGGGGCAGGTCGACCTGGCTGGATTCGAGGTCCAAGCATTCCAATTCGAGCAAGAGTTCGTAATACAGGCATTCCCAATCGGGCGGAACCAGGGGTTGTTCCTGAGAACGGTCGGAAATCTGGTTGACTTATGCAGCCGGTTTTGACTGGCTTTGGACAGGCGGCCGTTCTTGAGGGTTTTCCAATTTCCCATCGCCTGGAGCGACTCGGCGACTTGCCAGAGTTCCAGCGCCACCTCCGCCGAGTTGCGAAAGCCCTCGCTTTGAGCACAGGGCGGCTTGGCGGAGGATTTCCACGCCACCACAGGCGCCGGCGGAAGATGCCCATGCAGTTCGGGATGCAAGCTCAATTGGGGATAGGGCGCGCGATACGACCAGGACTGATAGCCGCCGAAATAACCGCTGGGAAAAACGAGGAGCAGCTTATCCTGGAGACTCGAGACCTTTTCGTTTCGCGCGAGAGGAGTACCGGGAGTATCGGGAGTCCGCTTCGTCCGGTTCACTCAAGCCCCGCGCTTCGAGTTCCACCGCGAGGAGCGCCCCGGAAACCGTGGGTCCGAATCGGCTGTAGATCCCCAAAATCGTCCGTTCCGCCGAGGGCAATTTGCGCACCGCCTCCCGCACGGTTTCCGGTTCGCGAAACACTTCGATCAGGGCGGCGAGACATTCGGCCTTGCGCAATTTCGCCGCGTCCTTGCCCACCCAAAACCGGGCCAATTTTTTTAGCTGATCCGCGCCGCAACGCTCCAAGTGAATTTCCGTCGGAATTTCCCGGCAGAGCACCGATGCCAGCTTCACTTCCATTCTCCTTCCAAGCGCTTCGGCGTGTGGCCTCCCGCGAGCAGGGCGTCTTCCAAGGCTTTGGCTTGTCCCGGGTCCACAACCGCCGCGGTGTCCGAGAGCCGCGCCAACAGAAACCGGCGGATTTTCGGATCGGCCGCCAGTTCCGCCAACTGGCTGATCTCGGCCACTTCCAACACCGCCGCGCTCAGATGAATCTCCGGCTGCTCCGAACTCAAAAGCGGCAACAGCTCATCCAGCGTTCCGCGAGCTTTGGCTTCGGGAGATTTGGCTACGCGCTTTCGTCCCATCGCACTTGACCTGACTCCAAATCGTGGATTTTGTATTGATACCCCTGTTCCGTCAAAAACAGTTGCCGGTTGAGGGCAAACTCCTGCTCGACGGTGTCCCGGCTGACCAGCGTGTAAAACGTGGCCTGGTTCGCGCCCGGCTTCGGGCGGAGAATTCGCCCAGCCGCTGGGCCTCTTCCTGCCGGGATCCATACGTTCCCGAGATTTGAACGGCCACCGAGGCGTCCGGCAAGTCCACCGCGAAATTGGCGACTTTCGACACCGCCAAATGCTTGAGCGTGCCTTCCCGAAACTGCTGGAACAACTCGTCCCGGCGGCCCTGCCTGGTGGAACCGGTGAGCACGGGGATCTCGAGCTCCTGGGCCAGCTCGCGAAGCTGCTCCACATACATCCCGATGATCAACACCTGGTCGTCGGCGTGCCGCCTCAAGAGTTCCCGCACCACATCCGACTTGGCGGGGTTCTCCGAAGCCAGGCGGAACTTTTGCCGCTTGGGTGTGACGGCGTAATCCATCCGCAGTTCCTCAGGCAGCGGCAGGCGGATTTCGTGGCAGACCGCCTCGGCGATAAAGCCTTGATGCTCGAGCACCTTCCAGGGCACGTCCACTTTTTTGGGGCCGATCAAGGCGAACACATCGTCCTCGCGGCCGTCTTCGCGAACCAGGGTCGCGGTGAGGCCCAATCGCCGGCGGGCCTGGAGACCCGCGGTCGCCTGGAACACCGGAGCCGGGAGGAGATGCACCTCGTCATAGATGATGAGCCCCCAATTGCGGCCGTCGAACAAATGCAGATGCTCGAACTCGCCCTCCCGGCTGGCGCGCCAGGTGAGAACATTATAAGTCGCCACGGTCACGGGGCGGATGTCCTTCGTTCGCCCGCTGTACTCGGCGATGTCGTCTTCCGCCAGGTCGGTCTTGTCGAGAATCTCCGCAATCCATTGCCGGGTCGAGGTGAGGTTGGTCGTGAGGATCAACGTCGAAGCCTGGACTTCCGCCATGCACGCCAAGCCCACGATGGTTTTGCCCGCCCCGCAGGGCAGCACAATCACCCCGGACCCGCCGCGGTCCGTTCCGCCCGCGTAGAAGATCTCCGCCGCCTCCTCTTGGTAGTCCCGCAGACGAAACGGGACGCCGCCCGGGGTGGAATCCTTCAGCGAAATCGGCATCGGTTCGCCGGGCACATAACCGGCCAGGTCCTCCACCGGCCAGCCGACTTTGATCAGAACCTGCTTGAGCCGTCCCCGCTTGAGCGCATCGACCGCAAACTCGCTGGGCGAGAGCCGCGCTCCCAACATCTGGGCCACTTCGCTTTGCCGAGAAAGTTCTTCCGCAAGCGGCCGGTCGCCCAGGACGAGCCGCAACCCGTGGTTCGGATCGCGGACCAGTTGCACTTTGCCGAAACGGGCGGCGTAGTCGCCGATCTCCGACTCGACATGCTGCGGCACATCGTATTTGGCCAGATCGTGGAGGGTCTCCACGATCTCCCCCGCCGACATCCCCGCCGCACAGGCATTCCAGATCGAAAGCGGCGTGATGCGGTAGGTGTGGACGTACTCGGGCGATTTGACCAACTCCGCAAACCGGGCCAAGGCGTCGCGGGCCTCCCCATAGCGGGGGCTTTGAACTTCGACCAGAACGGTAAAGTCGCTCTGAATAATGAGCGGGTTTTCCAAAGACGACATAGGCACGGGAGAGAGATTGGAAGGAACGTCGGGGGGACCCTAACCGCGGCGAGAAAAATGCATCCTCGTCAAAACGATTTGACCTGGAAACCCAATTCCCGGCAGCGCGCGATGAAATTATACGGATCGGAAGCTGCTCTTGATCAGCAGATAGCCCGGGGGCGGCTTGGTTTCGAGGTAGTTTTTGAGGCGGGGATGGGATCGGATCGCCTCCAGCACCTCGGCGTTTTCCGGCTGGAGAATGGCACTGCAGCCTTGAATCCGCACGGTGCCGGTGGCCAGCTTGGATTTACCCTTCAAAAAGTGCTCCACCGTGTCCGGCCAGGGCGCAAGATCGGCCAGCACCTCCTGGAGTTCGTCCGCCGCGGAGGTTTCCGAGGGGAGAATCGTCATCTGTTTTTTGTTGAGCTGAAACTCGAGCACCCGGTCGATCCGGCGGACTTTGCAATAGCGAAACAAGGGCACCAGCTTGTCCGGCCCCCAATCCGCCCCCACCAGAATCGACCGGTCCGCCTGCACCTGGAAATCCTTCACCAGCGGCGCCGGCTTTCGCTTCTTCGGCTTTTCGATGCCGAGCATCAGGCGGGCGACCTGATTTAAGTAAATCCATTTGGGCTTCTTGGCATCATCCACGTAAGCCCAGTAGCACAGATAGAGTGCGTCCAACATCGCCTCGCGGCCTTTTTCATCCAGCCAACGCTCCCAATCCGAAATCTCATCCTCCGCCAAGGCTTCCCCCAAGTCTTTGGCGAGGCGTTTGAGATCCTGTTTCGGAAGCTGGCTGAAGTCGTAGAGCACTTGCCCGAAGGATTTTTCTTCCACAGCCAGCCCCTCGAACGCCTTAGCAAAGAGCATCAGAAAAACGTCCAAGCGCGAGTTTTTACTGAGCGTGGGCCGCGAGCCTTTGTAGCCTGTTAAATCCTCCATCAAAGTCACAAACGCCGTGCGGCTCGCCTCACCGAGTCCCGCCAGATCCCGGTTCCAAAAGGCCTCCGCGCATTCTCCCGGTACGTAATTGCCTCGGTATCGAGCGGGTTTCAGGATCTTGCCCGCCACGAAAAACCGGCCCGTTTGCTCGAAGAGGTACGGGTTGAAATTCGCCTCTTTACACAGCCGATACGCATCCGTCATGTTCGGATTGCCATCTGATTTTCGCTTTCACACGTCCCGAAAGCAGCATCGCCGCCACCGCCCGCTGCCAGTATTCGGTATAGGGAACCCGGGGCTCGTCCTCGGTCGATTCGGAAACCAGATCCTTGACGAGTTTCGTGGATTGCTGTTTGACAAACTGCTTAATGGATTGGGGAATCATTTTTGACCCGGAGAAAATCGCTGTGTCTGGGGTGTCCTTCGCCGCCCCGCGTGATCATGGCAAAGCTCGGGGCGTCTTTCAATGCCTGACGGCGCGGAGACCGAGCCGATCGGCCCGGTGCATTGTTTTTTGAGCGCCGCCCATTTCTTGGGAGGCAGCGTGGAAATTTCGACCGAGACGTTGTAGAGTTCGCTGCCGTTGACGATGGCTTCGATCAGGCCTTTCCCGATCTCCAGATGGCAGACCGAGCCGTTTCTGACGAGAACGCCGAAGGCGGGGGCTGTTGCCTGACGAAGTTTCCCGATTTATGCGAAAATGCCATCTGTTCCCGTGGGAAACCGAGCGCCGGAGCGTCGCGGACTGCGGAAGGGTCGGCTTCGCGGGGGGTTCCGGGAAGGCGGTTTGTTGTCATGTGAAATGGAGTCTCCATGTCTCAAGCAACTTTGATCAAGAAATATAACGCACTCGACAGCTCGTCCAAGGGTATGCTGCAAACGCTGGCTTTGTTGGATGTCCCCTTGCGCCGCACGGATATGGGACGTCTCGTGAAAGACGCGGGCGCGACCGACGCGAAGGGAAAAAAGATCACCCAGAAAGCCGTCAGCCAATCGATCGACAAACTGCTGAAGGCCGAGATGCTGGTTTCGCCCTGGCATGGGAATTATGACATCAATCCCGAAATCCAGGACTGGGCCATTCAGGACTCGATCCGCACGGGGGCGTTTTCCGAGCTGTGCGCGGGCGTGGAGAAACAGATCTCCGACCGCTATTACTACTACAGTTCCGGGAATGGGGTGGAACGGCAGTTGCGGATTGCGTTTTACAAAGGCGACGTGGAGCAGGTTCGCTCGCTTCTGGGCCGGCGGAACCTGGCCGATTATGTGCGGGTGCTCAATCCGTTCGACCGGCGCCTTTTCGACAACTTGAATCCCGCTTCAGAAATTGTTCTTGATCGAAGCGGTGCCGTCGGTGATTTACAAACCCGACGGGAAAGCGGATCGGGACCTGGCGGCGGCGTTCGACGACTGGATGGCGAAAGACGCCTCGCCGGAGAGCCAGCTTCTGGCGGCGAGCCTGGACCTGGCCCTCGCGCGGGGCGACATTCCGGCGATTGAGCGGCTGGACGAAGACACGGGCGCAAACTGCCCGAGGTGGCCGGTTGCCTGGCGCGTTTGCGCGGCGACTTCGAGCAGGCCGAAGCGAATTTCGCGTCCGTTCTGACGGCGGCCAAGCGGAAGAGCAAGCTGGGAGCGGCGGGGCATTTGCCGGCGATTTTCGAAATGCTGCTCCTGCTGAAAGTCGGCACGCCCGCGGCTTTGGCGAAGGCGGGAACCCTTGCCAATTCCGCGACCAAAGGTCAGAACCGGTTCTATCAGTACGAGGTCGCCGTGGTCAGGGAGGCCATCCGCTTTCGCGAGTCCCCTTCGTCCCCCGCCCGGCTGGCCGCAGGTTTGGACGAACTCGCCAGGTTTCCGCTCGAGACGCTCCTCGCCGGCTACCTCGCGCAGTGGTTTTTGACGGAGGAGGACTCGAACTTCCACGTGAAGAACCTCACTCAGTCGGCGTCGGCGTTCGAGTCGGTGGGTCTGGATTGGCTCGCCGCCGAGGCGTATGCCCTCGCCGGGCGGTCGCCGTTGAAGACCGCGGCCGATCAGGCTCAAAAGAGCGGGGAGATTCACGCGCGATTGAAGACAGCGAGCCTCGCGGATCTCATCGAGCCGGAGCCCCTCTGGCAGCAGTCGCTCGCGGCGATTGCCCGGCTGGCCGAGGGGGACGCGCCCGCGTCCGCAGCGGCGGAAACAAGCGAACGGCTGATCTGGGAATGGGATCCGCGGCATGGCAGCATTCATCTCGAGCCCTACCAGCAAAAACGCACGTCGAGCGGCTGGACCAAGGGCCGCAAAGTCTCGCTGGCCCGGCTTTATGCCGGGTATAACGAACCGGATTTCGCTTTTGTCACGGACGAGGACCGGGCGATTTGCCGCTCTTTGGAGATGCACTCCGAACGGAACTACTACGGCTATTCGGAAACTTACGTTGACTTTCAGGATCTGCGCGCGGCGCGGGCTCTCGTGGGGCACCCGCGGATTTTTCCCGCGGGGGATCGGGAGAATCCGTTCGAGATCGTCGAGCAGTCGCCGAAGCTTACCATCGTCGAGGACGACACAAAGCACATCCGCGTGTCGCTCGATCCCTCGCCCAAGCGAAACGACGAAGCCTTCCGCGTGGTCAAGGACGGGCCCCACCGCGTGGCGATCGTGTTTTTCAGTGATCGGCATATGAAGCTGCACCAGATTCTGGGCGGGGAACTCAAAGTGCCCGCCAAGGCGGCCGCGCAGGTCGTCCAGGCGATCCAGCCGGTCACGTCGCTGGTCACGGTGCAATCGGAGATCGGGGGCGAGGGCCTTGCCGGGGAACGCGTCGATGCCGACGCCCGGCCGCACGTGCATTTGCTGCCCTATCAAAGCGGGCTGCGGATCGAGTTCTTCATCCGGCCGTTCGGCGAAGCGGGCCCATTTTGCCGGCCGGGACAGGGCGGGGCGAACGTGTTCGCCAACATCGACGGCCGGGCCCTGACCGCGCGGCGGGATCTGGCCGAGGAACAGAAGCGTCTCGACGAGTTGATCGCGGCCTGCCCGGACATCGCCGCCCGGCTGGAGCAGGGCGAATCGATCTACTTCCCCACGCCGATTGAGGCCCTGGAGGCGCTGCTTCAATTGGAGGACCTGTTCGCCAAGGACCGGATCGTGATGCATTGGCCGCAAGGCCGAACGTTGAACCTGGCCGGCCGGGCGGCGGCGAAGCAGTTCCGGCTGCAAATTCGCAAGGACCGCGACTGGTTCGCCGCGTCGGGCGACCTGAAAGTGGACCCGTCGCTGTCGCTCGATCTCATGCAGTTGATCGATCTCGTCGAGGCGAGCCCCGGGCGGTTCGTCCAGCTCGATGACGGGCGGTTCCTCGCCCTCACCGAGCAGCTCCGCGACCGGATCGAGGAACTCGCCGCGTACGGTGATCGGCGGGGCAAACAGAACAAGCTGCGGTTTCCCCCGCGCGGGCCATCGCGCTCGAAGACTTGGGGGACTCGGTCACCCTCAAAGCGGACAAGACCTGGAAGGACTGGATCGGCCGGCTGCACAAGGCGTCGGAAGTCGAGCCGGAAGTGCCCTCGACGCTCCAGACCGAACTCCGCGACTATCAGCAGGAAGGCTTTTCGTGGCTGGCCCGGCTGGCGGCGTGGGGCATGGGCGGATGCCTCGCCGACGACATGGGGCTCGGGAAAACCATCCAGGCGCTCGCCCTGCTTTTGGACCGCGCCGCCGGCGGCCCGGCGCTCGTTGTCGCTCCGACCTCCGTGGCTTTCAACTGGAAGAACGAAGTCCTGCAATTTGCTCCAACGTTAAATGCCCATCTCTTCGGAGAGGAAGACCGGGCCGAGGTCATCAAGAACCTGGGCCCGCGGGATCTCGTGATTTGCAGCTACGGGCTCTTGCACACCGAGTCCAAACGGCTCCAAGCGCAAGCCTGGCACACGGTGGTCCTCGACGAAGCCCAGGCGATCAAGAACATGGCCACGCTCCGCTCGCAGGCCGCCAAGCGACTGACTGCCGACTTCCGGCTGATCATGACCGGCACGCCTTTGGAAAATCATCTGGGCGAGTTGTGGAACCTGTTCGAATTCATCAACCCCGGGCTGTTGGGCTCGCTCGAAAAATTTCAGCAGCGGTTCGCCGGTCCGATCGAACGCGACGGCTCGCGCGAAGCGCGTCGGCGGCTGAAAAAGCTGATTCAGCCGTTTCTCCTCCGCCGGACCAAGTCGCAGGTGCTCACGGAACTGCCCTCGCGCACCGAAGTCACGCTGACGGTCGAACTCAGCGACGAAGAGGCGGCGCTTTACGAAGCCTTCCGGCAGCGGGCGCTCAAGAAATTCGCCGGCGCCGGCGACGCCAGGTCGCAGCATCTGCAGATCCTCGCCGAGATCATGAAATTGCGGCGGGCCTGCTGCCATCCCCGGCTCGTGCTCGGCGACTCGGAGATTCGCGGATCGAAGCTGGCGTTGTTCTCGGAGACCTTGGACGAGATTCTCGATAACCATCACAAGGTGCTCGTCTTCAGCCAGTTTGTCGACCACCTGGCGATTCTCCGCGAGGAACTGGACCGCAAAGGCGTCTCCTACCAGTATCTCGACGGCAGCACGCCCGCCCGCCAGCGGAAGCAGCGCGTGGAAGCCTTCCAGGCGGGCGAAGGCGACGTGTTTCTGATCAGCCTCAAAGCCGGCGGCCTGGGCCTCAACCTGACGGCGGCCGACTATGTGATCCACATGGACCCCTGGTGGAACCCGGCCGTCGAGGACCAGGCCTCCGACCGCGCCCACCGCCTGGGCCAACAGCGGCCGGTGACGATTTACCGCTTCATCACGAAAGGCACGATCGAGGAACGCATCACAAAGCTCCACGCCAGCAAACGCGACCTGGCCGACAGCCTCCTGGAAGGCGCCGACGTCACCGGCAAACTCTCCGCGGACGAATTGCTCAAACTCATCCGCGAATAACCGCCGACTGAGCGGATCCGGCCAGTTCGCGGGAAGTCGCATCGGGCGACTTTGTGACCAAATACCAACACTACCAAAGCCCGTGGACGCCGAAGAACGGGGCCAATGTGAATCCGTGCTTTTGCGCCATCGCCCAGATTTCCTCGATTCGCTCGGGAACGATGTTTCCGCGGCCTTGGGAAAACGGCTCGTAGCGGCCCTCGAGTGCCAAGAGTCCCGCTTCCAGCATGCAGCCGTGCACAATGTTCGGTTGGGGGAAACCGTAGTAGGTCAACCGCAGGTCGGGTCCGGACAGAATTTCGCCCCGAACACAGCCCAGGCCGCCGAAGAACAACCGCCGACTTGACGGCGCGGAGGTTCCCGCGGCGATGTTTCTGGGATAAGCCGCATCGCAGATCAAGGCGTCCGCCTTGAAATCCGAGAGGGGAAGTTCTGGCCCCGGCAGACTCGCCGCGGCAAGGACGATGTCCCCCATCGGCAGGAACGCGCGGAGATCGGTGGAGCACTCGACGGCCGCCGGGCTGCGTTTCAGTTCCGCGGCCAGGATTTCCAAACGAGCCGGGTTTCGCGCGACGAGAAGCAATCGGCCCGCCGTCTGTGCCAAATACCGAGCGCAGCCGCTCCCAACATCGCCGGTCGCTCCCACAATCAATACGCTGGACCGGCTGAGATCCCGGCCCGTCCGACGAGCGGCCGCTTCGAGGCCCTTGACAATTAAGGCGGCCGTCAGCGTGTTGCCTGTGGTGAGCGCGGTCTTCACTCCATCGAGCGAGACGTTCTCCGATTCGAGCGCGATCGAGGTGAATCCGCCCAGAGCCGCGATCCCTGCCCCTTCCCTCTCGGCGGCGGCCACAGCGGAGCGGGTCTTCTCGACGATCGTTTTGAAAGACCGTGCCGCGAGCTGATCCGGCGTGATGAAGGTTTCGATATAGGCCCCGCGCGCTTCGTGGCCCAGACGCGATTGAATCTTGAACCGCGACACCGTCCGCGGGGGAATCCACGAAACGAATCTCGTCCACCTCGGAATCCGGCACCGCGGGGAGATGCGGGCGCGAAGTTCGCGGAGCAGGCGCGCGAGCTTCCCGCCGCAATCGACGTGGCCGATCATGGCGAAATCTACACGGGCAGATTGGCGATCCATTGGAGCGTCTCTTCCCCCGGGAGTCCCAAACGGTCCAACGTCTGCAAATAGAAATTCAAAGCCCGCCCGCGAACCGCCCCGATCTCCAGATGCACATGGCCCAGGGAATGTTTGACGCATTCGCCGCTGCACAATCCGCAATGCCCGTGGGGATCCTCGCGGGCCACCATCTCGGCGAGCACCGTCATCACGGCGAGATGCACCTCGTGGACTTTCCGCGTGAAGGCGGCGGGATCCTTGAGGTGTTCCGCTTCCAGAAAGGCAATCACGTGTTCCAGGTGGCCTTTTTCTTCCTCGGCAATCGCCCGGAAGACCCGGGCCAAACCGGCGGGGGCGGCGTCGGCGACCGTTTCATAGATCGAGACCGCGAACGACTCCAGCATGAGTTCCTGAATCAACAGACAGGCCGTGAGGTCGCCCCGGTCCACGTAATCCAGAAACGCCTCGCGGATCCGCCGCCAGTACGGCGCCGCAAGATCGACCACCACGTCCACGCCCAGGTCGTCGGCGGCTTTCTGAAACGCGAGCGCATGGGTCTTTTCGCTCTCGGCGTGCTCGACCGCTTCCACCTTTTCCTCGACGGTCTCGACCAAAGCGACCAGCGAGGCGAAATTCTGCATGCCGACGACTTCCCCCGTGACGGCCTGCGAAAGGATGTCGGCATAGACGCTCCGCTGCTCTCGGGTCAATTGGTCCTGGGATTCTGAGAAGGGCATGATCGACTCCGTCTGGGGGAACCGGCCGAGACCGGGCGCGGGTTCATTCGCCCTTGAGGGAAAAAAACGTGTAATGAAATCCCGAATCATCCATGATGGCATACCCGCCCGAAGGCGTGAAGAAGCGTTTGATGGCGTCGAACTCCGGCAGTTTTCTGCCGTCGAGCGCTTGAGTCAGTCCGGCGAACAGAGTGGTCGTGAATTTCCCCTCGAGGATTCCGGGGAGCCGGCCCGTTTTCAGCGCCTGGAACAACAGCCGCTTATGCTCCGGGGTGTGGAAAGAGATCAAGCTGCACTCGGCGGGGAAATGTGCGGCCACGCGTTGGAAGTCCGGGCTCTCGGCCAATCCCGGCCCCTCGTGATTCAGGACTTTCTCCAAAAGCTCCACATGCGTCGCCAGAAACACATGCGTGTCCGTAACGGTGAAAGCGACTTGGCCCACAGGCACCGGCTGATCGGGGCCGAGGCGTTTTTCCAACTGGCCGCCATAGTCCCTCAGAATGATCGTCTTCCCGCCGGGCGTTTTGCGCTTCGTCGTGATCGGACTCGCCTTTTCCGTTGCCTGGAGGAGCAACAATTGCAGCGTCTTAACGGACGTGTCGCCTCCTGGGATGTGTCGACGTTCCCAGGCCAGGAGCATCCGCGGGACGGCAAAACCCCGGCTTTCCGTGAGATCGGTGACGATCGTCAGCCTCTCGCCCAGGGCATCCAGGGAACTCAACTCCGGCAAGTGTCTTAAAAGCGCAATCAATTCCCGCGTCTGCGTGTGCTTCCAGCGGAAGGTGCAATAACTGGTGATGTCCGCGGGGACCCACGGTTCCGGCTGCAAAGGCCCCGGCGGAAAATCGAGATAGTGGAACAATGCCGGCCGGTGCGTCGTGTGGACGACCACGTGGCCTACCGTGTCAAATTGATCCTGTGCGATCGAAAAAGAGAATCCGCCACCTTGAAAAAGCTGCGCTCCCAAAAAGCCATCCGCGAGGTTGAACTGGGGATTCGAATACTTGGCTTTCAGGAACTTCCACAGTTGCGCGAGGTCGATAAAAATCTCGAAATCCCCCGCACCGCCAGTCGACTTACGAAACTCCTTAAGCCGCGGATTGTCCGCCAAAAACGCTGCGGGCGGCTTCTCCAGCCAGGTGTGGAGTTTCTCGGCCTCGTCGGGATTCTCCGCACCAAATAGCACGTGATTGTCCGTAATCGCCAGATGCATCTGGTCCGCGGCGCCGGTTCGATCAACGTCCTTAAGCATCCGAGAGATGCGGGCCCGGCTGCCGGGGATGTCGGAAAGAAAATACCACACCGGCTTCATTTCGCGAAGTTGCTTCTCAGCATCCCTCTCAGCATCCAATTCCTTCCGCGTCCGAGCCTTTTTTCGTTTGCCTTTGGAACCAGCCGTTTCTGCGAGCGCCTGCCAGTCCGGGAGGCCCAGGCCGATGCTAATTTGGCCGGTGTGGGCGGCGCAGAGATTGACCAGATCGACGCCGGTCTGCTGCCGGAGTTCCGCGCGGCCCGTTTGGCTGGACTCCAAGAACTGCGAAACATAGGGCTGCATGGCCGGGTCCTGGCAGAGTTGGACGCCCCGCAGTTCATTCAGGCGTTCTTTGAACTCTCCGTAGCGGCTGACGTTGACGAACAAAACCACGCTCTCGGGCAGGGAGTGCTCAAAGGGCGGCGCCTCTTTTTGCATCTCAAAGCTCAGCACCGGCCGCTCTCCCGGTTTTGGATGCACAAGCGCCGCGGATTGTTTGAAGCCGGGACGGTCGGCGAGCACTTTCACCCAGTCCTCGCCGTTCGGGCGCATCGCGAACAGCCAGGCTCTGCCGTCCGGCAACGTCAGCATGTGCCCGGCGCCTTGAACGTGAAATGTCATCTCCGGCACGCTGCCCTCAATGGCAAACACCGCCCACTCGATGGTTTCCGGCTCGCCCGCGGCGTTCGCCGGATTCGGGGCAAGCTCCATTTTCGAGACGACCTGGCCCGCGTGCAGAAAATTGACCGTCGCGCCGCCGGCCATTCCCGGTTCCGGTTCGTGGAGCAGGATTTTCGTCTTCCCCTCGGGATCCTTTTGAAGTGTCGCCGGGCCTGCCACGCGGAGTTCAACCCCTTCAGGCAGGAGGCCGACGTTATGGATTTCGACGACCGGAGGAAGTTTCGGTTTCGGTTTCGGTTTCGGCTCGGGCTCCCGTGGGGGTCCGTCTTTTGGTTCGAGGACGGCCGTCGTTTCTTCCGCCGAGGTTTTCCGGGTCGGTTCGGGATTCTCGGGATGTTTTGCTGCCGCGGTATCGGGCGGACTTTCCGCGGAGGGTGTCTCGGACCAGGTCTTTGCCAAGTACAAGCCGCCGATCGCCAGGCACAGAGCGACCTGGATCACCAGGATCCGGGGAAGCCAAACCGTGAGTCGCTCTGAGAATCTTTTTTGCATCGATCCCGCAGTTCCCCGACGTTGGAAAGATCATTGACAGGATGGGGTATCCTGCGACAGGCAATTGACACTCGGAAACGGGTGGGTTATCGGTGGTTTTGAGAAAGGCCGCCTCGCGGACGCCAAAGGGCGGCTTCGGGGCATATCCATTGTTACAGCAATCTCAGTTCAATGCCACTCTTTCAGCGAAGCGTTTTCCCCGTTACAGCTTGTCGCGCTGCTCCTGATCGCGGCGACGCTGGCTTCGTTTCTTTGGGCGAGTTTGTGGTACTTCCGCCAAGATCGCGGGTGGAATTCGCGGAAATTCATCTACAAGATTTCCATCTATGTGTGCATGGGCCTCAACGCCGGGCTGGTGCTGTTTTTCCCGCGGTTCGCGTTCTGGAGCCTGCTCGGCGGCAGCGTGCTCTTGGCGATCTCCCTCGGTCTGTTCTGGGGGGCGGTCGCCGCTCATCGCGGATCGAGGCCGAAGTTCGCCTTCGACAAGGCCGAGGCGGCACAGCTCGCAGCCGGCGGTCCCTTACCGCTTCGTTCGCCATCCTTTTTACGTCTCGTTTCTGTTCGCCTCGGCCGCGGGAGCCCTGATTGCAGGCTGGGCCGAACTGCTCCTCACGACCATCTGGCTGGCCTGGTTCTACGTTCGCGCGGCCAAGACAGAAGAGGCGTTCCTGCTCTCGGGCAAAGCGGGCGAGGAATACCGCCGCTATTGCGAGCACACCGGTCGTTTTCTTCCGCGGCTCCCGAGCCGGCCGCGCAAGTAGAAGACGGGACTCCAAGGCGCGACTTCTGAACATGTACAAAACACAGATTTCACGCCGGGGCTCGATTCCGACACAAACGTCACACGAGATTCGGCCCACGAGCGCGAGAGAAACCCCAGGGCGCAAGTTCGCGACCCGGGTGCGCGAGTTCGCGACCCAGGGGCAGCGAAAGGAGCCGGCCCCGAGCCGGTCATAGGTTGTCTCAGGTTCTTAGCACTCCTGTCCGCGTGCCGCGGACGACGGTTTCGAGGTTCGGATTGGTGGTGAGGGCCTCCATGAATTTCGGGTCGGCCGACCCGCCGAGCCGTTTATCGACTCAGTCCGATGTCTTTTTCTTCGAAGAACGCTTCGTGGATTTCCGCGGGGCGGGCGGCGGAGCGTTTGGTGGATTGTCGGGGGCGGCGGCGCGGACGGGGGGAGCATGTCGATTCCGAAAATGTCCGACAGGTCTTCGCTACGCAGCAAACTCGCCCTCATCGCGCGAGGCCAGAGAAATCGACAAACGCCCCGAAGGAGTGAGAACCAATTCCATTTCGTTTGCGTTCCCACATCCTGATCGCTGAAGTCTTCCCCGCCAAAATATCGCGAACAGGCCCGCCCCTTCAACAGAGAGCCGTGGAACCGAACACCAACGCCGCCTTCGCTGGGAAAAATCCACGCCTGAGACGGAGAGACGTTAGTTAAAGAAAAGGATCATCTCGAGGGGCAAGACTGCTTGACAGCGGAAACCTCAGGCCGGCATGATTCACGGATCGAAGGGTCCAAGTTCCACATCACAACGGTTTACTTTGTCGTTTTGAATTACGGCGATGCAATGAACCCCAGCCCGCGAATCTTCATCTCCGCGACGAGTGCGGAATTCAAAACGGCAAGACAGAAGGTGGCGAACGTCTTGCACTTTCTGGGGTACGAGGCAGATCTGCAAGAAATCTTCGGTACCGAGCCCGGCGACCTTCGCCAAATGCTTCGGCAAAAGATCGACAATTGTGACGGCCTCATTCAAATCGTTGGCTTGGGGTATGGTGCAGAACCGCCCACACTTGATCCCGAGTTCGGGCGAGTTTCCTACACACAATTTGAGCTTCTTTATGCTCGCCAACAGAATAAGAAGACTTGGCTGATTTTTGCCACCGAAGAATCCTACCGTGATACGCCAATCGATGCGCTCGACTTGCCGCTCGATCGAACGCACGACACGCCCGACCGTCACCAGGCCAAGCGGCGGGATCTTCAATCTGCATTTCGCAGCCAACTTGCCAATGATGAACATCTTAAATGGACGTACTCGAATGATGCCGAACTGGAAAATCTGGTCCTCAGGCTTCGCAGCGATTCCGAAGAACTTCGAAAAGAATTCCGCTCCTGGCAAGGGAGCGTTCTGGAAGGATTCCAGGATCTACATCGGCAAATCGATGCATCAAACCACCGTTCCTGGTTTTTTCGGATTACCACGCTTGTCCTTCTGATCTGCGTCGTGGTTTGGGTTACCCGTCACACCGCGCGTCAGACGGAGGAACGCGCTCAGCCCATCGCCGACAGGGCGAAAACGGTCGATTTGGACCTTGGGATTCCTCCAAAGGAGAGCCAAAAACAAACCGCGGAACGAAAGCCCCTGTTGAGCTATCCATTCCAAGTCGAGTATTCCGCATCGAAAGCCAATGGTGTGCTGAATATCTCTCCCAAATCTCCTTACTTTGATGCATTAGAATCGGGTGACGTGATTCCAACGGTCGGAAGGGCTCCTTATTTTGAGTGGGCTTATCCTCGACTCTCTGCCAAGGTGCATAATGCCGCGGAAAATGACTGCTACATTACGGAGGCCGTGATCAACGTAAAATCGAGCCGGATCAACCACGATCCCCTATTCGTTGCCCAGTCCCGGGGTGGAGGTTACGTCTCGATTATCAATGAAGGATGGGGTCCGCCCCTTCTTAATGAGGAGGGGACACTTGAGGCGACATTGGAATTGGGTGACAATCACGGAGGATTCATTGAAAGACAGGTCGCCCTGGACGAATTCTTTACGATTGATTGCTCGAAGTGCTTAACGCAGAAAGACCTGAGATTGGCCCGGAATCAGCCCGAGGGGCGACCATTTAAGGCCTCCATCCATTACTCCACTCCCTCAGGAAAAACGAAGACCTTTCGTTGCGAGGGGATGGTCGATTTCTCTCCGCCGCCTGCGCCCTACTTTCCACCAACGCGCGAACCATACGACGTTTTCTTACCCGCCGGGAAAGAGGGATTCCAAACCATCGTTCCCCTTTCTCAAGTGATCCCCGCTGGCGGCGTCGATCACTTCGAAATCCGAATTGCTACTGACAAATCCGCACAATTTGAGCTTCAGATTCAGTTTAAGGATGTTTCGGGCAACATCATTGCGGATCGGCAAGTTGCCTTAACTACATTCATCGCCCCATCCGGAAAGGTGCGCGGGACTGTGCCGCCTCGCAAACGAGTGAGACTCGGAGAGCCAAAAACCCTCGAGAAAATGCAAGTGACTTTGGTCAATGTGGCACTGGCCAACAAGGACCCTTTCACGGAGGTCATGCATGCGTTCGTTGAGGTGAAGAATCGGGGGGACAGCGAACTTCTATGGCAACTGGATGACATGGAGGAAAAGACCGCCTCGCCTCGCTTCTTGCAAATGACAGATGTCGCACTCAACGTGTGTAACGAGAACGGTGAGTACGGTGTGCCCATTCCCGCGCGTCCCGACGAGCCCTGGGAGTGTCGAATTCCAGCCGGACAGTCAAATCGCCTGGTCTTTGAATTCAGTGGGTTTCCGTCGGATTTGGGCGATTTTTTCATCTCCATGAAATTGCGCGGTCGCTCCTCGTTTGACGAAGCGGCATTTCGAGCATCCTTCCCTCCAACTCCAAAATGACAGCCAGCTTTTCGTCCGACCGCGAATGGACCGCGTAAGCTCCGTCTCTCGACGGAGTTTTTCGTCGAGGCACTTTCGGAAGCCCAGCGGGCGATCCTCAACAACCGCGGCCGGCTGACGAAACGCCGGCAGGAACTGGCGATGACTTTGGCCCGCCGGGGAACCCGCGGCCTCGCCCTCCCACGCCAAAGCCGATCCGCATCGCCCCGAAAGCGCCGAAGACACCCCAGCGGGAACTCGCCCACCCTGGCTACTGGGCGGCGTTTGCGCTCTCGGGAAACTGGCGGTAATCGCGTTTCGCGTTGGTTATCGGGAACGCACGCCGTGAGATTATTGCCCCCTGGTGAAACTGAAAGACGAGGAAACCATGGGGGCTGGAGCATCGGCTGCGTCGCTTTGCCGCTTCGAAGGATTGGCGGGTTATGCCGGGGTAGGAAGACGATCCGATTGAGGCGGGCCCGGGCCGCTTCGGGCGGATCATTCCCGGCGTCCGAGGTTTCAAGGTTTGCATTCTGTCGGAGTTTGCGTTTCAATAGCTGTTGGTGTCCATTCGGCTACCCGCGAACCTGGAGGGCCTAGATGACGGGGGCGGAAGGTCAGGAAACATCTCAATCTTCGCGCAATCAGCGAATCGAGGCGATCCGAGCGGATTTTGAAAAAGCTTGGACAGGCGCAGAGTTTGCAGATTGAGGAACTGCTCGCCGTGGCTCCCGACGCTGAACGGGGCGATCTTCTTCGGTGGCCCGTCCCACTTGGGGCTGCCCGTCCCCTGTTTGAAACCGGGCGCGATGGCACACAAGTGGTCATTAGTATGCGTTTGGTGGCGATTGGGGATCGGAAGTTTTCCAACGCTCGATCAGAATTCCGCTGGAGAATGCCATTAGGTGACATGCGTCGTGTTCGGCGACAAATTCAACTTGTGTTTCGCGTTCCGAAAAAGCAACGGGCATTCGAAAACGGCGCGAATCGAACTCGAAAGGCACCGATATTTCGGAATCCTCGGAACCCATTTGTCGCAGAAGGCAATTGAGAGTTACAGTTTCGCGAGGAATTTCCCTAGTGGACTTTTTGACGCTTCATGTGATAATCGTTCAAAAACCTATCGATTCCTTTTCCTTGATTTTGGCTGTTTGCTCTTGATGCTGTGGAACTCAACACCACTTGATGCCGTCACTGGCAAACTCTCGGCGGACGACTTGCTCAAACTCATCCGCGAATAGCCGCGCTCGCTCCGCGGAAAAGGAGTCGCCCGCCGCGGACGGTCGCCGTGTGTTTCGGGGTACCATTGACAGGTGATTTTCGCCTTTTACAAAATACGGAAACGCCGGTCCACGGGGCGGAGAGGTGTTCTTTTTCTTTGTGGGACCGTTTTTTCATGCCTGGACTGAGAGAAATTGGCTCACCAGAGCCAATTCCGGTTGACACGACGTTTGCGGGCCTTAGGTTATCCGATATGGGTTTGATGAGTATTTATCCAGGTTGCCCTTGATGTCGTCCCCGATCCCTCTCCAAACGTCGAACCGCTCCGATCCGCTCGTGGCTCTCCCCGAACTGGACGAGACCCATGAGGAGAGATCCTCGCCGTGGATTATTCGATTCAATCTGACCTTTTTGTTCATTTGGCTGGGAATTTGGGCGGTTTTTGCGGTCGGGGTGCATCATCTGCACGAATACCAGATGCGGCGGCTGGCGGACACTTTACTGACTCGCGCGGAAGAGGCCCGCAAGACCGGGGATCTCCAGGAGACCTCGAAGTACATTAGCGAATATCTCGCGCTCCGGCCCGACGACTCGGAGCAGATCCACGAGTTGGCGTTGATCCGGATCGACGAGGCCAAGACCGTCCGCGAAAAAATCGCCGCCTACTTGATGTGCGAAGGAATCTTGAGGCGGGAGCCGCGGCGGGAGGACATTCGCCGCAAAACGGTCGATCTCGCGCTGGGCGGGGGCCGGTTTTCCGAGGCGATCAGGCACTTGGATTACCTCATTCGAAAGAACCCGGAGGATGTGGAACTGCGTCGCCTTCACGGGTTTTGTTGCGAAAAGCTCGGCCAGTACGAAAAGGCGGAGCAAGACTATGAATTGGTGATTCAGCAGTTCCCGCACGATTTGGGGCTTTACATACGGTTGGGGAACATTCTGCGCGACGACTTGGATCAAGGTTCCGCGGCGGATTTCCTCATCGATAAGATGGTGTCGAACAACAGCCAATCCTACGAGGCCCGCCTGGCCCGCGCCCGCCACCTGCGAGAACGCAAATTCGCCAAAGAGGCAGCGATCGACGTAGAAACGGCCTACCAAATGGCCCCAAACGAACCGGAAGTGCTCGTGGCGGTCAGCGAAATTCTGGCCGATCAGCGGGGGCATTCCAGCGGGGGGCTGCGGTTTGATCTCCAAGATGTCCAATCGCGGATTGCGGAGCAATTGGACAAAAAGGCGGGCGATGTGCCGCTGATTCAAGCCTGGGCGCAATTGGAAACCCTCAAAGGGCGTCCGGATTTGGCGGCCGCGCGGGTGGAACAAGCCCTTCACGAGAAGCCCGGCGATCTCCAACTCCGGTCTCTGATGGCGGACCTGTTGATTTCGCAGGGCGAAATGGGAAAAGCCAAAGACGAAGTGCTGAGGCTGCGGGAACAAGGAGCCGATGCGGAGCTTCTCAAACTGTTCCAGGCCCGCCTGAGCATGTTGGAAGGGAACTGGCATGCCGCCGTCCAAACGCTTCAATCCATTCAAGTCACCGTCCGGGGCCGCTCGAATTTGCGGAATACGGTGAATTTGTGTTTGGGCACGTGTTACCAAAAAATCGGGCACCACTATCGTGAACTGACGGCGTATCAACGGGCCGTGGATGGCGACCCGCTTTCCGGCAGCGCGCGAATCGGGTACGCCGCAGCGCTTGAGAAGACGGGGCAGTTGGAAGAAGCACTTTTTCATTACCGCCAAGTCAAGGAATGGCCTGGAGTGTCCATTGCGATTGCCCGGCTGGAGAGCCTGCGCAATCTCCAATTAGCCGAAGACGAGCGGGATTGGAAGCAGGTGGAAGTCGATTTGAACGCGGCCGCGGGCGATCCAGGCAATCTCGTCAGCGTGCTCCTGCTCCGGGCGGACATGATGCTCTCCCGGAAAGATTTTGAGGAAGCCAAAAACATTCTGGAGAGCGGAATCCGCCGTCATCCGCGAGACGCCTCGCTTCCTGTGGCGTTGGCGTCCGTGGCTCGTCAAGAAGGCGACAGCGCGGAGGCGCTGCGGATTCTGGACGAGGCCGAACGCCGGATGGGGCTCGTCCCGCAACTGTTTTTGGGGCGGATTGAATACTTCGCGTTTCTCGGGGGCATTGCGGGACGGGCTGGGCTTTTGGAGTTGGCCAAGCGCCGCGATCGGTACTTCCGGACGCCTCTCGAACAATTCCAGGCCCTCCGCGATTTGGCTGCGGGCCACGAACAAATGGGCGATTTGGCAAACGCCCAGCGGTTGTGGCAAGAAATCTCGGAAGCTAGTCCAAACGATCTGGGGGCACACCGCCGGTTGTTGCAATTCGCGCTGGAAATGCAGGCCGACGCGGAGATTCGCCAGGAAATCGCCGAACTCAAACGGCTGGAAGGCGACGGCGGCGTCTATTGGCGTTTGGGCGAAGCAATGCGGCTGATGATCCAAGCCCGCAAAGGCAGCTTGGTGTCTTTAAGAGACGTTCGGGATTTGCTGGACGACGTGGAGCGCGAGATGAACCGCTCCTCGGCCTTGGGGATCGCCCGCGCGGAACTCGCGGAACTCGAGGGCAATCCCAATGCGGCCATCGAGCAATATCACGCGGCGATCGTGTATGGGAATCGATCGCCCGCCGTGATTCTGCGGCTGGTCACGTTGCTTAAGCAGCAACGCAGGTACCACGAAATCCAAGACATCCTCGATCGCACCCAGCAGGTGGCTACGGGAACCCTGCAACTCTTGGCGGCGGAGGCTTCGCTTCAGACCGACAACGTGCCGTCGGCTTTGGAGCACATTCGCCAATTTTTGGTTTCCAGTCGCGGGAACTATCTGAATCAGTTGCGTTTGGGGCAGTTGGAACTCCTGCAAGGCAAGGAGGAAGAGGCCGGGCGAAATTTCCGGCAGGCGATGGAAATGGAGCCGACCCGTCCCGAACCGTGGGTCTTTCTGGTGAGCTTTCTCAGCCAAACGGAGCAGAAGGAACAGGTCTTAAAAGCCATCGAACAGATGCGGGACGCGGTCTCGCCGGAAGACGTCACTTTAACATTGGCTCAGTGTTACGAAGCCTGCGGCCGTTTGCCCGAGGCGGCCAAAAACTTTCAAAAGGCGTTTGAGGAAGATCCGGGAAACCCCAACACGCTGGCCAGCGTCGCTAACTTTTATGTGCGCCAAGGGGCGGCCGGTCAGGCGATGCCGTTGTTGCGAAAGCTGCTGGATTCCAAATTGAACACGCCGCCCGCCATGAAGTGGAGCGCCCGCCGGTCCTTGGCTTTGGGGCTTGCCTCACAGCAGCCGGCCAGTTATGTGCGGTTCCAGGAGGCATTGGATTTGATCGAAGACAACCTGGAGGCGACCCGAAAACTGTCGTCCCGCGCGGAGGGCGCGACGGAGGATCTTTTGATCAAGGCCCAACTGCTCGCCTCCCGATCGGAACTGCGTTCCAAACGCCAGGCGATCGTGATTTTGCAATCGCTCGATCAGCAAAATCGCATTGGGCCGGCCGAGCAGTTCCAGCTACTACAATTGTACGTTGGAGTCGATCGCTGGATGGAGGCCCGCTCGCTGATAACCTCCTTGCTGCGCATGCGCAGCGACAATGTGGATTATCTCGTGTTTGGTTTGAGAGCCATGTTTTCGCACGGGGAGTTTTCGGGGCTGGGGCAGTATTATCTGGAAAAACTGGTACAGAAAGAGCCTCATTCGCTCAGGTGTCTCGATCTCCAGGCCCGGGCACTGATTGCGGCGAACAACATCCCCAATGCGAAGGAACGGCTCAAGGAGCACCTGCAATCCAAATCCGAGGACCAACATTACGACGTTTACTTGGTCGCGATCGCGACCTTGTTCGCGGATCTCTCGGAGGAACTGGAACGCGTGGGACGCACGCGGTCAGCGCGACTTCGCAGCGGAAGCGGAGTCGCTGTTTCAGCAATCCGTCAAGCGTTCCCCCGCTGGGACCTTGGCCTATGTGCGGTTTCTCCGTCAGCAGCGGCGGATCGACGAAGCGTTCAAGATCTGTGGAACCGCCTGGAATGCCGTCCCCGCCGTCGAAGTCGCCAAAGCCTTTGTGGAACTGGCCCGGACCCGGCAGCTGGATCGCCCCCAAATCGAACAAACGCAGCGGCAACTGGAAATCGCGATTCAAAACAGTAAAGAACCGGGCCGACTTCTCTTGGAACTGGCGAATCTCGCCAATATCGCGGGAGATTATTCGGCTGCCGAAAAACATTACCGGCGATCGCTGGAGTTGATTCCGGACAATCCCGCCGCCTTGAACGAATTGGCCTTAGTTTTGGCCGTAAAAGACAAAGACCTCCCGGAGGCGCTTCAACTCATCGACCGGGCGATGGCGATGGCCGGCCCCTTACCCACGCTTCTGGACACACGCGCCACGGTCTACATCGCTCAGAAACGCTACCAGGACGCCATCGGCGACCTCAAGGAGGCGCTGGCCGATGGTCCCGGCCCGGAAATGCAGTTCCATTTGGCGGTGGCCTATCGAGCGCGGGGAGAGACCCAAACCGCGCGGCGGGCGTGGGAAGCGGCCAAACGAGACGGACTAGGGCCCCAGAATCTCATGCTTCCCGAACGGCGACAGTACGAAGAAATGCAAGGCCTTTACAGTTCTTCGCCATCGCGCAAGCCCGGAACCTGAAAATTTTCTCACTAATTCTTCAAAAAATGGAATTTTCCCAGTTGCGATCGGCCGGGGATCTTGTTGAAATGTGCAAGGTAGGTATTTTGATTAGGTCAATTACATTAACCTCCATGAGGTTTTCCCCGATGCGTACCGGTCTTGTTTTTATTGGGATTGTTTTTGCCACGGCAAACATTTCCCAGGCGGGAAGCCAGCTTCTCGACTTCACCCAGTCTGGAACTCTGTATTATCAAGGGGCTGAGGGAAAGTTGACGGGCACGACCGGCGGAGAAGCGGTTTTTCGGATCCCGACGATGACGCAAGCAGTCGGCACTGGCGTGATCGACTCTTTCTTGCGCCTCCAGGCCAATCCTGCCAGCGGAACCGCCAGCCCGGAAATGGCATTCAATACGGACGCCCGTGACGTTGTTTTTAAGAATGGAACGGTTACTGACGCAAAGACTGACCCTAACTTCACCCGATCGATCACGTTGGGGGAGATTCCGGTGGTCAATATCGGCGGCACCGATTATCGAGAGTTTGCATTAGACATCAACGAACCCTCGGCCGACACGAAAAGCACCTTATCGTTGAACGAATTGCAATTCTTCGTGGATACTACCGCCAGCGCGGATTCCAAGAACTACGCGAACAATTACCACTTGAGTTCACCTGATAATCGAACGCTGGAAACCCAAAATGGGACGATCCTTAATCCTGTGTTCGATTTAGGCACAATGGGCACCGGATCGGCAAATACGGTGCTCCTAGATTACAATTTGATCGGTGGGGGCAGCGGACAAATGTTTGACTTGCTCGTGTATATCCCGGACGCCGATTTTGACGGTTTTTCCAACAACGATCATGTCATCCTCTACAATATCCTGGGAGCCTCAAACGGTAACAAGGCGGATCCCTACGATGCCCAAGGCGGGTTTGAAGAGTGGGCCGTTTTCCAAAGCAGCAGCGAGGGGCCGACTCCGGGGCCTTCGGTCGATTCCCGAACCGTCTTCGACATTACTTTCGCTAGTCGGGTCTCGGCCTTGTGTTCGCGGTCCGTTTCCGAAAACGGGCGGCTGCCGCCTGAAAGGGTCGATTCACTGGGTCCTTGCGATCGATCTCCAAGAACCACTTCTGGAAACGAAAACCGTGTTCCGGAAGTGGTTGATTTATTCTGGACCCTTGGTTTCCCCTGCTTGAAGGATTGTTCCATCACCCAATCCTCACAATTAGGCGATCCCCGGAAAATTGGGAAATGTTTGGGGGGAATCCGCAAATGGTTGAATCCAGCCGGAAGACTCGGAATAATATCCATTTGTTGAGAAAGCAAAACGGGATCCCTCCCACAGACCTGCCCATCCGTGAGCGAGCTTTGTTTGGATTTGCATTGCTGCCATGACCAAACATCTTTTCATGACCGAGGTGGCCCGGATCGCCCAAAGTCAGCGTGCTCTGACCAAGCCGCAAGACTCGGCCCGGCCGAATCTGCCCAAGGTTTCGTTTGGTTGGTGTTGTTTCAGGGCCGCGTCTAAAAACTCTTCCCGGCTTTTCCAGTTAACGAAAGCGTGCAGTCACTCCGATTGGGCAGCGCGAGGGCTGGAAATCTCTCGAATATAGTTGCAAATTGGACAAACTGACCAGGATACGCCATGTCAAAGCGTCGAAAACCCGCCGGAAAAATCCCGTCGCCTCAAGCCGCCGAGTCGCCGCAGGCCGATGACCCGAGCGCGGTGATCATCAAGCGGGTCAACACCCGGTTTATCGTGATTGCGCTTGGACTTTTTGCGGGGTTCGGGGTTGGAGTGCATCTTCTGCACGGCGTCCAAGTCGAAGGCAATGCCGGGACATTGAAGACACGCGCGGAAGCCGCGGAGGCTGAGGGCAAATACCCAGAAGCCGTCGCCTTGCTCCGCCAGTATCTCAATTTTCGCGAAAACGATTACGACGTCCAGTTGCATTCGTTGCGCCTGCGGGACGGTTTGGCGACCAGCTACGAGGCCCGCGCGCAAATCCTCTTGGGATATGAGGAGCTCCTGCGCCGCGATCCCAGCCGGCCGGACGAACCCGAGATTCGTCAAGGACATCGCCGCCCTCGCCATGAATGTCCGAGAATTCGGCGTGGCCCACCGCCATCTCGAAGCGTTGCTGGACGATGGAGAATTCCGCGAGAAGCACCGCCGAGGAACTTCCGGAACTCACGTATCAATGGGGGCTGTGCTATCAGGCGGAGGGCCGGATCAAGGACGCGTATGAAAAATACGTGAGCGCATTGGAACTCCAGTCCAAACCGGTCGCACCAATACAGGTATTATCTGCCGTTGGCCGCTTTGTTTGCGGAAAAATATCACGACCTCCCGCACCGCGACGAGTTCGGCGGACAACGCGGCGACATTGCGCCAAAAAAATTGCAGCGTTATTGCCCCTGAAAAACGCAGTCCCCAACAACAGGCGGATCCGACAAGAGCGAACGGCGATCATTGAAAGACAGAAGATCCGAATTTCGAGGGGCAGGCCGCGGCGGATCAGATTTTGAGTTGGATGATCGAAAACGTCCGGGAGTCCGAAGACGCTCCGGCTGAAACCTCAAGAAAGGCCCCGAACGGCCAAGGCCGTTTTGGCCCGAGCGGATTTTCGAGTCAGACAACGGCGGTACGACGAGGCCCGAACAGACGTGGAACAGGCCCGGTCGCTCGCGGCCCCGGATCCCCAACTACTGCGGTTTTCGGCGGAATTGGCCCTCGAGCAGGCTCGACAATTGCGATTTCTGGGAAAGCAGTCCGGGTATTTCGAGTCGATTCGATTGGCCCGCCGGGATGCCGAAGCGGGGCGCTCTCTCAAACCGCACGATCCGCGGTTTCACCTTCTCCAATCACGAATCGAAACCGAAGCCCGCGAAGGCCTCTTGTTGACGCCTGCGGTCGCCGAAAAACCGGGGAAGAAACAACCGCAATTTCCGGCGGGAATGAAGGACTTTTACAAACAGCAGCAGTGGATACACTTTCAAAATGCGGAAAAGGCCCTCCGCGGCGGCCTCGATGCGGTCTCCCAGTCCGAAGAGGACTTGAAAGATCAGAAACCGACGCGGATGAGCCAGCGGATGAGGGACACCGATCCGTCCCTCAATCGCTTTCAAGTCGCAAACCTAGGTATTGAGCTTCGCTGGTCGCTGGCGGACACGCTGATCTCCGAGTATGAACTCGCGGTGGAAGGCCTCACCGACGCGGGTCGGAAACAGGAATCGCTCAAATCGCTTCAGAACAATGTCAACGAGCAGATGGATGCATTGAAAAAAGCCGGGGCCTCGACGGGGGTATTGGACTTCTTGAAAGGCCGGCTGGCCATGGCGGAGGAGAATTGGAAGGATGCCGCCTGGACACTCGAGCTAACCCGGGGGCGACTCATTGGGCCGAACGGAAATGCTTCATCGGATCGATCTGCTGCTCGATGAATGCTATACCCGCATGGGAAACCCCGATCAGCGATTGCAAGTGGCCCTCCGCGCGTGCGAGAGACTCCCAAATGGCTCCCGGCGCAATTGTCGCTGCCGTTTTTGTTCCAAGCGGCCAATCGCACGGACGAGGCCATCAAGGCCTTTGGTTATTTAGACTATCTAAAAGTGGTTCCGGAAATGGCCCTGGCCCAGGCGCGCTCTGCAGATGCGGAAGGAACTCCTCTACAAATCCGCCGAAGACCGCAACTGGAAAGCGATCTATGACGCGACTGGATGACGCGGACTCGCAATCCATCGAGGCGAAAATTCTGCGGGCCGAAGTCAACAGCCTGGAAGCCGAGCAACTTGCAGACCAAGGAAAACAAACAGAGTCTCTTGAAAAATACAATGTCGCGGAGAAACTGTTGAACGACGCTCTCAAGGCCTCTCCCCAAAGCCCCGAAGTGCGGTCCGCCCGCGCCATGTTGGAACTGAAGCTCCCCTTCCCGGAGCATCGAACCGCCGCGGACCGTATCCGCGCCGCCGAGAAGATCCTGGAGCAGGCCCATCAGGAAATCGGCGATCATCTTACGCTGCGTTTGGCCGCGGCACGGGTTGCCCGGCTGCTCCCGGTCGCCGATTCCTTGTCTGTTTTATCCGATTTGGAAAAGCCTGCCTTGTCGCCCGACGAGCAAGCCGAGTTGCTCGAGGGGCTGGGGCAGGCTTATGACTTCCTGGCAAGCCGCACGTCCGACGCGGAGCAAAAACAAACCGCCCAAGACCGAGCGATGGCCGCGTTCAAACAGGCCGCTGAATTGCAGCCCCAGAACATCGCCAGGCAAATCGCCTTGGTGGAGTTCGCCATTCGATTGGAAGTCCCGGCCGCCATCGATGCCGCCATTGCCCGCGTGGAGAAGCTGGAAGGCCCGAATGGTCCGAACGGCAATTATTTGAAAGCCCAAAAGCTGTTGGCGAAGGTCGAAGAACCCGGAAGCGTCTTCCGAAAATGCCAAACTCAGCGTGAAAGACCGGCAAGCTCTGAATCAAGCCCGTGAGTTGCTGCTTCAGGCGAAGAAAGACCGGATGCTTTGGGCCGTGCTGCCCCGGACATTGGGGAACGTGGAATGGCTGCTCGGAGATCGGGCGACCGCCGCCGACCACTATGCGGAGGCTTTTGAGTTGGGCGACCGGTCAGGGACAATGGTTGACCGGTTGCTCGATTACTACTGCGCTTCATCAAAAGGCCAGAGAAGCCGATGAAGTGCTGCAGCGAGTCTCGGTCGATAGGCCCCTTCTGCTCACGGAGGGACTCGCGGAAACGTACAGCGCGATGCAGGATCGTTCGGAAGATGAGTTCTTGATCTTTCTCAGCCTTTGGAGGTCATCACGAGGACTTCGAGGTAAGGATGTTCTTGACCCCTTGAAGCAAGCTTGCAATTTGGCCCCCGCCAAATCCGCACCCCTGGTTCCATCTTGTGAATGCCTATGTTCGCGAGGGCAATCTGAAAGAGGCGAAAGACGCGATTGAACGGGCCCAAAAGAACATCAAACCGGCACAGAATGCCCGTCCCTATGAGAAAGCGCTGATTTTGGCAGTCTGCTATGAATTGGTCGGCGATCGAGCCCAGGCCGAGCGCCAATACCGCGAGGCGCTCAAAGTCGCCGGCGACGACTCCCAAGGATGATCGCTGAATTGCAGAGCCAATTGATTAGATTCTATCTCCGCTCCCCCAAAACGGATCCCGAGCAACAAAAGGCCGACTACAAAACGGCCCACCAGTTGATGGATGAGTTACTCGATGCCCCCAGCACTCCTCAAAGAATTCGCCAAAATCTGCTGTCGCACCAAAGCCCTGCTGATGGCCAACGGCGGAACCTACGCCGATACGGAACTCGCCCTCGAGTTTCTGAAGCAGAACGCCGCCAAGGACAAGGTTTCTGCCGAGGATCTCCGCACCGAAGCCAAAATCCTGCTCGCCCGCAACCGTTACCAGGACCGCCTGGCCGTGATCAAAATCCTGGAAACTCTGGCGGATCAAAATGAACTGAAACTCGACGAGCAATTCCTCTTGGCCCGGACCTACGAAAAGACGAAACAATGGCCCTTGGCCAAGCTTCAATATCAACAAATCGTGAAGTCCACTCGGGATGCCGCTGTCCTTGCCAGATACACCTACAGCTTGATCGCTCACGAGGAATTGGAGGAGGCGAAACCCTGGCTCGATCAGCTCAAGCAAACGCAAAAAGACTCCTTTGGAATCACGTTGTTGGATGCGTCGTTTCAACATGCCAGCGGTGACGTTGATGCCGCAGTCCGTCTGGTCCAACAGGGAATCGACAATTTGGCGGATGTGGATTCTCCGATCAGGCCGTCGCCGATCTGGTCGTCGCGGGCAAGCTGGAAGAAGCTGTGGAATCATTGGAAACCCAGGCTCGGGCGAAAGACGACCGGGAATCGCTCTGCGGCCCTTGGGAAAGTTCGTCATCTGCTGGCCGGATGGCAACGCCACTCAAGCGGCGGAAACACTCACACGGCAATTGACCGCTTCGAACCTGCAATTTGGCATTCGTGTTTTTCAGCTAAAGGCCGCCATAGGACTGTTGGATGATTGGGGGCAACTCGGACCGGCCGAGGCCATCATCCGTCAAATGCTCGACATATCTCAGCGACCAGAAGATGTCTTAATGCTTGTTTCCTATGTCGCTCGCCAGGGCCGAATTGAGGAAGCCTTGGAATTGTGCGAACAGGCGTGGGAAGCTTGCCCGGCGGAAAGCGTGGGGGGCATCTGCGTGGGGGTTGTCCGCACGGGAAAAGCTTCCAAAACGCAGATCGACGTCGACGGAATCCCAATTGCAAGCCGCAATAAATACGCAATCCGGAATCCATAGCGTTGCAGATTCATTTGGCAGACTTGCGGGATTTTCAAGGCCGATATGACGAAGCCCAGCAAATCTATGAAAAGGTTCTCTTGAAGAAACCCGAACCACTCACTGCCCTCAACAACTCGCATGGTTGATGGCTGTGGGCGGTCAAAACTCCAAGGCTGGCCGTCCAATACATTGACTTCGCCGTCAATCAGGGCGACAAGTTGGTGGGTCCGATACCTGAGCTTTTGGATACACGTGCGATTGTGTATTTGAGGGCGGGAAAGACTCTCGCCGCCCTTGTCACATGAAGAAATGCCATAGCGGTCGCTTCTGAACCTGCCCCGATGCTGTACTTTCATTTGGCAGAAGCGTATTTGGCGAACGGCGAGACCGCCGAGGCGAAAGTCGCATTCGAAAAGGCCAAATCCCTGAAAGCTGAAGATTTCCACCCCTTGGAACGTCAAAGCTTTAAACGAGTGGCGAAAAACGCTGAGCGGCCCCTGAGAGAGTTTTTTGAGAAATTTGCTAAAATAGGAAAACAACGCTTGTAAATGGGGTATTGCCTTGGGTACATTGGTACGTGTCCAGGAATTGATTCACTGATCTGTTTTGTTGCGTTACCATAGACAATTATGGGCTTCAGGGTTCACAACTTACTCCTCGCTTTTGGCTGCGGAATTGCTTTTTGGGCTTTTTCCTGCACCGCCAAGGCGGGATTTGTTGTGAATTGCCTCGGTTCGGTGACGAGCGAAACATCGCTCCCCGTGGGTGTGGGTGAAGCGTCGGGCAGCGGCGATGAAAGCCGGCGGCTTCGCAACAACTTTGGGAGAATATCACCCAAGTGGCATTTTTCGCGACGCTCAGAAGTGCCGGAAGTATGGCTGCTCCGTCGGTCTCGGTCTCACCTGGTACGGACCCCGCCCAGTTTGCTCCTTTCGCCGTCCCTCGACCGATGGCCGGTCAATTCGCATATCGGCTTGCTCCCCAACATGACGCATATCATCCGGTAAATCAAATCGCGAATCTTCCGCCCTCCTCGAAGCGAAGTGACCCGACCACTTTTTTAATTGTCTCGGTTTGTTCACAAATGTTTCTTGGAGATTTTTTAATATGAAAATGCACAAGTTTCTTGTGTTGGCGTGTGTTTTGGCGGTGACGCCCCTTTCCAATGCTTTTGGTGGCTTCACATCTCCTCGCTTCCTGGGAATGAGGTCAACAGGGCTCAGGATGTGGATGCGGAAGCCGTCATCAAAGCAAATCCGAATGGTGATCCAAACCATCTAGAAACGGGGGATTTGGTTTTCGGTGTATTGAAGATCGACACGCTCTGGGCACCCCCGGGGCTCAATACCATTAGCCTAAATACTGGGCCTGATACATTCACAGGCGTCTTTCTCGCCCAGGTCGTTGGAACCCCGACATCCACTTCAGTGAGTTTCGGGCGGTCTCGCAAACGCTGTGGGACGCCGTGTTGCCAGTATTGGCATTCCATTGCTCACCCCGATGAAATCCGCTGATGGCACCATCATCTTTGCTTACGATGGCATTAACTACAACGATGCATCGATCAATACGGGATCAGCCGGAGATGCTGTGACATCCTTTATTAGCGGTGCGAATCTCCTGTGGGAGTTTGGATTCACCGGCACGGGTGGTGCTGCTGGAACCAACAAATTCTTCACTGCAACCGATTCGGGTGGCGGTGCAAATGTAATCCAAGTTCCGCCCAGTGTTAATGAGGATATCAAAAACCGATTTGCGATGAACGTTACGGCCTATCACGCAGGTCCGCAGTTGTTACAGCACAATTACCTCGGGGATGTCGCTGGCAATTGAAGTTTCACTGGACCTGGACGTGGACCAACGGACATTCAAGCTTCAGGTGGTTTTAACACTGGACAGCCTAATGATATTGGCGTGGAATCCAATACAACGTTTTATATCAAACCAGTGCCGGAACCAACCAGCATTTTGCTGTTTGGCTTGGGTGTCTCAGTGTTGGGTGGATACGGCGATCGTCGTCGTAAGAGCCGGAACAATCACGTTTCGGCCTAAACACGCGGCAATTGGACCAAAACAATAGGGCGAGCCCTTCAGATGTATTCATCTGAAGGGCTTTCTTGTGTTCACAATCGCTTTTGGG
>CAWFGE010000025.1:0-21544 GCA_963815195.1 uncultured Planctomycetaceae bacterium
CGGCCCAAAGCGGTTCCTGGTAATGCTGGCCCCATTCGCGGCCGTAATGATCGAAGGCCACTTTCGGGGTGTCGCCCATCAACTCGGCGAGCGTTTCGATGGAGCATCCCACTCCCTCGTTCCAAAAACCAGCCAGCATGCGGTGAGCAAACGTGTGCCGGCAGGTGTAGCAGGAGTAATTTTTCCGCGCGGGTTCTTGATCCCAGCCGAGTTCGCGTTTGATCTTCCGAAAACGGGCGCCGCCGGTGACTTTCTTCCAGGGGCGGCCCTGCGGATTGCGAAAGACAACGGCCCCGGACTCTCCCGCGGTCGGGGAAATCAAATCCCGAGTCAATTCCGCGACCTCCGATCGCACCGGAATTTTTCGCGTCTTCTTGGTCTTCGAAGAGTAAACCCGCCACATCATCCCGCGCTCGGTTTCCTCCACATCTGCGACCGTCAAACGTGCCAATTCGCAAAACGGCCGCAGGCCCGTCTGAATTGCGGCAAAGAGAAAATTGGCGAATGCCTCATCCGTCGCGGAATAGAGGAGGGCCTCTTCCTCAGGATCAATGGATTGCAACCGCGGTTTTTGCGGCGGCTTTTTGAGCCCCGTCAGCGGGTTCGGCACGTCGTACATATCCTGAGCATGATTGAAGGCGCCCAACACGATCGTCATTGCATTTCGCTTCGTGACCGGGGATTTCCAAGTGGAGCGGCTTTCGACCCAATGCTGCACGTGCCCTTTTCGTAAGTCATTCACCGGCAGCGCCCCACAGTAGCCACAGAAATCGTTTAGATAACGCACGACCTCTTCATGGTATTCCATTCGAATCATTTCCTTGGTCGCTCGCTGTTCACAATAATCGATGAAATGTGAACACACTTTCGCCACGACCCACTGGTCTTCGCTGGCCTGTTCCGCGGAGGGGCGCCAGTTGCCCGCGGCTTTCACGCGAGCCAGAGCCAGTTCCGCGGCGGGCCGATTTTCCTTGCCCCGGATCGGATCCCCCGCTTCATCATACAGCCGCACGCGGCCTTTGGTTCCCGGTGGAGTGAAATACCAGCTGTCGGTCTGTTTCCAATACCAGGCTTTCCCGCGAGATCGCCGTTGACGGCCCGTGTTGTTGTTTGTCATGCCTTCGACTTTCTCCTTGGGGGTGAGGCGGCTCGCTTTTGCTTTTTCTGAGTCGCCGACTTCGAGGCCGAGCGGGATTTTTTATCGTGCGGTCGGCCGGATTTCGAGCGGCTTTTCGCCGAGGTTTTTTCGTCGGCTGCATTGGACTCGGCTTTGGCGTCTCCGTCGCGGGCTTCCCCGATGGCGTTCCAGAGCGGATCCTGATAATGCTGGCCCCACTCCCTGCCGTAATGCTCAAAAGCCACCTTCGGCGTATCGCCGATGAGTTCCGCCAGGGTTTCGATGGAGCAACCCACTCCGTCCGTCCAATACCCGGAAAGCATCCGATGAGCAAAGGTATGGCGGCAGGTGTAACAGGAATACTTCCCCTTAATGGGATCCTGGTCCCAGCCCAACTTCTTTTTGATCGCGATAAACCGCACCACGCCGGTGGTCCGCTTCCAAGGATTGCCTTGGGTGTTCCGAAGGAGGGGCAATCCCGAGCCCTTGGGGGCCGTTTCCATCAAAGTTCGCGTCAACTCGGCCACCTCCGGCCGCACGGGGATCTTCCGTGTCTTTTTGGTCTTGGACGAATAGACCCGCCACATCATCCCCCGCGGCGTCTCTTCCACGTCATCCGCTGTCATTTTCGCCAACTCGCAAAACGGTCGCAGGCCGGTATGGATGCTGGCGAACAGGAACTCCTTAAAACGGGGTTCGGTGGCTTCATAGATCGCCTGTTCCTCTTCCGGCGTCAGGGATGCCAATCGCGGTTCCGCCTTGGGTTTCTTCAATCCTTTGATCGGATTCGGAATCCCAAACATCTCGGCAGCCCGATTGAACGCTGCCAAGACAATGGCAATCACCCCGGAGCGCGTGGCAGGGCTCCGCCAGGTCGGATGGTTATCCAACCACTTTTGAACGTGCCCCTTCTTGAGCTGAGCCACCGGAAGGGCTCCGCAGTATCCGCACAAATCGTTCAGCCAGGCGGCGGAGTTATTTCGATGCCCCAGGCTGATCGTGCCTTTCGCCAATCCCCGCTCGCAATACTCCAGATACTCGGAACAAACGCGGGCCACGATCCATTGGCCCCCGGCATCTCCGCCTGCGGGTTCCCGTTCCCAGGTCAATTTTTCCCGAGCCAGTGCGATCTCCGCGGCTTGCCGATTTTCCTTGCCCCGGATTCGTTCCCCTTGCTCATCGAACAGCGGCACGCGTTGTTTCGTGCCGGGTCGGGTGTAATACCAACAGTCAGTTTGTTTCCAATGCCACGCGGACCCGTGCGACTGCCTGCGTTTTTTGGATTTTCTTCCCATCGTCCTTTCCGTCCTTTCCGTGCTCTGCGCCGTATCGCCGCCATTGACCCGCCGCCCGGCGCGATTGATACTAAAGCGGAGTTTTCGATATGCCAGCATCAGCCCCTTTGGGAGGCCAGCTCATGTTCTTCTCGCGACGTTTTCCCTTGAATGGATTCCCTGCCCATTTACTACACAAATTTGCTACATTCATTCTTATCCTCGGACCAGCCATTTTGTCAATAGGCACTTGCAAAAAAGGGGTATCAGCGGATAATAAGCGTGTACCTAATATTGTACTAATACTTGCGGACGATTTGGGCTACGGCGATGTGGGCTGCTTCAATCGGGATTGCCCGTTCAAAACGCCCCGCCTCGACCAGATGGCGGCGGAAGGGGCCCGGCTGACGAACTTCTACGTCCCCACGCCTTACTGCGCTCCGTCGCGCGGCACGATTTTGACGGGGCGGTATCCGTTCCGGCATTCGGTCGTGAGAAACCCCGCCCCGGACGTGGGGGCCTCCAACTTCGGCTTGCCGCCGTCGGAGATTACGATCGCGGAACTCCTCAAGTCCGCCGGCTACGCGACGGCGGCTTACGGCAAATGGCACCTCGGCCACAAAAAAGACTGGCTGCCCCGCACGCAGGGCTTTGACGAGTACGTCGGCATTTTGTATTCGAACGACATGTTCCCGGTGCAACTCGTGCGGAACGAGGCCGTCGTCGAATACCCCGTCGTGCAGGCGGAACTCACCCAGCGGTATACGAACCTGGCGATGCGGTTTATCCAGCAGAACAAGGACCAGCCGTTCTTTCTGTACTTGCCGCACGCGATGCCGCACAAGCCGCTCGCGGCTTCGGACAACTTCTACACCCCCGGAACCCCAGACAATTTGTACGCCGACGTGATGTCCGAGTTGGACGACGGCATCGGGCAGGTGCTCGATCTGCTCAAGAAGTTGTCGCTCGACGAAAAGACGCTCGTGATTTTCACCTCGGACAACGGCCCGTGGTACGGCGGCTCGACGGGTGGGCTGCGGGGGATGAAAGGCCGAACCTGGGAAGGCGGCCTCAGGGTGCCGATGATTGCCCGCATGCCGGGCACGATTCCTCCGGGCGTCGTCAACGATTCCCCCGCCGGGACGATCGACATTCTGCCCACGGTGTGCAAGCTGGCGGGGGTGGACGTTCCGAGCGACCGCGTGATCGACGGCCGCGACGTTTTGTCCATGCTCAAAGATGCCAAAGCCCCCAGCCCGCACGAGGCGATCTTCGGCATGCAGGGCCAGTCGCTGGCGACGATTCGCGCCGGCCAATGGAAGCTGCACGTCCGCAATCCCGGCCCGCCGCGGTTTATCAATCTTTCCAAGGACGAGCTCGAGAAGTGGGTCGATCCCCGCGGTCCCGACGGCGTGATTTTGCTTGCCCCCTACGAGCAAGCCAAGCCGACCCAATACCCCGGCCTGACCACGGGCGATCCGCCGAAAGCGATGATGCTCTTCGACCTCGCCGCCGACCGGGGCGAGCAGCACGATGTCTCCGCCGAGCATCCGGACGTGGTGAAGCGCCTGCTCGCGATATTCGACAAAGTGAAAGCCGATGTGCCCGACTTCCCCGAACCGAAGTCCGATTATCTCTTCAAGACGCCGGCGAAAGGGCCCCGGCCTTTGATGCGGTTGATCGGCGGCGAACTCCGCTACGACCGCATCCCCAAGCCGCAGGAGCACCTTCTGAAGGAACCTCTTAAGAATTCCAAGGAAGAATGATGAGCGAGCACGCCCGGACTTTCGTGGCCGTGGAGATTTCTTTGCCCGCGGAGTTGCGGACGATACTCCGGCAGTTTCGGGAGATGGGGCGGGCGGTGAAAGCCGCGGACTCGGCCGCGATGCACATCACGCTCAAATTCCTGGGCGACACACCGATGGAGGAACTCGCCAAGATCGCTAAGGCCGTGGAGTCGGCCTTGGGAAATTGCGAGGCGTTCGAGTTGGAGTCGAAGGGCATCGGGGCATTCCCGCATTGGGGCCGGCCGCAAGTCGTTTGGGCCGGCGTCGTCCCGGAGGAGCCGCTCGTCCAGATCGCCGACGCTTTGGAAAACACCCTCGAACCCTTGGGCTTTCCGAAAGAACGGCGGGCGTATCATCCGCATCTCACCTTGGCCCGCATCAAAGCCAAGCCGCCGGCCGAGCTCAAACAAATTGCAGACGCTCACGAAACACAATCTTTCGGCACGCAAATCATCGACACGGCAATCTACTACCAATCCGAACTCGAACCCACGGGGGCCGTTTACACGCCGCTCTCCACGATCCGATTCGAGGGCGGCGCGGATGCGGATAAAAGCTGAGCGCGGCGAAACCGTGCCCCGCGGCATTGACCAACGGGGCGAAAAATTCTTTGAGTTCCCTTTCAAGATGCAGGATGCGTTCAAAATGTCTCACGACCTGGCCCTCATGTTGGCGACATTGGCGCTGGTGTTGAGTTCTTCTTCGAAATCCCTCGATCCGCCAAAGGACGTGCGGGCGGCTCTGCTGGACTCCGCCGAAAAAAGCGATCCCGATCAACCCGACGGCCGCACGGTGCTCTTGACGCACTTCTCCCATCTCGGCCGCTTGACCACCTCCAAGGGCAAGACGATCTATGTCGCAGACCGCCGCGCGGTGATCGCCGGCATGCTGGCTCCTGCGCGGCCGGAACGCCATTTTGTTTTTCGACGGCGAGTTTCGCTTTTTGGGAAAAGTCGGCTACGTCGCCAGCCGGCCGCTTTGGTGCGAGAAGGGCAAGCTGTATTTGTTCGGGGACTTGGATGGCTTCGCCACCGGATTGTCCGGGAATGTGATTGATGTAACGGAGGGTTACGAGAGCCTCAAAGCCTATCATGCCCATGCTTATGGAAGCTCGGGCGGCATCGAGGAATGAGATCATTGACGACGCCAGCCGGCGGTTATAATCTTCTATTGACTCAAACGGTAAGCGTGTGGGTGGCTGGGGCGCAAATCCCCTTTGAATAAGGCTTAAACTGCGAATGCTGGGGCTGTCACCAGGCGAGAAAAATCTGACACGGCCCCAGACCTCCAATCTCCTTTTTCCTCGGAACACTTCTTTGCGCCCAGCCACCCCCTCCACTTTCGACTTGCAGTTTGAGTATTTATGGTGATATGCCCATCTTGCGCAACCCGGCAAACCCAAGCGAGCGAATTCTGCTCCGCGTGCGGGGTCGCGCTCGGGCCGGAACTTGCGGCCACGGTGATGCACAACGCCAGTGCCCCACCGTCCAAGAGCAGTGTTCCGCCCTCTTCGTCGGTTTCATCCCATCATGGACGGTTTCTGCCCGGCACGAAGGTCGCCGACCGCTACCGCATCGTCTCGCTGGTCGGCAAAGGCGGCATGGGTGAAGTTTACCGCGCCGACGACCTCAAACTTGGTCATACCGTCGCATTGAAGTTTCTCCCCAAGGAACTCGCCGGCGATCCCCAAAGGCTGGAATACTTTCTCAGCGAGGTCCGGCTCACGCGGCAAATCAGCCATCCGAACGTTTGCCGGGTGTACGACATCGGCGAGGCCGACGGCCAGCATTTTCTGTCGATGGAGTATATCGATGGCGAGGATCTGCGGGTTCTCCTGCGACGCATCGGCAGGCTGCCAGAGGGCAAGGGGATCCAAATCGCTCAGCAACTCTGCGCCGGGCTCGCCGCGGCCCACGAGAAAGGCGTCCTGCACCGAGACCTCAAACCGGCCAACATCATGCTCGACGGCCGGGGACAGGTGCGAATCACCGATTTCGGCCTGGCGAAGCTGGCCGGGGAGGCGGCGGAGGGCGAGATTGCCGGCACGCCGGCTTACATGGCTCCCGAACAACTCACGCGGGGGCAGACGACGATTCAAAGCGATCTCTATTCGCTGGGGCTGATTCTTTACGAGGTGTTCACGGGAGAGGCGGCCCGAAAAACGAGTTCGCTCCCGGAACTCATCCGGGCCAACGAAGAGTCGTCTTTGTCGCAGACGTTACAATTGCCGGACGGCATCAACCCGGCGGTGCAACGGACGATCTCGCGGTGTTTGGAACGGGAACCGCACGAGCGACCGATTTCCGCGAACGCGGTGGCCGCGAGCCTGCCGGGCGGCGATCCCCTGGCGGCGGCGTTGGCGGCGGGAGAAACACCGTCGCCTGAACTCGTCGCCGCCGCGGGCGGGAGCGGCTTGCTGTCGCTGAGGACGGCTACGATCTATCTCGCGGTGACACTCATCGGATTGGCGCTGGTCATCCACTTCAATGGAGCGGTGTCGCCGTCCAAAACTTTGAAACCCGGTGCCGTGGAAATCTTCGCCGGTAAGGCGCGCGAACTCCTCAAGGATTTGCGGCATGACGTTTCGGAGTATGAGAAATACCGGTTCGACCTGGTCAAATACAAGGATGAGGAAGAAAGGCGCCTCGAATTCTGGTATCGGAGCAGCCCGAAGCACCTTTTCCAGGAAGAGACCACCGAACACATGTTCCAATGGTGGAGAAGGGTCGAATTGACCAATCCGCCGCTTGTGGTCCCGCGAATGACGGCCGTCGTGCTCAACGGCGATCAGGCTCTTCGCAAACTCTATGTTGTGCCGGACGCGACACGAGAGGGTGCCGATCGGCTTGCCAACATCAAGCACGAATACATGAAAGCGGACGGCCAATCGGAGGACGAGGCGAAAAAGGCAGCTGAAACTCGCTTCCTGCAAAATCTTATCGCGATTGCTGGCCCGGCCTTCAAAGCGGCAAAATTGCCGATTCCTGATGGGGATGAAAAGGACGGTTCGCTCTCCGAGCCGTTTCCATACTCCGAGGTTCTGTCTCCCAAGACCCGGCCTCCGTTTGCCGTGGATGATTATTTTGTCTTTGAACCGAAGCGAGACAACGATCTGCCGGATGTTCGCCACATCGAACTGGCCTTGGCTGAGCGAAAGCTCGTTTACTTCAATGTTGTACGCCATCCGACTGTTGGCGAGAAGGAAAGAGGGAATCTCATTGCCTGGATGGTCAGCCTGTTGATTCTTCCCGTGTTGATGGTCCTCGCTTGGCGAAATACCAGTCGCGGTCGCAGCGATCGGAGAACGGCCTGGCGGGTGGCGGTGACGATTTTTTTTGTCACACTGCTGGAGCGGCGGCTCAATTGCGGGTTGACCCTCGAGATGTTCCGCTACAGCCTGCTGTTCTCGGCAGGAATGGCATTTCAATACTGGGTGTACTATCTCGCTCTCGAGCCGATCGTCCGCAAATTCTGGCCGGGCATTCTGACCGCGTGGAGCCGGGCCATGACGGGACGTTGGCGCGATCCCAGCCTGGGGCATTCATTGCTCGTGGGCGCAATGATGGGCACCCTAATCCCCTCACTCTACTTCATCCTGGTGGGGGACTCGAAAGATTTTCTTCAAGCGTCTGCATTCTCCGGCAACACCGAATTATTGGCGCTCGTCCTGCGCCTGATTCGATTTTTCTCGGGCTGGGGCATCTATGTCACGATCATCCTGGTTCTCTGTCGGATGGTCGTCCGGAGCAATCGGCTGGCTGCCGTGCTGGCGACCGCACTGTTAATGATTTTCTGGATGTTTGACGATGTCGCGGCGCCCAATAGATACACGATCGTATTGATCGCCTATTTCATGACCGTGATGTTCTTTTTGATCCGGTTTGGAGTCGTCGCCGCATTTACGTTTTTGTTCTGCCATCACTTGCTGATGTGGATTCCTTTCACCGTCGATTTGAAAGGTCCCGATGTGGCGCCGACCCTATTCACGGTGGTCGTCGTGCTCGCGATAGCCGGGTATGGATTTTATACGTCCGTCGGAGGACGCAGGTTTTTTGCGAATCTTTTTGCTTCGCAATCTTCCCCCAGTTCAGCTTATTAGGTGACGGCGTGGATCTCGGAATTCTCTGCGGGATTTGATGAAGGAAATCCCATAACTCCGATAAAAATGCCCACTTGCGAAAAAATCGCAAGCGGGCTGGAGTGGAGCCGAAGGAACCCACGAACGCCATCCTCTAACCGCACGAGGAGTGGCTCGAACGGGTTAATCCAAAAAGCCGGCCCGCGTTTCGCCGGACTCGTTCGCTTGCCAGAAGTCGCCGGTTTCCACGTCGAGGCAGGTCAGCCAGCCGCCTTTGCAAGCGGCGGTGTCGATGCACACGGCGTGTCCCAGGTTCAAGATCTCGCCGGTCTTTTGCGAGGTGTGGCCGCAGATCATGGTTTTGCCCGATTGGTGCGGCGAAGTCCATTCGTCAACCCGTTCCCAAAACAGCACGTACTCCGGCTGCTCTTCGAGGGGCAGGTCAGGATAAAGATTGCCGTGCACGAACAGATGCCGATCCGTTTCGTAATAATCCCGCAACTGATTCTCCAAGTAATCCCAATGCGAGTCGGGGATGTCCGCCAGCCCGCCTTCATCGGCAAAGTGCGAGTACGAAGCGAGCGTTTTGTCGCCGCCGACGGCCATCCAATATTTGAAGGCTGCGGAACTCTCGCGGGCATTGAGCATCATCAATTCATGGTTGCCGCGAAGGGGCACCAGCGGCCCCACCTCGTTGCGGTGAATCAGCCAATCGAGCACGGCGTGCGTGTTCGGTCCGCGGTTCACATAATCGCCCAGAGTAACGAGCGTATCGTCCGGAGTGAGTTTGACGAACTCGACCAGCGTGGACAGCGCCGAAAACAGCCGTGAATATCGCCGATCGCCAACAGTCGCGGTTTGAAAGCAGCCATCCCCTTACTTTAGAAGCCGGTTGTTCAAACGTGCAACCCCAACTTGTCAGCGGACGTTTTCGCGGGTGGATCGCCCGGCTGGGCCCATGTCTGGCAGAATGCCGCCAGATGCTGACGCGAGTTGCCGTCCAACATCAGTTCATCGCGGACCAAGGCATAAGCATGGCGCGGATCGTGCTCCGTTTCGGGAAATTGATATGTTGGCAAGGGGCATCATCTTCTCCTAAAGCAATGGGCTAACGAGACGGACCATGTTTTCCACGAATCGATTCTTAAAGGGCCGATGTTCCCAATCCGCCGCCTCCAGGCGGTCGGAATCGTTGATATAGGATTGTTGAAGATCGCGCAACGCCTCTGCGAAGTCGTTGTCATAGACGAACAGCGCGACTTCATAATTCAACCAGAGGCTTCGCATGTCGAGATTCACCGTGCCAAACATGGCCATCGTCCCGTCCACCATGATGGATTTCGTGTGGAGCAGCCCTCCGCGATACAAATAAATTTCCACTCCAAAATCCAGCAAGTCGTCGAAGTAAGACCGGCTGGCATACCGCGTCAGAAACGAATCGACGCGCTCGGGGACAACCAGCCGGACGGCGACTCCCCGGCCCGCCGCGCCGCGCACCGCCCGAAGCAGCGATTCGTCGGGAACGAAATAGGGCGTGGTCATCACGAGTTCGGTTTGCGCGGCGTAAATCAGGGACAGGATCATCTGCAGCAGCGCATCGCCGGACTCCCCGGGACCGGAAGGCACGACTTGGATGTCGGTTTTTCCTTGCGGCTCCACGGGTTTCAGTTTGGCTTGCGACACCATTTCGTGGAGGGTCTTTCCCGTTTCGAAGGTCCAGTCGCCGATCATCGTGGCCGCGAGCGGAATAACGACGGGACCGTGAAGACGAACCATCGCATCGACCCATTCCCCGACGCCCGCGTCCTGCTTGAAGAACCGCGGATCCACGAGGTTCATGCTTCCGGTCCATGCGACGCGGCCGTCGATCACGACGATCTTCCGATGCAGCCGCAAATCGGTCCGTCCGACCACCGTCCGAAACAGCCCGACCGGCAGAGCCGGGCGGAGATGCACGCCCGCCTGCCGAAGCTTATGAGGCTGCTGGCCTTTCCACCAAGGCCTGGCTCCCAGAGCATCAATGAGCAAGCAGCAGAAAACGCCCCGCTCCGCGGCCCGGATCACGGCCTCCAACACTTCGTCGGCCTGGCCTCCTTCACTCCAGATATAGAACTCCATCAGCAAACTCGACTCGGCTCCGTCGATGTCGCGAGCGATGAGGTCCAACATTTCCTCCGTCTTGGAATAAAGCGTATAACTTCCGCCCCGAACCGTGGGCAGGCCGACGGTGGTCCGGCCGAGGTGGTTGAGCGACGGAGCAGCCGCCGGATGCCCCCGCCAGTCAATCTCCGTCAATCCGTGCCGATCCCCGGCTTCGACGATCTTCTGAAAACTGGCGCGGAACGCTTCGATCCGCTCCGCGCGGCTGCGGCGGATTCGGCGTTCTCCGATGAGAAGATACAGCACAGCGCCCGCAAAGGGGGCGATGGTAATCAGCAGCACCCACGAAAGCGCCACGCCCGTCGGCGGGCGCTTCATAATCACGCGAATTGACAAGACAAAAACGATCAGCACGTGGCCGATCAGGATGACGTTGGCAGGGTGGATCACATCGCTCATCGGCGGACCCTGTCGCCGGTCGGCGACTGCGCACGCGCACGCCGTTTGATCAGGCTCGTCTGTCGTCGATGGATCGGGCATCGATCTCCCCATCAGTGCCAGGTGCCGAATTTGGTGAGTTGCACGCGTTTCTTGTCGTAGGGGTTCTCGAGGGACGGCGTCGGGAGATCGATCCCGTAGGAATAGTAATTCTTACCGGCCGAGTAGGCGGGCAAGTTGGTAAACGGCGTAAGTTTTGCTTTCACTTGAGGTCGATAGCCATAGGCCATCCACTTTCTTTGCTCGAGCCAAAAGGAGTCCAAATCTTGACTCCGAACCGCCTGGCTCAGATCGTCCGCTCCAAAATTCCCTTCCTCTTGAGCGATGCCCGATGGTGACACGCCGAACCAGAACACACATAACAGTGGCAGAACCAGAACACAACGAAGCCGCATGGGTCTTTCCTTTCCGATTAAAAGCCCGGAGTTTTTAAGGAATCTTTGCAGTCAAACAGCAAACGCTCGCATCGTCCACTCAGCGGTTTTCTTTCGTTTTGGCTTTGAGCTCCCGCCGAAGTTCGCTCACTTCCTGGCGAACCGCCAGCAGGGATCGTTCCAGTCGCTCATTCTGCTCGAACAGCCGGCGAAACATTTCCACCGTGAGGTCCGCCTGACTCACGCCAAGAGATTCGGTGTAGTTGGGATTGCGCGGATCGCGCCGCCACATTTCGCGAGCATAGTGCTCGTGGAATTCCCGCAAGCTGCCGACGCGGATCTTCAACGAGCGCTTTCGCTCGCCTCGCTGAACGATGACGACCATGTCCTGTCCGGGTTTGAGTTTCTCCACGGTCTCGGCAAGCTGTTTTTCGGATCGGATTTTCGTACCGGCGACTTCCAGCAGGACGTCGCCTTGACGAATCGACGCGAATGCGCTTGGCCCGCCCGGAAAAACATCGGCGACGCGAATCGCATGTTCCGCGTCTTCTTCCACCATGAGCCCGATCCATCCGCGATCCGCTTCCGAGGATTTTCCAGCCGGCTGAGTCGGGTCCTTTCGGGTATCCTGGGCGAGCGATGGCTGCGGGATCGGCCCGGTCCAGCGTCCCGCCAAGCCGGCCATCAGAACGACGCCCAATCCGACCGCTAGGGTTTTCCAATTTCTCATTGTGGGACTCCAGTTAAGAGAGGGTTTTCAGAGACGCCAGGTGTCAGGGGTTCAACGGGGAATGGGAATCGACGCGGGCGCAATTAAAAAACCCCACTCGCAGATTGTTGCGAGAGAGGCAGTCGTAGCCGGTTAAATACGAAAACCGCTGTCATCGGTTTGCCAATCAATGGAAGATAACAGAAGCCATGCGGATTTCAAGAGGCCCCATGCCGTGATTTCTACTTCGGCTTCGCAATCATGCAGTCGGGAAGGGCTTGGAACAGCTTGATCCATGCGTCTTGGCCGGCTTGGACTCCCAACAAATGCAGGATCAAGATCGTCGCGATCAACGCAAATCGGAGCAACAAGTTCTTCCCCGTTCGAGAGATTCTGAAAGTCGTGGTCATAGGTTCTATGGTAGTCTTGGAATTGCGGGATCAACAGGCATGCTGCGCGGTTGCAAACGCCCGGGGCTCTGCGGACAATGCAAACCAAACTTTCGGCGAACACGATCCGGCGAATCACGACCACCACTTTTGAGGAAGCATTACCGTGCGGATTTCCATTGGCTTGTTGATGATCGGTTTGATTGGAGGAACGTCTGTCGCCTGGGCCGATGGCGAAGGCGACAACCATCCCGAAAACGTCCGGCGGATTCCCCAATTGGGGATTGAAATCTCGCCGCAGAACCTTAAGGTTCTTCGCGCGGGGCTCGAGGAACTCAACCAGCAAATCGAATCGCTCGAGCGCAAAAAAGATCCCCGGGTCCAAGAACTGCTGCCGGATGTGATGATCTTCGCCCGCGCAGTCGATGAGGCGCTAACCTATCAAGAGTTCTTCCGCGAGGTCGAAATCCAGGTCGCGAAACAGCATTTGGAGCGCGGGCTCAAGCGCGCGAAAGATCTCGCCGCCGGCGAGGCCCCGTGGACTCAAGAGACCGGGCTGGTCGTGCGCGGTTATGTGTCCAAGCTCGACGGCTCGGTGCAGCCCTACGGTTTGATCGTTCCGGGCAATGACAAGCCGGATCAAATCACGCCCCGCCGGCTGGATATTCGGTTTCACGGCCGGGGCGAAACGCTGAGCGAGAACAACTTCCTTGACCAGCGGCTCAAGCAGAAAGGCTATTACGCCCCGAAGGATGCCATCGTGCTGCATCCTTACGGGCGGTATTCCAACGCCTTCAAGTTCGCGGGCGAGGTGGATGTGCTCGAAGCCTTGGCCGCCGTCAAAAGGCATTACCCGATCGATGAAGACCGCATCTCCGTGCGGGGGTTTTCGATGGGCGGGGCCGCGTGCTGGCAGTTTGCGGTGCACTACGCGGGCGACTGGTTCGCGGCCAATCCCGGGGCGGGCTTCGCCGAGACGCCCGAGTTTTTGAAGTTCTTTCAGAAAGAAGAACTGCATCCGACGTGGTGGGAGAAAAAACTCTGGCACCTTTACGACTGCACCGACTGGTGCCGCAATCTCGCCCAATGTCCGACGATCGCCTACAGCGGCGAGAACGACACCCAAAAGCAAGCCGCCGACATCATGGCCGGGGCCCTCCAGCGGGAACGCATGCAGTTGACCCACATCATCGGCCCCAAGATGGGGCACCGCATCGATCCGGGTTCGGTCAAAGTGATTGAATCCCGCATGGCGGACCTGTCCCGCGCGGGCCGCCGGCGGGTTCCCGACTCGCTGCGGTTCATCACCTACACCCTCAAATACAACCGGCTCAAATGGCTGACGGTCACGGGCATCAAAGAACATTGGGAACCCAGCAGCGTGCAGGCGAGCATTCAATCGCCGTCGCAGATGAACATCAACACCAAGAACGTCACGGGATTGGAACTCGACTTTCGTCCCGGGGAATGGCCGCGGGCCGTGGGCAACGTCACCCTCGTGATCGACGGCCAGACGCTGTTCGGGGCCAGGCCGCAAACGGACCGGTCGCTGAACGTCTCGCTCGTTCGAGGCGATGCGGGTTGGGAGTTCGGCGAGTTTCCCGAAGACCAGCTCCGCAAACGGCACGATCTCCAAGGCCCCATCGACGATGCGATGATGGATTCCTTCGTGTTCGTGAAACCGACGGGGACCGCGGCCCATCCGCAGGTGGGAACGTGGGTCGATCAGGAACTGATTCGCGCGGTCGAGCATTGGCGCCGGCATTTTCGCGGGCACGCGCGCGTGAAGAACGATACCGCGATCACGCCCGAGGACATCCAAAACTCCAACCTGATTCTGTGGGGCGATCCCCAGAGCAACCAGGTGCTGAAAAAGATCATCGGTAAGCTGCCCATCGGCTGGAATGGCGAGGCCGTCACCGTCGGGGATCGTCAGTTCTCCGCGAAGGATCACGCGCTGATTGCGATCTATCCCAACCCATTGAACCCCAAGCGATACGTGGTGCTCAACAGCAGCTTTACGTTCCGGGATTACGCGTATCTCAACAACGCCCGCCAGGTGCCGATGCTGCCCGACTGGGCGGTGGTTGATTTGAAGACGCCCCCAGGCGCCGTCTGGCCCGGCAAGATCGTCGAAGCGGGCTTCTTCGACGAAACCTGGCAATTGAAGCCCGCGAACTAAACTCCCGTTCCTCGGACAGAGCCTAACGATCTTCCGCTTGCCCAATCCGCCGCGACCAGTTTGTTTTCAGATCGACTGACAAAATCTGACTCGCAGCGGATTGCTTGCGGGACTTGACGATCGCGGCCGAGTCGACGCGAACGCCGCCGGCCACAGTCACGCCGCGTCCGCGCCCGCGGCGAATGTTGACGAGCGTTTCCGCTTTTGTCGGCGTGGAGACTTTGGCGATCGAGTATTGTTTCGGGTCGAGAATCCAACTCATGTCCCAACGGGATTTCGCGGCGAGGTTGTCTTCGGCAATCAATGTGGCCGCGACGGCCAGGTCGGACAGATTGTGCAAGTCGGCAAAGGCCGGCACCGCGGATTCCAAGCGGGCCATGTGCTCGGTAAAATCCTTCGCAAATTGCGCGGCCCCTTCGTTCTTCGTGTCCTGATCCGCCTCCGAGTCGCTGGTTCGAATGCCAGCCCGCGCTGGGGAAGTTGAAAGGTCAATCCATCGGGGGACACCAACAGCGGGTCGTAATCGGCCACAAACCAAAAGCGATTGAACAAATGCCCGCGGCCGCTGTGTTCCAGGTAGCTTTTGACGCCCGCCACGGGCATGCGATCGAGACCCAGGCTGAGCCGTTTCATGAGATAATCGGATTCGACGCACGTCAGCGCGAAACGGGTATCGGTCGGCACGCCGAAGTACTGGGCCGTCAACGGGCCGAGCGTTTCTTGGAGGGCCCGGGCAATCCTGTTTTGATCGGAAATGCGTTTCGCGAGAATCTGACGCTGCAACTGGGCCACGCGGTCCTCAGCCCCCTTGTCTTGAAGCAGCGTGCAGCCGAAGACTCGGGACCGGCTCGTCGGGCCAAACTGCCGGAGGGCCAGGACCAGATCATCCAACTGGATTACGGGCCGGCCCGTTCGCCGGCCGCGGACACGCGAAGGATCGCTTTTATCCCAAGGCTCGGCAGGGCCGGCGAGGATCAAATCGCCTCGATCCGGCAGCGCATCGATCCGCACGATCTTCACGAGGCCGTCCAAATACAGAAGTTGCTCTGGGATTTCCTGGCCGGCCTCGGTGAGCCGCCGAAGCTCGCTGAAAAGTTTTGGAAGCGAAATGTAAGCCCATTCGGGGTCGAGACGCCGGTCAAGTTTCATGGGGAGATCGGCGACCTGACGGGATTGCATCACTCCCGCGGCGTCAATCCGCACCCCTTGGATGGTGATTTGCGCAAAGGCCGAGCCGGTTCGGAGCCCCGTCCACGTTGTGGTGACGCCGATGGCGAGCAGCGTGATGAATCGGTAGAACATGCCGAGGTCCTTCATCGATGAGTGGTCAGGCTCCCAGGCGGATTAACAGCGTTTCCAGGACGATCCGCTGCTGTTCGGGCGACAGTGAGCCTTTGCCGCCGCCCAGGTATTCGCGGGCATCGAGGAGTTGGCCGGGGATGCTCTCCGCGCGGGGCCGGCCGATCCGCCGGAGGTAACGTTCCGCCGCCTGGATGTTGTTCCGCCAGACCCCCGCCGATTGGAGAGCCGGACCGAGCTTGGTCCCTTGCCGGGCGAGTTCGGTGGCCTGGCTGAATTGGCGAAACTTGAACGCCAACCCGCCCAGGATCATCAAGGGGGCTTCGCGGGCGGCGAGCAGTTTATCCAGGCATACCAGGGCCTGGCCGACGTGCCCATCGACCAACGCATCGACCATCGCCCAGGTGGTTTCCGCCCGCCAGCCGCCGACGAGTTGGGTGACATCCTCCGTGGTGATGCGGTCCCGGTCGCCCACGTAGGATGCCAGCTTGGAGAGTTCCTGCTCCAACAGTCCCAGGCTGCTTCCGGCGAGTTCGACCATCAAACTCGCCGCCGGCCGGGCGAGGTTCTTTTCGAACTGGTCTTTGGCCGATTCGATCAGCCAGCGGGGGACCTCGGCATCTTTTAAGGGTTCGCAGGACAGGTTCAGGCCGATTTTTTCAACGAGCTTGTACAGGCGGGTCGTTTTTTGCCATTTCTTGACGACCAGAAGCAGCACCGATTTTTTGGGCGGTTTTTGCAGGAATTTCTCGAGGCCCGCGCGGTTTTTGGTGACGAAGTCGTCGGCTTCATCCACCAGCACCAGCCGCTTGTCGCCCCACATGGAAATCATCAACAATTCGTCGAGAACGGCTTTGAGGTCGGCCGATTTCCCCTCAAACCGGGTCAGGCCGATTTCGTCGCCTTCTTCGCTGCCCAGCACCTCTCGCATCACCGCCCGTTGGCAACTTTGCTGCAAAAACCGCTCGCCGCCAAAAAGCACGACGACGTGCTCCGGGGGCTTTTGGCCGGGGTTTTTGAGAAACTCGGTGGCGTGCAACATGAAAGATCGTTCTTGACCGGGAAAAACGGCTCGCATACAGTCCTGCTCCGCACGTTATTTTAACGGAAGACACCACAAAGATTCAGACATGCGGGACCACGAAACACACGAAAAAGTCTTTTCTTTTTCTTCGTGGTTGATCAAATCTCAATTTCAACGAAGGTTCGCCGGCCGATGGATTGGCCCACGTTGGACGAGCAGCAATACATCTGCCCGGGGGAGACGCATCCGATTTCGCGGTCGGTGCATCTTTCGCGGCTGGCTTCGTTCTTTCCCAATTGCCGGGAGTGCCCGTTACGCACGGACACCGGACATCTGCCGCCCCAGACAATCGCCCGCCTGCAAAACGCGGAACGGCGGGGCGAACGCAAATCGCTATTCACCGAGGAAGGCGTGCGGGGGATTTATCTCAATGAGCTTTCCCGCAAGCAGGCCCATTTGATCGCCGCCGCGCTCGCCAGCGTGCTCTGGGAGCAAAAGCCGCTCCGCGGGCGGTCGCCGTCGGCCGGAACCATTACCAACCGGTCTTGGCCGACGGTGCTGGTCGGACACGATGACCGGCCGGCGTCGCCCGATTTGATCGCAGGCGTCACGTCGGCTCTGCGGCGGATGGGCTGCCAGGTCCTCGATATCGGGTTGGCTTCGAAACCCTGTTTCTGGTTCGCAGGCGACCATTTGCCGATTCGCGCGGGGATTTATGTCAACGGAGCCGGCTGCCCGCCGTCGGGGATGGCCTTGGATTTCGTGGGCACAAACGGCCGGCCGATTTCGCGGGGCTCGCGGTTTCATTCCGGGCCGGGGCACCTCACCCTGAACCGCATCGAAGCCGCGGTCCGGGATCCCTATCACCGCGCGACCCGAGGGGCCGGTCCCTATCGAACCTTCCGCGCCGCCGTGCCTTACGAAGCGGGGCTTTGGAAGCATTTTCAGGGCCTAAAACCCTTGCGGATTTGCCTGGGCAGCGGCAGCCGGTTGGTCGAACAGACTCTTTCGCGGATTTACGAGACCCTGCCGGGCGAACTGATTCCCCTCCCATTGCCCCGGCGGGTTCGCCATCCCTTCGATCCCCGCGATACGGATGTGATTCGCGTCGCGGCCGCGGTCCGGGAACACGGGGCCGATGCGGGAATCCTCATCGACGACGACGGCCAGCGCTCGGCGGTCTTCGACGAGGCCGGCGGGCTGCTGTCGATCGCCCAGACCACAAGGCTCATCGCGGAGGCTCGCCACGCGGATTACCCGAACGAACCGATCGTGCTCGAAGAGTACGCCACCGCCGAAGTGGAGTCGCTTTTGAAGCGGGCCGGGCTGCGCGTGGTGCGGGGCGGGGTGACGGCGGCGGAACTCTCCGATTCCATGCGCGGACATCACGGCATCTTCGCCGGCGGGGCCACGGGCCGGTACTGGTTCCGCGAAGCCTTCCCCACCAGCGATGCGATCATCGCCCTCGCCGCCGTGCTCAGCCGCATCACCCGCGCCGGCGTTCCGCTGTCCCGCCTGGTGGAGTAACGTGGTAAACCCGAATTTCAGTACTACCAAAAAAACTCAAGAAGCTTTGGCCTAAAAGAGCCGCGCACGAAGTAAGCGGTTTTCAGGGATGCAGACAACGCAAGTCCGCTTACTTCGTGCGCGGCTCAGGCCTTTTTGGAACGACTGAATTTTGGATTTCGTGCTTCGAAATTCACGGCTCATGTTCTCCCCCGGCCTGACCGGATATAATTGAGGTGATGAGTTTATTCTGCGCTTGAAAACATGGTTCAAAGGGAGGCTCCGGCCCGGCCGAGTTCATGCAACGACGAATTATTTCCAGCCGAAGGCGGTTTCGAGACTACCTGAAAGACCTCCGCGAGCGGCAGCGTGCGGGCAACGGCCGGCCCGGTCCGGAAACGTCCTCCGCCGAAGACAACGGCAAGCTGTTTCACCATCCGCGGGTCCGCTCCTCCTGGGAACTGGTCCGCCAGTTTTTCCGCTTGATGAGACCCCAGCGCGGGCCGGTGATGTTTGCGCTGGCGACGCTCACCATCTCCACCATCCTCGGACTCATCCCGCCCGCCGCGACGAAGTTCGTCATCGATTACGTCCTGGGCGGCAAACCCGCCCCAGACTGGCTCACCGATCGGCTGCCCGCCGCCGCGGACCCGTGGCATTTGCTGCTGTTGATCTCGGCGGCGGCGTTCGGGATTTCCCTCGTCAAAACCTCGATCCATCTCTGGGGCCGCTGGTACGCGACGAGCGCCACGAAGAACATGCAGATGGCCATTCGCCGGCGGGTGTTTTCCCACGCGATGCGATTGCCGCTGCACCGGGTTTATGAACTCAAATCCGGCGGCGTGGCGAGCATCCTCCGCGAAGACGCCGGCAGCGTCGGCGATTTGATCTTCGGCATGGTCTATAACCCCTGGCAAGCCGTGATCCAACTCGCCGGCAGCTTGTGCGTGTTGGCCTGGGTCGATTGGCGGCTCTTGTTGGGCACGCTGGTGTTGATCCCGGCGGTGTATGTCACGCATCGCACGTGGATCAAGCAAATCCGCCCCCGCTACCGCGATGTCCGCAACCGCCGGACCGATGTGGACGGCAAGGCCGCGGAATCCTTCGGCGGCATGCGTGTCGTCCGCGCCTTCAGCGGGCAGCGGGCCGAGACCAGCCGATTTATGAACACCAACCACCTCATGGGCCGGCAGGAACTCAACACCTGGTGGTGGGCCAGGACGATGGAAGTCATCTGGGGACTTCTGATCCCCGTCGGCTGCCTGGGCGTTCTCCTCTACGGCGGCAAGCAGGTGCTCGAAGGCCAATTGACCTTGGGCGACTTGATGATGTTCCTCACCTATCTCTTGTTCCTCCTGGAGCCGCTGACCGTGTTGGCCCAGTCCGCGACGCAGTTTCAAAACAGCCTCTCGGGTCTCGATCGGATTTTGGATCTCTTGGAAGAGCCTCGCGAGATGCCGCCCTCGCCGAATGCGGTCTCGCTCCAAAAGTCCGAAGTCGCCGGGCAGGTCCGTTTGGAGAACGTGTCTTTCCGCTACGCGGGGAACAACGATTTCGCCCTCCACGAAGTGTCGATGATCGCAGAGCCCGGGCAAACCGTGGCCCTCGTCGGACCGAGCGGTGCCGGGAAGACGACGCTCTGTAACCTCGTGGCGAGATTTTACGATCCCACCGGCGGGCGGGTGCTGTTGGACGGCCGGGACCTGCGGGAGATCGAAGTCGAAAACTACCGCAGCCATTTAGGCCTCGTCGAGCAGGATGTGTTCCTGTTCGACGGCACGATCGCCGAGAACATCGGCTATGCGAACAGGCACGCCACCGAAGCAGACCTCCATCGCGCCGCCGAGGTCGCGAATGCTTTGGAGTTTATCGAACGTTTACCCAATGGGTTTGAGACGATCATCGGCGAGCGGGGCGTGAAGCTCAGCGGCGGGCAGCGGCAGCGGATTGCGATTGCCCGCGCGGTCCTCGCCGACCCGCGGATTTTGATCCTGGACGAAGCCACGAGCAATCTCGACACGGAAAGCGAACGCCTGATCCAGCAAAGCCTGGAGCAGTTGATGCGGGACCGCACGTGCTTCGTGATCGCCCACCGCCTGAGCACAATCGCCCACGCCGACAAAATCGCCGTCATCGAAGATGGCCAAATCACCGAAGTCGGCAACCACGAACAACTGATGCAAGCGGACGGCCGCTACCGCGAAATGGTCTTGCTACAAGTCAATATGCAAAAACACCTGGTACACTCAGCGAAGGCGTGACGTCGTTTTTCGGATCGTTGCAGATTACACACATGGTTACCGGCTGCAATCTGTGGAGAGTTTGTAGACAAACGCAGGGGTCTCCGGTTACGCTCTATGGTGAGAGTTTTCAGGGGCATTTGTCATGTCAACCCAAAATCGAACGAAAACGCCATTGGGCCTATTCCAAGGCCGCCCGACACCGCGTCTTTACGATGCGGCGGTCAACGTCTTGCGCGTGCATCACTACAGCCTGCGGACGGAACGAGCTTACCTTGATTGGATTCGCCGATTCATTGTTTTTCACGGCTCTCGGCATCCCCGCGAATTGTCCGAAGGCGACGTCAACCGCTTCTTGACGCATCTGGCAGTCAAAGAACATGTCGCCGCATCCACCCAGAATCAGGCGCTGGCGGCGATTCTTTTTCTGTACGAAAAAGTCCTCAAACAACCGCTGGACCGCATTGAAGGCGTCGTTCGCGCCAAACGCCCCAAGCGGTTGCCCGTGGTCTTGACCCAGAACGAGATCCGCCGCATTCTCGCCGAAATGAGTGGTGTGCCAAAAACGATCGCCCTGATGTTATACGGCTCAGGACTTCGGCTCCTGGAAAGCCTTCGGCTCAGGGTCAAAGACGTGGATTTCGAACGGGCGGAATTGACGATCCGCGAAGGGAAGGGGGATAAGGATCGGCGGACGATGCTGCCTGAATCCGTCGCGGAATCTCTGCGTACGCAAATCGCGAAGGTCCGTATCCAGCACCAGCGCGACTTGGAACGGGGCTTCGGAACCGTCGAATTGCCTTACGCCTTGGAACGAAAACTCCCAGGCACGGCACGGGAATTTGGCTGGCAATACGTCTTTCCCGCGACGACGATCTCAAAAGACCCTCGCAGCGGAGTTCGGCGACGTCATCACCTCCATGAATCGGTGATCTCGCGGGCAATTTCCGCTGCGCTTCGGCGAACT